>NZ_CAWLWU010000001.1:0-42932 GCF_963864895.1 Citrobacter sp. S-77
ATTTCACAATCAATTTAAATTAAGGGTTCTCAATTCAAAAAACAAAAAACTTAATAATTCAAACAGATATTTATATAATTATACCAATTTAAATATAGGCAACCCCTAATAAAAGATATTGAGATAACAATATTTTCACTACCCTTGACATTATAAGCATTGATAACAAATCATAAATGAAAATGAAGCACACACCATGGCATCAATAAAATAAATTATCTATCTAAAAATAAACGACTATTGGCAAAATCCACCCCTGCCATTGATTAATATATTCTTCCGAGCCAGGGAAACTAACACTTATATCTTTTACTGTCGTTAGCCATGCTCCCGCTAAATCAGTATGCTTATAACCCTTAGCTTCACCTAAAATTTGATTAAAGATGTTTTCGTATATCACTATGCTTGTATCTTGTTCATTTCGATATCCATATCCATTAATACCTTTCATTAACAGACTGATTTCTTCCTTTTCTTTATCTGATAAATCAGGTCTGGATACCCAGCCATTATTTAAACTACTATCCTGATATGCCAGCGCATGTCTGAAGTTTAATTTCCCTTCACCATATCGATAATTCCCATTACTCAGTACTCCTTTTACCGGAAAACGCAAATCCTCCATATTCGAATCAGTAAAAATAACAACAGGTTGAATACCAGGCTTTGGTTTGCTTATCAGACCAAGTGTTCTGCCTTGCAGAATTGTAAACATCTTTTCGCTTTCTGTCTGATAAAGCATTCCAGATTTGGTCACGGAAAATGTTCCCGTATCCAGAATTTCTGAATTGAGCACAACAGAAGAGGGATACCACTGCCATACATTTTCAGATATTTTTATTGTTCCTCCAAAATCCGTTCCTCCAGTGTACGCCCCCCCCTGCCAGTGATTAGCTTGCGCGATAGTTGTGAATCCGATAAACAAAGCCGTAAAGATTTGTATTTTCGTTAATAATCTCATCATTTAAATCCTATTGATATTCAATACTTATCGGTAATGTCACACGCCATTTAGCAGGTACTGCATCAGAACTAAAACTCAATTGTCCACTATCCTGTACAATTTGAGCTCCATATGCGCCATCAACCTGTCTGAATTTTTTATCTGAAAATGCGTTCACACTCATTTTTTCGGATACCACAATATCATTGTTAAGCCAATTCAGAGGTTCTGCAATAAATATTTCACGTAATATCCCTACAACATGATTTGGTTCGATTATATATTTACTATCAGGTAAACCGTTACCTACGGTGTCATCATAAAGGCTATAATATTCCGCCTTACCTTCTGTAACGTATTTCATAACTGCTGCAACCCTGATCTTGAATGTAAACATACCATCTGCTTCTTGTTCTTCTCCATAAACAGGTAAAGTTACGGTGGCGATCCCTGGAGCAGTCCATTGCACTCTATTTTCATCACCTGTCCTCCCAAAACGAATTACAGGAGTGAGTCCCTGACGACCAGAAGGAGATGTTCTGGATGTTTTTCCTGACAGGATGGTCACTGATGGAATGGGAACCTTCCAGTTATTCTCCCCATCGCGTTTATTTCCGTTTAAAGCAGGAACCATTGTCTTACCCACTATCTTCCATTCCCATGGATTTCGGTTATTTGTAACACTCCCCTCAAATTTTAATCCGCCATTAAAATCATGACCGGGTGTGCTCCAGTTAGCCGCAGCGAAAGAACAATAGAAGAATGTACTCAGTAAAGACAACAAAACTATTTTAATCACTTTCATTTTAATCAGTGCACAGTAACTGTTACATTCAACGTTGCATACCATTTTTCCGGTATATCTCCTGCCGAGAGATGCAACTCAAAATCATTTAAGACTGAAGCATAAGCAGCTGCTATATTTTCGGTCCGACCATCAGATAAAATATTTTGCGATAATGATTTTATATTTCCATTAGTGCCAACTCTATTATTAAAGCCTTTATTCATAAATAGCAAAGCGGAAAGTCGGTTAATCAATCCTGCAGATAACTTATCTGGCTGAACATTATTTACGCTTCCGCCACTTACCAGGAACATACCTTGGCCTGGTCCCGCGTTATCTGTCTGATGCCCCAGTGCCACAGCCATTCCTTGTTCAACTGTGAACAATAACTCACCAACTGGCTGCCCTGTTTCTGGGTTATAAACTGGAACTCCTGTTCTGAATCGTTGACTTGTGGTATTTGTTCCTTCATACAGCTGTAGTGGTTTTTCTCCAGTTGTATAGGATATATACGGCGTCATACCAGGCCCTCCCCGCTCAGTTACCTCATATAAATACCCTTCCAGAAAAGGGATAGTCCCTTTCCTTTTAAGATTAAAGATAAACCTCCCATCTTTCTGAAAAGATTCAGATAAATCAACATCCCATATTTTATCATCTGATGCGACCCTCCAGCGCCATTTAGGCCCATCATCAGTAACATATCCTCTGAATCTTATTTCCCCTCCATCCAGAATAGTGGAAGAAAAAGCATGCAAAGAGTAAAACAAAACAATAGTAGTAAGTATTGCTTTTATTACCTTCATCACTATCCTTATTTAACCATATTATAGACACTAACTAATATTCAATAAATAAAACAGGATAAATTTATATATCAATCAACATACTCGTCTTCAATTTCCATTTCAATTCTGACATTCCCTCTGTAATTTACAGGGACTGTTAGCTCTACAGGACTATCACTTCTTAGTTGTAATGTTCCCCCGTTCGATGGAATGTTTAAAATTGCATCCTCCCCCCTCGACTCAAAATTGAAAGGAGTTTTCTTTCCATCAATAAGCATAGCAACATTAAGGGTTATAAATGCCTCACCTTTACTATCCGGTAATATTTGCTTTGCCGTGACAAATACACTCCCATTATTTCCGCCTCTGACAGTAGCATCTTTAACAATCAAATTGTTTGGTAACTTTTCTTCTGAAGAAAAATCATATATTACTGAGTTTGTCAGAGTACGGTTAACCTTAACTACGCTATTGCCTTCGACCTGCCCATTAAGCACACCCAAGTAATGATTTTTTTCTTGGTTTTTACTACTATTAGCAAAAACATTATTTCCCCCAAAAATCATTAACCCAATAATGGCTGTAATAATGCCGACTCTCATATGCTCATCTCTGTATTGTAACTCAATGAACCCAATTAATGACAACAACTATTTTTTATTTATATCCCATACTTTTAATTCACCATAATCATCCAAAGACTCTACTTTCGATACATCCCCTCCTGGGATTGCAACAGAGTCACCTGGCATAAACATTAATAGTTTTTGTGCTACATCATTATTAACTTTCAACTTATTACCTTTTGAATCCAGAAGGCCACCGATAGCAAAAATATAAGGCGTATTATTTACCAATAACTTCGAACCAGAACGTTCTTGAACTGCTAGACCTTCTTCAGCTCCTTTACGTCCTTCTATTAAGGATTTAGGACGATAAAATAATTTAAGTTTAGAGCGCAACGCAATAGCTAAGCCACTCCCTTGCATCGCTGGAGGAATATCTTGAATATTCAACCAATAAACTGACTCTTTATCTTCCGGTAAGTGGTCAGACGCCAAAATTATACGCAAAGTCTGTTTCCCACCAGGAGCAACCTTAAAAAAGGATGGCGTTGCCACAAATGTTGGCCTTGTATCCTTCTCTACAATATTGTCTACCCAAGCTTGCCCACCGAACATTTGTTCTTTGTTATTATTCGTAACGGTTATAGTCAGAGAATCCTTATCACCTCTGAATATATACCGCGTCTGATCAGCAGACAGTGATGCAATTGCTGCATGAGAAGTTAACATTAATGCCAACATCATTCCCCATACATACTTACTTGCAGATTTAAAATTATCTTTCCCAAATTTAATATTAGTCACAAATAATCTCCTGTAGTTTTTCAGTCTCTTTTAACCTAGATGCAGGAATTTGGCATCTCCCGACCGTAATATCACCAAGCGCTTCAGCCGTATTTATCATCAATACTCCGTTATTCGCTACAAAACCCAGAGGAGTATTTTTTTGGTCTCTTGCCCAAGTTCCACCTTCAACGAAATTCCCATCTTTATGCTTAACTTGCAGCAAATATCGCTTAACCTTCACCGCTTCAAAAGGCATCCATACAACAGCTTGATCCGCAGGGACAAGCTTTTTGCTAGTAGTGGCAAGTTCAGTATCCAGTGGTAGTGACCCTGCTTCTATTGTTACGGAATTCCAGTCATAACTGCTAAGCGGAACGACCAGATTTCCATTCTTATCAGTATTACCTGAACCAGAAGTTACTTTTACTCCTGGTGTATCTTTAACATTTATGACTGCCACTGTGTCACTGGTTGTCTTACTGAACATGACACTACGAGCCTCAGGTACTGCCAGTACCGATCCACTTACAGAAGCAGAACCACTTGTACCATTATGCGAAGACTGGTTCAGACTAGCGCCCACCATTACATTATCCCCTGAATAGGACATTGTAAGCCCTGATGTTCCACTACCATCACTGTCACGTCCGCCGCTAATACCATAACTCAAGCGATCTGTCAGAGAGCCAGAGAGCCCTGAACTAATACCTACGCCCTGCCCTTTACTTGTTGTCACCGATGTGCTGCTACTATAACGACGCTCAAAGGCAGTAAAGGGAACAGACACTGAGGCTGAAACAGCCCAGTCATTAATTCCTTTCGTATTCTTTGAACCTGTAGCCCCCAGACTCAAACTCACATCTCCGATTCGTGTACTTACAGAACCAGATAAACCTGCGTCTTTCCCTGTGATATTGTGGTAATTTCGTTGCCACCCTGAAAGCGACAGGCTAAAAAGCCCTTTTACTGGCTGACTAACCCCAATATTCCATTCATCTTTAACTTTGCGTCCATCCTTATCCTTCTCCCATAATTCTTTTGGATTAAATTGGGACAAAGTGGTGAAATCACTGTTTTGCGTTCTGGACCAACTTGCTCTCAGACCGGTTCCTGTTTCCTCAAATCTTTTTGACCATGTAAGCTGTGCTTTACTTCCACTTCTTTGTGGTTGAAATTTATATTGGGCCACAGACCATGCCCCTTCTGCAGATACCGCACCTAATCTACCCAGACCGGTAATTAATCCTGCGCTTAGACCATGATAGTCCTGATTAATAACAATACCTGACCGAAAAGTCATACTCTTCATGCCATATCCATAAGAAGCAGAAAGTATTCCTCCTTCTAATTTACTGTCATCATCCGGTATACCACTATCAATTTTAAATTCATGTTGTCCGGGGTTTAACTGTCCTGCCATTACGGAAACAGGAAAATATTGAATGTATTCCCGTCCATCATCACCGATGATACTCATTTTTACGTCGCCACTTGTGTATAACGACACGTCGTTGACAGAAAATGGACCTGCCGGGACAAGTTCTGAGTATAGAATACGTCCATCTTGACTTAAAGTTACCCTAGATGGGCCATTTGCAATTCCCGTAAAAACAGGTGAATATCCCAGATTCCCAGGTTTCATATTATTATTTCTGGTTAGGGATAAACCATACGTTCCTGTGCTGCCTAGTATATTATCACCTGATTGAACTTTTCCTACCGCTAAGTCCGCTCTTAAACTTTGTATCGCACGAGTAGCCGTAAACATATCTATTGAAAGCTCATTACCACTATTCCCCGATGTGATCGTGGAATTGGAGTTAACAACCCATTTACCGGCATTTGCTTTCAATGCTGCTGATCCAAATGCACTGCTATAATTCCGACCTGTATTTGCATTAAGATTATAATTAACTCGAAATGCAGAAGTGCCATAATCCCACTCAACACTCTCTGGCCGCTCAGCAAGTCCCAATTGAGGGATATTTAATGTCAGTGTTTGAGTGGAGACATCAAATTCTACTTTTGTAGAATCAGCGTCAGCAATAACATAACATTGGCGGCTACTGTCATAACCACTTTTAAAAAAGTCTTGATTAATAAAAATATTAGATTTACCAAGCCATTCCTGTGTAAAACAAATACCATCCTTATCTTGAGACGTAATATCTAAAATTTGCTTACCTGTTTTTTTATCATTAATAATAACGTCAACCAAATACTGACCAGGCACAATACCATCATTAAGAGCACCCCATGCTTCTTTATCGACAGAATGACCTCCGTGAATAAATGACATATCCAGCTCAGTAGAAGCATTAACGGTCTGAGACATCAATGCACAGCTAATATAAATAGCTACGCAGGAAAGTCTAAAAGGTACGTATTTAATATAAGTAAGCGTTTTCATGATTTTAGGTTAATTGTAAACTACTACAAATGACAATGCTCCACTGTACTCACCTGCTCTAACGTCAGATGGGATTATCGGTTTTGCTTCAAAATTAAATTGACCGCCAGACGCAAAAGTAACTGGATAGTTAATAACATTATTCCTGTCTGTTAGTCGGTTACGATAATCTGCCTGGTAATCATCCGCACGTACATCAATTCGGATACCATCACCTGCCCCTTTAGTCACGACACCACCACTATCGAGCTGTCCCGGATTACCAAATTGTAGTGTAGCAATTTGACCTGCCAGAAATGCGGAACACCCCTTAACATTAGAACCCGATTCATAAAGACGTATAGTGAATTTACGTGGTGTAACTTGTCCGTTATCTGATTTCCTGAATGTTGGAAATGTTAGAAGATTATCTCCTGCTATATCTGCTTCAACTACAGCATGACATGCCGATGCAACAACATCTGCATGAAAAGTGTTTCTATGTACACTTGCACTAGCCGTATTCAGATAAACAAATAATGTACTTAGCAAGGTTATAAAAAATGATTTAAACATTACCATTAATTACCAATCATCTAAACAATATAAATACAGACAAATTCTTATCCTTTATAAAAGGGTATCATGAATGCAATACAGTGACTGATTTCTTGCATTCTCCGCAACGCCGTATTGAAGTAAGAAGAAGTTACCCCATAAATCTCGCATACACTTTTAATAGATTTTCCATTTACAAGATACCCCTCTAGTGCATAAATTACTTTTGCACTGCGTATATTCGACACTTCTACAAGTAATCTGAAATGTTCTTTGTGAACCATTCCTTTAATAAGGTGACCGGGTTTTTCTCTAAACAAATATTCATCTTTGCCCAAGGAGTCCATACACCCTCAACTAAATATAATCCAACACCTCTTTGCGAGATAATTCTAAAATAACTGAAAAATAAAAATAAAGCTTAAATCATAAAAAAACACTCACAATAAATAGCTCACAACTTCAGCTAACGCACAAAAAATCAGAATAATGCACTGAAATGCATGGCATTTATAGCTTATACTGCTGACAAAGAAATGCAAAAACAGAATTTAATTGCTTTTTTTAAATCTTAAAAATAGTTAATAAACATTGGATTTACTTTAAAATAAAAAATTAACAAATAACTTCAATATTGTTAAAAACAAAAAGAATTCCAAAAATAACTAAACTTAAAATACATGAATATAATAACCATCATTATCAAATTTGTGTAAACTTTTGTCAAATTGATCATCATACACATATCCCAGGATGCAATAAAAAAGCACTTTTTTGAGCACCATACTAATGACCA
Source organism: Citrobacter sp. S-77 (assembly GCF_963864895.1). NCBI lineage: Bacteria > Pseudomonadati > Pseudomonadota > Gammaproteobacteria > Enterobacterales > Enterobacteriaceae > Citrobacter > Citrobacter sp. S-77. Next base: position 7,614 of record NZ_CAWLWU010000001.1, read on the forward strand.
TATACTTTTAATAGGGAATTCTGTTTGCAGTAAAATGTAAATAACATGTACAACAGAGTATCAAATCTGGCATGCGGCCCCCTAACGCAGTGAATGGCTGATCATTTCCTCCTAAAGCAGAGTTGCTTTGAATTTATACGATGGAGGTCGCTCTCTCAGCACAAGACTTGCCATGCTTAAACTGAGGGTTCTTTTTTCAGAAGCACTGCAAACATGGGCGCAATAAAAGTCATCGCTATCGTTCTGGCCAAGGATGTAGGCGAGCGCCTCTGCCAGCTCTGAAAGTCTTGAGAGCGTTTTCGTCTGTTGCACGGCAAGGCGCCTTCTGTAAGCATTTCCCTTTTACCTGCCTCGGCAGCGTACAACTGATCGATCCGCTTCAATACTTTATTTATGAGTATTGAGTAAGTGCGAATGTGAACATCATGGATTTTACGTCGGGCATTAGTCCAGCATGCTGCTTCCTTATATACGAGCTTCGCAGTAGAGCTCGTTGAACCTTGCATACGCAAGCCTGCATAACATCACGGGGCTGGCAAGATGGCATCACACTAAGTAACTGACATGTTTTTCACATACCGTCCCGATAACCCGGAAAGTGCTGCGTATCAACTCCAGTTGCTCGGCAGCATCTTCTACCAGATAGTTCCGAGGACCACCGCAGTCCGAGCAACAGAGTTCTGCAGGTAACAACCGGTTTTAATCCTAGAGGAGTTATTCGGGGAACGGTTTACGGGTGCGGGTCTGAGGCTACAGGCACTGCACCGCCAAGGTCATCAACTTGGCCTGTAAGGCTATCAGCTTTCCTGTTGAAGCCGGTTCCATCTGTGTGATACGGCGAAATACTATTCGTAACGATTGCCGAAGTTTATCCAGCCGCGCCCGCAGGTAGCTGATTTCGCTTTCACGCTTGGCTTGGCGCTGTTTCAGCTTATGTATGTCATCAGACAAGGCATCGTTTATAAGCCCGTATTTTACTGGGCTTATTTCTGCAATAACCAAGATAAAGAGGCTTACAGCATAATCAAGAGCTTTTTGCTGACACTACCATTGAGGCAAATTTTTCCGTTACGAAACGTCACCTCACAGGTTATATCGGGGAACTCAAACACATCAGCAAGGCTTTCTGATTGCTCATCTGACGGCAGACAGGGAGCTCGAGAGTCACAGGAAGTGGTTGAAGGAGAAACGCAAAGCTGGAGTGAATCGCCCCGTTTTTCCGGGAGAGTGTTTTGTCTGTGAACTCAGGCTGCCAGATCACCGTTTCCGATGGAAGCGTACCAGGCTTTTTCCGCTTCTGCCGGCGGGATATGATCCAGCCGTTCCAGTAACCGTTTGTTGTTATACCAGTCCACCCACGTCAGTGTGGCCAGCTCCACTTCGGTGCGGTTTTTCCAGCTTTTACGATGTATAACCTCCGCTTTGTAAAGTCCGTTGATGCTCTCCGCCATCGCGTTGTCATATGAGTCCCCAGTGCTGCCGGTTGACGCCAGCAGCTCTGCATCCTTAAGCCGCTGAGTGTACGCCAGCTACACATATTGCGACCCCTTATCTGAGTGATGGATTGTGCCGGACGGGCGACGGGCCCACAACGCCTGCTCCAGTGCATCCAGCACGAACGTCGTTTCCATCGACGATGACACCCGCCAGCCCACAATGACGCCGGCGAACACATCGATGATGAACGCCACGTACGCGAAGCCCTACCAGGTGCTCAGTAGAGTAAGAGGCAGGGCGTAGTCGGACTATTTCCCTGCCTCTCCTCCCCGAACCGGACGTGCACCTTTCAGCGCATCCGGCTCTCCGTTTAAACGCTGGCGAACGCCATTGCCACTTCTGGATAACGTGATGTGTATGTGTTTCTGGCTTCCGTCCTCAGATAGGGATTCCCCTCGGGCAGACGCCAGCGGAACAGCTTCTTGCCTTGCCCCACCAACCGGTACAGGATTTCACCGCTGAGCTTACCGTTATTGGTTTTACCAAATAAAACCCACGTTTTACTCTGACCCAGTTTTGGTGATTTACACCACCACCTCATCAGGGATGCGATTCCTGTACGGTATTTGCGGGCCAGCCAGTGAGCCAGCTTCCAGAACACGACACGGTCGATATAACTGAACACGTTGGCCTTAAAATCAACAAACTGGTAGAACGCTGCCCAGCCTTTAAGTTTCCGGTTGAGTTGCTCAGCCATATCGACTTTGCTTTCACTGTAATTGCCTGATAACAGTGCTGTCAGCGATGCGCCAAAGTTTCTGGCTTTCTCCTTTGGGATAGTCGAGACCACCCGCATATCGCCGTAACGACTGCGTTTGCGGATGATCCTGTGACCCAGAAAGATAAAGCCGTCATTGACATGGGTGATCCTGGTCTTGTCCATGTTCAGCCTGAGCTTCAGACTGTCTTCGAGCACGCCCCGGCATTCCTCCCGGATCGCTTCCGCCTGCGCTTTGCTGCCTTTGACAATAAGTACAAAGTCATCGGCATACCGGCAGTACGCCACAGCAGGTTTCCATTGCCAGTTTTCTTTGATCGCAGTACTTCGGCCCCGCTGGATACTGTTATTCCAGTACCATCGTTCCTTTCTGGCTTTTCCGCTCAGGTAGCGTTTATGCAGATACTGATCAAACTCATTCAGCATGATATTCGACAGCAACGGCGATATTACGCCACCCAGAGGTACCCCTTCACTGGCAGCGCGAAAAAGCCCAACATCAACATGCCCGGCCTTGATGGTTTTCCACAGCAGAGCCATAAAGCGTGAGTCACTGATCCTGCGGCGGACTGCTTTCATCAGCAGACGATGATGGACCGTGTCGAAGTAACTGGAGAGGTCACCCTCAATCACCCAACGGCCCCGGGTTTCACCACTGTCGGTGAACTGTAATTTCACCGTGCGGATCGCGTGGTGGACACTGCGTTCAGGCCGGAAGCCATATGACAGCGTATGAAAATCACTCTCCCATATCGGCTCCATCGCCATCAGCATTGCCCGCTGAACAATACGATCCCGCAATGCAGGGATACCCAGTGGTCGCAGTTTGCCGTTGCTTTTAGGGATGTAAACCCGTCTGGCGGGCAAGGGCTGGTAGTTACCGGAGAGCAGTTCATTCCTGAGGATTTGCAGCTCAACAGCCAGTCTGGCCTGTAGCATTGTTTTGGTCACGCCATCAACGCCGGGGGTATGCGCCCCCTTTGATGACAGCGTGATCCGCGCCGCTTCAGCCAGCCATTCTGGTTGTGTTATCAGACGCAGCAGCCGTTCAATCCGTCGGGGCGAATCGGCTGTTGCCCATGTGGCAAGCTTGCGTTGCATTTCGCTGATTATCAAAGGTCTTCACCTCATTAGGTCAGGTAATTTACGTCGCAAACACATTTAAACTGCTTCCCTTCGCCATGTAATGGACTTTCCCCATCGCGGACTACTACGGAAGCTCCGCCAGCCAGTGCGTCATCAGGGCCATGCCCCCTTAACATCCGTCACTGACCTTCCCCGGTTCACCTGCCTGGACTCAGACATACTGAGGAGGCTGCCCGTCGCACTCTTTATCCTTGCTTGCCGCAAGTTGGCAGAAGTCAGCAACGCGAGCGTGATGGGCGCTGCTGTCCCGGCATTTCGCATACATATCTAAAATACCTTCGAACGACAGTACTTACGTGTCACTGCCAGTTCCTCCTGCACGGCCTGTCAGATCACGTAGGCCGTGGTGACGTTTTCAACCCACAGAGGCGGATTAACGGGTTCATGTTCTTCAGCCTTTCAGTACTTAACCTTGAGGATCATCTCGGCTTAGTGGTCTCGCCTCAATCCCCGTTGTCAGCGGGTTACATCACCCTGTGGGCATGCCGCAGGTCACTGCCGCTCAGGTTCTCCACCGTCACACCCGGTGGGATTGTTGGGCTTCTCGTCATGAGTTACCAGTTCAATATTCCAGACAGACTCGTGGTTCATTTGAGCCTCCATGCTCGCCCTGAACTCCGGGCACACCATAGGTAAAATCTGCCACCCACACCTGGTCGGGTCGCTCCGCCACGAACTGGCTGTTCACCCGGTCACCCGCAGCGGCGTCTTTCCGGCTGACGGTGGTGCGGACCTTTTTAGCCCGGCGCACACCGGCAAGTCCCATGACGGTCATCAGACGTGCCACCGTGCATCTGGCCACACTGATGCCTTCCCGCAGCAACTGCCGCCAGACCTTGCGCGCACCGTACACGCTGTGGTTTTCATCGTACACGCGCTGTATCTCCGGCTTCAGCTGGTCATCACGCTGCGCCCGCTGACTGCGCCTGTCAGGATGCTGCCTGTGCTGCTGATGCCGGTAGTATGTCGACGGGGCGATATCCAGCTCATGGCATACCGGTCCGACCCCGTGCTCATCACGCAGGGTATCCACCAAGGGCGTTATTTTTTCCACAGGCGGTCGAACTCCGCCTTCGCAAAATACGCGGAAGCCTGGCGCAGGATATCGTTGCTGCGGCGCAGTTCACGAACCTCGCGCTCCAGCTCTTTCAGACGCTGACGTTCAGCGGTGCTCAGTCCGCCATCACCGTTGCCGGCGTCCCGTTCATACTGACGAAGCCAGGTGCGGAGTGTCTCCGGCGTGCAGCCAATCTTCGGAGCAATGGAACTGAGTGCTGCCCACTGTGAGTCGTATTCATTCTGACTCTCCAGAACCATACGGATGGCCCGCTGGCGGACCTCAGGGGAAAAACGCGTATTTTTAGTCATCCTGTTTACCTCTCTCTCAAGGAGTTTAGTCTCCAGGATTTCCGGGGCGGTTCAGAGTGCTGGCCAGAAACGCAACGCCAATCAGTGACGATGAAATGGCGGAAAGCAGACAGCATCAGTAAAGAAAGCATCTAGCGGGCATGAAAATGACAAATAACGGTCAAAGATCGTGGCGTTGAAACCAGTCGATCACTCCGGGAATTAACGCTTTCTCACACGGTCTTCATTGCTGATTTTTTATGTCAATGGATACATCAATTGGCCAGAAAGAAAGTACCCAGGAGTTCTATGGAAACGTGTTTTAAAATCCTCCAGTTCAAATATGGACAAAATCTGAGTAACCGTTGTATCGGTCTCACGCTCAAAATAAGCCCCTCCACCGTCTACGAAGTTCTGTTCCGCTTCAAAACGACATCGCTGCCATGGCCGTTGCCTGACTCCATCACGCCAGCTCATCTGGAAAAGCTCATCTTCCCCGTAAAAACAACCACTCATCCGGAACTGGTGCCGCCAGACTCGCTTTACATTGACGTGGAGATAGGACGTCCAGGCGTCACGCGCCAGCTGTTATGGCTGGAATACAAAACGCTATTCGGGAACCACGCGCTGGGCTACTCCAAGTTCTGCCGCTGCTACCGGGCATGGAAAGCTACCCAGCGCCTGTCGATGCGCCAGGAGCACCGCGCCGGCGAAAAGCTCTTTATCGACTTCTGTGGTCCGACTGTGTCGATCATCAGTCCTGAAACGGGCAAGATCCGACGGGTCGCCATCTTCGTAGCTGTGATGAGGGCATCCAACTATACCTACGCCGAGGCATGTGAAGGGCAGGATATGATGTCCTGGCTGAACGCCAACAGCCGCTGTCTGACCTTCCTCGGCGCGTACACCGGCAAAGTGGTGGAGTCACTGCTGAAACGCAAGGCACACCCGAAACAGGCCTACAGGGCCGTTCTCGGGCTGATCGCGCTGCAGAATAAATACGGACGCGAACGACTGGAAAAAGCCTGTCATGTAGCCTGGCACCACAAGATGCCAGACAGGCGGTTCATCGAAAACCTGCTGCACCATCAGCGCGAAAACCAGGAACTTCAGGCAATGCGCGGCGGGGAAACACACCCTACAGCATCTCTGGAACATGAGAACCTGCGCGGTCCCGGCTACTACCACTAACATACTGAGATATAGATAAAAATGAACAACAATCTGCTCCATAAACTGAGCCAGTTAAAACTCCCGGCGATGGCTGAATCTCTGATACGGCAGCGTGAAACGCCGCAGACCTACGACGAGCTGTCGTTCGAAGAGCGGCTGGTTCTGCTGGCTGACGACGAGCTGTTGAACAGGGAAAACGGTCGCGTTGCACGACTGAGAAAAAACGCGAATCTGAAATACTAGGCAGCGCCGGAGGGGCTGCATTACCCGGCGTCCAGGGGACTGAAGCCGGAGCAGATGCGGGAACTGCTGAACGGCCACTACATCACTCATTGCAAAAATATCCTGATAACCGGCCCTACGGACTGTGGTAAAAGCTGGATCGCCAATGCACACGGAGAACAGGGCTGCCGACAAAAACACACGGTACAATACTGGAGAGCGGGTCGTCTGCTGGAAGTACTGGCGCAGGGCCGTGTTGATGGTAGCTGGCTGAAGCAACTGAAACAGCTACAAAAAACAGAGGTGTTAATCCTGGATAATCTTGGTCTGGAGCCGCTGACGAACCCGCAATGTAACGATCTGCTGGAGATCATCGAAGACAGGTGCGAGCAAAGCAGCACCATCGTGGTGAGTCAGTTCCCGGTAGATAAATGGCATGGTCTGATGGAGAACCCGACAACAGCTGATGCCATCCTGGACAGGCTGGTGCATAACGCTCACAGACTGGTACTCCAGGGGGAATCCATGAGGAAAAATAAACCGGTGCTGCAAAGCGACGAAAAAACAGGTTAAAAAACAGTAGAAAAGTTAAGTCCCCTGGATGATCGATCAGAGCAGAATACGCACACATTAACGCAATTTCCAAGTGCCCGTTTTGATATCGACAAGTAGATTCACAAGAGTTCGCAACAAGCTGAACCTTAAATTCGAGAGAATAATTAGGCTGACCTTTACGGTTGCCCGGCGTTACTGTTTTGTTTATATCTGATATTTTGGTTCCCACCACTATTTGGTAAAAACCTCTTTGTCGAATACTTCACATTATGACCAGACAGTTCTCATTGTGCGCTTACTCTGCACCAGCGGTTGCTGAAGGCTGATTTTCTGATTTTCTGATTGTATGCTGTACGGCGGGTTCTTAAACGAAGTGATCGTCTGTCGAAGCTGGTAGTAATACATGAGCCGCTCGCACGAATACGCGATATAAGGCGGATCTCAGCAACACGCGAGTTGCTCTCTTCGGGCGGGGAAACGTACATAAAATAGCCAACGGCCACAATCTAAAATCTGGCATCAATAGATTAATAGATGCTATTAACATTAAGAGGAATGGAAACGGATAAAAAACAGTCATTTCTTTGATGTTTTTTATTCTTGTTAACAAGCTGAGGAGTAATATCCTGTCTGTGTTTATTTTCTCGCCTTCCTGCATATTTATCCCGATCCTGACGTTAGAATCAAGATCGGGATGTGAACTTTTTAGATATTTTCACTACTTGGTGTAAAGATTATGTTTAGATGACCTTTATATTGTCCGGCATCAGGATTCTTCACGTTAGCATTAAATAATAATTTTGCAGGCCAACATAACACTGGCACATTAATTTCAGGCATGGATACTGCAGTAATACGATTCCAGTTTATTTCAAGTCCAAGAGGGTCATTTATTGTGAACGATTGTCCATTTTTAGGTTTAAGAGTTCGTCCTCCGAGCAGAAATGACACGCTGTACGGTAACTTCAAAGAAGACTCGCCTATTTTACTGAGATAATATGTATTGCTTCCGGTTTGTCCACTGTTATCATAGAATCTTATTTCCATACTCTCACTGTTGGTGCTATATCCATCATAGAGACACATATCAAGAGTATTACTGCCAACATATTCTCCGCTGCCTTTTGGCCGCAGGTTCAGGTCAACCCGAGGAGAATTTTTAAAATCCGGCAACCAGACTTGAATATTACCTTTATCCGTTAAATGGACTGTAATATTTATGGTATAAGTACCGAAATCAAAGTCTGCGTAACGTTTTACCTTTAATACCAGCGTTGCCTCCCATATACCACCAAATGGTAATTTATTGATTTCATTTTCTGGAATAAATAACGTCAATAATGTACCATTAGAACGCTGTGTTGTTCCATTTGTTAGAGAACATGAGTACACGTGTGAATTAAGGACCATGTTACCAGTCACACCACAACCGCTTGCGTTTCCCGCAAACACATGATTTTTATATCCGTTTAGTATCAGATTACGTTTGATCAAGCTTCTCCTCTCTGTGAACTGCAAACTGATATTCGAGACACCGTAAGTAGCACCTAAAGAACCAATACCTGCTGTATGGCAGGCTCCTGTTGAAGTATCTGTTGCCGACATGCATAAAAAAATATTACGGTCATATAAATCGGAATTTATATCAAACCCTGAAAGATATCCATTAAATATATAGTACTTTGGGAAAGAGTTCACTCTGTCACCTGGCCCTAGCACATCTGTTTTCGTCAAAGTTCCTGTCGGTGTGTACGGATATGTATTAGCACCAACATTCAGGGGTAAAATGAGTGATAGTATCATCAGAAGTCTTTTCATTATTTCTCCGGATTATCTGTTTGCCAGTATTTTTTGAACACGGGAATTCTTAACCAGTTCTCCCGGAAGATACTCCCTGCTGATTGACTCACACACAATCTCACCCACAAAAATAATTCCTCTCCGAACTTCACTCTTGTTCAGAGGACAAGAATATATTGTTTTGTCTTTTAACATAAACAATTTATTGTCGTTGTCAGCCATTGTATTTTCAAAAGAAAAACCACCATCATTATCAAGAATGATACCTTGGGAGTTCAGGATATGGGCGCCTGACAACGGATTCCCGTTACGGTCAATTCCACGACCTATCCAAGTTATGCTAACACTTGCCTCAACATCAACAGGGTAAATATTTCCTGGTAATATAAACAACCTGCTTTCTGATGGAGCTTGAATATTAATATTCTTGTTCCCGGTGGTTTTCTCTTCAATGGTCAGACGGGCTGGTTCCAGAGACGGTACCGGGATAAATGCATTGTCATTACTACCAAGTGTGTAACCGCCATACAGCGAACCACCGACATTTAAGAGATTCCTTTCATTTTGATTTGATTTAACCCTTACAACCCCTCCTGAGAGACTTTTCAGGCCTGAAGCATTTCCTCCCCAGTATAAACCATCAGTAGTGAGAGCAAATGAAGAACTGTAACCAGCGGTCAGGGAATGACTGGAATCATGTATATCTCGGTTTTTATTAATACTCAATGTGCCGTTCAAATCGCCAAACCTGTTGTTGATTCTTCCAGTAACTCCCCCTTCTGTACGATATTTATTACCACTTATACGCGCACTAAGTTCTCGATAATCGCCATGAGCATTTGATGTCAAACGCCCTTCAACAAATGCTTCGTTAGAAGCATTGTTAGTTTTGGAATAATTGTAGGTATAACCCGCTGTTAGAGATTTGTAGCCGCTCACCCGGGTAAGAGTCAGGGATGCATATCCCCCCTTGTCCGTCCAGTTACTTTGTTCGCTGTTATACACACCTATCGAGGGAATAATGTTATAGTCCATCCACCTCAAAGTCGTGGATGCCGTAAACTGCCACCTTTTCGTTCTTCCTTTATATTTATAATTATTGTAGTAATCATATTCAGAAACAGCATCGTATCTGTAGACTGACTCATTGTACGAGTCACTATATGCCAGAGTACTAGTCCAACCATATACAGGCACACTCAGGGATGCAGAATATGATTTATAACATCCACTCCAACCAGCGTTATAACTTTTTCCACAGTTATCGACGCGTTTGTCATTGTGATAGAATGACAAACTGAATCCATCAGTATAGGTAATATTTTGATAATTCCCTCGTGCACCATCACCAACAAGAAAACTAACATTACCGTTAAGAGAACCATCTAGGAGTCCGGAATTCCAGCGAAAACCGCTTTCATAGTAGTCTTTGTTATCAATAACAGACACCCCCTGTTGGACCGAGAGATTTCTTGTCACCGGTAAGCGCATTCCGGCATTAACGGCAGATTTATGATTATCCTGCTCTTCAATATATCTGTTACTATCATTGATTATATCTCCTCCTTGGATGAACACATCCCACTGCATATCACCCACCGAAGTTCTTCCTTTATTAAATGAGATTATTTCTTCACGAGCTAATTGATCTTGTTCAAAAATTTTTAGTTTCAGATCATAGTTCCCGTCTGGCAAACGGTCTGCGTCTAATTCATTTATACCCGAGTCTAAATACCAGATCCCTAATAATTGCTCATTGCGATACGCCTCTACTCGAGAAAAACGCGTTAACATCACTTTTACTGGTGATGAAACAGATTTTCCAATACTCTTCATGTATGACTGAGTAGTCCCGATACGACCACCGTCAATATCAGGCACAGGTAGCAGATTAAAGTTAAAACTCCCCCCAGCTCTACTTGATAAATCAGAGCGATTCATACGGCCTATCTGATAGTAATACCGACTATCTATATCATGCCTGAAATACAGGCTATTAACAGATTTATCATTATAGCTGTCATATTTTGAATGACTGTAGCTTGCCCCCCAGTCCAGTACAGCATAACTATTTTTTGTTACGCCAAGAGAACCCGCTCCCGAAATATAAAAATTCTTATAGTATCCAGAATCTGAAAAGTTAATTACCTGACTATGTATGAGTGCTTTTTCCGTATTCCTGGATACCTTATGATATCCACTAGTCGAGTTATCGGGTATAAGGAACTGTTCTCCAATGAAGAGATTAAGGATATTTTCAGCATCATCAACAACAACAGCTACTGCGTTTGTTTTAACATAATTGCAACTAGGCTCCTGATCCCTCAACTCCCCCTGACAACTCAGGTTGCCATTGCGCGGAAACGAATCCTGCATTAATTTTTTTAATTTATCTTTATTCTTGCTAACATCTATCTTACTTAATACATTGTCAGGTGATTCGAATCGGATGGTTGTTGGGGTTGTCTTGATACGGTGTATCCCAAGAGATTGTCCATACAAACGTACTTCAAGTAATTCATCCTGCTCGCCCCATAAATCACGGAATTCTTTTGGGATACTCTCTGTATCGGGATAGTCAGCATATACGGAAGAACTCCCGAGCGCAAAGGATAATGCAAAAGCAATCCGGCTTAACTTGTTATACACCATAATAACAACCTTTGCGGATAATAAACAGGGTAGCATTAAACAACACACTGCTACCCTAAAAAATAGTTTTCAGAAATAGATATCTATAATTACGTTGACTGAGTCAGAACAATCGTAACCACACCCTGATAATTACCTGCATTTGGCAATTTGTTGGAATCTACCTTCGCATGAATTACCAGCTCCTGAGATGCAGACACGCCACTAACACCAGTCGCACCGAAATCCAGGTCATCTGCAGCCACAGTTGTATCACTGGTGCTTAAGGTCTGCCCAGCCCAACTCACATCTATTGGGATGTTGTCCGATGAGTCCATGACATTAGTCAGCTTCGCTTCTCCAGCAAGCCTAACTACAACACCTTTATCAGCGGCATTAGTGTGAACAGCAGTATTAAGCGTGTAACGCTTGAACTTTTTCTCTGCTGGAGAATACTCTAATGCTACAGAAGTGGGTAATGCATCACCATTGGACTGCAAAAGATCAAGAGTCGGGTCAACACTGGCAGTCACAGTAATAGTTTTCTCAACTGCTGACGCCCCCATAGAAGCAAACAATGCAGTAAGAACAAAAGCTCCAACCGTTTTCTTCAAGTTCATTTATACTCCTTCAGCTTCATACTATTGAACAGATTTTTTCTGTCCAATTTAACATTCAGGGAATAGTGAGATGAATCACTTCCCCTTCCTTTTCCGCGCTCTCATTATTGTTTGTTTCAATAAATATGTGCGCGAATCCTTCTTTATTGACTATTGTGTCAAACATGTTACCTGGGTATATATTCTTGTTATAACTTTTTTTGACACAATCATTACCCATCTTAGCAATCCTGCAGAAGTAAATATCCTTTACACCAACCCTGATATTGCCTGCATTATTAATCACTATACTTTTTTCTGGTGACACCGAAGCATTAACATGCACTTTCGTGGTCTCTGGCAATGCCCGAACGAGAGCGGCATAAATTATATTAACCGATAGGTCTGTTTTTATTGATTTGTTTTCGGTAATATCTTCCTTTTTATCTGGTTTTACCGATTCAAAATACACACGATAAACTTCCTCGACTGCAGGGTTTTTTACCTGCGTTAAACGTACAGATTTACTTGAGCCTGCTGGTAAAATTATCAGCCTAGGGGTGACAACCATTCCATCCTTCCAGTTGGCTACATCAACCTCGCTCTCCTCGCGCGTTCCTGGATTAATAATCCTTTTTGCATATATCTTTATATATTGCGTATCAGTTGACTTGGAGTAGATACGAATAAGTTCGCTACCGCCACCATGAATATCCTTTGATATTGGATATATTATGAAGTTTGCACATGTACCAAAAGAAATCACCAATAAACTTAAGAACAAAAATAATCTTCGCACATCCCACCTTCTGAACACATTAAACGTCTCCCATGAAAATTATAAAAAACAATTTCCATTTATTTCTCATGGTCTATCATTTCTAATTTCCAAGTGTTTTCGTAGGTCTGTACTAACCGTTCTAAGCTAAAGACCATCGAGGTAATAATAATTTACTATGCCAGATTACCACCCGATCTGATATTAAAATCAGTGCCTAGCTAATCTAAAAATCGGAGCAGTATAGTTTTCCTTATACTTTATAGTATGGCATCATACAGTATACACAGAGACTAACTTTCTGCATTCTCCGTAGAACTGTACTGAAATAAGAAGACGTTACCCCGTAATCTGCACAGACATCTTTTACACTTCTTCCGTTTACAAGATAGTCTTCAAGCGCAAAAATAACTTTTATGCTGCGTATATTAGATACTTCAATGAGTAATCTAAAATGTTTCTCATGTACTACTCCTTTCATAAGATGACCTGGCTTTTCTCTAAATAAATATTCACTTCTGCCCAAAGAGTCATTCCCCTCTGTCAAACACAAGGTAATAATAACTTACTATGCCAGATCACCACCCGACCTGATATTAAAATCAGTGTCTAGCTAATCTAAAAATCGGAGCAGTATAATTTTCCTTATACTTTATAGTATGGCATCATACAGTATATACAGAGACTAACTTCCTGCATTCTCCGTAGAACTGTACTGAAATAAGAAGACGTTACTCATTAATCTGCACAGACATCTTTTACACTTCTTCCTTTTATAAGATAGCTTTCAAGCGCATAAATAACTTTTATGCTGCGTATATTAGACACTTCAATGAGCAATCTATAATGTTTTTCATGTACTACTCCTTTGATAAGATGACCTGGTTTTTCGCTAAACAAATATTAAATTTTTCCCAAGGAGTCATACTCCTCTACCAAATACAAATCTCAATCTTGTCTATACCCTTAATGTTAAAAAATCTCTCAAATAAAAACAACACCAAAACACATAAACAACAAAAAAGAGAAACAATATAATTGTGAGAAGATAAAAAATCAACAATAAAATATTATAAAACCAATAACAACTAATTAATAACCCCAAAAAAAACAACAATAACAATATTTTACATCAAATTCATCACACAACGCACCAAATAACATTTGGTTTTATTTTTTGATAGAATGTTTAAGTGGCGTTATTTTTTTGTTAGGGTTAAATGATTATAATAAATCATATTTAGATAATAATATGATAAATCCATGTTTTTATTTGTCAACATGACAGTAAGCAGATTAACTGAACCGTATTGATATTTATTTTTCGTGAATATCGACATTTCATGGTAGCATGATGGAAAACTGGGTTTGCCGCCCCAGCCAGTCCTGAATATGCTCAATGACGTAACGCAACCACAGCCAGAAGTCGCGAAGAGTCAGTTTAACACCTGTTGAAGCACATCACTGTAACTAGCCGGATAGTTCTGTGGATGAACTCCTTTCCAAACTGGATTGGAAGTGAATAGGTAGCCTGGCGACTATGGCTTAGCTTGTGATTACCGTTATAAAACAGCAATATCATTGTCTGTTATTTAGTTGAACGCCCCGTTCAGTAAAACCCCATTCTGCTATTTCTGTCTGCACTGCAATAGAGATAAAAGGGAAATACTTCGATATTATAGACGGTTACGACCATCGATTCAGATCCAGATGAAAGATTAGCGAGCGGTTATTGTTCGTTAAGTGGATATGCATATTCGCCTGTATAATAATCAGATATCCCCCCCTGTGTCTAAGCTTTTACCATCTGTAGGTCTGGTAGTTATTTTGTTTGATGTAGAAAAAACGTGAAGCGGGGCCCGTGATCCACTCGTTAAAAACCAGCTATTATTACGGGTAAAATGCAGTTCCCAAAATGTATCTGGCAATGTTCGGGAGAAGAAAACATCGAATATAAAAAGATTCAGAGGAATTATTCACTGCTGTGAGTAATGCTTGGCGGAAATGGAACGTACGGGGGAGAGAAGATGCGCTACGTGAACTCTGACCTAGTACTTACCCTCCTGTATCCCTGACATTTTCACGTAGCGCAATAGGCGTTTCTGATAAGTGCTATCTGATATGGCGTCCGGCATCCTAATGCTGACTTAATTCTCGGATAATAATTTTAGTCCCGGTCTTACGCAAATAAATCATATAGTTCAAATGGCGAGGTGTTATGTATATGAACCATTCACATAGGTAGCACTTTAAACTGGCCGTTATAACAGTACTGTAAGCAGCTGACGGAGATTTACCGTGCTCTGGACTGAGACTGTTGCCATGCAATGTTTGCAGTTTTGTAGTGCTCAAGAAATACTGGCCACGGTGTTACAGTAAGAACGGTATCTGTTCTCTGATTCTTCCGGCGTTAGTCCCCGTTGTTATGATGAGGTCTGATGCTATTGTAGTAATTCAAGATATAACCGCCGATTTGTCGTTGGGCCTCATCCTTACCTGCGTAACCATTTATCGGCACCCATTCTATTTTCAGACTACGGAAGAAGCGTTCCATGGGCCTGTTATCCCAGCAGTTCCCCCGCCGACTGTCGCTTTGCTTCATTCTGTAATGCCAGAGAGCTTGTTGATATTTAAGGCCGGTATACTGGCTTCCTTGGACGCCCTTCTAAGAGTCAAGCCGTTATCGGGATGCTGTTGACCTGCCTGTTTTGATTTCGCAGTAATGTATAAACTTCGCGTGAGATATAGCGCTTCAGACAGCGTATCGCTTCCATTTTTGTATGCCCTTCGGCTACTCGCCTGGCGACATATTCCTTCGTTTTATCGTCAGTTCGTAAACGTCCGATGGCGATGATGTGAAGTGCACTATTTGCAGCACGATCTCCACCCCGGTTAAGTCGGTAACTATTCGTTTTTCCAGAAGATACGGGAACAGGGCTGACACCACACAGTGCAGCAAAACCTGATTCTGATCTTAATCGTTGGGGATTGTCTCCGGCAGTGATCAGCAACTGCGAAGCGCTTTCGTATCCAATAGCATTACGTTTAATCAGTTCAGGCGCCAGCTCATCGACAATTGCCGCAATCATGACATCCAGATCAGCGATTTCGTCATGTAACTCGAGATAGCGTCGGGCAAGGGACTTTAATGAAATACGATAAACGTTGGTAACATTGCGGTATTCACTTGCATCAGGCCGCCAGGATCCCAGAGTCCTGATGAGCTGCATACGCGTCATATTTCTTAGCTGTTCACGTAATTCATCCGGGGCAGAGATAATATTGGAATGGATAATCTGGAGAGCAACTCTTCGGGCCGATATCGCTGTTTTGCGGCAAGTTTTTAACACCCGAAGAGACTCAATCATGCAATTGCGCGTTTTGGGTGTGACGGTTCTTATTCCGGAGAATGCGGCATGAGCAGCACACTCAGCATCAATCGTGTCACTTTTACCCCGTTTGCGTCGTTCCATCCGGTCTGGTGCGGTCACTTCAAGAACTTCTAACCCGGCATTCTGCAAATAACGAAGCAGACCTGATCCATAGGTGCCTGTACATTCAACACCAATTCGCTTTAATGCCCCAAATGAGGTCATCCAGGCCAGCATCTGCCGGTAACCTTGTCGTGTTGTGGCAAAATACTGGGTCCCCAGGACTTTATTGTTCTGATCAACGACAGCGGCAACGTGCAGATCTTTATGTGTATCCACTCCACCCACAACGGCGGCTTCGGTAACTTTATCAGCCATGACAGAGCTCCTGTGAGGAAACGGAGTTGAATCTCCAGACAGA
This sequence comes from Citrobacter sp. S-77, assembly GCF_963864895.1. Taxonomy (NCBI): domain Bacteria; kingdom Pseudomonadati; phylum Pseudomonadota; class Gammaproteobacteria; order Enterobacterales; family Enterobacteriaceae; genus Citrobacter; species Citrobacter sp. S-77. The sequence goes on from NZ_CAWLWU010000001.1 coordinate 23,872, forward strand.
TAACCCGGACAGGACAGTAACGAGACAAGCCGTCAGGCCCTTCTTGAGTCACGCGCATCGGTGAGGAGATGCCTCGCATGAAGACGCTTCCGGCAACCGACGGGTCCAGGGCAGGACACAAAAGGTCGATCGCTGTGTGAGTCAGGATGCGGGAAGGTCTTCACTGCATCAGTAATCACACCAATCTGGTTAAACGGCAAACTGAGTGATGATAAAAACTGACACCGGCATTATTACTATCACTATGGAACATGACCTCCTGAGGTTGGCCACGCATCTCATAGGCCATCCGCAGGGCACTGCTTACCAACGCTGTATCTGCATTAGCTGACAGACTCCAGCCGATAATCCTCCGGGTAAAAAGATCCATAACAACCGCCAGATAGAACCAGCGATGTCCTGCCAAGAGTAGAGTAAGAGGCAGGGCGTAGTCGGACGATTTCCCTGCCTCTCCTCCCCGAACCGGACGTGCACCTTTCAGCGCGTCCGGCTCCCCGTTTAAACGCTGGCGAACGCCATTGCCACTTCAGTGTAGCTCAATGTGTATGTGTTTCTGGTTTCCTGCCTCAGACAGGGATAACTTTCGGGCAGAAGCCAGCGGAACCGCTTCTTGCCTTGCCCCACCAACCGGTACAGGATTTCACCGCTGAACTTGCCGTGATTGGTTTTACCAAATATAATCAAAGCTTTACTCTGACCCGGTTATCGGTGATTTACACCACCACCTCATCAGGGAAGCTATACCTGTTCGATATTTACGGGCCAGCCAGTGAGTCAGCTTCCAGAACACCACACGATCGATATAACTGAAGACTTTGGCCTTAAAATCAACGAACTGGTAGAACGCCGCCCAGCCTTTCAGTTTCCGATTGAGTATCTCAACCATATCGACTTTGCTTTCACTGTAATTGCCTTATAGCAGTACCGTCAGCGATGCCGCAAAGTTTCTGGCTTTCTCCTTTGGGATCGTCGAGACCACCCGCATTTCGCCGTAACGACTGCGTTTGTGGATGATCCTGTGACCCAGAAAGATAAAGCCGTCATTAACATGGGTGATTCTGGTCTTGTCCATGTTCAGCCAGAGTTTCAGACTGTCTTCGAGCACGCCCCGATACTCCTCCCTGATGGCTTCCGCCTGTGCTTTGGTACCTTTGACGATAAGCACGAAATCATCGGCATACCGACAATATGCAACCGCAGGTTTCCATTGCCAGTTTTCTCTACTTAGGCCTCGCTGGATACTGTTATTCCAGTACCAGCGATCCTTTCTGGCTTTTCCGCTCAGGTAGCGTTTATGCAGATACTGATCGAACTCATTGAGCATGATATTTGACAGCAGCGGCGATATTACCCGCCCCTTGCGGCACGCCTTCACTGGCCGCCCGAAAGAGACCGACATCGATATGTCTCGCTTTGATGGTTTTCCACAGCAGAGTCATGAAACGTGCGTCGCTGATCCTGCGGTGGACAGCCTTCATCAGCAGTCGGTGAGCTGTAATTTCACCGTGCGGATCGCGTGGTGGACACTGCGTTCAGGCCGGAAGCCATATGACAGCGTATGAAAATCACTCTCCCATATCGGCTCCATCGCCATCAGCATTGCCCGCTGAACAATACGCTCCTGCAATGCAGGGATCCTCAGTGGTCGCAGTTTGCCGTTGCTTTTGGGGATATAAACCCGTCTGGCTGGTAGAGGCTGATAGTGACCAGAGAGAAGTTCATCTCTGAGTATTTGTAGTTCAGCAGCCAGTCTGGGCTGTAGCGTTGCTTTGTTCACACCATCAACGCCGGGGGTATGCGCCCCTTTTGATGAGAGCGTGATCCACGCCGCTTCAGCCAGCCATTCTGATTGTGTTATCAGACGCCGCAGCCGTTCAATCCGTCGGGGCGAATCGGCTGTTGCCCATGTGGCAAGCTTGCGTTGTATTCCGCTGATTATAAAGGGTCTTCACCCCGTTAGGTCAGTTAATTCACGTCGCAAACACATGTAAACTGCTTCCCTTCGCCATGTAATGGGCTTTCCCCATCGCGGACTACTACGGAAGCTCCGCCAGCCATCGCGTCATCGGAACCATGCCTCCTTGACATCCGTCGCTGACCTTCCCCGGTTTACCTGTCTGGACTCAGACATACTGAGGAGGCTGCCCGTCGCACTCTTTATCCTTGCTTGCCGCAATTTGGCAGAAATCAGCAACGCGAGTGTGATAGACGCTGCTGTCCCGGAGTTTCGCATACATATCAAAACACCTTCGATCTTCGATGGGCTGTGCTTACATATCACTGCTCGTTACTTCTGCACGGCCTGTCAGATCACGTAGGCCGTGGTGACGTTTTCAACCCACAGAGGCGGATTAACAGGTTCATGTTTTTCAGCCTTTCAGTACTCAACCTTGAGGATCGTCTCGGCTTAGTGATCTCGCCTCAATCCCCGCTGTCAGCGGGTTACATCACCCTGCGGGCATGCCACAGGTCACTGCAGCTCAGGTTCTCCACCGTCACACCCGGTGGGATTGTTGGGTTTCTCATCGTGAGTTCCCCGTTCAATATTCCAGACAGACTCGTGGTTCATTTGAGCATCCATGCTCGCCCTGAACTCCGGGCACACTATAAGTCACTTCGGCACACCATACCCGATCTGGCTCCAGTACAGCGAACTGACGCTCAAGCAGATTCGGCAGGCAGGTACGCTCCTGACGGGCATTTTGGAACTGATGTTTCCGAGCTGGCAACTACTCAGGTTCAGATATTTCATCAGATGCCCGGCAAGGTAACGGGTCATCGGAACGTCATTTTGGGCCAGCATTTCAGCAAGAGTGCATGCGCCTGCTGAGCCCGGCTTTGGTTCCACGCCCGGAGTATTTCGCTGTACAGCCTGATTGACAGTATCTCGTCGTTTTCGCCAGTACCTATAACTGCTACGGTGTATTTCTAGCGCGGAGCAAAGTTTTACAACCGTATGGCTGTCATTCTGTCTGGTGGCTATCGTGAACCGTTCAGTGAATCGGATATAAAGAGTGCGGTAGCCTTTTAATATCGTATTCTGTTCCTCCAGACGGCGAACCTGATTTTCCAGATCGCGAATACGTTGCTGCTCTGCAGTAATGGGAGTTGCAGAGAGCGTAATCCCCTGACGCTCTCGCCTGAGTTGGCGCACCCAGCTCTCAAACGTGGTAGAACCAACATTCATCGCTTCACTGGCTTGTCGATATGAGTAGACCTTATCAACAATCAGCTATGCACATTCCGGCCTGAACTCAAGGGTGAAAGTGCGCTTAGTTTTCTTGTTCATTAAGTCACCTGTTTTATGTTGCGGTGAGAATATCACCTTTAATCAGGTGGCCAAATTTACTGTACCACTACAGCAGCATCCAATAGAGCAAAAGGCCAACATCGGGAGTGTCCTGCGGTTAAAGATTTCAGGCCTTCAGCACCTGACAACGTGAACCAGATAATCCAGCGCCCGACGGATGAACGGGCACAGCAGAGCCTTCTGGCGACGTCACTGATACCGTCTCCGCGATGCAACATCAGCATGGCAGTGAGCCTGCGGGCATGATTTTTATCACGTGTTTTATGGATAGCTTCTGCGTCAGGCGTCGTTCGTCACGGGGTATTGGTGCTATGATCGGCATCGCTCAGTCCGGTTAGTGATTTGTTTTGATTTGGCGATTGCTCAGATCGCATAATCCGGGATGAGTTGCATTTAAGTGGTCTACTATTCTGCGCAGCTATTTAAATGCTCTGATGTGTATATTAACTATTTGGGGATTCAATAAGAGCAATTAATTAGCATAAAACATATATAATTTATAAGTTGATATAAACATAAAAATAAAAAACAGAATAATTAAATTAAATTGAAAACTGCGGCGTTATTAATTACATATAAATCAGATAGTTAATCATCTTTTATCGTTATGAGGATCGACATTATATAAAAAAGCAAATTATTTTAAATTAATTCTACTTGCAATGGTCATCTGTCAACTGATATTTTAATTCTACAATAATATTGACAACTATATTGAATTTATGTCATGTTCCTACTATAAATAAGATAGGTGTATAATTTGAGATACTTACAAAAGTTTTCCCTTTCTTCTTATATAAGAAAAGTTGGCGTGCTTGCTATCGGCGCGCATCCTGACGATATTGAGTTAGGTTGTGGAGCTTCCCTTGCCCGCCTCGCAAAGCAAGGCGTTTATATAACAGCAGTTGTCATGACATCTGGTAAATATGGTACCAATGAGCTTATAGATCGCCGTCAAGAATCATACAATGCCTTAACAATATTAGGATGTAAAAAAATAATTCATTTTGATTTTACTGATACACAGACTTATCTACAGCTAAACGATATGATATCCACCTTGGAAAATGTCATTAAACATGAAATTCCACATGATGTTGAAATTATCCGTGTATATACAATGCATGATGCTGATCGACATCAAGATCATATTGCAGTCTATCAGGCCTCAATGGTTGCCTGCCGCTCTATCCCACAAATTCTTGGCTATGAAACACCAAGTACTTGGCTTTCGTTTATGCCTCAGGTTTTTGAATCTGTAGAAGAAGATAATTTCAACTTAAAGCTTAGTGCTTTAAGCAAACATAAAAGTCAATCCATGCGTGATTATATGCGTCCAGAACGCTTACGGGCTGTCGCACAATTTCGAGGACAACAGGTCAATAGTGACCTTGGTGAAGGTTTTGTTATTCACAAAATGATTCTTTAAGTGTTGAGTAGAGCAGATGAAAACATGGATTTTTATATTTATGGCGTTATCCATATCCCTATGGTTTTTGTGTAAGTTAAGAACAAAACCGAGCCAAAATAAAAACAGTGTTGATGCTATCATTCCTGCATATAATGAGGGGGCTTGTCTGGCATTATCATTAGAAAATTTACTACGTAATCCTTATTTTCATCGAGTGATTTGCGTTAATGATGGCTCCACAGATAATACCGAAGAAATTATGGCAGAAATTAAACGGAAATGGGGAGATCGCTTTATAGCTGTTACACAAGAAAATACAGGCAAAGGCGGTGCTTTGATGAATGGTCTTAATTACGCAACTTGCAATCAAGTTTTTTTAAGTGACGCCGATACTTTTGTACCACCGAATAGTGACGGGATAGGCTATATGTTAGCAGAAATAGAACGTGGTGCAGATGCAGTGGGAGGTATTCCTTCTACTGCATTGAAAGGTGCCGGTTTATTGCCACACATTCGAGCTACAGTAAAGTTGCCAATGATCATTATGAAACGGACATTGCAGCAATTTCTGGGTGGTGCCCCATTCATTATCAGTGGTTCCTGTGGGATGTTTCGTACGGATGTTTTACGAAAATTCGGTTTTTCTGATCGAACTAAAGTTGAAGATCTCGATCTATCTTGGACACTCGTTGAAAATGGTTATCGTATTCGTCAAGCTAATCGTTGTGTTGTTTACCCACAGGAATGCAACCTTTTGAGTGATGAATGGAGACGCTGGAGACGCTGGATCATTGGTTACGCAGTCTGTATGCGGCTACATAAATCACTCTTATTTAGTCGATTTGGGATATTCAGTATTTTCCCCATGGTTCTTGTTGTGATTTATGGTGTTGTGATTTATTTGATTACTTGGAGTAATGAGTTACTTACTGTTGGTCCGCATGGAGCCATCTTAGCAATTTTTCCTTTGTTTTGGGTTGGAGTGGTATGTCTGATCGGTGCTTTTAACGCTTGGTTTCATCGTTGCTGGTTATTAGTTCCGTTAGCGCCACTTTCCGTTTTGTATGTATTATTAGCTTATACTATCTGGATTATTTATGGATTTGTTGCCTTTTTTACTGGACGTGAACCCCTGCGAGACAAACCAACACGTTACACCATTCTGGTGGAATCGTCGGGAACTAATTCCCAGCACACTGCCTCAGGAAATGAAAAAATATCTGAATCTAGATGCTAGAGATAAAAATATACAACTTGCAAAACAAGTAATTATTGATGAAAGCGTAGGTGATGTTGTCATTGGTGTAAATACGCGTATTTGCCAAGGTGTTGTAATACAAGGACCTGCAGTAATTGGTTCTGATTGTTTAATCGGGAATTATTCATTTATACGTTCAGGAACAGTAATAAGTAATGGTGTGAAAATTGGTTTTGCCTCAGAAGTGAAAAATTCAGTTATTGAATCGGGCGTAATTATTGGACCTCAATGCTTTATTGCTGACTCTGTTGTTGAACATAAAGTATATTTAGGGGCACAGGTGAGGACAAGCAATCATCGTCTAGATGCAAAACCTGTCTCCGTTCGTATATACGATAAATATATTGATAGCGGACGTGATAAATTAGGTTGTTATATAGGTCGTCGTTCAAAACTCGGTGTCCAGGTTATTATTTTACCCGGAAGAATTATTGCTCCAGATACACAACTAGGTCCTCGGATTATTGTTGAACGTAACTTACCTTCTGGTGTTTATTCTCTGCGACAAGAACTTATCAGAGTAGGACATTAAAATGAAGATAAAGGCCTTGTTAATATCTATAATATTTATAAATTTACCTGCCTATGCTAATTTGACATCACTTACAGCAGGATATAATTTTACGAATTATTCAAAAGAACATGGCAAACTCAATTTAACATATACTGAAATTATAGCAAAAGATGAGGGAACGACGTTTCTTTTGAATCTTTCACAAGGACACCGTGATTATAAGGATAAGAATTTTGATGCTACACGAGGGCAAGGGGCTTTTTGGTATAAATGGAATAACTGGTTGACAACTCGAACCGGCCTTGCCTTTGCTGATAATACTCCCGTCTTTGCTCGGCAGGATTTTCGGCAGGATTTTAATCTGAACTTACTATCAAAAACTTTATTCACTACCGGTTATCGTTATTCTAAATATTATGACGATGTGGAGCTTAATGCCTTGCAAGGTGGCGTATCACTCTATGTAGGATCGATAATTGCAAGCTACCGCTATACTTACTATGATTCAAGTGATGTGGGAGGTAGTTACAGTAATACGTTATCTCTGCGCCTGAACTCCTCTCACAGTGGCAGTTATACTCAGTTGTGGCTGAGTCGAGGGACAGGTGCTTATATGTATGACTGGTCGTCTGAAACTCTTTATGGCAGTGTTAAGAGTATCAGTGTACAACGTATTCAGCCAATAACCGAAAAAATACACCTCGGATTGACTGTAGGTAAATCTTGGTATCACACACCGACATTTAATTATAATAGACTACTACTTGCCAGTCATTTTACTTGGAAGTTTTAATAACTTCCTGCCATATTGACCAGATATGAAAAATTGATCGCTTAAAGTGACAGATCCCCGCCGTAAAGGCGGGGGATAACATTTTTATTGAACTATATATTAAAACAAAGAGATCAATAATTTGGCAATACCTTTTCGAAACTACGCCAATCTGATTGTTATATTTATCCATAAGAATATTATTTAATCAGTTATAATTAAATATAATAGGGGAATAATTTATAGACTTGACCGCTTAGCTCCTGCATCTCTCTTATTTTTAGTGATAAGTAACCTTGGTTGACATTATATTTGTGACATATATCTGTTCTGGGTGAACCCAGAACAAAATAGTCATGCAGTGCATTAATAACTTTGCCACTACGCGTTTTCGAAATATCAATTAATAACTTTAAATGCTCTTGCTCTGTGTTTCCAGGGATTAACCGATGTGCACTGCTAAAATTTTCATAAAATGATTTCATAGTCATCTATTAGCCTCAATACATTTAATGGTCAAAAAATAAATAGATAACGATAAATAAAGATTTTATAATTACCATCTCTATAAATATGCATCAGAAAGTAATCAAACAATTACTAATATTTAGTGTTTTTATTATATTTATGTTTTTATTTTTTGTATTAGCTAATTATGCATTTTCGTGTATAATGTGCACAATTAGCTAATAATTATTTGTTGTTAATTATAGAGAACAATATTTTAATCTTTTATTGAGGCTATAATGATTAAAGAAATGACTATAAATTCGATAACAAAATATATTGAAGATAATATTGAAGCAAAAAATATTCATATTGATTCTTTAGTTTCTTACTCTGGATATAGCAGACGCTATCTACAAAAGATTTTTAAAGATAAACTAGGTTTTTCAATAGGTAAATATATCCAGTTACGCAGGATATCCAGAGCTGCAATTCTCCTCAGGTTATCCAACTTATCTATATCAAGTATATCAACGAGGTTGTGCTATGATTCACAGCAAACATTTACAAGAGAGTTTAAAAAAAATACCGGCCACACACCTCTTCAATATAGAAAAAATAAGATATGGACATTCCGCAATATGACTGGATATAGAGACACTAATAATTTATTCCCTCTTCCTGAAATTTATCATATAGATAATAAATTCATTAATGGATTTTTATTTAGACATAAAGAACAAATTCCTTTCACAGGAAAACCATCAGAAGAAAGACTTAGGAGAATAAATGAAAAATTAGAAAAAAGAAACACAATTTATATTTCAAATAGAATATGTTTAGAAAAAACAACCAACAATGAAGTGTTAATAGATACTATTATCTGGACAGATCCCGAACATTCTAATACCCAAATAGAATTAAATTCAGGTAGTTATGCTTGTTTTTCCTTTACAGGTTCTCATGAGAGCTATTTACATTTTATTTATCATGTTTATATGAGTTTATTACCTTTTTTTAATCTTCCTAAAAGAGATGACTTTGATATAGAGATAATATCTAAAGATGATTCTTCTTGTTTTATCTTCAAATATTTCATACCTATTTTTGAGAATGAAGAAGTTGATTCATCATATAATACTTATCCCCTAACTGTGTTTCCTTAGTTCTTGAGCAGTGAGGACTCCGTGAAGTTGGAAAAGGATGTATTAATGATAAAGCTCAAAGCAAGTAAAAGGGCATGCAATGAAAACCGTTAAACTCACGCCGAAAGCTAGCATGGATCTGAAAGATATCTGGTTCTACGGTTATCACCATTTTGGTAAGGTTCAGGCTGATAAATATATCAATCTCATATCTGATATTTTCTATATGTTGGGCGAAAACAGTATAGGCACTCCAAGGCCTGAACAAGGGGAATATATCAATGACTTACCTTTCGAACGGAAGATCATTTATTTTCTGCAAAGTGATGCCGATATTATTTTATCCGTACATTAAGCTAAATAGCTGCGCAGAATAGTAGAGCACTTAAATGCAACTCATCCTGGATTGTGCGTTCTGAGCAATCGCCAAATCAAAACAAATCACCAACCGGACTGAGCGATGCCGATCATAGCACCAATACCCCGTGACGAACGATGCCTGACGCAGAAGCTATCCATAAAACACGTGTAAAAATCATGCCCGCAGGCTCACTGCCATGCTGATGTTGTATCGCGGAGACTGTATCAGTGACATCGCCTGAAGGCTCTGCTGTGCCCGTTCATCCGTCGGTCGCTGGATTATCTGGTTCACGTTATCAGGTGCTGAAGGCCTGAAATCTTTAACCGCAGGACACTCCCGATGTTGGCCTTTTGAGCATATCTGCACCCTGTTACGTGAACTGACAAAACATTTCCCCGGCGATTTTGGTTATCAACGTCCGCGCTGAAGTACCGAATTACTGGCAATAAAAGTCAATGATATAACCGGATGCCAGTTACATGCCGGGACTGTGCGTCGCTGATTGCCATCTGCGGGACTGGTATGGCGTAGGACCGCATCAACGTTGCGTATCCGCGATCCCCATAAGGACGAAAAAATGGCTGCAATCCATAAAGCACTGGACGAATGCAACACAGAACTCCGGTCTTTTATGAGTATGAAGTGGATATCCATCTCAATCCAAAAATCGGTGCAGACTGGCAGTTTCGCGGACAGCAAAAACGAGTGGTCATGTCGGGCCAGAATGAAAAATACTATCTTGCCGGAGCGCTACATAGTGGCACGGGAAAAGTCAGTTACGTTGGTGGCAACAACAAAAGCTCGGCGCTGTTCATCAGCCTGCAGAAACACCTTAAAGCCACATATCGGCGGGCAAAAACCATCAGCCCATTCCCGGGAGGGAAACATGGGCAGGCAAAAGTGTAGCGGTATTAGGCGCAGCTATTTAGAGGATTCCGGTCGTCATCTCAACGGGCAGTAACCGATAATTCACATTGAGTTCGCGAAAATATAACAGGGTTACAGGAGGTGTAGCCAAGGTCAGATCACGTAGCACAACTTCCCTCTTCCAGTCTCCTTACTCACATAATAGCCAAATTCCTCTGAATTTCTTAGTATGGATGTACTCTTCTCCAGATCCATCAGGAGTAATTAACAATCTAACTTTAATAAAGTTATTAATTATTTATGTCATTCCACCGGGCCAGATTTGTGCAAACTACCCTCTTCAACTTACAACTTATCACCATCTGCATGGTTGTAGTTGTCAACTTGCTTTCAGACAAGCGGACAAGTAATATTACATATCAAATTAAGGAGTTTTTTATGAAATCTTTTTTCTTACATGCTGAAGTTGAAGATGACAGAGAAATGCTTGCCTCAGTTCTGTCCAGACACTTCGAAATGATTTATTCAAACATTTTGCTATGACTTATATTGCAGAGAAAGATTTTACCAGAATTGATATATCCGACAATGTTACTTTCGAAATGATGAAGAGTTTTATTTCAGAAGTCCCTGATGGTCATCGAATGATACAAACTCTCGCGACCGATATAGACGAGGTCGACTATGAATGGCGAGAAATTTATTTTTCATCCAGTTAATTTAAAACCTATTCACGTTAAGTGGGGAATACAGTTATCTTACGCTAAGGTATTTAGATAATACCTCATCAGTCTTCAGTCTGGAGCCTCTATTCAGGTTATTGACTCAAAGTATAATTCACGTAGCGCCCCCTTCTTCTGTCTTTTTCTTCCTTCTGTCTTCTTCTTCCTTTTGTCCTGATCCGGGTTACCCTGGCATTACCCCATTTCACCCAAATGTTCAGCACTGGACGCGCCTTTGAGTATCTAATAAAATGATTGTAAGATTTAAACTTACAATCATGGGGCTTGAATATGGCCAGAACAATGACAGTGGATCTCGGAGATGAACTCCGTGACTTCATAGAATCACTCATAGAATCAGGTGATTATCGTACCCAGAGTGAAGTAATCCGCGAGTCACTTCGTCTCTTGCGCGAGAAACAGGCAGAGTCACGTCTCCAGGCTCTGCGGGATTTACTGGCAGAAGGCCTGAGCAGCGGTGAACCCGTGGCGTGGGAAAAGGACGCGTTCCTGAAAAAAGTTAAAGCTGGCACGAGGGCCGCCGGTGAAAACCGTTAAACTCACACCTAAAGCCAGTCAGGATCTGGAGGATATCTGGTATTATGGTTACCACCATTTCGGTGAAGAGCAGGCCGACAGATATATTAATCAGATATCCGGTATTTTTCAGTTTATGATAGATAATAATATCGGTACTCCCCGTCCTGAACTGGGGGAATATATCTGCGCACTGCCCGTTGAACGGCATATGCTTTATTTTCTGCAGACTGATACTGAAATTATTATTATCCGTATATTAATCCAGCATCAGGATGCCGGCCGTCATCTCAACTGGCAGTAGTCAGCAACCACATTGCGCTGCGTGAAAACTGACAAGGTTACTGTGGGGTACCTGGTCAGAATTCACGTAGCGCATCTCCCGTTCTTCTGCTTTTTACCCGTTACCTTCCAATCCTAGATTGCCCTGGCATTACCCCAAAAACCGTAAAACAGCCCTCAGGCCGCGTCATGACTGGCTTTAACGCGGATCTATGTTGAAAAAGGATCCTTTACGCATTTGGTTTTACCCGCAATAATGCGGGATAAGACAATAAAAGGATCCGCGCGCTGCGATTTATTGTCATGGCAGGATCGGCCGGTCAGGTGCAAAATACCTGTATCCATAAACAGTGCGTGCGCTACGTGAAAAATAACTGATGAACAACGTCATTCCCCTGCAGAATTCACCAGAACGCGTTTCGTTGTTGCCGATCGCCCCGGGCGTTGATTTTGCGACCGCCGTGGCATTACGACGCATGGCCACCTCCACCGGGGCCACCCCGGCCTATCTTCTGGCCCCGGAAGTGAGCGCCCTCCTCTGGTATATGCCTGACCAGCGGCATCACATGCTGTTCGCCACGATGTGGAACACCGGCATCCGTATCGGAGAAGCCAGAACGCTGACGCCGGAGTCGTTTGATCTCGACGGTCTGCGACCGTTTGTGCGGGTGCTGTCTGAAAAAGTCCGCGCGCGACGCGGTCGCCCGCCAAAGGATGAGGTCCGTCTGGTCCCGCTGACAGATATAAGCTATGTCAGGCAGATGGAGAGCTGGATGGTCACCACCCGTCCCCGCCGGCGTGAACCACTGTGGCCGTCACCGACGAAACCATGCGGAACTGGCTGAAGCAGGCCGTGAAGCGGGCCGAAGCTGATGGAGTGCATTTCTCAATTCCGGTGACACCGCATACATTCCGGCACAGCTATATCATGCACATGCTTTATCACCGCCAGCCCAGGAAGGTTATTCAGGCGCTGGCCGGTCACAAGGATCCGCGCTCGATGGAGGTGTATACGCGGGTGTTTGCGCTGGACATGGCGGCCACGCTGGCCGTGCCGTTCACCGGTGACGGGCATGATGCCGCACAGATCCTCCGAACACTCCCTCCCCTGAAGTGACACTGTCGCTTACCACAGCTTATATAAGCTGTGGTGAGTAAAGCATTCCAGAAATACACTGTAGTGAGTAAAATAAACTGTAGTTAGTAACATAAACTGTAGTGAGCAGATAGAGATTTGTGGTGGCCAGGTATTGCTGATGCATAGAGCTCTGGCTACAGGAGGAACGATATTCAGGGTGGTTTGCGACCCAGCCACAAGACTGAAGTGCCGGTATGTGCAGCTCTCATTAGTGCATATATAAACTGTAGTGAGCAGAACACTCACCAGAGGCAGTAATATAAGCTGTAGCGAGTATTACATCGCGGTTTACTCACTACAGCTTATGGTCAGCGGGATTTGAAAAGTTTTTCCAGGTCATCAAGGGTGATGCCCAGCTTCTCGAGAAGTTTCAGTTTTTCGGCCATCTCCGGACTGACATCTCCTTGTGCAGCAGGCAACTGCGGGTTCTCCGCACTCTCATCATGCGGTGGCTTTAACTTGGGCCGGCGGTAGTGAATGCAGAAGAGTTTGGTGCGTCCCCGCTGGATCTCAGTGTAATCCAGATAGCCAATCTCCCGGAGCTGCTCCATAGCTCGCCTCACCGTCTGGTTCTGCGAAAATACCGGGGATTTCAGGTTCAGACGGGCCCGCAGACGTGCCAGTGATATCGGCGCCGGATCCCGCGGCAGACTCTCTATAAAAGTATACAGGGCCTGAGCGGATTCCCGGCGCTTCAGGGCATTGATGGCCTTGAGCTGCAGCAGCACTTTCCGGTCAAACTGGTAGAGTTCAAACAGGCGCGGATCGGCCTGCAACTGGACGATATCTTTCTCCGTATCATAGTAAGCCGACTGCACCAGATGCGTGATGTACTCTTTGGTGTGCTTCTCGGTTGTGCGGGAAAACGAGATCACGGTACCCGCGATACGTTTGAGCGAGGGGCTGATACGCTCCCGGAGCTTGCGTGATGACTGACTGGAGGGGATCCCGCAGAGTTTTGCGAACTCAACAAACGGCAGCTCAACTTTATCGCCGATAACTTTATGCCGGGCAAAGGAATGGATCACTCCTACCCAGGTCTTGAAGTCATTATCCATATCCAGCCGTGGGCCGGTGATCTCCACCTTATCAAAACCTTCGGCTCTGGCGAGAGACAGGCGCGTCAGTTCTTCCGTCGCATCAGTACGGGAAAGCGTGTTTTTTTTGCTGTTCTTCAGTGATTTGAGCGTGGGAACAAACACCCCAAGCCGCATCAGGGCCACAGGCTGCACTGTATTACTGGCATTAGGTGTAAGATTTACGACTTCACCGGAGGATTTATCCACCTCTTCAAACAGCTTTTTTATGTCCAGATTGTCCTTGTCCAGAGAGCCTCCGATCGGTGGATAGTTTAAGAATAAAAGCAGCCACTCTTTTCATGTGATGGTCTGTAAGACGCCAGACAACTGGCTTCAGTTTATGCACAACCCTGATGAACTTTCAGGGGACATACTCACTGTAGTTTATATTACTGGCTCATTACAGCATATCTTTTGCATAATACAGCTTATTCTGCACCAGTTACAGCTTATGATCAACCAGCTACAGCTTATGTGATCATGCTCCAGGCTCAGTACTGGCGCGGCCTTCAGAGGTGCCGGGATCTTCTTTGGATCTTGCAGGGATCACTTTAAGGATCTTATTACTGGATCGAATGACTGTATATGTGGATAACCTGCTGACCGACAAGGTAATTCATGCCCTGCTAAATGATCACTTGCCGTAGCTCCAGTGCGTACCTGCTCCCTTCAGCTTCTGTTTTATTGCGCTTCCTCGCCGGTTCGCGGGCTAAAGCCCGGTCACCGGACTGCGGCGAGCACTAATGTATTCAGCCCTCAATGTAGAGTATGCCGTACCTGAATTTCATGCAGAGAAATAATACAGTGGTTATGTAGTACATAATGGTTTCTTATGGGCAGACCCCACGACGTTAGTCTGATCCTACTCAGATTAACGTCGTGGGTCTTCTCACTATACATTTACGTGCTGTACCCAAGTTCAGTGACAACTGGTGGTTGAAACCTGCATACCATAATCCTGTTATTATTGTACGGCATACTTCCGTACATATTATCGAGATATCACTACAGGCCTGGATAAATGCTATTGCCTTAAGGCCCGGCCCAACAAAACTGTCCGCTCTTTCAGAAGTAAGAGTGGTCAGGGAGAAAAACCATGCCATCACTGAAGAAGCAGCGAATCGACCTGAGATTAAATGAAGACGACAAACACATGATCGAAGAAGCTGCAGCAATAACTAACCAGCCAATTTCACAGTTCATGGTCAGTACGGCTGCTGCAGAAGTTATTGACCAGCACCGTCGCTTGCTCCTCAATAAGGAGTCCTGGAACCTGGTTATGGATGCAATCACTAATCCGCCAGTACCGAATGACCGGCTGAAACGCGCTGCTAAACGTCTCCAGGAACTTGAGTAACAGATGGATGGTTTAAAGATTGAGATTTTTTCAGAGGAAATTGAATATGAATTAAGCAACTTCGATTGTGGAGAAGAGTATCTGAATACGTTTCTCACCGATCATCTGAAACGGCAGCACAACAGTTAGATTTTACAGGGTTATCTGCTCGTGACGAGAGAGGATAAACCACGTGTTAAGGGATACTACGCCCTGTCTGGCAGTTGCTTTGAAAAAACACTTCTACCCAGCAAAACACAACAAAAGCGTGTGCCCTATAAAAATGTTCCTAGTGTGACTTTGGGTCGTCTGCCAATTGATAAAAGCATTCATCACCAAGGATATGGTGAAACACTTGTTACCCATGCGATGAAAGTCGTGTATCAGACCTCGCAGGCAGTGTTTATACACGGAATGTTCGTGGAGGCATCAACCAGTTGGATGTGGCGCGGCGAGGCTTTCGGGCCGGTGGCGCCGAAGCTCATTTCAGAATAGGTAATGGCCGAAATAACGATGCGCTGGTTGCGCAGCACAGCCTGCTCCAGGCGCTTCAGTACGGCGTCTGGCTGCTCTCGCATAATGAACGAGCAGATGTCAGTGTCGAGCATCCTGGTCTTGTTCACAGGCTAAATCGTCCTTCATCAGTGACAACATCCTCACACTCCGCCATAAAGTCCGGATCGGCTTTTTCCAGGCTGGCGGACGGGGCGCAGGGTGATGCCGTCAAAATCCAGATCTCGGGGCAGACGGATGGCACGGTTGTTACCGTTTTTAAATATCGATACGGTTCTCATGGTCTTTCTCCTGGCCGACCAGCCTTTATATTTATACATATGCCAAGTATAGGCAGATGTTCTACATCTATATAGGTGAAGGATATGCAGATGATTAGCATATGCCTGCCATATGTACATGTGTGGCATATGGATATGTCATGTATAGGTTTCCTTCTCTCTTTTTCAGTTGGGATCCGAAAAAGATAACCGGAAGTTTTACGGGGTAAGGGTTTTAGGCTTTAATGGTGCGACTTTGGTTGCCTACACGGACAGAGACAAAAAAGACCAGGGGAATTACTCAAGCTGTCTGATATTAAGAGGAGCGTCCCCACCGGAGAAACTATTGCGGAACTGCCCCGTCAAGCCACTAGAAAGACTTCTGACCTGTTACTCTTTTTTCGTCATTATTCTGCTCAGGATATCTGGCCGTGAATCAGCGTAAATACATACAGTCCGTAGAGAGGGCCATGCTTCTTCTTGAAACACTGGTCACCCGAAACGAAGGCTTTCGTCTGGCTGAACTGTCAGAACAGTTTTCTCTCAATAAAACTACGTTACATGGGCTACTCGCCACGCTTTCGTCGCTAGGATATGTTTCTCGGCGGGGACAGTATTATATTGCAGGGCTGCGGTTACGGGATATTGCTCGTCCACTCACGGAGACGGACCAGCAACTTCGCGAACAATTTAATCCCGCTCTGCGCAGGCTGGCTGCGCTCAGCAGCGAAACCTGCTGGCTGGCTGTGCCCTGCGGTACACGTGAGTACCTCTATATTGATGCGATTGAGGGTGGCAGTTCACTTCGGGTAGCCAGTCCCAGGGGGAGACGGGAAGGACTAACCACTTCAGCAATTGGGCATGTCTTTCTGGCTTTTGATGATGAACTGACAAGAACCCTCAGAAAGGAGGGATTTATTACTGACAAACTTAATAATGAGCTGGCCTGTATCACTAAATGTGGATATGCGCTTGATTTAGAAGAGGCCGAAGAAGGACTCAATTGCCTGGCACTTCCTCTCCGTCAGCAGGGTTACGTTGTCGCCGCACTGGGAATGGCGGGTCCTTCTAATCGCCTGCATCCTGACTATCTCAGACGACTGGCTGTCAGAGTGATGCGGGAAATGTTCAATATTATCAAACTTTGATAGCTAATAACTGGCATTACTTGGGCAATAATACCCGGTCCGCTATAAAAAACACTCTTTCATCAACCGGAGTGTTTTTATATGTTCGAAAAAATTTCACGTGATGCCATTCGCACAATCACCTCACTGGCTCAGGAGGAACACCTGGCTGTGTGTATCAGTATTGTGGACAATGCCGGCCAGCTGAGAAGTTTCCTGCGAATGGACGGTGCTGTTGCCGGCGCGATTGATGTTTCGATTAAAAAAGCACGCACTGCAGCTTTGTTTGGTTCTGATTCAGCCACCCTGGGTCAGGAGGCCTGCCCGGGCGGGAAAATTTATTCACTGGAGTCGACTAACGGAGGCTTAATCAGTTTTGGAGGAGGTGTTGTTCTGCGGGATGAGGAGGGCACTATCCTTGGCGCTGTTGGCGTGGCCGGGGCTTCGGTTGATTCAGACCAGCAACTCGCTCTGTCGGGGGCCGCGGCAACGTCAACTACAGGCAGAGTATAAGGCTATGCTGCGTATTCATCCCGGTTTGCTCGCATTGTCTGTGACAGCATTTGCTATTGGTATGGCAGAATTTATTGTTGTAGGTATTCTGCCTGAAATCGCGACAGCTCTGACCATCGATCTACCCCGTGCCGGCAACCTGGTGGGTTTATATGCGCTGGCTCTGGCCATCGGTACACCGTTACTGGTGATGGCGATCTCTGGTTACCCCCCAAAACCGGTGCTGACAGCCCTGATCCTTATATTTTTGGGAGGAAGCCTGCTTTCGGCACTAGCGGGCAGTTACCCTCTTTTCCTTACCGGGCGATTGGTAACCGCCGTAGCGCATGGCAGTTTTTTCGCCATTGGTGCGACGGTAGCGGCCAGAATAGCCCCAATGGGGAAAGCAGGTAGGGCCATAGCCGTTATGTTTGCCGGACTGACCCTGGCCATGGTTATTGGGGTACCGCTTGGCAGCTTTATTGGTCAGATAATGGGCTGGCGGGTGCCATTGATCATGGTGAGTTTACTGGCTCTTCTTGCATTACTGTCAACAATGTTCTGGTTGCCCGGCATCAGAAAGAGCGAATCTGGTAATGTAAGAGAACAGTTGCAGGCTCTGTCACATCCGGCAATCCTGACCATGATGAGCATTACTGTATTGGGTTTTGGGGCCAGTTTTGCTGCCTTTACGTTTGTGATTCCCATCTTGACAACAATCAGCGGATTTTCTTCCGAAGCCGCCAGTTTTCTGTTGATGGTTTTCGGGGTGGCCACAATGACCGGTAACCTGGCTGGCGGCCATTTTTCATCAACCCGGGGCTGGTCTGAAACGCTGGGGGTGCAGATGGTGTTGCTGGCCGTGACATTAATAGCTCTGGCTGCTTTTCTTCATTTGAAAGCGGTTGTCATTGGGTTACTTTTCCTGTAGGGAGTTCTGGCATTTGGATTATCTCCTGCGGTACAGCAGGGCATGTTGTTAGTGGCAGAACGCTATACTCCGCGAGCTGTCGGATTTGCCTCTGCCCTGAATATATCTGCTTTTAATCTTGGTATTTTTTGTGGGGAAAATATTGGCAGTGTTTTCGTGCACCATAATAAGCTCGCATACACTCCCTTTGCCGGGGCGGGGATGTGCCTGCTTGCTCTTCTTCCACTATGGTTTCTGGTCAGATTTATTGTCTGTCAAACAACACGAGAATAATTATCGCTGATGAAACAACAATGATTGTGTCCTGTATTCGTATTTTTCAGGTTTTAAACTCAGGGAAAGAGAAACACCGGTAATTACCACAAGTAAAAACCTTCCGGTACGCAGTATCCCGCAGGGTTAACCGTCAGATACCGGTGTCATTATGAAAGCCGACCGCACAATCCCGGTATTCCGGGATTGTGCTCGTTAAAGGCATAAAAAATATTTTATCCAGTGCGCCGTAAAACCCCGCCCTGAAGGACGGGGATATAAGGCGTGGTTTTCCACCTACTAGAAG
>NZ_CAWLWU010000001.1:43067-46723 GCF_963864895.1 Citrobacter sp. S-77
GTGGAGGGAGGGTGCAGCCAGGCCGCCCGTTGAAGCAGGAACCCACCGAGGTGATTCAGGCTCCGGTCTGAACGCTGTAGGAATCCCCGCCCTTCAGGGCGTGGAGGATGCCAACATGTTGTGACACACCTTTAATCTGCTTAAAACCCCCTGTCCATTTGATAGCTTTTGAGAAAATTAGCCCAAAATGCGTTGCATAAATAAATATGTATGTATTATCATTTTGTGTAGTATTTTTATCTAAATTCAAAAATGCAGCATACAAGGAGTAGTGACATGATTGATGTTGGTCAACTTCAGAAAGTTGCTCAAAGAGCAAACAAAATGCTTCATTTGCTTACAGAGCAAGTGCAACAACAAAAGGATGAGTATCATACAAATGAGTTTCATCAAGTGTACGCAAAGGCTGCTTTGTCAAAATTACCAAAGCTGACGCGTGCTAACGTTGATTACGCAGTGAGTGAAATGGAAGAGCAAGGCTACGTTTTCGATAAACGTCCGGCGGGAAGTTCCATGAAGTATGCGATGTCTATCCAGAATATTGTCGACATCTATCATCATCGTGGTGTGCCGAAGTATAGAGATCGCTATGACAGTGCTTACGTCATTTTTGTCGCTAATCTTAAAGGCGGTGTGTCAAAAACTGTATCAACAGTTTCTCTCGCGCATGCTATGCGTGCGCATCCGCATCTGTTGTTTGAGGATCTACGAATTTTGGTCATTGACCTTGATCCACAATCATCTGCAACGATGTTCCTTAACCATAAGAGTGCTGTCGGGATTGTTAATACTACGTCTGCCCAGGCAATGTTGCAAAACGTTACTCGAGAGGAATTACTGGAAGAATTTATTGTTCCGTCGATAGTGCCTGGTGTAGATGTTATGCCTGCGTCAATTGACGACGCCTTTATAGCCTCTGACTGGAAAGAGCTATGTGGAGCTCACCTGCCAGGGCAAAACGTTCATGCAGTGTTACGAGAAAATGTTATTGATAAGCTGCGTGGAGATTATGACTTCATTCTCGTTGATAGCGGCCCACATCTTGATGCATTCCTGAAAAACGCGTTGGCATCTGCTGATATTTTGTTTACCCCCCTGCCCCCAGCTACTGTCGATTTCCACTCTTCTCTTAAGTATGTGGCGCGTTTACCTGAACTGGTTCGGCTTATTTCCTCCGAGGGATGTGACTGTAAACTTGCGACAAATATTGGGTTTATGTCGAAGCTAAGTAATAAGCCAGATCACAAATATTGCCACAGCCTGGCAAAAGAAGTTTTTGGTGGAGATATGCTGGATGTTGTCCTTCCTCGCCTTGATGGTTTTGAGCGCTGTGGCGAATCGTTTGATACGGTTGTTTCAGCCAACCCGACAACATATGTAGGGAGTGCCGATGCGTTGAAGAATGCGCGCATAGCAGCAGAGGACTTTGCTAAAGCCGTCTTTGACCGTATTGAATTTATCAGATCGAATTAAGGATTTAGAAAATGAGCAATAGAAAATTACGACCAGTCGTTGGCCGAGTGTTAGGACAAACGATGTTGTCTGAAAACGATCCTTCATCCGCTGATAGCACTCAACAAATGCAGATTTTTACCTTGTCCACTGGGCGTCAGGCCACGTTTGTAGAGATTTCGGTCCCGCCTGGCAGTGTTGAGAGTGACACTTTTGTTGTACAGGAAAACAACGGGCGCGATCAGTCTGCATTAACGCCGGAATCACTGAAAAACATCACTCGTACGATGAAATTTCAGCAGTTCTATCCGACGATTGGCGTTCGAAGAGAGGGCAAAATCGAGATTCTCGACGGTTCTCGTCGTCGCGCAGCGGCCATTTTGTGTAAGGTTGGTCTTCGTATACTGGTTACGGACCAGGACATTTCTGTTACCGAAGCGCAGAGACTGGCCAAGGATTTACAGACTTCTGTTGAGCACAATATCCGTGAAATAGGCCTGCGTCTGATGAACCTCAAAAATAGCGGGATGAACCAAAAAGAAATCGCTGCCAGTGAGGGAATGTCACAAGCAAAGGTCACGCGTGCCCTTCAGGCCGCTAGCGCTCCGGAAGATTTGATCGCCCTCTTCCCAGTTCAGTCTGAGCTAACATATTCTGACTACAAGCAACTTTGTGTTGTTGCTGATGAGATGGGCAATAAAAACCTGGCTCTTGATGAGCTGATAAACAACATTTCTAATGAGGTTGATAAGGTCCAGGCCGATGAGGAATTAGCTGAAGATGAGGTTAAAAACCAAATCATGAAGCTGATCACGAAAGAGTCTCAAGCTCTCACGGTAAAAGGTCCAAAAGACAAAGCTATCGTTACAGAATTGTGGGAGTTCGAGGAGAGAAACCATTTTGCGCGCAAGCGAGTTAAGGATCGTGTGATTTCTTATGAGTTCAGTCGTATCCCGCGAGAATTGCAAGATGAACTTGATCGCATGATTAATCATTTGCTCAAAAAAAATCTTTCCAAGCCTGAAAACTAAAAAGTTGCACCGCCCAAATTTTGCGTGTAACTATATATTTTTAAAGAGTTTTTATTGAGAATTTCACGGTGAAATCTCCGCGATTTCACCATTTTCCCCTCGCTATCCCCCATTCTTCAAACTCAACTAATTTAAGTTGTTTTTTTGCTTGTCAACAAATGACTTTTAATAAAATTCATCCTGAAAAGAACTCCAAGCAGTGCCCTGCTTTTGATGGATAGAAATTTTGAATAATCTCCCTGAAATACAAGGCTTGTCTGAATGAAATCGCGAAACGCTCCAAAGATGTTTTAGGTTGGGCTAGTTCCGCGCAGTTTAATTAACAAATGGACGTGATCTCGTTCACCGTCCATTTCAACCCGTTCAGCTTCAAAATCAGCACATATATTTGAAAAGTAAGTGCGTAGTTTTTCTATTGCGTCATGCTCAAAAATCTGGCGTCGGTATTTGGCAACAAAGACCTGGTGAACATGCATCAGGAAGACACAGTGTCTTTTACGTCGTATATCGGTTTCTTTTTTCACCGACCAAAGTATAATTTTGTCTGTGAAACGGCTACAAACATTCAAATTCCGGTTAAGACCAAATGGTCAACAGGAGCGTGAAATGAGGCGTTTCGCAGGCGCATGTCGTTTTGTTTTCAATCGTGCTCTGGCACTTCAGAATGAGAATCATGAGGCCGTGAATAAATATATTTCCTACACGAAAATGACCTCGTGGCTGGTTGAGTGGAAAAACTCACCGGAAATGCAGTGGCTTAAAGATGCCCCGTCACAGCCATTGTAACAGTCACTGAAAGACCCTGAGCGGGCCTGCAAAAATTTCTTCCAGAAACGGGCTGCTTTCCCCCGTTTCAAAAAGCGGGGATGAAATGATGCATTCCGCTATCCGCAGGGGATGAAGCTCGATCAGGATAACAGCCGTATTTTTCTGCCGAAACTGGGCTGGATATGCTACCGCAACAGCCGTCAGGTCACGGGCATGGTAAAAAACGTCACTGTCAGCCAGTCCTGCGGCAAGTGGTACGTCAGCATTCAGACAGAGTGCGAAGTATCAGCCCCCGTTCACTCTTCAGCATCAATGGCCGGTCTTGATGCCGGCGTGGCTAAACTCGCCAGGCTGTCAGATGGCACGATCTTTGAACCTGTAAACAGTTTTCAGAAAAACCAGAAA
>NZ_CAWLWU010000001.1:47627-134149 GCF_963864895.1 Citrobacter sp. S-77
GTGGAGGGAGGGTGCAGCCAGGCCGCCCGTTGAAGCAGGAACCCACCGAGGTGATTCAGGCTCCGGTCTGAACGCTGTAGGAATCTCCGTCCTTCAGGGTGTGGAGGATGTCAATCGGAGGGCAGCGTCCGTGGACTGGCTGATTCTATTGAGTCGCTCGGACTGCTTCAGAACCTGATTGTTCATACCTTTGCAGACGGGAAATCTGGTGTAGCCGCAGGTGGCCACCGACTGACCGCTCTGCAACTGCTCGCGCAGGAGAGGCGACTTGCAGGTGACCACACCGTGATGGTGAAGCGCATCTCTGACGATATCGCGGCACTGGCTTCGGTTGCCGAGAATGAGCAGCGCGCCGCCATGCACCCCGCCGAGCAGATTGCAGGTTTCCGCACGCTGGCAGAGCAGGGCAAAACACCCGAGCAGATTGGCGATGCCCTCGGCTTCAGTTCCCGACACGTCCAGCGCATGCTGAAGCTGGCAAATCTTGCCCCGTTCCTGATGGAAAATCTCGCGCAGGACGGCCTGACGGCTGCGCTGTGCCTTGAAGATGATCATACCCGTCAGGTCGGGGTGTACGAGAACGTGAAGGCCAGCTGGTCGAACGCGCCCGCCCACCTTATTAAACGTGCCATTACCGAAACCGAAATGCGCACCGACAGCCCGAAATTCCGCTTTATCGGGCGCGAAGCCTGCGAGGCGGCAGGGGGATATGTACGCAAAGATCTGTTCAGCCAGGAGGAAGGGGACGGTACCGCCGACAGCATGCTGGTCGAACGTCTGGTGCAGGAAAAACTGGAGCGTATCGCCCAGGAGATTCAACAGCGTGAAGGTTGGAAATGGAGTCGCGGTCGCGCAGCCCGCATCTGGTATCACGGCGATGATGCGAACGAGTTCGTTCGGCCCGAAGAACCCGAACCGGTGTACGCC
Organism: Citrobacter sp. S-77; assembly: GCF_963864895.1. Classification (NCBI taxonomy): domain Bacteria; kingdom Pseudomonadati; phylum Pseudomonadota; class Gammaproteobacteria; order Enterobacterales; family Enterobacteriaceae; genus Citrobacter; species Citrobacter sp. S-77. Next base: position 48,555 of record NZ_CAWLWU010000001.1, read on the forward strand.
CGCTGAACAGTGCCAGCGTCTTGATGAACTTCACGAGCAGTGGAACAGCTACGACTCACACTGTGACGAAACGGATGCGCTTGAAGCTGAGATTGATGCGATCGAACAGGCGGCAGAAATCAGCGCGTGGGGCGTCTGAAAGCAGAGATGCCTGAAGAAAGCAGCAGCGCCACGCCGTGGGCAGACGCGCCCCGGCTGTAGAAAAGCAATAATAACAAGAAGAACAGACAAGCTGAACGTGCCTGAGCTGAAGGCAGGCCACCGCTCAACCGGCCCTGTATATCAAGGCTGGTATTCATAAAAACCCTTACAAATTGAATAATAACGAATTAGTGGAAGTTATTAAGCAATCAGGGATCTCGGGGGGGCTTGGGGCATCCGCAGGATTTGTTCTGAACTCAGCGCGAATGTCGCCCGCATGCCTGCGTTCCTGGCCTGCAAAGCAGTCAGCGTGAAAAGTTTGTTCAGATCGTGGGAATGATCGGCATTGAGGTGATGCATGTTACCGTGCGAGTGGAACAGCAACGGGTCATGCTCATTCAGCGGCTCATCGCTGTCGTGCTGATGTTCACTGATAGAAGTTGCATCCTGGAGGTTATAGACAGCTTGTGGTTTTGCCATAAGCGAACTGCTCAGAACGGCAACAGCCATGATGATAAGCACGATTCTGGAAATGACTTCACGGCTGATAAACACAGCCAGCGGGTATCCTGAAGATACAAGGTAACAACGTGCGTGATGTATCCGCTATGCCGGTTTGATTTCAATAGTTGAACTGGAATTAGGTTAGACGGATTCAACAATAAACAGCAGTGGCCGTTATCAATCCAAGGTCTGGTTTGCGTCTGCCAGTGGTCCGTATTTTTCTTGTCCATATTAACAGCCAACAGGCTGTTAATATTTTTAAACAGCTTTTAAGCTGTAATCTTGATTTAACAGCTTTTAAGGTGTATTTTTGTGAATACAGCTTACAGGGTGTTTCAAACCATATAGCGGCCTCCCCATGATGAAAAATGTTTATCCGATAAAAACACTCAACCAGTTGCGTCCATTGCTGCTTGGATTTCGCAAAGCGAATGGACTGACGCAAAAAGACGTTTCTGAGCGGTTAGGCGTAACCCAGCAGACTTACGCTCGCCTGGAGGCCAATCCTGCCAGTGCGAGTATTGAACGTTTGTTCAAAGTGTTTACCGTACTTGGCGTGGAAATCAGTCTCTCCCCGGTGACAGGTTCATCAGAAATGATGCAGTCGGGCGAAAATGAATCTTTGGAAAGTTTGCCCGCCAGACGGGAGAAATGGTGACGAAATGGTCCGCAAACAGCAGCGTTTAGCGATATGGATGAACGGCATTCAGGTCGGGTTCTGGGAAAAGAATAAAGGCTATGATTCGTTACGATATCTCCCTGAATGGGTTGCTGACGAACAGGGTCGGCCATTGTCCCTGTCACTGCCTTTCACACCTGGCAACCAAATTTGGCACGGTAACGTAGTACGTGATTATTTTGATAATTTACTGCCGGATAGTGAAGGGATCCGCAGGCGTCTGGCAATGCGCTATCAGGCAGACAGTCTCGAACCTTTCGACCTGTTGCAGGAGCTGGGAAAAGACTGCGTGGGGGCAATACAGTTACTGAGTGATGAAGAGGAACCCACTGATTTATATTCCGTAAAATATCGTCCTCTTTCTGAATCAGAGATCGCGTTAACATTGCGAAATACGACGGAAGCGTTATTACCTGGCAGGCATGGCGATAATGATGACTTACGGTTATCGATTGCCGGTGCGCAGGAAAAAACAGCTTTACTGTGGCATGACGACAGTTGGTGTCTGCCTCTGGGTCATACACCGACGACTCATATTTTCAAGTTACCGCTCGGCCGGGTCGGGAATATGAAAGCAGATATGAGTACGTCAGTAGAAAATGAATGGCTCTGTTCGTTGCTTCTTGAGCAGTACGGGGTCCCTGTCGCCAAAACCCATATTGCTCAATTTGAAGATCAGAAGGCTCTGGTGGTGGAGCGTTTTGACCGGAGATGGTCAGGAGACCAGCAATGGATCATTCGCTTACCCCAGGAGGATATGTGCCAGGCTCTCGCGGTATCACCATTACGGAAATACCAGGCCGATGGAGGGCCGGGGATCTCTGACATCATGGGCGTTCTGAGTCATTCAGACCGGGCTGAATATGACAGAATACAGTTCTTCAGGGCGCAGATTATCTTCTGGCTTTTGGCCGCCACAGATGGTCACGCCAAAAATTTCAGTATCGCTATAGAGCCTCGCGGGCAGTATCATCTTACCCCGCTCTATGATGTTTTATCGGCATGGCCAATTATTGGCAACGGAAACGCACAGATTGCCTGGCAGAAATGCAAACTGGCGATGGCAATCCGTGGTAGCAGTAACTATTACCTGATTTACAGAATATTAAGACGCCACTGGATCAAACATGGAGAGTTGACCGGCCTGAATAAGCAACTGGTCGAGACGATGATTGATGACATTGTAGCCGTGACGCCAGATGTTATTGAGCGCGTCTATGCACAACTTCCAACTTACTTCCCACAAGAACTTGCTGAGAGTGTTTTTGATGGAATGAGGCAGCAATGCAGACGTCTGAGCGAGAAATAGTGGGCATTATAGAAGAGTGATATCTGTCGAACATTCTGGCGATATCATGCAGGAAACCACCTTGCTTATATCTGTCCCAGATAATCGCTTTCTGTTCGGGCGTGTAGTAAATGCGTGTTCTTCGTTTCATTGCAACGTCCCCCTTGATTAAGGATAGCGTTGCATCGACCCGTTGAACTCACAGCACAAAGCGGACGCTGATCACCGTTCGATACTGGACCCGGGCTGGTATGAGATGCGCCGCCAGCTTGAGTACAAGCAGCTCTGGCGTGGTGGCCAGGTGCTGGCTGTTCCGCCAGCATACACAAGCCAGCGTTGCGTGTGCTGTGGTCATACAGAGAAAGAAAACCGCCTGTCACAAAGTAAGTTCAGGTGTCAGGCGTGTGGATATACAGCGAACGCCGATGTAAACGGCGCCCGAAACATTTTAGCGGCGGGGCACGCCGTGCTTGCCTGTGGAGGGTGGGTGCAGTCAGGCTGCTCGTTGAAGCAGGAACCCACGACCTTCAGGGCGTTGAGGATGCCATCGGATGTTATCGGAAGTCGCGTGGCCGCTCCGCTTTTCATGCTCATCCTCCACGATGTTCCGGCTTCGCGGTGAATAAAGTCCCGTGCGGTCTGCGGCAAACGCCGTGCCTCTACTGTAGCCGGGCCGCGGCTGATGCAAGGGAAGCGTAAACGCCGTCACCTTCACCCGGTCGCAGTGTATTTCAAAGGCATTATCCGCCGTCTTCCCGTCGTTTTCCGGCTCAGTTTTCGCCGTCAAACCGTCCAGCCTGCTCCTGCTGTTTTACTGCGCTGCGGCTTCAGTGACGCCCTTGCATCCTCCGCTTTTCGCCCGGCTGTCGTGTCGGCACGGCGTAAGCCGGAACAGAGACGACATTGACTACGGAGGATTTTCTATGCGCAATACGACCACCACACCGGCTGTCTACGTGGGCACATATCACAAATACAACTGCGGCAGTATCTACGGCAAATGGTTTGACCTGACGGAATTTGACGGCCGGGAGGAGTTTTACGAGGCCTGTCAGGCGCTGCATGCCGATGAATGGGATGCCGAGTTTATGTTCCAGGACTGGGAGGGTATCCCGTCACAGTTCATCTCTGAATGCTCCATCGACTGGGATTTTGTCGCCGCCTACAAACAGGCTGAAGAAGAGGGCAGGGAGGCTGCTTTCATCGCCTGGGCGGAGTATACCGGCGAGTGTGACTATGACGCGTTTGACGATGCGTACCGTGGCGAGGCGGAAAGCGAGGAAGCCTGGGCACAGGAGATGGTGGAGGACAACGGCCTGTTAAATGAGGTGCCGGAGCCGCTGCGCAGCTATTTCGATTTTGAAGCTTATGCGCGAGACCTGTTCAGCAGCGGCTATGTGTTCCATGACGGCTATGTCTTCAGCAACTGATGAATGTCCGGCGGGGAAACCCGCCGGACAGGGAGAAAACGTATGAAACTTGCCCCGGAAACCCGCGAAATTCTGCGACAATACAAGGCAGTGATTAATGCCCGCCGCCGTGAGAATGGCCAGTCGGCCCTCAGAACGGAACAGGTGATCGACGAAATCTGTTATTACATGAGCTGCCAGAACGCAGTTTTCCTTTGCGGTCAGTTTATCCGACAGGACGGATACCACCAGTGAACAGGATGGCAGGCGTTCGGAGGCGCCTGTCAGCCCGCGCACAAAACCCTGGCAGGCTGGCGCCTGCGGGAAAAGGGCCGGAGCCGCGCTTCGCGCCCCCCGTCCTTTCCCTCCTCTGATTCAGATGGCGTACACTAATAGCGGGGTTCCGTTACTGTCGGAGGGTGTGATGTCCGGATTGAATCTCGCGGCAAAATCGAAAGAAGAACAGGATAAAGTCGCTGTGGACCTGGTGGCGTCAGGTGTGGCGTATAAAGAACGGCTGGCCATGCCGGTTGTCGCTGAACTGGTGGCCAGAGAGCAGCCTGAACATCTGAGGGAATATTTTATGGAACGACTGCGGCATTATCGCCAGCTCAGTACGCAGTTGCCGGACAAAAATGCCCCGGAATATGCAAAAAAAGAGGATGAGGTGAAAAAATAGCGCCTCTCCTTGTGGGTCTTTCTGATGGTGATAATACACAGCCTGTTCCCTGTCTGGTTTCACTGGCGTCGGGCGACTTCCCTGGCGGGAACCGGGGCTGTCATGCTTCGCACCGAGCCAGCTGCGCTGTCTCTGCCCGGCCCCTTCGGGGCAGCGGGTTTCCATCCCAGGCTGTCGCAATTTCGCTTGCAGCATCCGTGAACGGATGCGCCGCTCTGGCGCGCCGTTACCTGCGCTTTCCGCACCCCGGCGGTAAGGCTGCCGGGCTGTAAGGCGCAACGCCGTTTCGCGCGCCGCGCTTTCCGTCGTTGCGGCGGGCCCCTGCTCATTTTCTCATCTGCTGCCATTCCACCGTTTAAGTCCCTGTCGCCGGGGGCTGATACAGCCACAACCTGCCGCACTGCCTGTCCAGGGTGAAATGCACAGACCACAAAACTTTTTGCCGGGCAAAAACTTTTGCGTTCTGCCCCGGACAGGTGCGTCAGGCCGTGGCCGGTGCGCCCCTGCGGCGAAGGTTCTCAAACGGGTGAAGTTCAGTACCAGAGGGAACAAAGCAGCAGGTTCCCGCAAACCTCAAAACCACCGCGGCTCCCGAAACTCAACGGGTGATGTTCTTTAAAAATCAGGAGAAAAAAGTGGCAAAGACAGTAGCCCCCCTGAAGTCCCTGTCCGATGGTTCATTTACCCGTGAACAGGCGGAAGCAGTGGCGGCACAGTATCAGAATGTGACGATTGAAGACGATCAGGGGACACATTTTCGTCTGGTCGTGCGTCAGAACGGTGAAATGGTCTGGCGTACCTGGAATTTTGAGCCGGACGGTGCGTACTGGCTCAACCGTTATATCGCGGACTACGGTATCCGCAAGCAGCAGTAAGAAGGTGCCCTGCCGGAGCAGCCACTCCGCAGGGCCGGACAATCATCAATATCCCACAGGAGTATCAACTATGTCAGTAACCGAGTCTAAAGCAAAAGCTCCCAAAAAAACCAGCCCCAGAAAAATCACAAAGGCGCAGGAAATCGCTTTGAAGGCCGCCCTTGAGGCCGCCGCCATTGAATATATTCCGCTGTCCGGGCTCGTTAAATCGCCGCTGAACGTGCGCACCATCCCTTATTCGGAGGACAGCGTCCGTGGTCTGGCTGATTCCATTGAGTCGCTCGGACTGCTTCAGAACCTGATCGTTCACACCCTTGCAGACGGGAAATCTGGTGTAGCTGCAGGTGGCCGCCGACTGACCGCTCTGCAACTGCTCGCGCAGGAGAGCCGCCTTGCAGGTGACCACAGCGTGATGGTGAAGCGTGTCTCTGACGACATCGCGGCACTGGCCTCGGTTGCCGAGAACGAGCAGCGCGCCGCCATGCACCCCGCCGAGCAGATTGCAGGTTTCCGCACGCTGGCAGAGCAGGGCAAAACACCCGCGCAGATTGGCGACGCCCTCGGCTTCAGTTCCCGACACGTCCGGCGCATGCTGAAGCTGGCAAATCTTGCCCCGTCCCTGATGGAAAAGCTCGCGCAGGACGACCTGACTGTTGAGCAGTGTCAGGCGCTGTGTCTTGAAGATGATCATGCCCGTCAGGTCGGGGTGTACGAGAGCGTGAAGGCCAGCTGGTCGAACGCGCCCGCCCACCTTATTAAGCGTGCCATTACCGAAACCGAAATGCGCACCGACAGCCCGAAATTCCGCTTTATCGGGCGCGAAGCCTACGAGGCGGCTGGGGGATATGTCCGCGAAGATCTGTTCAGTCAGGAGGAAGGGGACGGTACTGCCGACAGCACGCTGGTCGAACGTCTGGTGCAGGAAAAGCTGGAACGCATCGCGCAGGACATTCAGCTGCAGGAGGGCTGGAAATGGAGCCGTGGACGTGCAGCCCGCATCTGGTACCACGGCGATGATGCGAACGAGTTCGTTCGGCCCGAAGAACCCGAACCGGTGTACACCCCTGAACAGCGCCAGCGTCTTGATGAACTTCACGAGCAGTGGAGCGGCTACGACTCCCGCTGTGACGAAACGGATGCGCTGGAGGCTGAGATTGACGCCATTCAACAGGCGGCAGAAATCAGCGCGTGGACCGATGAAATGAAGTCAGGTGCGGGGGTGATGGTCAGCCTGTACGAAGGGCAGGTATATGTGCAGCGCGGGGTGCGCCTGAAAGCAGATATGCCGGAAGAACCTGAAGAAAGCAGCAGCGCCACGCTGCCGTTCACCTCACGCCAGCCTGACCCCGCAGAGGGGATCAGCGTCCCGCTGCTCACGAAAATGTCCTCCGAGCGGACGCTGGCGGTACAGGCTGCGCTGATGCAGCAGCCCGAAAAGGCCGTGGCACTGATGGTCTGGCGCATGTGTACGTGCGTCTTCTCTGGCTGTCTGACAACGACGCATCCGTTCCGCATCAGCCTGACCGTTTCCCACGCCAGCCTGACGGAAAATGCCCCGTCCGGTAAGCGCGGCGCGGCGTTTGAACGCCTGATGGCAGAGAAAGCGCGTCTGAAAGTCCTGTTGCCGGAGGGTTGGGAGAAAGATTTTACGACCTTCTTCACGCTGAACGGAGATGTGCTGATGTCGCTGATGGCCTTCTGCACCGCCTGTTCCGTCGACGGTGTCCAGACCCGTGACAACGGTCACACCTCGCGCAGCAGGCTCGATACGGTCGAGGCGGCAATCGGATTCCATCTGCGCGACTGGTGGCAGCCGACGAAAGACAACTACTTCGGCAGCCTGAAGCACACTCAGATTGTGGACGCCCTCAAAGAGGCGGGACTGACGGGCGCGGCGCGGGACGCGGAGAAAATGAAAAAAGCCGATGCAGCAGGGCATGCGGAGCATTTTATGCAGCACAACCGCTGGGTTCCTGCATGGCTGAAAGGGCCACAGCCTGTGGCTGAAGCCAAGGCAGATGAGAAAACTTCAGATTCTGACAGCACTGAAAATAACAACGACACCACCACGGCACAGGCCGCCTGATAACGGAAACGCCGCCCTGCGGGGCGGCGATAAGGAGACCATTATGCGCAATGTGATTACGCCCGACGTACTGAAAACCATGATCCCCCAGGAATTCGAAGACTGGCGCGAGGCGGGTGAAGATTTACGCCGCGAACTGACCCATGCCGTCATGCGTGAGCTGAGTTGTCCAGAAAACTGGGACATGAACGGAGAATACCGGAGTGAGTTCGGCGGTTTTTTTCCGGTACAGGTCCGCTTCACGCCATCTCACGGCAACTTCCATATCGCCGTATGCAGTCCCGGCGAGATCACTCACTCATGGACGATGGTGTTTATTCCTGTCAGTGGTCGCCCGTTCTCCGTCATTTGCACCCTGCCTGCCTGGTCGTCGGAGGTGATATCGCACAAACTCAGTCTGGCTGCACGCCTCAATGCGGACGGTTACAGCCAGGCCAGTATTATCAGTATTCTGGCAGCGGAGGGTTCAGTATGATCCCTTCGCTCCTTTCCCTGGTTCCGTTCAGTCCCGAGCGCCGCGCCGCGATGGAGGCCATTGCAGAGGTTGAACGCAGGCAGTCACGCGGCGCGGTGCTCACGGCGTACCCGTATGCCAGTGCGTTTTTCCGCACGCTGAACGGCAGCAAACGCGTCACCGCAAAAGACATCGCCTGGTTCTCTCCGGGGCTGACTGCACAGGCTTTGCGGGGGAAAAAACAGGAGTGGCTGGCGGCAATCGACAGGCTGATCGAGAGCCGTGGCACATGTTGCTGGTTGCCCCTGTCGCTGTCTGATGGCTGGCGACTGTTCCCGGAAACGAAGTTTCAGCTCTCAGAACGACGCCGCCGGCAAAGTGAACTGAATGATGAAAAATACTCCCGCCAGCGTCGCAGGGAGGCCTGTCAGCGCGAAATGGCGTATCAGGCACTGGCGGGGCAGGCGGAAATTGAGCTGGCTTTTCATACACCCGAAACGGTCAGCAGCTGGAGATCACGCTGGTCGGCCACGGAACTGCGCCAGTACGACCTTGAGGATATGTTCTGGCGCTGGAGCGAGCGTTTCCCGTCACTGGAGCCAATGGAGCGCTGGATGATGGCAAACCAGCCTTTCTGGAGTGTGATGGTCGAATCTGATGCCCTCGCAAAAGAAAGCCCGGAATCTGTCCGGCAACTGGAGCGCTGGATGGTACCCAACAAGCTGACGCACCGGAGCCGGGTATGAAATGGCGTTACTACTGTGCTGGACACTGCCCCGGACACCGTGTCCCGGACCGCAGGAACTGGTGTCTGAAGTGGTGGAGGAAGGGCAGCCCGCTCCTGAATCGGTGATGGCCCGCTGGGTGGCGGGAGCAGGGTATGCGGTGTGTGTCGATTTTCTGGATGAAAGGCAGATAAGACGCTGGAGTGAGGTGCGGAAAGCGGCTGCCCCTTGAGGCTGTTGCCCTTAGCTCCCGATCGGAAAAGAAGGTAAGAGTATGAGATATTGGATACTGGCAGTACTTTTAAGTGGCCTGTTTACGCTGGTCATACATTTCGCCGCGCCGGAGATGTTCGGAAGTACGGGGCATTATGCCGGGATGGCAATCTGCGCCCTGATCTCCACGGTTATCACCTGGCGTGACCCACCGGATATGCTGGACAATGTGCTCATATTTATTTTTAAGTGGGGAATTGTGGTTTCCGGTCTGGCGTTTTTTACCTGGGGTATCGGATACAAGCTGGAATTCTGGGGGAATCATAATCCCGATGAAGTTTTCAGCAGCGCGTTCGACACCATCTTGCCGGATCTGGCGGTGCTGAGCGGTGCGCCGATTCTGATTCTGGTTAGTGGCTGGGTGTTCTGGAGGCAAAGGTAATACCCGGCTGTGAATCTCCTCTGAAGAATGGCCGCTGCGAATTGTGGTGGCTGTTGTCTGTATCATTTTTTCCAAATTTGCCTGCTGTCGGACGGGGGCACCTGGCATGACTGCGGGCGACTTCCCTGACGGGAACCGGGGCTGTCATGCTTCGCACCGAGCCAGCTGCGCTGTCTCTGCCCGGCCCCTTCGGGGCAGCGGGTTTCCATCCCAGGCTGTCGCAACTTCGAAAGCAGGCTTGCAGTGACCGTTCCGGTCACGCCGCTTTCACCATGCCGGCATTTAACGCCGGCACTCCAGTGGCGCCACGTCGTTCCGACGTGGCGGGTGTGTTCATCCTCTTCTCATAGCTCTGGTGAGCCATCTCACGTCCGTTCCCGGGCGTGAGGGCTGGTCGTAGCACCGTCGTGTCGTCATACAAGGGGTGAAATAAACTCCGCCAAAACTTTTTGCCAGGGACCGCAAAAACTTTTGTCTCCGCCCCTTTCCTTCCTCCTTACGCCGTTGCTCCTTTGCCCTTGCCGCCAGGGAACTCACCGAGAGATGGATTTACCACCAGACAAGAGGAAAAGCAGGATGAACACACAAAACGTCAAAACCGCCACCAAAGAATCTTCCGAAAGATGGGGGAAAACCACGTCCCTGCGCACTGATGGCTTCGTGCGCAATATTCATTCCCGGAATCCGTTCGATGTCATTCGTGCGGATGTGGTGCTGGCACGCATGGAAAAACAGGCTAATCGCGCGTGCGGTTTGCATTACGAGATTTATGCCTCCCGTTTGTTGGGTATGGCTATGAATTACCTGGCAGAACTGCCACTGAAAGATCGTCCTGTATTCATCGGCGCGGCAGCTCAGCGGGGTTACATGCTGACGATGGCGGAAGAAGAACGTGCTCATGTTGAATGTGCCGACCTGATGAATGAGCTGGCGGCGGATTATTGATTACTGAATCTGGTGGCAGCGTGGTGCTGTCACCCCTGACAAAGGAGAAAACCATGCTCTTAAACCTGAACGAATCCTCTGCTCTGTTGGGGATGCAGGCCACCTCTGAGGCTGAGCGGATTTACTGGCTGAGTCGTGAAAAGGCCGCTGTAAAAGCGCCCGTTGAAATCGACGTTCACTCTTTTCATGATGCGCTGGGGCTGATGTATCCGATGAACTGGCGCTGTAGTGGAGACGGCGAATGTGAAACCTTCATGCTGGCAGAAATGGTCTGCGGCAATGTGACCGAAATTTATGCGCGGATTGGTATCCGTTATTACCGGATGTGTGACTACAGCAACCTTGACCACGCGGAAATTCTGGCCCGCGTTAAGGAGGGAATTCAGAGCCAGAAATGAAAAAAGCAGGCATATGCCTGCTCATTCCCCGCCGAATCTACCCGCTTGCAACGATTGATTCGGCGACTGTCAAAACCTATAGAGGATGAATCTATGAATTTCGACGCACAGATCGTCGCACAAGCGAATGAGTTTGTAAATGCCCTGCGCAGTGGTAAACGCGCCCGTGTTCCAGCCCTGAAGCTGAAATACTGGCAGCAGTTCATGACCGTGGTCTACGCTGGCCTCGGCCTCGCGTGATGTGAAACCTGCCGTCCCTTCGGGGGCGGCATTACAGGAGATTTTTCATGTCACAACTGAGCTTTGTCGATGCCTTCAATATGAGCAGAGAAGGCACTGGCAGTAAAAATGTTATTCAGAACGCGCAGTCGGGCAGCGAATATCCAGCCCCCCAGCGAGTGATCAGTGCGCAGTACAGCCGGAACCGCTTTCTCAGCGTCTTTAAATCCACAGCCCGCCATCTTCGGCGCTGGGAAGTTTTCAGTGATTTTCTGTCACTGGTCGCCAGTGAGCTGGATATCGCGCGGATAAGAACGCCGGAGAGCATGGAGCACTGCCGGAAAATCTGTGCGCGTTATGAGGCTACAGATATCGCGAACATGCAGGAGATGTTCTGCCTGATGGTGTGCGCACTGGAAGCAAAATTCCATGATTTTCTCGGCGCGATTTTCATGGAGCTTGAACTCGGTGATAACTTTCGCGGACAGTATTTTACTCCGTATTCCGTTCAGTGCCTGATAGCCCGGATGCTGATACCGGGAATTCAGGAGACTATCCGGAGGGAGGGTATTGTAACCGTCAGTGATCCTGCCAGTGGTGCTGCGGGAATGCTAATTGCGTATGCAGAGTGCCTGCTGGAATCGGATATTAACCCTTCCATGCATATGTTCGGCAGTTGCATCGATATCGATCCTGTGGCGGCAGATATGGCCTTTATCCAGCTGTCTCTACTGGGAATTGCCGCCGAAGTGGTAACGGGGAATACCCTCACAATGCAGTTTAATCGGGTGAGGTATACCCCCGTTTATTACTTGAACGGCTTTGAAAAACGGCTTGCAGACCTACGCCGGTTCAGGGCCATGCGGGACTTCATGAGGGGATTATCCGACGCGGCTTAAACATTCAGGAGGGCAGGGGAAATTCTTGTCCTCCGACAGGAGGTATAACACATAAATGTTAGCTCTTGAGCTAAGTTAGCTTTTAAGCTAATATAAAGAAACTGAATCAGGGAGCAGATTGAATGTTTACCGTAATTTTTCATGATGAAGCTGAAAAAGAATTCGTTGCTCTGCCTGTTAACGTTCGTGCCAAGATGTCGCGCATACTCGCGAAGCTGGAGGCCAACCCACGTCAGCTTCGTGAGCCTGATACCAAACCCCTGGGTAACGGGTTGTTTGAAATCCGGACAATGGGCACCGATATCGCACGAGGATTGTGGGTATATCAGAGCGGTGAGCGCATTTTTTTGTTGAGAATTTTCATAAAAAAATCGCCTAAAACTCCACCGGCAGAGATAGAGCTGGCATTTCGTAGACTTGAGGAGATGCAGAATGAAGTATAAAACACTTAGCCAGGTACATGCTGAAGCGATGCATGATCCTGAATATCGTGCAGCGTATGAGGCTGAAGAAGCCTCAGAGCAGCTTCGGGAGACATTAGCTTCCTGGCGAAAGGAAGCAGGGTTGACGTCTGCGCAGGTTGCAGAGCGCATGGGTATTAAAGCGCCTACCATTTCACGCATGGAAAAGAACGCATCACGTATGAGTATTGATACACTGGTACGCTATGCCAGAGCCTGTGGTGTAAACTTTAAAATTCAGCAAGTTTGAAGATGCAGCAACCACAATAAAATACAGCGCGTCGGCATAGCTCTTTATTCCGACGCGTGCTTATTTGATTTTTATGGTTTTTATTTACTTAAGCATTTATTATTTTCCTGCATGTTGTCTTCTTTTTTCTTACGCTGATGCGAAAATTGTTGTTTCTTTTTTGGGCACCGTTTCATTCTGACTATTCCTGTCAGGATTATCCACTTAGGATTAAAACCAAAAGACTAAGCTGCTTTCTTCAAGGTGGTAATGGATTACTGCCATCTATACTGATCATAATCATAACTCATTCTAAGCACATAATCCGTCGCAGGTAGCATGTCTTCTCCTGAACGGTGTATTGCTCTGTATCACTAATCCTATAGCTTTGCCCCTCTGGTGAATATAAGACCTATATCGTGTCGGAGGGATTGGCTGTTGGGTTTACTTCGATATAAGGTGGTTATACTAGCAAGAGATTGATATAGGAACAGGATAAACCAAAGTATATGAAGACTGTAACGTTTATGTTAAATGCTCTGATTATGAATTAATATTTCGCACTAATGATAGGTTGCCAAAAAATCACTTCAGTGGAATGTTTTTCTTGATATTATAATAAATACTCTGGATTTCCTGCGCATAATTTTGACGTTTTTTTTCCTGTTTCTCAGTTTCACGAAATCCTGCGTTATAAGCCCCCACTGCCCGCCAGGAATACCCCCATCGTTTGAATGCAATAGCAAGGTAGTACGCTCCTGTATATATATTCATACATGGATCATTCAGCAGGTGTTCCGGTTTTATTCCATACTTTTTAAGTTCATTGAAATGCTGGGAGTCGACCTGCATTAATCCTGAGCCAAAGCCAGTAACCGGATTGATACCAATAACATCAATACGATATCCGGATTCTTTCCAGGCTATGGCACGGAGTAAGTCAGGATCGATCTTATAATCCCTTCCGGAACTTTCAAAACAGTCTGATGAATATGCCGTACCACTGAGAAAGAGAATGGTAAAAATAAGTAACTTTATCATTTTATATTATTCACGAGCACACTCATGTTTATAGCTTGCCATTTTTTCTGCTGACGGACAACAGCCTGAATACTGGATCTCTCCCGGAAACCCCATGTACCAAATCGCGCTTCTCTGAAGCTATTTCCTCACACACCACGCAAAACTTAGTTTTGCATGATTTGCTTTTATATTCAGTGCGTTATGCATATAACATCTGGCAAATGCTAGGAATTAAAAGAATACGCAGCACCGTAACGGTGCCGGTTTGTGGCTGGATCCGGCACTGTAAGCAGCACTGTAACAGTGCTAATCCTTTATTATCATTATCTTATCTCTTACGTGAGGAAAAAGCAGCACCGTAACAGTGCTGCTTTTTAGTTGAAGAGTGCTGCTTGCAGTGCTGTTTTTTGGTGGTACAGTGCTGCTTACGGTGCCGGTTATAAATCAGGCGCTGTAGTAACAGGTTATTTACAGTGCCGGTCACGGTGCTGGATCAGACAGTGAGTGGTTATTTTCATGCCAAGACAAAATGTATATCTGAAACAAAAAACTCTGGATGAAATCCGTAATATTGTGGACGAACGTATAGCTGAGGGGGCCAGCCCAGCCGATGCCAATATGTCGAGTGTGTGTTCTGAACTTTTGGAAGTAGGATTGCGTGTAACTCTTCAGATTAAGAAGCGGGAAGAGGAAGAAGAACGAAATGGTGGATTAACGGATGATGAATTATTCCGTCAGCGTTTACTGGAAGAATGCATGAAGAGTCGAATGGCCTCGCAGTATATTCTGAGTTATATGTTCGATTTAAACGAAATAAAAGAAGACTCCAGAAAAAATTATCAGGACTTGATCTCCAGATTCAGGGAAGAGATAAAAGAGACGATGCAGTCAGTATTTCCTGGACGTGAAAAATAGGATTGTTGTAAATAATATTGTATTGAACTGCCGATCATCGTTTGATAAAATTTGTAATAAGCTTGATGGTGACGTTAATTCATCATTAAATATTGAAAATTTAAGAAGTCGTTCTGGCAGGGGATAGCCCTCCCGCTGCCAGAACTAACCATAATCTAGCCTATCTTAGGAGTAACTAGTCATGGCTGAACATAACTCTATTGATCTCAGACCTGGATCTCAAGATCTTTCTTCATTTTTCTTGCTGCATTATATGCAGAACTCTCTTCCGTGGTTCATTAAGGACGCAGATGGTCGATATCTTGAGCATTCACGACATATACCGCTAATATTTAAATCAGAAGAACACAGTTTATCTGGTAAGACAGATCGTGAACTCAATCTCATGACGATATCTTTTCAACGAAAGTGTGAAAGGATTCGTCGATTTGTTTCTCGCAAACAAGTTCGCGTAATGAGTCTCGAAATTAATTTATTCATCACCGAATCTTATTTCACTCCTCTTTTGTTTATTACAGAACCTTTTGTATTTAAGAGCAAGGTTTTTACTATAACTAAAATCTCTGATATTTATGCTCTAAGGCGATTGAGCTTTTCACCTTACGATTGTTTTTCCGGGAGATCTGTTTCAGTTGATACTATGCTTGAAAAGCCAGTTTCCTTTTTTGATGATGTTAACCCCTTAGATATTGTAAGTGAGCAGCAATGGGAAACCCTTTGGATGTGTTTAATGGGGAATTCATACAGAAAAATATCTATTTTGACAGGCAGGAGCCTGAAGAATACAGCCGAGTATATCAACAGAGCTTTTAAGTTGCTGAGTGTTCACACGCTTAACAACTTTCTCTATATTTCTGGGCTATATGGCTGGGAGAGATATATACCTAAATCAATTCAAAAGCGAGAGCATTCAAGAATATTAAAAGTTGAGTCGCCGTCAAATGACCTATTCTGAGACGTGAAAATAGGGGGTACAGGTGTACCCGTTTCGCAATTGATTTTTTTCTGAAACAATACCCCTACACTCTGTGCAGTTGGGGGTTATATGCAGAATAGTCATACCAGGCAAAAATCTATTTCTATCTCTATGAGTGAGGTGACCAGGCAGCGTTTGCATGAAGCCGCTAGGCGGTCCGGCAGAAAAATTAGACATGAGGCTATGATTCGATTGGCTCATAGCCTTAAACATACACAGGATATTAAAGAGGTTTACTGGGAGATCCTTTTACCCAAAGATAATTAATGCACTAACTTTTTGCATAGAAACAAATTCTATTTTTTCCGTAGCGGGAGTTTAAATATCAGCGTTCTCCTTTTGCCCTGGCTCCGGAAGAAGTCCTTCGCATTTCGCATGTCCATTTATTTACGGGCAGGGCGTTCTGCAGCCCGCAGGTCGTATATCGCGACTACGATCGGATTTGCACCCGAGGGCGGTAGCGTGCCCGGAGCGGTGCGGAGTTGGACTGTGAATCACTGTGCGCGGTTATTCACGGGGCAATTCCGCCCATATTAATTAACCGTCAAAGAGGAATTTTTATGGCAGAAATCGCTGTGATGAATGATGGGCTTTCTCAGGCTGAGAAAAAAAGTAAACCGGGTCTGTTATCACGTTGCCTGAATGCTGTCGGAAAAGGCTCCGGTAAAGCCCTGGTGAAATATGTCGCTGCGCCGCTGGCTCTCTGGCTGGCTGCACAGGGCATGGCGCAGGCCACAGACCTGGCGTCTGCTGGTAAGGCCGATGTGGAGGCAACCTTCGGTGAAGACTCCACCATGATGTATTACTTCATGATTGCGGAAGTTTTCCTGGTCTTCATGCTTTATCTGCGTAACCACAACCCGGCCACGTTTGTGTTGATCCCGGTGTTTATCGTGGTGACCAAAGTTATTTTCAGCATGATTGCCCCCTGACAGTAAAAAGGACGGTCAATGAGCGGTGAAGTGGAAGATCGTTACATCTTTCCTCAGACGCTGACCGAACAGAAACGCCTCATCGGAATACCTCTCGATGAGGCGTCTGTTGGCCTGACACCGGCCTGTGTCGGGATTTACTTCAACCAGAGTCTGGCCGGACTGATTATTGGTCTTCTGTTCTGGTTTGCGTTGACCCATTTCAAAAAAGGGAAGGGCACTTCCTGGCTTTTTAACATGTGTTACTGGCACCTGCCCGGACTGAACGGACAGTTTAAGGTCCTGCCGGAATCGGCCTGGCGGCTGTGGCTTAAGTAACTAAGGAGGGGCATATGGATCTGAGCGCCCATCGCTCAGCCCTGAAGTTCACATCCCTGATGTTCGTCATTCTGCTGTTTTTCCTCGGACTGAGCCTGTCCGCCAACGTTCTCGCCTGGTTGCGTATTGAAGACCTGGAGCGGGGGCAAAAAGAAACCTATATCCCGATGTTTTTTAACCAGCCGTTTTCGCTCTCCCGTAACGTGGCAGATGCCAGCTATCTGCAGCAGGTAGCGGAATCGCTGATGTTCCTGCGGCTTAACGTCACGCCGGAGTCGATTAAAGCCCAGCATCAGGCATTACTGCGTTACTTCGATACGGCTGCACGTCCGCAGATGAAAGAGATCCTGGACGGTGAGGCCAGCCAGATCATTACCAATAACGTCAGTTCGGCGTTTTACATGACGGGCATTGATGTGTACCCGAAGGCCGGTGTAGTGGATTTTCGCGGGACTCTCAAAACGTGGATAGGTAAGCGGGAAGCCCTGCCGGAAGAAAAAGCGTACCGGCTGGAGCTGGGCTACCGGGATGGCATGACAACAATCAGGTCATTTAAGGAACTGGTGAATGAAAAAGATAAACCTGCACAGTAACTGGCAGAGGCGGTTGAGTGCCGTTGCGCTGCTGTGTGGTCTGGCCTGTGGTGTACAGGCTGCGCCGTCCGCACAGTTGCCGGTCAGAGTGCCGGTCAGCCCGGATGCGCAGGCGCGGATCGCGCTCAGCAATACCCAGCCCAACCTGCTGGTTGTGCCGGGCGACCGTATTGTGGCGGTGGACAGTGCGCAGGGGACGTTCACGAATGCCGGGGACTACGGACAGACAGGCATGGCGAACGGGGGGGTTGTGCTGATGACGGAGAAAACGACCCCGTTCACATTTTATGTCCGCACGGAAGGTGGCCTGGTGGTGTCGGTCATCGGGCAACCGCAGGCACGGGACGGGCGGGTGGTGCATCTGATGAGTGACCGTCCGGTCCGCCAGAAGGCGGCTGGACCCTGGGAGCGCAGCCACGATTATGTGGCGTTGCTGGTTGATGTGCAGAAAGCTCTGCTGCGCGGGGAAGTACCGCCGGGGTATGTGGCCTCGCCGGTTGTCGGTGAGCCGGTGTTTTCACTTCCTGCCGGTCTGACGCTCCGGGCGGAGACGATGTGGAGTGGTGATGCCCTGCGGGTGTACCGCTACCGGGTCAGTAACCGTCAGTCTGAGGCAAGGGCTTTACCGGAGCGTCTCTTCAGTGCGCCTGGCGTGCGCAGTGTGCTGATATCACCGTGGGCAGAAACACTGCTTCCCGGTGCCAGCGCGGAAGTCTGGGTGACGGTGGGGCAGGAGGAGGTGAACGGTGGCTAATGTCAATCAGCAGGTTCGCCGCAAACAAAACCTGCGCCTGGCCCTGATTGCACTTGGGATCAGTGCTGTTGGCGGGGGCGCCTGGTATATGTCCACGGTCAAGTCTTCCGGGAAAGCAGCACAGACGCAGCAGAAAGCACCGCCACCCAATATGACCGGCGTGGTGTCTCAGACGTTTGACAAGAAAGTCTCAGATGCCGCGGTGGCGGATATTCAGCATACCGCCAGCGAGGCGGAGAAAAAGCTCAAATCCTTTGAGTCCCGTCTGGCGAAGATGGAGCAGCGGGAGCAGGACTACCGGGCAAAGATTGAAGAACAGGAGAATGAACTGGCCATTCTGCGGGCTGAACAGGAGGCCATGAAAGAGAGTGCCGGCCCTGAATTACCCGCAGGACAACCGGTTCCTTCTTTTGGCACCGGTTCTTCTGTTCCGCCGCCGACGGCGTTTTATCAGCCGGGAGCCGGTGGTGAGGTGAATAACCTGGCACCTGTCACACAGTATCAGGTGACGCCACAGCCGAAAAAAGGTCTGTCCTCAATGACGGTGGATTACGGTGATATATCTGCTGTCAGCGAGAAGCCGCTTCTGCCTTATATTCCGTCTGCCAGTTTTGCACCGGCTGTGGTGATTGAAGGGGCGGATGCGAATGCCTCTGTCACCGGCAACAGCGATCCGTCCCCTATGCAGTTCCGTCTGACCGGCCTGGTCAGAATGCCCAATGATAAAACCTATGACCTGACCGGCTGCATGGTGACTGCCGGGGCCTATGGTGACATTTCCAGTGAGCGCGCACTGGTTCGTACAGACCGGCTGTCCTGCCATAAGGATGAGGGGGTGATTGATATGCCATTCAAGGGACACGTCTCTTTCCAGGGCAAGAACGGTATCAAAGGTGAGCCGGTGATGCGCAATGGCAAAATTATCGGCTGGGCGTTTGCGGCGGGAGCAGTGGACGGTATCGGCAGCGGTGTGGCCAAAATTGGTCAGGAGACACCGGGTGCCGGCGCTGTGGCCTCTGTCTCTGGCAGTACGGTGATGAACGGTGCGCTGGGTGGCGGTGCGTCTCAGGTCGGTAAAACCCTGAGCGATTATTACATCAAACGTGCCGAACAGTATCACCCTGTCATCCCGGTTGGTGCAGGAACGGAAGTGACGGTGGTGTTTCAGGAAGGCTTTCAGCTGAAGTACACGGATGAGGACAAAAAGTCCCGCCCGGCACAGCAGGCGAAAGCCGTGGTGGATAACGGCATTCAGGTATCACAGCAGATGCTGCGGGAACTGAATCTGGGGGATGCAGTCCCGCAGTCGGCGGGCCAGAGCGGAGGACAATGACAATGAAACCTGCATTACTGATGGTTCTTGCCAGTGGCCTGATACTGACAGGCTGCGCTGGCATGAAAAGCGAGTTTGACTGCAATGCCACAGCCAGCAATGGCTGTATGACGATGGACGAGGCGAATAACAAGGCCCGGGCCATGACCGAAAATCAGAAAGGGAAAAAAACTGAGGGCCGCCGCACATTGCCACCGCTGGCTGCTGTGCCGGTGGTTAAGGAAAACGCCACGACTGCTGGCGTGTCGTCTGTGACAAAACCCGTCGCAGCGACTGTAACTCCGGGGGCAACATCCCGCAATCCGTCCCGGGGGAACGTGGCGGGAACAGGGCTCGTCGCCGTCACTTCCGCTGGCGCTCAGGTTTCCCCTGCCTGGTCTGATATCGGGATGGCGCGTCCCGTTCGACTGCCGTCCACAACGGCACGGATGTGGATAGCGGCCTGGATCGATGAGCAGGCGGTCTGGCATCAGCCGTCTGTCGTGTCTTTTGAGGTGAAGCCTGCCCGCTGGCAGCACCAGGAGGTGAAAGGGTGACGGAGAAAGTACCCCATGAACAACCTGAAGTGAAAGGCTGGCAGGTGTTGCTGTCGCAACTCATGGGCGGCTGGAAAAAACCGGACGGCAGCCAGCAGGCCCGGCAAATTCTTGATGAGATGGACTATCCCTCTTTCGCCAGTCTGTTGCCGTATCGTCAGTACGACCCGGACACCGAGCTGTTTATCAATGCAAAAACCGCCGGTTTTGTCCTCGAATGCCGGCCCCTGTCCGGGGCCAACGAAGCTATCAGCAAGTCGCTGGATTATTTTTTGCGGGACAAAATTCCCCGCAAAATCCCGCTGACGTTCGCCCTCGTGGGGTCTCAGTGTGTACGCCCGATGCTGGAGCACGGGCTGGCAGACTTCCGCTGGCAGGGGAAGCGAGCGGATGAATTTAACGCGATTACCCGCGCCTACTATGAGCGGGCGGCGCTGACGCAGTTCGCCAACAAGAAAGGGTACCCGCTGGCGCTGCGCCATTACCGTTTGTTTGTCTCGTATGCCGAAGAGGCGGGCAGCCTGACGGAGCAGAAAAAGACGGAGCTGAACCAGGTGGCCAACCGGGTGGTGGCCGGCCTGGCGTCGGCAGGGCTGTGGTCGAAGCGAGTGGATAAAAAGGGGCTGGTCTCACTCGTGCGCGAACTGGCGAATTTCCGCCACGGCAATATTGAGCCACCGGCCGGTAATGTGGCGGAGTTTGAACCGCTGAACACTGAATGTGTCGACCGCTCCCTGCGGCTGATGCTGCATCCGGACCGGATAGAGCAGAGCCTGCAGTCCCGGCGCGGGGGAGAGCGGGAACGTACTCGTATCCTGAATTTTATGCTGGAGAAGAACCCGGAGAAGCCGTATGCCCTGTGGCAGATGGGGGACAACATCAGCAATGTGACCGATCCGTTGTGCTCCATTTCCTGCCCGTTTGTGATGACGCTGGCGCTGGAAGTGGAAGATCAGGCCGGTACCCAGCGGGAGGCCAACCGTAAATTCATCCAGCTGGACAAAAAGGCGAACTCGCCTTTTGCGAAATTTGTGCCATCAGTGAAAAAACAGGCTGCAGAGTGGGGCGGCCTGCGTGAATCCCTCAGTACCAACCAGGACTCACTGGCGCGCTTTTACTTCAACGTCACGCTGTTCTGTGACGATAAGGACGAAGTGGCGCTGGAAACGGAGATGGCGGTGCTGAACACCTTCCGTCGTAACGGGTTGTCGATGTACATGCCGGAGTTTATGCAACTGCGTAATTACCTCTCCGTTTTCCCGTTCATGATGCCGGAGGGGCTGTGGAGCGATATCTGTCGTTCGAATGCCATTCAGCGGGCGCGGGCCAGCAATGTGGCCAATATCCTGCCGGTGGTGGCGGATAACCAGGTCTGTCTGCAGGGGCTGCCCATACCGTCCTACCGCAATCAGCTCTCTTTCCTGAACCTGTTCGACCGCAATGCAGGGCTGGATACGGATAACAACAACCTCTCCGTCACCGGTACCTCCGGGGGCGGTAAATCGTTCCTGATGCAGGGCATCATTCGTCAGGTGCTGGACAGCGGTGGCCGGGCCTGGGTGTTTGATATGGGCGACTCCTACAAGGGGCTCTGCCGTAATGTGGGCGGGGTGTACCTGAATGCGCTCGACCTGCGCTTCAACCCCTTTGCCAACATTAATGACATTAAAGCATCCGCCGAGAGTATCCGTAACCTGCTGGTCGTGCTGGCTAACCCGTCCGGTAACTGCGACGACACATTTATGTCGCTGTTGCTGAAAGCGGTTAAGGATGTCTGGGACCAGAAGAAAAACACGGCCCGGATTGACGATATCGTGCACTACATGCGGAAAGCGCTGGAACAGCCGGAATACCGCGACACCACCACCGTGCGCTCGCGCATGGATGAGATTATCGTCGGTCTGGAAAAGTACTGCTCCTGGGGGCTTTATGGCGAGTACTTCAACAGTAAAAAACCGTCACTGGATGACAATGTGCGTTTCTCCGTGCTGGAGATGGGCGAACTGAAGGACAAGCCTGACCTGCTGGCCGCGGTGATGTTCTCGATGATGATTTACGTCGAGCAGCGGATGTATCTCTCCGACCGTCAGCAGCACAAGGTCTGTCTGATCGATGAGGCCTGGAAGCTGCTGTCGAAGGACAACAAGCGGGCCGAAGACTTTATCGAGAACGGGTATCGTACGGCGCGTAAATACAACGGGGCCTATATCACCATCACCCAGGGAATTGAAGACTTCGACGGGCAGAAAGCCAGTGGCGCGGCGAAAGCAGCCTGGGCGAATTCCTCCTTCAAAATCATTCTGCGTCAGAACCGCGATGCGTTCCGTAAATACTGCCTGGATAACCCGGACCAGTTTAACCGCTTTGAGCGGGAGGTCATCGAGGGCTTTCCGGCGGCCCGTGAGGCACACTTCAGTGCCTTTATGCTGCGTTACGGCGGGCAGGTTTCTTTCCACCGTCTGCTGCTCGATCCCATCAGCCGGGTGATGTTCTCGTCTGACGGTGAAGATTTTGACTACCGTGAAGCCGGACTGCGTGCCGGCAAGGATATCCACGACATCATCGGGGAACTGGCCTGGCGCAAGTTCCCGCAGGAAATGGAGACACTAACGGAATGGATAAAACACAATCACTGATTTCCTCTGCCGGTACACCGGAAAAACCCCCTGCTAAATGCTCCCGTCGCCGTCGTTATCTGAAGTCTGTCGCCGGTGTGGTGGCGGGTATAATCGTGCTGAATGCGTCGGTATCCCTGTTACTGACAGAGTGGCGTCAGCCGGTCATGGTCAGTTTTGATATGGCGGGGACGGTGAACAGCTTTATGGCGCAGGCCGCAACGCAGTCACTGGATGAGGCTCAGATAAAGGCGCTGACAGCCCGTTTCAACACAGCGTTATCCGACAGCCTGACGGCATACCAGCGTGAACACCGGGCGGTCATTATCGTGGCCCCGGCGGTGGTGGGGGGGGCCGAAGACATCACCCCGGTTGTGCAGCAGGCGATTGCAGAAAAAATGGCGGAGGGGAAATAGACGATGGCCGATGATATCGAACGTTACCTGGTCCATATGGACATGCTGGAGACAAGCCGGATACAGCAGATCCGCCAGCAACTGACAGGAGTCAGTGCCACGCAGTGTGAGGAATGTGGCGCCCCCGTTCCGGCAGAGCGCCGCAGGCTGATACCTGGAGTCAGGAAATGCGTGGGGTGCCAGGAAGTTCAGGAGATTAAGGGGCGCCAGTACCGGAGGTGGCAGTGAAGTGGATGTGGTGTGGCCTGCTGATCAGCCTGCCTCTGGCCGCGAAGGATCTGGGCGTACAGGGCGACCTCTGGCCTGTACAGGAGCAGAGCATGCTGTCGATGATTAAGCAGCGCCTGAAAAATATGGAGGCCAGCGGGGAGCTGGCTGACATGCAGACGCAGTTTAAGGAAAGGGTGGTGCAGAACACGCTGCGTCCGGCACCGGTGGCGGGCCTGCAGACCGATACGCAGTCACATACCCACCGGGTAGATCCGACGGTGAGCGTGGCGGCGGATATGGCCGATCAGAATGGCCGCTTGTTTGCCCGTAAGGGGCAGCGTATCAATCCGCTGGAGACCGTTTCCCTGCCCGGTCCGCTGTATTTCCTGGATGCGGATGACAAGCGCCAGACGGACTGGCTGAAGCAACAACCGGTGGAGCTGAACCGGAAAGTGATACTGGTGAAGGGAAATATCCGGGAAGCGACACAGGCGCTGAACACGCGGATTTACTTTGACCAGGACGGCACGCTGAGCCACCGGTTCGGGCTGACATGGATACCGGCAGTTGTACGCCAGGACGGAAACACGCTGGTCGTGACCTCGGCGGCCATGCCGGAGGTGTCACCATGATGCGAAAAACGGTGCTGGCTGGTCTGATTGCACTGGGGCTGTTGTCCGGAAATGCGCAGGCCGAAGACAAGGACAAGATGTGTGACGGGAACTTTGTAAACCCGATCAGCGATATATGCTGGGAGTGCACTTTCCCGATGACCATCGGTGACGTTTCCGTGTTCGACGGGGATGCGCCGGATACAAAAAATCCTTCCATGCCCATACAGTTCTGCCCGATGCCACCACCAATTTTTGAGCGAATTGGCATGGCTATCGGTTACTGGGAGCCTTTTGCGCTGACGGACGTGACCCGTTCCCCGTACTGTATGGTGAATCTGGGCGGCTTCAATATTCCGGTCGGCAAGGTCGGGGCAGGGGGGGCGGGGCAGGAGGACAGACCGGTATCGGGCGGTTTTTACCATGTACACTGGTACAAATATCCGCTGACATACTGGCTGAACATCATTATGTCCATGGCCTGCCTTCAGTCAGGCGATCTTGATATCGGTTATCTCTCTGAACTTGATCCGACCTGGGATGATGATGCGCTGGCGCTGATTTTATCACCGGAGGCGCTGGTCGTGGCCAATCCCATTGCGCAGGGAGCCTGCGCGGCCGATGCCATCAAAACAGTGAAAGGTAAACCCATCAATGCGCTGTTCTGGTGTGCCGGCTCACACGGCAGTCTGTATCCGTTTACCGGGTTTATTTCAGATGAATTCAGCCCGCAGCAGTCATCGGTGCTGTTATCAGAACGCATGGCGTTCAAACTGCACCGTCAGGGGATGATCCTCAACAGCATTGGTGAAGACCGGAAAATCTGTTGGGAATATCCGTCCCCGATTATGCCGAAAGACCGTTTTCGCTATCAGATGGTGAACATGCACCCGGATACGAAAGCCTGTCACCCGTTCGGGCGGACGGTGATGGCCTGGGAGGCCGGTCATGCGTCCCCCAATACCAAAAAGAACTACGGCTACCTGATCTGGCGTAAACGTAACTGCGTGTTTTTGTGAGTAGAAAAATGACAGTAAAAACGATACTGAAATGGCTGGATATGCTGACAGCCTGGGGATTTGTGGTCGGATTAGCCTGCTGGGCATATGATCTCTTTATGGTCCAGTCTCCCGCCCGGTTTCGTGTTTTTGGGCAGGGAGAGATTATGGGGGATTTTACAGGGGTGTTGTTTGTGATGATGCCTTATACAACATGTATCGGAATATCATGTGTGTCTCTTGGGCTATACAGAGGCTGGCCAGGGGAGCGAATATGCTGGAAGATGATTATCTGGCTGCATACCCGACTCCTGGCTCCGACACTTTTTAGTTATTATTCTGCATATGTTTTGTACGATAATGCAGAAGAACTGATTAATACGTCATTTTCACTTGATATGATGTCCACTTCCCCGGCGATTGTGATTATATTTTTCTGCTATTTCTTTTCTGCAGAGAAGTATTATAAGAATAAAGAAAAATAAAGATGAATAAATCAGTGCATTCCTGATTGAGTTGGCTGTTTCTTTAATGATGTATTCTGATTTGTAATTGCTGTTGTTAGCAACATGGTAAAATATTTTGTGTTTGATGGAGTATTTTGCTTTTTCCTCAAGACACTTTTCAGTGCACTGATGTTCGGGGATTGAATTAAGTAACTGTTCTGCTTGTTGATGGTTTTCGTTCTTGTTAAAGAAACGCGCTGCAATGATTTTTTTATCAAAGGAGTATGTATCTTTCTGGAGAAGATAGAGCAGGTGATTTACATCCTCCCGGTTGATATTTTTCTTATTGCCATAATATGCACTGAGATAGAGTGGATTATCATGCAATGTTTCATCCAGAACGGAAATCAGACGTGTTCGTTCATTCTCAGACAGCTTGTCTGATATAAATAACCGGTATATATCCTCAACCTTGTTTTCAGGTTGTGGTGTGTAGAAAAAAGGATGCAGCGTTTTGGCATACGCAGATGTCCATAGTTCTGCCGGCTGTCCATGATTATCTGGTTCAATGGTTTCCCAGAACTGCGGCAGACCATTCTCGTCGGTGTAAGCAATAAACGCATGTCTGGGTGCATAAGCAATATTTATTTGCCGGTTCAGTAACTTTGCTGCATCAAGTAACAAATAAACATTCAGGTCACAGTCTGAAATCTTTCGCGAATAACCCGCTGAGGCGAGGGCGGTTTCCTGGTAAGAAAAATGCTCGCCCAGAATGTTGTTGGCGCACTGCAAAAACTGCCCTGTATTTCTGGTTGATGAACACTGTTTCTTTATTTCCGAAAGCACAAACTGAGAGTTTGATAAAGCAGCCTGAACTTCTGCATCGGAAGTCAGACCATAATGCTGGTCTGTCATGATTATCCGGTGTGTCAGCAGTGAGTTGTCAGGCTTAACTGGCCCGGATGACATTATCTGAACAGGATGCTCTGTTGTTCCGGCATTTCTGAATGCAATAAAGCCGGCGCTGCCAGCAATGAATATCAGCGCCATAAAAAGGCACTTCTTTCTGAATAACATCATATCCCTCTGCGTTTGACTGTTTTTCCGTAAATTTTAATCAGGAGTATTACTGTGTGGAAGATTGTCTCTGTCTGCAGCATAGCGATGACCTGCATGCTGTCACCCGGCATTGTCTGTGCTTCGCAGGACAGTGCGGTTTTTATTGAATCCCTGCGAGACCAGGATGATATCCGGCGCAGACAGGCGAATGTGCCGGAATTTTTGCAACAACCAGTGCCGGGGAAACAGCATGATGCCTGGATTCAGGGACTTTCAGGCAAGTCGCAGATGGCATCACAGCGTCGAAAGCCAGCCCCGCGCGCGCTCTATTTTGTGTCGTTTTCCATTCCCGAAGAAGGGCTGATGCGTATGCTGCCGGAGGCGCGGGCGCTCGGTATCCCTGCGTTGGTCAATGGACTTATCGACAATGACTTTCGTAAAACGGCGAATGCGGTGTTCCGGGTGGCCAGAGAGAAGAACAGCGGTGGCGTACAGATTGATCCGACGCAGTTCGCGAAATATGCCATCACGACGGTCCCGGCCCTGGTGGTGACCTGCGGGCAAAAATACGACGTGATACGCGGCAATATCCGCCTGAAAGCGGCACTTGAACGGATTTCGAAGGAGGGAGAATGTGCATCGGTGGCGGAGGCGATTCTCAGGGAGAGTGAGCGATGAAACGAGCCATTGTGGTGGTACTGGCTGCGCTGGTCACATTCGGAACAGGGTTGCAGGCCAGTGATAAATATACGCCGGGCAAGCAGTTTGCAGACAGTCTGAAGGGCAGTAGCACTGGTGTACTGAATAATTTCCGTCCGGACGAGACAATCCCGGGTTATACCGATAATCCGCCAGAGACCGGGCATTATGGCGGCGTGACGTCTTCCGGCTCTGCCAGCCTGGAGAGCGCCGGTGCCGGGGCGCTGAACAGTTCTGAGGTGGGGAAGCTGACATCGGAGGTGATTATGAATCGGCCGAAGGACCCTATTTCCATGGATGCCCCCTTCCTCAGTGGCGGGTTCGATATTCAGGACAAGGCAGACATCATCACTAACGGGACTTATGACAAGTGTGAGACGGTGAATGTGAATAAAACCGAAATCACTTCTCATGTCTGTGAGCGAACGCCTGCTGTGGAGCTGTCCTGTACGCGAAAAGCGCATATCGGCGGCCGGTTTGAGGAAAGTTATCGTACTGAATGGGTGGAGTATGAGATGTACGACCAGCCATTTCAGAACAGTAACGGGAATATTGTGGCAACGGTGACGCCCCATATCAGTGGCGAAATCGTGGAAGCCTATTATTCCTGGCAGAATAACAGTGGCAATAAACCACGCTTCCATATGACCATTTCTGTGCTGGGGACCAGTATTGCCTGGCATCAGAAAGGAAATTTTCAGAATGTCCGCTTTACACCAGTGCCGTCATCACTGACTGCTGGCGTCCCCTTTATTTCATCGCATCCCTCGAATGTCAGGGATGGCTCCGGCCGTCTCTCATTCAAACGACATGTGCAACTGAAACTGCGCCTGCTGATTAAGGTTAAGACAGAAACCTGGGTGCCAACAGTGGAATGGACCGAATCCTGTCCGTTCGACAAATCAGAAGAAGTTCTGCAGGGGAGCCAGTGTACGGAAGCCGGCGGGAACCGGGTGGTCAGCGTGGGAGGTAAAAATTACACCGTTTACAGCGACTGCTGGGCCTGGAAGGACACTTATCTGAGTCAGGAAGCGGATAATGGCAGTTGTGATGTGTATATGAAAAATCCTGCCTGTACGGTGTCCCGCACGACCTGTCAGGAGAAAAACGGCAGTGCCTGCCTGCAGGAAGAGGTGGTGTTCTCCTGTGAGAAGAAGGTCAGCGGAGAAGCGCAGCTGTGCAATGGTCAGCTGGTCTGCGCGAACGGGGAGTGTGATGCCATTCAAAATAATTCCTCTGACGGTTTCGGTAAGGCGGTCTCAGCACTTGCTGCGGTAACGGCTGCCGCAAAAGATGTGGCCGGGATGAATGACGTCAATGTCAGGGCTTTTACCGGTGAGCCCAAAGCGTGCCGGATGGCCATTGCCGGCTTCAGTAACTGCTGTAAGGACTCCGGATGGGGGCAGGGTATTGGCCTGGCACATTGTGACAGCGAAGAGAAAGCGCTGGGAAAAGCCAAAGAGAAGTTACTGACCGTTTATGTCGGGACCTACTGCTCGAAGAAAGTGCTCGGCGTCTGTCTGCAGAAGAAAAAAGCCTACTGTCAGTTTGACTCGAAACTGGCGCAAATCGTGCAGGCGCAGGGACGTAAGGGACAGCTGGGGATTGGGTTTGGCAGCGGGAAAAATCCTGACTGTCGCGGTATTACAGTGGATGAACTGCAGTCCCTGAAGTTTGACCGGATGGACTTCAGCAACTTCTACAGTGACCTGAATGCCGGCACGACCATTCCGTCCGACAGCGAACTGGCGGAGCGGGTGAAAGAACAGGTGGCATCTGCCCTGCAGCAGTCTTCAGGCAAGGGGCAGTGATATGAAACCTGTCATTTTAGGGCTTGTTATCTCGATGAATCTGCTTGTTTCAGGTCAGGCATGGGCACAACGTGAACCGGTGCGAACCTATGTGGATGACCCCATCGTGGGCTGGCACTGGTATAACGAACCGGTCACGCCGGAAGAGAATGAGTTACCGGCGGAACCATCGGTACCGCTGACCTCTCTGCCGCCTTCCACCCAGATGAAGGTGCTGCAGAGAATGACGGAAGACCGCCTCAATACCGCCATTCTGTATCCGACTGTGGAGAACTTCACGGCGTATATGAAGATGCAGAACTTCTGGACAAGTCAGGCCAGCCGTTTCAGCGCGGTGGCTACCAAATCCCTGCTGGCTCACCCCGAGCTGGATTACAACCTGCAGTACAGCCATTACAACAGTACGGTGCCACTGCAGCTGCAGGCTGACCAGGCACGTCAGGTGGACGCCATTCGGCAACTGGCCAGTCAGTACGGGCTGTTCTTCTTTTACCGGGGGAATGATGCGCTGGACAGCGAGCTGGCGAAGGTGGTGCAGCGTTTCTCTGAGGAATATGGCATAGCCCTGATACCGGTCAGCATGGACGGTGCCCGCAGTGAAGTGCTGCCACAGACCCGTCCTGACGGTGGTCAGTCACAGCGTCTCGGCGTCACTCATCTGCCGGCGCTGTATCTGGTCGAGCCGGGTGCGGAGCGTTATCAGCCTCTGGCGTACGGTTTTATGACGCAGGATGACCTGATGAAGCGTTTTTTAAGTGTGGCGACAGATTTTGCGCCACGTTCGTAAATAACACGGAGAGATGTATGACTCGCGAACGTTTTACTGAAAATCTGCTGATGTATCCGGGGATGGCGCTGATGGTTGCCTCGGTTATCTGGTTTTATCTGGCCGGTATGCTGTCCCTGCCTGCATCGGCAGTCAGTGATGAACTGGCGTATGCCCTGTATCAGATGACGCTGGTTCGTGATGCGCTGGCGATATTTGTCGTCGGGGCGACGCTGGGGTTGTCCGGCCTGGGACTGGCTGCACTCCATGCCTGGAAGAAGTGGCAAATTTCGCCAGTCCCTACCGGGGAGCAATGAAATGCGAAAAGCCGTATTAATTACCCTGTTACTGGCAGTCTCTGGCGTACAGGCATCCACGCTGGATGAACTGCGCCAGCTTGAAGCGCATAAGGTATCGCCGGGTAAAGCCTCTCAGGTTGCATCACCGACATCTCCGGTAGCCGGTGATGCAGCCGAACCTGCTCGCCGGGATTATCGCCTGTCGGACGGGCGGGTGGTGAACCTGAAAGATTACAAACTAGTGCTGTTTATGCAGTCGCGCTGTGGTTACTGCCAGCAATTCGATCCACTGCTGAAAAGAGTGACCAGGCAGATAGGGCTGGATGTTTTTCCGTATACCCTCGACGGAATGGGCGATGTCTCTTTTCCGGACGCCATTCCGGCTACCGAAGCGGTGGTGCGGGATATGTGGGGTGATATGCGCCCGGTCACGCCGGCGGCATTTCTGGTGGAGGTGAACACCCTGAAAACGCTGCCATTGCTGTACGGTATCGTTGATGAACAGACCCTGAAACAGCGTATTGACGAGGCGCTGGTTTTTTTGCTCGCTGCTCGAGCGGGAGTAAAGCATAAAAACGGAGCAAACAAATGAAAGAGGTTACTGAAAGAAAGAAGAGTATGCAGACGTGGGAATTCACGGAAAAACTGTGTAGCGTGTTGATAATATGTGGCGGCGTGCTTCTGATTGCCGGCGGGATAAGCGACTGGTTCTGGCGGGCAATGTTTGAGGCTATATACGGGGTACATACCGGTGATACGGGGGCGGCAGGCATGGCCACTGATCCCACCATTATCGCGGAATATGCAGCACTAAAGCCGCTTATGAATCTGACGATGTATATCGTTCCCTGGATCTTCTGGGCGTCAGGCTGTGGGGCTCTTTTGATGGGTTTTGCTGGTCTGTTGCTGTCGATTGTGTCTGGCACTATTTGTCGTATCTTTGGCAAACGAAGGGGAAAACAGAACGTCATCCGGTAACACTGCAGTGTGGCAGTTTTAAGCTCACCTTCTTTCGTTTCTTACCTGATTAATTCCTTACCATTATGAACCAAAAACCTTCTTTCCTGCTCCGGCGGGTAACGTTGTCATGCCTGGTTGCCGCTGCGCTGGCTATGCCTGCACAGGCTGACGTCAATACTGACCTGAATAAATTCTTCAACAAACTGGGCTTTGAAGGTAATGCCACGCGAGCGGCCGTCTGGCAGGGGCAGGCTGCGGGCTATGCCACGGGCGGTAACCTGTTTCTTCGTAATCAGGTTAATAATCTGCAGATTGCCTCCTTCACGCCTCCGCGAATCACCGCCGGCTGTGGCGGGATTGATGCCTATCTGGGCTCGTTCTCCTTCGTAAACAGTGAGCAGATCGAACGCTTTATTAAGCAATTGATGGGTAATGCCGTAGGGTATTTCTTCGACCTTGCGCTGCAGACGGCAGTGCCGGGCATGAAGCAGGTTAAAGATTTTATGCAGAAGCTGGCCAGCGACCTCAATAACATGAATGTCTCATCCTGCCAGGCGGCACAGGACATCATTGGTGGGCTGTGGCCGAAAAACAGCGTTCAGTCCCAGAAAATCTGCCAGGACATTGCCGGTGAAACCAACATGTTCTCTGACTGGGCGGCGTCACGCCAGGGCTGCACCGTAGGCGGTCAGATGGACAAGGTGCTGGATAAAGCACCGGAGAACATGAAGGACCAGGTGATGCGTAACAAGAACCTGATGTGGGAGATCCTGAAGAAGAACGGCATGATGAACGGCAACACCGAGCTGATGGAGCTGGTCATGAATGTGACCGGGACACTGATTTTTGATGATAAAGGTGAAATCCAGTTTATCGGACCGCAGGCCAACCATCAGGGACTTATTCGTGCCCTGATGTACGGGGGGCAGGCCACGATTTTTGGATGTACATCCACGGGGGACTGTCTGAAGACCAGCAACCGCACAGTGACGGTCAGTCAGAGCAACAGCCTGAATCAGCGCGTACAGAATATGATAAAGAATATTTCTGACAAACTGCGTAGCGATGACCCACTGACCAACCAGGAAAAGGGATTTATTGAAAGCACCAGTGTCCCTATTCTGCGTTATCTGGTTGACCCGCAGATGCTGAATATATCCACGTTCTACCCGTCACTCTCCGATTACATCGCCTACGACATTCTGCTGCAGTATCTGAATGAACTGCTGAGTCAGGCGCGCGTGCAGGCGGGCAGCAAAAACTTCCCGGAAGAGCAGATGAAGATGCTGCGTGAGAATTTCTCGGAAGCCTCACGTCAGCTGGAAGGGCTGCAGGCGCAGGTGGATGTGAAAGCGAACACCCTGATGGAGCTGGAGCAGCGCATGGGGTATCTGCGTCAGCAGGTGTCCACACATCTGATGAGCCGTTATGAACAGAACATGCGTTACACCTCGGTTTCTTCCGCGCAACTGACAACCGGGGGCAACTGATGAGCATGGTAGATACCATTTATGTCATGAGCGGCGGGGAGTTCTTTGAGGCGGCATTCAATGGTGTGGCCGCACTCATTGGCTCATCCACGTGGGACTCTTTGTTTCATATCGTAGGGTTCTTCTCGGCCATCGCGCTGTTCTTCGTCTATATCCGGGGTCATGACCCGAAAGAGGTACTGAAGTTCTTTGCGGTGTTCATTCTGATAACCAGCGTGCTGGTTATCCCGAAACGTACAGTGCATATCATCGATATGACCAACCCGACGCTGGTGCTGCGGGTGGATAATGTACCGACAGGACTGTCGGTGCCGTTCCGGTTTATTACCAGTATTGGTGGCTCGCTGACAAAGATTTATGACGCTGTATTCCATACCCCGGATTCTGTTGCCTACAGCAAAACCGGGATGTTATTTGGCGCAACGCTGATGGCCAACACCACCGACGTGGTGGCACAGAACGGCGACCTGGCCATGCTGCTGAATGACTATGTCCAGCAGTGTGTTATCGGGGATATCATGCTGGTGAACAAGTACAGTATGGCCGACCTGATGCACTCCTCTGATCCGTATGAGCTGATATTCCGTAAACCCAGCCCGCTGCGGGGCGTGATTGTGCCATACGGCAATGGACTGGCGGCTGCAGGATTCCATACCTGTGAAGCGCTGGCCAACAATGTGCTGAAGAGGGAGCTGAAGGTGGATTCCTCAAAAGGCGGCAAGACCTGGGATTACTATGTGAACCGCTTTATCGGCCCACGCCCCGGTGCTGATACGCTGTTCGGTATGATGATGGCAGACAGTTATAACTTCTACTATCAGGGCGGGCGGGATGCCAGTGAAATTCTGCGCCAGAATGTGGTGATGAATGCGGTGAAGCAGGGGATTACCAGCCATACGGCGGCCAGCGGGAACGTGGCCAGCCTGGTGAATATGGCGGACCAGTCATCGAACAGTAAAATGCGTCTTAGCTGGGCGGCATCAGGCGGTCTGGCGGCAACGTTCACACCGGTGATGCATACTGTTTTGATGGCCATGCTGGTCGGGATGTTCCCGATTATTATCCTGCTGGCGAC
Organism: Citrobacter sp. S-77; assembly: GCF_963864895.1. Lineage (NCBI taxonomy): Bacteria > Pseudomonadati > Pseudomonadota > Gammaproteobacteria > Enterobacterales > Enterobacteriaceae > Citrobacter > Citrobacter sp. S-77. The sequence continues at coordinate 82,036 of NZ_CAWLWU010000001.1, forward strand.
CATTCATGGTCTGACCCTGCCTGTGCTGAAAGGGTATGTGTTCTCCCTTGTGTATCTACAGAGCTGGCCGCCTCTGTATGCCATCCTGAACTATGCTATGGCGTTCTACCTGAAAGGTGAGACAAAAGGGATGAATTTCTCACTGTCGAACCTGAGCAGCATTCAACAGACCCACAGCGATATCGGCCTGATGGCGGCATGGCTGTCCAATGCCATCCCGTTTATTGCTGCGGGTCTGGTGTTTGGTCTGTGGCGCGTGGTTTCACAGGCAGGTAATTATCTGGGTTCTTCCATCAACAGTACGGCATCGTCAGCGGCCTCGCAGGCGGCAGACGGTACCTGGGCGTTCAATAATATGCAGATGGAGAATGTCTCCGGTTTTAAATGGGATACCAACCAGTCGTTCCGCGACGGTCAGATGCTCACCCAGCATGCCAGTGGTGCCACCACCACCCGAACCGCCGGAGGCAGTGTGGTTCATGACGGAAAAACCGGTATCTCCAGTCTGGCCACGGATATCCAGTTTGGCCGTATGCTCAGCAGCAGCTACCAGGCGCAACAGCGTGAAGCGGAAAGCCAGGTGCAGAGCCTCAGTCACAGCATCAGTCTGGGCAGCCAGCTGGTCGGTAGCCAGCTGACACAGTGGGCGCAGCAGCGGGGTAACAGCGACACCGTGGTGAGTGGGGCTGACAGCAGCCGGGCTAGCACACTGACGCAGGCAATCAACAAACTGAACAGTGTGGCGGATTCCCTGGCAAAACGTACCGGCATCAGTACTTCCGAAGCGGTTACAGAGGTGCTGGATAAGTCACAGAGTGGCGATTTCACTGCCGGTGTATCGGCAAGTGCTGGGAAAGACGGACTGTTTGGTTTTCTCAGTCTCAAAGCACATACGGACTTCAGTTATAAAGGTTCGGATCGTTCATCTCATGGTATTAATTCGGATATCAGTTCAAGAACGGGACATGATCGTAGCCTGACAGCGCAGGAAACGAAAGATGTGCGCGATGCGATGGATGTCATTAACAACTATCGAACAACAGATAACAGCAGTCATACCGACAACACCTCGTCATCCCTGTCGAATCAGCTGGCCAGTAACCTGAGTGATTTGCAGAGTCAGATTCGTCAGTATAATGATGCACTTAACCGCAGTCATGAATATGCACAGATGGCCAGTTATGCGGAAAACAACAGTGCGAGTATTAACAGCAACTACAGCCAGGAGTTTGTTAACTATGTGCACCAGTCTGCTCCGGCGCGTGCCACTACCGTGTTGACCGATGCTGGTGACCCGTCGCTGCGGGCTGAGCGGGAGCAACTGGCTCAGGCGTTTGTGGATGAGAAACTGAAACCACAACTGGAGCAGGAATTCAGGGAAAACCGGTTGCGGGCTTCAGAAGGAATGGGCAGCGTCGGGCCGACCATGGATATGCAGAGTGACCTGAAAAGAGCGTATGCAGAGAATTTTGCTGATATGCAACAACGGGCTTCCGGAGCATCGGTTCAGAGTACAGAACAGATCCAAAAACAGGTGCGTGATACCCGTCAAACTGTGGGATCACAGGTGCTGAAAAATGAGCAGGAAATGGCATCATCTCAGCAGGAACTGAATACACAACGGAACACGCTCGCGGGGCAGCATAAGGAGAGTGAAAAGGCTTTCGGTGAGGCTCTGACACAGGAGAGAGAAAAGCAGAAACCTTTGCCGTTGTCTCCATCAGATGCCTGGAATTCAGACAAAGATGAAGAGAATATGCAACGTCTGAGGGATGCTGCAAAGTGGAAGGATAAATAAAAGAAGAGAGAGTTATGCCAGGACAATTAATTGAAAAATTAAAAACGTTTAACTGGAAAGATGATAAGCCACGTATATGGCCCAGTTGCAAATTTGGTGTGCAGATAACAGCATATTGCATTTCTGTATCATTTTTTATGACGATCTGTGCAGCCATAGTTTACGGTGATAACGCTATGGGGTTGTTAGTATGTCTTCTGGCTGTGCACTTTTTCTCTGCAATTATTACAGTTGGCGAGTTAGGGGAAATATCTTCCATTCAGCGTATTCTTATGAAAATAGAACCTGAAGCGGATATTTTTTCCAAATCAGAACAGCTGAAAACTCGATGTATATTGTATGCCTGCAGAGTATCCTTGGTCATTATCGCTGTTTCTGTTGGGTTTGAACTGCAATTTGTCCTTTTTTCGGGGGCTGTGTTTGCTTTATCTGGTGCGATTTTTACATGTATTTTTTCTTATAAGGTGAGAAAACTATTTCCGAGAGAATTTATTCGCGTTGTTTCATTTCATATGTGGGGAAGATTTCGTTCATATGGGAAGATGTCTGAATCCGATAACAGAGGATTTAATCCGGCAACAGGATTGCCGATGATCAGTAACTCATTTGATTCTGCAGGCAACATCTATGGAAGCGATTTCTTGCAGTCAAATCGAAAGTCCACATTTTCTGATAACCATATGGATGAAATATCAGCAGGTGTTAATCCAGCATCAGGTTTACCTATGATGAATGACACTTTTGATATTAATGGGGATGTGTTTGGTACGACTTCCCATTTCTATGACGATCACCATCACCATAATTGGGATAACCACCATAGTCACTATGACACTACCTGGGATAACCACTGGGACTCACATGACAGATGATAGTTAAATGAATCTGACTGTTAACTGGTAAGGTTTTACTTACCAGTTTGCTCGAAAATTTCGATTAATTTTCTTGTTCCTCCAGTTGCTATTCTGTGATGGATAACGGCCGTTATCGTTTTCTTTTTAATAAGGAATATTATGCTCGCTAATAACATTTCTCATAAAAACAAAACAAAAGTATTTGCAGCCGCTCTGGTTCTTGGGGCGTTTATGCTCTCTGGATGTGGAGCGATGTCCACCGCCGTAAAAAAGCGTAACCTCGAAGTTAAAACTCAAATGAGTGAAACCATCTGGCTGGAACCTTCCTCTGAGCGTACCGTTTATCTGCAAATCAAAAACACTTCCGATAAGGACATGAGTGGTCTGCAGGGCAAAATTAACAGCCAGGTACAGGCTAAAGGCTATCGTATAGTGAACAATCCTGCCGATGCGCACTACTGGATTCAGGCTAATGTCCTTAAAGCAGATAAAATGGATCTGCGCGAAGCCCAGGGCTTCCTGAGTCGCGGCTACGGCGGTGCCCTTCAGGCTGCTGCTTTGGGAGCAGGGATCACTGCTTATAATTCAAATTCTGCAGGTGCAACGCTGGGTGTAGGACTGGCTGCAGGCCTCGTAGGTATGGCTGCTGATGCGATGGTTGAGGATATCAACTATACCATGGTGACCGATGTTCAGATTGCCGAACGTACAAAGGCAGAAGTCACCACTGATAATATTGCAGCTCTTAAACAGGGACGCTCCGGTTACAAGGTGCAGACCAGCTCAGAAACGGGCAACCAGCATAAGTACCAGACGCGTATTGTATCCAGTGCTAACAAAGTTAATCTGAAATTCGAAGAAGCCAAACCTGTTCTCGAAGATCAGCTGGCGAAGTCTATCGCCAATATTCTGTAATCCTTCCTTTCTAAAATGCACTCCTGCACTTTCAGCAGCAGGAGTGCGGCAGTAAATCATTTTCAGCAGGTTTTTAATGAACATCACTCTTCTGTGTGGTGCGATATTTCTTGTCGCACTGCTGATGATCCGGTCCGTTAAATCACGAAAAGGATATGGCTTTAGTACATCCATACTTCTGAAAAAGCGTCAGTGCTATCAGCAACGACCGTTTTTGACAGAGCGGGAACGCGTTTTTTTCAGACAGCTTTGTGCTGCTTTCTCCGGCAGTCCTCTGCTTGTTATGGCTCAGGTCAGGCTGGTCGATGTCGTTCAGGTCAGACCAGGGATAAAGGGCAGGGGAAAACTTTCCCTGTTTCGGCAAATTTCTCAATGGCACTGCGATTTTGTTGTCATTGACGCACGTAACTTTTCGGTTAAAGCCATCATTGAGCTGGATGATCGCTCGCATCTTCGCCCGGAACGGCAGCGCCGCGATGCACTGTTCAATATAGTTGTTACACAGGCGGGTATTCCATTACACCGGCCCCGCTCAGTTAAGCAGGCCGGTGAGGTGGCAGCGAATATTCTCCGTTCTGCCTGACTTTTTGTTTGAGGATGTGTTTGTTTTTAACACCAGTCCTCAAGTCGAAGGCCGGCGATACGTTCAAACTCACGCGTATTATTTGTAACCACAATGAGCCCCCGACTGCGGGCATGACCGGCAATCATCTGATCAAAAGGGCCGACGGGTTTCCCTTGCCTTGCAAGTTCAGCCCTGATCTGACCTGTATGTGTGGCAGCGGCACTGTCGTAATCCAGCACGTCAAGGCGCGAAATAAATCCTTCGATAACCGCGAGATTACGTTCCGGGAACTGACTTTTTTCAGCTCCGTATACCAGCTCCATAACGGTCACTGAGCTGATGCACATTCGCCCTGTATTCAGATTGAAACGTTCCCGAATATGTGCCGGTTTGTTCTTAATCGTGAAGATACAGATGTTGGTATCCAGCATGAATTTCAGCATCAGAATGCGTCCCTTTCCTGCATTGCTGGCTGTTCTCTGTCGTTCATGAAATCCGCGCTGACATTATTGTCATTGCCATCGAACCAGCTGTCCCAGGCTTCTCCTGCCGGAGTAATGATCCGGGTGCGGCCAACAGCAATAACTTCGACTTTTTTTACGTCCTCAGGCAGGGCGACAGCCTTCGGCAGCCTGACTGCCTGGCTCCGGTTACTGAGAAATACGGTAGTTTCCATGGGGCACCTCACTATGGATATACGTGATGTATATCCATAGTGAGGGGTGGTGTGGGATATGTCAATGGTATATCCCGTTTATTGATTAACTGGCTTTTCATTGTTTCTGTTCTTTAACAATCGGACGTCCCTATGAGTTCAACCAAGCATATTACGCAGGGTGGACAGGTCTTCAGCTACATGCTGAACATGTTCATGCAGGTCAATAAACGCGTTTCATTCTGGCTTATCTGGTTTTTCGTCATCTTTTTGCCGCTGTTTTTCTGGCTGCGTCTTCCCTTGGAAACCATCCGTAACGGTGGTCTCTACTGGTGGCTCTCGATGACTGCACGTGGGGAGAAGGCGTTATACCGCGTGGCACCGGTGTATGACATTCCCTGGAACGGCCAGACCCTTCATGCGACCTCTGAGCAGATACTGAAAGACGACTACATGATCTGGGCCGGGAATATGTTCCTCCAGGAGCTTTATCTGGCCCTGTTCTGGGCGTCTGTTGCGGTTGGCGTGCTGGCCTTTCTGATTTTCCGTTTTCTGCGTCGCCTGGGGGAAAAACAGGCACAGGATGAACGGATGGGCGGACGTGAACTGACCGACGACGTGAAAGCCGTTGCCCGGGAGATGCGTCGCCGTGGCGAAGCTTCCTCCATCTGTATCGACAGCCTTCCCCTGATGCTCAACAGTGAAGTGCAGTACATGATGATGTACGGCACACCAGGTGCCGGTAAATCCAATACGCTCAATAAGTTGCTGAAGCAGATCCGGGCGCGTGGTGATATGGCCATTGTCTACGACAAAGGCTGTTCCCTGATTAAAAAGCATTTCAGTGAGCGGGATGATGTTCTGCTCAACGCGCTGGACAGACGCTGTGCTTACTGGGACATGTTCCGTGAGTTTGAGTCCATCCCGGATTTCGACAGTGCAGCAAATACGCTTATTCCGATGGGCACCAAAGAAGATCCGTTCTGGCAAAGTTCTGCCCGTACCATTTTTTCAGCGGTTGCCTACCGTCAGAAAAAGAAAGGTATCCACTCCTACAATGCCCTGTTACGCACGTTGCTGGCCATCGATCTGAAGGCGTTGCGTGATTATCTGGCCGGTACGGAAGCCAGTAACCTGGTTGAAGAGAAGGTCGAAAAAACAGCCATTTCCATCCGCAGCGTGCTGACCAACTACGTGAAGGCATTGCGCTATCTGCAGGGCATCGAGCGTACAGGGCGGCAACCGTTCACTATCCGGGAGTGGATGAGCACGGTGAACGATCCGCAGAAAAAACAGCATGGCTGGCTGTGGATCACCAGTAACGCCCGCCAGCACGAGTCGCTGAAGCCGCTGATTTCCATGTGGCTGGCGCAGGCGTCGAACTGCCTGCTCGGCATGGGAGAAAACCAGCATCGCCGCATCTGGTTTATCTATGACGAACTCCCCTCCCTCAACAAGCTGCCGGAACTGCCGGGGGTACTGGCTGAAGCGCGTAAGTTTGGTGGCTGTTTTGTGCTGGGATTTCAGGCCAAAGCTCAGATGGATTACACCTACGGTAAAGAGTTTGCTGATGCCATGCTGGGGCTGGTCAACACCCGTTACTTCTTCCGTTCGCCATCCAGCGCTGAGGCTGAGTGGGTTCAGCGCGAAATCGGACAGCGTCGCGACCGGGTCTTCAGCGAGCAGTACAGCTACGGTGCTGATACCGTGCGTGACGGCGTCTCCTTCAGCAAGGCGGAAGAAGATCGCTACCTGGTGAACTACACCGATGTTCAGATGCTGCCGAACCTCAGCTGTTATGTCACGTTCCCTGGTGACTATCCTGCCGTTCGTATGAGCATGCGGTACGAGAAGATGAAGGACTGCGCGGAAGAGCTGTTGCTGCGCGACATCAACGACACGCTTGACCCGGAGGTGGAAGCCGAAATCAATCGCCGTACGGAAGAAGAGGGCGATGTGGCCGCGCTGCTTGACCTGCTGGATCAGAGGGATGCCGGAGGAGAGGTCGACACTGTTGTTACTCCGATAACGACTGAAAAACAAATACAGCAGGAGAGAGTTTCCGTGGCTTCGGTTGTCGGGAACGCTGCTGTGGCAACGGCTGCGACAATGGCAGTTGCTGATGACAGCCATCCGATGGACGCCCCGCAGGTCCCGCCGGAAAGTGAAGAGCGTATCAATCGGGATACGGGTGAAATCCTGTTCCCGGGCGATGAAGGCTATGAAGAAGTGTCGTGGGAAGCAGATGACCTGACCAGTACGGCCATTGCGTCCATGCGCCAGGAAGAACGCAACCTGGTGACGCACCCCCGGCAGTCTGAGCGTGAGGCGGATGACGGCCGGGTGGTCGACTGGTAATGCTGAGTATCGCACCGATTGCCGGTGGCGGCGCCGGTTACTATGCCGCTCAGGACAACTACTATTTCCTCGGTAATCTCCAGTCACGCTGGCTCGGGGAAGGTGCGCACGCGCTGGGACTGGACGGCGTTGTGGATGCGCATCAACTGGATGAACTGATTGCCGGACGTCTGCCGAATGGTGAGAGTCTGGAGCACATGTCCGGAGGTAAAAATGTCCATCGCAGCGGCTATGATCTGACCTTTTCGGCCCCCAAAAGTGTCTCTGTGCTGATTGCACTGTATGGTGAGTCCCGCCTGCTGGAGGCATGGAATAACTCGATAACGGAAACGCTTAAAGAAGTTGAATCGCTGGTTTCAACCCGAACAATGAAGGACGGTTATTCAGAGGTTCAGCTGACGCAGAAAGCGGTAATCGCCACTTTCAACCACGACACATCACGTAATCTGGACCCGCAAATCCATACCCATGCGCTGTTTCTGAACATGACACCCACTGATGACGGGTGGCGAACGTTGGCGTCCGGTACTGTCAGAAAAGACGGATTTATTGAAGCGGTTTATGCAAACCAGCTGGCCCTGGGTCAGATTCAGCTTAATCAGCTACGCCGGCAGGTGGAGTCGATGGGGTATGAAACCGTTGATACCGGAAAAAACGGACTCTGGGAAATTAAAGGCGTTCCGGTTGATATCTTTTCAACCCGCAGCCGGGAAATCCGTGAGGCAGCCGGAGATGACGCTTCACGAAAATCACGGGACGTGGCTGCTCTCGATACCCGCCAGGCCAAACAGAAGGAGCCGGACCGGGATGAACTGCTCACAGAGTGGCATGAGCGCATTGACCGGACCGGATTCAGCTATTCCGCATTCAGGGAGAAAGCGCAGGCACGTGAAGCGCAGTTACGTACAGAGCAAGTATCGCCAGGCGTTGAGGAGAAAAGCAGTGTATTGCCGGGGCAGCCCCCCTCTGTCTCTGCTCCTCTTCAGCAGGCGGTATCAGGGGCAATCTCCCTGCTCAGCGACCGTAAAACGCAGTTTACCTACTCAGAGGTGCTGAGCCGGACACTGGCGCAGGTGGAGGCGGAGCCAGGTATCATCGCGCAGGCGCGCGCCGGTATCGAGCTGGCCATCAGCCGGGGAGAGCTGGTACCGCTCGACAGGGAGAAGGGGCTTTTCACTTCGTCTGTACACCTTCTCGATGAGCTGTCTGTGCAGCAGCTGGCACAGCAGATGATGAGGGAGAACCGGGTGATGGTGACGGCCCGCCCCGGAGGGCCATTACAGGGAACGATGGCGGTACTGGCTGACACGTTGCCGGCTGTGGCCATTATCAGTACCGGTCGGGGAGCCGGAGCACAGCGTGAGCAGGTGCAGGCGGCCGTTGCTCTGGCAGAGGCCCAGGGGCGTCAGGTTCAGGTTTTTGCACCGGACAAAAAAGGTGCTGCCTTTCTGTCGGAACAGGCCGGTCTGGCCGGCAGAGTTCAAGGTAAGGAGTTGTTGTCCGGGGATGAACTGACCACGGACAGTACACTGGTGGTGGCGGGGGCAGAGAAGTTGTCCGTGAAGGAGACGGTTACGTTGCTTGACCAGGCGCTGCGCCACAATGTGCAGGTTCTGTTGATGGACAGCGGCGGGCGTCAGGGCACCGGCAATGCGCTGGCCACGCTGGAAGACGCAGGTGTCGTACGTCTGCGGGGAGGGCGGGATAACTGCGTCAGTGTATCCGTTGTCAGTGTGGGGGATCGGCGTCAGCGTTATGCGCAGCTGGCTCAGGATTATGCCGTGTTGCATGCGCAGGGAGAAACGGTGGTGGCGCAGGCTCCGGGACGTGAGCAGGGAGCCATTGTACAGGCCATTCGTCAGGAGCTGAGAAGTACCGGGGCGCTGGGAGACAGGGAAACAGTGATTCAGACGCTGACACCGGTGTTTCTCGACAGTAAAACCCGCCGTCTGACCGACAGTTACCGGGAAGGACAGATTCTGGAGCGGTATGATGCGGAACGCCGGAAGACAGAGCGTTACACCATCGACCGTGTGACGGCCCGTAGCCGTAAGCTCACGCTGACAGGAACGGACGGGCAGTCTCAGTTAATAAAAATACGCGACCTGGACAGCAGCTGGCGCCTATATCAGCCGGGCACGCTGGCTGTGGCCGAAGGGGATGAACTGACCCTGATGGGAAAACACGGAAAACTGAGCGCAGGTGACAGTGTCACTGTAGAGTCAGTTACAGAACGCACACTGACCGTGCGTCAGGGGGAGAAGCGGCATCGTCTGGCGGTTGCTGATGGTCTGAAGGTCGGTCAGGGGTATGTCACCACACCCGGCAAGTCCGTTAGTGAGCAAGGAACCGTGCTGGCGGCAGTTTCTGCCCGCGACACGCAGGCGCAGACCCTGAACACGCTGGCCAACAGTGGTGACCGGATACAGATTTACACCTCCCTGTCAGAAGATGAAGCGCATGCCCGCCTTGAACGTTCTCCTCTGTATCGTCAGGCCCGGGAACAGGTCAGTTCGGAGGGCCGGTCACTGGATATTGCGATGCAGGAGGCAAAATCGGGCCTGATGTCTGTCGCGGAGAAGGCCGTGCGTCAGGCCATTGCAGTGGTGCAGGGCAGCAATGTGGTGTTTTCCCGTCTCGATGTGGCACAGGAGGCGCTGAAAGCTCACCCGGACATGACATTTTCAAAGGTCGGGACAACGTTCCGAACGCTGGTTCAGCGCGGCGAAGTGCTGGCTGTGCCGGGTGACAGAAGCGGAACCCGCTATGTCCCTGCCGAAACCTGGCTACAGGAAAAGGCCATTATCCGTACGCTGGCGGAAGGGAAAGGGACACAGCCTCCTCTGATGCAGGAAGTCAGCGATTCACATCTGCACGGGCTGACTGCGGGCCAGCAGGCGGCCAGCCGACTCATTCTGGAAAGCACCGACCGGTTTGTGGCCATTCAGGGCTATGCCGGGGTGGGTAAAACCACCCAGTTTCGTAGCGTGCTGGCCGCACTGAATACCCTGCCGGAAGGACAGCGACCGGAGGTGGTGGGGCTGGCGCCCACGCACCGGGCCGTCAGTGAGATGCAGAGCGTGGGGGTGAAGGCGCAGACCATTGCGTCATTCCTGATGGATACCGAACGGCGGCAGCAGACCGGGGAAAAGCTCGATTTTTCCGGGACACTGTTCCTCATCGATGAGAGCTCGATGGTGGGAAACAAGGATATGGCCGACACGCTGACGCGTATCGCCGGAGCCGGTGGACGTGGCGTGTTGTCCGGTGACAGCCTGCAGCTGCAGCCGGTGGCCAGTGGTGCGCCATTCACGCTGATGCAGCAGCGTAGCGCCATTGATGTGGCCGTTATGAAGGACATTGTGCGCCAGACGCCTGAGTTGCGCCCCGCGGTTTATGCCCTGCTCGAAGGGCGTGCGGCGCAGGCGCTGGACACCATCCGCAGCGTTTCACCGGCTCAGATTCCGCGTGAAGCCGGGGCATATGTTCCTGTTTCCTCTGTCACTGAAATCCGCCAGACGGCTGAGCAGAAAGAGCAGGCCGGGGACCGCGTTATCAGTGCCATTGTGGATGATTACACCGGCCGCACCTCAGAGGTCCGTCGGCAGACCCTGATTGTCACCCAGACCAATGCGGATGCACTGGCAATTAATACCGGTATCCATGACCGCCTCCACGCAACGGGAAAAACCGGTGAACGGGAAGTGACTGTTCCGGTACTGGTCCGTGAAAAAACACTGACGGAAGTCCTGAAGTCTGTCGCCGGACTGGCGCAGCACAGTGGCGACATTGCTCTGATAAACCAGCAGTATTACACCATTCACAGCCCGGACCGGGCGGGCGGTGTGGTTATGTTGCGGGATACGGAAGGCCGGGACCATCTGCTCTCGGCCTTTGAGAGCAGCCTGCGGGATATCGCAGTGTATTCGCGTCGTGATATCCGCCTGTCCGAAGGGGACCTGGTGCGTTTCACGCGGCAGGACCGGGAGCAGGGACGGGACACCCAGACTCTGTGGGAAGTCAGCCGGATAGCAGATAACGGCGATATCACGCTGAAGAACGGGGAAAATACACGGCTGATTCAGCCCGGACGTGACTTGCCGGATGCGCATATTGATTATGCCTATGCCGGAACTGCGCACCGGGCGCAGGGGGCGAGTGAGGCCTTTGTGATTGCGCTGGCCGGGGCAACCGGTGCGCGCCAGCGACTTGCCTCCCTCAGTGATGCGTATGTGGCGCTGTCGCGTATGAAGCAGCATGTGCAGGTCTATACCGATGACAGCGGCAGGTGGCTCTCGGCTGTCGCGGGGAGTGAAAGCCGCCAGACGGCGCATGATGTTCTGGAGGCTGAGCAGGATATCCGGGCTGTTTCCGGGCAGAAATTATGGGAACAGGCCCGGTCGCTGAATGACAGTGCTCTGGGGCGGGCGCTGTTGCGGGAGACCGGGCTGCCAGCGGATGGAGAAGCCCGGTTTATCAGCGGTAGCCGGAAATATCCGCAGCCACATATCGCGTGGCCAGCGTATGACCGCAATGGCCGACAACAGGGTGTCTGGCTGAGTGAAATTCGAATGGATGGGGACGGACGTCTGCAGGGGATCGGTGAGCAGGTCCGCCTGCTGGGGCATGAGCAGGCGGACCTGGTTGTGCTGCAGCAGAGCCGTAGCGGCGTCACACTGACGGCCTCAGCCCATCAGGAAGCGCTGGAGATGGCACGTCAGCATCCTGAGCATGGGGTGATACTGAAACAGGAGGCGGGGGCTTTACCGTCCTGGCTGACAGAGAAACTGACGCAGGGCCGTGAGCGCATACCGGACGCAGAGCTGATGGACATGCAGGGGGCACAAAAACCGGACAGTGAACTTCTGAGCCTGACTTCGCCTGAAGAGAGAGCGCGGCAGGAAGCGGAAAAAGCCATTATGAGCGCGCTGAGGGATGAAGAGCGTCTCAGTCTCCTGCCAAAAGAAGATCCGGAGATAGCTGCACAGAAAGCGGCAGAACAGGGGCTGGCAGAGTGGGGAGCAAAATATGCAGAGCGCGATGCGGCAAGGGAAGAGAAAGTGCTGGAGCGTCTGGCCCAACAGGAAGTTAACACTATCAGGCGACAGCATGCGCAGGACGTGCTGCGGGAGAATGAAAAGGAGCTGGTTATCAACAGGGAGAAAACATTATGACGGATAAAAAAGGCTATTTATACAACCCCAGACTTTACCGGAATCATTCTCATTCTTCGCAAGATTACACGGGAAATTCAGGGCGGTTTATCTCAGGTTTAATCGTCGGAATAGTTTTGTGTTGTTTCGTAATATGCCTGTTTCCGCGAGAGGCTTTAGGTACTTTGATTTGGTATATGCGTTTAAGGAAGAGCTGGAGTATTGAATGAACGTAATTTCAGAGCGAAATGAAACGGCCAGATTATGTGCATTACTGTCTTTCTCTCCCCTGCAGCGCGATGTCATTAAAATCATCGCCTTTCTGGCGATGGTGGCCGACCATGTTGCGACGGCGACCGGCATCGGTTCACCATGGCTTAATCTGTTGGGGCGGTGTGCTTTTCCGCTATTTGCACTGGTCTGTGGCTGCAATCTGGCGGGAAAAACATTGCGACAATCAGCCCTCAACCGGCTGTGGTTAATGGCGGTACTGGCACAACCCGCCTTCTGGCTGGCGTTCCGGGATGCCGGGAATCAGTGGTGGCAACTGAATATTCTGTTCTGCTTTGCTCTTGTACTTCAGCTATGTCAGCTCTGGCAGAATCCCAGCGCCGTTAAGGGATTCCTGGCCGTTACCTGCGTGGCGTTTTATCTGCCTCTCAGTACAGCCAGTTACGGCTGGGGTGGTCTTGTTATGGTGGCCATAGCAATCATGGTCTGGCAAGTGAAAAGTGCGTATCAGGTGGCTGTATTCGGTCTTTGGCTGATAACGGTGGTGACGGTGAATAGTTCCAGTCATGGAATAGCAGCGCTCTCTGGGGTATTGCTGACGCTGGCCGTGGTATATGGGGTGTATGCTCTTGTTCCGGCGTCAGAACAGCGGCTTCGGACCAGTCGGTGGTTTGCAGAGGGTTACATAATTCAGCTGTTGCTTATAGCCCTTGCGGTTACATCGTTTCAGGCTTAACGGACTGACGACACATCGTTTAAAATCCTCCCGGGAAGAGACATTACAGGCCAACGAAAATGACTGAAAATAAACGTCCCGTACTTACACTGAACCGAAGCAGCACTCCGCATATGCCGGTACAGCGTCGGAAGAAGATTGTCCATGTCACCACACCTCCTGCATGGAAAGAAAAAAAGCAGAGGCTGGCAGAAAAAGTTGCACGGGCTGCTGATCGTGCGGAAAAACGAAAACAACTTCTGGCTGCTCTGAATACGTATCAGAAGTTGCAGCCACTGGATGATGCGGTAGCGCTGCTGAACACCTGGTGGCCTAAGTTGTTTGACGGGGAGCGACTTCGTCCGATGCAGTGCGGTATCTGTGAACGGCTGTTTGCTGATATTGAGGCACGTAATTTGCCAGTGTCCCGTACACAGGTTCGCCGCGCTCTTAAGTCCGTTGCCCGTTCAGAAGTATACCGCGCCAACATAATTACAGGTGCCAGCCGGTATAACCATAAGGGAGAGGTTTGCGGATACGTCACTGACGAAGATGAAATCAATGCACAGGAACGGCTGAAGAGACTACGCCGGCAGAACGAGCGAAAAGCAGAAATTCAGGCCGCACTTGAAAAGTTGTGAAAAAAACCTCCATCCTGAGATGGAGGAAAGTCATTCAGCTTTCAGTATGACTTCTGTTGAAGTCTCACAACCACATAATAACAAAGGTTTATTGTAAGGTTAAGTGTGGAAGTTTTTTGGGAACCATGGTGTTCCTTATACGAGCAAATACAGTATCTGTTAGAAATATGCTGGTTTGTCGAGATTATATTAATCGTGAAATTTTGTATGAATTACATTGATACCGCGGGTTTTAGTGTGTGGAGTCTGGAATATTTCCTGCTAAAGGCAATTCTATTCTATGACAGTCTTTGTGAAATAGAGCGGGATGGGTTTATATCGATAAGGGAAAAGACAGTGATAGAAAGGAAAGAACAGTTGTCGATATTATCAATGAAATTGCTATTAAGCTAATGATGGGAACGGGGGGATGTATATTTTATAGTACATGATTTATCAGTCAGGTCAGTATCAAAATCAGAACTGAGCGTTTTGCTTTCCTGCCCACCGGGTGAGTATCTGTCATATCAGCTCGACTAATCTATCCTGTCAGTAGGGTGTAAAGCCTCGTCATTCAGTCTGTTGGATACGTCATGCAAGTATATTAATAATACTGCTAATTATATGCTGGCCATTTATGGTGCGTATACTGTAAGGGTATAAATATATTGGTAAATGTAATGATCTCAAGTAAAAATAAAGCCAGGGTTAATAAAATAAAAATCCATATGAAGCGTGAATATGAACGCATGACGAATTATTTTCTTTGTGGGTTGATATTTCTGATAGCTGGGGTAGCCATGCGGGAGGTGATGAATTTAGTATTTGATACCTGAGTTGAAAACTGGCAGAAAGACCCTGAAGCTCAATTTTATCGTCTGCTCTGGAATGTACTGATGTATGTCATTCCCTGGGGATTATGGTCCCTTTCTGCTGGCTGTCTAATTGTATACGGGTTATGGAATATAGCCATATTCGTGAGCGGGCGAGTGAATATGTATATGCTCGTCCGGCGCGCAATACTGGCTCCGCAGCATCTGTCGACAGAAGAAAACAGTCAGGGATAAAAAATGAGCTGACGCATTCGTGTTACTCAGTTGTCCAACCCGGTAAGCGGGAAAAAGCCAGTTTTCCCCACTCACCGGGTTTCTGAATACATCCAGTGAAGGAAATACTATGCAAATAATTCATAAAAAACATATGACCCGATGGCTTCTGCCTGGCTTGTTCGCTCTGGTTCTGTGTGCGCCAGCACCGAATACTTACGCAGCCACCATTGAGGCAGGATTTTCACCAGAAGGGGCGGCCCTGCAACTGGTTCTTAAGACAATTGATACCGCACAGCAGGAAATTCGTCTGATGGGTTATTCCTTCACCTCTCCGGATGTGGCCAGCGCCCTTGTCAGAGCAAAACGCCGGGGAGTGGATGTAAAAGTGGTGCTGGACTGGAAAGCCAATACCGGAAAGAGTAACAACGCCAGCAAAGCGGCGATGAACCTGCTGACTGGTGCCGGCATCCCGGTACGTACCATCAGTGCTTACAAAATCCTGCACGATAAAGTGATCGTCGCTGACCGCCGCAACACCCAGGTCGGCTCATTCAACTACACCCGTGCTGCAGACCGTTCGAATTCGGAGAATGTGCTTGTGGTATGGGATGACACGGTCGTTGCGCAGAAATACCTGAGCCACTGGGCATCACGCTGGGCACAGGGAACGGACTGGAAACAGACATACTAAGCCGTAATAAGAAACGATCCCCGGATGTAAACCGTGCGCCAACGCGGGTTACGTCCATAAAGTAAGTCGCTGATTTCCTGAATCTGTAGTATTCTCTGCAAAGATCCTTATTTGATCTTTGAGGAGGCAGAGATGTCGCAAATTGAAAATGCAGTAACTTCCTCATCGAAACGAGCTTACCGAAAAGGTGCGCCTCTTAGTGTAAGTGAGAGGAAAATGCGTTCGGTATCCCGCAAAAGGGAGACTCATAAACCTGTAAATGTGTTCATCCAGAATTCTCACAAAGAAAAACTGGACGCATTTTGCCAGGAGAATGGGTTAACTCAGGCAGAAGCGATAGAGTTACTCATAAAACGAGAATTGTTTGGTGAGTAGTCACTTTTGTTGATCGAACTGTCTTTGAATGCTAAATTCCTGTTCGTATAAATAATTGTGATGGCTGGCCACGCCATAAGGTGGCAGGGAACTGGTTCTGATGAGGTGTCTACCCGGGACCAGAAAAGCAAAAACCCCGATAATCTTTCTCTTGTTTGGCGACGCGAAGAAGATTACCGGGGCCCACTAAAACTGCATAGAAGCTGTTGCTCTATGCAGGGAGTATACGTGCATGCTCAGAAAACTTCAAGACCCGATTCTGTGCTTACTCCTTCCGAGCAACATAAGTGCAGGAAGGTGTGGCTGACACTCAAATCCTGTTATCCCATTACTGTCAGGTCAAAAACCCGAATCCGGTGTTCACGTCTCGTGAAGGCGTACGGACACTGCCATTCTGTAAAAAGTTGATGGAGAAAGCCGAAGGTTTCACCTCACGGTTTGATTTCTCCATACATGTGGCCAATGCCCGCTCTCAGGGAAAAAGACGACGCAAACCACCGGTACTACGCTGTCGTGCTATTGATGCACTGCTGCAGGGTCTGTGCTTTCACTATGATCCGCTGGCTAACCGGGTCCAGTGTGCCATCACCACGCTGGCGATTGAATGCGGACTGGCCACCGAATCTGCTTCCGGTAATCTGTCCATTACCCGTGCCACCCGGGCACTGAAATTCCTGTCTGAGCTGGACCTGATTACCTATCAGACCGAATATGACCCGGCAATCGGCTGTTATATTCCGACCGATATTACGTTCACCTCGCTATTGTTTTCTGCCCTCGATGTGTCAGAGGAAGCCGTTGCGGCCGTACGCCGCAGCCGTGTGGAATGGGAAAACAAACAACGCAAAAAACAGGGACTGGCCGCTCAGGGGATGGATGAGCTGATCGCAAAAGCCTGGCGCTATGTTCGCGAACGTTTCCGTCACTACCAGTCTGAGCGTAAGGCCCACGGATTTAAGCGTGCCCGTGCCCGCCGTGATGCGGACAGAACCCGCCAGGACATTGTTACCTTAGTGAAACGGCAGCTGACGCGGGAAATTGCAGAACGACGATTTACCGGCAATCATGAGGCTGTGAAACGCGAGCTGGACCGTCGCGTGAAGGAGCGCATGATCATGTCACGGAACAGCAACTACACCAGGCTGTCCATAGCCTCACCCTGAATAACCCCTTGCTGAAAATCCGGCCAGCGCCGGAGGATTTCGTACGTCCGGACAAAATACCCGTACAAATTACGAACAATTCTCACTCCTTTCTTCCTATCTGACTTTCCAGTCCATCCTGTTATACGTCCCTGAAAGCACTAAAACACGGCAGAAATCATCGCAAACTGACTTATCAACATATAACTGCAAGGGAAGTTTCCATTAAGTTACAGCCGTTACAGATACAAAGCGCCAGCCGCAGGCGTTACAAAGTGCGTGATTCCTTTTAAACCCCTGCTCAGTAATTCTTTTAAACCACTTAATACTTATCATTTTAATAAAAGGCCTTTTCATCGCCTGTCCTATGGACAGACGACAAAGCACCTCCTATCGCTCCGCGACGGGCCCCGAAACCAACTCCATTTAGTTACAACATTCAAAATATCCCTTTATAAAACCCCCCGATCCGTGCAAATCTGTCACTCCATACCCCCGCCCACCACTGAAAAGCGACGACGCCCCGGCCCAAAGGGCCGGAACTACATCGCTTTTAATGATGGATGATGTAACTAAACTTCTTCGTTGCTGTCAGTAGTGCTGCTGGCAGTTTGTCATACACGCCCGTAAGCGGCCCTCACGGCCCGCTTACGCGGAGATACGCCCCGACTGCGGGTAAACCCTTGTCGGGACCACTCCGACAGCGCACATCAACACCTGAGCCGTATGACCGCGGATTATGGCTTTACAGGGAGGGGGGGGGTTAATAGCGATCTTCTATCGATCAACCGGCTACGCCGGGCTACGGCGCCATTCAGCGACAGTGCCATATTTATCATTTGCTGGCGCCTCCATGCCGCTTTGCGGCATCAGGGTAATTTTTCTGTCAAAATAATGACAGATATTGTTGAGGAAAGTACCTTGAAAAAGAGATAAAACACTTACCGGAGCTAATAAATTCCCGGTGTATAGACCAGAGTCAGGTTTACGTTATCGAATATGTTGTTCATGTCCAGAAAGTGAGTGAGATATTACTATATCCAGAGTGCAGCCAGTAAAACCATATCCCCTTCCTTTTGTTCATTGGCTTCTAAAGTAGAATATAGCCCACTCCATATTTTTTTCATAATTGTTTGTAATTATATAATGAGGCGATGTGATGTTTTTATCTCATCATTTCACAAACGGAGTATATATGAATAAAAAATTGAATTGGTTTATACCATTAACGATACTTACTGGCTCACTCATATTTCCTGTATCCGCATTATCCGCGAATCAGTTCTCCTCGGCTACACCAGCTTCCACCAACAACTATGAAGATTTGCCAGGAATAACTCCTGTCACTGATTGCTCCACGCTACTACAAACTGATTTAACCTCTATTGCTGGGGAAGGAAGTCAGGTCCTGAAAACAACTCTGGATGAAAAACGTAAAGTTTGCATTGTTACAGGACGTCTGGCTCCTCAGATTGGCTTTGAGGTCCGTTTGCCAACAGAGAATTGGCGCCAGCGTTCTCTGCAGATTGGCTGTGGTGGATTGTGTGGACGAATATCAGATGAAATCGGTGCAGCTGACGGATGTTCCCATATAACAGATGGTTCTTTCGTTACTTCAGCAACAGACATGGGGCACACTGTTGCCGATGGCTCTTTTGGCAAAGATTCGCAGTTACGAACGGATTTTGCTTACCGCAGTGTCCATCTTACCTCTCAGGCAACCAAAGCTTTAATCACAGCATTTTACGGGCAAAACGCCAGATATGCCTACTTTACCGGGTGCTCTGATGGCGGACGGGAAGCATTAATGGCAGCGCAACGATATCCTGATGATTTTGATGGCATCATTGCAGGGGCTGCGGCGATGAACTTCCAGACCCAAAATGGAGTATATCATCCCTGGCTGGCACAGGTTAACACTGATAATGACGGTAACCACATTCTACTTGCGGATAAACTAACGCTGATTCATAAGGCAGTACTGTCTCAGTGTGATGCTCTTGATGGCGACAAAGATGGTCTGATCAGTAATCCTCTTTCCTGTAACCCTAATCTGCAGCATCTTTTATGCCCGTCCGGGCAATCTGATACCAGCCAGTGTCTTACTGCTCTGGAGCTGGACGTACTGAATAAAATTTATCAGGGGCCAAAAGACCCTCAAAGTGGTTTATCTTTGCTTGCCGGTGGGCCATTGCCAGGGTCTGAATTAGCCTGGGAAGGTATTTTTATCCCTAAAAGTAAAAAAGGCTCTCTATTCAGTACTAAAATTAGCCAGGATGCTAATGATGTGCTGTTTACAAAAGAAGATACGCCAGAGAAATTTGATTTACGCAGAATAAAATTTGATGCATCATATTTTGACAAATTGAGTAAGCTGCATCGTTTTTATGATTCAACGAATCCTGACCTCCATGCATTCTATCAACGTGGTGGAAAATTAATTCTGTGGCATGGACTGGCAGACCAACATATCAGCCCTTTGAACACGATAAATTATCATCTTGCTGTTCAGAAAAACATGGGGAAGACAGTAACCAGCCAATTTGAGCGGTTGTATTTGCTGCCAGGAGTTTATCATTGTGGTGGTGGTGAAGGGCCCGATAGTATTGATTTACTCAGTCCTATGATGGCATGGGTGGAAAAAAATACCCCCCCTCAGGAAGTATTGACTGCACAGCATAATAATAAAGATGCAGGGACATTCGGCCAGCCAACATCGTTGATAGTTGCCAGGGAATCACAGTCATCAGAACATGAGGGAAAAGAACCATCCGTAATGCAAGTTCGCCCCGTTTACCCATATCCGGAAGTCGCAGTATATAATGGACATGGAGACAGAAATATCCCTGAAAATTATCATCCTGTTAATTTTTATAAAACAGATAATTTAACCCAATGGTTGGGATATAAATTCTTCTCTCCCTATCAGTTTTTAAATTCCTCCGACTGACATTCTCCCCGTCCTGAATAGGGCGGGGAGTCCTGCGACACTCTGGCGCTAAACAATGTACGCGAGAAAAATCGCCTCCCATCGGATTCATATCACGTAACCCTTTGGGTGTGATTGTCGTTTCCCGCTCCAACCTTAAGCGTTCACTGACCGTAGCCTGAACGGAACAGATCCCAACGACAGTAAGTATCAACGATGAAATAGTGAGCTGAAATAGTTCCGGGTACGGGCAAAAGTCACTTTTACCAGGATAAACACAGGGGCGAGGTCGTTGCCCCATCTTTAGTCTATTTCACAAATTTCCACACACCAGGCGGGACTTTGTCATACAGTTTTCCCATTGTCAGCTCCGCCAGACGATGATCCACAGCTGCGTAAAAATGTTCAAGTTCAGAATCTGAAAGCGAATATTTATTTTTTTCAATAACCTTTTCCAGCGTTTCCCCGGAAGTACAGCGCCTCAATCGTAAAACCCATTCATTTTTGGTCATTTTTTCTCTGCAGATTAAATTTATTGTTTTAAACTCAAATATTTGAAATTCCGGATGAGTCATCAACGGGCTTTTCGTTGACGGATACTCATTCTATTAAATAACGTGTAGATACTAAAGCACAACAGTGCTGAAATACCATATATCCAGAGGATGGGTATTTCGTTATAAAAGCGCGTCATTTGTTCTGAAGAGTTAGCTACTTCCCTGACCATAGTTAAAGAACTATCAAAAAACGCATCAAATGGTGCCATCAGCACATATATGAAAAAAGCATTTAATATATACATCATTTTTCCGGACAGATCAGGACCATCAAGAGTTGAATACTGAGATATGAAGATGAGCCAGGTTGAAAACACCAAAAAACACAGGAGTATATATGTCGTGACACATATGGAGACAGACTTAAAATCTTTCATAATAACTTCCTTTTAAAAATCATGATCGCTTAACCAGAAATCATCATGGTTGATACATAATATATTATAAAAAAAGGAGCAAAGCCACACTTGTAAAATAAGCTGACTGAACTCCGAATAATATATCTGATCTTGTTGTTATATTACTGAAACGGACAATATTTACTGTCACATCAGGCGAAAGATTTCAGCTAGTCTGACTACGCTTTTACCGATACTATTCCGACAGGGAAGATAAACGGACCGTCATAAACACAAAAGGATAAACTGTATGTGGATACTGATCTTCTGGCTTTCAACACCGTTCACGGGCTCGTCGACTGTGGCTAAACAGCCAACGCTGGCCGTTCATTCGCAGGAATTCGGCAACGAAAGAGCATGCAAGGATGCGCTGACAGCCATGAATAAAGTCAACGTTGGTGAACTGAAACTACGTGGTGTATGTGTGCCCAAAGGTGAATGATACTTTTGTTTTTATTACACTATCTGTCAGAGAGTTAAAGTATCCGGAGTATTACCTGCAGTGACACTAACAGAAAAATCAGGACATATGGCATGGTGCGCGCTGGTCGCCCTGGCTCTCGCCAGACAGGATGGTGGAGTGCCATCACCGGCGCAGGAAAATCTCTTTCTCACCCGCTGGCTGGCAACAGCTCTGAAGCAAAGACGTTTCTCACGTGATGTTACACCCGACATCGAGTGGATGCTGAAGCAGGGCCGCCAGCTGGGCGTCCGGGCAAAGCTGGCCAGCAAGCTGGATTACCTCTGGCGTTCCTGCACCGGCGAGTTGTCTGAACGGAATGATCTGTTCCGACTGACCTATGCCCTGGAAACGGCGAAAGATATGGACTGGAACTGCTGTCTGCTGAGCGACAGGGAATGGTCTGGCCGGCATGCTGTTACCCTGAAACCTGGCGTAAACGGGATTTATCTGTCCCGGACAAACCTCGATGTCGCTTTTGACGACAGTGGCCAACAAATAAATCCACTGACAGCACGTCTGAGCGGTAATGTGGCTGGTGTGGTGAAGCTGTTTAACCGGTGTGGCTGGCAGGCAGAGCCTGAAGGGGATGCTTCCCTGCCCTGTCAGTTTACTTTGACAGCCAGACAGGGGGGCCCAGAAAAGTATAATTAGTGACAGAGCTGCACCAGGTCTTCTTGTCAGACCGGTCATTTTCATGACGGTATTGCGATTAATACCGTTCCGCAGCATGGTTCTGGCAACTTTTTAAATTTAAAGGAAACCACATGAAAAGACCTTCACTTGCACCACTTAAATTTCAAACAATTAAGTCACGCCATATTGATAGAAATGAGTTAATTTGTAAGGAATGGGTTAACAATAAACATATCAGCATAATATGCACAAACGAAATAAATGGGACCCGTTTCAAATTGGCGTTAAATAAATTGAGCGGGACGGTTATTGGTAAAGAGTTAATTAAAACTCTTAACATTTTAACCACGTTCAAGAATATAAACATCCTCATTGATATTAATAGCAGTAATACTGGTGTCGTGCCTGATGATATTGATGACGCATCTAACTTTCGAGGGTGTGGTTCTACTTTAATGATTAACTTCAATCATGATGGCATCACTAGAAATGATGGTATATCTGCGCAAGATAAAGATTGCATAGTGTTATTTCATGAGCTATTGCATGTATATCACAATGCTGTTGGTGAAAAAGTCAGGATAATCAGTAACAAAAACATTTACTCGCCAAATCTTCATGAAGAAGCAAGAACGGTCGGGCTAGGGTCATTTAGAAAAGATCTCATGACAGAGAATAAATTAAGAGAAGAAATGGGCTTGCCTCGAAGAAGTACTTACTATTCAGTTAATGATCACGATGAGATATTGACCTTCAGGGGAACATTCAACTTATTTCCTATAAGATAGTTAAGGAATCCTTTATCCGTGGGGCTCTTCGTAACATGATTAGGCTGTAAAGCCGATTATCGAGGGGATACTGGAGAACAAGATAGCCCGCAGCTCTGCGGGCAAATGCAAATCCATAAAATCACGGGCAATGTCCGGCTGTGTCAGGAAATGCCTGAACATGGCATCGTGTGGAGTGGGTGTGGTGCTTTTCTTTTTCATTGTGTCTACGTTTTCACACAGCCTCATGATGCGCCAGCTGGTTGCCCTGCTGAAAGAAGTTGGCGAAGCGGGTCAGCACGATGATTTTACAGAAGATGTAGGTTTCGGGGTTATAACAGTCGCCAAGGCCATGACAAGTCGCAGCCGTCAGGCTGCCTACATTGAATAATGTGAGTCGCTGACGCCGGAATTCTTTACTACGAATTAGTATTGAGGCGAGCGGCCAAAACAATATGCTGCATATCCTGGTGCGTCGGCTTAAAGCCCAGACGCTCTAGGTTTATTTCAGCAACCACATCATCTGGGCCACCCCAGATAGTATCGCCAGCCTGTTCCAGTAGGTCGAGTTCGCCACAATAAGCTTCAGGCTTACCAGCGGCATTTAGCTGATACTCCAGTTTTTCCCCATGAATTTTCATGACGTTAATCAGCACGTCATTCCCCAGAGCCATATAGAGCCGGATATATATGCCGCCAGCGGTCTGCTGCGTATCGCTTACAACGACACCATAATGTGCCATGATTAGCCGGTATACGTGCTGGGACAGTTTTACTGCCCTATATTCATCGCCGACAAATGCACTGATAACCTGCGGAATACGATCAGGAAAACCCTCTGGAGCTTCCAGAGCAAACTCAAGCATATAGTTTGCGGAAACTTCATTTGACTCGATATGACGCAAGTAAAGACGTGCTTGTTCGCCGATGTCTTCAAGAATGACCTCGTGCTTAAAGCCTGCGTCGTCAGTGATGTTTGCTAATTTTTGGTAGGACTGGCCCGGTTCATTGAGATCGTCAGGCCAGATTAATTTTTTATCATGTTCACATATTATCAGTGGTGACATGCCAGATTGCTGTGCTCATTCCATTGAAAAAATTCTATCGCGCGGCGGCTGAAATCAGCCAGATTCACCGATTTTGATAGCTCGGTTTCTTTCTGTTCGATGCATTTCTTACGGCCATCTTCTTCAAACTGAACAACAACCAGCGGCACAACATGGTCGCGACGGGTTGCTTGCTGCCAGTTTTCATGCACCACGATCAGCATCGGACGCTTCTCGCGGGTATTATTTGAACGTACTTCGAATTTACCCTGAACGCCGGGTATGCAAAAACTACCCAAAAGAGCATAATTATCAGCAATAGTGAATGGTGAATGAGTGATCATTGGCACCTCCGCAAATTCAAAGTATTCAGTAAGATGGCGGAAACCCTTGACGCGCAAGTGGTTGACGCTTACGTCAGTAAGCCTCATAGAAATATTCGGACAATAATATTGTTTACGATTTCAGCGGAGTTAGTATAGGAAAAGCCATTCCTCAGGATGGCTTTTCTCGTTTCAGAACGTCAGAAAACAGGCCGTTCTGTGGGCGGCAGGCGCAGTGCTTGTCGTATCTGGTCGACCATGTCCAGAAAATCCCCTTCTTTCTGCAGGAAGAACAGTTCTTTATGCACTCTGATTAGCGTCGGTAAATCGCGGCGAGCAGCCTCAATGAAGAGGGCGCCATGCGGGCTAGGTAGCTGTGCGGCGCGCAATTCAAGCAGGGGAACACCGTTAGAGGTCCGTAACCGAGCCGGCTCGAAAGCCATTCACTTGCTCCTCCTGAGGCTCAGTAGCTGATTAGCAAAGAAGATATTCCTCATTTTATCATTCGACATCACGGATATCCGGGGATTTTGGCATCGAATCTATGGAGCATAATATCCGGGAAATACGGCTTGACCAGATGCGCCTTATATCCCCGCTCTTCAGGCTTGGGATATAAGATGCTGTTTTCCACCTGACTGTTTTTGTTTAAAATACCAGCCATGAAACGACTACAAGCATTCAGATTCCGGTTAAGACCAAGTGAACAGCAGGAGCGTGAAATGAGGCGCTTCGCCGGAGCCTGTCGTTTCATTTTTAATCGTGTGCTGGCTCTCCAGAATGAGAACCATGAAGCTGGAAACAGATATCGTCAGTATCCGGAGGGACGACCTTCACAAAGTCACCACGACAGTCAGCAAAAAACACACCATGATAATCATTGAGGACTTGAAGGTGAAAAACATGTCAAAGTCCCAAGCGGGTATAGTCAGCCAGCCGGCACGTAATGTCCGGGCAAAATCAGGCTTAAACCGTTCGATACTGGACCAGAGCTGGTATGAAATGCGTCGCCAGCTTGAGTACAAGCAACGCTGGCGCACCATTCAGCGCGGCGCATACTGTGGTCATACGGCAAAAGAATACCGCCAGTCACAGAGCACATTGGTCTGTCAGGTTTATGGATACACAGCGAACGCCAGTGTAAATGGTGCCCGCAATATTTTAGCGGTGGGACACGCCGTAATTCGTGTATCTGCGCGTTCATCATCTACGCCGAAATGTGTTTTGGGGCTATCGACCAGCTGGCCTGTCTTTTGCAGTCATCGCTTACTGAAAGCCGGTGCTGGCATTAACGGAATTTATCTAACAACATAAGCTGTATTCCTCTGCATAAAATAAGACAAAAGATGAGTGATAATTTTTTGACAGAGAAAATCCCGACCGGAGAGAATGTTCTGCGTGCTGCAGTGGGGCGTATTGAGTGGATTTTTGAAACATTTCCATCAATATGCCTTTCCTTCTCCGGAGGTAAGGATTCCACCGTGCTTTTCCACCTTGTGGCTGATGTGGCCCGCAGGAAGAGGCGTCGTTTCTCAGTATTATTCATTGACTGGGAAGCCCAGTATCAGTGCA
Organism: Citrobacter sp. S-77; assembly: GCF_963864895.1. Taxonomy (NCBI): domain Bacteria; kingdom Pseudomonadati; phylum Pseudomonadota; class Gammaproteobacteria; order Enterobacterales; family Enterobacteriaceae; genus Citrobacter; species Citrobacter sp. S-77. Next base: position 107,845 of record NZ_CAWLWU010000001.1, read on the forward strand.
CCATTCAGCATGTTCAGAAGATGCAGGAGATGTACCGGGACGTGACGGACATATTTTACTGGGTGGCGCTTCCCCTGACCACGGTAAATGGTGTCTCTCAGTTTCAGCCGGAGTGGACATGCTGGGAGCCCGGTGTGGAGTGGGTTCGCCAGCCACCGGAAGAGGCTATTACGGATATGACGTATTTTCCCTTTTACCGGTATTCCATGACTTTTGAAGAATTTGTTCCGGGATTTTCTTCCTGGTTTGCCGGTAATAAATGTGGTGTGGCGGTACTGACCGGTGTCCGTGCGGATGAGTCCCTTAACCGCTTTATGGGTCTGGTGTCTCAGCGCAAACTGAGATATGCCGATGATAAACCCTGGACTACAGCATCGCCTGAAGGGTTTTACTACACCATGTACCCGCTGTATGACTGGAAAGCCCGTGATATCTGGGTGTATCACGCCAGAACCCGTGCCATCTACAACCCCCTGTATGATCTGATGTACCGTGCCGGCGTGCCGTTAGGCAACATGCGTGTCTGCGAACCTTTTGGTCCTGAACAGCGTAAGGGACTGTGGCTTTACCATGTTCTGGAGCCAGAAACCTGGGCCCGGATGTGTGAGCGAGTGTCCGGAGCTGCCAGCGGGGCCCTTTATGCCAATGAAAGCGGTGCCTATTTTGCCCTGCGTAAACGGATTTCAAAACCGGCTCATCATACCTGGCGCAGTTACGCGCTCTTCCTGCTGGATGTGATGCCGCAAAGAACGGCAGAACATTACCGCAACAAGATAGCTGTCTATCTGCGCTGGTATCATACTCGGGGCTTCCCGGATGACATCCCTGATGAACAGGATAATGATTTGGGCTGTCGAGATATTCCGTCCTGGCGCCGTATCTGCAAGACTTTGATAAAGAATGATTTCTGGTGTCGTACACTGTCCTTTAGCCCGAACAAACCCCAACGCTATGAGCGTTATCTGCAGAGAATGAAGGAAAGGAGGAAGGAATGGGGGATTCTGTAACACTGGATGTATTGACTGACCTGATTCGCCGGTATTTCAGTCAGGACAGACTGGAGGAAGAGACTGTTCAGGCTCTGAACCATCTGCGCAGGATACTTCATGAGGTCAGTCCTTTTGCACAGGAGCCGGTGGACTGCGTACTGTGGGTGAAGGCTGGTAAGGTAGTGTCAAACAATTACAACCCTAACGTCATGGCTCCTAGTGAGAAGAAACTGCTGAGACAGTCGCTGGAGAAGGACGGTTTCACTCAGCCGGTGGTGGTGTCGGAGGAGAAGGAACATTACCTGGTGGTGGATGGTTTTCACCGTCAGCTGCTGGGCAGGGATGCAGATACAGGAAAACGCCTGAAGGGATGGCTGCCAGTGGCCTGTATTAATCCGGAGAGAAAGGGGCAGGCAACACGCATGGCGGCAACCATACGTCATAACCGGGCCAGAGGAAAGCATCAGATTACCTCGATGTCTGATATTGTCAGAGACCTGTCACGACATGGCTGGTCGGATGAACGTATCGGAACCGAGTTGGGTATGGACCAGGATGAGGTGCTGAGACTCAAGCAGATTAGTGGGCTGACGGAATTATTCCAATCAGAAGACTGGAGTCCAGCATGGACGGTTCGTTAAAATATCTTTTGCGATAAAATAAGAATAGTTGCCTTGGGATGGTTATAGTAACAGTCCCAAGGTTACGGGTGATGTCGTTTACTGGTAATTTACTGTCACCAGAAATGTTACTTTCAGTCATCCGGCACCGGCACGTCGCTTTTCGGAAGCGACGTTTTCCAGGTCTGGCAACAAACTCAGGCGCATAGCTTCGCTAATAAGCAGAGTTAGCAGGAATTACAGGATGTGCTCCATTGCAAATGGAAGGGGGAGTAAGTCCAGATCGAGGAAAAAACCGATGAGCCCCAAAAAAAGATATCCTAGTTGACTCCGGAGCTGCTTTTATGTCGCAATAACCGCCGCAACAGGCCATATCTTATAAGGATTCAGGAATCCGGTTATTCATATTGTGTACCAACTCAAATGCAATAAAGAAGAATTGTAAAAAGGCTGCTGACGCGACCTTTTTTATTTACTACTTTAGACTCAGGATATATTTAGCTAGCAAGGCCCCTTAATCTCCGCTGGTTTTACTTATAACTGAGAGACATTGCGACTAACTTGCAGGGGGCAGTGCATCCCTGCAGATGGCTTCGGTTTTCCAACTTGCATTGAATTTTAACTTCTGCTCATTGCTCAAAACTGTCTGTCATGCCTGCTTAAAAAACAGGCTTAACGTAGGATATTTTCCGTTTTCCAAGTGGACCCCATGCTGTTCACGTGGCTGAACCGATGGATTTCCTCGATGTGTTGCCGACGTGTCTGGATATCGCGGTGGACGGCTTCAACGGTTGTCTGTTGGCGGATATCCTGGCGCCATATGGGCAATGTGTGAACCGTGGCGTGTCGGCTATGAGGCAAATATTTGTTTCGCTGGAGAGAGCACTCTGACGGTAGATTATGCCCCCCAGAAGTCCAGTCAGTGACGACGTCGCGGCTGAACTCATCCTGCACTATTGCTGTGAGGTGGAGCACTGGTTCGCGAAGCGAATATACAGTTATGCCCGGTACTTCAATGGCGAAACGGAATTGTACATCACTAACGAGCTGGTGTGGGGCGACGATGACCCGGAATGGATTATCAACAAAGTGGTGCTATTCGTTCCGCAGGATGCTGTTACGCAGGCCGTGGCGGGGTCAACATAGAAGTGGTGAGGCCGGGCAGCAGGCCCCTGAATCGGTAGTGTCTGGGAGGCAGGCGTGGGGTATGCTGTGTGTGGAGTTTCTGGATGAGAGACAGATAATTGATGCCAGCAGCCATCCGGGGGATTTGATCGATGGATAAAAGTTGCGATAGCACTTGGGCGTCGGGTTATAGGTGTTGAACTGGAAGAAATAAGATTTAATCAAGTTGCTAGAGGTATGAAGGAAAGTTTTTAATTTATTATTTTATTTGTGTTTAATGTTTTAATAAAATATAAAAAAATAATAACTTTACATAAGTTATCATTTGTTATTATTGAAACAAGTTCTTTCATCAGTATCATTCTATCTAAGTTCTGATGGGAGAGCTTTTATGGTTCGGTCAAGTTTGGCTCTGAATAATCAATTAATGCCAACTTAGCTCAGTAGGTCATTAGTTCGAATCCGGTAGTTGCACCATATGCAACCATCATATAATGGCTATTACCTCAGCCTTACAGGCTGATGATGAGGATTCGGTAACCGCTGTCTGCTCCAGATTTCTTTTGGGCAAATAGGGTGGCCTGAAAGAAATGTGAGGATCATTCCTGACCTCTCACAGGATTGGTTCTCACACACCTAAGCACTTGCGTTATTTTATTGCTCTTTAACTCATTTGTGGCATAGATGAACAAAAGTTTATGGGGATGGTTTTATTAACAGGCGTGAAACGCTCTTTTATCACACAACCTCTGTTTGTGGTTAAAACCAGCCGCAAACACTGTGCCACTACTTTTTATTGTAATCAAATGGCCTCTTGTTGTTACTCGGTATACGGGTACCTCGGGTTGAGAAAACGGTGAGACGCCATCTGAATGCAGTGAAGCTCAGAGTAATTTGAGGTAAATCAGCACTGCGTCTGTCCAAATCGTTACGAGCCCAGTTGCTGGCTAAAGCCTCTCTGAGAGGAGGAACCCGGCGCTGCATTTATTATTGAGGTATTCCCCAAGTGCGGGGAGGGTCGGGAAAAGTTCGTCCGAAGGCCACTGACATATCACCTATTCAGGCAGAAGATTTGTTTCGGGAGGCACCCGACACCTCATATTTAGTGCTGATACCACATATAGCAGGTGATAAAACCAATAATAAAATATATTTCATGCGCTTTTCGACAACCACCTCTCAAGAGGTGGATTTTTTTGTGCACAGAACCTCCCCAGCTAGGCTGGGGGTTCCGGAAAGCTTTCAGCTTTGAGCCAGTTATTAAAACCCCTTTTAATTTGTTAAAACACCTTGCGGTCTGGCAACTGCAAGAGTCAAACAAGAAATCAAAAGGGGGTCCCAATGAGGAACGAAAAGAGCTTAGAGCACACCCGATAGAACTATAAATATCACATAGTTTTTGCACCGAAATACCGAAGGCAGGCGTTCTATGGAGAGAAACGTAGAGCAATAGGCGGAATCTTGAGAAAGCTATATGAATGGAAAAACATACGTATTCTGGAAGAGGAATGTTGCGCAGATCATATCCATATGCTTGTGGAGATTCCGTCGAAAATGAGTGTGTCGAGTTTTATGGGATATCGAAGGGAAAGAGTAGCCTGATGCTGTATGAGCAGTTTGGTGATATGAAGTTCAAATAAAGAAACAGGGAGTTCTGGTGCCGGGGTTACGATGTGGATACGGTGGGTAAGAACACGGCGAAGATACAGGAATACATAAAGCACCAGCTTGAAGAGGGTAAAATGGGAGAGCAGCTATCGATCCCTTATCCGGGTAGCCCGTTCACGGGCCGTAAGTAACGAAGTTGGATGCAAATGTCAGATCGTATGCGATCTGTTAGGGCGCTGCTGGTAAACAGAGCCTTATAGGCTCATCAGAAAAACCTCCGGCTATGCCGGAGGCATATTTATTGTCTGTATATAAGTTAATATGTTTGACACGAATGACTTGCTGAATCCTCAACAACGATATAAAGATGATCGTGGCACACTGGTGACAATAGTTAGCGTTGAGGAAAAACATGTTATTTTTATGCGGGAGGGATACCCGCATCTATGTATGAGACCAATGTATAACTTTTTAGCAAAATTTAAGAGAATTTCCGAAAATAGTATGCTGCCTCAGCAAACGGGTGATCTATATTAAATCTGTTTTTATACTTTAGATAGGTTAGTTGATTCGGATTATATCCATTACCAAGGATTAGAAATGTTGTTAGCAGTTTGTTTAGCAAGATACGTAAACAAGGAGGAAATCAATGGGGATATGGATTGTGTTAAGCGGGATCCTTTGCTTATTTATTGCACACTTGGCAGATAAGTACTCGAGAAAATTGGTAGCAGACGCAATGATTTTCACGGGAATATTCATGATTGCACTCGCAGCTTTATTCTGAAAAAAGCCGCATTACCCTCAGCTCTAAAGTCTCCTTCGGAGATCTGCTTCATACATGTTCGGGGAACTCGTGATGACATATAACTATAACACCCTTAAGACAGACATTATTGCAACTCCTCTTTGAAAGACTGCAGGAATGTCGGTGATGAATACCTGAATCGTGAAAATCGATATCAGCTTTCATTATTAAAAACGCTGCACGCAGCAGAATTTCATGATTTCCAGATTCGCTGACCAACGCCATTTTTCAGCAAGATATACTACTTGCACGGGAGATAAGTCTGCGCACTCCGCCGAATGTCATCAATTAGCTGGCAGATATTAAAAGCGCTATCGAAAAGCTGATTCACCTTTTCTAAGCGGACAAATCCCACCAATAAAAAAGCACCAGTATCTCTACCAATACCCATCTTGCCAGTCAGGAGTGGTATTTGTTAGCATGTCTTCTTCAGTTGTACGAAGAGGTGGGCTGAAAGGGATATTTGATAATTCCCAACCAGACATGTGATGGTGGATATTTCAAAGCTCATTTTTCATTTATGAAAGTTACCTATGATGTTGGGGATTTACCCTTCCGGAGTTAATTCATCAACTGTGATATCGTTTTATTCATCATGATTAGTGGAAGTAGGGGGGGATTAAAAAAGCACTAATTTCATTATCATCTTTACTTGGTATAACTAGTTGCGATATTTAAGAATAAAATTAAACATGATGACAATGAGTCGAAATTTCCAAGTTATGCGCGCAATGTTTCAAGTGTTCTAGAAAACACGATCATTATCAGGTTAATTAAAATATTGAATGCCACTGTTTGTATTAAAACGACGAATCTGTATGGACTATTGGTTTTTTGTTCTGAATAAGAATCTCCTTTCTATTTTTTTTGTATAAAGTAGAAGAGGATGTAGAGAAAACAAACCCTCCGTTTATTTGTAAATTGATAGCACTAAATGTAAAGGCAAAACATTATTCTGAAAGCACGGCTTCAGTTAATTCTCTTCTGTGCCATGATGGGGCTATGATTTTCTGTCTCGTTTATGACTGACTGCATAATCATTACTAGAATACGTTTTAAATCGGAAAGTTTTATCTGGTTATAAAGTAAATTCAGTCTGTCAGGATTGGGAGTATATCATGAAACTTGTACAGCATACTAGATTATTGCACCCCGAAAGTAGTAAGTCGCAGGACTGGAATATATAGCCAACAAACATAAGGAATATTACCTATTAAATATTATGTATTATTAATGCATGATTGGTTTTTCCAATTATAAAATTAGATAAAAACAATCAATCGATACTTACTTTTTTAGGTGGAGTTATTTATTATTTGTATAAGATTAATGTCGAGATTTAATCACATGAATTCAATTCGTATATACACAGATAGTGTTCCAGCAAACGGTAGGGATAGAGGTTATTCCTGTTGGAAAGAGTCAATTCATGGCAATGCTTCATTATAAATGATCTGTTAGGGCAGAATCGAGACACTACACAATTTAATAAAAATGCTAAAGACACTGATAATTTCAGCAAACTGGCTAAGAATGTTACATGTATAGAGTGGTCTGAATAAATTACTCTATATGCAAATGATGTTTAGGAGCTGTATGGATACATCGGATCAATAAAGCTTATTTCGTTTATTAGATAAAACATTGTGCTGCCATTTATTATTTAATGTCTATATTTTTAGTATATAATCACCATGCCTACTAGCACCTATAAACCATCACGACAGGGAAAAACATTTATTTTTTCTTTAGTTGCTACTTTAGCAACTGAAGTTTATGCCTTGCCACTTAGCAGTGGTGAATTAAATAATCAAATAACAATCCCATACAATCATATGTCACAACTGCCTGTAGATAGTGGTGAAATAAAAATAATGGATGCCCATAATGAAAATATTCCTCATGACACTCAGGATGATATAACCATAAAGGTACGTTCAATTACTATAACTTCCGCACCAAAGGGGAGTGATTATGAGCGAGTTAATAATATAATAGAACGTATTATTAAATCATATATAAATAGAAATATTACATTTCAACAATTACAGAAACTAACTTCAGATATAACAGAGTTGTATCGTAAAAATGGTGCACTGCTGACAAGGGTAATCATCCCTCAACAGGATTTCTATAATGGGGAGGTTATACTCACTGTTATTCCTGGTGCGTTGGATGAGATTGTTATTAATAATCGCTCACGCGTAAACAATTATTTAATCAAATCACAAATACCTGAAGGATTAAAGTTCAGTGATGTTATCAGAAAGGATGATATAGACCGGTATGCCTTGCTGCTGAATGAAATTCCGGGAGCCAGCGCTCAACTTCATCTTTATCCTGGTAATAATCCAGGAACAACATCAATCCAGCTTGATATTGATGAAACAACTCGTTACAGCGGTATGTTCATACTTGATAACTATGGCAATAGAACTATTAGCAGGGAAAGATTTATAGCAGAGACTGGTATTTACTCTTTGGCAGGGCTAGGTGATTGGCTGGGGTTGGGATTAGTTGCCAGTAAAGGCAAGGGATGGGTTTCAAACCTATCCGTGGACTATTCATGGCTGTCGGGGTTTGATGCGTCCCGGTTTGGGATTGGATATAACCGTTTAGACTATAAATATTATTTTTTAGAGAACATTTTTTACGGTTATGCTGATACAGTAAATTTTCAAATCACACAACCAGTAATTCGTAATAGTGACCAATTTTCTACAGTATATACTGCTATTTCTTACTCCAGAATGGTTGATAAATATCCATGGTTATTTTCAGTATATGGTCAAAGTGCGGAGAAAATAGTGAGTAAATGGACAACCGGGATGGCCATGAGAACCAACTTTGGCAGAGCTGGGATATTAGGAGTCAATCTTGAAATAGTTAATGGTGAGACTGATTATCTGAACAAAGCTGCAGAGTTCTGGAATGGAGCTGATTTACGCCAGACTGGTGGATACTTTTATCAACTGAATGCCCGGATGGAACATACATTGGAGTTAAATGCGGATTATATTATTCGTAAAAGTATGACAGGGATGTACTCAAACAAAAATATAGATTCTTCACAGAAATTCGCAGCAGGTGGCCCGCTGGCTGTCAGAGCTTTTGATGCCGACGAAGTAATGCTTGATACAGGAATGATATGGAAGGCGGAAATTACAAGGAATATACCACTTCCTTCCCTTGAGAATATGACACTTTCTGGTTTTTATGAGTATAGCCATGGCCAAGTGAATCGAAAGAATAAAACTTTATCAGGAGATGTACTCACTTATAATAATTTTGTAGATATTGCAGCGGCAGGTATTGGAATTAATATCCCCAGCAAATCATGGGGCGACTTTTCTGTGTTATGGTCCCATCGCATGATGACAAAAGGTATACAGCTTGAAAGCTCGGATAAAAATAGAATTTGGTTATCCTATTCATTTAGAATGTAAAAGAAGGAGGGCAAATAAAAAATTATTTTAATAATTATCTCAAACTCTTCAAGTAAAGGAATGTTATAATGAAAGAGAAATTTAATAAAAAAAATCACTTTAAAACGAGTGTATTACTCAGTGCTGTTGCATCAACACTTTTTTATACATCTACATCATATGCATTTTTACCATCCGGTGGACAAGTGACATCTGGGTCGGGCAGCATCAGCGTGCCTTCACGTGGGCAAATGATTGTACAGCAAAACAGTGACAGGTTGGTGATTGACTGGCAAAGTTTTAATGTTGCTAAAAATTATGGAGTGACCTTTAAACAGCCGGGTGATAAAGCAATTGTTCTGAACCGTGTTGTGGGAAATGGTACCTCAAGCATAGTTGGTAATATCAGCGCCAACGGTCAGGTTGTACTGGTCAACCCCAATGGGGTGTTTATGAAATCGGGAGCGAAGATCAACAGCGCTGGTTTTATAGCAACAACCCGAACAATTAACGATACTGACTTTATAAATGGTAACTTAAAATTTACCGCTACTGATAAGACCAATACAAGCGTAGTTAATCAGGCAGCTATTACGGTATCAAATGGAGGTTATGTGGTACTGGCGGCCGATAATGTCACCAATGCTGGGCGGATCAATACACCATCAGGTAAGACGCTTTTGGCTGCTTCAAAAACTGTGTCCCTGGACGTGGAAGGAAACGGTCTTAAATCCTATCTGGTAGATGGTGATACTATCAATGCTATGGTCAGGAATAGCGGGCAGATCCGAGCAGTAAATGGACAGGTAAACCTGACTGCGTTAGGAAAAAATATGGCAATGAATGCCGTTATTAATAATACAGGCTACATTGAAGCCAGTGGTTTCTCCCGAGTTGATGGGAATGTCATCGTGGATGGAGGAGCCAGTGGACAGGTGAATATGTCGGGCCAAATCGTGGCAAACAATGCTCACGGTGACGGTGGGAACGTCAGGATCAACGGTAAACATATTACGCTGGACGATTACAATCATATTGATGTAACTGGTAGTAATAATGGAGGCTCAGTAGTTATTGGTCAGAAAGGGACACAAACGGTTAAGATGATGAATATGGCCTCTATTTCCGCATCGTCTCTCAATAATGGTAATGGTGGGGTTATCGATATGCACTCCGACGGTATGCTCGACTTCAGAGGTATTATTGATGCTCGTGGTGGTACAAAATCAGGTGACGGAGGGCTCGTTCAAATGAAAGCGAAAGACTATCAAACTGGGGAAGGTAGTGTTGACCTCAGTGCACCATATGGAAAAGAGGGCAATTGGATCCGCGATATTACTTTGTAAATAACTTTCTGCGCTGTAAGACAGAAAATAGATAATTCCATTGTGCCAGGTATTTCAGATACCTGGCACTGTAGTGGTCAACTAAAACTGGCTACCGCGTTAGAGTTTCTCCAGTATCGGTTTTGTACTACCCCTCTGTTATATTCATGCGGCCTGAGTGCACTGTAATAGTGGTTCGAGATCCAATGATGTTAAAAACCACGTTAAGAGACTAATTCATTGTTTATATTGAAATTTAATGGCCTTAGTTCACCCTTCAGAATATCTTCCGGTAACGAAAACGTATAATGACCCAGCATATTTATATGGCCATGTATCAGCGGCGATAATCTTGCCAAATGTTCTTCTCCAGGAGTTTCCCCCGATTTGCGAAGATGTGACAACGCCTCCTGCATGTAAAGCGTATTCCACAGCACAACTGCATTCGTCACCAGGCTCAGAGCACCCAGTTGATCTTCCTGACCTTCACGGTAGCGTTTTCTGATCCCACCGCGCTGTCCGTAGCAAATAGCCCGAGCTACGGCATGACGCCCCTCTCCCCGGTTGAGCTGGGTGAGTATCCGACGCCGCTACTTCTCAACAGTGAGCGAATGAGTTCTGAAGCATGAATGGTACCAAGCTTCAGTGAACCTGCCATTCGCATCATTTCATCCCATTGGGATTCTATTTTTGACAGCTCAACACATCCCCGGGCCAGTTCATCCAGGGCACCATAATGAGCCGTTTTATCTGCCCGCCAGAATATCGCACCACCTGCATCAGCCAGACGCGGAGAAAACTGGTAGCCCAACAACCAGAACAGGCCGAAAATGATATCGCTGTATCCTACTGTGTCCGTCATAAGACGTTGTAAACGTTTTGGTCGGCCTCATGTACTGAGCCAAGAACAGCGCCAGACCGTACTTGAACACCTGAAAACAGGCGCAAGGTAAGGAAAAAACAAAAACAAGATTGATCGTATTTTGTTCGATTGATTGGATTTAATATCTCACTAGTTATCGTTATATCCAGTTTGAAATATCCAACGATGATCTGCTCAGTCCTCTCGAGTCATCAACATCAATTGCTAACAATATGTAAAACACAAATCATAAAACACAAAAAACATACATATCTTTACAAAAAAATAAAATAGATAAGTTGTTAACAATCATTTTATTAGTACTATATAAATAAAATAAATCATATAATTATTTTAATATTGTCATAAATGGTTTTTAAAAACAGAAACAACATAGAATACGAGTAACTAAACTAATGTTAGATTGTATTTACATAATTCATCAACATGAAATGAGGTGGAGATTAACTATTAGATAATTTAAACCATTCGAATCTGATTCTGAGGGAAATCAGACTTCGGCTAAATACACATCACTTTTAAAACTTGATTTATTTATACAAGGATAATGTCATGTTAAAAAAAATTTTAATCACATCACTATCATTAAGTATGTTCAGTAGTGTTAGTTATGCAGGTGGTGAACCTTCATCTTATTACCCTAGCGTAGCGCCAATTTCTTGTGTTATGTCCACTTCAGCTAATCCATCATACATCTGGAATAATACCGAAGACTGTAACAAGGCAGTGACATCCGGATATGCGAAAGGTGTTCATTATAAGGGGAAATTTAAGTATGAGGATGGCTCTGAATCACTATTTAATGGTTTCATTACTCCAAGTCAAGGTTATACTCCACCTCATCTTCCCGGCAAAAAATTGGTTGCAATATTAGATGCAAGTGCGTCGTGGGCTAACTGGAATTAAAAGAGTTTGCCAACCGAGTATGATTCATAACCCCGTCCTCTATGACGGGGTTAAAATATAATCTAGAGCTTATTCTTTCTAATGCGCTGAAAAGGATAAATACAAGTAGGAAACAACTGATATGGTTCAGGAAAATTTGTAACATAGTAGGAATAGAATGGGAAATGTCAACTTCACCGGTGAATGAATACATAAACTTCATTTATAAAAATATTCATATTGCATTTGTTTTTATGTGCCTTCATTGCGCTAGTTATTCATAGATAAGATGCTTGACACAAATATACTAGCTACTCATTCCCGTAGTTATGTTATTTCTCTCTAAATGAAGCTTATGAACTGCATAACATGACAAGAAATCAACGGTACAATAGTTCAGTCAACGAAACACTATCGTGATTCTTCAAATATAGCCAAGCAACCAATACAGGTCGCTCATTTACAATGATTAAGTAATGAGAGAGCATGTGAACTGACGGCTATGTCGACTAACTTGCCTATACTGAGATGGATATTCTATCCGTAGATTTCCCGACCATCCTTAACCAGTAAACATCTGTAAGAGATCTCTACGCACTCGTCAAAAATGTAGTGAGAAGCCCGAAAAATATCGGGCTGAGTTCAGTGTTAAAGCCATGTATCGTGTGCTTTGCGTTGCCCGCAGCGGCTGGTATGCCTAGTGCTGGCGCCAGAAGTTCCAGCTCACCTGTGATTCGACAGTCCGTCAGGTATTTACTGAGGCAAAGCAGCGTTATGCTGCGCCCCAGCTGGTTGACGAACTACCGGAATACAATATCAAACCCATTGCTGGCAGCCTGCGTCGTCAGGGGCTAGGGGCAAAAGTTCAGCCCGGTCAGCTACTGTGAACACAGCCTGCCTATGTTAGAAAATCTGCTGAAACAGAATTTTAACTACAGTGTCCCAAACCAGAAGTAGGCAGGTAACATCATCTACTTACATACAGATGACGTCTGGCTGTATCTGGCGGTGTGTGGTTAACGGATGATGCGCAATGCACGCTCAGCGAGGCTTGGTATCAGTTACCGGTTATCAGGCTGGCCACGACGGAGGTTAACCAACGAAAGCGGTCTATGTTCACGGTAGCACTCAAGCAACCGGCGGCAGTGTCTGTCTGAGATCTCCAGCCGGCTGGCTGCAAATTATCAGGTGGGAGCCAGCTCTCCTGCTCAGTAGCGAACGTTTCAATTCGTGACTCGTCTGGCGTGTAACCATGTCCCTGCAGACGACGGGCCAGCTCTGCGACAAATGCACGACTCAACGGTACGCGTAAGCGCGCCATATCGGCAATCACCAGGAAATCTGCAGGGACGTTCTCTGCACACTCGAAAACGTTTTGATCGCCCTCATGTACTGAGCCAGGAACAGCGTCAGACCGTACTTGGACACCTGAAAACAGGCACAAGGGCCAGCTAGTAGCTCGCGAATTTAGAACCGCTTGGTGTAGCCGGGGCAGATAATTTTATTCGTGTTGAGCAGGATAATCATGGTAAAGGTAAGAAAAAAGTAACAACAAGGATTGATCGTATTTTGTTCGATTGATTGGATTTAATATCTCGCTACTTATCGTTATATGCAGTTTGAAATATCCAACGATGATCCGCTCAGTCCTCTGGAGTCATTAACATCAATTGCTAACAACATGTAAAATACAAATCATAAAACACAAAAATCACACATATCTTTACAAAAAAATAAAATAGATAAGTTGTTAATAATCATTTTATTAGTATTATTTAAATTAAATTGATTATGTGATTATTTTTAAATAAAAAATATTATCATAATTGTTTTTTTAATAAACACAACATAGAATACTAGTAAAAAAGAGGTGAAGACTAACTATTAAATAATTAAAACTATTCGAATCTGATTCTGAGGGGAATCAGATTTTGGCTAAATACACATCACTTTTAAAACTTGATTCATTTACACAAGGATAATGTCATGTTAAAAAAAATGTTAATCGCATCACTATCATTAAGTATGTTCAGTAGCGTTAGTTATGCAGGTGGTGAACCTTCATCTTATTACCCTAGTGTAGCGCCAATTTCTTGTGTTATGTCCACTTCAGCTAATCCATCATACATCTGGAGTAATACTGAAGACTGTAACAAGGCCGTGACATCCGGATATGCAAAAGGTGTTTATTATAAGGGAAAATTTAAGTATGAGGATGGCTCTGAATCAGCATTTAATGGTTTCATTACTCCAAATCAAGGTTACACTCCACCTCATCATGCCGGCAAAAAATTGGTTGCAATATTAGATGCAAGCGCATCGTGGGCTAACTAGTATTAAAAAAGTTTGCCAACCGAGTATGATTCATAACCCCGTCCTCCATGACGGGGTTAAAATATAATCCAGAGCTTATTTTTTCTAATGTGCTGAAAAATGATAGATACAAGCCGGAAACAACCGAAATAATTCAAAAAAGTTTGAACATAATAGGAATAGAATGGGGAAGGAATTCAATTTCACCGGTGAGGAGTACATAAATTTCATTTATAAAAATATTCATATTGCATTTGTTTTTATGTGTCTTCATTGTGCTAGTTGTTCATAGATAAGATGCTTGACACAAATCTACTAACTACCCATTCCAGCAGTTATCTTATTTCTCTCTAAATGAAACTTATGAACTACGATCACGGTTGTGATGGGTCTGCCCTGTTGTTGAGCTATCCACCCAATCAGCTCATCAATGATGTCCTGATGGTAATCATGTACTGATGACATATTTGCCTCATTACTGAGAGCGCATCATGTGATACGCTCTTACTGGAATTACGCTTTTTTACAGGTGAATTTTTCTACCACACTCATAACCGAGAAGTAGAAAACAGGGACAAAGAAGATGGCCAGTATCGTTCCACTGACCATACCGCCAAATACGCCGGTACCGATGGCATGCTGGGTTTCTGCGCTGGCTCCGCTGGCAATCATCAGCGGTACCACCCCAGCGTGAAGGCCAGAGAAGTCATCAGGATTGGGCGCAGACGCATGCGGGCGGCTTCCAGCGTTGACTCCAGCAGACCTTTGCCACTTTCATGCATTTGTTTGGCAAATTCCACAATCAGGATGGCGTTCTTTGCCGACAGACCAATGATAGTGATCATGCCTACCTTAAAGAAAACGTCGTTGGGCATATCCCGCATGATGACGGCCAGCACTGCGCCCAATAGGCCCAGCGGCACGACCATCATGACCGACAGCGGAACCGCCCAGCTTTCATAGAGTGCAGCCAGAACCAGGAACACGACCAGCATCGACAACACCATCAGCATTGGCGCCTCTGAGGCTGACTGTTGCTCCTGCAATGACAGCCCGGTCCACTCAACGGCAAAACCTTCCGGTAGCTGTTCAGCGAGTCGTTCCATCTCTTTTATTGCATCTCCGCTCGAATAGCCCTCTGCCGCACTGCCGGTGATTTTGATGGCCTGGTAGCCTTTATAACGTACCAGCAGCAACGGTGAGTTCTCCCGCAACGCCGCTTTCATAACGGTCAGTCATCGCCGCAAATTTGCGGTTAAACCAGCCGAAAAGCCACGCTTCTCATGGGCATTTTTATCAACTGACTTCAGCAACGTAGCGCATAATGCGGGTGTCAGACTAAGCGCCAGGAAAGCAGAGATGAGTATCGAGACCGCCATCGACAGCGTGAACTGCCGGTAGATAGCTCCGACCGACCCCGATGCCATTGCCATTGGAATAAACACGGCGCTAAGCACCAGCGTAATGCCAATGACCGCACCGGTTATTTCCTTCATCGCTTTTTGCGTTGCTTCTTTTGGCCCCAGCCCTTCCTCCGCCATGATGCGCTCAACGTTTTCCACGACCACGATGGCATCATCGACGATGATACCTATCGCCAGAACCATGCCGAACATGGTCAGCACGTTGATGGAAAAGCCCGACATCAGCATGACCGTGAAGGTACCCAGCAGGGCGATTGGTGCCACGATGGCGGGGATAAAGGTGTATCTGACGTTCTGTAAAAACAGATACATCACCAGGAAGACCAGCACCATCGCCTCAATGAAAGTGTGCACCACTTTCTCAATGGAGATTTTTACGAAGGGTGTGGTATCAAAAGGAATGGTGTACTGCATGCCCTGTGGCATCGCCTTACTCAGATCTTCAAGACGTAGCTTGATTTGTTCCGCTGTTCTGATGGCGTTCGCCCCAGGAGCCAGCTGGATCGCCGCACCCGTTGAGATTTGTCCATTCTCACGCGTGGAGAAGGTGTAACTTTGTGGTCCCAGTTCCAGACGGGCGACGTCAGAAAGCACCACTCGCGAACCGTCCCGGTTCGATCGTAACGTGATATTGCCAAACTCTTCAGGTGAACTGAGCTGGCCTTTAACCAGTAAAGGATAAGTAACCTTCTGGCCCGGCACTGCGGGGGAGTCTCCCGTTCGGCCCGGGGAAATCTGGGCGTTCTCTGCGGTTATCGCCTGGCTGACATCACTCACCGTCAGACTGTACTGATTGAGCCTGACCGGGTCTATCCACACGCGCATGGCTTTTTCCGCCCCAAACAGCTGGACGCGCCCCACGCCTTCTACCCGGCGTAGTTCTTCAATCATATTGCGGGAGAGGTAGTCGCTTAAATCACTTTCTGACATCTGCCCCTGTTTTGAAGAAAGCCCGACGATCATCAGGAAACCAGAAGAAGACGCTTCAACATTCAGGCCATTCTGGCGCACCACCTGAGGTAACCTGGGTTCGACAATTTTGATACGGTTCTGAACATCAACCTGAGCCAGATCCGGATCGGTCCCCAGCTTAAACGTGACCGTAATCGTCGCGGTACCGGTGGTATCGCTTGATGACTCAAAATAGAGCAGGTTTTTGACCGAAGAGAGCTCACGCTCAATCAGCGCCACAACGTTGTTATTCATCATCTCGGGCGTTGAACCCGGATACGTCGCATAAATGCTGACGCTGGGTGGGGCCACTGAAGGATAGCGGGCAATGGGCAATTTAGGGATAGCGATAATCCCGAACAGCACGATAAAAACGGCAATAACCCAACCGAAGACGGTGCGATTAATAAAAAACTGAGGCATCGGAAATCCTTAAAAGTGTAAATGCGGTTACGGGTGTGCACCTTGCGCCAGCTGCAACGAAATCCCTTCCTGTAACCTGCTCATGCCTTTGATAACTAACTGATCGCCAGCCTTCAGACCCTTTAAAATGGAGAATTTAGCGCCAATAGCTTCTCCCAGCTCAACCTCGACAGATTTCGCTTTCCCCTGATCGTTGAGCCAGACATGGGTTTTATCACCTTCGCGTACCACCGATTCACGGGGTACCGTCAGGCCATCCTTCTCCAGCAGGCGGGTTATTTTCGCCTGCACATACATGCCCGGAAGTAACGTTCTGTCCGGGTTATCGACCAGCAGACGCATCACAACATCACCCGTACCTGCATCGACACTGACGCCGGTAAACAGGATTTGTGCCTTGTTGCTGTAGGGCGTGCCATCTGCCGCAATAATCGTTGCCGTCGCTGCATTTTCATTACTGGCTAATGTTCCGGCTGCGGCGCGTAGTGTGTTCATGCGGGCGGCAGGTTGACTGACATCGACGTACACTTTGTCTATTTGCTGCACGGTTGCCTGCGTTCGAGCGCAGCACGGGCCTCTGAAATAGCTGCTTTAGCCTGATCGGCCGCGGAAAGCGCCTCGTCAAAATCCTGCTCGCTGACAGCTCCGGTATGTTTTATCTTCCCCAGCCGATTTGCCTTAGCCTGTAATTGAAGGTAACTGGCCTGCGCTTTTTGTAGCGAGGCCGCAGCACTGTTAACTTCAGCTTTAAACGGTGCAGGATCGATCTGGAATAATGCCTGACCCGGCGTTAACTCACTTCCCTGGTTAAACTTCATTTCAGTGACGATACCGCTCACCTGAGGTCTTATTTGTGCAATCCGGTAAGCTGCCACGCGGCCCGGAAAAATATGTTCCTGGGAAACGGGTTCTGCGGTAAGCGTTGTGACATCAACGATGGCCGGAATTTCTTCAGTCTGTGTAGCGGTTTCAGAGCCTGAGTCACAGGCACACAAGAGCCAGAAGAGGGATAACACACTTATTTTCGTCGTTCCTTTTAGCATCATTCCAGTCAATTCCTGATATTTAAAATAGGCATTGCGTGTTAGAATAATTATATATTTCATATGTTTAGATTAAGTGCAGGATGTGTGGAGATTGCGTGGAGCACGAAAAATTTGAGCGGATACCGGGAGCAAAAATGAGAAACGTCAAAATCCTGCTGGCAGAAGATGAAAATGAAATTGCAGAGATTCTTACTGCTTATCTGGTGAAAGAAGGGTTTTCGGTGGTCAGGGCGAAGGATGGTCGGGAAGCAATCACCCTTTTTAATGCCGAGTCTCCCTCTTTTGTTATCCTGGATATTCGAATGCCGCATGCCGATGGCTGGCAGGTGCTCAGTGAAATCAGGCGGGATAGTGATGTCCCGGTTATGATGCTGACCGCGCTGGACGCAGATATTGATAAGATTCAGGCTCTGCGAACAGGGGCCGACGACTACATTGTTAAGCCCTTCAATCCTGCGGAAGTGATCGCCAGGATTCACGTCATTTTAAGGCGCATGACTTATCACCACGCCGACAAAAACCAGCTCTCGTTCAGCACTCGCCACATCGCTCTGAACGTCACCAACCATGTTGTCGTGATTAAAAATACCGATACTGATATTGCCAGTCAGTTAACGTCTACTGAATTTAAAATTCTTCTGCACCTTATTCGTTACCCGAAACGGGTCTTTTCCCGACAGGAAATTCTTGAATATTGCCTGCCGGAAGGCGATGCCAGTGAGCGTACGGTTGACAGCCATATCAGCAAGCTGAGGAAGAAAATCGAACAGGCGGGATTACCGTCTGTTCCTGAAAGCATTCGTGGTTTTGGTTATCGGCTGGGAGACTGAAATGGCCAAAACCGGTATTCGGCACCAGTTATTCATCCTGACTTCCAAGGTGGCAGTCTGCACTCTTGTTTTGTTGTCCATTGTTTACAGCACCTACATCACGGTATTTGCTGATGGTCACGATGAATACAGCTGGATCCCAACTACCCATGATTGGGTGCTGACGCTAATTTCGGGTTTGTTATCTTCTGTGGTGGCGTTAGGTTTTGCTTGGGGGTTTGCCCGCAAAGTGATCACCCCATTAAATGCGGTTGCAGAGAGCGCCCGCAAGATTGCGGAAGGCCAGCTTGGCGAAAGAGCAAAACATAGCGTGCGGGAAATCAGGGAAACGGCTTTACTGGTCGATGATTTCAGTGCGATGGCGGATAAGCTGGAAGTGATGTCCAGCGAGATGAAGAAATGGAATGCGGCCATCGCCCACGAACTCAGAACGCCGGTCACCGTTTTACGCGGCAGAATCCAGGGCATTCTGGATGGTGTGTTTGCTAAAGATGAGCGCCAGTTTGCGATCCTGCTTAACCAGACTGAAGGATTATTAAGGCTCATCGATGATTTACGAGTTTTGAGTCTTTCTGACAGCGGACAGCTCTATCTTTATCACGAAACAATTCAGCTGGATCAGTTGATCAAAACTGGCGTTGAACTCTTTCGCGATGACCTTGAAAGCAAAGGTCTGACACTTGCTATAGAGGTAGAGCAAGTAATCGGCTTTGTGGACAGAATTCGTATCAGCCAAGTGTTATCAGCGCTGTTGAGTAATGCCCTTAAATACTCTGTTCCCGGTAAACTCCTCATCACCTGCCATTTAATCAATGGCGATATCCGCATAACGGTTGAAGATGAGGGGCCGGGTATCCCGTCGCAAGACCGTTCGGCCATATTCGATGCTTTTTATCGTGCAGATAATGTGCGTTCAGCAGACGGTTCAGGCCTGGGGCTGGCTGTAGTGAGTTCCATCGCGAGAGCCCACGGCGGCCAGGTAAGCTACAAGCGCAGTGACCTGGGAGGATGTTGTATTGAGTTTATGCTGCCTGCGGAGGTTAATTGAATTGCACTAGCTTCACGAGGTGAATGACTGGTGTCAAAGCACTGAGAGAAATTGGCCGCATTGAACGAACCGAGAAGTGTGCAGGCCGGACCACGATCCTCGAACCAGCGATGTTTACTGCCATCGATCTGTATCAGCTCACCAGTACATGCGCGTCGTGGACGGGGCTGATGTACACGAGGAGGTCGTAGCTTGCGGGGGATCCATAAGCCGGCCCGGGTCATCAGCTTACGTACGGTCTCTTTAGCCAGATACAGGTCATGAACTTCAGCGAGCTTCTCGCAGGCTAATGTCGGACCAAAATCAGCGTAGCGTTCACGGATGATGCGCAGTGCACGCTCAGCGAGGCCTGGCATCAGTTGCCGGTTGCCAGGCTGGCCACGACGGCGGTTAACCAACGACAGCGGTCCATGTTCACGGTAGCGCTCAAGCAACCGGCGGCAGTGTCTGTCTGAGAGCTCCAGCCAGCTGGCTGCAAGACGAGTGGTTAGACGCCGGTCAATCACGTCCTGAAGGATCCTGAGTCGGTTCACATCGTTCATCGAGAAAAACTCCGTTCCGTATGCCGTCATGAGTCTCTTCCTTTGAAAGCAGCGATCGCTGTGGTGAGACTGTAGCGCGGACATGTCTAATTTGGTCAGAGACGGACATCTCAATTTAGCTACTACAACCTTGATGCGCATAATCAGGATTATGTTAAATTACGCAGATGACATTAAACTGTGATTGTATGGGTCTTAAAGACACTTTACTTTCCTATTATAACTAAAGTCAAGTTTAGCCCCCTCCCCCTCTCAACTACAAACACACTTCAACCGTAATGAATCGCACAATTTGTGATATAGGTCAACGCTATGTGGCGCGGTAGCTGGTTTCTACTAACGCGGGTCTAAAACAGCTCAGTGACCATGTCTTCTTCATTTTAGTAAAAGACAATATATACCATATGAAATATGCCAACAATTAAAAGTTAAACTATCAGATACCTATTGAATGACCATGGGGCTATTTTTAGTATCAATAATAAAGAAGGGTTCTGACAATGATGCCATATAAGTATTATGGTCAACACTCCAGTCGTTAAATAAAATAACAGTTCCACCATAGTTTTGTATATTAACAATAATATTGCTATTTAAACCATTGATGAATTTGGCCAAATATGTTGCATAAATTTTAAGTTTATCATGGCCATAGCCATTATCGAGCAACTTATAATTTGATTGGATAAGCATCATATCAGATTTCTTTTTAGTAAACTCGGGGAATAACGCATCATAACAAATAAAAGTAGACATTAAAGATCCATTAACATCAAAAAAATGGTTGTTTAAGTTACTATCAATATAAAAGTAATTAGATTGCATAGATTCTGTATTATTTGAAAGCCCCCTCTTTTCAATAAAAGGAATCAATGTTTTTTTTTGGTTTAACAATATTTTGTTTTTGTGATGATAATATGTGATAATATTGTTAACATCTTTAAAGCCGCTAAACGATAAAAATAAATGATATTTTTCATGTATTTTTGAACTAATTATGTTATCAATAAGTTTATCTGTTAGTTTTTGATTATGGTCCTTTTTATAAGAATAAAGGTTATTCTCTGAAAAAACAACAGCATCAATATCTGTATTTGCTTTTAAGAAACTTAATAAATCCCTGAAAAAGTCGGATGTATTACCACCTTTTTCATAGTATAACCCAACTTGAACTATAGCTAGTCTCGTATTCGTATTGTTAATAACTGTAGCAGAACTGTGATGAAAGAAAAATACCAATAAAAACAATACCAAAAACAAACCTTTTAACTTTAATCGGATATTACAAAAAATGACACCAACACAAAAAAACAATAAGAATAGATTTAATACACCATAATCAGTTTTTGGAAGTAAGGTATTAAATTGTGGGTACAAGAGTATGAAAGGATGGAGAGGGAAAATTATTTTAGAAATACTCAGTACCGTCATTAGCAACGAATGTAAAAAAACACCAGCAATACCTAACTTCGATAACCAATAAAAACTTGCAAACCAAAAAATAAAGTAAAGAAGACCGAACAAAAAAACCCAAAAGTTGAAGGAAATTTGTGGTTTAAAAGATAATAAATAAGCCCCAAAAATGTCATTCAAAAAAACAAATGAGAACAGAACAAGTATAACGCTTAGGATGAATGCATTACGCTTGTAACAGTTAAAATAACAAAGCAAAAAAAGGAAAATGATAAAATAGAGCATATAAGATATATTAGCTATTAATGTTAATGACTTTCATATTTTTTGAAATTAAAGCAGTATCATGAGTAATCATGATGACTGTACCTCCTGTTTTATTAAAGTTTTTAATAATATCCATAACTTTAATTTTATTATCCTTATCAAGACTTGCCGTTGGCTCATCAGCGAGAAGAATCCTTGGTTCTTTGATTAGAGCTCTTGCTAATGCCAATCGTTGCTTTTCCCCGCCAGATAACAAAGAAGCAAGGCCATTTCGGTGTTCAAGACCAACCATGCTAAGTACAGAAGGAGCAATAGACTTTGCTCTTGGAAGTTTAGCGAAATTAACAGAACAAAGAAGATTCCTCATTATAGATTGTTGATCATTGATAAGTGAATTTTGAAATACATAGCCGAAATAATCTCTTCGGAGCTCAAATGCACGCAAGAAACAATTTCTTGGAATCATTTCATTTATGAATGTATATTGTCCGTCATAATCATGATCGAGCAAACCAATTATGTTAAGCAATGTGCTTTTCCCAGCTCCTGAGGGACCGGTAAGGATAATAAAATCTCCTTCTTGGATTTTTATTTGAAAATCATTAAAAAGCACTCTCTCATCAAAATGCTTGTGTTTTATGTGTAAATTAATCAATTATATGTACCTCAAATACGCTATCCAAAAGATGTACTAAATCTTCAGAATTTTCTTTAATCATTAAACTGGCAATTTTTGAACCATGAAATGAGTTATCTCCAGATGAAGATACCTTATTAGCAAAAGCTTGGTATGTTGAACCTGTCACTAATGACTTAACTAATATTTTTTTATCCTGAATGCGACCAGTTAGCGCAACGGGATCATATTTTATGTCAATAAGAAAATTATCAATATTTTCTAATCTAAGTATTGCGTCACCTGTATTTACCACCTGGTTATTCATTGCATAAATATCACGAATGATATATTTAGAATTAATAACGGGATGTCCAAGTTCAAGAGTTCTTTCTAAAGCCTTTAACTCAAGATGAAGCTCTTGAAGATTTATAGTTGCTTCTTTAAAAGTATCTTCCTTTACATCCATTTCTGAACGAGACACATAGCCAAGAGAGAATGATTTTTTAGTATCTTCATAATCTCTTTCCAATCGTATTATTTTTGATTTGAAATTATTTATTTTGATCTGCAATATCTTTTTTTTTGATTCAAGTTCATAGCTTTCAATTTTAAATGGGGACTCATTGAAGTAATAACTTTCATTTTTAGACTGAATTAAATTTACAATTCCATTGTACGGACTTTTTAGTTCAAGTAAATTTACCCCTCTGAGGGTCCCATAATAAATGTCTGCTTGCACGGGAAATAAAGCGAAGCTAATCAAGAAAGCTAAGATAAGCCTTATAATAGTCATACTCTCTCTCCTCCTTTTTTAAATTTATTTTTGCCATTTCCAGATCATCAAGTTGGCGATAATAGGATATAATTGTTTCTTTTTTCTGCTTAAATCTCGTTAATACATAGTCTGCTTCTTTCTCACTAAGTTTAAGCTTGCTTTTTAGTAATAGGATGTTTTTCTCAAGCTGAGAAATTTTAGATTGTACCTTTTCTTTTTCACGAAGCAATAGTTTTTGCTTTTCATCGAAAGATTGATTTATTTTTTTTACAGCCAATCCGTGTTTGTATTTATAAGTATTTACCGAGAATAATCCACTTAATGGGACCGAAGTAGTAATAGATAGACCAAAGTTTGCCTTGCTAAGAGATAAATCGTTCCATGTTCCTGATTCTGGAGGGCTGACATTGAGAGATAAGCTTACTGATGGCTGCAATGAAGCAATATCAATATCATAATTTAGCTTTTCTCTTTCAAGATCCAGCACTCTATTTTCGGTTAATAGACTATTCATGCTCTTAGTTTTGCAAGATACAATCATTTCATAATTTATACTCTCCAATAAATTCACCGGAATATTATACTCCGCATTTAAATCTAATTCTGCTTGAATAATCTCACTCTCAGTATTAATGATATTATTAAGGATCTCTTTTTCTCTGTGGCTTACAATCTCATGTTCAACCGCAGCTATCTCTCCTGACTCAAAGTTTGCTTTTGATGCCCGAAATTGAACTCTGTGCTTGTCGAGTTGCGATTGATACAAATCACGTAAGTCAACTTTATATTTGTAATCGGTAATCGCACGATATAAATTTATAACATATGTATTCTTTTTGTCAAAAATTTGCAGATTGCTATTATTAAATTCAATATCAATTTTTGCTTTATTTTTATTATACTTATTTCCCTCATAGAGGCTCTGTGATATACCAGCATATAATCCGCTTTCATCAATAGACTTAAATGACCGCGTATTACTACTTTGCTGACTGGAACCTAAATAAATGTTAGGTAATAATGATAAATCATTAATTTCCCCCTCAAGGAACAAACGTTCTTTTTCAATTAAAATGTTTTTATACGATTCTGTGTTTTTAAAGTAAGGTTCTATAAAACATGAATTATTCATACTAGCGTAAGTATGTAAGGGAAGTGTAAAAAACATTATAAGTGTTGACAATTTCATAAACTATTTTTTATTAAATTAACCGGGTTAATTTTGAAAAATTGGTTGCCAGAAAAAATGCTGGTTAGATAACAAGAGATAACCACAATTATAAAAGACCCAGAGATCATAAATAATCTAATATGCATTTTAATTTCAAACAGTTGCGATATTATATGTATTAGAATCACCGTCAAAAATGTTGACATCAAACTACTAGCTAATGTTATTAGTATAACTTCGACTATCACAATACGTATTATTATTTTTTTATCTATACCATGTATTATTTTTAAAGCAAACTCTGTAGTTCTGCTCTGAAATATTTTACGGCAAGATACCATAACAATAACGACAACCATAATAGTTAGTAATATATAGACTGAGTTTGTAAGAATAGAAAACCTATCAAATACTTTTTTTACAGTTTCTTTAGCGTCAAGTACTGAGTGAATAGAAAAATCCTTGACATCGTTATCCAAAAATATTTTTTTTACGATAGCAATATCTTCTGGAACTATTTGTTCTTTTTTTATAAAGTCTACACTATTAATTTGATCATCCAATACTAATCTATACATTGTTTCTAGCGGAATTAAATATTTTGAATTAAATTTTACGGTAGATATTCCTAAGCTATCTAAAAAATCAGTTTTTTTTCGTTTTACTTTACCAATGACTTTAAAAGGAACACCATTTAAAAAAATATTCTCGCCTTTATTGAAGGGAGCATCATTGGGTACTATTACTACAGTTCCTTTAAATTCTATTTTACTTTCCGGTAAAAGGCTATTAAATTTATGCTCATCAACCCCAACAACTAATTTCATATCGTCGGAGAATGGAGATGACCCAATGAAAAAAAATGTCTCTTTTATTTTAGAAAGTGTATATGCATATTCATTAAACAGAATCTCTATTTTTTTACCAGAATAAGGCTTACTAAAGTCCACACTAAGTACTTCATCTCCATTAACATTCAACTCAGTCTGCGCCTGAAGGGATGTGCTATATATCATTGAATCTGTTAAAGTTATACCGGTAAAACCAATAACAAGAAACGACATCATAAAAATAACATTTTTAACATTTTCTATAATGTTGTTTATGGATTCTGATAAATACATTATATTAATTAGGCTGTATAAAGCGTCTATAATTTAGTAAGTTAAGCCATTGATGGTGACTACAAGCAGTACTTGTAAATTTCTTACCGTCAATTCCCTTCTGGCACTCCATCATTACATTCTGCTCGGATTGTAAAAACCGCCGTATTTCCGAGTGATCTGACCATCTTGGTAAACAAGAGCACCACTGGCATAAGAACCGTCTGCATACCAATTACTGATAAATACTTTATTTAACTCGGGCAGCTAAGCTGCCCGAGATTCAATTATGCTTCCTTTTCTTAATTATAAGTTACAGCTACATTGAGCGGCGCACTCCACTTGGTTGTGGCAGTGAGCGGAGAGTTAAACGTTGCTTCCATGGTCTGACCTGCATCAATACCCAATACATAAGAAGCAGCAGCGACGCCATGCATAAAATAGCCATTAGCCTCTTGAAAATCAAGATTCATAGCCCATGTAATGTGTTCCCATCTAGAAAAAGGGTGGGCCTGTAATAAAGGATGCTGCGTAGTAGCATCTCTAAGCTGATTTAATGTTTTAACCTCACCAAAGCGAATAAACATACCATTAACATCAGTATATCCGTTAGCCATACTCCTTCCAAATAGACCACCATAAAAAGCAGAATTATTATTGTCTGCCTTTAGTGACGTAGCTAAATATCTATAATTACTAGAGTCGTAATATA
>NZ_CAWLWU010000001.1:135778-137156 GCF_963864895.1 Citrobacter sp. S-77
CCCTGTAGCTAATCCCCCAGCCGAAAGATTTAATTTCAATGAGCCAATTTTATTATTCTGCTCATCCTTAATAGGCAGGATCATATACCCTTTACCATCGCCATCGGAGGTGTCCTGCTCAAGACTCACCTTATTATTCTCGTAATCTGTAAATGCAATATTCGGAATAGCGCCCATACCAGCAGACGCGGTCATTGCCTCGACCGTTTCACCGTACAGCAGACCTTTTGGGCTATCCATGGTAATGGTTAGCTTCTTCATATCCTGCTCCAGATCCGAGATATTATGCTTGAAGCCATTGAGATCCGTACCCACTTTCCATCTCCAGAGCTGGCTGTACTCTTCAGGTTTAATGATGCCTCCAAAATCAAGCTCCTTTGTAATATCCCCGTTAGTCCATGCAAGTGCCGGGGCCGAAATTACCGCCGCAATAAATAAAGCAATCTTCTTCATTTCAAATCCTTTCTTACTGGTAAGATACAACAATGTTCAGAGGCGCTTTCCACTGGGTTTCTGTTGTTACTGCATTATTGAAGGTGGCCTCCAGCGTCTGGCCTGCTGACATCCCCCATCGCATACGCTGCGGATACAACTTTTCGGTCAGTGCTGACCATTGTTTCTGTGGTTTTGGCGCCCTCGTTAACTGCTGTCAGCGAACTGTCAACAGCCTGAATTTGCTGTACCAGCTCTTCACGACCCAGGCTGCCAAATACAGAGGTTGTTTGTGCTGCGAATGCTGCGGATTCAAGCACCGAATCAGAAACCAGGCCACCATAGAAAACTTCACTGTCCTGGGTAGCATCCAGACTGTGTAGATCAATCGCTGTGTCGCCCTGCTTTGCCACAACACCTGCTGCTGTTACATTCACACGCAGGGTGCCGATTTGATCTTCAGCCTGCTTAGTTTTGACAGGTAATTCAAAATAATGGGCACCGGCAGTTGTTCCCCCCTGCAGTGTTACTGCTGTACCTTTGTAATCACTGAAAGTGATTTTAGGCACAGCTCCAAGACCAGCTGCTGGGGTTGAAAATGCCTGTGCAGTTTTCCCTAAAAGGATTGGTTTATCCTCAGAAACCTGAATCACCAGTTTTTTCCCGTTACTGCGTAATTCATTGGTCGAATGCTCAAAATTGTCGAAGCCGTCGCCCGATTTCCAGAACCACTTACCTTTATATTCATTCTTTTCAATCGTCCCCCCAATATCAATGCTTCCATTGAAATCGCCCGTAGTCCATGCGAGTGCCGAGCCTGATGCCATAGCCAGGCACAATGCAATAATATTTTTTTTCATCTTAGCTCCATATATGAATATCAGTGGTGTAATAACCATAAAGTCATCTTCTGCACAATGCAGGTATACCTAATGACTTTGTGCTT
>NZ_CAWLWU010000002.1:0-4153 GCF_963864895.1 Citrobacter sp. S-77
CCGTCCGGCACAACACAACCACTCTTCCATAACACAAGCCATCCTGCGGCATATGCGGTAAACTAAACGCGATTTTGCATCAGGAAAGCGTCTATGAATCACTCCCTTAAAGCCTGGAATACCTTCGGTATCGATCAATATGCTAACGAGCTTGTCTGCGCCGAAAACGAGCAACAACTACTTAGTGCCTGGCAATCAGCTAACGCATTACATTACCCAGTACTGATCCTGGGCGAAGGGAGTAATGTCCTGTTCCTTGATTCCTTCCATGGTGCGGTAATTATCAACCGCATCAAGGGCATTGAGGTTACAGAACAACCTGACGCGTGGCATTTACATGTGGGGGCTGGTGAAAACTGGCACAACCTGGTACAGCATACGCTGCAGCTTGGCATGCCGGGGCTGGAAAATCTGGCATTAATTCCCGGTTGCGTTGGCTCTTCACCTATCCAGAATATTGGTGCTTATGGCGTAGAGTTACAACGTGTCTGTGAATATGTTGACTGTGTTGAACTGTCCACAGCCAAGCAATTGCGCGTTAATGCCGCAGAATGTCGCTTTGGTTACCGTGATAGCATCTTCAAACATGAGTACCAGGATCGTTTTGCAATTGTGGCTGTTGGTCTGCGCTTGCCTAAACAATGGCAGCCGGTGTTGACCTACGGTGACTTAGCTCGCCTTGATCCTGTTACGGTGACTCCTCTGCAGGTGTTTGAATCCGTCTGCCACATGCGCACAACAAAACTACCTGATCCGAAAGTGCACGGTAATGCGGGAAGCTTCTTTAAAAACCCGGTTGTTACAGCTGAAGTGGCAAAGATTTTGCTTTCGCAATTCCCCACTGCGCCTCATTATCCTCAGGCGGATGGTTCCGTAAAACTGGCCGCTGGCTGGCTCATCGACCAGTGCCAGCTAAAAGGTATGCGTATTGGTGGGGCTGCAGTACATCAGCAGCAGGCACTGGTACTGATTAATGCTGACAATGCAACGAGCCAGGATGTTGTTCAGCTTGCACATTATGTCCGTCAAAAAGTAGGTGAAAAATTCAATGTCTGGCTCGAACCGGAAGTGAGGTTTATTGGACCTCAGGGGGAAGTGAATGCCGTGGAGATTATTACATGAAGGATAATACCGTACCCCTGACGCTCATCTCGTTATTAGCAGATGGTGAATTTCATTCAGGCGAACAGCTTGGTGAAAAACTTGGAATGAGTCGTGCGGCTATCAATAAACACGTTCAGACATTGCGCGACTGGGGTGTTGATGTATTTACTGTTCCTGGTAAAGGATACAGCCTACCGGAGCCTATCCAGCTGTTGGATTCAGCACTTATTCATTCCCAGCTGAATAGCGGAAATGTAACCGTCTTACCCGTTATCGATTCAACCAACCAATATCTGCTGGACCGAATTAGCCAACTGGAGTCAGGCGATGCCTGTGTCGCTGAATATCAGCAGGCCGGGCGTGGACGTCGCGGGCGAAAATGGTTTTCGCCGTTTGGCGCTAACCTGTATCTGTCAATGTTCTGGCGTCTGGAGCAGGGGCCGGCAGCAGCAATTGGCCTGAGTCTGGTTATTGGTATCGTCATGGCAGAGGTTTTACGCGATCTGGGTGCTGATCAGGTTCGTGTGAAATGGCCTAACGATCTCTATCTGCTCGACCGGAAACTGGCGGGCATTCTGGTTGAACTCACTGGTAAGACGGGCGATGCAGCGCAGATTGTTATTGGCGCAGGTATTAACATGGCCATGCGCCGGGTCGAAGAGGATGTGGTAAATCAAGGATGGATTAACCTTCAGGAAGCCGGAATTAACATTGACCGCAATACACTTGCTGCCCGGCTGATCCGTGATCTACGTGCTGCGCTGGTACTGTTTGAGCAAGAGGGATTAGCGCCTTATCTGTCCCGTTGGAAAAAACTGGATAACTTTATCAATCGGCCCGTTAAGCTGATTATCGGGGATAAAGAAATATTTGGTATATCCAGGGGAATAGATGCGCAAGGCGCACTATTGCTTGAGCAAGATGGTGTGATAAAACCATGGATGGGCGGAGAAATATCACTCAGAAGTGCAGAATAATAAAAAGGGGAGCCGTTGCTCCCCTTTTTTATTATTTTCGTAGTCTGACTTGCTCAACGGCATGGTTGCCACTTTTAGTCATAATCAAGCTGGCACGCTCACGCGTAGGTAATATATTTTGCTTTAAATTCAGCCAGTTAATTTCTTTCCAAAGAGAGGTGGCCGTATTAATGGCCTCATCTTCTGATAATTTCGCATAGTTATGGAAATAAGAATCCGGATTGGTAAATGCCCCTTCGCGGAATTTCAGGAAACGGTTGATATACCACGTCTGGAGTAATTCTTCTGGCGCGTCCACGTAAATAGAGAAATCGACAAAGTCAGAAACAAATACATGATGTGGATCGTGAGGATAATCCATCCCGCTTTGTAATACATTTAATCCTTCGAGGATCAATATATCAGGCTGTGCGACAGTTTTGTCACCATCAGGAATCACGTCATAAATTAGATGTGAATAGACCGGGGCCGTGACGTTTGGTACACCTGATTTAATATCGGAAACGAATTTTACCAGACGATGCATATCATAGGACTCAGGGAAGCCTTTTTTCTTCATTAGTCCACGATCTTTCAACACCTGATTGGGGTGAAGAAAGCCATCGGTAGTAATCAACTCAACCTTGCGATGCTCTGGCCAGCGACTCAACAATGCCTGCAGGACACGCGCAGTCGTACTTTTACCAACCGCGACACTGCCAGCAATACTGATGATATAAGGAATACGTTCGCCGTTAGTGCCCAGGAATTGCTCCAGAACAGCCTGGCGGCGCAGATTTGAACTGATATAAAAATTTAGTAAACGCGACAGAGGCAAATAAATTTCGGCAACTTCTTCCAGCGACAGGTCTTCATTAATGCCTTTCAGACGAGCAATCTCGTCCTCGGTCAGAGTCATCGGCACGGAATCACGAAGCGCAGCCCACTGGTTGCGATCAAACTGTAGGTAAGGCGTCATTAACGCTTGCTCTTTTATACTCATACGCATGGTCTGGCTGTCATTGCTGTATCAGGTCAGTGGTAAAAACGAATCATCCCCGGCACGCAATGGCACGTCACATTTCAGTTAATTTGGACAATGGGCAGGAGGGTAACACCAGATGGGGACGAATAATAAGAAAAAATCATCACCTGAAAAGCAATGTGACGGGCATTCCATATATATAAAGATGCACTTTCTGTCTGCAGGTAAACACGCTGTGAAGCAAAATGCCTCCATCAGAGGGTAACGACCGCTGGAAATTTGCTCAATCCACAGTGCGGATAGATTATTTATCGGTCGTATAGTGCAAAATGTGAGCGATAGAACATTTTATGCAATTTTTTAGTTGCATGCGCACGCAGGTCTCCATAAAATGCGCGCTACTTGATGCCGACTTAGCTCAGTAGGTAGAGCAACTGACTTGTAATCAGTAGGTCACCAGTTCGATTCCGGTAGTCGGCACCATCAAGTCCGGTGGGGTTCCCGAGCGGCCAAAGGGAGCAGACTGTAAATCTGCCGTCACAGACTTCGAAGGTTCGAATCCTTCCCCCACCACCACTTTCTGGCAGCGTTATCGCCGCCTGAGTTGGTTAAAAAATTAATCAGCTCGTACGAAGAAGAGAGAATCTCTTTTTTGTTACAGAAAGAACTGGGTAGCCGAGTTTCAGGATGCGGGCATCGTATAATGGCTATTACCTCAGCCTTCCAAGCTGATGATGCGGGTTCGATTCCCGCTGCCCGCTCCAGACGTGCTGATATGGCTCAGTTGGTAGAGCGCACCCTTGGTAAGGGTGAGGTCCCCAGTTCGACTCTGGGTATCAGCACCACTTCACTTCTCCTTCCCGTTTCTCTCTGTTTACTTTTAAAAGCATTCAACAGCTCAGGTATATTGCCTGGTTGATGTGGTGATATCACCGATTTATCCGTGTCTTAGAGGGACAATCGATGTCTAAAGAAAAATTTGAACGTACAAAACCGCACGTTAACGTCGGTACTATCGGCCACGTTGACCATGGTAAAACAACGCTGACCGCTGCAATCACTACCGTTCTGGCTAAAACCTACGGCGGTGCTGCTCGCGCATTCGATC
>NZ_CAWLWU010000002.1:5153-34987 GCF_963864895.1 Citrobacter sp. S-77
GTTGGCGCGGGCGTTGTTGCCAAAGTAATGAGCTAATTGCCGATAACATTTGACGCAATGCGCAATAAAAGGGCATCATTTGATGCCCTTTTTGCACGCTTTCACACCAGAACCTGGCTCATCAGTGATTTTTTTTGTCATAATCATTGCTGAGACAGGCTCTGAAGAGGGCGTTTAGTCCGAAACGCACCAGAGCATTTCGGTTTGGATCGCCTCGCTTACGCGGGGTGAAAATGTTTGTAGAATACTTCTGACAGGTTGGTTTATGAGTGCGAATACCGAAGCTCAAGGAAGCGGGCGCGGCCTGGAAGCGATGAAGTGGGTTGTTGTCGCTGTATTGCTGCTTGTAGCTATCGTTGGCAACTACCTCTATCGTGACATGATGTTGCCGCTGCGTGCGCTGGCCGTAGTGATTCTGATTGCTGCAGCGGGTGGTGTCGCGCTGTTGACAACAAAAGGTAAAGCGACCGTTGCTTTTGCCCGTGAAGCGAGAACCGAAGTCCGTAAGGTCATTTGGCCGACTCGCCAGGAAACATTGCACACCACGCTGATTGTGGCTGCGGTTACCGCAGTAATGTCACTGATCCTGTGGGGACTGGATGGTATTCTGGTTCGCCTGGTATCCTTTATCACTGGCCTGAGGTTCTAAGATGTCTGAAGCCCCTAAAAAGCGCTGGTACGTCGTTCAGGCGTTTTCCGGTTTTGAAGGTCGCGTAGCTACATCGCTGCGTGAATATATCAAGTTACAAAATATGGAAGAGTTGTTTGGCGAAGTCATGGTGCCGACCGAAGAAGTGGTCGAAATCCGTGGTGGCCAGCGTCGTAAAAGCGAACGCAAATTCTTCCCGGGCTATGTACTGGTCCAGATGGTGATGAACGATGCAAGCTGGCACCTGGTGCGCAGTGTGCCGCGTGTGATGGGCTTTATCGGCGGTACATCTGACCGTCCGGCGCCAATCAGCGACAAAGAAGTTGATGCGATCATGAACCGTCTGCAGCAGGTTGGTGATAAACCGCGTCCGAAAACGATGTTCGAGCCGGGTGAAATGGTTCGCGTTAGTGACGGTCCGTTTGCTGACTTTAACGGTGTTGTTGAAGAAGTCGATTACGAGAAGTCTCGTCTGAAAGTTTCTGTTTCTATCTTCGGTCGTGCGACTCCGGTTGAACTGGACTTCGCTCAGGTTGAAAAAGCCTAACACGTCGATCAAAAAAGCGGCGATTTAATCGTTGCACAAGGCGCGAGATTGGAATACAATTTCGCGCCTTTTGTTTTTATGGATAGCATCCGTAAAACGAATTTTATCACGGGGAGCCTCTCTGAGGCGCTATAACCCAACTAGAGGAATTTAGAATGGCTAAGAAAGTCCAAGCCTATGTCAAGCTGCAGGTTGCAGCTGGTATGGCTAACCCGAGTCCGCCGGTAGGTCCAGCACTGGGTCAACAAGGCGTGAACATCATGGAATTCTGCAAAGCGTTCAACGCAAAAACTGATTCCATGGAAAAAGGTCTGCCGATCCCGGTTGTTATCACCGTTTATGCTGACCGTTCTTTCACTTTCGTTACCAAAACGCCTCCGGCAGCAGTTCTGCTGAAGAAAGCGGCTGGTATCAAGTCTGGTTCCGGTAAGCCGAACAAAGACAAAGTGGGTAAAATTTCCCGCGCTCAGCTGCAGGAAATCGCGCAGACCAAAGCTGCCGACATGACTGGTTCCGACATTGAAGCGATGACTCGCTCCATTGAAGGTACTGCACGTTCCATGGGCCTGGTAGTGGAGGACTAAGAAATGGCTAAACTGACCAAGCGTATGCGCGTGATCCGTGACAAAGTTGATGCAACTAAACAGTATGACATCAACGAAGCTATTGCTCTGCTGAAAGAGCTGGCCACTGCTAAATTCGTAGAAAGCGTGGACGTTGCTGTTAACCTCGGCATCGATGCTCGTAAATCTGATCAGAACGTACGTGGTGCAACTGTACTGCCGCACGGTACTGGCCGTTCCGTTCGCGTAGCCGTATTTACCCAGGGTGCAAACGCTGAAGCTGCTAAAGCTGCAGGCGCTGAGCTGGTAGGTATGGAAGATCTGGCTGACCAGATCAAGAAAGGCGAAATGAACTTTGACGTTGTTATTGCTTCCCCGGATGCAATGCGCGTTGTTGGCCAGCTGGGTCAGGTTCTGGGTCCGCGTGGCCTGATGCCAAACCCGAAAGTTGGTACTGTAACTCCGAACGTTGCTGAAGCGGTTAAGAACGCTAAAGCGGGTCAGGTTCGTTACCGTAACGACAAAAACGGCATCATCCACACTACCATTGGTAAAGTGGATTTTGACGCTGACAAACTGAAAGAAAACCTGGAAGCTCTGCTGGTTGCGCTGAAAAAAGCGAAACCAACTCAGGCAAAAGGCGTGTACATCAAGAAAGTTAGCCTCTCCACCACCATGGGTGCTGGCGTTGCCGTTGATCAAGCTGGTCTGAGCGCGTCTGCGAACAGCTAAGATTAGCTTTACGTGGGCGGTGAATTTGTCTACAATTCTACCCCCACGTTTGCTAACGAAAGTTAGCAAATAAACAGATTTGTTCGTTGGAGCCTGGCCTATCCAGGCCTCCGTCGAAGACCGCAGGTGTTTCGTAAGAAGCTTAATGCCCTGCGTAGACGGTGACAGAACGCTAAGATTATTTCTGATACTCTGGCTTGTTTCTGCTCACCGTATTTAGACGCTCTGTCCGTTGGGAAGAGTGAAGTGAGTTCCGGAACATGAGTTCCGGCAAACATCCAGGAGCAAAGCTAATGGCTTTAAATCTTCAAGACAAACAAGCGATTGTTGCTGAAGTCAGCGAAGTAGCCAAAGGCGCGCTGTCTGCAGTAGTTGCGGATTCCCGTGGCGTAACTGTAGACAAAATGACTGAACTGCGTAAAGCAGGTCGCGAAGCCGGCGTATACATGCGTGTTGTTCGTAACACCCTGCTGCGCCGTGTTGTTGAAGGTACTCAGTTTGAGTGCCTGAAAGACGCGTTCGTTGGTCCGACCCTGATTGCATATTCTATGGAACACCCGGGCGCAGCTGCTCGTCTGTTCAAAGATTTCGCGAAAGCGAATGCAAAATTTGAGGTCAAAGCCGCAGCCTTTGAAGGTGAATTGATCCCGGCATCGCAAATCGATCGCCTGGCAACTCTGCCGACCTACGAAGAAGCAATTGCACGCCTGATGGCAACCATGAAAGAAGCTTCGGCTGGCAAACTGGTTCGCACTCTGGCTGCTGTTCGCGATGCGAAAGAAGCTGCTTAATCGCAGTTATCTTTATCAAGCATCTGCTTACGTATAAACTTATTCTGATTTTCAGGAACAATTTAAATGTCTATCACTAAAGATCAAATCATTGAAGCAGTATCCGCTATGTCCGTAATGGACGTTGTAGAACTGATTTCTGCAATGGAAGAAAAATTCGGTGTTTCCGCTGCTGCTGCTGTAGCTGTAGCTGCTGGCCCGGCTGAAGTAGCTGAAGAAAAAACTGAATTCGACGTAATTCTGAAAGCTGCTGGCGCTAACAAAGTTGCTGTTATCAAAGCAGTACGTGGCGCAACTGGCCTGGGTCTGAAAGAAGCTAAAGACCTGGTAGAATCTGCACCGGCTGCTCTGAAAGAAGGCGTGAGCAAAGACGACGCAGAAGCACTGAAAAAATCTCTGGAAGAAGCTGGCGCTGAAGTTGAAGTTAAATAAGCCAACTTTTCTGGTTGCAGCCTAAGCAATTAGGCTGATGGCTGGTGACTTTTTAGTCACCAGCCTTTTTGCGCTGTAAGGCGCCAGTAGCATTTCACACTGTTTGACTACTGCTGTGCCTTTCAATGCTTGTTTCTATCGACGCCTTAATATACTGCGACAGAGCGTTAGTTCTGTGTAAATCGCAATGAAATGGTTTAAGCGTGATAGCAACAGGCATTGCGGAAAGTATTCGATTTTCCGGTCAACAAAATAGTGTTGCACAAACTGTCCCTTCGTCGGACAGATGGGTCGACTTGTCAGCGAGCTGAGGAACCCTAATGGTTTACTCCTATACCGAGAAAAAACGTATTCGTAAGGATTTTGGTAAACGTCCACAAGTGTTGGACATACCTTATCTCCTTTCTATCCAGCTTGACTCGTTTCAGAAGTTCATCGAGCAAGATCCTGAAGGGCAGTATGGTCTGGAAGCAGCTTTCCGTTCCGTTTTCCCGATTCAGAGCTATAGCGGTAACTCCGAGCTGCAATACGTCAGCTATCGCCTTGGCGAACCGGTGTTTGACGTTCAGGAATGTCAGATTCGTGGCGTGACCTATTCCGCACCGCTGCGCGTAAAACTGCGTCTGGTGATCTACGAGCGCGAAGCGCCGGAAGGCACCGTAAAAGACATTAAAGAACAAGAAGTCTACATGGGCGAAATTCCGCTCATGACTGACAACGGTACCTTTGTAATCAACGGTACTGAACGTGTTATCGTTTCTCAGCTGCACCGTAGTCCTGGCGTCTTCTTTGACTCCGACAAAGGTAAAACCCACTCTTCGGGTAAAGTGCTGTATAACGCGCGCATCATTCCTTACCGTGGTTCCTGGCTGGACTTCGAATTCGATCCGAAGGACAACCTGTTCGTACGTATTGACCGTCGCCGCAAACTGCCTGCGACCATTATTCTGCGTGCGCTGAACTACACCACTGAGCAGATTCTGGATCTGTTCTTTGAAAAAGTCGTCTTTGAGATCCGCGACAATAAGTTGCAGATGGAACTGGTGCCGGAACGCCTGCGTGGTGAAACCGCCTCCTTTGACATCGAAGCTAACGGCAAAATCTACGTCGAAAAAGGCCGTCGCATCACTGCGCGCCACATTCGCCAGCTGGAAAAAGACGATATCAAACATATCGAAGTTCCGGTTGAGTACATTGCTGGTAAAGTTGCGTCTAAAGACTACGTTGATGAATCCACTGGCGAGCTAATCTGCGCAGCTAACATGGAGCTGAGCCTGGATCTGCTGGCTAAGCTGAGCCAGTCTGGTCACAAGCGTATCGAAACGCTGTTCACTAACGATCTGGACCACGGTCCGTACATTTCTGAAACTGTACGCGTCGACCCAACAAACGATCGTCTGAGCGCACTGGTAGAAATCTACCGCATGATGCGTCCTGGTGAGCCGCCGACTCGTGAAGCTGCTGAAAGCCTGTTCGAGAACCTGTTCTTCTCCGAAGACCGCTATGATCTCTCTGCGGTTGGTCGTATGAAGTTCAACCGTTCTCTGCTGCGCGACGAAATCGAAGGTTCCGGTATCCTGAGCAAAGACGACATCATTGACGTGATGAAGAAGCTCATCGATATCCGTAACGGTAAAGGCGAAGTCGATGATATCGACCACCTCGGTAACCGTCGTATCCGTTCCGTAGGCGAAATGGCGGAAAACCAGTTCCGCGTTGGCCTGGTACGTGTAGAGCGTGCGGTGAAAGAGCGTCTGTCTCTGGGCGATCTGGATACCCTGATGCCTCAGGATATGATCAACGCCAAACCGATTTCTGCAGCAGTGAAAGAGTTCTTTGGTTCCAGCCAGCTGTCTCAGTTTATGGACCAGAACAACCCGCTGTCTGAGATTACGCACAAACGTCGTATCTCTGCACTCGGCCCAGGCGGTCTGACCCGTGAACGTGCAGGCTTCGAAGTTCGAGACGTACACCCGACTCACTATGGTCGCGTATGCCCAATCGAAACGCCTGAAGGTCCGAACATCGGTCTGATCAACTCCCTGTCCGTGTACGCACAGACTAACGAATACGGTTTCCTTGAGACTCCGTACCGTAAAGTGACCGATGGTGTTGTAACTGACGAAATTCATTACCTGTCTGCTATCGAAGAAGGCAACTACGTTATCGCTCAGGCGAACTCCAACCTGGATGACGAAGGCCACTTTGTAGAAGACCTGGTAACTTGCCGTAGCAAAGGCGAATCCAGCTTGTTCAGCCGCGACCAGGTTGACTACATGGACGTATCCACCCAACAGGTGGTTTCCGTCGGTGCGTCCCTGATCCCGTTCCTGGAACACGATGACGCCAACCGTGCATTGATGGGTGCGAACATGCAACGTCAGGCCGTTCCAACTCTGCGCGCTGATAAGCCGCTGGTTGGTACCGGTATGGAGCGTGCTGTTGCCGTTGACTCCGGTGTTACTGCAGTTGCTAAACGTGGCGGTACCGTTCAGTACGTGGATGCTTCCCGTATCGTTATCAAAGTTAACGAAGACGAGATGTACCCGGGCGAAGCAGGTATCGACATTTATAACCTGACCAAATACACCCGTTCTAACCAGAACACCTGTATCAACCAAATGCCTTGTGTGTCCCTGGGTGAGCCGGTCGAACGTGGTGATGTACTGGCAGACGGTCCGTCCACCGACCTCGGTGAACTGGCGCTCGGTCAGAACATGCGCGTCGCGTTCATGCCGTGGAACGGCTATAACTTCGAAGACTCCATCCTCGTTTCCGAGCGTGTTGTTCAGGAAGACCGTTTCACCACCATCCATATTCAGGAACTGGCATGTGTGTCCCGTGACACCAAGCTGGGGCCGGAAGAGATCACCGCTGACATCCCGAACGTGGGTGAAGCTGCGCTCTCCAAACTGGATGAGTCCGGTATCGTTTACATTGGTGCAGAAGTGACCGGTGGCGACATTCTGGTTGGTAAGGTAACGCCGAAAGGTGAAACCCAGCTGACGCCAGAAGAGAAGCTGCTGCGTGCGATCTTCGGTGAGAAAGCGTCTGATGTTAAAGACTCTTCTCTGCGCGTACCAAACGGTGTTTCCGGTACGATTATCGACGTTCAGGTCTTTACTCGCGATGGCGTAGAGAAAGACAAACGTGCGCTGGAAATCGAAGAGATGCAGCTGAAACAGGCTAAGAAAGACCTGTCTGAAGAACTGCAGATCCTCGAAGCTGGCCTGTTCAGTCGTATCTACGCGGTGCTGGTTGCCGGTGGCGTTGAAGCTGAGAAGCTCGACAAACTGCCTCGTGATCGCTGGCTGGAACTCGGCCTGACCGACGAAGAGAAACAAAATCAGCTGGAACAGCTGGCTGAGCAGTACGACGAACTGAAACACGAGTTCGAGAAAAAACTCGAAGCGAAACGCCGTAAAATCACTCAGGGCGACGATCTGGCACCAGGCGTGCTGAAGATTGTTAAGGTGTATCTGGCGGTTAAACGTCGGATCCAGCCTGGTGATAAGATGGCAGGTCGTCACGGTAACAAGGGTGTAATTTCTAAGATCAACCCGATCGAAGATATGCCTCATGATGCTAACGGTACGCCGGTAGACATCGTGCTGAACCCGCTGGGCGTACCATCTCGTATGAACATCGGTCAGATTCTGGAAACCCACCTGGGTATGGCTGCGAAAGGTATTGGCGATAAGATCAACGCCATGCTGAAACAGCAGGAAGAAGTCGCGAAACTGCGCGAGTTCATCCAGCGTGCCTATGATCTGGGTGCCGACGTTCGTCAGAAAGTTGACCTGAGTACCTTCAGCGATGAAGAAGTTCTGCGTCTGGCTGAAAACCTGAAAAAAGGTATGCCGATCGCAACGCCGGTCTTCGACGGTGCGAAAGAGTCTGAAATCAAGGAACTGTTACAGCTGGGTGGCCTGCCGACTTCCGGTCAGATCACACTGTTCGACGGTCGTACCGGTGAGCAATTCGAGCGCCAGGTTACCGTTGGTTACATGTACATGCTGAAACTGAACCACCTGGTTGATGACAAGATGCATGCGCGTTCTACCGGTTCTTACAGCCTGGTTACTCAGCAGCCGCTGGGTGGTAAGGCTCAGTTCGGTGGTCAGCGCTTCGGGGAGATGGAAGTGTGGGCGCTGGAAGCATATGGCGCAGCATACACCCTGCAGGAAATGCTCACCGTTAAGTCTGATGACGTAAATGGTCGTACCAAGATGTATAAAAACATCGTGGACGGCAACCATCAGATGGAACCAGGCATGCCGGAATCCTTCAACGTATTGTTGAAAGAGATTCGTTCGCTGGGTATCAACATCGAGCTGGAAGACGAGTAACTCTCGCTCATACAGGTCACTGGTGCTGGCGTAACAGCCAGCACCAGATTGTGCTAACTCCGACGGGAGCAAATCCGTGAAAGACTTATTAAAGTTTCTGAAAGCGCAAACTAAAACCGAAGAGTTTGATGCGATCAAAATTGCTCTGGCATCGCCAGACATGATCCGTTCATGGTCCTTTGGTGAAGTTAAGAAGCCGGAAACCATCAACTACCGTACGTTCAAACCTGAGCGTGACGGCCTTTTCTGCGCCCGTATCTTTGGGCCAGTAAAAGATTACGAGTGCCTGTGCGGTAAGTACAAGCGCCTGAAACACCGTGGTGTGATCTGTGAGAAGTGCGGCGTTGAAGTGACCCAGACTAAAGTACGCCGTGAGCGTATGGGCCACATCGAGCTGGCATCTCCGACCGCTCACATCTGGTTCCTGAAATCTCTGCCGTCCCGTATCGGCCTGCTGCTTGATATGCCGCTGCGCGATATCGAGCGCGTACTGTACTTCGAATCTTATGTGGTAATCGAAGGCGGTATGACTAACCTGGAACGCCAACAGATCCTGACTGAAGAGCAGTATCTGGATGCGCTGGAAGAGTTCGGTGACGAATTCGACGCGAAGATGGGTGCGGAAGCTATCCAGGCTCTGCTGAAAAGCATGGATCTGGAGCAAGAGTGTGAAACTCTGCGTGAAGAGCTGAACGAAACCAACTCCGAAACCAAGCGTAAAAAGCTGACCAAGCGTATCAAACTGCTGGAAGCGTTCGTACAGTCTGGTAACAAGCCAGAGTGGATGATTCTGACCGTTCTGCCGGTTCTGCCGCCAGATCTGCGTCCGCTGGTTCCGCTGGATGGTGGTCGTTTCGCAACGTCGGATCTGAACGATCTGTATCGTCGCGTTATCAACCGTAACAACCGTCTGAAACGTCTGCTGGATCTGGCTGCGCCGGACATCATCGTACGCAACGAAAAACGTATGCTGCAGGAAGCGGTCGACGCCCTGCTGGATAACGGTCGTCGCGGTCGTGCGATCACCGGTTCTAACAAACGTCCTCTGAAATCTTTGGCCGATATGATCAAAGGTAAACAGGGTCGTTTCCGTCAGAACCTGCTCGGTAAGCGTGTTGACTACTCCGGTCGTTCTGTAATCACCGTAGGTCCATACCTGCGTCTGCATCAGTGCGGTCTGCCGAAGAAAATGGCACTGGAACTGTTCAAACCGTTCATTTACGGCAAGCTGGAACTGCGT
The DNA here is from genome assembly GCF_963864895.1 of Citrobacter sp. S-77. NCBI lineage: Bacteria > Pseudomonadati > Pseudomonadota > Gammaproteobacteria > Enterobacterales > Enterobacteriaceae > Citrobacter > Citrobacter sp. S-77. The sequence goes on from NZ_CAWLWU010000002.1 coordinate 14,457, forward strand.
GGCCTCGCCACCACCATCAAAGCCGCTAAGAAAATGGTTGAGCGTGAGGAAGCTGTCGTTTGGGATATCCTGGACGAAGTTATCCGCGAACACCCGGTACTGCTGAACCGTGCGCCAACACTGCACCGTCTGGGTATCCAGGCATTTGAACCGGTACTGATCGAAGGTAAAGCTATCCAGCTGCACCCGCTGGTTTGTGCGGCGTATAACGCCGACTTCGATGGTGACCAGATGGCTGTTCACGTACCGCTGACGCTGGAAGCCCAGCTCGAAGCGCGTGCGCTGATGATGTCTACCAACAACATTCTGTCTCCGGCGAACGGCGAACCTATCATCGTTCCGTCTCAGGACGTTGTATTGGGTCTGTACTACATGACCCGTGACTGTGTTAACGCCAAAGGCGAAGGCATGGTGTTGACTGGCCCGAAAGAAGCTGAGCGTATCTATCGCGCAGGTCTGGCCTCTCTGCATGCGCGCGTTAAAGTGCGTATCACCGAATATGAAAAAGATGAAAACGGCGAATTCGTTGCGAAAACCAGCCTGAAAGACACGACCGTTGGCCGTGCTATTTTGTGGATGATCGTACCGAAAGGTCTGCCTTTCTCCATCGTCAACCAGGCGCTGGGCAAGAAAGCAATCTCCAAAATGCTGAACACCTGTTACCGCATTCTGGGCCTGAAGCCGACCGTTATCTTCGCTGACCAGACAATGTACACCGGCTTTGCTTATGCAGCGCGTTCAGGTGCATCTGTTGGTATTGATGACATGGTCATCCCAGAGAAGAAACACGAGATCATCTCTGAAGCGGAAGCTGAAGTTGCTGAGATCCAGGAGCAGTTCCAGTCTGGTCTGGTAACCGCAGGCGAACGTTACAACAAAGTTATCGATATCTGGGCTGCGGCGAACGATCGTGTATCCAAAGCGATGATGGATAACCTGCAAACTGAAACCGTTATTAACCGTGACGGCGTCGAAGAGCAGCAGGTTTCCTTCAACAGCATTTACATGATGGCCGACTCCGGTGCGCGTGGTTCTGCAGCACAGATTCGTCAGCTGGCAGGTATGCGTGGTCTGATGGCGAAGCCGGATGGCTCCATCATCGAAACGCCGATCACCGCGAACTTCCGTGAAGGTCTGAACGTACTCCAGTACTTCATCTCTACTCACGGTGCTCGTAAAGGTCTGGCGGATACCGCACTGAAAACAGCTAACTCCGGTTATCTGACTCGTCGTCTGGTTGACGTCGCGCAGGATCTGGTTGTCACTGAAGACGATTGTGGCACTCTGGAAGGTATCACCATGACCCCGGTTATCGAGGGTGGTGATGTTAAAGAGCCGCTGCGTGATCGCGTTCTGGGTCGTGTGACTGCTGAAGACGTTCTGAAGCCGGGTACGGCGGATATTCTGGTTCCACGCAACACCCTGCTGCACGAGCAGTGGTGTGATCTGCTGGAAGAGAACTCCGTTGACTCCGTCAAAGTACGTTCCGTCGTATCCTGTGACACCGACTTTGGTGTATGTGCGCACTGCTATGGTCGTGACCTGGCGCGTGGCCACATCATCAACAAAGGTGAAGCAATCGGCGTTATCGCGGCACAGTCCATCGGTGAGCCGGGTACACAGCTGACGATGCGTACGTTCCACATCGGTGGTGCGGCATCTCGTGCGGCTGCTGAATCCAGCATCCAGGTGAAAAACAAAGGTAGCATCCGTCTGAGCAATGCGAAGTCGGTTGTGAACTCCAGCGGTAAACTGGTTATCACCTCACGTAACACCGAACTGAAACTGATCGACGAATTCGGTCGTACCAAAGAAAGCTATAAAGTGCCTTACGGCTCCGTTATGGCGAAAGGTGATGGCGAACAGGTTGCTGGCGGCGAAACCGTTGCAAACTGGGATCCGCACACCATGCCGGTTATCACCGAAGTGAGTGGTTTTGTCCGCTTCACTGACATGATCGACGGCCAGACCATTACTCGTCAGACCGACGAGCTGACCGGTCTGTCTTCTCTGGTGGTTCTGGATTCTGCAGAGCGTACTGCGGGTGGTAAAGACCTGCGTCCGGCACTGAAAATTGTTGATGCCCAGGGCAACGACGTTCTGATCCCAGGTACCGATATGCCTGCTCAGTACTTCCTGCCGGGTAAAGCGATTGTTCAGCTGGAAGATGGCGTGCAGATCAGCTCAGGTGACACCCTGGCGCGTGTTCCTCAGGAATCAGGCGGTACCAAGGATATTACCGGTGGTCTGCCGCGCGTTGCGGACCTGTTCGAAGCTCGTCGTCCGAAAGAGCCGGCAATCCTGGCGGAAATCAGCGGTATCATTTCCTTCGGTAAAGAAACCAAAGGGAAGCGTCGCCTGGTTATTACTCCGTTAGACGGCAGCGAACCGTACGAAGAGATGATTCCGAAATGGCGTCAGCTCAACGTGTTCGAAGGTGAACGTGTAGAACGTGGTGATGTGGTTTCCGACGGTCCGGAAGCGCCACACGACATCCTGCGTCTTCGTGGCGTACACGCGGTAACGCGTTACATCACCAACGAAGTACAGGACGTATATCGTCTGCAAGGCGTTAAGATTAACGATAAACACATCGAAGTTATCGTTCGTCAGATGCTGCGTAAAGCGACCATCGAAAGTGCTGGTAGCTCCGACTTCCTCGAAGGCGAGCAGGTTGAATACTCCCGCGTCAAGATCGCTAACCGCGAACTGGAAGCGAACGGCAAAGTTGCGGCGACTTTCTCCCGCGATCTGCTGGGTATCACCAAGGCATCTCTGGCAACCGAGTCCTTCATCTCTGCGGCATCGTTCCAGGAGACTACTCGCGTGCTGACCGAAGCAGCCGTTGCGGGCAAACGCGACGAACTGCGCGGTCTGAAAGAGAACGTCATCGTGGGTCGTCTGATCCCAGCTGGTACCGGTTATGCGTACCATCAGGATCGTATGCGCCGTCGTGCTGCGGGCGAACTGCCAGCAGCACCTCAGGTTACTGCGGAAGATGCATCTGCCAGCCTGGCAGAACTGCTGAACGCAGGTCTGGGTGGTTCTGATAACGATTAATCGTTGTTGACCGTAATAAAAAACCCGCTTCGGCGGGTTTTTTTTTGCCTGAAGAAATGCTGTTGTTGGCCGGATAATTTGCTTGCGACGCCACCCAGCCATATAGGATGGGTATTAATTTACCGGTGGTGCGGCTGGAACGATATTTTTCACAGAACCAGGTAAGATCTGTCGAGGTGAAGGCAGGGCAAAATGAGGAAGATAACTTCTGCCCTGGTCAGCTTCCGTGACTGACGGAGACAAAATAAAAAAACGGCAGCCTGACGACAAGCTCCCGTTTTTCACATTACGTAGTGGCTCGTAAAATACTTATGCTCTTACATGATGGTTCATCGCGTTTGCGAAGCGCGTCCAAGATAGCTATCCCAGTCTTTCCACACGGGCTGTAACCCCTTTGCCATCAGTGCGTTGGCAACGGCTTCCGGGCGACGGTCGTCGTGAGGAGAGAACTGTTCCAGTTCAGGATGATTGTCGGCATAACCACCGGGCTGCGTTTTTGAAAAGGCGCTGACGTTGTTAATTGCCAGCGGAATGACGTGATCGCGAAACCACGGCGACTCGCGGGTGGAGAGCGACAGTTCAATTTCCGGAGCCAGCAAGCGAAATGCGCAAATGGTTTGTACCAGTTGACGCTCGTCCATAATTGATGCCGGCTCTATACCTCCGGTGCACGGACGCAGGCGAGGGAAGGAGATAGAATAACGGCTCTGCCAGTAATGTTGTTGCATCCACAGCAGATGTTCGGCCACCATGTAGCAATCAACCTGCCAGCTGTCGGATAGGCCAATCAACGCCCCAAGACCAATTTTGTCGATTCCGGCACGACCCAGTCTGTCCGGCGTTTCCAGCCGCCAGAAGAAGTCCTGCTTTTTCCCCTTCAGATGATGATGGGCGTAAATCGCCTCGTGATAGCTCTCCTGATAAACCATTACGCCATCCAGTCCTAACGCCTTTAGTTCTGCATATTCCGCTTCTGACAGCGGTTGTACCTCCATTTGTAAAGAGGAAAACTGGCGACGAATAGCGGGTAAATGGCGACGGAAGTAATCCATGCCGACCTTACTCTGATGCTCCCCAGTCACCAGCAACAAATGCTCAAATCCCAGCTTGCGAATGGCCTCGCACTCGCGAGCAATCTCCACGTCATCCAGCGTTTTACGCTTGATGCGGTTACTCATTGAAAAGCCGCAGTAGGTACAGTCGTTGGCACACAGATTGGAAAGGTACAGCGGAACGTAAAAACTCACTGTGTTACCAAAGCGTTGGCGGGTAAGTTTCTGCGCCCGCTGCGCCAGTGGCTCCAGATAGTCAGCAGCAGCAGGAGAGAGCAGAGCCATCAGGTCATCGCGACTAAGCTGCGAAGCGTTGAGAGCCCGTTGTACGTCAGCAGCAGTCTTACCGTTGATACGCAGGCGGATGTCGTCCCAGTCCAGTTGTCGCCAGCGATCGCTGAACGTATTCATGCCATTACCTCCAGGAATCCGGTTAACGGGCTGGTGGCTTGCGCGTGTGAACTGCGGCTTCCCGGTACCGCCTGACGAGCCAAAACACCCGCTTCAACTGCCAGGCGGAAGGCGGTTGCCATCATCACTGGATCGTCCGCCACAGCTATCGCTGTATTGACCAGTACCGCGTCGGCACCCATTTCCAGTGCCTGTGTGGCGTGGCTGGGTACGCCGATACCTGCGTCAACGACCACCGGGACGGTCGCTTGCTGAATGATGATATCCAGCATGGCTCGCGTTTCCAGCCCCTGGTTGGAGCCTATAGGCGCACCGAGCGGCATTACTGCCGCACAACCAGCTTCTTCCAGCCGCTTGCACAACACCGGGTCAGCGCCACAGTAGGGGAGCACTATGAATCCCTGCCTCACCAGTGCTTCGGCGGCTTTCAGCGTTTCTATCGGGTCCGGTAGCAGCCAGCGGGCGTCCGGGTGAATTTCTAACTTCAGCCAGTTTGTCCCCAGCGCTTCACGCGCCAGTTGTGCAGCAAAGATAGCTTCTTCCGCCGTTTTTGCTCCAGACGTGTTGGGTAGCAGTGTCACGCCAGCCTCTACTAATGGCGCCAGGATCGCGTCGTTGTGCTGACGTAAATCCACGCGCTTCATTGCCAGCGTCACTAACTGGCTACCAGAAGCACGAATGGCGTCCACCATCAGTTGCGATGACGCAAATTTTCCGGTCCCGGTGAACAGATGTGAATCAAACGTTTTGTCGGCAATTCGTAACATATCAACCCCCTGCTATAACCTGAAAAAGCAGGATCTGGTCGCCTTCCTGCACGATTTGCTGCTCCCACCGCTCGCGCGGCAGGATCTGTTGATTCAGCGCCAGCGCTGTACCGGGTTTAAGCTGATTAAGCTGAACCAGTAGGTTGCTGACGTTTTGTCCCTCGATACACTGTATAGGTTCATCATTGAACAGGATCTGCATGTTGCCCCCCACATACCTGACAACCGCTGGCACGACGCAGCGCCAGGCTGCGCCACTGGCTGGTTTTACCGTCAAACAGGCGTAATTCACCTGTGGGTGTTTCAATGCCGCTCAGCAATTTGATGGCTTCCAGTGCCTGCAACGTTCCCATTATTCCGACGACCGGACCGACAATGCCCGCAGTGCGACAATTGCGTTCCGGTTCCACATCATCTGGCCACAGGCAGCGGTAACAGCCCTGTTCCCAGGGGGGCGTGAGTACCATTAACTGACCGCCAAAACCGACCGCGCTGGCGGTGATGAGAGGCGTATTCAGCGCCACGCAGGCGGCGTTGATCTCCTGGCGGGTCGCCATGTTATCGGTACAGTCGAGCACCACGTCGGCATGTGCAACGGCATGTCTGAGGGCATCGCCCGTCAGACGCTGCTGTAATGCTACCAGTTCGATATCCGGGTTGAGCCGCGTCAGTCGTTGCTGCGCAGCCTGCGATTTTGACCGGGCGATATCATCGGTAGTGAACAGGATCTGGCGTTGCAGGTTGCTCAGATGCACATCGTCATCGTCAACCAGTACCAGTGTTCCTACGCCCGCACCCGCCAGATACAGCGCTGCGGGTGAACCTAATCCGCCTAAACCGATAATCAGCACGTGGCTTGCGTTGAGCTTTTGCTGGCCCTCAATGGCAATATCGCCCAGTAATATTTGGCGGCTGTAGCGCATAAAATCACGATCATTCATTGCCGACTCCCGCGATTCCGAGCAGTTGGGTCGTGGCAGCACGCCAGTTTGCGGCCTGAGTGATTGCACTAACCACGGCAATACTACCGACACCGGTAGCCAGCACTGCTGGCGCTCGTTCAAGGCTTATTCCGCCGATAGCGACGGTGGGGTAATCAGCCAGCCGCTTAATATGGTTCGTCAGTTGTGCCAGCCCCTGTGGGGAAGATGGCATCTGTTTGGTTTGCGTCGGAAAGACATGTCCTAGTGCGATGTAAGACGGGCGAACGGCGAGCGCCACGTCGATCTCCATATCATCGTGGGTCGACACACCAAGGCGCAAACCTGCAGCCTGAATAGCCTTCAGGTCGGTGGTTTCGAGGTCTTCCTGTCCCAGATGCACGCCGTAAGCCTGGTGTTTTACTGCCAGTCGCCAGTAGTCGTTGATAAACAGCCGGGCGTTGTAGCGCCGCCCCAGCGCAATGGCGGCAACCACGTCGGCTTCAACTTCTCCATCTCGCTTGTCTTTAATGCGCAGTTGGATCGTGCGCACGCCTGCTTCCAGTAGACGCTCAATCCACAACACGCTGTCGACGACCGGGTAAAGGCCGAGACGAAAAGGCACCGTAGGAAAATCAGGCTGATACATCACGCTTCCTCCTTTTTCAGGTAGATTTCGCCACCTTTGGCGCGGAAGTTTTCTGACATATCGGCCATGCCGACTTCAATGGTTTGCGCGGCGGCGTAGTCGCGAACTTCCTGGCTGATTTTCATTGAGCAGAATTTCGGTCCGCACATCGAGCAGAAGTGGGCGACTTTGCCTGACTCCTGCGGCAGGGTTTCATCGTGATAGGCGCGGGCGGTGAATGGGTCGAGTGCCAGATTAAACTGGTCTTCCCAGCGGAATTCAAAGCGTGCTTTCGACATGGCGTTATCGCGGATTTGCGCACCAGGATGGCCTTTGGCTAAATCAGCGGCGTGCGCGGCAATCTTGTAGGTGATTAGCCCCTGCTTTACATCCTCTTTGTTCGGCAGGCCGAGATGCTCCTTCGGCGTGACGTAACAGAGCATCGCACATCCGAACCAGCCAATCATCGCGGCGCCAATGCCGGAGGTGAAGTGGTCATAACCTGGCGCGATATCGGTGGTCAACGGTCCTAAGGTGTAGAACGGCGCTTCATGGCAGTGTTCAAGCTCTTCGGTCATATTGCGTTGGATCATCTGCATCGGTACATGGCCCGGGCCTTCAATCATCACCTGTACGTCATATTCCCAGGCAATTTTGGTCAGTTCTCCCAGCGTATGCAGCTCGGAGAATTGCGCCTCGTCGTTGGCATCCTGAATCGAGCCAGGACGCAGGCCGTCGCCTAATGAGAGCGAAACATCATAGGCGGCGCAGATTTCGCAAATTTCGCGGAAGTGCTCAAACAGGAAGTTCTCTTTGTGATGCGAAAGACACCATTTCGCCATAATTGAACCGCCGCGCGAAACAATCCCGGTCAGACGTTTGGCGGTCATTGGTACGTAGCGCAGCAGCACGCCTGCGTGGATGGTGAAGTAGTCGACGCCCTGTTCTGCCTGCTCCAGCAGTGTGTCGCGGAACGCTTCCCAGGTCAGATCTTCGGCGATCCCGTTGACCTTCTCCAGCGCCTGGTAGATCGGTACGGTACCGATTGGTACCGGGCTGTTACGCAGGATCCATTCGCGAGTTTCGTGAATATAGCGACCTGTAGAAAGGTCCATCACCGTATCCGCCCCCCAGCGTGTAGACCACACCAGTTTTTCGACCTCTTCTTCGATGGAAGAGGTGACCGCTGAGTTGCCGATATTGGCGTTGACCTTCACCAGAAAATTGCGGCCGATAATCATCGGTTCCGATTCCGGGTGGTTGATGTTGGCAGGTATGATGGCGCGTCCGGCGGCGACTTCATCACGCACAAATTCCGGCGTGATATTTTCTGGCAGGCGTGCGCCAAAGCTCATCCCCGGGTGCTGGTGGCGTAACACTTCACTACGAATACGCTCGCGGCCCATGTTTTCGCGGATAGCGATAAACTCCATCTCAGGGGTGACGATCCCTTGACGGGCGTAGTGTAGTTGCGTGACGCGCTTACCGGCTTTGGCGCGCTTTGGCGTCAGCAGGCCTGTGAAGCGTAACTCGTCAAGGCCATCATCGGCCAGACGTTGTTTGGTGTACGCCGAGCTGCGGTCATTAAGCTCTTCGCTGTCGTTACGTGCTGCAATCCATGGCTGGCGCAGCTTTGCCAGGCCCCTCTGGACATTAATCGCCACATCCGGATCGCCGTACGGGCCGGAGGTATCGTACACCGGTACAGCTTCGTTATCTTCAAACTGCGGATTGTCTTTCGAACCGCCGGTCAGCGTCGGACTAAGCTGGATTTCACGCATCGGAATACGGATATCCGGCTGCGAACCGGTGATGTAGATGCGTTTCGAGTTAGGAAAGGCGGTTCCTTCCAGGGTATCGATAAAGTGTTGGGCCTGGGCGCGCTGTTCGCGACGTGATGGTTTAGTAGTGGCAGACATAGCTCATTCCAAAAAAAGTAAGGATATGGCTTGTCAGACGACGGATTGAGTAATGGATGCGCGCCGCCTGTGAAGGCAGCAGCATAAAGCTGAATTACTCTTGTTCCCTTCGCAGGTATTAGCCTGATCAGGTTCCGCGGATCCCGAATTAACGGTCTCAGCCTACGCTTTCACGTAAGGCACTCCGACAAGAAGCAACCTCTGATGATTAGAGGTAATGAATGTAAACTACTCGTTAATGCTGCAGATCTCAAGCAGGACGTTTGATCATGGCATTGTCATGCATCGCGTCAAACACCAGCATAATCAGCTTATCTTCCAGCACAAACCGGGCTTCCAGTGCCTCGCCAAGATCGGACAAAGCCTTTTGAAATTCAAGGAAGTTGTCATGATCAATCGCGGTTTCCAGGCTGGAATCATAATAGTCCATGATCAGCTGCGTATTGGCTTCCAGTGATGGCCAAATTTTTGTTGCTTTTAAAAGCTGCCCGTTCCCTTCCAATTTATGGAGAATACGTTCATAAATACTGAAGTGTCCGGTGGATAGGTAATCGACCAGGCTTTGACAAAAATCATCCAGCGCTTTTTCATTGAGCCGCATGTACGATTCTTTGCCAGGCTTAATGCCAACCAGATTGTAGTAAGCCACGAGCAGGTGCTTACGTACATGTAGCCAGCGATCAACCAGTTTATTACTTCCTCCGACGTGCTCCGTCAGGCTTTCCAGCTGGTTTAGCATGATTGACTCCGCAAGTGATGTTTAAGAACTGCTCGCCCATAAATGTAAAAATAATGTAAACAACATGCCTGTGAAGCAAAGGTTGCGCAAGAGATATGGATCGTATAATTGAAAAATTAGACAGCGGCTGGTGGATTGTCAGCCATGAGCAAAAAATTTGGCTACCTCGCGGAGAGCTGCCATATGGTGAAGCGGCAAATTTTGATCTTGTAGGACAGCGCGCACTGCCGATCGGCGAATGGGAAGGGGATACGGTCTGGCTGGTGCAGCAGCAGCGACGGCATGATATGGGCTCGGTGCGTCAGGTTATCGATCAGGATGTAGGCTTGTTTCAACTGGCCGGACGCGGTGTGCAACTGGCGGAGTTCTATCGCTCGCACAAATTCTGCGGTTACTGCGGCCATGCTATGTACCCGAGTAAAACCGAATGGGCGATGCTGTGCAGCCACTGCCGTGAACGCTACTACCCACAAATTGCGCCCTGTATTATCGTTGCTATCCGCCGTGATGACAGCCTTCTTCTTGCCCAGCATGTTCGCCATCGCAATGGCGTGCATACCGTGCTGGCGGGTTTTGTCGAAGTGGGGGAAACATTAGAACAGGCGGTAGCACGTGAAGTGATGGAAGAGAGCGGTATCAAGGTGAAGAACCTGCGCTACGTCACCTCCCAACCGTGGCCGTTTCCGCAGTCGTTGATGACCGCATTTATGGCAGAGTACGACAGTGGCGAGATTGTAATCGACCCGAAAGAGCTGTTGGAAGCGAACTGGTATCGCTACGATGATTTACCGCTTCTTCCCCCGCCGGGAACCGTTGCGCGTCGACTGATCGAAGATACCGTCGCGATGTGTCGGGCCGAGTACGAGTAAACTTCGAGTAGTGATACACTGGCGGTCTGACGCTATAAGGAATATAAAAATGACCGAACTGAAGAACGATCGTTACCTGCGTGCGCTGCTGCGCCAGCCCGTTGATGTCACTCCAGTATGGATGATGCGCCAGGCGGGCCGCTATTTGCCGGAGTACAAAGCCACCCGAGCACAGGCGGGCGATTTTATGTCGCTGTGCAAAAATGCCGAGCTGGCATGTGAAGTGACGCTACAGCCGTTGCGCAGATATAAACTCGATGCGGCGATCCTCTTTTCGGACATTCTGACTATTCCGGATGCAATGGGGCTTGGTCTCCATTTTGAAGCCGGTGAAGGTCCACGTTTTACCTCGCCAATTACCTGTAAAGCCGATGTTGATAAATTGCCGATTCCGGATCCTGAAGGTGAATTGGGATACGTTATGAATGCGGTACGTACTATTCGCCGTGAACTGAAGGGCGAAGTGCCGCTGATCGGCTTCTCCGGTAGCCCGTGGACGCTGGCAACCTATATGGTAGAGGGCGGCAGCAGCAAAGCCTTCACCGTGATTAAAAAGATGATGTACGCCGACCCTAAGGCTCTGCATCTGCTGCTTGATAAGTTGGCGAAAAGCGTCACCTTGTACCTGAACGCACAGATCAAAGCGGGTGCGCAGTCGGTGATGATCTTCGACACCTGGGGCGGTGTGTTGACCGGGCGTGATTATCAGCAGTTCTCTCTCTACTACATGCACAAAATTGTTGATGGCTTGCTGCGTGAAAACGAAGGTCGCCGCGTGCCGGTAACGCTGTTCACTAAAGGCGGTGGACAGTGGCTGGAAGCGATGGCGGAAACCGGTTGTGATGCATTAGGTCTCGACTGGACGACGGATATTGCTGATGCGCGTCGTCGTGTTGGTCATAACGTGGCGCTGCAGGGCAATATGGACCCGTCCATGCTGTATGCGCCGCCAGCTCGTATCGAAGAAGAGGTGGCGACCATTCTCGCTGGGTTTGGTCAGGGCGAAGGGCACGTCTTTAACCTTGGTCACGGTATTCACCAGGACGTGCCGCCAGAGCATGCGGGTGTCTTCGTGGAGGCGGTGCATCGCTTGTCCGAACAGTACCACCGCTAAGGAATCAGCATGGATCTCGCGTCGCTGCGCGCAAAACAGCTTGAACTGGCTTCTTCGGTGATCCGGGAGGATCGCCTTGAGAACGATCCGCCGGATCTGATCGGTGGGGCGGATGTTGGGTTTGAGCAGGGCGGTGAAGTGACGCGAGCCGCGATGGTCTTGCTGAAATACCCCACGCTTGAGCTGGTTGAATACAAGGTGGCGCGTATCGCCACCACCATGCCGTATATCCCCGGTTTTCTCTCTTTTCGTGAAACTCCCGCACTAATGGCGGCGTGGCAGCTTTTATCACAAAAGCCGGATCTGCTGTTTGTGGACGGACACGGGATTTCCCATCCTCGCCGTCTGGGTGTCGCCAGCCATTTTGGTCTGCTGGTGGATGTGCCGACAATTGGTGTGGCGAAAAAGCGACTGTGCGGTAAATTTGAACCGCTTGCCGCTGAACCTGGTGCCTTATCTCCGCTACTGGATAACGGTGAGCAGCTGGCATGGGTCTGGCGTAGCAAAGCACGCTGTAATCCACTGTTTATCTCTACTGGTCATCGCGTGGGCATGGACAGCGCGTTGGCGTGGGTGCAGCGCTGTATGAACGGCTATCGTCTGCCGGAACCGACTCGCTGGGCGGATGCGGTAGCATCGGAACGCCCGGCATTTTCGCGGCTTGCAGCAAAAACACCCCATATCGGGTAAACTGCCGCTAATTTCCGTATTTGAGAACTCAACATGTTACAAAATCCGATTCATTTGCGCCTGGAGAAGCTGGAAAGCTGGCAGCACGTCACTTTTATGGCATGCCTGTGCGAGCGCATGTACCCAAACTACGCCATGTTCTGTAAGCAAACTGAGTTTGGCGATGGGCAAATTTACCGCCGAATTCTGGATTTGATTTGGGAAGCGCTGACGGTCAAAGATGCAAAAATCAACTTTGACAGCCAACTGGAGAAGTTTGAAGAGGCTATCCCGTCGGCAGATGATTACGATCTGTACGGCGTTTATCCGGCAATTGATGCTTGCGTGGCATTAAGTGAATTGATGCACTCACGTTTGAGTGGTGAAACTCTCGAGCACGCGATTGAAGTCAGTAAAGCTTCGATCACGACGGTCGCGATGCTGGAAATGACTCAGGCTGGTCGCGAAATGACCGATGAAGAGCTGAAAGAAAACCCTGCCGTTGAACAAGAATGGGATATTCAGTGGGAAATATTCCGACTTTTGGCCGACTGTGAAGAACGCGATATTGAACTGATAAAAGGGCTGCGTGCAGACCTGCGCGAGGCTGGCGAGAGCAATATTGGTATAAATTTTCAGCAATGACACAACAAAACGTGATTTAACGCCTGATTTGTCGTGCCTGAAGGCTTCCCATCCGCCCCCGGTCTGGTCTACATTTGGGGGGCGAAAAAAAGTGGCTATCGGTGCGTGTATGCAGGAGAGTGCTTTTTTGGCATTTCCGTCGCACTCGATGCTTAGCAAGCGATAAACACATTGTAAGGATAACTTATGAACAAGACTCAACTGATTGATGTAATTGCAGACAAAGCAGAACTGTCTAAAACCCAGGCTAAAGCTGCTCTGGAATCCACTCTGGCTGCTATTACTGAGTCTCTGAAAGAAGGCGATGCTGTACAACTGGTTGGTTTCGGTACCTTCAAAGTGAACCACCGCGCTGAGCGCACTGGCCGCAACCCGCAGACCGGTAAAGAAATCAAAATCGCCGCAGCTAACGTACCGGCATTTGTTTCTGGTAAAGCACTGAAAGACGCGGTTAAGTAATTCGCGTGGCAGTGAACAGTTTTAACGAAGGGGCGGTTTCGCCCCTTTTGTCCATCTGGCGTCATACGCTTTGGCTTTCAGGTGTTCTGTTGCTGTCAGCCTGCAGTCGCCATTCTGAGCTTCCTCCGTTCACGGCCAGCGGCTATGTTGGCGATCAGGGGGCGGTGCGTGTCTGGCGTAAAGATTCCAGTGACGATGTTCACTTGCTCTCGGTATTTAGTCCGTGGCGTAAAGGCGAGACCACCACCAGTGAATACCGCTGGCAGGGTGATTCGCTCTCTCTGATAGAACTTAATGTATACAGCAAGCCGCCGGAGCATATTCGCATACGCTTCGATGACCGGGGCGAGCTGAGTTTCATGCAGCGTGAAGTTGACGGGCAAAAGCAGCAGCTTTCCAGCGATCAAATAGCGCTCTACCGCTACCGTGCCGATCAAATCCGCCAGACCAGCGACGCGTTGCGTCAGGGGCGTGTTGTATTACGTCAGGGACGCTGGCATGCGAATAACACGGTCACCACCTGCGAGGGCGAGACAATTAAGCCCGACTTAGATTCATGGGCAATAAACCATATTGAGCGCCGCCAGAGCCATTCATCGGTAGATGTAAGCGTTGCCTGGCTGGAAGCGCCAGAAGGATCTCAGCTATTGCTGGTCGCCAATGAGGATTTTTGTCACTGGCAACCTAAAGCCAAGACCTTCTGAAAACCTGGACCGTAAGCCGTCATTCGGCAGACTACGCTTACCAGTGACCCATTCCCATATGACCACCGCCGCGATGGTTACCGCCACCACCACATCCGCCGTAACCCATTCCGGCTGCGCGAGGTACACCCGCCTGCGCCATCGCGACATCCCGCTTAACACGCTGCTCGTCGAGTGACTGATTCAGAGACTCCATCTCTTTTGCCACTGCATTAATTTTTGCAGTATCCGGCGAGCTGGCGGTTAACAACGCATTGTATTCGTAACGTTTGGAAACCAGCTGTTGGCGTAATGCGCTGGTCTGCGTGTAGTAATCGTCATATATTTTTTGGGCGGCAGTCTGCTGTTCAGTGGTCATTGGAATTCCGCCCTGTTGTGACATCCCATTACCATTGCCCCAGTGATGTTGTGCTAACGCTGAGGTGGAGCCCAAAGCCATAAGAGAGAGCGCGAGCAGCGCCAGACCCATTTTGTTATTCCGTTTCATCATTTGTTCTCCTGTTGGTTATCTTATTTTCTCTATTGCATCTTCCGTGCCAGCCTGCGGATCCCCACGCTACGGGTGCCGTTCAGATATTTGCCCGCTGGAAGTGAGTAAAAATGACTCGTCGGAACGTCCCGGTGGGTCATTTTTACCCACTACTTTCAATTGTTTGTGCCGAAGGGCTGGGTTATCAGGGAGAAAAAATGGCATGATTTCTGCTGTATACCTGAAACGAAGCAAGGTAACGGTGGTGAAAGGGAGAACGTATGCGTTTATATAAGGATACGGCGGCAAAGTGGCTGAGCAGACTATTGCCGGCGGCAATCCTGATATTGGTCGGCTGGTTTTCTATTATGACCATTCGGGACTATGGTCGGGAAAGCGACGCCGCCCGGCAAACGTTACTGGAAAAAGGGAGTGTGCTGATCCGCGCCCTTGAGTCTGGTACGCGTGTGGGAATGGGAATGCGTATGCATCATGCTCAGCAACAAACGTTGCTGGAGGAAATGGCGGTGCAACCGGGGGTGCTATGGTTTGCTGTCGTAGACACGCATGGCACCATCATTACGCACAGTAATTCCGCGATGGTTGGCAAAACACTCTATTCGCCAGATGTGCTGCGAGAGCTAAATTCTGGGGAACAGGAACGCTGGCGGCGTATCGATATACCGGCCGATGACGGCGAAAAAATGCCGGTACTGGAAATTTATCGCCAGTTCCAGCCGATGTATGGTCCAGGAAGACACGGCATGGCGCGCTGTGACGGTAATGACGAGCACAGTAATACGCCTGAGCAAACCATTTTTATCGCCTTTGATGCCAGCGATCTGGCGGCAACGCAGGCCAGAGAGTGGCGTAATACACTGATTGTCCTTTCTGCGCTGGCGGCCGTGCTGCTGGCAACTGTGCTGACATTTTTCTGGTATCAGCGCTATCAGCGTTCGTATAAAGAATTGCAGGATGCGATGAAGCGCAAAGAAAAATTGATGGCGCTCGGACATCTGGCGGCAGGGGTAGCGCATGAAATTCGTAACCCACTGTCTTCCATCAAAGGATTAGCGAAGTATTTTGCCGAACGTACGCCAGCGGGGGGGGAGTCGCATGAACTGGCACAAGTGATGGCGAAAGAGGCAGACCGTTTAAACCGGGTGGTGAGTGAACTGCTGGAGCTGGTGAAGCCTGCTCATCTGACGCTGCAAAAGGTGGATCTTAATGAGGTCATCAACCACTCCCTGCATCTGGTCAGCCAGGATGCCCTAAGTCGGGAAATCCAGCTGCAGTTTACAGCAGACACCTCTTTACCGGCTATTCAGGCTGATCCTGATCGGCTCACGCAGGTCCTGCTGAATCTGTACCTGAACGCCATTCATGCCATTGGCCATCAGGGTACGATTACGGTTGAGGTGAGTGAAAGTAGTGCCGATCGGGTTAAAATTGTGGTGACTGATAGCGGAAAGGGTATTGCGCCCGAACAGCTGGAGGCCATTTTTACGCCTTATTTCACGACGAAAGCCGACGGTACTGGTCTGGGGCTGGCGGTGGTGCAAAACATCATTGAACAGCATGGCGGAACCATTCAGGTGACAAGTATTGAGGGCAAAGGCGCGGTCTTTACTCTCTGGCTGCCGATCAAAGCGAAACAACAGGACAGACAAGGATGACTCACGGACAAATCGATATTCTGGTTGTGGATGATGACATTAGTCACTGCACGATTTTACAGGCGCTGCTTCGCGGCTGGGGCTATAACGTATCACTGGCCTATAGTGGCCGGGAGGCGCTGGAGCAGGTGCGTGAACACGTTTTTGATCTGGTGCTGTGCGATGTGCGTATGGCAGAGATGGATGGCATCGAAACGCTGAAAGAGATAAAAGTCCTGAATCCGGCGATACCTATTTTGATTATGACCGCATTTTCCAGCGTCGAAACGGCGGTGGAAGCACTCAAAGCCGGGGCGCTGGACTATTTAATTAAGCCATTGGACTTTGACCGACTGCAGGAGACGCTGGAAAAGTCGCTGGCGCATACGCGGGATACCACCGTTGAATCGCTTTCGGCTCCGGCTTCGCAGTTTGGCATGATTGGCAGAAGTCCGGTGATGCAGCAACTGCTTAATGAGATTGCGATGGTGGCACCGTCGGATGCCACAGTGCTGATTCATGGAGACTCCGGGACGGGGAAAGAATTGGTTGCCCGTGCGCTGCATGCCAGTAGCGCACGTTGTAATAAACCGCTGGTGACGCTGAACTGCGCGGCACTCAATGAATCCCTGCTGGAGTCTGAACTGTTTGGTCATGAAAAAGGGGCGTTTACGGGGGCCGACAAACGGCGGGAAGGTCGCTTTGTGGAAGCCGACGGTGGCACGTTATTTCTCGATGAAATTGGCGATATTTCACCGCTGATGCAGGTGCGTCTGCTACGGGCGATTCAGGAACGCGAAGTTCAACGTGTGGGCAGCAACCAGACTCTTGCTGTCGATGTCCGGCTGATAGCTGCGACGCACCGCGATTTAGCACAAGAGGTCAATGCCGGGCGTTTTCGTCAGGATCTCTACTACCGGCTGAATGTGGTCACCATTGAAATGCCCGCGCTTCGTCAGCGTAGGGAAGATATTCCGTTGCTGGCGGAACATTTTTTGCAGCATTTTGCGCAGCGTAACCGCAAAGCGGTGAAAGGCTTTACCCCACAGGCTATGGATCTGTTGATCCACTATGACTGGCCGGGGAATATTCGCGAACTGGAAAACGCCATTGAACGGGCAGTGGTTCTGCTGACGGGGGAATATATCTCTGAGCGTGAGCTGCCGATGGCAATTGCCGCGACGCCGATAAAAGCAGAAAGCAGTCTGGAGATTCAACCGCTGGTGGATGTCGAAAAAGAGGTTATTCTGGCGGCGCTGGAAAAAACGGGCGGCAACAAAACTGAAGCCGCCCGTCAGTTAGGGATCACGCGTAAAACGCTGTTGGCGAAAATTTCGCGTTAGCGTTGCTCGCGCTCGATAGCGCGCCAGCCAATGTCGTTACGGCTAAAGCTGCCATCCCAGTGGATATCGGTCATTAAGGCGTAAGCGCGTTTCTGCGCTTCGGCCACGGTATACCCCAGTGCGGTGGCACACAGGACGCGACCACCGTTGGTCAGCACGCGATCGTCATCAGACAGTTTCGTGCCCGCATGGAATACTTTACCGCCTTCAATTTCTTCCAGCGGCAGGCCGTGGATCTCATCACCGGTATTGTAGTTGCCAGGATAACCGCCTGCAGCAATAACCACGCCCAGAGATGCACGCTCGTCCCACTCGGAGGTTTTCTCATCCAGTTTACCGTCGCAGGCGGCGAGGCACAGGTCAACCAGGTCTGATTTCATGCGCAACATGATCGGCTGAGTTTCCGGGTCGCCAAAGCGGCAGTTGAACTCGATAACTTTCGGGTTGCCTTGTTTGTCGATCATCAGACCGGCGTACAGGAAACCGGTGTAGGTGTTACCTTCCGCCGCCATCCCTTTCACAGTCGGCCAGATGATCCGTTCCATCGTGCGCTGGTGAACCTCGTCAGTCACTACCGGGGCCGGAGAGTAAGCCCCCATACCGCCAGTGTTCGGGCCAGTATCGCCATTGCCTACGCGTTTGTGGTCCTGGCTGGTAGCCATCGGTAGTACGTGCTCACCGTCAACCATCACGATAAAGCTCGCTTCTTCACCGTCAAGAAACTCCTCGATTACGATGCGGTGACCGGCATCGCCAAAAGCGTTGCCTGCCAGCATATCGTGCACAGCGGCTTCAGCTTCCTCCAGCGTCATCGCCACGATAACGCCTTTACCGGCAGCCAGACCGTCGGCCTTGATGACAATCGGTGCGCCTTTCTCACGCAGATACGCCAGTGCAGACTCGATTTCGGTGAAGTTCTGGTACTCCGCCGTCGGGATGTGATGACGGGCGAGGAAATCTTTAGTGAACGCTTTGGAGCCTTCAAGCTGCGCGGCACCTTCGGTTGGGCCAAAGATCTTCAGACCAGCAGCACGGAAAGCATCGACAACGCCAATCACCAGCGGCGCTTCCGGGCCAACGATAGTCAGATCAATTTTCTCGTTCTGGGCGAAGCTCAGCAAAGCCGGAATATCGGTAACATTGATCGCTACGTTTTGCAGTGTGGGCTCTAGCGCGGTACCCGCATTGCCCGGTGCAACAAAAACGGTATTAACCAATGGAGATTGTGCAGCTTTCCAGGCCAGGGCGTGCTCACGTCCACCGTTGCCAATAACTAATACTTTCATCGTCTGCTCCGTGGATTAATGGCGGAAATGGCGCATATCGGTAAAGATCATTGCAATGCCGTGTTCATCGGCGGCAGCAATTACCTCATCATCACGAATGGAACCGCCTGGCTGGATCACACAGCTCACACCAACGGCGGCAGCGGCATCAATACCATCACGGAACGGGAAGAAGGCGTCAGATGCCATCGCGGAGCCTTTTACTTCCAGTCCTTCGTCGGCAGCTTTAATCCCGGCGATCTTCGCAGAGTAAACACGGCTCATCTGACCTGCACCTATGCCGATGGTCATGTTCTCTTTGGCGTAGACAATGGCGTTAGACTTGACGAATTTCGCGACTTTCCAGCAGAACAACGCATCACGCAGTTCTTGTTCGGTAGGCTGACGTTTGCTCACCACGCGCAGTTCACCTTCGGTGACCATACCCAGGTCGCGATCCTGAACCAGCAGGCCGCCGTTAACGCGTTTGAAATCCAGCCCCGGCACACGCTGTGCCCATTGACCACAGGTCAGGACGCGAACGTTCTGCTTAGCGGCGGTGATTTTCAGTGCGTCTGCAGTGGCTGACGGGGCGATGATCACTTCAACAAACTGACGGGAGATGATGGCTTGTGCCGTTTCTGCATCCAGTTCGCGGTTAAAGGCAATGATGCCGCCGAACGCGGAGGTCGGGTCAGTTTTGTACGCGCGGTCGTAGGCGTCGAGAATAGAAGTATTTACTGCCACGCCGCACGGGTTGGCGTGCTTAACGATAACACAGGCTGGCTCATTGAACTCTTTTACGCATTCCAGCGCCGCGTCAGTATCAGCGATGTTGTTATAGGAAAGCGCTTTACCTTGTACCTGTTGTGCGGTAGCTACAGAAGCTTCTTTTACATTCTCTTCTATATAGAAGGCTGCCTGCTGGTGGCTGTTCTCGCCGTAGCGCATATCCTGCTTCTTAATGAAGTTCAGGTTCAGAGTACGCGGGAAGCGTCCAGCGGCTTCTTTGCTTTCACCGTGATAGGCCGGAACCATGCTGCCGAAGTAGTTGGCAATCATGCTGTCGTAAGCGGCGGTGTGTTCGAAGGCTTTGATGGCGAGATCGAAACGGGTATTGAGAGTCAGTGAGCCGTCGTTGGCATCCATCTCTTTAATAATGGCGTCGTAGTCGTTGCTCTTTACCACGATAGCAACGTCTTTATGGTTCTTGGCGGCAGAGCGCACCATGGTCGGGCCGCCGATATCAATGTTTTCTACAGCATCTTCCAGCGAGCAGCCTTCACGAGCGACGGTCTCGGCGAACGGATACAGGTTAACGACAACCATATCGATAGGTGCAATACCGTGTTGTTCCATTATCCCGTCATCCTGGCCGCGACGACCCAGAATGCCGCCGTGTACTTTTGGATGCAGGGTTTTCACACGTCCATCCATCATTTCCGGGAAGCCGGTGTAATCGGAAACTTCGGTCACTGGCAGACCTTTCTCTGCTAACAGGCGAGCGGTGCCGCCTGTAGACAGCAGTTCCACACCGCGTGCGGAAAGTGCCTGAGCGAATTCGATAATACCTGCTTTGTCAGAAACACTGAGCAGAGCGCGGCGGACTGGACGACGTTGTTGCATGGTAAATCCCCTGGATTTGACTATAACAGAGAGCGTTAGCTGAGTTTTTGCGTAAAAACTCAGCTAACGCCCCTTACGGGGCATCCTTGTTTTGCCGCAGCATTGTAACGAAAACGTTTGCGCAACGCTCGCGAATTTTTCTTATTCAATATTTACCCTTATTTTGCCAACTAAAGATCGCATTTACAGGGAGAGGATCGCCGAAATGATCGTGCTG
>NZ_CAWLWU010000002.1:40005-192940 GCF_963864895.1 Citrobacter sp. S-77
TCGTCCGGCAATACAAACCGTACTGAATCCCTTATTCTCCGGTATACGCGAGATGCAATAACGGATACGGCTTTCCAAGGTCATCAACCTCTGAACGTCCCGTCACCTTAAATCCCATCTTCTTATAGAATCCAACGGCTTGTTCATTTTGCTCATTAACGTTGGTCGTTAACCTGGGGGCCAGCATCAGTGCATGCTCAACCAGCCATTTCCCCACACCACATCCGCGAACATCAGGATCGACGAATAAGGCATCCATATGTTCATCTGTGAGCAGCATAAAGGCGATGGGTTCATCCTGTTCCGTTACCGCAACCCATAGTGGAGCTTCTGGCAAAAACGAACGGACCAGTTCTTCCAGCTCAATACGGTAATCAGATGAGAGAAAATGGTGAGTGGCATCGACTGAACGACACCAGATAGAAACTAACTTATCGCTTTCGTCCGTGCATGAACGACGAATGGTCAGAGCCATAGCATTCTCCTTTTATCTTTACTGCACTATTCTACAGCAAGGGGATGTGAAACTTTCTCACCTTGGGCATACAGACTCGACATTCGTATGATTCCTGGGTATCTTCAGCTATCTGGATGTCTAAACGTTTAAGCGTATGTAGTGAGGTTATCAGGTTATGCCAATTCGCGTGCTGGACGAGCTACCCGCCGTCAATTTCTTGCGTGAGGAAAATGTCTTTGTCATGACGACATCTCGCGCTTCCGGTCAGGAAATTCGTCCACTAAAGGTACTTATCCTCAACCTGATGCCGAAGAAGATTGAAACGGAAAACCAGTTTCTGCGTTTACTGTCGAACTCACCGCTACAGGTGGATGTTCAACTATTACGCATTGATGCACGTGAGTCACGTAACACTCCTACCGAGCATCTAAATAACTTTTACTGTAATTTCGAGGATATCTGCGACCAGAACTTCGACGGACTGATCGTGACCGGCGCGCCGCTGGGTCTGGTTGAATTTAACGATGTGGCTTACTGGCCGCAGATAAAACAGGTTCTGGAATGGGCAAAAGACCACGTCACGTCGACACTGTTTGTCTGTTGGGCGGTACAGGCTGCACTTAATATTTTGTATGGCATTCCCAAACAAACCCGCACGGACAAACTCTCGGGCGTCTATGAACACCATATTCTGCATCCTCATGCCTTGCTGACGCGTGGTTTTGATGACGCATTTCTGGCACCGCATTCACGCTATGCTGATTTTCCAGCAGCACTTATCAGGGATTACACCGATCTTGAGATCTTTGCGGAGACGGAAGAGGGTGATGCCTATCTGTTTGCCAGCAAAGATAAGCGTATTGCATTCGTGACGGGCCATCCAGAATATGATGCCCATACTCTGGCCAGTGAATATTTTCGTGACGTCGAAGCGGGTTTAACTCCGGATGTTCCATACAACTATTTCCCGAAAGACGACCCGCAAAACAAACCGCGGGCAACCTGGCGCAGCCATGGTAATTTGCTGTTTACCAACTGGCTCAACTATTACGTCTACCAGATAACGCCATACGATCTGCGTCACATGAATCCAACGCTGGATTAATCTTCTGTAGCCAGCGATCCTTAAGCGTTTCAGCATATTGAATCAGGCACCTTCGGGTGCCTTTTTTATTTCCGAAACGCACCTCATCATGTAATTAATTTTTATTTTTAATGTTATCAATAAGTTAATTGATAATTAAATTAAAAATGGAAATTGTTTTTGATTTTGAAATTTAATTGAGTAGTCTTAGTTGTGCTGAACGAAAACCGCACAACGATCCTTCGTTCGCATTGGGGATGGTTTTGGATCAATGACGAGGAACTACGCAATGAATCAACAGGCAACAACAACCAATGAGCTGGTGTTTACCAGACCGCATGGCGAGCAAGAACAGCAAATTCTGACTGAAGAAGCGGTGGAGTTTCTGACTGAACTGGTGACACGATTTACACCAAAACGGAATAAGCTTCTCGCTGCACGTATTCAACAGCAGCAGGATATTGATGACGGTAAGTTGCCTGATTTTATTTCGGAAACAGCTTCCATTCGTGAAGGTAACTGGAAAATTCGTGGTATTCCTGATGACTTGCAGGATCGTCGTGTAGAGATCACCGGGCCTGTTGAACGCAAGATGGTGATCAACGCGCTGAATGCGAACGTCAAAGTCTTCATGGCTGATTTTGAGGATTCACTGGCCCCCGAATGGAGCAAAGTCATCGACGGGCAAATTAACCTGCGTGATGCGGTAAACGGTACCATCAGCTACACCAATGAAGCCGGTAAGATTTACCAGTTGAAACCCAATCCGGCGTTATTGATTTGCCGTGTGCGTGGCCTGCACTTGCCGGAAAAACATGTGACCTGGCGCGAAGAAGCGATTCCCGGCAGCCTGTTCGACTTTGCTCTCTATTTCTTCCACAACTATAAAGCGTTGCTGGCAAAAGGCAGCGGTCCCTATTTCTATCTGCCGAAGACTCAGTCCTGGCAAGAAGCTGCCTGGTGGAGTGAAGTCTTCAGCTATGCCGAAGACAGATTTAACCTGCCGCGCGGAACTATCAAAGCTACGTTGCTGATTGAAACGCTGCCAGCTGTCTTCCAGATGGATGAGATCCTGCACGCACTGCGTGACCATATTGTGGGCCTGAACTGCGGCCGCTGGGATTACATTTTCAGCTATATCAAAACGCTGAAAAATCACCCGGATCGTGTTCTGCCGGATCGTCAGGTCGTGACGATGGATAAACCTTTCCTCAGCGCGTACTCGCGTCTGCTGATTAAAACTTGTCACAAACGCGGCGCATTTGCGATGGGCGGTATGGCGGCATTCATCCCCAGCAAAGACGCCGAACGTAACAACCAGGTACTGAACAAAGTTAAAGCGGATAAAGCGCTGGAAGCCAATAACGGTCATGACGGGACCTGGGTTGCTCACCCGGGGCTTGCAGATACCGCAATGGCGATTTTCAACGATGTGCTGGGGGAAAACAAAAACCAGTTATTCGTGACCCGTGATGAAGATGCGCCGATCACCGCAGAACAGCTTCTCGCTCCATGTGAGGGTGAGCGCACTGAAGAAGGGATGCGCGCTAATATCCGCGTTGCTGTGCAGTACATCGAAGCGTGGATCTCCGGCAATGGCTGTGTGCCGATTTATGGTCTGATGGAAGACGCGGCGACCGCCGAAATCTCCCGAACCTCTATCTGGCAGTGGATCCACCATGAAAAAACGCTGAGCAACGGCAAACCTGTCACTAAATCCCTGTTCCGTCAGATGCTGGCAGAAGAAATGCTGGTTATTCAGGACGAACTGGGCGAACACCGCTACAGCAGCGGGCGTTTTGACGATGCCGCGCGCCTGATGGAGCAAATCACCACTTCTGACGAACTGATCGACTTCCTGACCCTGCCGGGTTACCGCCTGCTGGCTTAACTCACCACATCATAATATGGAGCATCTGCACATGAAAACCCGTACTCAACAAATCGAAGAATTACAAAAAGAATGGACACAACCGCGCTGGGAAGGCATTACCCGCCCATATAGCGCGGAGGAAGTGGTGAAATTACGTGGCTCAGTCAACCCGGAATGTACGCTGGCGCAGCTTGGAGCGGCGAAAATGTGGCGTCTGTTGCACGGCGAATCGAAGAAAGGCTACATCAACAGTCTCGGTGCGCTGACCGGTGGTCAGGCGCTGCAGCAAGCGAAAGCCGGTATTGAAGCGGTCTATCTTTCTGGCTGGCAGGTCGCGGCAGATGCTAACCTGGCTTCCAGCATGTACCCGGATCAATCGCTGTACCCGGCGAACTCGGTGCCGGCAGTGGTGGATCGGATCAACAACACCTTCCGCCGCGCGGATCAGATCCAGTGGTCTACCGGTATTGAACCGAACGATCCGCGCTATGTGGACTACTTCCTGCCGATCGTCGCTGATGCTGAAGCCGGTTTTGGCGGCGTACTCAACGCTTTCGAACTGATGAAATCGATGATTGAGGCTGGTGCAGCGGCTGTTCACTTCGAAGATCAGCTCGCCTCCGTGAAAAAATGTGGTCATATGGGCGGCAAAGTGCTGGTACCGACTCAGGAAGCTATCCAGAAACTGGTGGCGGCACGTCTGGCGGCTGACGTGATGGGCGTACCGACGCTGGTTATTGCCCGTACCGATGCTGACGCGGCAGATTTGATCACCTCTGACTGCGATCCATACGACAGCGAGTTCATTACCGGCGAGCGTACCAGTGAAGGGTTCTACCGTACCCATGCGGGCATTGAACAGGCAATCAGTCGCGGCCTGGCCTATGCACCGTATGCTGATCTGGTGTGGTGTGAAACTTCCACCCCGGATCTCGAGCTGGCTCGCCGCTTTGCCGATGCGATCCACGCTAAATATCCAGGTAAACTGTTGGCCTACAACTGTTCACCATCGTTTAACTGGCAGAAGAACCTGGACGACAAAACCATTGCCAGCTTCCAGCAGCAGCTGTCGGACATGGGCTATAAATATCAGTTCATTACTCTGGCGGGTATCCACAGCATGTGGTTCAACATGTTCGATCTTGCACATTCCTATGCGCAGGGCGAAGGCATGCGCCACTACGTCGAGAAAGTCCAGCAGCCAGAATTTGCGGCGGCGAAAGACGGTTACACTTTCGTATCCCATCAGCAGGAAGTGGGTACCGGTTACTTCGATAAAGTGACGACCATTATTCAGGGCGGTGCGTCATCCGTTACTGCGCTGACGGGGTCGACGGAAGAATCACAGTTCTGATTGTCCTGATGCCCGGTGGCACTGTGCTTACCGGGCCTACGGATCTTCGTAGGCCGGATAAGTGAATGCGCTATCCGGCAATCTCCGGTTCTGGATGAGGGCAAAAGATGTCGCGTGGCCTGGAATTACTGATTGCTCAAACCATCCTGCAAGGCTTTGATGCGCAGTATGGCCGATTTCTGGAAGTGACGTCCGGTGCGCAGCAGCGTTTTGAACAGGCCGACTGGCATGCGGTTCAGCAGGCGATGAAAAGCCGTATCCACCTCTACGATCATCATGTGGGCCTGGTGGTGGAACAGTTACGCTGTATTACCGACGGCAAAAGTACCAATGCGGAGTTTTTACTTCGCGTCAAAGAGCATTACACCCGGCTATTGCCGGACTATCCGCGCTTCGAGATTGCGGAGAGCTTTTTTAACTCTGTTTACTGTCGGTTATTTGACCATCGTTCGCTGACTCCCGAGCGTCTGTTTATTTTTAGCTCCCAGCCAGAACGCCGCTTTCGAACCATCCCACGTCCGCTGGCGAAAGACTTTTTCCCTGATTCAGGATGGGAATCGATGCTCGCGAGGGTACTCAGCGATCTGCCTCTGCGTCTGCCGTGGCAGAACAAAATTCGTGATATCCATTACATCATCGGACACCTGACGGAAACTTTTGGTGCGGATGTGTTGCAGCGCTGCCATTTGCAGGTGGCGAATGAACTTTTTTACCGCAATAAAGCCGCCTGGCTGGTTGGGAAACTCATAACGCCTTCCGGTACTTTGCCATTTTTACTGCCGATACACCGCACCGACGAAGGTGAGTTATTTGTTGATACCTGTCTGACAACCGCTGCGGAAGCCAGTATCGTGTTTGGCTTTGCCCGCTCTTATTTTATGGTTTATGCCCCGTTGCCTGCGGCGTTAGTGGAGTGGCTGCGCGAGATCCTGCCCGGTAAAACCACCGCCGAGTTGTATATGGCGATTGGCTGTCAGAAGCATGCGAAAACAGAAAGCTATCGCGAATATCTGCTCTATCTTGCCGGGAGCGACGAGCAGTTTATTGAGGCGCCGGGAATACGCGGCATGGTCATGCTGGTTTTTACGCTGCCGGGATTCGATCGGGTATTCAAAATTATTAAAGATAAATTTGCGCCGCAGAAAGAGATGTCTGCTGCCCATGTCCGTGCCTGTTATCAACTGGTGAAAGAGCACGATCGTGTCGGACGCATGGCGGACACCCAGGAGTTCGAGAACTTTGTATTGGATAAGCGGCAAATCGCCCCGGCGCTGATGGCACTGCTGCTACAGGAAGTCCCTGAAAAGATAACCGATCTTGGCGAGCAGATCGTTATTCGACATCTGTATATCGAACGCCGGATGGTACCGTTGAATATCTGGCTGGAGCAGGTGGAAGGGCAGCAACTGCGGGATGCAATTGAAGAGTATGGCAACGCTATTCGTCAGTTAGCCGCTGCCAATATTTTCCCTGGTGACATGTTATTTAAAAATTTTGGTGTCACCCGCCACGGGCGTGTGGTGTTCTACGACTATGATGAAATTTGTTACATGACGGAAGTGAATTTTCGCCATATCCCACCGCCGCGTTACCCGGAGGATGAGCTGGCAAGTGAGCCATGGTACAGCGTTTCTCCAGGTGACGTTTTCCCGGAGGAGTTCCGTCACTGGCTGTGTGCCGATCCGCGTATTGGACCGTTGTTTGAAGAGATGCACGCTGATCTGTTTCGTGCCGACTACTGGCGGGCGTTGCAGACCCGAATTCGGGAAGGACATGTGGAAGATGTCTACGCTTACCGCCGCAAGCAACGATTTAGTGTGCGTTACAATCAGCAGGACTAGCGTAATTTTGCGTTAATTGCCTGACGTCGCTGTGCCTATCAGGCTCCGGCGATCTCCGGTTTGTAGGCCGGGTAAGGCGTAGCCGTTACCCGACAAAAATGCCTTAACGAATCCCGCCGTATGCCAGCGTTACCTCTTTCGCCGCTTTAATCGCCATCGCGCCAAACTCAGTAACGCGATCGTCGGTGATACGGGAAATCGGTCCGGAGATAGAGATGGCGGCAAATGGCTCACGATACTCATCGTAAATGCACGATGCCACGCAGCGCAGGCCAAGTGCATGCTCCTCGTCATCAAACGAATAGCCACGTTTACGCGTCTGGGCGAGGTCTTCTTTCAGATGTACTGGCGAGACTAGTGTGGCGTGAGTATAAGCATGCAGGCCTTTACGGTGCAGCAGACCAGTAACCTGTTCTTCGCTTAATTGTGCCAGGAATGCTTTTCCCGCGCCGGAAGCGTGCATTGGCAGCTTGCCGCCAATGGGGGCAGACATACGCATCAGCTGTGTGCACTGCACCTGGTCGATAATAATGGCCTGATGGTCGCTCTGATCCAGCACCGCCAGGTTCACTGTTTCGCCGGAGTCTTCCATCAGCTTACGCAGAATCGGATGGACAATCGCCAGCAGGTTGCGGCTTTGCAAAAAGCTGCTGCCGACGATAAACGCATGTGCGCCCACGGCCCAGTGTCCCAGCTCGCCAACCTGGCGGACAAAACCCTGTTGCTGCATCGTGGTCAGCAAACGGTGCGTGGTGGAATTGGGCAAACCAGCTTGTTGCGCCAGTTCGGTCAGCGCTACGCTGCCGTTGGACTCAGCAATCCACTCCAGTAATTTCAGGCCTCGGGTCAGAGACTGAACCTGCCCGGTTGCAGGCGTAGTAGTGGCGGCAGGTTTTCTACCGCGTTTCGCGGGGACAGTGGCAACCATGGCAGACTCCTTTTCTGTATCGTGGAAATCATTTTCGTTTTATTCAATTATAATGCAAGAATTCCTGTACTGATCGGATGAGTGAAGCTGAACATGTCTCATGTTGGCTGTTGTTTGCTTTTCCGTCATTAATCTTTGTGCGAGTATGGTTCGTTGAGCTTTTTTCGGTCTGGTTGAGCGTTGTCGGGAGTCAGTGTGAGTAGCAAAGTTGAACAATTACGTCAGCAGTTAAAAGAACGTATTCTGGTGCTGGACGGCGGTATGGGCACCATGATCCAGAGTTATCGTCTGAGTGAAGAGGATTTCCGCGGCGAGCGCTTTGCCGACTGGCCGAGCGATCTGAAAGGCAACAATGACCTGTTGGTGCTCAGTAAGCCGGAGGTGATAACCGCGATCCATAACGCCTACTTTGAAGCGGGCGCAGATATCATCGAAACCAACACCTTCAACTCCACGACCATCGCCATGGCGGATTACCAGATGGAATCCCTGTCGGCGGAAATCAACTTTGAAGCGGCAAAACTGGCACGTGCCTGTGCGGACGAATGGACGGCACACACGCCGAACAAACCGCGCTATGTCGCGGGTGTCCTCGGCCCGACTAACCGCACCGCGTCTATCTCACCGGATGTTAACGATCCCGCCTACCGTAATATCACCTTTGACGGACTGGTGGCGGCTTACCGTGAATCTACCAAAGCGCTGGTGGAAGGTGGTAGCGATCTGATCCTGATTGAAACCGTTTTTGACACGCTTAACGCGAAAGCGGCCATATTTGCAGTGAAAACAGAGTTTGAAGCACTGGGTGTTGAGTT
Organism: Citrobacter sp. S-77; assembly: GCF_963864895.1. Lineage (NCBI taxonomy): Bacteria > Pseudomonadati > Pseudomonadota > Gammaproteobacteria > Enterobacterales > Enterobacteriaceae > Citrobacter > Citrobacter sp. S-77. The sequence goes on from NZ_CAWLWU010000002.1 coordinate 48,358, forward strand.
GCCGATCATGATCTCCGGCACCATCACTGACGCCTCAGGACGTACGCTTTCTGGTCAGACGACCGAAGCATTTTATAATTCACTGCGCCACGCCGACGCGCTCACCTTCGGCCTTAACTGTGCTTTAGGTCCGGATGAGTTGCGCCAGTATGTGCAGGAACTGTCACGTATTGCTGAATGCTACGTAACCGCGCACCCGAATGCTGGTCTGCCGAACGCCTTCGGTGAGTACGATCTTGACGCTGATACCATGGCGAAGCAAATCCGCGAATGGGCACAAGCGGGTTTCCTGAACGTGGTTGGTGGTTGCTGCGGCACCACGCCGGAACACATCGCAGCAATGAGCCGCGCGGTTGATGGCCTGGCCCCGCGCCAGTTGCCGGAAATCCCGGTTGCCTGCCGTTTAGCCGGGCTTGAACCTCTGAATATTGGCGACGACAGTCTGTTCGTCAACGTTGGTGAGCGTACCAACGTCACCGGCTCGGCCAAATTTAAGCGCCTGATCAAAGAAGAAAAATACAGCGAAGCGCTGGACGTTGCCCGCCAGCAGGTGGAAAGTGGCGCGCAAATTATCGATATCAACATGGATGAAGGGATGCTCGATGCCGAAGCGGCGATGGTGCGTTTCCTCAACCTGATCGCCGGTGAGCCGGACATCGCTCGCGTGCCGATTATGATTGACTCCTCGAAATGGGATGTCATCGAAAAAGGTCTGAAGTGCATTCAGGGTAAAGGCATCGTTAACTCCATTTCGATGAAAGAGGGTGTAGAAACCTTTATCCATCACGCGAAGTTGCTGCGACGCTACGGTGCGGCGGTGGTGGTTATGGCCTTTGATGAACAGGGTCAGGCCGATACCCGTGCCCGTAAAATTGAGATTTGTCGCCGGGCGTACAAAATTCTCACCGAAGAGGTGGGCTTCCCGCCGGAAGACATTATCTTCGATCCAAACATCTTTGCGGTTGCGACCGGTATTGACGAACATAACAACTACGCGCAGGACTTTATCGGCGCGTGTGAAGATATCAAACGCGAACTGCCGCATGCGCTAATCTCTGGCGGCGTCTCTAACGTCTCGTTCTCGTTCCGTGGCAACGATCCAGTGCGCGAAGCCATTCACGCGGTGTTCCTGTACTATGCCATTCGTAACGGTATGGACATGGGGATCGTCAATGCCGGACAACTGGCGATCTATGACGACCTGCCGGCCGAGTTACGCGATGCGGTGGAAGATGTGATCCTCAACCGCCGCGATGACGGCACCGAGCGTCTGCTGGATCTGGCCGAAAAATACCGTGGCAGCAAAACCGATGATACCGCCAACGCCCAGCAGGCGGAGTGGCGTAGTTGGGATGTGAAAAAACGTCTCGAATATTCGCTGGTGAAAGGCATTACTGAGTTTATCGAACTGGACACCGAAGAGGCTCGCCAGCAGGCAGCACGCCCGATTGAGGTCATCGAAGGGCCGCTGATGGACGGTATGAACGTCGTTGGTGACCTGTTCGGTGAGGGTAAAATGTTCCTGCCGCAGGTGGTGAAATCTGCCCGAGTGATGAAACAGGCGGTGGCATACCTCGAACCCTACATTGAAGCCAGCAAAGAAAAAGGCTCCAGCAACGGCAAGATGGTTATCGCTACCGTGAAGGGCGATGTGCACGATATTGGCAAGAACATTGTCGGCGTGGTGTTGCAATGCAACAACTACGAAATCGTCGACCTTGGCGTGATGGTGCCAGCGGAGAAAATCCTCAGAACCGCGCGTGAAGTGAATGCCGATCTGATTGGCCTCTCCGGGCTGATTACCCCGTCGCTGGACGAAATGGTCAATGTGGCGAAAGAGATGGAACGTCAGGGCTTTACTATCCCGCTGCTGATTGGTGGTGCAACGACGTCAAAAGCGCACACAGCGGTGAAGATCGAGCAAAACTACAGTGGGCCAACGGTCTATGTACAGAACGCCTCTCGCACCGTTGGCGTGGTTGCCGCTTTGCTGTCCGATACACAGCGCGATGATTTTGTCGCCCGTACGCGTAAAGAGTATGAAACGGTGCGTATCCAGCATGCGCGTAAGAAACCGCGTACTCCGCCAGTGACACTGGCTGCCGCGCGTGAGAACGATCTGGCGTTCGACTGGGCAAGCTACACACCGCCGGTGGCTCATCGTCTCGGTGTGCAGAGCGTTGAAGCCAGCATCGAAACGCTGCGTAATTACATCGACTGGACGCCGTTTTTTATGACCTGGTCGCTAGCCGGGAAATATCCACGCATTCTGGAAGATGAAGTGGTGGGTGAAGAGGCGAAACGTCTGTTTAAAGACGCCAACGATATGCTGGATAAACTCAGCGCCGAGAAAACGTTGAATCCGCGCGGTGTGGTTGGCCTGTTCCCGGCTAACCGTGTCGGCGATGACATTGAGATCTATCGTGATGAAACGCGCACACATGTGCTGAATGTGAGTCATCATCTGCGTCAGCAAACGGAAAAAGTCGGCTTTGCCAACTACTGCCTGTCTGACTTTGTGGCACCCAAACTGAGCGGCAAGGCGGATTACATCGGTGCCTTTGCGGTCACTGGCGGTCTGGAAGAGGACGCGCTGGCTGAAGCTTTCGAGGCGCAGCACGATGACTACAACAAGATCATGGTGAAAGCGATTGCCGACCGTCTGGCAGAAGCCTTTGCAGAATATCTGCATGAGCGTGTCCGTAAAGTTTACTGGGGCTACGCGGCGAACGAGAATCTCAGCAATGACGAACTGATCCGTGAGAACTATCAGGGTATTCGTCCGGCACCAGGTTATCCGGCGTGTCCGGAACATACCGAGAAAGCCACTATCTGGGAGCTATTGGATGTGGAAACGCATACCGGTATGAAACTCACGGAGTCTTTCGCCATGTGGCCTGGCGCATCAGTCTCCGGCTGGTACTTCAGTCATCCGGACAGTAAGTACTACGCGGTGGCACAAATTCAGCGCGACCAGGTTGAAGATTACGCCTTCCGTAAAGGGATGAGTGTGGCGGAAGTTGAGCGTTGGTTAGCGCCTAATCTGGGCTATGACGCCGACTGATTCACAAAACTGTCATCTTTCTTTACAACAAACAGGGCACTCAATGAGTGCCCTGTCTCTTTATTACATTTAAACCCTTATACTGAAGGGAACTTGTGCGCATTGTAGGCATGAGTTCAGGAACATATAAATATAAGGAGAACCTGATTCCGTGTTAACTCTGCTACACCTGCTTTCTGCTGTCGCTATGCTGGTTTGGGGCACTCACATTGTGCGTACTGGTGTGATGCGTGTCTTTGGTGCCCGTTTACGCACTGTGCTTAGCCGAAGTGTTGAAAAGAAGCCGCTCGCCTTTTGTGCGGGGATTGGCGTCACTGCACTGGTGCAAAGCAGTAACGCGACCACTATGCTGGTGACGTCGTTTGTCGCCCAGGATCTGGTGGCGCTCACGCCTGCGCTGGTCATTGTGCTTGGTGCCGATGTGGGGACCGCGCTGATGGCGCGTATCCTGACTTTTGATCTCTCCTGGCTGTCGCCACTGCTGATTTTTATTGGTGTGATCTTCTTTCTGGGGCGTAAGCAGTCCCGCGTCGGACAGTTGGGGCGCGTAGGCATCGGGCTGGGGCTGATCTTACTGGCGCTGGAGCTGATTGTGCAGGCGGTGACACCGATCACTCAGGCAAATGGAGTGCAGGTTATTTTCGCCTCGCTAACCGGCGATATCATGCTTGATGCGCTGATTGGCGCAATGTTCGCGATTATCAGCTACTCCAGCCTGGCGGCGGTTCTGCTGACGGCAACGTTGACCGCAGCGGGTATTATCTCGTTCCCGGTCGCCTTGTGTCTGGTGATTGGCGCGAACCTGGGCTCCGGTTTACTGGCGATGCTGAACAATAGCGCAGCCAATGCAGCAGCACGCCGTGTGGCGCTTGGCAGTCTGCTGTTTAAGCTGGTGGGCAGCCTGATTATTCTGCCGTTCGTTCATCCGCTGGCCAATCTGATGGATGAACTGCCACTGCCGAAATCTGAATTAGTGATCTATTTTCACGTCTTCTACAACCTGGTGCGCTGCGTAGCGATGGTACCGTTTGCCGAGCCGATGGCGCGCTTTTGCAAACGTATTATCCGTGATGAACCCGAATTAGACGCCCATCTGAAACCCAAGCATCTGGATGTCAGCGCGCTGGATACGCCGACGCTGGCGTTGGCCAATGCTGCCCGTGAAGCCCTGCGTATTGGTGATGCAATGGAGCAGATGATGGAGGGTCTGAAAAAGGTAATGCACGGCGAGCCGCGCGAAGAAAAAGAGCTGCGCAAGATGGCCGACGACATCAACGTGTTGTACACGGCGATCAAACTCTATCTGGCGCGGATGCCAAAAGATGAGCTGGCGGAAGAGGAGTCCCGGCGCTGGGCGGAGATTATCGAAATGTCGCTCAACCTGGAACAGGCTTCCGATATTGTTGAACGAATGGGCAGTGAAATTGCCGATAAGTCGCTGGCCGCGCGTCGGGCATTTTCTCTGGAAGGGTTGAAAGAACTGGATGCGCTCTACGATCAGTTACTAAGCAACCTGCAACTGGCTATGTCAGTGTTCTTCTCCGGTGATGTGACCAGTGCCCGTCGTCTGCGTCGCAGCAAGCACCGTTTTCGCATTCTTAACCGTCGTTACTCGCATGCGCACGTCGATCGACTGCATCAGCAGAACGTCCAGAGTATCGAGACCAGTTCACTGCATCTTGCATTACTTGGCGACATGCAGCGTCTGAACTCATTGTTCTGTTCTGTTGCCTACAGCGTGCTGGAACAGCCGGATGAAGACGATGAGCGGGATGATCATTAACTGACGGTGATACCTGATGACGCTGTGCTTCCAGCCTACCGGACTGCGTAGCGCCATCAGGCGTTAATTAAAAGCAGTGACCTGCTTCAAGGGCTACCGCTTCTTCACCCGCTTTGAATACGTAAGTGGTGTTCGGGCCGCCAAGAATGGCTTTATCGTTACTTACTTTGATCCAGTTCCCCTCCGGCAAACCAATCACTGTCAGTTCCGGTGCGACAACCAGCAGCTCGCGAATACGCTGTTCACGCGTTTCGCCTTTGTGGCCTTCCGGCAGCGCGTTGGTGAAGTGCGGGTTGATTTGTAGTGGGAACAGACCCAGGGCGTCAAAACCTTTTGGATCGACAATTGGCATGTCATTCGTGGTACGGATAGTCTGGCAGGCGAGGTTCGCACCCGCACTCCAGCCGATGTACAGCGCGCCGCGTTTGACCACGCCAACAATTGGTGCCAGCAAGCCACGCTCACGGCTCTCTTTCAGCAACTGGAAAGTGTTACCTCCGCCGACAATCACCACTTCAGCGTTCTCAATGGCTGCGACCGGATCGGCAACGGTATGAATGCCTGTGACATCGACGCCCATTGGCGCAAAGATGGCTGCCGTTTTCGCTGTATAGTCGTCCCAGGTTTGCGTGACACCAGCAAACGGAATAAACACCGCAGAGCGGCGACCGTTCAACTGCTCAGCGATCAGTGGCAGCGCGTGTTCCATCCAGCCTTTGCCTGGCAGTGTCGAGTTACTCAATAAAAGCAGTTCCATCATTTCTCCAGATAATCAGTAAATTACAAACCACAGTAATGCTACCACCGTCAGTGTAACACCTTACTGATATGGCTCACGATGTTGGAGATGAGGTTGTGGAAAGCGCCTCGCAATAATGCGTAATTTTTCAGGATGCTGCGATTGATACGAGAAACGATAACGGTGGAGAGGGGAGGCAGCTGTGTGCCAATAGCAGTCGTTGCTAACTTTGGCCCATATTCATCAATGGGCGCAGGTCAATCTGTACGCTAATTGTTTTGCGCTTAAGTTCGGAACTCTAGTGCCGATAGTAAAATTAAGTACTTTTGCCTTAAGGAAGCAAGGTTTGAAAGATTTTTCAAAATACTCAAAAGCGTTAGGGATGGCTAAGTTCTATGTTTATGCATTTTATGACACTGAAGATGCAGCTAAAAAGCCGTTTTATATAGGCAAAGGCAAGTCAGAACGCTGCCTTGATCATATAAAGTATAATGATGACTCTCCGAAATCAGAACGAATTAATCATCTGTTAAAAACAGGAAATCTGGGTATCGACATACTACGCCATGGCATGGATGAGGCAACCGCGAAGCTTGTTGAAGCAACATGTATTGATCTCTTAGGTGTTGGAGAACTGACCAACAAAGTACGAGGAAGCAGCTCCCTTATGGGGCGAATCACGCTGGATGAGCTCAACCATCTCCTTCTTAAGCAAGAGACGGAAATCGCACCTGAACATGCCGGGCTCGCTTTTTTGCTAAACAGCACCTACAAGTCTGGCATGAGTGCACTTGCATTATATGAAGCTACACGTGGCGTCTGGGCAAAAGTACCAAAAGATGAAAACCTACAATTTGCATACGCCACCTACGGCGGTTTAGTGATGGAAGTTTACGAGATACAGTGCTGGTTAAAGGCAGGCTCTCAGCAGTACTTTACCCGGGAACTGGTCATCCCTCCCGAAACCAACCGTTCAGAGTTTGTTGGACGAATCGCATCACCAAAAATCAGAGAATTATACGTAGGCAAGCTAATCAAAAAATCGCGTAGTCATGGTAGCCCTTTCGTAAAAGTCGGGCTGGCGCAATAAACTGACCTGCTTCCCGTTGATTAATACACCTCAATACTAGTCATGTTGTTGAGGCTACCAATGTCCGCTCCTCGCTCTCAGCGGACTTTCAGCCAACCGACATAAATCCCCTTAAACCTCAATCCCTTTTTGCTTCACTTCTTTCCTGATAATACGTTTAATCCAGGCAGCAAGCGATTCATCGCCGTCCTGTTTTTGTGCTTCTTCCATTGCTTTTCGCAGTTCTGGATCCAGACGGAATTGAAACGGGGGATTGCCTCTTCTTTCATTCATGTGTGTTGACACCTTAATTACACAAGAGTGGTGTGAGCATGTGTGATGACACATTACTCTCACACATTAAAAATGACAACGCCCCGAAAGTGCAGCAACACGATCAGGGCGTTTAACCACAACATTATACGAGGTAATGCTATGGCTGATGCTAATCGTACCACTAACGCCCGTTCGGCGTCTTTTTCTCTCCTGCCTGAAGCTGATCTATTCCACTTTCCACTCGCTGAGGCCTTTCGCCATCTCGACTGTAGTCAACTCTCCACTGAAGAAAACCTGGCACTGTCATTTGGCTGCGAAGAGATGCTGGCCGGTCTGTATCACACGCTGAATGTTATGGGTGAAAGCCTGCTGACAATGGCGGGTGAAAAACAGGAACGTATGTCCAATGAGAGCGTTTGCCAGTTGGGGCACAGCCTGATGAACATCAGCCAATTGATTCCTGCACTGGCTGAGTTAGAAGCGAAAGCGGATCAGCAACTGTTCGCTATGCCTCGAATTGCGTAGTGGCAAAGACAAATAAGAGCGCCCATCCCCGGCGCTCTACTCCTGCTCTCTTACCCCGCTCGCGCAAATTCAGCAGCTTCGGCAATCAGTGCGTCGTCCGGGCGCATGCCGGTGTACATGGCGAACTGCTCCACGGCCTGTAAGGCAATCACTTCTGCACCGCTGATAGTCTTTTTACCCAACTGCTGCGCCAGTTTTATCACCGGCGTTTCTGGTGGCAGGGCGACGACATCAAACACCACGTGGGCGTTAGCGACCATCACTTTGCTGTACGCCAGTTCATCGCTTTCTTTACCTCCGGCCATACCGACGGGGGTGACGTTGACCAGAATGTCACAGGCAATCCCTTCCGGCTGTGGCTGCCATTGAAAACCGTACTGTCTTGCAAGCACCGGGCCGCTTTCCCGGTTGCGGGCAGCAACGATCACATCGTGAAAACCGGCATCGCGAAACGCGGCGATGACCGCCTTGCCCATCCCACCGCTGCCGCGAATCATGACGCGAGCGCCGTTATCAAGCTGGTGGCTGGCAATCAGGCTTTTTACTGCAATATAGTCGGTGTTAAAACCCGTTAGCGTACCGTTGTCGTTGACGATAGTGTTCACGGAATCAATAGCTTGCGCAGAGGGATCGATGACATCCAGAAACGGCATGCAGCTCTCTTTAAACGGCATCGATATCGCGCAGCCGCGAATACCTAACGCTCGCACGCCTTTCACCGCAGCCTCGATATCCTGAGTGCTGAAGGCTTTGTAGATAAAGTTTAACCCCAACTTTTCATACAGATAGTTGTGAAATCGCGTGCCGAAGTTGCCGGGCCGACCGGCAAGCGACATACACAGCTGGGTGTTGCGATTAATCATGTTAAATCTCCCTGGCGTGCGCCAATACGTATTGCTCGGCTTCCTGTGACCAGATCCCATGATGGCGTTCCAGGATATCGCGCAAAGCCGGATCGTCTATCTGCGTCAGCGCGGTTAATGGCAACGCTTTGCCGGTGTACACCAGTTTTTTTCCGCCGCCTACAGCCGGAAGCTCCAGCGTTGTTTCACCTGCCGCATTCAGCCCGAGAATGTGCGTCACCACTTTTGCAGCCTGTACTTTTTTCTCTTCAATCAGTTTTACTGCCGCGCGCATATCGTCAGTATTACCGCCAGACGTCCCGACGTAATGGGTGAAAGCGTAGTGGACATCGTAGAAGTTAATCGGCGCGGTGAACTGCTTATCCTGCGGACCGGCAAAGAAGTTCATACAGCCATCGGCTGCCAGCAGGGAAGAGGCCAGCGTGACCAGTTGCTCGTTCGGCACAAACACAAAGATGTCGTCAAATCCGTGACCGCCGCTCAGCGCCATCAGCGTGTCATAAGACGCTTCCTGGGCGTGAAGATAGTGGATCTGTGTTTGTGGCTCCGACGGATAGTGTTTGCGGGCGTAGCTTAGTTTGTCTTTGTTGGTATCGGTTACCACCAGCAGTGCCGGATTAACCGGGCCGTGCAACGCATAATCAATCGCCAGCAGCCCCATTGGACCGGTGCCGCCGAGGATTAGCGTGCGCCCCTGCGGACGAATGCCCATCTTGTGGTTATAGGTGCCTTCCTGCAGGTGATAGTTGGCGTTGAATGCGCCAATCACGCAGGACAGTGGTTCAACCAGGGAGCCTTCAAAATAGGTCTCTCCTTCGTAGGCGAGCAGGCAGTCCTGCTCCATTACTTCATTGGGAATGACAACGCGCGTCGCCTCACCGCCAACCCAGGGAAAGGAGTAGCCGGGGCAGTCCGGGCGATCCGGGAGTTGCAGGTTAGCCTGAATCACATAGCGCTGGCCGGGTTGAAACTTATGCTGCCATTTTTTCCCCACGGCGAGAATATCGCCGCAAAACTCGTGGCCGATGATGATCGGGTTGATGGCCACATCGTCCGGTACTTTTTTGTGGTTCTCGCCCTGATTCGCTTCTTTCCAGGAAGAGAGGCACAGGCTGTCGGTGACGACCGAAGCCAGAATTTCATCGTCCTGCATTTCCGGAAGATCGAAAGTTTCCAGGCGCAGATCGCGTTTGCCATAAAGGCGTAAAGCTGTCGTTAACATATATACCACCTCTTTCCCTGTATCTTCTGGGAATAGTTATTTGAAGGTGCCCCGGTAGAGACCGGGGCGAATAATCAGGACAGGAAGCCCAGCGCATGACCGATAATCCCCAAACCAAACAGGGCAAAGATCAGCCATACCGGATTAATTTTCTTGTTAAGCAGCCGTACCATCAGCAGTGTCAGCGCCAGCGCCAGCAGGCCAGGGCAAAGCTGATCGAGAATGTTTTGTACGGTCATGGTGACAGTGGTGCCGTCTGCGCCAGGCGTTTGCGATACCACCAGCGGTACGTTGATGCTGGTCCATTTGGTGACCAGAACCCCCATCACAAACAGGCCGAGAATCGATGCGCCTTCGGTTAGTTTTTGCAGCAGATTGCCGCCCATATCGCTGACGATGTTGACTCCTTTACGAAAGCCAAGCTGTAAGCCGTACCACTTCATCGCCAGACGCACCGCGTTGAAAATAAAGAAGAACAATAACGGACCGAGAATGTTGCCGGAGAGCGCTAAAGATGCACCGAGCGCGGCGGTAATCGGCCGTAACGTGCCCCAGACCAGCGGGTCGCCGACGCCGGCAAGCGGACCCATCAGGCCGACTTTGATGCCATTGATCGCACCGTCGTCAATTTCTGCACCGTTGGCGCGTGCTTCTTCCATTGCGGCGGTGACGCCGATCACCGGTCCGCACACCGCCGGAGTGGTGTTGAAGAACACCAGATGACGCTTAAGCGCCGCGACCTGATCCTCCTTCAGTGGATACAGGCGTTTAATGGCGGGGATCATGTCGTAGCAAAAACCCAGCCCATGAATGCGTTCAAAGTTGAATGATGCCTGTTGCAGGTTGGAGCGAACAAACATGCTAAACAGGTCCGATTTGGTCAGTTTTTTCTGTTCCATGATGGGCTCCGTTAGTCGTCAAGTTGGTCAAGGGCGGTAGATGTGGTGGCTTGCGCCTGCGGTTCGGCTTTACGCCATTGCGGGTTCAACTGGATATAAACCAGCGCGATAATTACGCCCACACCGCCAAAGGCCAGCAGGCTCAGGTCGAGATAGCCCCCGGCGATAAAGCCGAGGAAGAAGAACGGCATCAAATACTTCACGCCCATCATGCGCAGCACCATGGCGTAACCGACCACCACGATAAAGCCACCAGCAATCTGCAGGCCGCGAGTGACGAATTCCGGGATAGCATTCAGCATATTGCTGACCATGTCGGCGCTAACAAACAGCGAAACAATCAACGCCGGAATAGCGACGCGTAGCGCCTGCACACCCAGCGCGGAGACGTGAAGGATATCGATGGTACGAAAGCGCGCGTCTTCCGCTGCTTTATCTGCCGCGTGCTGGAACACCACGGTGATAGTACGGGCAAAGACGGTGAGCACCTGGCCTGCGGCAGCTACGGGAAGCGCAATCGCGATACCGGTTGCGATGCTCTGCTGGCCGACGATCACCAGAATGGCGGAAATAATACTGGCGAGTGCCGAATCGGGGGACTGCGCTGCACCAACGTTCATCCAGCCGAGCGCGATCAGCTCCAGCGTGCCGCCGAGCATAATCCCGGTTTTTAAATCACCAAGAATTAAGCCAATAACGGTACAGGCGATGAGCGGGCGGTGGGTCTGGAATTCATCCAGCACGCTGCCCATTCCGGCAATACAGGAAAATAGAAATATGGCGATAATTTGTAGGGTACTTATTTCCATAATATGGCACCTTCAGAGTGTGATCATCCCTGCCTGTTACAGCCTTAATACACAGGCGCTTTTATACATGGCATCCTTCAGGCTGCCTCGGCGTTGGCTACGTTCGTTCACCCGAATCACTTGCCAGAGTGAGCTCATCGGGATTCACTCATTTTCAGCCTTGATGCAACTTGAATGATTTTGTGTATATTTATTCAGCGAAAGATTGTTCTTTTATTTTTTCGAGAATACTAATCGATGGGTCGGAAGCCACGACGCGTAAATCCAGAGTGACGCCTAATTGATCCAACTCACGGAACGCATTAATATCATCATCATCTAGCGAGACCGCTTTGGTTAATTGTTTTTTACCCGGTCGCCAGGCCATGCCACCAATATTTAAGGTGGCTATTTTCACGCCTTGTTTTACCATTGCCAAGGCATCCTGTGGGCGGGTAAATAAATAAAATACGGTTTCGTCTTTATATTGCGGATTGTGATATACCGCGACCGCCTTTTCGATATTGACTACGTTAACTTTCATCCCTGGCGGGGCAGCCTGGCGCAATAATGTCCGGCGTACTTCATCGTTATAGACGTCATCGTTACAGATAATAATCCGTTGGGCATTCGCCACCTTCGACCAGACGGTGGTGACCTGACCGTGGATCAGGCGGTCATCAATACGAGCAAGGGTAATGTTCATCAGAAATCCTCATCGATCGTTTCCAGTGGCTTCCAGACGACGCAAGTTTGTAGCGCAATGCTCGTCAGGTGTTCACACAGTTCATCCACGTTCATACTGCTCTGGTTGTCCACCAGTTCCAGCGCCAACGGCAGTGACAACCCACTAATGACCCGTATTGCCGGGTTACGCATCGCCAGTGTGGCGGCGGCATTCCAGGGGCTGCCACACTGTAAATCGACGGCTATCAGCCACTCATCGCTAGTGTGGGCGCTCACTAACTTTTCCAGTTTTACCACGATGTCACTGGCGTTTTCACCGGGGACAAATTCCACCGCTTCCACGTTGGCATCGCCGTAGACCATCTGCACCGATTCCAGCATGGCGCAGGCCAGTTTGCCGTGGGCGCAGAAGATTGCATTGACCATAAAATCTCCTTAGCCGCGCGTTTTTCCGCCCGCAATGTTAGTGGTTACTCCGGTAATATAGCTGGCGCGTTCTGACAGAAGATAACAAACAAAATCAGCAACTTCGCTCAGGCGTCCCGAACGGCCAATAGGAATTGAGTTTTTGGTATAGCCCTCGCGCAACTGCTCGACGGTGATGTTGCGGGTCCAGGCCAGCGCTTCTTCATACTCGGGGGTGCGCAGTCCGGTTTTTTCCAGAATGCCAGGTGCAATTCCGACTACACGAATACCGTGTTTGCCCAATTCCTTTGACCAGGAACGGGTAAAGCTATTCAGTGCGGCTTTGGTGGCGGCATAGCAACTTTGACCCTCTGAGCCTTCCAGTCCGCTTTCGGAAGAGACATTCACAATTACGCCGTCATGCTGTTTCACCATCTGGCGTGCCACTGCTTGCGACATTAAGAACACACCTTTCTGGTTGATGTTGACCATTTTTTCAAAAGCAGCTTCGTTGAGTTCATATTGTCCGGCGGGTGCTTTTTCATCGACAAGCAGGCGTGGGAAATTAACCCCTGCATTATTCACCAGTCCGTCAATACGTCCGTAGCGTTGAATAATTTCAGCAACAGTATGATTAACTTCTTTGGCGCTGGAAATATCCGTTGGCCAGAAGTGATATCCGCTATGGCCTTCATATTTACCTTCTCCGCCATGAATATCTGCCATTTGCACATTAGCGCCTTGTGCTAATAATTCTTCGACAATGGCCAGGCCAATTCCGGATGCGCCACCGGTAACAATAATGACTTTATCTTGCAGATTTAACCACGTTTTCATAATAGACTCCCAATTTCAGATAAGGGGATCCCTCATAAAATTAATTACGTCAGGATCAATTTGAATATATTTATTTCAACAATAATTCAGCAGTATGGCTGTTAGTGACTAAACCGTTAATATAATTTCCGCGTAAAGCACCGAGAATACCGCTCAGTTTTTCTTCCCCCATGGCGATGCCGATGGAGTAACGCGCCTGCTTTAATTTATTGGTTTCGATGGAGAGCGTCTTTTCACTCATATTGGTCTCTACCGTTACACCGTTGATATCATAAAAGCGTGAACAAATGTCCCCGGCAACCTGACGGGCATGCAGGTCATCACTCTCTTCGCTGCCGTAAAATGCATGCCAGTTAGCACCATCTCGTATCGCCGGGGAACCAATTCCCACCAGCGCGACATCCAGATTATCCCAGTAGGCGGAAATCGATTTAAAATGTCGTGACTGCATAATCCCGTTACGGATCAGCGGATTTTCCAGAAGCGCCGGGAAATCTGCCAGGTGAGATTCACCCTTGAGCTTTGCCGCTGCGCTGTAAGTCAGCGTGTTGACGTGGTAGCGACTTTCAAGTTTGCCGGAAGGCCCGCCGATGATAGGCACGCAGATAAGCTGACGTGACTGGCTGGCGGGGGATAATCCTTCAACCAGTCCCCTTACCGCGCGCCCCCATGAGAAACCGATAATATCGCCAGGTTCCAGCAAGCGTTCCAGTAACTGCGCGCCGTGCACGCCCATCATCTTGAGCTGTTCATCTTCTTGTTCGCTATCGCAGGAGACCACGACCGCTTCTTTCAGGCCAAATTTCTGTTTTAGCTGCTGTTCCAGCCACAGGTTCTCGTTGTAGTCGTAATTAATGGCGATGGTGACGATGCCCTGCTCGCGACCACGCTTTAGCAAGCGGCTGATCGTGGTGCGATAGATTCCCAGCTCCCGGGCGATTTGCGCTTGTGTCATATCCTGTTCGTAATAAAGCTGCGCTATTTTTACGATCAGGCGGATATCATCGCTGTTTTCCGTCGCCATCTTTGGGCTCCTGCACATTTGTGCAAATCACGAAATTGACTTCTTGATCTGATATAACCCCATCCGTTCCACATCTCAAAGCTATTTTCACTTATTTCATCGCCATGAACTGGCTGATTATGTTGCACATTTGATGTGCTGATAGCGCGTTGCTGGCACAAATGTGCTTGTTGCTGTAATGCGTTGATTCTGTTTATTTTCGCCCAACAAAATTGCAGGCGCGGATTGCTGACACTTTTGTGTAGAAAGGTGTGATTGATCACATATAGCGCTTGGGCATTCGAACACGATTATTTTTTATCGCCCGCAAGGTAGGGTATATTTCTCTGCCAAAGGAGAACTTATGCTGCCCGACTCATCCATCCGATTAAATAAATACATCAGTGAAAGCGGAATCTGCTCGCGTCGCGAGGCGGATCGCTTTATCGAACAAGGGAATGTCTTCATTAATGGCAAACGCGCCACCATTGGCGATCAGGTGATGCCTGGCGACGTCGTCAAAGTGAATGGTCGGTTGATTGAGCCGCGTGAAGCGGAAGATCTGGTTTTTATCGCGCTGAATAAGCCGGTGGGGATCGTGAGCACTACCGAAGACAGCGAACGCGACAACATTGTTGATTTTGTGAACCACAGTAAGCGCGTGTTCCCGATTGGCCGCCTGGATAAAGACTCTCAGGGGCTGATTTTTCTGACCAACCATGGCGACCTGGTCAATAAGATCCTGCGTGCCGGTAACGATCACGAAAAAGAGTATCTGGTGACGGTAGATAAACCGGTCACGGACGAGTTCATTCGTGGAATGGGGGCTGGTGTGCCTATTCTTGGCACTGTCACCAAAAAATGTAAGGTCCGGAAAGAGGCGCCGTTTGTTTTTCGCATCACGCTTGTTCAGGGGCTAAATCGCCAGATCCGTCGTATGTGCGAACACTTTGGCTATGAAGTCACGAAGCTTGAACGTACGCGTATCATGAACGTCGGTCTGTCCGGCTTACCGCTGGGGGAATGGCGTGACCTGACGGATGATGAACTGATCGAACTGTTCAAATTGATTGAAAACTCTTCTTCAGAAGCGAAACCGAAGGCGAAAGCGAAGCCAAAAACGGCAGGTATTAAGCGCCCGGTCGTGAAGATCGAAAAATCCGCTGAGAAAGAGAAAGCGCGCCCGGCTGCAAACGGTAAACGTTTTACCTCGCCGGGGCGTAAGAAGAAAGGACGTTAACGTCTGCCGCGCGTTGGCGTATTCGCTGACCAGGAAAACGATGCTTCCGCATCTGGTTTATAAGCCTGCTTTTTCTTCAACTGGCGGGCTTTTTTTGCCTCTGCTTCGCGCTGAACCATCAGCTTATCGATGTATTCCTTCTTAATACTGTTGGTCTCTGCGTTGGTCAGCAGGCGGCCATGTGCAATGCGGGCGCGGTCAAGCAGCGTTTTCAGCTCACGCTGTTCGCGCTCGGTCATCTCTTTTTGGGTAATGCGGGGGAGTGCCATACGGTTGCCCTCAGTTAGCCTGTTAGCTCAGTGTACGGTAATCTCGGGCTGTCTGATAGCATATAGGCCGGGTAAGCTTGCGCCTCCCGGCACTTTTTTAGTTTTCCTTCACCGCCTGATGGTGTTTCTCATCAATTGGTTTACCGGACCAGTAGCCTGCCAGCAGTGAGCCGGAAAGGTTATGCCAGACAGAGAACAGTGCGCCTGGAAGCGCGGCCAGCGGGCCGAAGTAGATTTTTCCCAGCGCGGCAGCAAGTCCTGAGTTCTGCATTCCCACCTCGATCGCCAGCGTGCGGCAGGTGGATTCATCGAAGCCAAACAGTTTTCCGCCCCAGTAACCACCGAGCAGACCGATAGTGTTGTGCAAAATCACGGCGATAATCACCACAAAGCCGACGGATGCGATGTGTGACGCGGAACCCGCCACGACTGCGCTGATGATCGCCAGAATGCACACCATTGAGAAAGCAGGTAGATACGACTCCACGGCTTTGACTACCCGTGGGAACAGATGGTGAATGACCAGGCCCAGAGCGATTGGGATTACGACAATTTGTAGAATGCTGAGCAGCATTCCCATCACATCCACCTGAATATGCGCATCGACATACAGTCGTGTCAGCAGCGGGGTGGCGACGACGCCTACCAGCGTTGAAACAGATGAAATAGTGACAGACAGCGCCACGTCACCCTTTGCCAGGTAGATCATTACATTGGATGCAGTGCCGCTGGCGACACTACCGACCAGTACCATGCCAGCGGACAGTTCCGGTGGCATATGGAAAGCCAGTGCCAGAATCCAGGCCGCGAGCGGCATCACCAGATAGTGCAGGAAAATACCTGCGGCGACCGGTGCAGGACGTGAGAGTACGCGCTTAAAGTCATCAACTTTAAGATGTACGCCCATCCCGAGCATAATCAGCATTAACAGCGTGGTGACCCATGGGCCAACAGGGGTAAAGGTGGATGGCGTATAATACGCGATAACAGAGAGTAGCAGCGCCCATAACGGGAACAGCCGGGTGAGAGTGGCGAGCATGTTGTTTTCCTTGCACTTTACTCGTCATATTTCAGGCAACAGCGATGTCGCTGTCACCAGAATTATTAAGAGTCGGTTGTGTTTGCTTGTTATAAACAGGCCGGGATCGAGCCCGACCATAGCTATTGTTTATCGCGTGCAGGAATTTTATTCAAACAAATTATGTTCATGTTCCGCTGCGGACACTCTCCCAGTTCAACCCAAAACGGGCCAGATATTTTCGCAGGCGGTCTGCATCGTTAGGATTGGTTTTCTTCTGGCGGGATACGGCAAACAGCTCGCGTCCAGCTTCGGACAATGATGCGCTGCGGCGGCAAACGTCGAGGACCGTTTCTAACTGACGCTTATCAAACAGGTCGATCTCCATATTGATTTCAGGCTGCGAGGTCGTTAGCTGCCAGCTCTCCTGTAACAGCACAATCTCTTCTTCGACAAGAGATAACGTGATGCGCCCCTGTTCGGCCAGTGTCGCCATTCGGGCAACGGATGAACTCAGTTCGCGAAAATTGCCGCGCCATTGCGCCTGTGATGAACAGGCAAACGCCAGATAACGTTCTCGTGCCTCTTTGTCGAAACGGATCTGCATCTGTTTCTTATCGGAAAAACGCTGTAGTTCATACTCTACATTCGGTGCGATATCTTCCCGTCGCTGTGCCAGACCCGGCAGGGCAAAGCGCCACATATTAATACGCGCATAGAGATCCTCGCGGAAACGTCCCTCGGCTACCCATTGCTGCATATCACGATGTGTCCCCGCAATCAGCTGGAAATCACTGTAAACCTCTTTATCCGAGCCAAACGGGAAAAAGGTTTTTTCTTCAATGGCTTTTAACAGCATGGCCTGCTCATCCAGCCCCAGTTCGGCTATTTCATCAAGAAACAACACGCCGCCATCGGCTTCCCGTAATAGCCCTGTACGTGGAGTGAGTGCGCCCGTAAATGCCCCTTTTACATGACCAAACAGCGTGGACATCGCGTTGTCGCCGCGCAGGGTGGCGCAGTTTACCGCCACCAGTTTGCCTGCCACCAGATGGCGCGACTGCCGTAACTGAAAAATACGTTTTGCCAGGAAGGATTTACCCGCGCCGGTAGGACCCGTGAGCAAAATTGGATCGGTAGATCGCAACGCAACGCGCTCAATGCGGTCAATCAGTTTGTTAAACGTAGCGTTGCGCGTATCTATCCCTGCTTTCAGAAAGGAGACGGACTGCTGTTGCTCGCGCAGGAAACGGCTGGTCAGCGTGGCATAACGGCTTAAATCCAGATCGATAACCGAGCAGACTCCGGCGGTGACAGCGTCTTCTGATGAGCCTTTGGGGGCTGGACTGGTTTGCAGCAGGCTGGCGGGCAGGTAGCGGGCTTCCGTCAGCAGGAACCAGCAGATCTGCGCCACATGTGTCCCGGTAGTGATGTGTACCAGATACTCTTCGTTTTCAGTATCAAAGGGGTAATGGGTCGCGAAGTCGAGAAATGCGGCATAGACCTCCTCAAAATCCCACGGATCGTTAATCGTCACTACATGTGCGCGCACCTCGGTGTGCGGGGAAAGTTGCGTAACGTCTTTGATTAGCCTTTGCGCCACGCTCTCATCGCGCGGCTGGTGGAGCAGTTCCAGTCTGTCGATGGGAAAATCAGTCTGCAGACAGAGGCCCACTGTGGGTCGCCATCTCTTAAAGCGGCTCGCCCGCTTGCCGCGATCGTCCAGCACCGTTCCAAGAACACCAATCACCACCCGACGTTTTTTCATGGTTTATCCAGATAGATAAGTTTAGATATTAAAAGATAAGAAATATCGATGAGCGCGGCAACCACCTGTATGAAGATTGAAAATTAAAATCATATAAATCAATAAAATAAAAAATAATCATGGCAATTTATCTTTCTGGCATGCTTCTGGCAATAACCCCTTCGTCAATAACGCTGAAAGCGCAGGGGGTTAAACCCCGCCGGCACGTCAGGAACGGCTGATGCTGTTTTCCGGGAGTGTTCCGTCAGTCGATGACTCAAAACGGGTTCGATTCCCAATTTCATCCTCCAAATGAAAACTGGTTGTTAATCATATAAATAAAAACGGGTTTCGCGCAGTAAGCGGACCCAAAACAGGCTGCCGGTAACGATGCCGTGTGGCAGGCAAAAGGGAATTCCCCTGTCGCTTCGCCTCTGCACCCGCGCCTGGTTCACTCATTAAGGAATAAAAAATGGCTAAGAAAATCACAATTAAAAAAGGTCAGTTAGGTCTTTTATCCCGTAAGGGGGATTACTATCAGGTGCTGGAAACAGGCGAACACCGTTTGCCGTGGCTTAACCCACCGGAAGTGCTGATCGTTAACATGGATGGTAGTGAAGTGCCCGAAGCGTTGGCGGAGTATCTGCGCCGCTTCCAGTCATCATGGGTTGATCAGTATTGCCTTGCGGCTGATTTAACCGATACCGAAGCGGCAGCGCTGTATGCCAACGGTATTCTGCAAGAAATTTTGCCGCCCTCGACACGCCGTTTGTACTGGCGGGCTGACGACGCGCTGCAGCTGGTACGCATGGATACGCGTCAGGTTCTGGTGCCAACAGAGGTTATGAATGCGGTGTTACAACCGCGACGCAATGGTGCGGTAAAGGGACGCGAAGCGATCTTAACGGTACAGATTCCGGCGTGGCACGTTGGTGTGCTGAAAATTGACGGTGAAACGCAGGCATTGTTATCGCCAGGTCTGACCGCGTACTGGAAAGTGAATCATCTGGTTGAAGCCGAAGTGGTTGATACCCGCTTGCAGGTACTGGAAGTTGGCGGGCAGGAGATCCTGACCAAAGATAAGGTCAACCTGCGTCTGAATATGGCCGCTAACTGGCGCTATAGCGACGTATTACAGGCTTTTGGTCAGCTCACCAAACCGGTGGATCATCTCTATCGCGAACTGCAGTTTGCACTGCGTGAAGCGGTGGGTACTCGAACGCTGGATGAACTGCTGGAAGATAAGCAGATTATCGACGAAATCGTGAGTACGCAGGTGAAGAGCCGTATGACGCCGTTTGGTATCGAGGTCGCTTCGTTGGGCGTAAAAGATATTGTGCTGCCGGGAGATATGAAGGCCATATTGTCCCAACTGGTTGAAGCTGAGAAATCGGCGCAGGCTAACGTGATTCGTCGTCGGGAAGAGACTGCTGCGACGCGTTCGCTGTTGAATACGGCGAAAGTTATGGAAAACAACCCGGTTGCATTGCGTTTAAAAGAGCTGGAAACCCTCGAAAGAGTGGCTGAGCGTATCGATAAAATCTCGGTATTCGGTGGACTGGACCAGGTTCTGCACGGTCTGGTGAATATAAAAGGACAGGAACTATAAACGTTAACGGAGTGTACGGCCCGATGATGTTTACACCTGTCGGGCCGTGCACCCATACCGTAAGCCGGATAAGACGATTCACCGCCATCCGGTCTACGGACGTTGTCACTCAAACAGATTATGGTGCAGCTTCTGCACAACCTGCTCAGCTTCAGTACCGGGAACGAGGAAGCACAGGTTATGGCTGGATGCACCATAGCAAATCATGCGAATGTTGAACGGCTCCAGCACGCCAAACACCTCTTTACCCACGCCACAGGCTTTAGACAGGTCGTTACCAATCAGCGCCACCAGCGCGAGACCTTCTTCTACTTCTACCCGGCACAGTGCAGACAGTTCCATGAGCAGAGTCTGTGTCAGCAACGTATCTCCGGTGGAAGTGGAACCTGTGGTGTCCAGGGTTAGCGCCACGCTGACTTCTGAGGTGGTAATCAAATCCACCGAGATATTATGACGTGCCAGAATGCCGAACACTTCCGCTAAAAATCCACGAGAGTGCAGCATATTCAGGCTATGCAGCGTGAGCAGCGTTTGCTTACGACGCAGCGCCAGTGCGCGAAATAGCGGTGGATTCTGGGTTTTATTACACACCAGCGTGCCGCCCGCTTTTGGATCTTTGCTGGAGCCAACAAACACCGGAATATCGCTACGTACGGCGGGTAACAGGGTCGCCGGATGCAACACTTTCGCGCCGAAGGTTGCCATCTCAGCAGCCTCTTCAAAGGCGATTTCATCAATACGTTTAGCGGCTGGAACTACGCGTGGATCGGTTGTGTAGATGCCGGGAACATCGGTCCAGATATCAACGCGCGTTGCGTGCAACGCTTCTGCCAGCAAGGCTGCCGTATAGTCGCTGCCGCCACGTCCCAGCGTGGTGGTGCGGCCTTTGCTTTCGCTACCGATAAAACCCTGGGTAATAACCAGACCTTCATCCAGACGCGGGGCCAGCTGTAGCGTCGCCAGTTCAGCCAGCGCCGAAACATCCGGCTCTGCGCGGCCAAAACGATCGTTGGTTCGCATCACTTTGCGCACATCAAACCACTGCGCCTGCACGTTACGCTCACGCAGGATCTCGACAAACAGCAGGGTAGACATCAGTTCACCGTGGCTGACCAGTTCGTCAGTCAGTGCGGTTGAGGTGGCCAGTGAAGCGGCTTCTGCCAGCGTGGTGATGTTTTCCAGCAGGCGTTCTATCTCTTCGCGGATCACGTTCGGATAGCGCAGGCGTTCCAGGATATCGAGCTGAATTTGACGAATGGAATCGAGCTTCTCGAAGCGTTCGGTTGGCTCCAGTCCTTCTGCCAGTGCGACCAGCAGATTGGTAATGCCCGCCGAAGCGGAAAGTACCACTAAACGGACGTTAGCATCGGAAAGTACCACATCCGCGCTGCGATTCATGGCGTCAAAATCCGCCACGCTGGTACCGCCAAACTTGGAGACAACTAGATTTGTCATAACGACCTCGTGTCAGGGAATGAAAAAAGCGACCATGGCACAAAGGCAGAACGGAAACCGGTGCAGGCGCAAATGCAAATACCGTATTTATAAATAAAATGTGTAGCCTGTACTGTCAACGCTGGGATTATGCGGATTTTTCATGCTGCGTTAGCGATGAGTAACAGCGCTTATAACAGCTATACTTTTGCTGCTTTTCATCCTCGATTCATACAGGCCAGTGCAATGGCATTAAAACAATCACACTTTTCTGTGACTGGCGTTACAATCGATCTCAGTCACAATTCTCAAAATCAGAAGAGTATTGCTAATGAAAAACATCAATCCAACGCAGACCTCAGCCTGGCAGGCACTACAAAAACACTTTGAAGAGATGAAAGACGTTACAATCGCGGACCTGTTCGCGAAAGATAGCGATCGCTTCACTAAATTTTCCGCGACGTTTGACGATCTGATGCTGGTGGATTTCTCCAAAAACCGCATCACTGAAGAGACGTTGGCCAAACTGCAGGATCTGGCGAAAGAGACCGATCTCGCAGGTGCTATCAAATCCATGTTCTCCGGTGAAAAGATCAACCGCACCGAGGACCGTGCGGTGCTGCACGTAGCGCTGCGCAACCGTAGCAATACGCCAATCATTGTTGACGGCAAAGATGTGATGCCGGAAGTGAACGCGGTGCTGGAGAAGATGAAATCCTTCTCTGAAGCGATTATCTCCGGCAGTTGGAAAGGCTACACTGGTAAGGCAATCACTGATGTGGTGAACATTGGTATCGGCGGCTCTGACCTTGGCCCGTTCATGGTGACCGAAGCGCTGCGTCCGTACAAAAATCACCTGAATATGCACTTTGTGTCTAACGTTGACGGCACGCATATTGCCGAAGTGCTGAAGAAAGTGAACCCGGAAACCACGCTGTTCCTGGTCGCGTCTAAAACCTTCACTACTCAGGAAACCATGACCAACGCCCACAGCGCGCGCGACTGGTTCCTGGCGACTGCAGGCGACAACAAGCACGTTGCCAAACACTTCGCGGCACTGTCCACCAACGGCAAAGCGGTTGGCGAGTTCGGTATTGATACCGCCAACATGTTCGAGTTCTGGGACTGGGTCGGTGGACGCTATTCCCTGTGGTCAGCAATCGGCCTGTCTATCATCCTGTCCGTGGGCTACGACAATTTCGTTGAGCTGCTGTCCGGTGCACACGCAATGGATAAGCATTTCTCCACCACGCCTGCAGAGAAAAACCTGCCGGTGCTGTTGGCGCTGATCGGTATCTGGTACAACAATTTCTTTGGTGCTGAAACCGAAGCGATCCTGCCGTATGACCAGTATATGCACCGTTTCGCGGCCTACTTCCAGCAGGGCAATATGGAATCCAACGGTAAATACGTTGACCGTAACGGCAACGCGGTGGATTACCAGACTGGCCCAATCATCTGGGGTGAGCCGGGCACTAACGGTCAGCACGCGTTCTATCAGTTGATTCATCAGGGCACCAAAATGGTTCCTTGTGACTTTATCGCTCCGGCGATTACCCACAACCCGCTGTCGGATCACCATCCGAAGCTGCTGTCCAACTTCTTCGCTCAGACTGAAGCGCTGGCGTTTGGTAAATCTCGCGAAGTGGTTGAGCAGGAATATCGTGACCAGGGTAAAGATCCGGCTCAGCTCGAGCACGTTGTGCCGTTTAAAGTGTTTGAAGGCAACCGTCCGACTAACTCCATTCTGCTGCGTGAAATTACCCCGTTCAGTCTGGGCGCGCTGATTGCACTGTATGAGCATAAAATCTTTACTCAGGGCGCAATCCTCAACATCTTCACCTTCGACCAGTGGGGCGTGGAGCTGGGCAAACAACTGGCAAACCGCATTCTGCCAGAGCTGAACGATGATAAAGAAATCAACAGCCACGACTGCTCGACTAACGGTTTGATTAACCGTTATAAGTCCTGGCGTTAATCTGCGTCTTCCTTTGAACCGCAGCAATAATGAAATTAAAAAGCCGATATTATTATCGGCTTTTTTTATAAGATAATTCCCTTTCTCTTGAACCTTATGTGAAAATTTAATTGAGCTTAATCCTAAAATAATTTTATTACTTTAATGTTTGCTCGATGATTTTCAGAGTTTACGGATATTGTATTTTTATATAATTATTTTAACTAACTGATTTATATTTGTTTATATATTAAAAGTTATTATTAGTGCGTTCTTTTTTCTAATTATCCTAAATTCCCGCGTGCCGTAATTCGCATACTTCGGTTGTGTATACTCGATCTCGCCCGAAATTCTTTTGGGTAAATCTCCATTCATACAATGAAGGGAATTTGTGATGAAAAAAGTTCTGTATGGCCTTTTGGCTATATCTGCGCTTGCGGCGACTTCTGTCCATGCCGCCCCCGTCCAGGTGGGGGAGGCTGCAGGGTCAGCTGCCGCGTCGGTTTCGGCAGGAAGTTCCTCCGCAACCAGCGTGAGCACCGTAAGTTCTGCGGTGGGGGTCGCCCTGGCGGCAACCGGTGGTGGAGATGGCTCTAATACCGGAACCACAACCACCACGACCACCAGTACCCAGTAATCGCGGTACGTTTAACCATAACCACACTTCGGTGTGGTTATTTTGGATTGCCGTAAGCCTGCGGGACTTATCGGCCTGCCGGGTAAGCATAGCGCCACCCGGCAATAATGCGGAGAAGCGTCGTGAAGCGACCAGCGCTCATATTGGTTTGCCTGTTACTGCAGGCGTGTTCTGCCTCAACTGAGGGGCTGGGACATTCGCTGTGGAATAGCGTGTTCGGTACACCTGGCGTACAGATGACGGACGATGATATCCAAAACATACCCTATGCCAGCCAGTATATGCAGCTCAATGACGGCCCTCAGCTGTTTGTGGTGCTCGCTTTCGCAGAAAACGACCAGCAGAAATGGGTGACGCAGGATCAGGCCGTTCTCGTGACACAGCACGGACGTCTGGTGAAAACATGGCTCGGCGGAGACAACCTGATCGAGGTGAATAATCTGGCGGCAGACCCGCTTATCAAGCCAAACCAGATCGTCGACGGTGTCACCTGGAGCCGTACGATGGGCTGGACCGAGCATAAGCAGGTGCGCTACGCCACCGCCCGCTCGGTCTTCAAATGGGATGGCACTGACAGTATCAGGGTTGCCAGCGATGAAACCTCGGTTCGCGTGCTGGATGAAGAGGTGACGACCGATCAGGCCCGTTGGCATAACCGCTACTGGATCGATAGCGACGGGCTGATTCGTCAGTCGAAACAGTACCTGGGCGCAAATTACTTCCCGGTGAAAACCACGCTGATTAAGGCGGCAAAATCATGATGAAACGGACTATTACAGCGCTCCTCGTCAGCCTGAGCGTGTCATCTGTTTTTGCAGCAGGCACTGTCAAAGTGATGACGACAGGCAACACGGAGGCGAAAACGCTGGCCGATGTGGAGCACCTGATCGATCTGGTGGGACAACCGAAACTGGCAAATAGCTGGTGGCCAGCGGCGATCATCAGTGAAGAACAGGCGACCATTACAGCGCAGCGCCAACAACAGGTGCTGTTAGGACGTTTAGCGGCGCTGAGTTCAGAGGAAAGTGGTGACGCCGCTGCCGCCATCAACACGTTACATCAGCAAGTGCAGGTGCTGAAGGTTACCGGCAGACAGCGGATTAATCTCGATCCGGACGTTGTGCGGGTAAGTGACGGCGGTAACCCGCCATTACAGGGCAACTACACGCTTTGGGTCGGGCCAGAGCCAACAGAAATTACGTTGTTTGGGCTGGTAAGTCGCCCGGGGAAGCAACCGTTTGTGGCCGGGCGTGATGTTGCCAGCTATCTCGATGGGCAAAGTTTGCTCAGTGGTGCCGATCGCAGTTATGCGTGGGTGGTCTATCCCGACGGACGTACACAGAAAGCGCCAGTCGCTTACTGGAACAAACGCCACGTAGAGCTGATGCCCGGCAGCACCGTTTTTGTCGGACTCGCCGATGCCGTCTGGAGTACAGCCCCGGATGAAATCAATGCCGACATCCTTCGCACTCTGACCCAGCGGATACCCGAATGATGAGAAAAACTTATCTGCTCAGCTTATTGGCGCTGGGTGTAAGCGTGGCGTGCCACGGTGAAACTTTCCCGGCGCCTGCTGGCCCTTCTCAGTCAGACTTTGGCGGCGTGGGGCTGCTGCAAACCCCGACCGCACGGATGGCGCGTGAAGGGGAAATGAGCCTCAACTATCGTGATAACGATCAGTACCGCTACTACTCCGCGTCTGTGCAGCTTTTTCCCTGGCTGGAAACCACACTGCGCTACACCGATGTGCGTACTAAAAAATACAGCAGTGTTGAGTCGTTTTCTGGCGATCAAACATACAAGGATAAGGCTTTCGACCTCAAATTACGGCTGTGGGAAGAGAGTTACTGGATGCCGCAGGTGGCGGTTGGTGCGCGGGATATCGGCGGGACTGGCCTGTTTGATGCGGAATACATTGTGGCGAATAAAGCCTGGGGTCCTTTTGATTTCTCGCTCGGCCTTGGCTGGGGATATCTGGGAACCAGCGGCAATGTGAGTAATCCGCTGTGTTCGTACAGCGATAAATTCTGTTATCGCGATAACAGCTATAAACAGGCCGGATCTATCGATGGTAGCCAGATGTTCCACGGTCCGGCATCGTTGTTTGGCGGCGTGGAATACCAGACACCCTGGCAGCCATTGCGTCTGAAACTGGAGTATGAAGGGAACAATTACCAGCAGGATTTTGCGGGTAAGCTGGAGCAGAAGAGTAAGTTTAACGTCGGCGCCATTTACCGCGTCACCGATTGGGCCGACGTTAACCTCAGCTACGAACGCGGCAATACCTTTATGTTTGGGGTCACGTTGCGTACCAACTTCAACGATCTGCGGCCCAGCTATAACGACAATGCCCGACCGAAATATCAGCCGCAGCCGCAGGATGCCATCCTGCAACATTCGGTAGTGGCGAATCAGTTAACGTTGCTGAAATACAACGCCGGGCTGGCGGATCCGAAGATTCAGGTGAAGGGCGAGACACTTTACGTCACCGGCGAACAGGTGAAGTACCGTGACTCTCGTGAAGGGATCGAACGAGCGAATCGGATCGTGATGAACGATCTTCCGGAAGGGATCCGCACGATCCGCGTAACAGAAAATCGCTTGAATTTACCGCAGGTGACGACCGAAACGGATGTATCAAGCCTGAAGAACCATCTGCAAGGGGAACCGTTGGGACATGAAACTTCGCTGGTGCAAAACCGCGTCGAACCCGTTGTTCCACAAACTGTCGAGCAGGGCTGGTATATCGATAAGTCACGCTTCGATTTTCATATCGATCCGGTGCTTAATCAGTCGGTTGGCGGCCCGGAAAACTTCTATATGTATCAGTTGGGTGTTATGGGAACGGCGGATCTGTGGGTCACGGATCACCTGCTCACTACCGGCAGTCTGTTTGCCAATCTTGCCAATAACTACGACAAGTTTAATTACACTAATCCGCCGCAGGATTCGCATTTGCCGCGGGTTCGTACCCACGTACGTGACTATGTGCAGAACGACGTGTATGTGAATAATCTCCAGGCTAACTACTTCCAGTCTCTTGGTCATGGGTTTTACGGACAGGTTTACGGCGGCTATCTGGAGACCATGTACGGCGGCGCGGGGGCTGAAGTGCTGTACCGCCCGCTGGATGGTAATTGGGCGTTTGGTATTGACGCCAACTACGTGAAACAACGTGACTGGCGCAGTGCGCAGGAGATGATGAAATTCACCGACTACAGCGTGAAGACCGGGCATCTGACGGCCTACTGGAATCCTTCGTTCGCCCAGGATGTGCTGGTGAAAGCCAGTGTCGGGCAGTATCTGGCTGGAGATAAAGGTGGGACGCTGGAGATTGCTAAACGCTTCGACAGCGGTGTCGTGGTGGGCGGCTATGCGACCATCACCGATGCATCACCAGATGAGTACGGGGAAGGGGATTTTACCAAAGGCGTGTATGTTTCTGTGCCGCTGGATCTCTTCTCCACCGGCCCAACCCGCAGTCGTGCGGCGATCGGCTGGACACCGTTGACGCGTGACGGAGGCCAGCAGCTTGGACGTAAGTTTGGTCTGTACGATATGACCAGCGACAGGAGTGAGAAATTTCGCTGATGTGAGCGTTGTTTGCCCGGTGGCGCTACGCGCATCGGGCAAGCAGCAGGCCAGATAAGGTGCTTACGATCCCTGAATAAAAAATAAACAAAAAATATAGATCTCTGTCACATTTTTGCGTTATACAGGAACTTCGCCACAGAGTAAGAGGTGCTGTTATGACGTCACTATCTCGTCCACGTGTTGAGTTTATCTCCACGATTTTACAGACCGTCCTGAATCTAGGACTGCTCAGTCTGGGCCTGATTCTGGTCGTATTTCTTGGGAAAGAGACGCTGCATCTGGCAGACGTTCTGTTCGCGCCGGAACAAACCAGCAAGTATGAGCTGGTGGAAGGGCTGGTGGTGTATTTTCTCTACTTTGAATTTATCGCACTGATTGTGAAGTACTTTCAGTCAGGTTTTCACTTTCCACTACGCTACTTTGTCTATATCGGGATCACTGCGATTGTGCGCCTGATCATTGTCGATCATAAAGCGCCAATGGATGTATTGATCTATTCTGCGGCGATCTTGTTGTTGGTGATTACGCTGTGGCTGTGTAATTCCAAGCGGCTGAAGCGAGAGTAAAAAAATGGCGCTCCGTAGAGCGCCGAAAAACAGTCACAGGTTGGGATAACATAAGTTGAGGGTTGCAGTGGCATTGCACTGCCCGTTGCCGGGCAAGTACTTCGATGAAACTTAGCCTTTCACACCACCCGCCGTCAGACCGTTGACCAGCCAGCGCTGTGCCAGCAGGAAAACCAGGGTGATCGGAATGGCGGAAAGAACGGCGGCGGCGGCAAAGTCGCCCCACAAATAGTTCTGTGGATTGAGGTACTGCTGCATACCTACCGCCAGGGTGTAGCTGTTCACATCACGCAGTAGCAGTGAAGCGACCGGAACTTCAGTAATTGCGGCGATAAACGACAGAATAAACACCACCGCCAGAATCGGTACCGAAAGTGGTAATAGCACCAGACGGAATGCCTGCCATGGTGTTGCGCCATCCAGCGCCGCCGCTTCTTCCAGCGAACCATCAATCGTTTCAAAGTAGCCTTTAATCGTCCATACATGCAGGGCGATACCGCCGAGGTAGGCGAAGATCACGCCACCGTGAGTGTTCAGACCGATAAACGGAATGTACTGTCCGAGGCGGTCAAACAAGGCATACAACGCCACCAGTGACAGAACCGCCGGGAACATCTGGAAAATTAGCATCCCTTTCAGCAACGTGGCTTTACCCGGAAAGCGCATACGGGCAAAGGCGTAGGCGCAGGTAGTGGAGAGTGCCACGATGCCGATGGCGGTAATTCCGGCGATTTTCACTGAGTTCCACAGCCACAACAGAACCGGGAAGGGAGGCGGTGTGACACGGCCGTCAGCATGTTCAACGCTGAAACCCAATGCCAGCCTCCAGTGTTCCCAGGATATATTTTCCGGGATCAGGCTCCCGGTAGCAAAGTTACCTTCGCGCAATGAAATCGCGATAACCATCAGCAGCGGGAACATAATTGCCGCGATGAAAATCAGCAAGCCTAAGTGCGTCGCGAAGAGGCGCATTTTTTGAGATTTGGGTTGGACCATAGCCATGTTCAATGCCCTCCTTAGTCAAACTTCATTCGTGTGGCTTTCAGGTTCACTATCGCCAGTACACCTACCAGCAGGAAAATCAGCGTCGCAATCGCTGCTGCCAGACCGAAGTCCTGACCGCCGCCGCCTTCAAAGGCGATACGATAGGTGTAACTTACGAGCAGGTCGGTATAGCCTGCTGGCGTGGTGGTACCAAGACGGTCCGGGCCACCGTTAGTCAACAGTTGGATCAGCACGAAGTTGTTAAAGTTAAAGGCAAAACTGGCGATCATCAGCGGCGTCAGCGGCTTAATCAGCAGCGGCAGCGTAATCTTAAAGAAGTTCTGGAACGGGCCCGCGCCATCCATCGCAGAAGCCTCATACAGATCGTCAGGAATCGCCTTCAGCAGACCCATGCACAGGATCATCATGTACGGATAGCCCAGCCAGGTGTTGACGATAATAATCATCGAACGCGCGGTGGTTGGGTCACTGAACCAGGCCGGTTTGATGCCAAACAGTGCGCTTAGCATCATGTTGATTTCACCGAAGCTCTGGTTGAACAGCCCTTTGAAAATCAGAATCGAGATAAACGACGGTACGGCATAAGGCAGAATCAACAGTACGCGGTAAATCGCTTTACCTTTTAGTGATTCCCATTGCACCAGGCAAGCCAGAACCATACCCACGGCAACGGTCAGGATCACGGTCAGGACCGAGAAAACGACTGTCCAGACAAAGATAGCGAAGAACGGTTTCTGGATCCCTTCATCGGTAAATACGCGGGTGAAGTTCTCCCAGCCGATGGTGACGGTATAGCCGGGACTGAGTTTTTCAGTGCCCCAGTTCCCGTCAGCCGTGACCGACTGGTAATAACCGATATCGTTGTTTGCACGGTATTTTACGCCGCTCTGGTTGTTGGTGAGCGTCCCGTCATCCGCCAGGGAGTAGAGTGGCTGCGTGCCAGAGAACTGACGCAGTGAGCTCATAATCACTTTGCTTTCATCAGGCAGTATAGCCGTCAGTTGAGTCAGCGCCTGGCGATTTTGCGTGATGATGCGCAGCGTCGCGCGTTCACCTGTTGGCAGCGTATCGGTTTCTTTCAGTTGCAGTTTTTGCTCGCCGCCAAATTTAAAGGCATCGGAGACATAGTTCTTACCCGTCTCTCCATCGGTGAGGGCCAGTTGCCACTCCGTGCCCGCTGGATACAGACCAAAGTTGTAGGTTTTACCCGCCTGATAAGAACGGTCCATCAGGACTTGCTGGGCGCGTTCAAAGGTCAGTTGGTTGGTACTGCTGTAGTTGGTAAAGGCAATGGCAATGGTGCAAATGAGCGGAAACAGAACAAACAGCCCCATGCCAGCAACACCAGGATAAACATAGCGCCAGGCATAAGTTTTACGGTTAGCAAAAATATACAGACCAGCAGAGCTTAAAATCAGCGTCATGATGGCAAAAAGGTACTCCCCCTGGGCGTACATCAAAACAACAAGGTAACCCACCAGCAGACCAAGCAGACCTATCACTGACCATTTCAGCGTGTCGCTTTGCCACCAGTATTTCTTTTTAATGACATCCATGGGGATCTTCCTCAACAACGGTGAAACTTCCTCGCCGGAGATGTGCCGGATAGCGGCATAAATGCCTTATCAGGCCTACAATCCTCCGTAGGCCTGATAAGCGAAGCGCCATCAGGTACATCGACAGCACTACTTGGTGATACGACCTTGCGCGTCTTTCAGTGCTGCATCGACAGTCTGACGGCCACTAGCGGCGTTGATTACAGCGGTACGAACGGCATACCAGAATGCAGACATCTGCGGAATGTTCGGCATGATTTCGCCTTTCTGGGCGTTATCCATGGTGGCAGCAATACGCGGATCTTTCGCTAATTGTTCCTGGAAGGATTTCAGCGCAACGGCGCCCAGCGGTTTGTCCTTGTTCACTTCATCCAGACCCTGATCGGTCAGCAGGTAGTTTTCGAGGAACTCTTTTGCCAGTTCTTTGTTCGGACTGGCGGCGTTAATACCGGCACTGAGTACACCAACAAACGGTTTAGAGGCTTTGCCTTTGAAGGTTGGCAGCAGCGTTACGCCGTAGTTAATTTTGCTCTTGTCGATGTTCGACCATGCCCACGGACCGTTAATCGTCATTGCCGTTTCACCTTTGTTAAAGGCCGCTTCGGCGATGGAGTAGTCGGTATCCGCGTTCATGTGTTTGTTCTTGATGAGGTCAACCAGGAAGGTCAGACCCGCTTTCGCGCCAGCGCTGTCTACGCCAACGTCTTTGACGTCGTATTTGCCGTTTTCAAATTTGAATGCGTAACCGCCGTCGGCAGCAATCAGCGGCCAGGTGAAGTACGGCTCTTGCAGGTTGAACATCAGGGCGGATTTACCTTTCGCCTTCAGCTCTTTATCCAGCGCAGGGATCTCTTCCCAGGTTTTCGGCGCTTGAGGAACGAGGTCTTTGTTGTAAATCAGAGACAGCGCTTCAACGGCGATTGGGTAGGCGATCAGTTTGCCGTTATAACGCACTGCATCCCAGGTGAACGGATAGAGCTTGTCCTGGAACGCTTTGTCTGGGGTGATCTCAGCCAGCAGACCAGATTGTGCGTAGCCACCAAAGCGGTCATGCGCCCAGAAGATAATGTCCGGGCCGTCGCCGGTCGCTGCAACCTGCGGGAATTTTTCTTCCAGTTTGTCCGGATGCTCAATAGTGACTTTGATGCCGGTGTCTTTCTCGAATTTTTTACCCACTTCAGCGAGGCCGTTATAGCCTTTATCGCCGTTGATCCAGATAACCAGCTTACCTTCTTCAATCTTGGCGAGAGCCGAGGCGGAAAACATCATCGTCGTCAGTGCGGACAATGCGAGGATGCGTGCGCCAGTTTTGATTTTCATAGTTCCCATCCTGTTTGGTGATTTTTCAGAGGTGGCTTAACGGTTACTAGTTTCTTTATACGACAACCTCTTTCCATCCTCCTTACCCCTACGCCCCACCCATTCTTTATGTGATCTGTGTTGCATAAATGTGAGTAATGCGTGCTGGCGCACATAAAAACCCACTGATTTTTGCAGGCGCCATCACGAAATTCCTCCACGGAGTACAGCCAGGGTCTCAGACACTGCTCTCTCATCCTCCCGCCTCCTCCCCCATAAAAAAGCTGGGGGGTGGAGGATTCCCACCATTAATGAATAACGCATAGTCAGCCCATCATGAATGTTGCTGTCGATGACAGGTTGTAACGAAGGGAGAAGGGCATGGCGAGCGTACAGTTGCGAAATGTAACGAAAGCCTGGGGTGACGTGGTGGTATCGAAAGATATCAATCTCGACATTCACGAAGGGGAGTTCGTGGTGTTTGTCGGACCGTCAGGCTGCGGTAAGTCGACTTTGCTGCGTATGATCGCCGGGCTTGAGACTATCACCAGTGGAGATCTGTATATCGGGGAAACCCGAATGAACGATATCCCGCCCGCCGAACGCGGTGTGGGAATGGTCTTCCAGTCCTATGCGCTCTATCCCCATTTATCCGTCGCAGAAAACATGTCGTTTGGTCTCAAGCTGGCGGGTGCCAAAAAAGAGGTAATGAATCAGCGCGTTAATCAGGTGGCTGAAGTTCTGCAACTGGCACACCTGCTGGAGCGTAAACCAAAAGCGCTTTCTGGTGGACAGCGTCAGCGTGTGGCGATTGGTCGTACGCTGGTGGCAGAGCCGCGCGTATTCCTGCTTGACGAACCGCTTTCCAACCTTGATGCCGCGCTGCGCGTGCAGATGCGTATAGAAATCTCCCGCCTGCATAAACGTCTTGGCCGCACGATGATTTACGTCACCCACGACCAGGTCGAAGCGATGACCCTGGCAGACAAAATTGTGGTGCTGGATGCTGGTCGCGTTGCTCAGGTGGGCAAACCACTGGAGCTGTATCACTACCCGGCTGACCGCTTTGTCGCGGGCTTTATTGGTTCGCCGAAGATGAACTTTCTGCCGGTGAAAGTCACGGGGACGGCAATCGATCAGGTCCAGGTAGAGTTGCCTAACCGCCAGCAAATCTGGCTACCGGTCGATAGCGCACACGTTCAGGTTGGCGCCAACATGTCTTTAGGTATTCGCCCGGAACATCTGCTGCCCAGCGAAATTGCTGATGTCACTCTCGAGGGTGAAGTACAGGTCGTCGAGCAGCTTGGTCACGAAACACAAATTCATATCCAGATCCCCGCCATCCGTCAAAACCTGGTTTACCGCCAGAACGACGTGGTGTTGGTAGAAGAGGGTGCCACATTCGCTATCGGTCTGCCGCCAGAGCGTTGCCATCTGTTCCGTGAGGATGGCACTGCATGTCGTCGGTTGCACCAAGAGCCGGGCGTTTAAGGTCCCCATAAAAAAAACGAAACGCAAAGCCATTCGAGGCTGCATCGAGGCTGCAAGTGAATGAATCCCGGGAGCGTACAAAAAGTACGTGACCGGGGTGAAAGAACGCAGCCAACAAAGAGGCAGCCCGAAGGGGACGCGTTTAAAGAAAAGCAATGATCTCAGGAGATAGAACGATGATTACTCTGCGCAAACTCCCTCTGGCGGTTGCTGTAGCAGCAGGCATTATGTCTGTTCAGGCAATGGCTGTAGATTTTCATGGTTATGCTCGTTCCGGTATCGGCTGGACGGGTAGTGGCGGCGAACAACAATGTTTCCAGGCTACTGGTGCTCAAAGTAAATACCGTCTCGGTAACGAATGTGAAACCTATGCAGAACTGAAACTGGGCCAGGAAGTATGGAAAGAAGGTGATAAGAGCTTCTATTTCGACACTAACGTCGCCTACTCCGTAGCACAGCAGAATGACTGGGAAGGAACAGATCCGGCATTCCGTGAAGCAAACGTGCAGGGTAAAAACCTGATTGAATGGCTGCCAGGTTCTACGATCTGGGCCGGTAAGCGCTTCTATCAGCGTCATGATGTTCACATGATCGACTTCTACTACTGGGATATCTCGGGTCCTGGTGCCGGTATTGAAAACATCGATCTGGGCTTCGGTAAACTGGCTCTGGCAGCAACCCGTTCTCAGGAAGCGGGCGGCTCTTACGCGTTCAGCAGCCAGAATATTTATGATCGTACCAAAGATACCGCCAACGACGTGTTCGACGTGCGTTTAGCGCAGATGGCCATTAACCCGGACGGTATGCTGGAACTGGGCGTTGACTATGGTCGCGCAAATACAACAGATGACTACAGCCTGGCAGACGGTGCATCAAAAGATGGCTGGATGTTCACCGCTGAACATACCCAGAGCATGTTGAAAGGCTATAACAAGTTTGTCGTTCAGTATGCGACAGACTCCATGACCACTCAGGGTAAAGGCCTGAACCAGGGCTCTTACGGTTCTTCTACCACTACTATTGAAGACCCTGTTACTGGCGTTAAGACAAACTTCGCTAACAACGTCGTCAATAACAACGGTAGCCTGGTGCGTGTCCTGGATCACGGTGCGATTTCCCTGGGCGACAAGTGGGACCTGATGTACGTCGGTATGTACCAGAATCTCGATATGGATAACGACCTGGGTACCGAATGGTACACCGTCGGTATTCGTCCGATGTACAAATGGACGCCAATCATGAGCACCCTGATGGAAGTCGGTTACGACAACGTCAAATCCCAACAGACCGGCGATCGTAACAGCCAGTACAAAATCACCCTGGCGCAACAGTGGCAGGCAGGCGACAGCATCTGGTCTCGTCCGGCAATCCGCGTCTTCGCAACCTACGCAAAATGGGATGAAGAGTGGGGCTACGTCAAAAATGGTAACGACGTAACCAAATTCGCTGCGGCGACTAATTCCGGTATCAGCACCACCAGCCGTGGCGACAGTGACGAGTGGTCCTTCGGTGCCCAGATGGAAATCTGGTGGTAATCCAGCATTAATCTGACGTCATGACCGAAAGAGGGGCGTAAGCCCCTCTTGATTACGGTTTAGCGCGCTATTGCCTGGCCACCGCTGAACCCATGCTATCTGAGGTGATAACAATGAAAATGAAGAAAAGTCTCGTTGCCCTTTGTTTATCTGCAGGTTTATTTGCAAGTGCTCCTGGCATCAGCCTGGCCGATGTGAATTTTGTGCCGCAAAATACCACCGCTGCGCCTGCTATCCCCACTGCTGCACTGCAACAGTTAACCTGGACACCTGTTGATCAATCGAATACGCAGTCTACTCAGCTCTCTACTGGTGGTCAGCGTCTGGACGTTGCCGGGATTACCGGCCCGGTCGCCGCCTATAGCGTCCCGGCAAATATTGGTGAATTGACCCTGACGCTGTCCAGTGAAGTGAACAAACAAACCAGTGTATTTGCACCAAACGTATTGATTCTTGATCAGAACATGACGCCATCTGCGTTCTTCCCCAGCAGCTATTTCACCTATCAGGAGCCCGGCGTGATGAGTGCCGATCGTCTGGAAGGAGTCATGCGTCTGACGCCTGCGCTGGGCCAGCAGAAGCTCTATGTGCTGGTATTTACAACAGAAAAAGATCTTCAGCAGACCACAACTCTGCTTGACCCGGCGAAAGCGTATGCCAAGGGTGTGGGTAACTCCATTCCGGATATTCCAGACCCGATCGCCCGTCATACCACCGATGGCTTGCTGAAACTGAAAGTCAAAACCAGCTCTTCTTCCAGTGTATTGGTCGGGCCGCTGTTTGGCTCCTCCGGTCCGGGGCCGGTGACGGTTGGGAATACTGCCGCGCCAGCAGCGGCTTATGCAGCTCCAGCTCCGGCTGCTGTGGCGACCGCCGCTCCAGCGCCTGCGAAGAAAAGTGAACCGATGTTGAATGACACGGAAAGCTACTTTAATAAAGCGATTAAAGATGCAGTAGCGAAAGGTGATGTTGATAAAGCGCTGAAGCTGCTTGATGAAGCTGAACGTTTGGGGTCCACATCTGCCCGTTCCACCTTTATCAGTAGTGTAAAAGGCAAGGGGTAACCATCTCCCCACATTGCTGATTTTGCAACAACTGGTGCGTCTCCTGGCGCACCTTTTTTTATCGTGCAATGCGATTTGTTACACTAATGTTGATTAGCCGATCACTTAATCACGTTTGCTCACCCTGTAATGCCTTTTCTGCGATACAATGCCATCACGTTATAAATCGGAGAGTAAGGCATGCCACACCCTGCGTTAACGCAACTGCGTGCGCTGCGTTATTTTGATGCGATCCCCGCGCTTGACCCTCAACTGCTTGACTGGTTGTTACTGGAAGACTCCATGACCAAACGCTTTGAGCAGGAGGGAAAACAGGTCACCGTAACGTTGATACGAGAAGGATTTGTTGGGCAAAATGAGGTGGCTGAAGAACTGACGCTGCTGCCGAGCGAATCCCGTTATTGGTTGCGTGAAATTCTGTTATGTGCGGATGGTGAACCCTGGCTTGCCGGGCGCACCGTGGTGCCTGAATCAACTCTGTGTGGTCCTGAGCTGGCCTTACAAAATCTGGGGAAAACCCCGCTCGGGCGCTACCTGTTTACATCATCGACATTGACCCGAGATTTTATTGAGATAGGTCGCGATGCAGCGCTGTGGGGGCGTCGTTCCCGCCTGCGGCTGAGCGGTAAGCCGCTGATGCTTACCGAGCTTTTTTTACCTGCATCGCCGTTGTACTGAGAGGAAGAAAAAATGGAGTGGAGTCTGACGCAGAATAAGCTACTGGCGTTTCACCGCTTGATGCGTACGGATAAGCCAATCGGCGCCTTACTGCTGCTCTGGCCGACCCTGTGGGCGCTGTGGGTGGCGACCCCTGGGGTACCGCAATTATGGATCCTGGCGGTTTTCGTCGCTGGCGTTTGGTTAATGCGCGCCGCCGGATGCGTGGTGAATGATTATGCTGACCGCAAATTTGACGGGCATGTCAAACGCACCGCGAACCGGCCGCTGCCAAGTGGTGCGGTGACAGAGAAAGAAGCCCGAACGTTGTTTGTGGTACTGGTGTTGCTTGCGTTCCTGCTGGTACTGACGCTAAACACGATGACAATTTTGTTGTCTGTCGCTGCGTTAGCACTGGCGTGGGTATATCCCTTCATGAAGCGCTATACGCATTTGCCGCAGGTGGTTCTGGGCGCTGCATTTGGCTGGTCTATCCCAATGGCGTTCGCTGCCGTGAGCGAATCTGTTCCGCTGAGTTGCTGGCTGATGTTCCTTGCCAATATTCTCTGGGCGGTAGCGTATGATACACAGTACGCGATGGTTGACCGGGATGATGACCTGAAGATTGGTATTAAATCGACCGCGATCCTGTTCGGCCAAAACGATAAGCTGATTATTGGTATTCTGCAGGTTGGCGTACTGGTATTGATGGCGTTGATTGGCTGGCTGAACGGGCTGGGTCTGGGCTATTACTGGTCTCTGCTGGTGGCGGGCGCGCTGTTTGTGTATCAGCAGAAATTGATCGTCAATCGCGAACGGGATGCCTGTTTTAAAGCGTTTATGAATAACAACTATGTCGGTCTGGTGCTGTTTTTGGGGCTGGCAATGAGTTACTGGCACCTTTGATTTTAGGTGAGGCGACAAAAGAAAAACCGGTCATTTTTTCGACCGGTTTTTTTATGCTTACTCGCCCTGCGTTGCGCTCTCGATGGTCAGACGTACATCGGACGTGACCAGTTCGGCCAGCATCTGATAGATCTTCATCGTTTCTTCCGGCTCGGCATCACCGGTATCGCTGATGTATCCCTCGTCACGCAGAGTCAGCACCAGAGAGCTGAACACCGCCTTATCGAAGAATTCAGGGGCGTTAATACCGTGCAGTACGGAAAGACGCTGAGCCACGGTACGGCTCTCTTTCTCCAGTGTGCTGCGGTTGATGGATGGGTTTGCACTCAGCAGCCAGAAGGTAATGGCATAGCGTTGCAGGGTTTCACGAGCACCTGCCGCCAGCAACTGTAGCGTGCGGGAGTGTGCCGGATTGATATGCAGCTCATCGTTCTGCATGGTGATTAAACCCTGACGCTGCATTTCGCTGGCCAGTGCGTCGATCACTCCTGCAAGCTCGTCACGTTCCCAGCGCAGGAACAGCTCAGCTTTCAGCATCGGGTACAGCGCTTCAATATGCTGCTGTAGTGCCGCACGTGAAATACGACGATGCTGAGTCACAATCGCCGCCATCAATGAAGGCAGAACCAGCATGTGCGCAATGTTGTTGCGGTAGTAAGTCATCAGTACAGCCTGCTCGCGCGGCAGAATGATGATGTCGCCGATGGTATCT
Source organism: Citrobacter sp. S-77 (assembly GCF_963864895.1). Classification (NCBI taxonomy): domain Bacteria; kingdom Pseudomonadati; phylum Pseudomonadota; class Gammaproteobacteria; order Enterobacterales; family Enterobacteriaceae; genus Citrobacter; species Citrobacter sp. S-77. The sequence continues at coordinate 86,814 of NZ_CAWLWU010000002.1, forward strand.
TTCTCGACCTCAAACTTGTTCATCTGCAAAGCGTGGTCGATCAGTTCACTGGCGCTTTGCGCGGGAACCGTCGAATCCGCAGCATACGGCACGTTGCGCAGCAAGCTCAGGTAGCAATCAAGTTGTTCGGTTAACTGCTCACGGGTCAGAGATCGCTGGCGGGATGCCAGTAGCGCGGTACAACACAGGTTCATGGCGTTGGCCGCGCCTGCGTTGTTAATACGAACCATCAGGTCAGCGGCGATGTTATTCACTGTCGGCGTCAGCCAGGCTGGACGAATAGACTCGATAGGATCGATAGATTCGCGCCATTCCGGAACATGTTGGTTCAGGTAAGTCATCAATGGCATCGGTTCGCCAAAGTTAACGTAGCCCTGGCCCAGGTTACGCAGCTTGCTTAAGCCACGCAGCATTTGTGGCAGGCTCTCTTTCTCTTTCGTCGCACCACGCAGCTCTTTTGCGTATGTTCCCACTTCCATCACATGCTCGTAGCCAATGTAGATAGGCACCAGCGTGATCGGACGCGTACCGCCGCGCAGCATCGCCTGAATGGTCATGGACAGCGTGCCGGTTTTCGGGTCGAGCAGACGGCCTGTACGTGAGCGCCCACCTTCGACAAAGTACTCAACCGAGTAGCCACGGCTGAACAGTTCGCCCAGGTATTCGCGGAATACGGTGGAGTAAAGTTTATTGCCCTTAAAGGTGCGGCGAATAAAGAATGCACCCAGACGGCGGAAGATCGGGCCTGCCGGCCAGAAGTTCAGGTTGATTCCAGCTGCAATGTGTGGAGGAACCAGGCCCTGGTGATACAGAACGTACGACAGCAGCATGTAGTCCATATGGCTGCGATGGCATGGCACATAGACGATTTCATGTCCGTCGTGCGCCAACTGGCGCACACGTTCTGCATTATGAACGTTAATCCCCTGGTACAGCCGGTTCCATGTGAACCCCAGAATACGGTCCGTCAGACGGATCATCTCATAGGAGAAGTTTGCGGCAATTTCTTCCATCAGCGCTATGGCATTTTGCTGCGCTTTTTCGTGGGAGATTTTTTTACTGCGTGCTTCATCTTCTACCGCGCGGGCGATAGCTTTTGAGGCCAACAGCTTATTAAACAGATCCTGGCGGGCAGGAAGACGCGGACCAACTGCAGCTAAACGTTGGCGGGCAAAGTGCATACGCGCCACGCGCGCCAGTTTCTGCGCAATGGTTTTATCTGTGCCGTGTTCGTCAGCCATGCGACGCAGGGACACCGACGGAGAGAAGCGAACAAAACTGTCGCGACCCAGCCACGAAACGGCAAAGAATTTCTGTACGCCATTCAGCATGCGCAGAGGCGGATTCACTTCGCCTTTTTCGCGTCCGGGAGCGCGGCCAAACATCACCGATACCGGCACCATCTGCACATCCAGGTCAGGATTGCTGCGATGAAGGTCGAGATAGTTATGGAACAGCTTGATAGACTCTTCTTTAGGCGTGTAATAAGTGAAGACACGCGGGCCGCCGTGAATAAACACGTAGCGCGGCAGGAGAGTCCCGTCGATTTCCAACGGCTCCAGGGGGTCGGGGAGATCGTGAACCAGGCATTGAGCGCGCAGCGTTAGCAAGTCCGCTTTTGAGTTGTACGGCAAGACGTACATAATGGGACGCGAAGTGTCGAGCCCCAATTCCGGAGCAGGATCCGCCGGAATAGACTTGCTTTTTACCAGCACACTTAATGGTAAATTCAGTAATTTGTAGTAAATTCTTGGCCAGCCGGACATAAACGATGTAAAGCCTCTGGTTAATAATGCAAATGCGCTGCAAGGATATCAGAAAGTTTAGTGAATTTCTGGTGTATCCCGTCATACTTCGCGCTGCTTTGCATCAGCCCTGAAGTAAATAGGGTAACGGTACAATGACATTGACGCTAATAATGTAAAAAGGTTCTTTTGATGGCTAATAATACCACTGGGTTCACTCGAATTATCAAGGCAGCAGGCTATTCGTGGAAAGGTTTTCGTGCCGCATGGATTAATGAAGCGGCGTTTCGCCAGGAAAGTGTTGCCGTACTGCTGGGCGTCGCGATTGCTTGCTGGCTGGATGTTGATGCGATTACCCGTGTGCTGCTGATTGGCTCAGTGATGCTGGTGATGATTGTTGAAATTCTTAATAGCGCTATTGAGGCGGTGGTCGACCGTATCGGCTCTGAGTATCACGAACTCTCTGGCCGGGCGAAAGATATGGGATCGGCGGCGGTACTACTTTCTATTTTTGTTGCCTTGATCACCTGGGGCATCTTGTTGTGGTCGCATTTTCGATAAGCATTCCACAACTTCATAAATCTCCTGTTTTTTGTGCAGTTTGCGGTTCCAAAATCGCCTTTAGCTGTATATACTCACAGCATAACTGTATATACACCCAGGGGGCGGAATGAAAGCGTTAACGGCCAGGCAGCAAGAGGTGTTTGATCTCATTCGGGATCACATCAGCCAGACAGGTATGCCACCGACGCGTGCGGAGATCGCGCAGCGTTTGGGGTTCCGTTCCCCAAACGCTGCTGAAGAACACCTTAAAGCGCTGGCACGTAAAGGTGTGCTGGAAATTGTTTCTGGCGCATCGCGTGGGATTCGTCTGTTGCAGGAAGAAGAAGAGGGATTACCACTTGTCGGCCGTGTTGCGGCGGGTGAGCCTCTTCTGGCACAGCAGCATATTGAAGGCCATTATCAGGTTGATCCTTCACTGTTTAAACCCAGTGCCGATTTTTTACTGCGCGTCAGCGGAATGTCGATGAAAGATATCGGGATTATGGACGGTGATTTACTGGCCGTACATAAAACTCAGGACGTGCGTAATGGCCAGGTGGTTGTTGCACGCATTGACGATGAAGTTACGGTTAAGCGCCTGAAAAAACAGGGCAACAAGGTCGAACTTCTGCCAGAAAACAGCGAATTCAAGCCTATCGTAGTTGACCTGCGCGAGCAAAACTTCACTATTGAAGGGCTGGCGGTCGGCGTCATTCGTAACGGTGAGTGGCTGTAATTAAGTAGGCCGGATAAGGCGTTTACGCCGTCATCCGGCATCACTCTGGTCCGGTAGCGCCACGCTTACCGGGTCTACGAAAAACAATATTATCCATTTAACTCCTTCTCAGGCTTTCTGCATGCCTTTCTTTACCTCTTCCGACAAAGCACTTTGGCTCCTTGCCCTACCGATGATCTTCTCCAATATCACTGTCCCCCTGCTGGGGCTGGTGGACACCGCAGTGATTGGTCATCTGGAGAGTCCGGTCTATCTTGGCGGCGTAGCCGTTGGCGCAACGGCGACCAGTTTTCTCTTTATGCTGTTGCTCTTTTTACGCATGAGCACCACTGGGCTGACGGCCCAGGCATTTGGCGCGAAAGATCCGCAGGCACTGGCTCGCGCGCTGGTGCAACCGTTGCTCCTGGCGCTGGGAGCAGGGGCTGCGATTGCCCTGTTCAGGACGCCAATTATCGATCTGGCGCTGCATATAGTTGGTGGCAGTGAGGCGGTACTGGAGCAAGCCCGGCGCTTCCTTGAAATTCGTTGGCTCAGCGCGCCAGCCTCTCTGGCAAACCTGGTGCTGCTGGGCTGGTTGCTGGGCGTCCAGTATGCCCGTGCGCCGGTTATCCTGCTCATTGTTGGTAATATTCTCAACATTGTGCTCGATTTATGGCTGGTGATGGGCTTGCATATGAACGTGCAAGGCGCTGCACTGGCAACTGTGATTGCCGAATATGCCACATTGCTGATTGGTCTTCTGATGGTGCGCAAGGTTCTCCATTTGCGTGGTGTCTCGCTTGCGATGCTGAAGCTTGCATGGCGCGGCAATTTTCGCCGTCTGCTGGCGCTTAACCGCGACATTATGCTGCGTTCGCTGTTGCTACAACTCTGTTTTGGCGCCATTACGGTACTGGGCGCGCGCCTTGGTGGTGACATCATTGCGGTAAATGCCGTCCTGATGACTCTGCTGACGTTTACAGCTTATGCGCTGGACGGGTTTGCCTACGCCGTCGAAGCTCATTCTGGTCAGGCTTATGGCGCGCGCGATGGCGGTCAGTTACTGGATGTCTGGAGGGCGGCATGTAGGCAGTCGGGTATTGTGGCAATTCTGTTTTCCCTGATATACGCCCTGTTCGGTGAACAGATTATTGCGCTGCTAACCTCTCTGCCCCAGATTCAACTACTGGCCGATCGTTATCTTATCTGGCAGGTGATTTTGCCGCTGGTGGGCGTCTGGTGTTACCTGCTGGACGGCATGTTTATTGGTGCGACGCGAGCGGCAGAAATGCGTAACAGTATGGCCGTCGCTGCCGCGGGATTTGCATTAACGTTATTTGCTTTACCACTGTTGGGAAACCACGGTTTATGGCTGGCGTTAACCGTTTTCCTCGCGCTGCGCGGGCTCTCACTGGCCTTCATCTGGCGGCGTCACTGGCGTAATGGTACCTGGTTCGCCTGACCCAGATGGTTAAAAATTCTGAATAGTTAATAATTCCTGGAATCACTGACTACACTTAATCTCACGTCCAGCGAAAACATAACATGTCTGGATATAGCACTCTCGCTATTCACAACCTAACGATGAGGACTTGATGATGAATAAAGACGAAGTCGGCGGTAACTGGAAGCAGTTCAAAGGTAAAGTGAAAGAGCAATGGGGCAAACTGACCGATGATGATATGACGGTCATTGAAGGTAAACGCGACCAACTGGTGGGTAAAGTCCAGGAACGTTACGGTTACGCGAAAGATCAGGCGGAGAAAGAAGTTAAAGATTGGGAAAAACGCAACGATTACCGCTGGTAATTAATCCCTCCCTCCTGAGAGTACAAGGATGTACGCTCTTTTATCGCCCAACTTTCTTCTTCACCTGAATCGTATGATCATGCTGACAGTCGCCTGGATGGCGGCACGATTCAACTTCCACACATGCCGGACAGAGGCCGTGGGCTTCAATCACGTTATGACGTAGTGCAAAGCCCATCCTGGCGGCCAATGTATGCATGATGTCTTCCACGCCTTCAGCACACTCTTCTTTAACCACACCACAGCGGTCACAAATGAACATTGCTGAGCTGTGGGTCGGCTGATCGAACAGATGACAAAGCACGTAGCTGTTGGTGGATTCCACCTTGTGCACGAAACCTTGTTCAAGCAGAAAATCGAGAGCGCGATAAACGGTAGGCGGTTTGGCCTGTGGTTCGGTTTCCCGTAACAGATCAAGCAGATCATAAGCGCTAATCGCGCCTTGTTGCAGGCTCATCAGGCGCAGCACTTCGAGGCGTTGTGGTGTCAGCCGCACGTTACGTTGCGCACAGAGTTTTTCAGCCTGGGCCAATAACTCCTGCGTGGTGGTTTTTTCCATTTGACGCCTCGATTTGCATGGAAGGTTAATCCCTTACTTTATCATATTCTGCTCAAAACACCGAGATCCCCACCGTGTGCTATACCTGACGCATCGCAATACTGGAAAATAAAAATGAAAAGACCTGATTGTATTCGCCACTGGCGTGAAGTAGAGGGAGCTGATGACTCCACTTATCCTGGTAGCAATGAATTTTTTTCTATTGGCGCACCGCTTGCCCGCAAGCTGGGATTAGGGCGGCTCGGTATTCATCATGAACGACTGCCACCAGGACGTCGTACTTCATATCCTCATGCAGAAAGTGATGAAGAAGAATTTATCTATGTGCTGGAAGGTTACCCTGAGGCCTGGATTAATGGCTATTTATGGAAACTGGAGCCCGGCGACAGCGTGGGCTTTCCAGCAGGAACCGGCGTGTGTCACACCTTTATCAATAACACCAGTGAAGAGGTGCGTCTGTTAGTGGTGGGTGAAGCAAACAAAAAGTTTAATCGTATCTATTACCCCCTCAATCCGGTCTATGCTGCAACGCGCGAGGATCGCTGGGTTGATCATCCCCCGCAATTTTTTGGCCCGCATGACGGGAAACCGGGACGGAAATAGCCTTGTCTCGGCAGGGGCGTGAGTTCCCGCGACGATGTGGCTCACTATCGTAACGGTCTATGCTATAGTAGCGCCCCTTTTTAACCGGATGCTTAATTATTCGCCATGCTGCCTGAATCTCAGCCTACTGCTTTTCCTGCTCATCGTTTTTCTATCGCGCCGATGCTCGACTGGACGGACAGACACTGCCGCTACTTTTTGCGCTTACTGTCCAGCCAAACGTTGCTCTATACGGAGATGGTGACCACCGGGGCAATTATTCATGGGAAAGGCGACTATCTGGCGTATAGCGAAGAGGAGCATCCGGTCGCGCTCCAGTTAGGGGGGAGCGACCCGGCAGCGCTGGCGCAATGCGCGAAGCTGGCTGAAGAACGTGGCTACAACGAAATTAACCTCAATGTGGGTTGCCCTTCCGATCGTGTCCAGAATGGCATGTTCGGTGCCTGTTTGATGGGGAACGCACAGCTGGTTGCCGATTGCGTCAAAGCGATGCGTGATGTGGTGTCAATTCCGGTAACGGTCAAAACTCGTATCGGCATTGATGACCAGGACAGCTACGAATTCCTGTGTGATTTCATCAATACGGTCTCCGGTAAAGGCGAGTGTGAGATGTTTATCATCCACGCGCGTAAGGCCTGGCTTTCCGGGCTAAGCCCGAAAGAAAACCGTGAGATCCCACCGTTGGATTATGAACGTGTCTATCAGTTGAAGCGTGACTTTCCACACCTGACCATGTCGATCAACGGTGGTATTAAATCGCTGCTCGATGCAAAAACGCATCTTCAACATATGGATGGTGTGATGGTAGGGCGTGAAGCCTATCAAAATCCTGGTATGCTGGCCTCTGTGGACCGCGAAATTTTTGCTGCAACTACCACCGATGCCGATCCTGTTGCCGTAGTGCGCGCAATGTATCCGTATATTGAGCGTGAACTGAGCAAGGGAACCTATCTTGGTCATGTTACCCGCCATATGCTCGGCTTGTTTCAGGGGATCCCTGGGGCACGTCAGTGGCGCCGTTACCTGAGTGAAAATGCGCATAAAGCAGGTGCTGATATTAACGTCCTGGAACATGCGTTAAAGCTGGTGGCCGACAAGCGTTAATTTCTCGCCAAAAGTTAGTCAATTTCACCATGCCCTGCGCTATGTCGCGGGGCGTTTTCTTTATAAATCAATAAAATAATTTTGGCATGCTTTTTGTAAGACTCTGGAGAGTTTTCATTTCGGGAGAGCACCATGCTGGAACTACTTTTTGTCGTTGGCTTTTTTATCATGCTGATGGTCACCGGTGTATCACTGCTGGGTGTGCTGGCTGCATTGATGGTGGCTACCGCAGTGATGTTTTTGGGTGGCTTGTTTGCGTTAATGATTAAATTGTTGCCCTGGTTGTTACTGGCCATTGCTGTGGTATGGGTTATCAAGGCGATAAAAGCGCCAAAAGTCCCACAGTATCAGCGCAATAACCGTCGGTTTTACTAAGGTATTGAGTGGTTCGTCACAACATGCAACTTTGCCTTTAGAACCAAATAGGAATTGATAATCAAATCTGTCACTATTACGCCGTTAACGAATTCATCGAGCTGTACCCTACATACAGCCGAACTAAAAAAAGAAAGGGCTTCCTGCGGGAAGCCCAATTTCTTTGTATTCCCGCCATCATTCAAACCGCTGGTGTGCTGGCTGTTTTCACTGACCCCGGACACAAGCTTCAGTAACGTATCGTTTTTTTTCCTGCTACTGAAATGAATTAGGAACGGTAGAAATTAAGGGATCAGAAGACTTGAACCCTGCGTCGCCCGGCTTTCCAGGACTTCATGCGCGCGTTGCGCATCTTTCAGGGCATACTTCTGACTCTCTGCCACATCAACCTTGATAACCCCGCTGGCAATCAGCGAAAAAAGCTCATTGCTGGCTTCGGCTAACTCATTGTGGTTGGTGATGTAACCCTGAAGAGAAGGGCGCGTCACATATAACGAGCCTTTCTGATTCAGAATACCTAAGTTTACGCCAGTCACTGGTCCGGAAGCGTTACCGAAACTTACCATCAGTCCCCGGCGCTGCAGACAATCCAGCGAAGCTTCCCAGGTATCTTTCCCTACCGAATCGTAAACCACCCGAACTTTTTTACCGCCAGTTATCTCTTTAACGCGCTCGACAATGCTTTCTTCACGGTAGTTAATCACCTGCCATGCTCCGGCCTGCAAGGCAATTTGCGCTTTTTGCGCGTTGCCGACGGTACCAATCAGTTTTGCACCCAATGCTTTTGCCCACTGACAGGCAATCAGACCGACACCCCCTGCCGCAGCATGGAACAAAAACGGTTCGCCAGGCTGGATTTCATAGGTTTTGCGTAACAGATAAAAAACGGTAAGCCCTTTCAGGAAGGAGGCGGCAGCCTGCTCAAACGAAATGGCATTGGGCAGAATGGCGACTTTATCAGCTGGAACGTTATGCACTGAACTGTAAGCGCCGAGTACGGACTGAGCATAGACGACCCGATCGCCGGTTTTAATGTGCTTCACACCGCTGCCGACTTTGCTGACTACGCCAGCAGCCTCGGTGCCCAGACCACTGGGTAATGATGGCGGCGGATAAAGCCCGCTACGGATGTAAGTATCAATATAATTGATGCCAATCGCTTTGTTTTCGACCTGGATTTCATGTTCCGCCGGGTCAACGGGCGCAAACTCCACAGCCTTCAGAACATCAGGCCCGCCGTGCTTATGAAATTCAATACGTGTTGCCATGTAAACTCCTTTGCTGAGCGACAGATCTTTCCTAAGCCTAACAGTAGTCGACATCCTCTGTGGTCATTTTTTTGCCAGTGAAGCAGTTATCAGTAAATGATTACTCAGTTGTGTAAAAAACACTGGCTGTTAACCAATTGAGCCACTGACGTTCAAAATCGCCTGATGATAATGATCCCCTTTCACGGCAGATCCTCGAATAGATTTGATAATTGTCGGAAACCCGGCGAATACAGATCATTCTTTGACGGTCAGTTTGAGTTTCAGGTCGAAAGCTCCAGGTCTGAAGTGGTCCACGAGCGCTTTGTGGTGAGATGCCTGATTTCCCGTCATAAATCGCTCTGGCTCCCCGACTTCCGCCACCGTTGTGGATATAAAACTGAAGTGAAAGCAGTACGGCCAGCGCGAGACGAGCGCTCTGTTGCCATTGGAGTGAGCGAGTAAGGCTGTTTGCATCAGACTGAATGCCGAACTGCTTAATATCGTCACACAGTTTTTTAATTGTCTGCACGGCATCTTCGATCCCTTCCGCGTGGCATAAAATGGCGGCGTGGGTGCTCATCGTGGTCTGGATGATTTCCCGCACATTCTCACGTAGTAAGCCTTGTGGGGCTGATGTCAGACATTTTTGCGCCTCATGTATTGCAGACAATATTTGCTGTCGATCGACGCCTGCATGTTGGGCTTGTTGTGGCTGATGTGCGATGTGTTGCGCGCAGCGGCGAGCAAAAACCTGCCCGGCATTGAGTGCGGCTCCACCGGGACGCGTTACACCGTGTGTACCGGCGTTTTCTCCGGCAGCATAGCAACCGGCAAGAGATGTTTTTCCCCAGATATCGACATCAATTCCACCGTTAAGATGTTGGTTGTTCAGAGTAAATTGTAGCGGTGATTTGCTGATATCTTGCCCATGTAGTTGATAGAGTCGGATAGCGAGTGGATTCATACGCTGCAATCTGGCAAGCGGCATCACCAGCAGAGCATCGTTATTTTTCAGGTAGGTAACGACATCTTCATCCAGATTGTTGAGGTTGAAGGGGATGCCGTCCGCTGCCGGTTCGGGTTCAGACAGAAAATCGAGAAAAACGGCGTTCCCTTTTTGCGTCTCTTCGAAAACGGCAACGTCCAGCAAACTGGAACCATAATCAAGCATACGCTCAGCATGAAACGGCCACTGATATCCTTTGCGGAAAATGGCCGAAGCGAGCATACGGGTAGTAGGGTAATAATCTGCCAGAAAATTGTATCGCTGACCTTTGCTGTCCTGAGAGAAGATACGGGGCATCGCCTGCATGTAGGTCCCTGAAAGGTTCCAGGGAAACCGCGTGCGCGGCGTACCGATACCGAACTGGCTCTCAGTAAGGTTAACCAGCGTAATCCCTGCTTCCAACGCCATACCCAGTCCGCTAAAGCAGCTCACCGGATAAACGCTTTCCCGATAAAGCTCACCGGGGCCACCTGTGGCGAATACCAGATGCTGACAACGGATAATAACCATACGCCAGGGATTTTCCCTGCATGATTTGTCGATAGCGACCACGCCCGTCACATGTCGCATCTCACCTTCGCCATCGGTAAGGATTTTTATTGCCGTAGTATGATTGAGCAGAGGAATATTCAGGTGCATCGCTTCCTGAGCCAGTACTTTAACCATCAGGCGAGACGTCCGTGGGCCACAACTGGTGGCCCGACCGAATTCATCGTGGTCCGTCTGATAACGCAATGTCGCACCGAATGTGTCTTCTGGTAGATCCAGCCCAAGGTATTTCAGCACCTCGCACGTATTCACTGATCCGACAGCCTCAATATAGGCTGTATCTTCATCCATTGACCCGCCTGCTGAGAGCGCATCGCTCAGAGCCAGGAAGCGATCGCCATTACCGCGTGTGTTTGCGGTATGCAAGGTTTGCTTATCGGAACCCGAGCAGGCAGATGTTCCCCAAAACGCTTTGCTGGAGGCCACGATCACATCAACATCGCGGCGCTTCAGTTCAACAGCGGCGCGCCAACCCGCAGCACCACTGCCCAGCACTAACGTATTGCAACAATACTCTGGAAAAGCATCGTCATTAATATCGATACTTCCGCTGGCTTGCGCCAGCGGAGAGTAATGAGGCATTTTTACATCAGTCAGGTTATCAACAATGGCGCTGGAAACGTTATGCGTCATGATATGACTCCGTGGTCCCTTGGTGTGGTGCGGTTGCATTCACTTTTGCATCCGCTAAATCATCCAGGTCGCGATCGCGTGTCTCCGGCGCGAAAAACGTGGCGATGATAGTTCCCACGGTGAGCAGACTGAGGTAGATAGCAATCGGCATCCAGGCTGAGATTCCGCTCGGATCATTAGTGTGGATAACCCAGGTAATAATGGCTGAGCCGATCAGAGGAGCAATCCCACCCGCGATAACGGCAGAAACTTCTCGAGCCAGGGCGACACCAATATAGCGGTGACGGGCACCAAATAACTCTGGCAAGAATGCACCTTGTGCGCCGAACATTCCCCATGCCCCCACGCCAAGAGCCAGTGAGAGAGACACGATGGTAACTGGCACATTACCGTGGCTGAATGACCACCATACAGGGAAGGTGATGAGTAACTGGAAAATTGCCAGACTGCGGTAAACAATCACCCGACCGAAGCGGTCAGTAAGCCATCCTGCAATTGGCACCATAATGGCCCCAACCACCACGGCGGACATCAGGCACAGAGTGCCGACCGATTTATCCAGCCCGACAACACCCACGATATAACTGATGGCAAGTGCCTGGTAAATCGAGGAGCCACCGTTTTCCGCAAGGCGCAGGCCAATACCGACAAACACATTGCGGCGTGAGGTTTTCAGCAAATTGCGTAATGGTGAATCGGTGACTTGCTTACGAGCTTCCAACTTCGAAAATGAAGGTGACTCTTTCAGGTGCAAACGGATATAAATCGCGACGGCAATGATCAGAACACTGGCGAGGAACGGCAGACGCCACAACCAGCTTTCAGCAATATTGGTCACATTATGCAGCAGGATAAAGTAGACGGCTGATGCCATAAATGTACCGATCTGAATGCCCAGGAACGGTAATGCAGCGTAATAACCGCGTTTGCCTCGAGGGGCGTATTCCGTCATCAGTACGGCAGCACCCGCTTGCTCCGCGCCAGCACCCAGCCCCTGCAGCAGGCGCAGTGCGACCAGCATCACGGGAGCCCAGATACCTGCAGTTTCATAGGTGGGGAGTAAGCCGATAAGTGTACTGGCTGTGCCCATTAATAGTACCGTTGCCAGCAGGACAAATTTTCTTCCTAGCCTGTCACCTAACGAGCCGAAAAGAATACCGCCGACTGGTCTGACGGCGAAGCCTAAAAAGTAGGTACCAAAACTGGCAATAAGGGCGATGCCGGGTTCCTGATTAGGGAAAAATAGCGGGCCAAAAATAATCGCCGAGGCCAGACTGTACAGGGCAAAATCGTAATATTCCAGGGCGCTGCCCAGTGAGCAGGTCCATGCCGCGCGGCGGAGATCCTGCGGTGTTACATGTCCTTGCTCTGTCAGGTTTTCTGATGATGCCATCTCTGTATTTTTTGACTGCATGGTGATGTCTCCTTTCCGGCGGATACAAGAATCCCGCCCGAAATTAATGGGGAACTTACTGTTTTTAATTGCAATCCTTGTGGATTAGCCAGAATGGGTGTTATCTGGCTGTAAAGTGAGGCTGCCGTTTATCCCTGAATGCCTGGCTACCCTCAAGTGCATCTTCTGTCGCTGCCGAACAGGCACCCGCCAGAGCTTCAAGTGTTCGTCCAGTCGAGATTCCTTCACCCGCATCAATAACTTGCTTGGCGATCTGTACCGCGATTGGCGCGCGCTGTGAAATCTTCTGGGCCAGATCTTGACCGGCAGCAACGAGGTCAGCAGCCGGTGTAACGCGACTCACAAGGCCACAATCTAGTGCTCGCTGAGCATCCAGCGGCTCACCGATGAACACCATCTCTTTCACCAATGAGCGTCCCAGCAGAGACGTCAAACGCTGGGTTCCAGACCAGCCAGGAACCGTCGCCAGCCCGGTTTCTGGCAGTGCCATTTGTGCCTCTTCGCTGCATAAGCGGATATCGGCGGCGGCAGCCAGTTCCAGACCGCCGCCGTATGCCAGCCCATGTATTAATGCAATAACTGGCTGTGGCAGTTGCGCCAGTGCATCAAAGGCCTGATGTCCCCGGCGGATCCAGCTTCGCCACATATCCAGGGGTGAAAGCGCTGTCCAGCGATGAATATCAGCACCTACGCAAAAGGCTTTTTCACAGGCGCTGGTTAACAAAACCACTCTGATTTCCGTATCCATTTCGATTGTGCAGCAATGCGCTAAGAGCTGTTCCAGCATTTCGGGTGTTAATGCGTTGAGTTTTGTCGGTCGATTAATTATTAATGTTGCAACATAGCCGTCGCGATGAAGATCAATAGTGCCGTTATTCATGAGGACATCCTTGTATGAAATAGTTCGCGTTCATGATTTTCAGATTGGCGGATAACCGCAAAGGTGCCTCGCTTTGTGCCAGGATATCGCGCTCAGGATCCAGTCCAGGGGCGATTTCTGTGACAATCAGGCCATCTGCTGTTAATTCCATAACGCAGCGTTCGGTGACATATTGCACTTGCTGCCCGCGAGCCAACGCGCGTTTGCCAGAGAACGTGACGTGTGAGACCTCCTGCACCAGCTTTTTGGCTTTCCCTTCTTTGGCGATATGAAGTCGCCCGCCTTCCAGACTCAATTGCGCGCCTGCGTTGAAAAAACCTGAGAAAATAATGCGTTTTGCATGAGAGGTTATATCAATAAACCCGCCGCACCCTGCGGTGACGTGCGGTCTTGCGGGCAGATATGAAACGTTAACGGAGCCGTCCGCACCAATTTGCAGGAAGGACATCAGCGTCAGATCAAAGCCACCGCCCTGAAAGTAAGTGAACTGCTGTGGGGACGGTAAAAAAGCTTCGGCGTTAGACGCGCAGCCGAACTGGAATTCCAGCAATGGCACCCCGCCGATTGCGCCTTGTTCCAGTAGCCAGGTGACATCACCATGACGGCCTTGTTCAAGCAAAATACGCGGTACATTGGCGGAGATGCCGAAACCGATATTCACCGCATCGCCTGCCCGTAACTCTTCAGCAACGCGCAGAGCAATAACACGTGCAGGACCGTTTTCCATCAGGTTAAAGCTATCGAGAGGACGGACTATTTCCCCACTAATCGCTGGTTCGTAAACTGTCTGAGTAGTTTGAGTTTGTTCCGGCGCAACCACGATGTAGTCCACCAAGACGCCAGGGATACGAACGTCTTTTGGTTTCAGGCTGCCTGCCGCTACTTGTCGCTTAACCTGGGCAATCACAATTCCGCCGTTGTTGCGTACCGCCATGGCTTGTTCCAGTGGCCCAAGGTAGGCGCCTTCGTGTTCATAGCTGAGGTTGCCGCGTTCATCGGCAGTCGTTGCCCGGATAATGGCAACCTGTGGCACTATACTGGGGAAAAAAAGCCATTCGTCATTGGCGAATCTGATCCGCTCGACTAAGGGGATCTGCGCTGCTTTTTCATTCATCGCACCGCCCTGTAGTTGTGGGTCAACGTAGGTATCCATCCCCGTTTGCGTCAGCACACCAGGACGATGCGCGGCGGCCTCGCGATGCATATCGAATAAGATCCCGGATGGGAGATTCCAGGCGGGTATCTCATTGTTATTGATCATTTGCCAGATTGCTGGTGGTGACATGGATGAGGGACCGGAGGGGTACGAGCCGGCGATCACTTTCGCCAGTAAACCCGGTTGCGCCAGATGATCTATCCCCTTCACGCCATACATATCTCCTGCCGCAATCGGATGCAGTGTGGTGATGGCTTGCGGATGTCCTTCGTTTTTGAATCTTTCGCCGATGGCGGCCAGGACGGCGTCCGGACACCCCATGCCGCTGGAAGAGGACACCGTTACGATAGCGTGATCGATAATCAGTTCAGAGGCTTCTGTGGCGGAGATTGTACGTACAGCACACATATCTTTTCTCCTTATTTCGATTTAAATAAAAAATATTTAATTGCATAAAAACATAAAGTTAATACTTTTGTGTTTATTGGAACGTTCCAAATCGTGTGTGATTTGTACGATTGAGATAAATAAAAAACAAGATGAGAAGTGCAAAATTGTGATCGATCTGGCGATCTCTTTACGATCCTGATTCTGATCGTTTGCCTTGAGCTGGAACAGAATATGGTAAAGTAACCGCCTTTGATCTGAGGGCTATTTGGGAGCAGGCATGGTAAGGGCGGAGACAGGAAGAAAGCGCGTTACCTTAACGGATGTAGCTCGCGCGGCAGGCGTGTCAAAATCGACAGTATCGTTGGTACTGAATGACAGCCCTTTGATCAAAAAAGAGACGCAGGAGAAAGTCCAGCAGGCCATGGAAGCATTGGGCTATGTCTATAATCGCTTCGCGGCAAATTTGCGTTCACAAAAATCGTTAACCATCGGTGTGGTTATTGATGATCTTACCAACCCATTTTTCGCTGAGTTTACCATGGGACTGGAAATGACTCTGGCGGAGCAGGGGTACATTACGGTAATGGCGAACACTTCTCAGCGTAGCGACCGGCAAAAGCAGGTGCTGGATGCGTTACTGGAACACCACGTCGCGGGAATCGTCCTGTGCCCGGTGAACAGCTCTTCAGAGGTCGATCTCCAGCGTTATGCCAACAGCGCAACGCCACTACTTATCGCGATGAGGCCTTTGGACTGGCAGTGTTTGCCAGTCGACTATGTCGGCGTGGATAGCTATGCCGGGGTACGAGAAGCGACGGAATATCTAATTCACCAGGGTCACAAGCAGATCGCGTTTATCGGCGGGCCACTGAATCACTCACGCTATCAGGGCTACCTCGAAGCAATGATTCATCATGGGTTACAACCCTGGTGTATCGATGATGCTTCATTGCGCTGTGAACCGACCCGCGCGAATGGGTTCTTGCTAATGCAGCAATTGCTTGATAGCACGTCACCGCCAACAGCGGTAATTTGCTATAACGATCTAATGGCGTTTGGGGCTGAATCTGCACTGGGGGAAAGAGGGTTATTTGCCGGGAAAGATATCTCCCTGATTGGTTATGATGGCGTTGCAGCCTGCGCATACAGTAACCCACCGCTTTCGACTATCGCGGTTGAACCCATGGCGCTGGGTAAACAAGCAGCTCAACAAATTCTGCGGCGGATAACACAACCGGATACGCCTCTTAACCATTATGTGTATCGACCTACGCTTCAGATCCGGGCATCAACCGGGCCGCGCGGGCGTTAAATGCCTGTAGCGAGATGGTGTTTCTCGCTATACTCTCTTGTCTTTTTCAACGCAGGTAACTCCATTCACTATGGCAGGAAATAAACCCTTCAACAAACAACAGACTGATGCTCGTGACCGCGATCCGCAGGTTGCGGGACTGAAAGTGCCGCCGCACTCGATTGAAGCGGAACAGTCGGTGTTGGGCGGTTTAATGCTGGATAACGAACGCTGGGACGATGTGGCCGAGCGCGTGGTTGCGGAGGATTTTTACACCCGACCACATCGGCATATCTTCACAGAAATGCACCGCCTGCAGGAGATGGGAAAACCCATCGATCTGATTACACTGGCAGAGTCGCTGGAAGTTCAGGGACAACTGGACAGCGTCGGCGGTTTTGCTTACCTGGCTGAGTTATCTAAAAATACGCCAAGTGCGGCGAACATTAGCGCGTATGCCGATATTGTCCGCGAACGTGCCGTAGTTCGCGATATGATTTCTGTCGCCCATGAAATAGCCGACGCGGGTTTCGATCCGCAGGGGCGCTCCAGTGAAGACCTGCTCGATCTGGCGGAATCTCGCGTCTTTAAAATCGCTGAAAGCCGCGCCAATAAAGACGAAGGTCCGAAAAACATCGCCGATGTGCTGGATGCGACCGTCGCGCGTATAGAACAGTTGTTCCAGCAACCGCATGATGGCGTCACCGGGGTGAATACCGGTTATGACGATCTCAATAAAAAGACTGCAGGTTTGCAGCCGTCAGATCTGATCATCGTCGCGGCGCGTCCATCGATGGGTAAAACGACATTTGCGATGAACCTCGTCGAAAACGCAGCGATGTTACAGGATAAGCCCGTACTCATCTTTTCTCTTGAGATGCCCTCTGAGCAGATTATGATGCGTTCCCTGGCCTCGCTTTCGCGCGTGGATCAGACCAAAATTCGTACTGGTCAACTGGATGATGAAGACTGGGCGCGAATTTCCGGAACAATGGGTATTTTGCTGGAGAAACGAAACATCTATATT
Organism: Citrobacter sp. S-77; assembly: GCF_963864895.1. NCBI lineage: Bacteria > Pseudomonadati > Pseudomonadota > Gammaproteobacteria > Enterobacterales > Enterobacteriaceae > Citrobacter > Citrobacter sp. S-77. The sequence continues at coordinate 103,862 of NZ_CAWLWU010000002.1, forward strand.
GATGATTCCTCCGGTCTGACGCCGACGGAAGTGCGTTCGCGCGCGCGCCGTATCGCTCGTGAGCACGGCGGTATCGGGCTTATCATGATCGACTACCTTCAGCTTATGCGCGTGCCGTCGCTTTCCGACAACCGTACGCTGGAAATTGCTGAAATTTCTCGCTCACTGAAAGCGTTAGCAAAAGAACTACATGTGCCGGTGGTGGCATTGTCGCAGCTTAACCGTTCTCTGGAACAACGCGCCGACAAACGCCCGGTCAACTCGGATTTGCGTGAATCAGGCTCCATCGAGCAGGACGCCGACTTAATCATGTTTATCTATCGTGATGAGGTTTATCACGAGAACAGCGATCTGAAAGGGATCGCAGAAATTATTATTGGTAAGCAGCGTAACGGTCCTATCGGCACGGTACGTCTGACGTTTAACGGCCAGTGGTCACGCTTTGATAACTATGCCGGACCACAATACGATGATGAGTAAATAATTTGGCCATTTTGTTTGCGATTTAAGGATTGGGGAGTGCTCGTCATCCCCACGTACTTTAGTACGCTCTGGTGGCTGAGCGTTTGCCGCACCCAAACTCGCTGCACCAATAACACCAAATTCCAGACACATAATTCAAGGAACACAAATGCAAGCGGCAACTGTAGTCATTAACCGCCGCGCTCTGCGACACAACCTGCAACGTCTGCGTGAACTGGCGCCTGCCAGCAAACTGGTTGCGGTCGTGAAAGCGAACGCTTACGGACACGGTCTGTTAGAGACCGCGCGAACGCTCCCCGATGCGGACGCTTTTGGTGTCGCTCGTCTTGAAGAAGCCCTGCGGCTGCGCGCGGGAGGGATCACGCAACCCATCCTGCTGCTGGAGGGTTTTTTCGATGCAGCTGATCTGCCGACTATCTCCGCACAGCGTCTGCATACCGCTGTGCACAACCAGGAACAACTTGATGCCCTGGAAGCGGCAGAACTGGCTGAACCGGTCACCGTATGGATGAAGCTCGACACCGGAATGCACCGTCTGGGCGTACGCCCTGAGCAGGCCGAGGCCTTTTATCAGCGTTTAACTCAGTGTGAAAACGTGCGTCAGCCGGTCAATATTGTTAGCCACTTTGCTCGTGCAGATGAACCCGAGTGTGGTGCAACCGAAAAACAGCTCGATATCTTTAATAGCTTCTGTGAAGGCAAGCCGGGCCAGCGTTCTATCGCCGCTTCTGGCGGCATCCTGTTGTGGCCACAGTCTCACTTCGACTGGGCGCGTCCGGGGTTAATTCTGTATGGCGTATCACCGCTGGAAAATCACTCCACAGGTGCAGATTTCGGCTGCAAGCCGGTGATGTCACTCACCTCCAGCCTGATTGCGGTACGCGAACATAAAGCAGGAGAACCTGTTGGTTACGGCGGAACGTGGCTCAGTGAGCGCGACACGCGTCTGGGCGTCGTGGCGATGGGGTATGGAGACGGTTATCCGCGTGCGGCTCCCTCTGGTACGCCAGTACTGGTTAATGGCCGGGAAGTGCCGATAGTCGGGCGCGTTGCGATGGATATGATTTGCGTTGATTTAGGCCCTGATGCGCAGGATAAAGCTGGCAACCCGGTGATCCTGTGGGGTGATGGCCTGCCGGTTGAGCGTATTGCTGAAATGACAAAAGTAAGTGCTTACGAACTTATCACGCGCCTGACGTCAAGAGTAGCGATGAAGTACGTGGACTAAATTTGGTTATAAGCCGGATAAGGCGGTTCCGCCGCCATCCGGCAATATTCCCCTCAACATCCTCTCGATCTTCTCTCACTTCCGGTTTATTGTGTCTTTATCCCCTGCCTGTAAACCTGGAGAACCATCGCGTGTTCCAAAAAGTTGACGCCTACGCTGGCGACCCGATTTTATCGCTCATGGAGCGTTTCCAAGAAGATTCACGTAGCGACAAAGTGAACCTCAGTATCGGCCTGTATTACAACGAAGACGGGATTATTCCTGAGCTTAAAGCCGTAGTTGAAGCGGAAGCGCGGCTTAATGCTAAGCCACATGGTGCTTCCCTGTACCTGCCAATGGAAGGGTTGAATAGCTATCGCCATACTATCGGAAAACTGCTGTTTGGCGCAGAACACCCGATTCTCCAGCAACAGCGTGTAGCGACGATTCAGACGATGGGGGGATCGGGCGCGCTAAAAGTGGGCGCTGATTTCCTGAAACGCTATTTTCCTGATTCTGGCGTGTGGGTCAGCGATCCGACGTGGGAAAACCATATCGCAATTTTTGAAGGCGCCGGGTTCGAAGTCAGTACTTACCCTTGGTATGACAATACAACCAATGGTGTGCGTTTCAACGATCTGCTAGCCACGCTCAATACCTTACCGGCGCGCAGCATTGTGCTGCTGCATCCGTGCTGTCATAACCCAACCGGTGCAGATCTGACTCATGCTCAGTGGGATACGGTCATCGAGATACTGAAAGCACGCGACCTGATCCCGTTTCTGGATATTGCCTATCAAGGTTTTGGCGCCGGAATGGATGATGATGCCTACGCCATCCGCGCTATTGCCAGCGCCGGATTGCCTGCTCTGGTCGGCAATTCGTTCTCAAAAATTTTCTCACTGTATGGCGAGCGTGTCGGCGGGCTTTCCGTTGTCTGTGAGGACGCTGAGACGGCAAGTCGCGTACTGGGACAGTTAAAAGCCACCGTTCGTCGTAACTATTCCAGTCCGCCGAACTTTGGTGCTCAGGTTGTTGCTGCCGTACTGGGGGATGATGAGCTCAGAGCCAGTTGGCTGGCTGAAGTAGAGGGTATGCGTACCCGTATCCAGGCGATGCGTCAGGAACTGGTCAACGTTCTTAATACTGAGATCCCTGGTCGCGATTTTGATTATCTGCTGCAACAGCGCGGTATGTTCAGCTATACCGGACTGAGCGCAGCCCAGGTTGATCGTCTGCGTGATGAGTTTGGTGTTTACCTGATTGCCAGCGGTCGTATGTGTGTGGCCGGTCTGAACCACAGTAACGTTCAGCGCGTGGCGAAGGCGTTTGCTGCGGTAATGTAATATTTTTTTCCCGAAACACGTAGGTCAGATAATGGCAACACCATCAGGTTTTGTGTGCCAGATGGTAGCGTAAATACCTTATCTGGCCTACGTGACATGCCTCTATTCATATGTGATCGTTCTCTTTTTCTGTAACAAAACCAGATAAAGCCCTTCCTTTCCCCCCCCTCAGGGGGTAAGGTCAGATAGCTTTTTGACCAGTTGTTAATAAAAAAATCATAACTAACTGACTAATTAGGGAAAAATATGCGCAAGATTTCTTTGGCACTGAGTGCCGTTTGTTTATTGTTCACGTTAAACCATTCCGCCCAGGCTTTAGTTTCTTCTCCCTCTCAGCTTAATCCAGGCACTAACGTTGCAAAACTTGCTGAGCAGGCTCCTATTCATTGGGTTTCTGTCGCACAAATTGAAAATAGTCTGACTGGTCGTCCGCCGATGGCTGTCGGATTTGATATTGATGATACGGTTCTCTTTTCCAGCCCGGGATTCTGGCGTGGCAAAAAAACGTACTCCCCGGAAAGCGAGGATTACCTGAAGAATCCGGCCTTCTGGGAGAAAATGAATAATGGCTGGGATGAGTTCAGTATCCCGAAAGAAGTGGCGCGACAGCTTATTGATATGCACGTGCGTCGCGGCGACAGCATCTTTTTTGTGACCGGGCGTAGCCAGACCAAAACCGAAACGGTTTCTAAAACGCTGTCCGACAACTTCCATATTCCACCCGCCAATATGAATCCGGTTATCTTCGCGGGTGACAAACCCGGACAGAACACCAAAACGCAGTGGTTGCAGGATAAAAACATCCGTATGTATTACGGCGATTCCGACAATGACATCACTGCGGCCCGTGAGGTCGGTATTCGCGGTATTCGCATTTTACGTGCTTCCAACTCCACCTATAAACCGTTGCCACAGGCTGGAGGGTTTGGTGAAGAGGTGATCGTGAACTCCGAGTACTAAGGAGCCGCTTTTTCGATTGCTGTTTTTTTAAACAAATTTGCGTTACTGGCTTTTACCTTTCGCTGACTTGCTGCACACTGAGTAAAAGATGTTCTCATCAGGCGATATGCTGGTAAGGGGAATAAAAATGACGAATTCGGAGTTGCTGCAATACTGCATGGCAAAAACAGGTGCGGAGCAGAGCGTCCACAGTGACTGGAAAGCCACACAAATTAAAGTCGAAGATGTGCTTTTTGCCATGGTAAAAGAGGTGGAAGGTCGCCCGGCGGTGTCTCTGAAAACCAGCCCTGAACTGGCCGAGTTATTACGTCAGCAGCATAGTGACGTAAGGCCAAGCAGACATCTGAATAAAGCGCACTGGAGCACGGTATATCTGGATGGCTCGTTACCGGATTCTCAGATTTACTATCTGGTCGATGCCTCCTGGCAACAGGCCGTAAACACGCTGCCGGAAGATAAGCGCAAACTGCTGGCGTAAATTTGCCGCTCCCTGATGATTCAGGAAGCGGCATTCGCGCAATTACAGCATGGGTTTGAGGAATCGGGCCGTGTGCGAAGCTTCACACTCGGCAACCGTTTCTGGCGTACCGGAGACGAGGATTTCGCCGCCGCCGCTCCCGCCTTCCGGTCCGAGGTCCACAATCCAGTCCGCGGTTTTAATCACGTCCAGGTTATGCTCAATGACTACGATGGTGTTGCCCTGATCTCTGAGCTGGTGCAGTACGTCCAGTAACTGCTGAATATCTGCAAAATGCAGACCTGTGGTCGGCTCATCCAGAATATACAACGTCTGGCCGGTTCCGCGTTTTGACAGCTCGCGTGCCAGTTTCACGCGCTGCGCCTCACCACCGGAGAGCGTTGTCGCGGACTGACCCAGACGAATGTAGGTCAGACCAACGTCCATCAACGTTTGCAGCTTACGCGCCAGCGCCGGAACGGCATCAAAGAACTCGCGGGCTTCTTCGATCGTCATATCCAGCACTTCGTGGATGGTCTTGCCCTTGTACTTAATCTCCAGCGTTTCACGGTTATAGCGCTTGCCTTTGCACTGGTCGCACGGCACGTAGATATCCGGCAGGAAGTGCATTTCGACTTTGATTACGCCGTCGCCCTGGCAGGCTTCGCAGCGTCCACCGCGCACGTTAAAGCTAAAGCGACCCGGCGTATAGCCGCGTGCGCGTGATTCCGGTACGCCAGCAAACAGTTCGCGCACGGGCGTAAACACGCCAGTATAGGTCGCCGGGTTAGAACGCGGCGTACGACCAATCGGGCTTTGGTCAATATCGATAACTTTGTCGAAATGTTCCAGTCCCTGAATATCGCGATACGGCGCGGGTTCCGCCAGTGTTGCGCCATTAAGCTGGGTCTGGGCAATCGGGAACAGCGTGTCGTTAATCAGCGTCGATTTACCCGAACCGGAAACACCGGTAATACACGTGAACAGGCCAACTGGCAGCGTCAGGGTGACATCTTTCAGGTTGTTGCCGCGTGCACCGGTTAACTTCAGCACTTTTTCTGGATCGGCCGCAACGCGCTGTTTCGGCACTTCAATCTTGCGCTTGCCACTCATGTACTGGCCGGTCAGTGACTCAGGTACTGCCATGATGTCGTCCAGCGTTCCTTCCGCGACCACCTGTCCACCGTGGACACCGGCGCCAGGACCGATATCAATAACGTGATCGGCGGCGCGAATAGCGTCTTCATCGTGTTCCACCACTATCACGGTATTACCCAGATTGCGCAGATGGATAAGCGTACCTAACAGGCGTTCGTTATCGCGCTGGTGCAGACCGATGGACGGTTCATCCAGCACGTACATTACGCCCACCAGGCCTGCGCCGATCTGGCTTGCCAGACGGATGCGCTGGGCTTCGCCACCGGAGAGCGTTTCGGCTGAACGGGACAGCGTCAGGTAGTTCAGACCGACGTTAACCAGGAACTTGAGACGGTCGCCAATCTCTTTGAGGATTTTCTCTGCGATCTTCGCCCGCTGGCCCGCGAGTTTGAGATTGTTGAAGAAGTCCATCGCATGGCCGATGCTCATGTCGGAAATGGCGGGTAGCGGTGTGTTCTCAACGAATACATGGCGTGCTTCACGACGTAAACGTGTTCCTTCACAGCTGGCACAAGGCCGGTTGCTGATGAATTTTGCGAGTTCTTCACGTACCGCACTGGATTCCGTCTCTTTATAGCGACGCTCCATATTGTGCAATACGCCTTCGAACGGATGGCGGCGTACCGATGTATCGCCGCGATCGTTCATATATTTGAATTCAATGTTTTCTTTGCCGGAACCGTATAAGACCACTTTGTGAACGGCAGGATTCAGGCTAGCCCATGGCGCTTCCACATCAAACTTGTAGTGTTCCGCCAGCGACTTGAGCATCTGAAAGTAATAGAAGTTACGGCGGTCCCATCCGCGAATAGCCCCGCCTGCCAGCGACAGTTCAGGGTTCTGAATCACCCGATCGGGATCGAAATACTGCTGTACGCCGAGACCGTCACAGGTTGGACACGCACCAGCCGGGTTGTTGAACGAGAACAGGCGCGGTTCCAGTTCGCGCATGCTGTAGCCGCAAATCGGACAGGCAAAGTTGGCGGAGAAGAGCAACTCTTCCGCTTTTGGGTTGTCCATATCGGCAACTATCGCTGTGCCGCCGGAAAGCTCCAGCGCGGTCTCAAAAGATTCCGCCAGACGCTGAGAGAGGTCGTCGCGCACTTTGAAACGATCAATCACCACTTCGATGGTGTGTTTCTTCTGCAACTCCAGCTTAGGTGGATCGGAAAGGTCGCACACCTCACCGTCAATTCGCGCACGGATATAACCCTGGCCTGCCAGGTTTTCCAGCGTTTTGGTGTGCTCACCTTTACGCTCTTTAATTACTGGTGCCAGCAGCATCAGACGCTTGCCTTCCGGCTGCGACAGGACATTATCAACCATCTGGCTAACGGTCTGTGCTGCCAGTGGGACGTCGTGGTCCGGGCAGCGCGGTTCACCGACGCGGGCAAACAGCAGACGCAGATAGTCGTGAATTTCGGTAATGGTGCCTACCGTGGATCGCGGGTTGTGGGATGTCGATTTTTGTTCAATTGAGATGGCAGGAGACAGCCCCTCAATGTGGTCGACATCCGGTTTTTCCATCAGCGACAGAAACTGACGCGCGTACGCGGAAAGGGATTCAACGTAACGACGCTGCCCTTCGGCATATAACGTGTCGAAAGCAAGCGAGGATTTGCCTGAGCCCGAAAGCCCGGTGACGACAATCAGCTTGTCGCGCGGGATGACGAGGTTGATGTTTTTGAGATTATGGGTGCGGGCGCCCCGAACTTCGATCTTATCCATTCATCTTTCCCGGATTAAACGCTTTTTTGCCTGGCTGCATGGTGCTACCGGCGATCACAAACGGTTAATTATGACACAACCTAACCTGAATGGATATACAGTATTGGAATGCAAAACGCAGGTGTCTGTGCAACAATGTCTGGCTGAGGTTGTTTACTGGAATCGACCTCCCAACGTAGTAAAAGCGCTATTGGAAATGCTACAATCCCGCGCTTACACTTATTAAGAAACGTTTTTCAGGAGACACGATCATGGCCAGCAGAGGCGTAAACAAGGTGATTCTCGTCGGTAATCTGGGCCAGGACCCGGAAGTACGCTATATGCCGAATGGTGGCGCAGTTGCCAACATTACGCTGGCTACTTCCGAATCCTGGCGTGATAAAGCGACCGGTGAGATGAAAGAGCAGACTGAATGGCACCGCGTTGTGCTGTTTGGCAAACTGGCAGAAGTTGCCAGCGAATATCTGCGTAAAGGTTCTCAGGTCTACATCGAAGGTCAGCTGCGTACCCGCAAATGGACCGATCAGTCTGGCGTAGAAAAGTACACCACTGAAGTGGTTGTAAACGTAGGCGGCACCATGCAAATGCTGGGTGGCCGTCAGGGTGGTGGCGCTCCTGCTGGTGGTAACGCGGGTGGTGGTCAGCAGGGTGGTTGGGGTCAGCCTCAACAGCCGCAGGGTGGCAATCAGTTTAGCGGCGGTGCTCAGTCTCGTCCGCAGCAGTCAGCTCCGGCAGCACCGTCTAACGAACCGCCGATGGACTTTGACGACGACATCCCGTTCTAAGCATTCTGCTAAAAAGGCCCGTAAAGGGCCTTTTTTGTTTCGGGAAACGTTAAATGTCCGGCTCGATTGCATCCCAAATCTCTGCCCTTGAAAGTATTACACCACCACGCACATCGGCCTTCCTGATATTGGCTCCGGGTGGATTTCTGCTTCCACGCTAAACACTCTTTTTAGCATTTCCGGCTGCATTACCGCTTCTGGTGTTCCCTGCGCCGTCACGCGTCCATTTGCCAGCACGACGAGGTGATCGCAATAGCGGTTCGCCTGATTCAGATCGTGCAGTACCGTTACTACCGTTTTTCCCTGCGCCTTGAGCTCGTCCATCAACCGCATTAGTTCGACCTGATGATTAATATCCAGCCAGGTCGTCGGCTCATCAAGCAACACGACAGGAGTGTCCTGCGCCAGCATCATGGCCAGAAATGCTCGCTGGCGCTGACCGCCAGACAGCTCGGTTAAACGTCTGTCTGCCAGAGCATGCATCTGCGTTTTCTCCATTGCAACGTTGACCCGGGAATGATCTCCGATAGAAAGTCGTCCCCATAAGGAAAGCCAGGGGCTGCGACCGTAACTCACCAACTCCCGGACGGTGATCCCCTCAGGAGTAAGGTGATGTTGGGGTAGCAGCGCCAGACGTTGGGCTAACTGGCGTGATGACAGGCTGTCAATTGGCTGGTCGTCGAGCATCACGGTACCCGATGTTGGGATGAGCAGACGCGAAAAACAGTTCAACAGTGTTGATTTTCCGCAGCCGTTTGGTCCCAGTAGTGCGGTAATTTTCCCTGACGGCAGTGCGAGCGTAAGTCCGTCCAGAACCTGGCGAGTACCATAGTTGACGGTCAGATTTTCGGTATGTAATTTCATTTAACGCATTCTCACAAGCAGCCAGATAAAACATGGTGCGCCGATGATGGCTGTCAGTATCCCTGCCGGAAGCTCCAGCGGGGGATGGATAATTCGCGCCAGCAGATCGGCGACCAGCAACAGCAAAGCGCCAGTTAGCGCGGAAACTGGCAGCAGCCAGCGATGGCGACCGCCGGTCATTTTGCGCACCATGTGTGGCACCACCAGACCAATAAAACTGATTGGTCCACAAACGGCTACTCCGGTTGCGGCCATCGCCACCGCCAGCATTAGCCCGCAAAATTTTACGCGCGGAACGGCCACGCCAAGGGTCGCCGCGCGCGCATCGCCCAGTGCCAGCAGGTCGAGGTCGCGGCAAAAACGCAGGCTAAGGGGAAGAAACACCGCCAGCAATGGCACCGCGATTTTTACAAACGTCCAGTCGCGCCCCCACAAACTTCCGGTGAGCCACAACAAAGCACTGTTTACATCCTGCGGATGTGAAAGCATCAGGTAATCCGTCATGCTCGCCCAGCAGGCGGAAAGCGCCACGCCTGTTAACGCCAGCCGCATTGGCTGCGTGGTATCGGCCAGTATGCGTAGCAGCAACAACGCTGCAATGCCGCCGCCAAATGCCAGTAGCGGCAGAAAAATTGCTGGCAGCGAGGGCAGTAGCAGCAATCCACTCACTGCCGCAAGACTGGCCGCATGGTTGACGCCGAGAATGTCCGGTGAGGCCAGCGGGTTGCGTACAATGCCTTGTACCAGCACGCCAGAAACCGCTAACGCGGCACCAACGAATATCGCCAGAATCAGTCTTGGCAGACGGTATTCCATCAATACGTAATAGTGTGTGCTGTCGGGACGCCAGTCAGTCAGCAGTGCTCGCCAGGGAACAGGGATCATCCCCATCTGTAGCGACAGCGAGGCGAATACCAGCAGAGCCAGCGCAATCAACATCACCAGGGAGGTTCTCATCCGCGCCTCCTGACCAGCCAGACAAAACACGGTGCGCCGATTAGCGCCAGCACTGCACCGGCAGGTAAATCACCAGGAAAGGCCAGGGCGCGGGCCAAAACGTCAGCCAGCAGCATGAACGTAGCACCCAACAACATGCTCATAGGCAGAACCTTGCGCTGATCGTACCCAATCCAGAATCGTGCCAGATGTGGCATCAGCAGACCGACAAATGCCACGGGGCCCACCACGCTGACGCAGGCACCGACTAACGCCAGTACCAGAATATTGATGGTTAATCGCAATTTCGGCAGATTTACTCCCAACGTGTGGGCGGTACTATCCCCTATATTCAGCAAGTTAAGCTGGGTTGCCAGCAGCAGGATCGCCGGCGCTGCTATCGCCACAATCGGGAACAGATGCCAGAAATCCTGCCAGCGAACATGTGACACACCGCCAGCCAGCCAGTAAAAAATGCCCCAGGTATGATCTTCAGCCAGCAGTAGCGTGATCCGGGTGAATGCCATACAAAAGGCGGAAAGCGCGATCCCGGCGAGGATCAGCCGGTTTCGCTCCTGTGTATGACGAAAACCGCCTCCGGCGATCATGACCAGCATCCAACTTATACCACCACCACAGGTTGCGACGATGGCAAGTGGATATCCTGCCACTGGCGTGGGATTGAGGGCGCTGGTGAGCGCCATTGCCAGTGCGGCACCGCTGTTGATACTGAGCAGGGAAGGCGAGGCCAGTGGGTTATGGGTCAGGGTTTGCAGTAGCGATCCGGCTAGCGCCAGGCTTGCTCCCACCAGAATCGCGACCAGGCTTCTGGGTAAGCGGAGATTGTGGACCAGCGTTTGCGGGAGCGTCAGCGTATGGCCGGGGATCAACGCGCCTAAAGCATCCATACCGGAAACAGGGATGGCTGAGTAGCAAAACAGACTCAGCCAGAAAATAGCGATAAGCGCCGCAGCGGGAATACCCCACAACAGCGCTGGATGTTTAGGGTAAGTCATTTCATATCGTCAACTGACTGGTGCTGAAAGACCTTTACCGTATCGCTGGCAATGCGCTCGGCAGCAAAAATGCCGCGCATTCTGGCCCAGGCATTACTGTCAACGGCGGCAATTTGCTGTTTTTTCACCGCATCAAGCATTTGCCACAATGAGTCCTGTTGCCAGCGTTTAACGATACTTTCCTCGCGATAGTGTGCCACCAGCAGCCATGACGGATTGATCGCCAGGAGTTGTTCAAGGCCTATCGAGGGGATGGGCGCACCTGCGATTGCTGGGGGGACGTTCAGGCCAAGAGTCGTTAATACGCCCCCGGTATAGGTCTCGCTGGAGTGCAGATTGAACTGCTGTTCGCGAGAGGTTCCAAATACCACGCTGGCCCCTTGCGGGAGAAGTTCGGCCCATTGAGCCATCTTCTGGCGATGTTGTTCCAGTCGTGCGGTCATCTGCTCTTTCTTACCGACAATATTCCCGATAATTGCGGCTGATTGCAGATTTTCTGCGTAGGTTTCGTTGCGGGATTTAAGCAACAGAACCGGGGCGATCTGCTGTAATGCACTATAGATGCCCGCGTGGCGGTGGCTGTCGGCAATAATCAGGTCTGGCTTCAGGGCGCTGATAGCCTCCAGACTTGGCTGGGCGCGCGTACCGACAGATTGCCAGGGTTTTAGATGCGCGCGAACCTCCGGAAGAATGCGGCCCGCATCACCATCATCGGCAATCCCCACCGGACTTATCTCCACCGCGGCCAGCGCATCGGCAAACGACAGTTCCAGCACCACAATCCGCTGTGGTGTTTTGTCGAGTGTAAAAGAGCCATGTTCATCCTGAACCGTGGCGGCAAAGGTGTGGCTGGCTACCAGCATCAGACCTGCAAATAGAAAACGAAAACATGCCAACATATGTACTCCCGGTGCCGGATAGCGCGGTGTTTTCTGGCCTGCATTGGTGTACCTGCAGGCCAGATAAGTGTTTATACCCGTCATTCTTCAAGCTGCTTGGGTGTTGGCTGCCCTTACTCACCCCAGTCACTTACTTGTGTAAGCTCCAGGGGCTTCGCTCTGTTGCCGCCTACAAGCAACTCGAATTATTTGGGGTATACGTCGCTCTCGGAAAAAGAACCCTTATCAGAACTTCAGCGAGCCTTGCAGGTACAGCGTGCGGGGCTGTCCGGTGTAGATACCTTTGTTGTTATCGTCATACGAGCGGGTGTAGTACTCATGGTCGAAAATGTTCTTCACACCGAATGCCAGATTCAGGTCTGCCATTTGTGGGCCGAAGTCATACGCCACGCGAGCTCCCCACAGCATATAGCCGGGGATCCGTCCGGTGCTGCCGTCTGCGCTCTCTTTCTCAGTGTTTGCATTATCTGCAAACTGGCTGGACTGGAAATCGCTGTTCAGGTTGAAGGTCCAGCTACCCGGCTTGTAATCCACACCGAGCGTGCCTTTATGTTTCGGCGAGAAAGGAACCTGGTTGCCGTAGGTATCGCCTTTTTCACGAATTTCGGCGTTTACATAGGCGTAGTTTGCATAGATGGATACGTTATCGAACGTGGGCGTCAGGCTGCCGAGATCGTAACGAGCCTGAGTTTCCAGGCCGGTATGGCGCGTTTTGCCGCGTGCGGTAACGGTGTCATTGGTTTGGTTAGAGTCGTACTGATTATTAAAGTTAATCAGGAACAACCCCATTTCCGCCGTTAACGCTCCGCCGTCGTATCGGGTTCCGAGCTCCCAGGTTCGCGCTTTTTCCGGTTCCACGTTGCCGCTTTCCACAGCCTTGCCAATTTGGCTGTACTGTACGGTGCCGAATGAGCCTTCTGTGTTGGCATAGAGATTCCAGCTGTCTGTAAGATGATAGAGAACGTTCAATGCCGGAAGCGGAGCGTTATAGCTCACTTCCTGATGTGTTTTTTTGATGTTGTTGTTCTGATACGACTCGATATGCTCAAAACGCATACCTGGCGTAATGGTCCAGTTGCCGATATCAATTCTGTCATCCAGATACCAGGCATGCGCTTCAGTACCGGAGCGGGTATCACGATCGTGTGGGCTGGATGTTGAAGGTAACTGCCCGCTCGCTGCTGCGCTGAAATAGCGCATCTCATGCGTTGATTCGTTGACATAGCGATAACCTACACCGACTTCATGCGCGGAAGAGCCGATCATAAAGCTCTGGCTGTAGCGTGGTTCAATGCCGCGAACCCAGTAGTAACGTGGCGAAAGCGTGAGGTTTTTTCCCTGATCCAGAAAACCGCTACGCAGGGTTTGTGTATAAAAGCCCTGGATATTGAATTTATGTTGGCTGTCCGGCTGGAACTGGTACCCGAGGCTGGCCAGTTTTCTGCGGCCCCAGAAGCGATCATATGGACGGGTGGATTGCCAGCGGTCGGCGTCATAGTCGGCGCGAGACAGTCCACCAGGCATGTCGGCTTCACCATCGTAGTATTGTAAAAGACTATTGAATGAGTGGACTTCGTTCGGCGAATATTTGCTTTTTAGCATGATATCGTCGATACGGGTGGCGCTGTGTTCACGCCAGTCACTACCACGGGTGCCGGAATAGAGCAGAGCGGAGCCGAAGCCGTTATCTGCCGTGCCGCCAATCATCAGATTGTGCGTTTCTTTCGGATTATTTTGTGATGAGGTTGGACTCAGTTGCCCCTCCGTCCCGGCTTCAATACCGAAGTCTTGTGGGATCGCGCGGGTGACGAAGTTCACTACGCCGCCGACACTTTGCGGTCCATAGCGCACCGCGCCGCCACCGCGAACCACATCAATGGCATCCATATTGCCCAGAGAGACCGGTGCTAGCGAGAGTTGTGGTTGACCGTAGGGGGCAAACGGAACGGGGATGCCGTCCATAAGCACCGTTGAACGGCTTGCCAGGCGTGGGTTGAGGCCGCGAATGCCGAAGTTCATTGCCAGATCGTGGCTGCCGGTACCGTTATTTTCTGGGGCGTTGACGCCAGGAATACGGTTAAGCGCTTCGCGCATTGTCGTTGCACCGGTTTTGATAAAATCATCGCGGCGGATAACGTCACGTGCTCCGGCATGTTCAAAGACGTCGTTTTCACGGGCATCGCCCAGCCAGTCGCCGACCACAGTCAATGAGTCTTCAGTCGCAACGGGGGCGGGTTCCAGCGTCCAGGTGTTATCTCCGAGCGATTTCTCCTGCAGGCCACTGCCTTTTAATAGCGCATGCAGACCCTCGTCGAGATTAAAGTCCCCTTGCAGACCATCGCTGTGTTTGCCGCGCGTCAGCGAGGCATCAACCGACAGAATAATACCGCTGCGCGTAGCGTACTGGTTCAGCGCTTTGTCTAAATCCCCTGCGGCAATATTAAATTGTGTCGCGATTGCAGGGAGCGAAGCAAGCCCGGCGAGCGGGAGCAGGCTTAAACGAATCCACATCCCCAGAGATGCTGTGTTATGAAAGGCCATCACGTCTCCATCATATTATTTTGTATTTTCATTAATGAAGTCGAACGACCAGAGGAAAAGGGACAATGGAAATGATAATTTTTTTCGTTATCGTTTAACTGATGGGGCTGAGAGTGACCCAATAGCGGGTAACAAACTGAATTTTAACGGGGAGTGTTTTGGCTATCGCATTCAGCACTGCATCAGTATTTCCTAATGGAAAAGTTCCTGTCAGACGTAATCCGGCGATGGCAGGATCGCAGCGCAGAATGCCGGGGCGATAGCGAGAGAGAGTGGTAATAACGTCTTCCAGTGGTTTGTCGCTGAAGCTGAGCACGCCTTGCGTCCAACTCGCTGATTCGTTATTAAGCGGCTGTACATGACCAAATTGTGATGCGCTGAAAACCAGCATTTCACCCTGCTGGATCACCCGTATTTGGTGGGGCTCGCTGGCAAGACGCACTTCAACCGCATGCTGATGGACGCTAAGGTGCGTTTCATCGCTCAGTTGGGTAACAGTAAATTCTGTACCCAGTGCGGTGAGTTGCCCCTGACGCGTCTGTACACGGAAGGGGCGCTGTAGATCATCTTTCCCGGTGGTAATTGCAATTTCACCGTACCACAGGCGTACCAGGCGTTGCTGATCGTCAAATTTTACGTTTACTGCGCTGTCGGTATTCAGTGAAAGTAGAGTGCCATCTTGCAGTTTTTGTCGCTGGATTTGCCCTTTCGCGGTCCGGTAATCCGCGCGTAACCCTTCCCCTGTTTCTGAGTGCCAGAGCGACCAGCCGCTTCCTGCACAGGCGAGGATCAGCAAGCCTTTCAGTACATGGCGACGAGTCAGGCGGGTATCATTCAACGTCCGACTGGCAAGGTTTCCTGGTACGCTGTTCATCTGGCAACGCAGATTTTCAACCTGCTGCCATGCCCACTGGTGATCTCTGTCCTGTTCATACCATTGTTGCCAGCGGGCTTCCTGCTGAGGGCTGACACGTTCACCGGTCAGTACAGCGTACCAGTGAGAGGCTGAACGTAATGCCTGGCGACGGGAATCGGTAAGTGTTGTTTTCACAGGTCGTGCTCCAGACGGAACAGCAGGCAGTGCTCAGTGGCTTTAGCGACGTACTTTTTCACCGAGCTTACCGATACGCTCAGTCGCTGCGCGATATCGCTATAAGTAAGACCATCGAGTTGAGAAAGCAGGAAGGCATATCTGGCTTTGGTGCTCAGTCCGTCCAGCATCTGGTCAACAAGTTGTAACGTTTCAAGATGAGACTGCTTTTCTTCTGCAGAAGGTGCCAGCGCTTCGGGTAACTGTGCGAGCATCTCCAGATACGCTCTTTCCAGTGCATTACGGCGGAACAGGTCGATCATTACCCGCTTAGCGATGGTGCATAAAAATGATTTTGGATCGCGAATGGCGGCGAGCGACTCACCATTGATAACACGTAGAAAAGTATCCTGAGCGACATCATCGGCATCGAATGCTGATTGTAATTTTCGCGTCAGCCAGTGGGTTAACCAACCGTGATGCGCACGGTACAACGATTCAAACGAGAGAGGGGCGCACTGAGCAGGATTAGACATGGCCGATAGTTTCAACAGTTAATCATCACGGCGGCATGTTAATATGAGAATGGTTATCATTTCAATGTTGGCGGAGGAATTTGTACAAGAGAGAGAATAATTGACTGATTTTGTGGGTAATAAAAAGCCTCCATGCAGGAGGCTCATTGGGGTCAGGTCAGTACCATCGGCCAGTCAGGCGGTGTATGGCTCATTACTTCCACCATTACAGATTCGATGTTCTTCCAGATAGCAGAGACATCCACCAGAGTGATACCAAGTAATCCGGTCGCAAACCAGCAGGCAAAAACAACCCCTAAACCGCTGCTGATGACAGCCAGGCCAATATAATCTGATTTACGAAACCGAATATTGAGCATACTGGCTAAAAACATGAGCACCGCGCTGAGCAGTTGCCACCGCAGAAGAACCACGCCAGTTGTTATTGTTGCCATGAAAAATGTCCTCAGAAAATCTGATGCCCAGGACAGCGCGGGGGGATTCACAGGGGGTGTGGCTCTCTGGCTATCGACGGGCATTTACATGAATGAAACGTTGTTTCTGTTACATGATTTTTGTGAACTATATCACATATGCTCGTTTGTTCACCAGTGTTGAGCGCTATTTTTGTCGGCTTATAGCCATGGTAAAGTTGTGGTTATATTGAGAGCGAGCAGATAATAAAGTATTCACAATATAAGATGCATTCATACTGCCTGTTATCTTTATCCTAAATTAATCTTTAAATTTTTAATGTGTTTTTTTTATGCAGCCAGTATTACGCCCATAAAACATTACGACTTCTGGATAATGTTGTTCCTGAATAAGCTAAACTCTAAGTTTGGCTTACGGAAAAATAATATCATCATCAACTAATATCAGACTTTTACATAGAGAAGTCTGTTGCTAATACTGATAGATTCATGCAACTTAGCTAGCTGGTGTTTATAGCATCCTGCCTTGATGGGTACTGGCATATACGATACAGGGAAATAGGGCTGACATGACTCACAGTGCGCGACGCAAGACGCTGAGGCTCCTCGGAACGTTCATGGTGGTAATGCTCCCCGTGGTACTGGCGTTATGGTTTGCTCACTTGAGGGCAATGTCCGAAACCCGCAATCAACTCCGCTCTTTTGCTCAACTGGTGTTAAATAAAACGGAACTGGTGATCCAGCAGGCTGATTTAGCTCGCGATATGGCCCAACTGTATCAAGGGAAGATGTGTACCCCTGAACATCAGAAAAGCATGCTGAATATTATTCGCGGTCGCTTATATATCAGTGAGCTAATTTATGCGCAGGCTGATCGTTTTTTGTGCTCTACATCGTTAGTACCCCCTACCTCGTATATTATGCCGACCGCTGACTATAAGCGTACACCGGACATCTCCATCTATTACTATCGCGATACGCCTTTTTTCTCCGGCTACAGAATGACGTATATGCAAAGGGGAAACTACGTTGTCGTTATCAATCCATTATCTTACAGCGAGGTAATGTCAGACGATCCAGGTCTGGCCTGGGGAGTATATGATACGGTTACGGATTCCTTCTTCTCTGCAAGTGAAGGGGTAAACGTTGCGCAATTATTGCCGTTGGTGCGCGGCGCAGCCTCTACGTTCCAGCAAGGTAATCGCTTCTATACCATCGTTCGTTCTGAAAAGCGGCCAATTGCGATTATTGTGTCGACGACAGGCGATCGCGTAATTCAAAATTTCTATCATGAAGCTGCGTTAACACTTCCCTTCGGGGCAATTAGCAGCATTCTGATACTGTTAATGTGGTGGCGTACGCGTCAGCAATACTACTCTCCCCGCCGCCTGTTAAAACGCGCGATCAAAAAACGTCAGCTTTGTCTGCATTACCAGCCAATCATTGATATCAAAAATGGTAAATGCGTCGGGGCCGAAGCTTTGCTGCGCTGGCCTGGAGGAAAAGGTGAAGTAATGAGTCCGACAGAATTTATTCCGCTGGCAGAAAAAGAGGGAATGATAGAGAAGATCACGGATTACGTGGTGGAAGAAGTGTTCAACGATCTGGGCTATTTTTTATCGGCGCACCCTCAGCTTTATATCTCAATAAACCTTTCCGCTTCTGATTTTCATTCATCCCGACTGATTGCCTTAATTGCCGATAAAACACGCGAGTATTCGGTGCAAGCGCAGCAGATTAAAGTTGAGGTGACTGAACGCGGATTTATTGATGTGCATAAAATGACCCCGGTCATCCAGGCATTTCGTCAGGCGGGTTATGAAGTCGCGTTTGATGATTTTGGTACGGGGTATTCCAACCTGCATAACCTGTCTTCATTGAATGTTGATATTCTGAAGATCGATAAATCTTTTATCAGTACGCTAGCCACCAATAGCACCAGCCACCTGATTGCGGAACATATCATCGAGATGGCGCAAAGTTTACATCTGAAAACTATTGCAGAAGGTGTAGAAACGTCGGAGCAGATCAAGTGGCTGCTGGAGCGCGGCGTACAGTACTGTCAGGGATGGTACTTCGCGAAGGCGTTGCCGCCACAGGAATTCATGCACTGGCTCCAGCGATCGCCCGCCATACTGTCGCAAAGCGGGCAATAATCTTACAGGCGATGACGGTAGTCGCTGGGAGTACGATCAAACTCGCGGCGGAACACGCGTGAGAACGTTTGTTGCGATACATAACCCAGATCCATCGCGATATCAAAAATAGGCCGCTCGGTGTTACGCAACTCGACAGCGGCCAGCAGAAGTCGACGCTGACGGATATAGTCGCCCAGCGTCTGACGCATCACCGTGCGGAACATCCGCTGTAAATACCACTTCGAATAGCCTGATTTTTTCGCGACCACCTCAATATTCAGCGGTTGGTCGATATGTTCATCAATCCATTCAATAAGGGTCTGAATAATTTGCTGATGGGACATATAGTTGCCTCTTGCTCAGTGTTCGATTCGTCGTTTTGTCTGTGGGCGAGTATAATTCCTCAAGTTAACTTGAGGTAAAGCGATTTATGGAAAAGAAATTACCCCGCATAAAAGCTCTGCTAACGCCTGGTGAAGTCGCAAAACGTAGCGGTGTGGCGGTATCAACTTTGCATTTCTATGAAAGCAAAGGCTTAATCAGTAGCATGCGCAATAGCGGCAATCAGCGTCGATATAAACGTGATGTGCTGCGCTATGTCGCGATTATCAAGATTGCTCAGCGCATAGGTATTCCGCTGGCGACGATTGGCGACGCGTTCGGTGTCTTGCCAGAAGGGCACTCGCTTAGTGCGAAAGAGTGGAAGCAACTCTCGTCGCAATGGCGTGAGGAACTGGATCGACGCATTCATACCCTGGTGGCGTTACGAGATGAGCTGGACGGCTGCATTGGTTGTGGTTGTTTGTCGCGCAGCGATTGTCCGTTGCGTAACCCAGGCGATCAGCTTGGTGAGCAGGGGACAGGGGCGCGATTGCTGGAAGATGATTGATGTGAAATATTCGATGGGCATATCCCCTAAACAACATGAAGTATGACGGGGATAAAACTAAAGCGCCACAGAGGGCGCTTTAGTTTGGTTCCGGTCTTTGTCTTTCACTCTATCCCGCTGGTTCACGGGAGGGTTTCCCCCGACATCAACACCCCTCAGTCGAGCACATTAGGGGAGGTTCCGGCTTGTGTTGATAAGTTAATTGTAAGCCAGCTCAGGGTATTTGCCAGTGTATTGACGGTTTTTTCGCCTAAAAATTTCCCACAACTCCACCAATTTTTCTGCGTAACTTTGCGTCCAAAACAAAACGATTGTTGCGACAACTCAGCGAAATTTGTTGCCAGATTGCGCATTGACGATAACGTTTGCGCATCGACTGTCTATTTCTTGTACGTTATAAGAAGAAATGAGTAAAAACTGGCAAAGTTCAGTTGAAAACCGTCGTATGATCGCTGGATAATCGTTTGCTTTTTTTTACCACCCGTCTTTTTATGCGCGGAGCTAAACGTTTGCTTTTTTGCGACACCCCTATTGACGCAAACCTGGCACATGGAGAAAACGTTTAGCAGGCAGTGGATTGTCCATCACGCATAAGGACGAAAAAATAAACTCTCAGGGGATGTTTTCTATGTCTACGCCTTCAGCGCGTACCGGCGGTTCACTCGACGCCTGGTTTAAAATTTCACACCGTGGCAGTACCGTCCGTCAGGAAGTCGTTGCCGGATTAACGACGTTCCTGGCGATGGTCTACTCTGTTATCGTGGTTCCAGGAATGCTGGGTAAAGCCGGGTTCCCGCCTGCTGCTGTATTTGTGGCGACCTGTCTGGTGGCAGGGGTTGGTTCGATTGTGATGGGCCTGTGGGCAAACCTACCGCTGGCTATTGGCTGCGCCATTTCGTTAACGGCATTTACTGCATTCAGCCTGGTTCTGGGACAGCATATCAGCGTGCCTGTCGCGCTGGGTGCGGTGTTCCTGATGGGTGTCCTGTTTACCATCATTTCTGCAACCGGTATTCGTAGCTGGATCCTGCGCAACCTGCCACAAGGTGTTGCGCACGGCACCGGTATTGGTATCGGCCTGTTCCTGCTGCTGATTGCGGCAAACGGTGTTGGTCTGGTCATTAAGAATCCGCTGGATGGTCTGCCGGTTGCCCTGGGTGACTTCGATACCTTCCCGGTCATTATGTCGCTGATTGGTCTGGCGGTGATTATTGGCCTTGAAAAACTGAAAGTACCAGGCGGCATTTTACTGACCATTATTGGTATTTCCGTGGTCGGCCTGATTTTCGACCCCACCGTACACTTTTCCGGTATTTTCGCTATGCCTTCTCTGAGCGATGCTGAAGGTAATTCGCTGATTGGTAGCCTGGATATTATGGGCGCACTGAACCCTGTCGTCCTGCCGAGCGTGCTGGCGCTGGTGATGACTGCAGTCTTCGATGCGACGGGTACTATCCGTGCTGTGGCCGGGCAGGCGAATCTGCTGGACAAAGACGGGCAGATTATTGATGGTGGCAAAGCGTTAACCACCGACTCCCTGAGCAGCGTGTTCTCCGGTTTGGTGGGCGCAGCACCGGCGGCGGTGTACATTGAATCCGCAGCCGGTACGGCGGCTGGCGGTAAAACTGGTCTGACGGCGATCACCGTCGGCGTTTTATTCCTGCTGATCCTGTTCCTCTCCCCGCTCTCTTATCTTGTTCCTGCTTATGCAACGGCTCCAGCACTGATGTACGTCGGTCTGTTGATGCTGAGCAATGTGGCGAAAATCGACTTCACTGACTTTGTTGATGCGATGGCGGGTCTGGTGACAGCCGTGTTCATCGTGCTGACCTGTAACATCGTTACCGGCATTATGATTGGCTTTGCCACGCTGGTTATTGGTCGTATCGTTTCTGGTGAATGGCGCAAGCTTAACATTGGGACCGTGGTGATTGCTGTAGCGCTGGTAGTCTTCTACGCAGGCGGTTGGGCTATCTGATCCTGATACGCTGATGATCCTGAAAACGGGTGGCTTTTGCCGCCCGTTTTTATTTTCAGAACACATCTCGTTGTCTTTTGCGTTACTCTGAAGTAGATAGAATTGAGGCACGACGCTTCTCGTCACATATCATAAGAAACATCGCAAACAGGGAACGCATGGAAATCTTCTTCACCATACTTATCATGACCCTTGTGGTCTCGTTGTCGGGGGTATTAACTCGCGTATTGCCCTTTCAGGTCCCTTTACCTCTCATGCAGATCGCCATTGGCGCCTCGCTGGCATGGCCGACGTTTGGTTTGCATGTGGAGTTCGACCCCGAACTGTTCCTGGTTCTGTTCATCCCTCCTTTGCTGTTTGCCGACGGCTGGAAAACGCCAACGCGTGAGTTTCTCGAGCACGGTCGGGAGATCTTCGGCCTGGCTCTGGCGCTCGTTCTGGTCACGGTTATCGGGATTGGTTTTATGATTTACTGGCTGGTGCCGGGGATCCCGCTGATCCCCGCTTTCGCACTGGCTGCCGTGTTGTCGCCAACCGATGCCGTCGCGCTTTCCGGCATTGTCGGTGAAGGGCGTATACCGAAGAAAATCATGGGTATCCTGCAGGGTGAAGCGTTAATGAACGACGCTTCTGGCCTGGTATCGCTGAAATTTGCCGTCGCCGTGGCGATGGGTACGATGGTGTTTACCGTCGGCGGTGCGACGGTTGAGTTCTTCAAGGTAGCGATTGGCGGTATCCTGGCCGGTTTTGTTGTCAGTTGGTTGTACGGCCGCTCTCTGCGTTTTCTCAGCCGCTGGGGCGGTGATGAGCCAGCAACGCAAATCGTCCTGCTGTTCCTGCTGCCGTTTGCTTCTTACCTGATTGCTGAACACATTGGCGTATCCGGGATCCTTGCCGCGGTCGCTGCCGGGATGACGATTACCCGTTCTGGCGTAATGCGGCGCGCGCCTCTGGCGATGCGTTTACGTGCTAACAGCACCTGGGCAATGCTGGAGTTCGTCTTTAACGGCATGGTATTCCTGCTGTTAGGGCTGCAGTTGCCAGGAATCCTGGAATCGTCGCTGGTGGCGGCAGAAGCCGATCCAAATGTCGAAACCTGGATGTTGTTTACTGATATCGTCCTGATTTATGTCGCGCTGATGCTGGTGCGTTTTGGCTGGCTGTGGACGATGAAAAAATTCAGCATGCGCTTCCTGAAGAAGAAGCCGATGGAGTTTGGCTCCTGGACGACGCGTGAAATCCTGATCGCGTCCTTTGCCGGCGTGCGTGGTGCAATCACACTGGCAGGTGTGCTCTCTATTCCGTTACTGCTGCCGGATGGTAGCGGCTTCCCGGCGCGTTATGAATTAGTATTTCTTGCTGCTGGCGTCATTCTGTTCTCGCTGTTTGTTGGCGTGGTGATGCTGCCAATTCTGCTGCAACATCTCGAAGTGGCCGATCACTCTCAGCAACTGAAAGAAGAGCGCATTGCCCGTGCGGCGACGGCCGAAGTGGCGATTGTCGCCATCCAGAAAATGGAAGAGCGTTTGGCTGCGGATACCGAAGAGAATATCGATAATCAGTTGCTGACTGAGGTGAGCTCCCGCGTTATTGGTAATTTGCGTAGACGTGCCGATGGGCGAAACGATGTAGAAAGCTCCATGCAGGAAGAGAACCTGGAACGGCGCTTCCGTCTGGCGGCACTGCGTTCAGAGCGGGCGGAGCTGTACCATCTGCGTGCTACGCGTGAGATCAGCAATGAAACGTTGCAGAAGCTACTGCACGATCTGGATTTGCTGGAAGCGCTGTTAATCGAGAACCAATAAACGGTTGTGCCTGACGGCGCTACGCTTATCCGGCCTACGAATCGGCAATACTGATGTAGGCCGGATAAGGCGTTAAGCCGCATCCGGCAATTTATGACTCTTGCGTTAACCAAAACCCTTCGCAACATTTCAGCCACGCCTGGGCGCTGTGCGACAGATACACGCCTTCACGCCAAATCATGCCCAACTGCCAGCGTAAATTACTTTCCAGCGGGATCCAGCGCAGCGTCTGCTTATCCAGCCGCTGGCAGATCGGCTCTGGCAAAATAGCGATCCCGACCCCGGCTTGCACCATCGCCGCCAGAAAGTCCCACTGCCCGCTACGCACCGCGATTCGCGGCTTAACGTTGTGCTGATTAAACAGTTCAAGTAGCTGACGGCTGAGAGCAAAATCTTCGTTGTAGATCAGTAACGGATGCTCAGCCAGTGCTTCGGGTGAAATGGAATCGCAGGTTGTCCACTGGCCGGATCGTGGCACAAGTACGCAGAGTGGGTGGCTGAAAAGAGGTAAGGTTGCCAGTCCGCTCTCTTCTTCGACCGGTAGCGCCGTCATTGCCACGTCCAGATCGCCATTCATCACTGCCTGCTGGACGGTTAAGCCGCCAAATTCAGATACCTTCAGTTCCACGCCGGGATAGCGCTGGCGAAACAGGCTGATTGGCCCCGCCATAAGCATGCCGACCATCGGGGGGATCCCGAGTCGCAGGATCCCTTTATTGAGATGGTTAATGTCGCTGAGTTCTGCTTCGAGTTGCCGAAATTCGGCCAGGATCGCCAGACCACGCTCAAACACCACCTGTCCGGTGTCGGTCAACAACAGCCGACGTCCGTCACGAATTAACAGCGTGCAATTAAGCTCGTCTTCAAGGTTCTTCAACATTTTGCTGATGGTGGGTTGGGTGACAAAGAGCTTCTCCGCTGCGCGGGTGAAACTCTGCTGACGTACTACCTCAACAAAATATCGCAGCGTTCTGATATCCATGATTATTCCTTAAGACTATGCCTGCAATGAGTTTAATTCATTTCAGTCCTGGGGGGAGGCTCTCTATACTGGCGCTCTCTATTTTTTAAGGACATTCCCTCATGGCTGTGGCGATAAGCCGCGTGACGCCTGCCGTTATTCACCGACTCCAGATACCCGTTCAGGTACTGTTGTACGCAGGTTTATTTGTTTTTGCCCAATATCTTGTCTCCTGGCTACACCTGCCGCTTCCTGCCAATCTGGTAGGGATGATTTTGATGTTGGCGTTGATTGTCTGCCGGGTTATCCCACTTAACTGGATACGTGCAGGCGCCCGCTGGTTGCTGGCTGAAATGCTGCTGTTTTTTGTTCCGGCTGTTGTGGCTGTCGTGAACTATACGCAACTGTTGCTGGTCGATGGTTGGCGCATTTTTGCTGTTATTGCGATCAGTACGCTGATGGTACTTGGTGCAACCGCATGGGTAGTAGATAAAGTGTATCGCTATGAAATGAGCAGGTTAAACCGTGAGTAACTTCCAGTTAAGCGTGCTTTGCCTGGTGATAACGCTGGGTATCTATTTTGCCAACAAGCGTCTGTATCGCCGCTTTCGTAAATTACCGCTGATGCCGCTGGTTCTTACTCCGGCCCTGTTGGTACTGATGCTGGTTTTTGGCCACATTTCCTGGCAAAACTATATTGGTGAATCTCACTGGCTGCTGTGGCTGTTAGGCCCGGCGACCATCGCTTTTGCCGTTCCGGTTTACGATAATCTCGCGGTGATTAAGCGCCACTGGATGTCTCTGACAGCAGGTGTTGTCACAGCAACGCTGGTGGCTGTGACCAGCTCCGTCTGGCTGGCACGTTTGTTCATGTTACCCGATGAGATCCAACGCAGTCTGGCAGTACGCTCTGTCACCACACCGTTTGCGCTGGCGGCGGCGGAGCCGTTAGGCGGTCAACCGGATCTGGTGGCGTTGTTCGTAGTGGTTACTGGCGTGTTCGGTATGGCGGTCGGCGATGTGCTGTTTCTGCGGCTCTCTATTCGCGAAGGTATGGCGAAAGGGGCGGGATTTGGTGCGGCGTCCCACGGTGCGGGTACGGCGCGCTCTTATGAACTTGGTCAACAGGAGGGGGTTGTCGCCAGTCTGGTGATGATGCTCTCCGGTGTGGTGATGGTTCTGGTCGCACCGCTGGTGGCTACATTGATGTTTTGAGTGAAAATGAACTCCTCCGACCCGCAGGCCGGAGGAGGAGAGAGACTATTAGTTAGTGCGCGCGACCCTGCTCTACACCGTACCCGGTCTGGGAACGGATGAACTGAGCACGGAACTGCTCCCGCTCACGGTTACCTTCTGCTGAGTTATCCGTAGCGGAGAAGAACCAAATCCCGAGGAACGCAACGCTGATAGAGAACAGCGCCGGGTATTCATACGGGAAAATAGCTTTTTCGTGGCCGAGAATTTGCACCCAAATAGTCGGGCCAAGAATCATCAGCACTACCGCCGTCAACAGACCTAACCAGCCACCCAACATAGCGCCACGCGTGGTCAGTTTTGACCAGTACATAGAAAGCAGAATGATTGGGAAGTTACAGCTGGCAGCGATAGCGAAGGCCAGACCCACCATGAAGGCGATGTTCTGATTTTCAAACAATACGCCGAGCACGATAGCGATCACGCCCAGTACCAGCACAGTAATTTTTGAAACACGCAGTTCGTCACGCTCGGTTGCGCCTTTGCGGAA
Source organism: Citrobacter sp. S-77 (assembly GCF_963864895.1). Classification (NCBI taxonomy): domain Bacteria; kingdom Pseudomonadati; phylum Pseudomonadota; class Gammaproteobacteria; order Enterobacterales; family Enterobacteriaceae; genus Citrobacter; species Citrobacter sp. S-77. The sequence continues at coordinate 129,736 of NZ_CAWLWU010000002.1, forward strand.
CACGTTAGCATACAGGTCGTGAGAAACTGCTGATGCGCCTGCCAGCGTCAGACCGGCAACCACCGCCAGAATGGTGGCAAATGCCACGGCTGAGATAAAGCCGAGGAACAGGTTGCCGCCTACCGCATTCGCCAGGTGCACCGCCGCCATGTTATTACCGCCAATCAGCGCGCCAGCCGCGTCTTTGTACACCGGATTAGCACCGACCAGCATGATGGCGCCAAAGCCGATGATAAAGGTCAGAATGTAGAAATAACCCATAAAACCGGTGGCATAGAACACGCTCTTACGCGCTTCGCGGGCATCGCTGACCGTGAAGAAGCGCATCAGAATATGTGGCAATCCTGCAGTACCGAACATTAACCCGAGTCCCAACGACAACGCGGAGATCGGATCTTTTACCAGCCCGCCAGGACTCATAATGGCCGACCCTTTCGGGTGTACCGCCATGGCTTCGGTGAACAGGTTGTTGAAGCTGAAGCCGACGTGTTTCATCACCATGAATGCCATAAAGCTGGCACCGAACAACAGCAGTACGGCTTTGATGATTTGCACCCACGTAGTTGCCAGCATGCCGCCGAACAACACGTACATCATCATCAGTACGCCAACCAGCACCACGGCAATGTGATAGTTCAGACCGAACAGCAACTGGATAAGTTTACCGGCGCCTACCATCTGGGCAATCAGGTACAGCGCCACCACCACCAGTGAACCGCAGGCAGACAGAATACGAATTGGCCCTTGTTTCAGGCGATAAGAGGCGACGTCAGCAAAGGTGTAACGACCAAGGTTACGCAGACGTTCAGCAATCAGGAACAGAATGATTGGCCAGCCGACCAGGAAGCCCAGCGAGTAAATCAGACCGTCATAGCCAGAGGTAAAGACCAGCGCGGAAATCCCGAGAAACGAGGCTGCTGACATATAGTCGCCAGCAATCGCCAGCCCGTTCTGGAAGCCGGTGATATTGCCGCCAGCGGTGTAATAGTCGTTACGCGACCGTACGCGTTTAGAGGCCCAGTAGGTAATACCGAGCGTAAAGACGACGAAGATCAGGAACATAACAATCGCCTGCCAGTTGGTTGGCTGGCGTTGGACTGCACCGCTAATAGCATCCGCCGCATTTGCGGCGAAGGGCAGCGTGGCGGCAAGCGCCGTCAGGACTCTCTTCATGATGCTTTAACCTCGTGCAGAACCGCATTGTTAAGACGATCGAATTCACCGTTTGCCCGCCAGATATAGATCCCGGTCAGAATGAAGGAGATAAGGATCACGCCCACCCCAATCGGAATACCCCGGGTAACGCTGGTTCCCGCATGCAGCGGCGTTCCCAGCCAGCCAGGCGCAAAGGCAATCAGTAAAATAAAGCTGATATAAACCACCAGCATGATGATGGACAGAACAGCGGCAAACCGTTGCCTTTTTTCAACTAATTCCCTGAAACGCGCACTGTCTTCTATCCGCTGATAAATATTGTCATTCATCACAGAGCTCTCCAGAGGTCCCCCTGCGTCTTTCGCGTTACAGGCTTGTTGGCCGCACTCACCCACCCCAGTGACATAGTGAACTCTGTTCTTGGGGATGTGCTCGTTTGTCGCCTTCCTGTAACGCGAAATCCTTTGGGGGAGGTTTTTATATTTCCCTCCCGGTGAAGAGAGGGTAGGGTCAGATTTGTAGGCCGGATAAGACGCTTTGGCGTCGCCATCCGGCATTTTCAGGACTTTGTTAGGATGGCATCGCGATAGCCTGCTTCTCTTCGAGCAGTTTCTCTACCACACCTGGATCGGCGAGGGTCGAGGTATCGCCCAGATTGCTGGTATCGCCCGCCGCAATTTTGCGCAGAATACGGCGCATGATTTTGCCGGAGCGGGTTTTCGGTAGTGAGTCAGTCCAGTGCAGCACATCTGGCGTTGCCAGCGGGCCAATTTCTTTACGCACCCAGTTGCGAACTTCAGCGTACAACTCAGGTGACGGCTCTTCGCCGTGGTTGAGTGTGACGTAAGCGTAGATCGCCTGGCCTTTGATGTTATGTGGAATACCGACTACCGCGGCTTCGGCGATTTTCGGATGCGACACCAGCGCCGACTCGATTTCCGCCGTACCCAGACGGTGACCGGAGACGTTCAGCACGTCATCAACGCGTCCGGTGATCCAGTAATACCCATCTTCATCACGACGCGCGCCGTCGCCGCTGAAGTACATATTCTTGAAGGTAGAGAAGTAGGTCTGCTCGAAGCGCTCGTGATCGCCAAACAGGGTTCTCGCCTGACCCGGCCAGGAGTCGGTAATAACCAGATTGCCTTCGGTAGCACCTTCCAGCGGATTACCCTCGTTATCAACGATGGCGGGTTGCACACCAAAGAACGGGCGCGTCGCGGATCCGGCTTTTAGCTCGGTTGCACCCGGCAGTGGGGTGATCATGAAGCCACCGGTTTCGGTCTGCCACCAGGTATCGACGACCGGGCATTTTTCGTTACCAATCTTCTTCCAGTACCACTCCCACGCTTCCGGGTTGATAGGTTCGCCCACCGATCCCAGAATACGCAGCGATGAACGGTCAGTACCTTCAATCGCTTTATCACCTTCTGCCATCAGGGCGCGAATTGCGGTTGGTGCGGTATAGAGAATATTCACTTGGTGCTTGTCCACAACCTGCGACATACGTGCAGGCGTTGGCCAGTTGGGGACGCCTTCAAACATCAGTGTCGTTGCACCGCAGGCCAGCGGGCCGTACAGCAGATAGCTGTGTCCGGTAACCCAGCCCACATCAGCGGTACACCAGTAGATATCCCCCTGATGATAATCAAAGACATACTTAAAGGTCGTCGCCGCGTAAACCAGATAACCGCCAGTGGTGTGTAGCACGCCTTTCGGTTTACCGGTGGAGCCGGAGGTATACAGGATAAACAGCGGATCTTCCGCGTTCACTTCTGCCGGCTGATGCTCAGGACTTGCTTTTTCAATAAGATCGGACCACCACAGGTCACGACCTTCCTGCCAGTCTGTCTTCCCACCGGTACGTTTGAGGACCACTACATGTTCAACGGTTTTCACGTTCGGGTTTTTTAGCGCATCATCCACATTCTTTTTCAGTGGGATGCCGCGTCCGGCGCGCACACCTTCATCAGCGGTGATCACCAGGCGTGAATTTGAGTCAATGATACGTCCGGCAACGGCTTCCGGTGAGAAACCGCCGAAGATAACCGAATGCACAGCGCCAATGCGGGCGCAGGCCAGCATGGCAACAGCAGCTTCCGGAACCATTGGCATATAAATAGCCACGACGTCGCCTTTTTTAATCCCCAAATCCAGAAGGGTATTGGCAAAACGGCAGACATCGCGATGCAGTTCGCGATAAGTAATATGTTTGCTTTGGGTAGCATCATCGCCTTCCCAAATAATGGCGGTGCGATCGCCATTTTCCAGCAGATGACGGTCAAGGCAGTTCGCCGCCAGATTCAGCGTGCCGTCTTCGTACCATTTTATGGATACGTTGCCAGGTGCAAAAGAGGTGTTCTTAACCTTGCTGTACGGTTTGATCCAATCAAGAATTTTTCCCTGCTCGCCCCAAAATGTGTCGGGATCGGTAATGGACTGCTGGTATTTCGCTTCGTACTGCTCCGGGTTTATCAGGCAACGGTCCGCAATATTTGCGGGAATAGCGTGTTTGTGTATTTGGCTCATGGCTTTTGTTCTCCTTGTAGGATGTTAATAATATGTCGCACAAACGTTAAATGTAGGGGCTTTGGCGTTTTTGTTTAGTATTTGCGCGGCAGATCACGCAATAAAGGAATTGTGCAAATTAGCGGCAAACTGATTTTTGAAGGGAACTAGCAAAAATTGATTAAATCTCGTAATAACATGCAGTTATCAATAAATTGTTGAAAAGGTGATCCGTATCGAAAATAGACAAAAGAGTGAGGCTCAGAAGGGGGTGAATAACTCTAAAGTGGTATTTTACATACACTTACAATTGATTAAAAACAACATTTCTTGTGGGGTTTCTTGTTACAAATAGGGTGGAGCAATGTCATGACAGTATTCGTGTGGTTGCTGTTATGGAAAACAATAAAAGAACCGCCATTGAAAGTAATGGCGTCATCTGGATGAGACCCCTATGGCAAGGACAAAATCACGCGTACGCCGTTTCTTCAGCCTGATATTACCGTTTTTATTTATATCTGTTGTTAACGCTGAACAAACCCCTGTACCCGCAAAGACCGTCACCGTTGAAGCGAAGAATGAAACCTTCGCCCCTCAGCATCCCGATCAATATCTCTCCTGGAAAGCCACGTCGGAGCAGTCAGCTCGTGAAGATGCGCTGGCAGAAGATCCTCGACTGGTGATCCTGTGGGCGGGATATCCTTTCTCCCGCGATTACAACAAACCGCGTGGGCACGCGTACGCGGTTACCGATGTGCGTGAAACCTTACGTACCGGCGCGCCAAAAACGGCAGAAGATGGTCCGCTGCCGATGGCCTGCTGGAGCTGTAAAAGCCCGGATGTGGCACGTCTGATCCAGAAAGACGGGGAAGACGGTTACTTTCACGGCAAATGGGCGCGTGGCGGCCCTGAAATTGTTAACAACTTAGGCTGCGGCGATTGCCATAACACCGCATCGCCAGATTTCGCCAAAGGGAAGCCTGAATTGACGCTGTCTCGCCCTTACGCGGAACGCGCCATGGAAACGATTGGCAAACCGTTTGATAAAGCCGGTCGCTTTGACCAGCAGTCAATGGTTTGCGGTCAGTGCCATGTGGAGTACTACTTTGACGGTAAAAACAAAGCCGTTAAGTTCCCGTGGGATGAGGGCATGAAAGTTGAGAACATGGAGAAATACTACGACGCCATCGCGTTCTCCGACTGGACCAACTCTCTGTCTAAAACGCCAATGCTGAAAGCGCAGCACCCGGAATATGAAACCTGGAGCGTGGGCATTCATGGCAAGAACAATGTGACCTGTATTGACTGTCACATGCCGAAAGTACAGAACGCCGAAGGCAAGATCTATACCGACCATAAGATTGGTAACCCGTTCGATAACTTCCCTCAGACCTGCGCTAACTGCCACACCCAGGATAAAGCCTCACTGCAAAAAGTGGTTGCTGAGCGTAAACAAGCGATTCATGACCTGAAAATCAAAGTTGAGGATCAACTGGTTCATGCGCACTTTGAAGCAAAAGCTGCATGGGATGCGGGCGCGACGGAAGCTGAAATGAAGCCGATTCTGGAAGATATTCGCCATGCACAATGGCGCTGGGATCTGTCGATTGCTTCACACGGTATTCACATGCACGCGCCGGAAGAAGGTCTGCGTATGTTGGGTAGCGCGATGGATAAAGCCGCTGATGCACGCACCAAACTGGTACGTCTGCTGGCGACCAAAGGCATCACTCATGAAATCCCTCTGCCGGATATCTCCACCAAGGAGAAAGCCCAGCAGGCGATTGGTCTGAATATGCAGCAAATCAATGCTGAGAAGCAGGACTTCATCAAAACGGTGATTCCGCAATGGGAAGACCAGGCACGTAAAAACGGTCTGTTAAGCCAATAACCCCATTCCGCCTCGCAAGGGGCGGATAACTCAACGGAGTGAATATGAGCGTATTACGTTCGTTATTAACTGCTGGGGTGCTGGCGTCAGGCCTGTTCTGGAGCCTGTGCGGGATAACCGCCACGCCAACGCCACAGGAATCGGAGCAACGCTGGACGGTAACCCAACAGCGTAACCCGGATGCCGCCTGTCTGGATTGTCATAAGCCAGACACTGAAGGCATGCATGGTAAACATGCACAAGTCATCAACCCGAATAATAAACTGCCGGTTACCTGCACCAACTGTCACGGCCAGCCATCCCCGAATCACCGTGAAGGGGTGAAGGATGTGATGCGCTTTAATGAGCCGATGTACAACGTGGAGCAACAGAACAGCGTCTGTATGTCCTGCCACCTGCCTGAGCAGTTGCAAAAAGCGTTCTGGCCGCATGATGTCCACGTGACTAAAGTGGCCTGTGCCAGCTGTCACTCATTGCATCCGAAGCAAGACACGATGCAGACGCTAAGCGATAAAGGACGGATTAAGATTTGCGTCGATTGCCACAGCGATCAGCGTAACAATCCAAACTTTAACCCGGCGTCTATTCCCTTGCTTAAGGAGCATCCATGAGTTGCTCTCGTCGCCAGTTTATCACCGGCGTCAGCGCGCTGGTGGCTGTGAGCGGGACGGCGGGACGCGTTGTGGCGAAGACGTTGAATATCAACGGCGTCCGTTACGGCATGATACATGATGAGTCATTATGCATCGGCTGCACTGCCTGTATGGATGCCTGTCGGGAAGTCAACAACGTGCCAGAAGGCGTCTCGCGTCTGACGATTATTCGTAGTGAGCCGCTGGGGACGTTTCCCGATGTGAAGTACCGCTTCTTCCGTCACTCTTGCCAGCACTGCGATCATGCTCCCTGTGTTGACGTCTGCCCGACGGGGGCGTCGTATCGCGATGCCGCCACCGGGATTGTAGATGTAAACCCGGATCTTTGCGTCGGCTGCCAGTATTGCATTGCCGCTTGTCCTTACCGTGTGCGATTTATCCACCCGGTCAATAAGACGGCGGATAAATGCGATTTCTGTCGGAAAACCAACTTGAAAGCGGGCAAACAGCCTGCCTGCGTTGAGTCGTGTCCGACGAAAGCGTTAACGTTCGGTAATCTGGACGATCCCAACAGCGACATCTCTCGTTTGTTGCACCAGAAAAACACCTACCGTTACAAGCTGGCGCTGGGCACAAAACCGAAGGTCTACCGCGTTCCCTTTAAATATGGGGAGGTGAGCCAATGACACCCGCTTCTGCTTTTCATTTTGAATCACTGGTGTGGGATTGGCCCATTGCCATCTATCTGTTTCTGATTGGCATATCCGCTGGACTGGTGACGTTGTCGGTATTGCTGCGACGGCTGCACCCGGAAGCGGGCGGTGCCGACAGTACGCTGCTGCGCACCACGCTGGTACTCGGGCCGGGAGCGATTATTCTTGGTCTGTTGATTCTGGTATTCCACCTGACGCGACCGTGGACCTTCTGGAAACTGATGTTCCACTACAGCTTCACTTCGGTGATGTCGATGGGGGTCATGCTGTTTCAGTTGTACATGGTGGTGCTGGTGTTGTGGCTGGCAAAAATCTTCGAAAAAGATGTTATTGCCCTGCAACAGCGCTTCATCCCGCGTCTGAGTATCGTGCAGAAACTGCTGGCGCTGATAACGCCGTTCCATCGTCTGCTGGAAACAGTGATGCTGGTGCTGGCGGTACTGCTCGGGGCATATACCGGGTTCCTGCTGTCGGCGCTGAAATCCTATCCGTTCCTGAATAACCCGATCCTGCCGGTCCTGTTCCTGTTCTCCGGGATCTCCTCCGGGGCGGCGGTTGCGTTAATTGCCATGGCATTACGCCATCGCAGCAACCCGCACAGTACTGAGGCGCACTTTGTTCACCGTATGGAAACCCCGGTTGTCTGGCTGGAGATCTTCCTGCTGGCAGCGTTCTTTGTGGGGCTGGCATTAGGCGATGACGGCAAAATGCGTGCACTGGCAGCAGCGCTGGGTGGTGGTTTCTGGACCTGGTGGTTCTGGCTTGGCGTTGCCGGGCTTGGGCTGATACTACCGATGCTGCTGAAACCCTGGGCTAATCGTAGCTCGACGTTTCACGGCGTTCTGGCGGTGTGCGGCGCCAGTCTGACAGGAGTGCTGTTACTGCGCTTTTTTATTCTGTACGCAGGCCAGCTTACAGTTGCATAAGGTAGGGTGATTTCTGGAAATATTCCTTCCTGAAGCCGGTTTTCTGGCACTGCTGTTAAGTCTCGGGGTCAACGTGTTGACCCCGCTTGCCGCGCTGGTGGGTGTTCGCCTGCGCTGGCAGGGCGTGATGCGTCTGGCAAGCGTTGGCGTATGGACGCAATTTACACTGCTGCTGCTGGCTTTTGCCATTCTGGCTTTCTGTTTTCTGACCAGCGATTTCTCCGTTGTTTACGTTGCCCAGCATAGTTACAGCCTGCTGCCGTGGGGGTTAAAACTTGCGGCGGTATGGGGCGGTCATGAAGGATCGCTCCTGTTGTGGGTACTGTTTCTTTCCGGCTGGAGTGCGCTGTTCGCCTGGCGCTATCGGCGGGAACCGGACACGCTGTTTCCGCTGACTCTCAGCGTTCTGTCAATCATGACAGCTCTGCTCCTGCTGTTTGTGGTGGTGTGGTCTGATCCGTTTGTGCGTATCTTCCCGCCAGCGATTGAAGGGCGCGACCTTAATCCGATGCTGCAACACCCTGGACTTATCTTCCACCCGCCGCTGCTCTATCTTGGCTACGGTGGCCTGATGGTGGCGGCTGGCGTAGCGCTGGCTTCGCTGCTACGCGGGAGCTTTAGCGCGGCGACCGCCTGGGTATGCTGGCGCTGGGCGCTGCCTGGCTGGTGCGCTCTGACGTTGGGTATCATCCTCGGTTCCTGGTGGGCGTATTGCGAGCTGGGTTGGGGCGGTTGGTGGTTCTGGGACCCGGTTGAAAACGCTTCTTTATTACCCTGGCTTTCTGCCAGCGCGTTGCTGCATAGCCTGTATGTCACTTGCCAGCGGGGAATCTTCCGCCACTGGTCGCTGCTGCTGGCGATTGTGACGCTGATATTATCGCTGCTGGGTACGCTGATTGTACGTTCCGGCATTCTGGTTTCTGTCCACGCCTTCGCGCTGGATAACGTCCGCGCCGCGCCGCTGTTCGCGCTGTTTACCGTGCTAAGCCTGGCATCACTTGGTCTGTATGCCTGGCGGGCGCGGGATGTCCACCAGGCTGCGCGTTTTGGCGGCTGGTCGCGCGAGATGTCGATTCTGGCGGCGTTGCTGCTCTTTTGCGCAGTACTGCTAATCGTGCTGATCGGTACGCTCTATCCGATGATTTATGGCCTGTTTGGTTGGGGACGACTCTCCGTTGGCGCACCTTATTTTAATCGTGCCACGCTGCCGTTCGGCCTGCTCATGCTGGTGGTGCTTGGTCTGTCGGCGGGCGGGTTCTGGAAACGCTCTGCACGCATTTCCTTGCGCCGACGGGTCTGGCCATTTGCCATTGGTTTGTTGGTGGCTGCGCTGTGCTGGTCGCTGGGTACGCTGGACGCAATGGCTGGTGGGCTGGTCGCTGCGGTAATGGTGCGACTCTGGTTTCAGCCTCTGGAGGCACTACGCCGCCAGCTTCCGGCATTGCTGGCGCACACCGGTGTGCTGGTATTCGCTGCGGGGATCATCTTCTCCAGCGGCAGTCGGCACGAGATAAGCCTTAATTTAAGCCCCGGGGAACAGGTTGAACTGGCAGGTTATACGTTTCGTTTTGATCGCCTCGATCTTGCCGCACACGGGAACTACACCACCGAAAAAGCGCGAATCGTTATCTCAGAAGATGGGCAGCACATCGGCAGCGTTGTGCCAGAGCGACGTTTTTATGCGGCACGGCGTCAACAGATGATGGAGCCGGGCATTCGCTGGGATCTGCTTCATGACTGGTATGCGGTGATGGGCGAAAAAACCGGGGAAGAGAGATATGCGATGCGCTTTTACATTCAGACCGGCGTGCGTTGGGTATGGGGCGGCGGGTTGTTGATGGTACTCGGTGCGCTGCTCAGCGGATGGCGAGGGAGGAAGCGTCCTGGATTGTTGCCTGATGATTCTGCGCTTATCGCTCCTGTGTGTGATGAATCAGACAAGCTGAATAAGGCGTCGACGCCATCATCCGGCAAAACGATGTTACTGCTGGCAGTGCTGATTTTTCTGCCCTTTAGCGGCCATGCTCAGATTGTGGATACCTGGCGCTTTGAAAACCCGCAACAGCAGGAAAAAGCGCTATTTATTGCCAGCCAACTACGCTGCCCCCAGTGCCAGAACCAAAACTTACTGGAATCCAATGCGCCAGTGGCGGTCAGTATGCGTCATCAGGTTTACAGCATGGTGGAAGAGGGGAAAAGCGAGGAGGAAATCACCACCTGGATGACTGAGCGCTACGGCGATTTTGTGCGCTATAACCCCCCGTTGACTGGACAAACGCTGCTGCTGTGGGCATTGCCGTGCGTCCTGTTGTTGCTGGGAGGGATTATCCTGTGGCGGGTGAGAGTCAGCCAACGCAACCGCGGAGAACGTAAATGAGTCTGCATCAGGTCAGTGTAATATTACTGCGTCACAGCCAGCAGCAGGCTCAGCGGCTACTGGCACAACCCGAGGCGGAGCAGTTACAACAGGAGCTGAGCCATGATCTGGCAGAACCATCGCGGCTTGTTACCTCATCACGTCGGCTTCCGCTGAAGTGGCTGAGTGTCTCGGTCATGCTGGTGGCAGCAGCCTGCGTGGGGGCTTATTTTCTGATGCCAAAATGGCAGGCGATCCGCGTGGAACAGGCGCGTCTGGCGGACCCTTTACACGCCTTTTCTGCTGAAAATGTGCAGGAAAAACAGCTACTATCCCTGCAGGAGAAAATCCGCGCTAACCCGCAGGACAGCGCGCAGTGGGCGCTGCTTGGTGAGTATTATCTCTGGCAAAATGCGTATCATAATGCGCTGCTGGCCTATGAACAGGCGCTGCGTTTACGCGGCGAAAACGCTGAAATCTACTCGGCTCTGGCGACGGTGTTGTACTATCAGGCCGGGCAGCACATGACACCGAAAACCCGTGAAATGATAGATAAAGCCCTGGCGCTGGACGCCAGTGAAGTCACCGCGTTGATGCTTCTGGCTTCCGATGCGTTTATGCAGGCTGATTACGATCAGGCTATTTCGCAGTGGCAAAAAGTACTGGATTTAAACTCACCAAGGGTGAATCGTGTGCAGTTGATTGACTCTATCAATATGGCGAAGTTGTTGCAGAATCGGCAGAAATAAAATTGTTTTTTTGTGATTTGCATCGTTTTTGCTGTTTAAAAAACAGGCGAACGAACAAATGAGCAAAAAAAACTCACGCCATGACTTCTTCATTTTTGAACATATTAAAATTCTTTTATAACAAAAAGTTATTCATCGTTATCCCGATAAAATTGCATTTTTATGCATAAATTCAGCTGAAGGCTCTGTTCCTGGAGGGTTGCGCGAGATAGCACGCAAATGATAATGATAATAAGCGTTAAAAAACTCCATAAACGAACGCAACACAATTCATACCCTTTCAGTATGTACTATTACCACACACTGCATGTGGAATAGCGCTCCACCGAGGAAGTCCGTTGTTATGAAAAATTTGAAAGTCAGCCTGGCCTGGCAGATTTTGATCGCCATGGTGCTGGGCATTTTGCTAGGGAGTTACCTGCATTACCATAGTGACAGCCGAGAATGGCTGGTGTTAAACCTGCTGTCCCCGGCAGGCGATATCTTTATCCACCTGATCAAAATGATCGTAGTTCCGATTGTTATCTCAACGCTGATTGTAGGTATCGCCGGGGTCGGTGATGCAAAACAACTGGGTCGTATTGGCGCAAAAACCATTATCTATTTCGAAGTGATCACCACCGTTGCGATCATCCTCGGTATCACGCTGGCGAACGTATTCCAGCCCGGTACCGGCGTTGATATGTCGCAACTGGCGACCGTGGATATTTCGAAATATCAAAGCACAACCGCAGAAGTGCAGAGCCACGCGCATGGCCTGATGGGCACTATTTTGTCACTGGTGCCGACCAACATTGTTGCATCAATGGCAAAAGGCGAAATGCTGCCGATTATCTTCTTCTCGGTGCTGTTTGGCTTAGGGTTGTCTTCTCTGCCAGCAACCCACCGCGAACCGCTGGTTACCGTGTTTCGCTCCATCTCTGAAACCATGTTTAAAGTGACGCACATGGTGATGCGTTATGCGCCGGTCGGTGTTTTTGCGTTGATTGCCGTTACCGTTGCAAACTTCGGTTTTGCATCCCTGTGGCCGCTGGCGAAGCTGGTACTGCTGGTGCATTTCGCCATCCTGTTCTTCGCGTTGGTCGTACTGGGTATCGTGGCACGCGTGTGTGGGCTGAGCATCTGGATCCTGATTCGTATTCTGAAAGACGAGTTGATTCTGGCCTATTCCACCGCCAGTTCCGAGAGCGTGCTGCCGCGTATTATTGAGAAGATGGAAGCCTATGGCGCTCCGGCGTCGATCACCAGCTTCGTGGTGCCGACCGGTTATTCATTCAACCTTGATGGTTCGACGCTGTACCAGAGTATCGCCGCTATCTTTATCGCTCAGTTGTACGGTATTGATCTGTCATTGTGGCAGGAAATCGTGCTGGTGCTGACGTTGATGGTGACGTCGAAAGGGATCGCAGGCGTGCCGGGCGTATCTTTTGTGGTGCTGCTGGCTACGCTTGGCAGCGTGGGGATTCCACTTGAAGGCCTGGCGTTCATTGCCGGTGTCGACCGTATCCTTGATATGGCGCGTACCGCACTGAACGTGGTGGGTAACGCGCTGGCAGTACTGGTTATTGCGAAATGGGAACACAAATTTGACCGCAAAAAAGCGCTGGCCTATGAGCGTGAGGTGCTGGGGAAATTTGAGAAGACCGCCTTGTAGGGCCGGATAAGGCAACGCCGCCATCCGGCAACCTGCTCTGGGTTGCCTGATGGCGCTACGCTTATCAGGCCTACAACGACTACGTTCATCCGGCAACTCAAAACTAGCCGTTCGTTAACTTATCAAACTCCTCGCAGCCGGTATCAAATCCTTCCGTACAGCTCAGATTCAGCCAGTGCAGAGCCTTCTGTTTATTCTTCTCGATAAAGCCCTGCTCGCCGTTTAAGAACATCATCCCTGCCCAGTACTCGGAATAACCGGTACGCGAAATGGCAGAACTGCGTTTGAAATACCATGTCGCTTTCTCATCATCTGCGGGTATGCCCACACCGTTGGCATAAATCAGCCCTAGCAGCATTTGTGCATCAACAGCTGAATCGCTTTCCAGATTCTCGGATGCATTTTGTAGCAACGTAATGGCTTTGGGATAATCTGGTCGCCCCGCCTGAGTGTTCACCAGAATTCGCGCCAGCGTGATTTCCCCGGCCTTACTGCCAGCCTGAGTGGCTTTTTCGGCCAGCGTTTTGGCTTCCGGGTAATCCAGACTGACCGGATTGGTTATCTTAATTTGCGCCAGTAAGGCCCAGGCATCTGCATCACCGTTGTCGGCGGCTTTTTGCGCCCAGTATTCGGCTTTGCTCAAATCGCCGGAACTAAACCAGGTATCAGCGAGGAAGTATTGCGCACGTCGGTCTCCGGATTCGGCAGCCTGCAGAAACTGGCTACCAGGCTCTTCGGCATGGACAAAGTATGTGATTAACACCATTAAGGCGAAAAGTCGTTTCATCTTATTTTTAGATTTAGTGTAGGGAATGAACAGTATAGAGAGATTATTTGCATAAAAAAACGGCCTCCGAATGGAGGCCGTAGAGACAAGCTTAACCCATTGCGCTTTCGCGCAGGCTGGCTTTCAGCTTGGTGTACTCATCAATAACGTATTGTTCGGCAGCACGCTGATCGGCAATGCGTTCAACGTTGACGGCACAGTACTTATACTCCGGCGTTTTGGTAATCGGGCTTAAGTTCTCGGTTACCAGTTCATTACATGCCCCAATCCACCACTGGTAGGTCATGTAAATCGCACCTTTGTTCGGACGGTCACTCACTGCCGCGCGGGTGATAACTCTACCCTTGCGAGAGTTAACCCACACCAGATCTTCATCCTGAATACCCAGACGTTCAGCGTCGGCGGTGTTGATCTGGGCATAGCCCGGCTCATCCGCCAGTGCAGCCAGCGCTGCACAGTTGCCGGTCATGGAGCGGCAAGAGTAGTGGCCAACTTCACGCACCGTAGACAGTACCATTGGGTACTCTTCGGTGAGTTTATCGATTGGCGCTACCCAGTCGCAGGTGAAGAACTGCGCCAGTCCGTTCGGGGTGTCGAACTTCTCTTTGAAGAGGTAAGACGTACCCTGGTCGGCATCTGAGGTGTCGCGACACGGCCACTGGATATAACCCAGCTCGCCCATTTTCTCGTAAGTGGCACCGTAGAAATCAGGGCACAGATGACGCAACTCATCCCAGATTTCCTGGGTGTTGTTGTAGTGCATCGGATAGCCCATACGGGTAGCGATTTCACTGATAATCTGCCAGTCCGTTTTCAGGTCCCACTTCGGCTCAACGGCTTTAAAGAAGCGCTGGAAGCCACGGTCAGCTGCGGAGAAAACGCCTTCATGCTCACCCCATGACGTAGACGGTAAAATAACGTCTGCGGCAGCGGCTGTTTTGGTCATGAAGATATCCTGCACAATGACCAGTTCCAGATCCTCAAAGCCTTTGCGCACCGCGGAGAGTTCAGCATCGGTCTGTAATGGATCTTCACCCATAATGTACGCTGCGCGAACTTCGCCATGTGCCGCACGGTGCGGCAGTTCGCTGATGCGATAGCCGGTATGTGCAGGCAGGCTTTCAACGCCCCAGGCTTTGGCGAATTTCTCGCGGTTAGCCGGATCTTTCACATACTGGTAGCCCGGATAGGTATCCGGCAGTGCACCCATGTCGCACGCGCCCTGAACGTTGTTCTGGCCACGGACCGGGTTAACACCCACGCTTGGCTTACCGAGGTTACCGGTCAGCATGGCGAGGCTGGTCAGTGAACGCACGGTTTCCACACCCTGATAGAACTGGGTAACACCCATGCCCCAGAGGATGGCCGCGCTTTTTGCCGATGCGTACATACGCGCAGCCTGACGAATTTCCTGAGCGCTAACGCCAGTAATATCTTCGACGGACTCCGGCGTGTAGCCTTCGACAATCTTGCTGTACTCTTCGAAGCCTTCCGTACGCGAGGCCACGAACGCCTGGTCATACAGTTTTTCTTCGATAATGACATGTCCCATGGCGTTGAGTAGCGCGATATTCGAGCCGTTTTTCAACGCGATGTGCATGTCGGCAATGCGCGCAGTTTCAATTTTGCGCGGATCACAGACGATAATTTTCGCCCCGTTACGTTTAGCGTTAATCACGTGATTCGCCACGATAGGGTGGGAATCCGCCGGGTTGTACCCGAAGATGAACACTAAATCTGTGTTATCAATTTCATTGATAGCATTACTCATTGCGCCGTTACCGACCGATTGGTGCAGACCTGCAACCGAAGGGCCGTGTCAGACGCGAGCGCAGCAGTCAACGTTATTGGTACCAATAACGGCGCGCGCGAATTTTTGCATTACATAGTTGGTTTCGTTACCTGTGCCGCGAGATGAACCGGTCGTCTGAATGGCGTCCGGGCCATACTTCGCTTTGATGGCGCTCAGGCGATCGGCGACGTAATTAAGCGCTTCATCCCAGGATACAGATTCCAGCTTGCCGCCACGCTGGCGACGGATCATTGGGGTTTTCAGACGAGGGGTCAGGATCTGGGTATCGTTAATAAAATCCCAGCCATAGTAGCCCTTCAGACACAGGGTACCCTGGTTGGTTTTCCCCTGCGCCGCCTCAGCCCGGACGATTTTGCCGTTATCGACCACCAGGTTGATTTTGCAACCTGATGCGCAATATGGGCAAACCGTGACGACTTTTTTCATCGGTCTCGCTCCAGTTAATCAAATCGCGCATACGCGCTTGTCGCTTTAGTTATGCATCTTTTATGCCATGTTTTTATTAGGGGCATTTACTGATATTACGGGTGAATTTTGAACAAAACCCTGACGAAAAACAGGCTGTCGTCATATTTGACGTGACGAATTCCAAATGTGTGACGGCCTGGCAGTGTGACCAAGGTTATGTTTCCCGCATGTCCTTGTGCCTTATCGCTGTCACTCTGTGCAGAATCATTCACACTCATTTGAGTTGGCATAAAATGGGGAAGAATAATGAAGCCAGCCATACTGGTTGTGGATGATGACGTGGCGATCTGCGCATTGTTACAGGATGTGCTGAGTGAGCATGTCTTTGCTGTGACGGCCTGTCATACCGGGCAGGAGGCGTTGCGCTGTATTGATACCCAGCCGGATATTGCTCTGGTATTGCTGGATATGATGCTGCCCGATACCAACGGGTTGATGGTGCTGCAACAGGTGCAAAAGATGAGGCCAGGGTTGCCGGTCGTGATGTTGACCGGGCTGGGCAGTGAGTCGGATGTGGTTGTGGGACTGGAAATGGGCGCTGATGACTACATTGGCAAACCGTTCAACGCCCGCGTGCTGGTGGCGCGGGTGAAGGCGGTGCTCAGGCGTGTCGGAGTGCTCAGTGCAGAAAGCACTGACCCGCAAACGACGGGGCTCTCCTTTAATGGCTGGCATCTTGATACCGCAGGCTGCCAGTTGCATAACCCCCAACAGTTGAAAGTGGATCTGACGCAAGGCGAGTACAGTCTGCTACTGGCGCTGGCGCAAAACGCCCGTCGGGTACTGAGCCGTGAACAGTTACTGGAGCTAACGCGTAGCGACAACGTCGAAGTCTTTGACCGTACTATCGATGTATTAATTATGCGTTTGCGGCGAAAAATAGAGAACAATCCGCATCAGCCGACGTTGATCAAAACTCTGCGCGGCCTGGGTTATGTGTTCGCCGCTGACGTGCAGCATCACGATAAAGCAGCGTAATTTTATCACCCAGGCCTACACGTTTCCCGTAGGCCTGATAAGCGTCGCGCCATCAGGCGTCAGCCATTCCGGCTTTTAACTCTTCCAGCGTTTTTGCACCGTCAATCGCGTTGGCGCACAGCAAGCTTGCCCGTGCACAGGCGTGCGCCAGTCTGACGCTATCCGTCAGCGACCAGCGTTCGTGGCAGCCGTACAGAAAACCCGCGCAAAACGCATCCCCCGCGCCGACGCTGCCCACGATCTCCTCCTGTGCCAGATACTGTGACGGTATCCAGACGCCATCCTGATCCGGCGTTTCTCCCCAGGCGCCTTCCGGGCAGTGGATCACCACTCGCTGGCGCACGCCTGCGTCCAGGAGTTCACTCGCGGCGCTGGCGATATGGGGGATATGTAACTCACCGTTGGGCTGGCGGATCTCCAGACCGCTGAATTCTCCGGCCTCCAGCTCGTTGATGACCAGATAATCCAGATGACGCAGCGCGGGCATTACCAGTGGTTGATAGCGTGGATCACCCTTGCGAGACACAAGATCCAGCGATGTTTCAAATCCATTCTCACGCATTTGTGTCAACAATCGTGCGCTGCGCGTACCGAACTCTTCGTCTGGCATGTCCAGACTGTCGAGCAGCAGCAGATAACCCAGATGGAAAATTTTCATCGACGTATCAAGTGCGCCAAATGCGGGCAAATCCAGTAGCCGGTTTGCGCCGGGAGAGTGGAAAAAAGTACGCTGGCCGCCTGGGTCGGTCATCACCTGAGACATCGAGGTAGGGGCTGAGGTGGTGCGCTGTACGTGCTGGCGATTAACGTGATACTGCTCGAGCATCGCCATGATGTAGTCCCCGTCGCTGTCCTGGCCGATCAATCCCACCGCCTGCAGCGGCAAACCCGTGTGCATTTTCGCCAGCGTGAGCAGCACGTTTAACGGCGCACCGCCCGTTGCGCGTTCGCTACGGGTTATTTCAGCCAGCCAGCCGCGCTCCGGCCATTGCACGATCTGATGTACATGATCGACCAGCATGTTGCCCGCGGCGATAATGCCCCTGCGTTCCATCAGACCTGCCCCGCGCTGCCAAAGATGCGCATCTGTTCGGAAACGGTATCGGTGATGGCCTCTTCAATACCTAATAACAGCTCGGCAAATTCATCGTACAGCGGCTGACGATTGGCCATGCGCGACTCTACTGCAGCCAGTGCCGCCTGTGACATGCCGGTATAAAAGTTGATTTTATGAATCCCCAGTTCGATCGCGCGGCGGAAGTCATCATCACTGATGCCTGAACCCCCATGCAGTACCAACGGGATCGCTGCCTGCTGGCGAATGGCGTCCAGACGCGGGAAGTCGAGTTTTGGCTCGCCTTTGTACTTGCCGTGCGCATTGCCAATAGCAACTGCCAGCGCGTCAATACCGGTTCTGTCGACGAAATCGCGTGCCAGCATGGGATCGGTAAATAATGATTCGTCGGCATGACCGTACAGCGCACCGCCTTCATCACCGCCCACCGCACCCAGTTCCGCTTCCACCGAAACGCCGACGGCGTGACACATCTTCACCACTTCGCGGGTCTGACGGATGTTTTCTTCGTAATCCAGCGTTGAACCATCGAACATTACTGAACTGAATCCTAATCGCAGTGCCCGGACGACTGACTCAAAGTGCAGACCGTGGTCAAGGTTAAGCACCACAGGGATATCATGCCGTGCGGCTTCAAATTTCACCGCTTCGACCAGCGAATCCAGCGAGACATATTTAAAGTGGACTTCGGCAATGTTGATAATAAACGGTGAACGTTCCTGTTTGGCTGCGGCAAACAGCGCGCGCAGAAAGTGTGAATCGAGGACGTTAAAAGCCCCTAAGGCATAGCGGTGCTCGCGAGCATGGGCGAGGCCATCGGCAAGAGAAATCAACGGCATAATACGCTCCTTGGTTAACGGAACAGGCGATACTCGTTACACAGCACCAGCTGCGCCGGTTCATCTTCTTCAATGTCGTTATAACGGGCGATCGGCAGCAGAAAGTGATTGTCATGGTCGTCGTCATTAACAGAAGACACTTCGCCAACCAGTACGTCGCCGAAACCTTCCTCAGCCCAAAAGCTGTGATACAGACCGGGTGTCAGGCAGATACTTTCCCCTGGAGTCAGGCGTAACTGGCTGCCAGCGGAGTGGATTTGCCGACAACCGTCAATGACCACGCTGACGTTGCTCGCTTCTGTTTGCTCGCGAATATCGGCGTTCCACAGTTCAACAATCAAATTGCCGCCGCCGCGATTGATAATGTCTTCGCGCTTGCGCCAGTGAAAGTGCATTGGGGTGACCTGTGCATCACGGACATGCATGATTTTTTCGGCGTAGCATTTCTCATAAGGCATGCCTTTCGGCGAGCCATTACGTAGGGTGAACAGCGTTAATCCCAGTGCGGCGAAGTTGTTGCCACCGAATGCAGTGACATCCCAGCCGAGTTTGAGGTCAAAGACTTCGCTCCATGCGGAGGCATCGAGTTTGCGCCATTGGGTTGGCGGAAAGCTGGCAAAAGGCGGGAGATGCACATCGTGCAGGGAAAAAAACTGGCGTGTGTGGCCGAGAATTTCGTTTATTGCGGAGCGTTTCATGGGCAGCATTCTCCTTATAACGCCGGACAGGGCATTGATGCCGCCATCCGGCAGTGTCGTGGTGGGGGGTTATTTCACCGTCCAACCCTTATAGCTACCGACGTTGTTTTTATCGATCATCGTCACCGGGATCAGCACAGGCTCTTTCGGCGCGGGTTTCCCCTGTAATATGTCATAGCCGATTTCTACCGCCTTGGCAGCCATCACTTGCGGATCTTGTGCCGGGGTCGCCACAAACAGTGAATTCTCACGCTTCAGTGCTTCTTCTCCGTCCGGAGATCCGTCAACACCAACAATAAAGAATTCACTGCGTTGCGCCTGTTTTGCTGCCAGATCGGCGCCGATCGCCGTGGGATCGTTAATCGCGAATACGCCGTCGATCTTCGGATTGGCCGCCAGCAATGCAGTCATGATCTCCAGTCCACCTTCACGGCTGCCTTTGGCGTTCTGGTTATGTGAAAGCACCTTGATGTCCGGGTGGCGTTTGAATTCGGTCTGGCAGCCTTCCACGCGGTTCTGTACTGCGGAAACCGGAGGCCCGTTGATGATCACGACGTTGCCTTTGCCTTTCAGGCGATCGGTGATGTACTTACAGGCCATTTCACCTGCCTGGGTGTTATCGGAGGTGATGGTCGCATCTGCACCTTCAGCCGCCACGTCAACAGCGACCACGACGATCCCCGCATCTTTTGCCCGCTTGACCGCCGGTCCGATGCCTTTGGAATCGGCAGCGTTAAGAATAATCATGTCAACTTTGGCGGCAATAAAGTTGTCGATCTGAGACACCTGCTGCCCCAGATCGTAGCCGCTGGAAACCAGCGTTACTTTGACACCATCACCCGCCAGTTTGCGCGCTTCCAGCTCCGCACCTTTGGTTATCTGTACGAAGAACGGGTTGGCAAGATCGCCCACCGTTACGCCGATTGATTTCAGTTCTTTTGCCTGCACATAAGGCGTAGCAGCAAGCAGTGCGCCAGCACAGAGCGCAGTCACTAATGGCTTCAAACGCATACTCGTTTCCTCACGTAGGGTATTGTTGTTATAAGCCGGATAAGGCAATTGCGCCGCCATCCGGCAAGTTGGCTTATGCACTTTGATGGTGTCGGGTACGGTATTTGTCGATTAGCACCGCTATGATGATCACCGCCCCTTTGATCACCAGTTGCCAGAAATAGGAAACGCCCATCAGCGTCATTCCGTTATTGAGCGTCGCGATAATAAGCGCCCCAACCAGCGTGCCGGTGATGGTGCCAATTCCGCCGACAAAACTGGTGCCGCCGAGGATCACCGCCGCGATGGCGTCCAGCTCATAGCCCATGCCTAAGTTGCCGTTGGCGCTGTACAGTCGTGAGGCGCTCATCACCCCGCCAAGACCCGAAAGCAGACCGCTCATGCCGTAGACGAACAGCAGCACCAGCCACACTTTGATGCCGGTTAACCGTGCCGCCTGCATGTTGCCGCCGACTGCGTAGATATGAACGCCCAGTGTGGTGCGGCGCAGAATAAACCAACACACGACAATCACCGCCAGGGCAATGACCACCAGCCACGGAATCGGCCCGAGATAGTTGTTGCCGATCCACTCAAAGCTAATGTTGGAGTTAATTACTGTCGTCCCGTCTGCCAGCAGATAGGCCGCACCGCGTAGTGCCGTGTAGGTCCCAAGCGTAACGATAAACGGTGGCAATCCGGCAAAGGCGACCAGCGCGCCGTTAAACAACCCCAGAACCAGACCGAGCATCAGCGCAGCCGGAATCGACAGCATGGACAGTTCAGGAATAAGAGAAACGACCATCGCCGCGACTGCGGTAGTACCAAGAATGGAGCCCACGGAGAGATCGATCCCGCCGGTCAGAATGATGAAGGTCATTCCGGCAGCCAGTACGATGTTAATCGATGCCTGACGGGTAATATTGAGCAGGTTGCTCTCAGTAAAAAAGTTTGGGGCGATAAAACCAAATACCGCCACAATCAGGATCAAAATGGGTAAAATGCCGACCGTTTGCATCAGATCGCTCATCAGCATTTTTTTTGCGGAGGCCGATTTTGCCACCTGCTGGGGAGTGGTTGGATTAGTCATGGTGCACCGCCTGATGATGGGAGTCGTTCACGCCGGTCGCCAGCGTCATAATGTTTTCCTGAGTAATGCTTTGTCCGTTCAGCTCTCCGGCAATACTGCCTTCGCGCATCACATACACCCGATCGCTCATGCCGACGACTTCCGGCAGTTCGCTGGAGATCATCAGGATCGCCACGCCTTTGCGCGCCATATCGTTCATGATCCGGTAGATCTCGCTTTTTGCTCCGACGTCCACACCACGGGTCGGTTCATCAAGGATCAAAATGCGTGGGCCAATCGCTACCCAGCGTGAGATCAGTAATTTTTGCTGGTTACCGCCAGACAGACCGCCTGCGCGAACCTGAGCATGTGGGACGCGGATATTGAGCAACTGGATGGCGTCATCAGAAATGGTCTGTGCCTTTTTGCGGTTGAGCATGCCCCAGTTTGCATCACGTTCCAGGGTTGCCATGGTGATGTTCTCTGCCGCCGCCAGCTCTAAAAACAGCCCCTGTTCTTTGCGATTTTCGGTAAGAAAACCGATACCGTGGTCAATGGCTTCGCGCGGGGAGTGGATCACCACCGGCTCACCGTCCACTTCAATCATGCCGCTGATCGCTTTACGTACGCCAAATATGAGTTGCGCCAGTTCGGAACGCCCGGCTCCGACCAGCCCAGCCAGGCCAACGATCTCCCCGGAACGTACCAGTAAACTGCATGGCTGGACTTTGTTGCCATCAGTCAGGTGATGGACATTCAGACGCGCTTTGCCTAATGGGATATCGCGTTCTTTGTTGAACAGATCGCTTAAAGGGCGGCCCACCATCATACGTACCAGTTCGGAGGCGTTGAGCTTGTCGCGGGTCAGACTGCCGACGTACTGCCCGTCGCGTAATACGCTGACGCGATCCGACAGTTCGTAGACTTCTGCCATACGGTGGCTGATGTAGATAATCGCCATGCCTTCATCACGCAGACGCATGATCAGCTCAAACAGGCGGTGGGTTTCACGGGAGGAGAGTGCGGCGGTGGGTTCATCCATTACCAGGATGCGGCTGTTACGGTGCAGAGCGCGGGCGATTTCCACCTGCTGCTGTTCGGCGATAGTGAGTGTCATCACGCGATCGCTGGCCTTAAACTGCGCGCCAAGCCGGTCGATGACCTTTTGCGCCTGCATCACCATCTCTTTACGCTGGACCAGGCCACCACGCGACAGCTCGCTGCCGAGGAAGATATTTTCCGCTACTGTAAGATTCGGTGCGAGCTGCATCTCCTGATAAATCAACGTAATGCCTGCACTAAGCGCATCCTTTGGCCCACGAATATGAAAAGGCTGACCGTCAATCAGGATCTCACCACTGGTGGCGGTATAGGCGCCAGCAAGGATCTTCATCAGGGTGCTTTTTCCCGCGCCGTTTTCGCCCATCAGCGCGTGGATCTCACCGGTCCAGACCGTCAAATCGACCCCTTTCAGCGCATAAAATTTGCCAAATGCTTTGGCAATATTGCGCATTTCCAGAACCGGTGTCTTGCTCATAACGGATCTCCTGCGGGGTGGCCGATATCAGCAGTCCATCACAGGAATGTAAATGCAAAATGTCAGAAGCCGTTCATATTTGTCATATTGCGATTTTTCTTCATGGAGCGTGATATGCCGCAACCCGGACGTCACTTTTTCGCCAGTGCGCGTGGGCGACTGCTGTTCTTTAACCTGCTGGTGGTCGCGGTCACGCTGATGGTGAGTGGCGTTGCGGTGCTGGGTTTTCAGCATGCCAGTCAGATTCAGGAACAGGTGCAACAGCAAACCGTAGACGATATGACCGGTAGCATGAATCTGGCGCGCGATACAGCAAACGTGGCAACGGCGGCGGTGCGGCTCTCGCAAGTGGTGGGGGCGCTGGAATACAAAGGTGAAGCGGAGCGGTTACAGGAGACCCAGCGGGCGCTAAAACATTCGCTGGAACAACTGGCCAGCGCACCGCTGGCACAGCAGGAACCGGAGTTGGTTGGACGAATTATTCAACGCAGCAATGAGTTGCAAAGCAGTGTGGAAGGCATGTTACAGCGCGGTCAGTTACGACATCTGGAACGTAACGCATTGCTCAGTTCGTTGTACCAGAATCAAAGTTACTTACGCCATCTGCAAAAACTCACCGATGGGCAGGATGACGTGCTGCTGGGGCAAATGGATCGCTTGATCGTCGCCGCTATCGAAACGCCAACGCCGCGATCGGTGATCAAACAGCTGGACGATGTAATGCCTGCGTTGCCACTGCACAATGCCAGCCTGTTGATTAACCGTATTCTCAACGACTTCAATCAGGAGCTACATAAGCTTGAACCGCTTTCGTCAGCGCTGGAACAGAGCGATCTGGCGATCAACTGGTATATGTTCCATATCAAAGCGCTGGTAGCGATCCTCAACAGTGATATCAACCAGTATGTCTCACAGGTGGCGATTATCTCTGAACAGCGGGTGGCACAGAGCCATCATGAATTGCAGTCCGGCGTGCTGTTTATCATGATCTTTGCGCTGCTGGCGGTGGTGATCACGGGCTTTGCCGGCTGGTATATCTACCGTAATCTTGGCTCCAACCTGACGGCTATCTCGCGTGCGATGACCCGGCTGGCGCATGGTGAATCAGACGTTAGTGTTCCTGCCCTGCAACGGCGCGATGAGCTGGGAGAGCTGGCGCGTGCTTTTAGCGTTTTTGCGCGTAACACGGCTTCGCTTGAGCACACCACCCGGTTGCTGAAAGAAAAAACCACGCAAATGGAAATCGATCGAACCGAACGTCAGGGCCTTGAAGAAGCACTGTTGCACAGCCAAAAGCTGAAGGCGGTGGGGCAACTGACCGGCGGGTTAGCGCATGATTTCAATAACCTGCTGGCGGTGATTATCGGCAGTCTGGATCTGGTTAATCCGGATTCTCCCGATGCGCCGCGTATCAACCGGGCGCTCAAAGCGGCGGAGCGCGGCGCACTACTCACCCAACGGCTATTAGCCTTTTCGCGTAAACAATCTTTGCATCCGCATGCGGTAGAGCTGAAAACGTTGCTGGAGAATCTGGGTGAGTTGATGCGCCACTCGTTACCCGCCACGCTGACGCTGGAGATTGAAGCCCAGACGCCCGCCTGGCCGGCGTGGATTGACGTCAGCCAACTGGAAAATGCCATCATTAATCTGGTCATGAACGCCCGTGATGCGATGGAAGGGCAGGCGGGCACGATTAAAATTCGTAGCTGGAATCAGCGGGTGACGCGCAGCGATGGACGCAGGCAGGACATGGTGATGCTGGAGGTTGCCGACCAGGGTAGCGGCATGTCGCAGGAGATCAAAGCACAGGTCTTTGAACCGTTTTTCACTACCAAACAGACCGGCAGCGGCAGCGGGCTGGGGTTGTCGATGGTATACGGATTTGTGCGCCAGTCCGGCGGTCGCGTCGAGATTGAAAGCGCGCCAGGGCAGGGAACTACCGTCAGGTTACAGCTTCCTCGCGCGATTGTGCCGGTGCAGATTCAGGTGGAACCGATAACGGAACACGCCACAACCCGCGGCGAAAAACTGGTTCTGGTACTCGAAGATGAGGCCGACGTGCGCCAGACGTTGTGCGAGCAGCTACACCTGCTGGGCTATCTGACGCTGGAGGCGTCCAACGGCGAACAGGCGATGCATATGCTGGCGTCGTCATCTGAGATTGATATTCTTATCAGTGATTTAATGTTACCTGGTGGCTTAAGCGGGGTGGATGTGGTTAACCACGCGCTGAAGCATTATCCGCAGTTGACCATCCTGCTGATCAGCGGCCAGGATTTACGCCCGGCGCACAACCCAGCGCTACCGGAAGTAGCGTTATTGCGTAAACCTTTTACCCGTAGCGAACTGGCGCAGGTGCTACGCCACCCACGGAATTGAGAATCCTCCGCTACTTGTGTGACAGTGCTTTGATTACCGTGGAGCGAGTTTCTCTTCAGGGCTGGTTTTATGAAACGCTCCACGACACTCTTTTTATTCAGTCTACTGATGCTGACCACCATTTCGGCACAGGCGGATATTATCGATGACGCCATCGGCAATATTCAACGTGCCGTCAGCGATGCCTATAAACCTGAAAATAATCGGGATTACGACGATTCTCGTGATGAAAGCTGGCAGCGCCAGATGAGCGACGATCGTCGCAGGCAGTATGATAACCGCCGTCGCCAGTTTGAAGACCGTCGTCGTCAGTTAGACGACCGCCAGCGTCAGCTCGATCAGGAACGGCGTCAGCTTGAAGATGAAGAGCGCAGAATGGAAGAAGACTACGAGCGTTAACGCCCCATTCACCTTTTTTCGCGACGATGATTCCCGTCAGTAGCGCGGGAATCGCACCGATTATCCATGTCAGCGTAATAAACAGCGAAAACATGTGCAGAATGTCGGCCAGCAGGCGCATGGCTGAATCAGACGTTATGCACATCAGACCGATAATGGTTAACAGCATGCCGATAAACGGCCCCAGCAGCGTGAACCAACTGGCGTGGTGGATGATACGTCGTGTTCGGGTCATGCGATTCCCTTCAAATTGAACAATGTGCAGGGAGCATAGGCCTGGAGTGTGAAGCGCGCGTGAAGTGGGCTAATCCAGCACAATCTCCATCCCGTCATATCCGGCCTCAATCCCTTTTGGTAATGGATTTTCCATCATCCATGCGTCGAACTGGTGGCTGATGTGAGTCAGGATCACCCTCGGGCAGCGAATCAGCTCATTGAGTGCCATTACGGTGTTGAGATCGCAATGATTACGCGGCGGTTCGGTGCGCGGGGCATGGCTACAATCGATGACGATTGCCTGAGGTTGATTGTTGATCAGGAATTTCAGCGTCTTGTCAGGTAGTCCGGCGGTGTCGGAGAGCCACGCCAGGCGACTGTGCGCGGTTTCCAGCAGATAACCAAACGTCAGTTTTGAGTGGTTAAGCGGCAATGGAGTAACCTGTAAGCCCTGGAGATCAAAGACCACAAACGGTTCGACCGTATGGCTAAAATCGAGAATGCCGGGATGCTTAAACAGATCGTCACAGCCCTGTTTATCCGGCGGTCCGTACACCGGGATGGTCTTGCCTACACCCCAGCGCAGCGTAAACAGCCCCTGTACATGATCCATATGGTAATGGGTGAGCAGAAATTGCCGGAAACTGCCTGCGGGCCAGTCATCCATCAGGTGTGGGATCCCCGCGTCCAGCAGCGTCACCGAATCATTGAACCTGACCACCCCGCTACAGGGGCGACGACGGTATTGTGTCTGTATACGTGCCCGTTGGCAGGCTGCACAGTCGCAGCCAAAAACCGGTACTAACTGGGCACCGCCCGTTCCCGTCAGCGTGATGGTCAGACTCATAGCTCTCCCTACAACGGCTTGGTGAAGCGGTAATGGCTTTGTACATAGCCTTCACGCAGATAAAAACGGTGTGCGTCGTGGCGTTGAACACTGGTGGAAAGCTCGGTCATTTCTGCGCCAGCCTCACGTGCTGTCGCTTCAGCCCAGGCCAGCAGTTGACTGCCTACTTTTAGCCCTCGCGCCTGTGGCATTACAACTAATTCCTGAATTTCACCGATCCAGTTGGTGTGGTGCAGGTGAAACTGTAAGTGCAGACCAATCATCCCGACGACTTGTCCGTCCAATAGCGCCAGTTGGTAGCGCATATTGTGGTCCTGCAGATTTGCGGCATACCCGGCGCTAAATGCCTGGTGGTCAAATTTGCCCTGCTTTAGTTCGCAAATAAGCGCGTAAACCGCATCAACATCGTACAGCGTGGCGCGGCGTAATTCACAGACAGACATGTTTCTTCTCCTTGCGTCCCATCAGTGTGAGCAATGTATCGACTGACTGTAGCAAACTTCCATCGTTATTGAGGACATGGCAGTCAAACGGCGTGTAGCGTGCTGCGCGTTCGAGGCGGGCGGCGATTTCCATTGCGCTCTCCCGCCCGCGCATCTGCAGGCGCTGGCGCAAAATCTCAGGAGAAACTTGTAAGCAAATGGGCAAAAGCGAGGTGCCATAGCGCGTTTGCGCCTGTGCCAGATGGGCGCGCGATCCGTTGACGACGACATCGAAACCGGCGTGCAGCCAGAGGTCGATCTCCACGCCCACGCCGTAGTATAGGCCGTTGGCATGCCAGCTCAGCGCCAGCAGATTCTGCCCGGCGCGGGTAAAAAACTCTTGTTCACTGAGGGCGATATGATTTTCATTCCCGGCGTTAGCGGCTCGGGTAATGTAGCGGTGCGCCACCAGTAACTGCGTATGTTCCTGCTGGCGGAGTGCCGCCAGCAAACTGTCCTTACCTGAGCCGGATGGCCCCATCAGCCAGATCAGTTTTCCCATAGTCAGAACACCCTTTTCCCCTGACGCCAGACGTGATCGATATGGATGTGATCGCCCTTACGGTGTGCCAGCACCAGATCCGCACGCTTACCTTCAGCAATAACGCCACGATCGTTGAGATTCAGCGCTTGTGCCGGGTTGCGGGTGACCAGCCGGATTGCCTGCGATAGCGTAAAGCGGTTGGCTTCGTCATCGGCAACACGAAAGGCTGCATCGAGCAGGCTGGCGGGGTAGTAATCAGAAGAGAGGATATCCAGCAGGCCTAATTCTGCCAGCTTATGTGCCGCCACGTTGCCAGAGTGGGAACCACCGCGCACGATGTTTGGCGCTCCCATCAGCACATTCATACCATGCTGGCGTGAGGCTTCTGCGGCCTCAAACGTGGTGGGAAATTCGGCAATAACGCTGCCAAGCTGATGCGATTCCAGCACATGTTCATGCGTCGCGTCATCGTGGCTTGCCAGCGCAATCTGACGTTCGCGGCACATCTGCGCAATGGCTGAGCGGTTGGGCTGCGACCAGCGTGCCGCCAGTGCCACTTGTTCCTCTTCATAAAGGGCCATCTGCGCATCGGTGAGTGAATATTTGCCCTGATAATACTCGCGGTACTTCTCGCGGTTGGCAAATTGACGCTGACCCGGCGAGTGGTCCATCAGCGAAACCAGAGTTACCGGTTCGCGACCGACCAGCTTTTCAAACAGCGGCAGGGTGGTGTGATGCGGCAACTCACAGCGCAAATGCAGGCGGTGTTCAGCGCGATTGACCCCGCGTTTTTGTGTCTCTTCCACTGCGTTAATCATCTTCTCCAGGTTTTCCAGACGGTCGCCGCCGTCACGCACATCGCCAATGGCAACGGCATCCAGCACGGTCGTGATGCCACTGGCGACCATCAGCGCGTCGTGGCTGCTCATTGCCGAATGGGCGGGCCAGTCCACCTTCGGGCGGGGGGTGAAGAATTTATCCAGATTATCGGTATGCAGTTCGATCAGCCCCGGCAACAGCCAGCCGCCTTCACCGTCCAGCGCTTGCGGAAGACGGCTCTGGCCTTCGGCAACAGCGCGGATAACCCCGTCCTGTATTTCCAGCGATCCCTGCACCACTTCATTTTCCAGCACCAGCTTTACATTGTTGATAATCATGCTGTTGTTCCCATCAGGTGCAGGCGATCCGCTACGCGGTCGCGCACGGTTTGATCGTGAAAAATGCCGACAATTGCCGCGCCGCGGGCTTTCGCTTCTTCAATCAGTGCGACGACGGCGGCGCTGTTTTTGGCATCCAGTGAGGCAGTGGGCTCATCGAGCAGCAGAATGGGGTAATCAACGATAAACCCGCGAGCAATGTTGACGCGCTGCTGTTCACCGCCGGAAAACGTCGACGGTGCAAGATGCCACAGCCGCTCCGGGACATTCAGGCGAGTGAGCAGATTCGCCGCTTTGGCAGCGCATTCCTCGCGAGAAACCCCCAGATCAAGCAGAGGCTGCATTACGACATCCAGCGCGGAAATCCTTGGGATCACACGCAGAAACTGGCTCACCCAGCCGATGGTTGCGCGGCGCACTTCCAGCACTTTGCGTGCCGGGGCTTGCACCAGGTCCACCCATTCATCACTGTGGCGAATGTGGATGTGCCCTTCATCCGGCAGATAGTTGGCGTACAGCGAGCGCAGCAGCGTTGATTTTCCGCTACCGGAATGGCCGTGCAGTACCACGCATTCCCCGTTTTTAACTTCCAGAGTGGCGTTTTGCAGCACCGGCAGACGTACACCGTTTTGCTGGTGGAGTACAAAAGTCTTACTGACATTTTCAACGCGAATCATGTTGGCCTCTTAATTCTGCAATACGGACGACACCAGCAGTTGGGTATAGGGGTGATGTGGATCATCGAGCACGCGGTCAGTTAATCCACTTTCCACCACCTGACCTTGCTTCATCACCAGCAAATGGTCTGCCAGCAGACGCGCCACGCCTAAATCATGGGTGACAATCACCACCGCCAGATCCAGTTCCACCACCAGGCCGCGTAGCAGGTCCAGCAGTTTGGCCTGTACCGAGACGTCCAGCCCGCCGGTGGGTTCATCCATAAACACCAGTTTGGGATGGGTGACGAGGTTACGGGCGATCTGTAAACGTTGCTGCATGCCGCCGGAAAAGGTGGTCGGCAGGTCGTCAATACGTGAGGCGGGGATTTCGACCTCCTCCAGCCAGCGCATCGCGGTGGCTCGGATGTCACCATAATGGCGCGCGCCGGTAGCCATCAGGCGTTCGCCGATATTGCCACCCGCCGAAACCTGGCGGCGCAGACCGTCCATTGGATGCTGATGCACCACGCCCCATTCGGTACGCAGCAGGCGCCGGCGGTCGGCTTCACTCATGCCGTACAGCGAATGGTTCTGATACAAAATCTCACCGCTCTGCGGCGTCAGACGTGAGGAGATCGATTTCAGCAGCGTAGTTTTGCCGGAGCCGGACTCGCCGACGATGCCCAGCACTTCGCCAGGCCACAGGTCGAAAGAGACATCGCTGAAGCCCTTGCCCGGCGCGTAGAGGTGGGTCAGGTTGTTGACCGAAAGCAGCGGTTGCGTCATTTGCTGAGAGCCTCACTCTGTTGGCGGCAGTAATCGGTGTCGGAGCAGACAAACATCCGTTTGCCGGTGTCATCGAGCACCACTTCGTCGAGATAACTGTGGGTTGAACCGCAGATGGCGCAGGGCTCATCCCAGCTCTGCACCGTGAACGGGTGATCGTCAAAATCGAGGCTTTCCACCCTTGTATAGGGCGGAACGGCGTAGATCCGTTTTTCACGGCCTGCGCCAAACAGTTGCAGGGCTGGCATCATATCCATCTTCGGGTTGTCGAATTTTGGAATGGGTGATGGGTCCATCACGTAGCGCCCGTTAACCTTCACCGGATAGGCATAAGTGGTGGCGATATGGCCGAAGCGGGCGATATCTTCATACAGCTTCACCTGCATCACGCCGTACTCTTCCAGCGCGTGCATGGTGCGGGTTTCCGTTTCGCGAGGTTCGATAAAGCGCAGCGGCTCCGGGATTGGTACCTGAAAGATCAGGATCTGATCTTCAGTCAGGGGTGTTTCCGGGATCCGATGACGAGTCTGGATCAGCGTGGCGTCTTCTGTTCGCTCAGTGGTATTTACCCCAGTAATGCGTTTGAAGAAGTTGCGGATCGACACGGCGTTGGTAGTGTCATCTGCACCTTGGTCAATCACCTTCAGCACATCCGGCTCGCCAATCACGCTGGCAGTCAGTTGAATACCACCAGTTCCCCAGCCGTAGGGCATCGGCATTTCACGGCCGCCGAACGGCACCTGATAGCCGGGAATGGCGACCGCTTTCAAAATGGCGCGGCGGATCATGCGTTTGGTCTGCTCATCAAGATAAGCAAAGTTGTAACCGGAGAGGTTAGTGGTCACGAGAGGCCTCCTGTTGCAGACGTTTGAGCAGTTCCAGCTCGGCCTGGAAATCGACGTAATGGGGGAGCTTGAGGTGCGAAACAAAACCCGCCGCCTCGACGTTATCCGCATGCGCCAGCACGAACTCTTCGTCCTGCGCGGGTCCCGTGACCGTTTCATCGTATTCGGGTGCCTGTAGGGCTCTGTCCACCAGTGCCATTGCCATCGCTTTACGTTCACTCATGCCGAACACCAGCCCGTAACCGCGGGTAAAATGGGGCGCTTCGTTCTCTGGCGCGACAAAACCGTTGACCATTTCGCATTCGGTCATCAACAGTTCGCCGACATTGACCGCAAATCCCAGCTCTTCCGGTACAGTTTCCAGTTCCACATAGCCGCTGCGGATCTCTGCCGCAAACGGATGGTTACGCCCGTAACCGCGTTGAGTGGAGTAGGCGAGTGCCAGCAGATAACCTTCATCACCACGCATTAGCTGTTGCAGGCGTGAGGCGCGTGAGCAGGGGTAAACTGGCGGTGTGCGGGTGATGTCATCGGGCGTTGCCCCGTTATCTTCTTCACGCTTTGCCAGTCCCTGGTTTGCCAGCAGAGAGAAGACGTGTGGGGAGGCCTCCTGTGCGCTATCAGCGGTTCGCAGTGGCGGCGTTTCGCCATTGGCCAGCAGGGTAAAATCCAGCAGGCGGTGGGTGTAGTCGTAAGTAGGGCCTAACAGCTGTCCACCGGGAATGTCCTTGTAGACGGCGGAGATACGGCGTTCCAGGCGCATCTTTGCACTGTTTAGCGGCTCGCTCACCGCCAGCTTTGCCAGCGTTGTGCGGTAGGCGCGCAGCAGAAAGATGGCTTCGACGTTATCACCACTGGCTTGTTTCAGTGCCAGCGCGGCCAGTTCACGGTCAGCAATCCCGCCTTCAGTCATCACGCGATCGACCGCCAGGTTCATCTGCTGTTCGATTTGCGTCACGCTCAGTTCGGCAATGTCATCATCGCCCCGGCGTCGGTTTTCTTGCAGTGCGTGGGCGTTGGCTATCGCCTTTTCACCCCCTTTGACGGCGACGTACATCAGCACACCTCCACATGGGTGGTTCGCGGAATAGCCAGCAACCGCTCGCCGCAGGTCAGGATCAGATCGACTCCCAACGGGAACGGGTGCGGGCGTTCGGTGAGTTCATGAATAATGCATTCAGGCAGTTGTGGCGCAATCATCCGTTCTTCTGCAATGCCCGCACCCGTCAGGCGCAGCATTCGGCCACCGCTTAAACCTGCGACCTGCACAATCAGGGTGGCACTGGTCTCTGGCGCAACGGCGGAGCCGGAGGAGAGTGCGTTCAGTTGTTCGCTGCTGATGCGTTCGTCGGCAACGGCAAATGCCGCCAGTTGCGGCTGATCCACCAGCGACGCGTTAGTGTGAAAACGCAGGTTCTGGCTGGCAATGTCATTATTCATGGAAGGTGCCAGCCAGACCGGTGTGTCGCCATCGACCAGTGTCAGTAACACGCTGGTGGTCGCGAGATTCAGCGGCTGCCAACCGTGTTTCAGTTGATGCAAGGCGACAATCACCCCCGGTTCGCTCATTGCTTTCAGCAGACGACGAAAGCTTTGTTGCGCGTCCTGGACGGGTAGGTTAAAGGCTGTTTGTAAGGTCATGCGTTATCTCCGCGTACCAGCGTGAAGAAGTCGACCCGGCTGGCGTTAACTTCGGCACGGCGAGCGCTAATCAGTGCATCGCGTTCCGCTTCCAGCGGGGTAATAAGGGTTTCCATTAGGCTCTGGAAATGCGTCTGTTCCTGGAGCAGTGCGTCAATGACGGCGCACTGCTCAGCATGGTGTTTATTACGTCCGAGCAGGTAGCTGTAGCCCAGCGTGCCGCTTTTAAGGCGTACTACTGCGCGGGTGAGCGTGGTGTCGCCAGCAAAGAAACGGTTGCCGGTGCCGCCCATACGGGCCTGAATCTGCATCAGTCCGGTTTCTGGTGCGCGGATCAGTTCATATTCCGGCGTCAGCTTCAGTGCCTGCAGACGCGCATTCAGGGTTTCAGCGTTGCTGTAAGCCAGCACGCGCATCCAGTGCTGGCGGGTGGCGATATCGACGTGCATTCAGTCAGTGCTCCATGGTGAATTCGATCATGTCGGCGCGGGTCAGGCTGACGGAGTATTCCGCTGCATGCTCTTCGCCATCACGGTGGTTCAGGGTACGCACGCACAGCAGCGGCGCCATGTTGGGGATTTCCAGTATCTTGCTCTCTTTGGCCTGCGCGCGGCGGGCGCTGATACGCGTCTGCGTGCGCTGTAATGTCAGACCAGATTGCTCGCGCAGATAGTCGTGCAATGAGCCGCTGTTAAAGCCCTGCAACAGCGGCCAGAGGGTGAGGTCGGAAAAGTAGTGGTCAATCTGACACAGAGCGATACCGTTCACCCGGCGCAGGGTGCGCAGATGAATGACGTTGTCGCCCTCTTTGACGCTCAATGCGTCGGCAATGTGGCTGGACGCCGGGCGCAGCACCGCCAGCAGTTTTTCGCTGGTAGGGTGGCTACCCTGGTCCAGCAGGTTCTGGCTGAAGCGCGCCTGAGCATTGAGTGGGTAATCGAACGGGCGCATCAGCACCAGTACGCCCACGCCCTGGCGACGCTGCACCCAGCCGCGTTCAACCAGTTGGTCGATGGCACGGCGCAATGTATGGCGGTTCACCTCGTAGCGCGCGGCAAGCTGATGCTCCGCGGGAAGGTAGTCGCCGCAGCGATAATGTTGACGAAGCTCCTGCTCAAGTCTCGCGGCAATCTCCTGATAACGCGTCGGATAACTGGTCGGATGTGTAGACAAGTGCATAGCAATCAATGCCTCGCTAATCAGATAAAGTGCTTACGTAAACGCTGGGAGAGGAAATCCAGCAGGCTGACGGTGACGATGATTAACACCATCAGGGCGCAGGTTTGCTGGAACTGAAAGCCGCGAATCGCCTCCCATAGCGTTACGCCGATCCCGCCTGCGCCGACCATCCCAACCACCGTGGCGGAGCGGACGTTGGACTCAAAACGGTACAGCGAGTAGGAGATGAGTAGCGGCATGACCTGCGGCAGAACGCCGTAGAGGATCTCTTCAATCTTGTTAGCACCGGTAGCGCGAATCCCTTCTACCGGACCGGGTTCAATGGCTTCTACTGCTTCGGAAAGCAGCTTGGAGAGCACCCCGGTGGTATGGATGAACAGCGCCATGACGCCTGCAAAAGGACCCAGGCCGACGGCGACGACAAACAGCATGGCGAAGACCATTTCGTTGATGGCGCGACAGGCGTCCATCGCCCTTCGCATCGGCTGGTAAATCCACCACGGCACGAGGTTATCGGCGCACATCAGGCCAAAAGGAATCGATAAAACAACAGCGAGGGCGGTACCCCAGACGGCGATTTGCAGAGTGACGGCCATTTCGCCCAAATAGTCCCGCCACTGGCTGAAGTCCGGCGGGAAGAAGTCGGCGGCGAAAGTCGCCATATTGCCAGAATCCTCGATCAGCGTGAGCGGGGCCATTTCGGCACCTTTCCACGAGACAACCAGCACGGCGAGAAGGATGGCCCAGCTCAGTAGCGAGAACCAGCTGCGCTTGGGTGGGGCGACGGTGATGGTTTGCATATTTGGCTCCGTTATTCTGTATTGCCGGATGGCGGCTTTGCCTGATCCGGCCTACGTTCGTAGGCCCGGTAAGCATCGCGCCACCGGGCAATCCGTTACTGCACCGCTTTGGTGACGCTGGTCATCGCACCCAGTGCAGCAGTCAGGCGGTCGAGGTCGTCGAGCTGTGCTTTCAGCGCTGAGGTTTTGCTGGTTTTCTCTTCTGCATTCAGCCCTTTGTTGTCCTTCACGCCCTGCATCTCTTTAAACAACGCCAACTGACGAATCGGCACCAGTTGCAGATCGCTGGAGGCGCGGAATGGCGCCCAGCCCAGACGTTCCAGAGTGGCTTTCTCTTCTGGTGTTTTGCCGTAGTTCATAAAGAAGTCGTACACCTTGTCCTTGGTGTTTTCGGAGAGGTTCTTACGCCAGACGATCGGATCGCCCGGGATCAGCGGTGACTTCCAGATCACCTTCAGTTCTTTTAGTTTGTCTGGCGCGGAGGTTTTCAGTTTGTCGAGGTTTTCGGTGTTGTTGGTTGCCACATCCACCTGCTTGTTGGCGACCGCCAGGGCGTTAGTTTCGTGCCCGGCGTTAACCGTGCGTTTGAAGTCGCTGGCAGAAATATTGTTTTTGGCGAAGACGTAGTAACCAGGAACAAGGAAGCCTGAAGTGGAGTTAGGATCGCCGTTGCCGAAAGTCAGATCTTTGCGTTTGGCGATCAGTTCGTTCAGGTTGTTGATCGGGCTGTCTTTGTTAACGATCAGCACGCTCCAGTAACCCGGCGATCCATCTGCGGCGACGGTCTGTGCAAAGACCTGTCCGTTGGCGCGGTCCACCGCTTCCATGGCGGAGAGGTTGCCGTACCAGGCGATATCGACTTTGTTAAAACGCATTCCCTGGATGATCCCGGCATAGTCCGGGGC
Organism: Citrobacter sp. S-77; assembly: GCF_963864895.1. Lineage (NCBI taxonomy): Bacteria > Pseudomonadati > Pseudomonadota > Gammaproteobacteria > Enterobacterales > Enterobacteriaceae > Citrobacter > Citrobacter sp. S-77. Next base: position 165,314 of record NZ_CAWLWU010000002.1, read on the forward strand.
AAAGAAGGCGTTCACTTTTACGCCCAGTGATTTTTCCATGTCCTTCAGGAACGGTTCCCACTGTGGCTTCAGGTTTTGCTGTGATTCAGTCGAAATAATGCCAAAGTTCAGCGCTTTTTCCTGCTCTTCGGCATGCGCCGGGCTTAACAAGGTACTGATGCTGAACATGCTGGTGAACGCCAGCGCGGCAACGGCCTTATAGCTCATGTTTTTTCCTCAACGAGTCATTGTTCCAGGCTATTTCACTTGTCAGCCTGGCCTTTTCAGTTCAATTAAGCAGCCTGCGCGTTCTGTTCGACGCGGTTCATGCTGCGGTAGAGATGATCAAATCGATCGTTATCGAAGTGTTGGCTGCTGCCATCAAAGAAGACGTTCCCCTGACGCAGTGCGACAATGCGTTCGCAGTAACGCAGGGCGTAATCCACCTGATGCAGCGTGACAACCACGGTGATACCGTCGGTCTGGTTAATGTCGCGCAGGGTGTCCATCACGATGCGCGCAGATTCCGGGTCCAGCGAGGCAATCGGCTCATCGGCGAGGATCACTTTTGCCTGCTGCATCAGCGCGCGGGCGATGGCGACGCGTTGCTGCTGCCCGCCTGAAAGCGTGGAAACGCGCTGATATGCAAAGTGCGCCATGCCAACGCGGGTTAGCGCCTGTAACGCACGTTGTTTCTGTTCTGACGTAAACCAGCTAAAACAAGTGCGCCAGAACGGTGTGCTGCCGAGCGCACCAATCAGCACGTTCTCCAGCACGGTCAGACGGTTCACCAGATTGAACTGCTGGAAGATGTAGCCGGTGTGAGCGCGGCTTTTGCGAATGTCGCGCGCCAGCCGGCCTTCACGCTGTACGGTGCGACCTAACAGTTCGACGTGACTGCCTGGTGATTTATCACCAGTAATCAAACCGCTTAAATGGCGTAAAAGGGTGGATTTGCCGGAGCCAGACGGCCCAAGCAGAGCGACCATCTCACCGGCACCGATATTGAGATCAACCGCGTTTAGCGCCTGATGTTGATTGAAGGATTTGGAGAGTTTTTCGACGCGAATAATCGTTTGCATGATGCGGCCTCCCTAAAAAAGTGGCCCCATCGTGGCGGATTAATGTGACATTTTCGTTAAAGGAAGGTTACCTGGCGATGAAGAGTTGAGCGAGATTTGATGACAGTACGGGAGGGCGAGCCTCCCGTCAGGTTACTCGGTTGGCTGCGGTTGCTTCACGACGTTAATCATCCATGGCACACCGTATTGATCGGTGACTTTACCGAATCCGTGCGCCCAGAAGGTTTCCTGCCAGTCCATTTCGATTTGGCCTTTGGCGGCAAGTTTGTCAAACCAGCGCTTCCCTTCGTCGACATGTTGCGTATCAAGAACCAGCGTGAAACCGGAATAATGTGCGTTTCCTGATGAAACAGCATCACTCATCATGATATCGCTGCCCGCGATACGCAGATTAGCGTGGGCTATTGCAGTATCGGGGAATTTCATACCTGAAGGGCAACCCTCTTCGCTGTCCTGTGCCGATTTGGGCATTTCACCAAAGTTGATTTTGTAGAGCAGCTCTGCGCCCAATGTCTGTTGGTAGTATGCGATGGCGTCGGCGCAATTGCCGGCAAAAGAGATGTAGGGACTTAATGGCATAATTTTTACCTCAGTAAAAGAAGCCAGTTAAGTGTAGTTAGCGTAAGCCCGGTAAGCGAAGCGCCACCGGGCATAATCATTAGTTCTTTTTCACGAACTCGGATTTCAGTTTCATTGGGCCAAATCCATCGATCTTGCAATCAATGTTGTGGTCGCCTTCAACCAGACGGATGTTTTTCACTTTGGTCCCAATCTTCAGCATTGAAGAGCTACCTTTTACCTTCAGATCTTTCACGACGGTAACGCTGTCGCCGTCGGCCAGCAGGTTGCCGTTAGCGTCTTTCACGATCAGTTCGTCGCTGTCCTGAGCCGGTTCAGCATCGTTCCATTCGTGGGCGCATTCCGGGCAAATGAACATGCCGTTATCTTCGTAAGTGTATTCGGAGTTGCATTGTGGGCAGTGTGGTAATGACATGTAGATTTCCTCAAAAGTCAGCAGGGGCAAAAGCGCCCAAAAATGGCAGATTGCCGAAAAAGGCCGCAATTATACATAAAATCCCTGCTTTTGTCGGGACTACTGTCCGATTAAGAAAAATGGCAGGCTGCAGTTAAACACCACAATACCTTTGCTTTCCAGTACCTGAAATCCGGACTGAATATTTTTTAAGGGAAATTGCTACGCTTTGTTATTTAAGATAAGGTGAGGCAAACCACCTGATATTCATAGGTCACACGACTTTCAGTATCACTTAGCCATTGTATGTGAATGCTTCACGACCCCTTAATTTAGGTAGGGGAATTAAGCTGGCATTTTTTAAAACTGAACTACTCTCTTTATCTTTCTTACTTAATACAGTAAGTGAGAGGCCTCAGGCCAACGGTTATACATTGAATTCTATATTAAAAATATCAATTGGTTGTTTTGATTTTTAATTATTTCCACACGTAATTATAAAAGCCAAAAGTCTATAAATAAAACGATTTGGCTAAATAAAAGCACTGCTATTTGCGTTAAGGAAAAATTTTCCATGTACACACAGACAATATATGAATTAAGTCAGGAAGCTGAACGCTTGCTGATGCTCTCTCAGGAACATCTCAAGCAATTACAAAAATTGCCCGCGACATCGTTGGATAACGTCACGCAGAAAGAAGGAGAGCATAGCGGACAGGTACAGCCCCTGCATTTCAGTGCGCGTGGCATGGATGTCCAGCAGGCAACGCTCAACAATGAGCTGCGAAAGATAACGCGTCTGGAGATGGTGCTGGCTATTGTCGGCACCATGAAGGCGGGTAAATCGACGACAATAAACGCGATTGTGGGTACGGAGGTTCTGCCTAATCGTAATCGCCCGATGACGGCGCTGCCGACGCTTATCCGCCATACGCCAGGTCAGAAAGAGCCGGTGCTGCATTTTTCTCATGTTGCACCGATTGATGCCTTGATGAATTTATTACAGCAGCGCGTGCGGGAGTGCGATCGCCAGCTTCTGACTCAGACGCTGGAAATTGATAAGGATATGAATGCCCTGCTTCAGCGTATTGAAACCGGCGTGGCATTTGAACGGTATTATCTTGGCGCAGAACCTATTTTCCACTGTCTCAAAAGTCTGAACGATCTTGTGCGTCTGTCAAAAGCGCTGGAGGTCGATTTTCCTTTTTCCGCTTACGCAGCGATTGAGCATATTCCGGTTATTGAAGTTGAGTTTGTGCATTTGGCCGGGCTGGCGAGCTATCCGGGGCAATTGACCCTGCTGGATACGCCGGGGCCAAATGAGGCGGGGCAGCCGCACTTACAAAAGATGCTTAATGAACAGCTGGCGCGGGCTTCAGCGGTGCTGGCGGTGATGGATTATACCCAACTGAAATCTATTTCGGATGAGGAAGTCCGTCAGGCCATTACAGCGGTTGGAAAGTCGGTGCCGTTGTACGCTCTGGTGAATAAATTCGATCAGAAAGACCGCAATAGTGATGATGAAGAGCAGGTGCGGGCGTTGATTTCCGGTACCTTGATGAAAGGCGCTATTACACCTGAACGTATTTATCCGGTTTCTTCAATGTGGGGATATCTGGCGAACAGGGCGCGTCATGAGTTGACGACTAACGGGCGGTTGCCGGATCACCATAAACAACGCTGGGTACAGGATTTTGCCGAAGCGGCGCTCGGCAGGCGCTGGCGAACCACCGATCTTGATGATACGGAGCATATTAGGCATGCCGCCGATTTGCTTTGGGAAGATTCATTGTTTGAGCAGCCGATTCAAAAATTGATCCATGCTGCCTACGCTAATGCTTCGCTCTATGCACTACGCTCTGCGTCACATAAGTTATTGAACTATGCGCAAAGCGCGCATGAATACCTGGAGTTTCGCTATCACGGCTTAACAGTAGCGTATGAAAAGCTGCAGCTGAATGTCAGCCATATTGAAGAAGATATGCAGCAGCTTCAGGTGAGCCAGGAGCGGGTGAGTGATGAAGTTAACCACGAGGTTGAGCTGGCGCTGGAATCTGCCACGGCGTTTCTCAATCAACAGCAAGCCGATATTCTTTTTAGAATTAATGCGTTCTTTGCAAAAGAAAACGTGTTGAGGATTTCACAACACGGTATGGGAGCGTCCATTGCAGCGGCGGAAATGGCGGGTGAAATGCTGGTGCTGCATGACGAAGGGCAAGCGAAGATTGTATTAGATAAAATTCGGTCGTCCTGTGAAGTCGTCCTGCTGGCAGCGCAGGAGAATATCAGTCGCGATTTGGCGTTGCGTTTTGAGCAACTGGAGTCGACGCTGTCGCGGACGTTAAACGAGGCCATGAGGCCAATTGAGCTGCGGGTGAAAGAGGAACTGAGCCATACCGGATTTCGTGCGCGGATCCGTTTTCCGGCATTTCATGCGGCGATGTTCAACTTCAATACTCGCCAGTTGTTTAACGAAGCCATTGAACAGGATATGCCGTCGGAAAATACCACCTCCACGGTGGGAGGCGTGCGGGACACCTTCTCCCGCTGGCTGAACCAGCCAAACTGGGGATGGAATGATTACGTTGAAACCAAAACGCGTTACCTGATTGATATGAGCGTACTGCACAAGAGCCTGGTGCAGTACGTCACCCTGTTTTGCCAACAAATCCGTAAAGCTTTAGTGGCGCAGGTCGATATTTCCGTTACGGCAGGTATGGCAACGTTTTTTGCCGATTTTTCACTGAGCCTGACGCAATTACAGGCGAGCCTGCGTGAGAGTTTGGCCCTGCGTCAGCAAAATGAATCTGCAGTGAATGCCCTGAGTGAGCAATTACAGCATCGTATTGCGACTGCGGCATGGATTTATGAAGATTCTCGCTTGCTACGTGACGATATTCACACCCTTTTTGCAGTAGAGCATACATGACTAACGTGTTACTGGAAGGCCCAGGGCGGACGCTGGAGTGTGTCTACCCGAAGTTTATGGTCGATCTGGTTCAGGGAGATGAAACCAAACGTTCCGGCGGTTTTCTGCAACAGCAGAAGCGACTGCGCGCGCGCCTGACGCAAGAAGTGTTATCCCAGACTCAGCTTCGGGCGTGGGTTATGGCGGGAGTGTCCAGCGAGCACCTGGTTATGCGTCTTAAGCTGGTGGAGAAACTGGCGGGAATGATCGATCCGGGGCATCTGGCGCTGATGCGTATTGCTGAACGACTGTTGTTTATGCATCAAATGGAAAATCCGCGCGGTCAGGCCACCCAGGGCGTAATGCTGCAGATAAGCGCACTCTCCGACTGGTTTACACAACGCAGCGCTTATAAAAAGAAGGCGCTTGTCCAACGAGGGCTGACTGTCCAGGCAGGTGAACATAGCGAACAAATTTTTACTCGCTGGCGTGCTGGCGCTTATGACGGCTGGTCATTGCCGGGGCGCTGCTTCATCGCGCTGGAGGAGCTACGTTGGGGAGCCTTTGGAGATGCCTGTCGGCTGGGGAATGCCGATGTGGTATCGATGCTAAAAGACAATCTGCGCACGATGGCTACCCAGGCGCTGGCACATAGCGTAAATGCTGCACCTACTACGCGTCATTATTATCACCAATGGCTCAGTACACCTGCTGTCGGCGGATCAAGTGAACACAACGATATGCTGAGCTGGCTTGGTGACTGGTGTGATGCAGAGCGGCATCCGGTGAGCTGGTCGGTAACGCAGCGTTGGCAAAATGTGGCGTTGGGAATGCCGAGGCTGTGTTCGGCAAAGCGGTTAGTTGATGCGATGGTTGAAGAGATTTTTGCACCGTCCTCTCTCATGGGTTGAGAGGGGACGGTGAGTACGTTGGGGCAAACTTAGTGGTGCAGAGAATCCGCTGGTGTGGCCGCAGTCTCTGTGACGACCGGCTGTTTGTTAAAACGTTTGGCGTACAGCGCGGTGATAATTGGTACCAGAATCGCAGTGACAATAACGCTGGCGGCAACCAATGCCGTCGCTGAGGCGGCAACGGGTTCAAATGCCGGGTTAATCTGAGCGATGATCACCGGATTTGCCACCGCAGCACCTGCCGCAGAAGAGGCTGCAACGCCCGCAGTACCGTTCCCTCCGCCAATGACACGGTCGGCAATAATCAGCGGGATACCAGTAATAACGATTACCGCGACACCCAGCAGGATACCCAGCAGACCGGTATCAACAATGACGCTCAGGTTAATGGTGTTACCCAGCGCGAAGCCGAAGAACGGAATCAGCACCGGCGTCGCTTTGCTGAAGAAGGAACGCAGGTCGTGATCCAGGTTACCCAGCGCAAAGCCAATCAGGAACGGTAAGACTGCACCGACGAAATGGTGCGGTTCGAAGGAAGCGAGGCCTGCAGAACCCAGGATAACCATAGTCATTAACGGGCCAGACTCCAGTGACATCAGAACGAATGCGCCGGACTCTTCTTTAGTACCGTACTGATTCATCAGGCTGGCGTACAGACCACCGTTGGTCATGTCCATTGCCGAGACAATCGCCAGAACGGAAAGACCCGCAAAGAAACCAGTTTGAATACCTGTGTCAGGGATAAATGAAGCGGCAATCATTGCCACTGCCCAGGCCACGGCTATTTTGGTTAATACCAGCGTACCGGATTTGCGTAATACCGTTCCGGTTGCGCGTAAATCAATAGATGCGCCAATACAAAAAAACCACACAGCCAGAATCGGAACGGTGCCGCTGATCATTCCTTTTGTAAATGAACCGAAATAAGCACCGGTATCGGGAGCTAACGTATTTAATACTGCGCCTAATAACAGTGGAATCAACATCATTCCGCCGGGGATGCGTTCAATCGTGGCTTTAATTTTCATAAACGTCCTCATGTCTTGTCGCTGGTATCAAACGCGCAAGAAATTAAAAATTATTTAAATTCAAATGGTTACTTAAAAATAACAACAAAGAAAACGGCTATCTCTTTGTTTTATAAAATCTAACGCGGCATACGTTGAGCATCTAACTGCTCCCAGGGATATTGCGTCTGGAATTAGTGTGCATTCATGAGAACGATGATTCAATCAAAATAAAACGGTGTTTTAGTTATCTTCATCACATATTCCGAGCAAAAATTCCTAAAGCTTCCGGCTATTAAAAAATCTGTGAATTTTTTGTGAAGGGATTAGATGTTTTTTTCGCTAGCAGAATAATAATGACTGCGGTGATTGTTGGTGCGACAGGGTGATTCTCTTGTAGATAATTGCCAATAAATCGCAACGACTTTATGTAAAAAAGCTGACTAAGAATGACCTTATTTACGCATGTTGACGAAATGAAAAACTATGTGTGAAGTTGATCACAAATTTAAACGCTGTTAGGGTAAAGAGGTCATTAACCGCCCAATCAGGCGTCAACAGGTTCGGTTGTACTGCACACTTCAGGTCAGTGTAAGTAAACCTGCTACGCTTGTTACAGGGATTGCGCCAGTGCATTCCCCGCAAGGCCGATGACCTTAGCGCATGCTGCGTTGAGTGATTCGTTCTGTGCGCGACAGGGCTAAGTCTAAGAGGACAGGTATGCTAAAAAGGAAAAAAATAAAACCTATCACGCTTCGCGACGTCACCATTATCGATGACGGTAAACTGCGAAAAGCCATTACCGCTGCGTCGTTAGGTAATGCAATGGAGTGGTTTGATTTTGGTGTTTATGGGTTTGTAGCTTACGCATTAGGTAAAGTGTTTTTCCCGGGGGCTGACCCCAGCGTGCAGATGGTTGCTGCACTTGCCACCTTCTCCGTTCCCTTTCTGATTCGACCGCTTGGCGGATTGTTCTTCGGTATGCTCGGCGATAAATATGGTCGCCAGAAGATACTTGCTATCACGATTGTGATTATGTCGATAAGTACGTTCTGTATCGGACTTATCCCTTCGTATGCCTCCATTGGTATCTGGGCGCCAATACTGCTGCTGCTGTGTAAGATGGCGCAGGGCTTCTCAGTGGGTGGGGAGTACACCGGCGCATCAATTTTCGTCGCGGAATACTCTCCCGACCGTAAGCGTGGGTTTATGGGGAGCTGGCTGGATTTCGGCTCCATCGCGGGATTTGTGCTGGGTGCGGGCGTCGTGGTGTTGATCTCCACCGTCGTCGGTGAGGAGAATTTCCTTGACTGGGGCTGGCGTATTCCGTTCTTCCTCGCGTTGCCGTTAGGGTTGATTGGTCTGTATCTGCGTCACGCTTTGGAAGAGACTCCGGCGTTTCAACAGCACGTTGATAAGCTGGAGCAGGGCGACCGTCAGGGTTTGCAGGAAGGGCCGAAAGTCTCCTTTAAGGAAATTGCGACCAAGCACTGGCGTAGCCTGCTGGCGTGTACTGGTCTGGTGATTGCGACAAACGTCACCTATTACATGCTGCTCACTTATATGCCGAGCTACCTGTCGCATAACCTGCATTATTCTGAAGATCACGGTGTGCTGATTATTATCGCCATCATGATCGGGATGCTGTTTGTACAACCGGTGATGGGGCTGCTCAGCGACCGTTTCGGGCGTCGTCCGTTTATTATTATGGGCAGTATTGCGCTGTTTGTGCTGGCGATCCCGGCATTCATTTTGATTAACAGCAACATTATCGGCCTGATTTTCGCTGGTTTATTGATGCTGGCGGTGATCCTCAACTGCTTTACCGGGGTAATGGCATCATCGTTACCGGCGATGTTCCCGACGCACATTCGTTACAGTGCGCTGGCTGCGGCGTTTAATATTTCGGTATTGATTGCCGGTTTGACCCCAACGCTGGCCGCCTGGCTGGTGGAAAGTTCGCAGAATCTGATGATGCCTGCTTACTATCTGATGGTGATTGCGGTGGTGGGTTTAATTACCGGTGTGACCATGAAAGAGACCGCTAATCAGCCACTGAAAGGAGCGACCCCTGCGGCTTCGGATATACAGGAAGCGAAAGAAATCCTCGGTGAGCACTACGATAACATCGAGCAGAAGATTGAAGATATCGATCAGGAAATTGCTGAATTGCAGGTCAAGCGTTCGCGACTGGTACAGCAGCACCCGCGTATTGATGAGTAATCTTTTCCTGTAAGCCAGGGCTTAGAGCCTAATAGGGCAGGCTCTTAAGGTTGGCTTAATCTCTGTCAGGCAAACTCTCCTCCAGATTATTGGAGGAGAGTGTCATGAAAACCCGTATTTATGAAAGTTTAACCACCGTATGCAGCGTGCTGATCGTGAGCAGCTTTTTGTACGTATGGGTGAGCTCTTACTGATCTTTCTCCAGCACCACCCAGGCTCGGGTGCCGGTAGTTCCGACGCGATTCTGCAAGAAGAACTGGCCATGGTGGAGCTGGGTTATACGGCTAACAATACTCAATCCCAGGCCAATGCCGCCGAAACGACTGTCCATGCGTACAAACGCCTGGCTTAACTCCCCGCATTTACTTTCATCAATTCCTGGCCCTTCATCCTCGACGGCCATCAACGCATCGTGTTCTGTGTTTAGGACAATCGTAATATTGGTGCCTTCCGGGCTGTAACGATGTGCGTTTTCCACCAGGTTTCGCAGCAGCATACGCAGCAGCGTGACGTCACCCCGGACGACGACATCCGTGGCGCTCTCTGGTAGTAATAGCGTCTGTTGCCGCTGGTCCAGCATAGTGCTGAGCTCATCGTAGGAAGGCAATATCACGTCTTCCAGTAGTTTCACATGCTGGTAATTCCCGGCGGAAAACGACTGACCCACACGGGCGAGCTGCAGTAGCTGCGACACGCTGTCCATCATTTGGTCAAGACGGGCAATCAACGGCGAAACGTCAACGTTGTGGGCTTTTGACAGCAGTTCCAGGTGCAGGCGAACGCCGGATAACGGCGTTCGAAGCTCGTGGGCGACATCGGCGGTAAACAGACGTTCGTTTTCGATGGTGGTGGTCAGTCGCGTCACCAGTTGATTGAGTGCCGAGACTACCGCCTGGATCTCAATGGTCGAGCTGCGAATAGCGATAGGAGTCAGGTTATCTGCCGTACGTGCTTCTAACTCTTTTTGTAAATCAGCAAGGGGACGGGTAATACGCCGTACTGCCTGATAGCAAATAATCAGCGTCAGGCTGACCATAAAGATACCGGGGACGATCAGGCTGGCGATGGCCTCGCGGATCTCATGCATGATGTGGCGATCGTTGTTACGGTTTTCGCGTAACGCCTGCTCGAACAGCTGTATTTGTTCAGTGCTTTCGTGCCATAGCCAGAAGGTACTAATCAGCTGAAAGACCAGCAGAATAAGGCCAATCGTCAGCATCAGGCGGTGACGAAGCGGGAGCGGTTGTTTTAAAAAATGTATCAGCTTCACTTAGCTTTCCCCGGTAGCAACCAGCATGTAGCCAAATCCTCTGACCGTGCGGATGCGTGATTTCCCGACTTTGTCGCGCAGATTGTGAATGTGGACTTCAAGCGTATTTGTCGACGGCTCGTTATCCCAACTGTAGATGTCGTTATACAGAATTTCCCGGTGTACCGGGCTGCCCGCTTTGAGCATCAACCGCGACAGTAGCGCGTACTCTTTGGGCGTTAAGATAACCTCTTGTCCGTCCAACCACACCTGGCGACGACCAATATTCAGCGTCAGGTTACCGATAATAAGTTCACTCTCACCCTGGTTGTTATGACGACGTAATAGCGCCCGGATGCGGGCGTGCAGTTCCTCCAGGGCGAAGGGTTTTACCAGATAGTCATCGGCACCGACGTCCAGTCCGTTGATACGATCTTTGAGCGTGTCACGAGCGGTGAGGATCAGTACCGGTAGGGTATATTTCTTCTGCCTGATACGGTTCAGAAAATGCAGGCCGTCTTCATCGGGTAAACCGAGATCCAGAACTACCAGACTATAATGTCCGCTCTCCAGGCAATGCTCTGCTGCACGAGCGGTTGACACGCCATCGCAGGCGTAACCTTCCGTTTGCGCGGCGAGTATCAGCCCCTGTAGCAACAGCGTATCGTCTTCAACAATCAAAATTTTCATTCGGTTAGCCTCCCCTGCATGGTTGCAGAATATCATCTGCGCCCTGGTAATAGGTTGTCTGTACGCCTGTTAATCCCAGTAGGGTTGAGAAGAGATTATCCTGTGAGAAATCTTCAGCGTTTGCCCGTTTTTGCAAACATGTCTGAGAGATCTGGTAGCGCTGCTGGTAATCCTCTGACAACCAAAGCAGCATCGGTACATGCTTTTGTGTGTCCGGTGCAATCGAATACGGCAGGCCGTGCAAATAGACGCCATTTTCCCCTAAAGATTCACCGTGATCGGAAAGATAGACCAGACTGGTAGTGAAATTATCCTGATGCGCTTTCAGTATATTAATCGCTTTATCAACAATATAGTCGACGTACAGGATGGTGTTGTCGTAGGTATTCACCAGTTGTTGCTGTGAGCAGGTCTGGATTTCGTTCGTGTCGCAGGTGGGGGTAAATTTCTTAAACTGTGGCGGATAGCGATTGTAATAGGTCGGACCGTGACTGCCGATAGTGTGCAGTACAATCACGCCATCACCCTGCAACTGATTAATGTACTCTTCCAGCCCGTGGAACAGGACTTCGTCATAGCATTCACCGTCAATACACTGCCCCGACAGGTTCAGCTCGGTCATATTCTGATGCGGTACGCGGTCACATGCACCTTTACAGCCGCCGTCATTATCATTCCACAGCACGTTAACCCCCGCCCGTTGAATGATGTCGAGTATGCCTTCCTGGTGGTGCGCCAGCTCTTCATCATAATGTGCGCGCGGCATGTCGGAGAACATGCAGGGTACGGAAACGGCTGTCGCCGTACCGCAGGAGGTGGTGCGCGGGAAATAGACCACGTTATCTTTTTCCAGCAGAGGATTGGTCTGGCGCGAATAACCCGACAGCGAGAAGTTATCGGCGCGCGAGGTTTCGCCGAGAACCACAATGGTGAGGTTTTTACGTTTTTCTTTTGTCATCAATGGATTGCGATGAGCATCTTCACCGATGCGTACCAGTGGCAGATTAGCCAGCCGTTGGTGGGAATACCAGGACGACGTGGCCACAATGCTGTTAGACGGGCTGAGGGACTTAACCAACTCTTTGTTATTGCGAAACAGCGAAGCGTAATCTTTATAGAAGAAGGCGGCGACCAGCACGATCAGCAGAGCGGATACCAGTATATTTGCCCCTCGATACAACACGCTACGCAATACTGGCGCTGCCGGTTTGATTTTGATCCAGCAAGCGATTACCGCTGCCAGGATGCCGCTGAATCCAAGCGTCACGATCATTTGCGGCGTCAGCAGGGCGAAGGTTTCCGCTGGTGTGGTATCCATCATATTGGCGATCATCGAGCGGTCGATGATGATGCCGTAAGTCATAATGAAATACTGGGCAGATGCGCCTGCCAGAATGAAAATGCAGGCCAGCAGGCGGTTAAGCCACAGGAAAGAGGCCAGCGTCAGTACAATGTTCATAACGCTGAAGGCAACTACCAGCATTGATAAAAATACCAGTACGTTGCGCAGGGAATCCAGCGGCAGGTCTTGTAGTACCTGTTTGTAGAACGCAATGTTCAGGAAGGTCGCAAGATAAAATGAGATCAGCAGAAGCCAGCTGATTTGCCCGAAAGTCGGTCTTTTAAACAGGAGCTTTAACATTAAGGGGGTTCCATCAACTAAGTGGGGCAGATCCTCTCAAAGTAAAATTAAGCCAACCTTAAGTTCTTAATGTTTGCATTTACCGGCTGGTTGCGTGATGAGTAAGCCCGATGAGCTGGTGCTATCGGGCTTCAGTGAGCATCGAAATTAATTACGGTTAACCGGAGCATCTAACGGATACGGGTTTTTATGGATCCGGTTGTAATTGAGGGCATACAGCGCGGTGATGATCATCAGCATCACGAACGACCACATTACCTCTTTGGCACCAGAGCCAACCACGGCCCAGATGCAGTAGACAAATGCCACGAAGGTCACCACTAAGTACAGTGGACGCGCTTTACCAAAGTGACCGTGGCCCAGCAGCAACAGGGCGGCGCAGGTATAAAGATACGGTACCAGCGTGAAGATGACGGATACCGAAGAGACCAGACCAAACTCTTTTGCGGCATTCGGCGACATGCTACTGAACTGGAAGATAGTCATCAGGATACCGACGATAATTAACCCGGCAACCGGGGTACCGGCTTTGTTAACGCGGGCGAAAATCGGCGGGAACAGACCATCATCAGCTGCTGCTTTTGCTGTCTGTCCAGCAAGTAGCGTCCAGCCGCCCAGTGACCCCAGGCACCCTGCAGCCGCACAGAATGAGACGATCGCCCCGGCGGTGTTACCCAGCGCCATTCGTGCTGCATCACCGAACGGAGAGGCAGAGACGCGCAGTGCAGCGTTAGGGATCATACCCATAATCGCCGTTGTGGAGAGTACGTAGCAGACGGCGGCAATTAGCACCCCGCCAATAGTGGCGATAGGAACGTTACGTTTGGGGTTTTTGACTACGCCTGCTGCCACAGAGGCACTTTCCACCCCGATAAATGACCACAGAGTGACGTTTAAAGTGCTTTGGATTGCGCCGAAGGTGTTCATGCCGCTGACGTTCCAGGCTGCCATATAGGTTTCACCACGGAACCAGAACCAGCCGAAGACCGCAATCCCGACAATAGGCACCAGCGCCAGCACGGTCGCCACGGCCTGCACGCGGGTGATCATTTTCGGCCCGACGATATTCAGCAAAACGAAGATCCACAGTACGGCCACGCAGGTTAGCGTTAAGACCAGTGGGTCTTTTAAGACAGGAAAGAAGTAGCTCAGGTAACCAACGCCAATCACCACCATTGCGATGTTACCGATCCAGCAGGCCAGCCAGTACAGCACGTTAGTCTGGTAGCCTAAAAAAGGCCCGAAGCAACGGCGTGCATAAGCGTATGAACCACCGGGACTGGAGTCTAAGGACGACATTTTGGCGTATACCATCGACAGTGCCAGAGCACCGATAATAGTGACCAACCATCCGTAGATTGCAATCCCGCCAGTTGACGCAAGGTTTGCGGGTAGCAGGAATACACCGGAACCCATAATATTCCCCGACACCATAAGGGTGACGGGGATTAAGCCCACTTTATGAGCATCAGCATCCGTCGACATATTTTTTTACTCCTGATAAGGATAAATGACGACGTATCATACCTCTTCACACGGCTATTTTATGATGTCGGAAAAGGGGTATCGCTAATGCTGATATTATTGTGGCTTATCGCTTAATGGTTAAAAATCAGGCAGCCGAACGTTCCCGATAATGACTTACATAATGCAGTGGCGTCATGCCATAGAACTCTTTGAATACGGAAATAAAATATGACGTGCTGTTATATCCGCACAACTGAGATACCTGTGAAATATTTTTTCCGTCCATCATTAATTGATTAACTGCATATCGCATTCGACAGGTGGTAATTATTTGACTGTAACTTGTATTTTCACTTTTAAGCTTTTTCTTTAACAAACTGGGGCTCAGGCATAAGCAACTGGCGACCATGCTTAAATTCCAGTCTTTATGAATATCGCTCTCAATGATGTGGTAAACGCAGTCGCTGATACGGTTGCGTAGCATATGCATGAGGAGGGAGATAAACTTTTTACTGTCGAGAAAACGTGATAACACAGTGAATAACAACGAGCGTTTACGTTCGGATTCACTTTCATTCTGGCTATCCATCACGCTGTGTTGAGCGGCGACCCGAAAGACATCCGGCGTCAGGCAGACGGCGGTCATTACCGGGTTGGCACTGCGTTGCCAGAGGGGGATCTGTGACAGATCTTTATTTAAGAACCGTAAGTAATCTTTAATGATACTGCGGCTGATATGGACAACCAGCGCATTATTGAGTGAAGAGAAGTCGATAATATTATTTTCACAAGCTAATAACGCCATATGGTTAGCTTTTAAACTGATGGCTTCTTTTCCGTTAATCCTTAACCAAACATCTTTCTCCGTTAATACAACAACACAAGCTTCTTTGCTGCAAACCCTCATACCCGAACTCCTGGAATATGAACATAAAATACCGTTGCTCACCAAGGGGTGAACAATACCGGTTAAATGGAATTGTATGATGAATCAAGACCTGCGTTAAAATAGCGTGATTTAAAGTAATTACAATATTTTTAGGAATTATCGCGGTGTACATAATTATTTACGCAAGTGGCAATACGCTTTTTTTGTATAAAAAAAGCGCGGGGTGGTCCCGCGCAAAAAGGTATGACAATGTTATTGTTTTGCAGCAATACTCAGGAATTACTCAATTATCATGTGTCAACCTTGAAAGCAGAAAAGCAGACTAAGCAAAAAAAGACTTATGCTTTCACGCACATGACGTGATACACACCGTCAATAATTTCCGTTCCTTCGGTTTCATGTTCAAAGCCAGGGAAGTGATGGTCCCAGGACTGCAACGAACGCAGGTATCCGATCTGCGGGCTGTTGGCGTCGCCAAAATTTTCACCGGACAGCAGCATAGGAATTCCCGGTGGGTAAGGAATTACGGAATTTGCTGCGATACGGCCCTGCAGATTTTCGATGGCCACCATCTCAACGTTGTCGCTTACTATCGCGTTATAAGCTTCACGCGGGGTGATTTCCGCGACAGGCAGGCCGGAGTAGGCCGCATTGAGTTTGCTGCCAGGGTTGTTTTCTTTCAGCCATGCAAACATGGTGTCGCCCAGGTCGTGAATGCCCATGTTTGCGTAAGTGTCGGGATGTTCCTCTACCAGTTCAGGCATAACCTGCGACAGCGGAGTATTGGCATCGTAGTGGTGTTTGAAAGAGCATAGTGTGTTGATTAATGTGCCCCATTTCCCACGGGTGATACCCATTGAGAACAGGAACATAATCTGGAAATCGGTAGTACGTGTTGGCACGATACCGTGACGTCCAAGCCAGGCTGTGACCAGAGCTGCCGGTACGCCGGACTCTTCCAGTTCGCCATCGTCGCCCATACCCGGTGCCAGAATGCTGACTTTAATCGGGTCCAGCATGCTCCAGTTATCCGGCAGGTCTTTAAAACCGTGCCAGGATTCACCCGGCCGCATCACCCAGCAATTTTGGTCAGTGGTCAGGAGTTGGGTTGGCGCGTCAGCAAAGTCATAGGTTTTGCCGGTCTGCGGATCGGTTACGACCTCTTTGTTCCACGGTTTGAAGAACCAGTCTCCCTCGGTAGTGAACTCTTTGTATAACCGCGCCATGGCTTGACGGAAGTCGACTGCTTCGTCGATCACTTCCTGAGTCAGCGACAGGCCGCTGTTGCCGTCCATCATGGAGACTGCCACGTCGTTCGATGCGCAGATGGCATATAACGGCGAGGTGGTGGCGTGCATCATATACGCCTGGTTAAAGCGGGAGAAATTGACGGCACCGCGACCTTCACGAACGTGAATGTAAGAGGCCTGAGAGAGAGCATTCAGCAGTTTATGGGTCGAGTGGGTGGCAAAAACGGTTGGGCCGTTATGGTCGCCAGGCTCGCCACGCATTGCGTAGTGATCGGAATAGATCGGGTTGAAGCGGGCATAGCCGTACCAGGCTTCATCGAAGTGAATGCGATCGCTGGTTTGCGCTAACAGATCCTGCGCTTCTTTCGCGTTGTAGCACACACCGTCGTAGGTGCAGTTGGTTACAACGCTGTATGACGGTTTTTGTCCTGCTTTACCTTTAGTCAGCGGGCTTTCGCTGATTTTTTTCTGCAGAGTTTCTGGCTGCATTTCCTGCGGGTAGATAGGCCCGATAATGCCGTAGCGGTTGCGGCTTGGCACCATATACACCGGTTTTGCTCCGGTGAGGATTAACCCCTGTTCGATAGATTTATGGCAGTTACGGTCCAGCACCACCACGTCGTTATCGGTCATGCATGCCTGCATGATAGTACGGTTAGAGCCGGAGGTTCCGACTACCACGGACCAGGAACGGTCTGCGCCGAACACGCGGGCGGCATTTTTTTCGCTTTCACCAAATGCGCCTGTGTGGTCGAGTAAAGACCCGAGATTGGTACGTTCAATCCCCATGTCGGTACGGAACAGATTCTCACCGTAGTAGTCATGGTACAGGCGACCAGCAGGCGTTTTGGTGAAACCGACACCGCCCTGGTGACCGGGCGCTGCCCAGGAATATTCATGGACATTGCTGTATTTCATCAGGGCGTTGAACAGCGGTGGTAATAACTGTTGACTGTAACGGGTCATCGCCGCCATGGCGCGACCCGCGATAAAGTCAGCGCTGTCTTCAAGAATCCAGGCGAATTCATCGACAAGCTCCAGCAGGTCGCGATCCAGTGACGCGGTGGCCTTTTCCCGATCGCCCAACAGGAAAACAGGGACGTTTTGTTGGCGTTCGTGAAGCTTACCGATCAATTGCCTGACATTCAGGTGTTCATCTTGTTGTTCCATTTGATAGCTGAACATCAGGCAATCAATGGCTTCATTCGCGGCGAGGATGGCGTAACCGTCGTCGAATGAGGTGGACTTAATGACGGTAACATTTTGCCGACTTAAAGCATCAGCCAGACGTTCGACAGCGCTACCGACCCAGGTGTCCTGATGCAGAAATTCACTTTCAACAATTAATACTTTCATCGTCTTTTCCCGTAGTGGAGGATGTGTGACGAGGGCAAGTATTTACCTGATAAATAAGTGAGTAAAGCGGTCAATAAACAGACTGTTTGAGGTTTTTATCCTTTATAAACAATTTATTAGATAAAGGATTGAGCCGTTTCTGTCCCCTGTTTATCGACAGGGGAATTATTTTTTTGGCTGATAGTGATATTGCCAGGTGCTCAGGTCGTTGAGGATTGCCGCCGTTGTTGGCTCAGCTTGCGGTATTGCTGTGGCGACATACCAACGAACTTGTTGAAGGTGTCGTAAAAGCGGCTGCTGGAGCGAAACCCAGCGGTCAGTGCGACATCCAGAATTGTTTTATCGGTATCGCTAAGTAGTGCGCGGACGTGGTTGATACGCATTGCGGTAATGTATTGCTTCATGGTGAGTTGCATTACGCGCTGGAAAATCCCCATCGCATAATTGGCATTGAGTTTTACGTGTTCCGCAACATCGTTGATGGTGAGTGCTTGATCGTAGTTGTCAGCGATAAAGCTCAGCATCTGGCTTACGTAAAACTGGGCGTGCCGGGATACGCTGTTTTTGTGTGTGCGCGAGGTTTTATTGACCAGGATTGGCTGCCAGCCAGAAAGGTTAAACCGCTTAAGCATCAGGCCAATTTCATCGATGGCAAGCTGGCGGATTTGTTCGTTCGGGCTGCTCAGTTCCTGCTGCCAGCGCTGAACTTCAAAAGTGCTCAACTGCTGTGTGGCCAGTGATTTTATCACCATGCCGTGGGTGACGTGATTGATCAGCTCGCGGTCCAGTGGCCAGGAGAGAAACAGGTGCATAGGTAAATTGAATATCGCCATGTTCTGGCAGGTGCCGATACGCGTCAACTGATGCGGTGTACAGGCCCAGAATAGCGTGATATGGCCCTGTTTTATCTGCACCACTTCGTTATTGATCAGATACTCAACATCACCATCGAACGGGACGTTGACCTCCACCTGGCCATGCCAGTGGCTGGTGGTCATGGCTTGCGGCGGGCGCAGTTCGATATCCATACGTTGATATTCAGAGTACAGCGTTAGCGGGCTACGAGTCTGCGGTTCATCACTATTGCACATGTGCGGATCAAGGGGGAGGTGTGGCGTTGGCAGCGTATTCATGGTTGCTCCATTTCCTGAATTATCAGAATCATGCCATTTGCCGATGGATAAGACTGAGAATTGAGGCGCAAATCGCTCCACTGCGAGTGTAGATAGTCAGATTTTTGGGTCGCATACTCTGCTTTTTGGTCAATTTTATCCCATAAACTCAGATTGTTCGTTGACGGAAGGGGGATCTGAGTTTTTGGGAGTGCTCATTACAGAAGCCGGAAGTTTTCATGGAAACCCCGTGCCACCATGACGATATTCAACAACGTTCTGGAGAGTGATGATGTCTGCACCTAAAATTACCTTTATTGGCGCCGGTTCCACGATCTTTGTAAAAAATATTCTCGGGGATGTCTTTCATCGTGAGGCGCTGAAATCGGCGCATATTGCCTTAATGGATATCGATGCGACCCGCCTTGAAGAGTCGCATATTGTGGTGCGTAAGCTGATGGATTCAGCTGGCGCTTCCGGTCACATCACTTGCCATACTGAACAAAAATCGGCATTGCAGGATGCCGATTTTGTGGTTGTCGCGTTCCAGATTGGTGGTTATGAGCCGTGTACCGTCACCGATTTTGCGGTTTGTAAGCGTCACGGGCTCGAGCAAACTATTGCTGACACGTTAGGGCCCGGCGGCATTATGCGTGCGCTGCGCACCATTCCACATTTATGGCAGATTTGTGAAGACATGACCGAAGTCTGCCCACATGCCACTCTGCTTAATTACGTCAACCCCATGGCGATGAACACCTGGGCAATGTATGCCCGTTATCCGCATATTAAGCAGGTGGGGTTGTGCCATTCAGTACAGGGAACGGCGGAGGAGCTGGCCCGCGATGTGAATATCGACCCAGCCTCTTTGCGCTATCGCAGCGCCGGGATCAACCATATGGCGTTTTATCTGGAGCTGGAACGCAAAACTGCCGATGGCAGCTATGTGGATCTTTACCCGGAACTGCTGGCAGCCTATGAAGCAGGGCAGGCTCCGAAACCGAATATTCACGGTAATACGCGTTGTCAGAACATTGTGCGTTATGAAATGTTCAAAAAATTAGGGTATTTCGTCACCGAGTCGTCTGAACACTTTGCCGAATATACACCGTGGTTTATCAAACCGGGACGCGAGGATCTGATTGAGCGCTACAGTGTTCCGTTGGATGAATACCCGAAACGTTGCGTGGAACAACTGGCTAACTGGCATCAAGAGCTGGAAGAGTACAAAACGGCTGCGCGTATTGATATTAAACCGTCGCGAGAATATGCCAGCACTATCATGAACGCTCTCTGGACTGGTGAACCGAGCGTAATTTATGGCAACGTTCGTAATGACAACCTGATCGATAATCTGCCTTCAGGTTGCTGTGTTGAAGTGGCTTGTCTGGTCGATGCTAACGGCATTCAGCCGACAAAAGTTGGTACCCTCCCGTCGCATTTGGCGGCAATGATGCAAACCAATATCAATGTGCAGACACTGCTGACGGAAGCCATCCTGACGGAAAATCGCGATCGTGTTTATCACGCGGCAATGATGGATCCGCACACCGCTGCGGTATTGGGGATTGAGGAAATTTATGCGCTGGTGGATGACCTGATCGCGGCACACGGTGACTGGTTACCGGGCTGGTTACATCGATAAGGTCATTTACATCAGTCATGCACAGGCCGGATTAGCGTGAACAACATCCGGCAATCAGTTGGTGGCAATTAATGCATAACGCCGCAGCTGTCGACAATGAATACGCGCCAGAAAAATTACTGTAGTCAATGCTCCGAGCAGGGCGCAGAACATATCCGACTGGGTGTCCCACGGATCTCCCTGTGTGCCAAGGAAGTCATCAGCACCCTGACCCATCGCCAGCGCTGCCCACCATTCAATCAGTTCATAGGTAGCGCTAATCGCCAGGGCTACGCAGCAGACTAAAAATGCCAGCATCTTACGCCCATGGACAATATTGCCGCGCACTAAAATTTCTCTCGCCGTCAGTGCAGGGACCAGTCCCTGGAAGAAGTGCCCCAGTTTGTCGTAAGGGTTGCGACTCAGATTCAGCCACTCCTGAACTTCAAAACCGATGGGAACTTTGGCGTAGGTATACATGCCGCCCACCATCAGAATGATGGCGTGAAAGAAAATCAGCGTGTAGAGCAGTGGTGTTAATGGATAGCGCTTTACCGTGGCAAGTAACAGCGGCACGACAATAATGACCGGCGTAACTTCCATCAACCAGGTGATTTTTTCTGTGGCACTAAAACCGGTGTAGATAAGGATAAGCGCCAGCAGCAATGCGCCAGCGTTGAGCAGCGATGTGTTGAGTGTGCGGTTCATGGTGACTTTTCAACGAGTGGAAAAGCCTACTATTTACCGGGAACGATAAAATTTCAATGCCAGTAATTAAGGGGGAAAGTTGGCCCGGGGGGATCACCGGACTGACCCCAATGGTTGAGTATCCAACTATTGGGAGCAGTCCAGTGCCGGGCCGAATGGCTTATTTCGCGCAGTTAGCGCATTGTTTGCTCACGATTTGCTGGAAGAAATCGTTACCTTTGTCATCAACCAGGATGAAGGCCGGGAAATCTTCGACTTCGATTTTCCAGATGGCTTCCATCCCCAGCTCAGGGTACTCCACGCATTCCAGATGCTTGATGCTCTGCTGCGCCAACACCGCTGCCGGACCGCCGATGCTACCTAAGTAAAAACCACCGTGTTTGTGGCAGGCGTCTGTCACTTGCTGACTACGGTTACCTTTCGCCAGCATGATCATGCTACCGCCGTGGGACTGCAGCAGATCGACATAAGAGTCCATACGACCTGCAGTAGTTGGGCCTAAGGAGCCTGATGGATAACCCGCTGGCGTTTTTGCCGGCCCTGCGTAGTAGATTGGGTGATCTTTCACGTACTGTGGCAGACCTTCACCGGAATCAATACGTTCTTTCAGCTTAGCGTGGGCGATGTCACGACCCACAATGATGGTGCCGCTCAGAGACAGGCGGGTAGAAACCGGGTATTGAGAAAGCTGGGCGAGGATCTCTTTCATCGGACGGTTAAGGTTGACCTTAACCACTTCGCCTTCGCCCGCCTGACGCAGTGATTCTGGAATGTACTGGGCTGGGTTATGTTCCAGCTTTTCAATCCAGATGCCTTCGCGGTTAATCTTAGCCTTGATGTTACGGTCAGCAGAGCAGGAGACCCCCATACCTACAGGGCAGGATGCCCCGTGGCGAGGCAGGCGGATTACGCGGATATCATGAGCGAAATATTTTCCGCCAAACTGTGCACCGAGGCCAAGTTTCTGGGCTTCTTCCAGCAGTTCCTGTTCCAGTTGAATATCGCGGAATGCCTGACCATGGGCATTACCTTCAGTCGGCAGCGCGTCGTAATAGTGCGTGCTGGCCAGTTTTACTGTTTTGAGCGTGCTTTCCGCTGAAGTACCGCCAATTACAAATGCGATGTGGTACGGCGGGCAAGCGGCAGTTCCGAGTGTGCGCATCTTCTCTACCAGGAAATTCTTCAGCTTCCCGGGAGTCAGCAGCGCTTTGGTTTCCTGATACAGATAGGTTTTGTTGGCAGAGCCGCCGCCTTTGGCGACACAGAGGAATTTGTATTCGTCACCGTCCACGCTGTACAAATCGATTTGTGCAGGCAGGTTGGTGCCGGTATTCACCTCTTTGTACATATCCAGCGCCGCGTTTTGTGAATAGCGCAGGTTATCTTCAATATAGGTATTAAATACGCCTTTGGAGAGCGCAGCTTCGTCACCGCCGCCAGTCCAGACGCGTTGGCCTTTTTTGCCCATGATAATTGCCGTGCCGGTATCCTGGCAGGTTGGCAATACGCCTTTGGCGGCAATTTCGGAGTTTCTCAGGAATTGCAGCGCAACGTACTTATCATTTTCGCTGGCTTCTGGGTCATGGAGAATGGAGGCGACTTGCTGTTGGTGTTCGGGGCGGAGCATGAAGGAGGCATCGTGGAAGGCTTGCTGAGCCAGTAGCGTAAGTGCTTCAGGTGCTACTTTCAGGATTGATTCGCCTTCAAACTCGCCGACGCTGACGTGATCGGATGTCAGCAGGTAGTACTCAGTTTTGTCTTCCCCCAGCGGGAAAGGCGCCTGGTAAGTGAATTCAACTTTTGACATTTGCTTCCAGCCTTTTCATTTTTATCAGGAATTTAAAAATTCTCTGTATCTTAAAGGTGGCGTGCCGTACAAAACTGGACGGCACGCGAAGTGTGATTACAGGAAACCGTACATTGCGGCGAATACCCAGCCAAAGACACAGGATACACTTACGCCGATCAAACCAGGCAGAATGAAGCTGTGGTTGATAACGAAGCGGCCAATGTGGGTGGTGCCGGAACGGTCAAACTGAATGGCCGCCAGATCGCTCGGGTAGGTCGGCAGAATGTAGTAACCGTAGCATGCCGGAGCAGAGGCAACGATGTACGCTGGATCTACCCCGATTGCCAGCGCAACCGGAACAATAGCCGCCAGCGCTGCAGCCTGGGAGTTTACAAACTTAGAGACCAATAACAGAACAACCGCATAGGCCCATGGATACTCTTTCACCATGTCGCCCAGTACGCCCTGAATTTCAGACATATGCGCGCCGAACATGGTTTCCGCCATCCAGGCAATACCGTACACCGCTACAATCGCGATCATACCTGAACGGAAGACTTCATTTTTTGAGATAGATGCGGGATTGGTTTTCGTCAGAATGATAATCAGTGCGCCAGTCAGCAGCATGAACATCTGAATAACCAGAACCATCGACAGCGGTTTGCCGCCAAAAGAAGGACGCAGTTCAGATACTGCGCCGAGCACGGCAACAACGGCGATAGCGGCCAGGAAGATCCACATTGCCAGCCAGTTGCTCTTCGGCAGCTTTTTGTCTAACAGAGTCGCGGTGTCGCCATACACATAATGGTGGTTTTCCGGCACAGAGATAAACTTCTGGAACTCTTCGTCTTTATCCAGATCTTTACCACGGAACCAGCTGAAGATACCGATAGCCAGGATACCCAACAGGGTAGACGGAATAGTGATACCGAGCAGGTCGAGGAACTCAAGATGCTTGCCTTCAAACGTCACGTTGCCCAGCATTGCGACCAGTGACACAACGGCTACGGAAACCGGGCTGGCGATAATCCCCATTTGTGCGCCAATAGAACTCGCCGCCATCGGACGTTCCGGGCGAATATTGTTCTTAATGGCTACGTCATAAATGATTGGCAGAATGGTGTATACCACATGGCCTGTACCGCAAAGAATGGTCAGGGTGCAGGTAACAAACGGTGCCAGGATGGAAACGTATTTTGGGTTACGGCGCAGCAGCTTTTCAGCAATTTGCAGCATAACGTCAAGACCGCCGGAGGCTTGCAAGGTTGCAGACGCGGCCACTACGGCAATAATAACCAGCATAACGTCTACAGGTGGTTTACCTGGCTGGAGATGGAAAACAAAAACCAGGATGACCAGACCGATACCGCCTAACAAACCCAACGCGATACCGCCCTTTCTGGCGCCATAAAACAAACATATTAATATTATGAGAAGTTGTATACTAAATAACATTTTATTTACCCTCGCGAAAAAACCAGTCAATTTTTAAAAAATGGATCTGCACCACATTCTTTTGTGCTGGAATAAGCATCAGAAAATGGTCAATATTCGGTATGTCCGTATTTGCGATTAATGTTCAAATGTCTGGTTAAAATGTTTCTTTATGATTATTAGAAATATTAAACTTTCTTTCTGTGGCTTTGTTCAGAGGAGAGAATCCTCAGGCGATGGGAAGCAGGGCTTGTTATGAAGAGCAGTGGCTGACGCTGTACAGTCTGTATTTTGTCCTGGTTATCCAGGCGCTTATCATCAGCTTTATGTTTTCCGCTATTACGTGAACCACCGGCACAATGGGTGAGAGGATTATTTGTGTGATCACGCTCACGCCAGTTCATGATGTAATGAGGTTGGCTCGCGGATACTTTTATTTGCTCACAAAAATGTACGGTGTCCATAGTACGTAGCATGTTCTCCATTGCTACCAGCTAGATTTTTATGTCTGGTTAATTTCAGACTAATCCTTTATGGGTAAAAATACACACTCTGTGAGTTAGATAATACTTAATTAACTTTTGTTAGCGATTTTGAAATTAAAAACAGTGTGACGTTTGTCAATATTAAAATAATGCATTAACATATCATATACAAATATATTTGATCTAACGCAAATCACTATTTTACTGCGTCAGCAAACAAAAAAGGGATTTTTCATTATCTTAATAATTGTTACTTTTATATAACGAATAATCCCAGATATGTGTTTTATTGGCAATATTGTTTAAGCAATGAGTAATGCTCGGCTTGAACACGATAACGATAAACTGGTCTGCCAGTAACGCCATAATGGATGCTGGTAAATAAGATGTGACAATTGACTAACCAGATGAGGTATTTACGACAAGAGACGCGGGAGATATTGACCTCGTTTGCCAGTTCGTCCGTAGAAAACTCTTGATCCTGGTGCTCATCAATCCACTGGCATAGCGTACGTAACGTCTGGGGGGTTAACCCTTTGGGCAAGCGCCGCGTTTCCTGTTCGCTGGAAGAGTTGCCATGGATCAGTTGGTCAAGCTCTGACTGTTCATAGTATTGGTGTTTTTCCATCTCCGTCTTCTTGTGCAGCCAACTGGTAAGCGCTTCTTCAAAACGGGATGCCTGAAACGGTTTGATCAGATAGTCAACCACACCGTAGTGGAGTGAGTCTTTGATGGTTGTGGCGTCGGCGGCGGAGGAGATGACAATGACATCACACTTGCAGCCTTCACTGTGCAGAACGGGCAACAGGTCCAGACCGTTTTCTTTCTGCATATAAATATCAAGTAAAATCAGATCAATGTGGTGCTCGCCTTGAAAAATTATCTCTTTGGCTTTCTCCAGCGTAGAGGCGGTCCCACAGCAATGAAAACCGGAGAGTTGCGCCACATATCGACGGTTTAATTCCGCTACCATTGCATCGTCATCGACAATTAAGACATTGATCATCTGCTGGCCCTCTCACCATTCCACGGTAACTGTACAAAAAATTGGGTGAAGATCCCTGGTTCAGACTCGACGGAAATATTGCCGCCAACGCTTTCAATCTGCTGTTTAACAAGCGCTAAACCTACTCCCCGTTCGGTTCCTTTTGACGAAACGCCCTTCTCAAAGATGTGATCAATATGCTCGGGGGCGATCCCCGGGCCATCGTCATTCACTTCACAATGCAACCAGCCGTGTCGATAGTGTAAGGATACGCTGATCTCCCCACCCGGTTCTTGACCTAGCGCCTCCAGAGCGTTTTCAATCAAATTCCCCAGAACGGTAATCAGTACAGCCACCTGATCTTCATTACTGTTTTCCGGCAATTGGCTTTCATTACTAATAACCAGGGAATGGCCTAAATCTGATGTGCGATTAATCTTACTGAGTAAAAAACCCGCGATCACCGGGGATTTTATTTTGCCTAACAGTGAGCCGATCTCTTCCTGATAATTGTTCGCAGTCTTAATGATATAATTCTCCAACTGCTTATAACTTTTCAGGTGCAATAAGCCCAGAATCACGTGCAACTTATTCATGAATTCGTGGGATCGTTCACGAAGTGCATCGGCATAGTTGACCATACCATCCAGACGTTGCATGAGCTTACGGACTTCCGTCTTATCTCTGAACGTTGAAATGGCCCCGATGATCTTACCGTTACTGAGTACCGGCACGGTGTTGATTAAGAGTAGCCGATCTTTTACCGTGATCTCCTCATCACGGCGTGGCGTCCCATCACGTAATACTTCTGAAAGATCGACCACTTGCGACCACGCATGGCTGAGCGTTGAGAGCTGCTCATCGTCTTGTGATTTACGGTAATCAAGAAGCTCCTGCGCTGCCTGGTTTATCAGTGTCACTTCACCACTTTCGTCAACGGCAATAACGCCTTCCTTTATAGAGTGCAACATTGCCTGGCGTTGTTCGAACAGGTTGGATATTTCATAAGGCTCCAGGCCAAACAGAATGCGCTTAAGGACCTTAACCAACACCCATGTGCCCAACAACCCAACCAGAACACCAAATAAGATGGACCAAATGATGCTACCGCGACTGTCATTGATCTGTTCGGTGACCCTGCTTAGCTCCAGGCCGATCGACACGACGCCAATCTGCCGGTGATTTTCATCATAGATAGGAGTAAAGACGCGTAGTGCTTTAGCCAGAAAGCCGCGATTAATGGCGACGTTCTCTTTCCCTTGTAGCGCCAGTAAAATGTCGTCACCTTTAAACGGTTGACCGATTCGCTGCGCTTCAGGGTGCGAATAACGGATGCTTTGCATATTAGTGACAACGATGAACAAGAAATCGTTGCTCTTATTTACCGCCAGGGCAATTTCCTGAATACCACTCTCTTTGGGCTTTTTTGCCAGACCGCGGCGGATCTCTGGAGAGTCTGCAAGTGTTCGCGCGACAGCCAGCGCTTTGCTTGCTAACGCATCACGCGTCATATTGCTGATTTGTGAGAAGTAAATCAGATGAACGACAAGCAGCACGGAAAAGAGTACGGCACTGACCATGAGAATCACGGTTGTACCGAGTTTCATTGGGCGTTTACGTATAGCGTAGCGTTGCAGAGTGTGTCTCATCGTGGTCCAGGAATCACTGTTTGTATGGGTATTATCGCTTTATGAAGTACGTAATTCAAAGATGGAACCGGGATTATGAGGGCTGAAGCCAGCACTGCTTATATAGAGTAGTAGAAACGGAGATGCATAAATCTGAACAATATGGCTGACGTTGAGGGTTATTTACGTCAGATTTGGTCTTTCTTCCTGGGGAGAGAACAGGAAATACCAGCATC
>NZ_CAWLWU010000002.1:198424-686998 GCF_963864895.1 Citrobacter sp. S-77
CCGTCCGGCACTGTTTTGCCCCTCTTTATCCCGCCGGGATCAATAAAACCGTCTCTTTTTCCTCTACCGTACTACCCTACAGACAGATATCAGTGCGCGTAAATACACATATCTTTCTGATACCCGTCATGTATGTACCCGTATTGCTGTACAGGGACAGTTACACTTGTTTTTATAGATCTCTACAGCTGCTTATCATGTTGTACGGTAACTGTATCGGCAAAATTTGCGCGTTAGTTGCGCTGGTTGAAGGGGGAAGCATGGCGTGTTGATGACGGATAAATATCAGGGATATGCTGAAAAGCAAAAACCCAGCCATAGGCTGGGTTCTTTAAATAGTGGTGCCCGGACTCGGAATCGAACCAAGGACACGGGGATTTTCAATCCCCTGCTCTACCGACTGAGCTATCCGGGCAACGGGGCGCATTAAACCGTATTCACGTCTGCCAGTCAATCAAATTTCAGGAAAAGCTGTTCAACCGCTTAATATTACGGCAATCTGTGCGTTTTTGCCTGAAGTTTGCACAAATCCACCGGTCTGATGCGATTTAAACCGTGTCTGCACTTTTTTCCCAATGCGCAATACCCGTTTATTTCATCGTGGACAGGAATGCACGCTTAAGTCAGCGCACCACCCTGGCGGCATTGGGCGAAGCGCAGGATATCTTCAGCCAGGCGGTGTGCCGTTTCCACGTCCGCATGGCTACGATTGACCAGCATGCGGCTGAGACAGCCTTCCAGCACCAGCTCCATCTGCCTGGCAACCATCGCCGGGTCGTCAACTTCCAGCATAGTCAGCAGTTCGTGGGTAAAGTCATGTGCCGCTTTTTTTTGCTGTCCAGCTAACTTATGGATAGGATGCTCTGGGTCGGGGTAAAACGTACAGGCAGCAATGAACAGGCAGCCTGGATAGCGATTGTTGCTCACGCATTCGGCAAGGGCGTTGTAGCGTGCCAGGAGTTTCTGCTCAGCACTCAGGGTATCATCCAGCAGAAGCTGACGTCGCCAGATATCCACTCGTTGACTGAGGTAACGTAGCGCGTCATACAAAATGGCTTCTTTATCGGGCCAAAAACGCTGTAGCTCATCAAGGGGATAATCAATGTGTTCAGCCACCATTTCCAGCGTGGTATTGGCTATACCTTGAACCTCAAGTAATTTCAGGGCTTCTCCCAGGACATCTTCACGTTGCACGGTATTCTCCTCCGTTTTCCTTTTGCAAGTGTTGCTCACGGTTGGTGATTGTGCAAATGCGCACTGAAGGTTGCGGCATCCATAAAGCCGGTAACGCGGGCGTCCGGATGTTCTTTACCCTGCGCATCAAAAAACAAGATCGTTGGCAATCCTAATACCTGTAGATGTTTTAGCAGAGCGATATCCTGCGCACTGTTTGCTGTGACATCTGCTTGCAACAGTACCGTATCGCCTAAGGCTTGTTGAACCTGCGGATTACTGAAGGTGTACTTCTCAAATTCTTTACAGGCAACGCACCAGTCTGCGTACAGATCCAACATGACCGGGCGACCTTTAGCTTGCTCCAGAGCCTGATTTAATTCTTCCACCGATGCTACTTTAGTGAAGTTCAAATGTGTCTGAGTTTGCGCATGTGGAGCACCAAACGTCCAGTCCTGTAACGGACGCACGCTCACCAGAGCGCCAGCTAACAGAATGATTTGGACGATACGCATCCACGTACGCTTCGCCTGTAGACTGGTGATAAATGCCCAGCCAAAGAATGCGACGCCCAGCAGTGACCACAAGCGTATTCCCCACTCGTCGCCGGTAATGCGTTCAAGCAGAAATATGGGGAGCGCAAGGATGACAAACCCAAAAGCTGTTTTAACATGTTCCATCCATGGGCCGCTTTTGGGCAGAAGTCGGTTACCAAATACGGTAATTAGCATTAGGGGTAACCCCATCCCTAGTGCATACAGGTACAACGTGCCGCCTCCCAGCCACATGTTTCCGCTCTGGGCGATGTAAAGCAAAATTGCGCTCAGTGGTGCGGTGGTGCAAGGAGAACAGATCAGCCCTGCAATCGCTCCCATCGCAAGCACGCTTCCGGGAGAGCCGCCTTGCTGGCGATTGCTCATCAGCGTGAGCCGCGTTTGCAGTGAAGAAGGTAGCTGCAGCGTGAACAGACCAAACATCGACAGAGCCAGCAGTGTAAAGATGACGGCAAGGCCAATCAGTACATAAGGATGCTGTAGTGCAGCCTGGAACTGTAGGCCTGCCGCTGCAACGACCAGACCCAGCGCGGTGTAGGTGAGCGCCATTCCCTGCACGTAGATGAAGGTCAGCAGCAGCGCTCTCCCGGTTGATAAGCGTTGCTTCCCACCCAGTACTATGCCGGATATCAGCGGATACATCGGTAGTACGCAAGGCGTAAAGGCGATGCCAATTCCGATCAACAATGCCCACAGGGCGGAAAAGGGAAGCTCGGTCTCTGGCTCTGGCTGTGATTTTTCTTCCGGCAATACCGTGACTGGTGTTGTATCTGTAAGAGCGACAACTTCGCTTAACGGTATGGTTTTGGTCTCCGGCGGATAGCAAAATCCGGCGTCGGCACAACCCTGATAAGTGACCGTGATTGTAGCGCCAGATGTGGCCTGATTTACCGTAACCGGAATGTTCAACTGCTGGCGGTAAATTTCACTCTTGCCGTAAAACTCATCTTCATGCCAAATACCTGGCGGTAGTTTTACTTCGGCAATACTGGCCTGAGATGGCGTAATGCTTACCTGTTTACGATAGAGATAGTAGCCGTCCTTGACCTGCCAGGAGAGGTTCAGGTCGTGTTGGTTTTGCTGGAAATCAAAAACAAATGCCCGATCGGCAGGGACGAACTGCGAGCGGCCAGGCGAGTCGAATAATCCGGCAAAGGTGGATGTGCTGCACAGCAGCAGGATCAGCGTAAGGATGCGTTGAGCCATGAGCGGTAATCAAAGTCTCCATGAGTGACGGGTAAAACCAGAAGCTCAGGGGTTTGGTACGGGTGATGAGACTTCAGGCAATCGAGAAGGGCTTGCTGATGCGTTACTGCGGTTTTTAAAATCATCTGGACTTCATATTCCTGCTCAAGCTTGCCTTCCCAATAATAGAGGGAGGTCGCGCCAGGCAGAAGTGTTACGCAGGCGGCCAGTTTTTCAGCCAGCACTTTAGCGGCCAGATCCTGGGCTGTTGCTTCGTCCGGGGCGGTGCAGAGCACCACAACGGTATCGGGGATGGGGATATCCTGACTCTTTACATCAAGCATAAACACCTTGAAAGAACAGAGTAACCAGCAAGAGAAGGGTCACTATACAACGGACGAGGGAAGGATGTTAGTTAAAGCGAGGTGAGGGGAAAGAACTGCAGGGCGCTTGCACGCCCTGCAGGTAAAACTTAAAGCATGAAGCTGCCCAGCAAGAAGCCGAAGCAAACCGCCAGAACCACACCCAGAGTACCAGGGATGAAGAACGGATGGTTAAAGACGAATTTACCGATGCGGGTTGTACCGGTGTCATCCATCTGAACCGCAGCAACCAGCGTTGGGTAAGTTGGCAGAATGAACAGGCCAGAAACGGCGGCGAAAGATGCTACAGCCGTCAGCGGAGAAACGTTCAGTGCCAGAGCCATCGGCATCAGTGCTTTAGCCGTTGCTGCCTGAGAGTACAGCAGTGCAGAAGCAAAGAAGAAGATGACGGCCAGCAGCCACGGATGACCCTGAATCACGCTACCTGCAGTATCTTTGATCCAGTCGATGTTGTGAGATACGAAGGTATCACCCAGCCATGCCACACCCAGGATACAAATACAGGCGCT
This sequence comes from Citrobacter sp. S-77, assembly GCF_963864895.1. NCBI lineage: Bacteria > Pseudomonadati > Pseudomonadota > Gammaproteobacteria > Enterobacterales > Enterobacteriaceae > Citrobacter > Citrobacter sp. S-77. Next base: position 202,229 of record NZ_CAWLWU010000002.1, read on the forward strand.
CATACCGGCTTTGAAGGTACTGGAGTTCAGGATAGCGTCAGTTTCAACGCGGCAGATAATCGTGGTCAGCGTCGCGACGCTCAGCATGATGATCAGAATTGCGTTAGTGGTGTTCATCAGCGGTTTAGCGACCAGGCCGAGGCTTGGGCTGTTGACGATGGCATAAACGACTACACAAACTACACCCAGCAGGAACAACCATACGGAGGTCTTCGCACCTGCTTTGATTTCAACTTGTCTTTCGCCGCGCAGTTCGACCAAACCTTCTTCCAGACGTTTACGGTAAACCGGGTCGTCAGACAGTTTGGAGTTGAACAGTGCGGTGATCAGGAAAGACATCACCAGAACCGCCAGCAGGGTGGATGGAATGACCACAGACAGCAGGTGGATGTAGCTGATTCCATGACCTTCCATTACGGAAGACATATAAACCACGGCTGCGGAGATCGGTGATGCGGTAATCGCAATCTGTGCAGAAACCACCGCAGTAGACAGAGGACGGCAAGGTTTGATCCCTTGTTCCTTCGCCACTTCAGCGATAACCGGCAGCGTTGCCAGAGAGATGTTGCCTGTACCAGCAAAGATAGTCAGGAAATAGGTCACGATAGGAGCAAGGATCGTGATGTATTTCGGGTTTTTGCGCAGCAGTTTTTCAGTCTGATGAACCAGATAGTCCAGACCACCGGCAATCTGCATGGCTGAAATGGCTGCGATAACCGCCATGATAATGGAAATAACGTCGAACGGAATTGTACCCGGTTTTACGCCGATAGCGGCGAGAACCAGAACACCCAGCCCACCTGCGAATCCAATACCGATACCCCCAAGTCTGGCACCCAAAAAGATTGCCAGCAAAACGATGATAAGTTCTAAAACTATCATATTAGCCTTCCTTGTTGTTTAACAAGTTGATATTAAATTGTTGTTTTTAAGTAACTTCGAGTAAGAAAAAAGGCACGTCATCATGACGTGCCTTCTCTGGTACTACCCTACACGATTACTGTTCGCTTTCATCAGTATAACGTTTTGCTTTATAAGCAGGGTGCATCAGGTTTTGTGCAGAGAAGATATCGTCCAGTTCTGCTTCGGTCAACAGGCCGCGCTCCAGGACAACTTCACGTACGCTCTTACCTGTTTCGGCACAAATTTTACCGACGATGTCGCCGTTGTGGTGACCGATGAACGGGTTGAGGTAGGTGACGATACCGATGGAGTTGTATACGAATGCTTCACACACTTCTTTGTTAGCGGTGATGCCGCTAACGCATTTTTCCAGCAGGTTGTAGCAAGCGTTGCTCAGAATATGGATAGATTCGAACATTGCCTGGCCGATTACCGGTTCCATTACGTTCAGCTGCAGCTGACCTGCTTCAGACGCCATGGTGACGGTGACATCGTTACCGATGACTTTAAAGCATACCTGGTTTACGACTTCCGGAACAACCGGGTTCACTTTTGCCGGCATGATGGAAGAGCCAGCCTGCAATTCCGGCAGGTTGATCTCGTTCAGACCAGCACGTGGGCCAGAGGAGAGCAAACGCAGGTCGTTACAGATTTTGGACATCTTCACAGCCAGACGTTTCAGTGCACTATGCACCATAACGTATGCGCCGCAGTCGGAGGTTGCTTCAATCAGGTCTTCAGCCGGAACGCAGGCAAAACCAGTAACTTCAGCCAGTTTTTGCACTGCCAGCGGAGAGTACTCTTTCGGTGTGTTCAGACCAGTACCGATTGCTGTTGCGCCGAGGTTAACTTCCAGCAGCAGCTCTGCGGTACGACCAATGTTTTTCACTTCTTCTTTCAGCAGTACGCTGAAAGCACGGAATTCCTGACCGAGGGTCATCGGTACAGCATCCTGCAACTGGGTACGGCCCATTTTCAGGATGTCCTGGAATTCAACGGCTTTTTGTTCGAAGCCTTCGCGCAACTGGTTCAGAGCATCAATCAGTTTGATGATAGATGCGTAAACAGCGATACGGAAACCGGTCGGATAAGCGTCGTTGGTGGACTGACATTTGTTCACGTGGTCGTTCGGGTTCAGGTACTGATATTCACCTTTCTGGTGACCCATCAGTTCCAGACCGATATTGGCCAGCACTTCGTTGGTATTCATGTTGACGGAGGTACCCGCACCGCCCTGGTAAACGTCTACCGGGAACTGATCCATGCATTTTCCGTTATTCAGGACTTCATCACACGCCGCGATAATGGCATTTGCCACACTCTTAGGAATGGTTTGCAGCTCTTTGTTGGCCAGGGCCGCTGCCTTTTTAACCATTACCATACCGCGAACAAATTCAGGAATATCACTGATTTTGTTATTGCTAATGTAGAAGTTTTCAATCGCTCTCAGAGTATGAACACCGTAGTAGGCGTCCGCTGGAACTTCCCTGGTACCCAACAAATCTTCTTCGATACGAATGTTGTTTAACATGTGAACCTTCTTTTTCAAGCTGCCAATGATTTTACTAAACACACAGGATATATGTGATTTCGATTGTTTCTCGACCGACGATTATCCCCTGCATCGGTCTGATACCCGAGATCATATGCTGCTTCAGGATTTCTACCGTAATCTGGATCACTTAAAGTGTGGAATTTACCCCTTATTTATTATTATGTGAAATAGATCACCCCTTTAGGATTAATACCAAATATAAGTGTACAAACAGCTTGAAATTTTGCTAACGACCTCAACATCTGACTAATGCGAGTCGCACAACCATTCAGACAGGCGTTGCGAAAACGGCTGTTATTTACAGGAGAGTCCTTTGCGCTGGATACCATTACTTGCCATCTTTCTTTATGTTTACATTGAGATTTCTATCTTTATCCAGGTCGCCCATGTGTTAGGCGTTCTGATGACCCTGCTCCTGGTTATCTTCACTTCGGTCATCGGGATGTCGCTGGTACGCAACCAAGGGTTCAAGAATTTTCTGCTGATGCAGCAAAAGATGGCGGCAGGTGAAAGCCCCGCAGCAGAAATGATTAAAAGCGTGTCGCTGATTATTGCTGGCTTGCTGCTGGTGCTTCCTGGCTTCTTCACCGACTTCCTTGGTCTTCTTCTTTTATTACCCCCAGTACAGAAGCATCTGACCATGAAGCTCCTGCCGCACCTGCGTTTTTCTCGTATGCCTGGTGGCGGTTTTGGCGCCGGAACCGGCGGTGGTGAGACGTTTGACGGGGAATTTCAACGCAAAGACGACGATCGCAACCGCCTTGACCATAAAGACGATGATCGTCGGGATTAACTCTCTGAAATGATCGCCCGGTAGCGCTAAGCTTACCGGGCCTCAGCCTGCTTCCGCTTGGGTAAAAACAGCCACAGTGCTGCCAGCATAATCAACGCATACATACTCTTCCAACCGACCATAGCCAGCAACAGCAGGCACAGCAGACAACCAATAACCGCTAAAGCGCGATAGTGTCCTTTCAGTAATCGACATCCTGCCAGCATGCACAGTAGATAGATCATAATAAAGATGCCGTTAGCGTAGACGATTAATGCGTCGAGATTGATTTGCAGCACATAAATGCACAATGTACTGACCACGCAGCAGCCCAACACTGCGTTCAGCGCATTGCGCGGAAGATGACGAGGGGACAGGCGAGCCAGATAGTGGTCCGGTTTATATTGTGCTTGTGACCACACCAGTCTGGCGAAACTCTGAATATAAATATTCAGGCTGGCAAAACAGGCCAGATAACCAATGACACAGGCTACCCACAGCGCTTGCACGCCAAACAGCTGCACGACAATTTCGGGCAGTGAAGCCGCCGCAGCCATCTGCTCACCGTAAGCACCGAAATGGAGTACTACCACCGTACACGCCCAGTAAACGGTACCGGCCAGCAGCAGGCCTGTCATCAGCGCGCGCGGGAAATCTCTCTCGGGGTTTTTGAATTCGGACGCCAGGTGTGCAAACGCTTCAAGGCCGACAAAACACCAGAACATTACCGACAGCGCCGCGAACAATCCGGGAAGTTCAATATTACTGACAGAAGGGAAGGGGATTTCGCCCGGCCTTAGCTCTCCAGCCCACCAGATAGCGACAATAAGAGCAACAATCAGCCCGGCAATCACCGTTTGCAGGTTAGCGCTGGAGCTGGCACCGCGTGAACCGATGTACCACACCAGGACCAACGTACCGAGTTCTGCCAGCAACAGTTGCCAACCATGCCAGCCAAACATCGCCTGACCGAATCCGGCAGCAATATGGAGTGCAGCAGGGAGGCCAACGGGAATAACCGATAAAAATAGCCAGCCGGTGACGCGTTCCAGACGTGGGCCAAAAGCCATTCCGACGAAATGCGCCACACCACCCGCGCTGGGGAAATGGCGACCGAGTACGGCAAAGACAATGGCGATGGGAAAGACTAAAACGATGAGAACTGGCCATGCCCACAGGCTGTTATTGCCAGCGACTAACGCTGCCAGTGCGGGGACGGCAAATACGCCCGTACCGAGTAATGATGTCGATAACAAGCCGATACCCTGAGCCAGCCCCAGTTCTTGTTTCAGTCCACTCATAATTAGTTATTGTCCGGTTATGCCTGAAAGTCAGGCAACTACGCAGTTTTTCGATGTTATCACAATCGGATTTGCTTATGACGAGATGGCAGAAATCGTTATGAAATGTGAGGTGCGTCGGTGTTTTGACGGGATTTTATCCTGATATAAATTTTTTTTCGCTTGCCCCCTTGAAGGCACAAATTCTCATCCCCATCTCTCTGGGCACTAGCCGGGAAACCGTTTACGGGCCGGCGTCACCCATAACTGATAAAGACTTTCTCAAAGGAGAGCTATCAATGAGTATTCGTCCGTTACATGATCGTGTGATCGTCAAACGTAAAGAAGTTGAATCCAAATCTGCTGGCGGCATCGTACTGACCGGTTCTGCAGCGGGTAAATCAACTCGTGGCGAAATCATCGCTGTCGGTAAGGGTCGCATCCTGGACAACGGTACTGTACAGCCGCTGGACGTAAAAGTCGGCGATATCGTAATTTTCAACGATGGCTACGGTGTTAAATCTGAGAAGATCGACAATGAAGAAGTGTTGATCATGTCTGAAAGCGACATTCTGGCGATTGTTGAAGCTTAATCCGCGAACGACACTGAACATACGAATTTAAGGGAAAGAGAAAATGGCAGCTAAAGACGTAAAATTCGGTAACGACGCTCGTGTGAAAATGCTGCGCGGCGTAAACGTACTGGCAGACGCAGTGAAAGTTACCCTCGGCCCGAAAGGTCGTAACGTAGTTCTGGATAAATCTTTCGGTGCACCAACCATTACTAAAGATGGTGTTTCTGTAGCACGTGAAATCGAGCTGGAAGACAAGTTCGAAAACATGGGCGCACAGATGGTGAAAGAAGTTGCCTCTAAAGCGAACGACGCTGCAGGCGACGGTACCACCACCGCGACCGTTCTGGCTCAGTCTATCATCACTGAAGGCCTGAAAGCTGTTGCTGCGGGTATGAACCCGATGGATCTGAAACGTGGTATCGACAAAGCTGTTGCTGCTGCGGTTGAAGAGCTGAAAGCACTGTCCGTACCGTGCTCCGACTCTAAAGCTATTGCTCAGGTTGGTACTATTTCCGCTAACTCCGACGAAACCGTAGGTAAGCTGATCGCAGAAGCGATGGATAAAGTCGGTAAAGAAGGCGTGATCACCGTTGAAGACGGTACCGGTCTGCAGGACGAACTGGACGTGGTTGAAGGTATGCAGTTTGACCGCGGCTACCTGTCCCCTTACTTCATCAACAAGCCGGAAACAGGTGCTGTAGAGCTGGAAAGCCCGTTCATCCTGCTGGCTGATAAGAAAATCTCCAACATCCGCGAAATGCTGCCGGTTCTGGAAGCCGTTGCTAAAGCTGGCAAACCGCTGCTGATCATCGCTGAAGATGTTGAAGGCGAAGCACTGGCTACGCTGGTTGTGAACACCATGCGTGGTATCGTGAAAGTGGCTGCAGTTAAAGCTCCTGGCTTCGGCGATCGCCGTAAAGCGATGCTGCAGGATATCGCTACTCTGACTGGTGGTACCGTTATCTCTGAAGAGATCGGTATGGAACTGGAAAAAGCGACCCTGGAAGACCTGGGCCAGGCAAAACGCGTTGTGATCAACAAAGACACCACCACCATCATTGATGGCGTGGGTGAAGAAGCGGCAATCCAGGGGCGTGTGACTCAGATTCGCCAGCAGATCGAAGAAGCAACTTCCGACTACGACCGTGAAAAACTGCAGGAGCGCGTAGCGAAACTGGCAGGCGGTGTTGCAGTTATCAAAGTAGGTGCTGCTACCGAAGTTGAAATGAAAGAGAAGAAAGCACGCGTTGAAGATGCCCTGCACGCTACCCGTGCTGCGGTAGAAGAAGGTGTTGTTGCTGGTGGTGGTGTAGCGCTGATTCGCGTAGCGTCCAAACTGAGCGAACTGCGTGGCCAGAACGAAGACCAGAACGTGGGTATCAAAGTTGCGCTGCGCGCAATGGAAGCTCCGCTGCGTCAGATCGTTCTGAACTGCGGTGAAGAGCCGTCTGTTGTGGCTAACACTGTGAAAGCAGGCGACGGTAACTACGGTTACAACGCTGCAACTGAAGAATACGGCAACATGATCGACATGGGTATTCTGGATCCGACCAAAGTAACCCGTTCTGCTCTGCAGTACGCGGCTTCTGTTGCGGGTCTGATGATCACCACCGAGTGCATGGTTACCGACCTGCCGAAAGGCGATGCGCCTGACTTAGGTGCTGCTGGTGGAATGGGCGGCATGGGTGGAATGGGCGGCATGATGTAATTGCCCACACCCTGCATCCTTCAGGTTGCAGATGTGTTGGCTGCGTTTGCTAACCCCTGTTGCTTACTCTAGTAAGCTCCCGGGGATAAACAAACTTGCCGCCTTGCTGCAACCAGAATGATTTGGGTGTTCATCTCCCATAAATGAAAAACCCCCAGACAGAAATGTCCGGGGGTTTTTCTTTTGGTCATCTTTTTAGTATATGATTCAGCTACGGACAAAAGGTCCAGCTCATTGATTATGGGGAATAACATGCACGTGAAATATTTAGCAGGGATCGTTGGTGCCGCGCTACTGATGGCGGGTTGTAGCTCCAGCAACGAACTGAGTTCAGCCGGACAAAGCGTACGCTTTGTCGAAGAGAAGCCAGGCGCAGAGTGTCAACTGGTTGGTACTGCGACCGGTAAACAAAGCAACTGGCTTTCTGGTCAGCATGGCGAAGAAGGTGGCTCTATGCGCGGTGCGGCAAATGACCTGCGTAACCAGGCTGCGGCAATGGGCGGTAACGTGATTTATGGTGTCAGCAGCCCATCGCAAGGGATGCTATCCAGTTTTGTCCCGACTGCCAGTGAGATGATTGGTCAGGTTTATAAGTGCCCTAACTGATAAACGCTGGCGTTGCCGGATGGCGACGCTAAAGCGTCTTATCAGGCCTACAGGTGCAAGTGACCGTAGGCCTGATAAGCGTAGCCTCGACGGGTATTATCAGTTTTGTCTTAATTGCAAATCCAGCGGTGTCTTGCTTGGCTCCCCGCCAATTTCGCGTGCCAGTTTGGGCACCATATAACCTGACACCAGCGTCAACAGTTCGCGCATGATTTGCCGCGCTTCATCGTCACTGACTATAAAGTGGGCAGCTCCCTGTACCTTATCCAGTACGTGCAGGTAATAAGGCATCACTCCCGCATCAAACAGTGCATTGCTGAGATCGGCCAGCGTTTGCGCGTTATCATTTACACCACGCAACAATACGCTTTGGTTGAGCAGCGTGACGTTCGCTTTGCGCAATCGGGTCATCGCCTGACGAAATTCTTCATCGATTTCGTTAGCGTGGTTAATATGATTTACCAGCAGAACTTGCAGACGTGATTGTTCGAACCGGGTTGCCAGCTTTTCCGTGATACGTGCCGGGATAACAATCGGCAGACGGCTGTGAATACGCAGACGTTTTATATGCGAAATGGCTTCCAGTTGCGTTAGCAACCAGTCCAGTTCATGATCCTTGGCCATTAGCGGATCGCCACCAGAAAAGATAATTTCATCGAGTTCCGGGTGGGTGGCGATGTAATCTAATGCGACCTGCCAGTTACGCTTATTCCCTTGATTATCGGCATAAGGGAAATGGCGACGGAAACAGTAACGGCAGTTTACCGCGCAGCCGCCTTTTACCAGCAGTAACGCCCGATTGCGGTATTTATGCAGCAATCCTGGCACGACGCTGTGCTGTTCATCCAGCGGGTCAGTAGAGAATCCAGGTGCGGCGACGAATTCATCCTGTGAGGTGAGTACCTGACGCAGCAGGGGATCGTTGGGGTTACCTTTCTCCATACGAGCGATAAACGATCGCGGTACGCGTAGAGCAAAAAGACGTTTTGCCTCGCGACCTGCGAGCAAGTTTTCATCAGCGTCTATATTCAAAAGACGTAATAGTTCATCCGGATCGGTGAGAACATCGGCAAGTTGTACTAACCAATCTTCTCTGGATGGGGTGTTTAGGGTTACAATATGCGCCATTTTGTGGCTTAGCTACCAGTTAACAATTTTCAGAGGGCCTTATGGCGACTTACTATAGCAACGATTTTCGTGCCGGTCTTAAAATCATGATGGACGGCGAACCTTATGCGGTTGAAGCCAGTGAATTCGTTAAACCGGGTAAAGGCCAGGCTTTCGCGCGCGTTAAGCTGCGCCGTCTGCTGACCGGTACTCGTGTAGAGAAAACTTTCAAATCTACTGACTCCGCTGAAGGCGCAGACGTTGTAGATATGAACCTGACTTACCTGTACAACGATGGTGAATTCTACCATTTCATGAACAACTCTACTTTCGAACAGCTTGCAGCTGACGCGAAAGCGGTAGGTGACAGCGCTAAATGGTTGCTGGATCAGGCTGAGTGCATCGTGACCCTGTGGAATGGTCAGCCTATCTCTGTGACCCCGCCGAACTTCGTTGAGCTGGAAATCATCGAAACTGATCCAGGTCTGAAAGGCGACACCGCAGGTACTGGTGGCAAACCGGCTACTCTGTCCACTGGTGCTGTAGTTAAAGTTCCGCTGTTCGTACAGATCGGCGAAGTGATCAAAGTGGATACGCGTTCAGGCGAATACGTTTCCCGCGTTAAGTAATACATCCTATTTGATCTATGGCGCAGATTGCTGCGCCATACTTTTTCCAGGGCAGGAATGATGAAACGTCTTCTCGGTCTTGTAATGTTCATCCTTTTCACCAGCACTCTCCTGACGGGCTGTAACACTGCGCGTGGCTTCGGTGAAGATATCAAACACCTTGGTAATTCAATCTCTCACGCCGCTAGCTGATCTTCTCATATTGTCTTAAAAACGCCCGTTTATCCGTCAACCTTTCGGATCTTGTCTATCATTAAGTAGCTATACACAAACAATATTGGCTAGAAAAGGAAGACGTTATGGTTAAAAAGACAATTGCTGCGATCTTTTCTGTGTTGGTACTTTCTTCTGTATTAACCGCGTGTAATACCACGCGAGGCGTAGGGCAGGATATTTCTGAAGGTGGTAGTGCCATTTCTGGTGCAGCGACCAAAGCCCAGCAATAACCATGAACGGTACGACGTTGTGTCGTACCGTTAATTCATTTTCTCCGGCAGTGACAGAAACGGTGAGAAACGGTTTCCCAAATGCAGTTTCATTCGGATATTGCGTTTATAGGTGTAGACCGTCTTGCCATGAATACAAAGTGCTGCTGCTATCTCATTGTTACCCACGCCATCCATCCACATCGACAATACTTTTTCCTCCTGCGGCGTAAGCAATGGTGTAACGTTTTTTGCTGTCTCTAACGTGGGGCGAACATGTAATGCATCCTGAATGTTGTCTGACAATTCGGCCAGCGTGGCGCGTTTGGATAATACCGAGTGGACTGAATATTGAGGGTTGTGGGCGGGTATGTGCTCTCGATCTCCTGGTCGCAGCAGGATCAGGGGGATCATGCCACAACTCATAAAAAAAGGTGCTATCGGCGGACTGGAATGAGCATCGCTGAGAAAACTGTATAAATCGGCGATCACCAGATGTGGCTTCCACTGCAAAATATGCTCTTTTGCCAGCAGGAGATTATTAATTCCTGACACCAGAAATGAAGAGTTGAACATCCCAGAATGATTGAGCAAGGCCTCTAACCCTGTGCGGGTGTAGTGGCATCGGTCAATCACTAAAATTTTAAGCATAAACTTTTCGCATTCAGAAGAGGGGCACACGGCTTCCTGAATTCAGAAAGCCCTTCATCATAGATAAATCCAATGTGAGCCAAATGCGGGAACTACGCTGCTAATTGTGCTTAATTCTTGCTTTAAGTAGGCAGTTAATAAAAAGGTTGAAATTCATTTTCTCTCGGGCAAAAATGCCTTTTCATACTTCTGCTTTGCAGGACGGCCTGCAAACGCTTCTTTCACCGGGGACGGCCCCATTGTTCTGGAGCCTTATATGTCCTGGATCATTTTACTCATTGCTGGACTGCTCGAAGTTGTATGGGCGATTGGCTTGAAGTATACCCATAGTTTTACCCGCCTGACGCCGAGCATCATTACCGTGGTGGCAATGATCGTCAGTATCGCCATGCTTTCGTGGGCGATGAGAACACTGCCGGTTGGGACGGCCTATGCCGTCTGGACCGGTATTGGTGCGGTGGGGGCTGCTATTACCGGTATTCTGTTACTCGGTGAATCCGCCAGCCCGGCGCGTTTGTTGAGTCTTGGGTTGATTGTTGCCGGAATTGTTGGTCTGAAGCTCAGCACCCATTAAGCGCCAGGCTGTTTTACCCAAATCAGTTTATTCACATCGAACCCTTCTCGGGTTGCGATTGCCAGCATCTGCTGTTTCATCTCATCTGAAATAGTAGGGGTACGCGAAAGGATCCACAGGTAGTCGCGATCCGGACCACAGACCAGCGCATGCCGATACTCTCTGTCGAGAGCAATTACGTTATACCCTCCGTAAAACGGGCCGAAGAATGAGACTTTGAGTGCGGCACGTGAAGGTTCCCCGGTAAAATAAGCTTTACCTTCCGTTTTTTGCCACATACCCCGGTCTGCGTTGTAGCCTTTGTTGATCACGTTGATACCACCATCATCACGCAAACTGTAGGTCGCGGTGACTTTATCCAGCCCTCGCTCAAAACGATGGTCGAAGCGCGCGATTTCATACCAGGTTCCGAGATAACGTTTGGCATCAAAGTTGTTCACAACGGTAACGCCTTTTGGCGGAGTGGGGGTACTGCAAGCAACAACCAGAAATGCAGCCGCGACTGCAGCAACGACAGGCAGAATGCGCATGGGATTTTCCTTGCTGTATTTTTTGTTAAGTGTAGATGACGGCAGGAAAAGTAGAGGAAGAAAGGAGGCCCGAAGATTCGGACCTCAAACTCAGTTATTGCAGTTTTTCGAGGATGCGCCAGGCCGCATCTACGCGGGCAGGGTTAGGATAACTTTTGTTTGCCAGCATCACGATGCCAAGATTTTTTTCCGGGATGAAGGCAACATAGCTACCAAATCCGCCAGTCGAACCCGTTTTATGTACCCACGAGGCTTTTACTACAGGTGCGGGTGGGTTTACCTCAACGGCCGGAAGCGCAGCCAAAGCGATTTTGCTGTCGCTGCCGTTGATAACTATGTCGGCTTTCACTGGCCAGTTCAGCATCTCCCAGCCTAACCCCTGGTACATCTCGCCAATACGCCAGTAACGTGACTGCGCAAGCTCGATGCCCTGTTGGAGGGTTTTCTCCTGCACGTGGCTGGCGTCCATATTGACCTGAACCCAGCGAGCCATATCCATAATACTGGATTTTACACCATACGCTTCGGCATCAAGTTGACCCGGAGAAACATGCACGGGCTTGCCTTCGCGATAGCCCCATGCGTAATCCTTTTGCTCACTCTGAGGAACAGTAATCCAGGTATGCTTTAGTTTTAATGGTTGTAGGATGCGGTTGGTCATCGCCTCTTCATAACCCATTCCCGAAGGTTTTACAGCCAGTGCACCAAACAGGCCAATACTGGAGTTGGCGTAGAGACGCTTAGCTCCCGGAGCCCATTGTGGCTGCCAGTTTTGATAGAAGTGCAGCAATGCGGCTTTATCAGTCACTTCGTCGGGTATTTGAAGCGGCAGGCCACCTGCTGTGTAAGTGGCCAGGTGCAGCAAGCTGATACCCTGCCACTGTTTGCCTGTCAGTTCGGGCCAGTATCGGGTGACTGGATCGTTAAGTTTGATTTCACCGCGAGCGATAGCGTCGCCACCCAGCACACCATTGAAGGTTTTACTGACCGATCCGAGTTCAAACAGCGTTTGCTGTGTAACAGGGCGATTATTGGCAATATCAGCTTTACCCCAGGTAAAATAATACGGTTTTCCCTGGTAGATGATTGCCACGGCCATACCCGGAATCGCTTGTTCTTTCATCAGTGGTGTGATGGTGCGATTAACGATATCGGTAATCTGTTGTTCTGTTTTCGAGGCGGCAAGCGTTGAGAAAGATGCTGTCAGTAGCAGCACACAGCATAACGATTTTTTCATCATGAAATTATTTCCGTAATAAAAAGCGAAAGGGTGTCCGGGCCCATCAGACGCGCTCAGTTTGTTTGATTTGTACTGTGTTGACAAACGGTTAAATTTAGCAGCAGATATAAGTTTTTCTAACGGGAACAATGACCATGCGTAGCTATATCCCACTTAATTCGCTGCGGGCTTTTGAAGCGGCCGCCAGACATCTCAGTTTTACCCGCGCAGCGATTGAGCTGAATGTTACGCATTCCGCCATCAGCCAGCATGTGAAAGCGCTGGAGAAACAACTAAATTGTCAGCTTTTTGTTCGAGTTTCACGGGGGTTGATGCTGACAACAGAAGGTGAAAGTCTGTTACCTGTACTTAATGACTCTTTTGATCGTATTGCGGGGACGCTGGACCGTTTTGCCCGCAATCAGATCCAGGAAAAGCTTAAGATTGGTGTGGTGGGTACCTTTGCGGTTGGTTGCCTTTTTCCTTTACTGGCCGATTTTAAGCGGAGTTGCCCGCATATTGATTTGCATCTTTCCACCCACAATAATCGCGTGGATCCTGCCGCTGAGGGACTGGATTACACTATTCGCTACGGTGGTGGTGCCTGGCACGATACTGATGCGCAATACTTATGTAGTGCTCCGATGTCTCCGCTTTGCTCACCTGCATTGGCATCTCAGATTCAGGTCCCTACGGATGTCCTGAAATTTCCGCTATTACGATCTTACCGCCGTGATGAATGGGCCCTTTGGATGCAGGCTGCGGGGGAACTTCCCCCTTCACCAACGCATAACGTGATAGTGTTTGATTCGTCTGTCACGATGCTGGAAGCGGCGCAGGCAGGGATGGGCGTTGCTATTGCCCCCGTAAGAATGTTCACTCATTTGCTGAACAGTGAACGTATAGTACAGCCGTTTTCAACGCAGATTGATCTGGGGAGTTACTGGATAACGCGTTTACAATCCCGCCCGGAGACGCCTGCCATGTGCGAGTTTTCCCGTTGGTTAACCGGTGTTGTGCACAAATAAAAAGGCCCGCCAGTGGCGGGCCTGATAAGTCACGCATGTGATTAGATAGTCAGAATACCGATCGCTGTTACTACCGTCAGGATTGCAGCCAGACCGTAGAATACCCACTTGCCAGCTGGCACGTGGATTTTCAGGTCATGCATGGCATGGTGCATACGGTGTAAACCGCACCACAGCGGCAGAACGATCATCAGGAACAGAAATGCCCGTCCGATGAAGCTCTGGGCAAATGCCAGCACGCGCTCATAGCTCAGCGCATCGCCCGGGAAAAGCCCCAGCGGCAGCATAATGCCAACCAGCAGAACCACTACCGGCGCAATGATTGCGCCCCACATACCACCTGCACCGAACAGGCCCCAAAATACGGGTTCGTCAGAGCGTTTTGGATTTGGATTAATCATCCCGGACTCCTTACCAGTACAGGGCAACATACAGAATGACTACGGTCGCAACCGCAGTAACTACCCAGAGACCTTTGATGATCGGCTCTGGCCCCATTTTTTCGTCTTTTACGATGATGTTGGCAGCTTTCGGTGCCAGTTCAAACCAGGTTTTGGTATGCAACAGCGCTGCTGCCAGAACAACCAGATTGAGGATCACCACTACCGGGTTTTGCAAAAAGCCGACAAAGCCCATCCAGGATTCAGCACCATGCTTGAGAGCAAACAGACCGAAAATCAGTTCAATACTGAACCAGACTGCCGGAACCGCTGTACCTTCGCGCAGCATGTAAAAGCGATAAAATGGCAGCTTTTTCCACCAGGTGGACGTCATTGGCCGCACATAGGGTTTGCGTTTAGTCGTCATCTTGCACTCCTTAGCGTGGTTTCAGGGTTGCGATAAGAAAGTCTTTTGAACTTTCTACTTTACCCTGCTGAATGGCCGCAGCCGGATCGACGTGTTTCGGGCAGACTTCGGAGCAATAGCCCACGAAAGTACAGGTCCAAACACCGTTCGGGCTGTTCAACTGAGCCATACGCTCCTTCTTACCATGGTCGCGGCTATCTTCGTTATAACGATGTGCCAGCGTAATCGCGGCCGGTCCAATGAACTCAGGGTTCAGGCCGAACTGCGGGCACGCTGCGTAGCACAGACCACAGTTGATGCAACCGGAGAACTGATGATACTTCGCCATCTGCGCCGGAGTCTGGGTGTTTGGACCCTGATCCGGTGTACGCGGGTTACCAATGATGTACGGCTTGATAGCTTCCAGACTTTCGATAAAGTGCGTCATATCGACGACCAGATCGCGTTCAATCGGGAAGTTAGCCAGCGCTTCAATCTTCATGCCGTTGGTGTATTCACGCAGGAAGGTTTTGCACGCCAGTTTAGGCACGTTGTTGACCATCATGCCGCAGGAGCCGCAGATAGCCATACGGCAAGACCAGCGATAGCTCAGGTCCGGTGCCAGGTTATCTTTGATGTAGTTCAACGCATCCAGCAGTGACGTTGTTTCATCATAAGGAACTTCATAGAAAGCACTGTGCGGTGCGGTGTCCACTTCCGGGTTATAGCGCACCACCTCAACTTTCAGGTTTTTCATCTCAGCCATTCGCCTTCTCCTTCTTATCGGCTGCTTCCGCTTCGCCACCGTACATACGTTTAGCTGGCGGCAGAGTGGTGATTTTCACGTCGCTGTATTCCAGGCGAGTTGTGCCATCAGCATCGCGGAAGGCGAGGGTATGTTTAAGGAAGTTGACGTCGTCACGCTCGGTGCAGCCTTCATCCAGACGCTGATGCGCGCCGCGTGATTCTTTACGCGCCAGAGCAGAGTGCGCCATACATTCAGCAACGTTCAGACCGTGACCCAGTTCGATGGTGTACAGCAGGTCAGTGTTGAAGACGCTGGAAGTGTCGGTGATACGTACGCGTTTGAAGCGTTCCTGCAGTTCAGCCAGCTTATCAACGGTTTTCTGCATGAGTTCTGGTGTACGGTAGATACCGCAACCTTCTTCCATGGAGATGCCCATTTCGTCGCGGATCTTCGACCAGTTCTCGTTACCTTCCTGGTTAACCAGATCTTTCAGACGTTGTTCAACGGAGGCAACCTGCGCATTTAGTGCTGCATCGTTAGCGGTGCTCGCTGTAGACGCACGTTCCATCGCTTGTTCACCGGCCAGACGACCAAAGACCACCAGTTCAGCCAGGGAGTTAGAGCCCAGACGGTTAGCACCATGCAGACCTACAGATGAACATTCACCGACAGCGAACAGACCTTTAATGCGAGTTTCGCAGTTCTGATCGGTTTCGATACCGCCCATGGTGTAGTGTGCGGTCGGACGTACCGGGATCGGTTCTTTAACCGGATCGACACCCACGTAGGCTTTCGCCAGTTCGCAGATAAACGGTAAGCGTTCGAGCAGTTTTTTCTCGCCGAGGTGACGCAGGTCGAGGTGAACGACATCGCCACGCGGAGTGGAGATGGTGTTGCCTTTGCGCCATTCATGCCAGAAAGCCTGAGAAACTTTGTCGCGCGGACCCAGTTCCATATATTTGTTCTTCGGCTCACCCAGCGGAGTTTCCGGGCCCATGCCGTAGTCCTGCAGATAACGGTAGCCATCTTTGTTGACCAGAATACCGCCTTCACCACGGCAGCCTTCGGTCATCAGGATACCGGATCCTGGCAGACCAGTCGGGTGATACTGAACGAACTCCATATCGCGCAGCGGAACGCCGTGGTTCAGCGCCATACCCATACCGTCACCAGTTACGATGCCGCCGTTGGTGTTGTAACGGTATACACGGCCTGCGCCGCCCGTTGCCATCACCACTGCGTTAGCACGGATTTGTACCAGAGTGCCTTCCATCATGTTCATGGCAACCAGGCCGCGAACATGACCGTCATCAACCAGGATATCCAGAACGAAATGTTCGTCAAAACGCTGAATTTGAGGGAACTGCAAAGAAGTTTGGAACAGAGTATGCAGCATATGGAAGCCGGTTTTATCCGCGGCAAACCAGGTACGCTCAATTTTCATGCCGCCGAAGCGACGTACGTTGACGCTACCGTCTTCACGGCGGCTCCATGGGCAACCCCATTGTTCCAGTTGCGTCATTTCAGTTGGGCAGTGGTGGACAAAGTAATCCACGACATCCTGCTCACACAGCCAGTCTCCGCCTGCTACCGTATCGTGAAAATGGTAGTCAAAGCTGTCATGATCCTGCGCGACAGCAGCAGAGCCGCCTTCGGCAGCAACGGTATGGCTGCGCATTGGGTACACTTTTGAGATCAGTGCGATTTTAGCGTTGGGATTTGCTTGCGCAGCAGCAATTGCAGCACGTAATCCCGCGCCACCGGCGCCTATAATGGCAAGATCGGCTTGAAAGGTTTGCACGACATTCCTCCAGATTGTTGTTATTTCATCCCTGTCTGAATCAGATGCTTAATCTGATTCAGACAGGTTATGAACGCGTTTCCACTGCTCCTTTATAGGTACAATAGTATAGTCTTAGGGATGTGAGGGAAATTTGACGTGTTCGATTTTTTTAGCGTATCAGAGGGCTGAATTATCATTGAATTTGATTAATTTAATTACTAAACCACCCAATGTTGCTTTTTTTACCCGCCAGCCAGTGTTTATTATTCCCGCGTGAAATTTGTCTCGCTAACGCGATACGAGTAGACTTCGTGCCCTTGTCTTAAATCGGAGAAATAACCATGAGCGAAACGGCAACCTGGCAGCCGAGCGCGTCCATCCCCAATCTGTTAAAACGAGCTGCAATTATAGCGGAGATTCGTCGCTTTTTTGCCGATCGTGGCGTGCTTGAGGTTGAGACACCTTGTATGAGTCAGGCGACGGTTACGGACATTCACCTGTTCCCGTTCGAAACGCGTTTCGTTGGCCCTGGACATTCTCAGGGGATGAACCTCTATTTAATGACCAGCCCGGAATACCATATGAAGCGCCTGCTGGTGGCAGGATGCGGCCCGGTATATCAACTGTGCAGAAGCTTTCGTAATGAAGAGATGGGACGTCATCACAACCCTGAATTCACCATGCTCGAGTGGTATCGTCCCCATTACGACATGTATCGCCTGATGAATGAAGTGGATGATTTACTCCAGCAAGTGCTGGATTGTTCCCCTGCGGAAAGCCTCTCATACCAGCAAGCCTTCCAGCGTCATCTGGAAATCGATCCACTGTCAGCGGATAAGACCCAATTGCGTGAAGTGGCGGCTAAATTGGATCTCAGCAACATCGCTGATACTGAAGAAGACCGGGATACCCTGTTACAGTTGCTGTTTACGATGGGGGTTGAGCCACATATTGGGAAAGACAAACCGGCGTTTGTGTATCACTTCCCGGCCAGCCAGGCATCGCTGGCACAAATTAGTACCGAAGATCACCGCGTTGCTGAACGTTTTGAGGTTTACTACAAGGGTATTGAACTGGCGAATGGTTTCCATGAGCTGACCGATGCGCGTGAGCAGCAGCAACGCTTCGAGCAGGATAATCGCAAACGTGCCGCTCGTGGCTTGCCGCAGCAGCCAATCGACAACAACCTGCTTGAAGCGCTCAAGGTCGGTATGCCGGATTGTTCCGGTGTGGCGCTTGGGGTTGATCGTCTGGTGATGCTGGCGCTGGGTGCTGATAGCCTGGCCGATGTTATCGCCTTTACCGTCGATAGGGCGTGAATCTGAAAATCTCCCCGCAGTAAAATAAATGGCGCGTAATGCGCCATTTTGTAGCTTTTTTTTTCAATTTCATCTTTATAGACACAGTTTAAATCTGGATATTTGCCGTTATTCAGGTATCAATTCTGGTTTGATTTTTTGATGGCTGACCTCCGCCTGGAGGACAGTGTAAACATGTGGACGCGGTTTAACCTGCGCGTTCCAGAGTAAGGGATAGTTTAATGACCCAAACAATAAAGAAGATGAGCCTGTCAGGCCTCATCCTTATGATATTCACGTCAGTTTTCGGATTTGCAAATAGCCCTTCAGCTTTTTATTTAATGGGTTATAGCGCCATTCCATGGTATGTATTTTCTGCATTATTATTCTTTATTCCATTTGCCTTAATGATGGCGGAAATGGGATCTGCCTATCGTAAAGAAGAAGGGGGGATCTATTCGTGGATGAATAATAGCGTTGGACCGCGCTATGCGTTTATCGGTACGTTTATGTGGTTCTCCTCTTATGTGATTTGGATGGTGAGCACCGCGGCAAAAGTCTGGGTGCCTTTTTCCACCTTTTTATTCGGCGCAGATATGACGCAGCAATGGCGTATCGCGGGACTTGAGCCAACGCAGGTTGTTGGGTTGCTCGCCGTAGGCTGGATGATTTTGGTGACGGGTGTCGCTTCCAAAGGTATTAATAAAATTGCCCGTATTACGGCTGTAGGCGGAATTGCCGTAATGTGTCTTAATTTAGTTTTGTTGTTAGCGAGTATCGCTATTTTGTTATTAACAGGTGGTCACTTTGCGCAGGATATTAATTTTGTCTCCTCACCCAATCCGGGATATCAGTCCGGTCTGGCCATGTTGTCATTTGTTGTATTTGCTATTTTTGCTTATGGTGGAATTGAAGCTGTGGGTGGGCTGGTTGATAAAACGGATAAACCAGAAAAGAACTTTGCAAAAGGAATTGTTTTTGCCGCAATAGTGATTTCAATTGGTTATTCGCTGGCCATATTTTTATGGGGCGTTAGCACCAACTGGCAGCAGGTATTAAGTAATAGCTCGGTTAACCTTGGCAATATTACTTATATCCTGATGAAAAGTCTGGGGGTGACATTGGGTAATGCATTGCATTTGTCTCCTGAATCTGCGATGACCATGGGCATTTGGTTTGCGCGTATCACTGGGCTTTCCATGTTCCTCGCTTATACCGGTGCTTTCTTTACGCTCAGCTACTCGCCATTGAAAGCAATTATTCAGGGAACGCCAAAAGCATTGTGGCCTGCGCCAATGACGAAGCTGAATACCATGGGTATGCCGACGATGGCAATGTGGATGCAGTGTCTGCTGGTGAGCCTGTTTATTCTGTTGGTTTCATTTGGTGGCGATACTGCTTCCGCGTTTTATAACAAACTGACGCTGATGGCGAACGTATCAATGACGTTGCCGTATCTGTTCCTTGCACTGGCTTTCCCTTTCTTTAAATCCCGTGAGGGGCTGGAAAGGCCGTTTGTGATTTTTAAAACCCGGGCCGCAACGTTGCTGGCAACGAGCGTGGTGGTGCTGGTGGTAACGTTTGCCAACGTATTTACCATCATCCAGCCAGTGATTGAAGCCGGAGACTGGAACAGTGCGCTGTGGATGATAGGTGGCCCGATATTCTTCTCACTGCTGGCCATGGCGATTTATCAGAACTACAGTCGTCGCATGGCCTGTGAGCCAGAGTGGGCGGCTGAGTAATCATCTTGCCGGATAGACGCGTTAGCGCTGCCATCCGGCAAGACACCCATTACAAGCTTCCAGCCGGACGACTGCCTCTGCCCGCAGAACTTAACGTTCTCCCTGTTTGCTTACCATTCAGGCTTTCCAGACGCATCTGGAATGGTGGGAATGGCATATCAATGCCATGCTCACGGAAGCCCGCCAGAATCAACTGATGGATCTCATGGCGCAATGGCATGCGGTGTCCCATTTCTGCGGCATAGATACGCAATTCGAAGATCTGAATCCCTTGCTGAAGATCAACCAGGAAGACTTCCGGTGCCGGGGTGTCGATAACCAGCGAACAGCGATGCGCAGCGGTAAGCAGGATTTGCGTGACCTCCTCGCTGTTGGCCTCCGACGGTGCCGGAATAGTTAACACCACACGAGTGACCGAGTCGGATAGCGACCAGTTGATGAACTGTTCGGTGATGAACGCTTTGTTGGGCACGATGATTTCTTTACGGTCCCAGTCGCTGATTGTGGTGGCGCGGGTGTTAATTTTCGTCACGCTACCGGTAAGATCGCGAATTGTCACCGTATCGCCAATGCGGATGGGTTTTTCAAACAGGATGATCAGGCCGGAAATAAAGTTGGCGAAGATCTCCTGCAAACCGAAACCCAACCCCACACCGAGCGCGGCAACCAGCCATTGCAGTTTGGACCACTCAATACCAATCATTGAGAAGCCAACCAGGCCACCAATCAGCATCAGCAGGTATTTGGTAATGGTGGTGATGGCATAACCCGTGCCGGGTGTTAAATCCAGATGCTGTAACAGTGCCAGCTCCAGCAGCGCGGGCAAGTTACGTACTAACTGAGTGGTGATGATAAACACCAGAATCGCAATTAATACCGCGCCCAGCGTTATCGGCTCTAAGCTTTCTACGCCTTGTACCGTGGAGGTGACATCCCATAATGAGATGTTCTCCAGGAAGCCGAAGGCAGAGTGAATTTCTGACCACAGCACGATAACCGAAAGCAGGGCGATCAGCATCAGGATAGAACGTACCAGGCGCAGTGATTGTGCGCTGATAGCGTCAAGGTCCACTTCGCTTTCATCGACATCAATCGCCCCTTCAAGGCTGGTGGAATGCGGCGGTTCTTCTTCACCACGTGCGCGTTGTGCCAGCATTTCTGCCCGTCGATGTTTGGCGCGATCGAATGCCAGACGGCGGCGCTGAATCAGCATCCAGCGGCGAATGACGTGATAAATCACCAACAATAAGAACCAGATAGCTACGGATGTTTCCAGACGAGCCAGCAGTGCTTGCGCCGTTGCCAGGTAGCCTACGGCAGCCGCGAGAATCGCAATGAGTGGTGCGCCCATCAGCATATTCCACAGCATACTGTTGACCATGTTGTCACCGTTGCCCTCTTTATCGAGATATAACGGTATTCCGGCGCGTTTCAGACTCAGGGTCACGAGCGCCAGTGCCCCACAAATCAAAATAAAGCACAGGCGCCCCAGAGAGGCAGAGAATTCCCGGTCATTGAGATTATCAAACATGATCACCGCCATGATGAGCGGGACAATCAGTCCGATACTCATCAGGTAATAGTGCATTGCCTTAGCGACACGGTTACGCGGCCAGCCAAAGTGGGCAATGAACAAACCGTTAGGGCGTGCGAAGGTAGCGCAAATCATCACTACCCACAGCATTGGTACCGTTGCTGTAACGCCATCGCCTATCGCGACGGCCAGAGGATAGGGCCAGGCTTCCTGCAAACCATAACCCAGAGTTGCCCACAGTACCGGCAATGGGGAAGCGACGAGTATCGACCAAAACACCGTGCGCAACGTCAGCCAAAAATGATCCTGGGTTACTTTTCCCACCCGCGCTGACGATCGTTCGAGAAAGCGAGTGAAGTGCTTGCGCGAATAGAGGCTAAACCCAACCAACACCAGCGCTGCGAAAAGCGGCAGCAGCGTTTCCTTGCTGGTCAACATCATAATGCTGGCTTTGCCAAGCTGATTAAACGTGTCTAATGAGATAAGACGACGCAGATCCTGGACTAAGTCGACAGGCCAGGAAAGTGATATTGGGCTGACGTCAGACGTCCAGAACAGATAGCGGTGAGTTGCCTCATTGACCTCTTTCAGCGCATCTTCCAGTTGGCTTTTGGAGACTTTCAGCTTGGTCAATTCGAGGATCAGCGTATCGCCGCCCTGTAACAGGGAGTTCAGTAGTTCACGCTGAGTACGCAGTTGGGCGTTGAGGATACGCTCTTGCTCTGCGGTAAGTGGTTGTCCATCGGCCTGATGGATCTGGCGCAACTGCGGCTGTTTATTAAGGAGATCTTCATAGCGCATTCGGTGTACGCGAAGTTGCGCCATTTCTGTATCTAGCTGTTGAGGCTTAGGCATTTCTGGCAGGCGGGAGACTTGCGCGCGCAGGGCTTCTCCCAGCATATTCGAGGCACCAAGCCACTGTGACTGCTCCCGCAACGTATTTAATGCCTGTCGCACCTGCAGCGTTTGGCTGGTGGCCTGCCGCTGTTGAGAGGCGACCAGGTCCATACGCTGCGCCTGCTGGTTTAAGGCCTGAGACAGCTCACGGTTAACCTTGAACTGGTCAACAATGCCTTCTGGCAGCCCCGCACTGTTCTCTGCCAGTAGTTCGGTGCTTTCCAGCGCCCGCTCGGCTTCACGCTGACGCTGACTATTGAGTTGATTACGTAATGCCTGCAGGTACGCGTCGAGTTGTTGGCTCTGTTTTTCTGCCAGTTCGGAGCGCATGCGCGCCAGTTCCTGGCGGTTGTTCGCGGAAAGCTGTGCCAGTTCCAGCTCATCGACCTGGGCTTTGAGTTTGGCCGATTCAGCCTGCATCGCCTGATTCAGTGGAGAGTTGCTGCTGGCTGCCCCCAGACGTCGCTCAATATCATTTAACTGGCGGCGCGCATCGGTTTGCTGTTGCGGAAGCTGGCTTAATGAGTCGGCGATTTCGCGTGCGCGATCTTGTTCCTGCTGGGCCTGGCGGCTTTTTTCCAACAACTGGCTGCTGACCTGGAGGATCTCCTGGTTTAACGCATCAGTAGTCAGGCCAGTCGGCACGCTGCGCGGTTCGTCACGCAGATTGCTAAGCTGCGCGCGTAACGTTGCGGACAGTTTGGGGAAGTTATCAATAACCTGCTGATACTGTTCGGCACGCTCAAGGGAGCCTTTACGCTCCTCAAGGGCATTCAGCGCGGACTGGAGCGCCTCAACGGCTTCTGGCTGAGCGGGCTTAGCCGCTTTGGCCTGCTCCAGTTCCTGAGTGATTTGTTTGGCATCGGGGGCCGTCGCAGCGTGCGCCCCCAGGCTGAGGCACCAGGCCATCAGTAAAGTGATAATCAGGCGCACAGCAGCGATTCCTATGTTTAACCTTCGTCTTTTTTGTCATCAACCAGCGGGCTGACGTCGTGTTCTGCTTCGATTTCTTCCTTCGGCAGTGGGTTAGGTTCAGCTTCTGGCGTTACGAAAGACTCGGTAGAAATTGCCATCGGTTGACCGATTTTAGTGACCGAAAGATCCTGCAACTGCTCAACCAGGTTAACTTTGCCTGGTGCAAACAGGTTAATAACGGTTGAACCGAGCTTAAAGCGGCCCATTTCCTGACCTTTTAGCAGCGCCACGGAACCTTCGCTTTCACCGGCAGGCCATGTCCAGCGTTTAATGACTCCTTCACGCGGCGGAGTAATGGTGCCGGCCCAAACCGTTTCAATACTACCGACGATGGTTGCGCCAACCAGAATCTGTACCATCGGGCCGAATTCAGTATCAAACAGACAAATAACGCGCTCGTTACGGGCAAACAGGTTCGGTACGTTTTGCGCGGTCAGGATATTTACTGAGAAAAGGTCGCCAGGCACATACAGCATTTCCCGCAGGATACCGTTACACGGCATATGTACGCGGTGGTAATCACGCGGCGAGAGGTAAGTGGTTACAAACGTACCATTGCGGAATTTGTCCGCCATCTGGTAGTTGCCTGCCAGCAGCGCTTCAAGGCTATAGCTATGCCCTTTGGCCTGCAGAAGTTTATCTTCTTCGATGTTTCCCAGTTGATTAATCACGCCATCAGCCGGCATGACCAGAACATTTGGATCGGTATTAATAGGGCGTACATCGTCACGTAATGGGCGGACAAAGAAGTCATTGAAGGTGCGATAGCTGGCGGTGTCCGGCTTTTGCGCCTCTGTCATATCGACCTTGTAATATTTCACGAACAGATCGATAACCAGCTTAGTTAGCCATCCTGCTCGTTTGCTCGCACCCCAACCCGCCAGGCGAGTGAGCCATAGTTTTGGCAGAATGTATTGTAGCGAAAGCTTAAATGAGTTTAACAAGGTAGCCTCCAGGCCATAATTTGTTCCTGATCCAGCGTGTGGGCCGGATCCTGAAAAAAAGGGGACGATTCTAGCGATGCTTAGCTTAGTTGTCAGTTGTCTGTATCAGAAAAGTTTTTACGCGTTTTTACCTGAGCCATGCTTTCGAGGATACGGTGATAATTCTCAAAGCGAACTTCGGCTATCGCTCCTTTCTCTACAGCTTCACGGATAGCGCAGCCTGGATCTGCATCATGTTTGCAGTCGCGGTATTTGCAATGGCCCAGGTAATCATGGAATTCGACAAAGCCGTGCGTGATTTGTTCCGGTTCAAGGTGCCACAGCCCGAACTCACGTACGCCGGGGGAGTCGATGACGTCACCGCCGTGCGGGAAGTGGTACAGGCGAGAAGCGGTAGTCGTGTGTTGTCCAAGGCCGGAGTTGTCGGAGACATCATTGGTCAGGATTTCTTCCTGCAGGCCAAGCAGGTTGTTGAGTAGGCTGGATTTACCTACGCCAGACTGACCGGCGAAAATGCTGATACGATCGGTCAATGCCTCTTCAAGCGGTTTCAGACCGTCTTTTGTGCGGCTTGATACCATCAATACGCGATAGCCAATATTGCGATAGATATCCATCTGCTCATTTACGAAAGCCATGCTTTCGTCGTCCAGCAGATCGATTTTGTTGAGTACGATAATTGGCTCAACCTGTAACGTTTCGCAGGCCACCAGATACCTGTCGATAATATTTAATGACAGTTCAGGTAAGATGGCTGAGACAATAACGATTTGGTCAATGTTGGCAGCAATGGGCTTCACGCCGTCATAAAAATCCGGGCGTGTGAGAACGGAAGTGCGCTCATGTACCGCTTCAACGATCCCTTTAACATTGACACCTTCGGCTGCCGTTTTACCCGGACGCCAGACCACGCGATCGCCGGTAACCAGCGAACGAATTGTACGGCGGATGTTGCAGCGGTGAATTTCACCATCAGCAGATTCCACGTCGGCATGCATACCAAAACGGCTGATAACAATGCCTTCAGCGGTTTCGCCAAACAAGTTGTCGTCGTAGTCGGGTTTCTCCGTGGACGTTTTAAGACGACGCTGGTGATTTGCGTTCACGCGGCGCTGTTGGCCTTTGGAGAGTTTATTTTTACTCAATCGTACTGGCTCCTGATCGCCCATTATGGGCAAAACATCTATGATACACGCAATTTTAGATGAATATATACGCTTCATCCTTCACGCTGCCCCAGCACTGGCTATGCTCAGAAACCCAGGCCACATAGTTTTCTATGCCCTCAGGGTTTCTTTCCTTGCCGCCTTGATGCAGCATGAATGGTTTCGCGTATCGTCACGTAAGAAGGGTGGAAAATAGCATGAGTGCCAATGAAAACAACCTGATTTGGATCGATCTGGAGATGACCGGTCTGGATCCCGAGCGCGATCGCATCATTGAGATCGCTACCCTGGTGACTGACGCCAATCTGAATATTCTGGCTGAAGGACCAACAATTGCGGTACATCAGTCTGATGAACAGCTGGCATTAATGGATGACTGGAACGTCAGAACGCATACAGGTAGTGGGTTGGTGGAGCGCGTAAAGGCGAGCACGATGGGTGATCGTGAAGCTGAGCTTGCGACGTTAGCATTTTTAAAAGAGTGGGTTCCGGAAGGGAAATCACCTATTTGCGGCAACAGTATCGGTCAGGATCGCCGCTTCCTGTTTAAATACATGCCGGAACTGGAAGCGTATTTCCATTATCGTTATCTGGACGTTAGTACTCTGAAAGAGCTGGCCCGTCGCTGGAAGCCAGAGATCCTCGATGGTTTCACAAAACAGGGAACGCATCAGGCGATGGACGATATCCGCGAGTCGGTTGCTGAGCTTGCTTACTATCGCGAGCATTTTATTAAGCTTTGATTTCTATGCCCGGTGCGCTTGCGTAACCGGGTATTTGACGTTAAATTGTTCAGCTTGATTGCAAAGTAATCACTTGAACGAGTTTTTAAAAAAAACGTATTCAGGGGGGTTGCAGCTAAACGGATTTCTCGTATAATGCGCCTCCCGTAACGACGCAGAAATGCGAATTACGACAGCAACAAATTTCATCGAAGATTGTGCGGGAATAGCTCAGTTGGTAGAGCACGACCTTGCCAAGGTCGGGGTCGCGAGTTCGAGTCTCGTTTCCCGCTCCAAAATTTGAAAGTGCTTATCAGGCACAGACACACCCAAGCGGGAATAGCTCAGTTGGTAGAGCACGACCTTGCCAAGGTCGGGGTCGCGAGTTCGAGTCTCGTTTCCCGCTCCAAAATTTGAAAGTGCTTATCAAGCACAGACACACCCAAGCGGGAATAGCTCAGTTGGTAGAGCACGACCTTGCCAAGGTCGGGGTCGCGAGTTCGAGTCTCGTTTCCCGCTCCAAATTCTTATCTCAATAAACATATCCACAACGAATTATCGCGTTGGGGCTGTTTTCTTTTGTCTTTGACATACTCTTGTAAACAGACTTATCCACAGGTTCGGATATTATTCCTGGAATGCAAAAAACTTAGCCGGGTGAATAGTATCTTTGTAATTAATTGAATACGTTGAATTAATTATCATTTCAAACTGTTAATGCGATCACTTGACGATTTTTTCCCTCTTGAATATCAATGTGTTTTTATTTTTATACACAAGCTGTGGATGACTTAAGCGTCACGTGGCAAGCCTTTTTCAATGACCCTGACCAGGCGCTGCTTCTTCGGCAGTTGCACTTCAACCACGCAGGCATTTCGCTTCTCAATTTGCTGCGCAATCGCCCATTCTATGTGCTCATCGAGAAGTGGGTGCTCACCTCGGCGATTTTCCAGCGCATTGATAACAGCCCCATCCCAGGGGGCATTACCCAGCGCGACGGCGATATTTCGTAGCCAGCGCAAGTGACCAATACGACGAATGGCAGAACCTTCTGTGACTTTTAAAAACCACGCTTCGCTCCAGCTAAACAGTTCAATTAACTCTGGGGCGTGGAGTTGTTTGCGTGGGCTAAAGTCGTCTTCTACGGTTAACTGCGAATAGCGATTCCAGGGACAAATGAGCTGGCAGTCATCGCAGCCATAGATCCTATTTCCCAGCAGTGGGCGAAATTCTTGCGGAATTGCACCCTCCAGCTCAATGGTGAGATAAGAAATGCAGCGACGGGCATCTACGGTGTACGGCTCAACGATCGCACCAGTCGGGCAGATGGTCATGCAGGCGACACACTTCCCACATCCTTCTTCTGCTGGCAGATCCACTGGCAAAGGTAAATCAACCAGTAACTCACCCAGAAAGAAAAATGAACCGGCTTCACGGTTAAGGATAAGTGAGTGCTTACCTGTCCATCCAAGCCCGGCTTTTTCCGCCAGTGGACGCTCAAGAATAGGCGCAGAATCAACAAAAGGTCTAAAATTCAGCGAAACACAGTGTTGCTGAATCATCTCTCCCAGTTTTTTTAAGCGGTTACGCAGTAGTTTATGGTAGTCACGCCCCAGTGCGTATCGACTGACGTAGCCCAGGGTCGGATTCTTTAAGGTGCTGGCAAAGGCCGCGTTGGCAGGGAGATAGTTCATTCGTACGCTAATGACGCGTAAAGTCCCGGGCAATAACTCCTGGGGACGAGCACGCATCATGCCGTGACGGGCCATCCAGTCCATCTCGCCGTGATAGTGTTTATCCAGCCATGCCTGCAGTTTGGGTTCGGCTTCGCTAAGGTTGGTATCGGCAATACCGACCTGCTGAAAGCCAAGTTCCAGCCCCCACTGCTTAATATTTTGCGCTAACTGATTGAGATCGAGGGGCTCTGACATGACGGACCATACAATGAAGAAAAACCTCGCAAGTATACCACACTCCATCTGGCACGCCGATGACATCAAGAGAGCGGAACGTGAGGCTGCAGACAGTCTTGGGCTGACTCTTTATGAACTGATGCTACGAGCGGGAGAGGCAACATTTAAGGTTACCTGCGACGCGTACCCGGACTCCCGGCACTGGCTGGTGCTCTGTGGCCACGGAAATAATGGTGGGGATGGCTATGTGGTCGCAAGGCTTGCCAAAGCGGTGGGTATTAACGTCACATTACTGGCGCAGGAGAGTGACAAGCCTCTCCCTGAAGAGGCGCAGCAGGCGCGTGACGCCTGGCTGAATGCAGGGGGCGTTATCCATGCTCCAGATATTATCTGGCCGGAAAAGGTGGATGTCATTATTGATGGGCTGCTCGGTACCGGCTTACAACATGCACCGCGCGCCCCTCTGGCTGCATTGATCGAATTGGCTAATTCGCACCCTGCTCCCGTGGTGGCGATAGATATTCCGTCCGGTCTGCTGGCGCAGACAGGAGCGACGCCAGGTGCGGTGATGCGTGCCGCGCATACCGTCACTTTTATTGCGTTAAAACCGGGACTGTTAACCGGTAAAGCGCGTGATGTCACTGGGCATCTTCATTTTAATGCTCTTGGGCTGGAGACCTGGCTTGCAGGGCAGGAAGTGCCAGTTCAGCGTTTTGATGCTTCGCAACTTGCCCACTGGTTAACGCCGCGCCGACCGACATCGCATAAAGGCTCCCACGGGCGACTGGTGATTATTGGTGGCGACCATGGCACTGCTGGTGCAATACGTATGGCCGGTGAAGCCGCACTTCGCGCAGGTGCCGGGCTGGTTAAAGTTCTGACCCGCAGCGAAAACATTGCGCCAATCCTGACTGCCCGTCCGGAGTTGATGGTGGATACGCTAACGCCGCATGCGCTGGAGGAAAATCTGGAATGGGCGGATGTGGTGGTCATTGGTCCTGGGCTTGGGCAGCAGGAGTGGGGCAAAAAAGCGCTGCAAAAAGTGGAGAATTTTCGTAAACCAATGCTCTGGGACGCTGATGCGCTTAACCTGCTGGCAATCAACCCCGATAAACGTCACAATCGCGTGATCACGCCGCATCCAGGTGAGGCCGCGCGACTACTGGGCTGTTCCATAGCAGAAATTGAAAACGATCGCTTACTTTCTGCACAACGTCTGGTAAAACGGTACGGAGGTGTAGTGGTGCTGAAAGGTGCGGGTACGGTTGTGGCCTCCGAACAAAATGCGTTGGGTATTATTGATGCCGGCAATGCAGGAATGGCCAGCGGCGGTATGGGCGATGTGCTCTCCGGTATTATTGGTGCATTGCTCGGACAGAAGCTTACCCCGTATGATGCAGCGTGTGCAGGATGTGTCGCGCACGGTGCGGCGGCGGATGTGCTGGCAGCGCGTTTTGGAACTCGCGGCATGCTGGCGACAGATCTCTTTACCACGCTACAGCGTATTGTTAACCCTGATGTGATTGACGTTTATCATGATGAATCGAGTAATTCCGCTACCTGATGAACAGGCGACTTTAGACCTGGGACTGCGGGTAGCCAACGCCTGTGACGGCGCAACTGTTATTTATTTGTACGGCGATCTGGGTGCGGGTAAAACCACCTTTAGCCGGGGATTCCTGCAGGCGTTGGGTCACAAAGGCAATGTAAAAAGCCCCACCTACACACTGGTTGAACCCTATTCACTCGATAACCTGATGGTGTATCACTTCGATCTGTATCGACTTGCGGACCCGGAAGAATTGGAGTTTATGGGGATCCGAGATTATTTTGCCAATGATGCAATTTGCCTGGTGGAATGGCCGCAACAAGGTAAAGGTGTGCTTCCTGACCCGGACGTCGAAATACATATTGAGTACCAGGCGCAAGGTCGGGAGGCGCGCGTAAGTGCAGTCTCCTCATCGGGTGATTTATTGCTGGCGCGTTTAGCCGATTAATCTTAAGGGTGGCGGGATGATTTATCGCATCAGAAACTGGCTGATGGCAACCCTGGTCCTGCTGTGCGCGCAGGCAGGAGCCGCCAGCCTCTCGGATCTTCAGGTTTCCAACGGTGACCAACAGGCGCGGATCACGTTAAGTTTTATTGGCGATCCTGAATACAGCGTATCGCAGGACGGGAAACGAACTGTCGCGCTGGATATCAAACAATCCGGTGTGATTCAGGGATTACCGCTGCTGTTTAGTGGCAATAATCTAGTGAAGGCGATCCGCTCCGGCACGCCGAATGACGCGCAGTCTCTGCGGCTGGTCGTCGATTTAACCGAAAACGGGAAAGCTGAAGCCGTGAAACGGCAAAACGGTGGTAACTATACTGTCGTGTTTACGATCAAAGCCGATGCTCCACCGCCTCCACCTCCACCAGTGGTCGTGAAGCGTGTTGAAGCGCCGGTTCTTGCCCCGCGTTCGGTTGAGCCTGCACGCAATCCGTTTAAAACGGAAAGCAATCGTACAACTGCCGTGACCAACAGCAATACGGTCACGCGACCTGCCGCCCGGGCGACCAACAACAATGGCGATAAAGTCGTTATCGCTATCGATGCAGGACACGGTGGGCAAGATCCCGGCGCTATCGGGCCTGGCGGTACGCGGGAGAAAAACGTCACTATCGCGGTTGCGCGTAAGCTGCGTAGCTTGCTGAATGACGACCCGATGTTTAAAGGCGTGCTTACCCGTGATGGCGATTACTTCATTTCGGTGATGGGGCGTTCTGACGTCGCTCGTAAACAAAATGCCAATTTCCTGGTCTCTATTCATGCGGATGCTGCACCAAACCGGGATGCCACCGGCGCTTCCGTGTGGGTACTGTCAAACCGTCGTGCCAACAGTGAAATGGCCGGCTGGCTGGAACAGCATGAGAAGCAATCTGAGCTGTTGGGTGGTGCGGGGGATGTGCTGGCAAACAGTCAGTCCGATCCGTACTTAAGCCAGGCGGTGCTGGACCTGCAGTTCGGTCATTCACAGCGTGTAGGGTATGATGTGGCGACCAGTATGATCGGCCAGTTAGAGCGTATTGGTTCGATGCACAAACGTCGACCAGAGCACGCCAGCCTTGGCGTATTACGCTCGCCTGATATCCCGTCAGTACTGGTTGAAACCGGTTTTATCAGTAACAACAGTGAAGAGCGCCTGCTGGCGAGCGATGATTATCAGCAGCAACTGGCAGAGGCGATTTATAAAGGGTTGCGTAACTACTTCCTGGCGCACCCTATGCAAACGGGGCCGCAGGGCGCACCGTCACAAACAGCCAGCGCTGTATCACCGGGTGATACGTTAACAAATTAAGGATTAGCCATGCCGATTCAGGTTCTACCGCCACAGCTGGCGAACCAGATTGCCGCAGGTGAGGTGGTAGAACGGCCTGCGTCGGTAGTAAAAGAACTGGTGGAAAACAGCCTTGATGCGGGTGCTACACGTATTGATATTGATATTGAACGCGGTGGTGCAAAGCTTATCCGTATTCGTGACAATGGCTGTGGTATCAAAAAAGACGAGCTGGCGCTGGCGCTGGCTCGCCATGCCACCAGTAAAATAGCCTCACTTGACGATCTCGAGGCTATCGTTAGTCTCGGGTTTCGCGGGGAGGCGCTGGCAAGTATCAGCTCTGTCTCACGTTTAACCCTGACGTCCCGTACACAAGAACAACCCGAAGCCTGGCAGGCGTATGCTGAAGGGCGCGATATGGATGTGACGGTTAAACCTGCTGCGCATCCGGTGGGTACTACGCTGGAAGTGCTGGATTTATTCTACAACACGCCAGCGCGGCGCAAGTTCATGCGCACCGAGAAAACCGAGTTTAATCATATTGACGAAATCATCCGACGCATTGCGCTGGCGCGTTTTGACGTGACGATAAATTTGTCGCACAACGGTAAAATAATGCGCCAGTACCGCGCGGTGACAGCCGATGGGCAAAAAGAGCGTCGACTGGGTGCTATTTGTGGCACGCCATTTCTGGAGCAGGCGCTGGCTATTGAGTGGCAGCATGGCGATTTGACGTTGCGGGGCTGGGTAGCTGACCCGAATCACACCACTGCGGCATTGGCAGAAATTCAGTACTGCTA
Organism: Citrobacter sp. S-77; assembly: GCF_963864895.1. Taxonomy (NCBI): domain Bacteria; kingdom Pseudomonadati; phylum Pseudomonadota; class Gammaproteobacteria; order Enterobacterales; family Enterobacteriaceae; genus Citrobacter; species Citrobacter sp. S-77. Next base: position 234,423 of record NZ_CAWLWU010000002.1, read on the forward strand.
CGTGAATGGTCGTATGATGCGTGACCGGCTGATTAACCACGCTATCCGCCAGGCCTGCGAAGACAAGTTAGGGGCCGATCAACAACCCGCATTTGTCTTGTATCTGGAAATTGACCCGCATCAGGTGGATGTAAATGTGCATCCTGCCAAACATGAAGTCCGCTTCCATCAGTCCCGCCTGGTGCATGATTTTATCTATCAGGGGGTGCTGAGCGTACTGCAACAACAGCTTGAAACATCGCTTCCGTTGGAGGGTGATGAAGATCCTCTACCAAGGCATATCCCGGAAAACCGGGTTGCGGCGGGACGTAATCACTTTGCAGAACCTGCGCCAGCACGTGAACCCACTACGCCGCGTTATTCCGTATCGGCAGGGAGTGGTGGCGGTCGCCAGGCATCTGCCAGTTGGCCGCATGCTCAGCCTGGGTATCAAAAGCAACAGGGTGAAGTTTACCAACAACTACTTCAGACACTTGCTCCGGTTCCAACGCACAAATCCGCTGTACCCAACGTGGCAGAGTCTTCTCTTGCCGGACACAGCCAAAGTTTTGGCCGAGTCTTGACAATCGTCGGTGCAGACTGCGCGTTACTCGAATGTGACGGACATATCCGGCTGTTGGCGCTACCGGTAGCTGAACGTTGGTTGCGTCAGGCGCAGTTGACGCCGGGACAGGGACCTGTTTGTGCTCAGCCATTGCTGATCCCGTTGCGTTTGAAAGTGACCGCAGATGAAAAGGCGGCTTTGCAAAAAGCGCAAAGCCAGTTGGCGGATTTGGGCATTGAATTTCAGTTGGATGCGCAGCATGTGACCATCCGAGCAGTGCCTTTACCCTTACGCCAACAAAATTTACAAATCTTGATTCCTGAACTGATAGGCTACCTGGCGCAGAAGTCCGTATTCGAACATGGCAACATTGCACAGTGGATTGCGCGTAACCTGATGAGTGAACATCCGCAGTGGAGCATGGCTCAGGCTATTACGCTGTTGGCGGATGTTGAGCGGCTCTGTCCGCAGCTTGTGAAGGCGCCGCCGGGTGGTCTGTTACAACCTGTTGATTTACATTCGGTAATGAACGCCCTGAAACATGAGTGATATCAGTAAGGCGAGCCTGCCAAAGGCAATTTTTTTAATGGGGCCAACGGCCTCTGGTAAAACGGCATTAGCAATTGAATTGCGTAAAGTTTTGCCTGTAGAGTTGATAAGCGTTGATTCCGCCCTTATTTACAAGGGGATGGATATCGGTACCGCCAAGCCCGATGCTGAAGAGCTAAAGGCTGCACCGCACCGATTGCTGGATATTCGCGATCCGGCACAGGCGTATTCTGCTGCGGATTTTCGTCGCGATGCGCTAGCCGAGATGGCTGATATTACTGCAGCGGGGCGCATCCCGCTGTTAGTAGGCGGCACAATGTTATATTTCAAAGCCTTGCTTGAGGGGTTGTCGCCGTTACCGTCGGCGGATCCGGAGGTCAGGGCCAGAATTGAACAGCAGGCGGCAGAGCTTGGGTGGGACGCGTTACATCGGCAGCTTCAGGAGGTTGATCCTGTTGCCGCAGCGCGGATTCATCCAAATGATCCGCAAAGACTTTCCCGGGCACTGGAAGTTTTTTTCATTTCGGGTAAAACTTTAACGGAGCTGACGCAAACGTCAGGAGATGCTTTGCCGTATCAGGTGCATCAGTTTGCTATCGCCCCGGCGAGCCGTGAACTGCTCCATCAGCGAATTGAGCAGCGTTTTCATCAGATGTTAGCTTCAGGTTTTGAAGCAGAAGTCCGGGCGCTTTTTGCCCGAGGAGATTTGCATACGGATTTGCCTTCCATTCGTTGTGTTGGGTATCGCCAGATGTGGTCATACATTGAAGGTGAAATCTCATATGATGAAATGGTTTATAGAGGTGTTTGCGCCACGAGGCAGTTGGCGAAGCGGCAGGTAACCTGGTTGCGTGGTTGGGATGGGGTGCACTGGCTTGACAGTGAAAAGCCTGACCAGGCGCGAAACGAAGTATTACAGGTTGTTGGTGCTATCGCGAACTGAATGTGTACAATTGAAACGTATCGTGCGCAATTTTTCAGAATCGAAAGGTTCAAAGTACAAATAAGCATATAAGGAAAAGAGAGAATGGCTAAGGGGCAATCTTTACAAGATCCGTTCCTGAACGCACTGCGTCGGGAACGTGTTCCAGTTTCTATTTATTTGGTGAATGGTATTAAGCTGCAAGGTCAAATCGAGTCTTTTGATCAGTTCGTGATCCTGTTGAAAAACACGGTCAGCCAGATGGTTTATAAGCACGCGATTTCTACTGTTGTCCCGTCTCGCCCGGTTTCTCATCACAGCAATAACGCCACCGGCGGCACCAGCAGTAACTACCATCACGGTAGCAACGCGCAGGGTTCATCTGCGCAACAGGACAGCGAAGAAACCGAATAAGGTTTTGGCTGTTTTACACACGGGGAGCCAGAGATCCTGCGTTCCCCGTTGATATATATTAAGGGGTTGACGCTTGTTTGACCGTTATGATGCCGGTGAGCAGGCGGTACTGGTACACATCTATTTTTCGCAAGACAAAGATATGGAAGACCTCCAGGAGTTTGAATCTCTGGTTTCTTCCGCCGGTGTCGAAGCAATGCAGGTGATTACCGGGAGCCGTAAAGCACCGCACCCGAAGTTTTTTGTTGGTGAAGGTAAGGCAATCGAAATTGCGGAAGCCGTGAAAGCGACAGGCGCTGCGGTGGTGATTTTTGATCATGCTCTAAGCCCTGCCCAGGAACGTAACCTGGAACAGTTATGCCAGTGTCTTGTCATCGACAGGACTGGCCTCATTTTAGATATTTTTGCCCAGCGTGCACGTACCCATGAGGGTAAGTTGCAGGTTGAACTGGCGCAGTTGCGTCATATGGCTACACGCCTGGTCCGTGGCTGGACTCACCTTGAAAGGCAAAAGGGCGGTATTGGTTTGCGTGGTCCGGGTGAAACCCAGCTCGAAACCGACCGTCGTTTGCTGCGTAATCGCATTTTGCAGATACAGTCGCGCCTGGAAAAAGTTGAAAAGCAACGTGAGCAGGGGCGGCAATCGCGCAAGAAAGCGGATGTCCCAACCGTCTCACTGGTGGGATATACCAACGCCGGAAAATCCACCTTGTTCAACCAGATAACCGAAGCCCGGGTCTACGCAGCAGATCAACTGTTTGCGACCCTGGATCCTACACTACGTCGTATAGACGTAGCGGATGTCGGTGAAACTGTGCTGGCGGATACCGTCGGGTTTATCCGTCATTTGCCGCACGACCTGGTGGCGGCGTTTAAAGCCACCTTGCAGGAGACGCGTCAGGCGACATTGCTGCTGCACGTTATTGATGCGGCAGATTTCCGTGTGCAGGAAAATATTCAGGCTGTGGATACGGTTCTCGAAGAGATCGACGCGCACGAGATCCCGACCCTGCTTGTGATGAATAAAATCGATATGCTGGATGATTTTGAACCGCGTATCGACAGAGATGAAGAGAATAAACCAATCCGCGTTTGGGTTTCTGCGCAAACTGGCATTGGTATACCACAACTTTTTCAGGCTTTGACAGAGCGGCTTTCCGGTGAGGTTGCGCAGCATACGTTGCGTTTACCGCCGCAGGAAGGGCGTCTGAGAAGCCGGTTTTACCAACTTCAGGCAATAGAAAAAGAGTGGATGGAGGAGGATGGCAGCGTAGGTCTGCAAGTTCGTATGCCGATCGTTGACTGGCGTCGCCTCTGTAAACAAGAACCGACCCTGGCAGATTACATCGTCTGACCGGGAGGAAATGCCTGGGGATTTTTTGCCCAATACTCATCGAATTTTGGGTTGCAGGAAGGCGGTAACGCTCCTGTAGTGCAAAAAACGGGGTATATCACCGCATAACAAATATGGAGCACAAACATGGCGTGGAATCAGCCCGGTAATAACGGACAAGACCGCGACCCCTGGGGAAGCAGCAAACCTGGCGGCAACCCTGAGGGAAATGGAAACAAAGGTGGTCGTGAGCAGGGACCTCCCGATCTTGATGATATCTTCCGCAAACTGAGTAAAAAACTCGGTGGTCTGGGTGGCGGTAAAGGTACAGGTTCTGGTGGCGGTAGTTCATCGCAAAGCCCGCGTCCACAACTGGGAGGACGGGTCTTTACTATCGCAGCAGCGGCAATTGTCATTATCTGGGCAGCCAGCGGTTTCTATACCATTAAAGAAGCGGAGCGCGGCGTGGTGACACGCTTCGGTAAATTCAGCCATCTGGTTGAGCCGGGTCTGAACTGGAAACCGACATTTATCGACGAAGTTACTCCGGTAAACGTCGAAGCTGTGCGTGAGCTTGCTGCATCCGGCGTGATGCTGACATCTGACGAAAACGTCGTGCGCGTTGAAATGAACGTGCAGTACCGTGTTACCGATCCGCAGCGTTACCTGTTTAGCGTAACCAGTGCTGATGACAGTCTGCGCCAGGCTACCGACAGCGCCTTGCGTGGGGTTATCGGCAAATACACCATGGATCGTATTCTGACCGAAGGGCGTACTGTTATTCGTAGCGACACCCAGCGTGAACTGGAAGAGACCATTCGTCCATACAACATGGGTATTACTCTGCTGGACGTCAACTTCCAGGCTGCACGTCCGCCGGAAGAGGTGAAAGCCGCGTTTGACGATGCCATCGCAGCACGTGAAAACGAGCAGCAATACATCCGTGAAGCTGAAGCGTACACCAACGAAGTTCAGCCACGCGCAAATGGTCAGGCGCAGCGTATTCTTGAAGAAGCGCGTGCATATAAAACGCGAACCATCCTGGAAGCACAGGGTGAAGTGGCTCGCTTTGCAAAAATTCTGCCGGAATATAAAGCCGCACCGCAAATTACTCGCGAGCGTCTGTATATTGAAACCATGGAAAAAGTGCTGAGCCATACCCGCAAAGTTCTGGTTAACGATAAGGGCGGCAATCTGATGGTTCTGCCGTTAGATCAGATGCTTAAAGGCGGAAATGCGCCAGCAGCAAAATCTGACAGCAGCTCAAACCTGTTGCGTCTGCCACCGGCATCAACCTCCAGTACTGGAGCAAGCAGCACTTCGTCCACCAGTCAGGGTGATATTATGGACCAACGCCGCGCGAACGCGCAGCGTAACGACTACCAGCGTCAGGGGGAATAACGATGCGTAAGTCAGTTATTGCGATTATTATCATCGTTCTGGTAGTTCTGTTCATGTCTGTCTTTGTCGTCAAAGAAGGCGAGCGCGGTATTACGCTGCGCTTTGGTAAAGTTCTGCGCGACGATGACAACAAGCCGCTGGTTTTTGCACCGGGTTTGCACTTTAAGATCCCGTTTATTGAATCAGTGAAAATGCTTGATGCGCGTATTCAGACCATGGACAACCAGGCCGATCGCTTTGTTACCAAAGAGAAGAAAGACCTGATCGTTGACTCCTACATTAAATGGCGTATCAGCGATTTTAGCCGTTACTACCTGGCAACGGGCGGTGGTGATGTTTCTCAGGCAGAAGTTCTGTTGAAACGTAAGTTCTCTGACCGTCTGCGTTCTGAAATCGGTCGTCTGGATGTAAAAGACATCGTTACCGATTCTCGTGGTCGTCTGACCCTGGAAGTCCGTGACGCGCTGAACTCCGGATCTGCTGGCACGGAAGATGAAGTAGCGACCCCTGCGGCGGATAGTGCAATTGCCGAAGCAGCTGAACGTGTTCAGGCTGAAACGAACGGTAAAGTACCGGTCATCAACCCGAACAGTATGGCGGCGTTGGGTATCGAAGTGGTCGACGTGCGTATCAAGCAAATCAACCTGCCGGCCGAAGTGTCCGAGGCTATCTACAACCGTATGCGCGCTGAGCGTGAAGCGGTAGCGCGTCGCCATCGTTCACAAGGTCAGGAAGAAGCGGAAAAACTGCGCGCAACAGCGGACTATGAAGTTACTAAAACGCTGGCAGAATCTGAGCGCCAGGGCCGTATTATGCGTGGTGAAGGTGATGCGGAGGCCGCTAAACTGTTTGCCGACGCATTTAGTCAGGATCCTGACTTCTACGCCTTCATCCGTAGCCTGCGTGCTTACGAGAAGAGCTTCGAAGGTAATCAGGACGTGATGATTATGAGTCCGGACAGCGATTTCTTCCGTTACATGAAGACACCGAATTCCGCGACACGCTAAAATAGCCCAGCGGTTTTAGACCAGTAAAACCACCGGCGTCCTCAGGGATGCGGTGGTTTTCTTTTTATATAAGGACAGCGGATGAACTCAACAATTTTGCTGGCGCTCGCGCTGGTTTTGGTGCTGGAAGGTCTTGGTCCGATGCTGTATCCCAGTGCCTGGAAGAAAATGATCTCTGCGATGGCACAACTGCCGGAAAATATTTTACGTCGTTTTGGCGGCGGTCTTGTGGTTGCGGGCGTTGTGGTCTACTACATGTTGAGGAAAACGATTGGCTGATTAATAAGTAGACTAATTTACGAATTTTTGGATGCAAAAAGTGCTGTATATCTGAAAAAGCGGTGGTAGAATCCATTTTTAAGCAAACGGTGATTTTGAAAAATGGGTAACAACGTCGTCGTACTGGGCACCCAATGGGGTGACGAAGGTAAAGGGAAGATCGTCGATCTTCTGACTGAACGGGCTAAATATGTTGTGCGCTACCAGGGTGGTCACAACGCAGGCCATACTCTCGTAATCAACGGTGAAAAAACCGTCCTCCATCTTATTCCATCAGGTATTCTTCGCGAGAATGTCATCAGCATCATCGGTAACGGTGTTGTGCTGTCTCCGTCCGCGCTGATGAAAGAGATGAAAGGACTGGAAGATCGTGGTATCCCTGTCCGTGAGCGCCTGCTGCTGTCTGAAGCTTGTCCTCTGATCCTTGATTATCATGTCGCGTTGGATAACGCACGTGAGAAAGCGCGTGGCGCGAAAGCGATCGGCACCACCGGTCGTGGCATCGGTCCGGCTTATGAAGACAAAGTAGCTCGTCGCGGTCTGCGCGTTGGCGATCTGTTTGATAAAGCAACCTTCGCTGAAAAACTGAAAGAAGTGATGGAATATCACAACTTCCAGCTGGTGAATTTCTATAAAGTTGAAGCAGTTGACTACCAAAAAGTGCTGGATGATGTGATGGCGATTGCCGACATCCTGACCTCTATGGTTGTTGATGTTTCCGATCTGCTGGACCAGGCGCGTAAACGTGGCGATTTTGTCATGTTCGAAGGTGCGCAGGGTACACTGCTGGATATCGACCATGGTACCTATCCGTACGTAACCTCCTCCAACACCACTGCTGGTGGCGTGGCAACTGGCTCCGGCCTGGGCCCACGTTATGTGGACTACGTGCTGGGTATCATTAAAGCCTACTCTACCCGTGTAGGTGCAGGTCCGTTCCCGACTGAACTGTTTGATGATGTCGGCGAGTTCCTGTGCAAGCAGGGTAACGAATATGGCGCGACCACGGGTCGTCGTCGTCGTACCGGCTGGCTGGACTCCGTTGCTGTGCGTCGCGCAGTACAGATTAACTCCCTGTCTGGCTTCTGCCTGACCAAACTGGACGTACTGGACGGTTTGAAAGAGGTGAAAATCTGTGTGGCGTACCGTATGCCGGATGGACGTGAAGTCACGACTACCCCGCTGGCAGCAGACGACTGGAAAGGTATCGAGCCGATTTACGAAACCATGCCTGGCTGGTCTGAATCTACCTTTGGTGTGAAAGAACGTAGTGGTCTGCCGCAGGCTGCTCTGAACTACATCAAGCGTATTGAAGAACTGACCGGTGTACCAATTGATATTATCTCAACTGGTCCAGACCGTACTGAAACTATGATCCTGCGCGACCCGTTCGACGCATAATTATGGTTGTTGCATAGCGCCTGTGGCGCTATGCTTGTCGGGCCTACAGTGAGTGGGCATTTGTAGGCCGGATAAGGCGTTTTACGCTGGTATCCGGCTTAAAATCTTGTAAGTTCCTCGCTTTTTTCCTTCCCGAACTGAAATAAATTAGCGACCTGGCTGGTGGCTGGTTTATCATCAATATAATTAATACTACCAGGCTTATCCGTTTTCCCTTTTTCCTGAGGTTGATGTGCAGTTAACAAGTTTCACCGATTACGGATTACGTGCGCTAATCTACATGGCGTCGCTTCCCGAAGGACGTATGACCAGTATTTCTGAGGTGACAGAAGTCTACGGCGTGTCCCGTAATCATATGGTCAAAATAATCAATCAACTTAGCCGGGCGGGCTTCGTTACTGCTATTCGAGGAAAAAACGGCGGTATCCGCTTGGGCAAACCAGCTAAGGCTATTGGTATTGGCGATGTGGTTCGCGAGCTGGAACCTTTATCGCTGGTCAACTGTAGCAGCGAGTTTTGCCACATAACCCCTGCCTGTCGACTCAAACAGGCGCTTTCTAAAGCAGTGCAAAGTTTTCTGACGGAACTGGACAACTACACACTTGCCGATTTGGTTGAAAATAATCAACCACTTTATAAATTATTGCTGGTGGAGTGACGAAAATCTTCATCAGAGATGACAACGGAGGAACCGAGATGTCACATGATCCTTTCCAGGAACGCGAAGCTGAAAAATACGCGAACCCTATCCCGAGCCGGGAATTTATCCTCGAACATTTAACCAAACGTGAAAAACCGGCCAACCGCGATGAGCTGGCTGTTGAACTCAACATTGAAGGTGAAGAGCAGTTAGAAGCGCTACGTCGCCGTCTGCGCGCTATGGAGCGTGATGGGCAACTGGTCTTCACTCGCCGTCAGTGCTATGCGCTGCCGGAACGTCTTGACCTGCTGAAAGGTACCGTTATTGGCCACCGTGATGGCTACGGCTTTCTGCGCGTTGAAGGACGTAAAGACGACCTGTACCTCTCCAGCGAACAGATGAAAACCTGCATCCATGGCGATCAGGTTCTGGCACAGCCGCTGGGCGCGGATCGTAAAGGCCGTCGCGAGGCACGTATTGTGCGCATACTGGTGCCAAAAACCAGCCAGATTGTCGGTCGCTACTTCACCGACGCCGGCGTAGGGTTTGTGGTACCAGATGATAGCCGCCTGAGCTTCGATATCCTTATCCCACCTGAAGAGGTAATGGGCGCCCGCATGGGATTTGTGGTAGTGGTTGAACTTACCCAGCGCCCAACCCGACGCACCAAAGCGGTAGGTAAAATTGTTGAAGTGTTGGGCGATAACATGGGCACTAGCATGGCCGTTGATATGGCTTTGCGTACTCATGAAATCCCTTATATCTGGCCGCAGGCGGTAGAGAAGCAGGTCGCCGGGCTTAAAGAGGAAGTACCGGAAGAGGCCAAAATTGGCCGCGTTGACCTGCGTGATTTACCGCTGGTGACAATTGACGGTGAAGATGCGCGTGACTTCGATGATGCCGTTTATTGTGAGAAGAAACGCGGTGGCGGCTGGCGTTTATGGGTGGCTATCGCTGACGTAAGCTATTATGTTCGACCACCAACACCGCTGGACCAGGAAGCTCGCAATCGTGGTACGTCCGTCTACTTCCCGTCGCAGGTCGTACCGATGCTGCCGGAAGTGCTTTCCAATGGCTTGTGTTCGCTGAACCCGCAGGTGGATCGTCTGTGCATGGTGTGCGAAATGACCATTTCGTCGAAAGGTCGTTTAACCGGCTTTAAATTCTACGAAGCGGTAATGAGCTCCCATGCTCGTTTGACCTACACCAAAGTCTGGCACATGCTGCAGGGCGATCAGGAGCTGCGTGAGCAATACGCGCCGCTGGTTAAACACATTGAAGAGCTGCACAATCTGTACAAAGTGCTGGATAAAGCCCGTGAAGAACGTGGCGGTATCTCGTTTGAAAGTGAAGAAGCCAAATTTATCTTCAACGCTGAACGCCGCATTGAACGTATTGAACAGACCCAGCGTAATGACGCGCACAAACTGATTGAAGAGTGCATGATTATGGCTAACATCTCAGCGGCACGATTCGTTGAGAAAGCCAAAGAGCCTGCACTGTTCCGTATCCACGACAAGCCGACCACTGAAGCAATCACCTCCTTCCGTTCCGTACTGGCAGAGCTGGGACTGGAACTGCCTGGTGGTAACAAACCAGAGCCACGCGATTATGCCGAGTTGCTGGAATCAATTGCCGACAGACCTGACGCGGAAATGCTGCAAACTATGCTGCTGCGTTCAATGAAGCAGGCGATTTACGATCCAGAAAACCGCGGACACTTTGGTCTGGCGCTGCAGTCTTATGCACACTTTACCTCACCGATTCGTCGCTATCCGGATCTGTCTTTGCACCGTGCAATTAAGTATTTGCTGGCACAGGAGCAGGGCCACAAAGGTAACACCACGGAAACGGGGGGCTACCATTATTCGATGGAAGAGATGTTGCAACTGGGCCAGCACTGTTCCATGGCGGAGCGCCGTGCTGACGAAGCTACGCGGGACGTTTCTGACTGGCTGAAGTGCGACTTTATGCTGGATCAGGTCGGTAATGTCTTTAAAGGCGTGATTGCCAGCGTGACCGGTTTTGGTTTCTTTGTTCGTCTTGATGAGCTGTTTATTGACGGTCTGGTGCATGTCTCCTCACTGGATAATGACTATTACCGCTTTGATCAGGTTGGACAACGCCTGACGGGGGAATCCAGCGGTCAGATGTATCGCCTGGGCGATCGTGTGGAAGTTCGTGTGGAAGCCGTCAACATGGACGAGCGTAAAATCGACTTTAGCCTGATCTCCAGTGAACGCGCACCGCGTAATGAGGGTAAAACCGCGCGCGAAAAAGCGAAAAAAGGTGATGCAGGTAAAAACACCGGCAGACGTCGTCAGATGGGCAAAAAGGTGAATTTCGAGCCGGATAGTGCTTTCCGTGGCGAGAAGAAAGGCAGAGCTAAACCTCAGGCGGATAAAAAAGCGACTGAGAAAAAAGGCGACAAAAAAGCGAAAAAGCCATCGGCGAAAACGCTTAAAATCGCTGCTGCCACCAAAGCTAAACGCGCGGCGAAAAAGAAAGTCGCGGAATAACGGCCATAAACAGTAAGCCGGGTGAGCTAAGTACTGCCCGGCATTACACATAAACTATTAACGAGTACATTCATGAGTGAAATGATTTACGGCATCCATGCGGTGCAGGCTCTGCTGGAGCGTGCGCCTGAGCGCTTTCAGGACGTCTTTATTCTCAAAGGTCGTGAAGATAAACGCCTGCTGCCGCTGATCCATGCTCTGGAAGCGCAGGGCGTTGTCATCCAGTTGGCTAACCGCCAGTTTCTGGATGAGAAAAGTGAGGGTGCGGTACATCAGGGTATTATTGCCCGCGTGAAGCCGGGCCGCCAGTATCAGGAAAACGATCTGCCGGATCTGATCGCCTCACTCGATCAGCCGTTTTTTTTGATCCTGGATGGCGTTACCGATCCGCATAACCTGGGCGCTTGCTTGCGAAGCGCAGACGCGGCTGGTGTGCATGCTGTTATCGTCCCGAAAGATCGTTCTGCGCAGTTGAATGCGACGGCGAAAAAAGTCGCCTGTGGCGCGGCAGAAAGCGTGCCACTGATCCGTGTGACCAACCTGGCGCGCACGATGCGTATGCTGCAGGAAGAGAACATCTGGATTGTTGGGACGGCAGGTGAAGCTGACCACACTCTGTATCAGAGCAAAATGACTGGCCGCCTGGCGCTGGTCATGGGAGCTGAAGGTGAAGGTATGCGTCGTCTGACTCGTGAACACTGTGATGAGCTGATCAGTATTCCGATGGCTGGTAGCGTCTCATCGTTGAACGTCTCCGTTGCAACGGGGATCTGCCTGTTTGAGGCCGTTCGTCAGCGCGGGTAACTGAGCTCTCCATTTCCATCAAGCCATCCTCCGGGATGGCTTTTTTGTGACCGCTATCCCAGGCACCCTCTTCTGTGAGTGACCATACTTATGGTCACTGCCATTGACGGAGGGAAACACAATGCACTGGCAAACGCATACCGTTTTTAACCAACCTGTACCGCTCAATAACAGCAATTTATACCTGTCCGATGGTGCACTGTGTGAAGCGGTGAATCGTGAGGGGGCTGGCTGGGACAGCGATCTTCTTGCCAGTATTGGCCAGCAATTAGGAACGGCGGAATCGCTCGAACTGGGACGGTTGGCCAACGCTTATCCGCCAGAACTATTGCGATACGATCCGCAGGGGCAGCGACTGGATGACGTGCGTTTTCATCCCGCTTGGCATTTACTGATGCAGGGGCTGTGTGCCAACCGGGTACATAATCTTGCCTGGGAAGAAGATGCAAGACAGGGGGCATTTGTTGCCCGGGCCGCACGTTTTATGTTGCATGCGCAGGTGGAGGCAGGCACGTTATGCCCTGTTACCATGACGTTTGCCGCCACGCCGCTGTTACTTGATATGTTACCTCCACAATTTCATGACTGGTTCACACCGCTATGCAGCGATCGTTATGATTCACATCTGCTGCCCGGCGGGAAAAAGCGCGGTCTGCTGATTGGCATGGGAATGACGGAGAAACAGGGGGGATCAGATGTGCTGAGCAATACCACTCAGGCAGACCGCCTTGAGGATGGCACGTATCGGCTAATTGGGCATAAATGGTTTTTCTCCGTACCGCAAAGCGATGCTCATCTGGTGCTGGCACAGGCTAAAGGAGGGTTGTCCTGCTTCTTTGTCCCGCGATTTTTACCTGATGGGCGGCGTAACGCTATCCGTCTTGAACGGCTGAAGGATAAGTTAGGCAACCGCTCTAACGCCAGCTGCGAAGTTGAATTTCAGGATGCGATTGGCTGGCTACTGGGTGAGGAGGGAGAAGGTGTTCGTCATATCCTGAAAATGGGCGGTATGACACGTTTTGACTGTGCGCTTGGTAGCCACAGTATGATGCGGCGCGCTTTTTCCGTGGCAATTTATCATGCGCATCAGCGGCAGGTATTTGGCAAACCACTGATTGAGCAGCCGATGATGCGACAGGTATTGAGCCGGATGGCTCTCCAGTTGGAAGGCCAAACAGCGTTGCTGTTTCGGCTGGCGCGAGCCTGGGATCGTCGCAACGATGTGAAAGAAGCTCTGTGGGCCAGATTATTTACGCCAGCGGCAAAGTTCGCCATCTGTAAAAGCGGTATGCCATTCGTTGCAGAGGCCATGGAAGTGCTTGGTGGCACGGGGTATTGTGAGGAGAGTGAACTGCCGCGTTTGTACCGCGAGATGCCGGTAAACAGTATCTGGGAAGGATCCGGGAACATTATGTGCCTCGATGTATTGCGAGTGTTAACGAAACAACCGGGTATGTACGATATGCTCAGTGAAGCTTTTGCTGAAGTAAAAGGGCAAGACCGACATTACGACAGAATGGTACGTCAGCTACAACAGCACTTACGTAAACCCAGTGAGGAGCTGGGACGGGAGATTACGCAGCAGCTTTTCCTGCTCGGCTGTGGGGCGCAGATGTTGCGCTATGCATCTCCGCCAGTGGCGCAGGCCTGGTGTCAGATGATGTTGGATACGCGTGGTGGTCGGCGTTTGTCTGAACAGGTGCAGAATGACTTGTTATTACGGGCTACGGGTGGCTTGTGTTAATGACTTGCCTGGCGGCTGTGCAGGAGGATCTTATCAGGCCTACACTCTTACTTTCGATGTAGGCCAGATAAGTGAGCGACACCTGGCAGTATGCTATGCATAGAGTATGGCCTGTACACGCCAGTTATCAGGCTGTTGTTCTTCATACATTTGAATGATCCGATACCATGAGGCACCTTGTTCATCCGCTTTTAACGCCACAACGCGTTCCACATCCTGTGGATTTCCTGCAATGTTGCTGACAGAGATCAGTCCTATTTCGTTCAGACCCGTAACACAGTCAGCACTGGCGAACTCGGCAGGCTGTGCCGTGGTATCCACCAGTCCGGCAGAAAGCAGCAGTGAGGATAAGGCAAGTGATTGTTTCATCGTCAGCTCCATTATTCGTACCCCTACACGTGGCAGGGCATTCCATCGCGATAATAAACCTCAAGCTCCCTGCTGTTGGTTTATTGTGCACAGGTAAACGCATAGGGGCGCAAAGCAATGTAAAGCTGACTAAATTTCAATCCCGTGTTATTTACGATATAAAATGGCTTGTGAATACCATTGGCCCGTTACCACGGTTTCATCAACCAGTAATACAACGTAATAATCAGCTTTAGCCGCGGCAGCTTTGGCACGAATTTCTGCCAGCGCATCATCTGGAGAGCCTCTCACCAGAGCATTGACTGTCCCCATTCGCTGTAACCCCTGGCTCTGGTCACGGCGGATTTCTTGCGGATGGTCTGCGACAGGTGGCGCGGGTTGTGGCGTCCCCTGTAGCACGCTACAGGCGCTTAAAAACATAACCAGCATCAAAGAGGCAAACCGACGCATAACTCTATCTCGTTTCCTGATAGCCATAGTGTAGTGCCTTATTAATTTCCCTTTAGGGGAATGTTCCCGAAATGTTATCTCTCGCGCGATTTTCGAATGAAAATGTTGCGAAAGCGTAACCTAGTTCTCAACATTATGAATCATTGCCGAACACATTCACTTGCGTTAAGTATTTCTCCATGGCATACCGGAAAGAAAGAGGCGACAAATGATAGAAATTGAAACACGGCAACTGGCTGGTATTCCTGTCCTGCACGCATTTCCTGCTGGTCAACACGACCTTTCACTTCCCAGCATTATCTTTTATCACGGGTTCACTTCTTCCAGCCTGGTTTACAGCTATTTTGCCGTCGCTCTGGCACAGGCCGGGTTCCGGGTTGTTATGCCCGAAGCACCCGATCATGGTGCGCGGTTCAGTGGTGATACGCAGGGTAGAATGTACCGCTTCTGGCAGATTTTGCAGCAAAACATGCAGGAATTTACGGCGTTACGTGCGGCGCTGGTGGCAGAGAATTGGATATCAGATGAACGTCTTGCTATCGCGGGCGCGTCAATGGGTGGTATGACGGCACTGGGTATTATGGCGCGATATCCCGAGGTTAAATGTGCAGCCAGCCTGATGGGTTCGGGCTATTTTACCCACCTTGCCCATACGCTTTTTCCACCTTTATTCGTGCAGACGCCAGAGCAGCAGACGGAGTTCGATACGATAATAGCTCCGCTCGCTGAGTGGGATGTGACGCATCAGTTGGACCGACTGGCCGACAGACCGCTTTTATTGTGGCATGGACAGGATGACGATGTGGTCCCGGCCGTTGAAACCTTCCGCTTACAACAGGCGTTGATTCAGGCAGGTCTGGATAAAAATCTGACCTGCCTGTGGGAAGCTGGCGTGCGCCACCGTATCACGCCAGAAGCGCTGGCAGCGACGGTATCATTTTTCCGCCAACATCTCTAAACGCGCAAAATGTTTACACCCTGCGCTTCGAGCTGTTGCAAGATCTCAGGGTTCGCATTTTTACCGGTAATCAGCATATCGATTTGATCGGCACGGCTGAATAACATACCTGCACGTTCACCCACTTTACTGCTATCGACCAGTACTACCAGTTTGCCGACTACGCTAAGCATCTTCTGTTCTGCCATCGCGGTCAGCATGTCAGTTTTATACAGCCCGTCAGCGGTAAGTCCTTTGCCGCTGGTAAACATCCAGTGCCCGGCGTACAGGCTATTCTCGCTGCCCTGCGGGCTAAGTGTGATGGACTGGCTCTTGTTATATTGCCCGCCCATGATGATTACGCTCTCATGCTCCTGGTCGATCAGATAATTTGCCAGCGGCAGATAATTAGTAATGATCTGCACCGGCTTGCCACACATTTCCCGCCCAAGCAGGAATGCAGTGGATCCACAGTTGATCACCACGCTTTCGCCTGGATTGATCAGTTGTGACGCTGCCTTGGCTATGCGTACCTTCTCGTCATGATTCTGTGCCTGGTGCAGATTCATCGGCGTCCAGCGTGGCCGCTGTTGAGTAATGGCTTCTGCGCCGTTACGAACTTTTTTAAGCTTGCCGTTTTCGTCAAGTTTGTTGATATCCCGACGTGCCGTAGCGGGTGAGATTCCTAAGCGTTCTACGACATTTTCAACGGTCACAAAGCCCAGCTGTGCCAGCATATCGAGTAGAATTTGATGTCTTTGTGCTTCAGTCATGAGCTATTCCGATACAAAATGATTTTTTAAGATGATATTTGAAATAGCCTGAAAATACTAAAGTAAATATTGAAAAATGCCGGGAAAAACCCGGCATCATAGCGATTAGAGGAAGGATTTAAACGGCAGATCCGGCTCGATTGTAAAACAGTCGTCAAAACCGCGTGGATAGTGATATTCAAAGTTATCTTTATCCAGCGGCCAGGTGAACTTGCCGCCAACCTGCCAGATAAACGGCTTGAAGCCATACTTCAACCGATCTTTTTTCATCTCCCACAGAACACGGATCTCTTGCGGATCGGCCTGGAAGTTTGACCAGATATCATGGTGGAACGGGATCACCACTTTGGTATTTAACGCTTCCGCCATACGCAGCATGTCGGAGCTGGTCATCTTGTCGGTAATGCCGCGCGGGTTTTCGCCATAGGAACCCAGTGCCACATCTATCTGATGTTCATTGCCGTGTTTTGCGTAGTAGTTGGAGTAGTGGGAGTCTCCGCTGTGATACAGCGTACCGCCCGGCGTTTTGAACAGGTAGTTAACGGCACGCATATCCATGCCGTCTGGAAGGACACCGGCCGCTTTTTGCTCGACTGGCAGTGTGATCAGCGCTGTGCGGTCAAATGCATCAAGAGCATGAATTTCAATGTCTTTTATTTTAACAACGTCACCCGGTTTCACTACGATGCAGCGTTCTTTTGGCACACCCCAGCCGATCCACAGATCCACGCAGGTTTGCGGCCCGATGAATGGTACATCGTCGGCACAGTTCTGCATGACGGCCGCAGCAACGTTAACGTCAATGTGATCGTTATGATCGTGAGTGGCCAGTACAGCGTCGATCTGGCGAATAGCGAAAGGATCGAGCACAAATGGCGTGGTGCGCAGGTTTGGCTGCAATTTCTTTACTCCGGCCATACGCTGCATCTGATGCCCGGTTTTCATCAGCGGATTACCGTGGCTCTGCTTACCTGTCCCGCACCAAAAATCGACACAGACGTTAGCCCCACCTTCTGATTTCAGCCAGATCCCGGTACAACCTAGCCACCACATGGCAAAGGTGCCTGGTGCAACCTGCTCCTGTTCGATCTCTTCATTCAGCCAGCTTCCCCACTCCGGGAATGTACTCAGGATCCATGATTCACGCGTGATGCTTTTTACTTTACTCATCGCATTTACCTTCATGTTTGTTCAAGTTGAATCAAAGTGTGATTTGTTTTGATTAATCCTGACACTATTTTTTCACGTTGGCAATGACTTGTTTTTCGCGACCAGCATCTCGGACAGAGTGTAATTACGAGGGAATTACGCGAGGTTTTATTTGGGGTATTTTATTATTTATTTGATTTTATTGCACTTAATCGTGATTTGAGTTGATGGTGATTAATCCTTTCCTGATCTATAGGAATTATTTGCGTGGTTCGTCACATTTAATCAAATTCAATCTTGTTGTGATTACTTTTGAAAATTAGAGTGAGGGTACAACATTCGGGTATCAACAAAACCCGGCAACTTCGTTTACTGGAGATCGTTATGGAGATCCTCTACAACATCTTTACCGTCTTTTTTAATCAGGTAATGACCAATGCTCCGCTGCTGTTGGGTATTGTGACCTGTCTTGGCTACATCCTGCTGCGTAAGAGCGTCAGCGTGATTATCAAAGGCACGATCAAAACAATCATCGGTTTTATGTTGTTGCAGGCGGGATCCGGCATCCTGACCAGCACCTTTAAACCAGTGGTGGCGAAGATGTCTGAGGTTTATGGCATCAACGGCGCGATTTCAGATACCTACGCCTCAATGATGGCGACCATTGAACGTATGGGCGATGCCTATAGTTGGGTAGGCTACGCCGTGTTATTGGCGCTGGCGCTGAACATTTGTTACGTCCTGCTGCGGCGTATTACCGGTATCCGCACTATCATGTTGACCGGCCACATCATGTTCCAGCAAGCGGGGCTGATTGCGGTCTCTTTCTACATCTTCGGTTACCCGATGTGGACCACCATTATCTGTACCGCGGTGCTGGTGTCGCTCTACTGGGGCATTACCTCCAACATGATGTACAAGCCGACCCAGGAAGTCACAGACGGTTGCGGCTTCTCCATTGGTCACCAGCAGCAATTCGCTTCGTGGATGGCTTACAAACTCGCACCATATCTGGGTAAAAAAGAAGAGAGCGTCGAAGATCTTAAGTTGCCTGGCTGGCTGAATATCTTCCATGACAACATCGTTTCTACAGCCATTGTGATGACCATTTTCTTTGGAGCGATCCTGCTTTCCTTCGGTATTGATGTTGTCCAGGCGATGGCGGGTAAAACCCACTGGACTATCTATATCCTGCAAACTGGTTTCTCGTTCGCGGTCGCGATCTTCATCATCACCCAGGGCGTACGTATGTTCGTTGCTGAACTTTCAGAAGCGTTCAATGGTATTTCTCAACGCCTTATTCCCGGCGCAGTACTGGCGATTGACTGTGCGGCGATTTATAGCTTTGCACCAAATGCGGTGGTCTGGGGTTTTATGTGGGGCACCATCGGCCAGTTGATCGCCGTCGGTATCCTGGTGGGTTTCGGCTCATCCATTCTGATAATCCCTGGCTTTATCCCAATGTTCTTCTCTAACGCCACTATTGGTGTGTTTGCTAACCACTTTGGCGGCTGGCGTGCGGCGCTCAAAATTTGTCTGGTGATGGGGATGATCGAAATCTTTGGCTGCGTCTGGGCGGTGAAACTCACCGGCATGAGCGCCTGGATGGGGATGGCGGATTGGTCGATTCTGGCTCCACCGATGATGCAGGGCTTTGCCTCACTCGGACTGATTTTTATGGCCGTCATGATTCTGATTTCACTGGCTTATATGTTTTTCGCAGGGCGCACATTGCGCGCTGAGGAAGATGCAGAAAAACAACTGGCAGGACAATCTGCCTAATAAGGAGTTCCGATTATGACCGTACGTATTCTGGCTGTGTGTGGCAATGGGCAAGGCAGTTCCATGATCATGAAAATGAAAGTGGATCAGTTTTTAACCCAGTCAAATATTGACCATACGGTGAACAGTTGCGCGGTGGGCGAATACAAAAGCGAGCTGAGCGGCGCAGATATCATCATCGCCTCTACCCATATCGCCGGTGAAATCACTGTTTCCGGCAACAAATATGTCGTTGGCGTACGCAATATGCTATCGCCAGCCGATTTTGGTCCAAAGCTGCTGGAAGTGATCAAAGAACATTTTCCGCAGGATGTGAAGTAAGGACGCCATATGAAATTACGTGATTCATTAGCGGACAATAACGCCATCCTTTTGCAGGCTGATGCCAGCACCTGGCAGGAAGCCGTAAAGCTGGGCGTCGATCTGCTGGTTAAGGCCGATGTTGTCGAACCGCGTTACTACCAGGCGATTCTCGACGGCGTAGAGCAGTTTGGCCCGTATTTTGTGATAGCACCTGGTCTGGCTATGCCTCATGGCCGCCCGGAGGAAGGTGTGAAGAAAACCGGGTTTGCCCTGGTTACGCTGAAAACACCGCTGGTGTTTAACCATGAAGATAACGACCCGGTTGATATTCTGATCACCATGGCGGCAGTGGATGCCAACACGCATCAGGAGGTTGGCATCATGCAGATTGTTAATCTGTTTGAAGATGAAGCTAATTTTGATCGTTTACGTGCCTGCCGCACCGCGCAGGAAGTACTGGATTTAATTGATAACGCCACTGCGGCGGCTGCTTAAAAGGAACACTAAAATGTCATTACCTATGTTGCAGGTAGCGCTGGATAATCAAACGATGGCTTCCGCGTATGAAACAACACGCCTGATTGCAGATGAAGTGGACATCATTGAAGTTGGTACGATTCTCTGTGTCGCTGAAGGCGTGCGTGCGGTTCGCGATCTTAAAGCGCTGTATCCGCATAAAATCGTACTGGCGGATGCCAAAATTGCCGATGCAGGCAAAATTCTTTCTCGTATGTGCTTTGAAGCCAACGCTGACTGGGTGACTGTGATCTGCTGTGCGGATATCAACACCACCAAAGGTGCGCTGGATGTGGCGAAAGAATTCAATGGCGATGTACAGATTGAACTGACCGGTTACTGGACCTGGGAACAGGCGCAGGAATGGCGTGACGCGGGCATTGGACAGGTTGTGTATCACCGTAGTCGCGATGCACAAGCCGCAGGTGTGGCGTGGGGGGACGCAGATATCAGCGCCATCAAACGTCTGGCCGATATGGGCTTCAAAGTCACCGTTACCGGCGGTCTGGCGCTGGAGGATCTACCGTTGTTCAAAGGCATTCCAATCCATGTTTTTATCGCCGGTCGCAGCATTCGTGATGCAGCCTCACCGGTAGAAGCTGCTCGTCAGTTCAAACGTTCCATCGCCCAACTTTGGGGCTAAGGAGCGGTTATGTTGTCGAAACAGATCCCGCTCGGTATCTATGAAAAAGCGCTTCCCGTCGGGGAGTGCTGGCAAACGCGGCTGAAGCTTGCCAGAGAACTGGGTTTTGATTTTGTTGAGATGTCTGTTGATGAAACAGACGACCGCCTGGCGCGCCTGGACTGGAGCCGTGAGCAGCGTCTGGCGCTGGTAAGTGCGATTGCCGAAACCGGTGTGCGTGTCCCTTCCATGTGCCTGAGTGCGCATCGTCGTTTTCCGCTCGGTAGTGAAGATGACGCGGTGCGTGACCAGGGACTGGAGATCATGCGTAAAGCGATCCGATTTGCTCAGGATATTGGCATTCGCGTGATCCAACTGGCGGGTTACGACGTTTACTACCAGAAGGCAAATAACGAAACGCGTCGTCGTTTTCGCGATGGGCTGAAAGAGAGCGTGGAAATGGCGAGTCGTGCTCAGGTGACGCTGGCGATGGAGATTATGGATTATCCCCTGATGAACTCGATCAGCAAGGCGCTGGGTTATGCGCACTACCTGAACAATCCTTGGTTCCAGCTTTATCCTGATATTGGCAATCTGTCGGCGTGGGATAACGACGTGCAGATGGAATTACAGGCCGGGATAGGACATATCGTGGCGGTACACGTTAAAGACACCAAACCCGGTGTGTTCAAAAACGTGCCGTTTGGCGAGGGCGTGGTGGATTTCGAACGTTGTTTTGCGACACTCAAGCAGAGTGGGTATTGCGGGCCATACCTGATTGAGATGTGGAGTGAAACGGCAGATGATCCGGCACGAGAAGTGGCGAAAGCGCGTGATTGGGTGAAAGCGCGTATGGCAAGCGTTGGTCTGGTGGAGGCGGCGTAATGCAAAAGCTTAAACAGCAGGTGTTCGATGCCAACATGGATTTGCCGCGCTACGGACTGGTGACTTTTACCTGGGGTAACGTGAGTAGCATCGACCGCGAACGCGGTTGGGTAGTGATCAAACCCAGCGGTGTTGCTTATGAGGCCATGACCGCAGACGATATGGTTGTGGTCGATATGACAGGGAACGTGGTGGAAGGGCGTTATCGTCCTTCCTCTGATACTGCGACGCATTTGGCACTGTACCGCCGCTATCCGTCGCTCGGCGGCGTGGTGCATACCCACTCAACCCATGCGACGGCATGGGCGCAGGCGGGGCTGGCGATCCCAGCACTTGGCACTACGCATGCGGATTATTTCTTTGGCGATATTCCCTGCACCCGGGCGTTAAACGAAGAAGAGGTACAGAGCGAATATGAGCTGAACACCGGCAAGGTCATCATTGAAACTCTGGGGGACGTTGAACCGCTGCATACCCCAGGTGTGGTGGTGTATCAGCACGGTCCGTTTGCGTGGGGGAAAACTGCCTATGAGGCGGTACATAACGCAGTGGTGATGGAAGAGGTGGCGAAGATGGCGTGGATTGCGCGCGGCATCAACCCATGCCTCAATCCCATTGATGGCTACCTGATGAACAAACACTTCATGCGTAAGCACGGCCCGAACGCCTATTACGGACAGAAATAAACAAAACGCTCCGGAGCTAACGCTTTCAGGGGATGTTATCGATCAGCTCCGGATGCGTTTTACTGCAAAAAAAGCCCCCAATGAAGGGGGCAAGTCAAACTGTGGCAATGTTCTCGTTGGTTATTTCTGGATAGCTAGCGATAAATATCCGCGCTGGCGCGCATATTTCCGTTACTACCTGGCTCCCTGGTGAGGATTACGTGGTAGTAGGTAGCGCCTTGAGCATCTGTTTCTTCATTCAGGGCCTGATTGGCTTCACTTTCAGTGGCGAAGTTATGGTTTATGTAAATTACGCCTAAGCTCTGCACATCATCCATATTTCTGGCCTGATGATTGTCAATCTTGATGGCTGCTGTTGCACTTGCACTGAGCAAAAGTACAGCCAGAAGGGTCAAAACACGGGCTCGCATATGTACCTCCTCGACTGCGGTCTCTGGTTCGCTTTCTCCTGTGAGTAGATAACTTCTGATTTAATTTTAACCGTTACCGACGGAGTCGATAGCGACCATTTCTGATGCAGTTGTTCAAAAAATTACCGCATGCCTGTCTTTCCTTTAATTAACAGTTAGCTGATGTCTACCGCTGTGGTTAAAAATTCCTGTTTTCCAGGCATAACCTCTTACCAAATGGTCAATTTAACCGAATGAGTACGCCGTCTATAGTGAGCTGAAAAATAATATAACTTTATGATTATAAGGCAAAAACTTATGGATACTTCATTCATGGATTTCAGCTATTTCCTGATTATGTTTATGGTTGCGCTGGTAGCAGGTTTTATTAACGTAGTGTCGGGGGGCGGTGGGTTTCTCTCTATTGGCGCATTGTTGATTTCCGGTTTGCCGCCGGCCAACGCATTGGCGACCAATAAAATTCAGGCGTTGGGCAGTTCGCTCACCTCCGGGATTTATTTTTTACGCCGAGGGCATATCAATGTTCAGGAACACAAATATGTATTTTTATCTGCCTTTATTGGTTCTGCGCTGGGCACCACATTAATCCAGTTTATTGAGCCGGACCTGCTAAAAAAGTTGCTGCCGGTACTGATTATCGCCGTCGCCATCTATTTCATATTTGCCCCTAATCTCAGTGAACCGAAAAGAAAACAGCAGGTGTCACTGCTTCTTTTTTCACTTATCGGCGGTGGGTGCGTGGGTTTTTATGATGGGTTTCTTGGCGCTGGGGCCGGCTCTTTCTATACGCTCTGCTATATCCTGCTTTGGGGATACAGCATAGATAAGGCGCAAATCCACTCTAACTTTATTAATCTGGCATCGAACATCGCCTCGATTTTGTTTTTTATCTTCGGCGGTAAAATGATCTGGTCGCTCGGGCTGGTCATGTTCGTGGGACAATCCCTCGGTGCGCGCCTGGGGGCCACGGTGGTGCTGACGCGAGGAAAGAAAGTCATCAGACCGATGATTGTGATTGTCTCCATTTGCATCAGCGTCAAAATGCTGCTGGATATGTATTAATGACGCCATGATAAATAATCGAACAATCGCCTTGTGTTTGGCTGTAGGCGCAAGTATGATTACGCGTCAATTTTTCAGCCGACCTTTAACACGTTCCTTGCCTCCCCGGGCCTCGGCTGACCCAGACAGGAGGCTGAATAATCCGTAAGGAGCAATTCGATGCGTCATTACGAAATCGTTTTTATGGTCCATCCTGACCAGAGCGAACAGGTTCCGGGTATGATCGAACGCTACACTGGTGCAATCACTGCAGCAGAAGGCACGATCCACCGTCTGGAAGACTGGGGCCGCCGTCAGCTGGCTTACCCGATCAACAAACTGCACAAAGCTCACTACGTTCTGCTGAACGTTGAAGCGCCGCAGGAAGTTATCGATGAGCTGGAAACAAACTTCCGCTTCAACGATGCCGTTATCCGTAGCATGGTAATGCGTACTAAGCACGCTGTTACCGAAGCATCTCCGATGGTTAAAGCGAAAGACGAGCGTCGTGAACGTCGCGATGATTTCGCAAACGAAACCGCAGATGATGCAGATGCTGGGGATTCTGAAGAGTAATTTCTGATGACCAACCGTCTGGCGTTGTCCGGCACCGTGTGCAGGGCTCCCCTTCGAAAGGTCAGTCCATCAGGAATTCCTCATTGCCAGTTCGTGCTTGAGCATCGTTCTGTGCAGGAGGAAGCCGGTTTTCACCGGCAGGCATGGTGTCAAATGCCCGTTATTGTTAGCGGACACGAAAACCAGGCCATTACTCACAGTATAACGGTCGGTAGCGCAGTGACCGTTCAGGGGTTCATTTCTTGCCATAAGGCAAAGAACGGCCTGAGCAAAATGGTTCTGCATGCCGAGCAGATTGAATTGATAGATTCTGGAGACTAGCCATATGGCACGTTATTTCCGTCGTCGCAAGTTCTGCCGTTTCACCGCGGAAGGCGTTCAAGAGATCGACTATAAAGATATCGCTACGCTGAAAAACTACATCACCGAAAGCGGTAAGATTGTCCCAAGCCGTATCACCGGTACCCGTGCAAAATACCAGCGTCAGCTGGCTCGCGCTATCAAACGCGCTCGCTACCTGTCCCTGCTGCCGTACACTGATCGTCATCAGTAATCGGTCACGGTCCATTAATACGACTTTGAGAGGATAAGGTAATGCAAGTTATTCTGCTTGATAAAGTAGCAAACCTGGGTAGCCTGGGTGATCAGGTTAACGTTAAAGCGGGCTATGCTCGTAACTTCCTGGTACCACAGGGTAAAGCTGTTCCTGCTACCAAGAAAAACGTTGAATTTTTCGAAGCGCGTCGCGCTGAACTGGAAGCCAAACTGGCTGACGTTCTGTCTGCTGCTGAAGCTCGTGCTGAGAAAATCAACGCACTGGAAACCGTAACCATCGCGTCCAAAGCGGGCGATGAAGGTAAACTGTTCGGTTCCATCGGTACTCGCGACATCGCTGACGCTGTAACTGCAGCTGGCGTTGAAGTGGCTAAGAGCGAAGTTCGTCTGCCGAACGGTGTTCTGCGTACCACTGGTGAGCACGAAGTGAGCTTCCAGGTTCACAGCGAAGTGTTTGCTAAGCTGACTGTAAACGTAGTTGCAGAATAAGTTTTTATTCTAAAAACCGCGTAAAAGCGCCGGCCCTGTGCCGGCGTTTTGCTTTTCTCCCCCTCCTGTTTTTCGCTCTGGCTATTCTTTATCCTTTTCGGGATAATCGTAAAAATAAAACATTATTTCAAAGTGGTGATGGAATGGAAACAACGCACCAACCTCTGTTTGCGCGTAAAAACGTAGTCTATCTGAGCGCGGCGTTCTGCTGCCTGCTCTGGGGAAGTGCCTATCCGGCGATAAAAAGCGGGTATGAGATCTTCCAGATTGCCACGGATGACATTCCGTCGAAAATTGTCTTTGCCGGATACCGCTTCTTGTTTGCGGGATTATTACTACTGTTGCTGGCTATGATGCAGCGTAAACCTATCGGCAGGTTAAGCCCACGCCAGTTTGGACAGCTCACGCTGCTGGGACTGACGCAGACCTCACTGCAATACATCTTCTTTTACATCGGTCTGGCGTTCACGACGGGTGTGAAAGGCTCAATCATGAACGCTACTGGCACGTTCTTTAGCGTACTGCTGGCCCACTTTATCTACCAGAACGACAAGCTGAGCTACAACAAGGCGCTGGGCTGTATCCTGGGCTTTACCGGTGTGATGGTGGTGAACTTTAACAGTGGCCTGATGGACTTTAGCTTTAGTCTGTTAGGGGATGGCTCGGTGGTGCTGGCAGCCTTTATTCTCTCTGCCGCCACGCTTTACGGTAAACGTATTTCTCAGACAGTGGATCCGACGGTGATGACAGGCTATCAACTGGGGATAGGCGGTCTGGCATTGGTTATCGGGGGCTATGCTTTCGGTGGGACGCTGACCGTACACGGTTCGTCTTCGGTGGCGATTCTTGGCTACCTGACGCTGCTCTCTTCGGTGGCGTTCGCATTGTGGAGCATCTTGCTCAAATACAATCGTGTAGGGATGATCGCTCCGTTTAACTTTCTTATTCCCGTTTCGGGAGCGGTGCTGTCGGCGATCTTCCTCGGCGAGAATATTCTGGAGTGGAAATACGCGGTTGCGCTGGTGCTGGTCTGTTCGGGGATTTGGTGGGTGAATAAGGTCAGTAAAGTGCGCAAACCACAGAATGCCTGATAACGTGGCCCTTATCAGGCCGATGCCAGTCCGGGTGAGGCATTGACGTCGCCACCCGGACTAAAAATTACCGTGCGCGAATAAAGCTGCCGTTGGGTTGGCGGGTAAACAGCACCTGCTGACCATTACCGGTATCGATAGTTAAACCCGTCACCACTCCATTGGCATTCTGCCTGATCTGTATCATCTGACCATTTTTCAGATTACTCAGCGGTTTTCCTGCCCCCTCGACCTGTGCCATAGCATACACATCGGTTGGTGGAAGGTTATGATCGCGGAATACCTGCGCCAGCGTTTTGCCTGAATCTACGCGATAGGTGCGCCATTGCTGGTCAATCCCGCTATCCTGCTGAAAAGGCTGCGTCTGGGGCTGAGATTGTTGAGCCTGCGGCTGTACGTCTGGTTCTCCTTCCTGGATCGGTTCCGGCGCAACCGGAGCGACCTGGCCAGGATCGTTTTGCGGGGCAACCAGCTGTGCCTGAAGCTGAGCCTCAGTCGGCGGCTGTGATTGCGACTGGAAATCCAGTTGTGCATCACGTGTGACCACTGGAGTATCGCTGGAGTCATTAGAAGGGAGCAGGAAACCTATCACCAGCACGATTGCAGCAGCAATGATGCCACGGCGATGCATAGGCGGTAGCGGGTCCATAATGCGAAAATTGTCCGGTGCATGCCAGATTTTCGCCAGGGTTGGTTTTAATTCAAAGCGCCCGGGCATGGCTTTCCTCCTGCTCCGCTTATCGTTCCTCGATCATAGAGTATAGATGGCTAACGCTATGATGTTCGTCATAATACCCTTCATGTTTCGCGTTGCCGGTGTGTTGGCTGCTCTCACTCACCCTAATTACTTATAAATGTAAGCTTATCGGGATTCGTTCGCCTGCCTGCACTCGAATTTTTCAGGGTATACATCCGCTTTCGTGATATGGATGCGGAATATAGCCATTGTTTCTTTTTCCTCGCGATTTGTCATCTCTTCCTGATACAAAGTTTTACCGGATGCGGCATGGCTGATATGCTGCCCGCTACTTTACATCCGATGAAAGGAAATATGATGGCCACCCCGACTTTTGACACTATCGAAGCGCAAGCAAGCTACGGCATTGGTTTGCAGGTTGGACAGCAACTGAGCGAATCCGGTCTGGAAGGGCTGTTACCTGAAGCGCTGGTCGCTGGTATTGCTGATGCGCTGGAAGGCAAACACCCAGCTGTGCCTGTTGACGTTGTGCACCGCGCACTGCGTGAAATCCACGAACGTGCGGATGCGGTACGTCGTGAACGTTTCCAGGCTATGGCCGCCGATGGCGTCAAATATCTGGAAGAAAACCGTGAGAAAGACGGTGTGAACAGCACTGAATCCGGTCTGCAGTTCCGTGTTCTGACTCAGGGTGAAGGTGCAATTCCGGCGCGTACCGACCGCGTACGTGTGCACTATACCGGTAAACTGATTGACGGT
Organism: Citrobacter sp. S-77; assembly: GCF_963864895.1. Classification (NCBI taxonomy): domain Bacteria; kingdom Pseudomonadati; phylum Pseudomonadota; class Gammaproteobacteria; order Enterobacterales; family Enterobacteriaceae; genus Citrobacter; species Citrobacter sp. S-77. The sequence goes on from NZ_CAWLWU010000002.1 coordinate 262,070, forward strand.
ACTGTGTTTGACAGTTCTGTCGCTCGTGGTGAGCCGGCTGAATTCCCGGTTAATGGCGTGATCCCTGGCTGGATTGAAGCGCTGACCCTGATGCCGGTGGGTTCCAAATGGGAACTGACTATTCCTCAGGAACTGGCTTATGGCGAGCGTGGCGCTGGCGCGTCCATTCCTCCGTTCAGCACGCTGGTGTTCGAGGTTGAGCTGCTCGAGATCCTGTAAGCAGTGACTTCTGTTCCCCTCAGGGTTGAGGGGAGCGGAAAATTAGTTTTAAAACCTATAGTTGTAATAGTATCGATATTTTATCTTGCAAATGACGTTCTTGCGTGTATTTTTGTGAGCTAATTCGCGGTATCAGAGTGATATGACACTCACTTTAAACATTAAATTAACATTATATCTAAATCTTAGTATTCATCCCGCCGATTCTTACCTAATATCGATGAGTCCTGCTAACGGGATCGTCGTATCATAGACACATTAAAGGCCGTAGAGCCTGAACAACACAGACAGGTACAGGAAGAAAAAAACATGGTAGATCAGGTAAAAGTCGTTGCCGACGAAGAGGGTTCGTCTGAACAGTCGCTACGGCGCAATCTCACAAACCGTCATATTCAACTTATTGCAATCGGTGGTGCCATCGGCACGGGCCTGTTTATGGGCTCCGGAAAAACCATCAGTCTCGCCGGACCGTCGATCATCTTTGTATATATGATCATCGGTTTCATGTTGTTTTTCGTGATGCGGGCAATGGGAGAACTGTTGCTTTCGAATCTCGAATACAAATCCTTCAGCGATTTCGCCTCTGACCTTCTAGGGCCATGGGCTGGGTATTTTACCGGCTGGACCTACTGGTTTTGCTGGGTAGTTACCGGGATGGCGGACGTTGTCGCCATTACGGCTTATGCGCAATTCTGGTTCCCTGGACTCTCTGACTGGGTTGCTTCACTGGCAGTGATCATTCTGCTGCTGAGTCTCAACCTCGCCACCGTCAAAATGTTCGGTGAGATGGAGTTCTGGTTTGCCATGATCAAAATCGTCGCCATCGTTGGACTGATTGTTGTCGGTCTGGTGATGGTACTGACGCACTTCCAGTCGCCAACCGGCGTTGAAGCGTCGTTTACGCACTTATGGAATGATGGTGGCTGGTTCCCGAAAGGTCTGAGTGGTTTCTTTGCTGGCTTCCAGATAGCGGTGTTCGCGTTTGTGGGTATCGAGCTGGTGGGAACGACAGCTGCGGAAACCAAAGACCCGGAGAAATCTCTGCCGCGAGCAATTAACTCGATTCCGATCCGTATTATCATGTTCTACGTTTTCGCGCTGATCGTGATTATGTCTGTAACACCGTGGAGCTCGGTTGTTCCAAGCAAAAGCCCGTTCGTTGAGCTGTTTGTGCTGGTAGGGCTACCGGCAGCGGCGAGCCTGATTAACTTTGTGGTTCTGACCTCTGCTGCGTCTTCTGCGAACAGCGGTGTGTTCTCAACCAGTCGTATGCTGTTTGGTCTGGCGCAGGAAGGCGTAGCGCCTAAAGCGTTCGCCAAGCTGTCTAAACGTGCAGTACCGGCGAAAGGTTTGACGTTCTCCTGTATCTGCCTGCTGGGCGGCGTAGTGATGCTGTATGTTAACCCGAGTGTGATTGGCGCATTCACCATGATCACCACCGTATCAGCGATTCTGTTCATGTTTGTCTGGACCATTATTCTTTGCTCGTACCTGGTGTACCGCAAACAGCGTCCGCATCTGCATGAGAAATCGATCTACAAGATGCCGTTAGGCAAGCTGATGTGCTGGGTGTGCATGGCGTTCTTCGTGTTTGTACTGGTACTGCTGACGCTGGAAGAGGATACCCGACAGGCACTGATCGTAACGCCGCTGTGGTTCATTGCACTGGGGCTGGGCTGGCTGTTTATCGGTAAGAAACGCATGGCTGGCGTACGCTAATAAAAAAAGAGCCGCGATGCGGCTCTAATATTCCGTAAAACAGGGCGCTCTCAGGCGCCCTTTTTATTCACCAGCGAGGGCACGCGGGAACAACACATTGTTTTCCAGACTGATGTGCTCCATCAGGTCGTCGATCAACTCGTTAATGCCGTTATACATGGCTTTCCAGGTGGTGCAGGCTTCTGGCGGAGGCGTCACATTGTTGGTGATGTGCTTGATCACTTCTACCAGTTCACCGGCATCGTCGTGCTCGCTTTCCATCACGCTGATAGGTCCCATCGCCTGGCTACCCATTCCCTGTTTAATCATCGGGAACAGGATCTGTTCTTCTTTCATCATGTGGCTGGACAGTTCTTCATGCAGCATGGTCAGGTTCTTTGCCAGACCGCGTGGTACGTTAGGTTTGTCTGCATGAACGCGTTCAACTTTAGTGGCTTGCAGGATCAGTTCCGGCAGTTGTTCGCGGTGGCGGTCGTGATAACGAACGATGATATGGTCGATGATTTCTGCCAGCGCTACGGTGCGCCAGTCTTTCTCCAGCGGTTGTTCTGCCAACTGTGCGAGCTGTGCTTCGATAGTTTCTACATCCAGCTCTTTACGTGCGGCAGCGCGTGCCAGCGTTTGCTTACCGCCACAGCAGTAATCCATATCGTATTTACGAAACAGTGCCGAAGCGCGAGGAATAGAGAGCGCCAGTTCACCTAAAGGTTGATCGCGATAAGACATAGCCGTTACCTCATTCTCAATAATATAAGGTGCATTTTAAATGCAACTTATAGAGAAGGATATAACCCTTTCGGGGCAGAGGATTATGTGATGGTTGTCACGAAAATTTCTTATCTCTTTAACATGCTGAATCTTATTGAAAAGGGGAAAAACGGCGAAAAAAACCGCGTCACAAGATTAAATAAGCGGACGCGGCTGCCGATAGTTAGACCTCAGACAATACCTGCATAATAAAAAGGCAACAGATGTTCAAACGAATCAAAGTGATAACCTTACTTATCACCGTGTTACTCGCCCTGGGCGCAATGCAGCTCATTTCCGCAGGCGTTTTTATTGGCGCGCTCAATAACGACAAGCAAAACTTTAACGTGTCTCAGCTTTCCAGCCAGAATGTGGCCGAGTTTACTGATGCCTGGATTAGCCTGAACCAGGCTCGCGTCACGCTCAATCGGGGTATGCTGCGTTTGCAAGGGACGATGGCGAATGAAATTAACGGTGGCCAGTTGAAGGAACTGGTGAATACAGCAAATCGCCTGCTGAATGATGCCAAAGATCATTACGATAAATACTATGCCTTGCCGGAAACGCCGGGTCTGGATGAGCATCTGGCTGACCGGCTCGAAGAGCAGTACGGCATCTATTCTGCAACGCTGGCAAAAATGAATGCGCTGCTCGCTGAAGGCAAACTGGAGGAGATGTTTAAACAGAATGCTGAGCAAAAGCAGACGGCGATGCAGGGGGTTTATCAGGAATGGCGCGCTGCGCAATCTGCTCTGGCAAATGCTGGTGTACAGGATAACGAGAAGGACTATCAGAAGATTATCTGGCTATTGTCCGCGGTGATGCTGATCGTGATAACCGTTATTGTCGTCAGCTGGATAGCCATGCAACGCGTACTGCTGAGGCCACTCCATGAGGTAATTGGGCACATCCGCCATATTGCCGCTGGCGATCTGACCCACGGTATCAGCGCCGAGGGCAGTAATGAAATGGCGCTACTGGCGCGTAATGTCCGTGATATGCAACAGGCGCTGGCAAACACGGTTGGCGTCGTACGCGATGGGGCAGATACCATCTATACCGGCGCGGGGGAAATCGCTGCGGGTAGTAATGATCTCTCTTCTCGTACTGAACAACAGGCCGCCTCTCTGGAAGAGACGGCTGCCAGTATGGAGCAGCTTACCGCTACCGTGAAACAGAATGCGGACAATGCGCGGCAGGCAACCAGTCTGGCAAAAAATGCCTCACAGACGGCGCAGAAAGGTGGCGCTGTGGTCGATGGTGTGGTGCGCACTATGGATGAGATCGCCACCAGTTCGAGTAAAATTGCGCAAATTACCAATGTTATCGACGGTATTGCCTTCCAGACCAATATTCTTGCACTGAACGCGGCGGTAGAAGCGGCGCGAGCCGGTGAGCAGGGGCGCGGTTTTGCTGTGGTAGCAGGAGAAGTGCGTACGCTGGCGCAGCGCAGCGCCCAGGCGGCGAAAGAAATTAAGGCGCTGATTGATGATTCCGGTAACCGGGTCAACGCCGGTACTGCGCTGGTGCATGAAGCCGGTGAAACGATGGCGGAAATAGTCAGTGCCGTCAGCCGGGTGACTGACATCATGGGTGAGATTGCATCCGCCTCAGATGAACAGAGTCGGGGTATTGATCAGGTAGGTCAGGCGGTTGCTGAGATGGACCGCGTGACGCAGCAAAATGCCTCGCTGGTGGAAGAGTCTGCTTCTGCCGCTGCCGCGCTAGAAGAGCAGGCTGCACGCCTGAATCAGACGGTGGCGGTGTTTAAAGTTTAACGTCTGCTCCGGCCTACAAGAAAATATCCTGTAGGCCGGATTAGCGCAGTACTATCCGGCTCATTATGATGGTGAAACTGCGACGACACTTGGTTTTTCCGGTTTGGCCCTGACGGCGACCACCACACCCACAACCAGCAGCACGATGCCACTCAGGGTCAGCAGCGGCGGCATCTCCTGGCGCAGAATAAAGGTGTAGAGCAGGCCCGCCAGCGTTTCAAAGACAATCAGCGGCCCGAGGATCACCGTTGGTAACTTCTGACTGGCGACGTTCCAGCACAATGCTCCCACCCACGAACACAGTACCGCAATGGCGACCATCAGACCGATAAACACGCCCGGACGTGGGCCGAAGGGCAGAGAGAAATCTGGTGTTTGTCCATTTAGCCACAGACAGGCCGCAACGTATCCCAGCAGGGAGACGGGAAGCGTTACCAGTGCCTGCGCTGTTGCCCACATCATTGGATGCTTATCGGGATTCTCTCGCAGCCAGCGGGCATTACGTAGCGCATACCACGCCCAGCACACTACGGAAACCAGCGCCAGCGCGATACCGGAACCGTATCTCCAACCGCTAAAATCAGGCAGTCCCTGATTCAGCTCAGAAATATTCACGCACAGCAGACCAATGCCGATTAGCACCAGGGCAGGGGCTAAGCGCCACCACGATAATTTGCCATCACGTTGACTGTAGAGCAGGTTGGCGAATACCGGGATCACCACCGGTAATGTGCCAATGATCATTGTTGAGACCGGCGCGCCGGTGCGCTGAATCGCACTGGCCAGGCAAACGTAATAAATCAGGTTACCCATCATCGTCAGCGTCAGTGCGGTCATCCAGTCTTTACGCGCCAGCTGGAGCAGACGTCCGCGGCCCAGCCAGGCGATCGGCAGGGCGATCAGTCCCAGCGCCAGATAGCGTCCCATCGACTGCAATACCGCTGGATAATCCGGCACGATCAGCGGCCCGACAAAAATTAATCCCCACATCAGCCCGGCCAGCAGGGCATACAACACACCGCTAATCATTTTTGACATCCACATCGCTTAACATTGCGAGCAGTGTAGGCAGGCAAAATGGCCACGTATTGTATGAGATTGCGCATTAGCGCGAAAAAACCTGTTTCTGGTAGCGTACAGGCGTAATGCCGTAACGATGAGTAAATGCGCGGGTGAGATGCGACTGGTCGGTCAGGCCAGTCGCTGCGGCGACATCTGCAGCGGGCATGCCGTGAGTAAGAAAACATTTGGCACGCCACAGGCGGATCGCCATCAGCATCTGGTGTGGCGTGACGTGGAAATGAGATTTGAACTGGCGCTGAAAATGCCAGGGACTCAGCGAGGCAACGCGGGCCAGTTCGTCGAGCGTCACCGGGTGCATGTAGTTGTCGTGTAGATATTCGCGTACGCGCTCAAAGCGATGGGCGCCTTCCAGTTGTACCGGCGCATGACGGGCCAGAGGCTGGAATGTATCAATCAGATCGAGCAGTAACCCTTTTTGCGCCAGCGGATCCTCGGTATTCCACAGGCCGTGGATAAGTGAACAGATCTGGTACGAGCGTAGCGGATCGTGGCGCGTAACATCATGAAACCACCAGTGGCGGATCCCGGTGATGTCTTCCAGAAGGTCGGGTTCGAGGTAGACCATCCGATAGCGCCAGCCGTCGGCGGTTGCCGCCTCACCGGTGTGCAGCTCATCAGGATTCATGGTGACGACGGAGTGGGCAGGAGCAACGTGCTGCGTACCGCGATAGCGAAAACGTTCTGCACCCGCTTCAATCGCGCCTATGCCAAACGCTTCGTGGGTATGTGGTTCAAAGGCATAACGGGAGATGTGCGCATGATACAACTCAACGCCCGGAACCTGCGCCAGATGGCGAAAGCGGGCGCTGTCTTTCTCATCAATGAACTGCTCAGGTACACCTTGCACGTTTTCTCTCCCCACGCATCGTCTTTCATTATCAGAGAGGATACGTGGGGATGCCACCATAATTAACCGATTTTTAACACTTACACGATGCCTTTGACGCTGTCCGCCAGAGAAGTTGTCGGGTGACCGGTTAATTGGCTCAGGGTGTGGCTGTCGTCGAACAGACCACCTTTTGAGGCACCGATGTCAGAGTCGGCGAGCATATCCGCCAGTCCGGCAGGCAAACCAAAATCTTTCAGCGCAGCGGCAAAATCGGCTTCACTCAGGTTTTGATACACCACTTTTTTGCCACTCTGTTTTGCCAGTTCGGCGGCCAGTTGGCTCAGGGTCCAGCCCTCATCGCCCGCCAGCTCGTAGATCTTACCGGCGTGACCGTCTTCACTGATGACGCGTGCGGCAGCGGCAGCATAGTCGGCACGGGTCGCTGAGGCGATTTTGCCTTCGCCCGCAGCACCAATAAACACGCCGTGCTCCAGCGCGGCTGGCGCGCTGGCCAGATAGTTTTCGGTATACCAGCCGTTACGCAGCAGGGTATAAGCAATGCCGGAGTCAGCCAGCATTTTCTCGGTTTCCACGTGTTCAGCTGCCAGCCCCAGCGGAGAGCTGTCGGCATGCAACAGACTGGTATAGGCAATAAATTTCACATTAGCGGCTTTTGCCGCGTTAATCACGTTGCGATGCTGTGGGGTACGTTGCCCAACTTCGCTGGACGAGATCAGCAGCAGCTTGTCGATCCCCTGCAATGCTGTAGTGAAAGCGGCCTCGTCGATGTAATCCGCCTGACGGACGGTAATACCCTGTTGGCTGAGTGCAGTAGCTTTGGCTGGGTTACGCACAATGGCCACAATCTGGCTGGCGGGTACGGTTTTCAGCAGGGCTTCAATAACGTGTTGGCCCAGTTGGCCAGTGGCACCGGTAATCGCAATCATGGGGAACTCCTTGGTGTTTGTCTTGTGTTTAGTAAAGCTAGCACTTAAACTTACTTTTAGTAAGTACGTACAAAAAGGTAAGTATAAATATGACAACTTCGACACTTTCTCAGCAATTGCGTGACGGCAACTTATTTGCCGAACAGTGTCCCTCCCGCGAGGTGTTAAAACACGTCACCAGCCGCTGGGGCGTGTTGATTCTGGTGGCGCTGCGTGATGGTACGCACCGGTTCAGTGATTTACGTCGCAAGATGGGCGGCGTTAGTGAAAAAATGCTGGCGCAATCCCTGCAGGCGCTGGAGCAGGACGGGTTTATCAACCGGGTGTCGTATCCGGTGGTTCCGCCGCATGTGGAGTACAGTCTCACGCCGTTGGGTGAGCAGGTGAGTGATAAAGTTGCTGCACTGGCGGACTGGATTGAAATGAATTTACCGCAGGTGCTGGCACTGAGGGAAGAGCGGGTTGCATGATATGTTGCCGGATGGCGTTTCGCTTATCCGGCCTGTGTGCGTACAAAATTTTTAAGCCGGACAAGGCGTTAGCCGTCATCCGGCATTAACGTTACTTACTCAAATCCAACTGATAAATGGCAAAACCGATATCGTCGGTGGCGACTTTCTTCAGCGGATACTGCCCTTTCTCTTTGATAAACGTGGCGGCTTTATCGGACGGCGACGTTTCAAAGCGAATATCCAGTTTCGTATCGCTGTGGATCGGCGCCAGACGCCAGTTGTTATCCGCCGCCGGGTGAATTTCACCTGCACTCTTCGTCTGGGCACCTATCCATGCCGCCAGCACTGAGCGGTTTTCATCCGGTGAAGCAAACGCGATATGGCTGTCGCCGGTACCGGCGAACTTGCCACCGTAGGCGCGATAGTTGTTGGTTGCTACCAGGAAGGTCGCGTCAGGATCGATAGGTTTACCGTTAAAGGTCAGATTTTTAATACGCTCTGCTTTGGCGTTCACGGTCTGGCACTCGCCGTCGTAGCGGGCGGGTTGTGAAACATCAATCTGATAATCCACGCCGTCAATCACGTCGAAGTTGTAGGTACGAAAGCCGTCCCAGTTAATTAACGACTGGGGTTTGTTGCTGTGAATATCAATCTGATTAAACTGCCCGGCGGAACATTCCAGCCACTCTTTCACTTCTTTACCGCTGGCTTTTACCACCACCAGGGTATTCGGATACAGATAGAGATCGGCGGCATTACGGAAAGTCAGCTGGCCTTTTTCGACTTCTACAAAGCTTGCCGGATCGTTTTTACGTCCGCCAACCTTAAACGGCGCAGCGGCAGAAAGTACCGGCAGTTTTGCCAGGTCTGGATCACCCTGAATAAAGTGTTCAACGTAGGCCTTTTGCGCGTTATTCACGACCTGTACGGTCGGATCGTCCTGCACTAATGCCAGATAGCTATACATGTTATCGGCAGATTTTCCGATTGGCTTACTGACAAACTCACGCGTGGCGTCGTGATCGGCTTTCAGGATCTCAACTATCTTGCTGTCCTCGGCAGCCAGGGATTTTTTAGCCGCCGCGTCATAAATGGGACGCGCCTCGGCTTTCGCCTGGGTGACCTGCCATTTACCACTGTTGTCGTTCAGTACCAGATCCACCACGCCCAGATGATCTCCCCACATGCCTGGCATTACTGCAGGAATACCGTTCAACGTGCCTTTGGTAATGTCTGCGCCTTTGATACTGGCAAAGTCTTTACCCGGGAAAACGGCGTGAGCGTGGCCAAACATAATCGCATCCACGCCCGGGACTTCGCTGAGGTAATAAACAGAGTTTTCCGCCATGGTCTGGTATGGGTCGGCAGAGAGACCGGAGTGAGCAATCACTACCACCACATCAGCGCCTTTTTCGCGCATTTCCGGCACATACTTACGTGCGGTTTCGGTAATGTCATTCACCGTCACTTTACCGCTGAGATTAGCCTTGTCCCAGGTCATGATCTGCGGGGGTACAAAGCCGATATAGCCAATCTTCAGTGTCTGCTTTTTGCCCTCATTATCGACAACTTCAGTGTCTTTAATCAGGTAAGGGGTAAACAGCGGCTTTTGGGTCTTAACGTCGATGATATTGGCGTTAACGTAGGGAAATTTTGCGCCAGCGAGCGCTTTATGCAGATACTCCAGCCCATAGTTAAACTCATGGTTGCCGAGGTTGCCCACCGCGTAATCGAGAGTATTGAGCGCCTTATAGACCGGGTGAGTCTCGCCAGTTTTAAGCCCTTTGGACGCCATGTAATCACCGAGAGGGCTGCCCTGAATCAGATCGCCGTTATCGACCAGAACGCTGTTTTTTACTTCACCCCTGGCGGCATTAATCAAACTTGCCGTACGCACCAGACCGAATTTTTCAGTTGGTGTATCTTTGTAATAATCGAAATCCATCATGTTGCTATGCAAATCAGTGGTTTCCATTATGCGGAGATCGACGGTTGCAGCATTCACGCTGGCTGCAATCAGCGTGGCCAGAAGCGTTGCACTAAACTTAATCATCAGGGGCATCCTTTTTAAGATCTAAGCCACAAAAGAAAATGTATATAAATCTTCTTGCTTACAGAACTGTGAATCATGACATGAAGTTAGCGTTTAAAACCGCAGACGCTATCACAGTTGGCGGATCCCCTGACGATCGGGTATAAGTAAAACAACGAGTTAACATCACTGATATATACTCTAAATAATTCGAGTTGCAGGAACGCAGCCAACGTACATGCAACTTGAAGTATGACGGGTGTAAACGAGGTGGAGAATGCTAGAACATGTATGCCAGCTTGCACGGAACGCGGGCGATGCCATTATGCAGGTCTACGATGGAATCAAACCGATAGAGATCACCAGCAAGCAGGATGATTCTCCGGTCACTGCGGCGGATATTGCCGCGCACATGGTGATCCTCGAAGGATTACAGGCCCTGACGCCAGATATTCCGGTTTTATCAGAAGAGGCTCCCCCGGGCTGGGATATACGTCAGCACTGGCAGCGCTACTGGCTGGTTGATCCTCTGGACGGAACGAAGGAGTTCATCAAACGTAACGGCGAATTCACCGTGAATATTGCGCTAATTGAGAAGGGAAAACCGGTTCTGGGCGTGGTGTATGCGCCGGTGATGAACGTGATGTACAGCGCGGCGGAAGGTAAGGCGTGGAAAGAAGAGTACGGCGTGCGCAAGCAAATCCGGGTACGCGACGCGCGTCCACCGCTGGTGGTGATCAGCCGTTCGCATGCTGACAATGAGCTAAAAGAGTATCTGCAACAATTAGGCGAGCATCAGACCACGTCGATTGGATCGTCGCTGAAGTTTTGTCTGGTCGCTGAAGGGCAGGCACAGCTGTACCCGCGCTTTGGGCCAACCAATGTTTGGGATACTGCCGCAGGCCACGCTGTTGCCGCAGCAGCCGGGGCGCACGTTCACGACTGGCAGGGGAAACCCCTGGATTACACTCCGCGTGAATCGTTTCTCAACCCCGGCTTCCGGGTCTCTATTTACTGAGCAACTTATGCAGCAGGGCAATAACCTGCTGCACCTCTTCCTGCGTCAATGCGCCATCTTTTGCCCACTGAATGCGGCCATCCTTGTCGAGTACCGCGATGGCTGAACTTTCTTCATCCAGTTGCCAGGCTTTACGCGCAACACCGTTACTGTCGACAATAAACTGTGACCAGGGATAGAGCTTCTTATTACTCTCAAGGCTGCTGCGAACGAACATGCCGGAGCCTGGAATGGCGTCGTCTGTATTGACGATGGTGGTGGTCTGGTATTTATCGTGCGGCAGATTTGCCGCTTTGATTGCCTCGATTAACGTCGCGTTTTTCTCTTTGGCAGAAGTGCGTCCGGCAATGTGTTGCACAATGCGTACCTTCCCTGGCAACTGCGCGCTATTCCAGCTTTTATAACTAAACTTATCGTTATCAAGCACCAGTTCACCGCGATCGGTAATCCCCACCGGCGGCACGCGCTGGTTGGTTTCAAACTTATGTGCGGAGGCCATCATGGGTAGCAGCAGGCATGATACCGCCAGCAGTTTTTGTAAGGTCATGGTGTTTCCTTCTTTCTTTATATTTTGCAGGTGATCCGACCACTTGGGTCTGGAATTTAATCATATGTGCGAATGATGCTTTTTCCCGCAAGTGCGATGCCAGTTTGCGGACGGGCGCACAAATCCTGTGAAAAATGAAGGCTTATACTGAAGACAGCGAATGGATGAAAAGATAATTCTGAATAATTGTAACCTGAAGGTAAATAAACTTATACACGCTGGAAACATCGTAGAGATAGTCTATAGTCATAGGGCATTAAAATTTGCGCCTGAGTATTGTCGGACCGATTGTGGTACCGCAAAGGCGTAATGCTCAGCAGGAGACAACAATGAAAATTTTCCAACGATACAACCCGCTGCAGGTGGCGAAGTACGTGAAGATCCTGTTTCGTGGACGGTTATATATCAAGGATGTAGGCGCTTTTGAATTTGATAAGGGTAAGATTCTTATCCCAAAAGTGAAGGACAAACAGCATTTCTCTGTGATGTCCGAAGTTAACCGTCAGGTTTTGCGTCTGCAAACTGAGATGGCTTGACCAAAGTGCTATGCAGTAGTGTAAGTGGTATATAAAAAACGGCTCCTTAAACAGGAGCCGTTGATGTTTTTACACTCAGGACATTCAGGCTTTGCTTTCTTCTTTTGCATCCGGCAGTTTCGGCACCAGGACGCTGGGTTTGCTGTCCAGTCGCGTCACCAGCAGCTGATCGATCTTGTAGTTATCGATATCCACCACTTCAAATTTATAGCCTGAGAACTTCACCGAGTCGGTGCGTTTCGGGATTTTACGCAGCATAAACATCATGAAACCGCCGATAGTTTCATAGTTGCCAGACTGTGGAAACTCGTCGATATCCAGCACGCGCATCACGTCATCAATCGGCGTACCGCCGTCAATCAGCCAGGAATTCTCATCACGTGCTACGATCTGTTCTTCAAGGCCTTGACCGACTAAGTCACCCATCAACGTGGTCATTACGTCGTTAAGCGTGATAATCCCTACTACCAGCGCGTACTCGTTCATGATGACGGCAAAGTCTTCACCTGCAGTTTTGAAGCTTTCCAGCGCTTCTGAGAGCGTCAGCGTATCCGGGACAATCAGTGTATTGCGGATCTGCACGCCGCTGTTTAGCGCCATGCTCTGGTTTGCCAGTACGCGGTTAAGCAGATCTTTGGAGTCCACATAGCCAATGATGTGGTCGATATCTTCATTACACACCAGAAACTTGGAGTGCGGATGTTCCGCAACTTTGTTCTTCAGGCTCTGCTCGTCTTCGTGCAGATCGAACCAGATAACGTTTTCACGTGATGTCATGGAAGACGGGACGGTACGGGATTCCAGCTCGAACACATTTTCAATCAACTCATGTTCCTGTTTACGCAGTACACCCGCCAGCGCGCCAGCTTCTACCACGGCGTAAATATCGTCTGAGGTGATGTCATCTTTGCGCACCATTGGGATCTTAAACAGGCGGAAAATGTTATTTGCCAGGCCGTTAAAGAACCACACCAGCGGGCGGAACACGAACAGGCAGAAGCGCATCGGGTTGATGATACGCAAAGCCACAGCTTCTGGCGCAATCATACCGATGCGTTTCGGGGTTAAATCCGCGAACAGGATGAACAGGCCAGTTACCAGTGAGAACGAGAGGATAAAGCTCAACTGTTCGGACAGCTCTGGAGCGAAGTATTGCGAGAACAAGCCGTAAAAAGCCGGAGAAAACGCAGCATCCCCCACGATACCGCCAAGAATGGCGACGGCGTTAAGACCAATTTGCACCACGGTGAAGAACATGCCGGGATTTTCCTGCATCTTCATAACGCGTTGTGCATTGATATTGCCTTCATCGGCAAGCAGCTTAAGTTTAATTTTGCGTGATGCGGCAAGCGAGATCTCGGATATCGAGAAGAACGCACTCACGGCGATCAGGCAGAGAATGACTAAAATACTGTTTAACATATCTTATCCGACCGTTAAGGCCAGATCCTCGGAAGGGAGAAGTTGATACTCGTCGTCTTTCAAGCCGCAGATGCGTTGGCTGCACTCATTCACCCCAGTCACATAGTTATCTATGCTCCTGGGGATTCACGAGTTTGCCGCCTTTCTGCAACTCGAAATCCATAGAGTATAAATCCAATGGAATATTCATTGAAAACCGGCTCGCGGAAGTGAGCCGGTAAATTCAGAAGCTAGTATAGCGTAAGCGACTGTAAAGTCGCCAGAGGCTGATATTTATCCTTGTGGCGGCAGGCAAACCCCAATGCCGCCAATGCCGCAATATCCATAAGGATTTTTGTGCAGGTACTGCTGGTGATCGTCTTCGGCATAGTAGAACGGGGTTGCCGTTTTGATTTCCGTTGTAATAGGACGATCATCACCGGCTGCGGTCATCGCTGCCTGAAAGCGTTCAAGGCTGGCCTGGGCTGCGGTATTTTGCTCCGGAGTTAATGGATAAATTGCGGAACGATACTGAGTACCCTGATCGTTGCCCTGACGCATACCTTGCGCCGGGTCGTGATTTTCCCAGAATACCTGCAGTAGCTGTTCGTAGCTGATAACATGCGGATCATAGACGATACGTACTGCTTCAGCATGGCCCGTATCACCAGAACAAACCTCCCGATAGGTTGGATTGGGGGTATAGCCGCCAGTGTATCCGGCTGCAGTGCTGTACACGCCGGGGAGTGACCAGAACAAACGTTCTACGCCCCAGAAACAGCCCATGGCGAAAAGGGCGATCTCCATACCGTCGGGCACGTTGGTCATTGAATGTTGGTTAACCGCATGCAGCGTTGCCACTGGCATCGGGGTGTTGCGTCCAGGTAATGCATCTGCTTGAGTAACAAGATGCTTTTTATCAAATAAACTCATGGCCGTTCTCCCGAAATCAGTCATTTGGGTTAAGGTTGTAACAAGACGCGTCTTTGCCCACAATAAACGGTGTGAATACGTCTAGAGTTAAACATAAGAAATATTTGGGTTGTCGTCTGTTTTTCAACTCTTATTGTTGATTTTTTGTTAAGCCCAGGAACGGCATAGTATTTTTTTCCAGGGGTGGGAAAAAAGGATATTCAGGAGAAAATGTGCCACATATCCGTCAGTTATGTTGGGTGGGGTTACTGTGCTTAAGTGGCTCAGCCGCCGCTGCGAATGTTCGCTTACAGGTCGAGGGATTATCGGGACCGCTGGAAAAAAACGTCCGTGCGCAGTTATCCACGATTCAGAGTGATGAAGTCACGCCTGACCGCCGTTTTCGTGCGCGCGTCGATGATGCTATTCGCGAAGGGCTAAAAGCGCTGGGCTATTTTGAGCCGACCATTGATTTTGAATTGCGTCCACCACCGGCGAAGGGACGTCAGGTGTTGATTGCCAAAGTGACACCCGGTGAACCGGTACTGATCGGCGGAACCGACGTCATTTTACGCGGTGGGGCGCGCACTGACAGAGATTATCTGGACCTGCTAAAAACGCGTCCAGCCATCGGCACTGTGCTGAATCAAGGCGACTATGACAGCTTCAAAAAGTCGCTAACCAGCGTGGCGCTGCGTAAGGGCTATTTCGACAGTGAATTTAATAAAAGCCAACTCGGGATCGCGCTCGATCGTCGCCAGGCATTCTGGGATATCGATTACAACAGCGGAGAGCGTTATCGTTTTGGACATGTCACCTTTGAAGGATCGCAGATTCGCGATGAGTATCTGCAAAATCTGGTGCCGTTCAAAGAAGGCAAAGAGTACGAATCGAAAGATCTGGCGGAGCTGAACCGTCGTCTCTCGGCAACCGGTTGGTTTAATTCTGTAGTGGTCGCGCCGGAATTCGACAAAGCCCGCAAAACCAAAGTGTTGCCGCTGAAAGGCGTGGTCTCGCCACGCACGGAAAACACCATTGAAACCGGGGTCGGCTATTCCACCGACGTCGGGCCACGGTTAAAAACCACGTGGAAAAAACCGTGGATGAACTCGTACGGTCACAGTCTGGCGACCAGCGTCAGCGTTTCTGCGCCTGAACAGGTTCTTGATTTCAGTTATAAAATGCCGCTGTTAAAGAACCCACTGGAGCAGTACTACCTGGTTCAGGGGGGATTTAAACGTACCGATTTGAACGATACCGAGCAGGACTCCACCACGCTTGCCGTCTCTCGCTACTGGGATCTCTCCAGCGGCTGGCAGCGCGCAATTAACCTGCGCTGGAGCCTCGACCACTTTACCCAGGGTAATGTCACCAATACCACCATGCTGCTCTATCCTGGTGTGATGATTAGCCGGACGCGCTCGCGCGGCGGTCTGATGCCCGTCTGGGGGGATTCTCAGCGCTATTCCATCGATTACTCGAATACCGCCTGGGGTTCAGATGTCGATTTCTCCGTCTTCCAGGCACAGAACGTCTGGATCCGCACGTTGTACGACCGTCATCGCTTTGTGATGCGCGGTAACCTCGGCTGGATTGAAACCGGAGACTTCGACAAAGTACCACCGGATCTGCGTTTCTTCGCCGGGGGCGACCGCAGTATTCGCGGTTACAAATACAAATCTATTGCGCCTGAAGGCAGCGACGGCAAACTGAAAGGGGCCTCGAAGCTGGCGACAGGATCGCTGGAATACCAGTACAACGTGACCGGAAAATGGTGGGGTGCGATGTTTGTTGATAGCGGTGAAGCGGTCAGCGATATCCGCAGAAGTGATTTTAAAACCGGTGCCGGGGTTGGTGTGCGCTGGCAGTCACCGGTAGGACCTATCAAGCTCGATTTTGCTGTACCTGTCGGCGACAAAGATGAGCATGGTTTACAGTTTTACATCGGTCTGGGGCCTGAATTATGAGTTTATGGAAGAAGATAAGCCTCGGCGTTCTGATTTTTATCCTGCTGTTGTTAGGCACCGTAGCGTTTCTCGTGGGTACAACCTCGGGTCTGCATCTGCTCTTTAAGGCGGCTAATCGCTGGGTTCCGGGGCTGGAGATAGGCCAGGTCACTGGCGGCTGGCGGGATTTATCGCTGAAAAATATCCGCTACGATCAGCCTGGCGTGGCGGTGAATGCGGGTGAAGTGCATCTGGCCGTCGGCCTCAACTGTCTGTGGAACAGCAGTCTGTGCGTCAATGATCTGTCGCTAAAAGATATTAACGTGGCTATCGACAGTAAAAAGATGCCGCCTTCTGCTCCGGTGGAGGAAGAGGATAGCGGCCCGCTTAATCTGTCAACGCCTTATCCCATCACGCTTTCACGCGTGGCGCTTAACAACATCAATATCAAAATTGATGACACCACCGTTTCCGTGCTGGATTTTACTTCCGGCCTGAACTGGCAGGAAAAAACACTGACCCTGAAGCCAACGTCATTACAGGGCCTGCTGATTGCACTGCCTAAAGTGGCGGAAGTCGCCCAGGAAGAGGTTGTTGAGCCGAAGATCCAGAATCCGCAGCCGGATGAGAAACCGTTGGGTGAAACGCTCAAAGATCTGTTCTCAAAACCGGTCCTACCGGAAATGACCGATGTTCACCTGCCGCTGAATCTCAATATTGAAGAATTCCGCGGCGAGCAACTGCGCGTGACCGGGGATACCGATCTGACAGTACACAACATGTTGCTGAAAGTGAGCAGCATTGACGGCAATATGAAGCTCGATGCGCTGGATATCGACTCCAGCCAGGGGACGGTGAACGCCAGTGGGACGGCGCAACTGACCGATGCGTGGCCAGTCGATATTACGCTGAACAGCACGCTGAACATTGACCCGTTAAAAGGCGAAAAGGTGAAGCTGAAGGTTGGCGGCGCGCTGCGCGAACAACTGGAAGTGGGTGTTAATCTATCCGGCCCGGTGGATATGGATCTGCGCGCACAAACGCGCCTGGCGGAAGCAGGATTACCGCTCAATCTGGACGTCGTCAGCAAACAGGTTTACTGGCCGTTTACCGGCGATAAGCAATTCCAGGCCGATGATATCAAGCTCAAACTGACCGGCAAAATGACGGACTATACGCTGTCGATGCGCACAGCAGTGAAGGGACAGGACATTCCTCCGGCAACCATTACGCTGGATGCTAAAGGCAACGAACAGCAGATTAATCTCGACAAACTTACCGTGGCGGCGCTGGAGGGGAAAACCGAACTCAAAGCGTTGCTTGACTGGCAGCAGGCTATAAGCTGGCGTGGAGAACTGACGCTGGATGGTATTAACACTGCGAAAGAGCTTCCGGACTGGCCGTCAAAACTGAATGGTTTGGTGAAAACCCGAGGTAGCCTGTATGGCGGAACCTGGCAGATGGAGGTTCCGGAGCTAAAGCTGACCGGTAACGTTAAACAGAACAAGGTTAATGTGAATGGCTCACTGAAAGGGAACAGTTACCTGCAGTGGACAATCCCAGGCCTGCACCTGGAACTGGGGCGTAACAGCGCCGAGGTGAAAGGTGAACTGGGGGTAAAAGATCTCAATCTCGACGCGATGATTGATGCTCCGGGCCTGGATAACGCGCTACCGGGGTTAGGCGGTACGGCGAAAGGTCTGGTCAAAATTCGCGGTACGGTGGAAGCGCCGCAACTGTTGGCGGATATCACCGCCCGTGGCCTGCGCTGGCAGGAACTCTCCGTTGCCCAGGTGCGCGTTGAAGGCGATGTGAAATCGGCTGAACAAATCGCCGGTAGCCTCAACGTGCGCGTAGAGCGGATTGTGCAACCTGATGTGAATATCAATCTCGTTACCCTGAATGCCAAAGGCAGCGAAAAGCAGCATGAGCTGCAGCTGCGTATTCAGGGGGAGCCGGTCTCCGGGCAGCTTGACCTGGCAGG
Organism: Citrobacter sp. S-77; assembly: GCF_963864895.1. Lineage (NCBI taxonomy): Bacteria > Pseudomonadati > Pseudomonadota > Gammaproteobacteria > Enterobacterales > Enterobacteriaceae > Citrobacter > Citrobacter sp. S-77. The sequence continues at coordinate 280,220 of NZ_CAWLWU010000002.1, forward strand.
GAGTTTTGATCGCAAAGAACAGCGCTGGAAAGGAGCCTTGAGCAATACCCGCTTCCAGACGCCGGTTGGTCCGTGGTCGCTGAACCGCGCGATAGCGCTGGATTACCGTAATCAGGAACAGAAAATCAGCATCGGGCCGCACTGCTGGAACAATCCAAACGCTGAGCTGTGCGTGCCGCAGACGATTGATGCCGGTGCTGAAGGACGTGCAGTGGTTAATCTGAACCGCTTCGATCTGGCGATGCTGAAACCGTTTATGCCAGATACCACGCAGGCGAGCGGTGTGTTCAGCGGTAAAGCCGATGTAAGCTGGGACACGACTAAAGAAGGGTTGCCACAGGGAAAGGTAACGCTAAGCGGGCGTAACGTGAAGGTCACACAAAGCGTCAATGATGCACCGTTGCCGGTGGCATTTGAAACGCTGAATATGACCGCTGACCTGCATAATAACCGTGCCGAACTGGGATGGCTGATTCGCCTGACCAATAACGGACAGTTTGACGGGCAGGTGCAGGTTACCGATCCGCAAGGGCGACGCAACCTTGGCGGTAACGTTAATATCCGTAACTTTAATCTGGCGATGGTCAATCCCATCTTCTCGCGTGGTGAAAAAGCTGCGGGGATGTTAAACGCTAACCTGCGCCTCGGCGGCGATGTGCAAAGCCCGCAGTTGCTCGGACAGTTACAGCTTAGTGGTCTGGACATTGACGGCAACTTTATGCCATTTGACATGCAGCCAAGCCAGCTGGCGATTAATTTCACGGGGTCACGTTCGACGATTGCGGGCGTGGTGCGCACGCAGCAGGGACAGATTAACCTGAGTGGTGACGCCGACTGGACTCAGATAGACAACTGGCGGGCGCGTATCGCGGCTAAAGGCAGCCGCGTTCGTATCACCGTGCCGCCAATGGTTCGTCTGGATGTATCTCCGGATGTGGTCTTCGAAGCCACGCCAAGTTTATTCACGCTGGATGGTAGCGTTGATGTACCGTGGGCGCGTATTGTGGTGCATGACCTGCCGGAAAGCGCGGTGGGTGTCTCCAGCGATATGGTAATGCTCAATAACGATCTTCAGCCTGAGAAGCCACAGAGTGCGGGTATTCCGATCAACAGCAATCTGATCGTGCATGTAGGCAACAACGTGCGCATCGATGCGTTTGGTCTGAAAGCAAGACTGACAGGCGATCTGAAAGTGGCGCAGGACAAGCAGGGGCTGGGGCTTAACGGGCAGATTAACATCCCGAGCGGTCGCTTCCATGCTTATGGTCAGGATCTTATTGTGCGCAAAGGCGAGCTGTTGTTCTCCGGCCCGCCGGACCAGCCGTTGCTCAACATCGAGGCGATTCGTAACCCGGATGCCACTGAAGACGACGTCATTGCCGGTGTTCGCGTTACAGGTACTGCTGATGAACCAAAAGCGGAGATCTTCTCTGACCCGGCGATGTCACAGCAAATGGCGCTTTCCTACCTGCTTCGTGGGCAAGGACTGGACAGCGAGCAGAGCGACAGTGCGGCAATGACATCAATGCTTATTGGTCTGGGGGTTGCACAAAGTGGTCAGGTTGTGGGTAAAATCGGGGAGACATTTGGCGTAAGCAATCTGGCACTGGACACACAAGGGGTGGGCGACTCATCTCAGGTGGTTGTCAGCGGATACGTACTGCCAGGTCTGCAGGTGAAATATGGTGTGGGTATATTTGACTCCTTAGCGACACTCACGCTACGTTATCGTCTGATGCCTAAGCTATATCTGGAAGCCGTGTCTGGCGTAGATCAGGCACTTGATTTGCTCTATCAGTTTGAGTTTTAGCAATGCGAATATTTGTCTACGGTAGTTTACGACGCAAACAGGGCAACAGCCACTGGATGACCAACGCCCAGTTGCTGGGTGATTTCAATATCGAGAACTACCAGTTGTATAGTCTGGGCCACTATCCAGGCGCAGTTCCGGGAAACGGATCGGTACACGGGGAAGTTTATCGTATTGACAACGCTACGCTGGCAGAGCTTGACGCTCTGCGTACGCGAGGCGGCGAGTATGCACGCCAGTTAATTCAGACGCCGTACGGAAGTGCATGGATGTACGTGTACCAACGTCCGGTCGAGGGGTTAACGCTGATTGAAAGCGGTAACTGGTTAGACAGAGACCAGTACTAATATGAACACGCCACCCTCGGGTGGCGTTGTTTTATTACAGGGCTTAAAACTCCACTCGCGCGCCGAGGTTATAGCGACGTCCTTCCACCTGAGCGGACTCATTCCACGCGGTAGTCAGCTTCGGATCCTCATCCAGCAGGTTGTAGATACCCGCCATCAGCTGTGTATTTTTATTGAGTTTATAGCGTACGCCTACGTCTACCATCGTGTAGTCATCGTACTTATAGTTGTTGCCACTGTTGCGGTTACTGCTGCGATAATTCACCGTACTCCATACGTCCAGACTTTGTGTTGCCGTCCAGTTCAGCGACAGATTTGCCATATGGCGTGGGTAATCGTTCAGCGCGTAGCCTTTATTTACCCCACTTTTCTGCTCGCTGTGGTTCCAGGTGTAGTTGGCGTTAGCTTTAATATCCGCGCTGATTTGCCAGTCGGCGTTGAGCTCCACACCGTATACATCCGCCTCGCTAACGTTGAAGTACTTACTGACGGAATCTGCCTTGTAACCATTTACGGAGCATTGATTTGTCGCCGTGGTTTCGCAAATGGTTTGCTCGGCAATTTTATCTTTGAACTGGGTATAGAAGACGGTGCTATCCAGCGACAATGTATTGCCGGTCCAGTAGAGACCCAGCTCAGAGTTAACGCTTTTCTCCGGTTTCAGGTCGTCATTACCCACCGTCAGGAACGGATAAGGCACAGTTGAGCCGTAAGGCGTGACGAAGTCGCTGGAGGTCGCGCGCAGCTCTGGTTTTTTATACCCTGCGGAAACGCCGCCTTTCAGCGCCCAGGCATCGCTGAATGCCCAGTTGCCGTACATTTTTGGCGTAATATGTGTCCCAAAATTATCATCCTGATCCATACGCGCTGACGTAGTCAGGATAAAATCATCAATACTCCAACCGTCCTCAGCAAACAGCGCCCAACCGTTGCGGCTGACTTTGGTCACGGGTTCTGAACCCGGCAGCGTTTTGTTTGCCACATCAAAGCGGTCGTTTAACTCTTCACGGGTAAAATTCGCCCCGACGGTCAGCTTGTGGTTGTCGAGAGTGATGGTGGTTTGCGAGTTGGCGACGTAGTTTTCCATCTGCACATACTGCGGTGATTGCCCGTCGTAAACGTATTTTGACCGGCCTTTTTCGTAGTTAATGTAATTGGTTGTCGCGACGGTATCTTCTGCGTACCAGCCGGTATGAGTGAGGGTGACGGCGTTACGATCGAACAGCCATGACCACGGCGCGCCACGTTTCTGGGTGCGGTTTTTCTCTTGTTCACCGGTGACGACGTTGAGGTCGAACAGGTTATTTTCGCTGGCGGCCAGACCCAGCGTCATATCCACGGATTTACGGTTATGCTTGCCAAAGTAATTGTTGCGATCGTCATCGCGTCGGTCGAGCCAGTCTGCCGCCACGCTTAATCCCAGAACATCAGGGATAATGGGACCCATAGTGAACAGATTCATCTGGCTGGTATTACCCAGATACTGGTGTTCCTGAAGCCAGGTATTGGCGGCAATTGCCGTCGTCCAGTCCTTTGTACCGTAAGGCTTTTTAGTGATAACGTTCACCACGCCGCCGATGGCATCTGATCCGTACAGCGATGACATCGGCCCGCGAATAACCTCGATACGCTCAATGGCCTCCATCGGCGGTAAGAAGTTGGCTTCGGTACCAATATCGTGTCCGTACGGGCGTGACTCGCCGGTGTTTTGTTTGACGCTGTTGACCATGAATGCGGTATAGGACGGGTCCATCCCGCGGATCATAATGCTGCCAGCATTCATACCGCTGCTGTTGGTAACTGAAACGCCGGGAATATTTTTTATTGCTTCACCGATGTTACGGTCGGGTTGAATATCCAGTGTTTTACGATCGATAACGGAAATGGTCGCCGGGGCTTCACGTTTTTGTTGTGAGAAACCGGATGCGGTGATTACCATTTCATCTTCGCTGTTGCGAGAAGTTTCACTTAATTCCTCGGCCTGTGAGGGGAATATAACACCTCCAGAGAGTGCAACGATCCCTGTCAGCGTAATAAGTTGACGCGTTTTCATAATATAAGACACCTGAAAAGTAAAAATAACAACGTCACCTTGTCGTCGTTTTGGCGACAAGGTGAAAGAATGATTTTTGATTATTAATATTTAGAGAGATCGATTTTCAGCACATAGTCGGGCTTCACGCCAATCATTTTTTCTGGCTGTTTTACGCTGACATACAAGGAGTTAGCATCTGTCGATAGCGCAAGACTATTTGGTAATGCATTGGTTTCAATGCTTTGTTTCACCTGATAGGTCTTGCTGTCCACAATGCTGACTCGTTTTGCATTGCGGTGGGTGATGTAAACTTCCTGACGTTTTTCGTTATATAACACGGCAAGAGAATTAATTACCTTAATTGGCGCAATGACTTTTCCGTTATTAATATCGACAACCAGTACGTCCGCGAGATCAGGATCGGTGAGGAATGCACGATTATTTTTCGCATCAAGAGCGATATTCAGGAAGAAATGTTTTTTGGCAGGTTCAATGGTAAAGCGGTTAATAATTTTATGGCTGGTGGTATCCAGAGTAATCAACTCGTTTCTGCCATTAACGACATACAGGCGATCTTTATCGGCATCAACAGCCATGCCGGTCGGGTATTCACCCATATTTTCAATAGTGGCAATTTTTTCACGCTTTTGCGTATCTACTACCCAGACAATTCCTTTTTCTGCAACGCCGGAAATGTACAGACGGTGATGTTGCTTATCGAGCACCATTTCACGGGTATGGACAATGTCTTTCGGGCTTTTGGTCTCGCTCAGTTGTAGTATCGCCAGCTCTTTACCGCTGCGGGTATCGATTAGCGTTACTGAACCTTCCAGCGTATTTCCGACATACAGAACATGATTTTCTGCATCCAGCGCGGTAGCAAAAGCGCGACGGCTGGTAGTAATAACTTCCGTGGTGGTGAGTTTCTCCAGATCGAGTTTATAGATCAGCCCACTGGTTTTATCCTTATCAAACGACGGCGACGAGGCAGCAAAAAGTGCATTCTGTTGGCCATCAACCGCCAGTTCATACACGCCGTTACCGACATCGCGGGTCAGAAAATCTTTCTCAGGCAGCGTACCTGCGTAACCGGACAGAGTGGTAAATAGCAGCGCTGTGGCGAAGGCCACACCGGAATAGCATTTCAGGGACTTCACATTGTGGAGGTTCATTGACGTTTATTCACATTTATTTACGTGTTGCGAATGATAATGAGATCGAATCTTATTCGCAAATAAGATGAATGAAATGTGACTACCCGATTTGGTAGGTCAAAAAGGAACCAGCAGGTTGCGTGAGGAAACGGAAGGGGGAAAGCACAGACATAAAAAAGCCCTTACTAACCAGAGTATGGTGTTCAGGGCTATCAGCACAAGCGAACTTATTTCTTCGCGGCGCGCTCGAAGGATGCAACGATTTCAGCTTTTGCAGCTTCTGCGTTGTCCCAACCGTCAACTTTCACCCATTTGCCCGCTTCGAGGTCTTTATAGTGCTCGAAGAAGTGAGTGATCTGCGCTTTCAGCAGGTCCGGCAGGTCGTTCACATCTTTGATGTGATCGTATTCTTTGCTCAGTTTGGTGTGCGGTACTGCAACCAGTTTCGCATCTTCACCGGATTCGTCGGTCATTTTCAGTACGCCAACCGGACGGCAGCGGATGACTGAACCTGGCTCCAGCGGGTACGGGGTCGGGACCAGAACGTCTACCGGATCACCATCCAGAGACAGGGTGTGGTTGATGTAACCGTAGTTGCATGGGTAGAACATCGCAGTGGACATGAAGCGGTCAACGAACAGGGCGCCGCTCTCTTTGTCAACTTCGTATTTGATCGGATCTGCGTTCGCAGGGATCTCGATAACAACGTAGATATCTTCCGGCAGATCTTTACCGGCAGGGACGTTGAGTAAGCTCATGTCTGTTTCCTTTAAATATGCTATGGCAAACAAGTGGCGGGTATTATAGCCAACTCGCGCTGAATGTCTCCGCTTGTTTTTCGATTTAGTTCCTCTGAATTTCTCTTTTTCACACTGTTTGCATGACAGAAAAATCCATAAGTTCAGTCGCATTTTTCATAGGGTAATGAAAGCGATTACAAACTTGTGATTAACGTTTTATTTACTTTTTTGAAGTGTGATGTAACTCAATTCGTTACATGCTCGATTGTCTATAGTTTTTTCGCGACTGTTTATTAATCAACAATAATCACCCTACGAGGACGCACTTATGTGGAAGCGCTTACTTTTAGTCACAGCAGTTTCAGCAGCCATGTCGTCTATGGCAATGGCAGCCCCTTTAACCGTAGGATTTTCGCAGGTCGGGTCTGAGTCCGGCTGGCGCGCCGCAGAAACCAACGTGGCGAAAAGCGAGGCCGAGAAGCGCGGTATTACGCTGAAAATCGCCGACGGTCAGCAAAAGCAGGAAAACCAGATTAAAGCAGTACGTTCATTCGTTGCCCAGGGCGTGGATGCCATCTTCATTGCACCGATCGTGGCAACGGGTTGGGAGCCAGTATTAAAAGAAGCTAAAGATGCCGAAATTCCGGTCTTTTTGCTCGATCGTTCCATCGATGTAAAAGACAAATCTCTCTATATGACCACTGTCACCGCCGATAACGTGCTGGAAGGTAAATTAATCGGCGACTGGTTGATTAAAGAAGTGAACGGCAAGCCATGTAACGTCGTTGAGCTGCAAGGGACCGTCGGTGCCAGCGTGGCAATTGACCGTAAAAAAGGCTTTGCTGAAGCCATTGCCAACGCGCCAAATATCAAAATTATTCGCTCCCAGTCCGGAGACTTTACCCGCAGTAAAGGTAAAGAAGTTATGGAAAGTTTTATCAAAGCGGAAAACAACGGCAAGAACATCTGCATGGTTTACGCCCATAACGATGACATGGTGATCGGGGCTATTCAGGCGATTAAAGAAGCAGGCCTGAAGCCGGGCAAAGATATTCTCACCGGTTCAATTGACGGCGTACCGGATATCTATAAAGCGATGATTGACGGCGAAGCCAACGCCAGCGTCGAGCTGACGCCAAATATGGCTGGTCCGGCATTCGACGCGCTGGAGAAATTCAAAAAAGACGGCACGATGCCCGAGAAGCTGACCATTACCAAATCAATCCTCTATCTGCCTGATACCGCCAAAGAAGAGTTAGAGAAGAAGAAAAACATGGGCTACTAAGTCGTTAGCGTGAGGAACAATGCAGGATGGCCGGCCTACAGGCGAGTGTATTGTAGGCCGGATAAGATGCGAGCGTCGCCATCCGGCAGTTGATAGAGGGGGAACCATGACCACCGAACAGCACCAGGAAATCCTCCGAACCGAAGGATTAAGTAAATTCTTTCCCGGCGTCAAAGCGCTGGATAACGTGGATTTCAGCTTGCGTCGTGGCGAGATTATGGCGCTGTTGGGAGAAAACGGAGCCGGAAAATCGACGCTGATCAAAGCGCTGACCGGCGTTTACCATGCCGATCGTGGCACTATCTGGCTCGAAGGCCAGACGATTTCCCCCAAAAATACCGCCCACGCCCAGCAACTGGGGATTGGCACCGTTTATCAGGAAGTGAACCTGCTGCCCAATATGTCGGTAGCGGATAATCTGTTTATTGGCCGTGAACCGCGGCGCTTTGGCCTGTTGCAACGTAAACAGATGGAAAAGCGTGCGACAGAGCTGATGGCCTCTTACGGTTTTTCTCTCGACGTTCGCGAACCGCTTAACCGCTTTTCCGTCGCGATGCAGCAGATAGTCGCCATCTGCCGGGCAATCGATCTCTCCGCGAAAGTGTTGATCCTTGATGAGCCCACCGCCAGCCTGGATACCCAGGAAGTTGAAATGCTGTTTGGACTAATGCGTCATCTGCGCGATCGCGGCGTCAGCCTGATTTTCGTCACCCATTTTCTCGATCAGGTTTATCAGGTCAGCGATCGGATCACCGTTCTGCGTAACGGCGGCTTCGTTGGTTGCCGTGAAACACGAGAACTACCACAGATCGAACTGGTGAAAATGATGCTGGGTCGTGAGCTGGATACCCATGCGTTACAGCGCGCAGGTCGCACGCTGTTGAGTGATAAGCCGGTGGCGGCATTCAGTAATTTTGGCAAGAAAGGCACGATCGCACCTTTTGATTTGCAGGTTCGGCCCGGCGAGATCGTTGGCCTGGCGGGGTTGCTGGGTTCGGGGCGGACGGAAACGGCGGAAGTGATCTTCGGTATTAAACCTGCCGACAGTGGCAGTGCGCTGATCAAAGGTAAACCGCAGACCCTGCGATCGCCGCATCAGGCCTCGTGCCTGGGGATCGGCTTTTGCCCGGAAGACAGGAAAACGGATGGCATTATTGCCGCTGCTTCGGTGCGGGAAAATATCATTCTGGCCCTGCAGGCGCAGCGAGGCTGGTTGCGGCCCATTCCCCGTAAAGAACAAAACGAGATCGCCGAGCGCTTTATCCGCCAGCTCGGCATTCGTACGCCGAACGCCGAACAGCCGATCGAATTTCTCTCCGGCGGTAATCAGCAAAAAGTATTGTTGTCACGCTGGCTACTGACTAAACCACAGTTCTTGATCCTTGATGAACCGACGCGTGGGATCGACGTCGGTGCGCATGCGGAGATCATTCGCTTGATCGAAACGCTGTGCGCTGATGGCCTCGCTCTGCTGGTTATTTCGTCCGAACTGGAAGAGCTGGTGGGTTATGCCGATCGGGTCATTATTATGCGCGATCGCAAACAGGTGGCAGAGATCCCACTGGCTGAACTGTCCGTACCGGCAATTATGAACGCCATTGCGGCCTAAGGAGATTATTGTGATGCCTCAATCTCTCCCCCAATCTACTCCGCCTAAACGACGGTTTCGCTGGCCAAAAGGAATGCCACAGCTGGTAGCGCTGCTGTTGGTGTTGCTGGTGGATAGCCTGGTAGCACCGCACTTCTATCAGGTGATTTTGCAGGACGGCCGCCTGTTCGGTAGCCCTATTGATATTCTCAACCGCGCTGCGCCCGTAGCGCTGCTGGCGATTGGCATGACGCTGGTGATTGCCACCGGCGGTATCGATCTTTCTGTTGGTGCGGTGATGGCCATTGCAGGCGCCACCACCGCTGCGATGACAGTCGCAGGACACAGTTTACCTATTGTCCTGCTCGCTGCGTTAGGCTCCGGTATTCTGGCAGGATTGTGGAACGGTATTCTGGTGGCGATCCTCAAGATCCAACCGTTTGTCGCGACGCTTATCCTGATGGTGGCCGGGCGTGGAGTTGCACAGTTGATCACCTCAGGGCAGATCGTCACCTTCAATTCCCCCGATCTGTCGTGGTTCGGCAGCGGCTCGTTGTTACTGTTCCCTACGCCGGTGATCATCGCGCTGCTGACGTTGGTTGCATTCTGGCTGTTGACCCGCAAAACGGCGCTGGGCATGTTTATTGAAGCGGTAGGTATCAATATTCGCGCGGCGAAAAACGCCGGGGTGAACACCCGCATCATTGTAATGCTCACCTATGTACTGAGCGGCCTGTGCGCAGCGATTGCCGGAATTATCGTCACTGCGGATATTCGTGGGGCAGATGCTAATAATGCCGGATTATGGCTGGAGTTAGATGCCATTCTGGCGGTGGTCATTGGCGGCGGCTCGTTGATGGGAGGGCGTTTCAACCTGCTGTTGTCGGTAGTCGGAGCCCTCATTATTCAGGGGATGAACACCGGGATTTTACTCTCGGGCTTCCAGCCGGAGCTGAACCAGGTGGTCAAAGCCATTGTCGTGTTGTGTGTGCTGGTCGTGCAGTCACAACGCTTTATCAGCCTGATAAAAGGAGTGCGCGGTCATGATAAAACGTAATTTACCGTTGATGATCACCCTCGGTGTTTTTGTGCTGGGCTATCTCTACTGTCTGACGCAATTCCCGGCTTTTGCCTCTACCCGAGTGATATGCAATATCCTGACTGATAACGCTTTTTTAGGGATCATTGCTGTTGGTATGACCTTCGTCATTCTCTCTGGCGGGATCGATCTTTCCGTCGGCTCAGTGATTGCTTTTACTGGCGTATTTCTGGCAAAGGCCATTGGCTACTGGGGAATTTCTCCTCTGCTGGCGTTCCCCCTGATTCTTTTGATGGGCTGCGCATTCGGTGCGTTTATGGGGTTGTTAATTGATGCGCTGAAGATCCCGGCATTCATCATTACTCTGGCGGGGATGTTCTTCCTTCGCGGCGTCAGCTATCTGGTCTCCGAAGAATCAATCCCGATTAACCATCCTGTTTATGACACGCTCTCCAGCCTGGCATGGAAGATCCCCGGCGGCGGTCGCCTAAGCGCGATGGGATTGCTGATGCTGGCTGTGGTGGTGATCGGCATATTCCTTGCGCACCGTACGCGGTTTGGCAATCAGGTTTACGCTATCGGCGGTAATGCCACCTCTGCCAACCTGATGGGGATCTCAACCCGCAGTACGACAATCCGCATCTATATGTTGTCTACCGGGTTGGCGACGCTGGCCGGAATTGTTTTTTCAATTTATACCCAGGCAGGTTATGCACTGGCAGGTGTCGGCGTAGAACTGGATGCTATTGCCTCGGTGGTGATTGGCGGTACGCTGCTGAGCGGCGGAGTGGGAACGGTTTTAGGAACCCTGTTTGGCGTAGCCATTCAGGGGCTGATTCAGACCTACATTAATTTTGATGGCACATTAAGTTCATGGTGGACAAAAATCGCCATTGGCATTTTATTGTTTATTTTTATTGCCTTGCAACGGGGTCTTACTGTGTTGTGGGAGAACCGTCAGAGTTCACCGGTAACCAGAGTTACCACGTCTGCGGCACCATAGTAACATCATGATTTTATAGAAAACATTTAAATGCCTAAACTTTTTCCGGTTGTAGTCGATAGGTTCTGTACAGGTCTGTTTTATCCCTACAACCGGAAATATAACGATGCCAAAATCCCTTTCAATTCGATCAAGTTTGTTGGTGTTATTGTCTCTGCTGACTTTTCTTCTGTTGCTGACTGGAGGGATGGGGCTTTATGCCGCAACCCGTGTAATTACTTCATTGATTTATCACGGTATTATGGGAATATCCATGTTGGCTGCCATCGCTTTGCTGGCGGTTATTTGGTTTATGCTGCGAAATAAGTTTCTGCAGCCTCTGGATAACATTGTGGAACAGCTTGAGCGTCTGGCGACGGGCGATTTGTCACCCGTTACTGCCTTGTCAGCCAGTGCCGAATTCAACCGCCTTAATACTGCAATGGATGAAATGCGTCATGCATTGGGTGATTCTGTGCAACGCGTACGTGATGCCAGCTCGCAAATTGATCTCGGCAGTCGCGAACTGACCGCAGGTAACCAACACCTGGCACAACGTACAGAATCCACCGCAACCTCGCTGGAACAGACCGCCGCCAGTATGGAAGAGCTAACGGCGACCGTGAAACAGAATGCGGAAAACGCGGAACAGGCGCATCAGATGGCAAAATCGGTATCGGATACCGCTGATCGGGGCAGTGAAATGGTGTGCTACGTTATTGAAAAAATGCGTGATATTTCCAGGAGTTCCAGTCGTATCGCCGACATCCTCAGCGTAATCGATGGCATTGCTTTTCAGACCAATATCCTGGCGCTGAATGCTTCTGTTGAAGCGGCGCGTGCTGGCGAGCAAGGGCGTGGTTTCGCGGTGGTAGCAGGAGAAGTGCGCAATCTTGCCAGCCGCAGTGCCGAAGCGGCAAAAGAGATCCGTACCTTAATCAGCGACTCGCACACGCATGTGGGAGAAGGAAGTGAGCTGGCGCAGCAAGCGGGCGAAACCATGGATGAGATTGCGACTGAAGTTATGCGTATGACTAAACTAATGCGTGAAATTGCCAGCGCTTCCCAGGAACAGAGCCGCGGGATTGAACAGGTGAACATTGCCGTGAGCCAGATGGATGAAACGGCGCAGCAGAATGCGGCGTTGGTACAGCAATCTTCGGCGGCTACTCGCTCACTGGAAGAGCAGTCACATGCACTGTTGGAGGCGATGGCGGCGTTCCGGTTGCAGGTGTCGTAATCGGGCTATGGATTTTGTAGGCCGGATAAAGGCGTTTACGCCGCCATCCGGCAATATTACCGTATCGTGCGCGGATGGCGCTTCGCTTATCCGGCCTACAACGTGGTGTAGACCGGGATGTTGCGTTTACGCGTCCGGGAACTCACGGATAAAGCGTTCTACATCTTCAACCATATGGTCATTACCTACGAAGAACGAGCGACGCTGGTGCAGGCTTTCTGGGGTGATATCCAGAATACGATCTTTGCCATCGCTCGCCTTGCCGCCCGCTTGCTCGGCCAGGAAGGCCATTGGGTTGCATTCGTACAGCAGACGCAGTTTCCCTTGCGGGTGGCTGGCGGTGCTTGGATACAGGTAGATCCCGCCTTTCAGCAGGTTGCGGTGGAAATCTGCGACCAGAGATCCAATATAGCGCGAGGTGTACGGGCGCTGAGTGGCCTTATCTTCTTCCTGGCAGAATTTAATATACTTCTTCACGCCATTCGGGAATTTGATGTAGTTGCCTTCGTTAATGGAGTAGGTGCTTCCTTTTGCCGGGAAGCGCATACGTTCCTGGCTGAGGCAAAATACGCCCAGAGAAGGATCGTAGGTGAAGGCGTGTACGCCACAACCAGTGGTGTACACCAGCATGGTGGATGAACCATAAACAACATAGCCCGCAGCAACTTGCTTGTTACCCGGCTGCAGGAAATCCTCTTCCGTGACCGGTGTGCCGACAGGAGTTACGCGGCGGTAAATAGAGAAAATCGTACCGACGGAGACGTTAACATCGATGTTGGATGAGCCATCCAGCGGATCCATTAGCACGACATATTTTGCGTGTTCACAACCTTCAAAGACGACGATTTCATCTTCTTCTTCGGAGGCGATGCCTGCGACAATATCACGAGCCTTCAGTGCTGCTTTCAGTTTTTCGTTCGCAAACAGATCGAGTTTTTGCTGTACCTCTCCCTGCACGTTTTCTGCACCGCTGGCACCCAGGATATCGACCAGACCGGCCTTATTGATATCGCGGTGGATGATCTTGGCGCCCAGCTTTATTGCCGACAACAAAGCAGTGAGTTCACCGGTAGCATGAGAAAACTCGTGCTGCTTTTCGACAATAAATTCACCTAACGTTTTCATAACACTTTCCCTGCAATTTATGTGGAGTAAAGCGACCGCAACAATATTAACAAATATTTCAGCTATCGCGCTCAGGTGAATCGCGCCAGCAAACTACGGAATATCCTGAAATGCGTTTCTCACTTGCCAGACATGTGCGTAAAATGGCCCCCAGATTAAAAAAGGATAGTGACGTATGCGCATTCATATTTTGGGAATTTGTGGCACCTTCATGGGCGGTCTGGCGATGCTGGCGCGTTCGCTCGGCCATGAAGTAACGGGTTCGGACGCCAATGTGTATCCGCCGATGAGTACTTTACTTGAGAAGCAGGGCATTGACCTGATTCAGGGTTACGATGCCAGCCAGCTCGACCCACAGCCGGATTTGGTGATCATCGGTAACGCCATGACTCGTGGCAATCCGTGCGTGGAAGCGGTGCTTGAGAAGAATATTCCGTACATGTCCGGTCCGCAGTGGCTGCATGACTTTGTTCTGCGCGATCGCTGGGTACTGGCGGTGGCGGGGACACACGGTAAAACCACCACGGCAGGGATGGCGACCTGGATTCTGGAAGCCTGCGGTTATAAGCCGGGGTTTGTCATTGGTGGCGTACCAGGTAATTTTGAGGTTTCTGCTCGTCTGGGCGAAAGCGACTTTTTTGTCATTGAAGCGGATGAGTACGACTGCGCGTTCTTTGATAAGCGTTCCAAGTTTGTGCATTACTGCCCGCGAACGCTGATCCTCAACAACCTTGAGTTTGATCACGCAGACATCTTTGACGATCTGAAAGCGATTCAGAAACAGTTCCACCATCTGGTGCGTATTGTGCCGGGTCAGGGTCGCATCATCTTCCCGGAAAACGACATCAATCTGAAACAGACGATGGCGATGGGATGCTGGAGTGAACAGGAACTGGTCGGCGAGCAGGGACACTGGCAGGCGAAAAAACTGACTACTGATGCTTCCGAGTGGGAAGTGTGGCTGGACGGTGAAAAAGCCGGTGTTGTGAAATGGGGCCTGGTGGGTGAACACAACATGCACAACGGCCTGATGGCGATTGCGGCGGCCCGTCACGTTGGTGTGACGCCAGCGGATGCGGCCAACGCACTGGGATCGTTCATCAATGCCCGCCGTCGTCTTGAGCTACGCGGTGAAGCTAATGGCGTGACGGTGTATGACGATTTCGCCCATCACCCAACGGCGATTCTGGCTACCCTCGCGGCACTGCGCGGTAAAGTCGGCGGTACGGCGCGTATCATTGCTGTGCTGGAACCTCGGTCTAACACCATGAAAATGGGGTTGTGCAAAGACGATCTGGCACCTTCGTTAGGACGTGCGGACGAAGTATTCCTGCTGCAACCACCACATATTCCGTGGTTGGTCTCTGAAGTAGCAGAAGCCTGTGTCCAGCCTGCTCACTGGAGCGGAGATGTTGATACGCTGGCTGATATGGTGGTGAAAACCGCGCAGCCTGGCGATCACATTCTGGTGATGAGCAACGGCGGGTTTGGCGGCATCCATCAAAAACTGTTGGATGGTCTGGCGAAGAAAGCGCAAGCAGAAGCAGAAGCGGAAGAGTAAGAGAATGCCCGGTAGCGTGGCCGCTTACCGGGCATGTAATTGACTGTAGGCCAGATAAGGCATTGACGCAGTTATCTGGCACTTTCAACGCATGAAATTATGCTTCGTTTTCAGCCAGCTCACGCAGATACTGGAAGATCTGACGCGCTGATTTCGGCGGTTTATTGCCTTCTTTCTCTTTCTTCGCATTGCGAACCAGAGAACGAAGCTGCTGACGGTCGGCGTTTGGCCACAGGCTCAGTACTTCTGCTACCGCGTCATCACCTTCAACGATCAAACGATCGCGCAACTGTTCAAGTTTGTGAAACAGCACAACCTGTTGGTTATGACGGTTTTTCAGCTTATCCAGCGCCTGGCGAATAGGATCGACATCCCGCTGGCGCAGCATTTTACCAATCAGCTGCAACTGGCGGCGACGGCCTTCCATCTTGATACGCTGCGCCAGTTCAATGGCGGCACGCAGATCCGCATCGAGCGGGATTTTATCCAGCGCGTTTTTCCCCAGTTCTACCAGTTCTACGCCCAGGCGCTTTAACTCCTCGGCGTCACGCTTAATTTCACTTTTACTGACCCAGATAATTTCATCGTCTTCGTCTTCGATGTCATCACCGGGAACGTCGTCGAGCCAGTCTTCGGGCTGCTTAGTCATGTCAGGCTCCTTAAAAAAAGAGGCTAATGTTACCAGTTAAGATGCGCACTGAAAAACGGTTCTCTGTTAGACTTCAGAGAAACTCTCTACATTATGGCATTTGCGATGAAAGTAATCTCACAAGTTGAAGCGCAGCGTAAGATTCTGGAAGAAGCGGTCTCGACAGCACTGGAGCTAGCGTCAGGTCAGTCGGATGGCGCGGAAGTCGCTGTAAGCAAGACCACGGGTATTAGCGTCAGCACCCGTTATGGTGAAGTGGAGAACGTAGAATTCAATAGTGATGGTGCTCTTGGCATTACGGTTTATCACCAGAACCGTAAAGGGAGCGCATCATCCACTGATTTAAGCCCGCAGGCTATCGCACGTACCGTGCAGGCCGCGCTGGATATCGCCCGTTACACCTCGCCGGACCCGTGCGCGGGCGTGGCAGATAAAGAGCTGCTGGCATTTGATGCGCCAGATTTAGATCTGTTCCACCCGGCAGAAGTGTCGCCTGATGAAGCTATTGAATTGGCCGCGCGTGCTGAACAGGCTGCGTTACAGGCCGATAAGCGCATTACTAACACCGAAGGCGGCAGTTTTAATAGCCACTATGGCATCAAAGTTTTTGGTAACAGCCATGGCATGCTACAGGGTTACTGCTCCACGCGTCATTCACTTTCCAGCTGCGTTATCGCTGAAGAGAACGGCGATATGGAACGCGATTATGCCTATACCATTGGCCGTGCAATTGGCGATCTGCAAACGCCGGAGTGGGTCGGCGCAGACTGTGCCCGTCGCACCTTATCTCGCCTGTCGCCGCGTAAGCTGTCCACCATGAAAGCACCGGTTATTTTTGCGAACGAAGTAGCGACCGGACTGTTTGGACATCTGGTCGGCGCTATTGCAGGCGGCTCGGTGTATCGCAAATCCACCTTCCTGCTGGATTCACTGGGCAAACAGATCCTGCCGGAATGGCTGACCATTGAAGAACACCCGCATCTGTTGAAAGGGCTGGCATCCTCACCGTTCGACAGTGAAGGCGTGCGTACCGAGCGTCGTGACATTATCAAAGATGGTGTACTGACTCAGTGGCTGTTGACCAACTATTCTGCCCGTAAACTGGGGCTGAAAAGCACCGGTCATGCTGGCGGCATTCACAACTGGCGTATTCCCGGACAAGGGCTAAGCTTCGAGCAGTTGCTCAAAGAGATGGGCACTGGCCTGGTTGTTACCGAACTGATGGGGCAGGGCGTAAGTGGTATTACCGGCGATTACTCTCGCGGTGCGGCTGGCTTCTGGGTCGAAAACGGTGAAATTCAGTATCCGGTAAGTGAAATTACCATTGCCGGTAACTTAAAAGAGATGTGGCGCAATATTGTGACCGTAGGGAACGATATTGAAACGCGCAGTAATATACAGTGTGGTTCTGTACTGTTGCCGGAGATGAAGATCGCCGGTCAATAATACCCTTCATACTTCAAGCTACAGGTGTGTTGGTTTTACGCGTTCATCCCAGTCACTTACTTATGTAAATGGCCGGGATTCACACGCTTGCCGCTTGCCTGCAACTCGGATTATTTAGGGTATCGGGCGTTATTTTTTAATAATAAAAAGGAAGTGAGCAATGCGTAAACACCTGTTAGCGATCATCGCGGCTTCAACGCTGGTTCTTGGCTCTTCTGCGTTTGCTGCCGATCTCGAAGACGACATGGGGATCCTCAACGATAACCTGAAGATCGTCGAAAAAACGGATAATGCGACTGAACTCAAAGGTGCGTTAACCAAAATGCGTGCAGCCGCACAGGACGCACAAAAAGGAACGCCGCCGAAGCTGGAAAGCAAATCCCCGGACAGCCCGGAGATGAAAGATTTCCGCCACGGTTTTGACACGTTGATCGGTCAGATTGACGGTGCGTTAAAACTGGCGAACGAAGGTAAAGTCAAAGAGGCGAAGGCAGTAGCGGAAGAGCTGAAATCCACCCGCAATGCTTACCATAAGAAGTACCGTTGATTTATTTATCCGGCCTACAGACTACGTAGGTCGGGTAAGACATACCCATCAGATTCCCTCCATAAGTAAACGTTATGCCCATCACATTTTTTAACTTTTAACGTCAGACCGTTATTCCTTCCGCTTGTGCTTTACCTGCAATCTCCTGCGATCCCCATCACGTTATGCTGGTTATTAATCGTCAATTCCGTCTTTTCTGTGGCACAGATCACTATCGCTGCTCGCCTTTCCACTTCGAAGTGGAAAACAACTCGCTACAAACTTTTAACCTCCAACGCTAGTTTACCCTCATAGCCATGAGTGGGGTGAAACGAGTGAATAACGGAGTTGCAATGAATGACATGGGGGAACCGGTGACACCGTCTGGTGAACTGGCCGATCGCATGCTGGCGCAGGTATATGCCCTGTTGCGTGAACGCCACATCATCCCCAACGCCGTACAGGAACAAATGCTGACGTCGCATGTTCGCGCCATGGCGCACCGCTCGGTGACGGGGGAACCCTTGCCAGACGTTGATGCCAGCCTATTTGATGAAATTTCTGCCGAATCAATGGCGCTTGCCCGCGACGTCGTAGCTGAGTTTGGCAATCTTCCAGAAGAAGAGGCCTGGCTGCTGTCGGTACATTTCGAAGTCGCGAAAGATAACCTTTAAGGAGCAAAAGATGGAACAGATTACTGTGGTGATTGGCGATCGTCTGGGTAAGGGCCAGAAAGTGGCGGCAGGCGTTGAGAAAGCTGGTGGTCGTGCGGTCGTGGTGCCGGGTGTGGCGGCAGATATGAAACTGGGCGACGTTATGAAAGCGGAAAACGCCACCTTTGGCATCTCTTTTTGTGGCAGCGGCGGCGCGGGAGCCATCACTGCGCAGACCAAATATGGCTACAAAGCAAAATACGGCATGCGCTCAGTGGATGAGGGTGTGACCGCCATTAACGAAGGCTGCAACGTGCTGGGCTTTGGCTTTATGGATAAGGAAGAACTGGGCGAGCGTCTGGTACAGGCGTGGCAAAAGAAATACGGCGCCTGAGTATGAAAGAGCAATTCACCACGACGGTGAGAGTTACCGGCAAAGGCGACACGAAAGCACGCGCCTTTGCTGATGCCCTGAATCATGTTCAGGCTGCGGTGATGAAGGCATCGCCGCATATCTTACTGCGTATTGAGCCACAGGATGTGCAGGTTGTTCAAGCGCGTGAATCGGTGCGTAAAGAGGCATTTTTATTCTTCTTTATGCGCCGGGAAAGACGCACTTTCAGCGTGGAGCTGGATGTGACCGTCAACGTGACTGCCATCAATCTCGACAAGGTGGATTTCGTCACGCAACGCTGATTTACTATTAAAAGGCATAAATATGTTCCTGATAATATTAATAAAATCGCTCATCATCGGCGCGCTGGTTGGCGTGGGTGTCGGCGCTGGGGCTGCACGCATGTTTCATGCGCCTACCACTCAGGGGATGGGCGCATTTCGTACCCTGGGAGAACTGAATTCCTGCGAAGGGGATCCGGCTTCTCACTTCTCATTTGGTCTGGGTTTCTTCTTCAACGCCTGGGCATCATCCGTGGCGGCCGGCGCGTTCACTCAGGATGTCGATCACCGCATCATTCCTAACTGGGGCGCGGCGGCGTTGATGCTGAAAAACCGTAATGTCGGTGAAACGCTGCATGACCCTAAACGCATGGCGATTGCCTGTGGCGTTATCGGCATGATCGTCGTGACCTTTCTGAACCTGACCGCTTCATCCGTACCGGAAGCATTGCAGGTTACCGCTGTTAAGGTGTTGGTTCCTGCGGCAAACCTGCTGGTCAATACCGTGATGCCGGTGATCTTCTGGCTGGCGGCTATTGATGCCGGTAAGAAATCCGGTTTCTGGGCGACAGTCTTTGGTGGTGCAGCACAGCTCATTATGGGTAATGCGGTACCGGGTCTGGTACTCGGTATTCTGATTGGTAAAGGCGTAGAAGAGAGCGGCTGGAACCACGTCACCAAAGTGATGATGGTCGCTATCGTCGCGTTGTTCGTCCTGAGCGGCTTCTTCCGCGGCTTCGATATGAAGATGATCGAATCCTTCCATCTGACCGTGCCGAACTGGCTCGAACTGATCCACAACTCGCTCAGCGGCAAATAACGGAGGTCATCATGGAACAGAATAAAGGTTTTTGGTTTGCCGACTGGTCGTTCCCGATCTTCGTTGGCCTGCTCTCCTCCGGTGTCTTTGCCGGAACGCACATGTACTACCTGTACGGCATCGGCGCATTTAACGAAGTGGCATTTGTGGCGATGCTGAAAGCGGGAATGGACACCGGATCCTACGGCGCGGTTGCGGCGTTTGGCGCAAGTTTCCTGTTTGCCCGAATCATTGAAGGTTCGCTGGTAGGGATCCTTGATATCGGTGGGGCGATTCAGACCGGTGTTGGCCTGGGCGTCCCGGCATTGTTGCTGGGCGCGGGCATTATTTTCCCGGTAGCGAACTTTGCCGCCTCGTTGGTCACGGGTCTGGTGATTGGCCTGGCGATTGGCTACATCATCATTCTGGCGCGTAAGTTCACCATCAATCAGAGCGACTCGACCTATGGCGCTGACGTAATGATGGGGGCCGGTAACGCCTCTGGTCGCTTCCTTGGGCCGTTGATCATTCTCAGTGCGATGACTGCCTCCATCCCTATCGGTATCGGCTCCCTGGCGGGTGCGCTGCTGTTTTACCTGTGGCAAAAACCGATCACTGGCGGGGCGATCCTCGGTGCGATGATTTTGGGATCAATCTTCCCGATTGCGATTAGCTAACACTGCTGTTTTGTAGGCCGGACAGAGCGATTACTCAGCCCTGTCCGGCAAAGGAGAGAACGATGTTTGATTTACTCCTGCGCCATGCGCGTCTGGTTGACGATACGGTGAGCGATATTGCTCTCAAAGACGGCAAAATTGCGGCGCTGGGCGATGTTGATAGCCCGGCGGCGAAAACCATCGACTTACGCGGCGAGTGCTACGTCAGCGCAGGCTGGATTGATTCTCACGTCCACTGCTACCCGAAATCCCCGATTTATCATGACCAGCCAGACAGCGTCGGTATTGCCACCGGCGTCACCACGGTGGTCGATGCGGGTAGTACCGGGGCTGATGATATTGACGATTTTTACACGCTGACTCGTGAAGCGATCACTGATGTTTATGCGCTACTGAATATCTCTCGCGTTGGACTTATCGCCCAAAATGAACTGGCGAACATGACCAACATTGATGCCGATGCGGTGCGACAGGCGGTCAACCGCTACCCTGATTTTATCGTCGGCCTGAAGGCGCGGATGAGCAGCAGCGTGGTCGGTGAAAACGGCATTACGCCGCTGGAGCATGCCAAAGTGATGCAGGCCGAAAACGGCGACTTGCCGTTGATGGTACATATTGGTAATAACCCGCCGGATCTGGATGAAATTGCCGAGCGCCTGGCGGCGGGCGATATCATTACTCACTGTTACAACGGCAAACCGAACCGCATTCTGACGCCAGAAGGCGAGCTGCGAGCCTCGGTGTCGCAGGCTCTCGCGCGTGGTGTTCGCCTTGATGTCGGGCACGGCACCGCCAGCTTGAGCTTTGCGGTCGCGAAGCGCGCCATCAGTTTAGGCATTCTGCCGCATACCATCAGCTCAGACATCTATTGCCGTAATCGCATCAGCGGCCCGGTGTATTCGCTTGCCAATGTGATGTCCAAGTTTCTCGCCATCGGCATGTCGCTACCGCAGGTTATTGACTGCGTGACCGCCAATGCTGCTGACGGTCTGCGTTTGAAAAACAAAGGCCGACTTCAGGTCGGTCAGGATGCTGATCTCACCCTCTTTATGCTTAAACGCCAGCCAGCCGTGCTGGTCGATGCAGAAAAAGACAGCTTACAGGCAGATCAACTGCTGGTGCCGCTTGCCGCAATACGTGCGGGCAAGGGTTATATGACCGAACAAGGGAGCGCAGAACATGTCTTCGATTTTTGAAAAATACGATTTAAAACAGGTGATTAACACTTCAGGTCGCATGACGGCGCTCGGTGTTTCCACGCCGCGCCCGGAGGTAGTACAGGCCGCGATGGAAGGGATGAATCAGTACTTTGAGATGAAAGATCTGGTCAACAAAACAGGAGACTACATCGCAAAGCTACTGGAAGTAGAGGGGGCTACGGTCGTCTCCTGCGCTTCGGCAGGGATTGCCCTGTCGGTTGCCGCTGTGTTGGTTAAGGACAGTGACTGGCTGCTGGAAAATCTGCACGTTACGCCAATTGACAACAATGAAATCGTGCTGCCAAGAGGACACAACGTCAACTTTGGCGCACCGGTTGGCAGCATGGTGGCGCTTGGCGGCGGTAAGTTGGTGGAGGCGGGTTACGCTAACGAATGCTCTGCGGCACAACTGGCAGCCGCTATTACACCACGCACGGCGGCCATTCTGTATATCAAATCCCACCACTGTGTGCAGAAAAGCATGCTCAGTGTGGAGCAGGCCGCAGTGGTAGCGCGTACGCATAACTTGCCGCTGATTGTCGATGCGGCGGCGGAAGAAGATTTGCAATGCTATTACCGTGTTGGCGCGGACCTGGTGATTTATAGCGGTGCGAAAGCCATTGAAGGGCCAACCAGCGGTCTGGTGATCGGCAAAACTCAGTATGTCGAGTGGGTAAAACGCCAGACAGCGGGTATTGGGAGGGCAATGAAGGTCGGCAAAGAAGGCATTCTCGGTCTGACCTGTGCCATTGAACTCTATCTGAACGCGCAGAAAGAGAGCGGCGCGGAAATGGTGGAAAAAATGACACCATTTATCAATACGCTGAATACCTTTAATGGCGTTAGCGCCCGCGTGGTATGGGATAGCGCAGGACGCGACATCGCCCGTGCAGAGATTAAGTTTGACGAAGCGGTGACCGGTATCGCCACGGGTGAACTGGTTGATGCGCTTAAACAGGGTGAGTACGCGATTTATTTCCGTGGCTATAAAGCCAACGAAGGGATTATTGAAGCGGATGTGCGCAGCGTCGATCGCGCACAACTGGAGATTGTGGCGCGTCGTATTGGTGACGTGACCCGGCAGGAGAAAAAAGCATGAAACTGACCCCTAACTTTTATCGCGATCGCGTTTGCCTGAACGTGCTGGCGGGTTCCAAAGAGAATGCCCGGGATATTTATGCGGCGGCTGAAGGCCATGTGCTGGTCGGCGTGCTCTCTAAAAATTACCCGGATGTTGAAAGCGCTGTGGCGGATATGCGCGAATATGCGGCGCTTATTGACAATGCGCTCTCCGTGGGCCTGGGAGCCGGTGATCCCAACCAGTCGGCGATGGTCAGTGAAATCTCCCGCCAGGTACAGCCACAGCATGTAAACCAGGTTTTTACCGGCGTGGCAACCAGCCGTGCGCTGCTGGGGCAGAATGAGACGGTGGTCAATGGTCTTGTGTCACCTACCGGAACGCCTGGTATGGTCAAAATCTCCACCGGGCCGCTGAGCAGCCAGTCTCCGGATGGCATTGTTCCACTAGAAACAGCTATCGCCCTGCTCAAAGACATGGGCGGCAGTTCGATTAAATACTTCCCGATGGGCGGTCTCAAGTGCCGTAACGAGTACAAGGCTGTGGCTGAAGCCTGCGCCCGGCATGACTTCTGGCTGGAGCCAACGGGTGGTATAGACCTGGATAACTTTGCGGAAATCCTGCAGATAGCGCTTGATGCAGGCGTGAGCAAAATCATTCCTCACATTTATAGTTCTATTATTGATAAGGTGAATGGAAACACTCGCCCGGATGATGTACGCCAGCTGCTGGCGATCACCAGGGCCTGTGTAGGTTAACTGACTGATGAGGAAAAAGACGTGCGATTCCCCAACCAACGTTTAGCACAGCTGTTTGACATGCTGCAAAACGAGGCGCTGCCGCAGGATGAGCTGGCGCAGCGGTTGTCGGTTTCCACACGTACTGTACGAGCGGATATCACCGCGCTGAATACGCTACTCACCCAGTATGGCGCACAGTTTGTTCTCAGTCGGGGCAACGGCTACCAGCTTAAAATTGACGATCCGGCAAGTTATCACGCGTTGCAAACGCAGCAACCAGAGCAGCTGTTGCGTATACCGCGTACCAGCCGGGAACGGGTTCACTGGCTGGTGGTCCGTTTTCTGACAGCGGCTTTTTCGCTAAAGTTGGAAGATTTAGCTGATGAATGGTTCATCAGTCGGGCGACGCTGCAGAATGACATGGCGGAGGTGCGTGAACACCTGCAACGTTATCATCTGACGCTGGAAACGCGCCCCCGGCATGGAATGAAGCTGTTCGGTAGCGAGATGGCGATTCGGGCCTGTTTGACCGATCTTCTGTGGAC
Organism: Citrobacter sp. S-77; assembly: GCF_963864895.1. Lineage (NCBI taxonomy): Bacteria > Pseudomonadati > Pseudomonadota > Gammaproteobacteria > Enterobacterales > Enterobacteriaceae > Citrobacter > Citrobacter sp. S-77. The sequence goes on from NZ_CAWLWU010000002.1 coordinate 304,113, forward strand.
GCTGGCACAGCAAGATCCTGCCCATCCGCTGGTAATGGAAGAGGCGCTCAATGCTGGCGTACCGCAGCAGTTGCAACCTGTTTTACAGGATATTTTTTCCCGTTTTCATATCAGCCTGACCGATGAGGGTGAGCTTTTTCTGCGCTTATATTGTGCGGTGGCGGTACGCAGGATTAGCGAGGGGTATCCACTTCCTGAGTTCGCCGCAGAAGAAGTCGAACATGCGGTGTGCCTTGCTACGCGGGAAATTGCGGCGGTATTGCACCAGTTGGCAGATAAACCGCTTTCCGTTTTTGAAGAAAACTGGCTGAAGGTGCATATTGCTGCCCGTCAGGTTCAGGAGATCGCCCCCAGTGCCATCAATGCTGACGATGATGAGGCGCTGGTTAATTACATCCTGCGTTTTATCAACACCCAGTACAACTATAACCTGCTGAATGACCAGCAACTGCATGCCGACCTGCTAACGCATATTAAGACGATGATCACCCGGGTACGCTACCAGATCATGATCCCCAATCCGCTGCTGGAAAATATTAAACAGCACTATCCAATGGCATGGGACATGACACTTGCTGCCGTGTCGGGATGGGGGAAATACACCCCGTATACGATCAGTGAAAATGAGATTGGCTTCCTTGTCCTGCATATTGGTGTTGGGCTGGAACGTAGTTACAACATCGGTTACCAACGACAGCCCCGTGTACTTCTGGTCTGTGATGCGGGAAATGCGATGGCAAGGATGATTGAAGCGGTGCTGGCGCGTAAGTATTCACAGATTGAAATTGTAAGTACCGTGACGCTGCGAGACTATGAACAACGGGACAGTATTAGCGAAGACTTTGTTATCTCTACTGCGCGAATTAGCGAAAAAGATAAGCCCGTAGTGATGATTGCGCCGTTTCCAACAGATTATCAACTGGAGCAAATTGGTAAACTGGTGCTGGTGGACAGGACCCGCCCATGGATGCTGGACAAATACTTCGATGCGACGCATTTTCGTATTGTCGACGGGCAAATGGATCAACAGACGCTGTTCAACACACTATGCCATCAGTTGCAGGATGAAGGTTTTGTGGATGCGGAGTTTGTCAGTTCGGTGGTGGAACGTGAGGCCATCGTTAGCACCATGCTGGGTGACGGCATTGCACTACCGCACGCGCTCGGTTTGCTGGCCAAGAAAACGGTGGTCTACACGGTCCTCGCTCCGCAGGGCATTGCCTGGGGAGATGAAACCGCACACGTGATCTTTTTACTCGCCATCAGCAAAAGCGAGTACGAAGAGGCGATGGCAATCTACGATATTTTCGTTACTTTTCTGCGCGAACGCGCCATGGCAAGACTCTGTACCTGCCGTGACTTTAACGAATTCAAAGCAGTCGCGATGGAGTGTGTGAGCCGGTTTTGACAGGCGGAAAACAGAACATCATCCGCCTGAAGTGTTAGCGCAAATGATGCACAACCTGGTTGCTGCTACCGCGCCAGATAAGCGCCGGGTCTTTGAGATCCTGAACAAATTTACCATCGACCAGCACGTTGATGAGATCCACCACCCGCATTTGCTCGGCATTGAGCTCATCGAGTTTGTAACCAGTCCACACCCAGATATCTTTTCCCGGACACTCAGCGTGAATGCGCTGTACCAGTTTCAGAATATCCGGCACGTTTTGCGGATGAAGTGGATCGCCGCCCGACAGCGAGATCCCCTGACGATGGATCCGTGTATCGTTCAGATCGGCAATGATCTTGTCTTCCATCTCTGTGGTAAACGGCTGGCCGGAGTTTAGCCGCCAGGTGCTTTTGTTATAGCAGCCAGGGCATTCGTGCACGCACCCTGAAACAAACAGGGTACAGCGAGTACCGGGACCGTTGACGATGTCAACAGGGTAATACTGGTGATAATTCATTTCGCTTAACCATGCCGGATGGCGTTTTGCTTATCCGGCCTACAATGTATGCACAGTTTGTAGGCCCGGTAAGCGTAGCGCCACCGGGCATAAAACCGTGAGGGATTAACCGAGTTGCCCATTACCTAAATGCTTAACGCGGCGCTTCACTTCTTCTTGCTTACCGGCATTAAACGGGCGTGCGTCCGGGCTGCCTAAATAACCGCATACACGGCGGGTCACTGACACGCGGGCTGCATCATGATTACCACATTTCGGGCAGGTGAAGCCTTTGCTGGTGCACTCAAACTCACCGGTAAAGCCGCATTCATAGCACTCATCGATAGGCGTGTTAGTACCGTAATACGGCACATGCTGGTAGCTGTAATCCCAGACGTCTTCCAGCGCTTTCAGGTTATGCTGAATGTTCGGATACTCGCCGTAGCAAATGAAGCCGCCATTCGCCAGCGGCGGGTACGGTGCTTCGAAATCGATCTTGTCGTAAGGATTAACCTTTTTCTCCACGTCGAGGTGGAAGCTGTTGGTGTAGTAACCCTTGTCGGTCACGCCCGGCACGACACCAAACTCGGCGGTATCCAGACGACAGAAACGATCGCACAGGTTTTCACTCGGTGTGCTGTACAGGCTGAAGCCGTAACCGGTCTCGTCTTTCCACTGATCGACTGCCTTACGCAGACGTTCGACAATGGCAATGCCCTTGGCACGAAGCGCTTCGCTGTCGTACAAGTGCGTATCACCAAACAGCGCATTGATGGTCTCGTGAATACCGATATAGCCCAGAGAGATTGATGCACGGCCATTTTTGAAGATTTCAGACACGTCATCATCCGCTTTCAGGCGCACACCGCAGGCACCTTCCATATACAGGATTGGCGCTACGCGGGCTTTCACGCCTTCCAGACGAGCGATGCGGGTCATCAGCGCTTTACGCGCCAGCACCAGACGATCGTCCAGCAACTTCCAGAAAGTGGCTTCGTCGCCGTGGGCTTCCAGCGCAATACGTGGCAGGTTGAGGCTGATCACGCCGAGGTTGTTACGACCGTCATGGATCTGTTCGCCGTTCTCGTTTTCCCAAACACCGAGGAAACTACGACAGCCCATCGGGGTTTTGAACGAACCGGTGACTTTTACGACCTGATCGTAGTTCAGGATGTCCGGGTACATACGCTTGCTCGCGCACTCCAGCGCCAGCTGTTTAATGTCATAGTTCGGATCGCCAAACTTATGGTTCAGACCGTCACGGATAGCGAACACCAGTTTCGGGAAGACGGCAGTTTTACGATTTTTACCCAGACCGGCAATACGGTTACGCAGGATGGACTGCTGAATCAAACGAGATTCCCAACTGGTACCCAGGCCAAAACCAAAGGTGACGAACGGCGTCTGACCATTGGCGGTATGCAGCGTGTTCACTTCATACTCGAGTGACTGGAATGCGTCATAGCACTCTTTCTCGGTACGGGAATGCGCATAACCGTCTGCATCCGGGATTTGCCACTCTTCAGCAGTTTTACGGTGTTTGTTAAAGCTCTCGGTCACGAACGGTGCCAGGACTTCATCAATACGGTTAATGGTGGTGCCACCGTAAATATGGCTGGCAACCTGCGCGATGATTTGTGCCGTAACGGCGGTTGCAGTCGAGATAGATTTTGGCGGCTCAATCTCCGCGTTACCCATCTTAAAGCCCTGCGTCAGCATGCCTTTCAGGTCGATCAGCATGCAGTTAAACATCGGGAAGAATGGCGAGTAGTCGAGATCGTGATAGTGAATATCACCACGCTCGTGTGCCTGGACGACATCACGCGGCAGCAGGTGCTGACGTGCATAGTGTTTGGCGACGATACCGGCCAGCAGGTCGCGCTGGGTCGGGATCACTTTACTGTCTTTATTGGCGTTTTCGTTCAGCAGAGCTGAGTTGGTTTGTTCAACCAGACCACGAATTTCCTGGTTCAGACGGCCACGTTTTTCACGCTGTATATCACGATCGTGGCGGTATTCGATGTACGCACGGGCGAGTTGTTTGTACGGACCAGACATCAGCTGGTTTTCTACCGCTGTCTGGATCTCGTTGATATCGACCTGGCTGCGCTCATTCATCTGGCTGCTAACGACTTCTGCGACGGTGGCACAGTAATCTGCGTCATCGACTCCCGCTGCTTTAGCTGCACGCAGAATGGCTTCTTTGATGCGCTCTGATTTAAACGGCACTTTACAGCCATCTCGTTTCATCACATGCGGTGTCATGATCACTCCATATTTATAAGAACAGGTTATCCACAGAGGTTAGGGAGCGTTCATCGGTTTATTCATCTTTCTATCCAATGACTTCTCGCAATCCAGACCTCTTTTATCCACATTTCCACTGCTATGAAGGGAAATGTTGTTGTAGCAATTGTAGTCGATTAATACAACATATTGGGTCGGAGTGCATTTTAAGTTCTATATGTAGTGATTTGCATCAAGGATGTTTACGTTTTTATTGACGTAGCTCAAAGTAAAAACTGGAGCGTACAGATGACGGGCACTGCAGCCGATTGTAAATTGTGGTGAGAAAAATCTGATTAATTATTCAACAAAAACAGAAGGGTAGGCTGGATGCATGCAGAGAAGCCCGGCAGCGCTATACGCACCGGGCTTAAAACCAATTGCAAGCTATTTTTGCAGCCACCAGATAGCTTCAAAAGGACGCAATGTCATGCCTCCGGGCTGGCTGGCGACCTCGGCATAGTTGTGCATCAGCACCCGCCAGTTTCCACCGGTATGGATCGGTTGCCAGGGTTGGAAGGTCTCGCTCAGGTTGGCAATGACCAGCAGCCGCTGTCCTTGCCATTCTCGCTGATAGCACCACAGATGCGGGCTTTCCGGTAACAGATCCTCGTAGTCGCCCCAGGTGATAACTGGTTCAGTTTTGCGTAAGGCGATCAGTTTCTGATAGGCGTAAAATACCGAATCGGCATCATCAAGCGCTGCTGAGACATTGATATCAGCCGCGTTGTCGCACAGATTGATCCACGGCTCCCCCTGCGTAAAACCGGCATGTTTGCTGCGATCCCACTGCATCGGCGTGCGGCTGTTATCGCGGGATTTACTGGCGAGGATCGCCAGCAGCTCATCGGCATCACGCCCAGCGGCATTCAGTTCGGCAAACATATTGTGGCTTTCCACATCGCGATAATCGGTAATCTGTCGAAAATGCGGGTTGGTCATGCCAATCTCTTCGCCCTGGTAGATATAGGGTGTGCCCTGCATACCGTGCAGCACCATTGCCAGCATTTTGGCCGCAGGTATGCGGTATTTCCCTTCATCACCAAAGCGTGAAACGATGCGCGGCTGATCGTGGTTACACCAGAACAGTGCGTTCCAGGCGGTGTCGTGCATACCCTGCTGCCAGTGGCGAAACAGGGCTTTCAACGCCACATAATCTGGCTTTGCCAGTGTCCACTTTTCACCATTGGGGTAGTCTACTTTCAGGTGGTGGAAGTTGAAGGTCATCGACAATTCGCTGCCGTCCTGTGCGGCGTATTGCTGACAATGAGCAAGCGAAGTAGAAGACATCTCGCCCACCGTCATCAGATTACGTGGCGTGAAGACGTCACGGTTCATTTCGCGTAAAAATTCATGCACGCGTGGGCCATCGGTATAAAAACGGCGTCCATCACCGTCAGGATCGCTCGGGAAGTCCTGCTCTTTGGAGATAAGGTTCACGACGTCGAGGCGCAGTCCATCTACGCCGCGATCGGCCCAGAATTCACAGACTTTTTTCAGCTCCGCGCGCACTGCCGGGTTTTCCCAGTTCAGGTCAGCCTGCTCCGGGGCAAAGAGGTGCAGATAATACTGCTCGCTTTCAGCGTGCCAGCCCCAGGCGCTGCCACCGAATTTTGAACGCCAGTTATTCGGGCATGCGTCCGGTGTACCATCGCGCCAGATATAAAACTGACGATACGGACTGTCTTTATCCAGCGACTCGCGAAACCAGGCGTGTTGCGTCGAAGTATGGTTAAACACCATATCCAGAATAATACGGATGCCGCGCGTTTTCGCCTGCGCCACCAGTTCGTCAAAATCATCCAGCGTACCGTAGGCCGGGTCGACGGAAATGTAATCAGCGACATCGTAGCCGTTATCAACCTGCGGCGAAATGTAGAATGGCGTCAGCCAGATGGCATCTATCCCCAGTTTTTGCAGATAGTCGAGACGTTGTGTCACACCGCGTAAATCGCCAGTGCCGCTACCGGTTGTGTCCTGAAAACTCTTGGGGTAAATCTGATAGATAACGCCGTTTTGCCACCAGTGGGGAATATTCATCGTTATTTCCTGCAAATGCGATGGGGCGCAACTGCGCCCCGAAAAAAAGTCAGACAATCTGTAATGTGCCCTGACGGTATTTACGCTGGTAGATGAACGAGGTCAGTACCATCGGGATAACAATCGAGATAACCATTGCCAGGCCAAATACCTGCCAGTAGGTTGGCTGGATGGAAAGGATGCCCGGCAAGCCGCCGACGCCAATACCATTCGCCATCACGCCGTTCAGACCGCACAGCAGTCCGGCAAGGCCGGAGCCGATCATCGCGCATAGCATCGGGAAACGGTATTTCAGGTTGATGCCGTACATTGCCGGTTCAGTCACTCCCAGATAAGCGGAGATCGCAGCAGGAACGGAAATTTCCCGCTCGTTATGTTTACGACTGGAGATAATGATGCCGACCACTGCAGAGGCCTGAGCGATATTCGACAGTGCAATGAGCGGCCACACAGGCGTTCCGCCCATGCTTTGAATCATCTGCATGTCGATAGCGAGCGTGGTCTGATGCACTCCGGTGATCACCAGTGGGGCGTACAGGAAGCCGAACAGCGCTGCGCCAATCGGAGCAAAACTGCCGGTCATCAGATGACGCACAGCAAAGGCGACACCATCGCCAATCCAGCGGCCAAACGGACCGATAAAGGCGTGCGCAAGGAACACCGCGAGGATCAGTGAGCACACCGGAACCACCACCAGATAGAGGTAGTCCGGGACGATGCGTTTCAGGCGCGTTTCAATCAATCCAAGTGCCAGACCTGCCAGCAGAGCTGGAATGACCTGTGCCTGATAACCGACTTTTTCGATAGTAAACAGGCCGAAATTCCATACTTCCGGCACTTGCTGACCCAGCAGGTAGGCGTTCATCAACTGCGGTGAAACCAGCGTGACGCCGAGCACAATGCCAAGGATCGGCGTACCGCCCATTTTCTTCACCGCAGACCAGCAGATCCCGACCGGCAGATAGAAGAAAATTGCCTCGCCAATCAGCCACAGAAAGTCATAAAGCGTTTTCAGTGAGGGATACATCTGCGCCAGCGTCTGGCCGTTGCTCATCGGCAGATCGCCGATCACGTTACGAAACCCTAAGATCAAGCCTCCGCTAATCAACGCTGGCAGCAGCGGGAAGAAGATCTCTGCGAAATGAGAAATCATCTGCTCGTGCCATTTCATGTTCTGCCGCGCGGCTTTTTTCGCCTGCTCTTTGTCGGCACTGGCCTGTCCGGTGGTCGCCAGCAGCGCTTTGTAGTAATCGCCCACCTCGGTGCCAATCACCACCTGGAACTGCCCGGCGTTGGTGAAACAGCCTTTGACCATCGGAAGTTGTTCGATCTCTTTCGGCCTGGCGTTCGCAGGCTGATTCAGCACAAAACGCAGGCGCGTGATGCAATGACTCACCGTGGCGATATTGTCGCGCCCGCCCACCAGCTCAATCAGCCGATCGATGTCTGCTTGTTTTATTTTGCTCATTATTAAGCCCTGTTGTTGACCTGGCGTCAGAGTATATCTTCGTTGAATATTTAAAAATGGGAACGTTCCCGAAACGTAGCCAAGATCACAAATTAACGCTCAGAAAGCAATCAGGAAAGGGTGGATGGGATGATGATTTGGCGCGGCTCGCTGCGGCCGTTGATCTGTTCGATCAGCTGTAAAGCCGCCTGTCGTCCGGCTTCGGCGTAACCGGGATCGACAGTGATGATCTCCGGATGGAGGAATTTCATCAGTGGTGTATTCCCCACACTCGCCAGTTGCAGATTATCGATCCGCTGCTCCTGCAAATATTTGCTGACCCCAAGGGCAAGGGTATCCGTCGCGCATACCAGGGCCGTGGTTTCCGGAGTAATGACATCTGCGGCATGCTCATAACCCTGCTTCATGGCGAGACCTGGCAGAGCAGCAACAGGATGCAGTTTATGTTTCTTGCAGAATGCAAGGTAAGCCTCATGGCGGCGCTTACCGGTGGTCACATCGCTATGGGGAACACCAAGAAAACTGATCTGGCGATGTTCACGGCCGTACAGACGTTGCATCAGAGTATGGATTGCACCCTCATCGTCATAACAGACGGAGGCGAAACCTTTGGCATCTCTTGCCAGTAGCACCAGAGAGTCCTGCCAGGAAGCGATCATGACTTCTGTAATACCGGTAAAACCAAACAGTACCACGCCGTCAATATTGCGACGTCTGAGCATGCCCAAATGCTCTTCTACCAGTTCAGGTGAAAACTGGCTTTCCATCATAATAGGATCGTAACCCTGCTCATAGAAGGCGGGCAGCATGGTCTGGACGGCGAGATTTTCTGAAAGTGAATCCAGGCGCGTGACGATAATTGCTACCACTTTGTCACTTTGCCCACGCATGGCGCGTGCGGAGCGGGAAGGGGAAAAACCGTGCTGATTCATTACCGCTTCAACACGTTCACGGGTGCGTTCGCTGACACCGCTTTCATTGTTGAGAACGCGGGAAACTGTTGATTTTCCCACGCCGCTTAAGCGGGCGATGTCTTTAATAGTCAGCCGATTCTGCATCCTGTTTTCCCGTAGCGCATTCAGTTTTAATTAAGAGGGTAACTTTACTCAAGTGGAGTGCAATGGGCAAAGTCTGCTTTATTTACTTTGTTATTCAGGCAATGTGTATACGTTTGGTTTAGTTACTGTGGTTTATCATACCGCCATAATTGCCACGAACCTTATGGTTTTCTGCGTATAATGCGCCGCGCAACTCACTCACTTACCGGAGGCTGTATGGATCCCGATCCCACCCCTCTCCCGAAACGGAGAAATAAACCTTTCCGGTAAGCCTGCTTTCACTGTCTTACCGGATATGTAAGACAGTGACGTTCTGACGTCCCTGTTGTGATTTTAGATTGCCATCAGGCAAGGCTTTGCTGTGCCTGATGTATTCACTGCGCCTGTGTTTACTGGCGCAGGGGGACTGCCTATGTTTAAAAATATTACCCGCCAGCTGTTTGCCCGGCTCAATCGTCATTTGCCTCATCGTCTGGTGCATCGCGATCCATTGCCCAATGCCCAGGCCGTTGCCAGCGCGCCGATCCCACCTTCCCTGAGCGAACATTGCCTGAAAATGGCGCTGATGGAAGAGGAAGCGCTGTGGAAAACGTTTGATGCGCACCCTGAAGGCTTGAACGCCGCTGAAGTGGAAAGTGCCCGTGAGAAACACGGTGAAAACCAGTTGCCGGCACAGAAACCGTTGCCGTGGTGGGTGCATCTGTGGGTCTGTTACCGTAACCCATTTAATATTTTGCTCACCATTCTGGGCGGCATTTCCTATGCCACTGAGGATCTGTTTGCTGCAGGCGTAATTGCCCTGATGGTTGCTATCTCTACGTTACTGAATTTTGTGCAGGAGGCGCGTTCAACCAAAGCGGCAGATGCGCTGAAAGCGATGGTCAGCAACACCGCCACGGTACTGCGGGTGATCAACGAGAAAGGAGAAAACGGCTGGGTAGAGTTGCCGATCGACCAGCTTGTTCCTGGCGACATCATCAAACTGGCGGCAGGCGATATGATCCCGGCTGACTTACGCATCGTTCAGGCGCGTGACCTGTTTGTGGCGCAAGCCTCGCTTACCGGAGAATCACTGCCGGTTGAGAAAGTGGCGAACAGCCGAGACCCGCAGCAAAGCAACCCGCTGGAGTGCGATACCCTGTGCTTTATGGGCACCAACGTGGTGAGCGGTACGGCGCAGGCTATCGTCATTTCTACCGGGGCGAATACCTGGTTTGGACAACTGGCGGGTCGGGTTACTGAGCAGGAAAGCGAGCAGAATGCGTTCCAGAAAGGGATCAGCCGCGTCAGCATGCTGTTGATCCGTTTTATGCTGGTGATGGCACCTGTTGTGCTTATCATCAACGGTTATACCAAAGGCGACTGGTGGGAAGCGGCGCTGTTTGCTCTTTCTGTGGCGGTGGGACTGACGCCGGAAATGCTGCCCATGATCGTCACTTCCACGCTGGCGCGTGGTGCGGTGAAACTGTCGAAGCAAAAAGTTATCGTTAAGCACCTTGATGCCATCCAGAACTTTGGCGCGATGGATATTCTGTGCACCGATAAAACCGGTACGCTAACCCAGGACAAAATCGTGCTGGAGAATCATACCGATATCTCCGGTAAGCCCAGTGAGCATGTGCTGCATTCCGCGTGGCTGAACAGCCATTACCAGACCGGGCTGAAAAACCTGCTGGATACCGCGGTGCTGGAAGGTGTCGATGAAGAATCGGCCCGCCTGCTCTCTACCCGCTGGCAGAAAATCGATGAGATCCCGTTTGATTTCGAGCGCCGCCGGATGTCGGTGGTAGTGGCGGAAGAAACTGATGTGCATCAGCTGGTGTGTAAAGGGGCACTACAGGAGATCCTCAGTGTCTGTACCCAGGTGCGTCACAATGGCGAGATTGTTCCGCTGGATGACAATATGCTGCGTCGGGTTAAACGCGTTACCGATACGCTTAACCGCCAGGGATTGCGCGTGGTGGCTGTGGCGACCAAATACCTGCCTGCACGTGAGGGAGATTATCAGCGTATTGATGAGTCCGACCTGATCCTCGAAGGATACATTGCGTTCCTCGATCCGCCGAAAGAGACCACCGCTCCGGCTCTGAAGGCGCTGAAGGCCAGCGGTATTACGGTGAAAATCCTCACCGGAGACAGCGAACTGGTGGCGGCAAAAGTCTGTCATGAAGTAGGTCTGGATGCGGGCGATGTGGTTATTGGTAGCAGCATTGAAGGGCTAAGCGATGACGAGCTGGCACAACTGGCCCAGAGCACGACGCTGTTTGCCCGTCTTACGCCGATGCACAAAGAGCGCATTGTCACGTTGCTGAAACGCGAAGGTCATGTGGTTGGATTTATGGGCGATGGCATTAACGATGCCCCGGCACTGCGTGCGGCGGATATTGGCATTTCCGTTGATGGTGCGGTAGATATTGCCCGTGAAGCGGCAGATATCATCCTGCTGGAAAAGAGCCTGATGGTACTGGAAGAAGGGGTCATCGAGGGGCGTCGTACCTTCTCGAATATGCTTAAGTATATCAAAATGACCGCCAGCTCTAACTTTGGTAACGTTTTTAGCGTGCTGGTGGCGAGCGCATTTCTGCCTTTCCTGCCAATGTTGCCGCTGCACTTACTGATTCAGAACCTGCTGTATGATGTATCCCAGGTTGCTATTCCTTTTGATAACGTTGATGAAGAGCAGATCAAAAAACCGCAGCGCTGGAATCCTGCCGAACTGGGCCGCTTTATGTTGTTCTTTGGGCCAATCAGCTCCATCTTCGATATTCTGACATTTTGTCTGATGTGGTTCGTCTTCCATGCCAATACGCCAGAACATCAGACGTTGTTCCAGTCTGGCTGGTTTGTGGTGGGTCTGCTGTCGCAAACGCTGATTGTGCATATGATCCGTACCCGCCGTGTACCGTTTATCCAGAGCCGTGCTGCATGGCCGTTAATGCTGATGACGCTGGTGGTCATGGTGGTGGGGATTGCGCTGCCATTCTCACCGTTGGCCAGCTACTTACAATTACAGGCTCTGCCGCTGAGCTACTTCCCGTGGCTGATTGCGATTCTGGCTGGTTACATGACATTGACCCAATTAGTGAAAGGTTTTTATAGCCGTCGTTACGGCTGGCAATAATCTTTTAGTTCTCTGCCGGATAGTGCTTGGGTCACTATCCGGCATTTTTTTATTTCATTCGAAGATATTACTCGACGATATTTCTGTTTTATTTTTATTGAAATACTAACAGGGCAAATTGGTAACAATCCCTTCCTCTCTCTTTGTTTTCTTATCAATAAAACGATCTGCGTTGCAAAAATGAAACACTGTGCTAAAAATTATTAGCGTTGACGTTTTTTTGTGAAGGCAGTCAGTGAAATAAATTGTTACACCAGTTAGTCTGCACAGGTAACGTCGTAAAGAAAGTTTCTCGCTGCCCATTTCTAATTCCGGCAGTCATTTGCTCTGCAAGCTATTCCTGTTAATGGATATTATGAACTTCTGGAGAAGGACAAATGAAACTGACAAAAAACCTGTTAAGTCTGTGCATTGGTGTATCAGTATTACTGACCAGTCATTCAACGTTGGCCCAAACTTTTCGCGCCGCAGATGTTCACCCGGCTGATTACCCGAACGTTGTGGCAGTGAAGCACATGGGAGAGAAGCTGAGTGCTGCAACGGATGGTCGTCTGGAGATTAAAACATTTCCGGGTGGCGTGTTGGGCGACGAAAAACAGATGATTGAGCAGGCACAATTAGGCGCTATCGATATTATTCGTGTCTCGATGACGCCAGTAGCAGCAATACTCCCTGAGATTAACGTGTTTACACTGCCGTATATTTTTCGCGATGAAAACCATATGCATCAGGTGCTTGACGGTATGATTGGCCAGGAAATTGGCGATCGCCTGACGGCAAACAGTAAATCACGTCTGGTGTTTCTCGGCTGGATGGATGCCGGAACACGTAACCTGATTACCAAAAACCCGGTGGTTAAACCGGAAGATTTGCACGGTATGAAAATCCGCGTTCAGGCGAGCCCGATCGCGCTGGATACTTTAAAAGCAATGGGCGCTAACTCCATTGTAATGGGCGTCAGCGAAGTGTTTAGCGGAATGCAGACTGGCGTCATTGACGGAACGGAAAATAACCCGCCAACGTTTGTTGCGCACAACTATTTGCCTGTCGTTAAAAACTATACCTGGAGTAAACATTTTATTATCCCGGAGCTATTTCTTTTCTCGAAGGCTAAATGGGATAAATTGAAAAAAGAGGACCAGGATCTCATCATTAAACTCGCTAAAGAAGCGCAAGTAGAACAGCGCAAGCTCTGGGCTGCCTATAATGAGAAGTCTCTGGAAACCATGAAAGCTAATGGCGTTCAGTTCCATGATATTGATACCGATTATTTCTTTAAAGCCACGCAATCGGTAAGGGATAATTACGGTAAAGAACACCAGGATTTGATCAAACGTATTCAGGATGTGAAGTAATTTATTGGGCGGGTGGGATTAACCATCCGTCTGAATCTTTTGATTAATTCGAGGTGATGATGATGGGTGAATGCTATTCATCAGTAATGGATTTTCTTTACCGGATCTCAATGTGGATTGCCGGAGTCGCATTATTGGTTATGGTCGCCATTATTCCTGTCGGGATATTTGCACGTTATGTTCTGAATAATGCACTGTCATGGCCTGAGCCAGTCGCCATTCTCTGTATGGTGACATTCACCTTTATTGGCGCGGCGGTAAGCTATCGCGCAGGTTCCCATATCGCGGTGAGTATGGTCACTGATCGCCTGGGAGATTCCGCCCGTCGCTACTGCTCGATTGTCGCCGATCTCATGCTGATTGCGATAAGCCTGTTCATTCTCTGGTACGGAACCACGCTGTGTCTTGAATTGTGGGATCAAGCCGTCGCGGAATTCCCGCTTCTCAGTGCCGGGCAAAACTATCTCCCGCTGCCCATTGGTTCTGCCATCACGCTGCTTTTTATTGCTGAAAAGATTTGTCGTGGTCCGCAGTATCAGCGTCCTGTTGTCATGCTGGGATCGACCAGCTAGTTACCGCCCCCATTTCATAAAGGAAAGCAGATGGATGCATTTATTCTCGTCTTTACGCTCGGCATTATGCTGGCGATTGGGGTACCGGTAGCGTACGCGGTTGGTATTAGCGCCATCATTGGGGCCTGGTATATTGATATCCCGCTGGAAGCGGTGATGATCCAACTGACCAGCGGCGTGAACAAGTTTTCATTGCTGGCTATCCCGTTCTTTATTCTGGCCGGAGCGATTATGGCCGAAGGCGGGATTGCTCGTCGGCTGGTGAATTTTGCCTATATTTTCGTTGGCTTCATTCGCGGTGGGCTGTCGCTGGTTAACATTGTGGCTTCCACCTTTTTTGGCGCGATTTCCGGATCGTCCGTGGCAGACACCGCCTCCATCGGTTCGGTGATGATCCCGGAGATGGACAAAAAAGGTTACCCACGTGACTTTGCTGCGGCGGTGACCGCCAGTGGATCGGTACAGGCGATCCTTACGCCACCCAGCCATAACTCCGTTATTTACTCGCTGGCGACCGGCGGTACGGTTTCGATTGCTGCGCTGTTCATCGCCGGGATCCTGCCTGGTTTGTTGTTAAGCTTTAGCCTGATGGTGATGTGCGTGGCGTTTGCGCACAAGCGTGGTTATCCGAAAGGCGAGCGCGTACCGTTTCGTCAGGCATTGAAGATTTTTGTTGATACGCTGTGGGGCCTGATGACGGTGGTTATCATCATGGGCGGCATCCTGTCAGGTATCTTTACCGCGACGGAGTCAGCGGCGATTGCCTGCCTGTGGGCCTTCTTTGTCACGATGTTTATCTATCGCGACTATAAGTGGTCTGAGCTACCGAAACTGATGTTCCGCACGGTGAAAACGGTCACTATCGTCATGATTTTGATTGGTTTTGCTGCCGCGTTCGGCGCGGTGATGACCTATATGCAGTTGCCGATGCGCATCACCGAAGCCTTTACCAGCATCTCGGATAACAAATACGTCATCCTGATGTGTATTAACATTATGCTGCTGCTGATCGGTACATTGATGGATATGGCACCGCTGATCCTGATCCTGACGCCGGTCCTGTTGCCTGTAACCAACGCGCTCGGTATTGATCCGGTCCATTTTGGTATGATCATGCTGGTTAACTTAGGGATTGGGCTAATTACGCCGCCGGTAGGGTCGGTGTTGTTTGTTGCCAGTGCGGTGAGTAAGCAGAAGATTGAACAAGTGGTGAAGGCGATGCTACCGTTCTACGCCGTACTTTTTCTGGTACTGATGTTAGTGACGTATATTCCGGCGATTTCGTTGTTCTTGCCGAAATTGTTTGGCGTGCTGTGATTGCCCTGCAGTGACAAAAATCCGGGCTTTCGCGCCCGGATTTCTTCATTATTTAGCGACGAACGGCGATCGCTTCAATCTCGATTTTCACGTCTTTCGGCAGACGGGCAACTTCCACGCAAGAGCGCGCAGGGAAGGTGGCGTTGTGCTCGGTGAAGAACGCTTCGTAGGTGGCGTTAACGGTGGCGAAATCGTTCAAGTCTTTAACGAACACGGTTGTTTTTACGATGTCGCCGACTTTCAGGCCTGCAGCTTCTACGATAGCCTTCACGTTTTCCAGCGACTGACGCGCCTGAGCGGACACGTCTTCCGATACGCTACCGGTTTTTGGATCGACCGGGATCTGACCGGAAGTGATGATCATGCTACCCAGGTCTACGCCCTGAACGTATGGGCCGATTGCTGCTGGTGCATTTTCCGTCGCGATAGTCTTGCTCATGATTTCTCCTGAATTACAGCGGTAATAGAATGTTCCCGGTCATTATAGGGAGCCGGGAATTCATTACCAACCCCAATTAGTTGGCCAGCACCACATAATGCGAAAACTCTTTTTCACAGTATTTGCATTTGAGTGCGATGTCATCGGCGCGCTTTTTCACTGCAAAACTGGATGAAACCGGCTCAGCATGGCTGATGCAGTTGCTGTTCGGGCATACCAGCACATTATCGATACGCTCCGGCAGGCTGGGACGTGATTTACCCACGACGTCATAGTCGTCAATGCGATTTACCGTCGCTTGTGGAGCGTACAGGGACAACTGGTTAACCTGCTCGTCGGTCAGGAAGGTATTTTCAATTTTAATCAGGTCCTTACGGCCCATCTCGCCAGACGGCAGGTTCAGACCGATAGTGATGCGCTGGTCGGTCTCTGTCAGTTTGAACAGCGTCAGCAGCTTGAAACCAACCTGTGCGGGAATATGGTCAATCACAGTGCCACGTTTGATGGCTTCTACTTGCAGTTTGTTATCGTGTGTCATCGTCATTTCCCCTTACAGTGCCAGATCGCGGTTCAGAACCAGTGCCAGTAACGCCTGGCGAGCGAATATCCCGTTGCCTGCCTGCTGGAAATACCAGGCATGTGGCGTCTTATCAACGTCGGTAGTGATCTCATCGATACGCGGCAGCGGATGCAGAACTTTCATATTCTCTCTCGCACCATTCAGATCGCTGGCGCGCAGAACAAACTGTGCTTTCACGTTGGCGTATTCAGACGGGTCCAGACGTTCTTTCTGTACGCGGGTCATATAGAGAATGTCCACTTCCGCCATCACCTCTTCGATAGTGCCATGCAGGCTCCAGGCGATACCTTTTTCATTCAGCATATCCAGAATGTATTGCGGCATTGCCAGCGCATCCGGGGCGATAAAGTAGAAGCGGTTGCCGTCAAATTTCGCCAGTGCCTGGGTCAGGGAGTGGACGGTACGACCATATTTCAGGTCGCCTACCATCGCTATCTGCAGATTGTCCAGGCGGCCCTGAGTTTCCTGAATGGTGAACAGATCCAGCAGGGTCTGCGTCGGATGCTGGTTGGAGCCGTCACCCGCATTCAGTACCGGCACATTGCCGGAGAATTCAGTTGCCAGACGCGCGGCGCCTTCCTGCGGATGACGCATCACAATGGCATCAACATAGGTGCTGATGACGGAAATGGTGTCGGCCAGCGTTTCACCTTTTTTGCCCAGGGATGTGTTGCTGCTGTCGGAGAACCCAACCACGCTGGCACCCAGACGGTGCATCGAGGTTTCAAATGATAAACGGGTACGGGTTGACGCCTCGAAGAAGCAACTGGCGATTACTTTATGTTTTAACAGTTCCGGTTGCGGGTTTGCTTTGAGTTTCGCCGCCGTCGCGAGGACCAGATTCAGATCATCGCGGCTGAGGTCGTTTATGGAAATGATGTGTTTTTGATAGAGCGGGTTAGCCATGTTTATCTCCTGACGCCTGGGCAAAAAAAAAGCCCCTCAATTGAGGGGCTTGGAATAGGTGATCAACGGGAAGAAAAACGGCAGGCCAGCGTCTTTTTTCAGACGCGGTAAGACAAAATGTCGTACACACTGAACCATACATCCTCCCGGCAAATTGTCCGCGATTATACTCAGCTACGTTATGGGATCAAGCAAATAATGCACAAATTATTCATCGCAAACGGTTCTTATGAATTTTAATTCATCTTTAGTAAATAATTAATTTGCTTGTGGACTAGCGCAGTTCGCTGAACTACCCGAGGTGCGACCCAGACAATACTGCTGCCAGCAACGACCCCCAGAACTTCCGGCAATGCGTGATAATCGAGGATTCTGGCAACGGCCCGGCCATATCCCGCTGCGGTGTGGATAAGGATAAATTCGCTATTGTGCTCTATGCTGACCACCATTTCAGCAATAGAGCGGGCGGCATCCGGCGCAGGGCGCAACTGGGGATTTGTAGAATAAATTTTTTGCCCTTTTGTATTTCTTATTTTTATAGCTCCGAGCAATTTCAGCAGGCGTGAGACAGTAGACTGGCTGATGCCGGCAAACCCCTGGTTTTGTAGTTCACAGCGGATGGCTTCCTGTGACAGGTAGCGTTTTTCTGTAATCAGGCGCTGACAAACCGCCAGCAGCAGTTGCTCTTTGGCAGAGTAATCATCGTATTCCTTCATAAAGACACCTTATATTTATTATTTATATCAATGCGATGGCGAAATTCACCATATTTTCCGTATCGATAACGGATCAAACGGGCGGTTGGGCAGAAAAACGAGAGAGCGCTCAAAAAAGCCGTCGATATCCGACGGCAAAAGGGCTACAGCATGGCGCCAATGCTTAAGACCGCCATGTTCAGCAGCGTGAGAATGAGCAGTAGTGGGGCGACCCATTTCAGGTATCGCACGTAAGGTACGCGAGCAATGGCCAGTCCCCCCATTACCACCGCAGAGGTAGGGGTAACCAGATTCACAATGCCGGAAGCGGACTGGTACGCAGTGACAACCAGATCTCTTTGCACATGGGCGAAGTCTGCCAGCGGAGCCATTATTGGCATGGTAAGTACTGCAAGCCCGGAGGAGGAAGGCACCAGGAAGGACAGCAAAACTTCCAGCCAGTAGGTAACATTGATGAAAATGGTGGTAGAAAGGCCAGAGACTAAATTCTCGGCGCTGTGCAGAATCGTGTGGGTAATCATGCCGTTATCCATCACCACGACGATGCCGCGGGCAATACCGATAATTAGCGCGACACCAAGCAGATCCCGCGCGCCGTCGATGAACGTGCTGGTAAATGCTTCTTCGCTCATTCTGGCTATCACGCCCACGATAATTGCAGCAGCCAGAAAGACGCCGGATATTTCCGCCATCCACCACCCGAGTACAGCGACCCCATAAATCATCACCGCAAAGGCGGCAGCGAAAATAAACAGGATTGCTTTACGCGTAGCCGTGAACTCAAGGTTGGTATCGGCGCGATTACCGAGAAAATGAGCGCGGTTTTCCTCCAGTTTGTCCGCTACGATAGACAGCTCTGGATGACTGCGAACTTTTCGGGCATAGCGCATCACCCACACGACGCAGATAACATACCCGACGAGCAGTAGCAGAATGCGCATCAACATCCCCTGGGTAAAAGGGATCCCGGCTGCGTTAGCAGCGATGACTGTCGCAAAGGGGTTAATCGTCGAACCGAGTGTGCCAATACCAGCGCCGAGCAGAACGGTAGCGGCGGCAACTAACGGATCGAAGCGGGCGGCCATCATTACCGGAACTAATAATGTGTAGAAAGGGAGTGACTCTTCTGCCATCCCGTAAATCGTTCCTCCGGCAGCAAAAAGTCCCATCAGGATGGGGATCATCCACTCCTCTTTACCGTTAAGTCTCACCGTCACGCGTTCAATTCCGGCGTCGATGGCACCTGTTTTATTCACAACCCCCAAAAAACCGCCGATGATCAGGACAAACAACGCCACATCAATTGCACCGGCGGTGTAGGTTTCATGGTTATAAAGACCGTCGATTGGTGCCAGTAATACCGCGGTAAAACCTTGTGGATGGGCCTCTGTGGGGGCGTAAGTGCCAGCAACCGGTACTTCTTTTCCCAGTGTGTCATTCATCGCCATCTGGTATTTCCCTGCCGGGACTATCCAGGTCATGACGGCGACAAGTGCAATGAGAATAAACAGAATGGTATATGCGCTGGGAAATTTGAATTTGCCCATGATGTTCTCCGGATAGCTCGGGCATACGTCGCCTGGCGACATATGCCCTGAGGGATTAGTCGCCGAGTGTCGCTACCATGACCGCTTTGATGGTATGCATCCGGTTCTCTGCTTCGTCGAAGACGATCGAGTGAACTGACTCGAATACTTCTTCTGTGACTTCCAGCCCTTTCAGGCCGTAAGCCGCTTCGATTTCACGTCCTACTTTGGTGTGCTCGTTATGGAAGGCCGGCAGGCAGTGCATAAATTTCACATTAGGGTTGCCGGTGGCCTTGATGACCTGTTGGTTAACCTGGTAGGGCGTCATCAGGCTGACGCGTTCCGCCCATGCTTCTTTTGGCTCGCCCATTGAGACCCAGACATCGGTGTAGAGGAAATCCACGTCGTAGACGCCTTCAGCGACATCGTCGGTGAGCGTAATGCGCGCACCAGTAACACTGGCGATTTCACGGCATTCGGCGACCAGAGCTTCATTTGGCCAGAAGGATTTTGGTGCGACCAGGCGAATATCCATGCCCATTTTTGCCGCGCCGACCATCAGCGAATTGCCCATGTTGTTACGGGCATCCCCGAGGTAAGCAAAACTCAGTTCAGGTAGAGTTCTACCCGGTGCGTGTTCCAGCATTGTCATCAGATCGGCGAGGATCTGCGTAGGGTGAAATTCATTCGTCAGCCCATTCCATACCGGAACACCGGCGTACTCACCCAGCTCCTCAACGATGTCCTGGCCATAGCCACGGTATTCGATGCCGTCATACATACGACCCAAAACGCGGGCGGTATCTTTCATCGACTCTTTATGACCAATCTGCGAGCCGCTTGGGCCGAGATAGGTCACTTGCGCACCCTGGTCGAAAGCGCCGACTTCAAAGGCGCAACGGGTGCGAGTAGAGGTTTTTTCAAAGATCAGCGCGATGTTCTTGCCGATTAGTGTTTGTCTTTCACGCCCGGCTTTTTTCGCGGTTTTTAGCTCGATAGCCAGATCGATGAGGTACTGGATCTCGGTGGGGGTGTAGTCGAGAAGTTTTAGAAAGTTGCGATTTTTCAGTGAAATAGCCATAAATAGGTCCTTAAGTCGTAGTAGGCAGGATGGCAACTTCGCCTTATCCGGCCTGCGGGTTCGTGCCATCAGGTAAAAGGGGTTTATGCGTCGACGGTTTCGCTGCGAATCAGCGTGCCTTTGTCTCCGCTGAGAATGGACGTGCCGTCAGCCAGCGAACCGATGCCCGCAATGCCGTGGCAGCGGCTGACAAACTCGGCGCAGGCCGTGACTTTGGGCCCCATTGAACCGGCGTCGAATTGCATTTCGCTGAGTAGCTCCGGAGTGACCTGAGCCAGCGGGCGTTGAATGGGTTTGCCCCAGTCGAGGTATACGGCGTCGGCATCTGTCAGGATCAGCAGCGCATTGGCATGGATTTGGCTGGCGAGGAGGGCTGCGGAGAGATCTTTGTCGATCACCGCTTCAATACCGTGGTAGCCATCGGCCTTCTCCACCACGGGCACACCACCGCCACCGTTGCAAATAACCAGATGATCGCGGGCGATCAGGGTACGAATCGCGTCGCTTTCAACAATGCGCTTGGGTTGTGGAGAGGGGACCACCCGGCGGAATGCTTTACCGTCGGCTTTGAAAACCCAGCCCTTTTCCGCCTGTAATGTCCTGGCCTGGATGTTGTCGTAAATCGGTCCGATATATTTGGTTGGGTTGCTGAATGCCGGATCGCTGGCATCGACTTCAACCTGCGTCAGCAGGACGCTAATTTCACGCTGCGGAAGCTGATTTTTCAGCGCCTGCTGTAGCATGTAGCCGATCATGCCCTGGCTCTCCGCGCCGAGAATGTCGAGCGGATAGGGGGTGACGCTGGCGTAGGCACTGTTTTGTAACGCCAGCAGTCCGACCTGCGGGCCGTTGCCATGCACCAGGATCACCCGCCACTGCTGCGTGAGCTGGGCGATGGTTTTTGCTGCCAGCTCAATATTTTTACGTTGAATATCTGCTTCCAGCGGCTCGCCACGTTTGAGCAGCGCGTTGCCACCGAGGGCGACAACCAGAGTAGGTTTGTTTTCCATGACGTCCCCTTAAATACCGTCGCGTTCCAGCGGGCAACTCATGCAGCGCGCACCGCCGCGACCTCGTCCAAGTTCGTCGCCTGGAATGGGTAAAACGGTGATTCCGGCTTTATCGTATTTTTCGTTGGTCCAGATGTTGCGCTCATAACCCACTACGACGCCGGGGCGCAGAGTGAGGACGTTGTTCGCATCATTCCACTGCTCACGTTCGGCTTCGAAAGCGTCACCACCGGTGGTGATTAAGCGAATTTGATCAAGGCCCAGGGCTTTTTCGAGGGCATGTACCAGGGTGTTTTCCTGAGTTCGTTTCAGGCCGCCGCGTCCATCTGGCGTCAGGGTCCAGCACTGAACGTCAGGGCGAACGACTTCCGGGTAGACGGAGAAGGTATCGATATCGATATGGGTCATAACGGTATCGAGATGCATACAGGAGCGATGTTTTGGCAGTTCTACGGCGATCACGCGTTCAGCCTGGCGATGCCTGAATAGCGACTGGGCAAGAAACTCGATTCCCTGTGGGGTTGTCCGTTCAGACATGCCGATCAGCACTGCGCCACGGCCAATGACCAGCACATCACCACCTTCTAACGTGGCATGGTCATAATTAATATTTTCATCACCGAAATATTTAATAAAATCACCATCGGCAAATTGCGGATGCCAGCGATAAATTGCCCGGAGATTATTGGTTTCCCGCTGACGAGCTGTTTTGGCCATCGGATTAATAGACACACCGTTATATATCCAGCATGAAGTGTCGCGAGTAAATAAGTGATTCGGTAATGGCTTCATAATAAAATCATTAATATCATGAGTGTCGACTACCATATTTTTGATTGAAGCGGGGATTTCTCCGTAGGTCAGACCGCCGCTTAAATGCCGGGCGAGTTCCCGGTGCGACATATCTGCCAGCCAGGCGCGAATATCGGTAGCGAAAGCGGGGCCAAGGCGGTAATCAGAAATTTGCGTATCCAGTAACCAGCTTTTTGCGTCAGGGATATCAAGAGTTTGTGTCAATAAATCAGTGAGTAACAGAACTTCAATTCCCTGCTGACGCAGTGTGTCGGCGAAAATGTCATGTTCTTCACCCGCACGTTCTACTGAAAGAACATCATCAAAAAGCAGCTCCTGACAGTTCGATGGCGTCAGCCTTTTTAAACTGAGATTAGGACGATGTAGCATCACGCTACGTAATTGACCGATTTCGGAACCGACATAATGCTTTTCCATCATTATCCCTTTAACGTGATTGTAAAAAATAAAGAGGAGGTGCCTGCAAATAATATTTTTGCAGTCATGGCTAATTGCGGGATCTATATTTAGACCTTATCTGACATAGAAATGTGATTTCTTTCACAGTAGAGCGGACGTTTTATTTTTCTTTTTTAATATATGACAGAGTTCTGAGAAATTAAAAAATAATAGTGTGTTGAATTGAATTAATACGCAGGAATATGTCTTGTTATTTGTTCGTGTTAATTGTTTGTGTGTTTTCTTAAATATAGTGAATTTAATAGTTTGTTGATTTTTAATGGTTTATTTTTCATCTTTGAATGGTTATGCGATTTTTTAATTTTATTATTTGTGGTTTAACTTTTATTTTCAAATAAATATGAGGATATACAGGCATTATGAAGGGAGAGTGAAATGTGATCTGTTGCGGGTTTTTCTAATAAAATTTTGTAAAACAGCAGGTTACATAACATCAGGGAAAGAGGGGATCATGAGTTATGCATAGTTTATGCATAACTCATCCTGGATATTAACAACTGACCAACATCATCAGCGATAAACATGCGTTGACGCAAAATATCAGTAACCAGGAGTTGTATGGCAGACGGTTTTTTCGTATAACAACCAAAATGAAACGTTGTTTTAGTTGAGGGTTTTGAAATGATTATTGGCAATATTCACCACCTGGAAGCATGGCTGCCAGAAGAGTTGCGACAGGCGATTGAGCACATTAAAGCGCATGTGACGGATGAAACTGAAAAAGGTAAGCATGACATCGATGGCAATCGCCTGTTTTATCTGATTGCAGAAGATATGACCGAGCCGTTCGAGCAGCGCCGTGCCGAGTACCATGCCCGTTATCTTGATATTCAGATCCTGCTCAAAGGCCAGGAAGGGATGACTTTCAGCACATTGCCTGCGGGTGCGCCGGAGACCGACTGGCTGGAGGATAAAGATATCGCCTTTTTACCGGAAGGGGCTGAGGAGAAAACGGTTGTACTGAATGAAGGTGACTTTGTGGTGTTCTATCCAGGAGAGGTTCATAAGCCGCTGTGTGCGGTGGGTAAGCCTGCGCTGGTACGCAAAGCTGTAGTGAAAATGCTGGTGGCGTAGAATATATTGTGATGCCGGATGAGACGCCATCCGGCACTTCCGTCATGTAATATAGTCACTTCGCTAACGTCGCGACCATCACCGCTTTGATTGTGTGCATGCGGTTTTCTGCCTGATCGAATACCACACTGGCGGGTGACTCGAAGACCTCGTCTGTCACTTCCATACCGCCATGCAGACCGTACTCTTCCGCCATTTTTTTGCCAAGCGTGGTCTGATCGTCATGAAATGCAGGCAAGCAGTGCAAGAATTTCACCTGCGGGTTGCCGGTCAGCTCCATCATGCTGCTGTTGACCTGATATTTACGCAGTAACGCAATACGCTCGGCCCATTTCTCTTTCGCTTCACCCATTGATACCCAAACGTCGGTATAGATGAAATCTGCACCTTTAACGCCTGTGGCAACATCTTCAGTCAGCGTTATATTACCGCCGTTTTTCTGTGCCAGGGCTTTGCATTCCGCAACCAGATTTTCTTCAGGCCAGCAGGCTTGTGGCGCAACCAGACGCAAATCCAGCCCCGTTAACGCTGCTGCTTCCAGCATCGAGTTCCCCATATTGTTGCGGGCATCGCCGGTATATACCAGCGTCATCTCATTAAACGCTTTACCCGGCAGATGTTCTTGCATAGTTAACAGATCGGCCAGTAACTGAGTGGGGTGAAATTCGTTAGTTAACCCATTCCATACCGGAACCCCGGCATACTCCGCCAGTGTCTCAACGACCTCCTGTCCGTGGCCCCGGTACTGAATACCGTCGTACATGCGACCGAGCACTCGGGCGGTATCTTTAATCGACTCTTTATGACCAATCTGACTGCCGCTTGGTCCGAGATACGTTACGCGAGCGCCCTGATCGTATGCGGCAACTTCGAAAGAGCAACGGGTACGGGTCGAGTCTTTTTCGAAGATGAGCGCGATGTTTTTGCCGGTCAGTTTGGCGATCTCTGTGCCGTTTTTCTTATCCACCTTTAGTTGTGCGGCGAGTTGTAGCAGTGATGCGAGTTCAGCAGAGGTGAAATCAAGCAGTTTCAAAAAATGCTTCTGATAAAGTGCAGACATGGTTCCCTCACATGGCTTAAGCCATTTATTGAATTAAAATTCAATTTATATGGATATTTATTCGTTTGCAACCTTGTTTAACAAATCTTTCCTGGAAAGGTGGAGGCAATGTCAGCGGTATGTGACAATAAGAGTATCGGCAGGACATTATGAGGAACGAGCCATGGCAAACCCGGAACACCTGGAAGAACAGCGTGAAGAAACACGCTTGATTATTGAAGAATTACTTGAAGATGGCAGCGATCCTGATGCGCTGTATACCATCGAGCATCACCTTTCCGCAGATGATTTTGAAACCCTGGAAAAAGCAGCAGTAGAAGCCTTCAAACTGGGTTATGAAGTGACCGAGCCGGAAGAGCTGGAAGTGGAAGAGGGCGACACGGTAATTTGCTGTGACATCCTCAGCGAATGTGCTCTGAACGCCGAGCTGATTGACTCCCAGGTTGAGCAACTGATGAACCTGGCTGAAAAATTTGATGTGGAGTACGACGGGTGGGGTACTTATTTTGAAGACCCTAACGGCGAAGAAGGTGAAGACGGCGACGATGAAGATTTCGTCGACGAAGATGATGATGGCGTGCGTCACTAAATCATCTGCTGACCTACGGCAGCGTTTGCTGTCGTAGGGCAAGGACAACGTATGGATTACCCGCAAATACTCTCCCCGATCCTGAACTTCCTGCACTGCAAAACACCCCAGGCATGGCTTGATAAAGCGCGAGACCCGGAACATCTACCTCTGTTACTGACCGACCACCTCATTTGTGAACTGAAAGCGGCGCAAACCGCGATGTTGCTGGTGCGTAAATATGTCGCTGATAAGCAGGGAGCGCAGGCGCTGCTGGAGTGGCTGAAACCCTATGAGGCCTTTGCCTTCCGGGAAGGGGAAGAACCTGATTTCATCTCGCTGAATAAGCAGATCGGCAAAAGTGTGATGCCGCAAACTGACGACCCATGGGGACGACAGCTTATCGACAGCATGGTTTTGTTGATCAAAGAAGAGTTACACCACTTCTGGCAGGTGCGGGAGGCGATGATGAGTCGCAATATTCCGTATATCAAAATTACTGCCAGTCGTTATGCCAAAGGCATGCTCAAAGAGGTGCGAACCCATGAGCCGTTAACGCTGATTGATAAGCTCATTTGCGGCGCGTATATCGAGGCGCGTTCCTGCGAACGTTTCGCTGCTCTGGCACCGTATCTGGATGACGAGTTACAGGCATTTTATCTGTCGTTGCTCCGTTCAGAGGCGCGCCATTATCAGGATTATCTGGCGCTGGCACAGCAGGTTTCTGCACACGATATCAGTGAAAGAGTACGATTTTTTGGTGAAGTAGAAGCTTCGCTGATCTTATCCCCGGACGATGAGTTCCGTTTTCACAGTGGCGTACCGGTCATCTCTAAAATTCGGTAGTTTTTGCTGTTGCCCAGTGACAGGATGTCTGCAGACGTTAAGAATGTCTCTTTTTGGGACAAGGATTACCAATGAACTGGACACATGTATTACTCGCTGCTTACGTAGGCGTGGTTATCGCCATCGTGGTGGGCATCTTTCGCAAAAAAGGCTGGGTGGGGAAAATCTCCGGCGCGGTTTTCATGGTGATAGCGATCATTGCGTGGAACGTTTTTGACGTGCATTACCTGATCCCCCGGGAAAATGCAGCCTCAGGTCAGACCGAAGAACAAAAATTTGATGCCGCGATGGCAACCCTGCCAACGATGATCGTGCTAAAAGAGCAGGAACCCGCATTATGGCAGCGTATTCGCATGCAGGCCCTGCAGATGCGAAAAGAGGGTAAAAGCGAGCAGGAGATGATTGATGCGGTACAACC
This sequence comes from Citrobacter sp. S-77, assembly GCF_963864895.1. NCBI lineage: Bacteria > Pseudomonadati > Pseudomonadota > Gammaproteobacteria > Enterobacterales > Enterobacteriaceae > Citrobacter > Citrobacter sp. S-77. The sequence continues at coordinate 330,712 of NZ_CAWLWU010000002.1, forward strand.
GCAGATATTGCAGATTCAGATGGCACGCTTACAGAATGCACCGGACGAGAACGTCACGGCCTATATGAAAATCAACCTTGAACAGATTGCGGCAGTGCAAAAGAAAGGGGATGACGAGTGCTTCCGTTTTCTGTTTCCGGCGGTGAAAGGTGGAATTAACCCGGTCCATTTGATTGCGAAGGATATTATTCAGCGGCGGATGGAGAGCGATGCTGCAATGATGCGTGCTGCCTATGGGCCAAACCGACACACGGTTACGGAAACTGAACGTCAGCAGGCAACACAGGATGTGCAGACAGTCGTGCCACCGTTAGTGCAGCGTTATGGCCATGATATTGAAATCATGGCTGATCCGCAGAAAGGCGTTGGTAAAGAGAAGATTGCCTGCGATCTGGTGCAGGACTTCTGGTCGCAGGTACTGAAACTGCCTGCGGCAAATGCGGCCGGCGTTATTCGCCTGTCGGTCGCACCTGACATGCAGTAAAACTCAAAGGGGTTTGAGCATCCGCACTTCACAATCAACGTGCCCGGTACAGCCCAATGGTTCGCTGATGTGCTCAAACCCTAAATGTTCATACAGGCCAATCGCCTCACGCAAAAAGGCAGTGGTTTCCAGATAACAGCGCTTAAAGCCCTGTTCACGGGCATGGTCCAGCGCCATCAACGCCAGTTTCTTTGCCATTCCCTGTCCACGTATCGTGGGTAAAAAATACATTTTTTGCAGTTCACAAATATCAGGTTCGCTACAGGAAAGTGGTGCGATGCCGCCACCGCCCACAACCTTTCCGTTCTGCTCGACAACCCAATATGCATATCCTGGCTGATTGTAGAGCTGATATAGCTCATCGAGATTAGGGTCGGCGACGGTATAGCCTTTATCGGCGGTCAGGCCGTATTCAGCGGAAACCTGACGGATCACGCTGGCAACGGCTGAATTATCGTCAGCGGTGATAAGGCGCAGGGTGGCCGCGACCGGTGAAATAACATTCATAGCAAAACTCGTGACATGTAGTGGCGGATATACGCAGTTAATAACACTGTGGGACGGGGATGTGCAAGAGAGGAAAATTCAGGAACAGATGTATTGCGCGCCTCAGGAAGCGCGCAATACATTGATATTAAAGATATAACAGGCCGGGTAAGCGATATGCCTCCCGGCTTTCAGATTACAGCGCGCTAATAACCGCCTGCTGCTCAATCAGTTTAGCTTTCGCTTCTGCATAACCGTCCAGCTTCTCGCGCTCTTTGGCGATCACCGCTTCTGGTGCACGCGCCACAAAGCCTTCGTTAGACAGTTTATTTTCGATGCGGCTGATTTCACCTTCGATTTTCGCCACTTCTTTCGCCAGACGTGTCAGTTCATCTTCTTTATTGATGAGGCCAGCCATCGGGATCAGCAGCTCAGCACCGTCGATGATTTTGGTCACGGATACCGGACCTTTATCGTCGGCAGGCAGCACGGTGATGCTTTCCAGACGCGCCAGATTCAGCAGGAAGCTACGGTTGTTGTTGACGCGACGAATCGCGGCTTCACTGCAACCACGCAGCAGCAATTCCAGTGGTTTGCCTGGGGCAATGTTCATTTCCGCACGGATGTTACGCACGGCAACGATCGCCTGCTTCAGCCATTCGGTATCAGACAGTGCCGCTTCATCAACCTGAGCCGCATCGTATTCCGGGAACGGTTGCAGCATGATGGTGTCTGCGGTGATACCGCAAATCACTTTCACACGCTGCCAGATGGTTTCGGTGATGAATGGAATAATCGGGTGCGCCAGGCGCAGCAGACCTTCCAGAACCGTCACCAGCGTGTGGCGGGTACCGCGCAGTTCAGACTCTGAACCACCGTTCATTACCGGCTTGGTCAGCTCCAGATACCAATCGCAGAACTGGTTCCAGGTGAATTCGTACAGGATGCCTGCGGCGATATCGAAGCGGAAGTTATCCAGTGCTTCGCGGTACGCTTTCACGGTCTGGTTGAATTCTGCGAGGATCCAGCGGTCCGCCAGCGACAGCGTCATTTCGCCGCCGTTAAAGCCGCAATCCTGGTCTTCGGTATTCATCAGCACAAAGCGGCTGGCGTTCCACAGCTTGTTACAGAAGTTACGGTAACCTTCCAGACGCTTCATATCCCAGTTGATATCGCGACCGGTAGACGCGAGCGCGGCCAGGGTGAAGCGCAGAGCGTCGGTACCGTGCGGCTCGATGCCGTTCGGGAACTGCTTCTCGGTGCGTTTGGCGATTTTCTCTGCCAGCTGCGGCTGCATCATATTGCCGGTACGTTTTTCCAGCAACTCAGGCAGGGAGATTCCGTCAACCATATCCAGCGGGTCGATAACGTTCCCCTTGGATTTGGACATCTTCTGGCCTTCGTCGTCACGGATCAGGCCGGTCATGTAGACGGTCTTGAACGGAACCTGCGGCTTGCCGTTTTCATCTTTGATGAAATGCATGGTCATCATGATCATGCGGGCAATCCAGAAGAAGATGATGTCGAAGCCGGAAACCATCACGCTGGTCGGGTGGAACTGACGCAGAGCGTCGGTGTTTTCCGGCCAGCCGAGGGTGGAGAAGGTCCACAGTGCGGAGGAGAACCAGGTATCGAGAACGTCTTCGTCCTGACGCAGGGCAACGTCGGCGCCCAGGTTGTTTTCCTGACGTACTTCGTCTTCGTTACGGCCAACGTAGACGTTACCGTCATTGTCGTACCATGCCGGAATACGGTGACCCCACCACAGTTGACGGGAGATACACCAGTCCTGAATATCGCGCATCCAGGAGAAGTACATGTTTTCGTATTGTTTCGGTACAAACTGAATGTCGCCATTCTCAACCGCTTCAACGGCCGGTTTTGCCAGCACATCGGCACGAACGTACCACTGGTCGGTCAGCATCGGTTCAATAACCACGCCGCCACGGTCGCCGTAAGGAACAGTCAGATCGTGCGGTTTAATCTCTTCCAGCAGGCCCAGTGCGTCGACAGCGGCAACCACGGCTTTACGTGCGGCAAAACGCTCCAGCTTCTGGAATTCAGCCGGGATCTCATTGGAGTAAACGTCGGACTCTTCACCTTTGGTGTCGTACACTTCTGCACTTTCACGGATATCGCCGTCAAAGGTCAGAATGTTGATCATCGGCAGGCCGTGACGTTTACCCACTTCATAGTCATTGAAGTCGTGGGCCGGGGTGATTTTCACGCAACCGGTGCCTTTTTCCATATCGGCGTGTTCATCGCCAACAATTGGAATGCGGCGGTTAACCAGCGGCAGGATCACGAATTTGCCGATCAGGTCTTTATAGCGCGGATCTTCCGGGTTAACGGCCACGCCGGTATCACCTAGTACGGTTTCCGGACGGGTTGTCGCAACGACCAGGTAATCTTTACCGTCGGCGGTTTTTGCACCATCGGCGAGCGGATAGCGGATGTGCCACATCGAGCCTTTGGACTCGCGGTTTTCCACTTCCAGATCAGAAATAGCAGTACGCAGTTTTGGATCCCAGTTTACCAGGCGTTTGCCACGGTAAATCAGGTCTTCTTTGTACAAGCGAACAAAGACTTCTTTCACGGCATTGGAAAGGCCTTCATCCATGGTAAAGCGCTCGCGCTCCCAGTCCACAGAGTTGCCCAGACGGCGCATCTGACGGGTAATCGTACCGCCGGACTCCGCTTTCCACTGCCAGATTTTATCGATAAAAGCATCGCGACCATAGTCGTGACGGGTTTTACCTTCTTCGGCAGCAATCTTACGTTCAACCACCATCTGGGTTGCGATACCCGCATGGTCAGTACCTGCCTGCCACAGGGTGTTTTTACCCTGCATGCGCTGGTAACGGATCATGGTGTCCATGATGGTCTGCTGGAAAGCATGACCCATATGCAAACTGCCGGTAACGTTCGGCGGCGGGATCATGATGCAGAAGGACTCTTTGCTTTCATCGCCGTTAGGTTTGAAATAGCCCTGCTTTTCCCAGTGCTCGTAAAGCGGCTGTTCGATATCTTGTGGGTTGTATGTCTTTTCCATTATTTCCAGGTTGCCGTATTCAGGTTAAAACCAGCCACGCGATATGCTTTGTAGCGCTCGCGTGCCGATTGTTTCAAAGAATCTTCGTAAGGGACAAAGTCTATCACTTCTGTGAAAGCGGTGGCAAAATCTACAAAGCCAACGCGCAAACTGATCAGCAGATCGCGTGGGCTACTATTGCGCTTTTCCGGCCAGGCAATTTCAACTGGTGCACCGCCGCGCGGGCCTTCACCCGCCAGATTATGCGGCACAAAGCTTTCTGCCGGTCTCGCCCACAGCGCTTCATCCAGCCGAATAGCTTGTCTTTCATCTTCACAGGCAATCAGTACACGCTTGCCCGCGCGCCAACGTTCTGCGGCAATTTCACACACCAGTTGCTCGACGGCGCTTAAGCCATCAATGACGGTGTCATTGTCCAGAAGGTAGAACGTTGCATTCTTCATATATGGGGCTTCTTGTGGTGGATTTAAATGCGTTGCCATGATGCACACCGTAGGCCGGATGGCGCTATCTGGCCTACGGGACAATCTCAAACTTACTCTTCGCCGTTAAAACCAGCACGATTGAGCAGGAACTGCGACAGCAGCGCGACCGGACGACCGGTTGCTCCTTTGGCTTTTCCTGAACGCCATGCGGTACCGGCGATGTCCAGATGCGCCCAGTTGTACTTACGGGTAAAGCGTGACAGGAAGCAGCCCGCAGTAATTGCCCCGCCAGGACGTCCGCCAATATTGGCCATATCCGCAAAGTTGGATTCCAGTTGTTCCTGGAATTCATCGCCCAGCGGTAAACGCCACGCGCGATCGCCTGCTTGTTCAGAAGCACCAATCAGCTCGTGCGCCAGCGGGTTATGGTTCGACATCAGGCCGGTGATGTGATGGCCCAGCGCAATGACGCACGCACCGGTTAACGTCGCCACATCAATGACTGCTTCTGGTTCAAAACGCTCAACGTAGGTTAACACGTCACACAGCACCAGGCGGCCTTCGGCATCAGTATTGAGCACTTCAACAGTCTGGCCGGACATGGTAGTCAGCACATCACCCGGACGATACGCGCGACCACCTGGCATGTTTTCACAACCAGCCAGCACACCGACGACGTTAATCGGCAATTGCAGCTCCGCCACCATACGCATCACGCCATACACTGCCGCTGCGCCGCACATGTCGTATTTCATCTCGTCCATGCCTTCGGCAGGCTTGATGGAAATACCACCGGAGTCAAAGGTTAGTCCTTTGCCGACCAGAACAATCGGACGGACATCTTCTGACGGATTGCCTTTGTACTCGATAACGGACATCAGCGACTCGTTCTGCGACCCGTGGCCAACGGCGAGGTAAGAGTGCATGCCCAGCTCTTTCATCTGTTGCTCGCCAATCACGCGCGTCACCACATTTTTGCTGTAGCTGTCAGCCAACTGACGTGCCTGAGACGCCAGGTACGCCGCATTACAGATGTTCGGCGGCATGTTGCCGAGATCTTTCGCGGCTTTAATACCGGCGGCAATAGCCAGACCGTGCTGAATAGCACGTTCACCGCTGGTCAGCTCACGGCGGGTAGGTACGTTGAAGACCATTTTACGCAGCGGGCGACGCGGCTCGCTTTTGTTGGTCTTTAGCTGATCAAAGCTGTACAGCGTTTCCTGCGCGGTCTCTACAGCCTGACGCACTTTCCAGTAGTTGTTACGGCCTTTCACATGTAGCTCAGTCAGAAAGCAGACTGCTTCCATCGAGCCAGTGTCATTCAGGGTGTTGATGGTTTTCTGAATAACTTGCTTGTACTGGCGTTCATCAAGCTCACGCTCTTTGCCACAACCAATGAGGAGAATTCGCTCAGACAGAACGTTAGGAACATGGTGCAGCAACAGGGTTTGACCCGGTTTGCCTTCCAGTTCACCACGACGCAGCAGTGCGCTGATGTACCCGTCGCTGATCTTGTCGAGCTGCTCTGCAATCGGAGAGAGGCGGCGTGGTTCAAAGACGCCCACGACGATGCAGGCACTCCGCTGTTTCTCCGGGCTACCGCTTTTTACACTGAACTCCATGCACTACGCTCCTGAATCTTAAAGACAACGGCGGTGGCTACGGATAGAATTGCAAGCTTTCGTAACTCATACCCGCTGTTGCGGTGACTTCGTGTTAATCTTAACGTTATTACGGCATTGGCACGTCAGAACAATTTCTGAGAGGTGAATCCGTTGAGTATAATAGTCTTAGCGACGATTTCGACGACTCAAGAGAATAAATGACGTATAAGCCATGAAACAAGCTAAATTCCGGCAAAAGACGAGTTTTTACGGGCGTATTTAAAGTGATAATCATAAGATATCTGGTACGGGAAACGCTCAAAAGCCAACTTGCGATCCTTTTCATTCTACTTTTGATCTTCTTTTGTCAAAAGCTAGTCAGGATCCTCGGTGCGGCGGTTGACGGTGATATCCCGGCAAATCTGGTGCTCTCGCTTCTGGGGCTGGGCGTGCCAGAAATGGCGCAACTTATCTTGCCATTAAGCCTGTTCCTCGGGCTGCTAATGACGCTGGGTAAACTGTATACCGAAAGTGAAATTACGGTCATGCACGCCTGCGGTCTGAGCAAAGCGGTGCTGGTGAAAGCGGCGATGGTGCTGGCGTTATTTACCAGTATTATTGCGGCGGTGAACGTCATGTGGGCTGGACCCTGGTCCTCAAAACATCAGGATGAAGTGCTGGCGGAAGCGAAAGCGAATCCAGGCATGGCTGCACTCGCGCAGGGGCAATTCCAGCAGGCCACCAACGGCAGTTCGGTACTGTTTATCGAAAGCGTCGATGGTAACAACTTCAAAGATGTCTTCCTCGCGCAAATCCGCCCGAAAGGTAACGCCCGTCCTTCGGTGGTGGTGGCTGATTCAGGACATTTGACCCAGTTGCGCGATGGCTCTCAGGTGGTGGTGCTGAACAAAGGTACGCGCTTTGAAGGTACTGCACTGTTACGCGATTTCCGTATTACCGACTTCCAGGATTATCAGGGAATTATCGGTCATCAGGCTGTGGCGCTGGATCCCAACGATACCGACCAGATGGATATGCGCACATTGTGGACGACCGATACCGATCGTGCCCGTGCGGAACTGCACTGGCGTATCACATTGGTATTCACCGTATTTATGATGGCGCTGATGGTTGTGCCGCTGAGCGTGGTTAACCCGCGTCAGGGGCGTGTGCTTTCCATGCTGCCAGCAATGCTATTGTATCTGATGTTCTTCCTGATCCAGACTTCCCTGAAGTCGAACGGTGGCAAAGGTAAGCTTGATCCAGCGCTCTGGATGTGGACGGTTAACCTGCTTTATCTGGCACTGGCGATTGCGCTTAACCTGTGGGATACGTTGCCAGTGCGCCGCTTGCGTGCCCGTTTTCTGCGTAAAGGAGCGGTATAATGCAGCCCTTTGGTGTACTTGACCGCTATATCGGTAAAACGATTTTCACCACCATCATGATGACGTTGTTCATGCTGGTGTCGCTCTCCGGCATCATCAAGTTTGTAGACCAGCTCAAAAAAGCCGGGCAGGGGAGCTACGATGCGATGGGCGCAGGGCTGTATACCCTGCTCAGCGCACCGAAAGATATTCAGATCTTCTTCCCTATGGCCGCGCTGCTCGGCGCGTTGTTGGGGCTGGGCATGCTGGCCCAGCGCAGTGAACTGGTAGTGATGCAGGCTTCTGGTTTTACCCGTATGCAGGTCGCATTGTCGGTGATGAAAACCGCTATTCCGCTGGTGCTGTTGACGATGGCTATCGGTGAATGGGTTGCGCCTCAGGGCGAACAGATGGCGCGTAACTACCGTGCGCAGCAGATGTATGGCGGCTCGCTGCTTTCAACCCAGCAGGGGCTGTGGGCGAAAGATGGTGACAGCTTTGTCTACATTGAGCGGGTGAAAGGTGACGAAGAGCTGGGTGGTATCAGTATTTACACCTTTAACGATCAGCGTCGCCTGTTGTCTGTGCGTTACGCCGCAAATGCAAAATTCGATGCCGATAATAAAGTTTGGCGCCTGTCGCAGGTTGATGAATCTAACCTGCAGGATCCGAAACAAATCACCGGTTCGCAAACTGTGAGCGGAACCTGGAAAACCAACCTTACGCCAGACAAACTTGGTGTGGTGGCATTGGATCCAGATGCGCTCTCCATCAGCGGTCTGCATAACTACGTGAAGTACCTGAAGTCGAGCGGCCAGGATGCCGGACGCTACCAGCTCAATATGTGGAGCAAAGTCTTCCAGCCGTTATCGGTAGCGGTAATGATGCTGATGGCGCTGTCGTTTATCTTTGGCCCGCTGCGTAGCGTGCCGATGGGTGTGCGCGTGGTGACAGGGATTAGCTTTGGTTTCGTGTTCTACGTGCTGGACCAGATCTTTGGCCCACTGACGCTGGTGTACGGTATTCCACCGATTATCGGCGCGTTGCTGCCAAGCGCATCGTTCTTCCTGATCAGCCTCTGGCTGATGCTGCGTAAGTCATAACATCTGCCCCTCTCGTTGTTCGGGAGGGGCGTCTTCCTGCTAGCGTTTTCTGCCGCCCATTAAACTTCCCAACATGCCACGGATTATCTGGTTAGTGACCTGACGCGCCGCGCTTTTCGCCACGCTTTGTACCACACCATCGCGCTTGCCACCGCGTGGTCCGGTGCTGCCAAACAGGATATCCTTTAGCCCGCCAAGAATACCGTCGTCCACCTCGACCGCTTTGCCGTTGGCTGGGGGGGTATTTTGCTGTTCGGTACTGGCCTGAACCCCTTTCTGTAAGCGTTCATAGGCGGATTCACGATCGACCTCTTCTTCATATTTGCCGTACAGAGAAGAGTGATTAATTAACCCGTTACGTTCATCGTCCGTCACCGGGCCCATCCGCGAACACGGTGCAATCACCATTGCCCGTTCAACCACTGAGGGACTGCCTTTGGCGTCGAGAAATGAAACCAGCGCTTCGCCGGTGCCCAACTCCTGAATGGCTTTTTCGGTATCAAATGCCGGATTGGCGCGCATGGTTTGCGCTGCCGCTTTCACCGCTTTCTGATCTTTGGGCGTGAACGCGCGCAGGGCGTGCTGCACACGGTTGCCCAATTGGCCGAGTACGTTGTCAGGAATATCAGACGGGTTTTGCGAAACAAACCACACGCCGACACCTTTCGAGCGGATCAGACGAATCACCTGCTCGATTTTATCCAATAGCACCTGCGGAGCGTCATTGAACAACAGATGGGCCTCGTCGAAGAAGAATACCAGCTTCGGTTTCTCCAGATCGCCCGCTTCCGGTAATTGTTCGTACAGCTCGGAGAGCATCCATAGCAGGCTGGCAGCATACAGTTTGGGCATCTGGTAGAGCTTTTCGGCGCTGAGGATGTTGATCATCCCTTTACCACTGGTGTCGGTGCGCATCCAGTCTTTAATCTCCAGCATCGGCTCGCCAAAGAAATGCGCTGCGCCCTGTTGCTCCAGCGACAGTAATCCGCGCTGGATAGCCCCCACCGAGGCGCTGCTGATGTTGCCATACTGATTCTGGAAGGATTTGGCGTTATCGCCGATGTACTGGGTAATCGCCCGCAGATCTTTGAAATCGAGCAGGAGCAGCCCCTGATCATCAGCAATGCGGAAGATAATATCTAATACGCCAGACTGTACGTCGTTCAGGTTCAGCAGCCGGGCAAGAAGCAGTGGCCCGAGATCAGAAACAGTGGCGCGAACGGGGTGACCTTTCTCGCCAAAGATATCCCATACCGTTACCGGATTGGCATGTGGCTGCCAGTCGGTAATACCGATATTTTTCAGGCGAGCGAGCAGTTTTTCTGACGCTTGTCCTTCCTGTGCCACACCGGTTAAGTCACCTTTCACATCAGCCATAAATACCGGCACACCAATCTCAGACAGCGATTCGGCAAGCTTTTGTAACGTGACGGTTTTGCCGGTCCCGGTTGCGCCGGTAATCAGCCCGTGACGGTTGGCCATGCCTGGCAGTAAAAACAGTTCGGTGTCCGGTGTGCGGGCAATTAACAGGGGTGTGCTCATTAAGATTTCCTCCATTTATCCTGCCTGGAGTATAGGCAATGTGAATGAAAGAAAGTATGCGACAGGGAGAGAAAATGACTTAAAGCGTATTGCCGTGATAAATCTGATACCCCAAATCAACCGTGTTGTGGTTATGGTCGTTGTTCTTGATTTTGCTCAGTAACATTTGCGCCGCCATGCGCCCAATGTCAAAACGCGGAGTAATGACGCTGGCGAGGCTTGGGATCATCTGCCTGCCCATTTCCAGTCCGTGGAACCCGGCAATGGAGATCTGCTCCGGTACGGCAAGGTTGTGTTCGCGACACAACAGCAACGCACCCATCGCAATATCGTCATTGGTACAAAAAACGCCGTCTACGTCAGGGTGTGCCGTGAGGGCATCACGCATCATTTGTGTTCCCAGGTGGATGGATGAAATCGCGCGCGGATTGACGCGCAGCGGCTCCAGTCCACGACGCGTCATGGCATCGCAGTAACCGCGGTAGCGCTGCTCATCGCGGATATCATCTTTCGACCCCAGATAGAGAATTTTGTGGCGCTGGCGTTTATCCAGCATGGTGCTGACCATATCAAACGCCGCCTGACGGTTATCAAAGCCCACTTCCATATCCAGGCGATCGCCCTGAATATCCATCAGCTCAACCACCGGAATGGTGGCTGATCGCAGAAACTTCACGGTGCGCAGAGTGTGATATTTCTCGGAAAGAATAATACCGTCGATATTGTACGAGAGCAGGTTAATCACTGACTCTTCTTCGGATTCCCGGTCATAATTGTAGTTAGCGATCAACGTCTGATAGTTATGGTCCGAGGTCACCGATTCAATACCTGCAAGGATGTCGGCGAACAGTTGGTTTTGAAAAGAGGGGATCAGCACACCGAGCGTATAGCTTTGCGCATTCAATAGCATTGCGGGCGCACGGTTAGGGATGTAATTAATCTCCTCCATAATCTGCGCGATACGTTCACCGGTTTCCTTTGCGACCTTTTTCGGCGAACGGATGTAGCGGCTCACCGTCATTTTGGTCACACCCGCCAGGGTGGCGATGTCTTGCAAAGAAATTCTGTGGTTCCTCATTTTCTCTCCAGTGCCGGGGAGCACTGACTTTCGCTCCCCGGTAAATACCGTATTAATGCAGGATGGCGTTCAGCGCCAGAACCCCCAACAGTCCCATAATGGAAATCAGCGTTTCCATTACCGTCCAGGTACGTAACGTTTCCCCGACGCTGAGATTAAAATAGCCTTTAAACAACCAGAATCCCGGATCGTTAACGTGTGAGGCAATCACGCTGCCCGCGCCGGTTGCCAGCACCATCAGCGCCGGGTCAGCATGGGTGACGTTAATAATCGGCAGCACCACACCCGCAGTGGTAATAGCGGCAACGGTCGCTGAACCGAGCGCGATGCGCAGCAAGGCGGCTACCGTCCAGCACATCAGTAGCGGAGAGAGCGAGGTGCCGGTCATCAGGTGTGAGATATACTGCCCCACGCCGCTGTCCACCAGAACCTGCTTAAACGCACCACCACCGGCGATGATAAACACAATCATCGCAATCGCGCCGATAGAGTCGCCAATGATATCCATAATTTGCTCAATCGTACGTCCGTTACGTCGACCAAGGGTAAAAATAGCGAGCACGATGGCGATAAACAACGCGACCGCAGGGTTACCGATAAATTCAAAAAACACCCGCACGCTGTTGGTTTTTGGCAGCGTAATTTCGCATACCGCCGCTACTGCCATCAGTATTACCGGGATAACCGCCGCAAAGATACTGTTCCAGAATGATGGCATCTCTTCTTCGGTGAACAAATGTGGGTTGAATAAACCTTCCGGTGGCGCTTTCTCAAAACGGGTCAGCAGCTTGGAAAACAGCGGTCCGGCGACAATCACCGTCGGGATAGTAATGATAAATCCGTACAGCAGCGTGGTCCCCAGGTTCGCCTCGAAAATCGTGGCGATCGCCGTTGGTCCCGGATGCGGCGGCAGAAAACAGTGAGTAACAGAAAGGGCGGCAACCATTGGCACGCCGACATACAGCAGCGGCAGGCCAGATGAGGCAACCACTGTAAATACCAGCGGTAGCAGCAGAACAAAACCGACTTCGAAGAACATCGCCAGACCGACGACCAGCCCGGTGATTACCAGCGCCCACTGCACGCGCTTTTTCCCGAACGTTCTAATCAGCGTGGTGGCGATGCGTTGGGCCGCACCAGTATCGGAAATTAGCTTCCCGAGCATTGCGCCGAAACCCAGGATCATCGCCAGTCCGCCAAGCGTCCCGCCGATGCCGTTTTGTATTGAGTGCAGAACGGCCTGTGCATCCATCCCTTCGGCAAAACCGACGACAGCCGCAACCAGTACAAGGGCAATAAAGCCGTTAACTTTAAAGCCAATCATCAGGACCAGAAGCAGCGCGACGCCTGCCGCAATTATTATTAATGGCATAATCGTTTCTCTTACTTATAAGTGCCAAAAATGCAGCGCCTGGGCGCTGCGTGATGTTGCGTTGTGTTGTATCAGACGGCGACCAGCATGCCGCCATCGACAAACAACAGGTGTCCGTTAACAAAATCCGATGCTTTGGAAGAAAGGAATACCGCTGCGCCAATCAGCTCCTGCGGATCGCCCCAGCGTGCGGCTGGCGTACGTTTGCACAGCCAGGAGGTGAAGGCTTCGTCCTCGACCAACGCTTTGGTCATTTCGGTTTTGAAGTAGCCAGGCGCGATACCGTTCACCTGAATATTGTGGCGCGCCAGCTCAACGCACATCCCGCGGGTGAGCATTTTCACCGCGCCTTTCGAGGCGGCATACGGCGTAATGGTGTCGCGCCCCAGTTCGCTCTGCATGGAGCAGATATTGATGACTTTCCCGGCCTGGCGTTCAACCATGCGACGGGTCACCGCTTGTGATACCAGGAATACCGCCGTCTGGTTAACGGCAATGACGTCGTTCCAGTCCTGCTCCGGGAACTCGGTGAACGGATGGCGGCGCTGGATACCGGCGTTATTTACCAGCACGTCGATCGGACCAATATCTTTTTCGATATGTTCGATGGCGGCATCAATATCCTGTTTATGCGTAACATTAAAAGGTGCAGCAACGGCGCGAATACCTTCCTGCTGCAGTTTCGTAACAGCTGCTTCTGCGCGTTCTGGCGTAATATCATTGACGATAATCTGCGAGCCATATTTACCGAGCCCAGTCGCCAGTAAATAACCAATTCCCTGAGCCGAACCGGTGATCAGAATATTTTTGCCGTCCAGTGAAAAAAGATCGTTCATCATGCTATTCCTTATTGTCTGTCTTCGAATACGAGCTGGACTTTTGCCGCCTGGGTTTTATCCCCGGCGAAAATCAGCGCCTGTTCGAGATCGGTAAACGGATATTCGGCGCTCAGTAATGGCAGCGGATCGATAACGTTATTCGCCAGCCACGACACCGCCGTGTTGAATTCAGTGGTAAAGCGGAAGGAGCCTTTGAGAGAGATTTCTTTGCCGATCAGCATCATCATTGGGAACTCCGGCACGGCGCCGCCCATGCCAACCTGTACCATCACACCTTTCGCGCGGGTGACTTCCAGGCAGGTGGTAATCGAGGAGGGATGCCCGGAGACTTCGAAACTGACGTCGAAATAGCCTTTCTCTTTTTTCCATTCGTCGAGAGAGTCCTGCTGCGGATTAATGAGCGTATCCGCTCCCATCTGCTGTGCCAGCGTGAGTGAACGCGGACTAATGTCAGCACAAACAATCTCTGCCGCGCCAAGCGTTTTCACCGCGCTGACGATCAGACAGCCGATAGGGCCAACACCGGAAATAAATACGCGCTTGCCCTGCAGATCGCCCGCTTCATGTGCGGCGTGGATCGCCACAGCCAGCGGTTCGGCAAAGGCCATGACTTTTTCATCTGCCTGCTGCGGATAGGGAATACATTGCGCAGTATCGACGGTTTTAAACTGAGTAAAGCCGCCGTCAACGTGGGGAAAATACATGGCGCTGCCAAAAAAGCGCATTTCCGTGCACTGGTTTTCTTCATGCTGCAAACAGTATTTACAGTGACCACAAGGCTTAGACGGATTAATAGCAATCGACTGACCTTCATGTAATTCTTTTGAATCACTATGGACAACTTTACCAATGACTTCATGGCCTAAAATCATCGGCGCTTTTACGGTAAAGTTACCAACTTTACCTTCCTGATAATAATGTAAATCGGAACCGCAAATACCACCTCGGGTAATTTGTACCAATGTTCCTTTATTATTCCATTCAATATTTTGGTCTGTAATGGCAACAGTTTTCTTACCCGCGACAACGCAGGATTGTGTTTTGACTTGCATAAATGCCTCACTGGTCAGGTAGTAACCTCGGCAGCATTTAAACGGTTTTATTTGTTATTATTTGTGACATAGATCACGCTGGAAAATTGTTACACTACAATGTTACGCATAACGTGATACGCCTTGTAATTCTCAGCAGCAGCGCTAAAAAAGCGTGAAATTCCTAATGTGGGAAGCGTAGTATCGCGGCATGGAAACAGGAATCTGGAGTTTTTTTGATGGCCGGGGAAAGTTATATTTTGATGGGCGTTTCGGGTAGCGGTAAATCATTAATTGGCAGTAAGATTGCCGCTGTATTATCGGCTAAATTCATTGATGGTGATGATCTCCATCCAGCTAAAAATATTGATAAAATGTCTGAAGGTATTCCGCTAACCGATGAAGACCGACTCCCCTGGTTAGCGCGATTAAATGACGCCTCATACAGCCTGTATAAAAAAAATGAGACCGGCTTTATTGTCTGCTCGTCATTAAAAAAACAGTATCGCGATATATTGCGCCAGGGTAGTCCTAATGTGCATTTCCTGTGGCTGGACGGCGATTACGAGACCATTCTGGCGCGCATGCAGCGTCGGGCAGGACATTTTATGCCAGTGGGTTTGCTGAAAAGTCAGTTTGATGCGCTGGAATGCCCGCAGGATGATGAACGCGATATTGCCCGTATTGACGTGAACCACGACATCGAACATGTGACGGAACAGTGCCGCCAGGCGGTACTCGCGTTTCGTAACGGGCAATAAGCTCAGCCCCGGATGGGACTGAGCCACTGCATCAGAAGTCGGCTTTCAGCACTACGCGATAGCGGGCTTTGCCGTCACGCACGTGCTGGATAGCTTCATTAATTTGCGACATCGGGTACAGCTCGGTGGTTGGAGATACTTTACTGCGCCCGGCAAACTTCATCAGCTTGCGCAGCTCAAAAGGTGTGCCGGTCGCTGAACCGGAGATACTGCGATCGCCGGCAATTAAAGTGAACGCCGGAACCGGCAGCGGCTTCAGCACGGCACCGACGGTATGGAAGTTACCGCCGTAAGCCAGCGCTTCAAAATAGGGTTGCCAGTCGAGATCGACGTTAACCGTATTGATAATCAGATCGAACTGGCCCGCCAGCGCTTTTAATGCCTGCGGGTCACGGCTGTTGACCACTTTATCCGCTCCCATCGCCAGCACTTCCTGCTCTTTCGCCGGGTTTGAACTGAACGCCGTCACTTCACAACCCATCGCGTGCAGCAACTTAATAGCGATATGCCCCAGACCGCCGATACCGATCACCCCGACGCGGCTGGTGGCTGTAATGTGATGCATCAGCAGCGGTTTGAATACCGTGATGCCGCCGCACAACAGAGGTCCCGCCGCCGCAATATCGATGCTCTCCGGCAGCGGGATCACCCATTGCCAGTCGGCACGCAGCTTCTCGGCAAAGCCACCGCGATTGAGAATGGTGGGAACAGAACCTTCCAGACAGTTAATCTGATTGCCGCTGATACAGGCATCGCAGTGCCCGCAGCTACGTGCCGTCCAGCCAATACCAACGCGTTGACCGATCTTCAGCCCTTTATCCTGCGCCGCACTGCCGAGCGCGACCACGCGACCAATGACCTCATGTCCGGCAACCAGCGGATACTGAGAGAATCCCCATTCGTTGTCGATCATCGACAAATCGGAATGGCAGATACCGCAATAGTCGACATGCACTTCGACATCTTCTGGCTTTAACTCACCCGCATCATATTCGTAGAGTTCGAGTTCGCTGCCCGCCGCTTTTGCGGCGTAGCTTTTTATCATCGACATCATGTTCCCCTCATGTGGTGTTGAACTGGAAGTGTAGAGCATGGGGTAACGGGGCGCTTCGCAGAAGGGGGGATTAAGGTGGTTGTTGCGGGGGATAAACTGTGATGGTGATTGCAGGCGCGTAACGTAATGCTGAAATTTTCAACACTTAGCGCGCCAGGTACACGCTGGCGCTTGCATGGTGGCGCATGACAGGTATAATCCACAACGTTTTCCGCATCCCTTCCGTGCCGGAGTGGCGAAATCGGTAGACGCAGTTGATTCAAAATCAACCGTAGAAATACGTGCCGGTTCGAGTCCGGCCTTCGGCACCAAGTAATGCAATAATTAGCTACCTAAGGGTGGCTTTTTTTGTGTCCATTTTCGTCCAAATTCGTCCATATCCGTCTGTAATTAAAAGATAATTTACTTTTCGTTAATAGCCATATTTATTTTGTGTCTTTTCCGTGTTGGTCGTTTTTTATCCATTGACATCCAGGCGATTTGGGGGCCAAATTGGGGGCTTAGACGTAGTTCGATAATAGTGAGGCCCCCAAATGGCACTAACAGATCGCGCTATAGTCCACGCCAAGCCTTGTGGCAAGCCGTATAAGCTCAGTGACTCGCATGGACTTTACCTGCTGGTTAACCCTAACGGTTCAAAACGCTGGTACATCAAGTACCGCTTTGTAAACAAAGAGAAAAAGCTCGCTTTAGGACCTTATCCGCTTTTGACGCTTGCACAGGCAAGACGCATGCGTGAAGAGGCACAATTATTGCTGATTTCCGGCATCGATCCGAGTGCACACCGAAAGGCTGAACGTCTTGCTATAACGCCGGAACATACGTTTGATTCTGTGGCACGCGAATGGGTCACCAGTAACGTGAACTGGTCGGCGGAACATAAGAAGCGGGTGCTGCGTTACTTCGAGCTTTATGTGTTCCCTACAAACGGTCATTGCGACATCACCAAAATGAAGGTTAAAGACCTGCTGGTACCCATCAAAGAGGTGGAGAAAGCGGGCAAACTGGATGTTGCTTCCCGGCTTCAGCAGCGCACTGCCTGCGTGATGCGCTACGCTGTCCAGAACGGCATTATCGATCATAACCCTGCATCAGATTTAACCGGCGCGGTCTCGACTCCCAAAGTACGCCACCACCCGGCGCTGGATCTGAATCTTATCCCTGATTTTCTGGAAAGAATCGATGATTACAAAGGCCGTCAACTGACTCAACTGGCAGTAAAGTTGGCGCTGCTACTGTTCATCCGCTCCAGCGAACTGCGCTTTGCCCGCTGGGATGAAATTGACTTGCATAACGCCATGTGGACCATCCCCGCTGAGCGCGAGCCGATCCCCGGCGTTAAATATTCAGCTCGTGGGGCGAAGATGCACTCCCCACACTTGGTCCCATTGTCGCGTCAGGCCATCGAACTGCTGCATGAGGTGCAGCAGCATTGCCGACCGGGAACTGAACTGGTATTCCCCGGCGATCATAACTACCGCAAACCGATGAGCGAAAACACCATCAACAAAGCGCTGCGGGTGATGGGCTACGACACCCAGAAAGACGTCTGCGGCCACGGTTTTCGCACTATGGCCTGTAGCGCGCTGGTGGAGTCGGGCCTGTGGTCAAGCGATGCGGTAGAGCGCCAGATGAGCCATCAGGAGCGCAAGCGCGTGCGGGCGGCGTATATCCATAAGGCGCAGCACCTTGAAGAACGCCGGGAGATGATGCAGTGGTGGGCGGATTACCTGGATGCCAATCGGTTCAGGCATGTGGTGCCGTATGGCTTCAAAAAATCGCCGGGAGGCGCACTCGACCATATGAGCTTCCAGGAGCGCAATGACCGGCAACTGGAGGAACTGAAAGCCAGAATACTGGCCGACTCAGAATGGCTGACAGCGTCTGAGTTATCGGCAAAAGCGGGTTTCCGTTCTGCCGATCCTGAGGCAGGCCCGAAAGGCTGGAAAGCCGCCGGGAAGATATTCTCGCTGAAGGTCGATGGTGAGGATTTGTACCCGGACTATGTTCTGGATGAGAAAATGCGGCCTCTCAAGGTTGTCAGGTTGATTCTCTCATTGTTTAAGGAGCGTAAAACGCCGTGGGGGTTGGCTATCTGGTTTGGTTCGGCAAACCGCAGGTTGCGCGGTGGGAAGCCGAAAGATCTGCTGATTTCAAAGTCAGAGTTGGTACTGATGGCGGTGCAGGATGAGGTGGAGTCGGGGGAGTAGGGATGGTTACTCAACCCCGAAAGAATGCGTCCAACTACTCTTTATCCTCCTTTCTTTAATTGAAAATGACGTTTGGAAGGTTGAATAAGACATCGCGTTTCTGGCGGTCTTTTTTTGAACATTTACGTTGCTTCCCTCTTGGTTTGTTCATAATATTTCTTTGTTCATGATTCATGAACAGTTATGGAGTATGAACAAATGAAAGAAGAACAGCTTTTGTCTGATGTGATAGAGAGCCTGCCAAAAGG
Organism: Citrobacter sp. S-77; assembly: GCF_963864895.1. Classification (NCBI taxonomy): domain Bacteria; kingdom Pseudomonadati; phylum Pseudomonadota; class Gammaproteobacteria; order Enterobacterales; family Enterobacteriaceae; genus Citrobacter; species Citrobacter sp. S-77. The sequence continues at coordinate 349,365 of NZ_CAWLWU010000002.1, forward strand.
ATTTCATTTGCAGTATGAATATAGTGGCAGACATGGAAAACACGATGCCTGGGGTAAGCTAACAGGGCCGGATGGTGAGCCCGTGACATTTGTTCTGGAAGTAAAATTTATCCATCGTAAAGAGTCACTGATGGCTGTTCGCGAACAAATGGTTCGTTTTCCTGCGGACTTTCCTGTTCTGCTGGTGTGTAACCGCCTGACGTCCGCACTGGCGGAATATTGCGCCGATAGCCAGATTAACTTTATTGATACGGCGGGGAATGCCCGTATCCAGGTTCCGGGGTTGTATGTGTGGATCGAAGGCCGCTATGAAAAGAAACCCATTTCCGCCAGCAGCCGTTTTGCTGAAGGGGTGATGAAGCTTCTTTTTGTTTTACTGTCTAGCCCGGAGATCCTGAACGAGACTTACCGCAGTCTGGCCGGAAAGGCAGGTATCTCTCTGGGGATGGTCAGCAAGGCTTTTGATTATCTCGAAGCGCAACGCTATTTCCGCAAATCGAAGAAGGGGCGTCGCTTAATCAATGAAGGCGAGTTACAGGTTTTGTGGCTGAAAGATTATGCTACCGCTTTGCGCCCAAAGCTGGATTTGCTTTCTTTATCCGCGCCTGTTTCATGGGATGAGTTGACGCTTGCGTCCGGGGAATACTGGAGCGGAGAGATTGCGGCGACAGAGCTGAGCGGAGGATACCTGATACCTGAAAATGGCGTAATTTTTACACCCCATCCGTTGCTACAAAGGCGAAAGGAACTGGGACTAAAACCTGTTCCGGGGGGAAAACTACAGCTGATCGCTGGTTTTTGGGGGAATTTTACACTGAACCACAAAGCCGAGGTGATGCTATGCGTGGCTGAATTGCTGGCAAGCGGCGATGACAGGAACTGGGAAACGGCAAGGATAATCAATGACAAATATCTTCACCTTAATGAATCCGATCTCTTCAGCTACTGAAAAGTTACTGAGCCAGATCAACCGTATTTGCATCGCGCAGGGGATCCCGTTTTTTATTGCAGGTGCAACGGCTCGTGAAATTCTGCTCCATCATGTACACGGCAGAAGTATTGGTCGCCGAACCCGTGATATTGATATTGCCGTTTTTGTGGATAGCTGGCCGAGATTTGATGCGCTTAAAAATGCTTTCCTTGCTGAAGGCGCAGAGGCTGTCCGTGATAACGCCCATCGTATGATTGTCGAAGGGATCGAACTGGATATTATTCCTTTCGGTGGTGTTGCTGAAGGGAATCAAATTGCCTGGCCGCCAGAGCGCGAGATCATCATGGCTGTGGACGGATTTGCCGAGGTATTTTCTCATACTGTAACCGTACAACTGGATAATGGTGAAAATCTTCCGTTTTGTTCCTTACCAGGACTGGCGCTGTTAAAACTTTTTGCCTGGCGCGACCGTGGGCATGGAAGCACCAAAGACGCGACCGATCTCTTTAAGATTATCCGTGAATATGGTGCTATTGAGGATGAACGCATCTATGAGTCGCCCGTAGAAGGGGAACGCCTGGACTGGGATCCCATACGTATGGGGGCTTTTCTGTTGGGAAGCGATATCGCGACAATTAGTGAACACTCATCCTTGCAGGATTTACTCCATCTTGATAAAGAACGCCTGATCGATGTGATAGTACGACAGCATGACGTGGGTGATGCCGGGATTGAGCAGATCATTAATGATTTCTGGGATGGTATGGCAAGTGATGGTTGAGGATGTAGTTTTAGATGAAATGTTCACAGCAGAGTTTTGTTCATGAATCATGAACGGTATTATTGTGAACAATGGCAGGGCGTAATGCCAACTGCCCTATAAAGATGCGCTTATGTTATCAATAATGCCAGCCCAGAGTCAGTCGCGACATCATCAAACTGAAGGTCAAAGACCTGCTGGTTCCCATCAAAGATAGTGGAGAACGCAGGTAAATTTGATGTTCCACCTTCCACCTTCCACCTTCCACCTTCCACCTTCCACGGCGCAACGCACCTTCGGCATAATGCGCTAATATTATGGCTATATAGGTATTGAAAAGATAAAATATTATCACTATGGCTAAAAAAACGGCTCCCTTAGTTCCCGGTACTAATCAGTTGCTTGCTGAGTTTGGCGAACGGCTTAAGCTGGCGCGACTGCGACGTAAGCTCACAGCAAAGCGGGTTGCTGAGCGAGCCGGGATGTCGCCAATGACCTTGCGTTCTCTTGAATCAGGCGGGACGGGCGTGACAATCGGCGCTTATTTGTCAGTTATGCAGATTTTGGGTCTTGAAAAGGATCTGAACAAACTTGTCGCTGAGGATGAACAGGGACGCCAGCTTCAAGATTCCCGGCTAATAAATAAAACGCGTGTTTCTCGTCCTGCTGCCATCTCTCACACAAACAGGCATACCGGAAACGTGATAAAAAACGATGTCTTCGACAAGCAATTCTCGACATCACAAGAAAAATCAATCGATTCTGAAGTAAAAACGGAAGTCGTGACATCGGCATCTCTTGCTGCACTGCTAAAACCAATAAAGAAACCCAGAAAAGGTAGCTGATACGCTGGAATTTTTGTATTGAAACGAGGGACTGTAGATTTCGATAGCTAAAAATAATGCCTGCTGATGATATGTTTAAAAAATGCCAAAAAATGTACATATGGCGTTGATATGTCGATGCTGTAAACATGTTTGGGCGTTATGTCGATAAAACTGGTTTTTTTAAACATATCGTCATGCTTAATCCAACCGCTCAATCAGTCTTATATCTGTTACGGAAAATGCCTGTAAAATGGCGCATTCTGCCATCTGGCAATGTTCATATTTACTGGCTCGAGGAATATCGTACCCCCTTAATTTCCATGAAAAGTAATTTTAATTCATTTAGTTATTAATCTTTTCTCCGCTGAGAATATGAATTTTTATCCCCTATAGGGGATATACTCAAAATATCTATCCTAGGGGATAAAATGAACGTAACCTCACCCAAAATGCTGGCTCAGGCAATCAGGGATGCACGCAAGCAACGTAACCTGACCCAGCGTGAAACTGCAGCAAGTATGGGCATGAAACAGTCAACGGCTTCAGAGTTATCCTGAGGGGACCCGCCTGGATACGCTCTTTAAGCTGCTTGCCGCTCTGGACCTTAAGCTTCAGGTCGTAAGCCGGAGGGGTAAAAACAATTCTTCTGATGGCTGGGACCAGGAGTGGTGATCTGTGGAAAGATGAACAAAAAGGCCATGGCACTATCCGGACGGAACCACCATTTTCACTGGCGTACCATCTGGATTTCCAGAGCACATAAGAGAAGCTATTTTTGCATCAGTCAGCGCGTATTCCGTAGCCATCTCGGCAGTAGTTGAAACAGTAAAAAATGCCCCTATTTCATGGCTAATTAACCGCTAAATTCTAGCCATGGAGGAAACTACCGATGTTACCCCGGACACACCGCCAGCTCGTAAGCGTTGAAGTGATGTGGTCTGCTCAGACGCTACCGCTTCCTCTGCAACAGGTAGTCGAAGCATTGAATCAGGGCGAAACGCCCGATCAGATTATTATCCGCATGAATCAACAGGGTCTGCTGGCGTGGCGTGAGGATGCATCAGTGCAGGATACACATGATATCTTTCAGATACGGCTAGACAACCAGAATGAGGCGCGGTTTCTCTGCCGCTACGTTACGCTGCCGCTGCACTGATGCCCGTATCCCGGTAATGCGAAATTGAAGAGTGCTGTTTATTACCGGCATAAATTAATATGCTATAAAATAAAGAGTTAGCATATGTCGTTTCAGGGATGATGAGTTGTAAATGAAGAAGAAACTGCCAGACCAGCTTTCCAGGGAATGCATTATTGCGGCTATGCGCGCCTATGATGAAGGTGTACGCCACCAGTTCAGCGAGTCCCGGCTGTATGATGTAGTCTTTGAAGGGCGCGGTTATCCACCTAAAGCTATAGTCGGTATTGCTGCTTCAAATATCACAGGCGTTGAGTTTTCCCCTGAAGATTTTAGTGGTGGTATCAAGTCGAAATGCGTCAAGTTGCTTACCGATCAAGGGTTCCAGATCGTTGAGAAAAATTTGGGTAACGAGCAGCCCGCCATCAGTATTTTTCCTGATGAACTGCCACCGCAGAGCGTATTTACTGAAGGTGCAGCTACGCAGGTAACGGTTAACCGCTATGAACGCGACCGTAAGGCCCGACAGGACGCATTAGCCTGGCATGGTTGTCTGTGCAAAGTATGTGGTATTGATATGATGAAGGTGTATGGCGAGATAGCGAAAGGTTTTATCCATATACATCACCTGATTCCGCTATCAGACATCAAAGAGAATTACTCTCTGGATCCCAAAAAAGATCTTATTCCCGTCTGCCCTAATTGCCATGCCATGTTACATCGACGGAGCCCGCCATTTTCTCCAGAGGAGTTGGCAACAATCATGCAAAAATATATGATCTCATAGACTCTATAACGGCTCTCATTTAAATTAATATGTTATTTGTGGAGGAATAAAGATTGAATGATGTATATGCCTTTGATCTAAAATTGGTCTGCGGTGGGTACGCTTATTTCTCGACAGATACTTTAGGTTCTGCTCCTGATGATCAAGGCCTGGAGTTCCGTACTCCATCGCCTGTAATACGTGAGCGATTTTCTCGTGCATTGGAAGAGCTAGGCCAAACTTACACAATAATTAATGATACAAAGTCTCTTTATGTGTGGACCTGTTTTCAGGGCTGGGCTCTTGTCGATATTTCTTTTGCTTATGAGCATATGCCTCATTGGTTGAGAAAAAAGAAATGCTTAATATCTCCTTTTGGTTCGTTTACAGATATTGCGTTGGCATCAGATTCCGTTAGGAAACGAACATTCCGAGGCAAATTTAAAAAAAGAATTCTTGATAGAGATAATAATCAATGTGTGATTTGTTCAAGCACAGAAAACCTTACTCTTCAACATGTTGTTCCTTATTCAAAAGGCGGGGAAACAAGCTACAGAAATTTAGTTACCTTATGTGAACCCTGTAATCAAAAACTTGGATCTGATTGTTATCGAGAGTTGTTCAGATTGGCGGGTTTAAGGGGCGATTACGAACCTTCACTTGTAAACAAAGCTATGCCGGATGATAAAGCACTTATTCGTGCAGTTCAATTCTCGAGTAATATTATGCATACACGTTGCGATCTTTATTGACCGATTAGCAATTAATCAAACTATTAAATCGGTAATAACTTCAGCCACGGGTTATTCACCGGTATTTTCTCTCCAAGCACCAGCCCAGGATCCTCCATCAGAAACCCTTTCAACTGACTATTTTTCTTTTGTGGTGCGCAAACCTCGCAGGTCCAGATAAAACTGTCATCATTACAGCGCAGGGCCAGCCCTGACTCCTGAAACATTCGCTGTGCCAGCTTCCAGCCGTCGCCGGTGTCTCCAGTGGTTTCTGATGCGTATGTCTTAAAGATCCCCGGCGAAATCAAGAAAAGATGGTTTTCCACCACATGTACCTTGCCGTTCCGGGTATTCACCGTGGCTGAAGGGCTGGTGTGGTTCTTCAGCCACTGCAGGAAATTATTATTGTCACCAAGCCTCAGGTCGTCTGCTATCTCCGGCAGCGGTTGAGTGGGAACGCTAAGTTCAGGGACGGGTTCAGCTTCGCTTACCGGCGTCACATCACCGGCAAAACAGGCGGGCCGTTGTTCGCCTGGCTCCCATATTGCAGATGGTGTCAGGCGCAGCAGCGTCAGCGGTTCAACGGGCGACCAGCCTTTATCCGATCGGATAATGCAGCGCCAGATCGCTTTATCCTCATTGGCAACGATAAGCTGATGCGTCAGCAGTTCGTCAAACAGGCGGTTATTGTTTTCCGGCACGCTAGATACGCCATGCTGGAGCAGCCAGGCGCGAACCCGGTCGGCGGTGGTTTTGCTGATAAGCCACAGCGCATCCTCCGTCAGCCAGCCATCGGATCCGCATTCGGGATTATTGAGTCGGTACTCGTTCTGTACTAGTGACCGTAAGGCTGTAAGAAGCTGCTGGGGAAAGGAAGAGGGGTTTTGCGCCAGTGCGGTTTTGATATTGCCGCCGAGGTATCGGGCGACAGAGGCTTTATCGGCCTGCTGCACCAGTTCAGCCAGTGCGCCAGCCCGTTCGTAGTGTCCGGTGAGCTGATAAATCAGGGACGCAAAAGCCGCCGGGTATCCGGCCAGCCAGTTCAGTAATGGCGAGGGTATCAACTGATTAATCAGCATTGCGCCAGCCGCCGGATGCAGATGATAGTCGCGACCGTAGCTCTGGTACTGCCAGCGATAAGGCTGTGCCAGATTACCCTGCCACGGATGCCAGCGGGTGCCATCACGTTGATGGATCTCCATATCCACGGCGATTTTTCCTGTGTCGTGCAGCAATGCCGCGCAGACCACCGTGAGCGTCCATGCGCTGGCCTGCCGGGCCTGTTCTTCCGCGCCCGCTTCCGGTGGCAGCAGATAACCCTGGCGCAGTCGGATGGCGTTGCAGGCAACTTCCAGCGAATGATCCAGTAGCCCGCCGGGAATGGAGTGGTGATGACTTTGGGAGGCGGGTAGCAGTTGCACCAGTGCGGCGAAGCGGTGAATCGCCGTGAGGATCCAGCTATTGAACAGGGTATCCGGCAGCGGGGTCAGTTGCCGTAATTGATGCATACAGGACTGGCGTAACGGCGTCGCCAGCAACCGTTCTGCGGATTGTGGCGCATACCAACCCGTCGGCAGCACAACGTCTGGCGCAGGTAGCTGGCTCTGGGATGGTCTTTGTAGCCACTTCAGCATATTTTCCCCTTTCCGGGCAGGCCCCTTTGCCCTTGTTACCCTTCCTTTGCAGTTTCTCCCTTTAGGCCTTTTATATTTTATTAGTAAAAAAATTGTATGCTCTGATGTGCATATCTAGCGCTATATTTCTGGCCGACGAGTGAAAAGTGACCGACGTATTGTCGGCCACTTTAAAACTACCACCAGGCATAAAACATCAGCCTGTCTCGCTCAAAATCAAACGTCTCCAGCGTCTCTTTCACCCAGTGGGTGACGGCGCGGACATCTTTCCAGTAGTGTTCTCCATAATCGGTATAACCATAGAAAAAGCCGTCAATCGTGGGATAAACCGCGCCGCAGTTATCCGGCGTCAGGCTCTGCAGGTCATTCAGAAGCGCCTGCAAATGTGCTTTGGTGACTTCTAACAGCACCTGGTTGCGCACCAGCCCAACGTGTTTATCCACCCATTTGAGTAACGGGTTCACCTTGCGGAAATAACCCACTCTGGCGTACTGGCTTTCATCGGGCGCGTTTTTTGCCCGTTCGAAAAAGAAGAGATCGAGTCCCATACATTGATCCTCAGAAAAAGGGGAGCAACTTCCCGGCGGGGAAGACTCCCCGTGCGGGTGGGCTGTCAGGCGCTAAGCTGACAGGGTTGTGGTACAGCGTTGAGCAGCCATTCACTGGCGTGGCGCGCCATACCGCTGGCGCGGATCACTGCCCGCTTGTCCTGGCGCAGGATATCCAGCCAGTAGCCGATATAGCTGGCGTGCTGGAGCCTGCCCTGAATGCCGCAATGGGCACACAGGAAGGCGCTACCCATCTCCGCCACTAACTCTTCAGCGGCGTAGAGCGCTTTGGTGTGTTCCGCTCCGGCAATACCAGTGCGGTTCAGGCGTGAAACGTGTCCAGTGGCGTGCGTCAGTTCATGCAGCAGCGTGGCGTAGTACGCCTCGCTGCTTTCAAACTGTTGCGGGTGCGGCATCATCACCAGGTCGGTCGCGGGTTTGTAATACGCTTTCGACTGGCGGCGATGGCGCAGCGTCACGCCGCTATTCTTCGCAATGGTTTCGGCCATCTCTACAGGCTCTGTGGGTCGGGTAAACGGCTCGAACAGCGACTGCGGCAGGCCGTCGCACTGCGACAGGTTAAACAGCCGAAATTCACGAATAATCCCGAAATGCCGCACCTTCGGCTCGCCGTCTTTATCCAGCAACGGCTGGCCGAGTGCATCGGTCTCTTCCTGTGTGCGCGGCAGATACAACACCGCCAGAGAGGATTTCTCCCCCCGGCGCACTTGCCCGCCGAGCGCGCTGACCTGATGGAACGTCAGCCAGCGGTCGCTGGCGAAGCTCTGGTTGTCGGCGCTGTTCCACAGCAGCGGCACGTTGATGCCGTGATACGGTCGACCGGATAACGCATTGATCGGGAACGGCGGCTCGCCATCGCGCCACGGGCGGATCCACGGCACATTGCCGTTTTCCAGCTCAGCAATAATCTGGTCGGTGACTTTCTGGTAGATATCGTTGCTTCTGTCCATTGTGCGATCCTCATGGAAGAAGCCGGAGCTGCCTCCATCCGGAAGCGACTCCGGCGGGGAGAGGTTATGCCTGTTCAGCCATCGAGACCTGCACATAGTGGCCGTGATAGTTGAGTGATAGCGGTAATGCGACAGGGACTTTCATATAGCCCTGCGGCGGCTGGCAGTAGATCGTAAAGGTGACTTTCTTGCGGGACGTCCCGGCGGTGCGCAGGGTCAGCAGTACGGCGAGCAACAGATTGCCCAGCCGTTCTTCCATCTGCTGCGGGTCGGCGGGAAATTCCACAGCGGATTGCCAGACATCAGGGGCGATAACCACCGGCATTAACGATGGTTTTTTATCGAAAAGCGACATGGTGTTTCTCCTGTAAATGAGCAGGGAACACCCTTCGCAGGGCATTTCCCTGCGGGATGGAATGGTACGGGTATCCTGCGCATCTGCGCCGTTCGCACCTTCCGGATACATGGCGAACTTACTTTTTCTGTCAGATTATTTTTTCAATCACGGATATTTCAAATGACAATTGATCAAAGTAATTGAAGGTTTTAAATGCTGGTACAGTATAAGAAAGGAATAGTGAGGTTAACATTTTGTTATTTATACATATTAGCCCTAGGGTAATCCATAGTGCTAATATGTATTGAATTATTTTGTTTTTAGAATGTTTTTTATTATATCTTTAGATATTTGATGGTCGCTTTTGAATTTTAACAAGTATTCAAATTCATCTTCAATTCCAGATTGCTCCAATGCATAAATAACTTTCTTTAGTTCATGGAAGTTGAGTGAGAATAAATTATTGTCGTGTTGCGTTCTTTCACGATATAAAGGTTTTAAGTTTACATCACCAGTTTTACTTTGTTTTCCCAACAAATTAGCTTTTTCGATACCAATCGCACTTAAATAGGATAATGTATCATTATATTTTATTAAATAAATGTTATTGATGTTTTTTGTGTTATTGTAAAGATCTTTTATCCATAGCGGAGGATCATCAGAAGAAATTATATTAAAATTACTAGTGGATAAAGATACTAGCATGTTGATGAATTTATTTTCTGACCATTCCTCGTGTAAACAATATGGGGATATAAAAAGTATGTTACTTTCGGTTTTTAATTCCTGCACTATATTGTTATTGTAAGCGAACATACCGAAAGGTAAAATTATTATAATTGACTGCTTCTGCTCAAGTATTTTTTTTATTATATGGTCATCCTTGTTAGAGCGATAGATTATTGCACTTACATCGCCTTGAGAGTTAATATTCATGAAGGATTTTATTAACGCAGAAGTTGCTTTAGATGTATTATCTTTCTTATGGTCTAAAATAAAAATATTTTTGGGGTTTTGTTTTAATAAATCCGTATTGCCTTGTATATATTGTTTCTCCTGAAAGAAGATTGATGTTTGCAATTGTGATATATTAAGTTGTTCTAAATCCAAATGCTTAATGCTTTCTGTTTTTTTTGTTTTTGTAATATTGCGAGAGTCATTAGGCTCAAACACCATAATGTCTAAATTGATTTCAGAAAGATGATCTTTAATCATTTTTGATACAATATTCCAGTCTAAACCTCCATGACCACAACCCAATGCTGGTAATGCAACACGACCTTTATTTTTAGTTTTTAAAAAATGATTTAGTGCAACTAATCCTGATTCTATATCTTTATAAAGAGATTTATTTCGCCAATGTCTTTTAGTTGGAAAATTGACTATTATTTTATCATTGGTATGCCATACGTGTAATTCACCTGGCTTGATTAAACCTTTATTGCATAATTCTTTATATTCAATGTACATTGAAGGATATCTTTCTTTAAATGCTAATGCAACACCGGCACCCATAACTCCAACACAGTTAACAGTATTAATTAATATATCTGCATTTACAGAAAACATGTCTCCATTAGTGAACCTGATCATGTTTATACTCCTTAAATATTGGCTAGTGCTCTTTGGTATATTGCATCAGCTTCACCCTCCCTCCACCAGTAGGGATTTAAAGATCTGACATCAGCCTCAGACAAGCAAAATAACATATTTAATTCATTTTCTGATTTAACTAAATCTAATAATTGTTTCTCGTCACGTCCTTGGCCAAGTATATCACCAATCAGGTCATGATAACAAACTAACTTCAAAAGATGTTCTATTTCACTATTATCGATATATTTAATTCTATTTATAATTAAATCTTCAAGCATTGGCATTGCAAGTAGTGGATGACGAGCATCAACTTTTTGCGTACCATCAGGCCAGCGACTTTTGGGACCTTTTCCTATATCATGTAAAAATGCTGCTAATTCGACAATTATTTTTGAACGATTGTTTAAGCGCAAATAATATTTGTTTTTAGCACAATTCGAAATAACAGTTAAAGTGTGTTCTGCTACGGTTTCTCTATGGAGAGCATTTTCAGAATGCAACCCAACTAACTCATTTGTATAATTAATATTGCTAATATTTGTTCTAAGTGTTGTTATTAATTCATCCAGCGAATTAAATTCGTAAGAGATTTTTTGAGTTCTCGAGTGTATCTTTGTTAAAGCGTTTTTGAAGGCTTGGTTAGTTTCTTTGGGCCCGGGCGAGCATGATTTTCTGCCATTATTCATGAAGTTTATGTAATAATGCCATCTGGGACCCTCTTCAAATGAAATTGTGGGTATTGTTACATTTAGCGATGCTGCAATTTTTTTTACTCTTTCCTTAATTCCTTCATTCCAAACCACTATATTCTCAATGTCAGATATTGAGACTCTATTGTATACAAGAAATTCCGCCATTTTTTGTTGCTTTTTATTTGCGGGAGGAGCCCATTTCAATGAGTCGATTAAGTCCCATTCTAGATTATCTAAGTGTGCTAAATTATCATAAAAATTGGGGGGAGTGAAAGCATTTGCAGAAGAATCTGTAAATACGAAATTATAATTTATTAACTTGGATAATTTAAACTCTAAATAAATAATATCAAGCTGATCGATATTTCTTTTATTTACAACACCTAACAACATCGGACTACGAGTACAGAAATAAAAAGGCACATAATCATGCACCACGCCACCAGGACCGCAAGTAACTTGCATTGTAGCTCTTCTTGCTTGGATGTCGGGTTCTGCAATGCTAAGTGTGGGAGTGGTTCTACGCATGAGCTCATTATTTGAAAGCATATTATTTGAAAATAAACTTTCAAGATTATCTATATGTGTGAAATGATAAACATATCTTTGAGAGTGGTTAGCTGGTAGAGTCATATTATTCCTTCAATTATAAATTAAATGTATTTAGTTTTTATAATTAGAAACATATATTGTTTATTATATTTCAAGTATGCTTTGCTATAATAACGATGTATCTTAAAAATACATCAGCCAATCCTAAAAAGTGTTGTTTTATAAACTAACTTTAATAGTTACTAAGTAAAAATTATGCTTTGCAATATAGCATGACTGGATTCTTTTGCCAACAAGCTGCAACCTTATGTATCATAAAAACTTTCCTAATTTGTGATGTGTCTGTATATCTCTACAAGAAAGTCACGAGCACCGTGATGCACATCACAGTGCTCTTGACCTTCTTAAGATCTGTAGAAATAAAAACTCGTGGTTCTTAATTCAATTTTGTGCAGTAATTATTAACCAGAGACATAATCACATTAAGAACGAAAAGGGATGTAATTAGTCGAATTAGAAAAAGAGGTGTTAAAAGAAATAGTATTATACTTTATGAGTGAAGTTGTTGCAAAAGGGCATTGATAAAGATTGAAACATGATTTATTTAATTTTACTGGATCGACTTAGTACTGCTTATTTGTCCATATTGTCTAAGGTTTCTATTTTCAGGCTTTGAAAATCTGTTTACGGTGCCAGCCGACATACTGTTCAGCAGGCCACTGCGTTTTGTCATAAGGGAGGAATAACTGCTGGCCGTCCCGGTGCCAGAAAAGATGGTCTACCACCGGACTACGACTGACGCCACCGGAGATGTGGATGGTCATACTCTCATCCAGCCCGAACGCGCCCATATCAAACGCATCGTGATGCAACGTACAGAGCGCCAGGCCATTGTTTACCACGCACGGGCCACCGTACGCTTTCCAGTGAATATGCGCCGCTTCAATACCAACCAGCGCGCCATCAAGTCTGAGATCGTAACCACAGAACGCGCACCGTGAGTGGTAAGCGCGAAGAACGATCCCCCTGAAGCGTGGATCGCGGCTCTTTGAACGATCGATAAAATCGAAGCCCAGTTGGTTGGCCAGGATCCGCTGAATACTTTCCGGGAAGCGATCGGTGAGGATCTTCTGGGCCAACTGGTCGATCATCTCAGGGTGTGCCAGCAATTGTTGGTAAGCCGCCTCATCGAAGCCGCCCGCCACCTGGTTATCAATCAGTTCTTTCTTTGTCGGCTGAGTATTGCCCCTGCGCGGTTTGCAGCCTTCCGCGTGAGCGATCTCCCAGAAGCCGTCTGTTCGCAGCCGCCAGAACGGCATATTGGGATAGTCGGTGCGTCGCTTGGGACCAAATTCTTTCAGCAGACGAGTAAGCGGTTCGTGGATCTCCAGACCGTAGTTAAACAGGCGTGGATGGCCTGCTTTGTACTGCGACAGTACATACAACAGCAGCAGCGGTTTATGCGGCGCGCATACGTCACCCTGACGCCAGACAGAGACGTTGGAGATGGCGGATTGCAGCATTTCTGGAGAGATCATAAGAATGAACCGGGTAACAGGCTGATGTTATTGCGATCATGCTCGCAAAATGCCGATGACTCAAGCCCCGTTCATCACACCGTCAGTACGAAATCTTCAGGGAATGCGTGTTTTACTGACGATCATCTTCCCGACTTGTTCGCCAGCGCTGCGGATATCGCCGACCGCGCTGCCCATCACCCCGGCGATGGCCGCGCCGATCCTGACGCCCGCCCACGTCAGCGCCCCCAGCCAGAATGCGGGTAACACCAGGAACATCACGCCCATAATGATATTCACAATCAGATCGTCGGAGGTGTTTTGCAGGCCCCAGAGATTGAAGTACGAGTGGGTGTCGCTGTCGTACATCATCTGCATCAGCCTGTTATCCAGCCAGCGGGCCAGTTCCCACCAGAAGGTGAGAAAGAACAGGGCGAACTGCACAAAGCTCAGCGTGATGACTGTTTTAAGATCCCATGCAGAGAACAGCAGGATCACCGGAATACAAATCACCAGCGCCATTTCGAGGAATGCCTGCACCATTGGCAACGCCTGACGGACATTATCAAACGCCGGAAAAAGAGCGTAGCTGGAAAGCCCCGCGCCGATGATACCGCCGACGCGGCTGAGCAACTGCGTCTGGCTGAGATTATCCCCCGCACTCCCGCCAAACCCGTTGTACACCAGCCCGCCCTGCGACACCTGCATACTGCGCGGGCTCACCAGCGAGCGCAGTACCGCTTCTTCGTACTCGTCTTTCGACTGCTCCAGTTTTTGCAGTTGCTGCCAGAGCGTGGTATCGACCTGCTTCAGTAGCCGATTTTTCAGCCCCGCATCACCATCGGACCACCACTCTTTACACGCTGGATAGCCACCACCACCCGTGTCGCTCAGGCCATCATCGCGGCTGGCGTCATAAGGCCAGGCGGCGCGGGGCGAGCGAGAATGATCGTGGTCGTAATAGCCCGGCGTGGCGAGGTAAAAAAACGATCCCACCCAGTCCACTTCCCGGCTCTGTTCCTCGCTGATATCGCTGCCGAGTCGCTTGAGACGTACCCGCGACGGTCCATAGCAGTCGTTAACGAAATCCTGTAGCTCCTGCGCCAGCGCCGGATCGGCGATCCGGGTGTGCTGCACTTCAAAGCGCAACTGGCGCAAATCCGGCTTGCAGGGCAATACGGCGACGGCGGCGCTGAACAGGTCGGCAAATTCGGGCTGGCGTTCCAGTGGCATCAGCTTTGCCCAGACCTGTTCCGCTGCGCTGCGTAGCGCCAGCAGGCGATCAATAACCTTTCGGGTCAGGCCGCCGTATAGCGCGTTAGGGATGCAGGGCAGCAGCCAGTCTACGGTCTGCAACATCCGGCTGATTTGCGACTGGCTGACGGGATAGCCGTCGCGGGTGAGTTGTTCCGCCAGCGCCAGCTGCGTCGGGCATTCAATGCCTGCCTCGTGGTAAAGATTGCGCAGGTGCAGGACCCCTTCCGCCCGTTCGATAAACATCAATCCGTTATGCAGGTCGCTTTCGGCCAGATGGCCGATCAGGCACTGTACTTCGCCCTGCTGAGGTGACAGCGTTTCCGGCCACGGTCTGAACGGCCAGCAGACGCGGTGGTAACGCTCATCCTGCGTCTCCTGCCACAGTTCATTGAGGATGGCGAGGCGCGTATTCCCGCCGCTGGCGAGCATATATTTTTCATCACCGGGGCGACGGGTCAACACCGGCGGGTTATCCAGCCCGCGGGCAAGAATTGACGCTTTCAGTACGTCATAGCCGGGGTTGCGGGTGACGCGGGGATTGAGGGAGAACGGCTGGATTTGCTCCAGATTGACCTGGACCATCTCCTGTTCTCCGGTAGTGCTGGCACCGTGAAGCCAGCGGTTGAGCAGGTGTGAAGCGCACATAATCTTCCTCCGGCACTCAGACATCGCGGGTAAGTCGGATGCGCTGGTGGATCCAGGCATCCACCTCGCTTTCCAGCCAGGCTACGTGGCGGCCATTGAGTCGGATGGACGGCGGAAACTGTTGCAGCTGGATTTGCCGGTAAATCCACGATTTACCGAAGCCGATTTTGTCTTCCACCTGGCGTAAGCGTAAAAATCTGTCGCTATTCATAACCATTCCTCCTGTGTCCAGAGTCGTTCACATCAGCACGATGGGCGTGGTTATCAAAGCAGCAGCGTCCCTGCCAGGCAGTAAAAATCCTTATCTGGGTTAGTGAGAGTTGTTAGTTGAAAGGGTTAGTTGATCGCGTTACGGCGGTGCGCCGCGCTGGAGTGCGGTTTTCAACGTCTCGGGGCTCAGCGGCAGGTGCATACCTTCCTCGCGCGCCCAGCATTCGAAAATGTTCAGCAGTTTGTAGGGATGCTCCAGCATTTCATCGTCTAATTGCGGGTTGTGCTTGCAGGCCAGCCACAGCAAACGGGAAAGCGCGGAGCTTATCCGCTCCTTTGATTCCGGCTGATGACGGGTCAGGAAGGCTTCAAGATGAGTGCGGTGGATGACGAACAGTGCGTCAGGAGGCAGCGTGTCTTGCAAGTAGCAGACGGACAGACTGAGCCGGGATTTAAGGTCATTGCGACCATTGCCATACAGCTGGCCAATCAGCAGATGCAACTCTTCCTGGAGGTTGTTTTGCGTGGCGAGCAGTTCAAGCAAAAGCTCCCGCAACGATTTGCGGCAACAGAGCTGGTAGTAGCTGTCGTTCTCATCGCAGACCACAATGCCAATCTGGTTGCAGCAATGGGTATCATTGGGGCAGGGACGGTTGAGTGTTTTCGCCAGTTGCTGGTGGAGCAGCAGGCGCTCAAGGCCAAGCAAGGGGAGATTCCAGAGGTGGTTGGAAGTCAGTTGTAGCGTGGGGTCGCGCCTGCATGGCGGCGAGTTCGCCATGATTTTTCGGTTGCCGGGTTTGTTGCATTGCGAGGGTGGGAAGGGGTTTTCACCGGTGCGGCAGGCGAAATTGCAGGGCGGTTTGAGCGGTCTCAGAAGTACGGGCGAAGGGAAGTAGACTGAGAGTGGCAAATCGCCATGCAGGGCATGACGGATCAAATCGGCGGGCAGCAACGTGATGTTGTGCTGCCGGATGACTTCTGCGGCCTCGTCCAGCGTCAGCCACTCCTGGCGGATTTTGTGTGGGGGCATGGGGGACTCCTATTAGCTACACATTATCAGTACTATTTAAAAAAGCCAACTAAAGCGAGGTATGGTGGGTTCTTTTAACTGTTTGTTTTGTATGTGATTTATTGGTATTTTTTTTAGGGAGATAACTGTTTTATCTAGGAAATCAATGATTACGAATAGGCATAAATATGGTATGATAGCTATTAGTATAATATCAATGGATAAAGGCTTCTGTTATGAATTTTGAAGAGCTTATAAATGATATTGAAAGACTCTTAATTGGTAAAGAGTTGCAGTCTATAAATCCTAACACTCCCCCATTATTCCTTTTAAAAATAGACAGGGATATTGGTAAGTATTACGTGTCTGCTTCTTTAAATGCTAAACCTACGGCAAGGTCAATTTCTGAATTTGAATATATATTTAATGACTTACTACGTAAAGGGTTTTGTAATGTAGATCAGTCATTATATGGTAGCTCTTCAAGCCGTAATCATCCGGAAACAATATTTGCAAACTTGCCTTATATTCAATTCTTTAAATTCAAGAAAAAGAAACATATTTTATTACGTAATAAAAATGTGCACGAAGCAGGTCAACTTTCTGAATTACAAGGGGCTGAGTCTCGAGCTATAAGGAAGCAAATAGAAAATTATTTAGGGCTAAATTTAAGTGAAATTGCAGAACAGCAGTTAAAATCATTAGAAAAAATGTTCGATGCGTATGATGCTATTTTAAAAAAATATCCAGGGGATATTCCTGTTATAATGGCTGAGCAAGGTTTGCTGGGATTAAAAAACATTAGCGAAGTTCTGATTAATTCTTATGTTTCTTTAGATTTTGACAGTACTGGCGATAAAATAAATAAGTTAAATAAATTTAAACAGGTAGAGTTATTTAAAGAAGATTTATCTTTAGAGGATTTAATTGAATCCCCTGAGATAAGTGGAGTTGACTCAGGTGATAAGAATATTGAGGAACAATTGGAATCAGAATTAGCACCTGAGCAAAAACGGACAGGCATTGCAAAAATGCTTATGACTACACCAGTCTTAACATTAATTTTTGATCGTGTAAGGTATGATGAAATTGAGTTACAGCCTGATTTCCAGAGAAAAGACCGAATCTGGCCCGAAGATAAAAAATCAAAACTTATAGAGTCAATATTAATGAAGCTTCCATTGCCCGGGTTTTATTTCGGTGAAAAGCCCAACGGTAACTGGGTAGTTATTGACGGTCTGCAAAGAACAACTACTATTTGTGATTTTATGAGCGGTCGTTTCCCATTAAAAGGGCTTTCTATTTTAGAACATTTGAATGGAAAAACTTTTAAAGACCTTACGCGAACTGAACAACGGGATATTAGAGAGTATCAGATTACTGCTTATCAAATAGAATTGAATGATGATAGTTCAGAATTGGTTGTTGAACTATTCCATAGAATAAATACTTATGGTGTGAAGTTAAGTAGTCAAGAAATAAGATCTGCACTTAATAAAGGCAATAGCGTAACTTTTTTACGTTATTTAGCGTCGTTGGAGATTTTTAAAAAAGCAACCCAATACAAAGTAAAACCGGACAGACAAAAAGATATGGAGCTCTGTTTGTCCGCTCTTGCTTTTATGGTGCTTGGTTATAACAACTATAGCCAACATTCATATGATAAATTCCTATGCAGTGCAATGCAGAAGTTAAATAAATATCCATTAGATATTATTCATGAAGAAGAGATTGATGCTGGAACCGCGCTTATTTCTCCTTCAAGTGAAGCTTTTCTAACCTTGTATTCAAAATATTGTCAGGCTTTAGTCTTAGCAAATGAAGTTTTTGGTGAAATAGCTTTTTCAAAAGATCCAGAAAATAAGAAATCACCAATTAATAAACAACTCTTTGAGTTAATCGTTACTGTTTTCTCTGTTTTTGACTCACATCAAAAGGAGATGATGTTAGCTAAGGGTGATAAATTTATTGATAGCTTATACCTAGCTATTGAGGAGAATAGCAGTCGATACGCTAAGTGGGAGTCTGATGTATATGAAAGGGACGATAGAGGATTTAGAGACTCAATATCAACTTCTACAGGTAAAAGAATATCTGTTGTATATCGATTTGATGCTTTTTTAAGTATCCTTGAAAAAAGTACAGGAATAACTATTGATAGTAAATTATTACAGGGGGAATAATGAAAAAAATTACGTCTTTAACGTTAAAAAACTTCAAAGCCTATAAAGAACAGAGTTTTGATTTTAGTAATTTAACTGTATTTTGCGGTAATAATTCTGTTGGTAAAAGTACTGCTATTCAAGCTATCGGTATGTTTCTTCAATCAGATATGAATGGTAGCGGTAATCTAAAAATAAATGGCGATTTAGTTCATGTCGGAGACTTCGACGATATTCATAATTTCAGTATGCGCGAGGATGATGTTTTATATTTAAAATATACATTTGAAGACGATACGGTTTCCTGGGGATATGGTATAGAAGAGGGGGATGCTAGAGAAGAGCTTTCTAAGAAAAATGAATTACCTTTCATTGGGGGTGATAATCAATTAAGAAATATAACAAACTCACTTAAAGATAACTCTTCATTCCAATATTTGGAAGCTGAGAGATTTGGTCCAAGAGATAACATTCCATTATCACAGCACAATTATCATGAAGGTTGGCTTGGGAAAAATGGTGAGCATACAATTGAAGTTCTTGAGAGTTTGGTTTCAAGGAAGCGTTTGAATTTTTCCGCTCAAGAGGATCCTCGGAAACATGAAGGAGTTATTAGTAATAATGTTTTCAATCATATTGAAGCATGGATGTCTGAGATTTCACCTGGCCATCGTATCTCACCTAGAATTGAGGCTAGGGCGAATGTTGCATTTAATGTCATAATCCCTTCACCTGGACAACTAACGAAACCTATTAACATAGGATTTGGATTTAGTTATGCTCTCAGTATTGTCACTGCTTTAATGCTGGCATCAAAAAATGAGTTAGTTATTATTGAAAATCCTGAGGCTCATCTACATCCAAGAGGTCAAAGCTATTTAGGACGACTTATTTCTTTATCAGCAAAAGCAGGAGTCCAGGTTATTATTGAGACTCATAGTGATCATCTTCTTAATGGCATAAGAGTAATTGCACGCACAGACCCAACTTTTGATGCTTCTCTTTTTACTCTTTACTATATTTCACGAGAAAATGATGAAACATCTGTCGCCAAAATAAACATTAATAATGAAGGGAAACTTTCAGAATGGCCAAGGGGGTTCTTTGACCAACAGTCACAGGATATGTATACGATAATGACAGGCTCTTTTGACCTTCCCAATATTTAATATTGTAGGGACATATCATATGAAAGTTGGTGTCTTTTTTATTCCTGAATGTTTTGATTTTAACACGGATATTGAATCTTTAAGTTCAGACCTTGATCTGGCTTCAGAATTAATAGTAAATGCTCGTTCTGAATTTATTCACTTTATGAAGTCTAGGGAGTTCGACTCGAAGATTGCAGGATTATTATATTCTCCATCGTCCGATAATGCTGGAATGATGTCAAGATTTTACGATCAGCATCTATCAAAAGTGATAAAAACAGAGATTAATGACGATGATGTTATTGATATTATAAATAGCGAGAAACCTGAGTATTCTAACCGTTGGTTATCAATTTTCAATACGGGAAAAAAAGATTTCAATATCAAATATATTAATAGATTGATTGATTCAGAAATTAAGCTGAATGATTATTGTACTGATATATTATTGAATTACCCAAGAAATGACGAACAATATTGTGAGGATATACAGCAGGTTTATAGAAATTTGATTTTCTTACATTATCCAGAGGCTAAAGAGTTCAAGACATTTAATAGTCTCAAGAGAATGACCGGTGGTTATGATAATTTCTTGAAGGCAATAACCAATTTTTTAAGTTATATGAATAAATTCGAATTCAAAACAAAAAATATGATGGATACATTGAAAATGATGGAAAGTGATTTGGGATCTCCAGTAACTCCGGAAGGAGGGGGGAAGAAAAACCGATCTTTGAAAAGAGATTTTTTAATTCATGGAAAGCTATATACAAATGTAAACTGCGAATTCCATTTGAAATTAGAAAATGTTGATGATGCTAAGGGAAACAGAAAACACCATAAGAATAGAATTTATTTTGGATTTATTATGATAAGTGATAAAAACAGAGTGGCAATAGCTCATATTGGGGAACACATTTGAAATCATTTTAAACCTACTGATAGTATATATATCAGTAGGTTCATGTTAATTTGATGTTCTTAGCTATATAACACAATCTTCCATAAAAGAATCTAGAAATAAATCATTTATTCCTTTAGGCTTTCTTCGGTCGCATAGAGAGTATAATTCTTCAACTGAAGAGTAAGGGAAGAATTTAGCTTTTAATTCAATGAATTGAGGCATGTTTGCAAATTCAATCACCTTTGCTCGATATTCATCAGGAGCAACGATAGTCCAACGGATATCTTGTAATCTCGGTGCATGATCATAGAATTGTTTCATGCGAGTCAGACCACTTTTTATACCAGTACTGTGTTCAATCTCCATTACTGCTGGCATCATGCGGCCTTCCCTAAACCAAATGCAGTCTATAAGACGAGCATCTTTAATCGCATCATTATACGATTGGAGTACTTGCTCATCAGATAATGAACTTATTACACCGTCCATTTGCGCTATAGCTTTACCATTATATTGTAAGCTACGATCATTGGCTGCTACCCAAGTATCTAAACCTAAACAATAACCTATTTTTACTAAAGCAATTTGTATCTGAGCATGACGTCTTTTTTCTTCAATAGTCATGCCTTTAGTCGGCTTAATTGTCTCAATATCAACGCTTTGGTGAACAACATCGAAGCTCATTTCAGAGACGACAATATTAGTCTGGTGCTCAATTAACAAACCATTAGTATGTGGCATATCTGGCAGAAAAATCAGATGCTTATGTCCTGGTTTTATAGACTTTTGTGCATTCATGATTTCCAGTCTGGCTGGCCTACACCAATAGAACTCTGGAGTATGTGCGAGCAAGCTCTCCAATACCGAGCGGGTGTTGTAACTGGCACCGAAAACCCTTTCAACGTTGACAGGTCTGTTTTCTTCGAGCGCATTTGCAAGTCGCCAAAGCATTTGAGTCGAAATACTCTCTGTTTTGGCTGTTGCTTGAGTTTGACCTTTCTTAGGATCAAATCTCTTTATTTCGATAGGACCTTCGGGATGTTGGATACGTACAATCTCAATCTTCCCGCTATTCCTATCGTTTATATAGTTAAACAGCGTATTTTTGGGTAAGCTCGAAATCGCCTGAACCAGATTCGATGCTGTTATCCTCATTACTGTATCCTAAATGTTGCAAAATTGATTGGGCAATACCGAATGCGGCGATATAGGGAACGCCGTTACCGACTGTTTTAAACATATTCGACAAAGTCATATCCCCTGGTAGCTCAAAATCTTTCGGCAAAGACTGGATTGCCAACGCTTCAGCGACCGTAATACGACGAGGTTTGTATGGGTGAAGATGAACTTCATTATTACCATATGCTGCTGTCGGAGAGTATCTCCAGCGATGAAGCCTTTTATATGATTTTTTACTATCATCGCCTTCTTCTACTGACTGGAATCTTGCTAAACCAGCTCGGGCTGTAAATACATGTTTAGCGTTTGGATGATTGCTAACATCGTTTTTCTCGAACCAGTATTCTATAGTAAGTTCTTCTGGAATACCTTGTGGGCATTCAATACTTGAGTCTTCTTCGTATGCGTTTGTTGTTGGCCAAGGGAACTGGAAAGCTTCCTTATTGGGGTATATTTGGCCGCTCCATTCGAAGTTTTTGGCTAAAGACTTATCAAGAAAACCAACTAAAATAATCCTTTCTCGATCTTGAGGCGCACCGTATTCAATTGAATTAATCAATCTTTCATGCAGGATATATCCTACAGAAGCTAGTTCACTCTTAATTTGTTCGAAAAACTCTCTATGCTTCAGAGTTCGGTATAAGCCTTTTACGTTTTCAAAAAGGAAGAAATCAGGCATCATTTCAATTATCAGGTCAATGTAACTTTGTGATAATTTGCCATTTTCACCATCTTTGCCTTTGTTTTTGCCAGCAACAGAAAAGTCAGGGCATGGTGGTCCACCAATGAAGCCAACGAGTCGATTTTCACCTTTAAGCGTTTTCATGCTATGCTTAATCACCGAATGCTCAATAGTTTCAATGCTTTCTGGGGCATAACCAAAGCGCGGTGGTTGTTTGCCAAGTTTTTTTCTTGAGTGTTTATACGCGTCCATGAATGGAGGATGGAATTCATTGACGAAAACCACCTCATACCCGGCATTTTCGAAGCCTAGGTCAAGAAAACCTGATCCTGAAAAGAATGAAAATATAGCGGGTTTCATTGTGGACATTTTATACCTATCAAGTTAGCTTAAATTTTACTAAATATCTCGCTGTACGATCCTACTATTCTACATGATAACTTATTAATTATCAATTTACTTTTTAATATCTTAGCAAATAAGACCTAACACTACTTCAGATTAGATAGTATTCATTGCTATAAAGTTAGGTGTTAATATATTGATTAATAATATAAGCTACTATTATAGATTTGGAAACCGAAGGAGGTTATATGCCTGATATGAGGTTATTTAAATCAAAAAACACCAAGCTTGAGTTAAGAATCAGGAGGCCGTTGTTTGCCAGAGGGTTTCGTTATCGATTGCATAATAGTGGTTTGCCTGGTAGGCCAGATATGTATTTCCCTAAATACAATGCAGTCATTTTTATCCATGGCTGTTTTTGGCATGGGCATGATAACGGCTGCCCTATATCTCACATTCCTAAAAATAATGAATCGTACTGGCAAAATAAAATCAATAAAAATCAAGAAAGAGATGTCAGAAATCAATATGTTCTTGCATCTAAAAAAATCCGCGTTCTGATTATATGGGAGTGTGCAATAAAACTTAAAAGTATTGATTTTGTCGATTTTACTGATTACATCGATGAATGGCTTAGAGGTGGGGCAAATTCAACACAGATGAGCGCAAAGGAACCAATGCCGACTTTTGAGTTTCCGAAATGAATTATTATGACAAGACACCTTGAGTGAGAATATCTAAAATCATTATTTATTAAATATATATAAAATAAAGTCATTGCCAAAAAAATTATTACAACACAAGGCCCACAAAAATTCTCTTTCCATGCGTTATTTTATTAGCTATTAATGTTCGGTTAAATTATTAACCATCAATAGGTATCCCTATGCTTCAATCTCTGAACCACTTAACGCTTGCCGTCAGTAATTTGCAAAGCAGCCTGACCTTCTGGCGCGATTTGCTGGGGTTGAAGCTACATGCTGAGTGGGATACTGGCGCTTACCTTACCTGTGGCGATCTTTGGATTTGCCTTTCTTACGACGTATCACGTAATTACGTGGCACCGCAGGAAAGTGACTATACCCACTATGCATTCAACATCGCGTCAGAGGATTTTGAGCCGTTCTCGTATAAGCTGAAACAGGCGGGAGTGACGATCTGGAAAGATAATAAAAGCGAAGGGCAATCTTTCTATTTTCTTGACCCGGATGGCCACAAACTGGAGCTACATGTGTGAGATTTATCATCTCGACTGGCGCAATGCCGTAAGAAGCCTTACTCTGGAATGCGTTTCAGTCCTGGAAAATAATCACGCAACTTTGTGATCTCCCACGCAGTATTCAGTTTTTTGTCCCATTCTGGGGGCAAATCCCCAATTTAAAACCTCGCAAACCATTAATTTTCAATAAATTAAAAGAAAAGGCGAGTCCGGCCTTCGCACTCACCCCCGAAACACCTCCTTCCTGTGCCACTCCAAAAAACCTTCTTTTGGGTAGTTTTCGCGCACCATCGGTAGTGCTATCGGCTTAGCGTCGAAATCCCAGAACAGTCTGCCCACCATGCCGCTGCCATTCACTGCGGGTGACACCTGAACCCGCATACTTTCATCCAGCCCAATCGAACCTTTATCAAAGGCTTTATGATGAATTGCGCACAGCGCCAGGCCGTTTGAAATCTCGCACGGGCCGCCGTGCTGTTTCCATTTGATATGGGCGGCTTCAAGCGCAACTGAAGTGCTGTCGTGGCGCATATTGAAGCCACAAATGGCGCATTCATAGTTATAAGCACGCAGAACTTGCTGGCGGAACAACGGGTCCCGCTGTTTGCGGATTTGCAGGATATTAAATCGCAGTTCATCTGCGATCTCTTCCTGAATGCTTTCGGTGAAGTGTGCCTCAAGAATTTGTTGCGCCAGGGTGTTGATGAGGTTTTTGCTCTTTTTCAGCAGGGAAAAATGTTGTTCATCAAAGCCTCCGGCAACGTTGTGTGCCACCAATTCTCCGGCAGGGGGCTGTTTGTTGCTACCGGATGTTGAGCATTGCTCGGCATTTTGTAGCTCCCAGAATCCATCTCCCTGTAAGCGCCAGAAGGGCATATCCGGGCGGTACTGCGCGCGCTGTGGTCCAAATCGCTCCAGTAGGCTATGCAACGGGTCGCGAACTTCCGAACCGTAGTCAAACAGGCGGCCGTGGCCCTGCTGATAACCCGCCAGCACATGAAGCAGCAGCAGAGGCTTGTGCGGCGCACGCTGCTCGCCTTTACGCCAGATGGTGATGTCGGCAACTGCCTGTTGCAGGGTTTTACTGGAAATCATTGATTTCATTATCAGGTAAATAATTGCGATGATGCTCGCAAAATATCACCTGATCAAGAGGAGTGAGGCCGATACACTATCGACGTCACTTTATCGCTTGCCGTTATTTCAGAAAGCCTTTGGTTAAAGGAACCTGACCCATGAATGAACTCCCTGACACGCTGCCGCGCGAGTACATTATCAAGGCCATTCACGCCTATGACGCGGGCTTTTCGCACCATTTCAAATTACGAGCTGGAATTTCAGGGGCGTCGCTATCCATCAAAAACCATTGCCGGAATTGCAGCGACGCTTTTGACGGGCAAAGCGTTTACCCCTCAGGATTTCTCCGGCGGTATTAGTTCGAAATGCGTCAGATTATTGACTGAGCAAGGTTTTTATATTGTTCAGGATAAAAATCGTGCTGCGGCGGTGAGTGACACGATCTTCCCTGAAGAACTCGAGGCGCAAACTGAATATATAGAGGGGGCAGCGACTCAGGTGACCGTGAATCGCTATGAGCCCGACCGCAATGCCCGACAGGTGGCGCTTCGCCATCACGGCTGTCAGTGCAAAGTGTGTAGCATCGATATGTCAAAGGTCTACGGCAAGATTGCCGAAGGGTTTATCCATGTTCATCACCTGGTACCCTTATCGGCAATTAAAGAAAACTACCGCTTTGACCCCATCAATGACCTGATCCCCGAGTGTCCAAACTGTCATGCCATGCTGCACCGTCGCATGCCGCCGTATACCCCAGAAGAACTGAAAAATATGCTGTGCTAAAGGCTCAATAAAGGCGCCCGCAGGCGCTTTTACCAGCTCATCCCCTTTTAACGCTTCCCCGCAATCACTCCTATAAACCCCGCACTTGCTTTTTTTATGCACCGACAACTTTTCCACTGCGCGCATTCAGACGTTTCGGGTTTGAGTCCGCAGATGGTCAACACGATGCAACCTTCTATTATCCGCATCTTCGCATCGCCCTAATAAAAACACCTGTAAATTACTTCAGTGAAAAGGATAAAATCCAGGTGAAAATAAGATCTAATAAGAGTCATTAACTCGTTATTAAGAATAAGAGAAAACCCTTCCCATCCCAATAAATATGCGGATATACGGTATTGTTCATCCGATAACTCCATCTCCATTTGCCTGCCCAAGCAGAATCACGTTCCAGAAAACAACACCTGTCTGCATCAGGTATAAAATGAGATCTAAATCACTGAAGTAAATAGCAAACTATGAAACTACAGTGTTTTGTACACTTTGCTTTACACTTTTAGTGATGTGAATCACAATTATAATCCCGTGAAGTGATCCGACTCTCACAAAATGGGGTGTACTCATTCGCCAATACATTATGAGAACAGCCTGGAAAGTTAAGTTTTCAGTATTTCCCCTCTTCGACGACATCTGATGGCAAACTGCAAATCAAAAGGCAAAAAAAAACTTGTTGAATATGAATGGGTAAAAAAAATATATGTGATTTTCATCACTCATATTTACAGCTTTTTAAATTATTGCCAGTGATTAATGTTGACCTGACTATTTCCATAATCAATCAAATCTTGCATAGTGCCTCCACATTATTTCTCCCCCTGAATCAGGAGGCGAATAGTTATATTTCATCAGATTCTGTTGATGAGCCAGGTATGCTTTACTTCACATTAATACGTACATGACCACTGTTACTGGAGAAACAAAATGAATTATCCGGCAGAACCCTTCCGTATTAAAAGCGTTGAAACTGTATCTATGATCCCGCGTGATGAGCGCCTTAAAAAAATGCAGGAAGCGGGTTACAATACATTCCTGTTAAATTCAAAAGATATTTATATTGACCTGCTGACTGACAGTGGCACCAACGCAATGAGCGACAAGCAGTGGGCCGGAATGATGATGGGTGATGAAGCATACGCGGGCAGCGAAAACTTCTATCATCTGGAAAGAACGGTGCAGGAACTTTTTGGCTTTAAACATATTGTTCCTACTCACCAGGGCCGCGGCGCGGAAAACCTGTTATCGCAACTGGCAATTAAGCCGGGGCAGTATGTTGCCGGTAATATGTATTTCACCACCACTCGTTATCACCAGGAAAAAAATGGAGCGGTGTTTGTTGATATCGTTCGTGACGAAGCGCACGATGCCGGTCTTAATATTGCTTTTAAAGGTGATATCGATCTTAAAAAATTACAAAAACTGATTGACGAAAAAGGCGCAGAGAATATTGCCTATATCTGTCTGGCGGTAACGGTTAACCTCGCGGGCGGGCAGCCGGTCTCAATGGCCAATATGCGTGCGGTGCGTGAACTGACTCAGACACATGGCATTAAAGTGTTCTACGACGCAACCCGCTGCGTAGAAAATGCCTACTTTATCAAAGAGCAAGAGCAGGGCTTTGAGAACAAGAGCATCGCAGAAATCGTGCATGAGATGTTCAGCTATGCCGACGGTTGTACCATGAGTGGTAAAAAAGACTGTCTGGTGAACATCGGCGGCTTCCTGTGCATGAACGATGACGAAATGTTCTCTTCTGCCAAAGAGTTAGTCGTGGTTTATGAAGGAATGCCATCCTACGGTGGTCTGGCCGGACGCGACATGGAAGCGATGGCGATTGGCCTGCGTGAAGCCATGCAGTATGAGTATATTGAGCATCGCGTGAAGCAGGTTCGCTACCTGGGTGACAAACTGAAAGCAGCCGGTGTACCGATTGTTGAACCAGTGGGCGGCCATGCGGTATTCCTTGATGCGCGTCGCTTCTGTGAGCATCTGACGCAGGACGAATTCCCGGCACAAAGCCTTGCCGCAAGCATCTATGTAGAGACCGGGGTGCGTAGTATGGAACGCGGTATTATCTCTGCGGGCCGTAATAATGTGACTGGTGAACACCACAGACCGAAACTGGAAACAGTACGCCTGACTATTCCGCGCCGTGTTTATACTTACGCGCATATGGATGTAGTAGCTGACGGCATCATTAAACTTTACCAGCATAAAGAAGATATTCGCGGGCTGAAGTTTATTTATGAGCCGAAGCAGCTTCGCTTCTTTACTGCACGTTTTGATTATATCTAAATCTTTTTCTGGCCCCATCTTTTGATGGGGCTTTTTTGTATTCATTTTTCCATGAACAGGAAGCCTTTGCGGTGCCCGTTACCGTGACAGACATAAAAAAAGCAAACCCTGACTCCAACATTTTTATTATCCGCATGATGTACAAATGACAGCTGTAATTATAACTAATAGTCTACAGGAACATTTATCATGGATATTAACGCCATTGAGCGACAAAGTAGTACCCCCGGACTGATTAGCGGAACCATGTTGGTTATCGCGACCGTAGTGGGTGGTGGGATGTTTTCCCTGCCGATTGCGATGGCAGGCGTATGGTTCCCCGGTGCCTCTGTTATTCTTCTTTTTATTGCCATCATGATGTTATTAACCGGGTTGATGCTGGTAGAAGTTAATCTGCATTATGGCGCTGGTGCCAGTTTCAATACATTTACTCAGGATTTATTAGGCCGCAAGTGGAATATCGTGGTGGGTATCGCTTTTGGCTTTGTACTCTATATTTTGACCTATGCCTATATCTCCGGGTCATCGGCAGTGATGGCGCAAACCGTATTTAAATATAGTGGCGTGCGATTTCCGGCGAATATATCGGTGGTGATCGTCAGTATGTTAGTTGGCGCAATCGCATGGTACAGCTCATTGCTGGTCGGGCGGATCACTACCGTGTTGATTATCGGTAAATTTGTGGCGTTCTTTGCCACTTTCTCCGGACTGGTCGGCCATATCGAAGTGGCGAAGCTCATCGATAGCGTAGCGGTGGCAATACCGGGCTCGCAGTACATTCCTTATATTTTGATGACGCTGCCATTCTGCATTATTTCGTTTGGTTTCCATGGCAACGTGCCGAGCCTGGTTAAGCTGTATGGCACAGGAGGGGTTCGCAATATTACGCGCTCCATCATCATTGGAACGCTATTTGCTCTGCTACTGTATATTTTCTGGCTGGGTGTAACGATGGGCAATATCAGCCGCGCTGAGTTCCCGCCGATTATTGCCAAAGGTGGAAATATTGATGTGTTTGTCGAGGCTATCAGCGGATTGTTTACCAGCCGCTATATGGATCTGATCCTGACATTCTTCGGCAACTTTGCCGTAGCCAGCTCCCTGCTGGCGGCGACGCTCGGCCTGTTTGATTATATCGCGGATCTGTTTCACTTCCCGGATAACGGCGTCGGTCGTCTGAAAACCGCGCTGGTGACCTATTTCCCGCCAGCGGCTGTTTGCTTCTTCTTTCCGAATGGTTTTGTACATGCGATTGGCTACGCCGGTCTGGCCTTCACCATCTGGAGCGTGATCCTGCCACCTTTCCTGGTGAAGGCTGCACGTAAACGTTTTCCGACTGCCAGCTATACCGCGCCCTGCAATAACACGGTGCTCAACCTTGTGATTGTTTGCGGGGGAATTGTTTATCTGACGGTTGTTCTGGACGTATTTGGTCTGCTGCCAACGTTTCGTTAGACGGAGTGAAAATGAAAAACGTGTTGTCTGTTCAGTCGTCAGTCGTTTACGGCTATGCCGGCAATAAAGCCGCGGTGTTGCCAATGCAGCTCTCCGGCATTGATGTCTGGCCGTTTTACACCGTGCAATTTTCTAACCATACCCAGTACGGGATGTGGCAGGGGATGGCAATGCCGCACGGTGAATTGAGTGCGATCATCAGCGGACTGGATGACCTGCAAAAGCTCGCGCAGTGCGATGCCGTGCTGTCTGGTTATCTCGGCGATAAAAGGCATTGCGAAGAGGTGAAGCACGCGGTGACGACCATCCGCCAGCGCAATCCGCAGGCGCTCTATTTTTGCGATCCGGTAATGGGTGACCCGCAAAAAGGCTGCATTGTGGCCCAGGGTGTCGAGTCCTTTTTTGTTGATGACGCCATTCAACTGGCCGACATAATGGGACCGAATCTCTATGAGCTGGGTGTGCTGACGGGCAGACAACTACGCAGCTTTGACGAGGTGGTTGCAGCGGCGCAGCAACTGGTGGCGTGGGGCGTGAAGAAGGTTCTGGTGAAGCATCTCGGTGATTGCTCGTGCGACAAACAGGCGTTTGAAATGTTGCTGGTCACACCGGAACAGACATTACATATAGCCAGACCGCTGTATACCTTTGCCAAAATGCCCGTCGGCGTTGGGGATCTGATATGCAGCGTCATGCTGGCCTCGTTGCTCAACGGTTTTGAGGATAAAGAGGCGCTGGAGCGAACCACCAGTATTGTGGATTCGGTGATGCATCTGACCAAAGAGCGTGGCTCGTATGAACTGCGGCTGATAGAAGCACGTTATCAGATAATGGATCCACAGGTTCGTTATCGGGCGACGGTGCTATAGCGCATCGCGAGCGCCGAAGGGAGGCTCTATGTTTCTGACATTGCTCAGGTTTCAGCATCCGCTGGTCTACCGTTTTGCGTGGCTGCGGATGCGGGTAGTGGTGTTAAGAAAATGCGGGCTGCGCAAGAAGAAAACAGGGAGAAAGACTCAGGCCTGTCGTTGACAGGCCTGCCTGGCTTTACACCCGGAAGTAGCGTGGTGGAATCAACGCAGAGAAGGCGTCGAACTTCTTCACCATCTTTTTCCAGAACAACATAACAACTATCCTCAATTTGAAACATCGGCGCTATTTTAGTCAGCGCCAACAAATCGTAAAGCCAGCCGCTTCGTTCTTATCGCGAAGGCGGTGTAAACCTTTTGGTTCACTGGGCGGTCAGGTTGATGAACAACAAACCGCCAGACCCTCGATGGGGTTGACAAGAGGATAGATTGTGAACAACGCCAGCCTTCAACAGAATTCAGGCCATAAACCAGTAATAAAAGAGGCCGACCTTTAATCCCAGGATCACAATGTAGGCACAGCAGTATTTCATCGTGCCGGACATTATCTGGTTAGCCTGTCCTTCCATTTTGGTCGCGGAAACCGCGATGGCGATGCTTTGCGGCGAAATCATTTTCCCGCCGGTTGCACCGGAAGTATTGGCCGCAGCCAGCCAGTTAGGATCAATATTCAGTTTACTGGCAGCAATGGTTTGCAATTTGCCAAACAGAATATTCGAGTTGGTGTCGCTGCCGGTGACAAATGTTCCCAGTGCGCCAATCACCGGTGCAATAAAGACATAAGAGCTGCCGGTCAGATCGACAATGGACTGGGCAAGTGTGGAGATAATACCGCTGAGATCCATCACCGTTGCCAGCGCGACGATCGCCATAATGGCGACGATGGAGTTCCTGAGCTGGAACACGGTTTTGCCAAAGACTTCCAGCATACCGCGAGCGGATGCCCCCTGAATAAAACCACCAATAATGGTCGCAAAGATGATCAGCATTCCGGGTGTCGTGATCCATTCGATTTTTAGCGCCAGAGATTTACCGTCAGCCAGCGTGAAATGCAGTACTGAAGCCAGTTGAGAAGCCGCCGATTTTACCGCCGGGAATAATGGAGAGCACAGCAGAATAAAGATAAAAATCAACATGTAGATTGAACCGACCCGAAACAGCACTTTTGCTGAGCGCGGAGTCGTTTCACGGGTATGGCTGACCTCAATACGCCACTCGGGATCTGTTTTCCCGTTACGCAATCGACCCGCGATGGCGACGGCGAAAAGACTGACCAGACTGCCGGCAAAAGCGGGTAATTCTGCGCCAAGATGTATCGCGACAAAATATTGTGGGATAAGCGTAGTGATGCCGCATATCAGAGTGATAAGGAATACGCCGCGGAGGGCTTTCAAGCCACCGCCAATAATGCAGACAATGACAAACGGCAGCAGAATATTAAACAGGGCTAACTGCAGAATAATCGTCCCGCCTAAAGTATAAACCGACAGGTTAACCTGTTCAGCGAGGATAGAGACCGGAATACCGACCGCACCGAAAGCCGTCGGTACGGTATTCGCCACGAGAGAGGCAATGGCTGCTTTCAGCGGATTGAATCCCAGTGCGATGAGAATGCCGATAGGGATTGCGACCGCCGTGCCGTAACCTGCCGCAGCTTCAAGAAATCCCCCAAAGCACCACGAAATAAGCAGTACCTGAATTCGCTTATCTTCGCTGATGCTGGCGAGAATATCGCGGAGAATATCCAGCGCTTTTGTCGCCTGCATCACGTTATAACTGAATATGGCCCCGAGGATCACAATCACTATCGGCCATAATCCCTTCAGTGCGCCATAGCCTATCGCGGCTTTCAGATTCTGTACTGGCATCGCCCAGAATATCGCTGATAGCGCGGCGGTGAATACCAGAGAGATCAACACAGAATAATGGATGGGCATTTTCAATTTCAGTATTAAAAATACCATTAGCAGTAAAGGAGATAGTGCCAGGGCAAACATAAAATATTCGTTCATTATTATTCCTGCTTGGTTCATTAAACCTGATTTATATTTATGGCGGAAAGGCTACATTGGCGTATAAATAAAGTATGCAAACTGAATCGCTTCAGTGAATAAAGTAATTATGATTAATAGTTTTGTAACTATTGTAATCTTTTAATTAAAGGCTGCTGCCAGATAAATACACTTAAGAGTAAGGCAAATACCTATAAGTAGTTATTTAATAACCTTTTTAATAATGATAATGACGAGATTAGTCATCACCTGAAACTGTTTTTAAGGTTTTAATAACGCTATGGTTTCCAATATAAAAATGTGAGCAAGGCCGAAAGAAATAAACATGGGTATTGCATATGCTTGTTGATTAGAGGATTATTTGGTTTTGTCATACAAATGAAAATACAGACGTTTGCGATTGTCCTGATATAAGAAGCGGAGAGTCGCCACCAACGGAAAACGATCCGGGCATCACTATGAACTCAGTCATTAGTAAAACCAAAAAAACCGAAAAACTGGGCGTGATACACGGCTGAACCTTTGCTTGATATAGCGATATCAAGCGCAATAAATAGAAATGAAGCAATGGAGTAGTTATTGTGAATGTAAATTTCTTTGTCACCTGTATTGGTGACGCGCTGAAGTCCCGGATGGCACGTGATTCCGTATTGCTGCTGGAAAAACTGGGCTGCCGCGTTAATTTCCCTGAGAAACAAGGGTGCTGCGGCCAGCCAGCCAT
Organism: Citrobacter sp. S-77; assembly: GCF_963864895.1. NCBI lineage: Bacteria > Pseudomonadati > Pseudomonadota > Gammaproteobacteria > Enterobacterales > Enterobacteriaceae > Citrobacter > Citrobacter sp. S-77. The sequence continues at coordinate 382,334 of NZ_CAWLWU010000002.1, forward strand.
CAACAGTGGTTATATCAAAGAAGCGATTCCGGGGATGAAAAACCTGATCGCCGCGATGGAAGATAATGATGACCCGATAATCTCTCCGGCAGGCTCTTGTACTTACGCGGTGAAAAGCTATCCGGCGTATCTGGTCGATGAGCCTGAATGGGCGCTGCGTGCGGAAAAGGTTGCTGCGCGCATGCAGGATCTCACCTCCTTTATCGTTAACAAGTTGGGGGTAGTTGATGTGGGGGCCAGTTTGCAAGGGAAGGCGGTTTATCATCCGTCCTGCAGCCTGACTCGCAAGCTGGGCGTGAAGGAAGAACCGCTTACGCTACTGAAAAATGTGCGTGGTCTGGAGCTGTTGACGTTTGCCGATCAGGATACCTGCTGCGGCTTTGGCGGTACCTTCTCGGTCAAAATGGCCGAAATATCGGGCGAGATGGTGAAAGAGAAAGTCGTCCACATGATGGATGCCCGTCCGGAATATTTGATTGGTGCTGATGTCAGTTGTCTGCTGAACATCGGTGGCCGTCTGCAGCGAGAAGGCCAGCCGGTCAAAGTGATGCATATTGCTGAAGTGCTGATGAGCCGCTGAGGAGAAAAGTATGTCGATAAAAACCAGCGATGTAGAGTTCAAGATGCGCATTCGTCAGCAAATCGAAGATCCGATTATGCGCAAAGCGGTGGCCAATGCGCAGGAGCGTATCGGTGCGAATCGCCAAAAAATGGTCGACGAATTAGGGCACTGGGAAGCGTGGCGCGACCGGGCCAGCCAGATCCGTGACCATGTTCTGAGTAATCTCGATGCTTATCTGTATCAACTCTCCGAGAAAGTGACCGAAAATGGCGGCCACGTCTATTTCGCGAAGACCAAAGAAGAGGCCACCCGCTACATTTTGCAGGTCGCGCAGAGTAAAAATGCGCGCAAAGTGGTGAAGTCAAAGTCGATGGTGACTGAAGAAATCGGTATCAACCATGTGTTGCAGGATGCCGGAATCCAGGTGATCGAAACCGATCTGGGTGAATATATTCTCCAGTTGGATCAGGATCCTCCTTCGCATGTGGTGGTTCCGGCTATCCATAAAGATCGGTATCAGATCCGCCGCGTGCTAAACGAACGCCTGGGCTACGACGGCCCGGAAACGCCCGAAGCAATGACTTTATTTATCCGTCAGAAGATCCGCGAAGATTTTCTCAGTGCCGAAATCGGGATCACCGGGTGTAATTTCGCCGTGGCGGAGACCGGCTCTGTTTGCCTTGTCACCAACGAAGGTAATGCGCGGATGTGTACCACATTGCCGAAAACGCACATTGCGGTGATGGGAATGGAGCGTATTGCACCGACGTTTGCTGATATTGATGTGCTCATCACCATGCTGGCGCGTAGTGCTGTTGGCGCACGTCTGACAGGCTACAATACCTGGCTTACCGGTCCGCGTGAGGCGGATAACGTTGACGGGCCGGAAGAGTTTCACCTGGTCATTGTGGATAACGGGCGCTCGCAGGTGCTTGGTTCTGAGTTTCGTGACGTGCTGCGCTGTATACGCTGCGGGGCCTGTATGAACACCTGTCCGGCATATCGCCATATTGGTGGGCACGGGTATGGCTCTATCTATCCAGGTCCTATTGGTGCGGTGATTTCTCCGTTGCTCGGCGGTTATAAGGATTTTAAAGATCTGCCTTACGCCTGTTCATTATGCACGGCTTGCGACAGCGTATGTCCGGTGCATATCCCTCTTTCTAAACTGATTCTGCGTCATCGCAGAGTAATGGCGGAGCAGGGCATTACCCCGAAAGCGGAGCGGCGGGCGATCAAAATGTTTGCGTATGCTAATAGCCATCCAGGGTTGTGGAAAGTCGGGATGATGGCGGGAGCCCATGCGGCGAGCTGGTTTATTAATGGCGGAAAAACACCGCTTAAGGTGGGAGCCATTAACGACTGGATGGAGTCACGCGATCTTCCTGGTGCTGACGGAGAGAGTTTCCGTAGCTGGTTTAGAAAACATCAGGCGGAGGATAAAAAGAATGGATAACCGTACCGCGTTTTTAAACACTATCGCCGGAGCGTTGGGTCGCCAGGTGCGATTTGTACCGGAACCAGATGCGGCACCGGTTAACAACTATGCGAACGAGCGACTGACTGAACTCAACCAGCAGCAGCGTTGTGATGCCTTTATCCAGTTCGCTACTGATGTCATGCTGGCACGCTGCGAACTGACCAGTGAAGCGCAGGCGGCAGACGCGGCATTACGTCTGTGTGAAGAACTTGGTCAGCAATCGGTGGTGCTTAGCGGCGACAGTCGGCTGGCAGTTCTGGGGATCAGCGAGCGCCTGCAACAGGAATGTAACGCCGTGGTCTGGGACCCGGCCCGTGGCGAGGAGAATATTACCCAGGCCGAGCAGGCGAAAGTCGGGGTGGTGTATGCCGAGTATGGCTTAACGGAGTCGGGCGGTGTGGTCCTCTTTTCTGCACCCGAGCGCGGACGCTCATTAAGCCTGCTGCCGGAGTCTTCTATTTTTGTCCTGCGCAAAAGCACCATCCTGCCGCGCGTGGCGCAGCTGGCAGAAATTCTGCATCAGAAAGCGCTGGCCGGTGAGCGTATGCCGTCGTGCATTAACATCATCAGTGGGCCGAGTTCAACGGCGGATATTGAGCTGATTAAGGTGGTTGGGGTGCATGGTCCGGTGAAGGCGGTGTATCTGATTATTGAGGATTGTTGAGATTTTTGTTGATGAACGCTCTGGCACTGAAGGCCAGAGCGGAATGACAATATTATGCAATCATACTGATGATCAATACGATAATCAGGCCGACCACTGAGTTAACCAGCTCCAGTAAACCCCAGGTCTTCAGCGTGTCCTTCACTGACAGGTCAAAGTAACCTTTGAACAGCCAGAATGAGGCATCGTTGATATGGGTCAGGGTGTTGGAGCCCGCCGCCGTTGCCAGTACCAGTAATGCCGGATCGACGCCCACTAACTGACCCGTTGCGGGATCGAGGATCGCTGCGCTGATAATCCCCGCGGCGGTCATTGCTGACACGACGCCCTGGCCGGTTGCCAGACGGATAAGTACGGTGATGAGCCACGCCATGATGTACGGTGAAATGTTGCCGTGTGACATCAGCATGCCAATCGTATCACCGATACCGGTATCGATAATGGTCTGCTTCAGTACGCCGCCCGCACCGATAATCAGGATCACCATCGCGATGCTTTTCACCGCATTTTCAAAGGCGTTCATTACCCACTGCATGTCATGGCCACGCGCGGTACCGAACAGCACAAAGGCGACAATCATAGCGATGAACATCGCAATCGGAGAAGAACCTAAGAAGTTCACCACTTCCCAGGCCTGAGTCCCTTTAACCAGCCAGATATTGGCGATGGTAGTGGAGATCATAATGATCGCCGGGATCAGCGGCACCAGAATCGACACGCCGAATGACGGCAAATTATTCTGGTCAACCGGCACATCAGCTTTCATAAATGAAGGCGTCGGGCGATCAAGATTACCGAGGAACTTCGGCAGGATCAGCCCCGCACAGATCACGCTTGGGATCGTCACCAGAATACCGTAGATATAAACCATGCCCATATCGGCGCCATAGGCGTTGACCAGCGCTACCGGTCCCGGCTGAGGTGGAAACAGCGAGTGCGCGGTGGTCGCGGCGGCAACGGCAGGGATAGCCAGTTTCAGGAACGGGATCTTCGCTTCGGCGGCAATGACGATCACCAGCGGAGCCAGCATAATAAAGGCCACTTCATAGAACATTGCCAGGCCGAAGATCAGGCCAATAATGATCACCGATAGCTGTACATAGCGCAGACCAAGGCGCGCCAGCAGCGTATGAGCAATCTGATGTGCCGCCCCGGAGTCGACCATCAACTTGCCGATAACCGCACCAAACACCACGATAATCGCCAGTTCCCCCAGCGTACTGCCAAAGCCGGACTTCATGGTGTGCAGCAGTTCCATTAAATCCATGCCCGCCAGCATACCGACGGAGAGCGCCGCCAATAGCAAGGCGACCATTGAGTTTATTTTGAATCTTAAATTGAGAACCAGCATCAGACCGATGCCGAATACTACCCACAGAATATTGAGAACGTGCATAAAACGTCTGCCTTCTTTGGTTGAACCATTATGATTTTGGTTGAGATGTTATATAAATTGGTTAACCATTGATGCGATGAATGTCACATTGCGTTACAGATTTGCACTGCTGATGTGGTTTTGGGTTTTGTCATCACTGGCAAACATCGCCATTATTGTGATTTGGTTAACCAATACACCCATTCAGGTTGACATGTCATACCAAAAGGAGGAATTTATGTGCCATATTGTCGAGCCCATTAGGTAAATGAGGAATAGAGCATGGAACAGACATGGCGCTGGTATGGTCCGAACGATCCGGTCACTTTAGCTGATGTACGTCAGGCGGGGGCGACGGGCGTTGTTACTGCTTTGCACCATATCCCGAACGGGGAAGTATGGTCAGTTGATGAGATCCAGAAGCGTAAAGCCATTGTTGAACAGGCGGGTCTGGTGTGGTCAGTCGTGGAGAGCGTGCCAATCCACGAAGATATCAAAACCCGTTCCGGTAACTATCTTCAGTGGATTGCCAATTACCAGCAGTCACTGCGCAATCTGGCACAGTGTGGCATTCGTACTGTGTGCTACAACTTTATGCCTGTTCTCGACTGGACACGTACCGATCTGGAATATGTTCTGCCGGACGGTTCCAAAGCGTTGCGTTTTGATCAGATTGAATTTGCCGCATTTGAGCTGCATATCCTCAAACGTCCAGGCGCAGAAGCCGACTACAGCGCTGAAGAAATCGCCCAGGCGAATCAACGTTTCACGACCATGAGTGATGAAGATAAGGCCCGTCTGACCCGCAATATCATCGCCGGTCTGCCGGGCGCGGAAGAAGGGTATACCCTCGATCAGTTCCGCCAGCACCTTGAGCGTTATAAAGATATTGATAAAGCCGCGCTACGTGAGAATTTCGCCGTCTTCCTGAAGGCGATTATCCCGGTCGCGGAAGAAGTGGGCGTACGCATGGCGGTACATCCGGACGATCCGCCGCGCCCAATCCTCGGCCTGCCGCGTATTGTTTCCACCGTGGAAGATATGCAATGGATGGTCGATACGGTCAGCAGCATGGCCAACGGTTTCACCATGTGTACCGGCTCTTACGGTGTTCGCGCAGACAACGATCTGGTCGATATGATCAAGCAGTTTGGTCCGCGTATTTACTTCACCCATCTTCGGTCGACACTGCGTGAAGACAACCCGAAAACCTTCCATGAAGCGGCGCATCTCAATGGTGATGTCGACATGTACGAAGTAGTGAAGGCAATCGTGGAAGAAGAGCATCGCCGTAAGGCTCAGGGCCAGGAGGATTTGATCCCGATGCGCCCGGATCATGGTCACCAGATGCTCGACGATCTGAAAAAGAAAACCAACCCTGGCTATTCCGCGATTGGGCGCCTGAAAGGGCTGGCGGAAGTCCGTGGCGTTGAAATGGCTATTCAGCGCGCTTTTTTTAGCCGCTAAACCAGACCGGCAGGGCGACGTGCCGTGCCGGCTTTGTTCTTTTCTCTTCCCGTCGGCATTTCCGATGGGTTATGGAGTTCGCGATGACTACGACAATTGCTAACAGCAACCTGCCGGTTGCACGCCCGGCGTGGGATCATTCTCGTCTGCAATCCCGTATTGTTCACCTGGGATGCGGTGCTTTTCACCGTGCGCATCAGGCGTTGTATACGCACCATTTACTGGAACAAACAGACAGCGACTGGGGCATCTGTGAAGTGAACCTGATGCCGGGTAATGACCGTGTGCTGATCGAAAATCTGAAAAAGCAGCAGCTTCTGTATACCGTGGCGGAGAAAGGGGCTGACGACACCGTGCTGAAAGTCATCGGCTCGATGAAAGAAGCGTTACACCCGGATCTTGATGGTTGTGACGGTATTCTGCAGGCTATGGCGCGACCGCAGACGGCGATTGTCTCTCTGACGGTAACCGAAAAAGGCTACTGCACGGATGCTGCCAGCGGTCAGTTAGATCTCAATAATCCACTGATCCAACATGATCTGGCAAACCCGGCGGCACCGAAATCAGCTATTGGCTACATTGTGCAGGCGCTGCATCTGCGCCGTGAGCAGGGACTGGCGGCCTTTACCGTGATGTCCTGCGACAACGTTCGTGAAAACGGTCATGTGGCAAAAGTCGCGGTGCTGGGGCTGGCACAAGCGCGCGATCCGGAGCTGGCGAAATGGATTGAAACTCACGCTACCTTCCCGTGCACTATGGTGGATCGTATCGTTCCGGCGGCGACCCCTGAGATGTTACAGGAAGTCGCTGATCAACTGGGCGTGTATGATCCGTGTGCTATCGCCTGTGAGCCGTTCCGCCAGTGGGTGATTGAAGATAATTTTGTTAATGGTCGTCCTGACTGGGATAAAGTCGGTGCGCAGTTTGTTGCCGACGTGGTGCCATTTGAAATGATGAAGCTGCGCATGCTTAACGGCAGCCACTCTTTCCTTGCCTATCTGGGCTACCTCGGTGGGTATGAAACCATCGCGGATACCATGACTAATCCGGCATACCGCAAAGCAGCCTTTGCACTGATGATGCAGGAGCAGGCTCCGACGCTCTCTATGCCGGAAGGCACCGATCTTAAAGCCTATGCGACGCTGCTGATTGAGCGCTTCAGTAATCCTTCCCTGCGCCACCGTACATGGCAGATTGCGATGGACGGCAGCCAGAAACTGCCGCAGCGCTTGCTGGATCCAGTACGTCTGCATCTGCAGAACGGCAGCGACTGGCGACACCTGGCGCTCGGTGTGGCGGGCTGGATGCGTTACACCCTGGGTGTGGATGAGCAGGGGCAGGCAATTGACGTTGTCGACCCATTACTGGCGGAATATCAGCGGATCAACCAGCAATATCAGGGAGCCGAACGTGTTACGGCTCTGCTGGGATTAAGCGGGATTTTTGGTCACGATTTAGCGGAAAAGGCCGACTTTGTCGATGCGATTATCGCGAGCTATCAACAGCTGTGTGAGCAGGGCGCGCGTGAGTGCGTTGCGGCGTTAAGCGCTGACGCATAACTTCCCCACGATGACGGGTCAATCAAAAGTCTATTTGGTTGACCCGTTTCCTGTTTTTGGCTCTCCACAAATGCTATAGTTCGATACCGAATCACCGGATCTGAATAAACGTATCTGACGGGCATAACATTATGAAATCGAACACTTCTCAGCAAAGGCCCTACCAGGAAGTGGGCGCAATGATCCGCGATCTTATTGTACAGACGCCGTACAACCCTGGTGAGCGCCTGCCGCCGGAGCGTGAAATTGCCGAGATGCTCAATGTCACCCGAACGGTGGTACGCGAAGCGTTAATCATGCTGGAAATTAAAGGGCTGGTGGACGTGCGGCGTGGAGCCGGGATCTATGTGCTTGATAACGCAGACGCTCATGCAATGGATAACACCGATGTGAACCATTGTAACGATGCCGGTCCTTTTGAGCTGTTACAGGCTCGTCAGCTACTTGAAAGCAATATTGCTGAATTTGCTGCTCTGCAGGCTACCCGCGAAGATATCGTCAAAATGCGCCAGGCGTTGCAACTGGAAGAGCGAGAACTGGCTTCCAGCGAACCGAACGGTACAGAAAGCGGTGATATGCAGTTCCATCTCGCCATTGCTGAGGCGACGCATAACAGTATGTTGGTGGAACTGTTTCGCCAGTCCTGGCAGTGGCGTGAGAACAACCCAATGTGGATCCAGCTACACAGCCATCTCGACGATACGCATTACCGCAAAGAATGGCTGGGTGACCATAAGCAGATCCTGGCGGCGTTGATCAAAAAGGACGCCCGTGCGGCCAAGCTGGCGATGTGGCAGCATCTGGAAAACGTCAAACAGCGTCTGCTGGAGTTTTCTAATGTCGATGATATCGACTTTGATGGCTATCTGTTTGAATCCTGGCCACTGGATAAAGTTAACGCCTGATTTCTCCCGCTGAGTACAACGCGGACTGTTTCAGTTCGCGCTTCACTTTGTTCTGTTGTATTACGATACATTCCCCCATCTTCGCACGTTAAATTCGGCGTAATAAATTGTTTCCATCCTGCCGGATGGTGATTTTCTTGCGCCGTGAGAGCAGAGTAAAAATTGATTTGTATCAATCAAAAATGACTTATTTTTAAAGGCGAAAGAATGCCTTCGTTACCTTAAATTTACCTTTCCGTGCTTATTTTTAGACAAAGCTGACCAATGTTAAGTGAGAATTAAAGTGATTTGCGCAGAAGTTTGAGCCGGTTAATCTTGCCTAACATCGCATAAAAAAAGGCGTTTTATGCGAATGTAGACATTAATAACGCTATGTAACCTATTGGCCGGAATGATGTTTTGATTACGTATCGTGATTATCATTTCCAGTACCCAATTTTTTAGTCAGGTGAATAAGAAACAATATACGTAAAGCAATCATTACATATTATTCTATAATAAAGTTATCTTTCATTTGAAATGATGTTCCATTTTTTGGCTCTTTATTAACAGTTTTATTACTATTGTGAGGATATTTTTGCCATTGACATGTTTTTACACTGGCTGCATATTTCATCGCCATAAGCGTGTTATTGCGTTCAGGAGTTGACTATGCCCTCTCGAGATTATCCCGATATTCGAAAAGCAAGGGGTACCCGATCTAAAGATATGGTTCTTTTAAGTGCTCGTGTCGATACCTCTCTGTGGGAATATGTTCGAACGCTGGCATTTGAAACACGAAAAAGTAAACAGGATATTATTGCTGAGGCATTAATGTTACATCGTTCTATTAATCAGAGTGAACCACAGGAATAAAAATAGCCATTCTCTGTCTGGATTTTATTTAAAATCCTGAAAATGAATTATGTCTTGCCACTTCATTATTACCTTTATTGGTATGTTATTGATTTTTCCCCTTACTTGATAGGGGACTTTTTTATGTGGGCACGCTGCCCTCATAACAAAGTTGATAGCAAAATTCACAATTAAAAGTGAGTAAAAATATGAAAAAGACAGCAGTGGCATTAACAGTGATGGCATTAGGGGTAACTTCCGTTCATGCAGCGGAAATTTATAACAAAGATGGCAACAAACTGGATCTGTACGGCAAAGTAAAAGCGGTTCATTCCTGGACTGATGGTACTGATACTGACGGTACCTATGCACGTCTGGGTTTCCGCGGCGAGACACAAATCAACGATCAACTGACCGGTTATGGCCAGTTTGAAAGTCAGTTTGATGCCTCTAAAGCAGAAGGGTCGCAGAATGGCGTTAATACACGTCTGGCGTTTGCTGGCCTGGATTATGGTCACAACATTAGCTTTGACTATGGCCGTAACTACGGTATCGCTTACGATGTGGGAGTTTACACTGACACTTTGTCAGAGTTCGGTGGTGACTCCTATGAAGATACTGACCGTTTCCTTACTACACGCACTTCTGGTGTTGCAACACTCCGTACCAAAAATCTGTTTGGCGCCGTTGATGGCATAAACGTGGCTGCGCAATACCAGGGTCAGGATGATTCCGACGCTAACCCTGCTAAGCAGCATGGTAACGGCTACGGCTTCTCTCTGGGCTATGACAACATCGCGGATTCTGGTGTGTCTGCTGTTGCAGCCTATTCAACCAGTGCGGTGACTACCGATCAGAAACAACACGGCTGGAATGGGGAAAACGCAGAGTTCTGGGGGGCTGGCCTGAAGTATGACGCTAACGCTATCTACGTTGCGACCATGTATGGCGAATCCCATAACCTGATTCAGGACGCGGACAAAGCGCAGCACTTTGAAGCGATGGCTGCCTATGTGTTTGATTTCGGTCTGCGTCCGAACGTGGCTTATGTGCATGCGCGTGATGACAACAATACTGACCTGACCGAATATATCGCGCTGGGTACAGACTACTACTTCAATAAAAACATCGTTGCTGATGTTGGTTACAAGATTAACCTCCTCAATGGCACTAACGGTGACAACGAAGTCGTTGCAGGCCTGACCTATCAGTTCTAACTTTTTGTTATGATATGAAAAAGGTATCTTCAGTAAGATACCTTTTTATATTGAGTCTTTCTTCCCGCTATTTTCATATTGATAAAAAAACACAAGCAATGGAGCAGGCTTGTAAAACAAACGCTATCTCCTGCCAAAGAAATACCGTTGTGGATGTCAATATAATAAACGAATCCACGCTGCCAACAATTTCTATAACCCTTTACTATATCAACTAAGCTGAAAAGAACAATTAGACCAATAATGGGGTTTTTAGTCATGGTATAAGCTATTTCCGCGAGCGTTGTTGATGTTGAATTGATATGTCCATTTTTACACATTTTCCGCCAGTTCTTTGTAAAAAGAACTAGAAAATGTCTGGCTGTTATTTGTGTGCTATTAAATTTTGATATTGAATTGCGGAGTCATCTGAACACTATATATATCTGGTGACTTTCTGGCTTAGCGCTTATCCCATTAGGCTATTTTACTTGCCAGTTTGAGCACTGCCCGTGTCCAAACTGACACCAACAATATACGCTTACTGGGATCCTGTTACTCTTTATGAATATACCCGTCATACTTCAAGTTGCCTGTGCGTTGGCAGCACTCGCTAACCCCAGTCACGTACTTGTGTTCGCTCCTTGGTATTCACTCGTTTGCCGCCTTCATGCAACTCGAATTATTTTGGTATGTATTATAAACAGACGGGCTTGAGCGGTCAGGAGGCGGCAAACGTGGCAATGCAGCGCCACTCTCCGTCCTCAAAGCGGTAAATAGATTCGGTATGTCCCGGGATCACCCACTGCGCTTCCTCATCCGCAGCACAGTTCACATAGATACACAATCCGCAGCCACCGCGCAGCTGGCGGGGGATATCCGCCACCCGAAAGTTGATCGCTGCAGCCTGTAACGCCTTGCGCATTTTGATGACGCCGACGGTGGAATGAAATAAGAACAGCGTTTCCGTCACTGGCGTTTCCTCTGACGATGGCCAATCAGTGCTGCACCCACGGCACCGGCAAATTGTGCGTCGGGATGGGTATGAACGGGGATGCCGAGATGCCCTTCGAGCATACGCGCGAAGGCGTTGCAGTGGCTGACGCCGCCGGTAAACAACAATGGCCCTTGTGCTGAAAGCCGCCCGATAAAGTTCGCGCTGCGTCTGGCCATCGCATTGATCACGCCTGCCAGAATCGCTTCCGGCGCAATGCCTGCTGAGCGCAGGCTGATAACTTCTGACTCGGCAAACACTGTACACATGCTGCTGATAGCATGTGGTTCTACGCCTGCGGTAATGGTATCGAGTTGCTCCACACTGGCGCCAAGTGTGCGTGAGATGACTTCCAGAAACCGTCCGGTCCCGGCCGCACATTTGTCGTTCATTAAAAAATCGCTGAGGTTGCCATCATCGTCCAGCTGTATGACTTTACTGTCCTGACCGCCGATATCAATCACCATACGGGTGTCGGGCGCCAGCAAGCGCGCCCCCAGTCCATGACAGGAAATTTCAGTGACCTGCTTATCGGCATAATCCACGAGCTGACGTCCGTAACCCGTGAGGGTTAAAAACGGTCGTACATCCAGCCCGGCTTGCAGTGTTTCCCATGCCTGCGCGATCGCTTCTGCGGGGCGAAAAGGCGTAGGGCAGAGGAAGCGGCGTTTGATAATACCTCCTTCCAGCAGAATGCCTTTGGTCGCCGTGGAGCCGGAATCGATCCCTATTGAGTATGTCATCCGTGCTCCTCACAGCATTTCAATAAACGCGGCGACGCGGGTGCTCAGCTGGCCGATATCTGCGCTGGAGTAGTCAGTTTCAATGGCGATATAAGGAATATTGTGTTGCTGGCGAACGTGGCGTTTAATCGCAAGTGATTCAACGGCATAGGTATGACAGGCTTGTAGGATAACATCGACAACGCCGTCGGCTTGATACTCTTCGACCATCTGGCTGAGCATTTTCAGACGCTGATCGTTAGGTGAGATACAGGAGCAACCAATAGCGAGATATTTATCGGTCAGCGCATCATAGACGTCGCCGGTTTCTTCCACGCACTGTTCTGTGGCTTTAGCACCGGTGCAGTTTTCATAGCCCACCACCCAGCCGCCGTTATCTTCAATGGCGCGGACCACTTTTTCTGCCGCACCGCCAATAGGACAACCGGTGATCAGAATGCGGGGCCGTGATTCCAGGCGTTTGCCGTCCTGCCATTCCTGACGTACGCGCTCGGCCATGCTGTTCAGCTCGTCGATAAGCGCCTCTTTATCAAAACGGAAGGTCGCGCCGTACACCACTTTCAGGATGTCACTGCCGCTGAGCGCAGGCGGGTTGAGTTGGCCAACGCGGTAGAAATTCGCCAGCGCGCGACGTTCTCTGTTTTTGAGCATAATGGCTTCACGTAGCGCAGCTTCGGTAATAGGGGTACCAAAACGGGCTTCGATACCTTGTTGCAGACGCAGGATCTCAGCTTTCCATAGCGCACGAGAGGCCGCATCGTTGGCGCTGTTGGGCAGTTGCATCACATGTACCGCTTTAAATTCGGCCATGTACTCGTACATCTTCTTCTTGCCGTCGCAGGTGGTTTCGCCCACCACCAGGTCAGAAAAGTAGAAGTAGGGGCATTTGTCGGTTTTACCAAAGCCGTAGCTGCTTTTGATCAACGGACAGAGGTTACGCGGGAGGTCCTTTTCAGCTTCTTCAATGGTTTCGTCAGAGGTGGAACACAGCGAAACGACAACAGCGCCAGCAGCCATCGCGATCTCTTGCGGCATAAAGGTGCAATAGGTCCCAACGAGCGGAATTCCCTGCTCTTTAAGATCCATTACGGTAAGGAAGCCTTTCTGACGAGCGTCGGAGAATTGGTTGAAAATGGCGGGTAAATCAGTGATAAGCGACATGGTTTTCCTTCCCCGTAACACGGGAGACAGTGAAAAGACGCCGCATTATAACCTTATAGTTATTGTGTATTTATTGATCTCCCTCGCGATGTATACATTTGTCCATCTACAGTATGCGGTCATAGAATTTTCTTCAGATCCATTTCTTCCTGGATCCGTTCGCTCCAGGCAATATGGGTGCGGATCGCCTCTTCAATTCCCGCGTTGTAGAAAGCAGATCCCAGTTTTTCGATAATAAAATCAATAAAGAACTCGGCGTCGAATTGTTCAAGCTCAAGATCAAAGTGGTCGCTACAGTACGTTTCAAGCTCGCTACGCAGACGATCACGATCCGCCGGGGCCAGAGTGATTTCAGCCATTTTTTCTCCTTAAAAATTCGGCAGTGTCAGCAGGGAAGGAATTTGCGACAACAGATATAACACCAGTCCTATAGAACCGCCAACCAGCGTGCCGTTGACGCGAATAAACTGCAAATCTTTGCCGATGTTCAGCTCGATTTGCTGTGACATATCACGCGCATCCCAGCTTTTTACCGTGTCGCTGATATGGCGTGTCAGGAAGGTAGCGAACTCCGGTGCGATCTTACGCGCGGCTTGCTCAAGATGCCCATTCAGCGAAGCGCGCAAGGCGCTGTCGGCAACCAGCGTTTCACCGAACCACTGCCCGGCACTGGCGATACGTTGTTTCACGCGGGAATCGTCGGCGTTAATGTCGGTTTTCACCCACTGGCGCAGATCCGCCCACAACTCGCCGAGATAACGGTTAAAGGCTTCATCCTCTTTCAGATAGCTTTTGAGACTTTCCGCCCGGACAGCCATCTCCGGATCGTGTTTGAGCTTATCAATCAGTTTAAACGTGGCGCGATCGAAGGCATGGCGGATCTGATGCGTCCGATCGTGGCTGATGTCATCCAGCAGGGAGTTGACCGCATCAGACACCAGCTCGGCGCTGTGCTCGCCCAGCCATTCGGTCGGCAGGAGTTTCGCTTTTAGCGGGTGTTCTGTCTCCAGCCAGCGCACGATCTGCTGCGCAATAAACGCCCGTGAGCTGTCGCGCTGTAGCAGGGTGATCAACTGCGTAATCAGCGTGTCGAGCAGCTCCTGGTGGCGATTGTTTTTGGTCATGCTTTCCAGCATTAGCGCACTGGTACCGGAAAGATCAACCTTGTCGATAGCCTTGTGCACCGCGCGCTTGATCAGCCGCTGGATGCGGGAGTCGTCGGTCAGTTCGAGAAAACCACTCATAATTTGCAGCAGGTGCTGACCAATGCGCTGGGCGTTTTCCGGCTGGCTGAACCAGTTACCAATCAGCAAGGCCGGCTCATGGCGGCGGATCAACGCCACCAGCGACTGGGTATCGAGGAATTTTTCCTGCACGAACTGACCGAGGTTCTCGCCGATTCTGTCTTTGTTACGCGGGATGATCGCCGTGTGTTGCGAGATAAATGGAATCGGTACCCGACGAAAAAGTGCCACCACGGCGAACCAGTCCGCCAGTGCGCCAACCATCGCCGCTTCGGCTATCGCCTTGATTCCGAGTACCCAGAAGTTTGGCGGCAGAAACAGGGTGATGACGAACGTCGCAGCAGCGATCAGCAGCAGAGAGAGCGCCAGTCGCTTGGCGCGTTTGAGTTCAGTAATTTTATTCATAGGCTTAAGGATAGAGCCAGACGCTGGGATCGCGCAAAAAATGTGGCGTACCTCCCATTTTTAGGTGGAGATTTTACCCAGGGATCCAGTTGTCCCATGCGGGTAATGGACCGAGTTCCGTTACCAGAAAGTCGATAAACGATCGCACCTTCGGATTACTGTACTTGCTGGGAAAATAGAGCGCGTAAAGGGCGTGGGTTTCGCAGGTGATGGTGCCATCGAGCATCAGCGGCGTTATCTCTTCTTTTTGAATATGATCGCCAATCAGATAGGTGGGTAAATACGCCACCCCTTGATCTTCTAATACCGATTTCAGCAATACCAGGCTGCTGTTGGCCTGGATTGGCATGTGCAGCTTCAACTGATGCAGACGATCCTGTTCATCTGCCACTTTTAGCACCGGCGTGAGGCCGGGGTAAACCAGACAATCATGATTCACCAGATCGCTACGGTGCTGGGGCATACCTTTTTTGGCAAGGTAGCCGGGTGATGCGCAGTACGCCCAGCGGATAGGCACCAGCTTGCGCATCGCATAGTTTTGTGGCGGTGCTGTGGAGATGCGCAGGGCGATGTCGAAATCTGTTTCGTTCAGATTGACGAAGTTATCGTTGAGATCGATATACAGATTCACATCCGGGAACTGGGAGCGATATTTATCCACCAGGTTTACCAGTCGTGAATAACCAAAAGCGATCGAACAGGTTATACGTAATTCACCCTGCGGACTGTGGTAATAGCCGGAGGTCGTGTTCAGCGTTTCATCAAACTCTTTCAATAACTTATTCGCGCGGTTAAATAAATATTGCCCTGCATCGGTCAGAGTAATACTGCGGGTGGTACGTTTAATTAATGTCGTACCCAGCGTGTCCTCCATGGCAGTCAGGCTTTTACTTACCGCTGAAGGCGATACGTTGAGTTGCGCGGCGGCTTCAGATAATCCTCCGCAGTCGACGATTTTGACAAAAAACTCCAGATGCTTGAGTGAAATCGGCGTACTCATTATTTCCTTAAATTCACAAGTGATTTGCATAAACGGTACGAATAGGCCGTTACATTCGCGTTTTAAACATGCAACTATTGAATCACAGGAAACAACTTGCTGGCAAAATGAAAAAATAACAACTTAAGTGAGTTGCATCACAAATATAAGGAGGCGGAGCGAAAACTCATCAAAATGTGAATTTAATCTCATTTAATATTTTATAATTTTAAAGGTACCCATTATGTGGTCACGACTCGAACCCTACAAATCGTCGATTATTTTATTAATTGCTCTGGTTATTGGTGGCTTATTAGGTATTTATGCCCCGACGTTTGCAAGTAAACTCCAACCAATAGGTCAGATATTTTTAAACCTGTTATTTATGATTATTGTGCCGCTGGTGGGTATCAGCGTCATGTCCTCCATCGCCAGTATGACCGACCTGAAAAGGCTGGGACGTATTATGGCGATTATCTTTATTGTCTCGATCGCAATGGCCTTTATTCCGGCTGCTGGAATTGTGGCGCTGGCGCTATGGTATAACCCGGCGCAGGGCGTCACTATCGATCTTTCGCAGTCTGTACAGGCGGGCAGCGGCAAGATGGATTTTGTCAGTATGATCACCACCAGTGACTTTATCGGGCTGTTCTCTAAGTCCAATATTCTGGCGCTGATCGTGATGGCGATTATCGCCGGAGTGGCGATAGGACAATCTGAACAGGCGGGTAAGCGTATTGCGTCGCTGCTGGAAGATGCCAACACCGTCATCATGAAGATCGTTTCCATCATTATGAAAGTGGCGCCGATTGGTCTTGGCTGCTATTTCGCCGCCACGATGGCCAGCCAGGACTCTGGTCTACTGTTAACCTTTGCCCGCGCCATTGGTCTGTTTATGGTTGCCACGCTGGTCTACTTCGTTTTGGGTTCTATTCTCTATTCGTATATTGGCGGCGGTATTCCGGCGGTTAAAGCCTTCTGGCGTAATGCGATTGAACCGTCAGCCACGGCGTTAGGGACGTGTTCTTCACTGGGCACTCTCCCTGTGACGCTGCGTGCGGGTAAGGCGATGGGAATTAACCCGGAAATCGTTGATGTCTCTATTCCGCTACTGGTCAACCTGAATAAAGGCGGCGTGGCGATGATTGCCGCACTGAAAATCGTCTTTATCTATTCGGTGCTGGGCATGGAGTTCACCACTGAGACATTCTTCCTGACGATGCTGATTGCCGTTCTCTCCGCCATTATTGTCGGCGGTGTACCAGGTGGGGCGTTTTTAGGCGAGATTTTTATCGTGACGACGCTGGGCTTGCCGATGGAAGCCATCCCGATGCTGGTGGTGCTGGGCACGATTACCGATGCTCCGGCCACGCTGATTAACGTGATCCATGATTTGAATGCGGCACAGATTGTTGAGCGGTTCGCTGGAAAAAAGCAGACCAATACTGAAATTAACTCTACTGCTGCGGTGGTATAGGTTTTCACACGGATTTAGAACAGGAGAAGTTATGAAAGACG
This sequence comes from Citrobacter sp. S-77, assembly GCF_963864895.1. Lineage (NCBI taxonomy): Bacteria > Pseudomonadati > Pseudomonadota > Gammaproteobacteria > Enterobacterales > Enterobacteriaceae > Citrobacter > Citrobacter sp. S-77. Next base: position 399,420 of record NZ_CAWLWU010000002.1, read on the forward strand.
CAATCAAGCTTGAAACGCAACTGGTCGTTGCTGGTCGCGACAAACGTTACACCCAGGGAGCGGTGAATCCGGTGATCCAGCGCGCCTCTTCGCTGGTGTTCGATACCGTGAAGGACAAAAAATTTGCCACCGCCAATCGTGCGAATGGCGAACTGTTCTACGGTCGTCGCGGAACTTACACACACTTCGCATTCCAGAAGGCGATGAGCGACCTGGAAGGCGGTGCGGGTTGTGCGCTGTACCCGTGCGGTGCGGCGGCGGTCACCAATGCGATCCTGGCGTTTGTCCAAAGCGGCGATCATATCCTGATGACCGGAGCGGCCTATGAACCCACTCAGGATTTCTGTAATAAGATCCTGAGTAAATTCAATGTGGAAACCACTTATTACGATCCGCTAATTGGCGCTGGCATTGTCGATCTTCTGCGTCCGGAAACGAAGGTGGTGTTCCTGGAATCCCCCAGCTCGATCACCATGGAAGTGCAGGACGTGCCGGGGATGGTGAAGGCGATCCGCGCGGTGAACCCAGAGATCGTCATCATGATCGACAACACCTGGGCGGCGGGAGTGCTGTTTAAAGCGCTGGACTTCGGCGTGGATATTTCCATTCAGGCTGGCACGAAGTACACCATTGGCCATTCGGACGGCATGCTGGGGACGGCGGTGTCGAACGCCCGCTGTTGGGATCGTCTGCGTGAGAACTCCTATCTGATGGGGCAAACGCTGGATGCCGATACGGCTTACAACGGTAGCCGCGGATTACGTACGCTGGCTGTACGTCTTAAACAGCACCAGGAGAGCAGCATCCATATTGCGCGTTGGCTGTCGGCGAGACCTGAAGTGGCGCGGGTGAATCATCCGGCGTTACCGGAATGCCCCGGTCATGAGTATTTTCAGCGTGATTTTGCCGGTAGCTCAGGCCTGTTCTCGTTTGTCCTGAAAAAGAGACTGACCGACGAACAGATGGCTAATTTTCTCGATAATTTTTCTTTGTTCCATATGGCCTATTCGTGGGGAGGATTCGAATCACTCATTCTGGCCAACCAGCCGGAAGAGCTGAACAGCATTCGCCCAGCCGGGGATGTCGATTTCAGCGGAACGCTGGTCAGAGTGCATATCGGCCTGGAAGATGTTGGCGATCTGATTGCTGATCTGGAAGCGGGGTTTGCACGAATCGCGTAACGTAAAGTGATAAATGCAGACGCTTATCCGGCCTGCTGTGGCTACACAGGCCGGATAAAGTGCTTGTTTTGCGGGGTTGCATAGAAGTTGTGGTCGACAATACCAATCAAAATACATCATTTAAAATCAAATTAGATCATTTTTTGTCAAAATTAATCTTTGTCACAATTTTCATCATCTCATACGGGTAGCATTGATCAGGATCCTCAATGTTATTATTTTACGTAAGGGATGGTTATATTATGAATCTTAATGATTTTTTTATAAGAACAGCGCCGGAACGTCGTCATTATGGTGTCGCGTTACTGGTTGGTATCGTTTCCGGGATTCTCTCTGCATTTGTTAAGTGGGGGGCTGAAGTCCCACTTCCTCCCAGAACGTTTTCTTTGGGACGTAATGAATTTAATCCGCCGTATCTTTTCCTGAGAGACTATCTGGGGATTGATCCGACGCAGACGGTTTACACTTTTTCAGAACACGTGATTAATCCGGTGATGGTAACGCACATCATTTTTTCCTTAGTCTTTGCCGTGGGTTACTGTGTCGCTGCTGAAATTTTTCCGAAAGTAAAACTTTGGCAAGGTGTATTAGCGGGGTTGATCGTGACAGTGGCTGTTCATGGTATCTTCATCCCGGCATTTCATCTTTCACCACCGTTGTCCCAACTACCATTCGATGAATATGTTTCTGAAATAGTGGGGCACATTTTTTGGTTTTGGGTGATTGAAATGATTCGCCGTGACCTGAGAAATCGGATCACGCATGAACCGGATGCTGAAGTCCCGTTACATTTAGCCAGATGATCAAAAGTAGATGCACTATTTATGGCTTGTTATGGCTTGCCCCCGACCTGCAAACACGAATATTAGTGTTCAGGTACCGGGGGCAGCTTATAGAAGTTTAGTTTTCGGTGACTAACGCTGTTGCCTCATGCTGACGCACTCGCTTCAATAATCCGGCCAGCGTGAACACCACGGCAATACCCGCCACGACCGCCAACAGGTGAAACGAAAGCCTGCCGCCGTTAAACCACAGCCAGCGTCCGACTTCGACCGAAACTGCCATCACTGTCAGGATCACCATGTTTAGCGACGCGGAGACCGTACCCTTCGGCAAGTTGTTAGAAAACAACGTAAAACGGAATAGCGTTGGGAAGATCATCCCGATGCCAAATGCATACAGGCTGGTCCCCAGCACCGACCACAGCCACACATGCGGCCACAGCAAATTACCGCCAATCAGTACCGCCAGTCCGCTCAGTTGAATGGGCGCAGCACGCCAGATAAAGCGCGGCTTCGTTGGATCCTTCACAAAACGCACGACCACCATATTGGCGACGATCACGGCACCAAATACCGGAGCCTGCGCCCAGGCAAACTGCGATGTGGTCATGCCGCCGGCATCAATCAGGATCACTGGCGAAACCGCTACCCAGCTCATCATCGGGATATAACTCAGCGAAAGTGTGGCTGCGCCAAAGAGGAACACCCGGTTGCGAAAAACGTCGCGGAAATCACGCAGTACGCTGCGCGCACTGAACGGCACCGAGCCGCGCTGGACAGTTTCCGGCATCGCTAACGCTAACCCAATCAGGGCGATAAGCCCCATAGCGGCGATAATGGCAAACAGGATCTTCCAGTGTACAAAGTGCATCAGCGCCGCCCCGGAGAGTGGGCCGATAACCGGCGCAACCAGCACAATGGAGGTGATTATCGCCATCAGTTTAATGGCCTTAGTTTGACCAAATGCCTCCTGCACCGTGACATAACCTACCGTGGCGATAAAGCAGATGCTGGTGCCCTGAATAAAACGCGCGATCAGAAATTGCGTCATTGAGGTGGTGAACAACGTGGCCGCACAGGCAAGAGTAAAGATTAATGCTCCTGCAATCAGTACCGGTCGGCGGCCAATTCGGTCGGAAAGCGGACCTAACAGCCACTGCAGCGCCATACCTCCCGCCAGATACAGACTGACCGCAGCCGGTGCCAGGCTGACATCGGCGTTAAAATCCCGTACTACATTAATGATGCCGGGCTGGATCAGGTCCGTCGACAAATAGGCGGCGAAGTCATATAAAATCAGCGCGATGGGGAAGAATAGCGTTGTGGCGCGTTGGGCGAAAAACGCGAAAATCCGTTGCATAAAAACAGCTCCTTGTCGGGAGAATACCCTCAACGGGAATAGCGAAATTCAATACCGTCTTTTGAGACGTCAGGCTGGTGACAGAAAAAACAGACTGCAGATGTACTGAATTTCATGTAATCAAAAACGCTGTCTGCGCGAAGCACAAACAGGACATACGCATCTCTGATGAGGTCAGAAAGCGTAACGATTACAGGTAACAATCAGCACATCACACCTCGGGAAGAGAATTAAGTTGAACGGAAAATAGTCAAACCGCAGTGTAATGCGAATTGGATGATAATTAAACGAGTTTATAGGGTTAATCTGAAGAAAATCACCATGCTTAACTGAGCGTGAGGCTGTGTAAAAACCGCAGTGCGATCGCGCTGCCGAAGATGATCAACACGCCTCCAGCGATGCGCTCGATCCACAGGATCCCTCTGGTTAACCGTTTCTGGATCTGCGGCAAACCGATGAACATCACGATCAATAGATCCCAGACCAGCACTACGCTCGTCATCCAGATACCGCTAACGGTTTGTTGTAGCAACGTCACCGACGGGCCGAGCAGGGCGGTCATCAGCGCCAGATAGAACAGCGCATTTTTGGGGTTGAGCAGTGATGAACCCAGTCCCAGCAGCAGTTGTTTGCCAAATCCAGGGCGATTGAGGCGGGCATCTGCTCCAGCCACGATTTGCGGACGACTGCGGATTAGCAGGCTACCAATCCACAATAAATAGAGCGCACCCAGTAATTCAATGGCTGTAAACAGCAGAGGGATCTGTCGCAGGATCCCCCAGCCGATAATTGCCAGCAGGATATACAACCCATTGCCGATGGCGATGCCCACGCACAGCCCGGCGCTACCACGCAGCCGATAACGTACAGCGTAGGCGATCAGTAAAAAGAAATCCGGCCCGGGACTGAGCAACGCCATAAAATGCGCCAGCGCCAGTGCGGGAAAAGCGGAGGGGAAGAGTGCAGAAAGCCGTTCCATAGTGACCTCAGAATGTGAATCTGCGATCACCCTACGCCTGACATAACGTTAATTATTGTCTGATATTGATCGTCCCAACGCGTACTGACGCGGCGTGGCTGCGGTGTAACGAACAAAGGTGCGATGGAAATGGCTCTGGTCGGCAAACCCGCTCTGGTAGCTGACATCGGCAATATCATCCCCGGCGCGCAACCGCCCGCGGGCATAGTTAATCCGCACAATATTCAGGTAACTTCCCGGCGTCAGCCCGGTATCTTGTTTGAAAGTACGGATCAGCGTTTCTTTACGCATGCTGCATTCATTGGCCAGCTCATCCAGCGAGGGCGGCGCCAACAGGCTGGACTGCAACCGCTCACGCAGATACTGACTGGTGACGCTTAGGTTAGTTGGTTTTCTCGACAGCAACGGCAGTGAACGCAGCAGCACAACTGCTGCATCGGTTATTTGCGCCGTCCGCTGTTGGCGCATTAACGCCACAAGATGCACATAGCACTGAAATAACGGTGGGTCATGGATCACGGGTGTGGGCGAGTAAAATTGCGGGTTACAGTTCAATGCTGAAAGATGAGAGCGACACCACTGCGCATCAAGATAGAGCATATGGTAACTGCGAAACTGCCCGCTGACAGGGTTGCAGCTGTGAGGCACCAGAGGCGGGATCACGATGAGATCGCCTACGCTCAGGCGGTATTCCTTGCCATCACATATGCAGCATGTCTCTCCTTCAAGAATCGCCCCAATCGAAAGCTGGGGATGGTGGTGACGCTTATAGGCCTGCTGACTGCACCAGGTGCTGCGCAGCTCCAGCCACGGAAGCTGTTCATCACGCCAGAATGACTGTGGAATATCGCGGGTATGCGTCACATCGTGTCCTCCATGAAACTGATGGTTTGTTATAGCACAGGCCGCATGGTGAAAAAGTGGTGTTGTGTATCGACATGGTGCTTTTACGTAATGCATTCCAGAGAAATGCGAACGTTGCAGAGAGACGAATTTATCTCTGAAAATGCCTCGCAAAGGTAAAAAGTAGGAGGTGAGGGCGTGGTTTACCGGCGCTACAGTCACGACATCTTACTTTCAGGTGACGGATTGCTATGAATAAAGCGCCAGCCTCCACACCGCATGATGCAGTTTTTAAGACGTTTTTACGTCACCCTGAGACCGCGCGGGATTTTCTGCAGATTCATCTTCCTGCTTCGCTTCGTGAAATTTGCGATCTTCAGACGCTGAATCTCGAGTCTGACAGTTTTATTGAAGAGGATTTACGTGCGTATTATTCCGATGTGTTGTGGTCCGTGAAAACGACGGAAGGGGATGGATATATTTATGTGGTGATTGAACACCAGAGCGCACCGGATGCGCATATGGCGTTCAGGTTGATGCGCTATGCGATAGCAGCCATGCAGAAACATTTAGATGCCGGACATAAGCAACTGCCTTTGGTGGTGCCGATGCTGTTTTATCACGGTGCCAAAAGCCCGTATCCCTGGTCGCTGTGCTGGCTGGATGAGTTTGCTAACCCAGGGCTGGCACGCCAGCTGTATGCTGCAGCGTTTCCGCTGGTAGATATTACGGTTATCCCTGACGATGAAATTGTGCAGCATCGACGTATGGCATTGCTTGAGCTAATCCAGAAACATATCCGTCAGCGCGATCTTATGGGATTGGTTGAACAAATTGTTTCTCTGCTCGTTACCGGGTCCACTAATGACAGCCAGATTAAGACACTGTTTAATTATATTTTGTGCACCGGCGATGCACCTCGCTTCAATGAGTTTATCCGTGAGATTGCCGAACGTTCACCGCAACATAAGGAGAATTTGATGACGATCGCAGAAAGGCTGCATGAAGCAGGATTACAAAAAGGCAGGCTGGAAGGTCGAGAGGAAGGGCTACAAGAAGGGCTTATCGAACGTCAACGCGCTGAAGCACGGCGTATTGCTCGCACCATGCTGGCAGACGGTATTGAGATCAGTACGGTACAAAAAATTACCCGGCTTCCCACTGATGAACTTTATAACCTGAGCCATTAGGTATTACGGGAATGGCGTACTCTCCAGCCTGGTGAACTTACGCTACCGGGCATTCAATTTATTCTATCGCCACCTTTACCGCTTCGCCGAGCTTCTGCATCACTTCCCGATGCTTCTCGTTTGGCGGTAACGCGCAGTTAATGCGTACACAGTTGCGATACTTCCCTGAGGCAGAGAACAGCGATCCCGGTGCGACCTGTATTTTCAGCCGACAGAGTTGTTTGGCGACACAGACCATATCGACCTGCAGCGGTAACTCGACCCACAGCATAAAGCCGCCTTTGGGGCGGGTGACGCAGATCCCACAGGGGAAATATTCCCGTACCCAGCAGGTGTAGATCTCCATATTACGCTGATAGATCTGGCGCATACGCCGGACATGGCGATGATAGTGGCCGTCGCGCACAAAGGTTGCCGCTGCCAACTGCGTGGCAGGAACGTTGGTGCCGATAACGGCGTATTTTTTATGCAGAAGTTTGTCATGGTATCGGCCAGGAACAACCCAACCCACGCGCAGGCCCGGCGCTACGGATTTGGTAAACGAACTGCACAACAGTACCCGACCGTCGATATCCCAGGAGTGGATGGTGCGCGGGCGCGGGTATTCTGTTGCCAGCTCGCCATACACATCGTCTTCAAAAATAACAATATCGTGGCGTTGAGCGAGGGCGAGGACCGCCCGCTTACGCGCATCCGGCATAATAAACCCGAGCGGATTATTGCAATTAGGGACCAGAATCACCCCTTTAATGGGCCACTGATCCAGCGCCAGTTCCAACGCCTCAACACTGATGCCGGTATCCGGATCGGTCGGGATTTCAATAACCTTAATCCCTAAACCGCGCAGTAGTTGCATCGTACCGTAGTAGGCGGGCGATTCTACAGCGACGATATCTCCTGGCTGGCAGACCGTCAGTAGCGCCAGCGACATTCCGCTCTGGCTACCGTTGGTGATGATAATGTCATCTGCATTGACGACCGAGCCGCCGTCCAGCATCAGACGGGCAATCTGATTACGCAGTTCGCGGCATCCAGCCAGTTCGTCGTAGCCCAGCACCGCTCCTAAATTGTGCTGCACTACGCGGCTTAATTCGCGCCAGAGTGGTTTCAGGCTGGGTTGATTGATATCGGGGACGCCGCTACTGAAAGGAATTATCGATTTGTCTGCATGACCTGCCAACATGTCCAGCACCTGATCCCACTGGGTTATCTCCACCGGACGCTGGACCGGGCGCGACATCAGTGGTACGGGCGGCTGCGCTTTTTGCGTCGCGACAAAGTAACCGGAACGCGGCTGCGGGGTGATCAACTGCCGCTGTTCCAGCATCTGATACGCCTGCTGGACGGTACTGATACTCACCCCGTGTTCCTGGCTCAGGCTGCGCACCGACGGCAGTTTTTCACCATGGCGATACAGCCCCTGCTCAATGCGTTCGGCCAGTAGTGTGGCCAGATGTTGGTAACGGGTCATGCTGTATCCCTCATTGTTGCCATACAGATGGATAAACCAATACAGAACGATGGAAAAAACCGTATGCAGATACTGTTTTAATCAATCTGTATGTTAAATAAAAGTACTTTTTGAATCTGTATTGTCTGGCGGTAAATCCGCGAAGATAAGCCTCTGGCAAGGCGGGGAGGCAAAGTATGGAATTTCACGAGAATAAAGCAAAACAGCCGTTTATTGGTTTGGTGCAGATCTGGCAGGCGATAAAACGCTGGCATCTGCGGGCGCAAACGCGGCGTATATTGCAGCAGATGAGCGACGAGCGGCTGCGGGATGTCGGGCTGCGACGCGATCAGGTGGAATGATTTTTCTTCCGATGACAAAGGCCGGTGGTTATCGCCCTGGCCTTTTTTATATTCACGATATTTATCAATTCATGCTTCTGGTTGGTCCGTTTCTTGATACTTACCCTGATAAGTATTATTTTCTTATCAGCGATGAGAGGAAAGTAAGATGACTGAAGATGAACTGTTTGCCTGCCGACCGATGGGGATGCGCATGGCAATGGTGGTGCGCCAGTGGCGGGCCATTATTGATGCTGCCATCACCGATACTGGCCTGACGCAATCAAGCTGGACGGTGCTGATGCAACTGCATCAGTTGGGTGACAATGTTTCAGTCAGCGAACTGGCGGAGGTGCAGGGCATTGAACTGCCGCCGCTGATGCGCACCCTCTCGCAGCTGGAAAAGCAGGGGTATCTGCTGCGTTCCACATCGCCTTATGACAAACGCATCCGCCTGCTAACGCTGACCGAGCAAGGCCGCTTAAGGCTTGAAGAACTTAACCGGGTGATTGAGACATACCAACATCGCGTCACCTGCACCATTCCTGAAGCGGAGCTTGCCTCTTTCAGCACGACCTTAAATCAACTCGCCTGCAATTTGCGGACAATCCGCGAAGAAGACAATCAACACTAAAAAACTATGATGACCCCAGAACAAAAATTTGCCCGTTGGGTAAGGGTGAGTATTGCCGCTTTCCTGGTAGTATTCGCCTGGTTTATCGTTGCCGATATCTGGATCCCGTTGACGCCGGACTCCACGGTGATGCGCGTGGTAACGCCCATTTCCTCACGCGTATCCGGATACGTCTCGCAGGTGCATGTACACAATAATAGCCAGGTGAAGAAGGGCGATTTGCTGTACGAACTGGATCCGACGCCGTTTTTCAATAAGGTCGAGGCCGCGCAAATCGCCCTTGAGCAGGCGAAGCTGAGCAACCAACAGCTGGATGCGCAGATCTCCTCTGCCCGTGCCAACCTGCGCACCGCGCAATTCAACGCCCGCAACGATAAGACCACCTTTGACCGCTATCAGCGCCTGAGTGCCATGCAGAACGTGTCGCAATCCGATCTCGACAAGGTGCGCACCGCCTGGCAAACCAGCGAGCAGTCGGTGGCGGCACTTAATGCCAGTATTCAGAACCTGCTGATTCAGCGCGGTGAGCGCGATGATAAGCGTAACGTGACGTTGCAAAAATACAGTAACGCGCTGGAAGAGGCGCAACTGAACCTCGGCTGGAGCAAAGTGTATGCACAGACCAACGGCACGGTGAGCAATCTTCAGCTTAGCCCCGGACTTTACGCGACCGCCGCCACGCCGCTGCTGGCGCTGGTCAGCCATCAGACTGATATCGTGGCTGATTTTCGCGAGAAAAGCCTGCGCCACACTCGGGTAGATACCGATGCCGCCGTGGTGTTCGACGCTATGCCGGGCAAGGTTTTCTCTGCCCGTGTCACCAGCAATGATGCCGGTATTCTGGCGGGTCAGGAGCAGGTTAACGGCCAGTTGTCGCAACCGGAACAGTCTACCCGTTGGGTGCGCGATGCCCAGCGTATGCGCATTCACGTAGCGCTGAACGAACCGCTCGACACGCCGTTACCGACCGGGGCGCGCGCCACGGTACAGCTGTATAACAGCGAGGGGATGTTCGCCCGCACCTTTGCCGGGGCGCAGATCCACCTCGTTAGCTGGCTGCATTATGTCTATTAACACTCTGGCCCACGTCTTTACACCGCACGGGAATATTGTCTACACCGCCAATGATTTTCGCCAGACCCTGCGTATTTCCGTTGCCGGGACGATAGCGCTGAGTATATCGACCTTCTACAACGTGCAGTACGGCGTGTTTTTTGTGGTTTATCCGCTGATGCTGTTGTCGCTGGTGCCGGTGTTCAACCGCCATGTGGCAAAACAGTTCGTGTTCAGCGCAGCGGTGAACTGTGTTGAAATGGTGCTAATCGTCGGCTATCTCTCACAGTGGCCGCTGATTATGACGCTAGTGGTGTTCGGCTTGTACGTGATGCGTTTTCGCTTTATGAGCAAAGGGCCGCTGTTTCTGCTCGGCTCGATGGGCGTGGTGTGTCAGAGCACGATGCTCAACTTTATGAGCTATCCCACCACCAACTGGCATACGCTGATGTTCTCCAATATGGAGGCCTGCGTAATGGCGGTGGCGCTGAGCGCGCTGCTGAATTATCTGATCCCGGATGTGGAGGCGCGCCAGCCACCGCCGCGCATTGAGAAAGATGCTGCCCGGGTCCGCCATGAGTCGCTGCTTTCCGGTACGGTGGCGACGATGATTTTTGTCATCTTCCAGATCTGTGATTTGAGTGATTCGCTGTCGGCACTGATGGCGGGCATTTTGATCCTGTTTCCGATGCACTACCGCGGCGCGGTGATCAGTTCTCTCTGGCGCGTGGTCGGTGTAGTGCTGGCCTGCCTGTATATTCTGCTGGTGCAGCTGCTTATCTATGATTTCAGCAACCATATGGTGTTGATGATGCCGCTGATTGGCCTCGGGCTGGCGTTCAGCGCCCGCCTGCACGTAATGGAAAAAGTCGGCGCAGGCGTGGGTTTTGCCAGTATCACCACCATCGGCATTATGTTTGGCCAGAATCTGCACCCGGATCAGGACCTGGTATTCAGCGATCTGTACCGCATCACCTCCGTCACCGTCGCGCTGGTGGCAACGCTGACGATGGTATTTCTGGTTCACAGGATCCTGAACTGCTTTGCCGCGACACGGTTTGTGATTACCGAGTGAGTGGGGAGTGAGTGCCGGATGGCGGCTGCGCCTTATCCGGCCTACGGGAAAGTGCTATTTGTAGGCCCGGCAAGCGTAGCGCCACCGGGCAAATCAGCAGGGAGTTACTTCTTCAACCCCGCAAACGCTGCTCTGATCTCGTCTTCCGGCAGGTTAATGCCAATAAACACCAGTGTGCTGTGTGGTTGTTCGTCGCCCCATGGGCGGTCCCAGTCGGCGCTGTACAGGCGTTGTACACCCTGGAACAGCAGGCGGTTGGGTTCGCCGTCAATCCATAACATCCCTTTGTAGCGCAACAGCTTCTCGGCGGATTCCAGCAGCAGGTTTTCCATCACCCGGGAAACGTCGCTGATGTTCACCGGGTAATCCAGCTCGACGACGATCGAGGATATATCGTTTTGCTTGTCGGCGATAAAGTGGAAGCGCGGTTTGGCACTGACGATGTTCTCTTCCAGCATAAAACCATTGGTGTCGAACAGTTGCGCGAGGTCTATATCGCCGTGAGTCACGGTATATACCGGTGCGCGTGCATTGATGCGCGCCAGGCGCTCGCGCAATTTTTCACTGTTGCCAGCGACGTCAGTTTTAGTCAGCAGAATGCGATCTGCATAACCTACTTGCGACTGGGCGATGGTGAACTGATTCATTTGTTCGTCGGCATGTACCGCATCAACCAACGCAATCACGCCGTCCAGCAGGTAGCGTTCGCAAATCACTTCATGGGAGAAAAAGGTCTGAATAATCGGGCCGGGATCGGCCATGCCGGTGCACTCAATCACCAGACGGTCAAAATTGATGGCGCCTTTGTCGAGATTATCGAGCAGGTCTAACAATGCGTCTTCCAGCTCGCTCGAACGGGTGCAGCAGATACAGCCGTTGGTCAGGGTTTTGATCTGCGTGGCGCGGTCGCCAATCAGTTGATCGTCCACCGAGACTTCGCCGAATTCGTTTTCGATGACGGCAATTTTGTAACCGTGCTGCTCGTTGAGAATATGGCGAAGCAGGGTCGTTTTACCTGCGCCAAGAAAACCGGTGAGTAGGGTAACTGCAATCGGGGTCATTCATTTCTCCTTCTAACAGCAACTGCTTCCGCCGCTACCGTAGCGGGCTTCCTGGCGCTCGCGGAAGAATTCTTCGTAGGTCATGTACGGCTTATCGGGATGGTTGGTCTTCATGTGCTCGACGTAGTTGTCGTAGTCCGGAATACCAATCAACATCTTCGCCGCCTGACCGAGATATTTTTTTGCCTGACCTAAAGTACCAAACATAAACAATCCTGATAAGCGAAAAGCCCCGCCGGAGCGGGGCTGAATACATCTTAGTGGTGTGAAGAGGTCTTCACGCCGCCTTCCGGCACCGGTACATACGGCGTCTCTTTATCAGAGCGACCGTTGATGGCGCGGGCTTTCTGCCAGGTACGGAACCCGTAGAAAATGATGCTGTACACCACCACCAGGAACAGAATACTCAGGCCGGCGTTGGTGTAGTTGTTGATGACGATATGGTTCATGTTGGCAATCTGCTGTGCTGTCAGCTCACCGCCGTTGGCAATCTTCTCTTTGTACTGATTTGCCATGAAGAAGAAGCCTTCCATCTGCGGGTTGGTGCTGAACAGTTTCAGACCCAGCGCCCAGGTGGTGCAGATAAGCAGCCATACTGCCGGGATAACAGTAACCCAGATGTATTTGGTACGCTGCATTTTAACCAGAACCACGGTGCCCAGAACCAGTGCTACGGCTGCCAGCATCTGGTTAGAGATACCGAACAGCGGCCACAGGCTCTTAACGCCGCCCAGCGGATCAACCACGCCCTGATACAGCAGGTAGCCCCACAGACCTACACAGCCCGCAGTACCGACAATACCCGCAACCAGAGAGTCAGTTTTCTTCAGGAACGGTACGAAGTTACCCAGTAAATCCTGCAGCATGAAGCGGCCAGAACGGGTACCAGCATCCAGTGCGGTCAGGATGAACAGTGCTTCAAACAGAATACCGAAGTGGTACCAGAAGCCCATGTCAGCCATCGGCAGTACTTTATGGAACACGTGAGCGATACCAACAGCCAGCGTTGGTGCGCCACCTGCGCGGTTCAGAACGGACGGTTCGCCGATGTCTTTCGCGGTTTGCAGGATTTGCTCAGGCGAAATCACGAAACCCCAGGAGCTAACGGTTGCCGCGGCGTGTGCGGTAACGTCTTTCAGTTGCGCCATAATCAACGGCGCGTTCTCGCCACCCATTTCATGCAGGTTCGGCATGGTGATGCCAAGGCCCGCAGGCGGGGTGTTCATTGCAAAGTAGAGACCCGGTTCGATGATGGATGCTGCAACCAGCGCCATAATCGCAACGAAGGATTCCATCAGCATTGCGCCATAACCAATGAAACGCGCGTCGGTTTCACAGGCCAGCAGTTTCGGCGTGGTACCAGAGGCGATCAGCGCGTGGAAGCCAGATACCGCACCACAGGCGATGGTGATAAACAGGAATGGGAACAGAGCACCTTTCCACAGCGGACCCGTACCATCAACGTACTGTGTCATCGCCGGCATTTTCAGTTCCGGGTTGAGGATAACAATCCCCACAGCCAGACCGACGATAACGCCGATTTTCAGGAAGGTAGCCAGATAGTCACGCGGAGCGAGGATCAGCCATACCGGCAGCAGCGCAGAGATAAACGCGTAGCCAATAAGCGTAAAGGTAATGGTGGTGTCTTTAAAGGTCAGTGCCGGGCCCCAGTACGGGTCGTGGGCAATCACGCCGCCGAAGTAGATGGAGGCAACCAGCAGCACAATACCAATCACCGACACTTCACCCACACGTCCTGGTCGCAGGAAGCGCATGTAGATACCCATGAACAACGCGATTGGTACGGTTGAGCAGACGGTGAATACACCCCACGGGCTCTCAGCCAGTGCTTTCACCACGATCAGCGCCAGTACCGCGAGGATGATGATCATGATTAAGAAGCAGCCGAACAGCGCAATAGTTCCCGGTACCGGGCCCATCTCTTCTTTGATCATCTCACCAAGAGACGCACCGTTACGGCGGGAAGAGATAAACAGTACCATGAAGTCCTGCACAGCACCCGCCAGCACAACGCCGGCCAGCAGCCACAGCGTACCAGGCAGATAGCCCATCTGTGCGGCCAGTACCGGCCCAACCAGCGGACCTGCACCGGCGATAGCGGCAAAGTGGTGACCGAATAATACGTTACGGTTGGTCGGTACGTAGTTCAGACCGTCATTGTTGATGACCGCCGGCGTGGCACGCGTCGGGTCAAGTTTCATCACCTTCTGGGCGATGTACAGGCTGTAGTAGCGATAAGCCACCAGATAAACAGAGACAGAGGCGACCACAATCCACAGGGCGCTGATGTGTTCACCCCGACGTAAGGCCACTACCGAGAGGCAGAAAGCACCGATGATTCCGAGAATCACCCAGGGTATGTGCTTGAATATCTTTTTCGTATCCATAGTAAAACCTGGTATTAGATTAATAATTGGCCGAAGCCGCTTGGGTTTGATCTTGTGTTTGAGGAGGTAAATTGACTGCTATGCTGCAGAGGATCTTGCCAGAGAATTACGCGCGTAAAGTAAGGTAAATAAGTGAGTGGTTGTATGTCAGCTTAAGCGGTCCCAAGTGTCAGTGAGCGGTTTTCATTCGGCGTAACAGTATGAAATTATGTGATTTTCATCACATAATTTCATGAGGCGATTATGAACTGTCGACAGTAGTCAGACTGGTTTTGCAATGAGGTAGAGGTAATAGAGGGTTATGAGAATAACAACGGTATAAAATATGTACTTCTCTGCTTTATCGACTTCGTTTCTACTCAGGTGGTTAAGGAAGTCGAATACCCTCCATATCACGAGCAGCATCGCCGAAAAATAAATACCGATTCCAGCCATGCGAAATTCGCCATAGGGCAGCATTGCCAGCGTGAGACCGATCAGTGTGCCAACAGTGGCCGCCGTGATGGATTTCCCTAGTTCATTGAATTTAAATGAAAATTTTTCATAGAAAAAAGCAGCTAATTTTTTGTCCGGATCAAACCTGCCACTGAATCTCAGTAAAATGACGGTGAGTAACGCATTCAAAATTATCAGGAACATGATGCTTTTGGGCGCGACATTCTCCAGTAAAATATCTGAAATCTCCGGAATAAATAGCTTTGGCACGACCGGGGTCATCGCCCCTAAAAGGAGTCCCAATACCATGAAGGGAAACGCGTTAGAAAGTAAGTCGAGATAATTATTTTTCACAGAAGGACTTCCTTGTTATAGCCGATGATAAAACAGACCCACTATTGGTAGCCGAAGCTTACGGCAATGAAAAGCCCTCTTAAAAGGTGGGGAAAGGAGTCATGGCGCTAGTTTGCGTTATGTATACGAGTGGTATTTACTGCTTTTTTCTGCGCCAGATGTCGCCAGAACATCTGCTTTTTGAACGATATTCGTAAAGTTTTCGCTTTCCAGGCCGAAAATTCTGACATCTGTCTAGCGGAAAGAGAAAACATGTTAAAACGAATGAAGATTGTTACCAGCCTATTGCTGGTACTGGCGCTGTTTGGCCTTTTACAGCTTGCCTCAGGGGGTTTGTTCTTTAACTCATTAAAGAATGACAAAGAGAACTTTACCGTTCTGCAAACTATTCGCCAGCAGCAGTCTGCGCTGAATGCGACCTGGGTTGAATTGCTGCAAACGCGAAATACCCTTAACCGGGCAGGCATTCGCTACATGATGGATCAGAGCAATATCGGCAGCGGTGCGACCGTTGCAGAACTGATGCAGGTAGCCAGCACCGCGCTGAAACTGACGGAAAAAAACTGGGCGATTTATGAATCGCTCCCACGCGATCCGCGTCAAAGCGAAGCCGCTTTCCAGGAGATCAACCGCACGTATGATATCTACCACGGTGCGCTGGCGGAGCTGATCCAGTTGCTGGGTGATGGGAAGATCAATGCGTTCTTTGATCAACCGACTCAAAGCTATCAGGATGGTTTTGAGAAGCAGTATATGAGCTACATGCAGCAGAACGATCGCCTGTATGACATCGCGGTTGAGGACAACAACAGTTCCTACAGCCAGGCGCTGTGGGTGCTGGTATGTGTATTGATTACCGTACTGGCAGCAATTATCGCTGTCTGGTTTGGTATTAAGCTTTCGCTTATTGCCCCGATGAACCGACTGATCGATAGCATTCGTCATATTGCCAGCGGCGATTTGGTGAAACGTATTGATGTGGAAGGTTCCAACGAGATTGGTCAACTGGCAGAAAGTTTGCGTCACATGCAGGGTGAGTTGATGAGCACCGTCGGCGATGTGCGTAACGGCGCCAACGCCATTTACAGCGGTGCCAGCGAGATTGCGATGGGCAATAACGATCTCTCTTCACGTACTGAGCAGCAGGCGGCCTCTCTGGAAGAAACCGCGGCCAGCATGGAAGAGTTGACGGCGACTGTGAAGCAGAACGCGGAAAACGCGCGCCAGGCCAGCCATCTGGCGCTGAGTGCCTCAGAAACCGCGCAAAAAGGCGGGAAAGTGGTGGATAACGTGGTGCAAACCATGCGTGACATCGCTTCCAGTTCGCAGAAAATTGCCGACATTATTAGTGTTATCGATGGTATTGCCTTCCAGACTAACATCCTGGCCCTCAACGCGGCGGTAGAAGCGGCACGTGCGGGTGAACAGGGACGTGGGTTTGCGGTAGTCGCAGGTGAAGTCCGTAACCTGGCACAGCGTAGTGCTCAGGCCGCGCGCGAGATCAAGAGCCTGATTGAAGACTCGGTCAGCCGTGTGGATGTCGGCTCAACGCTGGTTGAAAGCGCCGGTGAAACCATGGATGAGATCGTGAATGCGGTAACCCGTGTGACCGATATTATGGGTGAGATCGCCTCTGCATCTGACGAGCAGAGCCGTGGTATCGACCAGGTTGGTCTGGCCGTTGCTGAAATGGATCGCGTGACGCAACAGAACGCCTCGCTGGTGGAAGAATCCGCTGCTGCCGCTGCCGCACTGGAAGAACAGGCCAGCCGTCTGACTCAGGCTGTTGCTGTATTCCGTATCCAGCACGATCAACAGCGTGCGCGTGATGTTGCTGCAGCAAAACCGGTATCAACCACCGCTCAACCGCGTAAAGCTGCGGTAACAGATGCCGGTGAGAACTGGGAAACGTTTTAACTAAAAGTAGCTGGATGTCACTTTTCCGGTTACCGGGCAGCTAACTCAGCTTCAGGCGCATGGCGCAGCGTGATTCATACACCTGACCATGCGCCACTTCCTCTTCTCTTTTCTGGCGTAGCATCGCCGGAAGGGCATTGTCGGCCAGCATCTCAAACCCCAGTCGGGCATAGAATGGTGCATTCCATGGAACATCGCGGAAGGTAGTCAGCGTTAGCGATGTATAACCTTTCTCACGCGCCTGGTTCGCGACATAGTGAATCAATCCGCTGCCAATACCCTTTCCCTGCCATTCCAGATGCAGAGAGACTTCGGCAATGAAAAGTGAGGACTCTTGCGCTTCTGTCAGTAAAAATCCAACGGGGTGATTATCCGCAAGCGCCAGCCAGCTCATCTGTTGTAAGACGTATTGCCGATGTTGCTCGAGCGAAATGATGTGATCGCCTGCGATCCACGCAAGCGAGGGTATGTGTAGAAAACGCTGACCTGCTGAGCGTTCAATGCCGGGCAGAGTTGCGATATCAGCGAGGGTGGTATCACGGAAAAGTATATTCATGCGGGAAAGTATAACAGGGGGGGATTACGATCCGGTAACGCGCTGTTACCGGATCATTGGGGTAATTACTCCTGACGTGGATCGCTAATTGGCTGGCGGACCAGGAAGATGTAAGCGAGCGCGCCTACCATGGTAACGCAACCGCAGATAATCAGCGCCAGACGGAAAGAGTTCGTTGTATCAACAATAAATCCGGTGACGATCGGCGCGAACGATGCACAAATAAAGCTGGCAAAGTTCTGGATGCTGCCCACTGAGGCGGTCATGCGTGAAGCCACCGCAACGTGGATTAGTCCCCAGCAGGATGTTCCGGCGAAGTGGATGCAGAACAGCGCCATCCCGATCAGTAAAACTGCAGCCATGGACGTTGTTGCCTGCGGCACTACGAAGGTGAATGCAGCCGAGCAGAACATTCCGGCAATGATACAAATCTTACGGCTCTTAATGGGAGCCATACCCCCTTTTACCAGCCAGTCGGTGACAAAGCCATTAATCAGCATCCCGGCTGCACCAAACAGGAATGGGATTGCCGCCATTAATCCGGTGCTTTTTAAATCAAGGTTATAAGAAGTTTGCAGGTAACCCGGCAGCCAGGCCAGATACAACCATGCCGTATAGTTAATACCGCTAAAGCCCAGCATCATGCCCCACATAGTGCGGTTACGGAACAGGCTGCGCCATTCGGCAAAACTCAGTGGATCGCGACGAGCATTGACGCTCCCCGCATTCAGATACGCTTGTTCAGTGGCGCTCAGTTCAATTTGTTCGCGGTTGCGGTAAAGCATATACCAGCCAATGGCGAGGAAAATGCCCAGCACACCGATGGTAATGAACATCCAGCGCCAGCCCATGACCAGCATCATCGCAGCCAAGATCGGCGGACTAATGGCGACACCGATCGTGGAGGCAGCGTTGAACAATCCCATCGGGCGGCCACGCTCTTTGATGTTAAACCAGTCGTTGATTACCTTCACACCGCATGGGTTCATTGGCGCTTCGCCAATCCCCATCCCGATACGTACCAGTACAAACTGGGTGAAGGTGTGTACCATGCCGGACATCGCCTGAAACAGCGACCAGAAGAACATACCCAGTCCCAACATAATGCGTGGACCTTTACGATCCAGCAGCGGGCCGCAGGGAAGTTGCGCAATACCATAAGCGAGAGAGAACACGGACAACAGGATGCCGATTTGCGTTGCACTGAGTCCCAGTTCTTCACGAATAGTTAAGTTCGCTACCGACAACGAACTGCGGTCGAGATAATTAATAACCGCAGCAAAAAATAATAAAATCATTGCTGTGGTCTGAATACGTTTTATTCGACTACTGCGTTGAACCATGCCCTCAGGCGGAACATTAATATCCGCAGATGAGGGCGTGTCAAACGAAGAACTTGGGTCGAGTGTAATATTATTTTTTTCCACGCCGGACTCCTGAACCTCAATAAATTATTTGTTACACAACGTGCAGTTGCGCAGTATTGAAAAAATACCAGTGACAAATCAATTTGTTCATCACCGCTCACAAAAGTTTTTAATGCAGTCGACTTAGCGTGAGCATAGGCAAGAGGTATTTTCTGGCGTTTTTATTTTTATAGAATCGTGCTCCCGGTAATGATTTCCTGTTTTTTATCTGTTCTTAATGAGCGTTGTGGCTACTTTGGTTGATGGAGCGAATCATCGATTGTTTGGCTGAATTCAAATGGTTGCAGAGTGCCAGGGTAGCATCCAGGTCGCTGCGGCAAATCAGCGCGCTGAGGATGGTCATATGCTCATCAATGGCAATGATGTTGCGTTGCTTGAGGTCGCTTTCATCCCACTGATAGTGGAAATGGAAAATCACAGAGATAATTTCAAGTGATTGATTAAAAAATATATTATCAGCGGCGGATAGCAGCAAAGCATGGAACTCACGATCTAACTGCGAGAACATACGAAAGCTACTGCCGATGCTGTCGCGCAGTATGCGATGGCGCTCAAGCAGTGTTTTTGCCTGTAACCAACGCGGGTCATCGTCGGGCAGATTCAGGAAATGTTGCAGGGAATGTGTTTCCAGCATTTCTCGCAATTCGAACAGTTGTTCGGCGTAGGCCTGATCGAACTGCTTCATGCTCCACTGACCGCGCTTCTCATTCTTTATCAGATTGTAACGTTCGAATTTTAAAAGATATTCCCGTACAACTACCGGGCTGACGCCGGCGGCTCTGGCAAGCTGCAACTCGGAAAAACTTTCACCTGCGCGCAATTGGCGCTGGTTGATCATGGTGAAAAATGCCTGCTCAAAAATTCGATTTTGCTCGGTCATGGAGGCTGTGGTACACGAAAAACCATCCTCATGGTTGGGTTTGCGTACGATAACGTAGTGGCTTCCTACCTGCGTTAATACGCCGCATTCGCCTAAATGGCTCAGCATGTGGCGTACGGTGGTACGACTAATGTTGTACATTTCCGCCAGTGCGCTTTGCGAAGGCAGCGGGGAAGGGATATGACCGCGTGCCATATCATCGATTATCTGGTTAATCACATTGTGGCGTAAGTTCTGTGAACGGCTCATGGCATCTCCTTTTTGCCTATTAAAACCCGATTTAAAACATTTTTATGCGCTGGGATTCACAGATTATGTTTCTGGTTTCTCCTGCATTTTTAATTTCGTTGATATCTGAGGCAACAAAAAAACAGGAGAGCCGAATCATGTCTACGATGAATACTTTGATTTGCCAGGAACCCAAAAAATTAGTCTGGAAAGAGCGTGAAATACCTATTCCAGGTGAAAGTGAAGCATTAATAAAAATTAAGTCTGTCGGGATCTGTGGGACTGATATTCATGCCTGGGGAGGCAACCAACCATTTTTTAGTTATCCACGCGTATTAGGTCATGAAATATGCGGGGAGATTGTTGGGCTGGGTAAGAATATACAAAACCTGAAAACGGGCCAGCAGGTGGCAGTTATTCCTTATGTCGCGTGTCAGCAGTGTCCGGCGTGCCAGAGCGGGCGTACCAACTGCTGTGAGAAGATTTCGGTGATTGGCGTACATCAGGATGGTGGATTCAGTGAGTATTTGTCCGTTCCGGTGACGAACCTGCTGGATGCGCAGGGAATTGACCCACATGCCGCTGCACTGATTGAACCGTATGCTATCAGCGCACATGCGGTGCGCCGGGCGGCGGTGATGCCAGGTGAGCAGGTTCTTGTCGTGGGGGCCGGGCCGATAGGTCTTGGGGCGGCAGCAATTGCCAAAGCCGATGGCGCACAGGTAGTGGTGGCAGATACCAGCCCCGCGCGCAGGGAACATGTTGTCTCCCGGTTGGGACTTCCGGTTCTCGATCCCGCTGCCGAAGATTTCGATGCGCAGCTACGTGCCCAGTTTGGTGGTTCACTGGCGCAAAAAGTCATTGATGCGACGGGTAATCAGCATGCGATGAACAATACGGTGAATTTGATTCGCCACGGCGGCAGCATCGTCTTTGTTGGGCTGTTCAAAGGTGATTTGCAGTTCTCTGACCCTGAGTTCCATAAGAAAGAAACCACCATGATGGGCAGTCGTAACGCCACGCCGGAAGATTTCGCCAAAGTGGGGCGGCTGATGTCTGAAGGCAAACTGACCGCTGACATGATGCTCACACACCGTTACGCGTTTGCCACGCTTGCGGAAATCTACGAGCGGGATGTGATTAACAACCGCGAATTAATCAAAGGTGTGATCACGTTCTGAGAAGGGTTTTGTGATGAAGACATTGAATCGACAAGATTTCCCAGGGGCAAGGTATCCGACGCGGGTGATCCAGTTTGGTGAAGGTAACTTCCTGCGCGCGTTTGTCGACTGGCAACTGGATATCCTGAATGAGAAGACAGATCTCCGGGCCGGAGTGACAATTGTTCGTCCGATTAATACGGATTTTCCACCTTCGCTGAATACCCAGGACGGGTTATATACCACGCTCATTCGCGGATTGAATGAGCAGGGCGATGCGGTGAGTGAGGCACGGCTAATCCGCTCGGTGAATAACGAGATCAACCCGTATCTGGATTTTACGGCGTACCTGGCGTTGGCTCACAATCCGGACATCCGCTTTGTATTTTCAAACACGACGGAGGCGGGGATTAGTTATCACGCCGGTGATAGCGTCGATGATGCGCCGCCAGTGAGTTTTCCGGCCAAACTGACGCGTCTGCTGCTGGAGCGCTTTAACCATTTCGACGGGGCGGCAGATAAGGGCTGGGTGATTATTCCTTGTGAGCTTATCGACTATAACGGTGATGCGCTTAAAACCCTGGTTTTGCAGTACGCGCGAGACTGGCAGCTTTCTCCGGCGTTTACTGACTGGGTGGAAACCGCGAATACCTTCTGTTCTACACTGGTGGACCGGATTGTTACAGGCTATCCGCGTGAAGAAGCTGCGGCACTGGAACAAACGCTGGGTTATCACGATGCATTTCTGGATACCGCCGAGCATTTTTACCTGTTCGTCATTCAGGGGCCTTTATGGCTGGCTGAAGAGTTGAAACTGGCGGAGTGCCCGTTAAATATCCGCGTGGTGAGCGATATTAAACCGTACAAGGAACGTAAGGTTGCCATTCTTAACGGCGCTCATACCGCACTGGTACCTGTGGCCTGGCTGTGTGGGCTGGAGACCGTTGGTGAGGCGATGCAGGATGCTGATATACGCCACTTTGTTGAGCAGGCAATTGACAGGGAGGTCATCCCTGTTTTGGATCTTCCGGCCGATGAGTTGCGTGAATTTGCTGGTGCGGTTAGTGGACGTTTTCAGAACCCTTATATTCGTCATCAGCTCCTCTCCATTGCGCTTAATGGGATGACAAAATTTCGCACACGTATTTTGCCGCAGTTGCTGGCAGGGCAGCAAGATGCACGCTGGCCGGTGCGGTTGACGTTTGCACTGGCTGCGTTAATCGCGTTTTATCGCGGGGAACGGGCGGGAGAGAATTATCCATTACAGGATGATGAGCAGTGGATCCGCCGCTATGCCGATCTCTGGCCGAGGATTGGTAATGACCTGACGCTGCGTGAGCTGGTGATGGTTGTGCTCGGTGATGCGACTCACTGGGGGCAAGATCTTACATTGCTGCCAGGGCTTGTCGAACAGGTGACGGCAAACCTGGAGTTAATACTGGTGCAGGGAATGCGCCACGCAGTACAAAGTCTGGATTAAGGTTGCCATGCAGCGCCCGGAGTGGTGTTGGGCGCTGTTTTTTTTACCCTTGTAAATCCACAACTTTAATTTCAACCATCCCGATCCCCAGCTTACGCGGCGAGTGGCCCAGAATGTTCCCCTCGTTGGTGGCGACGGGGTCGGGCGGGACAATCACCAGCGTATTGGCATCTGCTGGGTTATCAAAATGCAGCGTGGTGGTGCTGATATCATGGCTTAGCACCAGCGTTTGCTCCTCGTTGCCCACGCGTACGGGAATAGGACGGTTGGCGTTGTCGCCGAAAGCTTTCGCGGTGATGATCAGATCAAATTTCTTCGGCAACGGAGCCTTGTATTCGATTTTTACCTCTTCGCTCAGTTGCGCATTGGACCAGCGTCCCCAGGATTCGGGGCGTGAAATCCCACTAAACTGTTTCACCTCTTCCGGCGCACCTGCCACGTTAAAGACAAAACTGTCGGCTTTGTAACGAATATCGTTATCGACAATTTTCAGCGTATCGACGTTACCTTTGTAACGCTCCATGTCGATAACTGTATCTTTAAACGCAGTCTTACCTTTCCATTTCGCTTTATCGACGTGCTGTACAATTTGCTGGCCGCCTAACTGGCCCTGCGATACGCACCAGTCGGTAGAGAGTGCCAGCTCTGGTGCCCATAACTGCGCCATTTTGTAGCAGCGGTCTACCCACACAAAGTTATCGCGTGGGGCGAAATCAGCAAGCTGGAAGCGCAGTGGGGCAGAGTATTCACTTTCCGGCAGCGGCTCAACGCGTTTGTCTGATACGCGCAGCAGCAGCGGCAGGCGGAAATGGCTCCCCGAGAAGGCGATCATGTTTTTGTCCTGATCGACGGTAAACTCTTTCATCTCTTTGGGAAATTTCCACAGACGAATGATATCGGGCTTCCACGCCAGCATTTTTTCTTTGATATTCAGGAACACTTCCGATACGGATTCGCTCGACAAACTGCTACGTCCGAGGCCGATAAAGTTATCGCCGCCCAGAATATCCAGCACCGTTGCGCCGTTATCCATGGTGTTACGTTTCACGGCCAGCGTCTCCTGCTGAGGCTTGTCACCACGCAGAACGAAGAACAGATTGTTGCGATCTTGCTTATTCAGATACTTCCATGCGGTGTTGTTCATCGCCAGGTGATCGGAAGAGACCACGATAACGGTATCTTTAAACCACGGTGAGGCTTTGATCTTATTGATAAATTCAGCAATATTTTCCTGGCTACAACTGACTGCGCTAAAGGATTGGTTCGCCTTACCATCGATATCATAGCGTTTGCGGTTACAGGTACGGGAGATGAAACCATCCGGATGATGGGTATCTACCGTCAGGGTGAACAGTGAAAAACGTTGGCCGGAGCGGGAAAGCTCTTCGAATTTTTTCCATGCCTCATCCAGTACGGTGTCGTCGTAAAAACCCCAGTCGTTACGGTATGCTGGGTCTGCCACCACGCTTTTTAACTCTTCCGCGCCGTACAGATAATCAAAACCATGGGATTTCAGAAAGACGTCTTTTCCGGCAAAGCGCAGATTTGCACCTTGTACAAAGTAGTTGTGATAGCCGGAGTTTTTCAGGATATCACCCAGGCAGATATTTTGTGGGAAGAAACTGGAGACTGATGCTGAAGCGTTACCTTCAAACGGGGCAAACAGCGGAATACCACACTGTGAGGCCACCATTCCGGCGATGGTGTAATCCGTACCCGGTAACTGCATGGTATTGCTGAAGTCCATTCCTTCGTTTTTTAATGCACCCAGCTCCGGAGTCAGGTCCGGGAACGCATCATTATTAAAATAGGTACGCTCCAGGCTTTCGCCGTAGATATAAACCAGGTTCAGCTTCGGGTTAGGGATCGTTTTTGATGGCTCTTTGTAATACGCCGTGAAGTCCGGATCGCCATCGCGAGACTGGGATTTGACCAGTTCGGTTATCTGGTGGAATGCCGGGCTGGCATCAACGGAAGCCAGTGCCAGTATCAGGGCCAGCAGACTGTAGCCAACGTGATGAGGATGATGGCGACGGCGGCGAAGTACCCAGCCCAGGGCGCCAAATACGACAGTCAGCGCCAGTGCAATCCCTACACCCGGAAGAACATATTTGCTGACGCCCGCGCCGGTCAGGCTGTTGGTCAGCGTATAGAGCACCGCATCGTTGATGCCATCTCCGGTGAAATAGTTGCTGGCATACAGTGTGATATTTAAGACAATAAAAATTCCCAGCACCGTTAACATGGCGGCAAACCACCAGGTGTTGCGACCCGCTTTCCAGGCGTAAATCAATACCGAAGCGAGAAACAGAGCGATGGAGAATAATTCAGACAACGGACGATCCTCAGTAAGCCGGGCAATTAATTGCCTGGCAGGCTAATCATTTCTGGACTGTACAATGTAATAGCGTTGTTATATTGCTGCAATTCTAGTGACATTTAATTACGTTGTTATTCAGAATTGGTTTAGATATGAGTGTTTTTGAGGGGGATCACTATGTGGTCAGTGGGGAGCAGATTCGAAGAGTAGATTGAAGCCGCGCAGGCCGGGAAAAGGCGGTACGCGGCGCTTATCACATCAGGAAATAAAGTTCATACCCTGTTTTAATACTAGATCGCAGGCCTTGGTTTTAACTTGCTTTGCCAGCGAGCTGTTACCAATCGTGTCCAGGTTAAGCTGTTGACCATCTTTGGCGTTCAGCAGGCCCTGAATCCCATCCAGGTAGTTGGTATCTTTTTTCTGTTCCGTCGTTCCTAACCCCAGCTTATCCAGAACCTGGTTTTTGACGTTTTCAGTATCTGTGACCGAGGCGAGCTTCTGTTTTGCACAATATTCCAGAATACCGGCCGCGTTATTCATACTGTTCGACGTGAGCGACTGATTACTGCTCAGCAGGCTGGTCAGGGAAGAGAGTGAGGTGCTGCTCTGTGAGCCAGTGCTTTGCTTACTCAGTTCACTGGCAGCGCTGGAGAGCGAATCTTGCCAGGAGGCGGCGAAAACGCCAGTAGAGATTAGTGTGCTGGCGGCAACCGCACAGCAAAGAAGACGTTTTGTTGCTTTCATCATTACAGGTCACTCGTGTTATGCCTTTTCAGCGCAGTATAGCGCTGGATCACTTAGGAGTGTTCCCAATACTTTAATACTCTTTACCAGTAACCCGGCTACGGTAACTTTCCCAGTTAAAAATGACCCACAGGCTGTTGCCGAGTCGCATACGATCCATCACGCGCTCACCCAGCAGTTTGTTCATCTCATCCATATTGCTGTTTGTCAGCATGCCGGTCGGGCGCTTGGAGGAAGAACGACGATCGACGATCTGATTGATGATCACTTTTTCATAGCGGGATTCGGTCTGCATACCGATTTCGTCGATCACCAGCAGATCCACGTTGCTGAGATCGTTGAGCAGTTGTTCTTCGCTGGTTTCACGGTTACTGAAGGTATCCTTCATCGCTGACATAATATCAGCCACAGTAATGATCAGTACTGACTTGCCGCGCAGCAGCAGTTCGTTGCAAATAGCTGCGGCCAGATGGTTTTTTCCGGTGCCGGGTTTGCCGGAGAAGATAAAGCTGGCAATGTTGCCATCAAACTCGTCAACGTACTGGCGGGCTTTGCTCAGGGCATTCATTTGACCTTCACACTCGACCCGGTAGTTATCGAACGAGCAGTTTTGGTGCAGGGGACGGATACCGGAACGGTTGAATGTGCGCTGCATCTTCATTGCCCGGTTCTCACGAGCCAGCGCCGCAGCCCGAATTTCACCTTGCTCTTTTTGCCATGCCAGCAACTCCTCGCCCGTTTTAAACGCGGGCTTTACATTGGGTGGCATCATTTTTTGCAGACGTTTCATCAGGTCGCCAACGTTTTTCATCGTTATCCTCTAAAACCTGGTGGAATATGGCTGTCAGGTTCGCTGACACTATTTACATCACGCTTTGGCATCCCGCCATTGCTGGCCCGGCCAATCTGTATGCTACGCGCCAGTTTTTGTTGCCACTGAATGTGGTGAAAGACTTTACCTTCCGCCTGCCAGTAAGCAACAAATGAAGCCAGTTCTTCGGCGGTGACTGGCTCTCTCAACGCCACGCCCCACAGGGCGGCCTGTCGCTGAAAGTCGGCGTCTGGCTGCCAGTCAGCGTACATCGCAAATTTCCCCATTGGCACGGTAACAGGAGCGGCTTGCGGCTCTTCATAAAATTGCGCGTCCAACGTTACATCGCTACCCGGACGGGACAGTTTCTCTTCAATCGCCAATAGCTCAGCTAGCCGCGCAGGGGTAACCGCGTAAAAGGCAGGTGCGTTATTGGCGAAAACGGCCACAGCCCCCCCTACTGACTTTGCCAGCACCGCGTTGTGATCGTGTAATAAGGCGTCAATGCTGATGACGTCCGGGGTCAAAATTTTGCAGGACATAATGTTTCTCAATACCGAACAACAACCGAGAAGGGGACTGCTTTTATAGTAACACAGAGAAGAGGGAGAGCAGCAGGATGAGGGAAGGTCGCCCCCATCCGTTGGATTGTAAGAAGGTTAATCAGTTATACGCGCGGGCGCTTTCTATACAGCCATAATCCCGGAACTGAAAGCCCGATAGAGAGTGCGCCCACAATAGATGAAGCTTTCAGAAAGTTGGTCAGCAGGGTGATCATCAGCGCTTCGCTGTAACCAAAATGACCGATTTTTACGGCGGATATCATGGCTGTGTAGGCCGAGATCCCGGGGAACATCGGGATCACCGCCGCGACGGTGAAGACTTTCGGGTGCGCCAGATACCAGCGAGACCACTGGATCCCAATACAACCTACGAGCAATGAAGCTAAAAAGGTTGACCATTCGATATTGAGTCCTGCGGTCATTACAGCCATTCGCGAGCCGTGCCCGAGCGCACCGAGCAAGGCGCACCACGGGAGTGCCCGATGAGGCACGTTAAACACCATGGCAAACCCCAGGGCGGGAATTGCAGACAGGACCATATCCTGCAGTAGTGCAAAAATGAAATCCATCACACCCATCCTCGCAGCCCCCATATCGTCATCGACATCACTACGCCAACGCAGGTGGCCAGTGTGAGCAGACTGGCAATAGCCCAGCGAGCAAGGCCGGTATTAATGTGTCCTTTAAACATATCTGCAACGGAGTTAATCAGTGGGAAACCCGGAACCAGCAGCAGCACGCTGGCTGCCATTGCCACGGTCGGCGTGTGATTAAAGGTGGGCAGAGTCAGCATCAGGCCAGATATCGTTGTGGCAACAAAAGCGGTGATACAAAAGTTGATTTGCGGATGTAAATGCCGGGAGGCCAGAATTTGGCGAATGTACATGGCGATCATGCTGGCAAAAAAGGTGATAACGGCACCATCCCATCCGCCCTTATTGAGCTTACAAAAGCAGGCACAGGATAACCCGACCATGAAAGCAACCAGCCATCTTGGGTAGCGCAGCGGTTTAATTTGGCTAAAGCGTTTCTCAACACCTTTGTCATCCAGTAGCTTGTGTTCTGCCAAAATAACGATGTGCTGCACTTCCGTAACGACGTGCATATTAATGCCGCGATCGTGATTTTTACGGGTCGATGTCAGGCATTGTCCGTCTTTAATCGTGGTCAGGACGATTGCGTTAGATGATATGGCGCTTTCTACGCTGTCCATTCCAAGAGCCAGCCCAAGGCGGGTGGAGAGCTCGTCAACCAGTGCGCTTTCTGCCCCATGTTGCAGTAAAAAAAGCCCGCATTGTATACATAACCGTGTAACCGTTCGTTGTGACGACTGCTCTGTTTGCATAGCTCACTCTGACTGAAAAAACGCTCTCTGAATGACGAATGTCTACTTTTATCATGAAGTATAAGCCCAATGGCTCTGGCTAAGATCAATATTTGTGTTGAAAAAAAGAGACATCGTGCTTGTCTGCTGAATGTGAAGCGACATTTAGTTTTAGCGATTGAGTGAAAATTTAAGTTGTTTGAAGCATCCTCTCACCATACTGAGCCTGCTAACTTACGATCAGAAAGCGTTATTATTTTATGGGCTGAATGCTAAATAAGTTAGAATGGCTAATGTTATAGTTTAGTTATTTTAATTGTACATTTAATGTTTTATGAGTAATTATGCGACGATGGCTCTATAGCAAAGTACTATTAGGATTATAGTGCTATTATGCGGTCTGAATTATCATGAATTAAATTAAGGATAAACAATTCACAATATCTATTATTTACTCTAACCATTCCTTATTGATTATGTTACTTACCCATTAAGAATTTATAGAGTGAATGAGATAAACGGCATATGGACGTGGAGGATATATGTTGCCAGGACGCAGCAAAAACGCAGTTGTTATTAGTACGCTGCCGATTATGCAAGCGGGATTAAAGAGTGTAATTCAAACTCATTTCCCAAATTATGAGCTCACCTGTTTCCGCAGTGCAGAAGAACTCACTTTATTGCAGCTACGACGTTCCGATTTGGTGATGATTGATTTAACTGGGGACTTTAGCCAGCCGCGTTCAGTCTGTGAACAGTATTATTCTTTATTATCTCAGTACCGTGATATCCACTGGGTCTTCCTCGTTTCTCGCAAATTTTATCCGCTAGCCGTTGAATTGTTGATGTGCCCTTGTAGTTCGTTGTTGTCTGATGCGGAGCCAATCGAAAGTTTAGTGAATGTAATTCATGTGGGAAATACTCGCGCCGAGAGAATTAGCAAAATGTTGCTCTCACCGCCCGTAACGCCTGAAATCCTGGAACATAGCGTGCAGTCGATAGTGCTTACCCTGTCAGAGAGAAAAGTGTTGCGACTGCTGGGGAAAGGTTGGGGAATTAATCAGATAGCGATGTTGCTTAAGAAAAGCAATAAAACAATCAGTGCCCAAAAAAATAGTGCGATGCGTCGTTTATCAATACATAGCAATGCAGAGATGTATGCATGGATCAATAGTTCTCAAGGATCACGAGAACTGAATTTACCTTCATTGTATGGAGAAACCACGGAATGGAAAAAAGAAGTGTCAAACGAAATGTCGCGTTGGTAGAAAAGTGTGTAATGAGCAGTGTGGGTATTAATAATTTATTTAATACCATGCCAAAAAATCAATACAAACTTCATCTCTTTTCCAGCCAGTCTGACTTTAGCCAGACAATGATAAATATGCCATTTTCAGCGGTTATTTTTTCACTTCCCGCGATAAGAACTGATCGACGAGCTGGACTGGTATATCTGACTGAATTGGCGGTGAACTTCCCTCATATTCGCCGCGTGGTTATTGCCGATGATGATGCTGAAGTGCGTTTAATTGGCTCTCTGTCGCCGTTACCACTGGATGGTGTTCTTAGCAAAGCATCCTCGTTAAGCGTTTTACAGGAGGGATTATTTGCAGCCTTGAATTTTGCTAGCAGGGAAACAGAAAGCACGAAAAACCTTTGGTATATCAACCAAAGTCGTATGCTGAGTCCAACAGAGCGTGAAATTCTACGCTTTATGTCGAATGGTTATTCGATGCCGCAAATTGCTATTCAGCTTGAGCGGAATATTAAAACCATTAGGGCGCATAAATTTAATGCAATGTCTAAACTGGGCGTTAGCTCCGATGCCGGATTATTGAACGCTGCCGATATTCTGTTATATCTGCGTGCCGGGGAGTCGACACCATTTATTCATGCAGTTTCGTAACGGTGTTATTGATCAATTAGTGCCGGGGTTAGTCACCGGCACAAAGACCTGGGTTCGTTACTGACACACGTCTACCCAGGTTGCAGCAGTCAGCTCAGCCATTCTGTCAGGTGCGATGCGAACCGCGCTGTGTGTGGCTCCCGCCGCGGGGAGTACTTCAGCATAGCGTTTCAGCGATATATCACAGTACACGGAAATTGGTGTTTCCAGGCCAAACGGACAAACCCCGCCAACGGGATGACCTGTAGCATTGACCACCTCATCGCTACTCAGCATACGAGCCTTAGCACCAAACGTATTCTTCAGTTTCTTATTGTCCAGACGAGCATCCCCTTTGGCGACCACCAGGATAATGTCGTTTTTAACTTTCAGCGAAAGCGTTTTTGCGATCTGACCTGGCTCGACGTTATGGGCTTTTGCAGCCAGATCAACCGTTGCTGTGCTTTGGTCTAATTCGATGATTTCAATATCCGGGGCATGCTCCGCCAAAAACTGCCGTACTGATTGTAAACTCATTCTTTTCTCCCAATCGCCAGTAAGCAGCCCTATATAGCAAAAAACTGCATGGCGTAATTTGTCACAGGGAAAGTATCACTGTAAATATTTTATTGTAACAACGCCGCAACATCAGATTCAGTTAACTGGGAAGGAGAATAAGCAGGCAGTTAAGAATGACGAGGGGGCAGTTCTTCTTTTATTTCAACGTACAGTCACCGCACTGCTGGACATCGGGTAGACGGTAGCGCTGGCAACAGGTTCTGCGAACCAGCAGCCCTTCACGCGGAACAACAGTACGCCACAAAGGATTGTCCCGGCCACAGGATAACTGTTTCTCAAAGAAGCAGGCTTGTCGCAACATTGTCAGTAATTCATCACCGAGTAACGGTTTCATCTCCGTTAAATACCAGTGAATTAAATATCCGGTGTTGCTCCAGATAAGCTTACCGTTGATCTCACCTGTCGACTCCAGCGCCTGAACAACGGGTGTCAGTGCTGAGAGAATCAGTGTTTCCATCCGTTGTTGTGGAGTGAAGGCAGTGGCGTGTTTATCCTGATGTACATCTATCCAGAAACATGCAGCACGACCCGTTTCGTGAAACTCGACGTGCATATGTTCTGGAGCGGTATCGATGGCTTCTTTTTGTGTCAGAAGGGCTAACATCAGCGGAGGCATCATCAGCCCGATATACCATTGCGCCCACAGGGAAATCAGTGGCTTATTTTCGCGTGTTAATGTGGGTTGGTTACGATATATATGGTCAGAATAAACTGCCAGCAACGAGTTTAGCGTAGCGGGCTGGGTCCATTCATGCAGCGTCATGGCATTTTGTGGCGGTGTTTCGTCAAGACGAATGAAGTCCAGTAGATGCTCGCGGGTCTGAGCGATTGTTGCTCGCACGGAATCTGCCAGCGATGCTTTCTCGGGAGGGAGAGGGGTTCGCCAGATGACATCTTCAACGATCGGTGCGGAACGGTAAGCCATGTCTATATAGAGATGTTAATCTAAATGATAATGATTGCCAATCCTATAGACGAGGGAAAACGATGGCAAGATTTTTGTCGCGATGTTGGACAACAGCGCACAGATAGCTCAGACCGAGGGGCTGCTTACCCGCAGTTCATCACTGACCAGAGTGTTATTACGGCCCAGCTTCTTGGCTTCGTAGAGGGCTTTGTCTGCTTTAGCGATGGCTTCGTCAATCTCCTGATCTACCAATGGTGCAATGCCGATACTGACGGTCACATTGGTCGCCACGCTTTCATTAAACATGTGAGGAATTTTAAGATCGTAGACCTTCTGGCGAATTCGCTCGGCAGCAGCCTGTGCCTGCGCTGGATCGATAGCGGTCAGCAACACCATAAACTCTTCACCACCAAAACGCGCCACTACGTCCCGCGAGCGCACTGAGTCGCGAATAGCGGCAGAAACACGAATCAGCGCCTGATCGCCCATCATATGGCCGTAATGATCGTTGTAGGCTTTGAAATGGTCGATATCCAGCAACAGGACATAGTGCCTGGAATTACTGAGGGCCAGCAGCGTATCAAGCCGGTTTTGCAGGCCCCGGCGATTATACAGACCCGTTAATGGGTCGAGCATACTAAGTCCGTTTAGTGTTTCACGCTCTTCCAGCAGCTTGTACATCAACTGCTGGGCAAAACCGTCATAGCGCTTTTGTATCACGTGTTGAATAGCGATCCCGGCCATGGGCAGCGCCATAAAATAGATAATTCGCAGACCGTGCTCGCTACCGTTAAGCCACAGACACACGGCGACTGAAGGTAATGAATGGAGGGTAAACGCAATGATATTATTGGCAAAAGCAATCGAGCCAATAAACAGCACGCTGAGAAGCGCTATCAATAGAAAATAATAATCATTATGACCTAATACAGAAGATTTCAGAACAATATGTGTCGCCCATAACAAGCCAAAAATGATTGAAATAAGGGGGAGATTAATTCTTTTATCGACATATTTCTCATGCCAGACCAACAACAGCGTACTCGCGGCGCAGATGAGTACTGCTGGTGCGGATAATGCCTTGACGGCAAAAAGCGGGAAGAAAAGCGTAAACAACGAGGAGACTGCGTTGAGAAGCAGAAACAAACGTAAAGAGAGTTGGTATTTTTTAGTGCGCAGAGCTCGCCAGGATTGTACTGTCATAGGTAAATATTGTTATTTATCTGCAAGATACGAAGATGTGTTTGTCAGGGAAAAAATAACGAGTGAAAAATCATTCACATAGGTATTTATAGTTTTTTGTTGAAAAGCTAACCGCCGTGCAATTTATCACCTTCAATTATTCATGTCATCAATCGTTAAGTAAAACTCATATAATTGATAGTCTTTCCAGGCTGACAAATGAGAAAATATATCATATGATATTGGTTATCATTATCAATATCGTAGGTGAAACCATGTTGCAACGTGCGCTGGGCAGTGGATGGGGAGTGCTACTGCCGGGAATATTAATTGCCGGGCTGGCATTTACTGACCTGTCAGTTTACGCATGGAAAGCGGTGGTTGTATTAGGGTTACTACTGACTTCACTCATGCTGTATCACAAGCGATTACGGCATTTTGTTTTGCTACCTTCATGCGCAGCGCTAATTGGTGGCGTTGTTCTGATGATGATGAATTGGAATCAGGGGTGAGGTGAAACAGAAAAAACAGAAGGGAAAATAAGATAATTGGTGCGAGGGGGGGGACTTGAACCCCCACGTCCGTAAGGACACTAACACCTGAAGCTAGCGCGTCTACCAATTCCGCCACCTTCGCACAGTCATCTTACTTTTGATATCGCCTCGTTGGTGCGAGGGGGGGGACTTGAACCCCCACGTCCGTAAGAACACTAACACCTGAAGCTAGCGCGTCTACCAATTCCGCCACCTTCGCCCAGTGCGAGCAATATCAACGTGGATTATGGTGCGAGGGGGGGGACTTGAACCCCCACGTCCGTAAGGACACTAACACCTGAAGCTAGCGCGTCTACCAATTCCGCCACCTTCGCATACCATCGATACTCAAAAAGTATCGTTACCACGGAGGCGCATTCTAGTTGTTTTCAGCTTTTCGTCAATAGTTAATTGTGCAGTCTGGGTTGATTGGTGCAAAAACGGCCATGTAAATGGCCGTTACATATTCCAGTTATGCTTTCTTCGCCTGACGCGTCATCACGGTACGGTACACTTTAAAACGTCCGGTCTGGGCGATGACTTCATGGAAGCCAAACATTTCATCCAGCACTTTCGGGTAAGGCAGGAATGCGTTGGCCACAATACGCAATTCACCGCCGCTGTTCAGATGACGAACCGCCCCGCGAATTAACGTTTGTGCGGCATCAAGACTGGTCTGCATACCGTCGTGGAATGGCGGGTTAGAGATGATCATATCAAAGCGCCCGGTCACATTGGAAAAGACGTTACTGGCGAGAACATCACCTTCAATACCATTTGCGGCCAGCGTTGCGCGGCTGGCTTCAACCGCAGATGCGCTGACATCGCACAGCGTTAAACGAACTTTCGGTGAATGGCTGGCTAATGCGACGGAGAGTACGCCTGCGCCACAGCCAACATCCAGAACTTTACCTTTGGTGTGCGGTGTCAACGTTGACAGCAGCAACTGGCTGCCCACATCCAGGCCATCACGGCTGAACACACCAGGTAGCGTTTTGATGGTCAAATTGTCAACGTTGTACTCGTCCCAGTATTTTTCGGCGTCAAAGACTGGCTGTTTTTCCAGACGACCGTGATAGAGGCCACAGCGGCGCGCACTGTCGACTTTATTCAGCGGTGCGTATTCGGCCAGCATTTGTTCTGCGCTGCGTACGCCACTGCGGTTCTCACCGACGACAAAAATATCGCTGCCCACCGGCAGTAGCGACAGAATATTCATCAGCTGAAATTGGGCTTCCGGCTTATTTTTGGGCCAGTAGTAAATTAACGTATCGCTATCTGCGATGTCTTCGGCCTGTGCGACGAGGCTAAAGCGAACGTTGTCACCCATCTGACGGTTTAATACCTGCCAGTGGTGGAGTTGTTGGGTATGCGCCCGGCTGGCGGCGCTTTCGAAGTGGGCTGGCAGGTCATCTTGCAAATCACCGGCAAACAGAATACGGCTTTGTTCGAAATCATCACTGTGGCGCAGCAAGACTTCACTTGCCGGGGTAAAAGCAGACATGGAGTGCTCCTCAATTTATACAGGTTGCGATTATATACACAAAATCATTCAAGCTGTATCAAGGCGGTCTGCGGGATGACGTGTATCGTTGTTTGTTGGCGCTGATTCGACAGATTTGCTATATTTGCGCCCCTGATAGACAGGAGTGTTTCGCTATGACATCCCGACGAGACTGGCAGTTACAGCAACTGGGCATTACGCAGTGGTCGCTGCGTCGTCCTGGCGCACTGCAGGGCGAGATCGCGGTTTCAATTCCTGCGCATGTCCGTCTGGTAATGGTTGCCGCGGAGTTACCCGCGCTAACCGAACCGTTGATGAGCGATATTTTACACGCATTGACCGTCAGTCCGGATCAGGTTTTACAACTGACGCCTGACCGTGTCGCCATGCTACCACAAGGCAGTCGCTGTAATAGCTGGCGGCTGGGTACCGAAGAGCCTTTGCAGTTGGATGGCGCTCAGGTCGCCAGCCCGGCGTTTAATGAATTACGGGAAAACCCAGCGGCACGTGCCGCTTTATGGCAACAAATCTGCGCATATGAACACGATTTCTTCCCTCGGTCCGACTGATTTACCCACAGCATTTCAGATTGAAAAACGCGCCCATGCATTTCCATGGAGTGAAAAAACATTTGCCAGCAACCAGGGCGATCGTTACCTCAATTTTCAGCTCACAGTTGACGGAACGATGGCCGCCTTTGCAATTACGCAGGTGGTGCTGGATGAAGCTACGCTGTTCAATATTGCCGTCGACCCTGATTTTCAGCGTCGAGGTTTAGGACGCGAACTACTGGATCATTTGATCGATGAACTGGAAAAGCGGGGGATTCGGACGCTGTGGCTCGAGGTGCGCGCTTCGAATGCTGCGGCTATCGCGCTATATGAAAGCTTAGGCTTTAACGAAGCGACGATTCGTCGTAATTACTATCCGACAGCCGACGGTCACGAAGACGCCATTATAATGGCATTGCCAATCAGCATGTAAGACAAGGTGTAATGATGATGAAGTGGGACTGGATTTTCTTTGATGCCGATGAAACGTTGTTCACATTTGATGCGTTTACCGGCCTACAGCGGATGTTTCTCGACTATAGCATTACCTTTACCGCTGAAGATTTTCAGGACTATCAGGCCGTGAATAAGCCACTGTGGGTGGATTATCAAAACGGTGCGATAACGTCATTACAACTGCAGCATGCTCGTTTCCAGAGCTGGGCTGAGCGCCTGAACGTGCCGCCTGGCTCTCTGAACGACGCTTTTATTAATGCGATGGCGGAGATTTGCTCCCCGCTACCGGGCGCGGTTTCGCTCTTGAATGCGATTCGTGGCAAAACGAAAATTGGCATTATTACCAACGGCTTTACCGCATTGCAGCAAATCCGCCTTGAGCGTACGGGTCTGCGAGACTTTTTCGATCTGCTTGTCATTTCTGAACAGGTTGGTGTGGCAAAACCCGATCCGCGTATTTTTGATCATGCACTGACGCTGGCGGGCAATCCTGATCGCTCTCGAGTACTTATGGTGGGTGATACTGCGGAGTCAGATATTCTTGGTGGTATCAATTCCGGACTGTCCACCTGCTGGCTAAATGCACACCATCGTGAGCAGCCTGTGGGCATTCAGCCGACCTGGACGGTTGCGTCATTAAGCGAACTGGAGCAACTCCTGTGTAAACACTGATTGCCTCCCCCCTGTTGATGGGTAAAATAGCCGCAATTTTTCGTATTCAACATGCCCGGCCTGATGCCGTGCTTACCTAAGAAGATTTGACTATGACGTTGTCTCCTTATTTGCAGGAGGTGGCTAAACGCCGCACTTTTGCCATTATTTCTCACCCGGATGCCGGTAAAACGACTATCACCGAAAAGGTGCTGTTATTCGGACAGGCTATCCAGACCGCCGGTACGGTAAAAGGCCGTGGCTCCAGCCAGCATGCGAAATCTGACTGGATGGAGATGGAAAAGCAGCGTGGTATCTCCATTACTACCTCGGTAATGCAGTTTCCGTATCATGACTGTCTGGTGAACCTGCTGGACACCCCTGGGCACGAAGACTTCTCTGAGGATACTTACCGTACGCTGACGGCGGTGGACTGCTGCCTGATGGTCATCGACGCCGCAAAAGGTGTTGAAGACAGGACCCGTAAGTTGATGGAAGTTACGCGTCTGCGTGATACCCCGATCCTGACCTTTATGAACAAACTTGACCGTGATATCCGCGATCCGATGGAACTGCTGGATGAAGTGGAAAACGAGCTGAAAATCGGCTGTGCGCCGATTACGTGGCCGATTGGCTGCGGTAAATTGTTCAAGGGCGTGTATCACCTTTATAAAGATGAGACCTACCTGTACCAGACCGGTAAAGGCCATACCATCCAGGAAGTTCGTATTGTCAAAGGTCTGAATAACCCGGATCTCGACGCGGCAGTGGGTGAAGATCTGGCTCAGCAGTTGCGTGATGAGCTGGAGCTGGTTCAGGGGGCTTCTAACGAGTTTGACCATGAGCTGTTCCTGGCGGGTGAAATAACACCGGTTTTCTTCGGGACCGCACTGGGTAACTTCGGTGTAGACCATATGCTGGACGGTCTGGTGGAGTGGGCGCCAGCGCCAATGCCACGTAAAACCGATACCCGCGTAGTTGAAGCCTCAGAAGAGAAGTTCACTGGTTTCGTC
This sequence comes from Citrobacter sp. S-77, assembly GCF_963864895.1. NCBI lineage: Bacteria > Pseudomonadati > Pseudomonadota > Gammaproteobacteria > Enterobacterales > Enterobacteriaceae > Citrobacter > Citrobacter sp. S-77. The sequence goes on from NZ_CAWLWU010000002.1 coordinate 437,237, forward strand.
TTTAAAATTCAGGCCAATATGGACCCGAAACATCGCGACCGCGTGGCGTTTATGCGTGTTGTTTCCGGAAAATATGAGAAAGGCATGAAAATGCGTCAGGTGCGCATTGGTAAAGATGTGGTGATTTCAGATGCGCTGACCTTTATGGCTGGAGATCGTTCTCACGTGGAAGAAGCGTATCCAGGCGATATCCTCGGTCTGCACAACCACGGCACCATTCAGATTGGTGATACCTTTACTCAGGGCGAAATGATGAAGTTCACCGGTATCCCGAACTTCGCACCGGAGCTGTTCCGTCGTATTCGCCTGAAAGATCCGTTGAAGCAAAAACAGCTGTTGAAAGGTCTGGTTCAGCTTTCTGAAGAAGGTGCGGTGCAGGTCTTCCGTCCGATTGCCAATAACGATCTGATCGTTGGTGCGGTCGGTGTGCTGCAGTTTGATGTGGTCGTTTCACGCCTGAAAAGCGAGTACAACGTTGAAGCGATTTATGAGTCGGTCAACGTGGCAACTGCGCGCTGGGTAGAATGTACAGACGTGAAAAAATTCGAAGAATTTAAGCGTAAAAACGAAGTTCAGCTGGCGCTGGATGGTGGTGATAATCTTACCTATATTGCCCCTACCATGGTTAACCTGAACCTCACCCAGGAACGTTATCCTGACGTTACGTTCCGTAAAACGCGCGAACACTAATCGACCTTCCAGGGTGCGGCTTCTGCCGTACCCTGCGACTTTCCCTGCCTTTTTAATCCCTTACGGAATGTTCTTAAATCCCGCATTTTATCTTCGTTTTGTCTGTTTTTTAATCTGTTTGGTCAGCGACTTCGAAATTGTGATCTATATTTAACAAAGTGATGACATAAGTGTCGGCTTTAAATGCCATGCAAATATATGTTTATGGTTGTTAGAACTGATATTTATTTTTATCACGATATTAATAACTGGTTCGGGTCGTCGTCGTGCAGAACATCAATGTGAGTACTGTTGATTGTGATGGCGGCCATTGACTTCTGAATTGAGTGATTTTCGCCACATTCAGCAATGCAGCACATGTGCTGCCAATGCTCGAATTATGAGCAAAAAAACAGGATTAAATCGATGACAATGACAAGACTGAAGATTTCTAAAACGCTGCTGGCCGTGATGCTGACTTCTGCTGTTGCAACGGGTTCTGCTTTTGCAGAAAACGCGACAATGGACAAAGCGCAATCCGGTCTTGAAAGCGCGGGGCAGAAAGTCGATAGCTCTATGAACAAAGTCGGTAATTTCATGGATGACAGCTCCATCACTGCAAAAGTAAAAGCCGCGCTGGTGGATCACGAAAGTATTAAGAGCACCGATATCTCCGTCAAAACAGACCAGAAAGTGGTTACGTTAAGTGGGTTTGTTGAAAGCCAGGCCCAGGCTGAAGAAGCGGTGAAAGTAGCGAAAGGAGTTGAAGGGGTGACCTCCGTTAGCGACAAACTGCACGTTCGGGATAGCAAAAGTACGACTGTAAAAGGCTATGCGGGCGATACGGCAACCACCAGCGAAGTGAAAGCGAAACTGCTGGCTGATGACATAGTCCCTTCCCGTAAAGTGAAAGTAGAGACTACCGATGGTGTAGTTCAGCTTTCCGGAACCGTCGATTCACAGGCTCAAAGCGATCGTGCTGAGAGCATCGCCAAAGCCGTTGATGGCGTGAAAAGCGTCAAAAACGATCTCAAAACTCAGTAATTCGACTTAATTCGCCTTCCCGATGTTTGTCGGAAGGCGTGTTGTGCACCACACTAAAAAATATCGCAAATGGGCGGCCTGAGCGTCCATATCAAGCGGTTGACATTAACTATGGTAAAGGAGAAGCGTATGTTTCGTTGGGGCATCATATTTCTGGTTATCGCGTTAATTGCCGCCGCTCTGGGATTTGGTGGACTTGCGGGTACCGCTGCAGGTGCGGCAAAAATAGTCTTCGTGGTCGGGATTATCCTGTTTCTGGTTAGCCTGTTTACCGGTCGTAAACGACCCTAGCGCGTAAACCGTAAAGAAAAATTGCTACCAAGCCAGTCCAGTGGACTGGCTTTTACGGTTTTAGCGATGAGCAAATTGCGTTACTTTGTCGTTCTATCACAAAAAATACAGGAAGGCAGAGGTGGGGCAGAGAATACCCGTCACGCTCGGTAATATTGCGCCGTTATCGTTACGTCCGTTTCAACCTGGCAGTATGGCGCTGGTGTGCGAAGGCGGAGGACAAAGGGGGATCTTTACTGCAGGCGTACTGGATGAGTTCATGCGTGCGCAATTCAATCCCTTTGATTTCTACTACGGGACTTCCGCTGGCGCGCAAAATCTTTCGGCCTATCTTTGTAATCAGCCCGGTTACGGACGCAAAGTTATTATGCGTTATACCACAAAGCGTGAGTTCTTTGACCCGGTGCGATTTGTGCGCGGGGGAAATCTTATCGATCTCGACTGGCTGGTGGATTCAACATCGACGCAGATGCCGCTGGCGATTGATAACGCAGAGCGCCTGTTTGCAGCGGGAAAAGCTTTTTACATGTGCGCCTGTCGGGGAGATGACTATAGCCCGGGCTACTTTTCACCTACCCGACAGAATTGGCTCGACCTTATCCGCGCCTCCAGTGCTATTCCGGGATTCTATCGTTCGGGAGTGTTGCTTGACGGTGTCAACTATCTGGATGGGGGAATTAGCGATGCTATCCCCGTGCAGGAGGCGGCAAAGCAGGGGGCAAAAACGTTGGTGGTGATCCGCACCGTGCCCTCGCAAATGTACTATACGCCACAGTGGTTCAAGCGGATGGAGCGCTGGCTGGGGGAAAGCAGCTTGCAACCGTTGGTGAATTTAGTTCAGCATCATGAAACCAGCTATCGTGCTATTCAGAATTTTATTGAAAAACCGCCCGGTAAGCTGCGTATCTTTGAGATCTATCCGCCAAAACCGCTGCACAGTATGGCGTTAGGTAGCCGTATTCCGGCACTGAGAGAAGACTACAAAACAGGACGCCTTTGCGGTCGTTACTTTTTGGCTACCGTGGGTAAGTTGTTGGCGAAAAATACGCCGTTGCCGCGCCAGACTCCGAAGATTGTGGTGCCGGGGCCGGTGGTGGTCCCTCCTGCACCGGTTGCCAATGATGCCCATGCCCCGGTGGTTACCCACGCACCCCAGGCCAACGACACGACATTCAATAATGAGGATCTGGCGTGAGTTATCGTTTTATCGATACGCATTGTCATTTCGATTTTCCGCCCTTTGTCGGTGATGAACCTGCCAGTATCCAGCGTGCCGCTGAGGCCGGGGTGAACAGCATCATTGTCCCGGCCACTGAGGCGGTGAATTTTTCACGCGTGCTGGTGTTAGCACAAACCTATCCATCGTTGTTTGCCGCATTGGGTCTGCACCCCATTGTTATTGAACATCACGACGGCGACTGTCTGGATAGACTGCAACAGGAACTGGAAAAACGACCGCAGAAAGTAGTTGCCGTCGGAGAGATCGGACTGGATCTGTGGCGCGACGATCCGCACTTCGACAAGCAGGAATGGGTACTGGAGGCGCAGCTTAAGCTGGCGAAACGCTACGATATGCCGGTGATCCTGCATTCGCGCCGCACCCATGACAAGCTGGCGATGCATCTTAAACGCCACGCCCTCCCGCGAACCGGTGTAGTACACGGTTTTGCAGGAAGCATGCAGCAGGCGGAGCGCTTTGTTCAATTGGGCTATAAAATTGGCGTGGGCGGGACCATTACCTATCCACGCGCCAGTAAAACGCGTGAGGTGGTGGCGCAGTTACCGCTGGAAGCATTGCTGCTGGAAACCGACGCGCCGGATATGCCGTTAAACGGTTTTCAGGGCCAGCCTAACCGCCCGGAACAGGTGGTCCGGGTGTTTGATGTTTTATGTGAATTGCGTCCAGAGCCAGCGGACGTGATTGCTGATGTGCTGTATCGCAATACGACCGCGTTGTTTACCCTCTGATGGCCGGATAAGGCGTAGGCGCTATCCGGCAATTCACAAATATAACGCTGGATAAATCAGATTATCCACCCCGCGCTTGCGTAATTCTTTCGCCAATTGCTCCACATCCTCCGGCGTTGCGCTCGCCCACGCTTTGGCTTCGCCATATACGCCATGCGCATGGAATGCATTAAGCCGCACCGGTACGCGTCCAAGTTGGGTAATAAACGCCGCCAGTGGTTCGATATGATGCAGATAATCCACCTGACCGGGAATGACCAGCAGACGCAATTCCGCAAGTTTTCCCCGCTCAGCCAGAAAGAGAATACTGCGCTTGATCGTCGCATTATCGCGCCCGGTAAGCTGCATATGGTATGCGCTGTCCCAGGCTTTGAAATCCAGCATTACACCGTCGCAAACCGGTAACAGCTTCTGCCAGCCGGTTTCGCCAAGCCAGCCGTTGCTGTCCACCATGCAGGTCAGGTGCTGTAACTGCGGATCGGCTTTGATCGCTGAGAATAGCGCAATCACAAAGGGGAGTTGAGTTGTGGCTTCCCCACCGCTGACGGTGATCCCCTCAATAAACAATGATGCCTTACGGATGTGGCGTAGAACCTCATTGACGCTCATGGTCTGCGCCATCGGTGTCGCCTGCTGTGGGCACATTTGCAGGCAGGTATCACATTGCTGGCAAATATCAGAATGCCACACCACTTTACTCATATTCAGGCTTAGCGCCTGATGTGGACACTGCGGAACACATTCCCCGCAATCGTTGCAGCGTCCCATCGTCCACGGGTTGTGGCAATTTTTACAGCGCAAATTACACCCCTGTAAAAAGAGGGTCAGACGACTGCCTGGCCCGTCCACGCAGGAGAAAGGGATGATCTTACTGACCGAAGCGCATCTGCTGTTCATGGCTTACCACACGAGGTTGTCGTTCCAGAATACGCGTATTGCGGGCGGCCTCTTCACCCAGCCAGGTGGTATTGGTGCGAGAGCCTTCGGCGCGATATTTTTCCAGATCGGACAGGCGCACCATATAACCGGTCACGCGTACCAAATCGTTACCACTCACGTTGGCCGTAAACTCACGCATACCAGCTTTAAACGCCCCGAGGCAAAGTTGTACCAACGCCTGAGGATTGCGTTTGATTGTTTCATCCAGCGTTAAAATATCGCTGATCCCGGCGTGATAATACGCGTGGTGTGGTGCAACGGTTTGCAGATGGGTGATAGGATCCGGCTCATCGCCATAAGGCAGACGCGCACCCGGCGTGGTGCCAATATCAGAACTGATACCCGACTGCGCATGCAGCATCGCGCGCTGCTTCCAGCCATATTTTACTGGTGTGTTTTCCACAAAGTCAGCAAGCTGGGCGCTGATACGATAGCCCATCTCATTAGCACTCTCATCCTTCCCGTAGCGGGCGCTCAGGCCGGCCTTTTCACAAAGCAGGTTTACCGCTTCCGCCAGACCGTACATCCCAAACATTGGTACAAAACGTTTGGGATCAATCAACCCTTCCTGCACCAGGAAGCTATTCTCAAAGAAATGTGATTTCTCGTAGAGGAATTCACATCGTGAATCAATGATGGCGATTTGCTGCTGACAGTAGTGCGGTAGAGTGCGCGTAAAGAAGTCATCGACAGACGTGCTGCGCTCTGCGATGGCTTTCAGATTGAGTCTGACCAGCGTACTTCCTCCCCCAGCGAGAGGCAGGGAGTTGTAACAGCTGACCACGCCATAGTGGCCTTTTGTGAAAATTTTATCATTTTCAGGGCCGTTGGAAATGTGTGGTTTGCTGCATTCGCAAATATTTTTCGCTACGTTCAACAGAAGATCGTCAGGAGTAATTTGCGGATCATAAATAAATGTCAGATTAGGGGAAACCTGCTTTAACTCTGCATCTGCACGTAAAATTGCTCGCGTAACTGGTGTGTCAGCAGGACCGATGTTGGCATGCATAAACGCATCTGGCAGCGTTCTGTCGAGATAACGCCAGAAACGTTTTATTCGAATGTCGATCTCTTCTTGTGTTAGAATTCTAACATACGGTTGCAGCAAAGCATCGATCTGCCCGAGGTAGACCGGCATCGAGGTTACTGACGGAACATGGTGGTACAGGATGGTCAGCAAGGATAATGCGTCATCAAGATCCTTTGCGCCTTCCAGTTCCAGCCATGATGAACCGTTGGCCAGAAAACGAGCGTAATCGGGTAAAACATAGCGCGGCTTGAACGGGGCATGACCTTCATACATATCGCAGATAACCCCGTCATCCAGCGCCTGGCGGGCCTCAACAGGCAAATGGGGATAAGGTAGAGCGTTCTCTGCCTCCAGCGCCAGAAAATGGCGTTTCTGTTCAGGGCTGAGCACCGGACTGGTCACGATTTGTTGGCAACGCTGTTGCAGCGCGAGTTCAGAGGACGTGGGCATCGTTGGTTCCTTTATGTGCCGAATAGGAGCTGAAGGTTAAGTGTCATTGTAGGAAGCTGTACAACATCAACCTTTGATCCGGATGCGGCTGAAGCCATCACATCCTGCCGGTAAAGGTTATTTATTTGAAGTAGATCTCATTAGAGTAATGCAAATCTGTATGTGGTTTTCATTAACTGTGATGTATATCGAAGTGTAATAGCGAGCGGATGTTAGAATACTAACAAACTCGCAAGGTGAAATTTTATACGGCGATGCCGTTGGAGAATGTTATGACCGATTTAACAGCAAGCAGCCTGCGTGCACTGAAACTGATGGATCTGACTACCCTGAATGACGACGACACGAATGAAAAAGTGATCGCGCTGTGTCATCAGGCTAAAACTCCGGTTGGTAACACGGCAGCAATCTGCATTTATCCGCGTTTCATCCCTATTGCTCGTAAAACTCTGAAAGAGCAGGGCACGCCGGACATCCGCATTGCTACAGTGACAAACTTCCCGCACGGCAACGACGACATCGAGATTGCACTGGCAGAAACCCGCGCCGCTATCGCTTACGGTGCGGACGAAGTTGACGTGGTATTCCCGTACCGTGCGCTGATTGCTGGTAACGAGCAGATTGGTTTCGATCTGGTTAAAGCCTGTAAAGACGCATGTGCTGCGGCAAATGTGCTGCTGAAAGTGATTATCGAAACAGGCGAACTGAAAGAAGAAGCCTTGATTCGTAAAGCCTCTGAAATCTCCATCAAAGCCGGTGCTGATTTCATCAAAACCTCTACCGGTAAAGTACCAGTAAATGCGACGCCGGAAAGCGCACGCATCATGATGGAAGTGATCCGCGATATGGGTGTGGAAAAAACGGTTGGCTTCAAACCGGCTGGCGGCGTACGTACTGCGGAAGACGCACAGCAGTTCCTGGCTATTGCGGACGAACTGTTTGGTGCTGATTGGGCTGATTCCCGCCATTACCGCTTCGGTGCATCCAGCCTGCTGGCTAGCTTGTTGAAAGCGCTGGGTCACGGTGATGGTAAGAGCGCAAGCAGCTACTAAGTTTCAATTGCCCATCGCAGGCCGGACAAGGTGTTAGTCACCCTCCGGCATCAATACGACTTGCCGGGTGGCATCTTGCTTACCCGGCCCATAATCGGGAGGTTACCTTGTTTCTCGCACAAGAAATTATTCGTAAAAAACGTGATGGTCATGCGCTGAGCGATGAAGAAATTCGTTTCTTTATCAATGGTATTCGCGATAACACCATCTCTGAAGGGCAAATCGCCGCCCTGGCGATGACTATTTTCTTCCACGATATGACAATGCCAGAGCGTGTTTCGCTGACCATGGCAATGCGTGATTCAGGAACCGTGCTGGACTGGAAGAGTCTGCAACTGAACGGCCCGATTGTGGATAAACACTCTACCGGTGGCGTGGGTGACGTAACGTCACTGATGTTAGGCCCGATGGTCGCTGCATGCGGTGGTTATATTCCGATGATCTCCGGGCGTGGTCTGGGCCATACCGGTGGTACGCTTGATAAACTGGAAGCCATTCCGGGATTTGACATCTTCCCGGATGACGCCCGATTCCGTGAAATTATTAAAGACGTGGGTGTTGCGATTATTGGTCAAACCAGCTCGCTTGCACCGGCGGATAAACGTTTTTATGCCACCCGCGACATTACCGCGACCGTGGACTCCATCCCACTGATTACTGGCTCTATTCTGGCGAAAAAATTGGCGGAAGGGCTGGATGCATTGGTGATGGACGTGAAAGTAGGCAGCGGTGCCTTTATGCCGACCTATGAACTTTCGGCTGCCCTTGCCGAAGCGATTGTTGGCGTGGCGAATGGTGCGGGTGTGCGTACTACCGCACTGTTAACCGATATGAATCAGGTGCTGGCCTCCAGCGCCGGTAACGCGGTAGAAGTTCGCGAAGCTGTACAGTTCCTGACGGGTGAATACCGTAATCCGCGTCTGTTTGACGTTACCATGGCGCTGTGTGTGGAGATGCTGATCTCCGGCAAACTTGCGAAAGACGATGCTGAAGCCCGCGCCAGGTTGCAGGCGGTACTGGATAACGGTAAAGCGGCGGAAATTTTTGGTCGCATGGTTGCGGCGCAGAAGGGACCGACCGATTTTGTCGAAAACTACGCGAAGTACCTCCCGACGGCAATGCTCAGCAAAGCGGTATATGCTGATACCGAAGGTTTCGTTAGCGCGATGGATACCCGTGCACTGGGTATGGCGGTAGTTTCCATGGGCGGCGGTCGCCGTCAGGCATCTGACACGATTGATTACAGCGTCGGCTTTACTGATATGGCGCGTTTGGGTGACAGCGTAGATGGACAGCGTCCGCTGGCAGTGATCCACGCCAAAGATGAAGCCAGCTGGCAGGAAGCGGCGAAAGCCGTCAAAGCGGCAATCAGCCTTGACGACAAAGCGCCAGAAATTACACCGACAGTCTATCGTCGTATTACCGAATAACTGTATACTGATCTGATCGCTTTTTTGCGGCGCAGATGTATGGAGAACAAGATGAAACGTGCATTTATTATGGTGCTGGACTCCTTTGGTATTGGTGCGACTGAAGATGCGGATCGCTTTGGCGACGTAGGTTCAGACACTATGGGACATATTGCAGAAGCCTGTGCGAAGGGCGAAGCTGACAATGGTCGCAAAGGTCCGCTGAATCTGCCTAACCTGACCCGTCTGGGCCTGGTGAAAGCTCACGAAGGTTCTACCGGTAAAATTGCGGCCGGTATGGACGGCAATGCGGAAGTCATTGGCGCTTACGCATGGGCGCATGAACTCTCTTCCGGGAAAGACACTCCGTCTGGTCACTGGGAAATCGCTGGTGTTCCGGTTCTGTTTGACTGGGGCTATTTCTCCGATCATGAAAACAGCTTCCCACAAGAGCTACTGGATAAACTGGTAAAACGTGCCAACCTGCCGGGCTATCTCGGTAATTGCCACTCTTCCGGTACGGTGATTCTGGACCAACTGGGCGAAGAACATATGAAAACCGGCAAGCCGATTTTCTACACTTCGGCTGACTCCGTATTCCAGATTGCCTGCCATGAAGAGACCTATGGCCTGGATAAACTCTACGAGCTGTGCGAAATCGCACGCGAAGAGCTGACCGAAGGTGGTTACAACATAGGACGCGTTATCGCGCGTCCGTTTATCGGCGATAAGGCCGGTAACTTCCAGCGTACCGGTAACCGTCACGACCTGGCCGTCGAACCGCCAGCACCGACGGTACTGCAGAAACTGGTTGACGAGAAAAAAGGCCATGTCGTATCCGTTGGTAAAATTGCGGACATTTACGCGAACTGCGGTATCACTAAAAAAGTGAAAGCGACGGGTCTGGACGCACTGTTCGACGCAACGATTAAAGAGATGAAAGAAGCGGGTGATGAGACCATCGTCTTCACTAACTTCGTCGACTTTGACTCCTCCTGGGGACACCGCCGCGACATCGCCGGCTATGCTGCAGGTCTGGAGCTTTTCGACCGCCGTCTGCCTGAGCTGATGGAGCTGGTGGGGGAAGATGACATTCTGATCCTGACCGCTGACCACGGTTGCGATCCGAGCTGGACTGGTACCGATCACACCCGTGAACACATTCCGGTGCTGATCTATGGCCCGAAAGTAAAACCAGGCTCTTTAGGTCACCGTGAAACATTCGCGGATATTGGTCAGACGCTGGCAAGCTACTTCGGTACGTCGCCAATGGACTACGGTAAAAACATGCTGTAATACCCGTTGTCTTTCGCGCCGTAGGCTCGTTGACTTCATTCGTTCACCCCGGTCACATAGTGAATCTATGCTCCTGTGGTGAACGAAATAGCCGCCTTCCTACAACGTGAAATCCTTAGGGTATTTCCACTATTTAATTAAGGATAATTTATGGCAACTCCACATATTAATGCAGAAATGGGTGATTTCGCTGACGTCGTATTGATGCCTGGCGACCCGCTGCGTGCTAAGCACATTGCTGAAACTTTCCTCGAAGATGTCCGCGAAGTAAACAACGTTCGTGGCATGTTAGGTTTCACCGGTACTTACAAAGGCCGTAAGATCTCAGTTATGGGTCATGGCATGGGTATCCCATCCTGCTCTATCTACACCAAAGAACTGATCACCGATTTCGGCGTGAAGAAAATCATTCGCGTGGGTTCCTGTGGTGCGGTGCGTATGGATGTCAAACTGCGTGACGTGGTAATTGGTATGGGTGCATGCACCGATTCCAAAGTTAACCGTATCCGCTTTAAAGATCATGATTTTGCCGCTATTGCTGATTTCGACATGGTGCGTAACGCTGTTGATGCTGCAAAAGCTCTGGGTGTAGATGCGCGTGTTGGCAACCTGTTCTCCGCCGATCTGTTCTACTCCCCGGACGGCGAAATGTTCGACGTAATGGAAAAATACGGCGTGCTGGGTGTGGAAATGGAAGCTGCGGGTATCTACGGCGTTGCGGCTGAGTTTGGTGCGAAAGCGCTGACCATTTGCACCGTATCTGACCATATCCGTACTCATGAGCAGACTACTGCTGCTGAGCGTCAGACGACCTTCAACGACATGATCAAAATCGCGCTGGAATCTGTTCTGCTGGGCGATAAAGAATAAGTTCGGTTTGTGCCCGGTGACGCTTTGCTTACCGGGTCTATAATACTGCCGGATAAGGCGTAGCCTCCATCCGGCAGTTATCTCAATTGCTTAACGCACTGCTCTGGCAATCCATGCCGAAAGCTCCTGGAGTTCTTCTTTCTGGTCCGGGAAGTCGACCAACAATGCCTCGCACTCATGCTGCAACATATCAGCGCGGTACAGACATCCTTGCAGACGATTCGCCAACGCTTCTAACGGGGCGGGGTTGAGGCTGTCAGTGAAGGCCTGCGCGCGGGTAATATGCCCTTTTTCAACGTCGAAATGCAGTTCTACGCCGCCCCAGGTGAAGCGCTCATCCAGCAGATGCGAAAAAGCAGGAGCCTGGCCAAAATTCCACTCCCAACTGCTCTGGCGAGCGAAAGTTTCGGCAAAATTCGGCAGATCCGGTGTTTTGTCGGGAGAGATAATCTCTGCTTCTACACGTTCACCGTAGTGGGCAAAAAAGGCATCGGTTACTGCCTTGCACACCTGTTCATGGGTGACGCCCGGCAGCAATTCAGTAAGATTCGCAACGCGTGAGCGTACGGAGGTAATCCCTTTGGCGGCGAGTTTCTTTTTATCCGGATTTAGATAGTTAGCCAAACGGCTGAGATCGGCATTTAACAGCAGTGTGCCGTGGTGGAAGCCACGGTCTTTGGTTTCCCGATAGGCAGAGCCAGAGACTTTGCGATCGCCCCCGGCAGTTTTGACGACCAGATCGTTGCGCCCGGATGCATCAGCATCGACTCCAAGAGAAGCTAATGCATTGAGTACGATAGTGGTGGATATGGTTTTGTCGTATTCTGGTTTGCCTGCCATAAAGGTAAAGCAAGTATTACCCAGATCGTGAAACACCGCGCCGCCGCCGCTGCTGCGACGTGCAAGCCGGACGTTGTCTTCTTCCATGCGCCGGGTATTGCACTCTTTCCACGGATTTTGCGCCCGGCCAATGACTACCGTATCAGCGTTGCGCCATAAAAACAGAACGCGCTGCGTAGCGGGCATTTGACGAAAAATGCACTCTTCAACGGCCAGGTTAAACCATGGATCGTAAGAGTCAGAGATGAGCAGGCGTAATGTTGTCATGGTCGATTTCCTTTCTGGTAAATTACTCTTTTTTCTCAGTGTCTTCTTCCTGTACCGGTTTGTTGGCGGTAAGCAGGAACGGGGATTGTTGCCAACGGGTACGCTTGCCTTGAAGTAGTGTTCGGGTCAACACTACACCAATAGCCAGTGACAGAAGCAGCATCAGGCGTAGAATGTTGGTGGTGTTATCCACCTGCTTCGCCTCAGTGGCGAGTGTGTGGGTATCAAGCGTCAGGCGTAGATAGCCCAGCGGGCCGTTTTTCCCCTGAATGGGTTCGACAATCTGCTGATTAAAATAGCCACCGGCTTTTTTACCGTCCAGCGCCAGCCGATCACGTACATCCACGCTCTCACCGGCATGTGTAATGAGATCGCCCTGTTCATCATAGACTCCCGCATCCAGAATACGGCTCTCTTCGGTGAGCTGATGTAGTACGAAAGCAATACGTTTCTCATCCGGTGTTTCGGTTCGCATCAGTGGTGCGACGTTTAACGCGACCTGGCGAGCCAGCGTGCGAGCCAATTCTTCCAGCTGCGGGTTACGCTGCTGTTGATGGCTTTGACTAAACCATGATGCGCCTTGCATGAGTGCGACGAGTAGCGCGAGGCAGGACAATACAATCACTGCACGATGAAGTCGGAATTTCAGTTTTGCGCGAGCCATATTCCACCTACTGAAAATTTGAGGCTTAATGTTGCCAGAAGCGCTGGTTACAAGGTAGCCTCATGCGTTATTTTCCCTGGATGATTCCGACCCGAACGATTTTACAGGAGCTTTAATGCCTAACATTACCTGGTGCGATCTACCTGAAGATGTCTCTCTGTGGCCAGGTCTGCCCCTCTCTTTAAGTGGCGATGAAGTGATGCCGCTGGATTACCACGCGGGCCGGAGTGGCTGGCTGCTGTATGGTCGTGGGCTGGATAAACAACGCTTAACGCAATACCAAAGCAAGCTGGGAGCGGCGATGGTTATTGTGGCAGCCTGGTGCGTCGAAGATTATCAGGTCATTCGCCTGGCGGGGTCGCTAACACCGCGTGCGACAAAACTGGCGCATGATGCCAAACTGGATGTTGCGCCACTGGGCAAAATCCCACATTTGCGCACGCCTGGTCTGCTGGTGATGGACATGGACTCAACCGCTATCCAGATCGAGTGTATAGATGAGATCGCTAAACTGGCGGGAACCGGTGAGATGGTTGCGGAAGTGACGGAGCGTGCGATGCGTGGTGAGCTGGACTTCACCGCCAGCCTTCGTAGCCGTGTCGCGACCCTCAAGGGCGCTGACGCAAACATTCTGCATCAGGTGCGTGAAACTCTGCCCCTGATGCCCGGCCTGACGCAACTGGTGCTAAAGCTGGAAACTCTCGGCTGGAAAGTGGCTATCGCCTCTGGGGGGTTTACCTTCTTTGCGGAATACCTGCGTCAAAAACTGCGACTGACTGCAGCGGTGGCGAATGAGCTGGAAATCATGGACGGTAAATTTACCGGCAACGTGACTGGCGATATCGTCGATGCCCAGTACAAAGCTAATACCCTGACTCGACTGGCACTAGAGCATGAAATCCCTATAGCGCAAACGGTCGCGATTGGCGATGGTGCGAACGATCTGCCGATGATCAAAACGGCAGGGTTGGGTATCGCTTACCATGCTAAACCGAAAGTGAATGAAAAGACGGAAATCACTATCCGTCATGCCGATCTGATGGGGGTGTTCTGCATTCTCTCCGGCAGTATGAATCAGAAATAACGAGGTAAAACGTGGCAAAAGCTCCTAAGCGCGCCTTTGTTTGTAACGAATGTGGGGCCGATTATCCGCGCTGGCAGGGGCAATGTAGCGCCTGTCAGGCCTGGAATACCATTACCGAGGTACGCCTTGCTGCATCACCAACAGTGGCGCGCAACGAGCGACTCAGCGGTTACGCTGGCAATGCAGGCGTCGCAAAGGTTCAGAAACTGTCGGAAATCAGTCTTGAGGAACTGCCGCGTTTTTCTACCGGTTTTAAAGAGTTTGACCGCGTGCTGGGTGGTGGCGTGGTGCCTGGCAGCGCTATTTTGATCGGCGGTAACCCTGGTGCGGGGAAATCAACGCTACTGCTGCAAACGCTGTGTAAGCTCAGCGAGCAGATGAAAACCCTGTACGTCACGGGGGAAGAATCCTTGCAACAGGTGGCAATGCGTGCGCATCGACTCGGACTACCGACTGCGAATATGAATATGCTGTCGGAAACCAGTATTGAACAGATTTGCCTGATCGCCGAAGAAGAACAGCCGAAACTGATGGTTATCGACTCCATTCAGGTAATGCACATGGCTGATATCCAGTCTTCGCCAGGTAGCGTGGCACAGGTTCGGGAAACGGCTGCTTACCTGACACGCTTTGCGAAAACGCGGGGCGTGGCGATTGTTATGGTTGGGCATGTCACCAAAGACGGTTCGCTGGCCGGGCCGAAAGTTCTGGAACACTGTATTGACTGCTCAGTGTTGCTTGACGGCGATGCTGACTCCCGTTTTCGTACTTTGCGTAGCCATAAAAACCGTTTTGGTGCAGTGAATGAGCTTGGTGTCTTTGCGATGACCGAGCAAGGTCTACGTGAAGTCAGTAATCCTTCAGCCATTTTCTTAAGTCGCGGTGATGAGGTCACTCCCGGTAGCTCCGTGATGGTTGTCTGGGAAGGAACACGTCCGCTGTTGGTGGAGATCCAGGCGCTGGTTGATCACTCAATGATGGCGAACCCGCGCCGTGTTGCGGTAGGGCTGGAGCAAAACCGTTTGGCCATTTTGCTGGCTGTGCTGCATCGTCACGGTGGGTTGCAAATGGCGGATCAGGATGTGTTTGTCAACGTGGTGGGTGGTGTAAAAGTCACTGAAACCAGCGCAGACTTGGCTCTGCTGCTGGCAATGGTTTCCAGCCTTCGCGACCGGCCGTTGCCGCAGGATTTAGTCGTCTTCGGTGAAGTGGGGCTGGCGGGTGAAATTCGTCCGGTTCCCAGTGGTCAAGAGCGGATTTCGGAAGCAGCGAAGCATGGATTCCGTCGGGCGATTGTACCTGCCGCGAATGTGCCGAAAAAACCGCCAGAAGGCATGCAAGTTTTTGGCGTTAAAAAACTCACGGATGCGCTCAGCGTTTTTGACGACTTATAATTAAATACCCGTCGTCTTTCCGGCGACAGGTGTGTTGGTCGTGTTCGCTGCCCCGAATCATATCGGGATTTGTTTGCGCCTTCCTGCCACCAGAGATCCATGGGTATTACGTTAATTTATAGCAAGCAGGAGGCTCTTGTGTCATTTGATTATCTGAAAACTGCCATTAAGCAAAAGGGCTGTACTCTGCAACAGGTGGCGGATGCCAGTGGCATGACCAAGGGGTATTTAAGCCAACTCCTGAACGCCAAGATAAAAAGCCCCAGTGCGCAAAAACTGGAGGCATTGCACCGTTTTCTGGGACTGGAGTTCCCCCGCCAGCAGAAAAACATTGGTGTGGTCTTTGGTAAGTTTTATCCATTGCATACTGGTCATATCTATCTGATTCAGCGTGCCTGTAGCCAGGTCGATGAATTACATATCATCATGGGCTATGACGATACGCGCGATCGGGGCCTGTTTGAAGACAGCGCTATGTCACAACAACCCACGGTTTCCGACCGTTTACGCTGGTTGCTGCAAACGTTTAAGTATCAGAAAAATATCCGTATTCATGCCTTTAATGAGGAAGGTATGGAGCCATATCCGCACGGCTGGGATGTCTGGAGCAACGGGATTAAAACGTTTATGCAAGAGAAGGGGATCCAGCCTAACTGGATCTACACTTCTGAAGAAGCTGACGCCCCGCAATATCTGGAACATCTGGGTATTGAAACTGTGTTGGTCGATCCAAAACGGACCTTTATGAGCATCAGCGGGGCGCAAATCCGTGAAAATCCATTCCGCTATTGGGAATACATTCCGACGGAAGTGAAACCCTTCTTTGTGCGTACCGTGGCGATCCTCGGCGGTGAGTCGAGTGGAAAATCGACACTGGTGAATAAGCTTGCCAATATCTTCAATACGACCAGCGCATGGGAATACGGGCGCGATTACGTCTTTTCCCATTTGGGCGGCGATGAGATGGCGCTGCAGTATTCTGATTACGACAAGATCGCGCTAGGACAAGCGCAATACATTGATTTTGCAGTTAAGTATGCTAATAAAGTGGCGTTTATCGACACAGACTTTGTCACCACTCAGGCGTTCTGCAAAAAGTATGAAGGGCGTGAGCACCCGTTTGTGCAGGCATTGATTGACGAGTATCGCTTTGACCTGGTGATCCTGCTGGAAAACAACACGCCATGGGTTGCGGATGGATTACGAAGCTTGGGGAGTTCGGTGGATCGCAAAGAGTTTCAGACGCTATTGGTATCGATGTTGGAGAAGAACAACATCAAATTTGTGCACGTTGAGGAGGCTGATTATGACTCGCGGTTTTTGCGCTGTGTGGAGCTGGTAAAAGGGCTGATGGGCGAGAGGGTATAGAGTTTATGGGTAGTATACGTTATATACTACCCATAATGTATAATATAAGTATTATGCATGATATTAATTGTGAATATTATCACTTCCTAAAGACAATAGATTAATTATATTCATGTTTTATATGAATAATATCTTAAAAAATATTTAGTCTCTTTCTATTTCAATATTATATTGTAAGATATCCCTTACTGGTTTAAAGGTATTACATATAATGTCTATCAGGGGCGTTATTTTGTATGTGGATTTCAACTCTCCTGCGTATCATTAACAATTTCGCGTGATACTTTTCTACTAAATAAAATATATATAAGCCTGTGGCAGCTTAAGCTAAGGGCGGTAGCATGTCGAATATAATGGAATGGCCATGGCGAGAAATTGCATTGAAATCCAAATTTCAGTAATTAAGGCATTATTTTTACGGGAAGCTAAAACACGATTTGGAAAATATCGTCTTGGATACCTTTGGGCTATATTAGAACCTGCTGCTCATCTTATGGTAATGTTAGTTATCTTTGGATATATAATGCATCGCACAATGCCTGATATATCTTTCCCGGTTTTTTTGATTAATGGTATTATTCCCTATTTCATTTTTAGTGACATATCCATTCGGTCAATTAAAGCAATTGAAGCTAATCAGGGACTATTTAATTACAGACCAGTAAAACCAGTAGATACAGTAATTGCAAGGACTTTGCTGGAAATGGTTATTTATATCCTTGTCTATCTGGTTCTGATGGGGATTCTTAGTTTGTGCGGTGAGATTTTTTCACTTGCTCGTGTATTACTCTTATTTAGTACATGGTTTTTGCTCATTGTATTTTCATGCGGTGTGGGACTGATCTTTATGGTGATAGGAAGCTCGCACCCAGAAACAGAAAAGTTTCTTCCTATCGTTATCAAGCCACTTTACTTTATTTCATGCATTATGTTTCCACTTCAGGCAATTCCTAAGCAGTATCAGTCCTATGTCCTTTGGAATCCCATCGTTCATGTTGTCGAACTTAGCAGAGAGGCAGTTGTTGCTAACTATACTAGCGATGGAATGAGTTTTGGCTATCTGGCTATTTGTGCGCTAGGGATCTTTTTTCTTGGTTTAGCCAGTTATTGGTTCCGGCGGAGAGCAATGCTAACTTCATCATGATCAAAGTCGAAAATTTAACGAAATCATATATCACGTCGAAAGGGCGTCACTACGTATTCAAGGATTTAAACTTTGAGTTACCAACAGGTAAGAGTGTTGCGCTGATTGGGCGTAACGGTGCAGGTAAATCTACATTACTTCGTATGATTGGAGGTATCGATCATCCAGATAGTGGAATGATAACAACCGATCAAACTATTTCATGGCCAGTAGGATTGGCAGGAGGGTTTCAGGGGAGCTTAACTGGTCGGGAGAATGTGAAATTTGTAGCCAGGCTTTATGCTGCAAAAAATGATTTCAGAGAAGTTATTGCTTTTGTGGAGGAGTTCTCTGAACTAGGAAAATACTTTGACATGCCGATTAAAACGTATTCTTCGGGGATGCGATCGAGGTTAGGTTTTGGATTAAGTATGGCATTTAAATTTGATTATTATTTAGTTGATGAAATTACTGCTGTTGGTGATTCGCGATTTAAAAGAAAATGTGACTTGATATTTTCTGAAAGATCAAAAGAAATGTCATTACTAATGGTGTCACATAGTGATGAATTATTGAAGAAATATTGTAATATGGCTATTGTTATAAATAATGATAATGAAGTGTTTATATATGATGATGTTGTGGATGCGTTAACTATATATCATGAATCCGTTCTTAAATAAACACACTAAAAAATAAGTATAAATGACGATTGCTTGTTAATTACAAAATCTATGGATGGGTGCTTTTATATGAGGAATTCGGTAAAGAATCGGGAAGATCTTCTTGTTCTAATAAGTGAAAAAGGTGGTGAGCAAGCGAGAGATAATGGATTTTCTTATTTTGCACATAGAATTAATGAGGGGTTTAAAAATACTTATTATGTTTGTGGGCGTAACAATATAGATAGCGATAAGCTAAAGCCATATTCGAAAAACGTTATAATAAAAGATAGTTTAAAACATCGATGGTTATTCTATAAAGCAGATTACCTTGTACTTAATGATGGCTATATGGATGTGTTCCCTTCTTTCAAAAAAAAGCCCCTCAGCAGAGGGTGGTCTCCTATTATATATTTACAGCACGGAATTATATCATATAAAAAAGTACATTTTTATAAAGGGCATTATAATGGAAGGATTAGATATTTCCACACATCTCTAAGCTCGGAATATAAAATTGTAAAAGATGTTCTTCAACCTCAGAAAGACATAAAACAAACATATAACATTATTCTTAAACATAAGATATTTTATTTGCGAAGTTATTTTGATAGGAATGATTTGCGTGGCTTTTATAGATATATATTAAGTAATTATTACAATGATAGAAGATCAGTGGACTCCTCTGATCTTCAGATTCTTAAACGGTTAATAACAAATATTGGCTTCTTATCATGCCGATTAGTCAATAGTGGTCTTTCTAGACATGAAAATCTTCAATACATAAGAAAAACCAATCAGAATATGTTGTTCTTTTTTACCTGGAGAGATGATTGGACTATTAAGGGAAAAGAAAATACGTTTCTTTCACTTGTGAAAAAAATAAAAGATAGTACAAGAATCATGGAGTATGCTGATAACCACAAATTGAAGGTAGTTTTTTATCTGCATGAGAAAATTTTATACTTACAGCGTGAGGTTGAAGAAATTTTTGAAGGAAATATAGGGTTTGTTGGTCAAAATGATTTCAATGTTGTCCTTAAAGATACAGCATTATGCATTACTGATTATTCTTCCGTGTCTTTTGAGTTTAACCTGTTAAATATACCTGTTATTTTTCTTCAGTTTGATTACGATTTTTACAAACATGAACGTGGGCATTTTATGAACTCGCCTAATGATTTTTTGGGAGTAACGGTCAGAACAATAGATGAATTGGAAAATATATTTTCTTTTGAAAACTTTGATAAGGCATTGACATTAAAGGCCAGACGTAATCGTGCCATCGTAAGACAGGACTATCCTAATTTTGGTAAATCAAATTATCTTATAGATAAGTTGCTCGAAAAAAAACAAATCATATCGTATATTTTTGTTATAACTTATATGGTGTCGGAGGAACAGTTCAGACTGTAATTAATCAAGCGAATTACTTAGTATCAATTGGTTATATGGTCACTGTGATATCATTACGTAGAACAGAAGCGATACCCAAACTCAATTTAGACCCGAGTGTAAGATTAGAGTATCTTAATGACGCAAGAAGCAAAGGTAAGTTTCGAAATAAATATGAAAACTTGCTATCAAAATTTAAATCAAGGTTATTTAAGAAAACTGAAGATTTATATTCTGGATTGTCTATTTTAACCGATTTAAAACTAATTCTTATTCTACGAACACTGAGAAATTGTACTCTCGTTGGTACTTTTCCCGGATTATGTGTCAATATCATAAAATATAGTCATAATTCCAATGTTGTTATGGCTCAGGAGCATAAAGAATTTAGTTCACATAGTGATGAAATCCAACAGTCGATACTGAGGACTTACCGGAAAGCACACAAAGTGATCGCATTAACAAGATTCCAAAAGGAGGAGTATATTAATAATGGTATATTTAATGTAACAAATATACCTAATGGAATCGAAGATAAACTTTCTATGATTAAAGGGTGTAGCAATATACTCTCTCCTAAGAGAATAGTATCATTTGGTCGACTAGTTGAAATAAAACAATTTAATTTATTGATAGAGTCTTTTGCTTTAATTGCTAAAAAATATCCAGACTGGAATCTTGATATATATGGTGATGGTGATAAGAAAGAATCATTATTAAAAATGATTGCAGATTATGATTTATCAGAACAAGTAAGGATTTGTGAACCAACATCTTTGGTTTATGAGGAGATTTATGCTAGTTCATTCTGTGCTCTTACTGCGTTCAAAGAACCTTTTGGTATGGTTTATATTGAAAGTTTTAGCATGGGTAAACCGGTTATTAGTTATGACATTGGTTATGGGCCAAAAGAATTTTTGAAAGATGGCTATAACTCTCTTATATCACCTTGCTTTGATACCGTAGATTTTTCCAGAAAAATGGAAATGCTAATGAATGATGAAACGTTACTAAAAAAACTTGGTGAGGGGGCACGAAGAACGTATATAGATCACTATGAAATTTCAAAAGTTATGAAGAGTTTTATTAACGAGTGCTCTAAATGACAAAATTAACCAAACTACTAACTAAGCCACGTTTGTTCTTCAGTGATGCGTTAGTAAAAAGAACTAATAGTCTAATAGTAAATGGACATAAAGCTATGAAACAAGAGAATGGGAATGCTCAACATCTTTTAGCAGTAAACAATGGAACGGTTAGAGTCAATTTAGTTATTATTGATAATATTGATAATTTAAATAAAAATAAAAGTAATGTATTAAAATATCAATGTAGGACATTAGAGAAATATACATATTTCGATAGAGTGTCATATATATCGGATTCTATTAAAAGTTCTAATGCTAATTATGCAGTGTATAAAAGCTATAATGATTTCTATGAGAAAGTTATATCCAGAAGCTCACTTCGACTTGAGTATTTTGTTTTTGTTGGACTGAACTTTTTCTTCTTACGCGAGGCTGGCTTTGATTATTTTGTTAATGAAGAAATGTCAGGTATTACTTATATAAAAAAACAAATATCAAAAAATAATACATTGCAGGATTTATTTTCTAGCATTTATGGCAGTTTTGAGTACAAATTTAATCCTGTGGAGAATTATTGTTGCGTTAATAATTTAATTTTAAATCAGTATCATCAAGTTTTATTTAAAATAAATGATTTGGATTCTTACTTTTTTAAATTTCTGCCGGTTGTAAATGCTGTAAATTGTTACGGAAGAAATTGCTCGGAAACTAAAATACAATTTGCCAATCTTAATGGAGGTCATCATGAGAAACTAACATGGTTGCAAACTGTTCATGGTTCTGGTAGGTGTCCATTAGCAATTACATTTAATAAGATGAGGAAGGAAGTTGATGATGAATACTCTACTTTTCTCGACTCTATAGTGCCACATACTTCTAAACTCGAAAATGAAATTATTATTAGTATTCCAAAAAACAAACTAAACTTAGAATAAATAAATTCGAGTATACTAACTTTTTGAATGAATACTGGCCATTATTGTTATAGATGCTCACGATCAAAGGTCTCTAATGGAGATAATATCTTATTAGAGATCTGATTGTTTATTTTAAAATTCGTAGCGTTGATTAGGTTTTGAAATGGATTTATATCAAAAGATTTTATATGCTAACGGTATATTTATTGAGTGTATTAAGATGATGTGAACGTCAATATATAAGTACACTTCTAAATTAAATATCTTTCTGATAATCGTATAGTTTGTTGTACTCTGGATATACTTCAAATTTTATATTTGTTGATGCTGAGGTAAATTAATGTTTCGGAAAATAAGAAAACTTTTCAATCGACCTAATATTTTTTTTAGAGATGCCTTGTTAAATAAATATCCTCTTCATCTCACCCAGGGAGTAACTCATTTTGGTGGGGAAAATAGCATCATTGATGCTTGTGAAAATATTGATAATCAATTCATTCCTGATTTTGACATAGATGTGGTTTATACTTGGGTTTCGGATCTGGACCTGCAATGGAAAAATAAAAGAGACACTTATTCTCATCTGTGGGACGGTCATACGACACCTCATGCACTAGAAAAATCTAGGTTTGATGATCATAATGAAATTTACTATTCGCTATTAAGCTTGGAAATGTATATGCCCTGGGTTCGTAATATCTATATTATTACGGATTCTCAAATTCCTCCGACTCCTATAGGTATTAGAGAAAAAGTACATATTGTAGACCATCGTGATATAATTCCTGAAAAATATTTACCAACTTTTAACTCTCATGTGATCGAAGCATGTCTTCACAATATTAATGATCTGTCCGAGCATTTTATCTATTTTAATGATGATTTTTTTGTGGCACGTGAAATCAGCGCAGCTCATTTTTTTCACTCAAATGAAATTGCAAGTATATTTATTGGGAATAAAAATATAAATTTCGAACATGATAAACTTACATCTACATCAATAGCTTGTAAAAATAGCAATGATCTTTTTTTGGAGATGTTTGATATAACTTTTAATCATAATCTTGTTCACACTTATGTGCCGCTACGTAAAAGTTATTATATATTAGCGTATGATATCTTTGGTGAGCGTATTTTGAATTTCTTAACTAATAAATTTAGGTCTACAACAGATATAAATATGGCTACTTTTTTTGTACCTTATCTACAGTATATTTATGGCGTGTCAACGCCTAAAATTGATATAAGCTACTATTTTAATATCCGCTCACCAACTGCGTCATTCTACTATGATCGATTACTAGATGCGAAAGCTGGCAATAATTTACCCCATTCTTTTTGTGCAAATGATTTTAGTTCTTGTGAATTTCCATATGCAAATTGTCATGATGAGTTTAATAAGTTCGCGCAAAAATTTTACGATTATTTTAATTGATTAATTAAGTTTTGTGAAAATATCCAATAAATGATGTGAGTAGATAGGGATTATTATGGCATTTCATGAGAAAAAATTCGATCATATGAATGGAACAACTATAACATATATTGAAGATCCATATCCTATTGAAAATTATCGAGGAGAGCGAAAATTAATAATTATTTTTCAATCTCTTGGTGATGAAAAATCAAGTGATGATGATAAACGATATCCTTATACTCTTTTAGCCGGTCTAAAACACTTTAACGTCAGGAAGATATATATTAAAGATGATCATGGGATGGTTGGCGATTATTATCTTGGTATTAATGGAACTCTTAATACTAAAGATGCAGTAATTTACTTTATAAATGAGAAAATTAAAGAATATAAACTCCTTAAGGAAGATGTCATAATGTTAGGTTTTTCAAAGGGAGGATACGCTGCATTGCTTTTTTCTCATGAAATTGGGGTAGGTGCTGCTATCTGTGCAATACCTCAGTTTGATTTAGTTAAATGGATTGATAAATTTAAGTCCCATCTTTCGTATATATACCCTAAGGAAGCGAGTGACTCTGATAAAGAGTTTTACTCTGAGCATTTAGGTGAAGTTATTAGGAGAACATTGACTCCTCCAGGGAGGATATATCTAGTTACATCACGAAATGATGAAACATATTCTGATCATATACCTCATTTAATAGATGCTATTAATTATATGAAAAGAAGTAAACTTATTGTTTTTCACAATGATGAAATGTATGTCACTCGCCACAACAATGTTGTTAAAAATTCATTAAATGAAATTATGTTTTTCATAAGTAGTGAGTTGGTTTCATCTCGATTAAAAAATAATATGTGATTTATATCAACCCCATGTATTGAAAATTTAAAACGTGAAAGTAATTTGGAGTTTTATATTGTCAAAAATGGCTTGAGGTATGGTAAATATTATACAGCGATTAAATATCAGCGGTGAGTAGGGAGATGGATTGTTATCCATGTTTCATTGGACGGGATATGATGAAAAATATAGAGCAAAAGACAAATGGTTTTATAAGTATTATGGATTTAGGTTTCTAGGATTAATTAAATGTAAGTATTTTGAAGTCACTGTAAGAACCACTTCCCTTCAGTAATATTCTTTTTATGAGTCACCTGATATTGCACCATTTCAGGTGATTTCTTTCCATAAAACACTGCATTAATTTGAGTGTTTA
Organism: Citrobacter sp. S-77; assembly: GCF_963864895.1. NCBI lineage: Bacteria > Pseudomonadati > Pseudomonadota > Gammaproteobacteria > Enterobacterales > Enterobacteriaceae > Citrobacter > Citrobacter sp. S-77. The sequence goes on from NZ_CAWLWU010000002.1 coordinate 461,694, forward strand.
CACGTAAATATTTGCTGAATTTCTTGAATAACCTCGTGTCAGGCTTAAAGTGAGCACCCCAGTATTGATTTAAATGTCCTTGGTAAGTCAACCCTTTAATATCATATAGAGCTTGCCCTAATACCTTAAGTGGCTTATTGTGAATAAGCGCAGATATCCCAGCAGTGCTATTGATAGTTATGACGGCTTTCGTATGGGTCAGCAAACGTGGCATTGGCAGATCGTGCACATAAATCACCCTATTACTTACACCATATAGTTTGCCTAATTTTTTAATTAACGGTGCATACAGGCGGTGTCCGCGATCCATCGGATGGTGTTTGAACACCAAAAAATCTGCTGGTGAAGCTTTTTTAGAAAATGAGTACATAACATCATTAATATAATTACGCACATCCTTATACGGGCTATGATTTCGAATCTGGCTGTCGTTGTATACTTGTAGAATGGCCAAAAAGTAGCGTTTATCCAATGTTGTTTTCAGCAACGTCATCACGTGTCGTTCTTTGTAGCGATACCACTGTTTACGCCAGCCAGCACGGATCCAACATTTGGCTTCATACCAGGGGGAAAAGACTTTATGGTGTCTGTATTGAGGAAATTGGGTCCGATATATCCAACTGATCAGGTAATACCACATAGCATGCCAGATACGCAGGTTAGTTGAAGGCTTTAAACTCTGAACCTCCAGCTCCGGTTGTGGGGGTAAATTGCGGTAAAACTCTGGCTCTCTAGGAATTGAGGAATAAGCATTAACGCCGCCTTTCTCGAGAGTAATGAAGTGCGGTCGTAAGTACCCCTCTTCAAAGGCCAGAAAACGTACCCCTTTGGCCTGCGCCCAGCGTTTTGCTGCCTGATGTAATTGGCGGCAATCACCAAAGCACAGAATGGTATCAAAAGGATTTTCCTGCCATGTCTCTTTTAACCAATGTGGAAACTCCCTCGGTGTCTTCGTGTAGGCCAGATATTGCCGCTTCCGGCAATAAAAACGGTCGCCGGCATTAAAAACAACATTAGTGGCTTTACGTCCCTGCGATTCCAGCCATTCCGCCATCTCATTGAAAAACGGTCCCATTGGTCCTTGTAGTAGCAAGTAACTCTTACCAGAGAGAAGTGTATTGATCGTATTGCTGTTCATAGAGATCCTTCTCGTTATCTTGTTTTCATGGCGTTATAAAGCATTTGCAATTTTCGACTTTGCCGTTGCAGATACTGGCTTGCTCTGTGTTGGTTGAGACTTAAGTTCTGGCGCTTTTGAGCCAGCAACCAGTCAATGGCCATTTCAGGTGTAATGCACAGTTTCAGCTCCGGGTGAATGTAGATGGGGTAGCTAATCAGCGTTTGGTACAGCAAGTCGTTGAGTGAGATGCAGTTCTGTCGGCGCTCACAGGTGTGTTCATCAGTGGTTAACCCCCAGCCAGCATAGAAGGGAATGCCGTAGCAAAAGACTTTTTTACCATGTATGAGGGCTTCAAATCCTGATAGCGACGTCATAGTATGTACTTCATCAACCTGCTGAATACACTCGATAATATCGGCATCAAGTGCCACGCAATCAGCCAGTTGTTGCATATCTTTTTCTGCTATATGTCCAGGACGATTACCCACCAGAACGTCCGGGTGGGGTTTATAGATGATGAAGGCATTGGGGTAACGAGCACGAACGGTCTGCAATAATGCCAAATTAGTGTTGGTGGACCGTGTTCCGCGAGCCATGGAGGCATCGTTTTCAACCTGACCGGTAACCAGTAATTTTCGTTTCCCCGCAGTTACGCATGGAATTACCCATTGTTCACCAAGGTTATATTTGCTGAGTTTGGTGGCTATCAACTTTTGCCTCAGCGCTTCGGCACGTTGCTGCTGTTCTTTTGTCAGATGTGAATTGTTTAGTAAATTTTCCAGATCGCTTTGCCGCGTGGCATCGTAATAGATACCTGTTTTGTCGAGAACCAGGGATAGAGGAGGCTGTAGATCTGAACCCAAACCGGAAGATCGCAAGAAACCGTCTTCCATTCGCCAAACGGGAATCTCGCGCTGTGATGCTGCCACATGCCAGCGTTGCTCTCCTTTGATCCCCCATACCACGCAGATGTTGGCCCCCCGTCCACTGCGTGAGAAATTGACATGGTTTGTAGGTGTAGCCAGAAAAGGTTTTACTATGCTGCTTTTCCAAAGCGTCATACCCGGAGCCCAGAGATTTCCGTGGCGAGTCAGAAGGTATGTGCGTTGTAAATGGAGATATTCCAGCACATTTAATAGCGTACCAGGGTTACCTGTATACGGGTCGATATAGCGGCTATATTGCAGCCAGGCAGCCGCTACCAGAGCGGTAAGTGGGGCGCTTCCTCGGCGTGCGGCAAGTCTATCTGCGAATTGATGCCGATCATCGGTCAGGCCCCATCCTGCGTACCAGGGCAAACCGAAACAAATGACCTTTTTACCTGCCATCAGCGCCTCAATACCATATTGTGATGTTACGGTATAAACGGTAGAGACATGCCGTAGCAGTGATTGTGGGCTGAAATCTTCAGTTATAAGTCGAATACTTGGATCCTGGGCCAGGTTGTCAAAATATCCTTTCTTCTTACCTGTCAAAACATCAGGATGTGTTTTAACCCAAATTTTGCCTTCAGGATGCTCCCGTTTGGCACAGGACAACATCTCTGCGAATTGTCTCTCACTGGCACCGCCCAGAGTGATGGATACATCCCCGTAGGTTTGATCAATGACCAATGTCACGCCAGCATGGTGCCCTTCATTAAAGGGAAGTGAGTGGTTGTATTTTGAGAGATCGTTCTCAACCATGAAGGCCATCGCCCGCAGAGCATCGTGTTGTAAATGTGGCTCTTTAGCTTCCTTCTGAATGAGTACTTCCAGGCGGCTGGGACGGCTGGCATCGTAGTAAATGCTTAAATCATCAACGACCATGCCTAAAGGTGGCGCTCCATTGATGCCCAACCCTAATGAACGGGTAAAACCGTCTTCCAACCGCAGTATTGGCAGCCCGGCCTTTTTAGCTTGTTCTATTGGACGCTGAGAGACGGCTCGCTCTCCCCAGACGGCGATCGCGTCGACTGAATTTGGGGCCGAAAAATGTGACAGTTTATGGCACGCTTCACCTAAAAAATTCTGAAGGTGCGGGATCTGCCAGATACCTGAAGAGTAGATGCCTATCATCCTGAATGGCTTCCATGTTAGTGTTTTTTTGGTGGCGGAATCTCTCCGCCACCCTCTTTGTCTTACAGGTCCAGAATGACTTTTGCTGCTACAGCCAACTGATAAAGAATGGTGGAAATACCCCGTGTGACTTCCAGATTTTTAGTTTCATACATCGGCAGTACCATGATTTCATCGCCAGGTAGAACGTCGTCTACGTCGTCGGCATCCACCGCCGAACCATCCTGGTGAATAACGATGATTTTCGACTGACCGGACTTTTGAGTCAGACCGCCGCACTTCTCAATGTAATCATCCACATCCAGCTTCTCGTTCCAGGATATTGCGTTGGGAAAAAGAACCGAACCATGGATCATAACTAATGAGGTTTTCTCCGGGATCGTAATAACGTCGCCATCTTCCAGGATGACGCTATCAAGATTACTTCCGTTAAGGACAACCTGACCTTTAGGCACCACGTTACGTGCTTTTGCTACGAAACGACTGACGAGTTGGGCTTCCTGCACACGCAGTCGAGCTTCTTCCTGCGTAGCGGATTGAGAGGACAAAGAAGCCTCTTCCAGTTTTTGCAAAGAGGTATTCAGCATCTCTTTCTGACGGGTCGCCACTGAGTGGCGGTAAAGCTGAATACTACTGAGTTGCGACATGTTGTTAGGTTTAATCTGCGCCAGCACCTGTTTCATTGTGGAGCCGTATGGCAATACGACAGCATGTTCACCAGAGTGAGCGCCTTCAATGCGAATCTGTATGGTGCCAGCGTAGCGGTCGGAGCTGATGATAAGTTTATCGCCATCCTGCAGGATTTTGCCTGGTGAACTGTTTAGTGGGTGATACTCCGTCCGCTTCATTGCCCCCTGCTGGCGGATAATAGTGAAATGCGTTGCTCCCGGTTTGGGACGCGACCATGCCAGCGCTTCTGAAACGGGAATGGTGCTATTGTGGAACTCGAAGTCATAGCTGTTATAAACATCACCTTCTACGCTAAAGGTGTATTGTCGAGGGCCGACGATAATTGTATCCCCATCGGAAAACTGAGAAAGATTCAGTGAACCATTGAGCAGAAAATCATAAAGATTGACGTGTGCACGTACACTCTTACCACGTTTCACAGTGATATCCACGTAGCTTCCTCGCTCACTATCCACTCCGCCCGCTTTACTCAGATAAGAGAGCAGCGAATCGGAGGCGACGCCGCCATATAGCCCGGGATTTCTGACGTACCCTGTGACGAATACTTTTACCGGTTGCGCCTGAAGAAGCGAAGCATAGACGTTGACATTCGACTGATAGATTTCTTTCACTTTGGTCGTCACTCGACTGTTTAACTGGCTGTTATTTATGCCGTTAACGTTCAGTGGGCCGATGTTGGGGACAAAAATGTTTCCTTTGGGATCGACGGGGAGGGCTCCGTCAAAATTAAATGCTCCCCACAATCTAATCTGAATGGTATCGCCAAGTCCGATAATGTAATTGGGATTAAAGCCGATACTGGCACCGCTATCAGCGGTGGTACCGGTAAACAGCTGAGCACCGAACATACGGCTTAACACCGGTGCAGGCGTTGGCATCGGTGTGTTATCAAAGCCGCTGTTGTCCGTGGTCTGTGTTTTGGCTACGAGTGCTTCAGGGAGTGCTGCAGCACCGGTTAGCTGCTGATCCGCAGTAATTCCGACAGCCAAAACCTGGCAGGATAGTAAGATGCTCAATACAAGAATCGATTTAACTAATTTCATAATAGACTCTGTCATTTATATCGGTGGCGGATATCATTCTTTGTGATCTTCAATAATGGCGATCAATAATTTGGTCGTACCAAAAAGCAGACAACACACTAATAACCAGCTCGCTAAGAGATAGGGGATGTTCGGAAAGCGAGATTCTTGCGGTAATTGTGGTGAGCTAATTATGGATAGCGTTTTTAGCTTACGTGCGCTTTCCATTCTGGTTTTCTCGATGGCTTTCAGTGCTAAGGCGTATATATCGGTATCAAATTTCACCGTGTTTTTGAGTTCTTCAAAATCAGCGGCCATGCTGTTAAGTTTTTTGCCATCAGGTGCGGTAATTTTGTTTTGCTCAACTTCAATTTGGGCTTGTAATGACTTAATGGCATTTTGGGTACTGACCACCTGAGGAGCATCTTCACGTAAATAGGTCAGCAGATTGCGTAGATCTGCCTCCATCTCTATTTTTTTACTCATCAGTGTATTGACCAGCGTACTGGCTGCTTCGGCTGAAGCTGCTGGGTCGAGTACATTATTATTATTTTGATACGCCAGAAGATGACTCTTACTGTTGTTCAGGCGATCTTTCGCCTGCTGTAGTTCATCCTCAGCAAACTGCATCTGCTCGCGTATGATTTTATGCGAGAGCTCATTAATAAAACGCTCTGACTCCTTAAGTATGGCTTGGTTAAATTGTTGAGCAAACTCAGGCGTGAAGCCTTGCGTCTGAATTGACAGTAAACCTGATTTTTCGTCGTAATCAACGCTCAGACGGGAGCGGTAGTATTCAAGGTAGCGTTCTGTGGTGATATCTATGGGAAGATGGTAAAGAAAGTCCCAGCCGCTTTGGCTGAAGGCTCGATGGAAATTGAGCTTCTTATCCAGGCTTTGTAGCATATCCGGAGAGTTAATGTACTCTTTCAGATACAGCGAGTCTTCCGCAGAAGAGGGGGTCGATGCGCCCAATATCAAGCCAACATTCAGACTGCTATTGTCGAGTTCGTTTTGACGTTTGACCGCGACTTTAGCTTCGCTGACGTAGCGAGGTTGACAGAAAATCACCAGATAGACAATTAGCAGGCACATCGGGGCCGCGATCATCGTTTTCCACAAATGATGCTGGATATCAATTTGGCGACATTTTTTGAAAATTGAACAGATCAGTCTTTTTTTTCTGGCAATAGAGTGATCGGGTAAAGTGTTTTTTATTTCCATGAGTTATTCGATGAGCTTAATTAATCGGTTGGGATGATAGAATATTCTTGGCGTGAGATATTCATCTATCCCATTGATTGCATTCTTTTTGCCGATACAACTCAAAATAAATAATGTGATGAAACATATCATTCCTTTGTATGTTATCAAATGAGTTTTAATATTGCTGGGGTCTATTTATATATAAACTATATAAGTTAATGTTTAATTGATGACGTATCTGTTTTTTTAGCACAGTTGTTAAAACACTACAACTGTGATTGTCTATTACTGGTTTTTCTTAGGTGGTATGTATTGAGAGTATTTATATTTTTTGATGGATATAGGAGAGGTGGCAATAAAATTACCATTTTTTTATTCTCAAATGAATGATTATATTCTAACTTAAAATCGTATTAAGTTTTATTAAAGCGGATGGCAGAGCCATCCGCTAGAGTAGTATTACTTCGCAATACGCTTGTACTTGATACGCTTCGGTTCCAGCGCATCTGCACCCAGGGTACGTTTCTTGTACTCTTCGTATTCGGTAAAGTTACCTTCGAAGAACTCGACTTTGCCTTCATCCTGGTAATCCAGAATGTGGGTGGCGATACGGTCGAGGAACCAACGGTCGTGCGAGATAACCATGGCGCAACCCGGGAACTCCAGCAAGGCGTTTTCCAGCGCGCGCAGGGTTTCGATATCCAGGTCGTTTGTCGGTTCATCGAGCAGCAGCATGTTGCCGCCAACCTGCAGCAGCTTCGCGAGGTGCAGACGACCACGCTCACCACCGGACAGTTCGCCTACACGTTTACCCTGATCAACACCTTTGAAGTTGAAGCGGCCTACGTAGGCGCGGCTTGGCATTTCAGTGTTGCCGATACGCATAATATCCAGCCCACCGGATACTTCTTCCCACACGGTTTTGCTGTTATCCATAGCGTCACGGAACTGGTCGACGGAGGCCAGCTTGACGGTTTCACCCAGTTCGATGGTGCCGCTGTCAGGTTGTTCCTGACCGGACAGCATACGGAACAGAGTCGATTTACCCGCGCCGTTCGGACCGATAATACCGACGATAGCCCCTTTCGGTACGGAGAAGCTCAGGTCGTCGATCAGCACACGATCGCCGTAGGATTTACGCAGGTTGCTGACCTCAACGACTTTATCGCCCAGACGTGGTCCTGGTGGAATAAACAGTTCGTTGGTTTCGTTACGTTTCTGGTACTCGGTGTTGTTGAGCTCTTCAAAGCGAGCCAGACGGGCTTTGCCCTTAGACTGACGGCCTTTGGCACCCTGACGCACCCATTCCAGTTCTTTCTCAATGGATTTGCGGCGGGCCGCTTCCTGAGAGGCTTCCTGTGCCAGACGCTGATCTTTCTGCTCCAGCCAGGAAGAGTAGTTACCTTCCCAAGGAATACCTTCGCCGCGGTCCAGCTCCAGAATCCATCCGGCAACGTTATCGAGGAAGTAACGGTCGTGGGTAATCGCCACCACAGTGCCTTCGAAGTCGTGCAGGAAGCGTTCCAGCCACGCAACAGATTCGGCATCCAGGTGGTTGGTTGGTTCGTCGAGCAGCAGCATGTCTGGCTTTTCCAGCAGCAGGCGGCACAGCGCGACACGGCGGCGTTCACCACCGGAGAGCTTCTCAATTTTTGCATCCCAGTCTGGCAGACGCAATGCGTCAGCGGCACGTTCGAGCTGCACGTTGAGATTATGACCGTCGTGCGCCTGAATAATCTCTTCAAACTTGCCCTGTTGTGCGGCGAGCTTGTCGAAATCAGCATCGGGTTCAGCGTACTTCGCGTACACTTCATCCAGGCCTTTCAGGGCGTTAACGACTTCGGCAACAGCTTCTTCAACTGATTCACGAACGGTATGTTCCGGGTTCAGTTTCGGTTCCTGCGGTAGGTAACCGATCTTGATACCTGGCTGTGGACGTGCTTCGCCCTCGATGTCGGTGTCAATGCCGGCCATGATGCGCAGCAGGGTAGATTTACCCGCGCCGTTCAGACCGAGCACGCCGATTTTGGCGCCAGGGAAGAAACTCAGAGAGATGTTTTTAAGAATATGACGTTTCGGCGGAACCACTTTGCCGACACGATGCATGGTATAAACGAATTGAGCCACGTTGGACTTCGCCTCTTTTATAGTGATGAATAGTTATCAAAGGCGAAGTGTAGCCTTTTTCACGGTCTAATCCCAGCCAGCAGATCTCACCCGCAACAAAAGTAAAAAAGTGTCCGGAACGTGGCACATTCTGTAATGTCTGGTTAGCATAAATCTATTAAGCGGCATGATGCTGCACAGACGTAACACGACAAGAGGAAGAGCTTGTGGACAAAGCCAAAAAATTTACCTGGCGCCTACTGGCTGCCAGCGTATGTCTGCTGACGGTAAGTCAAATGGCGCGGGCCGATTCTCTGGATGAGCAGCGTAACCGCTATGCGCAAATTAAGCAGGCCTGGGATAACCGACAGATGGATGTTGTAGAGCAGATGATGCCTGGCCTGAAGAGCTATCCTCTGTATCCCTATCTTGAATATCGTCAGATAACTGACGATCTCATGAATCAACCCACCATTACTGTAACGAATTTTGTGCGTGCCAATCCTACGTTGCCTCCAGCCCGCACATTGCAATCGCGTTTTGTGAACGAGCTGGCTCGTCGGGAAGACTGGCGCGGATTGTTAGCGTTTAGCCCGGATAAACCCGGTACTACCGAAGCGCAATGTAACTACTACTATGCGAAATGGAGCACCGGGCAAGCAGAGGAAGCCTGGCAGGGGGCGAAAGAGCTTTGGCTGAGCGGAAAAAGTCAGCCCAATGCCTGTGACAAATTATTCGGCGTTTGGCGGGCATCGGGCACTCAGGATCCGCTGGCTTATCTGGAACGTATTCGCCTGGCGATGAAAGCAGGTAATACCGGGCTGGTGACTGCACTGGCAGGACAGATGCCAGCCGAGTATCAGACCATAGCTTCGGCGATCATCGCGCTGGCAAATGATCCTAATTCCGTTATGACATTTGCCCGCACGACCGGAGCAACGGATTTCACTCGCCAGATGGCGGCGGTGGCGTTTGCCAGTGTTGCGCGTCAGGATGTGGAAAATGCACGTTTGATGATCCCGTCACTGGCGCAGGCGCAGCAGCTTAATGACGATCAAACTCAGGAGCTGCGTGATATCGTCGCCTGGCGCCTGATGGGCAATGATGTTACCGACGAGCAGGCGAAATGGCGTGATGACGCTATTATGCGATCGCAATCCACCACGCTTGTGGAACGTCGCGTGCGGATGGCGCTGGGAACTGGCGATCGGCGTGGTCTGAATACCTGGCTGGCGCGCTTGCCGATGGAAGCCAAAGAGAAGGATGAATGGCGTTACTGGCAGGCGGATCTGTTGCTGGAGCGGGGGCGTGATGCCGAAGCGAGAGAGATCCTGCATTCTTTGATGCAGCAGCGCGGTTTCTATCCAATGGTAGCGGCGCAAAAGTTGGGTGAAGAGTATGAGCTGAAGGTCGACAAAGCACCTACAGATGTCAACTCTGCCCTGACTCAGGGACCTGAAATGGCACGCGTACGTGAGTTAATGTACTGGAACATGGATAATACTGCGCGCAGTGAATGGGCGAATCTGGTCACCAGCCGCACGAAGTCTGAACAGGCGCAACTGGCGCGTTACGCATTCAACAACCACTGGTGGGATCTGAGCGTGCAGGCAACGATCGCCGGCAAACTCTGGGATCATCTGGAAGAGCGTTTCCCTCTGGCCTACAAAGATCTGTTTTCTCGCTACACCAGCGGGAAGGATATTCAGCAAAGCTACGCGATGGCAATTGCGCGTCAGGAAAGCGCCTGGAACCCGAAAGTAAAATCACCGGTTGGAGCCAGTGGGTTGATGCAGATTATGCCGGGCACAGCGACGCATACGGTGAAAATGTTCTCGATTCCAGGTTACAGCAGCCCCAGTCAGTTGCTGGATCCTGAAACCAATATCAACATCGGTACCAGCTATTTGCAGTATGTATATCAGCAATTTGGCAACAACCGCATTTTTGCTTCTGCGGCCTATAACGCCGGGCCGGGACGCGTTCGCACCTGGCTTGGTAATAGCGCTGGGCGAATTGACGCAGTGGCATTTGTTGAAAGTATTCCTTTCTCTGAGACAAGAGGGTATGTGAAAAACGTTCTGGCTTATGACGCCTATTATCGCTATTTCCTGGGGGATAAACCGGAGTTGATGAGCAACGCAGAATGGCAACGTCGTTACTGATCGAGTCGAGTGTGTTATGCTATCGTACTCGTTAAAGAGTACAAAAGGGGGAAGCAAGCGCGCTTCCCCCATAACGATGGCGACACTTTATGACTCAGCAATCACCCTATTCAGCAGCGATGGCAGAACAGCGTCACCAGGAGTGGTTACGTTTTGTCGACCTGCTTAAACACGCCTACGATCAGGATTTACACCAACCACTGCTTAATTTGATGTTAACGCCAGATGAGCGCGAAGCGCTGGGTACGCGCGTGCGCATCATTGAAGAACTTCTGCGCGGTGAGATGAGTCAGCGTGAGTTAAAAAATGAGCTCGGGGCCGGGATCGCCACAATTACACGTGGTTCTAACAGCCTCAAGTCGGCGCCAGTAGAGCTGCGTCAGTGGCTGGAGCAGGTACTGCTCGGAAAAAATTGAATTTCCTGATGGCGATGCTGCCGCATTTTATCAGGCCTACAAATGACGCTGAGCCGTATGCCGGATAAGGCGAAGCCGCCATCCGGCACAACGCTACCAATACACCGCGTTATGAAACGGGCTAAGCGCCAGAATTACTGCCTGGTGGTAAACGCTGGAGCGCGTCAGTTTTCCTGCAGTAAAGACACCAATTGCTCCCTCTTTACGGCCGATCTCATCAATACCCGTATACTGTGACATCACCGGACCGAGTGCTTCCCCCTGACGGACCTTTTCGAGAATAACCGCAGGCAGCGGTAACGTTGCTGAACGCGCTTCGCCTCGCTGCGCGCCATTATCAATCACCACCCAACTGAACGTGGCGTCATCATCAATTCCTGCTTCGATGGCTACCCAGAAATCGGCCTGCGGATGCAGACGGCGCGCGTTTTCAACCCGATTTCGTGCGCCAGTACGCGTTTCCTGACTTCCAAGAGGTTGTTCTGGCACACCACTCTCGACGGCAGCGGGTTCGATATGGCAGGATCCTTCACCGAAAATCTCTTCAAATGCCTGTAGAATTGCCTGAATTTTGGCAGGATTGGTGGTAGCAGAGATAACCTTGTGCATAATTAAGCTCGGTTTGAAAAATTCATCGCAGTCTATTCTATATAATTTGAGTGACAGGAAGGCGGCAAGCGAGAACCCCCCCCTGGTGCATAGATAACTATGTGGCTGGGGGAGCGACTAATCTGTCAGGAACAGATTTGAACGCCGCAAAGCGGCGGCCCGTAAGGGCGAGGCTCATGGATGAGCCGAGTAACTCGTAGCCAACGCATCTGCCACTCAAAGTATGACGAGTATATAACGGAAAAAACGCATGTTACAGGTATACCTTGTTCGCCATGGTGAGACGCAGTGGAACGCCGAGCGACGTATTCAAGGCCAGTCAGATAGCCCACTGACCGCTAAAGGTGAGCAGCAAGCCATGCAGGTCGGCGAACGCGCCCGCTCGCTTGGCATTACTCATGTCATCAGTAGCGATTTAGGTCGTACACGACGCACCGCAGAAATCATTGCCCAGGCTTGTGGCTGTGATATTACCTTTGATGCCCGACTGCGCGAGTTGAATATGGGGGTGCTGGAAAAGCGCCATATTGATTCTCTGACGCAAGAGGAAGAGGGTTGGCGTCGCCAGTTGGTGAATGGAACGGTTGATGGCCGCATCCCGGAGGGAGAATCGATGCAGGAGTTGGGGGAACGTGTTAACGCCGCCCTGGCATCCTGTCTGGATCTTCCACAGGGAAGTCGTCCACTGCTGGTGAGTCACGGTATTGCTCTGGGTTGTCTGGTGAGCACGATTCTGGGATTGCCAGCATGGGCGGAACGCCGGTTGCGTCTGCGTAACTGCTCAATTTCCCGCGTCGATTATCAGGAAAGTTTGTGGCTGGCGCCGGGATGGGTTGTCGAAACGGCAGGGGACATATCGCATCTGGATGCCCCTGCGTTGGATGAACTACAGCGTTAGCGGCGAATAGGGATAAGGAATTCGCAGCGCAGATTAATAGGGCGATCGCCTGCTTTGGCATCTTCTGCCGGATAGTATCGCTCTATATCCTGACCTTTACGGCGAGTGAGGTTTAGCATCGGCATACAGGTGCCGTAAACCGTCAGGATAAATTCCTGCACGCCTGTCCCCAAGCCTTCATACGTAAACATCACGTATTCGCCACCCTGCAACAGGATCGGTTGTGCTGATTGCACATATCCATTGGCCTGTTCTGGCGTTAATGCAGTTGTATAGAACACTTCCTGCTCGTCATCTTTTTCAAAGCTTGGACGCGTTTCGTTTAGTCCGTATAGAACAGGCGGGATCGCCGGAGCCTGGCTGAGGAAGTCGCGCCAGAACTGAATACGCATTTCATGACGGAAATCTGAGATCTGTTCCAGTGAGCAGGAGTAACTTTGCGTGGTGCCGAGCAGTTGCGTATCTTCCAGGGTCACGAACTGATGCGGTGGCATAGCAAATTCCCCGAGTCTCATCGGCGGACGAATACCAAAAGCGCTCCATTCTGGCGAGCGGCGATACAGCGCAGGCGTCTGCGCAAATTGCTTTTTGAACGCGCGAGTAAACGTTTGTTGAGAGTCGAAACGGTATTGCAGGGCAATATCAAGAATGGGGCGAGCAGTCAGACGAAGCGCCACTGCAGACTTCGATAAACGACGGGCGCGGATATAGGCGCCAATAGCATGGCCCGTCACGTCCTTAAACATTCTCTGCAGGTGCCACTTGGAATAGCCCGCTTTTGCCGCCACATTGTCAAGCGACAGGGGCTGATCCAGATGACCTTCCAGCCAGACTAATAGGTCGCGAATAATGCCAGCCTGATCCATAAAATATCCTCATCCTTTCAACAACGAGTACCTGACGTCAGGTATGTGGATAATAGCATTTTTTGCTGTTTTAGCATTCAGTGTTTTTTTTGCTCATAAATGCTTTTTTCGGGCATACGAAAGCGTGATTATTGTAATCCTGTGATCTGTATACGTTTTATCTTAGAATGTCGAATAATTACACAGAGTAACTTTTAAAAATGGTAACAATATGAAATATAAGAGCTTAGTCATTTCCTCAATTTTGCTGATGCTGGCGCAGGTTGCCCATGCCGAGCAAATTGGTTCTGTCGATACGGTATTCAAAATGTTTGGACCAGATCATAAAATTGTGGTCGAAGCTTTTGACGATCCGGATGTTACCAATGTGACCTGCTACGTTAGCCGAGCGAAAACCGGCGGCATCAAGGGCGGGTTAGGACTGGCTGAAGATACTTCCGATGCCGCGATCTCTTGTCAGCAGGTGGGGCCGATTGAACTGAGCGACCGAATCAAGAATGGCAAAGCTGAGGGTGAGGTTGTCTTTAAGAAACGTACATCGTTGGTGTTTAAGTCCTTACAGGTAGTGCGTTTTTATGATGCGAAACGTAATACGCTGGCATATCTGGCCTATTCAGATAAGGTTGTTGACGGGTCGCCTAAAAATGCCATCAGTGCAGTACCCATCATGCCGTGGCGACAATAACAAGGAAGCAAGATGCAACAGCCGTTGATCTGGTTGGTTGAGGATGAGCAGGGAATTGCTGACACGCTTATCTACATGCTGCAACAGGAAGGTTTTAGTGTCGAAGCGTTTGAGCGCGGGTTGCCGGTGCTGGAAAAAGCGCGACAGCACTGCCCTGATGCGATAATCCTCGATGTTGGTTTACCTGATATCAGCGGCTTTGAGCTATGCCGGCGCTTGTTGGAACATCACCCGGCTTTACCCATTCTCTTTCTGACCGCACGCAGCGATGAAGTGGATCGTCTTCTGGGGCTGGAAATTGGCGCGGATGACTATGTTGCGAAACCTTTCTCGCCGCGTGAGGTCTGTGCCCGTGTACGCTCGCTGCTCCGACGGGTGAAAAAATTTTCCGCTCCATCATCGTCGACGCGTTTTGGTGATTTTGAACTTAATGAACCTGCCGCGCAGATCGCCTGGTTTGGCATACCGCTAAGCCTGACGCGCTATGAATTCCTGCTGCTGAAAACATTGCTGATGTCGCCGGGACGTATCTATTCTCGCCAACAGTTGATGGATTTAGTCTGGGCCGATGCTCAGGATACCTTTGACAGGACTGTCGATACGCATATTAAAACGTTGCGTGCCAAACTGCGGGCGATTAATCCCGAACTCTCGCCGATTAACACTCATCGCGGTATGGGGTATAGCCTGAGGAGCGTCTGATGCGCATCGGCATGCGTTTGCTGCTGGGCTACTTTCTGATCGTGGCCGTTGCTGCCTGGTTCGTTTTGTCTATCTTTGTGCAGGAGATTAAGCCTGGCGTTCGCCGTGCTACAGAAGGCACCCTGATTGATACAGCTACGTTATTAGCCGCGCTGGCTCGTGATGATCTTCTTTCAGGCGACCCTGCTAACGGCAAGTTGGCGCAGGCATTTTCGCAACTGCACGATCGTCCTTTTCGCGCCAATATCAGCGGTATTAACAAAGTTCGAAATGAGTACCATGTCTACATGACGGACGCACAGGGTAGGGTGTTGTTTGACTCTGCCAACAAAGCCGTCGGTGAAGATTATTCCCGCTGGAACGACGTTTGGTTAACGCTGCGCGGGCAGTATGGCGCACGTAGTACGCCACAAAATTCAGACGATCCGGAAAGCTCAGTCATGTACGTTGCCGCACCGATTATAGATGGCGGGCGTATTATCGGCGTTCTTAGCGTCGGCAAACCGAATGCGGCAATGGCACCGGTTATTAAGCGTAGTGAACGGCGGATGCTATGGGCGAGTGCGGTGTTGCTGGGTATTGCATTGGTGATTGGCGCAGGGATGGTGTGGTGGATAAACCGATCTATTGCCAGACTGGCGCGCTATGCTGATTCCGTAACGGAGAATCGACCCGTTGCCTTACCTGATTTAGGCAGCAGTGAGCTACGTAAACTGGCGCAGGCGCTGGAAAGTATGCGTCTGAAGCTGGAGGGTAAGAATTACATTGAGCAGTACGTCTACGCGTTAACGCATGAACTGAAAAGTCCACTGGCAGCTATTCGCGGTGCGGCGGAGATTTTGCGTGAAGGCCCGCCGCCTAATGTGGTTGCGCGCTTTACCGAAAATATTCTGACGCAAAATGCGCGCATGCAGGTGCTGGTTGAAACCCTGCTACGGCAGGCGCGACTGGAAAACCGGCAGGATATTTCATTCATCCCCGTGGCGGTAGATGCGCTATTTGTTCAGTTGCGTGACGCGCGTAGCGTCCAGTTAGCGGCTAAGAACATCACGCTTACTATTGTGCCTTCATCACTGATTGTCGCGGCTGATCCTGCGTTACTGGAGCAGGCAGTAGGTAATTTACTTGATAACGCCATCGACTTCACACCGGAGAAGGGAAACATTATCCTTAGTGCATATCAGCAGGATGAGAGAGTCACATTGCAGATTACGGACAGCGGAAGCGGTATCCCTGACTTTGCGCTGCCACGTATTTTTGAACGTTTTTACTCGCTCCCCCGTGAGAATGGGCAGAAGAGCAGTGGTTTAGGTCTGGCATTTGTGAGCGAAGTCGCGCGACTGCTTAAAGGTGAAGTGGTACTGCATAACCGTCCCGAAGGTGGGGTGCAGGCTTCGTTGACGCTTCACCGTCACTTCACATAACTTCAAACTCCCCGCACATAGCTGTTTTACCTTGCTGGCATTGCAAAGGAGAACGCTATGTTGAAATCCCCCCTGTTTTGGAAAATAGTCACCTTAAGTGGTGCAATGCTGCTGTTATTAATTCCTCTGACAATGGTCAGACAAATTATCGTTGAGCGATCGGATTACCGCGGTGCAGTAGAAGATGCCATCCGACAGAGTACCAGTGGGCCGCAGAAGATGGTTGGTCCACTGATCGCTATTCCCGTGACAGAAGTTTATACCGAGCTGGAAGATGACAAAAAGGTCCAGCGTAAGCGCAGCTTTATCCATTTCTGGCTGCCAGAGTCGTTAATGGTAGAGGCAAATCAGGACGTCGAAGCACGAAGGATCGGTATTTACGAGGGACAGGTCTGGCATAACGGTATGTCAGTGCGGGCAGAGTTTAATGCTGAGCGTCTGAGTGAATTGAATCATCCGAATGTGACTGTGGGAAAACCGTTTATTGTGGTTGGTGTAGGTGATGCCCGAGGTATTGGCGTAGTCAATGCACCGCAGGTCAACGGAGTTTCACTAACGGTTGAGCCCGGAACGGGGTTGAATGGGCGTGCTCAGGGGATCCATATTCCGCTACCGGATGCCGACTGGGTGGAGAAGGATCTCAGTCTGGCATTGTCACTCAATCTGAGTGGAACCGGAGATTTCTCTGTCGTTCCGGTGGGGCGTAGCAGCGAAATGACCTTAACCAGCAACTGGCCTCATCCCAACTTTCTGGGGGACTTTCTTCCGGCAAAGCGCGAAGTCAGCGAGTCAGGGTTTAAGGCTCAATGGCAAAGCAGTTGGTTTGCCAATAACCTGGGCGAACGCTTTGAGGGGGAGAAAATTGGCTGGCAGGGAATGCCTGCATTTAGCGTAGCTGTGGCCACGCCTGCGGATCAGTATCAATTGACGGACAGAGCAACAAAGTATGCCAGCTTGTTAATAGTACTGACCTTTATGTCTTTCTTTGTACTCGAGTGTATGAGCAATCTTCGTCTGCATCCCATGCAGTATCTGCTGGTGGGGTTATCGCTGGTGATGTTTTATCTGTTGCTGTTGGCGCTGTCAGAACATATTGGCTTTACGGCGGCGTGGATCATTGCCAGCATGGTTGGTGCGTTGATGAACGGCGTTTATTTACAGGCGATATTGCAGGGATGGCGTAACAGTATTTTGTTCACAGTGGCGCTGCTGTCTCTGGATGGGGTGATGTGGGTGCTGTTGCGTTCGCAGGACAGCGCTTTACTGCTGGGTACCGGTGTGCTGTTGTTAGCGCTATGCGGGATCATGTTCCTGACGCGTCATCTTGACTGGCACTCGCTTGCTCAACCAAAGCCAAAAGACGTTCAAACCGCTGAGAATGACGGGCTGCGTTTGTGGAAATAGGGCAATGATGAAATGAAAAACGGCGCATAAAGCGCCGTTTTTATACCAGTCAGAATCGAATTAATCCTGCAGGTCGCCGCAGAAGCGGTAACCTTCACCGTGAATGGTCGCGATGATTTCTGGTGTATCCGGCGTGGATTCGAAATGTTTACGAATGCGGCGGATTGTTACATCAACGGTACGGTCATGCGGTTTCAGTTCGCGACCGGTCATTTTTTTCAACAGTTCTGCGCGAGACTGGATTTTGCCCGGATTCTCACAGAAGTGAAGCATGGCACGGAATTCACTGCGTGGCAGTTTATACTGCTCGCCGTCAGGACCGATTAGAGAACGGCTGTTAATATCCAGTTCCCAACCATTGAACTTGTAGCTTTCGACGCTACGACGCTCTTCGCTGACCGTGCCCAGATTCATGGTACGGGACAGCAGGTTACGAGCACGGATAGTCAGTTCACGTGGGTTAAACGGCTTGGTGATGTAATCGTCAGCGCCGATTTCGAGGCCGAGAATTTTGTCGACTTCGTTATCACGGCCCGTCAGGAACATCAGCGCAACGTTAGCTTGTTCACGTAGTTCACGCGCTAACAGAAGACCGTTTTTGCCTGGCAGATTGATATCCATAATCACAAGGTTGATGTCATATTCAGAGAGGATCTGATGCATTTCCGCGCCATCTGTCGCCTCGAATACATCATAGCCTTCCGCTTCGAAAATGCTTTTCAACGTGTTGCGTGTTACTAACTCGTCTTCAACGATAAGAATGTGCGGGGTCTGCATGTTTGCTACCTAAATTGCCAACTAAATCGAAACAGGAAGTACAAAAGTCCCTGACCTGCCTGATGCATGTCGTAAATTAACATGATCGGCGTAACATGACTAAAGTACGTAATTGCGTTCTTGATGCACTTTCCATCAACGTCAACAACATCATTAGCTTGGTCGTGGGCACTTTCCCTCTGGACCCGACAGTGTCAAAAACGGCTGTCATCCTAACCATTTTAACAGCAACATAACAGGCTAAGACGTACCGGACACCCAATAAAACTACGCTTCGTTGACATATATCAAGTTCAATTGTAGCACGTTAACAGTTTGATGAAATCATCGTATCCAAATGTTAGCTTTCATCACAAAAATGCAATAATACAACTAGTTGCACTCGCAAACTAATAAATGTAATGAATCCAATGAATGAGATCCATTTTCAATTAAATTATCATGGATAAACAGAAGGATATACAACTTCTGTTAACAAAAAAAGTAATAGTAAATCCACGAAATAGTTTAGCATTTTTTACTGAATGTGGAATGCATTTTCAGTGATTTCTGTTAAAAATATGTAAATTCGCGCTGCGTAATATGTTGATGGGCATCACATTATTATCTGCAGACTGGCCAAAAAGAGTATCGAAATGCGTTTAACTATTATTCTGGTAGCCCCTGCCAGAGCAGAAAATATTGGTGCGGCTGCCCGTGCTATGAAAACCATGGGTTTTGCCGAGTTGCGGATCGTTGACAGCCTGGCTCACCTGGAGCCTGCGACGCGATGGGTTGCGCATGGCTCAGGTGATATTATTGATAATATTAACGTTTTTTCAACGCTGGCTGACGCGCTTCATGATGTTGATTTTACCGTCGCCACCACGGCGCGCAGCCGCGCGAAGTTCCATTATTACGCCACTCCTGTCGAGCTGGTCCCCTTGTTGGAAGAAAAATCTGCATGGATGGAACACGCCGCGCTGGTTTTTGGTCGTGAAGATTCAGGCCTGACAAACGATGAATTAGCTCTGGCCGATGTACTGACCGGTGTCCCCATGGTTGCCGACTATCCTTCACTCAATCTGGGGCAGGCGGTGATGGTGTATTGCTATCAATTAGCAGGTTTAATACAACAGCCCACAAAAACCATTGAGCCGACAGATGAGCTTCAGTTACAGGCATTACGCGCACGTGTTTTACGTTTATTAACCACGCTGGACGTTGCTGATGACATCAAACTAACGGATTGGCTGCAACAGCGAATGGGCCTGTTAGGGCAGCGAGACACGGCAATGTTGCACCGTTTTCTACATGATATTGAAAAAAACATCACAAAATAAAATTTCACATTTTTTGTTTTTTATGGTGTTTGACTCTGACTTCAAGTGGGCATGGCACGCTGTATTGGTTGAAAGTAAAAGAGTAGGCAGTCGCTCGTGAACAAGTTTCGGAGTGTGATCAATTTAAAAATTTATTGACTTAGGTCATAAGATACTTTAACCCTAAAAGAATACAGCACAGAATAATTACAGAGCACACAACATCATGAAACGCATCAGCACCACTATTACCACAACCATCACCATTACCACAGGTAACGGTGCGGGCTGACGCGTACAGGAAACACAGAAAAAAGCCCGCACCTAAACAGTGCGGGCTTTTTTTTCGACCAAAGGTAACGAGGTAAACCATGCGAGTGTTGAAGTTCGGCGGTACATCAGTGGCAAATGCAGAGCGCTTTCTGCGAGTTGCCGATATTCTGGAAAGCAATGCCAGGCAGGGGCAGGTCGCGACCGTTCTGTCTGCCCCCGCAAAAATTACTAACCATCTGGTGGCGATGATTGAGAAGACCATCGGTGGTCAGGACGCTTTACCAAATATCAGTGACGCCGAACGTATTTTCTCTGAGCTTTTGGTCGGTCTTGCTGCTGCGCAGCCGGATTTCCCGCTGGCTCAACTCAAAACTTTTGTTGAACAAGAATTTGCCCAGATTAAGCATGTCCTGCACGGCATCAGCCTGTTGGGACAGTGTCCGGACAGCATCAATGCCGCGCTTATCTGCCGTGGTGAAAAAATGTCGATCGCCATCATGGCAGGTTTGCTTGAAGCGCGCGGACATAACGTTACGGTTATCGACCCGGTTGAAAAACTGCTGGCGGTTGGTCATTACCTCGAATCCACCGTTGATATCACTGAATCTACTCGTCGCATTGCTGCCAGCCGTATTCCTGCTGATCATATGGTACTGATGGCGGGCTTTACTGCCGGGAATGAAAAAGGCGAATTAGTGGTATTGGGACGCAACGGATCTGACTACTCTGCTGCCGTGCTGGCTGCCTGTTTACGTGCAGACTGTTGTGAAATCTGGACTGATGTTGACGGTGTTTATACCTGTGATCCGCGTCAGGTTCCTGATGCCAGGCTACTTAAATCGATGTCTTATCAGGAAGCGATGGAGCTTTCTTACTTCGGTGCCAAAGTTCTTCATCCGCGTACCATCACTCCGATTGCCCAGTTCCAGATCCCCTGCCTGATTAAAAACACCGGTAACCCGCAAGCGCCGGGTACGCTGATTGGCGCCAGCTGCGATGAAGACGACTTGCCGGTAAAAGGCATTTCTAACCTGAACAATATGGCGATGTTTAGCGTTTCGGGGCCAGGAATGAAAGGGATGGTGGGAATGGCAGCACGCGTTTTTGCTGCGATGTCTCGTGCGGGTATCTCCGTGGTGCTGATCACTCAATCCTCCTCTGAATACAGCATCAGTTTCTGCGTACCGCAGGGCGACTGCGTGCGTGCTCAGCGTGCTATGCAGGATGAATTCTACCTGGAACTGAAAGAAGGGCTGCTGGAGCCTCTGGCGGTAACAGAGCGTCTGGCGATCATCTCGGTGGTTGGTGACGGTATGCGCACGCTGCGTGGCATCTCCGCCAAGTTCTTTGCGGCACTGGCGCGTGCCAACATCAATATTGTTGCCATCGCACAGGGTTCGTCTGAACGTTCTATTTCGGTAGTGGTAAACAATGATGACGCTACAACTGGTGTACGCGTTACGCATCAGATGTTGTTCAATACCGATCAGGTGATCGAAGTCTTTGTTATCGGTGTTGGCGGTGTGGGGACAGCACTGCTTGAACAGTTAAAACGCCAGCAGAGCTGGCTGAAGAGTAAGCATATTGATTTACGTGTTTGCGGCGTGGCGAACTCAAAGGCTTTACTCACCAATGTTCACGGTCTGAATCTGGAAAACTGGCAGGCGGGGCTGGCTCAAGCAAAGGAACCTTTCAACCTCGGTCGCTTAATTCGCCTGGTGAAAGAATATCATCTGCTCAATCCGGTGATTGTTGACTGTACTTCAAGTCAGGCTGTGGCAGATCAGTATGCTGACTTCCTGCGTGAAGGCTTCCATGTAGTAACCCCGAACAAAAAAGCCAACACTTCATCGATGGATTATTACCATCAGTTGCGCTTTGCCGCGGCAAAATCGCGGCGTAAATTCCTCTACGACACCAACGTGGGGGCGGGTTTACCGGTTATCGAAAACCTACAAAACCTGCTCAGTGCAGGCGATGAACTGCAGCGATTTTCCGGAATTCTGTCTGGTTCACTGTCGTTTATTTTCGGCAAACTGGATGAAGGAATGAGCTTCTCGCAGGCCACTATTATGGCGCGTGAAATGGGCTACACCGAACCTGATCCGCGTGACGATCTTTCCGGGATGGATGTCGCGCGTAAGTTGCTGATCCTCGCCCGCGAAACCGGACGCGAACTGGAGCTCTCTGATATCGTTATTGAACCGGTGTTGCCGCAAGGTTTTGACGATTCAGGCGACGTTACAACATTTATGGCCAATCTGTCGCGGCTGGACCAGGCCTTTGCCGCTCGTGTGGCGAAAGCCCGTGATGAGGGCAAAGTATTGCGCTATGTTGGCAATATTGAAGAAGATGGCGTTTGCTGCGTGAAAATAGCTGAAGTGGATGGCAACGATCCGTTGTTCAAAGTGAAAAACGGTGAAAATGCGCTGGCCTTCTATAGCCACTACTATCAGCCATTGCCGCTAGTGCTACGCGGATATGGTGCGGGTAACGATGTGACTGCGGCGGGTGTCTTTGCCGACCTGCTACGTACCCTTTCATGGAAGTTAGGAGTCTAAAATGGTTAGAGTTTATGCCCCGGCTTCCAGTGCCAATATGAGCGTCGGGTTTGATGTGCTCGGGGCGGCGGTAACACCCGTTGATGGTTCTCTGTTGGGGGATGTTGTCAGCGTCGAAGCGGCTGATAGCTTCAGCCTGAACAACCTCGGACGCTTTGCCAACAAGTTGCCGTCAGAGCCGCGGGAAAATATCGTTTATCAGTGCTGGGAGCGGTTCTGCCAGGAACTGGGTAAACATATTCCGGTGAGCATGACGCTGGAAAAAAATATGCCGATTGGCTCCGGGTTAGGCTCCAGCGCCTGCTCTGTCGTTGCTGCTCTGGTCGCGATGAATGAGTACTGCGGGAAGCCGCTTAACGATATGCGCTTGCTGGCGATTATGGGCGAGCTGGAAGGGCGTATCTCCGGCAGTATCCATTACGACAATGTCGCCCCGTGCTTTTTGGGCGGCATGCAGTTAATGATTGAAGAAAACGGCATCATTAGCCAGCAGGTGCCAGGATTTGATGAATGGCTGTGGGTGCTGGCGTATCCGGGTATTAAAGTGTCTACGGCGGAAGCGCGGGCGATTTTACCTGCGCAGTATCGCCGCCAGGACTGTATTGCCCATGGGCGTCATCTGGCTGGATTTATCCATGCCTGCTATTCCCGCCAGCCTCAACTGGCCGCGAAGTTGATGAAGGATGTGATTGCGGAACCGTATCGCACCCGCTTACTGCCCGGCTTTAGCCAGGCACGTCAGGCGGTGGCGGAAATTGGCGCGTTGGCCAGTGGGATCTCCGGGTCAGGGCCGACGCTGTTTGCCTTGTGCGATAAGCCGGATACGGCACAGCGTGTAGCAGACTGGCTGGATAAAAATTACTTACAAAATCAGGAAGGCTTTGTTCATATTTGCCGGCTGGACACGGCGGGCGCACGGGTACTGGGATAATAAATGAAACTCTACAATCTTAAAGATCATAACGAGCAGGTCAGTTTCGCGCAGGCCGTCACGCAAGGGTTAGGTAAAAAGCAGGGGCTATTTTTCCCGCACGATCTGCCGGAATTTAGTCTGACTGAAATTGATGACATGCTGAAGCAAGACTTTGTCAGCCGTAGTACCAGGATCCTCTCCTCATTTATTGGTGATGAAATCCCTCAGGAGATCCTTGCCGAGCGTGTGGGCGCAGCGTTTGCTTTCCCGGCGCCGGTCGCTCAGGTTGAAGGTGATGTCGGCTGTCTTGAGCTGTTCCACGGCCCAACACTGGCATTTAAAGATTTTGGTGGCCGCTTTATGGCGCAAATGCTGACACATATCAGCGGCGATAAGCCGGTTACTATCCTGACGGCGACCTCCGGAGATACCGGTGCTGCAGTCGCACATGCTTTTTATGGTTTGAAAAATGTACGCGTGGTGATCCTCTATCCGAACGGTAAAATCAGTCCATTACAGGAAAAATTGTTCTGTACGTTGGGTGGAAATATCGAAACCGTTGCCATCGATGGTGATTTTGATGCCTGTCAGGCGCTGGTTAAACAGGCGTTTGATGACGAGGAACTGAAAGTGGCTCTGGGGCTAAATTCGGCTAACTCGATCAACATCAGTCGTCTACTGGCACAAATTTGTTACTACTTTGAGGCCGTTGCCCAACTGCCACAAGAGGCGCGGAATCAACTGGTGATTTCCGTTCCCAGCGGTAACTTTGGCGATCTGACGGCCGGCCTGCTGGCGAAATCCCTTGGTCTGCCGGTGAAGCGCTTTATCGCAGCAACTAACGTCAATGATACGGTTCCGCGTTTCCTGCAAGGTGGCGAATGGACACCGAAAGCAACGCAGGCAACCTTATCGAATGCAATGGATGTCAGCCAGCCGAACAACTGGCCGCGAGTGGAAGAACTGTTCCGCCGTAAAATCTGGCGTCTGAGTGAGCTGGGTTATGCGGCCGTTGATGATGCAACCACTCAGGAAACCATGCGTGAACTACAGGCGATTGGATACACCTCTGAGCCGCATGCAGCCGTCGCTTACCGCGCTTTACGTGACCAGTTAAATCCGGGCGAGTATGGTTTGTTCCTCGGTACTGCGCATCCGGCGAAGTTTAAAGAAAGCGTTGAAGAGATTCTTGATGTGACGCTGGATCTGCCAAAAGAGCTGGCGGAGCGTGCGGACTTACCTCTGCTCTCCCATCACTTACCCGCCGATTTTGCCGCGCTGCGTCAGTTGATGATGACCCGCAGCTAACTATAGTGCCCGGTAGCGCATGCGCTTACCGGGCCTACAAAATCTGTTGGTTAATCTCTATTGCTAAACAAATCACTGTTCGTGACGTTTAAACACCAGTTCACCGTTCCCTGACGCTTCTTCATCAAAGAAATAGCCGTCACTGTTAAACGCCGCAAGCTGTTCTGGCTTTGTTAAACGGTTTTCAATGATATAGCGGCTCATCAGGCCACGTGCCTTTTTGGCATAGAAACTGATGACTTTGAATTTGCCATTTTTCTCATCGAGGAAAACGGGTTTGATCAGCTCCGCGTTTAGCTTTTTCGGCTTCACGGATTTGAAATATTCATCAGAGGCGAGGTTAACCACCACGTTGTCGCCTTGTGCTTCCAGCGCTTCATTTAGTTTGTCTGTGATGATATCTCCCCAGAACTGGTAGAGATCTTTCCCCTTCGTATTGGCAAGACGGATGCCCATTTCCAGACGATAAGGCTGCATCAGGTCCAGTGGGCGTAAAACGCCATACAGTCCGGACAGCATGCGTAAATGCTGCTGAGCGAAATCAAAATCCGCCTCACTGAAGGTTTCTGCCTGCAATCCGGTGTAGACATCGCCCTTAAACGCCAGAATCGCCTGACGCGCATTCTCAGGTGTGAAATCAGGCTGCCAGTCATGAAAGCGGGTGGCATTCAGGTCCGCCAGCTTGTCGCTAATCCCCATCAGCTTGCCAATCTGCGGTGCAGAGAGCTGGCGTGCGGTATGAATAAGCTGCTGGGAGTGATCCAGCAGCTCGGGCAGAGTATGGCGAGTGGTGGCCAGCGGACTTTGGTAGTCGAGTGTTTTTGCAGGTGAAATCAGAATCAGCATATCCAGTCCTTGCAGGAAATTTACTGCGACTTTAGCAAAAAAAACGACAGAATTGATCGATGGTTGCAATTGCCTGGCTAGTTGCGCGGCGGTTCATGCCATGTTTCCGGTGCAAGCTGTTGTCTGATATCAGGATAACGGTGTGGATCAAATTCTGGTCGCACGCCGAGTTTTCGCTGACGCAGGTAATCGCTGGCAAGAGTATGGACAACCGGGGACAGCAGTAAAATTGCCGTCAGATTAGTGATGGCCATACAGGCCATGATAATGTCGGCTAACTGCCACACCAGCGGAAACTGGAGTAATGTTCCTGCAATTACGGTGCAGACGGTCGTGATACGTAAAAGCCAGATGACCCGGATATTGTCCAGATTCAAAAAGACCAGGTTGTTTTCCGCATAGATGTAGTTGGCGACGATCGAACTGAAAGCAAAAAGGATAACAATCAGAGCGACGAATCCCGCGCCCCATTCACCTGTTAGCGATACCATGGCTTTCTGAACCAACTGGATACCTTCCATTGGGACATATGTAGTTCCATTCCCTGCCAGAAGAATAATCATTGCGCTGGCTGTACAGATAATCAGTGTATCACCCAGCACGCCAATCATTTGCACAATACCTTGTGCGGCAGGATGCGGAGGCCATGAGGCGGCTGAAGCCGCAGCGTTAGGGGTTGAACCCATTCCGGCCTCATTCGAAAACATACCGCGTTGAAAGCCACTGGCAATGGCCTGGCTTAGCGTATACCCGGCTGCACCGGCGGCGGCTTCCTGCCAGCCAAATGCACTCTTCACAATGGTGACGATGATCTCTGGGATCTGGCCGATATGCCACAGACAAATGGCAATGCTACAGCCGACCCACAACAAAGCCATTAACGGAACGAACCATTGCATCAAGCGGGCAACACCTTTAATTCCGCCGACTATAGCCAGTAAAGACAGCAATGCCAGCGAGATACCGGATGCAAGAGGAGGGATGTCGAAAGCAAATTCCAGCGCACGAGAGACAGAGTTTGCCTGGACGCTGTTAAAAATCAGGCCATAAGCAATGAGTAAGAAGATAGCAAAGAGGACGCCCATCCAGCGCATGCCCAGTCCGCGAGCCATATACCACGCAGGCCCGCCGCGAAACTGCCCCTTACTGTCGCGCTCTTTATACAGTTGTGCGAGTGAGCACTCGGCAAACGAGGTCGCCATACCAATCAGGGCAGAGACCCACATCCAGAAGACAGCACCAGCGCCACCTGCAGCAATAGCCAGTGCAACGCCAGCCAGGTTTCCGCTTCCGATACGAGCCGCAAGGCTGGTACACAGTGCCTGAAATGATGTTAAACCGCCCGGCTGTGGGCTGAGACTATTTTTAAGACTTTTGCCAAACTGGCGAACGTAGCGAAACTGGACAAATCCCGTACGGTAAGTGAACCAACACCCTGCGCCTAGCAGGAGGTAGATCATCACCGATCCCCAGAGTACTTCATTAATAAATGAGAAAAAATCAGGCATTAACATCCCTCTTGTTGATGCCGGCAAGCGCGAATAATTCCGTGTAAGCGCTACCAATTAGCGAACAGTATATACCTTGTCATGAGATTGATAGCGGGAGTTTATCATACATCAGGTCTCCCCCTTAATTGCGCATGGCTGGCCTGGAGATGCGTAATCAGAGCTGAACGGCAGGTCGGGCAATCCCGGCGGTTGCGCTGAGAGTGCGTCGTGCTATCATCAGGGAAGATCGGTTACATCCCCCTAACAAGCTGTTTAAAGAGAAACGCTATCATGACGGACAAATTGACCTCCCTTCGTCAGTTCACCACTGTAGTGGCCGACACCGGAGACATCGCGGCAATGAAGCTGTATCAGCCTCAGGATGCCACAACTAACCCTTCTCTCATTCTTAACGCAGCGCAGATCCCGGAATACCGTAAGCTGATTGATGATGCTGTCGCCTGGGCTAAGCAGCAGAGTAACGACCGCGCACAGCAGATCGTCGATGCAACTGACAAACTGGCGGTGAACATTGGTCTGGAGATCCTGAAGCTGGTCCCGGGTCGCATCTCCACCGAAGTTGACGCTCGTCTGTCCTACGACACTGACGCATCTATCGCGAAAGCAAAACGCCTGATCAAACTGTACAACGATGCTGGCATCAGCAACGATCGTATTCTGATCAAACTGGCTTCTACCTGGCAGGGTATCCGTGCCGCGGAGCAGCTGGAAAAAGAAGGCATTAACTGTAACTTGACCCTGCTGTTCTCCTTCGCGCAGGCGCGCGCATGTGCAGAAGCTGGCGTATACCTGATCTCTCCGTTCGTTGGCCGTATTCTTGACTGGTACAAAGCGAATACCGACAAGAAAGAGTATGCACCGGCAGAAGATCCAGGTGTGGTTTCCGTTACGGAAATCTACGAGTATTACAAACAACACGGTTATGAAACTGTGGTTATGGGCGCGAGCTTCCGTAACATCGGCGAAATCATTGAGCTGGCAGGCTGCGATCGTCTGACGATTGCTCCGGCACTGCTGAAAGAGCTGGCGGAAAGCGAAGGTGCTATCGAGCGTAAACTGTCCTTCTCCGGTGAAGTGAAGGCACGTCCGGCACGCATCACTGAAGCTGAGTTCCTGTGGCAGCACAACCAGGATCCGATGGCTGTAGACAAACTGGCGGATGGTATCCGTAAGTTTGCTGTAGACCAGGGTAAACTGGAAAAAATGATCGGCGATCTGCTGTAATCATTTAAGCGTGACCGGGCTTCCGGTCACGCTCTCGTTCTATACCTCTTCTGAAACCTGTCTGTCGCTTCCTCCGCAGTGTATCATTCTGTTTAACGAGACTGTTTAAACGGAATAATCATGAACACTTTACGCATTGGCCTAGTTTCCATTTCTGACCGAGCCTCCAGTGGCGTTTACCAGGATAAGGGGATCCCTGCTCTCGAAGAGTGGCTGGCATCGGCCCTGACGACCCCTTTTGAGCTACAAACGCGGCTAATCCCGGATGAGCAGGCGATCATCGAACAAACGTTGTGCGAACTGGTTGATGAAATGAGTTGTCATCTGGTGTTGACCACCGGAGGCACCGGTCCGGCACGTCGCGATGTGACACCGGATGCGACGCTGGCTGTTGCCGACCGCCAAATGCCTGGTTTTGGTGAGCAAATGCGCCAGATTAGTCTGCACTTTGTCCCTACGGCGATCCTCTCCCGCCAGGTCGGGGTGATTCGTAAGCAGGCGTTGATCCTGAACCTGCCTGGGCAACCTAAATCGATCAAAGAGACGCTGGAAGGCGTGAAAGGTGCCGACGGTAAGGTTATTGTGCCGGGTATTTTTGCAAGTGTACCGTATTGTATACAGTTGCTGGATGGACCATACGTGGAAACCGCACCGGCAGTGGTAGCATCTTTTCGACCAAAAAGCGCAATACGCGATACAAACGCCTGAAAGTAGCCTATTTGTGATATAAATGACAATGATGGTGGAGTGTTGAATTGTTTACGATATAGTAATTTTTAATTTACACGTATCGACAAAACGTTCAATGACTCCACTGACTCATGGTTTGCTATGTCACAACACTCTCGACCGCTGAATCGCCAGGATTATAAAACCCTTTCGCTTGCTGCCCTCGGCGGGGCGCTGGAGTTTTATGATTTCATTATTTTTGTCTTCTTTGCCGCAGTCGTTGGCGAATTATTTTTCCCCGCAGACATCCCGGAATGGCTACGTCAGGTCCAAACCTTTGGTATTTTTGCCGCAGGATATCTGGCGCGTCCGTTGGGTGGCATCATCACGGCGCATTTTGGCGATCTGGTGGGGCGTAAGAAAATGTTCACTTTGAGCATTTTGCTGATGGCGATACCGACGCTGGCGATTGGCCTGTTACCGACTTACAGCTCGATGGGGATTCTGGCACCGCTGTTGTTGCTGCTGATGCGTATTTTGCAGGGCGCTGCCATCGGTGGAGAAGTTCCGGGGGCGTGGGTGTTTGTGGCAGAACATGTCCCGGAACGCCGTATTGGTATTGCCTGCGGAACACTGACCGCCGGATTGACAGTCGGTATTCTGTTGGGGTCAGTGGTTGCAACGCTGGTCAATACAAGCCTGACACCGCAGGCAGTACATGAGTACGGCTGGCGTATTCCTTTCCTCTTAGGGGGGGCGTTTGGGCTGGTGGCGATGTACCTGCGCCGTTGGTTGCAGGAAACACCGATCTTCCTTGAAATGCAGGCGCGTAAAGCGCTGGCGGAAGAACTGCCGGTTAAATCGGTTGTCAGCAAGCATAAAAAAGCGGTGGTAATTTCGATGCTACTGACCTGGCTGCTTTCGGCCGGTATTGTGGTGGTGATCCTGATGTCGCCTGTCTGGCTGCAAAAACAATATGGCTTTGCGCCCGCTCTGACGCTACAAGCCAACAGCGTCGCCACCATTATGCTGTGTGTGGGATGTCTGCTGGCCGGCTTTATTGTCGACAGAGTTGGTGCCAGCAAAACCTTTATTATCGGTAGCCTGCTGCTGGCCTGTTCCAGCTGGTTTTTCTATCACCTTGCCGGTATTTACCCTGAACACCTGTTTCTTTTATACGGCCTGGTCGGTTTATGTGTCGGCGTGGTCGGAGCCGTACCTTACGTGATGGTGCGGGCGTTTCCAGCGGAAGTTCGCTTTACCGGCATCTCTTTTTCCTACAATGTCTCGTATGCCATTTTTGGCGGTCTGACGCCGATTGCAGTGACAATGTTGATGAGTGTGTCGCCAATGGCTCCAGCCTGGTACGTGCTGGCGTTATCACTGGTAGGGTTAGGACTGGGAATTTGGCTGCGACAGGATATTTATCATCGCGATACGGACGTACAGGGAGAGTTGCAGCGCCTGTAAGAAATATCCCCCCGCAAGGGGGGGATAACGGAATAGATTAGTGCATTTCACCAATCGGCAGGATAGTACGGCCAAACTGTTCGTTCAGCACTTCACCCATTGCCAGGTAAATGGCGCTTGCGCCACACACTAAACCAACCCAGCCAGCGAAATGGATAACTCCTTCGTTACCTGCAATGTTGCCAACAGCCAGCAGGGCGAACAGCACCGTCAGGCTCAGGAAGACAAACTGCAAAGCACGGTTAGCTTTCAGCGTGCCGAAGAACATGAACAGTGTGAACACGCCCCACAGACCCAGATACACGCCCAGGAACTGACCATTTGTTGCATCCGCCAGGCCCATTTTCGGCATGATCAGGATGGCAACCAGCGTCAGCCAGAAAGAGCCGTAGGAGGTAAAGGCGGTTAAACCGAAGGTGTTGCCTTTTTTATATTCCAGCAGGCCGGCAAAAATTTGCGCGATACCGCCGTAGAAAATTCCCATCGCCAGAATAATAACGTCAAAGGCGAAGAAACCCGCGTTGTGCAGGTTAAGCAGAATGGTGGTCATGCCAAAGCCCATCAGGCCCAGCGGTGCCGGATTAGCCAACTTAGTGTTGCCCATAATTCCTCAAAATCATCATTGATTGAATGGTGAAATAGTTTCCCCGAATAACGATCACTGTCTTCGGGGCGCGGCATAATAATCAGGTGAGAGTGGGCTGTCTATGATCTAATAAGGGGAAAATGAATTATTTTCCCCTGTGACAGGCATCACGCTTGTGGGGGGAACATTTGGCGCAGGTAAAGGAGAGGGTTTAGTCGTCGCCAATCACTTTTAACGTCGCCATGTCAGAAGAATTGACCGACTGGCCTGAGAAGGTAATTTTCGACACACAACGTTTATTGTTGTTGTCGCTATTGATATTGATCCATTTGGTGGTTTGCCCCTCTTTGATTGACGAAGGGACATTCAGGCTCTGGCTGGACATGCGTGCTGCTTTAAAATAAACGGAGGCTCCATTCAGATGAATATCGCCACGATCTGCCGTCAATTGGATGCGCTTCACAACGCGACAAACGGGGATTTTTAACGTGAGGCTGTCGGTTTGATTTCTGGGCATCGCAATCATACCGAGGATTTTATGATCGTTAGCATGTGCTGTGCTGCTCAGAAGAAGACCGAAAAGCATGCTGACAGACAGCGTTAAAACGGATTTCATGGGATTTCTCTTTGACGGGTTCAAAAGTGGCAATCTGCCACCATATTACCGCTGTCAGAAAAACGATTCATTCTTGTAATATTTTCTTTTTATTACAATTTTTTCGTGAATGGCTTATTTTGTTTTATTCGATTTATGAATAAATTTGGATTGGTAACTATTTCTCATGTTGCTTTTCAGCTCCATTTATCTCGTTTTCTGGTCTCAGGGCTAAAAAAAATTTGCATGCCCCCCTTGATGACGTGGGTTACGACCCCATCTTGTAGACAACCGCAGTGGTGAGTCTGAAAAAAAACGATTCAGGGTAGTTGAAACCGCACGTTTCGCCCTTATTACAGATTCACAACCACATGATGACCGAATTTTTAGTGGAGACGTTTAGATGGGTAAAATTATTGGTATCGACCTGGGTACTACCAACTCTTGTGTAGCGATTATGGATGGCACTACTGCACGTGTGCTGGAGAACGCCGAGGGCGATCGCACCACGCCTTCTATCATTGCTTATACCCAGGATGGTGAAACTCTGGTTGGTCAGCCGGCTAAACGTCAGGCAGTGACAAACCCGCAAAACACCCTGTTTGCGATTAAACGCCTGATTGGCCGCCGCTTCCAGGACGAAGAAGTGCAGCGTGATGAAGCTATCATGCCGTACAAAATCATCGGTGCTGACAACGGTGATGCATGGATTGATGTAAAAGGTCAGAAAATGGCACCGCCGCAGATTTCTGCAGAAGTGCTGAAAAAAATGAAGAAAACCGCTGAGGATTACCTGGGCGAACCGGTAACTGAAGCCGTTATCACCGTACCTGCATACTTTAACGATGCTCAGCGTCAGGCAACCAAAGACGCAGGCCGTATCGCAGGTCTGGAAGTCAAACGTATCATCAACGAACCGACTGCTGCCGCGCTGGCTTACGGTCTGGATAAAGAAGTCGGCAACCGTACTATCGCGGTATACGACCTCGGTGGTGGTACCTTCGATATCTCTATTATTGAAATCGACGAAGTTGACGGCGAAAAAACCTTCGAAGTTCTGGCAACCAACGGTGATACCCACCTGGGTGGTGAAGACTTCGATAGCCGTATGATCAACTACCTGGTTGACGAATTTAAGAAAGATCAGGGCATTGACCTGCGTAACGACCCGCTGGCAATGCAGCGCCTGAAAGAAGCCGCAGAAAAAGCGAAAATTGAGCTGTCTTCTGCGCAGCAGACCGACGTTAACCTGCCGTACATCACTGCAGATGCGTCTGGTCCGAAACACATGAACATCAAAGTGACCCGTGCGAAACTGGAAAGCCTGGTAGAAGACCTGGTGAACCGTTCCATCGAGCCGCTGAAAGTTGCTCTGCAGGATGCTGGTCTGTCTGTTTCCGACGTTCAGGATGTAATCCTGGTTGGTGGTCAGACTCGTATGCCGATGGTGCAGAAGAAAGTTGCTGAGTTCTTTGGTAAAGAACCGCGTAAAGACGTTAACCCGGACGAAGCTGTAGCAATTGGTGCTGCCGTTCAGGGTGGTGTATTGACCGGTGATGTGAAAGACGTACTGCTGCTGGACGTTACCCCGCTGTCTCTGGGTATCGAAACCATGGGCGGCGTGATGACTCCGCTGATCGCCAAAAATACCACCATCCCGACCAAGCACAGCCAGGTGTTCTCTACCGCTGAAGACAACCAGTCTGCGGTAACCATCCATGTGCTGCAGGGTGAACGTAAACGTGCTGCTGATAACAAAGATCTGGGTCAGTTTAACCTGGATGGCATCAGCCCGGCACCGCGCGGCATGCCGCAGATCGAAGTCACCTTCGATATCGATGCTGACGGTATCCTGCATGTTTCCGCGAAAGACAAAAACAGCGGTAAAGAGCAGAAGATCACCATCAAGGCATCTTCTGGTCTGAACGAAGAAGAAATTCAGAAAATGGTTCGTGAAGCAGAAGCGAACGCGGAATCTGACCGTAAGTTCGAAGAGCTGGTTCAGACCCGTAACCAGGGCGACCATCTGCTGCACAGCACTCGCAAGCAGGTTGAAGAAGCAGGCGACAAACTGCCAGCTGATGACAAAACTGCCATCGAGTCTGCACTGACCGCGCTGGAAACTTCTCTGAAAGGTGAAGACAAAGCGGATATCGAAGCGAAAATGCAGGCGCTGGCACAGGTTTCCCAGAAACTGATGGAAATCGCTCAGCAGCAGCACGCACAGCAGCAGGCTGGTGCAGCAGGCGCTGATGCTTCTGCAAACAACGCGAAAGATGACGATGTTGTCGACGCTGAGTTTGAAGAAGTGAAAGACAAAAAATAATCGCCCTTTGAACGGGTAATTACTGGCACGGGCGAAGAGGTTTCCTCTCCGCCCGTGCATGCATGTTAGGGGCAGATAAAAAAAGATGGCTAAGCAAGACTATTACGAGATTTTAGGCGTTTCCAAAACAGCGGAAGAGCGTGAAATCAAAAAGGCCTACAAGCGCCTGGCCATGAAATTCCACCCGGACCGTAACCAGGGTGATAAAGAGGCCGAAGCTAAATTCAAAGAGATCAAAGAAGCCTACGAGATCCTGACCGATGCGCAAAAGCGTGCGGCTTACGATCAGTACGGCCATGCAGCATTTGAGCAAGGCGGTATGGGCGGCGGCGGCGGTTTTGGCGGCGGTGCTGACTTCAGCGATATCTTTGGTGACGTGTTTGGCGATATCTTTGGCGGTGGTCGTGGCCGTCAGCGCGCCTCACGTGGTGCTGATTTACGTTACAACATGGATCTCACTCTGGAAGAAGCCGTGCGTGGCGTCACCAAAGAGATCCGTATTCCTACACTGGAAGAGTGTGACGTCTGCCACGGCAGCGGCGCGAAATCCGGTACTCAGCCGCAGACCTGTCCAACCTGTCACGGTTCAGGTCAGGTGCAGATGCGTCAGGGCTTTTTTGCCGTACAGCAGACCTGTCCACACTGCCAGGGGCGCGGTACGCTGATCAAAGATCCATGCAATAAATGCCATGGTCATGGTCGCGTTGAGAAGAGTAAAACGCTGTCCGTTAAAATACCTGCTGGGGTGGATACCGGCGATCGTATTCGCTTGTCTGGTGAAGGCGAAGCAGGCGAGCATGGCGCACCGGCAGGCGATCTGTACGTTCAGGTGCAGGTGAAACAGCACCCGATTTTTGAACGAGAAGGCAATAACCTCTACTGTGAAGTACCGATTAACTTTGCGATGGCAGCTCTGGGCGGTGAAATTGAAGTACCGACGCTGGATGGCCGCGTGAAGTTAAAAATACCTGGTGAAACGCAAACCGGTAAACTTTTCCGTATGCGTGGCAAAGGTGTTAAATCGGTTCGCGGTGGTGCTCAGGGCGATCTGTTGTGCCGTGTTGTCGTTGAAACCCCAGTGGGTCTGAACGACAAACAAAAACAGTTGCTGAAAGATCTTCAGGACAGCTTTGGCGGTCCGACGGGTGAGCAAAACAGCCCGCGCTCAAAAAGCTTCTTCGACGGCGTGAAGAAATTCTTCGATGATCTGACGCGCTAATAAACAAGCCTAACATTTGATGAAAAGCCTGAGACTGAAGAGCCTCAGGCTTTTTTATTTCTGCGATCCGTCCTGATCAAATTGTCATCCACCTTTGTTTTTAGTTCGTAAATACCGAGTTATTCATCATGAATAAACTAATATTAACGATGAGTTATGCGGAGTAAGATAGTAATTACGAAGTATTCACCCAATAGAGAGAATAAAAAGTGAAACATCTGCATCGTTTTTTTAGTAGCGACGCCTCGGGAGGCATTATTCTGATCATCGCTGCAGTGGTAGCTATGTTGATGGCCAATATCGGCGTAACCAGTGGATGGTACCACGCCTTTCTGGAAACCCCCGTCCAACTGCGGGTTGGCGCGCTTGAGATCAACAAAAATATGCTGCTGTGGATCAACGACGCCTTGATGGCGGTGTTTTTCCTGCTAATTGGTCTGGAAGTGAAGCGTGAGCTGATGCAAGGGTCGCTGGCCAGCCTGCGTCAGGCTGCTTTTCCAATCATTGCGGCGATTGGCGGCATGATTGTTCCGGCGTTGCTCTATCTCGCATTCAACTATGCCGATCCTATCACCCGTGAAGGGTGGGCGATCCCGGCGGCAACGGATATAGCTTTTGCATTGGGCGTGCTGGCACTGCTGGGGAGTCGTGTCCCGCTGGCGCTGAAAATATTCCTGATGGCGCTGGCGATTATCGATGATCTTGGCGCTATCGTGATTATCGCGCTGTTCTATACCAGCGACCTGTCACTGCTTTCGGTGGGGGTTGCCGCATTCGCTATTTTGATTCTGGCGGCGTTGAATTTGTGCGGGGTAAGACGTACCGGCATTTATATTCTGGTTGGCGTAGTGCTGTGGACTGCGGTACTGAAGTCCGGCGTGCACGCGACCCTGGCTGGCGTAATTGTTGGTTTCTTCATTCCGTTGAAGGAAAAGCATGGTCGGTCACCAGCGAAGCGTCTGGAGCACGTCCTGCATCCGTGGGTGGCATATTTGATTCTACCGCTGTTTGCCTTTGCCAATGCGGGAGTTTCATTGCAGGGCGTTACGATGGATGGGCTAACCTCCATACTGCCTCTGGGCATTATTGCCGGCCTGCTTATTGGTAAGCCGTTGGGAATCAGCCTGTTCTGCTGGCTGGCGCTGCGTCTGAAGTTGGCACAGTTGCCGGAGGGGACGAATTTCCAGCAAATTATGGCGGTGGGTATTCTGTGCGGTATTGGCTTCACAATGTCGATTTTTATCGCCAGCCTTGCGTTTGGTAACGTTGATCCTGAGTTAATTAACTGGGCGAAACTGGGGATCCTGATCGGTTCCTTGCTGTCGGCGGTTATCGGTTATAGCTGGCTGCGCACGCGTTTGAATGCGCCAGCCTGATCGGTTAATCCGTTTATGACAATTTTCAGGGAGAGAGTATGTCTCATATAAATTACAACCACCTGTATTACTTCTGGCATGTGTACAAAGAAGGTTCGGTGGTGGGGGCTGCAGAAGCGCTTTATCTGACGCCACAAACTATTACCGGGCAGATCAAAGCGCTTGAGGAACGTTTACAGGGAAAGTTGTTTAAGCGTAAGGGACGTGGGCTGGAGCCGAGTGAGCTGGGCGAATTAGTTTTTCGATATGCGGACAAGATGTTCACCTTAAGCCAGGAGATGCTGGATATCGTGAACTATCGCAAAGAGTCTAATTTACTGTTCGACGTTGGCGTGGCGGATGCGTTGTCTAAACAGCTGGTCAGCAGCGTGCTGGATGCTGCTGTGGTTAAAGATGAACAGATCCACCTGCGCTGCTTTGAATCAACGCATGAGATGCTGCTGGAGCAGCTCAGCCAGCACAAGCTGGACATGATTATCTCAGACTGCCCGATCGACTCAACGCAACAGGAAGGGCTGTTCTCGGTGAAAATTGGCGAGTGTTGTGTAAGCTTCTGGTGTACAAATCCGTTACCAGAAAAGCCGTTTCCGGCATGCCTCGAGGAGCGGCGATTATTGATACCAGGACGTCGTTCAATGCTCGGGCGTAAGTTGCTGAACTGGATTAACTCTCAGGGGCTGAACGTAGAAATCCTCGGGGAGTTTGACGATGCCGCATTGATGAAAGCTTTTGGTGCAACACACAATGCCATTTTTGTTGCACCTACGCTCTATTCGAACAATTTCTATGCAGATGACTCAATTATTGAGATTGGACGCGTGGAGAATGTGATGGAGGAATATCATGCCATTTTTGCCGAGAGGATGATCCAGCATCCGGCGGTGCAGCGTATTTGTAATGCGGATTATTCCGCGCTATTTACGCCAGCGAACAAATAAGCAGACATAAAAAAACCCGCTTGCGCGGGTTTTTTCACAAAGCGACAACAAGCAAGCGATTAAGCCAGTTTGTTGATCTGCGCAGTCAGGTTTGCTTTATGACGTGCAGCTTTGTTTTTGTGGATCAGACCTTTAGCAGCCTGACGATCCACGATTGGTTGCATTTCGTTAAATGCTTTCAGTGCAGTAGCTTTGTCGCCAGCTTCAATAGCTGCGTATACTTTCTTGATGAAAGTACGCATCATAGAGCGAC
Source organism: Citrobacter sp. S-77 (assembly GCF_963864895.1). NCBI lineage: Bacteria > Pseudomonadati > Pseudomonadota > Gammaproteobacteria > Enterobacterales > Enterobacteriaceae > Citrobacter > Citrobacter sp. S-77. The sequence continues at coordinate 499,210 of NZ_CAWLWU010000002.1, forward strand.
GGCTAGCGTTGTGCTTGCGGGCCTTTTCAGACTGAACGGCGCGCTTCTTAGCTGATTTGATATTAGCCAAGGTCCAACTCCCAAATGTGTTCTATATGGACAATTCAAAGGCCGAGGAATATGCCCTTTTAGCCTTCTTTTGTCAATGGATTTGTGCAAATAAGCGCCGTTTAAATTGCGGCACTCGTTGCGTAGTGATGGCGCAGGATTCTACCAGCTTGCGTGCTGTGAATACAGCTTTTCCACGAGAAAAGTTGAATTGGCTTGCCCATGAAGGACATCAATTTGTTTCATAACAATGAAAACAATCTTCTTTCTGTTTCGTGGTACCAATCGTCGGTTAACCTTGACCGCGGTACAGGGTATACTTTCACGATTTTCACTGTTTTGAGCCAGACATGAAGCTGATACGAGGCATACATAATCTCAGTCAGGCCCCGCATGGGTGTGTGCTGACTATTGGTAATTTCGATGGCGTGCATCGTGGCCACCGCGCGTTGCTGCAGGGTTTGCAGGAAGAAGGACGCAAGCGGGGCTTGCCGGTAATGGTGATGATTTTTGAGCCACAGCCGCTTGAACTGTTTGCGACTGAAAAGTCACCTGCACGACTGACTCGTTTGCGGGAAAAGCTGCGTTATCTGGCGGAATGCGGCGTTGATTACGTGCTCTGTATACGTTTTGACAGACGCTTTGCCGCATTAACGGCACAGAATTTTATCGGTGACCTGTTGGTTAAGCGGCTGGGTGTACAATTTCTTGCCGTTGGTGATGATTTCCGCTTCGGCGCTGGTCGCGAGGGCGATTTCTTGTTATTACAGGAAGCGGGTGCGGAGTATGGCTTCGATATCACCAGTACCCAGACCTTCTGTGAAGGTGGAGTGCGAATCAGCAGTACCGCAGTGCGCCAGGCGCTGGCTGAAGATAATCTGTTGCTGGCTGAAAGCTTGCTGGGTCATCCCTTTACCATTTCGGGACGGGTTGTACACGGCGACGAGTTAGGACGTACCATCGGCTTTCCGACGGCAAATTTACCGCTCCGTCGCCAGGTCTCTCCTGTAAAAGGGGTGTATGCGGTTGAGGTGATGGGGCTTGGCGAAAAACCTATTCCCGGTGTCGCTAACATCGGTACTCGCCCAACGGTGGCAGGCGTACGCCAGCAGTTAGAAGTGCATTTGCTGGACGTTGTAATGGACCTCTACGGTCGCCATATAGATGTAGTACTGCGTAAAAAAATACGCAACGAACAGCGATTTGCCTCGCTGGATGAACTAAAAGCGCAGATTGCGCGTGATGAGTTAACTGCCCGCGATTTTTTTGGGCTATCAAAACCGGCTTAACGCCTATACGAGTTTTAAATACGGAACCGAGAATCTGATGAGTGACTATAAATCAACCCTGAATTTGCCGGAAACAGGGTTCCCGATGCGCGGCGATCTCGCCAAGCGTGAACCGGGAATGCTGGCGCGTTGGACTGATGATGACCTGTACGGCATCATTCGTGCGGCTAAAAAAGGCAAAAAAACCTTCATTCTGCATGATGGCCCTCCTTATGCGAATGGCAGCATTCATATTGGTCACTCTGTAAACAAGATTCTGAAAGACATTATCGTGAAGTCCAAAGGACTCACGGGATATGACTCGCCTTACGTTCCGGGCTGGGACTGCCACGGTCTGCCTATCGAGCTGAAAGTAGAGCAGGAATTTGGTAAGCCGGGAGAGAAGTTCACTGCCGCAGAGTTCCGTGCCAAATGCCGTGAATATGCCGCAACGCAGGTTGACGGCCAGCGTAAAGACTTTATCCGTCTTGGCGTGATGGGCGACTGGTCACATCCGTACCTGACGATGGACTTCAAAACCGAAGCCAACATCATTCGCGCGCTGGGTAAAATCATCGGCAACGGTCACCTGCACAAAGGTGCGAAACCGGTGCATTGGTGCGTAGACTGCCGTTCTGCACTGGCGGAAGCGGAAGTTGAATATTACGACAAAACGTCCCCGTCTATCGACGTGGCGTTCCACGCTGCCGACCCTGACGCGGTGAAAGCGAAGTTTGGCGTTTCTGATGTCAACGGCCCGATCTCTCTGGTCATCTGGACTACCACTCCGTGGACGCTGCCGGCTAACCGCGCTATCTCTCTGGCACCTGATTTTGATTATGCGCTGGTGCAGATTGACGGTCAGGCCCTGATTCTGGCAAAAGACCTGGTTGAAAGTGTAATGCAGCGTATTGGCGCCGCTGAGTACAGCATCCTTGGTACAGTAAAAGGCGCTGAGCTGGAACTGCTGCGTTTTACCCATCCGTTTATGGGCTTTGATGTTCCGGCAATCCTTGGCGATCACGTGACGCTGGATGCGGGTACCGGTGCGGTGCATACCGCGCCAGGCCATGGTCCTGACGACTATGTCATTGGTCAGAAATATGGACTGGAAGTGGCTAACCCGGTTGGTCCGGACGGCACTTATCTGCCAGGTACTTATCCAACGCTGGATGGCGTTAACGTATTCAAAGCCAACGATATCGTCGTTGCATTGCTGACTGAAAAAGGCGCACTGCTGCACGTTGAGAAGATGCAACACAGCTATCCTTGCTGCTGGCGTCACAAGTCTCCGATCATCTTCCGTGCAACACCACAGTGGTTCGTCAGCATGGATCAGAAAGGCTTGCGCGCGCAGTCGCTGAAAGAGATCAAAGGTGTACAGTGGATCCCGGACTGGGGTCAGGCGCGTATCGAATCAATGGTTGCCAACCGTCCTGACTGGTGTATCTCCCGTCAGCGTACGTGGGGTGTGCCGATGTCTCTGTTTGTTCACAAAGACACAGAAGAACTGCATCCGCGTGCCATCGAACTGATGGAAGAAGTTGCCAAACGCGTTGAAGTCGACGGCATCCAGGCATGGTGGGATCTCGATCCAAAAGATATCCTCGGTGACGAAGCTGACCAGTATGTCAAAGTACCGGATACGCTGGACGTATGGTTCGATTCCGGGTCAACCCATTCATCCGTGGTTGATGTGCGCCCTGAGTTTTCTGGTCACGCGGCAGATATGTATCTGGAAGGCTCTGACCAGCATCGCGGTTGGTTCATGTCTTCGCTGATGATTTCCACCGCAATGAAGGGCAAAGCGCCATACCGTCAGGTACTGACCCACGGTTTCACCGTTGATGGTCAGGGACGCAAGATGTCCAAGTCCATCGGTAACACCATTAGCCCACAGGATGTGATGAACAAACTGGGTGCGGATATTCTGCGTCTGTGGGTGGCATCTACCGACTACACCGGCGAAATGGCGGTTTCAGACGAAATCCTGAAACGTGCTGCTGACAGCTATCGTCGTATCCGTAACACCGCTCGCTTCCTGCTGGCGAACCTGAACGGGTTTGATCCGCTAAAAGACATGGTGAAACCGGAAGAGATGGTCGTGCTGGATCGCTGGGCTGTGGGCTGTGCACAAGCGGCACAGGACGAGATCCTGAAAGCCTACGAAGCCTATGACTTCCACGAAGTCGTGCAGCGCCTGATGCGCTTCTGCTCCGTTGAAATGGGTTCGTTCTATCTCGACATCATCAAAGACCGCCAGTACACCGCGAAAGCGGACAGCGTGGCGCGTCGTAGTTGCCAGACTGCGCTGTTCCATATCGCAGAAGCACTGGTCCGTTGGATGGCACCAATCATGTCATTTACCGCCGATGAAATCTGGGGTTACCTGCCAGGCGATCGCGAGAAGTATGTTTTCACCGGTGAGTGGTACCAAGGTCTGTTTGGTCTGGCCGATACTGAAGCGATGAACGACGCATTCTGGGACGAACTGCTGAAAGTGCGTGGCGAAGTGAACAAGGTTATCGAGCAGGCGCGTACGGATAAGAAAGTGGGCGGTTCTCTGGAAGCGGCAGTCACCCTGTATGCTGAGCCAGAACTGGCTGCGAAGCTGACCGCACTGGGCGAAGAGTTACGCTTTGTTCTGTTGACCTCTGGCGCGATTGTTGCGGATTATGCAGAAGCACCTGCTGATGCTCAGCAGAGCGAACTGCTCAAAGGTCTGAAAATTGTACTGAGCAAAGCCGAAGGTGAGAAGTGCCCGCGTTGCTGGCATTACACCACCGACGTCGGTCAGGTGGCGGAACACGCAGAAATCTGCGGACGCTGTGTCAGCAACATCGCCGGTGATGGCGAAAAACGTAAGTTTGCCTGATGAGTAAGCCTCTTTGTTCAACTGGGCTACGCTGGCTATGGCTGGTGGTAGTCGTGCTGATTATCGATTTGGGCAGCAAATACCTGATCCTCCAGAACTTTGCTCTGGGGGATACGGTGTCGCTATTCCCGTCGCTTAATCTGCACTATGCGCGTAATTATGGCGCTGCGTTTAGCTTCTTAGCCGACAGCGGTGGCTGGCAGCGCTGGTTCTTCGCCGGTATCGCGATTGGTATTTGTGTCATTCTGGCGGTGATGATGTATCGCTCGAAGGCGACGCAGAAGCTAAACAACATTGCCTATGCGCTAATCATTGGTGGCGCGCTGGGGAACCTGTTCGATCGACTGTGGCATGGTTTCGTGGTCGATATGATCGACTTTTACGTTGGTGACTGGCATTTCGCGACATTCAATCTTGCTGATACGGCGATTTGTATTGGCGCTGCGTTGATTGTCCTGGAAGGCTTCTTACCTTCGAAAGAGAAAAAAGCCGCATAAAAAAATGCCGGATAACGCTATGCTTATCCGGCGTGTAATATATCGCGATCCTTGTTTGCCCGGCTTGCTTAGCGCTACCGGGCAAACAGGCGGCAGCAATTTTAAAGAGCAATCTGCATGTCTAAATCAGTACAGAGTAACAGTGCGGTGCTGGTGCACTTCACCTTAAAGCTCGACGATGGCTCCACCGCAGAGTCAACCCGCAATAACGGTAAGCCTGCGCTGTTCCGCCTGGGCGATGGTTCTCTGTCTGAAGGACTGGAACAACATCTTCTGGGGTTAAAAGAGGGTGATAAAACCACTTTTTCTCTGGAGCCGGACGCCGCCTTTGGTGTGGCAAGCCCGGACTTAATTCAGTATTTCTCGCGTCGGGAATTTATGGACGCGGGTGAGCCAGAAATTGGCGCTATCATGCTCTTTACCGCAATGGACGGCAGTGAGATGCCGGGTGTGATCCGCGAAATCAATGGTGATTCAATCACGGTTGACTTCAACCATCCGCTGGCCGGGCATACCGTTCATTTTGATATTGAAGTGCTGGAAGTCGAACCGGCACTGGAGGCGTAAAATGCAGATCCTGTTGGCCAACCCGCGCGGTTTTTGCGCTGGCGTAGACCGCGCTATCAGCATTGTAGAAAACGCGTTGGCCATTTACGGCGCGCCGATTTATGTCCGCCATGAAGTGGTGCATAACCGCTATGTGGTGGATAGCCTGCGCGAGCGCGGCGCTATTTTTATAGAACAAATCAGCGAAGTGCCAGATGGCGCGATCCTGATTTTCTCGGCTCACGGAGTGTCTCAGGCAGTACGTAATGAGGCGAAAGGTCGTGACCTCACGGTGTTTGATGCAACCTGTCCGCTGGTGACGAAAGTGCATATGGAAGTCGCGCGAGCCAGCCGTCGCGGTGAAGAGTCGATCCTGATCGGCCACGCCGGGCACCCGGAAGTCGAAGGCACAATGGGGCAGTACAGCAACCCGCAAGGGGGAATGTATCTGGTTGAATCACCAGATGATGTGTGGACGCTGGACGTTAAAAACGAAGCGAAGCTGTCGTTTATGACGCAAACCACGCTCTCTGTGGACGACACATCTGATGTGATTGACGCGCTACGTAACCGTTTCCCGAAAATTGTCGGACCGCGTAAAGACGATATCTGCTATGCCACCACTAACCGACAGGAAGCGGTTCGTGCGCTGGCGGAACAAGCGGATGTGGTACTGGTGGTCGGTTCGAAAAACTCCTCTAACTCCAACCGCCTGGCCGAGCTGGCGCAGCGTATGGGCAAAGCGGCATACCTGATCGACGATGCAACCGATATCCAGGAATTGTGGGTGAAAGAGGCGAAGTGCGTGGGTGTCACCGCCGGAGCTTCTGCACCGGATATCCTGGTGCAGAACGTGATTACTCGCCTACAGGAGTTTGGCGGCGGGGAACCTGTTCCGCTGGAAGGACGTGAAGAGAACATTGTTTTCGAAGTGCCTAAAGAGCTGCGTGTGGATGTTCGTGAAGTAGAGTAAAACTTTCACTTATCTATTATGAGAAGATGCCAGACTTAACGTCTGGCATTTTTTTTGGAGAAACCATGCGCTTACCGATCATTCTTGATACCGACCCCGGCATTGATGATGCCGCCGCTATAGCCGCCGCGCTGTTTGCCCCTGAGCTGGATCTGCAACTGATGACCACGGTAGCAGGTAACGTTTCTGTGGAAAAAACCACTCGTAACGCGCTACAACTGCTACATTTCTGGAATGCGGATATCCCGCTGGCACAAGGGGCATCAATGCCGTTGCTGCGACCGCTACGCGACGCGGCTTCTGTACACGGTGAGTCCGGTATGGAAGGATATGAGTTTGTCGAACATAACCGTCAGCCGCTGGTAAAACCCGCCTTTCAGGTGATCCGTGATGCATTGATGAGCTCCCCTGAACCCCTCACCCTGGTTGCTATTGGTCCGTTAACTAATATTGCATTGCTGCTGATGCACTATCCGGAATGTGCGTTCAATATTCGTCGTCTGGTGATCATGGGCGGTTCCGCGGGTAGGGGAAACTTTACGCCAAATGCGGAGTTTAATATTGCTATCGATCCTGAAGCGGCAGCAAAAGTATTCCAGAGTGGGCTGGAGATTGTGATGTGCGGGCTGGATGTTACTAATCAGGCAGTACTCGCACCAGATTATCTGGCGACATTGCCTGAGTTGAACCAGACCGGGAGAATGCTGCATGCGCTGTTCAGTCATTACCGCAGTGGTAGCATGAATACAGGGCTGCGTATGCACGATCTCTGCGCCATTGCCTGGCTGGTGCATCCGGATCTGTTCACAATGAAGCCGTGCTTTGTGGCAGTAGAAACGCAGGGTGAATACACGTCGGGTACGACGGTGGTGGATATTGAAGGACGACTTGGTCAACCGGCAAACGCACAGGTGGCGCTGGATCTGAACGTTGAAGGTTTTCAACAGTGGGTTGCTCACGTGTTGGCGCTGGCCCCCTGATTTCTGCACGATATAACGATATGACGCTGCTTATTCCGTAGTGTCATGTCTTTTACTGATATCTCTCCCTGTTTATCATTAAATTCTAATTATCGACGTTTTCGGCTGGCGGCGCAGCGATGCGCTGGTTAATCTGAAAATGATTTACGTGAAATTAACAAAAGAGAATAGCTATGCATGATGCACAAATCCGCGTTGCCATCGCGGGAGCCGGGGGGCGCATGGGGCGTCAGTTGATTCAGGCCACCCTCGGCATGGATGGCGTACAGCTGGGCGCGGCGCTGGAGCGTGAAGGCTCATCCTTGCTGGGTAGCGATGCCGGAGAGTTGGCAGGAGCCGGGAAAACGGGCGTGACTGTGCAGAGTAGCCTTGAGGCGATCAAAGATGATTTCGATATTTTTATCGATTTTACTCGCCCGGAAGGCACTTTGACGCATCTGGCATTTTGTCGCCAGCATGGAAAAGGGATGGTTATTGGGACGACTGGCTTTGATGATGCAGGCAAACAGGCTATTCATGATGCTGCTCAGGAGATTGGCATTGTATTCGCCGCTAACTTTAGCGTGGGTGTCAATGTCATGCTGAAGCTTCTGGAAAAAGCGGCGAAAGTGATGGGTGATTACACCGACATTGAAATCATCGAAGCCCACCACCGTCATAAAGTAGATGCGCCGTCAGGCACAGCGCTGGCGATGGGAGAAGCGATTGCCGGGGCACTGGATAAAGATCTCAAAGATTGCGCTGTCTATAGCCGTGAAGGTTACACCGGTGAACGTGTACCTGGCACCATTGGTTTTGCCACAGTGCGTGCAGGGGACATCGTCGGGGAACATACCGCGATGTTCGCTGATATTGGCGAACGTATCGAGATTACGCACAAGGCTTCCAGCCGTATGACGTTTGCTAATGGAGCGGTGAGATCGGCCATCTGGCTTAAATCTAAGTCAAATGGTCTTTTTGACATGCGTGATGTGCTTGATTTACGCAGTTTATAGGCATTATTTATCCTTCGTGATGTGGTTATTGTAATCATAATTAGTTGATTACATGGGGCAATATTTTATTGCCCTTTTATTTTTGATTGTTTTTGTGTGTTTTTGTCCTGAGTTGATTAATTTGAAACATTTACCTACAGTATTTTGTAGATTAAATGTAAATTTTGACCAAATGGTCTACTTTTTTTCATGTGTAAGCTATTTTTCACGCTCGATAAGTTCCGCAAGCGTTTTCTACCCCCACTTAGCTGATCTTTTTGCCTGTTAAATCGCATGTTTCATTCCAGTTGCGTAAAATAATAATAAAAATTGCCCTTTTGGGTAGACTTTTAGCTGGGCTGTCTCTAGAATGCCGCCGTTTGCCAGAAATCCATAGGTAAGCAAATTTGCATTGATTCACTCTGTCTTAATGAATTAATATGCAAATAAAGTGAGTGAATATTCTCTGGAGGGTGTTTTGATTAAGTCAGCGCTATTGGTTCTGGAAGACGGAACCCAGTTTCACGGTCGGGCCATAGGGGCAACAGGTTCGGCGGTTGGGGAAGTCGTTTTCAATACTTCAATGACCGGTTATCAAGAAATCCTCACTGATCCTTCCTATTCCCGCCAAATCGTCACTCTTACTTATCCCCATATCGGCAATGTCGGCACCAATGAAGCCGATGCAGAATCTTCTCAGGTACATGCGCAAGGTCTGGTCATCCGCGACCTGCCACTGATTGCCAGCAACTTCCGCGATACTGAAGACCTCTCTTCTTACCTGAAGCGTCACAACATTGTGGCGATTGCCGATATTGATACCCGTAAGCTGACTCGTCTGCTGCGTGAAAAAGGCGCACAGAATGGCTGCATCATTGCAGGGGATAACCCGGATGCAGCTCTGGCGCTGGAAAAAGCGAAAGCCTTCCCAGGCCTGAACGGAATGGACCTGGCGAAAGAAGTCACCACTGCGGAGCCTTACAACTGGACGCAGGGGAGCTGGACGCTGGCAGGTGACCTGCCAGAAGCGAAATCTGCAGATGAACTCCCGTTCCATGTTGTGGCTTATGATTTTGGTGCTAAACGCAATATTCTGCGCATGTTAGTGGATCGCGGCTGTCGCCTGACGGTGGTGCCGGCGAAGACCTCCGCAGAGGAAGTACTGAAGATGAATCCGGATGGTATTTTCCTGTCCAACGGTCCTGGTGACCCGGCTCCGTGCGACTACGCTATCGACGCGATTGGAAAATTCCTCGAAACCGATATTCCGGTATTCGGCATCTGCCTCGGCCATCAGCTACTGGCGCTGGCGAGCGGTGCTAAGACTATCAAGATGAAGTTTGGCCACCACGGCGGCAACCATCCGGTTAAAGATATTGATAACAACACCGTGATGATTACTGCACAAAACCACGGCTTTGCGGTGGATGAAGCGTCGCTGCCTGCAAACCTGCGCGTAACGCATAAATCGCTGTTCGATGGCACCCTTCAGGGTATCCACCGCACTGATAAACCGGCGTTCAGCTTCCAGGGCCACCCGGAAGCCAGTCCGGGGCCGCATGATGCTGCGCCGCTGTTCGACCACTTTATCGAGTTAATTGAGCTTTACCGTCAGTCCGCGAAATAATCAGGAGTTAATAGAGCCATGCCAAAACGTACAGACATAAAAAGTATCCTGATTCTGGGCGCGGGTCCGATTGTTATCGGCCAGGCGTGTGAGTTTGACTATTCCGGTGCGCAGGCATGTAAGGCCCTGCGTGAAGAGGGTTACCGCGTTATTCTGGTAAACTCCAACCCGGCAACCATCATGACCGACCCGGAAATGGCCGATGCTACCTACATCGAGCCGATTCACTGGGAAGTTGTGCGTAAGATTATCGAAAAAGAACGCCCGGATGCGGTACTGCCGACCATGGGCGGCCAGACTGCGCTGAACTGTGCACTGGAACTTGAGCGTCAGGGCGTACTGGCTGAATTCGGTGTTACCATGATTGGGGCAACGGCGGATGCGATTGATAAAGCTGAAGACCGCCGTCGCTTCGATATCGCGATGAAGAAAATCGGCCTCGACACTGCGCGTTCTGGTATCGCACATACCATGGAAGAAGCGCTCGCGGTTGCCGCTGATGTTGGCTTTCCGTGCATTATCCGGCCTAGCTTCACCATGGGCGGCACCGGTGGCGGTATCGCTTATAACCGCGAAGAGTTTGAAGAAATTTGCGAACGCGGGTTGGATCTTTCCCCAACCAAAGAGCTGCTGATTGATGAGTCGCTGATTGGCTGGAAAGAGTACGAGATGGAAGTGGTACGTGATAAAAACGACAACTGCATCATCGTCTGCTCCATCGAAAACTTCGACGCTATGGGCATCCATACAGGTGACTCCATCACCGTAGCTCCGGCGCAAACGCTGACCGATAAAGAATACCAAATCATGCGTAACGCCTCGATGGCGGTACTGCGTGAAATTGGCGTGGAAACCGGTGGTTCTAACGTCCAGTTTGCGGTGAATCCAAAAAATGGTCGTCTGATTGTTATCGAAATGAACCCGCGTGTTTCTCGATCGTCGGCGCTGGCATCAAAAGCGACCGGTTTCCCGATTGCGAAAGTGGCGGCAAAACTGGCGGTTGGTTACACCCTCGACGAACTGATGAATGACATCACGGGCGGTCGTACTCCGGCTTCCTTTGAGCCGTCTATCGACTACGTCGTGACCAAAATCCCACGCTTTAACTTCGAGAAATTCGCCGGCGCCAACGACCGTCTGACTACTCAGATGAAATCTGTTGGTGAAGTGATGGCGATTGGTCGCACCCAGCAGGAATCTTTGCAGAAAGCACTGCGCGGTCTGGAAGTGGGGGCTACCGGTTTCGATCCTAAAGTGAGCCTGGATGACCCGGAAGCGCTGACCAAGATTCGCCGTGAGCTGAAAGATGCGGGCGCTGAGCGTATCTGGTATATCGCCGATGCGTTCCGCGCAGGTCTGTCCGTCGATGGCGTCTTCAACCTGACCAACATCGACCGCTGGTTCCTGGTACAAATTGAAGAACTGGTGCGTCTGGAAGAAAAAGTGGCGGAGCTTGGCATCAACGGGCTCAATGCTGACTTCCTGCGTGCTCTTAAGCGTAAAGGCTTTGCCGATGCGCGTCTGGCAAAACTGGCGGGCGTGCGCGAAGCGGAAATCCGCAAGCTGCGCGAACAGTATAATCTGCACCCGGTTTATAAGCGTGTAGATACCTGCGCCGCAGAATTTGCCACCGATACCGCTTATATGTACTCCACCTATGAAGATGAATGCGAAGCGAACCCAACGCAGGATCGCGACAAAATCATGGTCCTGGGTGGTGGTCCGAACCGTATCGGTCAGGGTATTGAATTCGACTACTGCTGCGTACATGCTTCGCTGGCACTGCGTGAAGACGGCTACGAGACCATCATGGTTAACTGTAACCCGGAAACTGTCTCTACCGACTACGACACTTCTGACCGTCTGTACTTTGAGCCGGTAACTCTGGAAGACGTGCTGGAAATCGTGCGCATCGAGAAACCAAAAGGTGTCATCGTCCAGTACGGCGGCCAGACCCCGCTGAAGCTGGCGCGTGCGCTGGAAGCCGCAGGTGTGCCGGTTATCGGCACCAGCCCGGATGCAATTGACCGTGCAGAAGACCGTGAAAGATTCCAGCACGCGGTTGACCGTCTGAAACTGAAACAACCCGCGAACGCCACCGTCACCGCCATCGAACAAGCAGTTGAGAAGGCGAAAGAGATTGGCTATCCGCTGGTGGTGCGTCCATCCTACGTTCTCGGCGGTCGCGCGATGGAAATCGTCTACGACGAAGCCGACTTACGTCGCTACTTCCAGACGGCAGTTAGCGTCTCCAACGACGCGCCGGTACTGCTGGACCGTTTCCTGGATGACGCGGTAGAAGTGGATGTGGATGCTATTTGCGACGGCGAAATGGTGCTGATTGGTGGCATCATGGAACACATCGAACAGGCTGGCGTTCACTCCGGTGATTCAGCATGCTCCCTGCCAGCCTACACGCTGAGCCAGGAAATTCAGGATGTAATGCGCCAGCAGGTGCAAAAGCTGGCCTTCGAACTGCAGGTTCGTGGTCTGATGAACGTCCAGTTTGCGGTGAAGAATAACGAAGTCTACCTGATTGAAGTCAACCCGCGAGCGGCGCGTACGGTACCGTTTGTGTCGAAGGCGACGGGGGTTCCGCTGGCGAAAGTGGCTGCACGAGTGATGGCAGGTAAAACGCTGGCACAGCAGGGCGTAACCAAAGAAGTTATCCCACCGTACTACTCGGTAAAAGAAGTGGTGCTGCCGTTCAACAAATTCCCGGGCGTTGACCCCCTTTTAGGGCCAGAAATGCGCTCTACCGGTGAAGTGATGGGCGTCGGCCGCACCTTTGCGGAAGCGTTCGCTAAGGCACAGTTGGGTAGCAGCTCCACCATGAAAAAACAGGGCCGCGCTTTACTCTCTGTTCGCGAAGGCGACAAAGAGCGCGTCGTCGACCTTGCGGCCAAACTGCTGAAGTTTGGTTTTGAGCTGGATGCCACGCACGGTACAGCGATTGTTCTGGGGGAGGCCGGGATTAACCCGCGTCTGGTGAATAAAGTGCATGAAGGTCGCCCGCACATTCAGGACCGTATCAAGAATGGCGAATACACCTACATCATCAACACTACAGAAGGTCGTCAGGCGATTGAGGATTCCAAGCTGATTCGTCGCAGTGCGCTGCAGTACAAAGTGCATTATGACACCACCCTGAACGGTGGTTTTGCCACGGCGATGGCGTTGAATGCGGATGCCACAGAGAAGGTGACGTCTGTTCAGGAAATGCACGCGCAGATCAATAAATAATATCTGGATGGTCCGGTGATAATTGCGTTAAGCGGACTTTAAATATAATTCGAAACGGTTTCTGTAAAGGAGCCGTTTTTTTTTGCTCTATCAGGTCATTCCTGGATAAATAGAATTCCATAACCACATTTTCAATGTAATAAGCGCGATGTTGCTCACACTAATCAACATTCAAGTCGCATACTATCCTTTATATACACAATTTTAATATGGCTTTGTTTTTATTAATTTTGGACAAGCCGTAGCCAGATTTTTAATTTGTGAAATGGTGCGCTTATGTGTGAAGAATATGTTGAAAGACCGCTTTATTTGTTAATTGCCGATTGGATTATGGCAGAAGATCGTTGGGTGACGGCAAAAGAAATTTCCCGTCATTTCGATATTGAACATTGCAAAGCGATTAATACGCTCTCTTATATTCTTTCGGAAGTGAGTGAAATTGTTTGTGAAGTTAAGATGATCCCTAATCAGCTTGCTGGTCGCGGATGTCAGTGTCAGCGCCTGGTGAAAGTTGTGAGAATTGATCCTCAGCTTTATAGCCGATTGAGCCACGGTCTGCAGGAGAAAAGAGTGAGTGTTGGGAAAACGCCACGGATGTCGGCTGTTCCCCCTAGTGAGCTTAATCGCGAGCAGAAATGGCAGATGATGCTGTCAAAAAGTATGCGTCGGTAATCTTTTCTTTGCCGGATGGTGCTTATGCTTATCCGGCACCATCAGGAAGCCGTTTTGGGCTTTACCTCCGTTGTGCCTTTGAGGCGTGGACGGTTTTCTTCGACCTGCGTTAACGGCTGGGTTTCATGTAACCCAGCCCTACAGCGCACAGCGAGATCCTGATACTCCCTGGTATTCATTCGCTTCCACTGCAATTCCTGATCCGTCACTTCTCGTATTACCCGGGCGGGTGCCCCAACCAGTAATTGCCTTGGTTCGCCAGTAAATCCTGCTTTAACAAAGCTCATGGCGGCGACAATGCTTTCTTCGCCTATCACGGCACCGTCCATAATTACGCTGTTCATGCCAACCAGCGCATCGCGACCAATCACGCAGCCGTGCAGGATCGCGCCGTGTCCGATGTGTCCGTGCTCATGCACGATGGTATCGGTGTCGCAGTATCCATGCATGATGCAGCTATCCTGCAGATTGGAGCCTGCTTCAAGGATCAGACGACCATAGTCGCCGCGCAGTGAAGCGAGTGGGCCAATATAGACACCCGCACCCACAATTACATCGCCAATCAGCACAGCGCTGGGATGAACATAAGCAGACGGGTGTACCACGGGGATAAGACCTTCAAAAGCGTAATAGCTCACAATATTCCTTATTTTTACCGGATGGCGGTATACGGTATTTGTTGGCCGGATAAGCGAAGCCTATCCGGCATGACAACATTAACGACCTTTCCACACCGGATCGCGTTTTTCGGCAAATGCCTGCGGACCTTCAAGCGCATCTTCAGAGTGCAACACCGCCGGGTAGTGTTTCAGCACACCACTGCGGATATAGCGGTAGCCTTCTTCTACCGGCATTTCACTGGTAGCACGGTAAATCTCTTTTAGCGCTGCGATAGCCAGTGGGGCGCTATTCACCAGCTGTTGTGCCAGTTCGCGCGCACTGTCCATAAGCTCGCTTTGGTTGACGACACGGTTTACGATCCCCCAACGTAGAGCTTCTTCGGCGCTCATCCGTCTGCCGGTCATCACCATTTCGTTGACGATAGCCGGTGGCAGCAGCTTGGGCAAACGGAGTACTCCGCCACTGTCAGGCACAATACCGAGCTTCGCTTCCGGCAGCGCAAAGCTGGCGTTTTCTGCACAGACGATAAAGTCCGCAGCCAGTGCCAGCTCGAAACCACCGCCAAAGGCATAGCCGTTTACTGCCGCTATGACAGGCTTGTTGAGGTCGAAAATTTCGGTTAAACCGGCGAAGCCGCCAGGACCAAAATCAGCATCCGGAGCTTCACCTTCTGCCGCCGCTTTTAAGTCCCAACCGGCGGAAAAGAATTTCTCTCCGCCGCCGGTGATGATAGCCACGCGTAATTCAGGATCGTCACGGAAATTAAGAAAAGCCTCTCCCATTTCAAAACTGGTTTTGGCATCAATGGCATTCGCCTTTGGTCTGTCCAGCGTAATTTCCAGAATCGGGCCATTGCGGGTCAGATGTAATGATTCACTCATAGTTCATCTCCAAAAATATACCCTTCGTCTTTCAGGCTGCATTTTTGTTAGCTGCGCCCGCTCACCCAATTCACATAGTTATCTATGCTCCTGGGATGAGCGGACTTGCCGTCTCAATGCAACTCGAAATCTATTGGGTATAGATTTCCCGGCAGGAGGAATTCCCGCCAGAGGGGTTATTTCAGATTTTTTTTGATTATTTTTCCTGAACAATTACGCGGCAGGTCGGTTCGTATCTCCATAAAAGAGGGAACCTTAAATTTCGCCATATTGTGTTCGCAGAAGCTGAAGAATTCTGCTTCGCTTAATGTTTCACCTTCATTCAGTACGATAAAAGCTTTAATCGCCTCATCACGGATAGAGTCCTTAATACCGACAACGACGATGTCCTGAATTTTGGGGTGGGCGGAGATAATATTTTCCAGTTCGACACAGGAGACATTTTCTCCACCGCGTTTAATCATGTTGCAGCGCCTGTCGACGAAATAGAAAAAACCATCTTCATCCTGGTAACCTGAATCGCCGGTATGCAGCCAACCCTCAGGCTCCAGCGCTTTGGCCGTCGCATCCGGTTGTGCATAGTACTCTTTGAAGATCGTTTTACCCGGTACGCCCTTAATACAGATTTCGCCAATTTCTCCGGCGGGTAGGGGACGGTTTTGATCGTCGCGGATTTCTGCTTCATAGCTAAAGCCCACTCGCCCAATAGAGGGCCAGCGTCGTTTATCCCCCGGACGGTCTCCAATAATGCCGACAATCGTTTCTGTCATGCCGTAGGAGGTCAGGAGTCTGACGCCAAACCGTGCGATAAAGTCATCCTTCTCCTGTACCGATAAATTGAGATAGAACATCACTTCGCGCAGATGATGCTGCTTGTCCGTGGATGCAGCGGGCTGCACCATCAATGTTCTGATCATCATCGGAATGCATTCTGTAACCGTCGCCTGATATTTACGTACCTGCTCCCAGAAGGCCCTGGCGCTGTATTTCTCTATCAGAACAAAGGTACTGCCTGCAGAGAATGCCGCCATTGCTGCCGTACACTGGCAGTCGATATGAAAGGCGGGCATCACCGTCAGGTACACATCATCGTCGCGCAGGGCGCATTGCCAGGAGGAGTAGTAGCCAGCAAAACGCAGGTTATAGTGGGTAATGACCACCCCTTTGGGACGCGAGGTGGTTCCTGAGGTGAACAGGATTTCCGCCGTATCGTCAGTGGATAACGCAGGCGCATAACACAGCGTTGCTGGCTGTTGGTTTTTCAGGTCGGAAAAGTGACTTACGCCGTCGTCAGCCGGAACATGCTCGCTAATCAAACAGATGTGATTGAGCGGAGTCTCATTTTCCAACTTTATCTGGCGATACATGGGATAAAACTGGGTGCTGGTAACCAGCAGACTGACCTGGCTGTTTTGCAGGATCCAGGCACTTTCCTCTCCCAGTAAGCGGGCATTAATCGGTACCATAATGGCGCCAATTTTTGCCAGCCCAAACCAGCAAAAAATGAATTCCGGGCAGTTATCCAGATGCAATGCGACCTTATCGCCTTTGCGGATCCCCAAGGAATGAAAAAGATTTGCCGTGCGGTTAATCTCTTCATTAAGCGAGGCATAACTAAACTGTCGAACGTTTCCTTCACAGGATTCGAAAATAAGCGCCGTTTTATCTCCGTACACCCCGGCCAGGTCGTCCCACATCTGACGTAAGTTTTGTCTGCCAACGATATCCATATTACTTATCCACTGAAATCAGGCGTGAGCGCTAACCAAACGAACTGGCCAGCGCGTCGCGTTTAATCCTCAACTCTGGCCAGGCCTTTGCCGACCAGCTCATTAATGTCTGCTTCGCTATAACCGATATTTTTCAGAATGGCGGCGGTATCCATGCCGTGTGATGGCATGCCACGCCAGATTTTCCCCGGGTTGTTTTTGAATTTCGGCATGATGTTCGGTCCTTTACAGGTGCGACCGTCCATCGTTTGCCACTGGGTAATCGATTCACGGGCAACGTACTGCGGGTTATCTTCCAGTTCAGGAATGGTCAGCACTTTCGCACAAGCGATATTCAGTTCCGCAAAGCGCGCCTGCACTTCAGCGATGGTGTGCGTTGCCAGCCAGGCGTCCAGTTTCTCCTCGACTAACGGACCATATGGACATTCAACGCGGTGGATAAGCTGCGTTCCTTCCGGCACTTCAGGCGTACCGAGAATGTGCGCCAGTCCAATATCCTTAAAGCATTCGTTGATTTGCGTGATACCAACCAGTTCCATGACGATGTAACCATCGGCACATTTATACAGGCCGCAACCGGCATAATAGGGGTCTTTGCCTTTGGTCATTCGCGGACATATTTCGCCGCCGTTGAAATAATCCATCATGAAGTACTGGCCCATACGCAGCATCACTTCATACATGGCAACATCAATACTTTCGCCTTTACCGGTCTCACGCACTTTGTGCAGCGCCGCGAGTGCTGCTGTGGTTGCGGTCATACCTGAGAAGTAATCGGCTGTGTAGGGGAAGGCAGGCATGGGCTGATCAACGTCGCCGTTCTGGATCAGATAGCCGCTGAATGCCTGAGCAATGGTGTTGTAAGCGGGGAGATTGGTGTACTCATCGGTACCAAACTGGCCGAAGCCGGAAAGATGGGCAATAACCAGTTTCGGGTTATGTTGCCACAGCACCTCGTCGGTAATACCACGACGGGCGAAGGCCGGGCCTTTACTGGCTTCAATGAAAATGTCGGTGGTTTCCATTAACTTCAGAAATGCTTCCCGTCCCTCATCTTTGAAAATATTGAGCGAAAGAGCGTGCAGGTTGCGGCGTGATAGCTGCGGATAGTTAGGTTGTACACGGATGGTATCGGCCCAGGCGACGTTTTCAATCCAGATAACTTCAGCACCCCATTCGGCAAACATTTGTCCGGCGAACGGCCCGGCAATTTCGATCCCTGAGAAGACCACGCGTAATCCGGACAGCGGTCCAAAAGCGGGCATTGGTAGACGGTTCATAAATTAGCTCCTGGCAGTGAGTTGTAGGCCCGGTAAGCTCAGCGCTACCGGGCATGTTTCCGGATGAGGGCTTAGCTCTCTCTCCGGCCTACAGATGCGCCGACTTAACGGTATTGTTTCAATACCGAACGGCCCAATGTCAGGATCTGCATTTCATCAGAGCCCCCGGACACACGGTCAACGCGCAGGTCACGCCAGAAACGTGTGATGCGATGGTTGCCCGCGATACCGACACCACCCAGCACTTGCATGGAGGTATCTACCACTTCAAATGCGGCATTGGCGCAGAAGTATTTGCACATTGCTGCATCACCAGAGGTGATGGTACCGTTATCCGCTTTCCACGCGGCTTCCAGCAGCATGTTTTTCATCGAGTTAAGTTTGATCGCCATGTGCGCAAACTTCTCCTGAATCAGCTGGAAGCGTCCAATAGCTTCGCCAAACTGCACACGTTGATTCGCGTAGCGTGCCGCATCTTCAAACGCACACATTGCTGTACCGTAGTTAGTCAGTGCGACGAGGAAACGCTCGTGGTCAAACTCTTCTTTTACGCGGTTGAAACCATTACCTTCCCGACCGAACATGTCTTTTTCGTCCAGCTCTACGTCATCAAAGGTGATTTCACAGCAGCTATCCATACGCAGGCCGAGCTTCTCCAGCTTGTTGACCTTGATACCCGCTTTGCTCATGTCAACAAACCACTCGGTATAAACAGGTTTATCCGGCGATGCTCCATCTCTTGCCATTACCACGATGTACGGGGTATAGGCGCTACTGGTGATGAAGCACTTACTGCCATTAAGATAAACCTTACCATTTTTGCGTGTATAAGTGGTTTTCAGACTGCCAACATCCGATCCTGCTCCCGGTTCTGTAATCGCGGAGTTCCACATCTGCTTACCGGTGCCCTGGAACGCCATGATTTTATCAATTTGCTCCTGGGTTCCTTCACGCAAGAAAGTGTTAAAACCACCTGGCAATTGGTACAGCACGTAGGTTGGAGCGCCAAGACGACCCAGTTCCATCCAGACAGCGGCAACGGTGACGAATCCCGCTTCCAGACCGCCGTGTTCTTCCGGGATCAAAAGGCTGTCGATGCCCATATCCGCCAGTGCTTTCACAAAACGCTCTGGGTAGACGCTATCGCGATCGCACTCGGCAAAATAAGCTTCCCAGTTCTCACTGGCCATCAGTTCACGAATACCAGCGACAAACAGCTCCTGCTCGTCATTCAAATTGAAATCCATCTTCAAGCCTCTTCAGTAATGGGTTAATTAAACTTATTTATCTTTCCAGTGCACTTTGGCGTCTTTAATAAAGGACAGCGTTACCATGATGTTGACGAAGAACAGCGGGCACCCACCGGCGATAATCGCAGTCTGTATGGGCTTCAATCCTCCCAGTGCCAACAGAACGATACCGATGACACCTACCAATACTGACCAGCCGATACGTACCAACAGCGGAGGTTCTTCACCATCGCGAACTTCACGGCAGGTGGACATCGCCAGGGTATATGAGCAGGCGTTGATGAGTGTGACGGTGGCGATAAAGCAGAGGATAAAGAATCCCCACATGGTGGCTGTGCTGAACGGCAATGCGGCCCAGGTTTCGATAATGGCGCGCGCCACGCCGTGCTGTTCAATCAGTTGTGGGATGTTGAGGATGTTTTTATCCATCAACAGCAGAGTGTTACTGCCAAGCACGGTCCACAGGATCCAGGTAGAGGCGGTCAAGCCCAACACCATCCCGAAGCACAGTTCACGCACGGTACGGCCGCGAGAGATACGGGCAAGGAAAATACTCATCTGGATGGCGTAAATGACCCACCATGCCCAGTAGAAGACGGTCCAGCCCTGTGGGAAGCCGCCTTTGCCGATGGCATCGGTATAGAACAGCATGCGCGGCAAGTACATCAGCAGCATACCGACGGAATCGGTGAAGTAGTTCATGATGAAGCTGGCACCGCTGACGATAAACACCCAGCCCAACATCAGAAAACTCAGGTAGCTACGCACATCGCTGGCGATTTTGACCCCTTTTTGCAGGCCACAAGCCACGCAAATTGCGTTCAAAATGATCCAGCAGGTAATGATGATTGCGTCTAATTGCAGCGTGTGCGGAATACCAAACAACCACTGCATACACTCGGTAACCAGCGGTGTCGCCAGCCCAAGACTGGTGCCCATTGCGAAGATCAGCGCGACCAGGTAGAAGTTATCTACGATAGTGCCGAATAACCCTTTCGCGTGTTTTTCACCGACCAGGGGAACCAGCGTGGAGCTGGGGCGGATAACATCCATCTTGCGTACAAAGAAGAAGTAGGCGAATGCCACCGAGAGGAAGCTATAGGTTGCCCACGGCAGAGGCCCCCAGTGGAACAAGCTGTAGGCCAGACCAATCTCTTTCGCCGGTGTCGATCCTGGCGTTAGCGCGAACGGCGGCGTGGAGATGTAGTAATAGATCTCTATCGAACCCCAGAACAGCACGGCGGCTGAGGTGCAGGAGGCAAACATCATAAAAATCCAGCTGGCTGTGCTGAACTCAGGTTTTTCGTCGCCTAATTTCTTTTTAGCATAGGGACCAAAGACCAACCAGAACCAGCCGAATAGCATAACGACCATATACCATTCAAATGCCCAACCCCAGACATTGGTGACGTAACTGAATACCGCATTAATAACAACATTAGCGGCATCAAGATCTCTTACTGTTAGCCAACAAAGTATTCCGACAATTATTAATGGCGGAAAGAAAACCTTTGGCTCAATTCCCGATTTTTTCTTTTCATTTTTCATAAGTGAATTCCAGTTTGAAAACGAAATTTATTTAGCGTTCCCTTTTTTGCTGTTTTGTATATTTATTATTAATAATTTGTTGATAACTATTTAACCTCTGGGGCGCCTCAGTGAGTAACTCATAATGGGTATTCATTACGGGGCATTCTGTTAACTCTGTCACACTTTTATTTCTGGTGTGTTTTGCTTTGTTTTTGCTTTATTTTTGTTGAAAATCATGTGTTTATGCCTATTCTTTGGGTGTTTTTAGCGAACTGCCTTTCAATATTGGTGATCCAGAAAACAATATTGAAAGTTTTCATATTTGTTTGCATCTTTTCAATATTGGTGAGGCACGTAACACTATTGAAAGTTGCAAATATCAATGTGTGACATTTTCAATATTGGTGATTAAGGTTTTATTTCCGAATTAAAGAGCGTGATATCTGTATTTAACACTGCCGATATGAATAACGTTTCCTTCATGATTTCTGGAGATGCAATGAAGATAATTACTTGCTACAAATGCGTGCCTGATGAACAGGATATTTTGATTAATAATGCTGATGGTTCACTGGATTTCAGTAAAGCGGATGGCAAAATCAGTCAGTACGATCTGAATGCGATAGAAGCGGCCTGTCAGTTAAAACAGCAACTGGGAGAAGCCCAGGTCGTCGCCTTGAGCGTAGGTGGTAAAGCGCTGACAAATGCAAAAGGCCGCAAAGATGTGCTCTCGCGCGGGCCTGATGAACTGATTGTCGTAATTGACGATCGGTTTGAGCAGGCGCTGCCGCAGCATACGGCGACCGCACTGGCTGCTGCCGCGCAAAAATCCGGTTTTGATTTGATCGTCTGCGGCGACGGCTCCTCCGATCTTTATGCCCAGCAGGTTGGTCTGCTGGTGGGGGAAGCGCTGAATATTCCAGCGATTAACGGCGTGAGCAAGATCCTCTCTCTGGCTGATAACACCCTCATTGTTGAACGTGAGCTGGAAGATGAAATTGAAACCCTGAGCATTCCGCTCCCGGCAGTTATTGCGGTCTCAACAGATATCAACACGCCACAAATCCCTTCCATGAAAGCCATCCTCGGCGCAGCGAAAAAACCGGTTCAGGTCTGGTCGCCAGCGGACATTGAGCTCAATGCCGTGGAGGCGTATTCCGTACAACAGGTTGCAGCACCGAAGCAACGTGAGCGTCAGCGCGTTGTGATTGAAGGTGACGGTGAAGAACAGATTGCTGCGTTTGTCGAGAGTCTTCGCAAAATCATTTAATTATCAGGGGATGTTATGAACAAGTTTTCCAGTATCTGGGTATTCAGCGATACCCCTTCTCGTCTGCCGGAGCTGATGAATGGTGCGCAGACTTTAGGTGAAAAAATCAATACGTTTGTGCTCAACGAAGCTGATAGTGCAGCGGCGTTCCAGCTTGGTGCGGATCATGTCTGGCTGCTCAGCGGTAAGCCAGATGATCGTATGGTGGAAGATTATGCCGGCGTGATGGCTGAGACTATTCGCCAGCACAGTGAAGGTGGTGCGGTGCTGTTGCCGAATACACGTCGCGGTAAGCTGCTGGCGGCGAAACTGGGTTTTCGTTTGTCTGCGGCGGTCTCTAACGATGCCAGTGCGGTGGCATTGCAGGACGGTAAGGCTGCGGTTAAACATATGGTCTACGGTGGACTGGCTATGGGCGCTGAAACGATCGCTTCGCCGTTTGCCGTGATGACGCTTAGCAGTGGGACATTTGACGCCCAACAACCCGATGCCTCCCGCAGTGGCGAGATGCACACCGTACAGTGGCAGGCTCCGACCACTGCCGTCACCCGTACCGCAACGCAGGCTCGTAAGAGCAATAGCGTTGATCTCGACAAAGCACGTCTGGTGGTCAGCGTGGGACGCGGTATTGGCAGCAAGGATAATATTTCTCTGGCCGAAGCGCTGTGCCAGACCATTGGTGCTGAGTTGGCGTGCTCCCGTCCGGTAGCGGAAAATGAGAAGTGGATGGAGCATGAACGCTACGTCGGTATCTCCAACCTGATGCTCAAACCTGAACTGTATCTGGCCGTGGGGATTTCAGGACAGATCCAACATATGGTCGGTGCTAACGGTGCCCAGACTATTTTCGCCATCAACAAAGACAAAAATGCCCCGATCTTCCAGTACGCGGATTATGGCATCGTTGGCGATGCGCTGAAGATCCTGCCTGCATTAACGGCTGCATTAGCGCGCTAAACCATTTCGGCAGGGCGCTATATGCCCTGCCGCTGACAGGAGTTTTTATGTCTGAAGATATCTTTGATGCCATCATCGTGGGTGCAGGGCTGGCCGGTTCGGTTGCGGCGCTGGTGCTTGCCCGTGAGGGGGCTCAGGTGTTGGTTATCGAGCGTGGTAATTCTGCTGGCGCGAAGAATGTCACCGGTGGGCGCATCTACGCGCATAGCCTGGAGCGTATCATCCCCGGTTTTGCTGAACAGGCTCCCATTGAACGCATGATCACCCACGAAAAACTCGCCTTTATGACCGAACAAGGGGCGATGACGATGGATTATTGCAACGGTGAAGAAGCCGCGGCATCGCAGGTTTCTTACTCGGTATTGCGCAGTAAATTTGACGCCTGGTTGATGGAGCAAGCTGAAGAAGCAGGGGCCCAGCTTATCACCGGTATTCGCGTGGATAACGTTGTTCAGCGTGATGGCAAAGTCGTGGGTGTGGAAGCCGATGGCGATATTCTTGAAGCAAAAGTTGTGATCCTCGCTGATGGGGTGAATTCTCTGCTGGCAGAAAAGCTGGGAATGGCAAAGCGCGTTGAAGCCGCTCATGTTGCCGTTGGCGTGAAGGAGCTCATTGAATTACCGAAGTCGGTAATTGAAGATCGCTTTCATCTGCAAGGGAATCAGGGGGCAGCCTGTCTGTTTGCCGGTTCACCGACCGATGGTCTGATGGGCGGTGGCTTCCTTTATACAAATGAAACAACCCTTTCTCTGGGGCTGGTGTGCGGTCTTCATCACCTGAAAGACGCTAAAAAATCGGTCCCACAAATGCTGGAAGATTTCAAACAGCACCCGGCTGTTGCTCCATTAATAGCGGGTGGCAAGCTGGTGGAGTATGCCGCCCACGTTGTACCGGAAGCAGGAATGAATATGCAGCCTGAGCTGGTTGGCGATGGTGTGTTGATAGCCGGTGATGCCGCAGGCATGTGCATGAACCTTGGCTTCACCATTCGCGGCATGGATCTAGCCGTGTCGGCAGGAGAGGCGGCTGCTAAGACGGTGCTCTCCGCCATGAAGCGCGATGATTTTAGCAAACAGGCGCTTACCGAATATCACCAGCATCTGGACGATGGCCCGATGCGCGACATGCGCATGTACCAGCGCTTGCCTGCATTCCTTGATAATCCACGCATGTTTACAGCTTATCCAGAGATGGCGGTTGGTATCGCCCGTGACCTGTTCACCGTTGATGGTTCGGCCCCTGTTCCTATGCGTAAAAAAATGCTGCGTCATGCGAAGAAAGTGGGCTTCATCAACCTGCTGAAGGATGGCCTTAAAGGAGTGACCGTATTATGACTTCTCCTGTCAATGTGGACGTCAAGCTGGGCGTCAATAAATTCAATGTGGATGAAGAAATCCCGCATATCATTCTGAAAACTGAGCCCGATCAACAGGTGCTGGACGTGTTAATTAAAGCCTGTCCGGCAGGACTGTATAAAAAACAGGACGATGGCAGTGTGCGTTTTGATTACGCCGGATGTCTGGAATGCGGTACATGTCGGATTCTTGGGCTTGATACGGCGCTGGAAAAATGGGAATACCCACGCGGGACGTTTGGCGTGGAGTTTCGCTACGGCTAATAAGTACAGGTTTGTGCACCCGTAGGCCGGATAAGACGCCTCTGTGTCGACATCCGGCAATAATAACGTGACGCCAGTGCCGGATAGCGGCGTAAATGCCTCCTCCGGCCTGGATATAACGCTTTGCCCGTGTTGAAACAGGAAGTCGCTATGCAGCAGCCCAGGAACTTTGATGACATCAAATTTACCTCCATTCACCGCCGGATAATGCTGTGGGGAAGCGGTGGGCCGTTTCTGGATGGTTATGTGCTGGTGATGATAGGCGTTGCGCTGGAGCAGCTCACACCAGCATTGAAACTGGATGCCGAATGGATTGGCCTGCTGGGAGCCGGGACGCTGGCCGGGCTGTTCGTTGGTACATCACTGTTTGGTTATATCTCCGATAAGGTCGGACGGCGCAAAATGTTCATCATCGATATTATCGCCATTGGCGTGATATCGGCGGCGACAATGTTCGTCACATCTCCTGTTGAGCTGCTGGTAATGCGCGTGCTGATCGGCGTTGTGATTGGGGCAGATTATCCCATTGCGACCTCCATGATCACCGAGTTTTCCAATACCCGCCAGCGTGCTTTCTCCATCGGTTTTATTGCCGCTATGTGGTATGTCGGCGCCACCTGTGCCGATCTGGTCGGCTACTGGCTGTATGATGTTGAGGGGGGATGGCGCTGGATGCTGGGCAGCGCGGTGATCCCTTGCATTTTGATCCTGATTGGTCGCTTTGATCTGCCTGAATCACCACGCTGGCTGCTGCGTAAAGGCCGGGTAAAAGAGTGTGAGGAGATGATGATAAAGTTGTTCGGCGAACCGGTGGTGTTCGACGAAGAAGCGCCGCAGGAAACTCGTTTTCTCCAGTTGTTTAACCGTCGCCACTTCCCGTTTGTCTTGTTTGTTGCCGCTATCTGGACCTGCCAGGTGATCCCGATGTTTGCCATTTACACCTTTGGTCCACAGATTGTCGGGCTGCTGGGCCTCGGTGTCGGGAAAAGCGCCGCGCTGGGGAATGTGGTGATCAGCTTATGCTTTATGCTGGGATGTATTCCGCCGATGTTCTGGCTGAACAGCGCAGGTCGTCGACCGCTATTGATTGGCAGCTTCGTGATGATGACACTGGCGCTGGCTGTGCTGGGGCTGGTCCCGGATATGGGGGCATGGCTGGTGGTACTGGCATTTGCCGTGTATGCGTTTTTCTCGGGTGGGCCAGGGAATCTCCAGTGGCTATATCCCAATGAACTGTTCCCTACCGATATCCGTGCGTCAGCCGTCGGCGTGATTATGTCATTGAGTCGCATCGGGACCATTATTTCAACCTGGGCGCTCCCTGTGTTTATCACTAAATATGGGATCAATTCTGTGATGTTAATGGGAGCAGGGATTTCGCTAATAGGACTGCTTATTTCCATTGCTTTTGCACCGGAAACGCGAGGGTTGACGCTCGCTCAGACGAGTCAAATGACGATTCGCACCAAGTCCGTATCCCGGGCCAGTTATTAGGAGTGTTCTGTATTTTCCCTGTTACTCAGTCAGTTAGCCTACAGTTAACGGGTATATCACTGAAAATGACTGAAAAGCAGGGAGAACACCATGCAAAAACATATTCTGATCACCTCTATTTTTACCGCAGCTGCTCTGTTTACCGTCGCCGGTTGTTCCTCTAACCAGGCGGTCAAAACCACTGATGGTAAAACGATCGTCACCGATGGCAAACCGCAGGTAGATGATGATACCGGCCTGGTATCGTATAAAAACGCGGAAACTGGCAAAACGGAACAAATCAACCGTGACCAGGTTAAAGACATGAGCGAACTTGACAACTAGTTCAGTTTTCTCCATTCAGCTACTCAATAATATTGACTTTTAGCCTGCTGATTAAGTGACTAAACTCACTGTTATTACAATAATGCAGTGATAGCAGGCTAATCATGATTCTCATCATTTACGCACATCCCTATCCGCAGCACTCGCATGCGAATAAGCGGATGCTTGAACAGGCAAGGACGCTGGAAGGCGTTGAAATTCGCTCGCTCTACCAACTCTATCCCGACTTCAATATCGATATCGCTGCTGAACAGGATGCACTGGCTCGCGCGAGCCTTATTATCTGGCAGCATCCTATGCAATGGTACAGCACACCCCCTTTACTCAAACTGTGGATGGATAAAGTTCTCTCCCACGGTTGGGCATATGGTCATGGGGGGACCGCGCTGCATGGTAAACATCTGCTGTGGGCGGTGACGACCGGTGGTGGGGAAAACCACTTTGAGATCGGTTCCCATCCGGGGTTTGACGTGCTCTCTCAGCCTTTGCAGGCGACAGCGATATATTGTGGTCTCAAGTGGCTCCCACCGTTTGCTATGCACTGCACGTTTATCTGTGATGACGAAACGCTACAGGCGCAGGCCCGTCATTACAAACAACGTTTGCTGGAATGGCAGGAGGCACACCATGGATAGCCATACACTAATACAGGCGCTGATTTATCTCGGCTCGGCGGCGTTGATTGTACCGATTGCCGTCCGACTGGGTTTAGGCTCTGTGCTGGGCTATCTCATTGCCGGATGTATCATTGGTCCGTGGGGGCTACGATTGGTCACAGACGCAGAGTCTATACTGCATTTTGCTGAAATCGGCGTAGTTCTGATGCTGTTTGTTATCGGTCTGGAGCTGGATCCGCAGCGTCTGTGGAAACTGCGTGCATCGGTTTTCGGCGGCGGCGCACTGCAAATGGTGGTCTGTGGTGGATTGATCGGCGTGTTCTGTATGTTCCTCGGCCTGCGCTGGCAGGTGGCGGAACTGATTGGTATGACGCTGGCACTCTCCTCCACGGCCATCGCCATGCAGGCAATGAATGAACGCAACCTGATGGTTTCACAAATGGGGCGCAGTGCATTTGCCGTGCTGTTGTTCCAGGATATTGCCGCTATCCCGCTGGTAGCGATGATTCCACTACTGGCTGCGAGTGGTGCGTCGACGACGCTGGGAGCTTTCGCTCTGTCTGCGCTGAAAGTGGCTGGTGCGCTGGTCCTGGTGGTTCTGTTGGGGCGCTATGTCACCCGTCCGGCATTACGTTTTGTGGCGCGTTCTGGCCTGCGGGAAGTCTTTAGTGCCGTCGCACTGTTTCTCGTATTTGGCTTCGGCTTACTGCTAGAAGAGGTCGGACTGTCGATGGCAATGGGGGCGTTTCTGGCGGGCGTATTACTGGCGAGTTCTGAGTACCGCCACGCGCTGGAAAGCGATATCGAGCCGTTTAAAGGGCTGCTGTTGGGACTCTTTTTCATCGGCGTCGGCATGTCTATCGACTTTGGGACGCTGATTGATAATCCACTGCGTATTGTCACTCTGCTGGTGGGGTTCCTGGCGATTAAAACCATTATGTTGTGGATTATTGCGAAACCGCTGCGGGTGCCGAATAAGCAGCGTCGCTGGTTTGCCGTATTATTAGGACAGGGGAGTGAGTTTGCCTTCGTGGTGTTTGGCGCAGCGCAAATGGCAAATGTGCTCGATCCCGACTGGGCGAAAGCGTTGACGCTGGCGGTAGCACTCTCAATGGCGGCCACGCCGATTTTACTGGTTGTCCTGACGCGGCTTGAGAAATCGGCTACCGATGAAGAACGTGAGGCGGATGAAATTGACGAGGAACAACCCCGGGTGATTATCGCCGGATTTGGGCGATTCGGTCAGATAACCGGTCGTTTGCTGCTGTCGAGTGGAGTGAAGATGGTCGTGCTCGATCACGATCCGGACCACATTGAAACGCTGCGCAAATTTGGTATGAAGGTTTTTTATGGCGATGCGACCCGTATGGATCTGCTGGAGTCAGCTGGCGCAGCTAAAGCTGAGGTAATTATTAATGCTATCGACGATCCCGAAACCAGCCTGCAGCTGACCGAAATGGTGAAAACCCATTTCCCTCATCTACAAATTATTGCCCGTGCGCGCGATGTTGATCATTACATCCGCTTGCGTCAGGCGGGAGTAGAGATGCCTGAACGTGAAACTTTTGAAGGTGCACTGAAAACCGGGCGCCTGGCACTGGAAGGTCTTGGGCTTGGGCGTTATGAAGCCCGTGAACGGGCCGATGTGTTTCGTCGCTTCAATACGTTGATGGTTGAAGAGATGGTGAAGGGGGAAAACGATGCGGTTTCCCGTGCGGCTGTCTATAAACGCACCAGTGCAATGCTGAGTGAAATTATTGCTGAGGATCGTCAGCATCTATCTTTAATTCAACGCCATGGCTGGCAAGGCACGGATGAAGGTAAACATACGGGCGACGTCGCCGATGAGCCGGAAGTGAAACCGTCAGCATAAGGTACAAAATGTGATGTTCTGCAAACTTTACTGCTAACTGGCTGTTTTTGAACTACTGTAATGCTGGCGTACCACCTTAAATAGGTCGGTTCGCCAGCAGAACGAAAAATTTTCCTGCTCATCCTCTTTCCGCCAGTCGACGAAAGATTGCGCTTTCCGTATAGTGGCGACAATTTTTTTGTATCCGGGAAATATTCAATGATCAGTCTGATTGCGGCGTTAGCGGTAGATCGCGTCATCGGTATGGAAAACGCCATGCCGTGGAACCTACCTGCCGATCTCGCCTGGTTTAAACGTAATACCTTAAACAAGCCAGTTGTCATGGGACGCCATACCTGGGAATCCATCGGGCGACCGTTGCCAGGGCGTAAAAATATTGTCATTAGTAGCCAGCCAGGCACCGACGATCGCGTGCAGTGGGTGAAGTCTGTCGATGAGGCAATTGCTGCCTGTGGCGATGAACCTGAAATTATGGTGATTGGCGGTGGGCGTGTGTATGAGCAGTTTCTGCCGAAAGCGCAGAAATTGTATCTGACGCATATTGACGCTGAAGTAGAAGGGGATACGCATTTCCCGGACTACGAGCCGGATGACTGGGAATCTGTTTTCAGCGAATTCCATGATGCCGACGCGCAAAACTCTCACAGCTATTGCTTCGAGATTCTGGAACGTCGTTAATACACTATGTAGGCCTGATAAGCGAAGCGCCATCAGGCAATAGATGGCGTGAATGCCGGATAGCGGCGTAAATGCCTTATCCGGCCTACAGAATGCTCATCAGCCGTTTACAACTTCGCCCGGATCCAGATCTACATGGCGATTTGACGGCTGTACAAAGTATTGTTTGTCTTCCCAGCGCAGACAGGTGAGATCTCCCCCCCAGCAGCAACCAGTATCCAGCGCGTAAATACCTTCCGGAGTGCCTTTGCCCTCCAGCGATGCCCAGTGCCCGAATGCAATGCTATACGCTTCACTGACCGGGCCGGGGATGGCAAACCAGGGCTTCAGCGGAGCTGGGGCATCTTCCGGCGACTCTTTGCTGTACATATCCAGTTGACCGTTGGGGAAACAGTAACGCATACGGGTAAAGGCGTTGGTAATAAAACGTAATCGTGCCAGCCCCGTCAGCTCCGGCGTCCAGTTATTCGGCATGTCGCCATACATGGCATCAAGGAAGAATGGATAGGAGTCGCTCGACAGTACTGCTTCGACATCACGGGCACACTCCTTTGCGGTCTGCAGATCCCACTGTGGCGTAATACCCGCATGCGCCATCACCAGCTTCTTCTCTTCATCAACCTGCAACAGCGGTTGGCGGCGTAACCAGTTAAGCAGCGCGTCGGCATCCGGTGCTTCGAGTAACGACGAGAGTCTGTCTTTAGGTTTATTGCGACTAATACCTGCAAATACGGCCAGCAGATGTAAATCATGATTACCTAATACCAACCGTACGCTGTCGCCAAGTGATTTGACATAGCGCAGCACGTCCAGTGAGCCAGGACCACGGGCGACCAAATCGCCGGTAAGCCATAAGGTATCTTTCCCAGGGGCAAAGTCTACTTGATGCAGCAATGCGATCAGTTCGTCGTAACAACCGTGAACGTCGCCAATGAGGTATGTCGCCATAGCTATTGTTTTAGTGAATGAGTGTAGGAACGGCGAGTCGGAATACGGGAATATCGATGGTAAAGGCGACGCCCTGCTCATCAATCATTTCGTAATGACCCTGCATGGTGCCCAGCGGCGTTTCAATAACCGCGCCGCTGGTGTACTGGTATTCTTCACCAGGTTCAATGTGGGGCTGAACGCCAACCACACCTTCGCCCTGAACTTCGGTTTCGCGGCCATGGCCATTGGTAATCAACCAATAACGCCCCAACAGCTGCACTGGTGCTCGCCCCAAATTGCGGATGGTCACGGTATAGGCAAAAACGTAACGTTCATCATCAGGTGAGGATTGAGCCTCAATATAGACGCTTTGTACCTGAATACACACTCGGGGCGAATTGATCATGCTTAACTCTCCTTCGATGGCGCGTTTTCTGACAGATAGTTAGCCATCCGGCAGTATTGCGCGACAGAGATATTTTCTGCTCGCATCGCCGGATCAACTCCCAGCTCTGTCAATACTTCAACGCTGAACAGATTACCGAGGCTGTTA
Organism: Citrobacter sp. S-77; assembly: GCF_963864895.1. Classification (NCBI taxonomy): domain Bacteria; kingdom Pseudomonadati; phylum Pseudomonadota; class Gammaproteobacteria; order Enterobacterales; family Enterobacteriaceae; genus Citrobacter; species Citrobacter sp. S-77. The sequence goes on from NZ_CAWLWU010000002.1 coordinate 530,519, forward strand.
CGTACCGTTTTGCGGCGCTGATTAAACGCTTCGGTCGTAATACGGCTCAGGACGCGAACATCTTTAACCGGGTATGGCATCGTGGCGTGAGGAACCAGACGCACTACCGCGGAATCTACTTTAGGAGCCGGTGTGAAGGCCGATGGCGGCACTTCGAGTACCGGGATAACCTGGCAGTAATATTGTGCCATGACGCTTAATCGACCATACGCTTTACTGTTTGGCCCTGCAACCAGACGATTGACCACCTCTTTTTGTAACATGAAATGCATGTCGGCAATGGCATCAGTATAGGTAAAAAGATGGAACATTAGCGGCGTGGAGATGTTGTAAGGCAAGTTGCCAAACACGCGCAGCGGCTGACCCATTGTCTGCGACAGTTCACCGAAGTTCATGGTCATGGCGTCTTGCTGATAGATGGTCAGCTTCGGCCCTAAAAACGGGTGCGTTTGCAGACGGGCTGCCAGATCGCGGTCCAGTTCAATGACGGTTAGCTTGTCCAGACGTTCACCTACCGGCTCGGTCAGTGCAGCAAGGCCCGGGCCGATTTCGACCATGGCCTGACCCTTTTGTGGGTTGATAGCAGAGACAATACTTTCGATCACAAACTGATCGTTGAGGAAGTTTTGCCCGAAACGTTTACGGGCTAAATGGCCCTGATGGACTCGATTATTCATTGGTATTAACAATCATTTTGATGGCGAGATTAAGCGCCGTAATAAAACTGCCGACATCGGCTTGCCCACGACCCGCAAGTTCAAGTGCGGTGCCGTGATCAACGGATGTGCGAATAAATGGCAGGCCCAGTGTGATATTCACACCGCGACCAAATCCCTGGTATTTTAGCACGGGGAGGCCTTGATCGTGGTACATTGCCAGCACGGCATCCGCGCTATTGAGATATTTGGGCTGAAACAGGGTGTCTGCGGGCAGTGGACCGTTTAACTTCATCCCCTGTGCGCGCATTTCATCGAGAACCGGAATGATTGTATCTATCTCTTCCGTACCCATATGACCGCCTTCACCCGCATGTGGATTAAGTCCACATACCAGAATATGTGGATCAGGGATACCAAACTTCGTGCGTAAATCATGATGCAGAATACCGATCACTTCCCGTAGTAACGCAGGCGTAATGGCATCGGCAACGTCCCTGAGCGGCAGATGCGTGGTCGCCAGAGCAACGCGCAGCTCCTCAGTTGCCAGCATCATCACCACTTTTTTCGCCTGTGAGCGCTCTTCAAAAAATTCGGTATGACCGGTGAACGGCACGCCAGCATCATTAATCACGCCCTTGTGTACGGGGCCTGTGATCAGAGCTGAAAATTCACCTTGCAGGCAACCGTCGCACGCACGAGCCAGCGTATCCACCACATACTGCCCATTTTCCACTACCAACTGACCCGGTACGGCAGGTGCGCGTAGCGCAATCGGGAGCAACGTCAATGTGCCCGCAGATTGTGGTCTGGCTGGTATATCTTGATTGTAGGGGAGGAGCGAGAGTGGTAAACCGAGCATCGCTGCCCGGTTGGAAAGTAGCGCGGCATCGGCGCAGACGACGAGCTCTACCGGCCATTCACGCTGCGCAAGCTGAACGACCAGATCCGGACCAATCCCGGCGGGTTCGCCGGGAGTGATAACAACGCGTTGAGTACGGGTCATTAGTTGCTCAGAATTTTAACGTACGCGCTGGCGCGCTGTTCCTGCATCCAGGTCGCTGCTTCTTCCGAGAATTTACGGTTCATCAGCATGCGATAAGCACGGTCTTTCTGCGCCGCGTCAGTTTTATCAACGTTACGCGTGTCTAGCAGTTCGATCAGGTGCCAGCCAAAAGAGGAATGCACCGGTGCACTCATCTGGCCTTTGTTCAGTCGGGTCAGCGCATCGCGGAAGGCTGGATCGAAAATGTCTGCTGCAGCCCAACCCAGATCGCCGCCCTGGTTTGCCGATCCAGGATCCTGAGAGAACTCTTTTGCTGCTGCTGCAAAGGTCGTTTTACCGCTCTTAATATCCGCTGCGATTTGTTCCAGCTTCAGACGTGCCTGCTGATCGGTCATGATCGGCGATGGCTTCAGCAGAATATGGCGGGCGTGAACTTCAGTCACGGAGATGCTCTGACTCTGGCCACGCATATCATTAACTTTCAGAATGTGGAAGCCGACACCAGAACGAATCGGGCCGATAATGTCGCCTTTTTTCGCGGTGCTTAACGCCTGAGCAAAGATGCCTGGCAGTTCCTGAATACGACCCCAGCCCATCTGACCGCCTTTCAGCGCCTGCTGATCGGCAGAATAAGTGATGGCCAGCTTGCCGAAATCACTACCGTTACGCGCTTCGTCAACAACAGAGCGCGCCTGGCTTTCAGCTTCGTTAACCTGATCTGAGGTTGGATTTTCCGGTAAAGGAATAAGAATGTGGCTCAGATTGAGTTCAGTGCTGGCATCATTTTGGTTGCCAACCTGCTGCGCCAGGGCATCAACTTCCTGCGGCAGGATCGTGACACGGCGGCGTACTTCATTGTTGCGCACCTCAGAGATAGTCATCTCTTTACGGATTTGGCTACGATAGGTCGAATAGCTTAAGCCATCCTGAGCCAGACGGCTGCGCATTTGGTCCAGCGTCATGTTGTTCTGCTTGGCGATGTTAGCGATAGCCTGATCCAACTGCTCATCAGAGATTTTCACCCCCATCTTCTGACCCATCTGCAGAATAATTTGATCCATGATCAAACGTTCCAGGATCTGATGACGAAGCGTTGCATCGTCCGGAAGCTGCTGGCCAGCCTGACCTGCATTGAGTTTTACGGACTGCATTAAGCCATCGACGTCGCTTTCCAGAACGACGCCGTTATTGACGACGGCTGCGACTTTATCGACTACCTGTGGGGCAGCGAAACTGGTATTCGCGATCATGGCGATACCGAGAAGCAGCGTTTTCCAGTTCTTCATACTTTTTCCATTATTAATTAACCGCAATGCGGATTACGTAGTATACCCTTCGTCTTTCAAGCCGCATTTTTGTTGGCCGCCTTCACTCACCCCAGTCACTTACTGATGTAAGCTCTTGGGGATTCTCTCAGTTGCCGCCTCAATGCAGCTCGAAATCCATTGGGTATAAATCAGTCAGATCATAAAGCGCTTTGGTACGGCAATATGTTCGAACGCAACATTTGATTGGTGCCAAGGCCATAGTTAGAGCTCAGACCGCGCAGTTCGATATTAAAGCCGATCGTATTGTCATAAACTGCGTGTTGCTGGGTGTTATCCCAACCGTTCAGCTTACGTTCGTAGCCGAAGCGGATGGCGTAGCAGCAGGAGTTGTACTGCAAGCCCAGCATTGAGTCCGCTTCTTTGTTCACATTGGTATCAAAGTAGTAAGCACCGACAATCGACCAACGGTCGGCAATCGGGAAGCTTGCCACTGCGCCCACCTGCGAAATCCCGTTTTTATACTGCTCCGCTGTAGAGTAGTACGATGGCAGCGTAGCCTGAATATACTCAGAGCTGGCATAACGGTAATTCAACTGCAGCATGCGGTTTTCGTCACGACGATATTCGATGCTGCTGCTACTGGTGGCGACGCTGTCCAGACGGGTGTCGTACTGGATACCGCTGCGTAAACCCCAGCGATCGGATATACGCCAGTAGGTATCGCCTGCCCATACCAGTGAGCCGGTTTTGTCGTCATTCTCCCATTTAATGTTGTCATCGCCGGTGCGAGACTCCGTGAAATAGTAGATTTGACCCACGGAAATATTAAAACGTTCAACGGCCGCGTCATCATATACGCGAGATGTGACACCGGTAGTGACCTGGTTGGCGGAAGCAATACGGTCCAGACCGCCATAAGTGCGGTCACGGAACAGGCCGCTATAGTCAGATTGCAGCAGTGAGGAGTCATAGTTATAGATATGACTTTGGTCACGATACGGTACGTACAGGTACTGCGCGCGCGGCTCCAGCGTCTGGGTATAACCCGGTGCCAGCATTGCCATGTCACGCTCAAATACCATTTTGCCGTCAACTTTAAACTGCGGCATCACGCGGTTGGCCGATTCGTCCAGCTTGTTTACGTTGCCCGGATTATTATTGTACGTATCCAGATTCGTTTGCTGATAATGCGTTGCCAATAGCTTCGCTTCAGTGTTGATGCTTCCCCACTGATTGGATAACGGCAGATTGATAGTTGGCTCAAGGTGAACTCGTGTGGCTTCCGGCATATTGTCATTGGTATTGACGAAATGCACCGCCTGACCATAAATGCGGGTATCGAACGGACCCACATCATTCTGATAGTAGTTGACGTCTAACTGCGGTTGCGCAGAGTAACTGTTGCTGTTTTGGGCGTCGAAGACCTGGAACTGCTTGGTCGATATCGTGGCATCAAAGTTCTGTACCGCGTAGCCAACGCTGAATTTTTGCGTGGCATAGCCGTCGGTACTGGAGCCGTATTTATTATCGAAATCATTAAAGTAGCTGGTATCGCTGACTTTGGTATAGTCGACGTTGAAACGCCACACCTGGTCCATTACCCCGGCATGTTGCCAGTAGAACAGCCAGCGGCGCGAATTGTCATCCTTCGGATGTTCATCATCGTAAACTTTGTCGGAATTCAGATAGTCAAATTCCATCAGGCCCGCACCCGCCTGAGTGAGGTAACGGAATTCGTTCTCCCACATAATACCGCCACGACGGTGCATATAATGCGGCGTGATGGTGGCGTCCATATTGGGCGCGATATTCCAGTAATACGGAAGGTAGAACTCAAAATAGTTATTGGTGGAGTATTTTGCGTTCGGGATCAGGAAGCCAGAACGTCGCTTATCTCCAACGGGAAGCTGTAAATAAGGGCTGTAAAAGACCGGAACCGGGCCCAGCTTGAAGCGAGCGTTCCAGATTTCTGCCACCTGTTCTTCGCGGTCGTGGATCACTTCGCTACCGACAACGCTCCAGGTATTAGATCCCGGCAAACAGGAGGTAAAGCTACCGTTCTCCAGAATGGTATAGCGGTTTTCACCACGCTGTTTCATCAGGTCCGCTTTCCCGCGCCCCTGACGGCCAACCATCTGATAGTCACCTTCCCAGATGTTGGTATCTTTTGTATTCAGGTTAGACCAACCCTTCGGTCCCTTCAGAATGACCTGGTTGTCATCATAGTGGACGTTACCCAGAGCATCGACGGTGCGAACCGGCTCCGGCAGACCCTCGGCCTGTTTCTGATGAAGCTGTACTTCATCGGCCTGCAGGCGGCTATTACCCTGGGCGATATCCACGTTGCCGGTAAACACGGCGTCATCCGGGTAATTCCCTTTCGCGTGATCGGCATTGATGGTAACGGGTAACTCGTTTGTCTCGCCCTGCACCAGAGGACGGTTATAGCTTGGCACGCCCAACATGCACTGTGAGGCGAGATCGGCTGCCAGACCCTGCTGACTATAGAGGGCGCTGGCAATCATGGTGGCCAGAAGAGTGGGAATACGTTTTTTCATACGTTGTATTTATTGTTCCATCATCAGTAGCGTCGCGCGTGACAAACGGTCACAGCCTAACTTATCTCATCTTCACTGCGCTAGTATTAATCCTGCCCATTTAGGCATCCGTGGTGTTAGGCACGGCATTGAATGACAGGTATGATAATGCAAATTATAGGCGATGTCCCACAATTGACCGCAGCCGTAAAACGGTAAAAGCACCTTATATTGTGGGACATAGCCTGGCTGACAGCATAAAGATTTGGGGAGTCTATGCAGTATTGGGGAAAGATTATTGGTGTAGCCGTGGCCTTAATGATGGGCGGCGGCTTCTGGGGCGTGGTTTTGGGCCTGTTAGTTGGCCATATGTTCGACAAAGCTCGCATGCGCAAAATGGCATGGTTTGCGAATCAACGTGAACGTCAGGCACTGTTTTTTGCCACCACTTTTGAGGTGATGGGACATCTGACCAAATCCAAAGGACGCGTCACGGAAGCAGATATCCATATTGCCAGCCAACTGATGGATCGGATGAATTTGCACGGTGACTCACGTACCGCCGCTCAGCATGCCTTCCGGGTGGGAAAATCAGATAATTACCCATTACGTGAAAAGATGCGCCAGTTTCGTAGCGTCTGTTTTGGCCGTTTCGATCTGATCCGCATGTTTCTGGAGATTCAGATCCAGGCCGCGTTTGCCGATGGGTCATTGCATCCTAACGAACGCGAAGTGCTGTACGTAATTGCAGAAGAACTGGGGATCTCGCGTACGCAATTTGATCAGTTCCTGCGCATGATGCAGGGGGGCGCGCAGTTTGGTGGAGGATACCAGCAGCAGTCTGGTGGCGGCTGGCAGCAGGCGCAACGAGGACCTACGCTGGAAGATGCCTGTAACGTGCTTGGCGTTAAAGCAACCGATGATGCGACGACCATTAAGCGAGCCTATCGCAAACTGATGAGTGAGCACCATCCTGATAAACTGGTTGCGAAAGGGTTGCCGCCGGAGATGATGGAAATGGCGAAACAGAAAGCGCAGGAAATCCAAAAAGCTTACGAGTTGATTAAGGATCAAAAAGGGTTCAAGTGATTGCTTTGTCGGATGGCGGCTGGCGTCTTATCCGGCCTACGTTATGAATGTAGGCCGGGCAAACGAAGCGTCTCCGGCATAAATTGGCTCTGAGATTTAAAAATCTGCCGGGACTTTAAACGTCATACTGTTGCCGTAGGCGGGGTGGGTGATGGTTAGCATCTCCGCATGCAGTAGCAAGCGTGGTGCCATCGCCAGGGCTTCCGGCGGGGCATAGAAGCGATCGCCCAGAATCGGATGCCCTAACGCCTGCATATGTACGCGAAGCTGATGGGAACGCCCGGTAATAGGTTTGAGCACCACCCGGGCGGTATTATCCGCAGCAAACTCCACGACTTCATACTCGGTCTGCGCGGATTTGCCGGTTTCATAACACACTTTCTGCTTTGGTCGGTTCGGCCAGTCACAAATCAGTGGTAAATCAACCAGTCCCTCGGCAGGTGAGGGATGTCCCCAGATGCGCGCGACATATTGCTTCTTCGGCTCACGCTCGCGAAACTGACGTTTTAGCTCGCGCTCTGCCGCTTTGGTCAGCGCCACTACAATCACACCGCTGGTTGCCATATCCAGACGATGTACGGATTCAGCCTGTGGATAGTCGCGCTGAACACGTGTCATCACGCTGTCTTTGTGCTCTTCAAGACGACCCGGCACGGACAACAAACCGCTCGGTTTGTTGACCACCATAATGTGTTCATCCTGATACAGGATAACCAACCAGGGTTCCTGCGGCGGATTGTAGTTTTCCATCCCCATGTATGACTCCGTTACTGGTGCGTCACGACGATCAGACGCAAGGCATCCAGGCGCCAGCCCGCCTGATCCAGGCTATCCATCACCTGTTGACGGTTGCTTTCGATTGCAGCAAGTTCGTCATCACGGATGTTTGGGTTAACAGCGCGTAGTGCTTCCAGGCGCGACAGCTCCGCAGTCAGCTTCTCGTCCGCTTCTTTGCGCGCGGCGTCGATCAATGCCCGGGCAGACTTCTCAACCTGTGCTTCGCCCAACTGCAAAATCGCGTGGACATCCTGTTGCACGGCGTTGACCAGTTTGCTTCCGGTGTGGCGGTTAACGGCACTGAGCTGACGGTTAAAGGTTTCAAACTCAACCTGCGCGGCGAGGTTATTACCATTTTTATCCAGCAACATGCGTACCGGTGTTGGCGGCAGGAAGCGGTTTAACTGTAGCTGTTTCGGCGCTTGCGCTTCAACGACGTAGATCAGTTCAACAAGCAGTGTGCCTACTGGTAATGCTTTGTTCTTCAAAAGGGAAATGGTACTGCTACCGGTGTCTCCGGAAAGGATCAGATCCAGACCGTTGCGGATCAGCGGGTGTTCCCAGGTAATAAATTGGGCATCTTCACGCGACAGCGCCACATCACGCTCAAACGTAATGGTACAGCCATCTTCTGGCAGTCCCGGAAAGTCAGGAACCAGCATATGGTCGGATGGCGTCAGGACAATTAAGTTATCACCACGGTCATCCTGATTAATACCGACGATATCAAACAGGTTCATGGCGAACGCGATCAGGCTGGTGTCATCGTCCTGCTCTTCAATACTTTCGGTCAGCGCCAGTGCTTTTTCGCCGCCATTGGAGTGAATTTCCAGCAGACGGTCACGCCCTTGCTCCAGTTGCGCTTTCAGTGCGTCGTGCTGTTCGCGGCAGGTTTTGATCAGGTCATCAAATCCCTCGTTGTTTTCCGGTTCTGCCAGATAACCAATCAGATTATTGTAGACCGTATCATAGATGGTACGTCCGGTCGGGCAGGTGTGTTCGAACGCATCCAGACCTTCGTGGTACCAGCGCACCAGCACAGACTGCGCGGTTTTTTCCAGGAAGGGGACGTGGATCTGAATATCATGCGCCTGACCAATACGGTCCAGACGGCCGATACGCTGTTCCAGCAGATCCGGGTTAAAAGGCAGATCAAACATCACCAGATTGCTGGCAAACTGGAAGTTACGGCCTTCAGAGCCGATTTCAGAGCACAGCATCACCTGTGCGCCGCTGTCTTCTTCGCTAAACCAGGCGGCGGCACGGTCACGTTCAATGATCGACATACCTTCATGGAACACGGCGGCGCGAATGCCTTCGCGCTCACGCAGCACCTGTTCCAACTGCAACGCGGTGGTCGCTTTCGCACAGATAACCAGCACTTTCTGCGAGCGATGGCTGGTCAGGTAGCCCATCAGCCACTCAACGCGCGGATCAAAATTCCACCAGGTACCGGTATCGCCTTCGAATTCCTGGTAAATCTGTTCCGGGTAGAGCATGTCGCGTGCGCGATCTTCCGCGCTCTTGCGCGCACCCATAATGCCGGAGACTTTAATTGCGGTCTGGTATTGGGTTGGCAGCGGCAGCTTGATGGTATGCAGCTCGCGTTTCGGGAAGCCTTTCACGCCGTTACGAGTGTTACGGAACAGTACGCGGCTGGTGCCATGTCTGTCCATCAGCATCGAAACCAGCTCCTGACGTGCACTCTGGGCGTCGTCACTATCGCTGTTCGCAGCTTGCAACAATGGCTCAATGTCCTGCTCGCCAATCATCTCACCCAGCATGTTTAGCTCATCGTTGCTCAGCTTCTTGCCTGCCAGCAGCATAGCAACGGCATCGGCAACCGGACGGTAATTTTTTTGCTCTTCAACGAACTGCTCGAAATCGTGGAAACGACTTGGATCCAACAGGCGCAAACGTGCAAAGTGGCTTTCCATGCCCAGCTGTTCCGGCGTTGCGGTCAGCAGCAGGATCCCCGGTACGCGCTCAGCCAGCTGTTCAATCGCCATATATTCACGGCTTGGCGCATCTTCGCTCCACACCAGGTGATGAGCTTCATCGACCACCAGCAGATCCCACTCGGCGTCGCACAGATGTTCCAGACGTTGCTTATTGCGACGGGCAAAGTCCAGCGAGCAGATGATCAGTTGTTCGGTTTCAAACGGGTTGTAGGCGTCATGCTGCGCTTCGGCATAGCGCTCATCATCAAACAGCGCAAAGCGCAGGTTGAAACGGCGCAACATTTCGACCAGCCACTGATGCTGTAACGTCTCAGGGACGATGATCAGCACACGCTCTGCGGCGCCAGACAGCAACTGTTGATGCAGGATCATCCCGGCTTCAATTGTTTTTCCTAAGCCAACTTCGTCTGCCAGCAGAACACGGGGGGCATGGCGACGACCGACATCATGGGCAATATTGAGCTGATGAGGGATCAGGCTGGTGCGTTGACCGCGCAAACCACTCCACGGCATACGGTACTGCTCGCTCTGAAATTTACGCGCACGGTAGCGCAGAGCAAAGCGGTCCATACGGTCGATTTGACCAGCAAACAGGCGATCCTGCGGTTTACTGAATACCAGTTTGCTGTCGAGTAGTACTTCACGCAGCATCACACCGGTTTCTTCGGTATCAAGGCGGGTCCCGATATAAGCAAGCAGGCCGTTTTCTTCTTTTACTTCATCGACATGCAGCTGCCAACCTTCATGGCTTGTTATCGTATCGCCAGGATTGAACATCACCCGGGTCACGGGGGAATCACTGCGCGAGTACAGACGGTTTTCACCCGTTGATGAGAAAAGTAATGTGACGGTTCGCGCATCCATGGCGACAACAGTACCAAGTCCCAATTCGCTTTCTGTATCGCTGATCCAGCGTTGACCAAGTGTAAAAGGCATATGTGTTCGGCTCTATATCTTTAATTGCAGGCAATACTCGTCATTATTCGGGCACCCCGAGTTTTTGAGAGCATACGACACCGCTACCAGGCTAATAAATCAGTGGTAGTGATGTTAAATGGGTCCAGGAATGGAAAGGGCGCTATGGTACTGGATGGCGACGCATTCGTCACGCGTCAAAATAACCCCAGTTGCCCTGTGAGTAGTGTAGCAAAGTTATCATCAATAAAGGGAAGAATTCCCTCCGCAACAGGCTGTAGCTGGCGCGTAAGATAATGTTCGTAATCCAGCGCAGATAATTGATAATCCACCGGTTCCGGGCCGTTTATCGTCCAGACATATTTGATGGTACCGCGGTTTTGATACTGCGGAGGGCGGCCCAGCTTTACGTTTTGTTCGTCAGCAAGCCGTGCGGCACGCACGTGTGGCGGCACATTACGTTGGTATTCGTTCAACGGGCGACGCAGGCGCTTGCGGTAAACCAGTTGGTCATCAAGCTCTCCCGCCATCAGTTTATCAATGGTTTCGCGGATAAACTCCTGATAGGGCTCGTTACGAAAAATACGCAGATACAGCGTTTGCTGAAACTGCTGCGCCAGCGGCGTCCAGTCGGTGCGCACTGTTTCCAGCCCTTTGAAGACCATACGCTGTTGGTCTCCATCCTGAATGAGTCCGGCGTAGCGTTTCTTGCTGCCCGTATCCGCACCGCGAATCGTCGGCATCAGAAAACGGCAGAAGTGGGTTTCAAACTCCAGTTCCAGGGCGCTGGTCAAATTCTGTTGTTGCAGCGATTGTGCCCACCAGGTATTGACGTTATTCACCAATTGCTGGCCAATCCTTCCGGCCTCCTCTTCTGAGTATGCGCCTTTGAGCCAGACAAAGGTTGAGTCGGTATCGCCATAGATGACGTCGTATCCCTGAGCTTCAATCAGTGCTTTGGTCTGGCGCATGATCGCATGGCCGCGCATGGTAATTGATGAAGCCAGCCGTGGATCAAAAAAACGACAGGCGGTTGTTCCAAGCACGCCGTAAAACGCGTTCATGATGATTTTCAGCGCCTGAGAAAGCGGCTTATTACCGCGGCGTTTAGCCTCATCGCGTCCGTGCCAGATCTGGGTAACGATCTCCGGGAGGCAGTGTTTTTCGCGCGAGAACCAGGCATCAAGAAAACCTTCGGTACTGTGTACCGGGTCAGGATGCGCCATACCTTCAATTAACCCCACCGGGTCGATTAAAAAAGTCCGAATGATTGAGGGATATAGGCTTTTATAGTCCAGTACCAGCACGGAATCGTACAAACCCGGGCGCGAATCCATCACGTAGCCGCCGGGGCTGGCGTGAGGGGGGACTTCCCCCAGATTCGGTGCCACGTAGCCGGCGCGGTGCATGCGCGGTAAATAGAGATGGCCGAAGGCGGCAACGGAACCACCGTGCCGGTCGACAGGCAGGCCGTTGACCGTCGAGCGTTCCAGCAGAAATGGCATGATTTCAGTTTTATGAAAAATGCGCGTGACCAGTTCGCAGTCTTTAAGGTTGTATGTGGCAAGCGCAGGCTTATCGTTAGCGAATCGGCGGTCAATTTCGTCCATTCGATCCCACGGGTTATCAATAGATTTCCCTTCTCCCAGCAGCTCTTGCGAAACCGTCTCCAGTGAAAACGATGAGAAATTCCAGAATGCTGATTTAAGCGCTTCAATGCCGTCAATAATCAGACGGCCTTTAGCCTGGGCGAAAAAAACGCCATTTTTGAAACCATGCTCGCGCCACTCCAGCTCGCTGTTATCGCGGCCAAAACGCAGTGGAATACGATAACGTTCGGCATGATTTTGCAAGACGCGTAAATCGAACTGCACCACGTTCCAGCCGATAATCACATCAGGATCGTGACGTGCTATCCAGTCGTTGAGTTTTTCCAGCAACTGAGGACGACTTGCCACGTACTCAAGTGCAAAATCAAGCTGTGAGGCATCACCATTTGCCGGGCCGAGCATATACACAATGCGTTGTCCGCAGCCTTCAAGGCCAATGCAGTACAGTTCACCGTGTCGTGTCGTTTCGATATCCAGTGATACCCATTTCAGAGGGGGACGGTAGTCTGGATTCGGCTTCAGGCGGGCATTTACAAGCGTGTTGCCGCGTCTGTCGCCTTCGACCCAAACGGGGGACGTGACAAAGCGTTCCATCAGATAACGCTCTGGTGGGCGCACGTCTGCCTCGTACACCGTCACTGCGTTTTCTCGCAGCAGTTTTTCCAGACGCATAAGCTGACGATGTGAACGGCAATACAGGCCAGAAACAGGTTGTCGGTGAAAATCTTGCAAATTGAGCGGCGTCAGGCGATAGCCGTTTTCACTACTTAATAATGAGGTGACTCGGGAAACCTGACTTGTGGGGATAAAGGCGACCGACTCTTGAGGCGCAAGCGTGACAAGCAGTGGCCCATCGTCTGTTGCCAGCCAGAATGAAACCTCTGTCCCCTGCGGGGTATCCCGCCAGTGTCGGGTTAAAATAAAACCTGCCTGCGCCACGCTGTGTATCCATCAAAAAACCAGGCATGATTATAGCCTGGTTCTGAGGAGTTTGCTGTGGTTTTATACAGTTGTATGCCGCCAGAGCGCGCTGCACTGCTTGAGTAATTCGCTACTGTCCGTAATAGGCCTTGGCACCGTGTTTACGCAGATAGTGTTTGTCTAGCAGGGTTTGCTGCATATTCGGCAGTTGTGGCGCGAGCTGGCGGCAGAAGATCCCCATATAGGCGACTTCTTCCAGCACAATCGCGTTGTGTACGGCGTCTTCGGCATTTTTACCCCAGGCAAACGGGCCGTGAGAGTGCACCAGCACCCCCGGCATTTGCGCTGCGTCAATGCCTTGCTTCTCGAAGGTTTCAACGATCACATTACCGGTTTCCCACTCATATTCCCCGTTGATTTCGGCGTCGGTCATTTGACGCGTGCAGGGAATAGTCCCGTAGAAGTAGTCCGCATGGGTTGTGCCTGTTGCCGGAATCGACTGACCTGCCTGTGCCCAGATGGTCGCGTGACGCGAATGGGTGTGGACAATGCCGCCAATGGTCGGAAACGCCTGATACAGCAAACGGTGGGTTGGGGTATCGGAAGACGGTTTTTTCTCTCCTTCTACCACTTCACCCGTTGCAATACTGATGACGACCATATCATCAGCGGTCATAACACTGTAATCGACACCGGAAGGTTTTATTACAAATACGCCGCGCTCGCGGTCCACGGCACTAACGTTTCCCCAGGTCAGGGTAACCAGGTTGTGCTTCGGTAGCGCCAGGTTCGCTTCCAGTACCTGACGTTTGAGATCGTCTAACATGTTTATCACCCTTAACGTTTCAAACCGTAATACACCTCATTCCAGCGCAGCGCGTCCTTGAAGGCCGGCAGGCGTGTATCGTTGTCGATCACGGTGATCTCGATATCGTGCATTTCAGCAAACTGACGCATGTCGTTCAGATCCAGCGCGTGACTGAAGACGGTATGGTGTGCGCCACCAGCAAGGATCCAGGCCTCTGATGCGGTGGGGAGATCCGGCTGGGCTTTCCATAATGCGTTAGCCACCGGTAGTTTCGGCAGGTCGTGCGGGGTTTGTACCGTATCAATGCAGTTAACCAGCAGACGAAAGCGATCGCCGAGATCGATCAGGCTGGCAACTACTGCCGGGCCGGTTTTGGTGTTGAAGATCAAGCGGGCAGGATCGTCTTTACCACCGATGCCAAGATGCTGTACGTCGAGGATCGGTTTCTCTTCCACCGCGATAGACGGACAGACTTCCAGCATGTGCGAGCCGAGCACCAGATCGTTACCCTTCTCAAAGTGGTAGGTGTAATCCTCCATAAATGAGGTGCCGCCCTGCAGACCGGTTGACATCACCTTCATGATGCGAAGCAGAGCGGCTGTTTTCCAGTCGCCTTCGCCCGCAAAGCCGTAGCCTTGCTGCATCAGACGCTGTACGGCCAGACCCGGGAGTTGCTTCAGGCCGTGCAAATCTTCAAATGTGGTGGTAAAGGCGTGGAACCCACCCTGTTCGAGAAAGCGCTTCATCCCCAGTTCAATACGAGCTGCTTCCAGCACATTCTGACGCTTTTCGCCGTGGATCTGCGTTGCTGGTGTCATGGTGTAGCTGCTTTCGTACTCGTCGATCAGCGCATTAATGTCGCCGTCGCTAATAGCGTTTACCACCTGAACCAGATCGCCAACAGCCCAGGTGTTAACGGAGAAACCAAATTTAATCTGGGCGGCAACTTTGTCACCGTCGGTGACAGCCACTTCACGCATGTTGTCGCCAAAGCGGCACACTTTCAGGTGGCGGGTATCCTGTTTGGATACAGCCTGGCGCATCCATGAACCGATACGCTCGTGCGCCTGCTTGTCCTGCCAGTGACCGGTGACGACGGCATGCTGTTGACGCATTCGCGCGCCGATAAAGCCGAACTCACGACCACCGTGCGCAGTCTGGTTCAGATTCATAAAGTCCATATCAATGCTATCCCACGGTAGGGCAGCGTTGAACTGGGTGTGAAACTGCAGCAGCGGCTTGTTAAGGATCGTCAGGCCGTTGATCCACATTTTGGCCGGAGAGAAGGTGTGCAGCCAGACCACCATCCCAGCGCAACGATCGTCATAGCTGGCATCACGACAAATTGCGGTGATCTCGTCAGGTGAAGTTCCCAACGGTTTTAAAACCAGTTTGCAGGGCAGTTTTGCTTCGGTATTCAGCGCGTTTACGACGTGCTCGGCATGTTGGGTTACCTGACGCAGAGTTTCTGGCCCATACAGATGCTGGCTACCAATCACAAACCACACTTCATAGTTATTAAAAATCGTCATTGTCGTGTCCTTAATGTGTCAGGGTTGCCTGGTTGACCGGGGCTGTTTGCGCCGGAGCGGCAGTCGGAAGATATTGTTGTTCAGCGCTTACAGCCCACTGCTGGTAGCGGCGATAAAGCTGTTCAAAACGTTGAGCTTGTTCGGTGCGAGGTTGCAGCGTGTTTTCCACAGCACTTGCCATTTTTTGCTGAGCGGTCGGGATATCGGCGTGAACTTTTGCGGCGACGGCGGCAAAGATGGCTGCGCCGAGCGCACAGCATTGATCTGAAGCGACAATCTGCAACGGGCGATTAAGTACGTCGCAGCAGGCTTGCATGATGATCGGGTTTTTACGCGCGATGCCGCCGAGGGCCATCACGTTGTTGACTGCAATACCTTGTTCGGTAAAGCATTCCATGATGGCACGTGCGCCAAATGCCGTTGCGGCAATCAGGCCACCAAACAGTGCTGGAGCATCGGTCGCAAGGTTAAGATCGGTAATGACCCCTTTCAGGCGCTGGTTGGCATTTGGTGTACGACGACCGTTGAACCAGTCGAGTACCACCGGCAGATGATCCAGCGAAGGATTATTCGCCCATGCTTCGGTCAGCGTGGGCAGCAACTGTTTTTGGCTGGCTTTAATTTGAGCTTTCAGTTCAGGGTGCTGCGCTACAAGCTGATCCAGTGGCCAGCTCAATACGCGGCTAAACCAGGCATAGATATCGCCGAAGGCGGATTGACCAGCCTCCAGACCAATAAAATGGGGTACGACGCTGCCATCAACCTGACCGCAAATTCCCTTCACCGCGCGCTCACCCACGCTTTGCTTGTCGGCTATCAGAATGTCGCAGGTAGAAGTGCCAATAACTTTTACCAGCGTATTGGGTTGCGCTCCTGCGCCGACTGCTCCCATATGGCAGTCAAATGCGCCGCCTGAAATCACCACGCTTTCTGGCAAACCGAGGCGTTGCGCCCATTCGGCACACAGCGTGCCAACAGGCAGGTCAGCGGTGAAGGTGTCAGTAAACATCGGGTATTGCAGATGGCGGTTGATAAGCGGGTCGAGCTCATCAAAGAAACTTGCCGGAGGTAACCCCCCCCAACTTTCATGCCACAGAGACTTGTGTCCGGCGCTACAGCGTCCACGACGAATATCCTGTGGACGCACAGTATTTGAGAGCAGGGCCGGAACCCAGTCACACAGTTCAACCCAGGAGGCTGCGGCCTGTGCAACAGCGTTGTCCTGACGGGTAACGTGCAGGATTTTTGCCCAGAACCATTCGCTGGAGTAAACACCGCCGATATAGCGGGAATAATCGGCTTTGCCTGGCGTGTGGCACAGGCGGGTAATTTCTTCTGCTTCTTCTACTGAAGTGTGATCTTTCCACAACACGAACATGGCGTTCGGGTTGTCAGCGAACGCCGGGTGCAGTGCGAGGACGTTGCCATCGGCATCAACGGGAGCCGGGGTTGACCCCGTACTGTCAACGCCAATCCCGACCACTTCCTCGCGCTGCTCAGCGCTCAGTTCGGCCAGCACAGTTTTGAGCGCCGCTTCCATTGATTCAATATAGTCACGCGGATGATGGCGAAACTGGTTATTTGGGCCATCGCAATACAGCCCTTCCTGCCAGCGTGGATACCACTCTACGCTGGTGGCGATTTCCTTGCCGCTGTCACAGTCCACCGCCAGAGCTCGTACTGAATCACTACCAAAATCGAGGCCAATTGCAATTGCCATCGTCTTGCTCCATCCAAAAAAACAGGTATGGATAAACAGTAGATAGTAGGGATAAAAACCGTCAGGCAGGATCCGCTAATCTTATGGATTAAAATGCTGTGACATCACAAAGTGTGACGCTGTGCAAATAATCAATGTGGACATTTCTGCCGTAGTTATAGACACTTTTGTTAGCCGTTTTTGTCGTCGATGTGGTACGGCTTTTTTACAAGATGCTTTTCACAAGCGGGGTTTATGGTCAATTTCTGAAAACACGGCGATCCACTAAAGCGAGGGTGACGATGTCTTGCGCAATATGGACGATTTGTTTCTTATCAGAGCATCGGGAGTATTGAAATTATGGCTGAAACGCAAAACGATCCCTTGCTGCCGGGTTATTCGTTTAACGCACATCTGGTGGCGGGATTAACCCCCATTGAAGCAAACGGATACCTGGATTTTTTTATCGACAGGCCGTTAGGCATGAAGGGCTATATCCTGAACCTTACCATCCGTGGGGAAGGGGTTATCAATAATCAGGGCAAGCAGTTTGTCTGCCGGCCAGGTGATATTTTATTGTTCCCACCGGGTGAAATTCACCACTACGGACGCCACCCCGATGCCAGCGAATGGTATCACCAGTGGGTCTATTTTCGACCACGCGCATACTGGCAGGAGTGGCTGACCTGGCCGACGATTTTTGCTCAGACTGGTTTTTTTCGTCCGGACGAAGCGCATCAGCCGCATTTTAACGAACTGTTTGGTCAGATCATCAGTGCCGGACAGGGGGAAGGGCGATACTCGGAACTGCTGGCGATTAATCTGCTGGAGCAACTGCTGCTCAGACGTATGGAAGCAATTAATGAATCGCTGCACCCGCCGATGGATAACCGCGTACGTGATGCCTGCCAGTACATCAGCGATCACCTTGCAGACAGCAATTTTGATATTGCCAGCGTCGCACAACATGTCTGCCTGTCGCCATCGCGTTTATCGCACCTGTTCCGCCAGCAGTTGGGTATTAGCGTATTGAGCTGGCGTGAGGATCAGCGTATTAGCCAGGCTAAACTCCTGTTGAGTACCACGCGCATGCCTATCGCTACGGTCGGGCGTAATGTTGGATTTGACGATCAGCTCTATTTCTCGCGTGTTTTCAAGAAATGTACCGGTGCCAGCCCAAGCGAATTTCGTGCAGGGTGTGAATAAAAAGTGAATGATGTGTCCTGAAAGTTGTCATATCTCGCAAACTATTCAGACAAATGATGGCTTGACGAAGTTGGGAAGGGTTATCAGAATCCCTGCTTCGTAAATCTGACGGACACATTATGCAAGCATTGCTGGAACACTTTATCCTCCAGTCCGCCGTGTACTCTTTGATAGCCGTACTACTGGTGGCTTTTCTGGAGTCACTGGCGTTGGTGGGCCTGATTTTACCCGGTACCGTAATGATGGCGGGGCTGGGCGCACTGATTGGCAGTGGTGAACTGAACTTCTGGCACGCCTGGCTTGCGGGCATCGTTGGTTGTTTGTTGGGTGACTGGATCTCTTTCTGGCTGGGATGGCGCTTTAAAAAGCCGCTTCATCGCTGGTCTTTTATGAAAAAGAACAAGGCATTACTGGATAAAACTGAACATGCGCTCCATCAGCACAGCATGTTCACCATTCTGGTAGGCCGTTTTGTAGGGCCGACGCGCCCGCTGGTGCCGATGGTGGCGGGTATGCTGGATCTGCCGGTCACAAAATTTATCGTGCCCAATATCATTGGTTGCATACTGTGGCCCCCTTTCTATTTTTTGCCGGGTATTCTGGCTGGCGCGGCGATTGATATTCCTTCTGAGATACAGAGCGGGGATTTCAAATGGTTGTTGCTGGCGACGGCGCTGCTGCTGTGGGTTGGAGGCTGGCTGTGCTGGCGACTGTGGCGCAGTGGCAAAGCCGCGGTTGATCGTTTAACGCCGTATTTGCCACGAGGCCGTCTGCTCTGGCTGGCACCACTTATTCTCGGTATCGGCGTTGTTGCGCTGGTTGCCCTGGTGCGCCATCCATTGATGCCTGTTTATATTGATATTCTGCGCAAAGTGGTTGGCTACTGACGCTCAATTCCGAGCAATGCTGAGACACTGGCATGACCGCTTAATAACTCATCCGTTTTGCCTTGCCACGCTATACGTCCGTCGGCGACCACAATTGAACGCGGCGCAATACGCGCGGCGTCTTCTACGCTGTGTGACACCATCAGCAGAGTCAATTGCTTCTCACGACAAACATCGGCTACCAGCGTTAGCATCTCCTGACGCAGAGCGGGGTCGAGCGCGGAAAACGGTTCGTCGAGCAGTAACACGGGCTGTTCGCGAACCAGACAGCGTGCCAGAGCGACGCGTTGCCTCTGTCCGCCGGAAAGCTCGCCGGGAAGTCTCTCCAGCAGGTTTTCGATCCCCATTTGTTTGGCGATATGGTGCATTTTCTCCTGCTGAAACGCGTTCAGTTTTAATCCCGGATTAAGGCCCAGGCCAATGTTTTGCTGTACGCTCAGGTGACTGAACAGGTTGTTTTCCTGAAACAGCATGGAAACAGGACGACGAGAGGGCGGCGTGGCGGTGTGATCTTCACCTTCAATCAACATGGTACCGCTGGCCGGTGTCAGAAATCCGGCGATCAGATTCAATAGGGTACTTTTCCCGGCACCGCTTGGCCCAAGTACCGCGACCTGCTCACCCCGCGCAACTGACAACGTAAAGCGCATCGGCAAATGGTGGTACAGCCATGTGATATCAATCAGTTTTAACATTTCGACCCGGTAATTTCTCAATAACGGTAAACAGCGTAAAGCACAGGATAAGCAACAATAATGCCGTTACCGCACCATCCTGGCTGCGATAAGAACCAATTTGCTGATACAGGTAAAATGGCAACGTGCGGAAATCATCATTACCAAACAACGCCACCACGCCAAAATCGCCAATAGAGAGCACGCAGGCAAAGGCCATTGCCTGCGCCAGCGGACGTTTCAGGGCGCGCAGTTCAACCACTTTCAGCCGTGACCACCCTTCAATACCCAAAGATTGACACAACCTACTGTAGCGTGTGGTTACATCACGCATTGGATTTTCCAGCACTTTTAACGCGTAAGGGATCGCCATCAGCGCATTGGTGAAAATGACAATGCCATCCGCAGAGTCCGGTAGCCCGATAGTGTCGTTAAGCAACAGGAAGAAGCCGGTAGCCAGCACAATGCCCGGCATGGCGAGTATCATCATGCCGCTAAGTTCCAGCGTCTGGCCTGCCAGTACCTGCTGTCGGGCACGCAGTTCGCGGCTGCTCCATAGCAGCATCATGGTGAGAATAACGCACAACATGCCTGCTGCCAGCGCGATGCGCAGTGAGGTCCACAGCGCTTGCCACAGTACTGGCTGCATAAGCACATCCAGTACATGGCGATTTAAACCATCGACCATCACCGCCAGCAGCGGCGGCAGCAACAGCAGCAGGGCCAGAATAATCAGGATTGCGTCAGCTAGGCGGCTGTGCAGGCGATCGTCGGGATCGCGCCACCCCTGGACCAGCGTGGTACCGGGGGCGATCGCCCGGCTCAGACGTTGGCTAAGCAGCACAAGGGCTAAACAACAAATCATCTGGATCAGCGCCAGCATGGCGGCTCGGGCAGGATCGTAATCAAAGCTCAGCGCCTGATAGATAGCCAGCTCAATGGTGGTTGCTTGTGGCCCACCACCGAGCGACAAGACGGTAGCGAAGCTGGCGAAACACAGCATAAAGATGAGTGCAGCGACGGGGAGGATCTGACGACGCAGCCATGGCCATTCAACAAAGCGGAAGAAATGCCAGCCGCGCATACCTAACTGCGCTGCGAGCTGACGCTGTTCACCGGGAATATTCTCCAGTGATTGCAGCAGTAAGCGGCTGGCCATTGGGAGATTGAAAAAGACGTGGGCCAGCAGAATGCCCTGCAGGCCGTACGGGGAAAACGTCCATTCCAGTCCGAATGTTTGCCAGATTGAGGCCAGCCAGCCCTGGCGACCATATACGCTGAGGATACCAAAGACGGCGACCAGCACAGGCAGGATAAGCGTCATCGCGCACAGGCGCAGCAACGCCAGACGTCCGGGAAAACGGCGGCGATAGAGTGCTCTGGCGAGGAAAATCGCCGGGATGACGGACAGCGCTGCGGATAAAAACGCCTGCCAGAAGGAAAAGCGCACCACATGCCACAGGTAGCTGTCCTGCAACAGCGAGAACCAGTCTCCTTGTGGCGCGTTAAACCACAGCGCCAGAAATGCTGCCAGAGCGACAGCCACCATCAGCGTGGCGGCTGAAAGCCCTGGTATCAGCCAGCCGGGTATTAACGGCTGACGGCGCGTTGCCATTCGCTAATCCATGCCTGACGTTGGGTTGCTACCTGCTGCGGAGTAAATTCCAGTGCGGTAGATGGTTTTTCCAGTTGCTCAAATCCTGGCGGCAGGGCGACCTGGGTAACCGGATACATCCAGTTGCCCGTCGGAATGGCGTTCTGGAATGCCGGAGAGACCATAAATTTAAGGAATTTTTCTGCAAGTTCCGGCTGCTTGCTGGCAGCGGTGCGGGCAGCAACTTCAACCTGCAGATAGTGACCTTCGCTAAAATTCGCGGCGGCGTAGTTGTCTTTCTTCTCTTCGATGATGTGATACGCAGGAGAAGTTGTATAGCTTAGTACCAGATCACTTTCACCTTTCAGAAACAGGCCGTAGGCTTCACTCCAGCCTTTGGTGACGGTGACGGTTTTTGCTGCCAGTTTCTGCCAGGCTTCTGGCGTTTTATCGCCATAGACTTTTTGCATCCACAGCAGCAATCCCAGACCCGGCGTGCTGGTGCGTGGATCCTGGTAGATTACACGCCATTTTTGGTCGCTCTCGACCAGTTCCTTCAGGCTTTTCGGCGGGTTTTTCAGCTTGTTTTTGTCATAAACGAAGGCGAAATAGCCGTAATCAAACGGTACAAACGTGTCGTTTTTCCAGCCGCCAGGGACTGCGACGGTATCGTTCGCCACGTCGCTTTTGGCAAACAGTTTGGTTTGCATTGCGGCTTCAAGCAGGTTGTTGTCCAGACCAAGAACTACGTCGGCTTTACTGTTTTTTCCTTCCATACGCAGGCGGTTCAGCAGTGATACACCATCTTCCAGCGCCACCAGTTTTAGCTCACAGTTGCAGTCAGCTTCAAAGGCTTTTTTGATGGTTGGACCGGGGCCCCAGTCAGCGGCGAACGAGTCGTAGGTATAGACAGTCAAAACAGGTTTGGCGAAGGCAGGCGCTGCGCACAGTAGCAGCAGGGGAAGACATTTTTTTAACACTTTGCACCTCATTAAAAGAGTGGCAAAGGACTTGAGCTGTAGCCTCAAATCCCTTCGCCGGCGTTATCCGGATCAGGTTCGACGGGTATTTTCTCAGCCCGCGCACTCGGCGCAGCACCCCGTTGAGAACGGCACATTGTAATGATTACGTGAATAAATCAAAAGCCTTAAGGATCCGGTGGTGCGAACCATGCAGATTTAAAATCAAACCAGCCGAGGGTATTCATACGTAACCCGCGCATACTCCGCTGTCCCTGAATGATCAGCCAGTGATGGATCAGCGGCACAATAGCTTTACTGGCAAGCAGTTGCTGGCACCACGCTGCCAGACTCATTTCGCCGGTTCGCCAGCGGGCGGCGTCGCTTTCCCAGTCCAGAGAAATACAGTTTTGCAGCAGCGGGACTTCGCATAAATGGGCGAACAGTGAGAAGTCCAGTGGCAAGGTAAAGTTGGCACTGTTGAGCCAGATATCGCTGACGGTCTCGCCTGCATGCCATTGATCGTAGTCGATCTCCTCAATATTCAGCTGTACCTGATGTTCCGCCAGTAATGTTTTCATGATCTGCGCGATAACCCGATGCTCGATATGATCGCGGTAGTAAGTAAGCGTCAGCGTTTCCAGCCCTGCCGGTTTTTCACCGAGTCCTGGTCTCGCGTGATGCCAGCGGGGGAGTAATCCGTAGGCGGGGAACCAGTGTCGTTGATACTGTTCATCAGCCTGAAAAATTAAATTCGTCGGTGAGAGAATGCGGCTTACCCATTCGCGAACGTCCTGATTTGCCCCTCGATGGGAACGTGAATCAAACAGCATGTAGTAGCAGCCTTCTTCCAGGCGGCTTTCGATCGCTTTTTCATCTTCGGTTGGGCCTTTCAGCATCAGACCGCCGCCAGGTTCTTCACCGATGTCCGGTAAGACCCAAACGTTAACTTCATCGATCAACGCCCGGTAGCCAAAGTAATCATCAAATGCGTGAATTTTTAGCTGGCTATGCGTGTTGCGCATTACCGCATAGGGGCCGGTACCAATGGGGTGGCTGGAGAAATTATTGAGCGTTTCCCATTCACGCGGCAGGATCATTGCGGGCACTTGTCCCAATAACCAGGGAAGCCAGCGATCCGCTTGCGAAAGGTGGATATCCAGCGTCCAGGCCGTGGGGGAAACAATTTGCGTGATGTGCGAGTACAGCGGCAGATTGTTAATACGCGTGAGTGAGGAAATCACATCTTCCATTTCCAGCTCGCGACCATGATGAAAATGGACCCCAGGGCGCAGGAAGAAGCGCCAGTGCAGCGGGGAAATTTGTTGCCAGTGATGTGCTATATCGGCTTCCAGTTCCCCATTTTCCTCATTTACCCGAATTAAGGCGCTGAAGATTTGCCGGGCAATGTGGGTTTCAGAACGGCGTAACGCTGTACCGGGGAGCAAGTTGTGCATAGGGCGATAGTAGAGGACACGCATGATGTGTCGGCCCTGACGAAAGCTGCGACCCAAATGGGAAACCAGCATTTGCCGTACGGCTGTTTTATCCCCGACCAGTTGCACCAGTTGATCAATACGATCCTGCTCCAGCAGGTCTTCTGCACGCTGCTGCTGGAGCGCAAGCCCGGTATAGAGAAACGTCAGGCGCGATCGTTTGCCGCGTCCGACTTCTGCTTCCCATGTTAGCCAGCCGCGTTCCTGCATGGTGTTAAGCAGGGTACGCATGTGGCGTCGGGAACAGCTAAGAAGCTCCGCCAGTTCGTTCAGCGTAGTATCTTGCGTTTTGCCGTCACAGCATTGCCACAGACGGATGAACTGTTGTTGCAAACGACCAGAAGACATAAAAGGGGAACTCCTGCGGAAAACTCAGCAATTTTATTATCCCTATATTAAGTCAATAATAGATTCCGATGAAGCGATGAGACGACAAAGGGGTCATCTATGCGTCAGTTCTGGTTGAAATACTTTACCGCGACAGAACGCTTGTCCTGGTTGGCTTGCCTGAGCGCACCGCAGCGCTTAAAGATGCTCGAAGAACTGATGCAGTGGGAGCTGACAAACTGACCTCTGAATGCCGAATTGCAGACATCATGTGTGACTGAGTATTGGTGCAGGCTACCGCCTCGATTCACCCGCCAGCAGATATTACCTGCTGGCTTTTTTTCGTTTCCGCTGCTCAAAAGGAAAGGTAATGCTCTGGATTATGACGATGGGACGGCGCCTTAACGGCGTTTATGCCGCATTTATGCTGGTTGCATTCATGATGGGCGTGGCGGGTGCATTACAGGCACCCACGCTGAGCCTGTTTCTGAGTCGTGAGGTTGGGGCGCAGCCATTTTGGGTCGGTCTGTTTTACACCGTCAATGCGATTGCCGGGATTGCGGTTAGTCTTGGTCTGGCAAAACGATCAGATAGCCAGGGCGATCGGCGTAAACTGATTATGTTCTGCTGCCTGATGGCCATTGGTAACGCGCTGTTGTTTGCCTTTAATCGCCATTATTTAACGCTGATAACCTGCGGAGTACTGCTGGCCTCACTGGCGAATACGGCTATGCCACAGCTGTTTGCGCTTGCACGAGAGTATGCTGATAACTCGGCACGCGAAGTGGTGATGTTTAGTTCGGTTATGCGTGCCCAGCTTTCGCTGGCGTGGGTGATTGGACCGCCGCTGGCCTTTATGCTGGCGCTGAATTACGGTTTTACGGCGATGTTCTCTATTGCCGCAGGCATTTTCGCGATTAGCCTGGTGCTGATCGCGCTGATACTACCATCCGTGGCTCGGGTAGCACAGCCTGTTGATGTCACGCTTGAACAGGCTGGCGGCTGGCAGGATAAAAATGTGCGCATGTTGTTTATCGCCTCTACGCTGATGTGGACCTGTAACACCATGTACATCATCGATATGCCGCTGTGGATCAGCCTTGAGCTTGGTCTGCCTGACAAGCTTGCCGGGATCCTGATGGGGACTGCGGCGGGACTGGAAATTCCGGCGATGATTCTGGCGGGCTATTACGTGAAGCGCTTCGGCAAACGGCGGATGATGATGACTGCCGTAGCGGCTGGCGTGTTGTTTTATCTCGGCCTTATTTTCTTTCATAGCCACACGGCGTTACTTATCCTGCAGCTGTTTAATGCGGTATTTATCGGTATCGTTGCGGGGATCGGTATGCTGTGGTTTCAGGATCTGATGCCTGGGCGTGCTGGTTCGGCGACGACGTTGTTTACCAACAGTATTTCAACGGGCGTGATTCTGGCGGGGGTTATTCAGGGGGCGGTGGCGCAAAGCTACGGGCATTTTGCCGTCTACTGGGTGATTGCGGGGATTTCTCTGATTACGCTGGTGATGACCGGACGGGTAAAAGATGTGTAATCAGCGTGCCGGATAAGACACTTTTGTGTCGCTATCCGGCATGTTGAGTATCAGCGCATAAACGCCGGTTGCTTATTTTCGTAAGCGGAGATGGCGTCTTCATGCTGCAACGTCAGGCCGATGCTGTCCAGGCCATTGAGCATGCAGTGGCGGCGGAAATCATCAATTTTGAAGCTGTATGACTTATCGCCCGCTTTCACTACCTGCGCTTCAAGGTCCACTTCAAAGCGGATCCCCGGATGCGCCTGCACCAGTTTGAACAGCTCATCAACTTCTACATCGCTTAACTTCACTGGCAGAAGCTGATTGTTGAAGCTGTTGCCGTAAAAGATGTCAGCGAAGCTTGGTGCAATCACCACTTTGAAGCCGTAATCAGTCAACGCCCACGGTGCGTGTTCACGCGATGAGCCGCAGCCAAAGTTTTCCCGCGCCAGCAGAATTGAGGCACCTTTATATTCCGGGAAGTTCAGGACGAACTCTGGGTTGGGTTGTTGGCCCTTTTCATCCAGGAAACGCCAGTCATTAAACAGGTGTGCGCCGAAACCGGTACGCGTTACCTTCTGCAGAAACTGTTTAGGAATAATTGCATCAGTATCGACGTTGGCGGCATCCAGTGGGACAACCAGGCCGGTATGCTGGGTAAATTTCTCTGCCATGGTGGTTTCCTTATTTGATGCTGCGAATATCGGCAAAATGGCCGGTAACGGCGGCAGCGGCGGCCATTGCCGGGCTGACTAAGTGCGTACGTCCACCGCGGCCCTGACGACCTTCAAAATTACGGTTGCTGGTGGAAGCGCAACGTTCTCCGGGATTCAGGCGGTCATTATTCATTGCCAGACACATTGAGCAACCCGGCAAGCGCCATTCAAAACCGGCTTCAATGAATATTTTATCCAGCCCTTCCGCTTCTGCCTGTGCTTTTACCGGGCCGGAACCAGGTACCACCAGCGCCTGTACCCCTGGCGCGACTTTACGCCCTTTAGCGATTTCCGCAGCTGCACGTAAATCTTCTATACGTGAGTTAGTGCAGGAGCCGATAAACACCTTGTCGATCGCCACATCGGTCAGCGGGATCCCCGGCTTCAGCCCCATATAAGCCAGCGCTTTTTCTGCCGAAGCGCGCTCAACTGGGTCGGTAAACGATGCTGGGTCGGGAATATTATCGTTCACGGAAATCACCTGGCCTGGATTCGTTCCCCAGGTTACCTGTGGTGCAATCTCTTCGGCCTGCAGAGTTACGATAGTATCAAAGGTCGCACCGTCGTCGGTTTTCAACGTTTTCCAGTACTCAACTGCGTTGGCAAAGTCCTGGCCTTTCGGCGCATGCAAACGACCCTGCACATAGTTAAACGTGGTTTCATCCGGCGCGACCAGACCCGCTTTAGCACCCATCTCAATCGCCATATTGCACAGAGTCATACGGCCTTCCATGCTCAGCGCACGGATGGCATCGCCACAAAACTCAACCACATGGCCGGTACCGCCTGCGCTGCCGGTTTTACCAATGATCGCCAGCACGATATCTTTAGCCGTGATACCCGGAGCAGCAGTGCCGTTAACCTCAATCTTCATGGTTTTTGCCCGGCCCTGTTTCAAGGTTTGCGTAGCCAGCACGTGTTCGACTTCGGAAGTCCCGATACCAAACGCCAGCGCGCCAAACGCACCATGAGTGGCAGTGTGGGAGTCACCGCAGACGATGGTCATGCCCGGCAAAGTCACGCCTTGCTCCGGTCCCATGACGTGGACGATGCCCTGATACGGATGGTTCAGGTCGTACAACTCGACGCCGAATTCATTGCAGTTTTTGATCAGTTCCTGCATCTGAATACGCGCCATTTCGCCGGAAGCGTTAATGTCTTTGGTTTGCGTTGAGACATTATGATCCATGGTCGCGAAGGTTTTTCCTGGTTGGCGAACCGGACGATTGTGCGCACGCAGACCGTCAAATGCCTGTGGAGAGGTCACTTCATGCACCAGATGTCTGTCGATATATAACAGCGGAGTTTCGTTTTGCGCCTCATACACCACGTGCGCATCAAACAATTTTTCGTATAACGTTCTGGCCATGATTACACCCCTTCTGCGATGTAACGAGCGATGATATCGCCCATTTCATCGGTACTGACTGCGGCTGCGCCACGGGCTAAGTCGCCCGTACGAATGCCTTCTTCTAATGCGCGGTTGATGGCGCTCTCAATAGCGGAGGCTGCATCATTGGCATCCAGGCTGTAGCGTAACAGCAGCGCCAGAGACAGGATCTGGGCAATTGGGTTAGCGATATTTTTCCCGGCAATATCCGGAGCGGAGCCGCCAGCGGGTTCGTACAGGCCAAAGCCCAGCTCATTGAGGCTGGCAGAGGGCAGCATGCCCATTGAGCCGGTGATCATGGCGCACTCATCAGACAGAATGTCGCCAAACAGGTTTGAGCACAACAGCACGTCGAACTGGGATGGGTCTTTGATTAACTGCATCGTGGCGTTATCGATGTACATATGAGCCAGTTCAACGTCCGGGTATTCATTAGCGATTTCATTGACGATTTCGCGCCACAAAATAGAGGTTTGCAGCACGTTAGCTTTATCAATCGACGTCACTTTACGACGGCGCTGGCGTGCAGACTCAAAGGCGATGCGCGCAATGCGTTCAATCTCAAAACGGTGATACACCTCGGTATCAAAGGCTTTCTCATGTTGGCCGCTGCCTTCACGACCTTTTGGCTGACCGAAGTAGATGCCTCCGGTCAGTTCGCGTACGCACAGGATGTCGAAACCGTTGGCGGCGATGTCGGCGCGCAGCGGGCAAAATGCTTCGAGTCCCTGATACAGCTTAGCCGGACGCAGATTGCTGAATAATTTGAAGTGTTTACGTAATGGCAGTAAAGCACCGCGTTCAGGCTGCTGGTTTGGCGGCAGGTTTTCCCATTTCGGGCCACCAACGGAGCCAAACAGAATGGCATCGGCTTGCTCACAACCTTCAACCGTAGCGGGTGGCAGCGGCTGACCGTGGTTATCGATGGCGGCTCCGCCTACGTCATAGTGGCTGGTGGTAATGCGCATATTAAAACGCGTCCGAATTGCTTCCAGTACCTTCAGGGCTTGCGCCATCACTTCCGGGCCAATACCGTCACCCGGTAAAACAGCAATATGATAATTCTTCGACATCACACGGTTTCCTTATTGTTCTCGTTGTTCTGAGCTTTGCGTTGCAATTCTTTTTCGACTTCTTCGGCGCGCCAGATATTGTTCAGCACATGTACCATCGCTTTTGCGGAAGATTCGACGATATCTGTTGCCAGACCGACGCCATGGAAGCGGCGCCCGTTATAGTTAGCGACAATATCTACCTGACCCAGCGCATCTTTACCGTGGCCTTTCGCGGTCAGGCTGTATTTCACCAGTTCAACGTTGTAATCGGTAATACGGTTGATGGCTTGATAAATGGCATCGACCGGCCCGTTGCCGTTGGCTGCTTCGGCTTTGACTTCTTCGCCACAGACCAGCTTGACGGAGGCGGTAGCGATATCATTAGAACCTGACTGCACGCTGAAATAATCCAGACGGAAATGTTCTGGTTCTTCCTGCTGTTTGTTAATGAAGGCCAGGGCTTCCAGGTCGTAATCGAATACCTGACCTTTTTTATCCGCCAGTTTCAGGAATGCGTCGTACAGATTATCCAGACTGTATTCACTCTCTTTGTAACCCATCTCATCCATACGGTGTTTTACGGCGGCACGTCCGGAACGGGAAGTCAGGTTCAACTGCACCTGATTCAAACCGATGGATTCCGGGGTCATGATTTCGTAGTTTTCACGGTTTTTCAGCACGCCGTCCTGATGAATGCCTGAGGAGTGGGCAAAAGCGCCACTGCCAACAATCGCTTTGTTTGCCGGAATCGGCATATTACAGATTTGGCTGACCATCTGACTGGTACGCCAGATCTCCTGGTGATTGATGCGGGTCTGCACATTCAGGATATCTTTGCGGACTTTGATCGCCATGATGACTTCTTCCAGCGAGCAGTTACCAGCACGTTCACCGATACCGTTCATTGCCCCTTCTACCTGACGAGCCCCCGCATGCACTGCCGCCAGCGCATTACCGACACCCAGACCTAAATCGTCATGGGTGTGTACAGATATGATCGCTTTGTCGATATTCGGTACGCGTTCATACAGACCGGAAATAATTGCCCCAAATTCGAAAGGCATGGTGTAACCGACGGTATCGGGGATATTGATGGTTCTGGCTCCCGCATTAATAGCCGCTTCCACCACGCGAGCCAGATCAGCAATAGGGGTTCGGCCAGCGTCTTCGCACGAGAATTCAACGTCATCCGTGTAATTACGAGCGCGTTTAACCATATAGATAGCCCGCTCAATAACTTCATCCAGCGTACTGCGCAGCTTGGTCGCAATATGCATCGGTGAGGTGGCAATAAACGTATGAATACGGAAAGCCTCTGCCACTTTCAGGGATTCAGCCGCGACGTCGATATCTTTTTCTACACAGCGGGCTAATGCACAAACGCGGCTGTTTTTAACCTGACGGGCGATGGTTTGTACTGATTCAAAGTCACCCGGCGACGAAACAGGGAAACCCACTTCCATCACGTCAACGCCCATACGCTCGAGAGCCAGAGCAATCTGCAGTTTTTCTTTTACACTCAGGCTTGCCTGTAACGCCTGTTCACCATCGCGTAAGGTGGTATCGAAAATAATGACTTGCTGGCTCATGGTTTAGGTCCTTGGTGTTTAGGGCGCCTTGCTTCGAGCATAAAAAAACCCGCGCAACGGCGCGGGTTTTTTGTCTTAACTGGAGCTGACTTAATGCTGAATGTCGTTCACCAGTCTACCGCGCAACGAAGATGCGTTTAGTAGTAGTAGACCGTTAAAACGAGCAATGTAAGTCATCAATCAGGCTCCAGGCGAATGCGATATGCTTTTAGTGGTACTGGATATGAAGTCTGATGTCAACCCTGCTCACTGCAAATCCCTCCGTTCAGAGAGAAATACCTCTCCATGTTTGAGCGAATTGTGCTGAATTTTTATGTTTGTATAAAATAAATCAGTATGCGGCGTACATACTTTTCATTATTTGAAATGTTTAAGCATAATTATTTTCAATTGTTGTAATGGAGCAGATGAAGAGGTGTGTCGGTAAAGGATTTTTTATCTTTATGATTTATCTATTTTTATAGTAACTCTGAATGGGTGTGGCAAAGGTGGTAACAAATAATTGATAAATTAATGTTAATCATTAATTTATTAAAAATATAAATATTTAATTAAATCTTAATTACGTATTCACTGTGTGTATGATTGTACATTCGTCATGCTTATGGTTATATTGTTTATGAAATTAAAACATATGAATCATCGTGCAGTGACATCTGCCACACTGCGCTCGCATTGTTTTTATGTTCATTTAGGTTAGTGCCTTTATGTTTTCCTAATTTTAATGTTTTCTCTTTTTCTCATTCTATATGTATGGTAAATCATATTATCGGAGATTATTCACTCCGTCTGGGGAAAAGGGAGTTTAGAGTGACAGTGGAGTTAATTATGCCAGAAGTAAAAATAATAGATAAATCCAATCTTATAGATATTGGGAAACCGCAGCTTCGCATGGTTGATCTTAATTTATTAACCGTCTTTGATGCGGTTATGCAAGAACAGAACATTACACGTGCTGCACATTCTCTGGGGATGTCACAACCTGCGGTCAGTAATGCAGTTGCGCGTCTGAAGGTCATGTTTAATGATGAGCTCTTTGTTCGTTATGGGCGAGGGATTCAGCCGACAGCAAGGGCTTTCCAGCTATTTGGTTCAGTTCGTCAGGCGTTACAATTGGTGCAGAATGAATTGCCAGGATCGGGGTTTGAACCTGCCATCAGCGAGCGTGTTTTCAACCTCTGCGTATGTAGCCCATTGGATAATATTCTGACATCCTTGATTTATAATCGAGTTGAGGATGTAGCGCCTAATATTAATGTCGTATTTAAATCTTCACTTAATCAAAATACAGAACACCAATTGCGCTATCAGGAAACAGAGTTTGTTATTAGTTATGAAGAATTCCGCCGGGTTGAATTCACAAGCATACCGTTGTTCAATGACGAAATGGTGCTGGTAGCGAGCAAAAAACATCCACGCATAAGTGGTCCATTATTGGAAAGTGATGTCTATAATGAGCAACATGCTGTGGTTTCTCTTGACCGCTTTGCTTCATTTAGCCAACCATGGTACGACACACCGGATAAACAATCCTGCGTTGCTTATCAGGGAATGGCATTAATAAGTGTATTGAATATTGTTTCTCAAACCCAATTGGTCTCCATTGCACCGCGCTGGTTAGCAGAAGAGTTTTCAGAGTCTTTAGACCTGCAGGTATTGCCTTTACCATTAAAATTGAACAGTCGCACATGTTATCTTTCCTGGCATGAAGCAGCAGGTCGGGATAAAGGACATAAATGGATGGAAGAATTGTTAGTTTCCGTCTGCAAGAAGTAGCATTTATATCCTTTGTTTTTCAAGCAGCTTTGTCTCCCCAGCCACATTGTTATCTATGCTGCTGGGGGAATGAGGAGGCATCTCTGTCCCTCCCCAGATGCAGTCTTTGGCTGTTTATATTCGTTTCAGACGAACGTGTCACGGGCTTGCCGCCTCAATGCGACTCGAAATCCATTGGGTATAGCAGAATAAATTCGATGTCATATCTGGTTTATTCTGCTTTTTTCTTTTTATTTGAAATTTTATGCTGAATTCCTCTTTTTACATTTGTTCTGAAATGTAAAAAAATAGAGTAATCGCTGTAAGTTCCCATTTTTAAGCGATTATTTATCATTCCACTTAATTCTACTGGTTTAATTCTCCGTTTATTCGACTCTTTCCTCCGTTTTATTCTTATTCGCTGTAATGCCACCACGTCGGTGCGAATTGCCATGCGTCATCGTCAGCGGTTAATGTGTTGTTAAACCGTTATTCATTATAAGAGTGGAGGCAAGCCATGGAGATGTTGTCTGGAGCCGAGATGGTCGTCCGATCGCTCATCGACCAGGGTGTGAAGCAGGTATTCGGTTATCCCGGGGGGGCAGTCCTTGATATCTATGATGCACTACATACGGTCGGTGGAATTGATCATGTGCTGGTCCGCCATGAACAAGCTGCAGTACATATGGCCGATGGCCTGGCGCGAGCCACGGGAGAAGTGGGCGTCGTACTGGTCACTTCGGGACCAGGAGCTACCAATGCGATTACAGGAATTGCAACGGCTTATATGGACTCCATACCACTCGTGATCCTCTCCGGGCAGGTTGCAACCTCTCTGATTGGCTATGATGCCTTTCAGGAGTGCGATATGGTCGGCATATCCCGCCCGGTGGTGAAGCACAGCTTCCTCGTAAAGCAAACAGAGGACATCCCGCAGGTATTGAAAAAAGCCTTCTGGCTGGCGGCAAGCGGCCGTCCAGGTCCAGTGGTGGTGGATTTACCGAAGGATATTCTGAATCCTGCGAAGAAACTACCTTATAGCTGGCCGGAATCGGTAAGTATGCGTTCGTATAATCCTACAACCACCGGGCATAAAGGGCAGATAAAACGCGCACTGCAAACGCTGATAGCAGCCAAAAAACCGGTGGTGTATGTTGGTGGCGGTGCAGTGAATGCGGCCTGTCACGAGCAACTGGGGCAGATTGCAGAAGCACTTAACCTGCCCGTTGTGTCTTCGTTGATGGGGTTAGGCGTGTTTCCGGCAACGCATCGTCAGGCGTTGGGCATGTTGGGAATGCACGGCACTTATGAAGCAAATATGACCATGCATCATTCTGATGTCATTTTTGCCATCGGTGTTCGTTTTGACGATCGCACGACCAATAACCTGGCAAAATATTGCCCGCATGCGACCGTGTTGCATATCGACATCGACCCTACTTCAATTTCGAAAACAGTGACGGCGGATATTCCTATTGTTGGTGATGCCCGGTTGGTGCTCGATCAGATGCTGGAGCTGCTGGCGCAGGAGAAGTCGCAGCAACCACTGGATGATAACCGTGACTGGTGGCAACAGATTGAGCAATGGCGCGCCCGTCAGTGCCTGAAATATGACACCCAAAGTGAAAGTATTAAGCCGCAGGCTGTGATTGAAACTATCTGGCAGTTAACGAAAGGGGATGCGTATGTGACCTCGGACGTTGGGCAGCATCAGATGTTTGCCGCACTTTACTACCCGTTTGATAAACCACGCCGTTGGATTAACTCCGGTGGTCTTGGCACGATGGGATTTGGTTTACCCGCAGCGTTAGGTGTCAAGATGGCGCTACCTGATGAAACGGTAGTGTGTGTGACCGGCGATGGCAGCATTCAGATGAATATCCAGGAGTTGTCGACAGCGCTGCAGTATGAACTGCCAGTGTTGGTACTCAATCTTAACAACCGCTACCTCGGTATGGTCAAACAGTGGCAGGACATGATCTACTCCGGAAGGCACTCGCAGTCTTATATGCAGTCGCTGCCTGATTTCGTCCGCCTTGCTGAAGCCTATGGGCATATTGGTATCCAGATAAACCATCCAAACGAACTGGAGAGCAAACTGGTTGAAGCGTTGGAGCATGTGCGCAACCATCGTTTGGTGTTTGTCGATGTTACCGTTGATGGCAGTGAGCATGTTTATCCAATGCAGATTCGTGGGGGCGGTATGGATGAAATGTGGTTAAGCAAAACGGAGAGGACCTGATTATGCGCCGGATATTATCGGTATTGCTGGAAAACGAGTCGGGTGCATTGTCGCGTGTGATAGGTCTCTTCGCCCAGCGCGGTTACAACATCGAAAGCCTGACAGTCGCGCCCACGGACGATCCGACCTTATCGCGGATGACGATCCAGACTGTAGGGGATGAAAAAGTCCTCGAGCAAATTGAAAAGCAACTGCACAAACTAGTGGATGTCCTGCGTGTGAGTGAACTGGGACAGGGCGCCCATGTTGAACGAGAAATCATGTTGGTGAAAATTCAGGCCAGCGGATACGGCAGGGAAGAGGTGAAGCGCAACACGGAAATTTTCCGTGGGCAAATCATTGACGTCACGCCGTCTATTTACACCGTACAACTGGCTGGCACCAGCGATAAACTGGATGCGTTCCTGGCGACATTACGTGAAGTCGCAAAGATCGTCGAGGTTGCTCGCTCAGGTGTTGTGGGTCTCTCTCGCGGCGATAAAATTATGCGCTAATCATGACCATGTTCTTAATTCGCAAGCCTGACAGTAGCGGTTGGGCTTTTTTTTGCGAAATCAGCAGTAACCAGAGACAAAAGCGGTTGCCGCAGTCATTATTCTGCGCTTAGATGTTAATAAATTTAACCCATGCCATCTCAAAGGTTATGGTTTGTACATTTTACGCAAGGGGCAATTGTGAAACTGGATGAAATCGCTCGGCTGGCCGGCGTTTCGCGAACGACTGCAAGCTACGTTATTAACGGCAAAGCAAAGCAATATCGCGTAAGCGACAAGACGGTTGAAAAAGTCATGGCAGTGGTGCGCGAGCATAATTACCACCCAAATGCTGTGGCAGCCGGGCTGCGTGCTGGACGCACACGTTCTATCGGGTTGGTGATCCCTGACCTGGAGAACACAAGTTATACCCGGATTGCAAACTACCTGGAGCGCCAGGCACGACAGCGTGGGTATCAACTGCTGATAGCCTGCTCTGAAGATCAGCCGGATAACGAAATGCGCTGTATTGAGCATCTTTTACAACGCCAGGTTGATGCCATCATTGTGTCAACGTCTTTGCCTCCTGAGCACCCGTTCTACCAGCGCTGGGCAAATAGCTCATTCCCTATCGTGGCGTTAGACCGTGCACTGGATCGTGAGCATTTCACCAGTGTTGTGGGGGCTGATCAGGATGATGCAGAAATGCTGGCTGAGGAATTACGTAAATTTCCGGCTGAAAACGTGCTCTATCTGGGGGCTCTCCCTGAATTATCCGTGAGTTTCCTACGTGAGCAGGGTTTTCGTACCGCCTGGAAGGATGACCCGCGAGAAGTGAATTTCCTGTACGCTAACAGCTATGAGCGGGAGGCCGCCGCACAGTTGTTTGATAAATGGCTGGAAACGCACCCTATGCCTCAGGCGCTGTTTACCACTTCGTTTGCCCTGTTGCAGGGGGTGATGGACGTGACACTACGCCGCGATGGGCAATTACCGTCAGATTTAGCCATTGCTACCTTTGGCGATCATGAACTACTCGATTTCCTACAATGTCCGGTGTTGGCAGTCGCGCAACGCCATCGTGATGTTGCCGAACGCGTACTGGAAATCGTGCTAGCCAGCCTGGATGAGCCGCGTAAGCCAAAACCAGGACTCACACGCATTAAACGTAATCTGTATCGTCGCGGTATTCTCAGCCGCAGCTAAGTCTCCTCTGCAGTATGCGCCGGTAGGATACCCTTCTGGCGCTATCAAATATCAATTATCAGAAATAACCTCATTATAATTAAGAATATTCTTTAGAATTATCTGAAATTCATTTCTTAATTACCTCGATTTAAAATACTGCCGTCTGTTTTTGGGTTATTGATACGTAACGACGCGTTACTGTTGTATTATTTTGTTACATGCTTGTGTGGAATTGCCGAATTAACAAACACTTTGCTTCTTTATTGCAGATAATTCTCGTATATCTCTGTCGTACGGGGCGTACAGACCGATTAACTGGCACTGTTATCTCGCTGCATATTGTCCTAAAATGCCGCTCGCGTCGCAAACTGACACTTTATATTTTCTTTAGATGATATTGAGTTGTTTTAAACAGTGATGAGTTGTTGGATCTTTTTCTTACAAATATTCATGACGTTAATTTGCTTCGTTTGCTGTACGAAATCTGTTCAACGCTGATATTAGCCGTAAACATTGGGTTTTTTGCTCCGCTAAGCGCCGTGACTTGCTTGACAAGGTTTTCCTCCGCTCCGTAAACTCCTTTAAGTGGGAATTTGTGGGATAAAGTGGTAATCGGGGGTGAGGCTGGCATGTTCCGGGGAGCAACGTTAGTTAATCTCGACAGTAAAGGGCGCTTATCTGTGCCTACCCGTTATCGGGATCAACTGCTCGAGAGTGCTGCCGGTCAAATGGTTTGTACCATTGACATCCATCACCCGTGCCTGCTGCTGTACCCCCTGCCTGAATGGGAAATTATCGAGCAGAAGTTATCGCGCCTGTCGAGCATGAATCCGGTTGAGCGCCGCGTACAGCGCTTACTGTTAGGGCATGCCAGCGAATGTCAGATGGACAGCGCTGGTCGATTACTGATTGCCCCCATTCTGCGACAACATGCAGGGTTGACGAAAGAAGTGATGCTGGTTGGGCAGTTCAATAAGTTTGAACTGTGGGATGAAACGACCTGGTATCAACAGGTCAGGGAAGATATCGACGCTGAGCAGTCTGTTACTGGCGCGCTGTCGGAACGATTGCAGGATTTGTCTCTATAAGATGATGGAAAATTATAAACATACAACGGTGTTGCTGGATGAAGCCGTAAACGGCCTGAATATTCGTCCAGACGGCATCTACATTGACGGGACATTTGGTCGCGGTGGTCACTCACGTTTAATTCTCTCGCAGCTCGGCGAAGAGGGACGTTTGCTGGCAATCGATCGCGATCCGCAGGCTATTGCCGTTGCCCAGACCATTAACGATCCCCGTTTCTCCATCATTCATGGACCTTTCTCTGCGCTGGCTGAATATGTAGCTGAGCGCGGACTTACCGGCAAGATCGATGGAATCCTCCTTGATCTTGGCGTGTCTTCACCGCAGCTTGACGATGCTGAACGCGGCTTTTCATTTATGCGTGATGGTCCATTAGATATGCGTATGGACCCAACACGTGGTCAGTCTGCCGCCGAGTGGCTGCAAACCGCCGATGAAGCTGATATTGCCTGGGTGATTAAAACCTTTGGTGAGGAGCGCTTTGGCAAGCGCATTGCCCGCGCCATCGTGGAGCGTAACCGCATTGAACCGATGACTCGTACTAAAGAGCTGGCGGAAGTGATTGCGGCGGCAATGCCGGTAAAAGACAAATTTAAACATCCCGCGACCCGTACCTTCCAGGCGGTGCGCATATGGGTGAACAGTGAACTGGAGGAGATAGAGCAGGCGCTAAAAAGCTCGCTCAGCGTGCTGGCACCAGGTGGTCGGCTTTCAATCATCAGTTTCCACTCGCTCGAAGACCGTATTGTAAAACGCTTCATGCGTGAACAAAGCCGCGGTCCGCAGGTTCCGGCTGGAATACCGATGACGGAAGCGCAGATCAAAAAGTTGGGCGGCCGTGAGTTGAGAGCACTAGGCAAGTTGATGCCGGGTGAAGAAGAGGTAGCTGAAAATCCTCGTGCCCGTAGTTCAGTTCTGCGTATTGCAGAGAGGACGAACGCATGATCAGCAGAGTGACAGAAGCCCTCAGCAAAGTTAAAGGATCGATAGGAAGCAACGAGCGCCATGCCTTGCCTGGCGTGATCGGTGACGATCTTTTGCGGTTTGGGAAGCTGCCACTCTGCTTGTTCATTTGCATTATTTTGACGGCGGTCACCGTCGTAACAACAGCGCACCATACGCGCTTACTGACCGCGCAACGCGAACAACTGGTTCTGGAACGAGATGCGCTGGATATTGAATGGCGCAACCTGATCCTTGAGGAGAACGCGCTCGGCGACCATAGCCGTGTTGAACGGATCGCAACGGAAAAACTGCAAATGCAGCATGTTGATCCCTCACAAGAAAATATCGTAGTACAAAAATAAGGATAAACGCGACGCATGAAAGCAGCGGCAAAGACGCACAAACCAAAACGCCAGGAAGAACAAGCCAACTTTATCAGTTGGCGTTTTGCGTTACTGTGCGGTTGTATTTTGCTGGCGCTGGGGTTCCTGCTGGGGCGCGTTGCCTGGCTGCAAATCATCGCGCCTGACATGCTGGTGCGCCAGGGCGACATGCGCTCTCTGCGCGTCCAGGAAGTTTCCACATCGCGCGGTATGATTACCGACCGTTCAGGACGTCCGTTGGCGGTGAGTGTGCCGGTTAAGGCTATCTGGGCTGATCCAAAAGAAGTGCATGATGCGGGCGGCGTTAGCGTTGGTGAACGTTGGAGAGCGCTTTCGACTGCGTTGAACATTCCGCTTGATCAACTGGCCTCCAGAATTAACGCTAACCCGAAAGGGCGTTTTATCTACCTCGCACGTCAGGTCAACCCTGACATGGCTGACTACATCAAGAAACTGAAGCTACCGGGGATCCATTTGCGTGAAGAATCCCGTCGTTACTACCCTTCCGGGGAAGTGACCGCTCACCTCATCGGTTTCACCAACGTCGACAGCCAGGGGATTGAAGGCGTTGAGAAGAGTTTTGATAAATGGCTCACCGGTCAACCTGGCGAGCGTGTGGTGCGTAAAGATCGCTATGGCCGTGTTATTGAAGACATCTCGTCGACCGATAGCCAGGCGGCGCATAATCTTGCATTAAGTATTGATGAGCGCTTGCAGGCGCTGGTCTACCGCGAACTGAACAACGCTGTTGCCTTTAACAAAGCAGAATCGGGCAGCGCCGTGTTAGTCGATGTTAACACGGGTGAAGTGCTGGCGATGGCGAATAGCCCTTCTTATAACCCAAACAACCTCACCGGTACGCCGAAGGATGCAATGCGTAACCGTACCATCACTGACGTGTTTGAGCCGGGTTCTACCGTCAAACCGATGGTGGTGATGACGGCACTGCAGCGCGGTGTGGTTCGCGAAAATACCGTACTGAACACTATTCCCTACCGAATTAATGGTCACGAAATTAAAGACGTGGCGCGTTATAGCGAATTGACCCTCACCGGGGTCTTGCAGAAGTCGAGTAACGTCGGTGTTTCCAAGCTGGCGTTAGCGATGCCGTCCTCAGCGTTAGTAGATACTTACTCACGTTTTGGGCTGGGAAAAGCGACCAATTTGGGGTTGGTCGGAGAACGCAGTGGCTTATATCCTCAAAAACAACGGTGGTCTGACATAGAGAGGGCCACCTTCTCTTTCGGCTATGGGCTAATGGTAACCCCGTTACAGTTAGCGCGAGTCTACGCAACCATCGGCAGCTATGGCGTTTATCGTCCGCTGTCGATTACCAAAGTTGATCCTCCTGTTCCGGGCGAACGTATCTTCCCGGAGTCGACCGTACGCACCGTGGTGCACATGATGGAAAGCGTCGCGCTGCCTGGCGGCGGCGGCGTGAAGGCGGCGATTAAAGGCTATCGCATCGCTATTAAAACCGGTACGGCGAAAAAAGTAGGGCCGGATGGCCGCTACATCAATAAATACATTGCTTATACCGCAGGTGTTGCGCCTGCGAGTCAGCCGCGCTTCGCGCTGGTTGTTGTTATCAACGATCCGCAGGCGGGTAAATACTACGGTGGCGCCGTTTCCGCGCCGGTCTTTGGTGCCATCATGGGGGGCGTACTGCGTACCATGAACATCGAACCGGATGCGCTGGCAACGAGCGATAAAAATGAATTTGTGAATAATCAAGGCGAGGCAACAGGTGGCAGATCGTAATTTGCGCGACCTTCTTGCTCCATGGGTGCCGGGTGCACCGGAGCGAGCACTGCGGGAGATGACACTCGACAGCCGTGTGGCTGCATCGGGGGATCTCTTTGTGGCAGTGGTAGGTCATCAGGCGGACGGGCGTCGATATATCCCGCAGGCGATAGCGCAAGGTGTAGCTGCCATAATTGCAGAGGCAAAAGACGAGGCAACCGACGGTGAAATCCGTGAAATGCACGGTGTGCCAGTAATCT
This sequence comes from Citrobacter sp. S-77, assembly GCF_963864895.1. Taxonomy (NCBI): domain Bacteria; kingdom Pseudomonadati; phylum Pseudomonadota; class Gammaproteobacteria; order Enterobacterales; family Enterobacteriaceae; genus Citrobacter; species Citrobacter sp. S-77. The sequence goes on from NZ_CAWLWU010000002.1 coordinate 570,797, forward strand.
ATCTTAGCCAGCTTAATGAACGTTTATCTGCACTGGCGGGCCGCTTTTACCACGAGCCATCTGAGAATATGCGCCTGGTCGGTGTGACCGGGACCAACGGTAAAACCACCACCACCCAACTGCTGGCGCAATGGAGTCAGCTGCTTGGTGAGACCAGTGCAGTGATGGGCACGGTAGGCAATGGTCTGCTGGGCAAAGTGATCCCGACCGAGAATACCACCGGTTCAGCTGTTGACGTTCAGCACGTGCTGGCGGGACTGGTTGAGCAGGGTGCAACGTTTGGAGCAATGGAAGTCTCGTCCCACGGTCTGGTTCAGCATCGCGTGGCGGCTTTGAAATTTGCCGCATCGGTATTTACCAATTTAAGTCGTGATCACCTCGACTATCACGGCGATATGGAGCATTACGAAGCGGCTAAATGGCTGCTGTACTCCACCCATCATTGCGGTCAGGCCATCGTCAATGCCGATGATGAAGTTGGTCGTCGCTGGCTGGCAAAACTGCCTGATGCGGTTGCCGTTTCGATGGAAGACCATATCAACTCTAACTGTCACGGACGTTGGTTGAAAGCAGTAGACGTGAATTACCACGACAGCGGCGCGACAATTCGTTTCACTTCTTCGTGGGGCGACGGTGAAATTGAAAGCCGCCTGATGGGGGCATTCAACGTCAGCAACCTGCTGCTGGCGCTGTCAACGCTGCTGGCGCTCGGGTATCCGTTAGCAGAATTACTGAAAACGGCTGCGCGCCTGCAACCGGTTTGTGGACGTATGGAAGTGTTCAGCGCGCCGGGCAAAACCACGGTGGTGGTTGATTATGCCCACACGCCGGATGCGCTGGAAAAAGCGTTGCAGGCAGCACGTCTACACTGTGCCGGTAAACTGTGGTGCGTCTTTGGCTGTGGCGGCGATCGTGACAAAGGTAAACGCCCGCTGATGGGGGCTATTGCAGAGCAGTTTGCTGATGTAGTCGTGGTGACGGACGACAACCCGCGCACCGAAGAACCACGCGCCATCATTAACGACATTCTGGCGGGGATGCTGGATGCCGGGCATGCGAAGGTGATGGAAGGGCGCGCTGAAGCGGTGACAAACGCCATCATGCAGGCGAAAGAAAACGACGTGGTGCTGGTGGCAGGGAAAGGTCACGAGGATTACCAGATCGTCGGGTCTCATCGCCTTGACTACTCTGACCGTGTTACGGCAGCCCGCTTGCTGGGGGTGATCGCATGATTAGCGTAACCCTCAGCCAACTGACGGAGATCCTCCGAGGCGAACTGAAAGGGGCCGATCTGACCCTGGATGCAGTTACAACCGATACGCGTAAAGTCACGCCGGGCTGTTTGTTTGTGGCGCTGAAAGGCGAACGCTTTGATGCTCACGATTTTGCTGAACAAGCAAAAGCGAGCGGGGCTGGCGCACTGCTGGTTAGCCGTCCGCTGGAAATCGATTTGCCGCAATTGATTGTGAAGGATACGCGACTGGCGTTCGGTGAGCTGGCAGCGTGGGTTCGCGCGCAAGTTCCGGCTCGCGTGGTAGCGCTGACCGGTTCATCCGGTAAAACGTCTGTCAAAGAGATGACCGCTTCTATTCTGAGCCAGTGCGGAAATACCCTGTACACGGCTGGCAACCTGAATAATGACATTGGCGTACCAATGACGCTGCTGCGGTTAAACAACGATTATGACTATGCCGTGATTGAACTTGGCGCCAATCATCAGGGTGAGATCGCGTGGACTGTCGGTCTGACGCGTCCAGAAGCTGCGCTGGTTAACAATCTTGCTGCGGCTCACCTGGAAGGGTTTGGTTCGCTTGCGGGTGTGGCCAAAGCCAAAGGCGAAATCTTTACCGGTCTGTCGGCGAACGGCATTGCCATTATGAATGCTGATAACAACGACTGGCTGAACTGGCAGAACGTTATTGGCGATCGCAAAGTCTGGCGCTTTTCCCCGAATGCGGCCAACAGCGATTTTTCTGCAACCAACATTCATATCACCTCGCACGGTACTGAGTTTTCTCTGCAAACGCCTGTGGGCAGCATTGATGTCCTGCTGCCATTACCGGGCCGCCACAACATTGCCAACGCATTGGCTGCGGCCGCGCTCTCAATGGCAGTTGGCGCTACGCATGAGGCAATTAAAACCGGTCTGAAGGATCTGAAAGCAGTGCCGGGGCGTCTGTTCCCGATTCAACTTGCTGAAAATCAGCTGCTGCTGGACGACTCCTATAACGCGAACGTTGGTTCGATGACCGCGGCGGTACAGGTTCTGTCCGAAATGCCGGGCTACCGTGTGCTGGTGGTGGGGGATATGGCAGAGCTTGGTGCGGAAAGTGAAGCATGCCACGTACAGGTAGGTGAAGCAGCGAAAGCGGCAGGCATTGACCGTGTACTGAGTACAGGGAAACTGAGCAAGGCAATTAGCGATGCCAGCGGGGTTGGCGAGCATTTTGCGGATAAAACCGTGCTGACCGCGCATCTTAAAACGCTGATTGCAGAGCATCAGGTAATGACGATTTTAGTGAAGGGTTCACGTAGTGCCGCTATGGAAGAGGTAGTACGCGCATTACAGGAGAATGGAACATGTTAGTTTGGCTGGCCGAACATTTGGTCAAATATTATTCCGGCTTTAACGTCTTTTCCTATCTGACGTTTCGCGCCATCGTCAGCCTGCTGACCGCGCTGTTCATCTCTTTGTGGATGGGCCCGCGCATGATTGCCCGTCTGCAAAAAATGTCTTTTGGTCAGGTCGTTCGTAACGACGGCCCGGAATCACACTTCAGTAAACGCGGTACGCCGACTATGGGCGGCATTATGATCCTCACCGCGATTGTCATCTCCGTTCTGCTGTGGGCCTATCCATCGAATCCTTACGTCTGGTGCGTGTTAGTGGTTCTGATTGGCTACGGCATTATCGGTTTCGTAGATGATTACCGCAAAGTCGTGCGTAAAGACACCAAGGGCCTGATAGCCCGCTGGAAGTACTTTTGGATGTCGGTGATTGCGTTAGGTGTTGCGTTCGCGCTGTATCTGGCGGGGAAAGATACTCCGGCAACTGAGCTGGTGGTGCCGTTCTTTAAAGATGTGATGCCGCAGTTGGGTCTGTTCTATGTCCTGCTGGCGTATTTCGTCATTGTTGGTACCGGTAATGCGGTTAATCTGACCGATGGTCTGGATGGTCTGGCGATTATGCCTACCGTGTTCGTCGCGGCCGGATTTGCGCTGGTGGCGTGGGCGACCGGTAACATGAACTTTGCCAGCTATCTGCATATTCCCTATTTGCGCCATGCCGGTGAACTGGTGATCGTCTGTACGGCGATTGTGGGCGCGGGCCTTGGCTTCCTGTGGTTTAACACCTATCCGGCTCAGGTCTTTATGGGCGATGTCGGTTCGCTGGCACTGGGTGGCGCGCTGGGCATTATTGCTGTGCTGCTGCGTCAGGAATTCCTGTTGGTGATCATGGGTGGCGTATTTGTGGTAGAAACCCTGTCGGTTATTTTGCAGGTTGGTTCCTTCAAGCTGCGTGGACAGCGCATCTTCCGAATGGCGCCGATTCATCATCACTATGAATTGAAAGGCTGGCCGGAGCCGCGCGTGATTGTGCGCTTCTGGATTATTTCGCTGATGCTGGTGCTGATTGGCCTGGCAACGCTGAAGGTACGTTAATCATGGTTGATTACCAGGGTAAAAAAGTCGTCATTATCGGTCTGGGTTTGACCGGGTTGTCCTGCGTAGATTTCTTCCTCGCGCGTGGTGTAACGCCGCGCGTAATGGATACCCGTGCGACACCGCCGGGCCTGGATAAATTACCTGAAGCAGTTGAGCGTCATGTCGGCAGTCTGAATGATGACTGGCTGCTGGCTGCGGATTTAATCGTCGCCAGCCCTGGTATTGCCCTGGCGCATCCTTCGTTAAGCGCTGCCGCGGATGCGGGTATTGAAATTGTCGGCGATATAGAACTGTTCTGCCGTGAAGCGCAGGCACCGATCGTCGCGATTACTGGCTCCAATGGTAAAAGTACGGTTACCACATTAGTTGGCGAGATGGCGAAAGCGGCCGGTGTGAACGTGGGGGTGGGTGGCAACATTGGTTTACCCGCACTCATGCTACTGGACGCTGAACGTGAACTGTATGTTCTGGAGCTCTCCAGCTTCCAACTGGAGACAACCTCCAGCCTGCAGGCCGTGGCAGCAACCATTTTGAACGTTACTGAAGATCATATGGACCGCTATCCGTTTGGGTTGCAGCAGTATCGTGCCGCCAAACTGCGCGTCTATGAGAACGCGAAAGTCTGCGTCGTAAACGCAGATGATGCGTTAACCATGCCGGTTCGTGGCGCCGATGAGCGTTGTGTGAGCTTTGGCGTCAATATGGGCGATTATCACCTTAACCGTCAGCAAGGGGAGACCTGGCTGCGGGTGAAGGGTGAAAAAATATTGAACGTGAAAGAGATGACTCTTTCCGGTCAGCATAACTATACCAACGCACTTGCGGCGTTGGCGCTGGCTGATGCAGCGGGTCTGCCTCGCGCCTCTAGTCTGAAAGCGCTGACGACATTCACCGGTCTGGCGCACCGCTTCCAACTGGTACTGGATCATAACGGCGTGCGGTGGATCAACGACTCGAAAGCCACCAATGTGGGCAGTACTGAAGCCGCGTTGAATGGACTACATGTTGATGGCACTTTGCATCTGCTCCTCGGTGGCGATGGAAAATCAGCAGATTTCTCTTCACTGGAGCGTTATTTGCACGGTGATCGTGTGCGTCTGTACTGCTTTGGGCGAGATGGTGGACAGCTGGCGGCACTGCGTCCGGACATCGCCGAACAGACTGAAACGATGGAAGAGGCGATGCGTTTGCTCGCTCCCCGCGTGAAGCCGGGTGATATGGTGCTGTTGTCGCCAGCTTGTGCCAGCCTTGATCAGTTCAAGAATTTTGAACAACGAGGCGATGTCTTTACCCGCCTGGCGAAGGAGTTGGGTTGATGCGATTATCTCTCCCTCGTCTGAGAATGCCGCGCTTACCAGGATTTGGTGTCCTGGCGTGGATCTTCGCGGCACTTAAAGGCTGGGTGATGGCTTCGCGTGACAAAGACGCGGATAGCCTGATCATGTACGACCGTATGCTGTTGTGGTTGACGTTCGGTCTGGCAGCGATCGGTTTTATCATGGTCACATCTGCGTCAATGCCTGTGGGGCAACGTCTGGCGGGCGATCCCTTCCTGTTCGCCAAGCGTGATGCACTGTACATTTTTCTGGCGTTCTGTCTGGCCATGGTTACGCTGCGTCTGCCTATGGAATTCTGGCAAAAGTACAGCACCACAATGCTGATCGCGTCGATTATCATGTTGCTGATCGTGCTGGTGGTTGGTAGCTCCGTTAACGGGGCATCACGCTGGATCGCACTGGGACCGCTGCGTATTCAGCCTGCGGAATTTACTAAGCTGTCGCTGTTCTGTTATCTCGCCAACTATCTGGTGCGTAAAGTTGATGAGGTACGTAACAACCTTCGCGGCTTCTTAAAACCGATGGGCGTGATTCTGGTGCTGGCCGTGCTACTGCTGGCACAGCCTGACCTCGGAACGGTAGTGGTGCTATTTGTCACTACGCTGGCGATGTTGTTCCTTGCCGGGGCTAAGTTGTGGCAGTTCATTGCCATCATCGGTATGGGGATTTCGGCGGTGGTGCTGCTGATCCTCGCGGAGCCGTATCGTATTCGCCGTGTAACCTCTTTCTGGAACCCATGGGAAGATCCGTTTGGCAGCGGTTACCAGCTGACGCAATCTTTGATGGCTTTCGGACGTGGTGAGATTTGGGGTCAGGGGCTGGGTAATTCAGTACAAAAACTGGAGTATTTGCCGGAAGCGCACACTGACTTTATCTTCGCCATTATTGGGGAAGAACTGGGTTATATCGGTGTGGTACTGGCACTTTTAATGGTATTCTTCGTCGCTTTTCGCGCGATGTCGATTGGTCGTAAGGCGCTGGAAATTGACCACCGTTTTTCAGGTTTCTTAGCCTGCTCCATCGGGATCTGGTTCAGTTTTCAGGCGCTGGTCAACGTCGGCGCGGCAGCAGGTATGCTGCCAACGAAAGGTCTGACGCTGCCGCTGATCAGTTATGGTGGTTCCAGTTTGTTGATCATGTCGACAGCCATCATGTTTTTGTTACGTATTGATTATGAAACGCGTCTGGAAAAAGCCCAGGCGTTTACACGAGGTGCACGATGAGTGGTCAACCGAAGCGGTTAATGGTGATGGCGGGCGGTACCGGCGGGCATGTGTTCCCGGGGCTGGCTGTCGCCCACCATTTAATGGCCCAGGGCTGGCAGGTTCGTTGGCTCGGCACCGCCGATCGTATGGAAGCGGACTTAGTGCCGAAGCATGGCATTGAAATTGACTTTATTCGCATCTCCGGTTTGCGTGGAAAGGGCATTAAAGCATTGCTGGCTGCGCCATTACGTATTTTTAATGCCTGGCGTCAGGCTCGCGCCATCATGAAGCAGTTTAAACCTGACGTGGTGCTCGGTATGGGCGGTTATGTGTCAGGTCCCGGTGGGCTGGCAGCCTGGTCGTTAGGTATTCCGGTGGTGCTGCACGAACAGAACGGCATCGCGGGATTGACCAATAAATGGCTGGCGAAGATTGCAACGACGGTCATGCAGGCATTTCCTGGCGCCTTCCCTAAAGCGGAAGTGGTGGGTAACCCGGTGCGGACCGATGTGCTGGCGTTGCCGTTACCCAAGGTTCGTCTGGCCGGACGTGAAGGCCCGGTTCGCGTGCTGGTTGTTGGTGGATCTCAGGGCGCGCGAGTGCTGAATCAGACGCTGCCGCAGGTTGCCGCAAAACTTGGTGACGCGGTGACTATCTGGCATCAGAGCGGCAAAGGCGCACAGCAAACCGTTGAACAGGCTTACGCCGAAGCGGGGCAGCCGCAGCATAAGGTCACCGAGTTTATTGACGATATGGCCGCAGCCTATGCCTGGGCGGATGTCGTCGTGTGTCGTTCTGGTGCACTGACGGTGAGTGAGGTTGCTGCTGCAGGTTTACCAGCGCTGTTTGTGCCGTTTCAACACAAAGACAGGCAACAGTACTGGAATGCGCTTCCACTGGAAAAAGCGGGCGCAGCAAAAATTTTAGAGCAGCCGCAGTTTACTGTGGATGCCGTCGTAAGCACCCTTTCCGGGTGGTCGCGAGAAACTTTATTAACCATGGCAGAACGTGCACGCGCTGCATCCATACCGGATGCCACTGAGCGTGTGGCAAATGAAGTCAGTCGGGCTGCCCGGGTGTAATTGTGGTGATGCCTTTTGCATCACAGGATATTTCGAAGTTAATGGCGTAAAGAATGAATACACAACAATTGGCAAAACTGCGTTCCATCGTGCCCGAAATGCGTCGCGTTCGGCACATTCACTTTGTCGGCATCGGTGGTGCTGGTATGGGCGGTATTGCCGAAGTTTTGGCCAATGAAGGTTATCAGATTAGCGGTTCTGACTTAGCGCCGAATCCGGTTACTCAGCAGCTGACCAACCTGGGGGCCACCATTTTCTTCAACCATCGTCCGGAAAACGTGCGTGATGCGAGCGTGGTAGTAGTTTCCAGCGCAATTTCTGCAGATAACCCGGAAATCGTTGCGGCACACGAGGCACGTATCCCGGTGATCCGCCGTGCAGAGATGCTTGCAGAGTTAATGCGTTTTCGTCACGGCATCGCCATTGCCGGGACGCATGGTAAAACCACGACGACCGCGATGGTTTCCAGTATCTATGCGGAAGCGGGGCTGGATCCAACCTTCGTAAACGGTGGTCTGGTGAAAGCGGCGGGCGTGCATGCGCGTCTGGGGCATAGCCGTTATTTGATTGCGGAAGCGGATGAGAGCGATGCGTCGTTCCTGCATTTGCAGCCGATGGTGGCGATTGTCACCAATATCGAAGCTGACCATATGGATACTTACCATGGTGATTTCGAAAATTTAAAACAGACCTTTATTAATTTCCTGCATAACTTGCCGTTTTATGGTCGTGCGGTGATGTGCGTTGACGATCCGGTGATCCGCGAATTGTTACCACGCGTAGGTCGCCAGACAACGACCTATGGTTTTAGCGATGACGCAGACGTACGCGTTGAAGATTATCAGCAGATTGGCCCACAGGGGCACTTCACGCTGATGCGTCAGGGGATGGCCGATCTGCGCGTGACGTTGAATGCGCCAGGGCGTCACAATGCGCTGAACGCGGCGGCAGCTGTTGCCGTGGCAACGGAAGAGGGCATTGAAGACGAGGCGATCCTACGCGCGCTGGAAAGTTTCCAGGGAACCGGACGTCGTTTTGACTTCCTTGGTGAATTCCCACTTGAACCGGTAAACGGTAAAACAGGGACTGCGATGCTAGTGGATGACTACGGGCATCATCCAACGGAAGTGGATGCAACGATTAAAGCTGCACGTGCAGGCTGGCCGGATAAAAATCTGGTGATGTTGTTTCAGCCGCACCGCTTCACGCGTACCCGCGATCTGTACGATGACTTTGCCAACGTACTGACTCAAGTAGACACGCTGCTGATGCTGGATGTTTATGCTGCAGGTGAAGCGCCGATTCCTGGTGCTGACAGTCGTTCACTGTGCCGTACTATCCGTGGTCGCGGTAAGATCGACCCTATTTTAGTGTCCGATCCGGCTCAGGTGGCGGAAATGTTGGCACCGGTATTAACCGGAAACGATCTGATTTTGGTGCAAGGCGCTGGAAATATCGGCAAAATCGCGCGTTCCTTAGCTGAAATCAAACTGAAGCCGCAAAACCCGGAGGAAGAACAACATGGCTGATAAAATTGCGGTCCTGTTGGGAGGAACCTCCGCAGAGCGAGAAGTATCGCTGAATTCTGGTGCAGCTGTACTGGCCGGATTACGTGAAGGTGGTGTGGATGCACACCCGATTGACCCAAAAGAGATTGATGTCACTCTTCTGAAATCTATGGGCTTTCAGAAGGTGTTTATTGCGTTACATGGCCGTGGCGGTGAAGATGGCACCTTGCAGGGCATGTTGGATCTGATTGGCCTGCCGTACACCGGCAGTGGGGTCATGGCTTCTGCTATCTCGATGGACAAACTGCGCAGTAAGTTGCTGTGGCAGGGCGCAGGCTTACCCGTTGCGCCGTGGGTCGCATTGACCCGCGCTGAGTTCGAAAAAGGGCTTGGTGATGAAGTGGCTACGAAAATCTCTGCGCTAGGTTTACCGCTTATTGTTAAGCCAAGCCGCGAAGGCTCCAGCGTGGGGATGTCAAAAGTTGAAGAAGAAAATGCTTTGCAGAGTGCATTAGCATTGGCTTTTCAGCATGATGAAGAAGTACTGATCGAAAAATGGCTAAGTGGCCCGGAATTCACAGTTGCGATACTTGGCGAAGAAATTTTACCGTCAATACGTATCCAACCGGCGGGAACCTTCTATGATTATGAGGCGAAGTATCTGTCTGATGAGACACAATATTTCTGTCCCGCTGGTCTGGAAGACGAACAAGAAGCGGCTTTACAGGCATTAGTCCTGAAAGCATGGACTGCGTTGGGCTGTAAAGGTTGGGGACGCATCGACGTCATGCTGGACAGCGATGGTCAGTTTTATCTGCTGGAAGCGAATACCTCTCCGGGTATGACCAGCCATAGTCTGGTGCCCATGGCGGCGCGTCAGGCGGGCTTAAGTTTCTCGCAGTTGGTGGTACGAATTCTGGAGTTGGCGGACTGATATGTCGCAGGCTGCGCTGAACACGCGAAACGGTGATGAAGAAGAGGTTCTCTCCTCACGCCGCAATAATGGAACGCGTCTTGCAGGAATACTGTTTCTGCTGACAGTGCTGTGCACCGTGTTTGTGAGCGGCTGGGTGGTGTTGGGATGGATGGAAGATGCGCAGCGTTTGCCTTTGTCGAAGCTGGTATTGACCGGTGAACGGCATTACACGCGCAATGACGATATTCGTCAGTCCATTCTGGCGCTAGGCGCACCTGGAACCTTTATGACTCAGGATGTGAACATCATCCAGAGTCAAATTGAACGCCTCCCCTGGATTAAACAGGCGAGTGTCAGAAAGCAGTGGCCCGATGAATTGAAGATTCATCTGGTTGAATATGTGCCGATAGCGCGTTGGAATGACCAGCATATGGTGGATGCTGAAGGAAATACGTTCAGTATACCGGCTGGTCGAGCTAACAAGCAGGTATTACCTATGTTGTATGGCCCGGAAGGCAGCGCAAATGAAGTGTTGCAAGGGTTCCGCGATATGGGGCAGGTGCTGGCTAAGGATAGATTCACCCTGAAGGAAGCGGCGATGACCGCTCGTCGTTCCTGGCAGTTGACGCTGAATAACGATATTAAGCTCAATCTGGGCAGGGGCGATACGATAAAACGTTTGGCTCGCTTTGTGGAACTTTACCCGGTTTTACAGCAGCAGGCGCAAACCGATGGCAAACGGATTAGCTACGTTGATTTGCGTTATGACTCAGGAGCGGCAGTAGGCTGGGTTCCCTTGCCTCCTGAGGAATCTAATCAGCAACAGAATCAGGCACAGGCAGAACAACAATGATCAAGGCGACGGACAGAAAACTGGTAGTTGGACTGGAGATTGGCACCGCGAAGGTAGCCGCTTTAGTAGGGGAAGTTCTGCCCGACGGTATGGTCAATATCATTGGCGTGGGCAGTTGCCCGTCGCGAGGTATGGATAAAGGTGGGGTGAACGACCTTGAGTCAGTGGTGAAGTGCGTACAGCGCGCCATTGACCAGGCTGAACTGATGGCGGATTGCCAGATTTCTTCGGTGTATCTGGCGCTTTCAGGTAAACATATTAGCTGTCAGAATGAAATTGGTATGGTGCCGATTTCCGAAGAGGAAGTGACCCAGGAAGATGTGGAAAACGTTGTGCATACGGCAAAATCCGTACGCGTACGCGATGAGCATCGTGTTTTGCACGTTATTCCACAGGAATACGCCATTGATTACCAGGAAGGTATTAAAAATCCGGTGGGTCTTTCCGGCGTGCGTATGCAGGCAAAAGTTCATCTGATTACCTGCCACAACGATATGGCGAAGAACATTGTTAAAGCCGTTGAACGTTGTGGTCTGAAAGTTGACCAACTTATATTTGCCGGGTTGGCAGCCAGTTATTCTGTTTTGACGGAAGACGAACGTGAACTGGGTGTCTGCGTGGTGGATATCGGTGGTGGTACAATGGATATCGCCGTTTATACTGGCGGGGCATTGCGTCATACCAAAGTAATTCCTTACGCAGGGAATGTGGTAACCAGCGATATCGCGTACGCCTTTGGTACGCCGCCAAGTGATGCTGAAGCCATCAAAGTTCGTCATGGCTGCGCACTGGGTTCTATCGTTGGTAAAGATGAAAGCGTTGAAGTGCCAAGCGTGGGCGGTCGTCCGCCGCGCAGTCTGCAGCGTCAGACCCTGGCAGAAGTGATTGAGCCGCGTTATACCGAGCTGCTTAACCTGGTCAACGAAGAGATATTGCAATTACAGGAACAGCTTCGCCAGCAGGGTGTGAAACATCACCTGGCGGCGGGGATTGTGTTAACCGGCGGTGCTGCGCAAATTGAAGGCCTTGCAGCCTGCGCTCAGCGCGTGTTCCATACGCAGGTGCGTATTGGCGCACCGCTGAATATCACCGGTCTGACAGATTATGCCCAGGAGCCGTATTATTCAACGGCTGTGGGGCTGCTTCACTACGGGAAAGAATCCCATTTGAGTGGTGAGGCTGAAGTTGAAAAACGCGTTACGGCATCGGTTGGCTCGTGGATCAAACGACTCAATAGCTGGCTGAGAAAAGAGTTCTAATTTTTATGAGGCTGGCAAATATTACGGCCTCAGGCGACAGGCACAACGGAGAGAGAAACTATGTTTGAACCTATGGAACTAACCAATGACGCGGTGATTAAAGTCATCGGCGTCGGCGGCGGCGGCGGTAATGCCGTTGAACACATGGTGCGCGAGCGCATCGAAGGTGTTGAATTCTTCGCGGTGAATACCGACGCTCAGGCGTTGCGTAAGACGGCGGTTGGACAGACCATTCAGATTGGTAGCGGCATCACCAAGGGTCTGGGCGCGGGTGCAAACCCGGAAGTCGGTCGCAATGCGGCAGATGAAGATCGTGAAGCTCTGCGTGCAGCGCTTGACGGCGCAGACATGGTGTTTATCGCAGCAGGCATGGGTGGCGGTACCGGAACCGGTGCAGCGCCAGTGGTAGCTGAAGTAGCAAAAGATTTAGGTATTCTGACCGTTGCTGTCGTCACCAAGCCTTTTAACTTCGAAGGCAAGAAGCGTATGGCATTCGCGGAGCAGGGGATCACTGAGTTGTCCAAACATGTGGACTCTCTGATCACTATCCCGAACGATAAACTGCTGAAAGTGCTGGGACGCGGTATTTCTCTGCTGGACGCGTTTGGTGCAGCGAACGATGTGCTGAAAGGCGCAGTTCAGGGTATCGCCGAACTGATCACCCGTCCGGGTCTGATGAACGTTGACTTTGCAGACGTGCGCACAGTGATGTCCGAAATGGGCTACGCGATGATGGGTTCCGGTGTGGCGAGCGGTGAAGACCGTGCAGAAGAAGCGGCTGAAATGGCTATCTCTTCTCCGCTGCTGGAAGACATCGATCTGTCGGGTGCGCGTGGCGTGCTGGTCAACATTACTGCGGGCTTCGACCTGCGTCTGGATGAGTTCGAAACTGTAGGTAACACCATCCGTGCATTTGCATCGGATAACGCGACCGTGGTTATCGGTACCTCTCTGGACCCGGATATGAACGACGAACTGCGCGTCACCGTTGTTGCCACTGGAATTGGTATGGACAAGCGTCCTGAAATCACTCTGGTGACCAACAAGCAGGTACAGCAACCAGTAATGGATCGTTACCAGCAGCACGGTATGGCACCGTTGACGCAAGAACAGAAACCGGTAGCAAAAGTGGTAAACGACAATACGCCGCAGACCACCAAAGAGCCGGATTATCTGGATATCCCCGCATTCCTGCGTAAGCAAGCTGATTAAGAATTAGCTGGAATTTGGGAATTGTGCCTCTTTGTGCTAAACTGGCCCACCGAATGTATAGTACACTTCGGTTGGATAGGTAATTTGGCGAGATTATACGATGATCAAACAAAGGACTCTTAAACGTATCGTTCAGGCGACTGGCGTCGGTTTGCATACCGGCAAAAAAGTCACCCTGACATTACGCCCTGCGCCGGCAAACACCGGGGTCATCTATCGTCGCACCGACTTGAATCCTCCGGTAGATTTCCCGGCCGATGCCAAATCTGTGCGTGATACCATGCTCTGTACGTGTCTGGTCAATGAGCATGATGTACGGATTTCAACCGTTGAGCACCTGAATGCTGCTCTGGCGGGCTTAGGTATCGATAACATTGTTATTGAGGTTAATGCCCCGGAAATCCCGATCATGGATGGCAGTGCTGCTCCGTTCGTTTACTTGCTGCTTGATGCAGGTATTGAAGAACTGAACTGCGCCAAAAAATTTGTACGCATCAAAGAGACTGTTCGTGTCGAAGATGGCGACAAGTGGGCTGAATTCAAACCGTACAATGGTTTCTCGTTGGACTTTACCATCGACTTTAACCATCCGGCGATTGACTCCAGTACACAGCGCTATGCGATGAACTTCTCTGCGGATGCGTTCATGCGCCAGATTAGCCGCGCGCGTACTTTCGGTTTCATGCGTGATATCGAATATCTGCAGTCCCGTGGCCTGTGCCTGGGCGGCAGCTTCGATTGTGCCATCGTTGTTGACGATTATCGCGTATTGAACGAAGACGGTCTGCGTTTTGAAGATGAATTCGTTCGTCACAAAATGCTCGACGCGATTGGTGACTTGTTCATGTGTGGTCACAATATTATTGGTGCATTTACCGCGTATAAATCCGGTCATGCATTGAATAACAAATTGTTGCAGGCCGTCCTGGCAAAACAGGAAGCCTGGGAATTTGTGACCTTCCAGGACGATGCAGAACTGCCGTTGGCGTTCAAAGCACCTTCGACCGTACTGGCGTAACGACACAAGCTGTCGTATAAATTCGACTGGTAAATCTGGCACTCTCTCCGGCCAGATGAGCCAGTCGTTTTTTTATTGTATTGATTGACCACTACCTTTCCCGATGCAATTTTTTCTCTGTCACGACATTAAAATACAGTGCGTTCGCTGCTTTCTTAAGCATATTTAGCTGTGACTTATCGTCATTACTGCTGTGGAGCGTACACTTTAATGATAAGATTTGTGCGCAAAAAAAGTTTTGAATTCATAACCCCAAATTCAGGGTATATCAGGTGGCAATAACGTGAGTGGAATACTGACGCGATGGCGACAGTTAGGCAGACGGTACTTCTGGCCGCATCTCCTGTTGGGGATGGTCGCGGCGAGTTTTGGCCTGCCTGCGCTCGGTAATACTGCTGAACCTAATACTCCCGCAAAAGCGACAGCCAGTAATCACGAGCAATCAGCTAAGGTTAACTTTAGCCAGCTCGCATTGCTGGAAGCGACTAATCGTCGTCCGAATTTTACCGTCGATTATTGGCATCAGCATGCTATCCGTACGGTCATTCGCCACCTATCTTTTGCCATGGCCCCTCAGGCGCTTCCCGTTGCCGAAGAGCCCTTGCCAATTCAGGCGCATCATCTTGCTTTGCTGAATACGCTCAGCGCGATGCTGACGCAAGAAGGCCGACCGCCAGCGACCGTAAGTCGCGTGACGTATGCACATTTTACTTCTCAAGCCGCGTTTAGCATCCCTGTCTGGATAAGCCAGCGACAGGGGATCCGCGCTGGCCCCCAACGCCTCAGCTAAAAAAGAACCTTCCAACTTATAATTTTTGACTCCGCACCGCGGGGCGTTTGAGATTTTATTATGCTAATCAAATTATTAACGAAAGTATTCGGTAGCCGTAACGAACGTACGCTGCGTCGTATGCGTAAAGTGGTTAACGTCATTAATGCGATGGAACCGGAGATGGAAAAACTCTCCGATGACGAACTGAAAGCAAAGACCGCCGAATTCCGTGCGCGTCTGGAAAAGGGCGCAAGTGTTGAAAGCCTGATCCCTGAAGCGTTTGCTGTTGTCCGTGAGGCGAGTAAGCGCGTGTTTGGCATGCGCCACTTCGACGTCCAGTTGCTGGGTGGTATGGTCCTCAACGATCGCTGCATCGCCGAAATGCGTACCGGTGAAGGTAAAACTTTGACCGCAACGCTGCCCGCTTACCTGAATGCGTTAAGTGGTAAGGGCGTACACGTTGTCACCGTCAACGACTATCTGGCGCAGCGTGACGCCGAAAATAACCGCCCGCTGTTTGAATTCCTCGGCATGACCGTGGGTATCAACATGTCAGGATTACCTGCACCTGCTAAGCGTGAAGCTTATGCGGCAGATATCACCTACGGCACCAACAACGAATACGGTTTTGACTACCTGCGCGACAACATGGCATTTAGCCCGGAAGAGCGTGTTCAACGTAAACTGCACTATGCGCTGGTGGATGAGGTCGATTCCATCCTGATCGATGAAGCGCGTACTCCGCTGATCATTTCCGGCCCGGCAGAAGACAGCTCGGAAATGTACAAAAAAGTGAACAAAATCATCCCGCATCTGATCCGTCAGGAGAAGGAAGATTCTGATACTTTCCAGGGCGAAGGCCACTTCTCTGTCGATGAGAAAGCACGTCAGGTGAACCTGACGGAACGTGGTCTGGTACTGATTGAAGAACTGCTGGTGAACGAAGGCATTATGGATGAAGGTGAGTCACTGTACTCTCCGGGCAACATTATGCTGATGCATCACGTGACTGCTGCTCTGCGTGCGCACGTCCTGTTCACTCGCGATGTGGACTACATTGTGAAAGACGGTGAAGTTATCATCGTCGATGAGCACACCGGTCGTACTATGCAGGGGCGTCGCTGGTCCGATGGCCTGCATCAGGCTGTCGAAGCGAAAGAAGGGGTGGATATCCAGAACGAAAACCAGACTCTGGCTTCCATCACATTCCAGAACTACTTCCGCTTGTACGAAAAACTGGCCGGTATGACTGGTACAGCAGATACCGAAGCGTTTGAATTCAGCTCTATCTACAAACTTGATACTGTTGTCGTGCCGACGAACCGTCCGATGATCCGTAAGGATTTACCGGATCTGGTGTACATGACTGAAGCTGAAAAAATTCAGGCAATCATTGAAGATATTAAAGAGCGTACCGCTAATGGCCAGCCGGTGCTGGTGGGTACTATCTCCATTGAAAAATCTGAAGTGGTCTCTAATGAGTTGACCAAAGCGGGTATCAAGCACAACGTTCTTAACGCCAAGTTCCACGCTAACGAAGCGGCGATTGTCGCGCAGGCGGGCTATCCGTCAGCCGTTACGATCGCAACTAACATGGCGGGGCGTGGTACGGATATCGTGTTGGGTGGTAGCTGGCAAGCCGAAGTCGCTGAGCTGGAAAACCCAACTGAAGAGCAGATCGCGAAGATTAAAGCTGACTGGCAGGTTCGTCATGACGCAGTACTAGCATCTGGCGGGTTGCACATTATTGGTACTGAGCGTCACGAGTCACGTCGTATCGATAACCAGCTGCGCGGTCGTTCTGGTCGCCAGGGGGATGCGGGTTCCTCTCGTTTCTACCTGTCGATGGAAGATGCGCTGATGCGTATTTTTGCCTCTGACCGTGTGTCTGGCATGATGCGTAAACTGGGTATGAAGCCGGGTGAAGCGATTGAACACCCGTGGGTAACTAAAGCGATTGCCAACGCCCAACGCAAGGTTGAAAGCCGTAACTTCGATATTCGTAAGCAACTGCTGGAATACGATGATGTCGCCAACGATCAGCGTCGCGCAATTTACAGCCAACGTAACGAGCTGCTGGACGTATCCGACGTAAGCGAAACCATCAACAGTATCCGTGAAGATGTCTTCAAAGCGACAATTGATGCGTACATTCCGCCTCAGTCACTGGAAGAGATGTGGGATATTCCGGGCCTACAGGAACGTTTGAAAAACGACTTCGATCTCGAAATGCCGATCTCAGAGTGGCTGGATAAAGAGCCTGAGCTGCATGAAGAAACGCTGCGCGAACGTATTCTGGCGAATGCCATTGAAGTTTATCAGCGTAAAGAAGAAGTTGTGGGCGCTGAAATGATGCGTCATTTCGAAAAAGGAGTGATGCTGCAAACCCTCGATTCCCTGTGGAAAGAGCACCTTGCCGCGATGGACTACCTGCGCCAGGGTATTCACCTGCGTGGTTACGCACAGAAAGATCCGAAGCAGGAATACAAACGCGAATCTTTCTCCATGTTTGCTTCAATGCTGGAATCACTTAAATATGAAGTGATCAGCACCCTGAGTAAAGTTCAGGTGCGTATGCCTGAAGAGGTGGAAGCGATGGAGCAGCAGCGTCGCGAAGACGCTGAGCGTTTAGCGCAGATGCAGCAGTTGAGCCATAAAGATGACGAGTCTGCTGTTGCAGAAGAGCTGGCAGCGCAAACCGGCGATCGTAAAGTCGGTCGTAACGATCCTTGCCCTTGCGGTTCTGGTAAAAAATACAAACAGTGCCATGGTCGTCTGAGCTAAAAAAATAACTTACTGAAAAGGCGCAGAATTCTGCGCCTTTTTTATGGACGTACAATATGAAAACACTGCAAATCGCTGTTGGAATTATTCGTAATCAGCAGAATGAGATTTTTATTACTCAGCGCGCCGCTGATGCTCATATGGCTAACAAGCTGGAATTTCCCGGTGGGAAAATTGAATCAGGTGAAACACCTGAACAAGCTCTGATTCGTGAGCTACAGGAAGAGGTTGGGATTACGCCAATTCAGAGCCGGTTGTTCGAAAAACTGGAATATCAGTTTCCGGATCGGCATATCACATTGTGGTTTTGGCTGGTAGACAGTTGGGAAGGCACTCCGTGGGGAAAAGAGGGACAACCGTCTCAGTGGATTGCGCAAAACGCGCTGAATGCGGAAGATTTTCCGCCGGCAAATGAACCCGTTATTACGAAGTTAAAGCAAAATATGTAGTTCTTATGCCGGATTAGGCGACGCTGCCATCCGGCATAAAGCATGTATACCTGATGGCGCGCAGGTTTGAGTCTTACTATTCTTTTTCTTCGCTCCAGTCATCGCTTTCTGACAGATCGCCGGAACTGGGGATACGTTTCTCTTCTGCTGCCCACTCACCTAAATCAATTAGCTGGCAGCGTTTGCTGCAGAATGGGCGAAACGGACTGGTTTCAGCCCACACGACAGGCTTTCCACATGTTGGACAGTTGACGATAGTTTGTTCAGACATATTCATTCCTTAACAGCATGCCAGGTCAAAATCGAGACGCTCGGGTACTTGGCCATTCTCACTATCCAGTGGCATAAAGCGGATGGCAAAACGGCTTTTATGGCCAGATATTTGCGGATAAAGCTGCGAATCAAGCGGCAATTGCAAACGCAGCAAATCTGCATCTTCGCCATTATCCTGATAAAACCCGTTCAAACTGGTCTGTTTGCGAAACGGTGCAGAATTACGGATTAAATCAAGAACCAGCGTCAGCGCCTGATTGAGGGGCTCCAGGCTGGCAATCCAGCGCCCGACCTGTTCGTCACGCTGCGCCTGCGATGAGTGCAACCAGATATGCAGAGTTGGTAAATCAAAACTGCAACACCCACCAGGAATACTTAAGCGCTGGCGAACCAGACCAATTAAGCGATCTTCACGCAATGTTTGTCCGATGCGCGGGGCCGAAATTAAAATACTGCCTGCGTTTTTTAACTGCTGGCGCAGAGAGTCAATTCGGTTTTGATCGACGCCGGGAACTTCAACCCAGGCCTGAAGTTTACGCTGTTGTCGCTCCAGTTCTTTGAGGAGTTCGGTACGCACTTCACCCCGTTCAAAGACATCCAGTAAATCCCCAATGTTGCGGAAAAAATGCAGTGCATCTGCATGGTCTGCAATGGGTAAATTAACGGAGAGTTGCTGAGTTAGAAATTCAATGCGCAGCCATGTACGCATCTTCTCATTGAGAGGGTGTTCAAAAAGGACCTGGGTGTGCATTACGGTTTTTCCTGTGAGACAAACTGCGACGCGCATTGCAAATAGAGCGCGTGCAGGCGGGCAACATCCGAGACGATGGCATCCGGTGCGCCATTATTATCAATAACATCGTCTGCCACGGCAAGACGCGCTTCACGCGAGGCCTGGGCAGCCAGAATTTGTTCTACATGCTGGCGAGTCACATCATCACGCAGCATGGTGCGTTTGAGCTGTGTCTCGGGAGTAACATCAACCACGAGCACGCGATTGGCTTTTTTATACAATGAATTCTCAACCAGCAGAGGTACAACCCATAACAGATAAGGAGAGGTTGCTTGTTGAAACTGGCGCTGAGTTTCCTGCTGAATAAGCGGATGGAGCAGGGCATTCAGCCAGGCTTTTTCATCAGGATCGGAAAAAATACGTTCGCGTAAAATTCGCCGTTGTAACGATCCATCTGCAGCAATGAGTTCGGAACCAAAATGTTCGGCAATCGCCTTGAGCGCTGGCATACCTGGTTCGACCACCTGACGCGCAATAATATCTGCATCAATCACGTTTATTCCGAGGTCAGCGAACGCATTCGCAACGGTACTTTTACCACTGCCAATACCGCCGGTTAAGGCTACCGTATACCTCATAGATCCAGATCCTGGAGTTTAAGTTTGATTATCAAACAGTTAAAAGTTAAGCATGCGAAGGCGAGGCTGTTGCAGGATTAACCTACTATTCGCCAGGTAAATTTATGGGATTGTAGCGTAAAAAAAGAGAATTTCGCAGTCTTGCGCGGTATTGATTAGTGCGTATGATAGCGTCACTGGAGTTGTGAGTTTCGATTTTTAGCCATTAACCCCAGGAATCCGCACATGCGTATCGAAGAAGATCTGAAGTTAGGTTTCAAAGACGTTCTTATCCGCCCTAAGCGTTCTACTCTCAAAAGCCGTTCCGATGTTGAGCTGGAACGTCAATTTACCTTTAAACATTCAGGTCAGACCTGGTCCGGCGTACCTATTATCGCCGCGAATATGGACACCGTCGGGACATTTGCAATGGCTACGGCACTTGCATCCTTCGACATCCTGACCGCTGTGCACAAACACTATTCTGTAGAAGACTGGGCTGCTTTCATCGCGGGTACTTCTACTGATGTACTGAAACACGTGATGGTTTCAACCGGGACCTCTGACGCTGATTTCGAAAAAACCAAACAAATCCTGGCCCTGAATCCTGCGCTGAACTTTATCTGCATCGATGTGGCAAATGGTTACTCAGAGCACTTTGTGCAGTTTGTGTCGAAAGCGCGCGAAGCATGGCCGACAAAAACGATTTGCGCGGGTAATGTCGTTACCGGCGAAATGTGTGAAGAACTGGTGCTTTCTGGTGCTGATATTGTCAAAGTTGGTATTGGTCCAGGTTCTGTTTGTACCACGCGTGTAAAAACCGGTGTGGGCTATCCACAGCTTTCTGCTGTTATTGAATGTGCTGATGCCGCTCACGGTCTGGGCGGAATGATTGTCAGCGACGGCGGCTGCACGATGCCCGGTGATGTGGCAAAAGCGTTTGGTGGCGGTGCAGACTTTGTGATGCTTGGTGGCATGCTGGCTGGTCACGAAGAAAGCGGTGGTAAAGTGGTCGAAGAGAACGGTGAAAAATTCATGCTGTTCTATGGTATGAGCTCTGAATCCGCCATGACGCGCCACGTTGGTGGTGTCGCACAATACCGTGCAGCGGAAGGCAAAACCGTTAAGCTACCGCTGCGTGGCCCGGTTGATAATACGGCTCGTGACATCCTTGGTGGTCTGCGTTCTGCCTGTACTTACGTAGGTGCATCCCGCCTGAAAGAGCTGACTAAACGTACAACGTTTATTCGTGTTCAGGAACAAGAAAACCGTGTTTTCAATAGTCTGTAAAAACAGATAGTCAATCGTAAAATGCCTGATGGTGTGCTGCTTGAAGGCCTACGTTATGTGCTTCGTAGGCCGGATAAACCGTTTACGCCGCCATCCGGCATCTGAGGATTACCCCACACCGCTCATCGCATCTCCCAGGTGAAAAATCGGTAAATACATCGCGACAACCAGTGTACCGATAATCAACCCTGTAATGACAAGCAGCGCAGGCTCAAGTAGCGCAGCCAGGTTCTCTGCCTGTGACATTGTGTTCTCGCTATGATGTCGTGCCAGATTTTGCAACATTGCATCCAGCGAGCCGGACGTTTCTCCTGTTCTCACCAGCTGTAAACACAATGGACTGAATTCTCCGGCATTTTTGAGTGCCAGCCAGATCGGTTTTCCGGCACTGATGTCTCGGTGCGCTTGCGCTAAACGTTGAGACCAGAAAGGGCAAGCCAGCGTTTCGGCCACACTCTCCAAACCTTGCAAAAAGGGAATGCCTGCACTTTGTGTTAACGCCAGGACGGTAAAGATCTGCGTGAGTTTTTGGCCCCTTACCAATGGTCCTATGACAGGGCAACACAGAAGAAATCTCTGACGCTGAATAAGGTAGTAGGGTTTCTGCTTTACCAGACAGTATGCCAGCCCCAATGCCAGTCCGAGTAATCCCGCCAGCCACCCCCATCGACTACTGTATTGTGCGACAGCAATAATTCCCTGCGTCAGTGCCGGCAACGGGGTGTTGAATGTACGATAGATGGCAGCAAATTCAGGTAGTACAAAATGCAGCATGGCGAGCACCACCATGACAGCCATTGTGAGAATGATGACCGGATAACGCAGCGCTTTTTTAACTTTATCAGTAAGCTGTTGCTGTTCTTTCTGTTGTCGGGCGAGTTCAAAACAGCAGTCGTCCAGCTTACCGGTGAGTTCTCCCGTGCGAATCATCGCCTGGTACAATGGAGGGAATACGTGCTGCCATTGTGAAAGTGAAGTGGAAAGTGAAATGCCCTGTTCCATATCGTAAGCCAGTGTGCGTAGTAACGCCTGCCATTGGCTGCTGGGATGTTGCTCGGCAAGTAGCGCTAATCCTTCGGAAAGTGTCAGTCCTGCTTTAAGTAACGTGGCTAACTGGTGTATCGCTTCGCGACTTCTTGTTCTGCTCCATTGTGAGGTTTTAACCTTCATGCGCTTAACGCGTATCGGTGTAATATGCGAATGCTCCAACGCCAATATTAGCGAAGGGCGAGTATCCGCCCAAAGAGCCCCCTCCATTGGTTGTCCCTCGTTGTTAATTCCATGCCAGCGCCAGAGTTGTTTAGCTGACATGGGGCATACCCAGTACGCGGATCAGCTCTTCAAACGTTGTTAATCCTTGTTCAACGGCCTGACATCCATTACCGAAAAGTGTGAGCATCCCCGCCTGCTGTGCATCCGATTCCACGATGTCGATGGATGTGCCGCTGGCGATGCACTGTCGTAATGCTGGTGTGACGGGCAGGACTTCAAACAATGCACTGCGGCCATAATAACCGTGATAACAGTGTTCGCAGCCAGGCGCCAGCCAGCGTGGAAGTGGGGTGGGCCACAGCGTAGCCGGGAGTGTGATGGGGGAGTCAAGACGTTGTCGACAATAGGGACACAGTTTTCTGACGAGTCGCTGCGCAATCACCAGCGTCAACGCTGAGGCGATCATCCACCGTGCTACGCCCATTTGCTGCAGGCGTATCAGCGTTTCACTGGTGGAGTTGGTATGCAGAGTTGAAAGGACCAGATGACCGGTTTGCGCGGCTTTGAGGGCAATCTCAGCCGTCTCGCCGTCGCGGATTTCACCCACCATGATAATGTCGGGGTCCTGTCGCAGTAGCGCACGTAATACGCTCTGAAACGTGAGACCTGCGCGTGGGTGAATTTGAGTCTGGTTGAGTCCTTCGATCGGGATCTCTATTGGGTCTTCCACGCTACAGATATTCACATCCGGGGAGTTTCTGGTTTGCAGCGCGCTGTACAGCGTAACCGTTTTGCCACTCCCGGTAGGCCCGGTTACCAGAACCAGCCCCTGAGGTTGCTGTAATGCTTGTGAAAATGCCGCCAGTTGCGCGTTCTGCATTCCCAACTCCTTGATCTCCAGCGTCTGCTCAACCTGATGCAGCAATCTCAGCACCACTTTTTCACCATGACGACAGGGTAACGTCGCGATGCGAAACGAGATCGGTTCTCCTGAAATATCAATGGTAAACTGCCCATCTTGTGGAAGCCGGTGCTCAGCAATGTCCAGACTCCCTAATACTTTTAACCTTGCAGTGAGGGCAATGCCTGTATCCGTCGCGATATCTGGTAAGGTGTGAAGAACACCATCCACGCGTAACCTTATTCGGTAGCGATGTTCTGCTGGTTCAATGTGAATATCAGAAGCGCGTTTCGCCAGAGCGGATTGCAACGTCTGATCCAGCAATTCTGCTGCGGTAACACTGCTTTCAGGGACGATTGCCGGAAGCCTCGCCCGTGTATTGTGCGAGTGACCTTCCATTTGCTGACGAGTCCAGCACACGATGTCGATGCGTCTTGTAGTCGCAAAATGCAAAGCGTCCAGCAGTTCGTGAGATGGGGCATCCACGACGGCAATATGCACCACGTCATGGTCTGCATCCAACAATATGCCCTGATAACGCTGGCACAGTGCTGTCAGTTGTGTGGTATTCATCTCTTGTCCTCTTACTGCGCATCAAATCGGAAAACGTCTTCACAGGCCTGCTGCAAAGCGCTGTCATTTGAGATGCCGCAGTTACGGCTCCAGCCGGTAATACCGTTGGCATTTTCCCAGTTTGGCGTCATGGTGATGTTCAGACCGTTCAGGCTTTCCTGCCCGGTGAGGGTAACCACGCCCTTTTCAACGCTCATGCCGGAGACATAGCGGGTCGTGGCTGGAGAGGGAATACCATTGGTCCCGGCATCACAGGTCTCAGTTCCGCCATGCTCCAGTGCGCAGAGTTCGACTGCCGTACGATAGGGGACAAAGGTTTGCAGCATGTCTGTTAGTGCTGCTTTGCGCAGATAATTTTGATAGGCCGGAATACCAATAGCACTGAGAATGGCAATGATGCCAATGACTACCATAAGTTCGATAAGCGTGAAGCCTCGTTGCTTGTCCATTGTTCTCTCCTTGAGTTAGCTGGCGCTACTTTGGCAAACAGGAGGGAGCGTTTGCGAGAGGCAAAAAACAAAACGGGAAGGTGGGTTCAGAGATATCTATATTTCTTTCAACGCAAGATGGCGTATTTGCGAAAAGGCTCGAAGAAATTGCCGAATAAGCGGGGAAGAAGGCCCGATACGCGAAGCGCCATCGGGCAATACACTTTGCTATTAACGAAAACGCATAGAGAGATCGAGGGCGCGAACGTGCTTTGTCAGTGCACCTACGGAGATGAAATCCACGCCGGTTTCGGCAAATTCGCGTAACGTTTCGTGGGTGACGTTCCCAGAGACTTCCAGACGGGCCTGGCCGTTGGTGCGTTTAACCGCTTCGCGCATTTGATCGGTCTCAAAATTGTCCAGCATGATAATGTCCGCCCCAGCTTTCAGCGCGTCGTCCAGTTCATCCAGATTTTCAACTTCGACTTCGACCGGTACGTCCGGATGCAGCCAGAAGGCTTTTTCGACAGCCTGACGTACCGATCCGGAAGCAATAATGTGGTTTTCTTTAATCAGGAATGCATCCGAAAGCCCTAGTCGATGATTTGCGCCGCCGCCGCATAGTACGGCATATTTCAGCGCTGTCCGGAGTCCCGGCAGGGTTTTACGCGTATCGAGAAGTTGGGTATTTGTCCCTGCCAGCAGGTCGACGTAACTGCGCACCACGCTGGCGACACCGGACAGCGTTTGCACAAAATTGAGCGCGGTGCGTTCACCTGTAAGCAATACACGGGAAGGACCGTCCAGTTCAAACAGCGGCTGATTAGCTTTAATACTGTCGCCATCTTCGACATGCCAGGTGACGCTTACATCATCGCCAGCAAGCTGAATAAAGACCTCTTCCACCCAGCGTTTTCCACAAAAAACGCCATCTTCACGCGTAATTACGGTAGCGTGGGAACGCATATCCTCAGGCAAAAGTTGCGCGGTGATATCGTTATTGGCATTAACTTCCCCACCTAAATCTTCGCACAGTGCCTGGGCAACAGCAGCAGGGATATCGAGGTTTATGCGTTCCAACAGCGCGTCACGTCGGTAGTCAGGGTTATAGCGGCGAGGCGGCATGATAAAACTCCAAATTGCTAACGAATCATAAGGTAGAAACATGCTACCCTGAACCTGATATGAGCACCACCAATAAGGAGATTCTGCATGTTGTTAGATGAGGGCTGGCTGGCTGAGGCACGACGCGTTCCTTCTCCACATTACGATTGCCGCCCGGACGACGAAACCCCTTCTTTGCTGGTGGTTCATAACATCAGTCTGCCGCCTGGTGAATTTGGTGGTCCGTGGATAGACGCGTTATTCACTGGAACAATTGATCCCAATGCCCACCCTTTTTTTGCAAAGATCGCCCATTTGCGCGTTTCTGCCCATTGTCTGATTCGTCGCGACGGCGAGATTGTGCAGTATGTCCCTTTTAATAAACGCGCCTGGCATGCAGGTGTATCGAACTATCAGGGACGTGAACGCTGTAATGACTTTTCGATTGGTATTGAGCTGGAGGGAACGGATACGCTGGCCTATACCGATGCGCAGTACCAGCAACTGGCAGCCGTTACGCATGCTCTGATTCAGCGTTATCCGGAAATTGCCAGTAACATAACCGGGCATTGTGATATTGCGCCTGAGCGTAAGACCGATCCCGGTCCGTCTTTTGACTGGGCGAGGTTTCGCGCCCTGGTCACCCCCTCGTCACACAAGGAGATGACATGACGCTGTTTACAACATTGCTGGTGTTGATGGTTGAACGCCTGTTTAAGCTGGGTGAACACTGGCAGCTTGACCACAGGCTCGAAGCCTTCTTCCGCCGGATAAAACATTTTTCTATGGCGCGCACATCAGGAATGACAATTATCGCGATGGCGGTGACGTTTTTGCTGCTGCGAGCCCTGCATGGGCTGCTGTTTAATGTCCCGCTGCTGGTGGTTTGGATCTCAATTGGCTTGCTGTGCATTGGCGCAGGTAAGGTTCGTCTTCATTACCATGCATACCTGAATGCGGCTTCGCGTAATGATGCACATGCCCGTGAGGCGATGGCCAGCGAACTCACGCTTATCCATGGTGTTCCACCGCACTGTGATGAGCGTGAGTTTTTGCGTGAACTGCAAAATGCGCTGTTATGGAACAACTTTCGCTTTTACCTGGCGCCGTTATTCTGGTTGATCGTCGGTGGCCCATGGGGACCGGTGACGCTGGTAGGCTATGCTTTTCTGCGCGCGTGGCAGTCCTGGTTGGCGCGTTATCAGACACCTCATCAGCGTTTACAATCGGGTATTGATGCGATTCTGCATGTGCTGGATTGGATCCCGGTACGTCTTGCCGGTGTGGTCTATGCGCTGCTGGGGCATGGTGAAAAGGCGCTACCTGCCTGGTTTGCCTCGCTGGGAGATCTGCATACTTCGCAATATCAGGTGTTAACTCGCCTGGCACAGTTCTCGCTGGCGCGTGAATCTCACACCGATAAAGTAGAAACACCTAAAGCCGCTGTTTCAATGGCCAAGAAAACTTCGTTCGTAGTGGTGGTCGTTATTGCGCTGCTGACGATTTACGGGACGTTGATTTAACGTATTGTTGCCGGACGGCGTAGGTAATACCCCCTACCTTATGCAGGTAGGGGGTATAATTAATGCGCTTTAACAGCCCTGGCTGTTTTTTGTTTGCACAGATAGCCAATACCAAGAATGGCAATCCACACCGGGATCAGGTAAACAGAGATTGCCATGCCTGGTGTCATCAGCATAATCACCAGTACAGCTGCCATGAAAATCAGGCAGATCCAGTTACCCATCGGATAGAACAGCGCCGGGAAGCGGGTGGCAACGCCCTGTTGTTGTTTCGCTTTGCGGAACTTCATGTGCGCGAGGCTGATCATTGCCCAGTTGATCACCAGTGCAGAAACCACCAGTGCCATCAGTAAACCAAATGCGGATTCCGGTGCCAGATAGTTAATCAGTACGCATAAAGCCGTAACCAGCGCAGAGACCAGGATCGTGTTGACTGGTACACCGCGTTTATCCACGCTCATCAGTACTTTTGGCGCATTACCCTGCTGAGCCAGACCGAACAGCATACGACTGTTGCAATATACACAGCTGTTATAAACAGAAAGAGCAGCGGTCAGCACCACGACGTTCAGCGCATTAGCGACGAATGTGTCTCCCAGTTCGTGGAAGATCAGTACGAACGGGCTGGTATCTGCTGTCACACGCGTCCACGGCATCAAAGAGAGCAGAACGGCCAGGGAGCCTACGTAGAAAATCAGGATACGGTAAATAACCTGGTTGGTCGCTTTGGGGATGCTTTGTTCCGGGTTATCCGCTTCTGCAGCCGTGATGCCAACCAGCTCAAGTCCACCGAAGGAGAACATGATAATAGCCATCATCATGACCAGACCGGTGAAACCGTGTGGCAGGAAGCCACCTTGATCCCACAAGTTACTGACGCTGGCCTGCGGGCCACCGTTGCCGCTAAACAGCAACCAGCCGCCGAACAGGATCATCGCCACGACCGCAATGACTTTAATAATGGCGAACCAGAACTCCATCTCACCGAACACTTTAACGTTGGTCAGGTTGATGGCGTTGATAGCAACGAAAAAGACCGCAGCAGAAACCCAGGTTGGAATTTCTGGCCACCAGAACTGAATGTATTTCCCGACGGCAGTCAACTCGGCCATGGCAACCAGTACGTACAGTACCCAGTAGTTCCAGCCGGAGGAAAAACCTGCGAAACCGCCCCAATATTTATAAGCAAAGTGGCTGAAGGAGCCTGCAACTGGCTCTTCAACCACCATTTCACCCAACTGACGCATTATCAAAAAGGCAATAAAGCCGGCGATAGCGTAACCCAGAATAATACCCGGCCCTGCAGACTGAATAACGGATGCGCTCCCGAGGAATAACCCAGTGCCTATCGCGCCACCCAGCGCGATAAGCTGTATATGGCGGTTTTTAAGGCCGCGCTTTAGCTGATCGCCATGCTGTTGACTTTCCATCATGAAACCTCGTGTGTGGTTTTACTCTTTATATTCGAGTACCTATTTTTTGAACCACGCAGTGACGCGTGTGTAAGTTTGCAATTCCGTTTGTTGTATTGTTTTGTTTACGGCAGTGGTCGGTAAAATGTTGCCTAAATACTTTTGTCCTGGACAGAATAATGTTATGCGGACGCGAATGCACCTGCTTTATGAAGGGGGGATGACGAGTTGAATAAAAAGAAACCATTTGTAAACACAGGATTATCTACCACAAAATTTCCGATATGAATTTTTATTCGAAAATTGTGCTTATAAAATCGATAAATTGAGAGTTGAATCGGTTCAGATAAGATATTTTTTCGTTTCAATTACGTTAAAACTACTCCGTGATGGGTAAATTTAACATTTGTGCATAGTTACATGTTTGAAACGTTATTTCTGTAATGTTGTTAAAATGTGCCCGCTTTACTGATTTCAATCAAAACCTGTATGGACAGAAGGTGAATACTTTGTTACTTTAGCGTCAAGAACATGAAATTGGTAAGACCAATTGACTTCGGGCAAATGGCTTAAGACAGGAAATCATGGCCTACAGCAAAATCCGCCAACCAAAACTCTCCGATGT
Organism: Citrobacter sp. S-77; assembly: GCF_963864895.1. Classification (NCBI taxonomy): domain Bacteria; kingdom Pseudomonadati; phylum Pseudomonadota; class Gammaproteobacteria; order Enterobacterales; family Enterobacteriaceae; genus Citrobacter; species Citrobacter sp. S-77. The sequence goes on from NZ_CAWLWU010000002.1 coordinate 599,549, forward strand.
GATTGAGCAGCAGCTGGAGTTTTTAATTCTTGAGGGGACACTTCGCCCCGGAGAAAAACTCCCACCGGAACGCGAGCTGGCAAAACAGTTCGACGTATCCCGCCCCTCTTTACGCGAGGCGATCCAACGCCTTGAAGCGAAGGGTTTGCTGCTTCGTCGTCAGGGCGGTGGCACTTTTGTGCAGAGTAGCCTGTGGCAGAGCTTTAGCGACCCACTGGTCGAACTGCTCTCCGACCATCCTGAATCCCAGTTTGACCTGCTTGAGACGCGTCATGCGCTGGAAGGTATTGCTGCATATTACGCAGCACTGCGCAGCACGGATGAAGATAAAACGCGTATCCGTGAACTCCACCATGCAATCGAGCTTGCTCAACAGTCCGGCGATCTTGACGGCGAGTCTGATGCGGTTCTCCAGTATCAAATTGCTGTCACTGAGGCGGCACACAATGTAGTGCTCCTCCATTTGCTAAGGTGTATGGAGCCCATGTTGGCCCAGAACGTCCGCCAAAACTTTGAATTGCTGTATGCGCGTCGGGAAATGCTGCCACTGGTTAGCAGTCACCGCACCCGTATTTTTGAGGCAATTATTGCCGGTAAGCCAGAAGAGGCACGCGAAGCGTCCCACCGTCATCTGGCGTTTATCGAAGAAATTTTGCTGGACAGAAGTCGTGAGGAAAGCCGTCGTGAACGCGCCTTACGCCGTCTGGAGCAACGAAAGAATTAGTGATTTTTCTGGCAGAAAGTTAACCAGAAGATGTTGTAAATCATGCGCCAATTAAAGTGCGCGGCAACTAAACGCAGAACCTGTCTTATTGTGCTCTTGCGAGCAAGAACACAATGGGACAGGTTCCAGATAACTCAACGTACTAGATAGATAAGGAATACCCCCATGTCAGAACGTTTCCCAAATGACGTGGATCCGATCGAAACTCGCGACTGGCTACAGGCGATCGAATCGGTCATCCGTGAAGAAGGTGTTGAGCGTGCTCAGTATCTGATCGACCAACTGCTTTCAGAAGCCCGCAAAGGCGGCGTGAAAGTAGCGGCAGGTGCAGGGGCCAGCAATTATATAAACACTATTGCCGTTGAAGATGAACCGGAATACCCGGGCAATCTGGAGCTGGAGCGTCGTATTCGTTCTGCTATCCGCTGGAACGCCATCATGACCGTACTGCGTGCGTCTAAAAAGGACCTCGAGCTGGGTGGCCACATGGCATCCTTCCAGTCCTCCGCAACGGTATATGATGTTTGCTTCAACCATTTCTTCCGTGCACGCAACGAGCAGGATGGCGGCGACCTGATTTACTTCCAGGGCCACATCTCTCCGGGCATCTATGCACGCGCATTCCTGGAAGGTCGTCTGACTGAAGAGCAGATGAACAACTTCCGTCAGGAAGTTCATGGCAAAGGCCTGTCTTCCTACCCGCACCCGAAACTGATGCCAGAATTCTGGCAGTTCCCGACCGTTTCTATGGGTCTGGGTCCAATCGGTGCTATCTACCAGGCTAAATTCCTGAAGTATCTGGAACACCGTGGTCTGAAAGATACCTCTAAACAAACCGTTTACGCCTTCCTGGGCGACGGCGAGATGGATGAGCCAGAATCTAAAGGTGCGATCACCATCGCGACCCGTGAAAAACTGGACAACCTGGTCTTTGTTATCAACTGTAACCTGCAGCGTCTTGACGGCCCGGTCACCGGTAACGGCAAGATTGTTAACGAACTGGAAGGCATCTTCGCGGGCGCTGGCTGGAACGTGATCAAAGTCATGTGGGGCGGTCGTTGGGATGAGCTGCTGCGTAAGGACACCAGCGGTAAACTGATCCAGCTGATGAACGAAACCGTTGATGGCGACTACCAGACCTTCAAATCCAAAGATGGCGCTTACGTTCGTGAGCACTTCTTCGGTAAATACCCGGAAACCGCAGCACTGGTTGCTGACTGGACTGACGAGCAGATTTGGGCTCTGAACCGTGGTGGTCACGATCCGAAGAAAGTCTACGCAGCACTGAAAAAAGCGCAGGAAACCAAAGGCAAAGCAACTGTAATCCTCGCCCATACCATCAAAGGTTACGGCATGGGTGACACCGCTGAAGGTAAAAACATCGCGCACCAGGTTAAGAAAATGAACATGGACGGCGTGCGTTACATCCGCGACCGTTTCAACGTTCCTGTAACCGATGAGCAGGTTGAAAACCTGTCTTACATTACCTTCCCGGAAGGTTCTGAAGAGCATACCTATCTGCACGCTCAGCGTCAGAAACTGCACGGTTACCTGCCGGCTCGTCAGCCGAACTTCACCGAGAAACTGGAGCTGCCGGCTCTGGAAGACTTCGGTGCGCTGCTGGAAGAGCAGAACAAAGAAATCTCCACCACTATCGCTTTCGTTCGTGCCCTGAACGTGATGCTGAAGAACAAGTCGATCAAAGATCGTCTGGTGCCGATCATCGCCGACGAAGCACGTACTTTCGGTATGGAAGGTCTGTTCCGCCAGATCGGTATCTACAGCCCGAACGGCCAACAGTACACTCCGCAGGACCGTGAGCAGGTTGCTTACTACAAAGAAGACGAGAAAGGTCAGATCCTGCAGGAAGGTATCAACGAACTGGGTGCTGGCGCGTCCTGGTTGGCTGCTGCGACCTCTTACAGCACCAACGATCTGCCGATGATCCCGTTCTACATTTACTACTCCATGTTCGGGTTCCAGCGTATCGGCGACCTGTGCTGGCAGGCGGGCGATCAGCAGGCGCGCGGCTTCCTGATCGGTGGTACTTCCGGTCGTACAACGCTGAACGGTGAAGGTCTACAGCACGAAGATGGTCACAGCCATATTCAGTCTCTGACTATCCCGAACTGTATCTCTTACGATCCGTCTTACGCGTACGAAGTTGCAGTCATCATGCATGATGGTCTGGAGCGCATGTACGGCGAGAAACAAGAGAACGTTTATTACTACATCACCACGCTGAACGAAAACTACCACATGCCGGCAATGCCAGCAGGTGCCGAGGAAGGTATCCGTAAAGGTATCTACAAACTCGAAACCCTCGAAGGTAGCAAAGGTAAAGTTCAGCTGCTGGGCTCCGGTTCTATTCTGCGTCACGTACGTGAAGCAGCGCAGATCCTGGCGAACGACTACGGCGTAGGTTCTGACGTGTATAGCGTCACGTCCTTCACTGAACTGGCGCGTGATGGCCAGGATTGTGAGCGCTGGAACATGCTGCATCCGCTGGAAACCCCACGCGTTCCGTACATTGCTCAGGTGATGAACGACGCGCCGGCTGTAGCATCTACTGACTATATGAAACTGTTTGCCGAACAGGTTCGTACTTACGTACCGGCTGATGATTACCGTGTACTGGGTACTGACGGCTTCGGTCGCTCTGACAGCCGTGAAAACCTGCGTCACCACTTCGAAGTTGACGCTTCTTATGTGGTTGTAGCGGCACTGGGCGAACTGGCTAAACGTGGCGAAATCGATAAGAAAGTGGTTGCTGACGCTATCACTAAATTCAATATCGATGCAGATAAAGTTAACCCGCGTCTGGCGTAAGAGGTAAAAGAATAATGGCTATCGAAATCAATGTACCGGACATCGGGGCTGATGAAGTTGAAATCACCGAGATCCTGGTCAAAGTGGGCGACAAAGTTGAAGCTGAACAGTCGCTGATCACCGTAGAAGGCGACAAAGCCTCTATGGAAGTTCCGTCCCCTCAGGCGGGTATCGTTAAAGAGATTAAAGTCTCTGTTGGCGATAAAACTGAGACCGGCAAACTGATCATGATTTTCGATTCCGCCGACGGTGCAGCAGCAGCTGCACCTGCTCCGGCAGAAGAGAAGAAAGAAGCCGCTCCTGCAGCTGCTCCTACTGCTGCGGCAGCGAAAGATGTACACGTACCGGACATCGGCGGTGACGAAGTTGAAGTCACTGAGATCATGGTCAAAGTGGGCGACACCGTTGCGGCTGAACAGTCTCTGATTACTGTAGAAGGCGACAAAGCCTCTATGGAAGTCCCGGCACCGTTCGCGGGCACCGTGAAAGAGATCAAAATCAGCACTGGCGACAAAGTGTCTACCGGCTCCCTGATCATGGTCTTTGAAGTAGCAGGCAGCGCGCCTGCAGCTGCTCCGGCTCAGGCTGCTGCACCAGCCGCAGCGGCGGCTCCGGCTGCCACGGGTTCTAAAGAAGTTAATGTACCGGACATCGGCGGTGACGAAGTTGAAGTGACCGAAGTGATGGTGAAAGTGGGCGATAAAATTGCCGCTGAGCAGTCACTGATCACCGTTGAAGGTGACAAAGCGTCTATGGAAGTGCCGGCTCCGTTCGCGGGTACCGTTAAAGAAATCAAAATCAGTACTGGCGACAAAGTGAAAACCGGTTCTCTGATTATGATCTTCGAAGTAGAAGGCGCAGCACCAGCTGCCGCTCCGGCACAAGCCGCTGCCCCGGCTCCGGCCGCAGCACCTGCACAGGCTGCTGCACCTGCTCCGGCGGCGAAAGCTGAAGGTAAATCTGACTTCGCAGAAAACGATGCTTACGTCCACGCGACTCCGCTGATTCGTCGCCTGGCGCGCGAATTTGGTGTGAACCTGGCGAAAGTGAAAGGAACGGGCCGTAAAGGTCGTATCCTGCGCGAAGACGTTCAGGCTTACGTGAAAGATGCGGTTAAACGCGCTGAATCTGCACCGGCAGCTGCGGCTGGCGGCGGTATTCCGGGCATGCTGCCTTGGCCGAAAGTGGACTTCAGCAAGTTTGGTGAAATCGAGGAAGTGGAACTGGGCCGTATCCAGAAAATCTCTGGTGCTAACCTGAGCCGTAACTGGGTGATGATCCCGCATGTTACTCACTTCGACAAAACCGATATCACCGATCTGGAAGCGTTCCGTAAACAGCAGAACGCCGAAGCTGAGAAACGTAAACTGGACGTGAAATTCACACCAGTTGTCTTCATCATGAAAGCCGTTGCCGCTGCTCTTGAGCAGATGCCACGCTTTAACAGCTCCCTGTCCGAAGATGGCCAGAAGCTGACTCTGAAGAAATACATCAACATCGGTGTTGCGGTTGATACCCCGAATGGTCTGGTCGTTCCGGTCTTTAAAGACGTGAACAAGAAGAGCATTACCGAGCTGTCTCGTGAACTGACTACGATCTCCAAGAAAGCGCGTGATGGTAAGCTGACTGCTGGCGAAATGCAGGGCGGTTGCTTCACTATTTCCAGCATCGGCGGCCTGGGTACTACCCATTTCGCACCGATTGTGAACGCGCCTGAAGTGGCTATTCTCGGCGTGTCCAAGTCTGCTATTGAACCGGTGTGGAACGGTAAAGAGTTTACTCCGCGTCTGATGATGCCGATTTCACTCTCCTTCGACCACCGCGTGATTGACGGTGCTGATGGTGCTCGCTTTATCACCATCATCAACAACACGCTGTCTGACATTCGCCGTCTGGTGATGTAAGCGAAAAAGCCGGCCCGACGGCCGGCTTTTTTCTGGTAATCTCATGAAGTCAGTGAGGTTATTGTGCGAAAGACAAATCGGTTGCCGTTTGTTGTTTCAAAATTGTTAACAATTTTGTAAAATACTGGCGGATAGAACGACCCGGTGGACGACGGGTATAAATTAAGAGGTCATGATGAGCACTGAAATCAAAACTCAGGTCGTGGTACTTGGGGCAGGCCCTGCAGGTTACTCTGCTGCCTTCCGTTGCGCAGATTTAGGTCTGGAGACCGTCATCGTAGAACGTTACAGCACCCTCGGTGGTGTTTGTCTGAACGTCGGCTGTATCCCTTCTAAAGCACTGTTGCACGTAGCAAAAGTTATCGAAGAAGCCAAAGCACTGGCAGAGCACGGTATTGTTTTCGGCGAGCCGAAAACCGATATCGACAAGATTCGTACCTGGAAAGAAAAAGTTATCACCCAACTGACTGGCGGGCTGGCTGGTATGGCCAAAGGCCGTAAAGTGAAAGTGGTAAACGGTCTGGGTAAATTTACCGGGGCGAACACCCTGGAAGTTGAAGGCGAAAACGGCAAAACCGTGATCAACTTCGACAACGCGATCATCGCGGCGGGTTCCCGTCCGATCGAACTGCCGTTTATTCCGCATGAAGATCCGCGCGTGTGGGATTCCACCGACGCGCTGGAGCTGAAAACCGTACCAAAACGCCTGCTGGTTATGGGTGGCGGTATCATCGGTCTGGAAATGGGTACTGTGTACCATGCGCTGGGTTCAGAGATCGACGTGGTTGAAATGTTTGACCAGGTTATCCCGGCTGCCGATAAAGACGTGGTTAAAGTCTTCACCAAACGTATCAGCAAGAAATTCAACCTGATGCTGGAAACCAAAGTGACTGCCGTTGAAGCAAAAGCAGACGGTATTTACGTTTCCATGGAAGGCAAAAAAGCGCCGGCAGAAGCACAGCGTTATGACGCCGTGCTGGTGGCTATCGGTCGTGTGCCGAACGGTAAGAACCTCGACGCTGGTAAAGCTGGCGTGGAAGTTGATGACCGTGGTTTCATCCGTGTTGACAAACAACTGCGTACCAACGTACCGCACATCTTTGCAATCGGCGATATCGTCGGTCAGCCGATGCTGGCGCACAAAGGTGTTCACGAAGGTCACGTTGCTGCTGAAGTTATCGCCGGTAAGAAACACTACTTCGATCCGAAAGTTATCCCATCCATTGCGTACACTGAACCAGAAGTTGCATGGGTTGGCCTGACTGAGAAAGAAGCGAAAGAAAAAGGCATCAGCTATGAAACCGCCACCTTCCCGTGGGCTGCTTCTGGCCGTGCTATCGCTTCCGACTGCGCAGACGGTATGACCAAACTGATTTTCGACAAAGAATCTCACCGTGTTATCGGTGGCGCGATTGTCGGCACCAACGGCGGCGAGCTGCTGGGTGAAATCGGTCTGGCGATCGAAATGGGCTGTGATGCTGAAGATATCGCGCTGACCATCCACGCGCACCCGACTCTGCACGAGTCTGTGGGCCTGGCGGCAGAAGTGTTCGAAGGTAGCATTACCGACCTGCCGAACCCGAAAGCGAAGAAAAAATAATCTTCCCACTTTTGTGAAAACGCCTCTTCGGAGGCGTTTTTTTTGCCTGAAGTATAACAGCAACTAATCTGACGCTTTAGATCCGTATAGCCAAAGTGCTGGAGACTCAGGGCGCTACAGGTTGCCAGGATTTATCAGGGCTGTATTCGGTCATTGCCTGCGCTTTCTGCTGGGATGTTGCGCCAAGATTGGCCTGATAAACCGTATCATCCCCACTAATAATAAAGCTCATTACACCGGTATGGCTGTAACTGATGGGCCAGGCAATCATCGCAAAACCACTGGCTTTGTCGGGAAGTATGCGGAAATGATAACCGTGATAACCCGTACCTGGTTCCTGTGGACTGAAGGCGGGTCCCAGAGGGCTGGGTGCTTCACCGGGGGCTACCGGCCAATAAAGACCGTCCTTTTTGCCATCTGAGCTGACAATTTTCTTTGCATATTTCTGGTTCATCGCAAAATAGCTTTGCTGCGCATCAACATACGCGTGAAGTGCTTCAATCGCGGCAAGCTCGTTGCGACCGATCTCGCGGGTCTGGATCTCTTCGGCAGCTTCCTGCATATCAAATTGCCATCCATCGGCAGTTTTGATCACCGGGATTGGGAGCTGCCAGCCACTGTCTCCGACGATCAGATGTGCCATATCACCGTTGATGACGGTGTCATGTTTCACTTTCCAGTCGCGCAGGAAGCGATCAACGGCATCAGGATCCACACCTTCCGGCGGCAGAAAGTCGCGCCAGTTCTCCCCAAGCAGGTTGCTCATGGCACCTTCATTTTGCTCGCTGATGGCATTAACCAGAGCATCGGTTGCCTGAGCTGGTGTGCTGAATTGTTGTTGCGCCATCGCGACGGACGAAACCATGAACAGCACTATCCCACTGAGTAATTGTATTTTCATGTCGGCTCCCTTAACGATGACGGAATTCACGGTGTTCAGTACGCCCGGTTGGTGCCTGGCGCGATGCCTGGTTGCGGGATATTTGCCGGCTCTGGGCGCCTCGCTGTTGCTGTGCCTGCCAACTTCCTGAACGGCTATCATTGCCGCTTAACGCATTGGCGCGTGGCTGGCTGGTTCGTTGTTGCATATTTCGCTGTTGATGACCGCGTTGTTGCGCCGTTTGCGAAACCCGTTTTTCCTGTCTCTGCGGTGTTGCCTGGCGGTTCTCTCGCTGTTGTGAGGATGACCGCTTCGCGGTTTGCGGTTTTGTGTCGTAACCACGATAGTTATTACGCTGGGAAATCTGCTTCAACTGTTGGTTTGAAGCCAGGCGCTGTGCATCTTTAGTCCCCGGACGCGTTGTTTGAGGGAATGTTTTCCCCGTCGATTTCTCCATTTGGGACATGGCCGCCTGACGCTGGCTATCACGGTTGACTGGTTTTTGCTGTGTAGCACTGAGCCCGGTCGCTGAGTTGGTGGAGTGGAAACGGTTATTGAGCTGGTTATTAGGGTACGGTACACCTTCACGATAGGCCGGATTATGCTGCCAGGTGCGGTTGGCATCAGTCAGACGCTGCCCACTGATTTTATTGAAGTTATCAACGTTGATATTGATGTTGTTATCACCGTTGCGGTTATAACTGCCATGGTGGTTGTAATCATTATCGTGGTGGTGATCCCAGTCGTCGTCATCATCATCCCAGTCGATGTTGCTGAAGATTGCATAGGTTGTCGCCACACCGAGGCTGAAGCCCAGACCGTTAACAAAGCTGTTGCCAAATTGCTCGCCGGGTGATGGCGGTAAATAGGTCGGCGGATAGGCGGTGTTTGGCCAGGTCCCGTAAACTGTGTTTGGGTTATAGGTGGGGACGTAAACCACCTGTGGGTCGGCAGACTCAATCTTGATAACCGTCGGGCTGGTCGTGGTAGTCGTGGTACTTGTTGTCGACTCGCTGCTGGTGGTTTTAGCGGGTGCCGGTTTTGTCACGGTGGTGACAGTCTGCTGCGGCGTTGATTGTAATGCACCAGTTTGCTGCGCCAGTAAGCGCAGGCGTTGAACAGAATCCATGACGTCTTTTGGTTGCGCGAGGAAAGCATCGCCCAGATTTTGTACCCACGGCGGATTTTCTCCCAGCAGCGACATCAACTGAGGAAACGCGACCAGCGATTTCACGCTAGGATCCCACGGTTGTCCGGCTACGGCCTGAATAGCGGCATCACCCTGCATTTTGGGATTGTCTTTCGACCATTGCGCAGCCTGAATAACGTTGGCCGGGTAGGTTGAGGCCATCAATATTTGCGACAACAACGCATCGGGATAGAGCGCAATTGGCGCAACCCACTGATCGATTTGCGCGGCGGAGTATGTTGGCGTTACGGTCGGTGCAGGTTGATCGGCTGGTGCGGCTGCGGGGGCCGCTGCGGCAGGGGCTTGCTCGACAGGCGCAGGAGCTGCAGGTTCCGTTGTGCGACTTTTGACGAGCATTACGCCTGAGGCGGCAAACAGCCCGGCACTGCACAAAAGGACGAGCAGGTGTGGCTTAATGGGCAACTTCATAAAATGACTCCAACGAGACAAGCGTTGTGCCGTGAGGCGTTCTTGTTGCCGCGAGTATCAATCACCCGTGTTTTACAGTTTTGACTTTTATTGGGAAACCGCCCGTAGTGTCCGGATAAAGAGTGTGAACATTTATTACACAATTATATCTGATGGTTGAAAAGCCGCTGGAATATTCGGAAGGTCACTCTTGCAAGTTACGGCTGCACAGCGTTTTTGTGCTCGAATTTTGTCCTTTCTTTCCGCTATACCATTCTTAACGATTCAGCCAATTTTTTATGTTACTTTTTTGTAAACAGATTAACACTTAATGAAAATCCTGTTATTGTGCCCTATGCGGTACCGGGCATTTACCCTACAAACTGCTGTCTCACAGGAGCGTGAAGAGAATCGCCTACCGCATATGACAATGAGAGCGAGGAGATACCGTCGTGCTAGAAGAATACCGTAAGCACGTAGCTGAGCGTGCCGCCCTTGGGATTGTGCCAAAACCTTTAGATGCAACCCAAATGGCCGCACTTGTCGAGCTGCTGAAGACCCCGCCTGTGGGCGAAGAAGAATTCCTGTTAGACCTGTTGATCAACCGCGTTCCTCCTGGCGTAGATGAAGCCGCTTATGTAAAAGCCGGTTTTCTTGCCGCTGTCGCGAAAGGCGACACAACCTCCCCGCTGGTGACACCAGAAAAAGCCATTGAACTGCTGGGTACTATGCAGGGTGGTTACAACATTCATCCGCTGATTGATGCTCTGGATGATGCAAAACTGGCGCCGATTGCCGCCAAAGCCCTCTCTTCAACACTGCTGATGTTCGATAATTTCTATGATGTAGAAGAGAAAGCCAAAGCAGGCAACGAATATGCAAGGCAGGTGATGCAATCCTGGGCTGATGCAGAATGGTTCCTGAATCGGCCTGCACTGGCTGAGAAAATCACCGTTACCGTGTTTAAAGTGACGGGTGAAACCAACACCGATGACCTGTCCCCGGCGCCGGATGCCTGGTCTCGTCCGGATATCCCTCTGCACGCTCTGGCAATGCTGAAAAACGCCCGTGAAGGTATCGAGCCGGATCAGCCGGGCAGCGTTGGCCCGATCAAACAGATCGAAGAGTTGCAGAAAAAAGGTTACCCGCTGGCTTACGTAGGTGATGTTGTCGGCACTGGTTCTTCACGTAAATCCGCAACCAACTCCGTGTTGTGGTTCATGGGCGACGATATCCCGCACGTGCCGAACAAGCGCGGCGGCGGTCTGTGCCTGGGTGGCAAAATTGCACCTATCTTCTTCAACACCATGGAAGATGCGGGCGCACTGCCAATTGAAGTGGACGTTAACGACCTGAACATGGGCGACGTGATTGACGTTTACCCGTTCAAAGGCGAAGTGCGTAACCACGAAACCGGCGAACTGCTGGCAAGCTTTGAACTGAAAACCGACGTGCTGATTGATGAAGTGCGTGCCGGTGGTCGTATTCCGCTGATTATCGGTCGCGGCCTGACGACCAAAGCGCGTGAGTCCCTTGGTCTGCCGCACAGCGATGTATTCCGTCAGGCGAAAGATGTCGCGGAAAGTAACCGTGGCTACTCTCTGGCGCAAAAAATGGTTGGCCGCGCCTGTGGCGTGAAAGGCGTTCGTCCGGGTGCGTACTGCGAACCGAAAATGACGTCTGTGGGTTCTCAGGACACCACCGGCCCAATGACTCGTGATGAACTGAAAGACCTGGCGTGCCTGGGCTTCTCCGCAGACCTGGTGATGCAGTCCTTCTGCCATACCGCGGCGTATCCGAAACCGGTTGACGTCACCACACACCATACTCTGCCGGACTTCATTATGAACCGTGGCGGTGTGTCGCTGCGTCCGGGTGATGGTGTTATCCACTCCTGGCTGAACCGCATGCTGCTGCCGGATACGGTCGGTACGGGCGGTGACTCCCATACCCGTTTCCCGATTGGTATCTCCTTCCCGGCGGGCTCTGGTCTGGTCGCGTTTGCGGCGGCGACCGGCGTGATGCCGCTGGATATGCCGGAATCCGTTCTGGTGCGCTTCAAAGGTAAAATGCAGCCGGGTATCACCCTGCGCGACCTGGTTCACGCCATTCCGCTGTATGCAATCAAACAGGGTCTGCTGACCGTTGAGAAGAAAGGTAAGAAAAACATCTTCTCTGGCCGCATCCTGGAAATCGAAGGTCTGCCGGATCTGAAAGTTGAACAGGCGTTTGAGCTGACCGATGCGTCCGCTGAGCGTTCTGCTGCCGGTTGTACTATTAAGCTGAACAAAGAGCCGATTGTTGAATATCTCAGCTCTAACATTGTTCTGCTGAAGTGGATGATCGCAGAAGGTTACGGCGATCGCCGTACGCTGGAGCGTCGTATTCAGGGTATGGAAAAATGGCTGGCCGATCCGCAACTGCTGGAAGGCGATGCTGACGCCGAATATGCGGCAGTGATCGATATCGATCTGGCTGATATCAAAGAGCCAATCCTGTGCGCGCCGAACGATCCGGACGATGCGCGTCTGCTGTCTGACGTGCAGGGCGAGAAGATCGACGAAGTGTTCATCGGTTCCTGCATGACTAACATCGGTCACTTCCGTGCGGCAGGTAAACTGCTGGATGCGCATAAAGGCCAACTGCCGACGCGCCTGTGGGTGGCTCCGCCAACCCGTATGGATGCCGCGCAATTGACTGAAGAAGGCTACTACAGCGTCTTTGGTAAGAGCGGGGCGCGTATCGAGATCCCTGGCTGTTCACTGTGCATGGGTAACCAGGCGCGTGTGGCTGATGGCGCGACGGTAGTTTCTACCTCTACCCGTAACTTCCCGAACCGTCTGGGTACTGGTGCTAACGTCTTCCTGGCTTCTGCTGAGCTGGCGGCTGTTGCGGCGCTTATTGGTAAACTGCCAACGCCGGAAGAGTACCAGAACTATGTGGCACAGGTGGATAAAACGGCCGTGGATACTTACCGTTATCTGAACTTTGACCAACTTTCTCAGTACACCGAGAAAGCGGATAGCGTGATTTTCCAGACGGCGGTGTAACGCCATAAGTTGCTGCACCTGATTTTTGTGCACAAACTCACCAATGCCCGGTAAACCTTGCGTTACCGGGCATTTTTATTTCCAATCCTTATGCCTGCTCTGCTTTTTTTCTTTCGTTGTGCTGCGATAATTACAGCATAGGCGCAATGCGGTATTGGCGCATTGCCGGGAGTAGAGGAACACATTATGGATTACGAATTTCTGCGCGATATTACCGGAGTGGTAAAAGTGCGTATGTCCATGGGTCACGAAGTTGTGGGGCACTGGTTTAATGAAGAAGTGAAAGAGAACCTGGCCTTACTTGATGAAGTGGAACAGGCGGCACGTGCGGTAAAAGGCAGTGAACGTTCCTGGCAACGGGCAGGGCATGAATACACGCTCTGGCTGGATGGCGAAGAGGTGATGGTGCGCGCCAACCAACTGGAGTTCACGGGCGACGAAATGGAAGAAGGGATGAATTACTACGACGAAGAGAGCTTTTCGCTGTGTGGCGTAGAGGATTTTCTTCAGGTCGTGGCGGCATATCGCGAATTTGTACAGCAGGGGAAATGATTAACGCCAGATGAGTCTTTACCTGCCGGATAAGGCACTTGTGCCGCCATCCGGCTTCACATTATTTAACATAGGCCAACAGGCTCAGGGAATCTCGTGCCAGCGCTTTGCATTTTTTTGCGACCGGAATACCAATACCGCTCAAATCGCGATAACTGTCTTCACCGAGTGATTTCATATCGAAGGTGTCGTAATTACTGAGGTCCCACTGGTTCTGTTGGGCAAAAAAGACCAGTGCGCGACGGATCTGCCCGTTGGGCAAATTCTGGTATCCACAGTCATTTTTCAGAAAAACAAAAACTGCCGTTAAATCGGCCATATCTTCGGCTTCGGACTCGCTAAGCGCGTAGCTGTTTGCGCATACGGCCATCAGGCTGCCGAACAACACTGTTCTGAAAAACGTCTTCATTGCTTCTACCACTGCATCACGGAAATTAAACGTTAGCATACTGTGAGCGAAGCGACGACCTTTATTATCAGCCGTTCACTTGACCTTCCCGTAAGGGGAGGGCTTATGCTTAAAAGATAGCCTGCTTAAGCTGCTGAATATAAGGAAGTGATTATGCAACGTCGTGACTTTTTAAAGTACTCCGTGGCGCTGGGCGTCGCGTCAGCGTTACCTCTCTGGAGTCGTACTGTTTTTGCGGCCGACCGTCCCGTGTTGCCTGTTCCAGACCTGTTAACGGCGGATGCCTCTAATCGTATGCAACTGATCGTTAAGGCCGGGCAATCGACCTTCGGCGGTAAAACCGCTACAACCTGGGGATATAACGGTAATTTACTTGGACCTGCGGTGAAACTGCATAAAGGCAAGTCGGTGACCGTTGATATTTATAATCAGTTGGCTGAAGAGACCACATTACACTGGCACGGACTGGAGATACCTGGCGAAGTCGACGGTGGCCCGCAAGGGATTATTCCGGCGGGCGGAAAACGTTCCGTAACCTTCATCCCCGATCAACGGGCAGCAACCTGCTGGTTCCACCCGCACCAACACGGGAAAACGGGCCGTCAGGTGGCGATGGGGCTGGCTGGACTGGTGCTGATTGAAGACGATGACGTCCGCAAACTGATGTTGCCGAAGCAGTGGGGAATTGATGATGTTCCGGTGATTATTCAGGACAAACAATTTTCTGCTGACGGACAAGTTAACTATCAACTGGATATGATGACAGCCGCCGTGGGTTGGTTTGGTGATACGCTGCTGACCAATGGTGCAATTTATCCGCAGCATTCCGCGCCGCGTGGGTGGTTACGTCTGCGTTTGCTAAACGGTTGTAACGCTCGCTCGCTTAACGTGGCTGCCAGCGATAATCGTCCTCTGTATGTTATTGCCAGCGATGGTGGACTGTTGGCTGAGCCGGTTAAAGTTACTGAACTTCCTATGCTGATGGGCGAACGCTTTGAAGTGCTGGTGGATATTAGCGACGGTAAAGCCTTCGATCTGCTGACCTTACCCGTGACTCAAATGGGGATGGCTATAGCGCCATTTGATAAGCCGCATCCTGTGATGCGCATTCAGCCGCTCCTTATTACTGCTTCCGGTACGCTGCCGGATACGCTGACGACAATGCCATCACTGCCTTCGCTTGATGGCCTGACTGTGCGCAAACTGCAACTATCAATGGATCCGATGCTCGACATGATGGGAATGCAAATGCTGATGCAGAAGTATGGCGAACAGGCCATGACGGGAATGGGGCATGGGCAGATGATGGGGCATATGGATAACGACGGTATGAACCACGGTAATATGAACCACGGTAATATGGGTAATATGAAACATGGCGGGAAGTTTGATTTCCATAATGCCAACCGGATCAATGGCCAGGCATTTGATATGAATAAACCCATGTTTGCGGCAACGAAAGGTCAGCATGAACGCTGGGTGATTTCCGGGCAAGGGGACATGATGCTGCATCCGTTCCACATTCACGGTACTCAGTTCCGCATTTTGTCCGAGAACGGTAAAGCGCCAGCCGCGCATCGCGCAGGCTGGAAGGACACAGTACGTGTCGAAGGTGGTGTCAGCGAGGTACTGGTGAAGTTTGACCACGACGCGCCAAAAGAACATGCCTACATGGCGCACTGCCATCTGCTGGAGCATGAAGATACTGGTATGATGCTCGGCTTTACTGTGTAACGGTTTCATTGCCGGATGGAATTACCGTCCGGCGATTAACATACCGACAATCCTGCTAACTATCAGAGGAACGCGGCTTCTTTACTGGTATACTTCACCCACTGAATTGTTTGTATGCTGTCGCAAGTTTTGTGGTTAGTGCGAGCCACCGTCTGTCAGTCGGTGTATCAACATAAGCGCTTTCTTTCGATTTGCATGATGTGTTAACTGATAAAAATCAGTGAGTTATATTTTTTATGAAACATACTGTAGAAGTCATGATCCCGGAAGCGGAGATCAAAGCGCGTATTGCTGAACTCGGGCGTCAGATTAACGAACGCTACAAGGACAGCGGCAGTGACATGGTGCTGGTCGGGCTGTTACGTGGCTCGTTTATGTTTATGGCAGATCTGTGCCGTGAAGTGCATGTCTCCCACGAAGTCGATTTCATGACCGCCTCCAGCTACGGCAGCGGCATGTCAACCACGCGTGATGTTAAAATCCTGAAAGACCTGGATGAAGATATTCGTGGTAAGGATGTGCTGATTGTCGAAGACATTATCGACTCCGGCAACACGCTGTCAAAAGTGCGTGAAATCCTTAGCCTGCGCGAGCCGAAATCGCTGGCGATCTGTACGCTGTTGGACAAACCTTCCCGTCGAGAAGTGAATGTCCCGGTTGAGTTTATCGGATTCTCTATCCCGGATGAGTTCGTTGTCGGCTACGGCATTGACTATGCCCAGCGTTATCGCCACCTGCCATATGTTGGCAAAGTCGTGCTGCTGGACGAGTAATTCTGTGCGAGCGCCTGATGGCGCTCTGCTTATCCGGTCTACAGGTATGTACCTCGTAGGCCGGATAAGATGGAGTCGCCGCCCGGCAATACTGCGTTATTTATGGTTTATGTGTTTTTTACTGAGGTTAGACAGACCCTGTCTGTAGCGTTGTTCCAGTGATTCACGACTGGTGGCCGTAACTTCCAGATCGCGAAGTAGACCATCATGAATACCGTAAGCCCATCCGTGAATGGTAACTTTCTGACCACGCTTCCAGGCGGACCGCATAATTGTTGAGTGGCCCAGGTTGTACACCTGTTCCATTACGTTCAGTTCGCACAGTGTATCAATACGGCGTTCCTGCGGCATCTCACCCAGCAGAGAGCTGTGTTTAAACCAGATATCGCGGATATGCAGCAACCAGTTATCAATCAGTCCCAGTTCCGTATTTTCAATGGCTGCCTGTACGCCACCGCATCCGTAATGACCACAAATAATAATATGTTCCACTTCCAGCACATCAACCGCATACTGAACGACAGAGAGACAGTTCAGATCGGTATGAATAACCAGATTGGCAACATTACGGTGGACAAATAATTCGCCCGGCTCAAGACCGGTTAAACGTTCCGCGGGAACGCGACTATCGGAACATCCAATCCATAGAAAACGTGGATTCTGCGCATGCGTCAGCGTTTCAAAAAATCCGGGATCCTCTTCTACCAGCATCTTTGACCATAGTGCATTGTTGCTGATGAGTGTATCTATGTCTTTCATGGAGGTTTCGACCCGAAGCCAAATAAATGCGATGGGCTAATATAGGGTAACTCCAGGATTAATTAAACTATATATAAAATGTCAGAACGTAAGGTAAGCAAAAAACCATGACCATTGCTCTGGAACTTCAGCAACTTAAGAAAACCTATCCCGGTGGCGTTCAGGCGCTACGTGGCATAGATTTGCAAGTCGAAGCGGGTGATTTCTATGCGCTTTTAGGACCCAATGGCGCAGGGAAGTCCACCACTATCGGGATTATCAGTTCCCTGGTGAATAAAAGCTCCGGACGGGTTAGCGTCTTCGGATACGATCTTGAAAAAGATACGGTTAACGCTAAACGACAGCTTGGGCTGGTACCGCAGGAATTTAACTTTAACCCGTTTGAAACGGTGCAGCAGATCTTGGTGAATCAGGCGGGGTATTACGGTGTTGAGCATAAAGAGGCTGTAAAGCGCAGTGAAATATATTTAAAGCAGCTCGACCTGTGGGAAAAGCGTAGTGAGCGAGCGCGTATGCTGTCTGGCGGTATGAAGCGCCGTCTGATGATTGCCCGTGCACTGATGCATGAACCAAAGCTGCTGATCCTCGATGAACCGACAGCGGGCGTTGATATTGAATTACGTCGCTCAATGTGGGGTTTTTTAAAGGATTTAAACGACAAGGGTACGACGATTATTCTGACAACACACTATCTCGAAGAAGCGGAAATGCTGTGCCGTAATATTGGCATTATTCAGCATGGCGAGCTGGTGGAAAATACCTCAATGAAAAACCTGCTCTCCAAACTCAAGTCCGAGACCTTTATTCTCGATCTGGCGGCGAAAAGTCCGCTGCCCAAGCTGGAAGGATATCAATACCGTCTGGTTGATACCTCGACGCTGGAAGTCGAAGTGCTGAGAGAGCAAGGTGTTAACAGCGTATTTTCCCAACTGAGCGCGCAGGGGGTTCAGGTGTTGAGTATGCGTAACAAGGCAAACCGACTGGAAGAGTTGTTCGTTTCCCTGGTTCATGAAAAGCAAGGAGATCGCGCATGATGCAGCTTTACTGGGTCGCGCTGAAAAGTATCTGGGCGAAAGAGATCCACCGTTTTATGCGCATCTGGGTCCAGACTCTGGTCCCACCCGTTATCACCATGACGCTCTATTTTATTATCTTCGGTAATTTAATTGGTTCGCGTATCGGTGAAATGCACGGTTTTAGCTACATGCAATTTATTGTGCCGGGTCTGATTATGATGGCGGTTATCACTAACTCCTACGCCAACGTAGCGTCGTCATTCTTTAGTGCCAAATTTCAACGTAACATTGAAGAATTGCTGGTCGCACCGGTTCCGACGCACGTTATCATCACGGGGTTTGTCGGCGGCGGCGTGGCGCGCGGCCTGTGCGTAGGAATATTGGTTACGGCTATTTCACTGTTCTTCGTTCCGTTCCAGGTGCATTCATGGGTCTTTGTGGCGCTAACGCTGGTGCTGACGGCGGTTCTGTTTTCGCTGGCCGGGTTATTGAATGCCGTCTTTGCCAAAACCTTTGACGACATCAGCCTGATCCCAACTTTCGTACTGACACCGTTGACCTACCTGGGGGGCGTTTTCTACTCGTTAACGTTGTTGCCGCCATTCTGGCAGGGGTTGTCGCATCTCAACCCGATTGTCTACATGATCAGTGGATTCCGCTACGGCTTCCTGGGCATCCATGATGTGCCGTTGGTCACAACGTTTGGTGTGCTGGTGGTGTTTATCGCGGCATTTTATTTGCTGTGCTGGTACCTGATTCAGCGTGGGCGCGGGTTACGTAGCTAATTATTTCTTCCTCTCCCATCACGGGAGAGGAAGACCTTTGATGTTTATCACCGTTAAGTTTTTATCACTCTGATAAACTACTTGCCTGCTAAGGAGGTGGGCAATGTTAGGTTGGGTCATTACCTGTCATGATGATAACGCACAGGATATGCTGCATCGTCTGGAAGAAAAGTACGGCCCTCTGGCGCAATGCCAGGTGGTCAGTTTTTGGCATGGTCTAAGTTCGAATATGTTAAGCCGGATGATGTGCGATGCTCTGCATGCTGCCGATTCTGGTGATGGCGTGATATTCCTGACAGATATTGCTGGCTCTGCGCCTTACCGCGTGGCCGCGTTGATGAGTCATAAGCATCCGGCCTGTGAAGTGATTTCCGGGATAAGCTATCCATTGCTGGAGCGAATGCTTTTGTCGCGAGAGTCGATGAGCAGTTCTGCGTTTCGTGATGAAATAGTCTCTCTTGGAGGCCCTGGCGTTACGAGTTTGTGGCATCAACAACAGAAAAATCCGCCTTTTGTTTTACTGCATGATTTGTATGAGTATTAATCATTGGTATTGATGATGCTTTTGCTACAATAGCTGAGGTTCTTCGCCTCGGTTAACTCATATGGCTACGCGCGTCCTGCTCATACTGTTGTTCCTGTTCTCTGGTTGTGCTGCTGCCGCTTTGCCTGCTCGTTATATGCAAACTACTGAAGATGCTGCCGTCTGGGCGCAGATTGGCAATAAAATGGTGACGGTAGGCCATATTCGCGCAGGTCAAATCCTCTCAGTCATCCCCACTGGCGAAGACTATTACGCATTTACATTTGGATTTGGCCGAGGGTTTATCGATAAAGGCCATCTGGATCGCGTACAGGGGCGGCAGAAGGTGGAAGATGGCCTGGGTGATCTCAATAAACCGCTGAGCAATCAGAACCTGGTTACCTGGAAAGCGACACCTGTTTACAATGCCCCTGACGCCGGTAGCGCACCGTTTGGCGTGCTGGCGGACAATCTGCGATATCCCATAATTAACAGACTGAAGGACAGGCTAAACCAGACGTGGTACCAAATTCGTATTGGTGACAGGCTGGCCTACGTTAGCGCGCTGGATGCGCAGCAAGACCACGGTATTCCGGTACTGACCTATCACCATATTCTGCGTGATGAAGAGAACACCCGTTTTCGTCATACCTCTACTACCACCTCCGTACGCGCTTTCAGCAACCAGATGACATGGCTGCGCGATATGGGTTACACCACGCTGACCCTGTATCAGTTGGAAGACTATGTGCGTAACCGCGCTAATTTGCCTGCGCGGGCGGTAGTGATTACCTTTGATGATGGTTTGAAGTCGGTGAGCCGTTATGCATATCCGGTACTGAAACAGTATGGAATGAAGGCGACGGCATTTATTATCTCATCACGTATTAAGCGCCATCCGCAGAAGTGGGATCCGAAATCGCTGCAGTTTATGAGTATTTCTGAACTGAATGAGATTAGGGATGTGTTCGACTTCCAGTCACATACCCATTTTTTACATCGTGTGGATGGTTATCACCGACCGATCCTGCTTAGCCGTAGCTATCACAATATTCTTTTTGATTTTGCGCATTCTCGTCGGGCGCTGGCGCAATTTAACCCGCATGTTCTTTATCTATCTTATCCGTTTGGCGGTTATAACGTGACGGCCGTGAAGGCAGCGAATGATGCAGGGTTTCATATGGCTGTGACCACGGTGAAAGGAAAGGTAAAACCAGGAGATAACCCAATGCTGTTAAAACGGTTGTATATCTTAAGAACGGATTCGTTAGAGACCATGTCGCGGCTGGTCAGCAACCAGCCGCAGGGGTAGCCTTTATCAAGCTACCTGTACCGGGATGGCTTTCGCAGTACGTTTCATTTCATTGTCACCTTCAAAGTAGGCAACTTTTGGCCGCCAGGTACGCGCTTCTTCATCAGACATCGTGACGAAGCTGGCGATAATCACAATATCGCCAACCTCGGCACAGTGCGCGGCCGCACCGTTCACCGAGATGATTTTAGAACCGCGTTCAGCCGCAATGGCGTAGGTCGAGAAACGTTTACCATTAGTCACGTTCCAGATATCAATGGCTTCGTTTTCCAGGATGCCGGAAGCATCAAGGAAATCCTGGTCAATGGCGCAGGAGCCTTCGTAATGCAGGTCCGCCTGTGTGACTTTCACGCGGTGGAGCTTGCCTTGCAGCATGGTGCGAATCATAACGTCTACCTTTAACGCTTATCAGAAGCAAAGCAGGCGGTACCTGCTTTGAGGAATTTCTTAGGCAGTATTGCCCTATTTTTAACCCCTGTCTACTGGGCTAATGTTACACTCAGATTGTCGATCAAACGTGCCTGACCCAGCCATGCAGCGACCAGAATCACCGCGCGTTTGCTGCTGTCAGTCAGCTCGAGCAGCGTATCAGCATCGCGGATTTGAATGTCGTCGGCACGAAAACCTTTTTCATTCAGTTCTTGTTCAGCAATGGCAATTATCTCTTCCTGCTCACGTTCACCAGCCTGTAATTTTTCACCAATACTGCTCATCACTTTGAACAAGCCGGGCGCGATTTTTCGCTGCTCTGCGGTCAGATAGCCATTGCGTGAACTGAGGGCCAGACCGTCTTTAGCGCGAATAATGGGAACGCCGACGATCTCAATGTCATATCCCATGTCGGCAACCATTTTGCGGATCAGCGCCAGTTGCTGAAAATCCTTCTCGCCAAAACATGCGATATCCGGTTGGATCAGATTGAACAGTTTGCTGACGATGGTAGCAACACCACGGAAGTGACCAGGACGACTTGCGCCTTCCAGCATGGTGGAAAGCCCCGGAACTTCTACATAGGTTTGGCTATCTGTCCCTTGCGGGTAGATTTCTTGCGCTGCAGGAGCAAAGACAAAATCAACTTTGCGCTTGTTCAGCTTTTCGCAGTCTTCTTGCAGCGTACGCGGGTAGCGCACCAGATCGTCCGGACGGTCGAACTGCATTGGGTTGACGAAAATACTGACGATCACCACATCAGCCTGAGCTTTTGCTTCATCGACCAGCTTCATGTGACCGTCGTGTAGGTTTCCCATGGTAGGGACCAGAGCCACACGTTTACCTTCCTGACGCAGACGACGAATGTGCTGGCGTAACAGCGGCAGGGTTTCAATAATTAGCACAACAAGACTCCTTTAGTTGCCTGATGATCTGTAGGCCAGGAAAGCGCAACGCCTTATTTGGCCTACAAATTCCAAACTTTGCTTAATGGAAGCTATGTTCTTCACCCGGGTAGACGCCGGATTCAACCTCCGCAATATACTGCCGCACTGCGGCGCGCATGTCGCCTGCTTCATTGAGAAAGTTTTTAGCAAATTTTGGAATATGGCCGCCTGTGATACCAAACGCGTCATGCATCACCAGGATCTGACCATCGGTGACATTGCCTGCGCCTATACCGATGACCGGAATGGACAGAGCTTCAGTCACGCGTTTAGCCAGCTCAACCGGAACGCATTCCAGCACCAGCAACTGTGCTCCTGCGGCTTCTAACGCCAGCGCATCGTCGAGCAATGTCTGGCCCGCATCTCCGCGACCCTGCACCTTATAGCCACCGAAGATGTTAACTGACTGAGGGGTTAAGCCCAGATGGCCGCATACCGGTACCGCGCGATCGGTGAGCATTTTCACCGTATCAACCAGCCACGCACCGCCTTCAATCTTGACCATATTCGCGCCCGCGCGCATAACAATGGCGGCGTTTTCAAAGGCCTGTTGCGGTGTGGCATAGGCCATAAACGGCAGGTCGGAAAGCAGCAGGCAGTTTGGCGCACCACGACGCACAGCACGGGTGTGATAGGCAACGTCTTCGACGCTGACCGGCAAGGTGGAGTCGTGCCCTTGTACCGTCATCCCCAGTGAATCGCCTACCAGCATCACATTGATACCTTCGTCGGCAAATAATTTGGCGAAGCTGTAGTCGTAGGCCGTAATAGTCGCGAAGCGCTTTTTCTCTTGCTTACATTTTTGCAGCAATGAGATAGTCGTTGGTTTCATAACATTTCCTGAATGTGGAAGTCATATTTAACGGCATTCTAGCAGTCAGATTCAGGGCGGCAATTGTTTTAAGCAACCGTTTGGCGCAAAAGTAGTAAACTTTTTAGGTGAGAGTATGCTTTACCAGTGCGCAGGTTTTGCTACGGCGAGGCGGGTGAGATGCTGATGTAAGCTGATACCATCCGGGAAGGTCAGGTCGGGAGCGATTTCAAATAGCGGCCACAACATAAAGCCCCGGTTTTTCATATCGTAATGCGGAACCGTCAGGCGCTCGGTGTTAATCACGTCATTGCCAAACAACATGATGTCGAGATCCAGCGTACGCGGACCCCAGCGCTCGGCTTTGCGTACCCGACCTTGCTGCAACTCAATACGTTGAGTGTGATTAAGCAATTCTTCAGGTTCGAGGGTTGTTTCCAGCGCAACGGCAGCATTCAGATAATCAGGTTGATCCTGAGGACCTAATGGCGGCGTGCGGTAGAAGGATGAAACGGCGATGATCCGGCTGTACGGGATTTCTCCCAGCGCCTGCACGGCAGCATTAACCTGCTCAAGAGGAGAGGCTAAATTACTGCCGAGCGCGATATATACCCGTTGTCTTTCAAGCTGCATTTGTGTTGGCTTTCCTCACTCATCCCAGTCACGTACTGATGTACGCTCCTGGGCATTCGCTGTGTCGCCGCCTTGATGCAACTCGAAATCTATTGGGTATACGCGATTGGTCACGCGGTTCCCTCGCGGCGTGGGGCGCGTTTACGCGGGCGACGATGACGGCGGCGGGCATCTGGTTCTTCATCAAGTTCGTTCAGCATGCCTTTTTGCTCTGGCGGAGCCGAAACCTGGAATTCACCCCACCACTGCGCCAGACGTTGCAGTTCGGCGTTGTTTTCCACTTCGGCACGCAGGGCCAGTAAATCGTAGGCTGCGCGGAATTTCGGATGCTCCATCAGTTTCCAGGCGCGTTTACCCTGGCGGCGGGACATGCGTAACTGAAGCTGCCAGATATCGCGGGTGAGCGACGTCAGGCGTTTTGGAATTGCCAGCGAGCGGCACGCTTCGTCCAGGACATCGTTCATCGCCAGTGCGAAGGCATCGTAGTAGGCCAGACCGCTTTCCTGGGCAATTTTCTGTGCCGTTTCCAGTAACGGATACCAGAACATGGCGGCAAACAAGAATGCCGGGTTAACACGCATATCGTTGTGAATGCGGGTATCGGTATTCTTCAGAACCTGGGCAATGATGCGTTCCATTGCGCTGTCACCGTCTTCGGTGAAATAGCGGGTAATGGTCGGGAACAGCGGCTGGAACAGGCTGTACTCACGCAGCTTTTTATAGGTTTCATAGCCGTAGCCCGCCTGTAATAGCTTGAGGGCTTCTTCAAACAGGCGCGCAGGCGGGATATCGTTAAGCAACGTAGCCAGACGCGGGATCGGCTCTGCGGTTTCCGGGCTGATGCGCATGTCGAGTTTTGCTGCAAAGCGGACAGCGCGCAGCATGCGTACGGGATCTTCACGATAACGCGTTTCCGGATTACCAATCAGGCGAATGACGCCGTCTTCCAGATCCTGCATACCGCCAACGTAGTCGCGAACGGTGAAATCAGCAACGCTATAATAGAGGCTGTTGATCGTGAAATCGCGGCGTTGAGCATCTTCTTCGATAGAACCGAAGATGTTATCGCGCAGTAGCATACCGTTTTGTCCGCGCTGAGATGTCGCACGATCGGCTTCGCTGCCTTCATGATGTCCGCGAAAAGTTGCCACTTCGATAATTTCCGGGCCGAACATTACATGGGCCAGACGGAAACGACGGCCAACAAGACGGCAGTTACGAAACAGTTTCCGTACCTGATCCGGTGTCGCGTTGGTGGTGACATCAAAGTCTTTCGGCTTTTTGCCCAGCAAAAGATCGCGCACACCCCCGCCAACCAGCCATGCCTCGTAGCCGGCCTTATTGAGCCTGTACATTACCTTCAGGGCATTTTCACTGATATCTTTGCGGGAGATTGAGTGCTGCTCACGCGGGATTACCGTCATATGGGGACGGGCGACGGCAAGCTCTGCCTCGCGCTCCTCGCGGCTTAGCACCTTGCGGCAAAAATTAGCGACTCGGGTAAAAATAGTGCACCTCGGTAGTGTCAAACTTCAGTCAGAACAAGTGTTGCTGTGTAAAAATAGCGGCTAATCATAGCTCAGCATGAGTCATTTGAGAATGCCGGATTTACAATACCCGATTCAGGTACCGCCTCAAGCTGCCAGTTTTCCACCGCGACTCGCAACAATTCCTCTACGCTGAACTCTTGCCACGGTATCGCTGTGCTCTGGCCGAGAAAGCGCAATGCGCTGATGAGAACCGGACGCGGATCGCCTTGTGGCAGGGCTGGCGCATGATTCTGCTTGGACAGTTTAGCGCCTTGTTCGTTGAGCGCCAGCGGCAGATGAATATAGTCAGGTGCATGCCAGCCGAACTGTTGATACAGCGAAATTTGGCGCACAGTTGGTTCAATGAGATCCGCGCCACGTACAATCTCCGTAACGCCCTGAAAATGATCATCGACCACCACAGCAAGATTATAAGCAAACAGCCCGTCGCGTCGGTGAATGATAAAGTCTTCCCTTGCAAGTTCAGGGTCGGCCTGAATCTTGCCGCGCAGCCTGTCGTTAAACTGCATGACGGGATGTCGTTGCTTGATACGTATCGCTGCCCGTTCTGGTCCGTGGCGCAACTCGCGACAATGGCCGTCGTAAATACCGCCGATGCTCTGGATCCGGGCGCGAGTACAGGTGCAGTAATAGCTCAGATCCTGCTTATACAACCAGGCAAGCGCCTCGCGGTAAGCGTCGTGGCGTTGGGATTGCCATAATATGTCGCCATCCCAGTGCAGGCCGTAATGTTCCAGCTGACGCAGGATAGTTTCTGCAGCACCGGGAACTTCACGAGGAGGATCAATATCTTCAATGCGTACCCGCCAGATTCCGTGTTGCGCATGGGCCTGCAGGTAACTCCCGAGGGCGGCAATCAGCGAACCAAAATGGAGTTCACCGGAAGGGGAAGGGGCGAAACGGCCAATATAGCGTTTGTCAGTCATGTCGGTGGATAACATAAAAGAATAAGGCGGGAGATGCTCCCGCCCAGGTATTGCCAGATGGCGACGCAAACACTTGATCCGGCCTACGAAATAGAGGTGTTCCGTAGTCCGGATAAGCGTAACGCCATCCGGCATTCAACAGGTTACGGGATTAACCCGCCATCTGTTTTTCGCGAATTTCTGCCAGCGTTTTACAGTCGATGCACAGATCGGCTGTCGGGCGAGCTTCCAGACGGCGAATACCAATTTCCACACCGCACGATTCGCAGTAGCCGAAATCTTCGTCTTCTACTTTCTTCAGCGTCTTCTCGATCTTTTTGATCAGTTTGCGCTCACGGTCACGGTTACGTAGCTCAAGGCTGAACTCTTCTTCCTGTGCGGCACGGTCAACCGGATCAGGGAAGTTAGCCGCTTCGTCCTGCATATGAGTCACAGTGCGATCGACTTCATCCCTGAGTTGATTACGCCATGCTTCAAGAATACGCCTGAAGTGCGACAGCTGGGCTTCGTTCATATACTCTTCGCCCGGTTTCTCCTGGTAAGGCTCCACCCCAGCGATGGCGAGAATACTCAGGGACGATGTTTTACGGTTTTGCCCTTCTTGCATGTTGCTTCTCCTTAACACGCACTATCGATCCCCATGTTCGGGGGAAAAATCAGGTCGCTATAAATAGCAGATGCTTTTCCGGATAGCAATTATCTAAACGTAACACTTGACAACCCTGTGAGGAAAAGCGTATTTGCGCACGCGGCCAGAATACTAATTAACCCGTTTTTCGCACCATTACAAAGTAATGGGCAATGGCTCTTTAAGAGTCATACCGTGGGCAGAAAGTTCCGCTTTATAAACCAGAATTTCTACCCCCTTAAGTTGCGCTTCGGCTAATAATTGCGCATATTTTGCATCAATATGCCGCGCGGGTGAAAACCGTGTAATTGCTGAATGCAGAACGGCGAAAAATATCACCGCTCGCTTGCCTTCAGCCGCTACGCTCATCAATTCCCGAAGATGTTTCTGACCTCGTTCAGTAATGGCATCGGGAAAATAACCTTGCTCATTCTCCGCCAACGTGACTGATTTCACTTCAATATAGCAGTCAGGGCGGAAATCTGCCTGTAACAAAAAATCAATGCGGCTACCTTCGGCACCATATTTTACTTCACTTTTCAACGTATTGTAGTTTGAAAGTTCTGAAATTAGCGAATTCTGAATAGCCTCTTTCGTTAATCTGTTAGCCCATAGCGTGTTAACACAAATAAAAGCACCAGATTGGCTTTGTGTTAATTCCCAGGTGTGCGGATATTTCCGTTTAGTATTTTCTGACGTCGAATACCAGACGGTATCTCCGGGGGTTGCACATCCGGTCATGGCACCGGTATTTGGGCAGTGTAGCGTTATCGTTGTGCCATCAGGTGTGATCACATCCGCTAAAAAACGCTTGTAGCGCTGAATTAACGTAGCGCGCTGAAGTGGGGGAGAAAACTGCATGGGTTATCCTTAATTATTCTGCAAGCGTCCAGCGTTGTAATGGTGTGTAGCGCGTGCGACCTCGTTCAAATGAAGAGGCGTAAAGGGCAAACTCCGTTACCGGAAACGACCAGCAAAAACCTGGCGGCAGGATAGTGACAGCATGACTGGCATCGCGCAGCAGCGTGATATGTGGATGAAATGGCTGCGGACTTTGGTAACACCCGCTGCGTGCGGCCTGTGACCGCAGCATATTCGCCAGTTGCAGCAACCCGCGCGGTGGTTGACGCATGCCAAGCCATATTACCCTTGATCGCAACCATTGCCCGGCGTCATCCAGTTTTAACGTAAAGCCTGGCTGGCGAATACGCCCTGCCAGTTGTGACAGCGCTTGCTGTTTCTCTGCGCTGATATCGCCTAAAAATGCCAGCGTCAGGTGCAGATTGTCAGAAGCGACTGGACGCCCCGCCTCTGGCGGAAACTGTGCCGCCCGCCAGTGGATAAGTTGCTCCCGAACCTCGGCTGGTAATTCAATGGCAAAAAACAGCCTTTTTGGCTCAGACATGATGGATACTCGGTTATGAATTAACGCGATGCTACAATGCAGCGCGAAGAATGTTAACCCTCTGGAGTCATTTGTGACGTCGTTGCCCGTTGCTGCCGTTGTGCCTGAACTGCTTAATGCCCTTGATGCTTC
This sequence comes from Citrobacter sp. S-77, assembly GCF_963864895.1. NCBI lineage: Bacteria > Pseudomonadati > Pseudomonadota > Gammaproteobacteria > Enterobacterales > Enterobacteriaceae > Citrobacter > Citrobacter sp. S-77. The sequence continues at coordinate 627,457 of NZ_CAWLWU010000002.1, forward strand.
ACCACAGGTTCTGTTGACCGCGCCGACCGGTGCCGGGAAATCAACCTGGTTGCCGTTGCAGTTTCTTACGCACAAGGGAATTCAGGGGCGGATTGTTCTGTTGGAACCGCGACGTCTGGCCGCTCGCAATGTGGCGCAGCGCCTGGCTGAATTGCTGAACGAAAAGCCCGGTGAGACAGTAGGTTACCGTATGCGCGCCCAAAGCTGTGTCGGGCCACGGACCCGGCTCGAAGTGGTGACGGAAGGGGTGCTAACGCGAATGATCCAACGCGATCCCGAGCTGAATGGCGTTGGGCTGGTGATCCTCGATGAATTTCACGAGCGCAGCTTACAGGCAGACCTTGCACTGGCGCTGCTGTTGGATGTGCAACAAGGATTACGAGATGACTTAAAACTGCTGATCATGTCGGCCACACTGGATAACGGCCGCCTGCAACAGTTATTGCCCGCTGCCCCGACGATTATTTCTGAAGGCCGCGCATTCCCCGTTGAGCGGCGCTATCAGCCGCTGGCTGCGCATCTGCGTTTTGATGAGGCGGTGGCTATTGCTACTGCGGAGCTACTGCGTAATGAAAGCGGCTCTCTGCTGCTCTTTTTACCGGGGGTTGGGGAGATCCAACGCGTGCAGGAGCAACTGGCTTCACGTGTGGGTAGCGATGTTCTGTTATGCCCGTTATATGGCGCGTTATCGCTGACCGATCAGCGCCAGGCGATTTTGCCCGCGCCACAAGGTAAGCGCAAAGTGGTGCTGGCAACGAACATTGCCGAAACCAGCTTAACCATTGAGGGCATTCGTCTGGTGGTGGACTGCGCGCAGGAGCGCGTGGCGCGCTATGATGCCCGCACCGGTTTGACGAGGCTGATTACCCAGCGCATTAGCCAGGCCTCTATGACACAGCGAGCAGGTCGCGCAGGACGTCTGGAGCCGGGGATTTGTCTGCACCTGCTTGCCAAAGAGCAGGCAGAAAGGGCGGCAGCACAGGGTGAGCCAGAGATTTTACAGAGCGATCTATCCGGTTTGCTGATGGAACTGCTGCAATGGGGATGCACCGACCCTGCGCAACTGAACTGGCTGGATATGCCGCCTGCTGTAAATTTGCAGGCGGCAAGACGATTATTACAGATGTTGCAAGCCATGGATGGTGAGCGCTTGAACGCTGCCGGGCAGAAGATGGCTGCGCTGGGTAACGATCCCCGTCTGGCGGCAATGCTCATCGGCGCGACAAATGAAAACGAAGCGGTTACAGCGGCAAAGCTGGCGGCGATTCTGGAAGAGCCGCCGCGCGGTGGACATACCGATTTGACCGTACATTTTTCGCGTAACCAGCCAGGCTGGCAGCAGCGTAGTCAGCAATTGCTGAAGCGGCTTAATGTGCAGAGTGGTCAGCCCGACAGTGAGCTAATCGCGCCTTTACTGGCAAAAGCATTCGCCGATCGCATTGCGCGGCGTCGTGGCCAGGAAGGGCGATATCAGTTGGCTAACGGAATGGGGGCAATGCTTGATGCCGACGACGCATCAGGGCGGCATGAATGGCTAATCGCGCCTCTGTTGCTACAGGGCAGTGCTTCGCCTGATGCGCGTATTCTGCTCGCTCTGCCGTTGGATATTGATACGCTGCTGCAAACAAGTCCTGAGCTGTTGCAACAGTCAGACACCATCGAATGGGATGAAAATCAGGGAACGTTGAAGGCATGGCGCCGAACGCGTATTGGTCAACTGACGGTGAAAGTTCAGCCACTGGCAAAACCCTCGGAAGAGGAACTGCATCAGGCGATGCTGAATGGTATTCGCGATAAAGGCCTGAGTGTGCTCAACTGGACCCCGGAAGCGGAACAATTCTGGCTGCGTCTGCAATGTGCGGCAAATTGGTTGCCTGAGTACAACTGGCCAGCGGTGGATGACGCCTCTTTGCTGGCGACGCTGGAGAGTTGGTTGTTGCCGCATATGCAAGGTGTGCACTCTTTACGTGCTCTCAAAGCGTTAAATGTGGGGCAGGCTTTGCATGGGCTACTGGACTGGTCAATGCTGCAACGTCTGGATAGTGAGCTGCCTGCGCATTACACTGTGCCGACGGGCAGCCGGATAGCCATTCGTTATCACGAGGATAACCCGCCGGCATTAGCGGTTAGAATGCAGGAAATGTTTGGCGAAGCGAAGACCCCTACCATCGCGCAGGGGCGTGTTCCATTGGTGCTCGAGTTATTGTCTCCGGCCCAACGCCCACTACAAATCACCCGTGATTTGAGCGCGTTCTGGCAGGGGGCTTATCGCGAGGTGCAAAAAGAGATGAAAGGGCGTTATCCCAGGCATGTCTGGCCGGACGATCCGGCGAATACCGCGCCAACACGGCGCACCAAGAAGTATTCTGCCTGATGGTGCGCTGCTTTCAGGCCTACACTGTACGGCGATCCGTAGGTTGATTAAGGCGTTTGACACCGTCTCTGGCGAAAGAGCGGTAAAAATTGAGAGATTTCTTCTTCTGTCGCCTGACGGAAGAACAGAGAATCGGGCCTTTGCGCCTGAATGTTGCGGAGAAAAAGCATGGCGGGGAATGACCGCGAGCCAATTGGACGTAAAGGGAAACCATCGCGTCCGATGAAACAAAAGGTGAGCCGTCGTCAACTCAGAGATGACGAGTATGACGACGATTATGATGATGACGACTATGAGGATGAAGAACCGATGCCGCGCAAAGGTAAAGGCAAAGGGCGTAAGCCTCGTGGTAAGCGCGGCTGGTTCTGGCTGCTGCTAAAACTCTCGATTGTCTTTTTGGTGCTGATTGCCATTTACGGCGTCTACCTGGATCAAAAAATCCGTAGCCGTATTGATGGCAAAGTCTGGCAGCTTCCTGCGGCGGTGTATGGCCGTATGGTTAACCTTGAGCCAGAAATGCCCATCGGTAAAAAAGAGATGGTGAAACTGCTGGAGGCCACGCAGTATCGTCAGGTGACGAAGATGACGCGTCCTGGCGAATTTACCGTACAGGCGAACAGCATTGAGATGATCCGTCGTCCGTTTGACTTCCCGGACAGTAAAGAAGGCCAGGTGCGTGCGCGTCTGACCTTTGATGGCGATCATCTGGACACTATCGAGAATCTGGACAACAACCGCCAGTTCGGTTTCTTCCGTCTGGATCCGCGTCTGATTACCATGCTCTCTTCGCCAAACGGTGAGCAGCGCTTGTTCGTTCCCCGCAGTAGCTTCCCTGATCTGCTGGTTGATACACTGCTGGCGACCGAAGACCGCCATTTCTATGAGCATGACGGCATCAGTTTGTACTCCATTGGGCGTGCGGTACTGGCTAACCTGACGGCAGGCCGTACTGTGCAAGGGGCGAGTACGCTGACTCAGCAGTTGGTGAAAAACCTGTTCCTCTCCAGCGAGCGTTCGTACTGGCGTAAGGCTAACGAAGCCTATATGGCGCTGATCATGGATGCGCGCTACAGCAAAGACCGCATTCTTGAGCTGTATATGAACGAGGTGTACCTCGGTCAGAGCGGCGACAACGAGATCCGTGGTTTCCCGCTGGCGAGTCTTTATTATTTTGGGCGTCCGGTTGAAGAACTGAGCCTTGATCAGCAGGCGCTACTGGTGGGGATGGTTAAAGGGGCGTCTATCTACAATCCGTGGCGTAACCCGAAACTGGCGCTGGAGCGCCGTAACCTGGTGCTGCGTCTGCTGCAACAGCAGCAGATTATTGACCAGGATCTGTATGACATGCTGAGTGCGCGTCCGTTAGGCGTACAACCACGTGGCGGGGTGATTTCACCGCAGCCAGCGTTTATGCAGATGGTACGTCAGGAACTGCAGGCGAAGCTGGGTGATAAAGTTAAAGACCTCTCCGGCGTGAAGATCTTCACCACTTTTGATTCTGTGGCGCAGGATGCGGCAGAAAAAGCAGCGGTTGAAGGCATTCCGGTGCTGAAGAAACAGCGTAAGCTGAGCGATCTGGAAACCGCGATTGTGGTTGTGGATCGCTTTAGTGGGGAAGTTCGTGCGATGGTTGGTGGGGCGGAGCCACAGTTTGCAGGCTATAACCGTGCCATGCAGGCGCGCCGCTCGATTGGTTCTCTGGCGAAACCGGCGACCTATCTGACCGCACTGAGTCAGCCGAAGCTGTACCGTCTGAATACCTGGATTGCCGATGCGCCGATTGCGTTGCGTCAGCCTAACGGGCAGGTCTGGTCTCCGCAGAACGATGACCGTCGCTACAGCGAAAGTGGCAGAGTGATGCTGGTGGATGCGTTAACGCGTTCCATGAACGTACCGACGGTAAATCTGGGGATGGCGCTGGGTCTGCCAGCCGTGACCGATACATGGATAAAACTGGGTGCACCGAAAGATCAACTGAATCCGGTTCCGGCTATGCTGTTGGGAGCTCTGAACCTTACGCCAATCGAAGTGGCGCAGGCGTTCCAGACCATCGCCAGCGGTGGTAACCGCGCGCCGTTATCAGCACTGCGTTCGGTGATCGCCGAAGATGGCACGGTGCTGTATCAGAGCTTCCCACAGGCCGAACGAGCCGTTCCGGCACAGGCGGCGTACATGACGTTGTGGACGATGCAACAGGTTGTACAGCGCGGTACCGGTCGTCAGCTGGGCGCCAAGTATCCTGGGCTGCATCTGGCAGGTAAAACCGGGACCACTAACAACAACGTTGATACCTGGTTCGCGGGTATTGACGGCAGTCAGGTGACCATTACCTGGGTGGGGCGTGATAATAACCAGCCAACCAAGCTGTACGGCGCGAGCGGAGCGATGTCGATTTACCAGCGCTATCTGGCTAACCAGACACCGACGCCACTGACGCTGACGCCGCCGGAAGATATTGTTGATATGGGCGTGGATTACGACGGTAACTTCGTTTGTAGCGGCGGGATGCGTACGCTTCCGGTATGGACAAGCGATCCTGATTCATTGTGTCAGCAAGGTGAGATGCAGCAGCAGTCAGGCAATCCGTTTGATCAGTCAACGCAGCCGCAGCAACAACCCCAACAGCAGCAGCAACAACAACCGCCGCAGCAGGAGAAGAAAGATGGCGACGGTGTCGCAGGTTGGATAAAAGATATGTTTGGTAGCAACTAATACCCCCTAAAACCCGCTTCGGCGGGTTTTTCTTTGCCCACGTCTGGATTGAGGCAAACAACATTTCAGCGTAATTTATTAACCCTTTCTTTTCATCTGGTTATTTCTTAACCCCTCAGTTTTAGTAGGGATGTGTATTGCTTGCTATCCCGCCAGAGTTTCGAATATTATGCTGCCGTTATAATAATAATTCTCGTTTACGTTATCATTCACTTTCATCAGAGATATACCAATGGCGCGTCTTAAAACTGCTCAGCCAAACTCTTCGCTGCGTAAAATCGCAGTTGTAGTAGCCACAGCGGTTAGCGGCATGTCTGTGTATGCACAGGCGGCGGTTCAACCGAAAGAAGAAACAATCACCGTAACCGCAGCACCTGCCGCACAAGAAAGCGCATGGGGCCCCGCGGCAACCATCGCGGCAAGACAATCTGCCACGGCGACAAAAACAGACACTCCGATTCAAAAGGTGCCGCAGTCTATCTCCGTTGTGACAGCCGAAGAGATGGCGCTGCATCAGCCTAAATCTGTGAAAGAGGCGCTCAGTTACACTCCTGGTGTCGCTGTGGGAACTCGTGGCGCATCTAATACCTATGATTACCTGATCATTCGCGGATTCGCCGCTGACGGCCAAAGCCAGAATAACTATCTGAACGGCCTGAAAATGCAGGGCAACTTCTATAACGACGCGGTAATCGATCCCTATATGCTGGAGCGCGCTGAGGTTATGCGCGGCCCGGTTTCCGTTCTTTACGGAAAGAGTAACCCTGGCGGCTTGTTGAACATGGTCAGCAAGCGCCCGACGACGGAACCGTTGAAAGAAGTTCAGTTCAAAATGGGCACTGACAGCCTGTTCCAGACCGGTTTTGACTTCAGCGATGCGCTGGATGATGACGGTGTGTATTCTTATCGCTTAACGGGCCTTGCTCGCTCCGCTAATGCACAGCAGCAAGGTGCGGAAGAGCAACGGTATGCCATTGCGCCTTCTTTCAGCTGGCGTCCGGACGATAAAACGAACTTCACTTTCCTCTCTTATTTCCAGAATGAGCCAGAGACCGGTTATTACGGCTGGCTGCCAAAAGAGGGGACAGTAACGAAACTGCCAAATGGCACACGTCTCCCTACTGATTTCAATGAAGGTGCGGGCAACAATACCTATTCTCGTAACGAGAAGATGGTAGGCTACAGCTTCGATCACGAATTTAACGACACCTTTACCGTGCGTCAGAATTTGCGCTATGCGCAAAACAAAGTTTCGCAAAACAGCGTATATGGCTACGGTATGTGTTCCGATCCGCTCTATACCAAGGATCCGGCTAAAAGTCCTTGCGCCAGCGTTCCTCAGTCCGATTGGGATCACACGCTGACTCGTCAGTACGTTATCGATAATGAGAAATTGCAGAACTTCGCTGTTGATACTCAGCTGCAAAGCAAGTTCGCGACTGCCGATGTGGATCATACCCTGCTGACCGGCGTTGATTTTATGCGCATGCGTAACGATATCGACTCATGGTTTGGTTATGCCGGTTCTGTTGCACCGTCCGATATCTATAACCTTGACCGCAGCGACTTTGATTTTGGCTCACACCCAGGCCCTTCTGGTCCTTACAAAGTGCTGAACAAACAGAAACAGACTGGCTTGTATGCGCAGGATCAGATGCAGTGGGATAAGGTACTGGTTACTCTGGGCGGTCGTTACGACTGGGCTAAACAGGACTCTCTGAACCGTGTTTCTGGCGTTACGGATTCCCGCGATGATAAGCAGTTCACCTGGCGTGGCGGTGTTAACTATCTGTTCGACAATGGCGTAACCCCGTATTTCAGCTACAGCGAGTCGTTTGAACCGGCTTCCCAGACGGGGGCTAGTGGGAATATTTTCGCACCGTCCAAAGGTAAGCAGTACGAAGCGGGCGTGAAATATGTTCCGAGCGATCGTCCGATCGTGATCACCGGTGCTGTCTATCAGTTGACCAAAACCAACAACCTGATGGCTGACCCAACAGGCACATCGTTCTTCTCAGTTGAAGGCGGTGAAATTCGTTCTCGCGGTGTGGAAATCGAAGCGAAAGCGGCACTGTCTGCCAGCGTTAACGTTGTCGGCTCTTATACCTACACCGATGCGGAATACACCACTGACACCACCTACAAAGGCAATACGCCTGCTCAGGTGCCAAAACACATGGCATCACTGTGGGGCGATTATACCCTCTATGATGGTGCGCTTTCCGGGCTGACGTTGGGTACTGGCGTTCGTTATACTGGTTCCAGCTATGGCGACCCGGCAAACTCCTTCAAAGTGGGGAGCTATACGCTGGTGGATGCGTTGGTACGTTACGATCTGGCCCGCGTTGGTATGGCGGGCTCCAACGTGGCGCTGCATGTGAACAACTTGTTTGACCGTGAATACGTCGCCAGTTGCTTCAATACCTATGGCTGCTTCTGGGGCGCGGAACGTCAGGTCGTTGCAACAGCAACCTTCCGTTTCTAATTTCTCTTTGGGCACGCTTTGCGTGCCCGTTTTACAAGTTGGCCGCTATGCAGGAAAACAGATCCCATCCCGACACCACTTTTGCGCTAAGTCATGTCTCCTTTCGTGTACCTGGTCGCACGCTTTTGCATCCTCTCTCGTTAACCTTTCCCGTGGGGAAAGTGACCGGTCTTATCGGCCATAACGGCTCCGGTAAATCCACGTTATTAAAGATGTTAGCTCGCCATCAGCCGCCTTCTGAAGGCGATATTTTTTTGGATGGACAGCCCGTTGATAGCTGGAAGAGTAAAGCATTTGCCCGCAAGGTTGCCTGGTTACCGCAGCAGTTGCCGCAGGCGGAAGGGATGACAGTGCGTGAACTGGTGGCGATTGGTCGCTACCCGTGGCACGGTGCGCTGGGACGTTTTGGTGTAGCTGACAGAGAAAAAGTGGAAGAGGCGATAACGCTGGTAGGGTTAAAGCCACTGGCACATCGTCTGGTTGATAGTTTGTCCGGCGGCGAGCGTCAACGTGCGTGGATCGCCATGCTGGTGGCGCAGGACAGCCGTTGCCTGCTGCTCGATGAACCCACTTCGGCGTTGGATATCGCCCATCAGGTTGATGTGCTGGCGCTGGTGCATCGCTTGAGCCAACAACGTGGATTGACGGTGATCGCCGTGCTGCATGATATCAATATGGCTGCCCGCTACTGCGACTATCTGGTGGCGCTAAGAGGTGGCGAAATGATCGCTCAGGGGACGCCTGCTGAACTGATGCGCAGTGAAACCCTGGAACAGATCTACGGTATCCCGATGGGTATTTTGCCGCATCCGGCTGGTGCTGCACCTGTGAGTTTTGTCTATTAATGATCGCATTACATCATATAACCCGCCGTCGTTTGCTAACGGCAATGGCGTTGTCACCATTGCTCTGGCAGATGAATCAGGCGCGTGCGGCGGCGGTTGATCCGCAGCGCATTGTGGCTCTGGAGTGGTTACCGGTTGAGCTGCTGCTGGCGCTGGGTATTACACCCTATGGCGTCGCAGATGTTCCGAACTACAAGCTGTGGGTCAATGAACCTGCTCTGCCGGACTCGGTGATTGACGTCGGGTTACGCACTGAACCCAATCTTGAACTGCTGACTGAAATGAAGCCCTCATTTATGGTTTGGTCGGCAGGCTATGGTCCTGCGCCCGAGAAACTGGCACGTATTGCGCCTGGCCGTGGATTTAACTTCAGCGATGGCAAAAAGCCGCTGGCGGTTGCCCGCCAGTCGCTGCAGGAAATGGCGCAGTTGCTGAATCTGGAACCTGCTGCCGAACGTCATCTGGCGCAATATGATCGCTTTATTGACAGCCTGAAACCACGCTTTATTCAGCGCGGAGAGCGTCCTTTACTGCTGATGACCCTGCTGGATCCTCGCCATATGCTGGTGTTTGGTCCTAACTGTCTGTTTCAGGAAGTGCTGGACGAGTACGGGATCCGTAACGCCTGGCAGGGGGAAACAAACTTCTGGGGTAGCACTGCTGTGGGTATCGATCGGCTTGCGGTCTATAAAGATGTTGATGTGTTGTGCTTTGATCATGGCAACAATAAAGAGATGAATGCGCTGATGTCCACCCCGTTGTGGCAGGCAATGCCGTTTGTCCGGGCCGGACGTTTTCAGCGCGTACCTGCCGTCTGGTTCTATGGCGCAACACTGTCGGCGATGCGCTTTGTGCGCATTCTGGATAATGCGCTGGGAGGCAAAGCGTGAGTAAACGTGTTGCGCTTTTCCCGGTACTTTTACTGACAGTCTTGTTTGTATCTGCCTGCTGGCTGACCTGGGTTAACTTCTCTGTAGCCCTGCCGCGCAGCCAGTGGCTGCAGGCTATCTGGTCGCCGGATATCGATATCATTGAACAGATGGTTTTCCATTTCAGTTTGCTGCCGAGGCTGGCGATTGCGTTACTGGTCGGTGCCGGGCTGGGACTGGTTGGCGTTTTGTTTCAGCAGGTATTGCGTAACCCGCTGGCAGAGCCGACCACGCTTGGCGTGGCAACCGGAGCACAGTTAGGTATAACGGTCACTACACTGTGGGTGCTCCCCGGAGCGCTGACCACGCAATTTGCGGCGCTGGCAGGAGCATGTATCGTCGGAGCGCTGGTGTTTGGTGTCGCCTGGGGCAAACGTCTTTCGCCCGTCACATTGATCCTTGCAGGTCTGGTGGTAAGTCTGTACTGCGGCGCGATTAACCAACTGATGGTTATCTTCCATCACGATCAACTGCAAAGCATGTTTTTGTGGAGCAGCGGAACGTTAACGCAAACTGACTGGAACGGGGTGCAGCGTCTGTGGCCGCAACTGCTGGGTGGCGTGATGCTAACCCTGCTGTTATTACGTCCTATGACGCTGATGGGGCTGGATGACGGTGTAGCGCGTAATCTTGGCCTGGCGCTATCGCTGGCGCGTCTGGCCGCATTGTCGCTGGCGATTGTGTTGAGTGCTTTGCTGGTTAACGCAGTCGGAATTATTGGTTTTATTGGTCTGTTTGCGCCGCTTCTGGCAAAAATGCTCGGCGCCCGGCGCTTACTGGCTCGCCTGATGCTGGCCCCGCTGATTGGTGCTCTGATCCTCTGGCTTTCCGATCAAATTATTCTGTGGCTGACCCGCGTATGGATGGAAGTCTCTACTGGCTCGGTAACCGCGCTGATTGGCGCACCGCTGCTGTTGTGGCTGCTGCCGCGTTTGCGCAGCATGAGCGCGCCGGATATGAATGCCAGTAGTCACGTTGTTGCGGAACGTCAGAACGTGCTGATGTTCGCCCTGGTGGGGGGCGCAATATTGTTGTTGACCGTCGTAGTGGCGCTTTCTTTTGGTCGCGATGCTCATGGCTGGAGTTGGGCCAGTGGTGTGATGCTGGATGAGCTGATGCCCTGGCGCTGGCCACGAATTATGGCGGCACTGATTGCGGGTGTTATGCTGGCGGTTGCGGGCTGTATTATTCAGCGCCTGACCGGTAACCCAATGGCCAGCCCGGAAGTATTGGGTATCAGCTCCGGTGCGGCGTTTGGCGTCGTGTTGATGTTGTTTCTGGTGCCCGGAAATGCCTTCGGTTGGCTGCTACCTGCCGGGAGTATCGGAGCAGCGGTGACGTTGCTGATCATCATGATTGTCGCTGGGCGCGGGGGCTTTTCGCCTCACCGAATGCTGCTGGCAGGGATGGCGCTTAGCACTGCATTTACTATGTTGCTGATGATGCTACAGGCCAGCGGCGACCCGCGGATGGCGAGCATACTGACCTGGATCTCCGGCTCGACCTATAACGCTTACCCTGAACAGGTAATACGTACTGGGATCGTGATGGTGATTCTGCTGGCGATTACGCCGTTGTGTCGTCGCTGGCTGACGATTTTACCGCTGGGCGGTGATACGGCTCGGGCGGTGGGTATTGCGTTGACACCGTCACGTGTCGGTTTACTGATGCTGGCCGCGGGACTGACCGCAACGGCAACCATGACTATTGGACCGTTGAGCTTTGTTGGGCTGATGGCGCCGCATATCGCGCGTATGCTCGGTTTTCGGCGTACCATGCCGCATATGGTAATGTCAGCGCTGGCGGGTGGGGTACTGTTGGTCTTTGCGGACTGGTGCGGCAGAATGGTGCTGTTTCCGTATCAGATCCCGGCGGGATTACTCTCGACGTTTATTGGTGCGCCATATTTCATTTGGCTGCTACGTAAGCAGAGCCGGTAATACAAAGCTGGATAAGCACTTTGTGTCGCCATCCGGCAACAAAAAAGCCGGGTGGCGGAGTGCCTTACCCGGCTTACGATCTCTGATGCTGCTTTTTACAACTTCCCGAACACCCGACGTGCGGCGTCGATGGTGTTATTGATATCTTCCATGCTGTGCGCGACGGACATAAAGCCAGCTTCAAAGGCTGATGGCGCGAGATAAACCCCTTCATCCAGCATCATGTGGAAGAAACGCTTAAAGCGCTCGACATCGCATGCCATTACGTCCTGATAGCAGGTCACGGTTTCTGCTTCGGTGAAGAAAATCCCGAACATCCCGCCCACATGGTTAACCACCAGAGGAATATTCGCTTCCTGGGCGGCTTCCAGCAGACCTTCTGCCAGACGGGTGGTGAGTTCATCTAATGTTTCATGAATACCCGGCTGGGCGACTTCATTCAGACAGGCAAATCCTGCCGCCATGGCAATTGGATTACCAGACAGCGTACCAGCCTGATAAACCGGTCCGGTTGGTGCCAGCGCGTCCATGACATCGCGACGACCACCGAATGCACCAACAGGCATACCACCACCGATGATTTTGCCCAGACAGGTCAGATCCGGAACGACGCCGTAGTAATCCTGCGCGCCAGCCAACGCGACACGGAAACCGGTCATTACTTCATCGATAATCAACAGCGCACCAAACTCATCGCACAACGCGCGCAGACCAGGCAGAAATTCCGGCAGCGGCGGGATGCAGTTCATGTTGCCAGCGACCGGCTCCACGATAATGCAGGCAATGTCTTGCGGATACTGTCCAAATGCTGCACGTACAGAGGCGAGATCGTTATAAGTACAGGTCAGAGTATGCTTAGCGAAATCTGCCGGAACGCCCGGAGAGTTCGGCTGGCCCAGCGTCAGTGCGCCGGAGCCGGCTTTTACCAGCAGGCAGTCGGCATGACCGTGATAGCATCCTTCAAATTTGATAATTTTATCGCGTCCGGTGAAGCCGCGCGCCAGACGGATGGCGCTCATCGTCGCTTCGGTACCGGAGTTGACCATGCGCACCATGTCCATGGTTGGCACGAGTTCAGTGACCAGCGCCGCCATTTTCACTTCCATCTCGGTTGGCGCACCAAAGCTCAGACCACGTTCTGCAGCCTCAATCACCGCATTGCGGATAGCCGGGTGGTTATGGCCCAGCACCATCGGGCCCCAGGAACCAACATAATCAATGTAGGCTTTACCATCGACGTCATACAGATACGCGCCGTCTGCTTTTTCGATAAACAGCGGAGTACCACCCACGCCGGTAAAGGCGCGAACAGGGGAGTTAACGCCGCCGGGGATAAGTTCGCGTGCTGCGCTGTAGAGGTTTTCAGACTTACTCATGGATGGGGTCCTGGTTCGTAGAAAAAGTGAATGCCCGCTATTCTAGTTATTCAGAGAAGGTTATGAAAGTTTTGCGCATTTGAAACAATACGATTTGCAGGGGATTTTCACGAAATGTGCGAGTAGAATGCCGATTCCGTATTTGTATTACCAATTAATGATCATCTAATGAAAACAGACTCTCCCTCTTTTGAAGCACAGCAAATTGTGCGTTTACGGCGCAGGGATCAGATCCGTCGACTACTTGATCGGGACAAGACGCCGCTGGCGATCCTCTTTATGGCGGCTGTTGTCGGTACCGTGACTGGACTTGTTGGTGTTGCTTTTGAGAAAGCTGTGTCCTGGGTACAGAACCTGCGTATAGGCACGCTGGCACAGGTCGCCGATCATGCCATTTTGGTGTGGCCGCTGGCGTTTATTCTCTCTGCGCTGCTGGCAATGGTCGGTTATTTCCTGGTGCGTAAATTTGCGCCGGAAGCGGGTGGTTCGGGGATTCCAGAGATCGAAGGTGCACTGGAAGAGTTGCGCCCGGTGCGTTGGTGGCGTGTATTGCCGGTGAAGTTTATCGGCGGTATGGGAACGCTGGGTGCCGGGATGGTGCTTGGACGAGAAGGGCCGACGGTGCAAATTGGCGGCAATATCGGACGCATGGTGCTTGATGTTTTCCGTATGCGTAGCGCTGAAGCGCGCCATACTCTGCTGGCTACCGGTGCTGCAGCCGGTCTGTCGGCCGCTTTTAATGCGCCTCTGGCGGGTATCCTGTTCATTCTTGAAGAGATGCGTCCGCAGTTCCGTTACAACCTCGTATCGATCAAAGCCGTATTTACCGGCGTTATTATGTCCAGCATTGTGTTCCGTATTTTTAACGGCGAGGCCCCGATCATTGAAGTCGGGAAGCTCTCCAATGCACCGGTTAATACGCTGTGGTTATATCTCGTCCTTGGAATTATTTTTGGTTGTGTCGGACCGTTATTCAATACGATGGTGTTGCGGACCCAGGATATGTTTCAACGCTTCCACGGCGGCGAAATTAAAAAGTGGGTGCTGATGGGGGGCGCTATCGGCGGTCTGTGTGGGATCCTCGGTTTAATAAAACCTGAAGCGGCAGGTGGTGGATTTAACCTGATCCCTATCGCAGCAGCGGGCAATTTCAGTGTTGGTATACTGCTGTTTATTTTTGTTGCCAGGGTCATCACCACGCTGCTGTGCTTCTCCTCCGGTGCGCCCGGTGGGATATTTGCACCGATGCTGGCGCTGGGTACATTGCTCGGCACCGCATTTGGCATGGCTGCAGCGGCGTCTTTTCCGCAGTATCATCTGGAAGCCGGGACGTTTGCTATTGCCGGAATGGGGGCGTTGCTGGCGGCTTCAGTACGTGCACCATTAACGGGCATTGTGCTGGTTCTGGAAATGACTGATAACTACCAGCTCATTTTGCCAATGATTATTACCTGTCTTGGCGCAACACTATTAGCCCAATTTATGGGCGGAAAGCCGCTATACTCGACTATTCTTGCACGTACGCTGGCAAAACAGGAAGCGGAGCAGGCGGCGAAAAGCCAGAGTACAGCTGCTGGCGAGAATACTTGAACGAAATACCAGGGTATTAGATAATGGCCCAAAATATTGGGTTGAAATTTATCCAATTGCCAATGTCGTTTGGAGCAAAATATGAGTGATGACGTAGCGCTGCCACTGCAATTTACAGAAGCAGCAGCCAATAAAGTAAAAAGCCTGATCGCTGACGAAGATAACCCGAATCTGAAATTACGCGTGTATATCACCGGTGGTGGTTGCAGCGGTTTCCAGTATGGTTTCACCTTTGATGATCAAGTTAACGAAGGTGATATGACCATTGAGAAACAAGGCGTTGGTCTGGTGGTTGATCCAATGAGCCTGCAATATCTGGTGGGTGGTGCGGTTGACTATACCGAAGGTCTGGAAGGTTCCCGCTTCGTTGTGACGAACCCGAACGCTAAAAGCACCTGCGGGTGTGGCTCTTCCTTCAGCATTTGATGAGCTGATTCTGTCTGCCCGGTAAGCGTCGCGCCGCCGGGCAATTTGTCGGATAACGGCGTAAACGTCTTATCCGGCCTGTGTATCCCGCGTCGTCAAATTATCGACCATTATCATCTAACGCAAACGTCGGTAGCTTTAAATGCCAGCGAATAGCGGCAAGCCGAATCAGCAATGTGACGATCATCCCCATCATGCTGGCGTTTTCCAGCGGTACTGAAAAAGTATAAAACGCCGTGGCGTGAACAATCCCGCCAATAATACATGCAGTTGCGTAGATTTCTGTACGTAATATCATCGGTACTTCACGTGCTAACACGTCGCGAATAATCCCGCCGCCTACGCCGGTGATCACTCCCATACAAATTGCCACCAGTGGTCCGGTTCCGGCGAGAAATGCTTTATTAACGCCAATGCCGACGAACACCGCCAGACCGACAGCATCCAGTGCCGGAAGGATCCACTTGGGTAATCGTCTTGGCTGGCGCACCAGTAAGATCGTGAGCATGCTGGTGATCATGGCAACAACCAGATCGGTAGGATCTTTAACCCAAAATACCGGCCCGTTATCCAGTGCCATATCGCGGATCGTGCCGCCGCCTACTGCGGTAACAACGCCGAGGACCAGGACACCGAAGGGGTCCATACGCAATTTCCCGGCCAGTAATACGCCAGAGATAGCAAATACCGCAGTGCCTACAATATCGAGCCAATAGACGAGCATTGTCGAATCCCCAATACACATCACCCTTCAGGCTGCCTCTTTGTTGGCTGCGTTAGTTACCCCTGTCACGTATTATTTGTACGCTTCCGGGGATTCATTAACTTGCTGCCTCGAGGCATCATGAATGATTTTGTGTCTCATTTATCTGTGAAAGCGCATTACAGAGTTGTTTTGCGGCGAGGATAATACGCGGGCTCGCGCGTTCGAACCAGTCACTATTAAGGGTAATAACCGGGATTTTTAGCTGATTTCCCCAGTATTGTTCGATTTTAAGATTTTCGCCCGAATTTCCGGTGGTAACGATAGCCTGAGGCGCTCTTGCCAGAACCTGTTCGCGGCTGACCTGCGGCCAGGGGACCCGGCTGCCGGCAAAGATGTTTTCTCCGCCACAGACCTCAAGAACCTGGTGCTGAATGGAGCCTTTCCCACTGGTAAACAACGGATTTGCGCCAAACTGAAGAAACACACGTTTTTTCGGTTTGTTGGCATACTGTGATTTTAGTGAAGCATACTCATCAAGCAAGGTTTTCGCGGCCTGTTTTGCCTGTTCAGGTCTGGGACTCCACGCCGCCAGTTGGCGCAGCGCGTCTGCGACTTGCTCAATGGTTACCGCATCCACCCAAATAACTTTAATTCCCAGGGCGGTCAGTTGATTCACCTGCCGTTCGGCGTTCCCTCCGCGCCAGGCGATAACTAAATCTGGTTTGAGCGCCACGATGCGTTCCAGATTCATGCCTTGCCAGGTTGAGACCTCTTCAATATTTTTGGCCTCGGGCGGGTAGTTTGAGTAGCTGCTGACGCCGACCGGGGTAATGCCGGCGGCAAAGGCCAGTTCGGTGTTAGCAGGGGAGAGTGAAACTACACGCGGTGCGGCACAGAGCCACACCGGAAGAGTGAAAAGCAGGGCGGCCAGCGCCCTGGGCATTAATTTAGCCATGCGCCAGTTTCTGTACCAGCGTTTCAACCATCAGGCTCGACTGTTTCGCGGCAACAACCAGGAATTCGTCAAAGCTGAGATGGGACTGCTGATCGGCGACATCAGAGATGGCACGAACCACCACGAACGGGACTTTAAAGTTGTGGCAAACGTGCGCAATTGCCGTGGCTTCCATTTCTACAGCAACTGCCTGCGGGAAATTATGTTTAATTTTTGCCAGGCCAACAGATCCATTAATGAAGGCGTCACCGCTGACAATCAGCCCACGAACGGCGTTCAGGTTGAGTTCTGCGATGCAGGACTCAGCCGCGGTGATCAGTGCGGGATCGGCTTTAAAGCCTGCCGGACAGCCCGGCAACTGGCCAAATTCATAGCCAAATGCGGTAACGTCAGCATCGTGATAACGTGCTTCATCAGAAACTACGATATCGCCGACTGTCAGCGTAGAGGCCAGGCCGCCCGCAGAACCGGTATTAATGATGGCATCCGGTTTGCAGCGTTCGAGCAAAAGCGTTGCGCCCAGTGCCGCAGCCACTTTACCGATACCAGATTTCAGTAGCGCAACCTCAGTACCGTTCAGTTGGCCGGTGTAAATTTCACAACCGCCGAGGGAGATAGTCTGACGGTTTTCGATTTTGTCACGCAGGAGCGTAACTTCTTCTTCCATTGCACCAATGATGCCGATTTTCATAGATTTACTCGCGATAAGCCAGATTTGAGGGCATAGTCTATCATGCGCTTAAGGGGTAGCGCATTTCTCAGGCGGGAGAGGACATGGCACAGATCGATTTCCGAAGAAAAATAAACTGGCATCGTCGTTACCGTTCGCCGCAGGGCGTGAAATCTGAGCATGAGATCCTGCGAATTTTTGAAAGCGATCGCGGACGTATTATAAACTCCCCGGCAATCCGCCGGCTGCAGCAAAAAACCCAGGTTTTTCCGCTGGAGCGTAATGCAGCGGTGCGCACACGTCTGACGCATTCGATGGAAGTTCAGCAGGTGGGACGCTATATCGCAAAAGAGATCCTCAGCCGACTAAAAGAGCTAAAGTTGCTGGAACAATATGGCCTGGATGAGCTGACAGGCCCTTTTGAAAGTGTTGTCGAAATGTCCTGTCTGATGCATGACATTGGTAATCCACCGTTTGGGCACTTCGGTGAAGCGGCGATTAACGACTGGTTCTGCCAGCGACTTTTTCCCGCGGATGCGGAAAGCCAGCCCTTAAGCGATGACCGCTGCCTGGTGGCGGCGCTGCGTTTGCGTGAAGGCGAAGAGTCTCTCAATGATATCCGCCGTAAAGTGCGGCAGGATTTGTGCCACTTTGAAGGTAATGCGCAGGGGATTCGGTTGGTACATACCTTGATGCGAATGAATCTTACCTGGGCGCAGGTTGGGGGTATTTTAAAATATACGCGTCCGGCATGGTGGCGCGGAGCTGCCCCGACAACACATAACTATTTAATGAAAAAACCGGGATATTACCTTTCCGAGGAACCGTATATTGAGAGGTTGCGTAAAGAATTATCTTTAGCACCTTACAGTCGCTTTCCATTAACCTGGATTATGGAGGCGGCCGATGATATCTCTTATTGTGTGGCCGACCTGGAAGATGCCGTTGAGAAAAGAATCTTCAGTGTCGAACAACTTTATCACCATCTGTACGAGGCATGGGGACAGCACGAAAAAGGTTCCCTGTTTACCCAGGTTGTTGAGAATGCCTGGGAGAAATCGCGCTCAAATACATTAAGTCGCAGTACGGAAGATCAGTTCTTTATGTATTTGCGAGTCAACACGCTGAATAAACTAGTACCGTATGCGGCCCAGCGTTTTATTGATAACTTGCCGCAGATTTTTGAGGGTAGCTTTAATCACGCGCTGTTGGAAGACGCCAGTAGCTTCAGCCAATTGCTCGGGGTTTATAAAAATGTGGCGATGAAACATGTGTTTAGCCATCCCGATGTTGAACAACTGGAATTACAGGGGTATCGGGTTATCAGTGGGCTACTGGAAATCTATAAGCCGTTATTAAAAATGACGCAATCAGACTTTACCGCGCTGGTTGAAAATGAAAGATTAAAACACTTTCCGATTGAGTCGCGATTATTTCAAAAGCTGTCTACGCGCCATCGGTTGGCTTACGTTGAGGCTGTTAGTAAAATATCGTCTGTTTCTGCAGAGTATCCGGTTTTTGAATATTATTATCGCTGTCGCCTGATCCAGGATTATATCAGCGGGATGACGGATTTGTATGCCTGGGATGAATACCGACGACTGATGGCGGTAGAACAATAAATACTCATTTGTAAAGACTGACAATAAAATTTTACTTTTTCCTGAAACTTTACTCTGGAACTTCGCGCTATAAAACGACTCTGACGTATACAGCAATTTTGCGTTATCTGTTAATCGAGAACGAAACACATGAAAAAAACCACATTAGCAATGAGTGCACTGGCTCTGAGTTTAGGTTTGGCGTTGTCCCCCCTGTCTGCAACGGCGGCTGAGACAGCGTCTTCAGCAGTGACGGCCCAGCAGATGCCAAGCCTGGCCCCGATGCTCGAAAAAGTGATGCCATCGGTGGTGAGTATTAACGTCGAGGGGAGCACGACGGTGAATACGCCGCGTATGCCGCGTAATTTCCAGCAGTTCTTCGGTGATAATTCCCCGTTCTGCCAGGATGGTTCTCCGTTCCAGAGCTCACCATTCTGCCAGGGCGGTGCGCCGGGCGCAGGTAATGGTGGCGGGCAGCAGCAGAAATTTATGGCGCTGGGTTCCGGCGTTATTATTGATGCCGCTAAAGGTTATGTCGTTACCAACAACCACGTGGTCGATAACGCCACGGTGATTAAAGTACAACTGAGCGATGGGCGTAAATTTGACGCGAAGATCGTCGGCAAAGATCCGCGCTCTGACATTGCGTTAATCCAGATTCAGGATCCGAAGAACCTGACAGCGATCAAGCTGGCAGATTCTGATGCGCTGCGCGTGGGTGATTACACTGTCGCCATTGGTAACCCGTTTGGCCTCGGTGAAACGGTAACTTCGGGTATCGTTTCTGCGCTGGGGCGTAGCGGTCTGAATGCGGAAAACTACGAGAACTTTATCCAGACGGACGCCGCGATTAACCGGGGTAACTCCGGTGGCGCACTGGTCAACCTGAACGGTGAGCTGATTGGGATTAACACCGCGATCCTCGCGCCTGACGGCGGTAATATCGGTATCGGTTTTGCTATCCCAAGCAACATGGTGAAAAACTTGACCTCGCAGATGGTTGAGTTTGGCCAGGTTAAACGTGGTGAGTTGGGTATTCTGGGCACTGAACTGAACTCTGAGCTGGCCAAAGCCATGAAGGTTGACGCACAGCGTGGCGCATTCGTCAGTCAGGTCATGCCGAATTCATCCGCAGCGAAAGCCGGTATCAAAGCCGGGGATGTGATTACCTCGCTGAACGGTAAGCCTATCAGCAGTTTTGCCGCGCTGCGTGCGCAGGTCGGCACGATGCCTGTAGGTAGCAAAATCAGCCTTGGTCTGTTGCGCGACGGTAAACCGGTCACTGTGAACCTGGAACTGCAGCAGAGTAGCCAGACTCAGGTAGATTCCAGCTCCATCTTCAAAGGGATTGAAGGTGCGGATATGAGCAACAAAGGCCAGGACAAAGGGGTCGTGGTAAGCGATGTGAAACCGAATACTCCGGCGGCTCAGATTGGCCTGAAGAAAGGGGATGTGATTATCGGTGCCAATCAGCAACCGGTGAAAAATATCGCGGAACTGCGCAAAATCCTCGATAGCAAACCGTCTGTTCTGGCGTTGAATATTCAGCGTGGTGACACCTCAATCTATCTGTTGATGCAGTAATCCTCTCAAACCCCTTCCTGTTACCAGGGAGGGGTTTCTTTTTGTGATACTTACCACAACTCCATACTTCTCTTCTTCGCTTTGTGCATTTGCACAATGTTGCTGCGTATGATCTTCCTTATGCTTGAGCTCTGCTCACAGGAGGGTTTATGGCTGGCTGGCATCTTGATACCAAAATGGCGCAGGATATCGTGGCACGCACGATGCGCATCATTGATACCAATATCAACGTAATGGATGCCCGTGGGCGGATTATCGGCAGCGGCGATCGCGAGCGTATTGGTGAATTGCACGAAGGCGCACTGTTGGTGCTTTCGCAGGGGCGCGTGGTGGATATCGATGATGCCGTCGCCAGGCATCTGCACGGTGTGCGCCAGGGGATAAACCTGCCACTACGGCTCGAAGGTGAAATTGTTGGCGTTATTGGTTTAACCGGCGAACCGGAACATCTGCGCAAGTATGGTGAACTGGTTTGTATGACCGCGGAAATGATGCTGGAACAGTCGCGTCTGATGCATCTGCTCGCGCAGGACAGTCGTCTGCGTGAAGAGTTGGTGATGAACCTGATTCAGGCCGAAGAAAATACTCCGGCGCTGATGGAGTGGGCACAACGTTTAGGCATTGATTTGAACCAGCCGCGCGTGGTGGCGGTGGTGGAAGTTGACAGTGGGCAGCTTGGCGTTGACAGTGCCATGGCAGAACTGCAGCAGCTACAAAATGCCCTGACTACGCCTGAGCGTAATAACCTGATTGCGATTGTTTCTCTTACCGAGATGGTGGTGCTGAAGCCTGCGCTTAATCAGTTTGGTCGCTGGGATGCGGAAGATCACCGTAAGCGCGTCGAGCAGTTAATTGCCCGGATGAAAGAGAATGGGCAGTTGCGCTTTCGCGTTTCTCTGGGTAACTACTTTACCGGACCAGGCAGTATTGCCCGTTCATATCGAACGGCACGTACGACCATGATGGTCGGAAAGCAACGTATGCCGGAAAGTCGCAGCTATTTCTACCAGGATTTGATGCTGCCGGTGCTGCTGGACAGCCTGCGCGGCGGCTGGCAGGCTAATGAGCTGGCGCGCCCACTGGTAAGGCTGAAAGCGATGGATAACAACGGCTTGCTGCGGCGGACATTAGCGGCGTGGTTTCGTCATAACGTGCAGCCGCTGGCTACATCTAAGGCATTGTTTATCCATCGTAATACGCTGGAATATCGCCTGAATCGTATCTCTGAGCTGACCGGGTTGGATTTGGGAAATTTTGATGACAGGTTGTTGCTGTATGTGGCGTTACAACTGGATGAGCAGCATTGATTGATTGCCTGATGGCGCTACGCTTATCAGGCCTACGAGGATATACCTGTAGGCCGGATAAGGCGTAAGACGCCGCCATCCGGCAACAAACTGCTTACTTACGCGTTAGTTTTTCCAGATCGGCTTCAATCTCGCTGATCTTGTTGGTGACGACGCTTTCCAGATGACGTAAATCATCAAGGATCTTGCGTTTAAGATCGACTTCACTACGATCGCGCAGACAGATCTGATCCAGTTCGTCGATCACGTAGCGCAGGTTCGGGCTTATCTCCTGCACTTCTTTGTAACCCTGGCCAACGCCATCGGCGACCACGGTTTTACGCTGACGGGGATATTTAAACTTTACGCTCTTGGCAAAAAACTCGCCTTTATCCTTCTGGAAATAGATTTTCAGGATATCGTTATTGGCTTCTTGCCGCAGGCTGTAACGATCGATCTCTTCAGGATTGGTAATGCCCAGACTTTTCAGATTGTCATACATAGCGGTACCCTTAAGCTCACTATAACCATTGAATAATTAACGAAAAGCCTTGTTTATGCCACTCGCAGATGTAAAAAAAGCGGGCCAGGCCCGCTTTTTCAAAATACCGTTAGTCGATGGTGCGTAACAGCTCGTTAATACCGACTTTTCCTCGCGTCTTAGCATCAACTTTCTTCACGATCACCGCACAGTAAAGGCTGTACTTGCCATCTTTCGACGGCAGGTTGCCTGATACTACAACGGAGCCGGCCGGGACACGTCCATAATGTACTTCACCCGTTTCGCGGTCATAAATACGCGTACTCTGGCCGATGTAAACGCCCATAGAGATAACGGAACCTTCTTCGACAATTACGCCTTCTACGACTTCAGAGCGTGCGCCAATGAAGCAGTTATCTTCGATGATGGTTGGGTTAGCCTGTAATGGCTCCAGTACACCACCGATGCCAACACCGCCAGACAAGTGGACGTTTTTACCAATCTGGGCACACGAACCTACGGTAGCCCAGGTATCAACCATGGTACCTTCGTCAACGTATGCGCCGATATTGACGTATGACGGCATCAGAACCGTATTACGGGCGATAAATGCACCCTGACGCACAGCCGCAGGCGGCACTACGCGAAAGCCTTCCTTCTGGAAGCGCGCTTCGTCATAGTTGGCGAATTTCATTGGTACTTTATCGAAGTAGCGGCTTTCCGCACCATCGATAACCTGGTTATCGTTAATACGAAAAGAGAGCAGTACCGCTTTTTTCAGCCACTGATGAGTGACCCACTGACCCTCAATCTTTTCTGCGACGCGCAGTGCACCGGAATCCAGCAGAGAAATAACCTGATTAACCGCTTCACGGGTTACGGTATCCACATTTGCCGGAGTGATGTCGGCACGGCGCTCGAAAGCGGACTCAATAATGTTCTGTAACTGCTGCATTGTTAAACTCTTTCCATATAAATAAAAAACATTACCCTTTATCGTTTGGATTGAGGGCCTCTGTCAACCGTTGATGCACTTCCTGTTGCAGCTCATTATTAAGGGCACGTCGGTCGGCTGTTGCGATTATGAATAAATCTTCTACTCGCTCGCCAATGGTTGTAATTCGGGCGCCATGCAGCGAAATTCCCAGATCGGCAAAAATCTGTCCGACCCGCGCCAGCAGTCCAGGCTGGTCGAGCGCGATAAGCTCCAGGAATGATTTACGGTCAGTATGCGTCGGCAGAAAAGTGACCTCGGTGTCGACGGTAAAGTGACGTAATTTTGCCGGTTGACGACGTGGCTGCGGCGGCTGCCAGCTACGCTGAGTGATCGCTTGCTCCAGCCCAAAACGGATCGCTTCGTGTCTGTCTGATGACAGCGGGCTACCATCCGGTTCCAGCACGATAAACGTATCCATCGCCATTCCATCACGTGTAGTGAAAATCTGCGCATCGTGGACGCTAAGATTACGACGATCCAGTTCTGCACAGACCGCAGCAAACAGGTAAGGACGGTCCGGGCTCCAGATGAAAATTTCTGTCCCGCCTCGTGTTGCCTGTGGGCTGAGTAAAATCAATGGATCGTTCAGATCATGCTGTAGCAGATGACGTGCGTGCCAAGCCAACTGGTTTGGACTGTGGCGCACGAAATAGTTGGCGCGACAGCGCGACCAGATGTGGTGTAGCGCTTCCTCATCAATATTATCCATACGCAGCAGCGCCAGTGCCTGAAGTTGGTGGTGGCGTACGCGCTCGCGCATATCCGGCGTGTTTTGCATTCCACGACGTAGCTGTTTTTCTGTGGCGAAGTACAGTTCTCGCAACAGACTTTGCTTCCAGCTGTTCCATAGGGTTTCGTTAGTGGCGCAAATATCCGCTACCGTCAGGCAGACCAGGAAGCGCAGACGATGTTCTGTTTGCACCTCCTCTGCGAATTGCTTAATCACCTCAGGATCCTGAATATCACGACGCTGAGCGGTAACTGACATCAGCAGATGCTGGCGTACAAGCCAGGCGACCAGTTGTGTTTCGCGGGAATTTAGTCCGTGTAATTCGGCGAATTTTAGAACGTCCTGGGCACCAAGAATTGAGTGGTCGCCGCCGCGTCCTTTGGCGATATCGTGGAACAGCGCGGCAATCAGAATCAGCTCCGGCTGGCGCAGGCGCGGCCAGAGATCCACACACAACGGGTGGCGCTGACGAGTCTCTTCCTTGGCAAAACTTTCCAGCTTTAGCATCACTCGGATGGTGTGTTCATCCACCGTGTAGGCATGAAACAGGTCAAACTGCATTTGGCCGACGATGTGCGACCATTGCGGCATATAGGCCCACAAAACACTGTGGCGGTGCATTGGCAGCAGACCGCGACTCACTGCGCCTGGATGTCGCAACATGCTGAGAAACAGCGAGCGGGCCTCCGGGATGTAGCACAGCGGTTGCGTTAAATGGCGGCGGGCATGGCGCAGATGACGCAACGTCGTGGAATAAATTCCAGTGATCGCGCTGTTACGCACCATAGTGTAAAACATTCGCAGAATCGCCTCTGGTTCACGGATGAACAGATCATCGTTGCGCAGGTCAATCAGTGTACCGCGCAGTTGAAAGTCATCATCAATCGGGCGTGGTTTTTCATCCGCAGGCAGGGCGAGGATAGCCTCGTCAAACAGCTGTAGCAGCATGTTGTTTAGTTCACTCACCCGACGCGTGACGCGAAAATAGTCTTTCATCATCCGTTCGACCGGCTCGTTGCCATCGCCGCTGTAGTTAAGCCGTTGGGCTACGCTCAACTGACGGTCGAACAGCAGACGGTTATCATAACGACTGACCACCAGATGCAGTGCGAAGCGAATGCGCCAAAGGATGTGCAGACATTCGTTGAGTTCGGCGCGCTCCGCCAGCGTCAGAAAACCGAACCCGACCATTTCATCAAGCGAGGTTGCGCCAAAATGGCGTCGGGCAACCCATTGCAGGGTGTGGATATCGCGCAGGCCGCCCGGGCTGCTTTTGATATCCGGCTCCAGATTGTAGCTGGTACCGTGATAGCGCTGGTGGCGCTGATTTTGCTCTTCCACCTTGGCGGCGTAAAATTTATCAGACGGCCAGAAACCTTCGCTAAAAATATGTTTCTGTAGCTCAAGAAACAGCGCTACGTCGCCGATCAGCAGTCGCGTTTCAATCAGGTTGGTGGCGACGGTTAAATCTGACAACCCCTCCAGCAGACACTCTTCCAGCGTGCGCACGCTGTGCCCAACCTCCAGCCTGACGTCCCACAGTAACGTTAACAGCTCGCCGACTTTCTCAGCTTGGGCGTCAGGCAGCTTTTTACGACTCAGGATCAGCAGGTCAATATCGGAAAGCGGATGCAGTTCACCGCGTCCATAGCCACCGACGGCAACCAGCGCCAGATCGGCGATCTGGCCGAAGCCAGCTTCAATCCACAGGCGTTGCAGCAACTGGTCAATAAATTCGGTGCGGGCTTCAATCAACTGTTCGGCAGAAATACCGCTGTCAAACGCTTCGCCTAACCAGTGCTGGAAAGTATCGATATGCGTTTTAATCCCGGTACAGTTGAGATCATGCTGTGGCCAGGTTCCAGGATTTTGCGGTTGGCCAGGCAGGGTGGGGAGGGCAGTATTTGCGTGCTGTTCAGGAAGAGTATTCATTGTGCGCCACCCATTAAAAAGCCGGATGACGGCGCTAACGCCTTATCCGGCCTACGAAGTAGAGCAATTTGTAGGCCTGATAAGATGCGGGGACATCGCCATCAGGCAAAAAATTATTCGTCGTGTTTGATGATCGCCGGGATGGTGTCATCCTTGCGTAACGTCAGAATTTCACAGCCGTTTTCGGTAACTACAATAGTATGCTCGTACTGTGCAGACAAGCTACGGTCTTTGGTTTTCACCGTCCAGCCGTCTTTCATGGTACGAATGCGGTAATCACCCGCATTCAGCATCGGTTCCACGGTAAAGGTCATGCCCGGCTGAAGTACTACACCGCCATCGTCAGCATCGTAGTGCAGAACCTGAGGTTCTTCATGGAAGCCGCGGCCAATACCGTGACCACAGTATTCGCGAACCACAGAGAAGCCTTCTCCTTCCGCGTATTTCTGAATCGCAGCGCCCAGCGTGCGCAGACGAATGCCTGGTTTTACCATCCGCAGCGCCAGATACAGGCTTTCCTGCGTAACGCGGCACAGACGCTCGCCGAGAATTGTCGGTTTGCCGACAATAAACATTTTTGAGGTGTCGCCATGGAACTCGTCTTTAATGACAGTCACGTCGATATTGACGATATCGCCATCTTTCAGATGTTTGGCATCATCCGGGATCCCGTGGCATACCACTTCGTTAATAGAGATGCACACAGACTTCGGATAACCGTGATAACCCAGGCAGGCGGATATAGCCTGCTGCTCATTCACTATGTAGTCATTACAGATGCGATCCAGTTCGCCGGTGCTGACACCCGGTTTGATAAACGGTTCGATCATTTCCAGCACTTCAGCGGCCAGACGACCAGCGACGCGCATTTTTTCGATTTCTTCAGGGGTCTTGATTGAGATAGCCATGAATTCTGTCCATCAGTGTCGATGATTTCGACAATAATTGTGTAAGTGCTGCCAATGGTAACAGTCCGGCGTACTTGCTGCCAAATTGAGAATCATTAACAGCACAGACCGCCAACAATTATTGGTGTCTGCGGCGTATTTGTGGTATAAAGCGCGCCGGACTTCCGTTCCATTCTCAGATACACAAGATGGACTGAAGCGACAAATCTCACTTTGTGTAACAACACACACGTATCGGCACATATTCCGGGGTGCCCTTTGGGGTCGGTAATATGGGATGCGTGGAGGCTTAACCCCAACTTTTATATATAGAGGTTTTAATCATGGCAACTGTTTCCATGCGCGACATGCTCAAGGCTGGTGTTCACTTCGGTCACCAGACCCGTTACTGGAACCCGAAAATGAAGCCGTTCATCTTCGGTGCGCGTAACAAAGTTCACATCATCAACCTTGAGAAAACTGTACCGATGTTCAACGAAGCTCTGGCTGAACTGAACAAGATCTCTGCTCGTAAAGGTAAAATCCTTTTCGTTGGTACTAAACGCGCTGCAAGCGAAGCGGTGAAAGAAGCTGCTAACAGCTGCGACCAGTTCTTCGTGAACCATCGCTGGCTGGGCGGTATGCTGACTAACTGGAAAACTGTTCGTCAGTCCATCAAACGTCTGAAAGATCTGGAAACTCAGTCTCAGGACGGTACTTTCGAAAAGCTGACCAAGAAAGAAGCGCTGATGCGCACCCGTGAGCTTGAGAAACTGGAAAACAGCCTGGGCGGTATCAAAGACATGGGCGGTCTGCCGGACGCTCTGTTCGTAATCGATGCTGACCACGAGCACATTGCTATCAAAGAAGCAAACAACCTGGGTATCCCGGTATTTGCTATCGTTGATACCAACTCTGATCCGGACGGTGTTGACTTCGTTATCCCGGGTAACGACGACGCAATCCGTGCTGTGACCCTGTACCTGGGCGCTGTAGCTACAACCGTTCGTGAAGGCCGTTCTCAGGATCTGGCTTCCCAGGCGGAAGAAAGCTTCGTAGAAGCTGAATAATAAGGCACGCTCGTTAGAGCCCTTATAGACCAGGTAGTATCACGTTTGGTTAGGGGGCCTGTATTAGGCCCCCTTTTTCACTTTTAAATCTGTGCGGTTTAATGCCGGGCAGATCAAATCTTCCGAGGATTTTAGAATGGCTGAAATTACCGCATCCCTGGTAAAAGAGCTGCGTGAGCGTACTGGCGCAGGCATGATGGATTGCAAAAAAGCACTGACTGAAGCTAATGGCGACATCGAGCTGGCAATCGAAAACATGCGTAAATCTGGTGCGATCAAAGCTGCGAAAAAAGCAGGCAACGTTGCTGCTGACGGCGTGATCAAAACCAAAATCGAAGGCAACTTCGGTGTGATTCTGGAAGTTAACTGCCAGACTGACTTCGTTGCTAAAGACGGTGGTTTCCAGGCGTTCGCAGACAAAGTTCTGGACGCGGCTGTAGCAGGTAAAGTGACTGATGTTGAAGTCCTGAAAGCACAGTTCGAAGAAGAGCGTGTTGCGCTGGTTGCTAAAATCGGTGAAAACATCAACATCCGTCGCGTTGCAATCCTGGAAGGCGACGTTCTGGGCAACTACCAACACGGTGCGCGCATCGGTGTTCTGGTTGCGGCTAAAGGCGCTGATGAAGAGCTGGTTAAACACCTGGCGATGCACGTTGCTGCAAGCAAACCAGAATTCGTTAAACCAGAAGACGTGTCTGCTGAAGTGGTAGAGAAAGAATACCAGGTACAGCTGGACATCGCGATGCAGTCTGGTAAGCCGAAAGAAATCGCAGAGAAAATGGTTGAAGGCCGTATGAAGAAATTCACCGGTGAAGTTTCTCTGACTGGTCAGCCTTTCGTAATGGACCCGAGCAAAAACGTTGGCCAGCTGCTGAAAGAGCACAACGCTGACGTGACTGGCTTCATCCGCTTTGAAGTGGGCGAAGGCATCGAGAAAGTTGAAGCTGACTTCGCAGCAGAAGTTGCTGCAATGTCTAAACAGTCTTAATTGTACTGTCCGGAGCCGCCTCAGGGCGGCTCCTTTTTGTACCCGTCATGTGAAAATCAGCCAGTTCCAGTAGGCAACAAACGGCAGGAAACACATGATGTCACCCGATTTAAATCATCCCATTCGTGACACTCGCAGGAAAGAAAATGGCTACCAACGCAAAACCCGTCTACAAACGCATTCTGCTTAAACTGAGCGGCGAAGCATTGCAGGGGACTGAAGGTTTCGGTATTGACGCAAGCATCCTTGACCGTATGGCGCAAGAGATTAAAGAACTTGTTGAACTGGGCATTCAGGTTGGCGTAGTGATTGGCGGTGGTAACCTGTTCCGCGGTGCAGGTTTGGCAAAAGCGGGTATGAACCGCGTTGTGGGCGACCACATGGGCATGCTGGCAACAGTTATGAACGGCCTGGCAATGCGTGACGCACTGCATCGCGCCTATGTGAACGCTCGCCTGATGTCTGCTATTCCGCTGAACGGCGTGTGCGACAACTACAGCTGGGCAGAGGCTATCAGCCTGCTGCGTAACAACCGCGTTGTTATTTTATCCGCGGGTACCGGTAACCCGTTCTTCACTACTGACTCTGCAGCTTGTCTGCGCGGTATTGAAATCGAAGCGGATGTAGTTCTGAAAGCCACTAAAGTTGATGGCGTATTTACCGCCGATCCGGCTCAGGATCCAACCGCTACCATGTACGAACAACTGACCTACAGTGAAGTACTGGATAAAGAACTGAAAGTGATGGATCTGGCTGCGTTCACGCTGGCTCGTGACCACAAATTACCGATTCGTGTCTTCAACATGAACAAACCAGGTGCCTTGCGCCGTGTTGTTATGGGTGAAAAAGAAGGCACTTTAATCACGGAATAATTTCCGTCGAGGCCAAATACGGGTAAGATTCCGCTTTAATCAAGCGGGTCACTTACCCGGTGGCATATTTTAAACAAGACTATACTTAGCGCATCAGTGCTTCCGTCTGGTCTGTCTGAGACAAGTTTTCAAGGATTCGTAACGTGATTAGCGATATCAGAAAAGATGCTGAAGTGCGCATGGATAAATGCGTAGAAGCGTTCAAAAACCAAATCAGCAAAATTCGCACGGGTCGTGCTTCTCCCAGCCTGCTGGACGGTATTGTCGTAGAATATTACGGCACACCAACTCCGCTGCGTCAGCTGGCAAGCGTAACGGTTGAAGATTCCCGTACTCTTAAAATCAACGTGTTTGACCGTTCAATGGGGCCGGCTGTTGAGAAGGCGATTATGGCTTCCGACCTCGGTCTGAACCCAAGTTCTGCGGGTACCGATATCCGCGTTCCGCTGCCTCCGCTGACCGAAGAGCGTCGTAAAGATCTGACGAAAGTTGTGCGTGGTGAAGCTGAACAGGCTCGTGTTGCTGTACGTAACGTACGCCGTGATGCCAACGATAAAGTAAAAGCTCTGTTGAAAGATAAAGAGATCAGCGAAGATGACGATCGCCGTTCTCAGGACGACGTACAGAAACTGACTGACGCAGCAATCAAGAAAGTTGATGCGGCGCTGGCAGAGAAAGAAGCGGAACTGATGCAGTTCTGATTCGCCTGTACGTTTAAAACGCCGCTTGGGGGATCTGTGAGGATCAACTGGCGGCGTTTTGCTTTTTATCCTGTCTCAATTCTTCTGGATGTCTGATGAAGCAATTAACCGTTCTGGGCTCAACCGGCTCTATTGGTTGCAGTACGCTGGATGTAGTACGCCATAACCCGGAAAAGTTTCGAGTTGCTGCGTTGGTTGCGGGTAAAAATGTCACCCGCATGGTAGAGCAATGCCTGGAGTTTTCTCCCCGCTATGCGGTGATGGACGATGAAAAAAGCGCAGTGCTGGTGAAAGCCGCACTTCAGGAGCACGGAAGTCGCACTGAGGTGATGAGTGGGCAACAGGCAGCCTGTGATATGGCTGCGCTGGATGACGTCGATCAGGTGATGGCGGCGATTGTCGGCGCAGCGGGGTTATTACCGACGCTGGCGGCAATCCGTGCGGGCAAAAGTATTCTGTTGGCAAATAAAGAGTCTTTAGTGACCTGCGGACGTCTGTTTATGGACGACGTGAAACGCAACAAAGCGCAGCTTTTGCCGGTAGATAGCGAACATAATGCGATTTTTCAGAGTTTACCTCAACCTATCCAACACAATCTGGGATACGCTGACCTTGAGCAAAATGGCGTAATGTCCGTTCTGCTTACCGGGTCTGGTGGCCCTTTCCGTGAAACGCCATTGCAGGATCTGGTTTCAATGACGCCCGATCAAGCATGCCGTCATCCGAACTGGTCGATGGGAAGAAAAATCTCAGTCGATTCCGCCACCATGATGAATAAAGGTCTGGAATACATTGAAGCGCGTTGGTTATTTAATGCCAGTGCAAGCCAGATGGAAGTGCTGATTCATCCGCAGTCGGTGATTCACTCGATGGTGCGTTATCAGGATGGTAGTGTGCTGGCCCAGTTGGGTGAGCCTGATATGCGTACACCGATTGCTCATACGATGGCATGGCCGGAACGTGTGACGTCTGGCGCTAAGCCTGTCGACTTTTGCAAACTCAGTGCGTTGACTTTTTCCGCACCTGATTACCAGCGTTATCCGTGCCTGAAATTGGCAATGGACGCGTTTGAGCAAGGGCAGGCCGCGACAACCGCGCTGAACGCCGCGAATGAAATTACCGTTGCCGCATTCCTGGCGCAGCAGATTCGATTTACTGATATCGCCGATCTAAATTTATCCGTACTGGATAAGATGGATTTGCAGGAACCGCAGAGCGTTGATGACGTGCTGAGGGTCGATGCCATCGCCAGGGAAGTCGCCACAAAACAAGTGACGCGACTCTCAAGCTGATGATAATCCCGCTACGGGGGATCGTGCTATTTGTTAGCGTTGGGCTTCAGTGATATAGTCTGCGCCACCCGATTGTGGGTATTTGCTTTTTTTCGGTCGGGTAAGCCGTGGTTTGACACGGCTTTTTTGTGGATACACAAAATCATTCAGGTTGCATCAAGGCGGCAAGTGAATGAGTTCCCAGGAGCATACAATCAGTATGTGGCTGGGGCGAATGAGCGCAGCTAACACAGAGGCAGCCTGAAGGATGAAGAGCAAAAGGCTTCAGTATTCCTGAGTACCGTAAAATCCTTTCAGGGACTAAAAACGCGTTATGTTGTCTGCAACTCAACCATTAAGCGAAAATTTGCCAGCACATGGCTGCCGCCATGTAGCCATTATTATGGATGGCAATGGCCGCTGGGCGAAAAAGCAAGGGAAGATTCGCGCCTTTGGGCATAAGGCCGGAGCAAAATCCGTCCGCCGGGCTGTCTCTTTTGCTGCCAATAACGGTATTGATGCGTTAACGCTGTATGCCTTTAGCAGTGAGAACTGGAACCGACCTGCGCAGGAAGTGAGCGCGTTAATGGAATTGTTCGTGTGGGCGCTTGATAGCGAAGTGAAAAACCTGCACCGCCATAACGTTCGTCTGCGTATTATCGGGGATATCAGTCGATTTAACTCACGTTTGCAAGAACGGATCCGCAAATCGGAAGCGCTTACCGCCCAAAATACCGGGTTAACGCTGAATATTGCTGCGAATTACGGTGGACGGTGGGATATTGTCCAGGGAGTCAGACAACTGGCACAACAGGTGCAGGAAGGTCTGCTGCGTCCTGAGCAAATTGATGAAGAGAAGCTTGGTCAACAAATTTGCATGCATGAGCTGGCTCCGGTGGATTTAGTAATAAGGACTGGGGGAGAGCACCGCATTAGTAATTTTCTGCTGTGGCAAATTGCCTATGCCGAGCTTTACTTTACGGATGTTCTCTGGCCCGATTTCGATGAACAAGACTTTGAAGGTGCGCTGCATGCCTTTGCTAATCGAGAGCGTCGTTTCGGCGGCACCGAACCCGGTGATGAAAAAGCCTGATGGGGGTCGCTTTTGCTGAAGTATCGCCTGATTTCTGCTTTTGTTTTAATACCCGTGGTCATCGCGGCGCTGTTTTTGTTGCCGCCGGTGGGGTTCGCCATTGTTACGCTGGTCGTTTGTATGCTGGCAGCCTGGGAATGGGGACAGTTAAGCGGTTTTGCCACTCGCACGCAGCGAGTCTGGCTGGCGGTTCTGTGTGGGCTACTGCTGGCACTGATGCTGTTTTTGCTGCCTGAATATCATCACAATATTCACCAGCCGCTGGTTGAATTGTCGCTTTGGGCGTCGTTAGGCTGGTGGGCTGTAGCGCTATTACTGGTGTTATTTTACCCCGGTTCAGCGGCAGTCTGGCGTAATTCAAAGGTATTACGCATAATTTTCGGCATCTTAACCATTGTCCCTTTCTTTTGGGGAATGCTGGCGCTACGAGCCTGGCATTATGATGAGAATCATTATAGTGGCGCGGTATGGCTGCTCTATGTCATGATCCTCGTCTGGGGAGCGGATTCTGGTGCGTATATGTTTGGAAAGCTGTTTGGCAAGCATAAACTGGCGCCGAAGGTCTCTCCTGGTAAAACCTGGCAAGGTTTTATTGGCGGACTCGCCACTGCTGCTGTGATCTCATGGGGTTATGGTATGTGGGCGAATCTTGATGTTGCGCCTGTCACCTTGCTCATTTGCTCTATCGTTGCAGCCCTGGCCTCCGTGTTGGGTGACTTGACCGAGAGTATGTTTAAGCGTGAAGCAGGTATTAAGGACAGTGGTCACTTAATCCCAGGGCACGGTGGTATTCTGGATCGCATTGATAGCCTGACGGCTGCAGTACCGGTCTTTGCTTGCCTGTTGTTACTGGTATTCAGGACACTCTAACGGATGGTCTTATGCTGAGTATTCTCTGGAATCTGGCTGCATTCATCGTCGCACTCGGTGTGCTTATCACTGTGCATGAATTTGGTCATTTCTGGGTTGCCCGGCGCTGTGGAGTCCGTGTCGAGCGCTTTTCCATTGGCTTTGGAAAAGCGCTTTGGCGTCGTACCGATAAACTGGGTACTGAATACGTCATCGCCCTGATCCCACTCGGCGGCTACGTCAAAATGCTGGATGAGCGTGCTGAGCCGGTTATACCGGAGCTGCGCCACCACGCCTTCAACAATAAAACAGTTGGGCAACGTGCTGCCATTATCGCTGCAGGCCCAATTGCAAACTTCATCTTTGCTATTTTTGCCTACTGGTTGGTCTTTATCATCGGTGTCCCTGGTGTGCGTCCGGTTGTTGGTGAGATCACACCTAATTCGATCGCCGCTCAGGCGCAAATTTTGCCTGGTACGGAACTAAAAGCTGTTGATGGCATCGAAACCCCAGATTGGGATACTGTGCGGTTGCAGCTGGTCTCCAAAATCGGCGATGAGCATACGACCATCAGCGTGGCGCAGTTTGGCAGCAACCAGCGACAGGACAAAACGCTGGATCTGCGCGATTGGGCATTTGAGCCAGATAAAGAGGATCCTGTCTCTAGTCTGGGGATTCGCCCGCGCGGTCCGCAGATTGAACCGGTGCTGTCAGAAGTGCAGGTTAACTCCGCTGCAAGCAAGGCGGGTTTGCAAGCTGGCGACAGGATCGTTAAAGTCGATGGTCAACCGCTAACGCAATGGATGACGTTCGTGATGTTGGTGCGCGATAATCCAGGTAAGCCGTTAGCGCTCGAAATTGAAAGGCAGGGGAGTCCCTTGTCTTTAACATTAATCCCGGATACCAAACCGGGTAATGGAAAGGCGGAAGGTTTTGCGGGCGTTGTGCCTAAAATTATCCCTCTGCCTGATGAGTACAAGACTGTACGCCAGTATGGGCCGTTCAGCGCCATCCTCGAAGCCACGGATAAAACGTGGCAGCTGATGAAGCTGACGGTCAGTATGCTGGGAAAATTGATTACCGGTGATGTAAAACTGAACAACCTCAGTGGGCCGATTTCTATCGCCCAGGGGGCTGGGATGTCAGCGGAGTTCGGGGTAATTTATTACCTGATGTTCCTTGCGCTTATCAGCGTGAACTTAGGGATAATCAACCTGTTTCCGTTGCCCGTTCTTGACGGGGGGCATCTGCTGTTCCTGGCGATTGAAAAGCTGAAGGGCGGTCCGGTATCCGAGCGGGTTCAAGACTTTAGTTATCGCATTGGCTCTATTTTGCTGGTGTTGTTAATGGGGCTTGCACTTTTCAATGATTTCTCTCGGTTGTAAGAGAGTGTTAGGAAGAACGCATAATAACGATGGCGATGAAAAAGTTGCTCATAGCGTCGCTGCTGTTTAGCAGCGCCACCGTATACGGTGCTGAAGGGTTCGTAGTGAAGGACATTCATTTCGAAGGCCTACAGCGAGTCGCCGTTGGTGCGGCTCTCCTTAGTATGCCGGTGCGTACAGGCGACACGGTTAATGATGAAGACATCAGTAATACCATTCGCGCCCTGTTCGCCACCGGAAACTTTGAGGATGTCCGCGTCCTGCGCGATGGTGATACCCTTCTGGTTCAGGTAAAAGAACGTCCGACGATTGCCAGCATTACTTTCTCCGGTAACAAATCGGTGAAAGACGACATGCTTAAGCAGAACCTCGAGGCGTCTGGCGTGCGTGTTGGCGAATCTCTTGATCGCACAACCCTTGCCGATATCGAAAAAGGCCTGGAAGATTTCTACTATAGCGTCGGTAAGTACAGCGCCAGTGTGAAAGCGGTGGTAACACCGTTGCCGCGTAACCGCGTTGATCTCAAACTGGTGTTCCAGGAAGGTGTATCGGCGAAGATCCAACAGATCAATATCGTCGGTAACCACGCCTTTACAACCGACGAGCTTATCTCTCACTTCCAACTGCGTGATGAAGTGCCGTGGTGGAACGTCGTAGGCGATCGTAAATATCAGAAACAGAAACTGGCGGGCGATCTCGAAACCCTGCGCAGCTACTATCTGGATCGCGGTTACGCTCGTTTCAACATTGACTCCACGCAGGTCAGCCTGACGCCGGATAAGAAAGGTATCTATATCACTGTCAACATCACAGAAGGCGAGCAGTACAAACTTTCTGGGGTGCAAGTGAGCGGTAACCTTGCCGGACACTCTGCCGAGATTGAGACCCTGACGAAAATCGAGCCGGGCGAACTCTATAACGGCACCAAAGTGACCAAAATGGAAGATGATATCAAGAAGCTTCTGGGTCGCTACGGTTATGCCTACCCGCGTGTACAGTCGCAACCTGAAATCAACGATGCAGACAAAACCGTAAAATTACGTGTAAATGTGGATGCGGGTAACCGTTTCTATGTTCGTAAGATCCGTTTTGAAGGTAACGACACCTCTAAAGATTCCGTGCTGCGTCGCGAAATGCGCCAGATGGAAGGCGCGTGGTTGGGTAGCGATCTGGTCGATCAGGGTAAAGAACGTCTGAATCGTCTGGGCTACTTCGAAACCGTGGACACTGATACTCAGCGTATTCCGGGTAGTCCGGATCAGGTTGATGTGGTCTATAAGGTGAAAGAACGTAACACCGGTAGCTTCAACTTCGGCGTCGGTTACGGTACAGAGAGCGGCGTTAGCTTCCAGGCGGGCGTTCAGCAGGATAACTGGTTAGGTACCGGTTATTCGGTCGGTATTAACGGCACCAAAAACGACTATCAGACCTATACTGAGTTGTCTGTTACCAACCCGTATTTCACCGTTGATGGTGTCAGCCTTGGTGGTCGCGTCTTCTATAACGACTTTGAAGCGGATGATGCGGATCTGTCCGACTATACCAACAAAAGTTATGGTACAGACGTAACGCTGGGCTTCCCGATCAACGAATACAATACGTTGCGTGCGGGTCTGGGTTATGTGCATAACTCCCTGTCTAACATGGATCCACAGGTTGCGATGCAGCGATATCTGGTTTCCATGGGTGAGAATCCTGATGCTGATAGCTTCAAATCGGACGATTTCACCTTCAACTACGGTTGGACATACAACAAGCTGGACCGTGGGTACTTCCCAACGGAAGGTACGCGTGTCAACCTGAACGGTAAAGTAACGGTTCCTGGTTCTGATAACGAATACTACAAAGCGACGTTGGATACTGCGACCTATGTGCCGATCGATGACGACCATAAATGGGTTGTTCTGGGTCGTACTAAGTGGGGTTACGGTGACGGTATAGGCGGCAAAGAGATGCCGTTCTATGAGAACTTCTATGCCGGTGGTTCCAGTACTGTGCGTGGCTTCCAGTCGAACACTATCGGTCCGAAAGCCGTCTATTTACCGGCTAATCGTTATAATAATGATGACGATTATGACAACGAGTGTGACACTACCAATACTGCACCGTGTAAATCGGATGATGCTGTGGGCGGTAACGCCATGGCTGTCGCCAGCCTGGAGTTTATTACTCCGACGCCGTTTATTAGCGACAAGTATGCCAACTCGGTCCGTACTTCCTTCTTCTGGGATATGGGTACCGTTTGGGATACTAACTGGGATTCCGCGAAGTATTCTGGTTATCCAGACTACAGCGATCCGAGCAATATCCGTATGTCTGCAGGTATCGCATTACAATGGATGTCCCCATTGGGGCCGTTGGTCTTCTCCTACGCCCAGCCGTTTAAGGATTATGAGGGAGACAAAAAAGAGCAGTTCCAGTTTAACATTGGTAAAACCTGGTAATTGTTCTTCACAAAGGAATGTAAGAGTTGTGTAGCGATGACTTTAGGCGATCTTGCATGGGATCGCCTGGCCACGCAAAGAACTGCATCTTCGGATGCAAATGGGATGGTAAGGAGTTTATTGTGAAAAAGTGGTTATTAGCTGCAGGTCTCGGTTTAGCGATGGCAACGTCTGCACAGGCTGCCGACAAAATTGCAATCGTCAATATGGGTAGCCTGTTCCAACAGGTTGCACAAAAGACTGGTGTTTCTAATACGCTGGAAAACGAGTTCAAAGGCCGCGCCAGCGAACTGCAGCGTATGGAATCCGATCTGCAATCTAAAATGCAGCGTCTGCAATCTATGAAAGCGGGTGCCGATCGTACCAAGCTGGAAAAAGACGTTATGGCACAGCGCCAGACTTTCTCTCAGAAAGCGCAGGCTTTTGAGCAGGATCGTCAACGTCGTTCCAACGAAGAACGTGGCAAACTGGTTACTCGTATCCAGACTGCTGTGAAATCTGTCGCTAGCAGCCAGAGCATCGATCTGGTCGTTGACGCGAACACCGTTGCATACAACAGCAGCGATGTAAAAGACATCACCGCCGACGTACTGAAACAGGTTAAATAAGTAATGCCTTCAATTCGACTGGCTGATTTAGCAGAGCAGTTGGATGCAGAATTACACGGTGATGGCGATATCGTCATCACCGGCGTAGCGTCCATGCAATCTGCGCAAACTGGCAATATCACATTCATGGTAAACCCTAAATACCGTGAACATTTAGGCGTATGCCAGGCTTCTGCCGTTGTGATGACGCAGGACGATCTTCCTTTTGCTAAGAGTGCCGCGCTGGTAGTGAAGAATCCCTACCTGACCTATGCACGAATGGCACAAATTTTAGATACCACGCCTCAGCCTGCACAAAATATTGCACCCAGTGCAGTGATCGATGCGACGGCGAAGCTGGGTAATAATGTCTCTGTTGGCGCAAATGCGGTCATCGAGTCAGGCGTAGAGCTGGGCGATAACGTGGTTATCGGCGCAGGTTGCTTCGTCGGAAAAAACACAAAAATCGGTGCAGGTTCACGCTTGTGGGCCAATGTGACGATTTACCACGATATTCAGATCGGTGAGAATTGCCTGATCCAGTCAAGCACAGTCGTCGGATCTGACGGCTTTGGCTATGCAAACGATCGTGGTAATTGGGTGAAGATCCCGCAGCTTGGTCGCGTCATTATTGGCGATCGCGTCGAGATTGGTGCCTGTACGACAATCGATCGTGGCGCACTGGACGATACCGTGATCGGCAATGGTGTTATCATTGATAACCAGTGCCAGATTGCGCATAACGTTGTGATTGGCGACAATACGGCTGTAGCCGGTGGCGTCATTATGGCGGGTAGCCTGAAGATTGGCCGTTACTGCATGATTGGCGGCGCCAGCGTGATCAATGGGCATATGGAAATATGCGACAAAGTCACGGTAACTGGCATGGGTATGGTGATGCGTCCTATTACTGAACCTGGCGTCTACTCCTCAGGCATTCCGCTACAACCCAACAAGGTATGGCGTAAAACAGCTGCACTGGTGATGAATATTGATGATATGAGCAAGCGCCTCAAAGCAATTGAGCGCAAGGTTAATCAACAAGACTAACGTTCCACCTGTACACAACATCGTTCAAGCTGCATTGAAGCGGCAATTGAGTGAAATCCCGGGAGCTTGCGCAGGTAAGTGACTGGAGTGAGCCAAGGCAGCCAACAAAGCGGCAGCTTGAAAGATAAAGTGTATGTACGTGCCATCCTTTTACGGCCTGTCACATTCATGCGATTGCGACAGGCCGTGTTATTATTGCCTTTTAGTATATTTTGACAGGAAGAGTATTTTGACTACTAACACTCATACTCTGCATATTGAAGAGATTTTAGAACTTCTGCCGCACCGTTTTCCGTTTCTGCTGGTTGACCGTGTGCTGGATTTTGAAGAAGGTCGTTTTCTGCGCGCAGTGAAAAATGTATCCGTTAACGAGCCTTTCTTTCAGGGCCACTTCCCGGGTAAACCGATTTTCCCTGGTGTGCTGATTCTGGAAGCGATGGCACAGGCAACGGGTATTCTGGCGTTTAAAAGCGTAGGAAAACTAGAGCCGGGCGAACTGTATTACTTCGCAGGAATTGATGAGGCACGCTTTAAGCGTCCTGTCGTGCCAGGCGATCAGATGATCATGGAAGTGACTTTCGAGAAAACGCGCCGCGGCCTGACCCG
Source organism: Citrobacter sp. S-77 (assembly GCF_963864895.1). Taxonomy (NCBI): domain Bacteria; kingdom Pseudomonadati; phylum Pseudomonadota; class Gammaproteobacteria; order Enterobacterales; family Enterobacteriaceae; genus Citrobacter; species Citrobacter sp. S-77. Next base: position 666,879 of record NZ_CAWLWU010000002.1, read on the forward strand.
TTTTAAAGGGGTTGCGTTGGTCGACGGTAAAGTTGTGTGCGAAGCAACAATGATGTGTGCCCGTAGCCGGGAGGCCTGATACGTGATTGATAAATCCGCCTTTATTCACCCAACTGCCATTGTAGAAGATGGTGCCAGCATTGGCGCTAATGCTCACATTGGCCCATTTTGTATTGTTGGACCCCATGTTGAAATTGGTGAGGGTACCGTACTGAAGTCTCACGTTGTCGTGAATGGTCATACCAAGATTGGTCGCGATAACGAGATCTATCAGTTTGCCTCCATCGGTGAAGTGAACCAGGACCTGAAATATGCTGGCGAACCGACCCGTGTGGAAATTGGCGATCGTAACCGCATCCGCGAGAGCGTCACCATTCATCGTGGCACAGTGCAGGGCGGTGGGTTGACGAAGGTGGGCAGTGATAACTTACTGATGATCAACGCGCACGTCGCGCACGATTGTACGGTGGGTAACCGCTGCATTCTGGCGAATAACGCCACGCTTGCCGGACATGTTTCGCTGGATGATTTTGTTATCATCGGTGGCATGACAGCGGTGCATCAGTTCTGCATCATTGGCGCGCACGTGATGGTTGGTGGCTGTTCTGGCGTTGCCCAGGATGTTCCTCCATACGTTATTGCCCAGGGCAACCATGCGACGCCGTTTGGCGTCAACATTGAAGGTTTGAAACGTCGTGGATTCACTCGCGAAGCGATTACTGCGATCCGCAATGCCTATAAAGCGTTGTACCGCAGCGGCAAAACGCTTGACGAAGCGAAACCGGAAATCGCCGAACTGGCGAAGCAGTACCCCGATGTTCAGGCCTTTAGCGATTTCTTTGAGCGCTCAACGCGTGGTCTGATTCGTTAATGACTGAGCAGCGTCCTTTAACGATTGCCCTCGTCGCCGGAGAAACCTCCGGCGATATTCTTGGTGCAGGATTAATTCGAGCACTCAAGGCTCGCGTCCCCAATGCGCGATTTATTGGCGTTGCAGGTCCGCTGATGCAGGCTGAAGGCTGTGAAGCCTGGTACGAAATGGAAGAGTTGGCGGTAATGGGCATTGTTGAAGTGCTTGGACGCCTGCGCCGTTTGCTGCATATCCGCGCTGATCTGACTCGCCGTTTCACCGATCTCAAGCCGGATGTTTTTGTCGGTATTGATGCGCCTGATTTCAACATTACCCTCGAAGGAAATTTGAAAAAGCAGGGCATTAAAACCATTCATTACGTCAGCCCCTCCGTCTGGGCATGGCGACAGAAACGCGTTTTCAAAATAGGCAGATCCACCAATATGGTGCTGGCCTTTCTGCCTTTCGAAAAAGCGTTTTATGACAAATTTAACGTCCCGTGCCGCTTTATCGGTCACACCATGGCGGATGCCATGCCGTTGGATCCTGATAAAAATGCGGCTCGTGATGTTCTGGGTATTCCTCATGATGCGCACTGTCTGGCATTGCTACCGGGAAGTCGTGGTGCAGAAGTGGAAATGCTCAGCGCTGATTTTCTGAAAACAGCGCAGCTATTACGTCAACAATACCCGGATCTCGAAGTCGTGGTTCCGTTGGTCAATACCAAACGCCGAGAGCAGTTTGAACGCATCAAGGCTGAAGTGGCTCCAGAACTTTCCGTACATATGCTTAATGGAATGGGACGTGAAGCCATGGTTGCCAGCGATGCTGCGTTGCTGGCCTCTGGTACGGCTGCGCTGGAGTGCATGCTGGCGAAGTGTCCGATGGTTGTCGGCTATCGTATGAAACCCTTCACGTTCTGGCTGGCGAAGCGTCTGGTGAAAACCGATTATGTTTCTCTGCCGAACTTGTTAGCGGGAAGAGAACTGGTTAAAGAGCTGCTGCAGGATGAATGTGAACCGCATGCATTGGCACAAGCGCTGTTGCCGTTGCTCGCCAATGGTAAAACCAGCCATGCGATGCATGACACTTTCCGTGAACTGCACCAGCAGATCCGTTGCAATGCCGATGAACAAGCGGCGGATGCTGTCCTGGAGTTAGCACAATGATTGAATTTGTTTATCCACATACGCATTTAGTGGCGGGTGTGGATGAAGTGGGGCGCGGTCCTTTGGTGGGAGCCGTTGTGACTGCGGCCGTTATACTTGATCCTGCGCGTCCGATTGTCGGGCTCAACGACTCCAAAAAATTGTCGGAAAAGCGTCGTCTGTCACTTTACGATGAAATCAAGGACAAGGCGTTAAGCTGGAGCCTTGGGCGAGCGGAACCGCATGAAATTGACGAGCTGAATATCCTGCATGCCACCATGCTGGCTATGCAGCGTGCGGTTGCAGGTCTGCATATTACGCCTGAATACGTACTGATTGATGGAAATCGTTGCCCGGCATTGCCGATGCCGTCGATGGCGGTAGTGAAAGGTGATAGCCGCGTGGCAGAGATCAGCGCTGCGTCTATCCTGGCGAAAGTCACACGTGACGCTGAAATGGCGGCGCTGGATATTATTTTTCCGCAGTATGGCTTTGCACAGCACAAAGGCTACCCAACCGCTTTTCATCTGGAAAAGCTGGCAGAGCATGGCGCTACAGAGTACCACCGTCGCAGCTTTGGCCCTGTCAAACGCGCACTGGGACTCGCGTCCTGATTCTTGTGTCGAGAATAAGTAAACCGGAATCTGAAGATGTCTGAACCACGTTTCGTCCACCTGCGGGTGCACAGCGACTACTCCATGATTGATGGGCTGGCAAAAACCGGACCGCTGGTAAAAAAGGCGGCCGCATTAGGCATGCCTGCGCTGGCGATCACCGATTTTACCAACCTGTGTGGTCTGGTGAAGTTTTACGGAGCGGGTCATGGCGCGGGCATTAAGCCAATTGTTGGCGCTGATTTTCATGTTCGTAGTGAACTGTTTGGTGATGAGCTCACTCAACTGACCGTGCTGGCGGCCAATAACACGGGTTACCAGAACCTGACATTGTTGATATCGAAAGCCTATCAGCGTGGCTATGGTGCTGAAGGGCCGGTTATCGACAAAGACTGGCTGGTCGATTTAAAAGATGGCTTAATTTTGCTTTCCGGTGGTCGCATGGGCGACGTCGGGCGCAGCCTGCTGCGTGGTAACAGCGCACTGGTCGATGAGTGCGTGACGTTTTATGAAGAACATTTTCCCAATTGCTACTTCCTGGAACTGATCCGCACCGGCAGGCAAGACGAAGAAAATTATCTGCATGCCGCAGTGGCTCTGGCCGAAACGCGTGGTCTGCCAGTGGTGGCGACCAACGATGTTCGCTTCCTTGAAAGCGGAGATTTCGACGCGCATGAAATTCGCGTTGCGATCCATGATGGTTTCACTCTCGATGATCCGAAACGCCCGCGCAACTATTCGCCGCAGCAGTATATGCGCAGCGAAGAGGAGATGTGCGAGCTGTTCTCCGACATCCCGGAAGCGCTGCAAAATACTGTCGAGATAGCCAAACGCTGTAATGTGACGGTACGTTTGGGCGAATATTTTCTGCCGCAGTTCCCGACTGGTGATATGACCACGGAAGACTATCTGGTCAAAAAATCCAAAGAGGGGCTGGAAGAGCGTCTGGCATTTTTGTTCCCGGACGAAGCCGAGCGCCAAGAGAAGCGCCCACCCTATGATGAACGCCTGGATATTGAACTTCAGGTTATTAACCAAATGGGGTTCCCGGGTTACTTCCTGATCGTTATGGAGTTTATCCAGTGGTCAAAAGATAACGGTGTACCCGTTGGGCCGGGACGTGGTTCCGGTGCGGGCTCGTTGGTTGCTTATGCATTAAAAATTACCGATCTTGATCCGCTGGAATTCGACCTGCTGTTCGAACGTTTCCTCAACCCAGAACGTGTCTCGATGCCTGACTTCGACGTTGACTTCTGTATGGAGAAGCGCGACCAGGTAATTGAACACGTAGCGGATATGTATGGCCGTGACGCGGTATCGCAGATTATTACCTTTGGTACGATGGCGGCAAAAGCGGTTATCCGCGACGTAGGCCGCGTGCTGGGGCATCCGTACGGTTTTGTTGACCGTATTTCTAAACTGGTACCACCCGATCCGGGGATGACGCTGGCGAAGGCCTTTGAGGCTGAGCCGCAACTGCCTGAAATTTACGAGGCTGATGAAGAGGTCAGGGCGCTGATCGACATGGCGCGTAAGCTGGAAGGTGTCACACGTAACGCCGGTAAACATGCTGGTGGTGTGGTCATCGCGCCAACTAAAATTACTGACTTTGCGCCGTTGTACTGCGATGAGCAGGGGCTGCATCCGGTTACTCAGTTTGATAAGAACGATGTGGAATACGCCGGGCTGGTGAAGTTCGACTTCCTCGGCCTGCGTACGCTCACTATCATCAACTGGGCGCTGGAGATGATAAACGCTCGCCGTAAGAAGAACGGTGAGCCACCGCTGGATATTGCCGCCATTCCGCTCGACGATAAAAAAAGTTTCGATATGCTGCAGCGTTCAGAGACGACAGCTGTTTTCCAGCTTGAATCCCGCGGCATGAAGGATCTGATTAAACGTCTGCAGCCTGACTGCTTCGAAGATATGATCGCCCTGGTGGCGCTGTTCCGTCCCGGCCCGCTCCAGTCGGGGATGGTAGATAACTTTATCGACCGTAAACACGGTCGCGAAGAGATTTCCTACCCGGACGTACAGTGGCAGCATGAGTGCCTGAAACCGGTGCTGGAGCCGACCTATGGCATTATCCTGTATCAGGAACAGGTCATGCAGATAGCCCAGGAGCTGTCGGGCTATACTCTTGGCGGCGCGGACATGTTGCGTCGTGCAATGGGTAAGAAAAAACCGGAAGAGATGGCCAAGCAGCGCGGCACCTTCGAAGAAGGGGCGAAAAAGCGTGGTGTAGATGGCGAGCTGGCGATGAAAATCTTTGACCTGGTGGAGAAATTCGCCGGTTACGGATTTAACAAATCGCACTCCGCGGCCTATGCGCTGGTCTCTTACCAGACGCTGTGGCTGAAAGCGCATTACCCCGCTGAGTTTATGGCAGCGGTAATGACCGCCGATATGGATAACACCGAAAAGGTGGTGGGGCTGGTGGACGAATGCTGGCGCATGGGGCTAAAAATCCTGCCGCCAGATATCAACTCCGGGCTGTACCATTTCCATGTTAATGATGACGGTGAAATTGTATATGGCATCGGCGCGATAAAAGGCGTGGGTGAAGGGCCAATTGAAGCTATCATTGAAGCGCGTAATAAAGGTGGCTACTTCCGCGAGCTGTTTGATCTCTGTGCCCGCACAGATATTAAGAAGCTTAATCGCCGGGTGTTGGAAAAGCTAATCATGTCCGGGGCGTTTGACCGCCTTGGCCCGCATCGCGCTGCGTTGATGAATTCGCTTAATGATGCGCTTAAAGCTGCTGATCAGCATGCGAAAGCTGAAGCTATCGGTCAGGCCGATATGTTTGGTGTACTGGCGGAAGAGCCGGAACAAATTGAACAATCCTACGCCAGCTGCACGCCGTGGCCGGAGCAGGTGGTATTAGAGGGTGAACGTGAAACGTTAGGACTTTACCTGACCGGACACCCTATCAATCAGTATTTAAAAGAAATTGAGCGCTATGTCGGAGGCCACAGGCTGAAAGACATGCATCCGACAGAACGTGGTAAAGTTACCACTGCTGCGGGGCTCGTTATTGCTGCGCGGGTAATGGTCACCAAGCGCGGTAATCGTATCGGCATCTGCACACTGGATGACCGTTCCGGGCGTCTGGAAGTGATGTTATTCACCGATGCTCTGGATAAATACCAGCATTTGCTGGAAAAAGACCGCATACTTATCGTCAGCGGACAGGTCAGCTTTGATGACTTCAATGGCGGGCTTAAAATGATGGCCCGTGAAGTCATGGATATTGACGAAGCCCGGGAAAAATATGCTCGCGGGCTTGCTATCTCGCTGACGGACAGGCAAATTGATGACCAGCTTTTAAACCGACTCCGTCAGTCTCTGGAACCCCACCGCTCGGGGACAATTCCAGTACATCTCTACTATCAGAGGGCGGATGCACGTGCGCGATTGCGTTTTGGCGCAACGTGGCGTGTCTCTCCGAGCGATCGTTTGCTAAACGATCTCCGTGGCCTTATTGGTTCGGAGCAGGTGGAACTGGAGTTTGACTAATACAGGAATACTATGAGTCTGAATTTCCTTGATTTTGAACAGCCGATTGCAGAGCTGGAAGCAAAAATCGATTCTCTGACTGCGGTTAGCCGTCAGGATGAGAAACTGGATATTAACATCGATGAAGAAGTGCATCGTCTGCGTGAAAAAAGCGTAGAACTGACGCGCAAAATCTTCGCCGATCTTGGCGCATGGCAGGTAGCCCAACTGGCTCGCCATCCACAGCGTCCATATACCCTGGATTATGTCCGCCTGGCGTTTGATGAATTTGATGAGCTGGCGGGCGATCGTGCCTATGCGGATGACAAAGCTATTGTCGGCGGTATTGCGCGTCTTGAGGGGCGTCCGGTGATGATCATTGGTCATCAGAAAGGCCGCGAGACCAAAGAGAAAATTCGTCGCAACTTCGGCATGCCAGCGCCGGAAGGCTATCGCAAAGCGCTGCGTCTGATGGAAATGGCCGAACGCTTCAAGATGCCGATTATCACCTTCATCGACACCCCTGGGGCTTACCCGGGGGTGGGCGCGGAAGAACGTGGTCAGTCTGAAGCGATTGCGCGCAACCTGCGTGAAATGTCACGTCTGAGCGTGCCGGTTATCTGCACCGTTATCGGTGAAGGTGGTTCCGGTGGTGCGCTGGCGATCGGCGTGGGCGATAAAGTGAATATGCTGCAATACAGCACCTATTCAGTTATCTCCCCGGAAGGCTGCGCGTCCATTCTGTGGAAAAGCGCAGACAAAGCGCCGTTGGCGGCAGAAGCGATGGGCATTATTGCGACGCGTTTGAAAGAGCTGAAGCTTATCGACTCCATCGTTCCGGAACCACTGGGTGGTGCGCATCGTAATCCGGAAGCAATGGCAGCGTCGCTGAAGGCGCAATTGCTGGCCGATCTGGCCGATCTTGACGTGTTAAGTACGGAAGAGCTCAAAAATCGTCGTTACCAGCGTCTGATGAACTACGGTTACGCGTAAACTGTATTTATTCTGAAAAGGGCCACAACACTGTGGCCCTTTTTTTTACCTGCGGTTTGACCAGGCTATGATTAACTAAGGTTTTTCCAGGAGGAACGCATGAACATTATTGCCATCATGGGACCGCATGGCGTCTTTTATAAAGATGAGCCCATCAAGGAACTTGAACGTGCGCTGCAGCAGCAGGGGTTTCAGATTATCTGGCCGCAGAATAGCGTCGACCTGCTGAAATTTATCGAACACAATCCGCGCATTTGCGGTGTTATTTTTGACTGGGATGAATACAGCCTGGAGTTGTGTAGCGATATCAATCAGCTAAATGAATATCTCCCACTGTACGCTTTTATTAATACCCATTCGACGATGGATGTCAGCGCCCACGATCTGCGCATGGCGCTGTGGTTTTTTGAGTATGCGCTTGGTCAGTCCGAAGATATAGCGACGCGTATTCGGCAGTACACCAGTGAATATCTCGATAACATTACGCCTCCCTTTACCAAAGCGCTGTTTACTTATGTGAAGGAAGGGAAGTATACCTTCTGTACGCCAGGGCATATGGCGGGAACGGCGTACCAGAAAAGCCCGGTGGGATGCCTGTTCTATGATTTCTTTGGCGGCAACACGTTAAAGGCTGACGTGTCCATTTCTGTGACTGAGCTGGGGTCGCTATTGGACCATACAGGTCCACACCTGGAAGCAGAAGAGTATATCGCTCGCACCTTTGGCGCAGAGCAAAGTTATATGGTCACCAACGGCACATCGACGTCGAATAAGATTGTTGGGATGTATGCCGCCCCTACGGGAAGTACGTTATTAATTGATCGCAACTGTCATAAATCTCTCGCGCATTTATTGATGATGAGTGATGTGGTGCCCATTTGGCTGAAACCCACACGTAATGCGCTGGGGATCCTCGGGGGAATTCCGCGCCGCGAATTCTGCCGCGAGAGTATTGCACGTAAGGTAGAGGAGACTACGCAAGCACAGTGGCCGGTGCATGCAGTTATCACTAACTCGACCTACGACGGTCTGTTGTATAACACTAACTGGATTAAACAAACGCTGGATGTCCCTTCAATTCATTTTGACTCTGCCTGGGTGCCTTACACGCATTTCCATCCGATTTACCAGGGGAAAAGTGGCATGAGCGGTGAGAGGGTTCCAGGTAAAGTCATCTTTGAAACGCAGTCCACCCACAAGATGTTGGCCGCGTTGTCGCAGGCGTCTTTGATTCACATTAAAGGGGATTATGACGAAGATACCTTTAATGAAGCCTTTATGATGCACACCTCGACCTCACCCAGCTACCCCATTGTGGCATCGATTGAAACAGCGGCGGCGATGCTGCGTGGTAATCCCGGTAAGCGGCTAATTAACCGCTCGGTGGAGCGCGCGCTCCATTTCCGTAAAGAGGTACAGCGACTGCGAGAAGAATCGGACGGTTGGTTCTTCGATATCTGGCAGCCGGAAAAAGTAGATCAAGCGGAATGCTGGCCCGTCGCTCCTGATGAAGGCTGGCATGGGTTTAATGATGCTGACGCTGACCACATGTTCCTCGACCCGGTAAAAGTCACTATTCTGACGCCGGGAATGGATGAACAAGGAAATATGAGCGAAGAAGGGATCCCTGCCGCGCTGGTAGCAAAGTTCCTCGATGAACGCGGTGTCGTGGTGGAGAAAACAGGTCCGTATAATCTGTTGTTCCTGTTCAGCATTGGGATTGATAAAACCCGGGCAATGGGCTTACTGCGAGGACTTACTGAGTTCAAACGCTCATATGACCTTAATTTGCGCGTTAAAAACATGCTGCCGGATTTGTATGCTGAAGATCCTGATTTTTATCGCAATATGCGTATTCAGGATCTGGCGCAAGGGATCCATAATTTGATCCGCCAGCATGATCTCTCCGGGTTGATGCTACGGGCATTTGACACCTTGCCGGAAATGAAAATGACGCCGCATCAGGCCTGGCAGCGACAAATTAAAGGCGAAGTGGAGACCGTGACGCTCGATCAACTGGTGGGGCGCGTTTCTGCCAATATGATCCTGCCTTATCCACCTGGTGTACCGCTGCTGATGCCGGGGGAAATGATCACTGAAGAAAGCCGTGCTGTACTCGATTTCCTGCTGATGCTGTGTTCAGTAGGCCATCATTACCCCGGATTCGAAACAGATATTCATGGCGCTAAACTGGGCGAGGACGGTGTGTATCGTGTGAGAGTCCTAAAAATGGCATAACGACTTGCCTGAACCGACTGCGGATGAGTAATGTGCGAAAAGAAAACTAAAGAGGCAAACACGCTATGCTGGGATTAAAACAGGTTCACCATATTGCCATTATTGCGACGGATTACGCGGTCAGTAAGGCATTTTACTGTGATGTGCTGGGCTTCACGTTGATGAGTGAAGCCTACCGTGAAGAGCGTGACTCCTGGAAAGGCGACCTCGCGTTGAATGGGCAGTATGTGATTGAGCTTTTTTCCTTTCCTTTTCCGCCTGGCCGCCCCAGCCGACCAGAGGCTTGCGGTTTACGTCACCTGGCGTTTAGCGTTGAGAACGTGGAAGCCGCAATAACCCATCTGGAAGATCATAATGTGAAATGCGAGCCGATACGCGTCGATCCTTTTACTGGTAAGCGCTTTACGTTTTTCAACGATCCAGACGGATTGCCTCTTGAACTGTATGAACTGTAAGTCTTGTTATTGTGGCTTTAGCCCGGTAACGTGCCGGGCAATGCCATTGTAAGCAACTATCATGACGACACTCACACTGAACACTTCACTTCTGAACGCTAACCAGATCCTCGTCGCTTTTAGTGGCGGCCTGGACTCTACCGTGCTGTTGCATCAACTGGTGCAGTGGCGAACGCAGCACCCTGAAGTCTCCTTGCGCGCTATCCATATCCATCATGGGTTAAGTCCCCACGCTGATGAATGGGTGACCCACTGTGAATCGATATGTGCGCAATGGCAGGTACCACTGGTGGTTGAGCGGGTACAGCTGCAGGACGATGGGTCAGGAATAGAAGCTCAGGCGCGACGGGCACGCTATCAGGCGTTTGAACAGACACTGTTGTCGAATGAAATACTGATGACCGCCCAGCATCTTGATGACCAGTGCGAAACATTTTTGCTCGCACTAAAACGTGGCAGTGGCCCCGCTGGGCTTTCTGCGATGGGTGAAAGTTCACCGTTTGCCGGAACCCGGCTTATTCGCCCACTGCTAACACAAACGCGAGACGAACTTGAAAAGTGGGCGCGGACGCATGCGTTAAGCTGGATTGAAGACGAAAGCAATCAGGTTGATGCTTATGACCGCAATTTCTTACGCCTACGCATTATTCCACTCCTGCAACAACGCTGGCCGCATTTTGCGGAGGCTACAGCCCGCAGCGCCTCGCTGTGCGCCGAGCAGGAGAGTTTACTGGATGAGTTACTTGCTCAAGATTTAGCTGACTGTGTCACCGCTCAAGGTACGCTGCGACTGGAACCATTAATGATGAAGAGCGATGTGCGGCGTGCGGCGCTGCTTCGTCGCTGGCTGGCTGGGTTGAATGCACCGATGCCCTCCCGGGATGCTTTGGAGCGTATCTGGCAGGAAGTCGCGCTGGCGCGGGAAGATGCTGTACCCCGTTTGTGCTTTGGCGGGTACGAAATTCGTCGTTACCAGTCACAGCTGTGGTGGGTTAAATCTGTTGTCGGGCAAAGTGAAACGGTGATTCCATGGTCATGCACGAAAACACCGTTGGTGTTGCCTGCCGGGCTGGGAACGGTGCTGTTACTTCCCGATGGCGAATTACGAAAACCGCGAGCGAATGAGACAGTCAGTATTCGGTTTAAAGCTCCTGGACTCTTGCATATTGTCGGGCGTAACGGCGGGCGTAAGCTCAAAAAAATCTGGCAGGAGCAGGGGATCCCTCCCTGGCGACGAGATACCACACCGTTGCTATTTTACGGCGATACGCTGATTGCAGCTGCGGGAGTATTTGTAACGCGTGAAGGTATGGCTGAGGAAGAAGAGAGTGTGCGCCTGCTATGGCATGCCTGATGATGGCGCTGCACTTATCTGGCCTACGGATTGTAGGCCAGATAAGGTGTGTGCATCGCCATTCGGCAAAGGGGATTAAGATTCGCTGACCACCACGGTACCGATTTCCGGGTGGCTGAAGCTGGCAATTTTGTCGAGGCGAAGTTCACGGGTTTCACCTGCGACTTCTGCAACCAGATACTCCACATTTTTGCGGGAAACCAGGTCATTCGCTTTCGCCTGCAGAACTTCGCCATCTTTTAGCGCCAGCGTCAGTAACAAATGGTGCTGGCAGGCGAGCTCAAGATTGTCGTAATCATCACAGTTAATGGGTTGATACGTTTCATTCATTGACATAATCGCTCACCAGTAAGTTCGCGGCCGCATATGCCGCCTTTTCCCTGACCGACTCTGAAAGGGCGCTGTCTGCAGCCACTTCATTCAGTACCTTCAATACGCAACCCAGCGCATCCGGGACATACCCTAAGTCTCCGCTGGCAATTTCCGCGTACCGCTTGCGTATTAACTCACAATATTTTTCCACATGCCCTCCTGTCAGCACTCTGACTTAACCGTGGATGCAAGTCTAAGCCTACGAAGATAAACTCTGTTTAGCAAGGTGACTATACCATACTCATTCAAGCAATATCAGCGCCTTGATAGAGGACACCCACGCTACTGGTTAGCAGCCTTTTGGCGCAGATTTCGCTACAATGGACGCCTGATTCGAAAGGAGTTCTCTCATGGCGCTTAAAGCGACAATATATAAAGCCGTAGTCAATGTGGCGGATCTTGACCGCAACCAGTTTCTTGACGCGGCATTGACGCTGGCGCGTCACCCCTCAGAAACCCAGGAACGCATGATGCTGCGCCTGCTGGCGTGGATTAAATATGCTGACGAACGGTTACAGTTTACGCGGGGATTAAGCGCTGAAGATGAGCCGGAAGCGTGGTTGCGTAATGATCATCTGGGTATCGATTTATGGATTGAACTCGGTTTGCCGGATGAACGCCGTATCAAGAAAGCATGTACTCAGTCTGCAGAAGTTGCTTTGTTTGCCTATAACAGCCGTGCGGCTCAAATCTGGTGGCAGCAAAACCAAAGTAAGTGCTCTCAGTTTGCTAATTTATCCGTGTGGTATCTGGATGATGAGCAACTGGCGCAACTGAGTGACTTTGCTGGCCGAACAATGACGCTTCAGGCGACTATCCAGGATGGGGCTATCTGGCTGTCAGATTCTCAGAACAATCTGGAAATTCATTTGAGCGCGTGGCAGCAACCTTCATGATTGTTATCTCCCGAAATGTCTCTATTCCTGATAATGAGCTGGAAATCACGGCAATCCGGGCTCAGGGAGCAGGTGGGCAGCACGTTAATAAGACTTCGACGGCTATCCATTTGCGCTTTGACATTCGGGCCTCTGGCCTGCCAGAGTATTATAAGGAACGTCTGCTGGCTGCCAGTCATCATCTGATCAGCGGCGATGGTGTCATTATCATTAAGGCACAGGAGTACCGTAGCCAGGAGCTTAACCGGGAAGCGGCAATATCCCGACTGGTGGCGGTCATTAAAGAGTTAACCGCAGTGCAAAAAAGCCGACAGGCAACTCGCCCTACGCGCGCGTCGAAAGAGCGTAGGTTGTCATCAAAGGCGCAGAAATCCACAGTGAAGGCACTGCGAGGTAGGGTTCGTCGCTCGCAAGACTGACGAACGGGAATAAAAAAATCATAAGGAATTCATGGTGAAAACAGCGATATTGTCAGTAGCGGCTGCATGTACGCTCTTTGCCTTGATCGGCTGTAATAATCGTACTGAAGTTGATGTACTACAGCCGACACGGGCGGCAGAATTAAAACCGATGCAGCAAAGCTGGCGCGGTATATTACCTTGTGCGGACTGCGAAGGTATTGAAACCTCTTTGTTCCTCGAAAAAGACGGAACATGGGTGATGAATGAACGCTATCAGGGCGTGCGGGATGAACCTTCTTCGTTTGCTTCATATGGGACATGGGCCCGTACTGCCGATAAACTGGTGCTGACAGACAGCAAAGGCGAAAAATCTTACTATCGGGCAAAAGGTGAGGCGCTGGAGATGCTCGATCGTGAAGGTAATCCGATTGAGTCGCAGTTTAACTATACCCTTCAGCCGGTTTCAGCCAGTTTGCCGGTTACGCCAATGCCGATGCGTGGTATGTATTTCTACATGGCGGATGCGGCAGTATTTACCGACTGCGCAACGGGAAAACGTATGCCGGTGGCGAATAATGCCCAGCTTGAACGCGACTATTTAGCCGCGCGCGCGGAAACGGGACAATCTGTTCTGTTGACTCTGGAAGGGCATTTCACGCTGGAGGCGAACCCGGATACAGGCGAGAAAGTGAAAACGCTGATGGCGGATAAAGACGCGAAGTTTGTGCCAGGAAAAGCGTGTAATTAATCGATAAAGTAAAAAGGCCCTGAAGAATCAGGGCCTTTTGCTGGTATTAGCCTTTTATCGCTTTTACCAGATAGTCGACGATGTCGCCGGTTTTAATCAGCTGTTTCTCGCCGTTACGACGGTATTTGTATTCGATATCATCGTTATCGAGGTTACGGTCGCCGAGTACGATAGTGTGTGGTACACCGATAAGCTCCATATCGGCAAACATTACGCCAGGACGCTCTTTACGATCGTCCATCAGCACTTCGATGCCCTGTGCGCGCAGTTCAGCGTACAGCTTCTCAGCCAGTTCCTGCACTCGGTAGGATTTGTGCATGTTCATAGGCAGAATCGCTACCTGGAACGGTGCAATGGCATCCGGCCATACAATACCGCGATCGTCGTAGTTCTGCTCAATGGCTGCCGCGACCACGCGAGTTACCCCGATACCGTAGCAGCCCATAGTCAGAATCTGATTACGGCCATCTTCGCCCTGAACTGCGGCTTTCAGCGCTTCAGAGTATTTGGTACCCAACTGGAAGATGTGACCGACTTCGATACCACGTTTAATCAGCAATGTACCTTTACCGTCCGGGCTTGGGTCACCTGCCACTACGTTACGGATGTCTGCAACTTCAGGTGTTGCTACATCACGATCCCAGTTAATACCGAAATAGTGTTTGCCGTCGATGTTGGCACCGGCAGCGAAATCGCTCATTACTGCAACGGTACGATCGATAACGACCGGGATCGGCATATTCACCGGACCGAGAGAACCTGGACCTGCTTTCACTACGGCTCGAATTTCTTCTTCGGTAGCGAAGGTTAGCGGGCTGGCAACCTGCGGCAGTTTTTCTGCTTTGACTTCGTTTAGCTCGTGATCACCACGAACCAGCAGAGCAACCAGCGGGTAGCTACTGCCTTCAACGGCTTTTACCAGCAGAGTTTTAACGGTTTTTTCAATTGGCAGATTGAATTGCTCAACCAGCTCCGCGATGGTCTTCGCGTTTGGTGTATCAACCAGCGTCATTTCCTGAGTAGCGGCTGCACGAGGTTCTTTCGGCGCAACGGCTTCAGCAAACTCGATGTTGGCGGCAAAATCGGAACTGTCAGAGAATACGACGTCATCTTCGCCGCTCTGTGCCAGCACCTGGAATTCGTGAGAAGCACTGCCGCCGATAGAGCCGGTATCAGCCTGTACAGCACGGAAATCCAGCCCCATACGGCTGAAGATTTTGCTGTATGCGGCATACATCGCATCGTAGGTTTCCTGCAGAGATTCCTGAGAAGTATGGAAAGAGTAAGCATCTTTCATCAGGAATTCGCGGGAACGCATTACGCCGAAACGTGGGCGTACTTCGTCACGGAATTTCGTCTGGATTTGGTAGAAGTTCAGCGGCAGCTGTTTGTAAGAGCTGAGCTCGTTACGAATCAGGTCGGTGATGACTTCTTCATGCGTTGGGCCAAGTACGAATGAACGATCGCCACGGTCAGCAATACGCAGCAGTTCCGGGCCGTACTGTTCCCAACGACCACTCTCTTGCCACAGTTCAGAAGGCTGAACGACTGGCATCAACACCTCGATCGCACCGGCGTTGTTCATCTCTTCACGCACGATGTTTTCGACTTTTTTCAGGACGCGCACGCCGGTCGGCAGCCAGGTATATAACCCGGAGGCCAGCTTGCGGATCATCCCGGCGCGCAGCATCAGCTGGTGGCTGATAACCTCGGCGTCGGCAGGTGTCTCCTTCAGAGTGGAGAGCAGATATTGGCTAGTACGCATGTTGTTACGGTTCCAGTTGGACGATCGAACAGGCTCAATGCGAGCCTGACACAAAAAAAGTGATTTAGTTTACCAGCGAGAAAGGGATGTCAAAAGAGAAGGGCGCGAAATTACCGGGGTTCAAGCGCAAAGACTTCGAAACCCTCTTCCGTCACACGCCAGCGCACGTTGAAATCGTGTAACCAGACGGCGTACGTTTTGCCTGTCTCTTCACCCTTACGATACGCAGGACGCGGGTCCTGTGCCAGTACTTCACCAATAAATGTTTTTAGCTGCGGATAACGTGTTTCCAGAGCCAGAAGCTGCTGCTCAACCTCGGCGGTAAAACTTACGCCCATTTCGGCAACTGGAGCATGTTGCGCGTAGCTGGCGGTGGCATCGGGTAATGCTTCGGCAAACGGCAGGTAGGGCTTGATATCTACAACCGGTGTACCATCGACCAGATCCAGACTACCCAGCTTCAGAATGACGCTCTCTTTCTGGCAGACAATCCCTTGCAACTCGACCAGCGACATGCCGACAGGGTTAGGGCGAAAGGTTGAACGCGTGGCAAAGACGCCCATTCTGGCGTTACCACCAAGTCGGGGCGGGCGTACGGTCGGGCGCCACCCACCGTCCATCGTCTGGTGAAAGACGAAAATAATCCATAAATGGCTGAACGCTTCCAGGCCGCGAACAGCATCGGCCTGGTTATACGGTGCGAGCAAATGCAGTTCGCCGCAGGCACTTTTTACCAGGCCAGGCTGGCGTGGAACGGCGAATTTTTCTTTATAAGGAGAGCGGATAACGCCTATTTGCTCGAACTGAAAATGACTCATTTAGTCGAAATATTCAGTGCAGAACCGATGCAAACTGCCTGACGATAGCAACCAGGTGTACCACTGGTGACTTCACAGCTGTGCAGCAATACGGCATTAGCTTTCATTTTAGATGCGTTAATCTGCATGCGTTTGCGTGCGGTTGGAATGCTCGGAGGGGAATCCTGGTTTGATGCCTGGCAGGACTCGCCGCTCACTTCACCGAGATCGCGGAACGGTTTGCCAACTAAGTCTTCTGCATTGGTATAAATTCTCACCGGCACTGCGCGTGGTGCTTTCGGTTTTTCCGGCTCCGCTTTAGGCGGGGTTGCGGTGCTTTGAACGGGTTCAACAGGGGATCTGCTTAACATAGAACAGCCGCTCAGCATGAGTGCTAATAAACAGATCGGTAAAGCACGCATAATGTTTCCTCAATGAATGATCTAAACGTCAGATATTGAATCAGGTGCTTGCATAAATGACAAGACGGGCAAGCGCCCGTCCTGATGATATTACAAATTTTGGAAACAGCCTAAAATTACCAGCCCTTAACAGCGCCGCCATTAAAGACCTTGTTTGCCGCTTCGTAAACTTCGTCTGACTGATACGCCTCAACGAATTTCTTCACGTTCTCAGCGTCTTTATTGTCTTCACGAGTGACGATCAGGTTTACATACGGGGAATCTTTATCTTCAACAAAGATGCCATCTTTTGCCGGTGTCAGGCCAATCTGGCTGGCATAAGTGGTGTTAATAACGGCCAGAGCGATTTGCGCATCGTCCAGTGAGCGTGGCAACTGAGGTGCTTCCAGCTCAACCAGCTTCAGGTTTTTCGGGTTTTCAACAACGTCCAGGGCAGTCGGCAACAGACCTACACCATCTTTCAGTTTGATCAAACCCACTTTTTGCAGCAGCAGCAGGGAACGACCAAGGTTAGTCGGGTCGTTTGGAATTGCGACCTGAGAACCTTCCTGCAGTTCATCCAGTGATTTGATTTTTTTGGAATAACCAGCAATCGGGTAAACGAAAGTATTGCCTACGGCAACCAGTTTGTAACCGCGATCTTTGATCTGCTGATCCAGATAAGGTTTGTGCTGGAAGGCGTTGGCATCGATATCACCTTTGCTCAACGCTTCGTTAGGCAGCACGTAATCGTTGAAAGTTACCAGTTCAACGTCCAGACCGTATTTCTCTTTCGCGACTTTCTGCGCAACTTCTGCAACCTGCTGCTCTGCGCCAACAATAACGCCCACTTTGATGTGGTTAGGATCTTTTTCATCCTGACCACAACCCACAAGTGCCAGAGAACCGATCAGGGCTCCAACTGCCGCAAAGGTTTTGAATTTGAACGCCATGCTTATTTCCTTTTCTTAATGAGTTTTTTGTGTTGTGTGCAACGTTATTTGTGCGTGACAGCCCGGACGATGCGATCGCCGGATAACTGAATTAAATAAACCAGAACTACAAGTAATACCAGTACTGTATTCATCACGGTAGCATTGTATCCAATATAACCGTATTGATAGCCAATCTGTCCAAGACCACCGGCACCGACGGCACCGCCCATCGCAGAATAGCCGACCAGGGTGATCAGTGTGATAGTCGCCGCATTCACCAGACCTGGCAACGCTTCCGGCAGCAACACCTTACGTACGATCTGCAATGGTGTAGCGCCCATTGCGCGTGATGCTTCGATCAGTCCGGTAGGGATTTCCAGCAGCGCATTCTCAACCATACGGGCAATAAATGGTGCGGCGCCAACGGTCAACGGGACGATGGCTGCCTGCAAACCAATAGAGGTGCCAACAATCATGCGGGTAAACGGAATCATCCAGACCAACAGAATAATGAATGGGATGGAACGGAAAATGTTTACCAGTGCAGACAGCGTACGGTAAAGTTTCGCGTTCTCAATGATTTGTCCGGGACGCGTCACGTACAACAGCACGCCGACGGGCAGGCCAATCACAAAACCAAAAAAACCGGACACAAAGGTCATTGCCAGCGTTTCCCATACGCCGCGAACCAGCAGCCACATCATCGGCTCAGACATAACCCAGTACCTCTACTTTTACATGGTGTTCCTGCAGCCAGTTGATGGCCGCTTGCGTATCTTCTTGTGTACCGTGCATTTCAGTCAGCATGATGCCGAACTTCACGCCACCGGCGTAATCCATTTGCGCGCTGATAATATTGTTATTCACATTAAAGCGACGTGCTGTTTCAGAGAGCAATGGCGCATCCACCGAATGCCCTGTGAATTCCATCCGCAGCATTGGAACACTGTCGTTTTCGGGCTCTGCTTTTAAGCGCTCCAGATAATCTTCCGGAATGTCCAGATGTAGCGTGGACTGGATAAATTTCTGCGCCAGCGGCGTTTTCGGGTGTGAAAACACTTCGCTGACGGTGTCCTGCTCAATCAGTTCACCATTACTGATAACGGCTACGCAGTCACAAATACGTTTTACGACATCCATCTCATGGGTAATCAGCAGAATGGTTAATCCAAGACGACGGTTAATGTCTTTCAATAATTCCAGTATCGAACGAGTGGTTGCTGGATCGAGTGCGCTGGTGGCTTCATCGCACAGCAACACCTTAGGATTGCTGGCCAACGCACGGGCAATGGCGACGCGCTGTTTCTGCCCACCTGAAAGGTTAGCGGGAAAGCTGTCGTGCTTATCGCCAAGGCCAACTAAATCCAACAGCTCCGACACGCGACGTTTAATCTCTTCTTTGGGGGTGTTATCCAGCTCCAGCGGAAGCGCGACGTTACCAAAAACAGTGCGGGACGACAGCAGGTTAAAGTGCTGGAAAATCATGCCAATTTGACGGCGAGCTTTGGTCAGCTCGGATTCAGAAAGCGTTGTCAGCTCCTGGCCACCGACCTGTACGCTGCCTTCAGTAGGGCGTTCGAGTAAGTTAACGCAGCGGATTAACGTGCTTTTACCAGCGCCTGAAGCGCCAATAACGCCATAAATCTGCCCGGCAGGAACATGCAGGCTGACATTGTTCAGCGCCTGAATAGAGCGAGTCCCCTGTTGGAACACTTTGGTGATATTCGAAAGTTTAATCATTGGTTATTTATTATCGTAATTAAGTTAGCCGTGGCATTTTCGTCTGTCTGGTACGGTCAAAGCCGTTAACAAGATGGATGTTAAGGCATCCAGACGTCTAAATCAATCGGGGTTTGCACGATGAGCACTTTCTTGCCCGCAGAAACATGCGATACTAGAGCGACATGCCTTATTCAGGAGCTATAAAAGGTGGCAAAGTCTGTACCCGCAATTTTTCTCGACCGTGACGGCACCATTAATGTGGACCACGGTTATGTACATGAGATCGACGAGTTCGAGTTTATCGAAGGTGTCATTGATGCCATGCGTGAGCTTAAAAGTATGGGTTACGCACTTATTGTAGTGACGAACCAGTCTGGTATCGCTCGCGGTAAATTTACCGAAGCGCAGTTCGAAACGCTCACTGAATGGATGGACTGGTCGCTGGCCGATCGTGATGTTGATCTGGATGGTATCTATTATTGTCCTCACCATCCGCAGGGAACAGTAGAAGAGTACCGTCAGGTCTGCGATTGCCGTAAACCGCATCCGGGCATGCTTATCTCTGCTCGAGACTTTCTGCACATTGATATGGCCGCTTCTTATATGGTGGGCGACAAAATAGAAGATATGCAGGCGGCGACAGCGGCGAATGTGGGGACAAAAGTATTAGTGCGTACAGGCAAACCTGTCACCCCGGAAGCAGAAAATGCGGCAGATATAGTGCTAAATAGTCTGGCTGACCTGCCATCGGCGATAAAAAAGCAGCAAAAGTAAGCGTTGTGGATAAAAGGTGAGCGGTTGAAACAAAAATGCATTTTTCCGCTTGTCTTCCTGAGGCGACTCCCTATAATGCGCCTCCATCGACACGGCGGATGTGAATCACTTCACACAAACAGCCGGTCCGGTTGAAGAGAAAAATCCTGATATTCAGGG
>NZ_CAWLWU010000002.1:691522-880221 GCF_963864895.1 Citrobacter sp. S-77
AGAGCCCTGAGCTAATGCTCAGGGCTTTTTTTTATTCATTTTTATTATTGCCAAATACGCAAAAATCCTCTGCATTTTACACTCTTTTTCTGCAAAGATCTGACGGTCATAATCCTCCCAGTTAACAAACCCTGTGATTAAAAAGAGGAATTTATGGCTATCCCTGCATTCGGTTTAGGCACTTTTCGCCTGAAAGACGACGTTGTTATCGCATCTGTTAAAACCGCCCTTGAACTGGGCTACCGTGCAGTCGACACTGCGCAAATCTATGATAATGAAGCCGCAGTGGGTCAGGCAATTGCTGAAAGCGGTGTGCCACGCAGCGAATTGTATATTACCACCAAGATCTGGACTGAAAATCTGGGCCGGGACAAGCTGATCCCGAGCCTTAAAGATAGTCTGAAAAAGCTGCGTACTGAGTATGTTGATCTGACACTTATCCACTGGCCTTCTCCTAACGGTGCCGTATCCGTTGAAGAGTTTATGCAGGAATTACTGGAAGCAAAAGTGCAGGGGTTAACCCGTGAAATTGGGATCTCTAACTTCACTATCCCTTTGATGGAAAAAGCAATTGCTGCGGTGGGTGCTGAAAATATTGCAACTAATCAGATAGAGCTTTCCCCGTATCTGCAAAACCGTAAAGTAGTTAAATGGGCCAAACAACACGGTACCCATATCACCTCTTATATGACACTGGCTTATGGCAACGCGCTGAAAGATAAAGTGATTGCTCGTATTGCGGCTAAACATAATGCCACCCCGGCCCAGGCTATTCTTGCATGGGCAATGGGAGAAGGGTACTCAGTTATACCTTCTTCGACTAAACGTGAAAATTTGGCAAGCAATCTGCTCGCGCTACAACTGCAATTGGATACAGAGGACAAACTTGCGATCGCTGCACTGGATCGTAACGATCGCCTTGTCAGCCCCGAGGGTTTGGCCCCTGAATGGGATTAATGACTGCTGCCTTTGTGTTGAGTTAATCCTGTTTCACAGCTCCTGCGGGAGCTGTTCTTGCATGTTCACTCAAAAAGTCGATAAACGCGCGAATACGTGTACTTACAGCCCGATCGCTGTAATACACTGCGCTAAAGGGCATTTCAACGGGCAGACGTTTATCTGCCAACAACTCCACCAGTTCACCCTGCGAGATTTCTTTATCAATCATATAATCTGAAAGACAGGCAATTCCGTTCCCGTTCAGGCAAAGCTGTTTCAATGTTTCACCGCTGTTAGAAGAGAGTCCGCACTCAATTTCATGAAGCTGTCCATCGCTACAGGCAATAGGCCAGGTATTGAGTGAGACAGGCTCGGAAAAACCCAGACACAGATGTTGTTTAAGCTCCTCTACGCTCTCAGGCTCACCAAATCGGGCAATGTACTCCGGTGAGGCAATAATCTTACGATAGCTGGTAAATAGTGGGCGCGCGCGCAGGCTCGAGTCCGTAAGCGCACCTGCTCGTATTGCAACGTCAACTTTTCGCTCAATAAGATTGATAAATGTCTCCGAGGAAACCAGTGACAGCGTCATCTCAGGGTAACGTTCACGGAAAGGTTTGATGAGTGGCATCAGAAAATGCAACATCACCGGCGTCGCCGCGTCGATACGCAACAGGCCGCGCGGGGTATTACGAGACTCCATAATTTCTGTTTCTGCCGCAGCCATTTCCTGCAATATCAACTGCACTCGCCTGAAATAACGTTCACCTTCTTCAGTCAGACTGAGCTGTCGGGTTGTTCGGTTGAGCAAACTGACACCCAGCTTCATCTCCAGCTTTTTTACTGCCCGGCTAATAGCGGAATTGGCTTGTCCCAACTGCTCTGCAGCGCGGCTAAAACTACCGCTTTCCACAACAGCAACGAAAATGGCCAGTTCTTCTGAAGTTGCTTTCATTTTTGCACCTGGAGCAAAATTATATTGAGATTTTGAATATTTTTGTTATTAAAACATCCCGGCATACTTCGTGTCATCTGATTACTGATGATATGGAGTTATTTATGCCTCTCGCTTTATTTGCACTGACAATAAGTGCTTTTGCTATTGGTACGACTGAATTTGTAATTGTCGGCCTTGTGCCGACCATCGCCGAACAGCTGGCGATCTCTTTGCCTTCTGCAGGAATGCTGGTTTCTATCTATGCGCTGGGCGTGGCAATTGGTGCGCCGGTACTGACTGCTCTGACCGGACGTCTGCCGCGTAAGCAACTGCTGGTTGCGCTAATGGTGCTATTTACGGTCGGTAATTTGCTGGCATGGCAGGCGCCTGGTTATATGACGTTAATTGTTGCACGCCTGCTGACCGGTCTCGCACATGGCGTGTTCTTCTCAATTGGTTCTACTATTGCGACAAGCCTGGTGCCAAAAGAGAAAGCAGCTTCAGCCATCGCTATTATGTTTGGTGGGTTAACGGTGGCACTTGTGACAGGAGTTCCGTTGGGAACATTTATTGGTCAGCATTTTGGCTGGCGTGAGACTTTCCTCGCGGTATCTATGTTAGGTGTCATTGCTCTGATTAGCAGTCAGTTGCTGATCCCTGCGAATATCCCCGGTCGGGCTGCTGCCAGTATTCGCGATCAGGTGAAAGTCTTAACGCATCCTCGCCTGTTACTCATCTATGCCGTTACGGCGCTGGGCTATGGTGGTGTCTTTACGGCATTTACTTTTCTTGCACCGATGATGCAGGATCTGGCGGGATTCTCACCGGCAGCGGTAAGCTGGATCTTACTGGGGTATGGCGTATCTGTTGCCATCGGTAATATCTGGGGTGGCAGACTGGCGGATAAACATGGCGCCGTTCCAGCGTTGAAATTTATCTTCGCAGCCCTGTTTGTTCTGTTGATGGTCTTTCAGTTAACTGCATCCACTCAGTACGCAGCTCTGGCGACAATCCTTGTCATGGGGATTTTTGCCTTCGGCAACGTACCAGGGCTGCAGGTTTACGTGGTGCAGAAAGCGGAGCAATTTACACCCAATGCGGTTGATGTGGCCTCAGGACTGAACATTGCGGCGTTCAACATTGGCATTGCATTGGGTTCAGTGATTGGTGGCCAAACGGTAGAGCATTATGGGTTAGCGCAGACCCCGTGGATTGGTGCGCTAATCGTATTGAGCGCTTTCTTTCTGATGAACGTGAGCGGTCGTCTTGATAAACCCGCACGTGTAGCTCTGGGATAAATCACCGATGTAAGTACCTACTTACAAAACAAACTGCAATTGTCCGTTGAAAGTGAGTGCTAAAATCCCTATAACAGAAGAACCAGTCCGGTTGCGGGCTGGTTGACGTTACAGAGGTTTGAAAGTCTAAAGTGCGAAAAAACACCTATGCTATGCGCTATGTTGCCGGACAGCCCGTTGAGCGAATTTTACCGCCAGGGTCGTTTGCGCATATTGGCCAGGCATTGCCCGCAGGCGTTCCGTTAAGCAGCGAGGATCGCATCCGCGTCCTGGTGTGGAATATTTTTAAACAGCAGCGGGCAGAATGGTTGTCGGTGCTGAAGAACTTTGGCAAAGACGCGCATCTGGTGTTATTGCAAGAAGCACAGACTACGCCTGAACTGGTGCAGTTTGCGACCGCTAACTATCTTGCTGCCGATCAGGTTCCCGCTTTTGTGCTGCCTCAGCATCCCTCTGGCGTCATGACGCTTTCTGCTGCACATCCTGTTTACTGTTGCCCGCTGCGTGAGCGTGAACCCATATTGCGGTTGGCAAAATCGGCACTGGTGACAGTTTACCCACTACCTGATTCGCGTTTATTAATGGTGGTGAATATTCATGCTGTTAACTTCAGTCTCGGCGTGGATGTCTATAGTAAGCAGTTACTTCCCATTGGCGATCAGATTGCTCATCACAGTGGCCCAGTGATTATGGCCGGCGATTTTAATGCATGGAGCCGTCGGCGTATGAACGCGCTGTACCGCTTTTCTCGTGAAATGTCTCTGCGCCAGGTGCGCTTTACTGACGATCAGCGCCGACGCGCATTTGGTCGCCCCCTCGATTTTGTGTTTTACCGTGGTTTGAACGTGAGCGAAGCCTCTGTGCTGGTGACGAGCGCATCCGACCATAATCCTCTACTCGTTGAATTTAGTCCCGGCAAGCCTGAACAATAAAGGTGTGTCAGGTCTGCCGTAGGGCAGGCCTGTAGTGGTGCTGCCCTTTATATTTCACAACAACCGAAGGACAACACAATGACAACACGCTCCCATCATGACAACGTCGAAAAGCAGTTTGGCTCTCAGGCAAAGGCCTATTTAACCAGCGCGGTACATGCATCCGGGCGCGATTTGCAGCGACTGGCCGAGCGACTGTCCTTTTTTCCGCAGGCAAGTGTACTGGATATGGGATGTGGTGCGGGGCACGCCAGCTTTATTGCGGCACAGAATGTGAAGCAGGTGGTAGCGTATGATTTATCTTCGCAGATGCTCGAGGTGGTTGTACAGACGGCAAAAGAGAAGGGATTGGAGAATATTTCCATCCGACAGGGGTATGCTGAAAGTCTGCCGTTTGAGGATCAAACTTTTGATGTGGTGATTAGCCGATATTCAGCGCACCACTGGCATGATGTCGGGAAAGCGCTGCGGGAAGTGAATCGCGTACTTAAACCCAGCGGTGTGCTGATTATTATGGATGTGATGTCTCCCGGACACCCTGTGCGTGATATCTGGCTGCAAACCGTTGAAGCGTTGCGCGATACCTCGCATGTGCGCAACTATTCCAGCGGTGAGTGGCTGTCTCTGATTAATGACGCGAATATGATTGCCGATACGTTGTTCACAGATCGCCTGCCGTTAGAATTCAGTTCATGGGTTGCGAGAATGCGTACTCCCGTTGCACTGACAGAGGCTATCCGATTGTATCAGGAGAGTGCTTCTGCTGAAGTGAAGGCGTATTTTGAATTACAGGAAGACGGTTCGTTCACCAGCGACACGATCATGGTTGAAGCACATAAAACGGCATAAATAAAAAAGGCACTGGGGGGAAACCAGTGCCTTAATTTTTATAATCTCATCAGGAGTCCGGCATACCGTTGTTCTTTACAAACAACGTTAGCTGATCGCCTGGTTGCAGATTTTCCGTATCGCTGTTCCAGCGCATCACATCCTTAATGTTAACGCCGTGACGTTTAGCAATGCTCGAAAGCGAGTCGCCTTTACGTACACGATAGGTGATGCTATCGCTGTTGTTAGCCAGTCGCTGCGCACTGGTGCCAGCACCAACGGTCAGGCTTTGACCCACTTTCAGGGTAGATCCACGCAGATTGTTCCACTGCTTAAGATCCTTCGCATTTACGCCAAGACGTGAAGCGATGCCAGAAAGTGTATCGCCAGAGCGAACCTTGTAGCTACGGCTGTTTAGTGGCGTGTTATCCGCAACTAACGTTGACTGCACGGCTGCAATTTCGCCAGAGGCCAGAGATTCACGCAACTTCTCTGCGTGCTTCTTTGGCACCATCACGTATTGCGGGCCGCTGGCACCCAACGTAGAGCCCTTCACACCTGCATTGAATGTCTTCAGCTTGCTGACGGAAATACCCGCCATATCGGCAACCTGAGCCATCTCAACCGGGCTGTTAAGACGAACACGTGCTAACGCGCGGCTTTCGTCTGTGGTTGGCAGACGCACGCTATAGCGTTTGCTGTTCTTGAGAATATCGCTCAATGCCAGCATTTTGGGCACATATAGCTTCGTTTCCTGAGGCAAAGGGAGCGACCAGAAATCGGTGGGCTTACCACGAGATTTGTTCGCTTTGATTGCCTTCATCACGCGACCTTCACCGCTATTATAAGCAGCAACGGTCAGCAGCCAGTCGCCATCAAACATCTTGTTCAGACGCTGCATCATGTCCAGCGCGGCAGTGGTGGAAGCCACTATGTCGCGACGTGCATCATAACTGCGAGTCTGTTTTAAACCATAATTGCGCCCCGTGCTCGGAATGATCTGCCAAATACCTGCGGCATTGGCGCCAGACGTTGCGTGAGGATCAAAAGCGCTCTCCACTATGGGTAGTAGTACCAGTTCCATTGGCATGTTACGTTTCTTAACCTGCCCGGCTATCCAGTACATATACGGCTCTGCCCGTAAAGTTACATCGTGGAGATAGCTCTTATTGCGTAAATACTTCTGTTTTTGTTCGCGAATCCGGTTGTTTTCCGGAATTCCCATCTTTAGCTCGTCACCAATGAAAGCCCACAAATCTTGATCGGCCGCGATAGATGTCCCATCGTCCATCCATCGCGCCTGACTAGTGAACTTTCCTGCTTCCCCTTGACCAGCTGCAGAAAGGCTCTGTGCGTGCTGTTGGACGTTACCAGTATTCTGGCACCCAACAAGCAGGACAGAGGCGAGTAATATCGCTTTTGCCTTCATGTGTGTGTCAATAGTTGCTTAAAAGACGACCGATCATAACGGCGAAGTTTTCAAAAGGCAACCCGGAATTGTCAGAACGTATCTTTCTTTGACCTTAACCAGGCAAAACGCTCTTCAGGTTGTTGCAATATTGTTTCTTTGTTAATTTCATTAATTAAATCAATATCTTCTGTTCTTAAAAAAATATTATTTCGACGCTCATTTTTCAGAATTACGGGCAGTGTCATTTGTTTTTTTACGCGTAACTCATTAACTTTACGATAATAATCATTTATGAACGAATCGTGCGGAAGGATGCTTAAGGCAAACTTCATATTTGCTAATGTGTATTCATGTGCGCAACAAACCAATGTATCGTCAGGAAGGGCGCTTATTTTTTTAAGTGATTGATACATTTGCGAAGCTGTGCCTTCAAAAAGTCGGCCGCAGCCGCCAGAGAAGAGCGTGTCGCCGCAAAATAAATAAGGATGACTAAAGTAACAAATATGTCCTAAAGTGTGACCCGGGGTAGCAAATATACTAAATTCATGCCCTAAAACGAGGGCGATATCGCCATCTTTGACTATGTGCGTCGTTCCCTTATCTTGTGTTTCTGCTGGGCCATAAACCACTATTTGTGGAAAATGCTGTAGAAGTTCTTTCACTCCGCCAACGTGATCCTGATGGTGGTGGGTGAGGAAAATGGCCTCAGGTACCCAATTATGCTCAGTAATGGCTTTTAATACCGGAGCTGCTTCGCCAGGATCCACAATAAGGCAGTGGCCTTCATTATTTGTCAGGACCCAGATGTAATTGTCCTGAAATGCGGGAATGCTGTTAAGATTCATAAAATACCTCTCAATGCGTAACGGAAGGTTGTGATGAAACCGGCAAGGATCCCTCAAACTGTCGTAGCGCCCGTTAGCTGGGATGATTTACCCTGGGGCGAGCACTATCGTGAGGCGCTGGAGAATGAGCTTAACCCGTGGTTCGCAAAAATGTACGGTTTTCATCTGCTTAAGATTGGCAATTTAAGCGCAGAAATCAATTCTGAAGCGTGCGCGGTTTCTCATCAGGTAAATGTTTCTGCGCAAGGCTCACCGATGCAGGTGCTGGCCGATCCGTTACATCTTCCCTTCGCCGATAAATCCGTCGATGTCTGTTTGCTGGCACATACTTTGCCTTGGTGTGCCGATCCACATCGCTTAATGCGGGAGGCAGACCGTGTGCTTATTGATGATGGCTGGCTGATAGTCAGTGGATTTAATCCGGTTAGCCTGATGGGCTTGCGTAAACTGGTGCCGGTATTACGTAAAACATCGCCCTATAACAGCCGGATGTTTACGCTGATGCGTCAACTGGACTGGCTCTCTTTGCTGAATTTTGAAGTGTTGCACTACAGCCGTTTTCACGTTTTGCCCTGGAGTAAACAAGGGGGGAAACTGTTAAGCGCACATGTTCCGGCGTTAGGGTGTTTACAACTGATTGTTGCACGTAAGCGAACAATCCCGCTTACGCTTAATCCGATGAAACAAAATAAAAGCAAAGCACGTATCCGCCAGGCCGTTGGCGCAACCCGGCAATACCGGAAGCCTGATGCTTAAGTCTCGGCCTGATATCCAACATCATCCTGACTGGGACTCATCGCTGCAGCGCGCGCAAGTTCATCACAGCGTTCGTTTTCCGGGTGACCCGCGTGGCCTTTTACCCATTCCCATTTAATTTGATGCTGGCCCAGCGCGGCATCCAGACGCTTCCAGAGATCGACATTCTTCACTGGCTTTTTATCTGCAGTTTTCCAGCCGCGTTTTTTCCAGTTGTGGATCCATTGAGTAATGCCCTGACGTACATACTGGCTATCGGTACTGAGAACCACTTCGCACTGTTCTTTTAGTGCCTCCAGCGCGACGATTGCGGCCATCAACTCCATACGATTATTGGTGGTCAGGTTATACCCTTCGCTGAAGGTTTTTTCACGTCCGCGATAGCGTAGAATTGCCCCATAACCACCAGGCCCTGGATTTCCCAGGCAAGAACCATCGGTGAAAATTTCTACCTGTTTAAGCATCTCTGGTAGACTTCCTGTTTTAGCAAATCGAAATCAAACGATAAGTCTGACATAAATGACCGCTATGAGCACTGGAATTACACGACAGATCGTCCTCGATACCGAAACCACCGGTATGAACCAGATTGGCGCCCATTACGAAGGCCACAAGATTATTGAGATCGGTGCGGTTGAAGTGGTGAACCGCCGCCTGACCGGTAATAACTTCCATGTTTACCTTAAGCCGGATCGGCTGGTGGACCCGGAAGCATTTGGTGTACACGGAATCGCGGATGAATTCCTGCTGGATAAACCCACGTTTGCCGATGTGGCCGATGAGTTTTTAGACTATATTCGTGGCGCTGAACTGGTCATTCATAACGCATCGTTCGATATCGGCTTTATGGACTACGAGTTCGCGAAGCTTAATCGTGATATCCCGAAAACAAATACATTCTGTAAAGTGACTGATAGCCTGGCGCTGGCGAGGAAAATGTTTCCTGGTAAGCGTAACAGCCTTGATGCATTGTGCTCACGTTACGAGATAGACAACAGTAAGCGTACATTACACGGCGCGTTACTCGATGCCCAGATTCTGGCCGACGTTTATCTGATGATGACTGGTGGGCAGACAACGATGGCGTTTTCAATGGAAGGCGACAGTCAGCAGCAGAATGATACCGGGATCCAGCGCATTGTGCGCCACTCCAGCAAGTTACGCGTTGTTTTCGCCACTGAGGAAGAGTTAGCGGCCCATGAATCGCGCCTCGATCTGGTTCAGAAGAAAGGCGGAAGTTGTCTCTGGCGGGCATAGTTTACGCATTTACAGTGTAGAAATGGCCATTCGGGTGATTTTTGCAGCAAACGATTAAAAAACGTGAGAAAAAGCGTTGACGAGGTGCGAGGCAATCCGTAATATTCGCTTCGTTCCCAAGCGGAACACAACGCGGAGTGGTAGTTCAGTTGGTTAGAATACCTGCCTGTCACGCAGGGGGTCGCGGGTTCGAGTCCCGTCCATTCCGCCACTATTCAGAGAGCCTGAATCAGCAATGATTCAGGCTTTCGTCGTTTTACTCATTACAAATATTTTCTATTGCTTTACCAGCAAAAAAATCAATAACTGACTTCGCAGCATGGATCCCTGTCTGATGGTACGATTCTACCGTCGCAGCAGCGATGTGCGGTGTAGTGATAATATTTCTGGAATGTAGCAAAGGGCTGAATTGTGGTAGCGGTTCATGCTGAAATACGTCGAGAGCGGAATGTACATTCCTTTCATCAGTTACCTGCAACAACGCTCGTTCATCTATTAATTTCCCTCGAGCAGCATTGATAAGCAAGGCACCATTTCTCATCATAGAAAGATATTTGTGACTGATAAAATTCTCTAATGATGGTGTGTATGGGAGAAGAACGATAATGACGTTAGACTGCATGAAGATGTCGTCAATTGACACAAACTTTACCGCCATTTTATCAGCCATCTCGTGATCCGGGAATTTGTCGTATGCGAGAATTTCAATGTCGAAACCGGATAACCTCTTAACCAGGGTTTTTGCTATATTCCCAAAACCTAATAATCCCACTCGTTTACTATTTAATTCATTTCCCAGCGAGTATCCCCAGTAACCATTTTGCATGTCCATGTGATTACCGGGAATATTTCTTAGACCAGAGAAAATAAGTCCGATTATAAACTCAGCAACCGCATTGGCATTGAGTCCTCGGGCATTATTAACCACAATACCTGCTTTTTTTGCCGCCTCTGTATCTATATTATCAATACCGGTGCCAAATCTTGAGATGATTTTCAGTTTTGGTAGAAGAGAAAACACACTTGCGTCATAACAATCTGTTCCGGCAATGACTGCATCAATAGATTCACGCACGTCATCCGGTTCAGATTGAATAAGATGAGTAATATTGTTCTTAAAAATGAGATTAAACTGGTTATCGCGCAGTAACTTGCAACCTGTAACACAACGAGCTGAAAAACTGGAAACGGTGATTAATATATTTTTCATATCTAATACCTCAGACCTGAGAACGCCATCAGGTTGTGATGGCGTAGACCGGTTACAATAAAAATGACACAAGTTATGAATTTGCTTTAACGCCGAGAGCACCTCCAGGATGAAATAGACCAAAATCGGTCCGGGTAAACTGCTTTAGTTCTGACAGGGCGAGGGCCACGGCATCTCCCACGACAAGAACAGCAGTTGAAGAACAGGATGGAGCAAGACCTAAGTTATCTGCTTCGTTTCTCACCGGGATTTCTACAGATAAATTGCAATTAGTAGCCAGCGATGAGTTGTGGCTTCGGGTAAATGAGACTAAAAAATTATTCATCTTTTTTAGACTTGGCAAGGTAGCTAACAGTTCTGTTGTTTCACCACTATTGGATATCAAGATAACTACATCTTCGCTGGTAACCATACCCAGATCACCATGAACAGCTTCTGTTCCATGAATAAAAAATGAGGGGGTGCCTGTGCTGGAAAATGTAGCAGCCAGTTTTTTAGCAATTATTCCTGATTTTCCCACGCCGATAAAAACAACTTTCCCTCTGCAAGATTGGATTACTTTGACCAAACTTGCTGTTTCTGAAAGTGGCGCGTTAATTATTTCTTCAACTGCTTTGTGTTCATTACGCATGAAGGTTTTAATGAGAGAGATGATATCAGTATTATTCATGTTTATTTTCCTGATTTATTTTATCAATAACATAAGCGACCCGACATAAGCCCTGATGTAGTTTTTCTCTACTACATGCCAGATTAAGCCGTAAGAAGTTCTCTCCGCCAGGCCCATATACACTGCCAGCCATAATCCCGACTTTTCCTTCATGAATTAATCTTGAATAGAATTTATCGAACGAACAACTGATTTGTGAGCAGTCTATCCACGCAAAGTAACAACCTTCAGACTCTTTGAGTAGCAGCGATGAAATATTTTCCTTAACATAATTAACTGCAAAATCAACGTTGGATCTAAGATGTGTTCTTAATTCGTGTAACCATCCATCACATTCATTATAAGCAACGATAGTGGCAATGATATTCAATACTGATGGCGAGTTGACAAAATCCCTGTATCGAGTTATCA
This sequence comes from Citrobacter sp. S-77, assembly GCF_963864895.1. Lineage (NCBI taxonomy): Bacteria > Pseudomonadati > Pseudomonadota > Gammaproteobacteria > Enterobacterales > Enterobacteriaceae > Citrobacter > Citrobacter sp. S-77. The sequence continues at coordinate 703,017 of NZ_CAWLWU010000002.1, forward strand.
ACCTGAATTTCTCATTAAAATTATTATCAGGTGTAATAAGATAAGAACCCGTTAGAGCTGGGACATTAAATGTCTTTGAGATGGAGTTAAAAACAACTGTTTTATCATAATGTAACTTAAGTACAGAGGTGAATTTGTGGCTAAATGTGAAATCGCTGTGGATCTCATCGGATAATAACCAACAGTTGTTTTTTGAACAGATTTCTGAGATCTTTATCAGTTCATCTTCAGACCACACTTTTCCTGTAGGATTATGTGGATTACACAATAAAATTATCTTTGCATGCTTTGCCTTGGTATTAAAATCCTTCCAGTCAAGGCTATATCGACCGTCTTCTTCCCGAATCAATGTTGAAGTAGTTAATTTTCTTCCGGTGTTTTTGATAACATCAAAGAATGCATTATATGCCGGAGTAAATATCAGAATGTTATCTTCATAATCAGTTAATAACTCTAGCGCTTTGGCGATAGAGTACATCACACTTGGGCTATAGGTGATCCAATTAGCATCGATCTCCGTATCATATTTCTGACCATACCAATGGCATATCGAATTGAGATACTCGCTATGTTGCCAGCGACTATATCCGAGGATAGGATGTTCCAGTCTTTTTCGTAATGCGTTGGTTATCGCTTCCGGCATCGGTAAATCCATATCTGATATTGAAAACGGAATAATATCTTTTACACCGAACCTATCTTCGCAGAAGTCCCACTGAGTACAGTACGTTCCTTTTCGGGAAACAGGAGTGTTAAAAAATTCCATCAGTATGACTCCATATATTGGTCCATTTCTTTACGCAAGGCGATAACTTTTGTACCAATAATGACTTGCAGGGTGTTTTTGTCGAGTTTAACAATAGCGATCCCTCCCTGTCTTTTAATGGCCGTCTCGTCTATTATCTCCATATCGTTGATTGTCAGACGTAAACGTGTAACACAGTTATCCAGTGATACGATATTTTCCTTACCACCCAGGGCCTCAATCATTTTTTCTGCTGTGCTGGGACCCATATTGGTATTTATCTCAGGTTGTGCAACAGGTACTACAACCTCAGTTGCTGTTGCTGAAGGTGTCTGGTCACTATCTTCTCTGCCGACGGTCATCAGGTTATATTTAAGAATGGCCCATTTAAACACCGCGTAATAAATAAAGAAGTAGGCTATTTCTACACAGACAGCCACTGGCCAGCCGGTTCTTGTTCCGCGCAATACGCCAAAACTCATAAATTGAATCAAATCGCCAGTAAATCCCATTTTAACACCGAGATACGGTAGGAACATATTAGCAAAACCATTCATGAAAGCATGGAACACAAACAAAACAGGACTGACAAACAGAAATAAAAACTCTATTGGTTCGCTAACACCACCAATAATTACAGTCAGCACCGCAGAAATCAAAAGTGCTTTAATAGCCTTACGATTTTGTACATGGGCAGTCTGATACATTGCGAGAGCTGCGCCAGCTAAACCATACTGGATCATTAGCTTTCCCTGTTCCATTTTACCAGCAAGGTCCAGAGGAATGACGGCATTCTCTTTGACATAGGCCATAAACATATTGAGGGTACCGTAATATTCTTCACCGTTGATGATCGCTGAACCACCGATTGGTGTAAATCTGAATACGGAAGTGACTAAATGGTTTAGTCCGAAGGGAATCGTTACGCGCTCTGCAACGGCATAGAAGAAATAACCTATTGGGCCAGAGGTAGATATCCAGTGGCCGATTAACATAAAGAGGTTAAAGAACGGCGGCCATACGAAGGGAATAATGATACCGAAAACACTCATGACAATTAACGTAATGATCGGCGCAAGGCGCGGGCCGCTATAGAATCCCAGCGACTCAGGGATGCGTAGATTGACGATCCGCTTATACATAGTGAATACCATCAACCCTGCAACAATCCCCCCCAGTACGCTGGTGTTGTATGACTGAATTCCCAGAATGATAGTTTGTCCATGTGTAGACATCTGGTCGACGGGAACTAACAGACCATGGGTTTTCAGATAGAAGTTTGTCCCTAAATGCATTGCCATAAAACCCACCAGGCCGGAGAATGCACCATATGCTTTATCTTCTTTTTCTTTCAGCAGGCCCAACGGGATAGCGATTGCAAATAACACCGGTAAATTAACAAAAGCAAATAGCCCTAAATTAACAACAAAATCCAGAAATGATTTAACGATAGGGAATCCTAGTACAGGAATTAATTTGGCCATTTCCTCACTGGCTAATCCACTTCCCAAACCTAACATCATGCCGCATACGCTTAACAGAGCGATTGGGTACATAAATGCCTTCCCCAGGCTCTGAAAAAAACTCCAGGCTTTTTTCTGTTTCATATTAACTGTCTCGTGATAAAGTGAAAGGTAATCAGTCCATCAATACTTTAATGCGAATTGAAAGATATAATTTCTCTTCCATTGCTAGTCTATAGTTAAATTCGGATTTTAAATATTTTTCAATTTCAATAATGGAACATTGTAAAATTAAATCTTTTTCCAGGAAATATTCATAAATATCACCAATATCTTTATTTTTTATCTTTTCGTTGCATAGCACTCTACAAGAAAAATATTTCAAATGGGTCATGAAACGTGAGTAATTGAATGCATTCCGATCTACTCTTTTCTCGTAAACTTTTTCGATAATGTCTGTGATTCGTTGCGAGAATTCTATAATTCTGAAGGACTCATAGTCGGAGGTGTTTTCATAATTATTTAAAATATGCAGGGCAATGAAGCCAATCTCATCATCCGGAAGTTGGATCTTAAAATACTCATTAATAATAGATAAAGCGTCGCGACTGATAGCATACTCCGATTTGTATAATGCTTTTATTTCGTCAAGAAATATATTGCTTATTTGGATGCCTGATGCGCACCGTGAGATTGCATTGGAAATATGATCTGCAAGAATCAGCAAAAGTGATGGGTTTAATTTTTTGTCAAGATTCATTTCCGCATAGCGAACTATATTTTCAGAGACAAAAACATAATCAATATCTACTCGCTCTATGAGTTTGTATAGTTTACCTTTCTCTTCATTTCTGACATAAAAGAATCGGTTAGCCGGATGAGGCGGAACCGGCATACCATTCTTTTTATTGTAACCAACGCCAGGACCAGAAATGATGACTTCCTGACCACTCATCGATGCCAGCACACAATTGTTATTCATGACTTTTTCGATGATCATTTCATGGCTCCAAAAAAAAAGGCAAGACAAGTAAGAAGTAATAATTACTTCAAACGTTGTCTTGCCTGATTTAACAGTTACAAGATTATTCACTAATGCGTATACCCTACACAGAACTATCTTAAATAAATGAGATGTACGTCCTGTTTTAGGATTAACATACCAAATCTGAAGTGCAAACCTCACATACAGCATTCAAATGGTTTTTTTAGTGAATACATTCCTTGTATGTATATTGTTTTTCTATGTGTGATGTTGCCCGCCTTTCTTCGACAGCGTGTAAACGTCATTCGCTCAGTGTCTGCGCGATATCTTTTTGAACCTGCTGGCGTTGTTCCGGAGTCAGCACTTTGCTCAGGTCAAAGTAGTACTTCACCCGATAATAACGCGCCTGTTGTTCGATGTTGCTGAACGCGGAAAGTTGTTTCCTGACTGCGGCATCATCCCATTTTCCGGACTTGATGACGTCAATCAGCGCACCGTCTTTAACATCCTTCACTGAAATCTGGCTAACATTGGTTTCAAGCTGCTGGTGCAGCTTTTTAATCTGTGCGACCTGGTCGTTGGTCAGTTTAAGATGTTGTACTACTGGATCCTGGGCTGGAACCGGAACGTTGGATACGTTTGCTGCGAGCGTGCTAAAAGAGGCACCAGCCAGGGTAGCAGCCAGCAAAGTCATGCGTACGAATTTTTTCATTTTGATATCCTGAAAAAGAATTTACGTGTGATTGTCATTTTCAGAATACGTTGCTTGAGGCATGTCGCCACGCGAATTTGTTTTGCGGTTGGTTACGGAGTGAAACAATCCCGCTACGGAAAATTTGCGCCGTAGCAGGAGAAGGCGATATCTACAGCGTGAATGCGTCGGCATCCAGCCAGGCTGGAAACTTCTCACGATACTCCCGCAGCATAGCGAGCGATAATTCTGCGTCAATCCGCGTTGCCTGATGTGGCTCGGCGGTCGCAATGATTTCACCCTGCGGATTAATAACCCGACTGTCGCCGCGATAATGATGACCATTACCGTCAGTGCCTACGCGGTTACATCCTGCTACATAAGCCTGATTTTCAATCGCTCGAGCGGTAAGCAGCGCCTGCCAGTGCACTGAGCGTGGTGCTGGCCAGTTTGCGACATATAACGCCAGGTCGTAATCATTGCGATTACGTGACCATACCGGAAAACGCAGGTCATAACAGATCAATGGCAGAATACGCCAGCCACGCCATTCAAAGATAACGCGCTCTTCGCCTGCCTGATAATACTGATGTTCATCCGCCATGCGAAACAGATGGCGTTTATCATAGAGATGAACTCGACCCTCAGGTTCAACCAGTAAAAAGCGATTTACCGGACCACGTTCTGACTGTAACGCAACGCTGCCTGCTATCAGGGCATTTGCCTGCTGCGCTTTGGTATGCATCCAGTTGACAACCTCTTCCTGCGAAAGCGATTTGGTTGCTGCATCCATTGCAAATCCACTGGTAAACATCTCAGGTAACACAATGACGTCACGTCCGGTGACGGTTTCCAGTTGTCTGTCGAAATGGCGCAGATTAGCGGGGCCATCCATCCAGATCAGTGGTTGTTGCAGCAGAGTTATTTTCAAACCAGGCACGATCGAGGCTCCTCGTTGAACATTATTTTGACACTGTAGCATGAGCTTTAACAAAAATGTGGCAATAAAAAGCCCCGCCATAAGCGGGGCTAGCAGTCGAGCATTTGTGTTATGCTGCTTCGACTTTACGCACTTTCTCTGGCAGCTTTACCGGCTGAGTCGCCAGCGCTTCAGGTTCAAAATCATCAACGTTGATACTGCGCAGACGGCTCTCTTCGGCTTTCACCAGAATCGCAGCTTCGTCTTTATCAATCAAACCTTTTGCCAGAGCATTGCGTGCCAGTTCATCCAGACGAGTAAATGGCAGGTTTTTACCTAACTCTTTACAGATACGCTGGTGGATAGGATCGGCGGCAATCACGTCCAGCAAAGCTTCTTCCAGTAAACCAACCGGGTTGTGCTCGCTTGGCGTCAGGTACTGACCGCGACCAAGACGAGAACGCGTGGCGCTTGGAATCTGCAAAATCTTCGCAACTTTATGGTCCAGCTTGTCAGACGGTGCATGATAGTGGCGCCCGGTAGGGAAAATAACCACATTCAGCAACCCGGCAACCAGGCGGTTCGGGAAGTTTTTCAGCAGGTCATCCATCGCCTGTTCAGCCTTATACAATGCATCCTGTACGCCCCAGTGAACCAGCGGCAGGTCTGCTTCGTTACGGCCTTCATCGTCATAACGCTTCAGCACGGCAGAGGCCAGGTACAGCTGACTTAATACATCGCCCAGTCGGGCTGAGATACGTTCGCGACGTTTCAGACTACCGCCCAGTACGGCCATGGATACGTCTGAGAGTAAGGCCAGGTTCGCGCTCAGACGGTTCAGGTGCTGATAGTAACGTTTAGTGGCATCGCCAGTCGGCGTGCTGCTGGTTAACCCGCGAGTCAGGCCAAGCCAGAAACTGCGCACTTTATTACTGCCAACATGACCAATGTGTTTGAACAGCAGTTTGTCGAACGCATTGACGTCGTTGCTTTGTGCGGCAGCCATCTCTTCCAGGACATAAGGATGGCAGCGAATCGCGCCCTGGCCGAAGATCATCATGCTACGGGTCAGAATGTTCGCGCCTTCAACGGTGATGGCGATAGGTGCGCCCTGATAAGCACGCGCCAGGAAGTTGCTTTCCCCAAGCATAATGCCTTTACCGCCAGTAATATCCATCGCATCGATGATTGACTGCTGTCCGCGGTGGGTACAGTGATATTTCACGATAGCTGACAGCACCGCCGGTTTTTCGCCGAGCATAATGCCGTAGGTAATCAGCGACGCAGCAGCGTCCATCACATAGGCGTTACCCGCAATACGTGCCAGTGGCTCTTCAATACCTTCCATCTTGCCGATAGAGATTTTGAACTGGCGGCGAATATGGGCGTAAGCACCCGTTGCCATCGCAACAGATTTGACGCCACCTGTAGAGTTAGACGGCAGAGTAATACCACGACCGACAGACAGGCATTCCACCAGCATACGCCAGCCCTGACCGGCCATTTTCGGTCCACCGATAATGTAATCAATCGGTACAAAAACATCTTTACCCAGCGTCGGACCGTTCTGGAACGGGACGTTCAACGGGAAGTGGCGACGACCAATTTCCACCCCAGGCGTAGACGTTGGGATCAGTGCGCAGGTAATACCCAGGTCCTCTTCACCACCCAGCAGTTTTTCTGGGTCAGAGAGTTTAAACGCCAGACCCAGCACGGTAGCGATAGGGGCCAGAGTGATATAGCGTTTGTTCCAGGTCAGGCGCATACCTAATACCTGCTGACCTTGCCATTCACCCATGCAAACTACACCGGTATCAGGAATTGCACCTGCATCGGAACCGGCTTCCGGGCTGGTCAGTGCAAAGCAAGGAATTTCCTGCCCACGCGCCAGGCGTGGCAAATAATGGTTTTTCTGCTCTTCGGTGCCGTAATGTTGCAGCAGTTCACCAGGGCCTAAGGAGTTAGGCACGCCGACAGTGATCGCCAGGATCCCGGAAACACCGGAAAGTTTCTGCAGAACGCGGGCCTGAGCATATGCGGAGAATTCCAGTCCGCCGTACTCTTTCTTAATGATCATCGCGAAGAAGCGGTGTTCTTTCAGGTAAGCCCATAATTCCGGCGGCAGATCGGCTAATTCATGGGTGATCTGGAAGTCGTTTGCCATACGGCATGCTTCTTCTACCGGACCATCAATAAAAGCCTGTTCTTCTGCCGTCAGGTGTGGCTGAGGGTAGCTGTGCAATTTTTTCCAGTCAGGTTTACCCTGGAACAGATCTCCTTCCCACCAGGTGGTACCGGCATCAATTGCTTCTTTCTCAGTACGTGACATCGGCGGCATGACTTTACGAAAACCGCGGAATACCGGTGCGGAGATCATCGATTTGCGCATCGGCGTAAAGTTAAACGGTACGAGAATAATGGCCAGAGGAACCAGCAGCCAGACCGACCACAGGCCAGCGACGCCAAGCGCCGCCGTCCAGGCGAGCAAAATTAAGCTGCCGAGGAATAAGCTCACGCGGTGATAAAACAGTACGCTGAGCAGAACAACCGTAGCGATAATACTCAAAATCATCATAACGAAAAGCTCCCTTGCTTGTAGGAGGTCTGACCACTTGTGATGATATGGTTATAGTGTATGTGAATTCTTTTAGCAATAATTTTACAAAATAATTACAACAGGGTTCACATTGTTGCTGTTTTGACCGGCACAAAAAATCAAAAGCCATGGGCATTCCTGTGGCTTGTACTTCTCGCTCGTAGCGCTATCCGGTACACTGCATCTTGTCATTTACATTCATGCTGAAGGATATCCTCATGTACCAGGATCTTATTCGTAACGAACTGAGCGAAGCGGCGGAAACGCTGGCTAATTTTCTTAAAGATGACGCCAATATTCACGCCATTCAGCGCGCGGCGGTCCTGTTGGCAGACAGTTTTAAAGCGGGTGGCAAGGTACTTTCCTGCGGTAACGGCGGCTCCCATTGTGATGCAATGCACTTTGCCGAAGAGCTAACCGGGCGCTATCGCGAAAACCGTCCCGGCTACCCGGCTATCGCTATCTCTGACGTCAGCCATATCTCCTGCGTCGGCAACGATTTCGGTTACGATTATATTTTCTCTCGCTATGTCGAAGCGGTGGGGCGTGAGGGTGATGTCCTGTTAGGTATTTCGACCTCAGGTAACTCTGGAAACGTGATTAAAGCGATTACCGCTGCTCGCGAGAAGGGCATGAAAGTCATTACCCTGACCGGGAAAGATGGCGGGAAAATGGCGGGTAGCGCAGATATTGAAATTCGTGTCCCGCACTTTGGTTATGCTGATCGAATTCAGGAAATTCACATTAAAGTGATTCATATCCTGATTCAGCTTATCGAAAAAGAGATGGTTAAATAACTATACCCGTCATACTTCAAGCTGCAGGTGCGTTGGCTGCACTCAGAAACCCCAGTCACATAGTTATCTATGCTCCTGGGGATTTCCTCCCTTGCCGCCTACCTGCAACTCGAATTATTTAGGGTATAGGAAGCGGTTTTATTTGCTACTTTGAATCCAAACTGGCTGCAACAATTACGCCTTCCCGCTTTAAGGCGTTTGTGGAGGTGATGTATGTGCGAACTGCTCGGGATGAGCGCTAATGTGCCAACCGATATCTGCTTTAGCTTCACCGGGCTGGTTCAGCGCGGCGGAGGTACCGGGCCGCACAAAGATGGCTGGGGTATTACGTTTTATGAAGGTAAGGGCTGCCGTACGTTTAAAGATCCGCAACCCAGCTTTAATTCGCCTATCGCCAAACTGGTACAAGACTATCCCATCAAATCCTGTTCCGTCGTTGCCCATATTCGCCAGGCAAATCGTGGTGAAGTCGCGCTGGAAAATACGCACCCTTTCACACGTGAACTGTGGGGCCGCAACTGGACCTATGCCCATAACGGGCAGCTTAGTGGTTATAAGTCACTGGCAACGGGGAATTTTCGCCCGGTCGGTGAAACCGACAGCGAGAAAGCCTTTTGCTGGCTCTTACATAAACTGGTCGAACGTTATCCTCGTACGCCTGGTAACATGGCGGCAGTGTTTAAATATATTGCGGTGCTGGCAGGGGAACTACGTAAGAAAGGCGTCTTCAACATGCTGCTGTCTGACGGGCGCTATGTGATGGCCTTCTGCTCGACCAATTTGTACTGGATTACCCGACGTGCGCCATTCGGTGTTGCTACGCTGCTTGATCAGGATGTCGAAATTGATTTTAGCTCGCAGACCACACCTAATGATGTGGTCACCGTGATCGCCACTCAGCCGCTGACGGGTAATGAAACCTGGCAAAAGATCATGCCAGGCGAGTGGGCGCTATTTTGTCTCGGGGAGCGTGTAGTTTGACGCCAATTGTGGCTGAACCACTTCGTGACTCAACGGCTTGCTGACAACGTAACGGCCATCGACGACTGACACTGTCGGTGGCTTACGTGTTTGTTCAAAGTAATCGTATCCCGGTTTTAGCTGCGTCCAGAAATCTTTGTAATACGAAAACTTATGGCGCTGCATATTCGCGTCGGTCATACGGAACGGGTAAATGCTAACCTGAACGCTGGACTGCCCGAACACCAGAGCACCGGTCACAAACTGGAAAATCTCATCAATGCCGTTGTCGGTCATTGCGTAACAGCCGACGGAAACGCAGGCACCATGGATCATCAGGTATTTACCTTCGTAACCATGAGCACGATCGTAGGCGTTGGGAAAGCCAATATTAATCGCTTTATAGAAGCGACTATCCGGCTTGAGCTGACCGCGCTGTACGCTGTAAAACCCTTCCGGACTTTTAAAATCACCCTGACGCTGTTTTGGTCCCAAGCCACCGGAATAGTTACAGATCTTGTAACTGTCGAGCAATTGATACTGTTCACCCATCTTAACGTACAGATCAAGCGTTCGTTCTTCTTTGAAGATCTGAATATAGACAGGAGATCCCATCAATTGCTGCTTATATTCTTTGCTGATTGGCGTGGTCGGGCTACTGCTGCTCAGCAAACCGGCAAATGAGACGCACGGCATCAAAAGCATCGCAAGAAAAAATGCGATTTTACGCATACTGCTTGTTCCTTGATAAAACGGTTACACACGCCAGGACGGCAAAAAGAGTCCCCAAATCAGAAAAATCTGGATTTGGAGCGCTCACATTAGCACCAAGAAAGTTTTTCGCAAGTCTCTCGTGAGGCGTTTACACCTTATACTGAAAATTGGGATTAGAAGCAGTCAGACACTGACCTATTTTGTTGGGGCGCGTAATACGTGGAGCAAGCAGAATACATCAACGCTAATATATTGAATTAATAATATTAATTATTTAATAATCAAATATTAAAACGGTTCGATCGGCAATAGCAGTAGACTGCGACGAACGTGTTTGACCAGGTAATCTTTTTTTCATGTTTTTTGCATCCTCTCCCCGACGCTTTTTGCCGGGCCTGCTGTCTTTGTGTGTCGTGTTTTCCGTATCCTCAGCAGCCAAAGTTCAACCTTCCTTATCCGACGCGCACTTAAGCTATGCGGCGCAATTGCGTATGCGTAACCGCACCCGACTGCTGAAGCAGTATCATACACAGCTAAAAAAGCAGGCGGGTTACATTGTGGAAGGAAACGCAGAAAGCAAAAGAGCACTACGCCAGCAAAACCGTGTTCTGATTAAACAGCACCCGGAGTGGTTTCCTGGTCCGCTTAAAGCCAGCGACCATCGCTGGCAGGAACTGGCAGAGAACGACCATTTTCTCAGTAGTGATCACTTGCACAATATCACTGAGGTGGCGATTCATCGTCTTGAGCAGCAACTGGGCAAGCCTTACCAATGGGGGGGGACCAGCCCGGATGAGGGGTTTGATTGTAGTGGGTTGATTTTTTATGCCTACAATAAAATTCTGGCGGCGAAGCTACCCCGCACCGCAAATGAAATGTATCACTATCGCCGGGCGACCATTGTCTCTCATCGCGATATCCGTCGTGGCGATTTGCTGTTTTTTCATATTCACAGCCAGGATATTGCCGATCATATGGGCGTTTATTTGGGGCAGGGGCAATTCATTGAATCACCGCGTACGGGAGAAACCATTCGGGTCAGCAATTTAGCCGATCCTTTCTGGCAGGATCATTATCTCGGCGCCCGCCGTATTCTGACGGAAAACACTATCCTGTAATAAAAAAGGCGGTATTTTCATTACCGCCTGGGGAATCGTTAACTCAACGCTCCCATGATTTTTAATTCCAGTTCATCCGGGACTTCGTTGTAAGACAGCACCTGTAAGCCTGGCGCAAATAGCCGTGCGTAGCGGGCGAGCAGAGGGCGTAATTGTGGGGCGACTAACAGCACGGGTTCTTTACCCGCCGCTTTCATTTGCTCTTTAATCTGCGGCATATTGGTCTGGAACTGATTGAGCATATTCGGATCGACCGGGACGCTGTCGAGCATCACTTTGCCGCTTTGTTGCGCCTGATTGACCACATTAGAGAGCAAATTCTCCAGTTCATTATTGAGCGTATAGACAGCAAGCTCATCTTTACGGATAAACGGGTGTGTGATGCTGCGACGCAGCGCCAGACGTACATCAGCCGTCAGCAGAATGTGATCCTTCGTCACGGCACTGCTGGCGACCAGTACGGTGGCAATGGTGACGATATCGCGTAAGGATACCCCTTCGATTAGCAGCGTACGATATACCTTCAACAGCTGGCTGTAATTCAACGCCGTATTAAGATCTTCTGCCAGGCGTGGTGCCATCGATGACAGGCGGTTATGTAACTGAGTAATATCGTCATAGTTAAACAGGTCAGGGATATGCCCGCGAATAACCTTATTCACATGGGTGGCAATAACGCTGGCGCTATCGATCACCTGATACCCCATATTTAAAGCCTTTGCTTTTTGCGCAGCCGCAATCCAGGTAACGGGCATTCCATATGCCGGATCGTGTCCTAAAATGCCGTCGATCTCGCCATAGGTTTCGCTGGAGGGCAGCGCCATCAACTTATCCGATGGAATATCCGCCTCATCAGCTTTAATGCCATTGATGAAAATAGCGTATTGCGTTGGTTTTAGCCTGAAGTTTTCACGGATGCGAATTTCTGGCAGCAAAACGCCATTACTGTCTGAAATAACCTGCCGCACACCGCGAATTCGTTGGGTAAGAGGATTCCCTTTTGATTTATCCACCAGCGACACCAGCTTATACCCCAGACTCAGGCTAATGGGTTCAATTAAAGGAATCGTCTCCCAGCTGACCTGTTGCTCGGTGGTTTCGGCAATGGTCTTGGTCAGCGTTTCGAGATTTTTCTCTTCGGTCTCAGCAACCTTCGGGCGTTTGCTCATGCGCCAGGCGGTGAACCCCAGCAGGGCGCTGAAAACCAGAAACGGAAAGTGGGGCATGCCCGGAACAATCGCCAGCACAAACATAATGCTGGTGGCGGTATAAAGGACGGATGGGCTTGCCAGCAACTGGCTGCGCACGTCAGTAGCAATATCGCCACTGTCGCTCACGCGTGTCACGATAATCGCCGCAGCCGTTGACAGCAGCAGAGATGGGATTTGTGCGACCAGACCGTCACCGATAGTCATCAGTACGTATTGCTGGAATGCCGCTTCGGCACTTAAGTCATATTTAAATATCCCAATACAGACGCCGCCTATCAGGTTGATGGCCAGAATCATCATCCCGGCGATGGCGTCTCCACGGACAAACTTAGACGCGCCATCCATTGCGCCATAGAAATCGGCTTCTCCCGCCACGTCCTTACGTCGAATTTGCGCTTGTGCCTGGTTAATTAATCCTGCGTTCAGATCGGCATCAATCGCCATCTGCTTACCGGGCATGGCATCCAGCGTAAAGCGAGCCGAAACTTCGGAGATACGTTCCGCACCTTTGGTGACCACAATAAAGTTGATGATCATCAGGATGATGAACACCACAAAACCGACCACAAAGTTACCGCCAATCACCACCTGTCCAAAGGACTCAATGACTTTACCGGCGGCACCTGCTCCCATATGACCATGGAGCAAAACCACACGTGTTGACGCCACGTTCAGCGTCAGTCGCATCAGTGTGGTGATCAGCAGGACGGTTGGAAACAGGCTGAATTCGAGCGGACGTTTCGCAGAAACAGCCACCAACAACACCATTACCGCCAGCACGATGTTAAAGGTGAACAGAATATCCAGCAGGGCGGGAGGTAATGGCAGGATCACCATCGCCAGGATGGACAGGATAACCAGCGGCACGCCGATATTACCGTTGCGCAATAGCGCGAGGAATTGCTTAGTTGTTTTCGGCATCCAGTTTAAGAACCTCTTTAGGAATGGAAATATGTCTGTTCAGTGATGGGCGTGCCTGTGAACCGTCACGCCAGTGTTTCATTTGCAGTACGTAGGTCAGGACGTGTGCAATCGCCCGATACAGTTGAAAAGGGATTTGTTGATTGATCTGGGTGGTGTAATAAACAGAGCGCGCCAGTTTTGGAAATTCAACAATTTCGATCTTGTTTTCTGCTGCCACCTGACGGATATACAATGCAATTTCATCGGTCCCTTTCGCGACAACGAAAGGGGCGGCGGCACGAGCCTGGTCATACTGGAGGGCCACGGCGTAATGTGTTGGATTAGTGATCACCACATCGGCTTTTGGAACCACTTTACGAATTTGACCCATCGCCATTTGACGCTGTAGACGGCGGATCCTGGCCTTAACTTCTGGCTTACCTTCCTGATTTTTGTACTCTTCTTTAATTTCCTGCTTGGTCATCTTCAGTCCTTTGAGGAACATTTTTTTGCTCAGAGGAACATCAAGCAGGGCAAAGAAAATAAACAGGATGACAAAGTTGCGCATCACGCTGCTATAAAGCGATAACCCTTCGGTAATGGCCTGCTTAAAGAACAACTCCTGTAACCCAAGGAACGCTGCGAAATTGTTGCGCAGGCTAATCCACAACATCACGAGCAGGACTAATGCTTTCAGCGTCATTTTTCCAGTATCAATAAGGTGGTCCGTTGAAAACAGGCGACCGATCCCTTTCAGCGGGCTTAGTTTGCTGAAGTCTGGCAAAATTTTCTTCGGTAGAAATAGCCATCCGCCGGGCACCAGTGAGGCAAACAGGGCGGCGACGGGCATGGGGAGTAGCGTCAGGATGAATTTCCCTAAAATCAGTAGATGATGCTCAAGAAATTGCCCGATAATGTCTGGATTATTAATATCTTGTGCATACTGATGCACGCTGGTGAAGCTTTCGCGCACGAAATCTTCATACCATGGGAAACTACTGGAAATCACCATAAAGGCGGCAAAAAGACTGGCAGCAAGGCCCATGTCTTTTGAACGCGGAATTTGACCCTCTTGTCTGGCTTTGCGAAGTTTTTGCGACGAGGGTTTTTCTGTTTTTTCTTCGCTGCCGTTATCCGCCATAGTGCCCCTTCAGCGCGTCGAGCTGTTGCAGAACAAAATTCGCCAGATGCAGATAGTGATCGGGCAGGTTGTAAAGCAAAGTGGCAAAACACACCAGGCCGGCCAGCATGTTGATGGGGAAGCCTAACGAGTACAGGTTTAATGGCGGGGCGATGCGGTTAAGCAAACCAAAGCAGCCTTGTACGACCAGCATAATAAACGTGGTCGGGAGTGCGAGCAGCGTAGCTGCAGCTAACACCCAGCCCAGCGCCAGAGAAATTGTGCGTAACGACTGCGGATGCAGCGCATTGCCAATTGGCCACCAGGTAAAACTCTTGAACAGAATACTCACCAGCAATAGATGCCCGTCCATGGCAAAAAACAAAATCACGGCGTAAATGTTGATCATTTCTGCCAACACCGTGGTTGACGCGCCGCTGCTGGGATCGTTCATCACGGCCATACTCATCCCCATATTGAATGAGAGGATCTGACCAGCCAGCTGGAGTGCCAGAAATAAAAACTGCAGCATCAGGCCGAAAAGCATTCCCCACAGGATCTGCTCCACGGTTAAAATAATGCTGTTTATCGACAGCAGACTGTCGGGAACGGGATGAGGGACCAACGGCGTGATGATGAAGGCCAGCATCAGCGAAAGAATAATGCGCACGCGGATCGTCAGTGCTGCGTTATCCAGTACCGGCACATAGCGAATAAACGCCATAATGCGCACGAATGGAAACCACATGCCCAGTATCAGGCTGCTTAACTGTGTGATGTCTGTTTCGCGCATTTCAATGCACCAAAATGGCGGCCTGAGTGAACAGATGAACGCAGAGATCGCTTAACTGGACGATCATCCATTTCCCGCAAATACCCAGTACGGCCAGGGTGACAATCAGTCTGGGTAAGAAACTGAGCGTTTGTTCATTAATCTGTGTTACCGCCTGGAAAATGCTGACCAGGATACCCACCAACAGGCTCGGAACGACCAATACGCAGACTAAAATAATCACGACCTTTATACCGCTGGCGACAATATCTGCTGCTACATCAATGGTTAACATATCTTATCCCCGTTAGCCCAGACCCAGACCGCGAATGCTGGAGGTGAGTGTGCCAACGGTGAGCGCCCACCCGTCAATAAGCACGAAAAGCATGAGCTTAAAGGGCAGGGAAACGATCAACGGAGAAAGCATCATCATCCCCATCGCCATTAATACGCTGGCTACGATCAGGTCGATCACAAGGAACGGGATGTAAATCATGAAACCGATCTGGAAGGCCGTTTTGAGTTCGCTCAGGACGTAGGCTGGCACCACAATAGAAAGATCCTGATCGGCGGCGTTACCTTGCGCATTGGCGATGGTCATGATCTGTGTTATCGCTTTTTTGTTGGTCTGCGCCAGCATAAAGCGCTTCAGCGGCGCAGCGGCAGTGCTTAGTGCGTCAGGGAGCGTTAGCTGATCGTTTTCAAAAGGAACAACGGCGTGATCGTAGATGTTTATCCAGATTGGGCGCATAACCAGCATGGTTAATGCCAACGCTATACCAATAAGTATGCGGTTTGGCGGTGTTTGCTGCAGACCCAATGCCTGGCGTAATAGCGATAACACGATAATAAAGCGTGTAAAACAGGTCATCATGAGTACCAATGTAGGCAGAATACCCACAAGGGTCATCAGAAGCAGAACCTGTATTTTTACGCTGTATTCCTGGCTATTACCGTGAGAAATCACGTTCAGCAATGTGATTTCTCCCCCTTGCGCGCAGGCAAAGGGAGAAAGGATGAGTAATGAGATACCCAGCGTGAGTGTGAGTTTTGACGCGAGTTTCATGGTGCCAGGTCATTGATTTCATGAGTGTTGAATTCAAGGACGCGCAGGCCATACTTTTCGTTGACCACCACCACTTCAGCTTTACCTAACAGGATATTATTTACTTTTATATCCAGAGGTTCGCCGGCGAGTTTATCCATTTCAATCACGGTATCGTCGTCAATATTCAGCAGATCGGACAGCATGATTTCGACGGAAGAGACTTCCAGTGTTAATGTCACCGGAATGCGTTTAAGTAACGTCATCGACTCTGAAAAACGATCTTCTAAACGCGCGACCAGTGTTTCGGTAACTGACGCAGTGGGCGGCGTTGTGGTTTCAGGTGCTAACTCGAAACCTTGCTCTAAAATATCTTCTTGCTTACTCATAGGATTTCTCAGTCTTACTCGTTAACTCGGATAAAAACAGTTTGTCTTTATCTTCTACGATCAGGGCATTAAATAATTCGGATTTCCCGATATAAACAGGGAAGCTATCAGGCATCGCAATAGGTAAAATGTCCCCAGGCTTAATCGTTGTCAGGTCGGCGACATTTAAGGGGATCTCTGCAATCTTTACATTCATGGTCAGCGGTAGCGTATTAATGATTTCTTTGACTAGCGATTTTTTACGCGTTTCAGAATCAATCTTATCGACCTGCTTCTTTTTCTCGCCGTGTTCACTACGACGAATTAAATTCAGAATGTAATCCGTGTGTGAATCGTCCAGTAAGATTCTGAAACTGCAATTCTCATCGTCGCCTAGTATAAAGGTGAGCTGATAGGCCCAATGTGTTTGTACTGTACTGCTGTCGGCTTTGAGTGTGAGTGGAATACCAGAGATGTTTTTATTAAAAATAATATTGCTGATATCCAACGCCAGCCTGCTTTTCAGACGGGTTTCGGTTTTTGTCGGTAGATCATCTTGCGGCGTTTCGTCAGTCAGTGATGATGTCAAACCGTAAAAGTTGCCTAACAGCATTAACAATAACGAACGATCTATATCAAAAGCCAGGTGACCGACCTGAGAAACTAACAACTCAGCACTTTTATTTATAACATCCATTTCACAATGTATTTTTCTGAGTGTTATATTTGTGCGATGCTTTTTCAGGAAATAGTTTCCGAGATGTGATTCAATTGTATCAAAATTACCCGTAAACATAGTCGGCAGACGATGATATGGACGCCCAAGCCGGTTCCCTTCAAGTTTAAAGATCCCGGGTGTTTGACTATATTTCAGCATGGTACACGTTCTCAGCTGTAATTTTGTGGGCGGATGAATTGATATCAAATCCCGCAGTTATTGAAGAAAATACAAATCCATTTAATTTTTTGTTCATCCCTGACGCTATTCTCTTGTTGGAGTTCATTAACGTATGAAATGTTCTAACGTATGAAATGCTCTGCCCACGATCGTCTTTGATGCGGGATTATCATTAGATAGTCTGTCTTCTTCTTCTGCAAGTTATTAATATCCTGATCCTATAATTAAAAAATAATTAATTACGTATTCGTGATGTTCGCCTCTTTCAGACTTAAGCCTTTTAGTACGTTGTGATTGCTTGTTTTTTGATCTACTGGTTTTGTAACTTACTGTTTTTGAATGAATAATGTTTTTATTATCTTTTAATTCATAATTGTTTTCGCCACCAGTGGTAGTATTTTTTTAGGAAAAACCTTATTTGAGCATAGTCTTGGGTAAGACCACGCTTTGAGAGCGCGGTAAAACATGAGCAAGGATGAGATTAAAACACGGTACGGGCGATATCTATATTATTCGATGATTGTGTTTTGGAATGATTTATATATTTCTCGTAATGGACGTTAACTTTACTTCTAAGTGTAAGATAATCATGTTTGAACTTATTGCCGAAGCAGCTTCCAGCATCAATGCCTTTTCACTGGCCAGGCGAATCGCTGCTTTTAATGTTCCTGTCCTTATTCATGGTGAAACGGGAACAGGTAAAGAATGTGTTGCCAAGTTTATACATTCTATTGCGTTTCCGCAGGACCAATGTGCACCTTATATCGGTGTTAACTGTGCCGCTATTCCTGAAAATATGCTCGAGGCAACTTTGTTTGGTTATGACAAAGGTGCGTTTACGGGAGCCGTTGCAACCGTACCGGGGAAAATGGAATTAGCCAATAATGGAACGCTGCTGCTCGATGAGATCGGTGATATGCCTTTAGCACTGCAGGCTAAGATATTGCGTGTATTGCAGGAACAACAGGTTGAACGTTTAGGCAGCAATCGTTTAATAAAACTGAATTTCCGCTTAATTGCCTGTACCAATAAGAATCTTGAAGAAGAGGTTGCTGCGGGGCGATTTAGAGAGGATCTCTATTATCGTTTATCGGTGATTCCTGTGACTATGCCACCTTTGCGTGATCGTATGGAAGATATTATCCCGCTGGCTGAGTCCTTTATTAAAAAATACTCCACGGTTCTGGCTAAGAATATCAAACTCTCTGAATCATCACGACGTGCATTACTCAGTTATGCGTGGCCGGGAAATGTACGCCAGCTAGAAAATGCCATTCAAAGGGGCATGATCCTTAATCGTGATGGGGTGATTTATCCCGATACTTTAGGTCTTCCGTCAATTGAGTCGGATTCCTGGAGCGAACCGGAATGGCATCCTAAACCCAGTTTGCAATTAACTGAAAGCGACAATCTGGGCCAGCATGGTCGCAGTGCGCAGTATCAATACATTGCTGATCTGATGCGCAAATATCAGGGCAATAAAACAAAGATTGCTGATTTATTAGGAATTACCCCGCGTGCGCTTCGCTATCGTCTGGCGTCAATGCGAAAACAGGGAATAGAAATCTTCTCCTGAATCAGTCTGTTGTACATAGAGCGCTTTTTCATTTTAAGAGTAGGTCATGAGCATAAATACGATCACCCCAGCCAGTACGATGCAAACGCAGATGATGCAGGACATGCAGCAAATGAAAACGGTCGCTCAGGCGCCCGTACTCTCGCCGATTCAGATTAACGTTGTTGGCACACCGTCGGCGTCATCTCAGGTTTCATTCAATCAGGTCTTGCAGGGGGCGCTTAACCATGTTGATCAGTTTCAGCAGGTTGCGGAGCAACAGCAAACGGCTATTGAGACGGGGAAAAGCGATGACCTGGCGGGAGCAATGATTGCGGGTCAGCAGGCGTCTTTGTCCTTCTCCGCGCTGGTACAGGTAAGAAATAAAATCGCTTCCGGATTCAATGACCTGATGAACATGTCAGTCTAACGCTATGAATGAATTAATAAAGAAGTTTACTCAGCTATTGCCTTCATTCTCTTTCAGGCTGGAGGGTAATAAACGCTGGGCGTTACTGGCAGCTGCAGCTATTGCGGCTACTGCGATTATTGTGAGCATCCTGTGGAACGGGAATCACGGCTATGTCTCGCTGTATGGTCGGCAAGAAAATCTCCCAGTTTCACAAATAGTCACCGTGTTGGATGGCGAAAAGCTGGAATACCGTATTGATCCGCAAAGCGGCCAGATTCTGGTGCCGGAAAATGCGCTTTCTAAAACGCGGATGGCGCTTGCGGCCAAAGGCGTTCAGGCGATGTTGCCTGCTGGCTATGAACTGATGGACAAAGATGAAGTGCTGGGTGCCAGTCAGTTTGTGCAGAACATCCGCTATAAACGCAGTCTGGAAGGTGAACTGTCTCAGAGCATCATGACGTTGGATGCCGTAGAAAGCGCCCGTGTGCATCTGGCTTTGAACGAAGAGAGTTCGTTTGTCGTCAGCGACGAACCGAAAAACAGCGCCTCGGTCATTGTGCGTCTGCATTATGGTAGCAAACTGGATATAGACCAGGTGAATGCCATTGTGCATCTGGTGTCTGGCAGCGTTCCCAATCTGAATGCTTCAACGGTCAGCGTCGTCGATCAGGCCGGCAACCTATTGTCCGACGGTATTGGCGCAGGAGAAGCTGTTTCTGCAGCGACGCGCAAACGCGACCAGATCCTCAAGGATATTCAGGATAAAACTCGTGCCAGTATGGCAAATGTCCTCGACTCGCTGGTAGGAACAGGCAACTACCGGGTCAGCGTTATGCCGGATCTCGATCTCAGCAATATCGACGAGACGCAGGAACATTATGGCGACACGCCGAAGGTGAATCGCGAAGAAACCATTCTCGATAGCGATACAAATCAAATCGCGATGGGGATCCCTGGCTCGTTAAGCAACCGTCCGCCAGCGGCTGTAAACCAGACGGGAAATGGTGCCAATGCGAATACTGCAGAGGAACCGCGCCAACCAGAGGCGCTATCGAAGCATAGCGAAAACAAGCGTGACTATTCCTGGGACCGTAGCGTCGAGCATATTCAGCACCCCGGATTCGATATTAAGCGTCTGAATGTGGCTGTGGTCCTCAACCAGAGTGCTCCTGCGCTGAAAAACTGGAAACCGGAACAAACTGAACAACTGACAGCCCTGCTGAATAATGCTGCCGGGATTGATACAAAGCGTGGCGATAATCTTTCACTATCGTTGCTCAATTTTGTTCCACAGTCGATACCCGCTGAGCCGCAGATCCCGTTATGGAAAGATGACAATATTCGGGCCTGGGTACGCCTGATTGGTTGTGGCCTGCTGGCGCTATTGCTGCTGTTGTTTGTAATCCGTCCGCTAATGAAACGTCTGGCTGCCGATCGCCGGAGAACTGATGCACCTGAACTGGCGCTGAATGCGGGCTCTCCGGTAGCTATTCCTGCGGCAGAGCCGCATTTTGCGGCGACAGATGATGAACGTAAAAGTATTGAACTGCCTTCTTTCCCTGGTGACGACAGCCTGCCCTCGCAGAGTTCCGGGCTGGAAGTGAAGCTGGAGTTCCTGCAAAAACTGGCGATGAGTGATACCGATCGCGTAGCTGAAGTTCTCAGACAATGGATAACCAGTAATGAGCGAATTGACAACAAGTAACGGCAGTAACAACAGCTATCTGGAACAGGCCGCAATTTTATTGTTGTGCCTTGGAGAGGAAGCGGCGGCCACGGTGATGCAGAAACTCAGTCGCGAAGAGGTGGTTCGTCTGAGTGAAAATATGGCGCGTTTGTCTGGTGTGAAAACCAGCATGGCGAAAAGAGTGATCAATAACTTTTTTGATGAATTCCGCGAGCAGAGCGGCATCAATGGTGCATCACGTTCAATGCTGCAAGGTATTCTGAATAAAGCGTTGGGGACAGAAATCGCCAGTAGCGTCATAAACGGGATCTACGGTGATGAGATCCGTTCGCGAATGTCGCGTCTGCAGTGGGTTGAACCCCGCCAATTGGCGATATTGATCTCGGAAGAACACCTGCAATTGCAGGCCGTATTCCTGGCATTCCTGACACCGGAAATTTCCGCCACGGTGCTGTCTTATATGGGGGAGTCAGTCCAGAACGAGATCCTCTATCGGGTCGCGAAACTGAACGACGTAAACCGTGATGTCGTGGATGAACTGGATCGCCTGATTGAACGCGGGTTGTCTGTGTTGTCCGAACATGGCTCGAAAGTGAAAGGCATCAAGCAGGCGGCGGATATTGTTAACCGCTTCCAGGGCAACCAACAGTTGATCCTCGATCAACTCCGTGAACGCGATGAAGGTGTGCTGGAACAGTTGCAGGATGAAATGTACGACTTCTTTATTCTCAGTCGTCAGAGTGATGAGGTTCGCCGCCGTCTTCTCGATGAAGTTCCGATGGAAGACTGGGCGGTGGCGCTCAAAGGCACTGAGGTGCTGCTGCGTCGCTCTATTTATGCCGTGATGCCAAAACGTCAGGTTCAGCAGCTGGAGTCGATTACTTCGCGTCTGGGTCCGGTGCCTGTCAGTCGAATTGAACAAATCCGCCGTGAAATCATGGGAATTGCCCGCGAGCTGGAAGAAGCGGGTGAAATTCAGCTACAGCTGTTTGCTGAACAGACGGCGGAGTAAAACATGGCAATTGAAACCATTCGTGGACGTTACCGATTACACCGTTTTCCTCCTCGCCAGCGCCATCTGCAGACGGAGCAGCTAACACCGGGTATTACGCCAGCGGATTACCAGCGCCAGTTAATGGACGGTTTCCAGGAAGGGATGCAAAAAGGCTTTGAACAGGGAATGGCTGAGGGGCAGGAACAAGGTTTCCAGGAAGGGCATCAAAAAGGGAGCGAAGAGGGCCAGCGCCAGGGGTATACCGAAGGTAGTCTGGCGGGACAACAGGAAGGACGCAAACAGTTTATTCAGGCCGCGCAACCCCTGGACAACATCTCCGGCAAAGTGAACGATTTTCTCGCACACATTCAGCGCAAACAGCGTGAAGATTTGCTGCAACTGGTTGAAAAGGTGACCCGGCAGGTCATTCGCTGTGAACTGGCACTACAGCCAACTCAGCTATTGTCGCTGGTGGAAGAGGCGCTCTCTGCTTTCCCGACCATGCCTGAGTCGTTACAGGTGCTGCTGAGTAATGAAGAGTTTAATCGCATCAAAGATGCGGCACCGGAAAAGGTCAACGAATGGGGGCTGACACCGTCTCCGGATTTACAGGCGGGTGAGTGTCGGGTCATTACTGATAAATCTGAACTGGATATAGGCTGTGAACATCGACTCGACCAATGCATGACTGCATTAAAAGAGACGTTGAGCCCGGAGCCGCAGAATGAGTGATCTCTCGTTCTTCGATAATGCATTGCGTTCTATTGAAGCTATCCCGTTAGCCCGGATTGCGGGACGACTGGTACGAGTGAACGGTATTTTGTTGGAAAGCGTGGGGTGTCCGCTGATGACCGGCCAGCTTTGCCGCGTCGAAAGCGCCAACCATACGCTGATAGATGCCCAGGCGGTTGGCTTTAATCGGGATATCACCTACCTGATGCCCTTCAAACATCCCGTAGGGTTGATGGCGGGTGCGCGCGTGTTCCCTGAAGAAAAAGCTCAGGAGATCCTGATTAGCGAAAGCTGGTTGGGTCGGGTCGTCAACGGTTTGGGGGAACCGCTGGATGCTAAAGGGCGTCTGAACGGTAATGATGTTCTGCCGCCTCAGGCTCCTTCGATTAACCCACTCACGCGTCAGTCGGTTTGCCAGCCGCTTGATGTGGGTGTCAAAGCTATCAATGGGTTACTCACGATCGGCAAAGGCCAGCGTGTGGGGTTAATGGCCGGAAGCGGTGTCGGGAAGAGTGTACTGCTGGGAATGATCACTCGACAGACCAAAGCCGATATCGTCGTGGTTGGGTTGATCGGTGAGCGTGGTCGTGAAGTGAAAGAATTTATCGATCACTCACTGGGTGCGGAAGGCCTGGCAAAATCGATTATTGTGGCCGCGCCGGCGGATGAATCGCCGTTAATGCGTTTAAAAGCAACAGAGCTTTGCCACTCTATCGCCGCCTGGTTTCGTGACCGCGGGCACCACGTTTTACTGCTGGTGGATTCATTAACGCGCTATGCCATGGCACAGCGTGAAATTGCGCTCTCGCTGGGAGAGCCGCCAGCGACCAAAGGCTATCCTCCTTCTGCATTTGGCATGATCCCAAAACTGGTGGAGAGTGCGGGCAACAGTGAAAGTGAAGGATCAATGACCGCCATTTACACCGTGCTGGCGGAAGGTGACGATCAGCAGGATCCGATCGTTGATTGCGCTCGAGCGGTGCTGGACGGGCATATCGTTCTGACCCGTAAACTGGCGGAATCCGGCCATTATCCCGCGATTGATATCGGGCAGTCGATCAGCCGCTGCATGACACAGGTGACGAGCTATGAGCATCAACAGTCTGCCCGGCTACTCAAGCAAAATTATGCCACCTACATGGATATTAAGCCGCTGATCCCTTTAGGTGGATATGTGGCAGGCGCCGATCCTGGCGTAGATAAAGCCGTCAAAGTATTCCCCGCTATTGAGCGTTTTTTACGCCAGGAAGTCAGCGAGCCTGCTTCCCTCGAACTGGTGCAAAGCCGCTTGCAAACCCTTTTCCCGGTCGCAAAGAAAACAGAAGGTAAATAATGATGCGGCAGATTATTGATACGCTTGCGCAGTTACAGCGCCTGCGAGACAAATCGGTAAAAGACATGACGGTACAACTTGCTCAGCAGCAGCAGGTTTGTGCCGGATACGAAAATAATATCAAAGCATTGGGCTACCTCATTCAAAAAACCACCACCGGTGTCGACCTTCCTTCTGCTGAGTCGCTGAAAAATGTGACCGGATATAAAGGCACGCTACGTACGGTAATCGCCTGGCAGGAACAGGAGAAAACGCTGGCCAAAATTAAAGAATTGCGTATTCAGAAAAACCTGGTTTCTGCTGCCTGCGAAGAGAAAATTGTCTCCATAACACTGGATGAAAAGCGCTATGCGTTGAGCCATGAGGCGCTTGCCAAAGAACAAAAAACAGTCGATGAAATTGCCACACAGTGCTGGCTGCGACAGAAGATGTTGGGACAATAATTTATCATTACTAAAGTCGGAACATACGATTAGGAGTTATTTTTGCGTAATTTAAATATTTATATCTGGGGCAATGAGCAACATAATATTTATCATTTGATAGATTATGCAAAAAACGATAATGATAATACTGTTTCGCTTTTCTTTTTACGCAAGCCCCCTGCGGAATTAGCAAACAGGAAAAATGTTTATACATTTGATTTTCCTGACCGTATAACACCCGCATGGATTGATGGTATATATAATATCTTGAGAAAGATCAATGCTACTTCAGTAAGAATACACTCGGCTATTGAGTATTCAGAAAATATTAATTATCCACTGGTGAAAAAATTTCACCAGGATGTGCCATGTGGAATGCAATTATCATTGTTTTTGTATGAGGCCAGTTTCAATGATATTGCATACCGCCAACAATTAAATAATCTGTTGGGTAAAGGTTTGTGTTATCTTGATTATGCTGAAAAACTAAAACAAAAGACAGTTGATGACAATAATAACTGGCATGCAATATATAATTATCTTTTCAATTACATCGTTGATACACATTATTTTTTTAACAGGCTGTATCTAAATGCTGATAAATCACTGTTTTCAGCATCTCATTATCATTATGCTGACCACCTGAATGCTTATGCCGATGAAATACTATTAGCACAGTTAACTTCATTGTCAGGGGTTAAAAGTAATACTATTGCTTTAATTAAGAAAATATGTGAGCAGAAGAAAACTCTCTTCTTTATTGATGATGGTGCCGATTTTCCGTTGGGCGAAGAAGATAAAGATACTGTCCTGTTGCAAGGTGTACTGGAACAGGGCTTCGAATTCGTATTTCTAATTAATTATACGGGAAGTATCGACAGTAAATCTTACCCAACAGTAAATTTTATCCGCTTGCCAAATGCTATAACCCCGGAATTATTAACAATTGCGGGGGTATCCCCTGATGTTATTTATGGACTATGCTCACTCTCGATTTTTTCCTGTGACAGTGAAAAAGTAAAAAAAGTATACTTCCATGAGCATAAAAAAAATTCTGAAAATATCAGGTTAAGCCATTTTCTCCGTTCTCATTATAGCAAGAGTATTCCATTTTTATTTATCAACGAAACGCAAAAACGGTTAGAAAAAAATTACACTGAGAAACATATTTTTTATATTGGCGAGTCAATGGGTGATGCTCTTTTTGCTATTGGCAGCATGAATGCCCTTAGGCGTGAATTATCCGGGGCATTCATTTTACTGGCACCTAAAATTTATCATGAATTATTAGTATTATGCCCTTATGTTGATACTGTTTGGGATAGGGATAATTTAGATAAAACGATGAAGGAAGATATCTATATCTCTACCATCCTTGGTAAATATCACCAGCCATGTTCCGGGGCGCATATTTTTGCGTCACAACATCAAATCGACTCTATTCTAGATTGTTATAACAAGAAAAATATCAGCAATGCCCGAAAAGAAATTGTCTTGTCACTAGATGATATAGATAAGAAAAAAGTTGATGGCTTTATTGAGAGTAACAATCTCACCAGTAAAGTTGTACTGATTCATCCAAATGAAGGCGTTCCAAACAGAACGTGGCCAAAAGCTTCATGGGAAGCCTTAATAGAGTTGTTCCTGAATGATGGTTGGTCTGTTGTTTTGATTGGCGCTAATAATAATTTCTACACCCATAAAAAAACGGTAGAGATTGGTAGTAGCAGGGTATTCAATGCAATTGATAAATTTACTATGGGTGAAACTGTCTACTTGATGTCAAGATCGTCGCTGCTTGTTGCCTGTGACTCTGGGCCTGTTGCTTTAGCTGCGGCAACTGATATTGCTATCTGTGGGCTCTATTCTGTGGTTCCGGGTAAATACCGCTTGCCATATCGGCACGGTATCCTGGGCTGGAATGCACTGGCTATAAATTTGTCCTGCCAGTATGTCCATTGTGCAAAATATTACCCACTTGATACTCGTGGCACATTTGATGCGTGGTGCCCAAATAATAAGACTTACTCTTGTATTGAAAAGTATAAAGTGAACGATTTTTACCGAGAGATAAATCGATTTTTAGATTCAAAGAAATTTATCGATCAATTACCTGATTATATTTAGAGTATTCAATGAAAACGGTCAAGCTTTATATCGAGCCGGCATCACTTCCGCTGACTCAGCAACTTTTGAACTATATCAGAAGTTATAAGAATGATAATGTTGTTAATATCATTGCTTTTCAAAGACTTAAAGTTAATACAAATTACACCAATAAGAAAAATACTGTTTTTATTGATAATGTTAATATTGGTCTGAATGAAAAGTTAACCGCAATGGCTAACTTTATCAAAGGCGTACAACCTTCACGAGTTGAAGTCCATACGAATATACATCGTGAGCGAGACATTCTTTTTCCGATGATGAAGTTGCTTGCGCCATTTTTCTCGCTTGATAACATTAAGTTGCATCTTTATGATGATGGTTCAGGTTCATTAATTGAACGCGACGCTATTGAGTCGCTTGACTCAGTAGCTTTTGATCATCTGATGCAGCAGCGAAAAAAACAATTACTGGCAGTGCTGAAAGCAACAGAAAGTAAAGAGTATACCTGGAATATAATTGATAACTATATCTGGCACTATTTGGTTGATACTCAATATTACTTTATTAGTTCACGTAAAAAAAACCACACTAATGCATTTTATAATAAAATAGAACGGCACGTAATATATACTAATTTTAATCTCCAAAAAATTATTACGCCAGAAGAGCAACAACTGTTACTTAAACTGGTCAACTTCCCCATGGCGTTATATCACAAACTGGAACAGCTTAATAAGGATCCTAATGCCTTGATGTTTGTCACAAGTTATTGTCTGGATCCTGTGAAGGCGATGACTTATCACCAACGACTTATTGCATTAATCCAACAACTAAAAACTGATGGGAAAATTCCAGATTCTGCGAAAGTTATATTCAAAGGACATCCAGAGAATAAAAAACTAAATCATGAAATCAGTCAGGCGATAGGTAATGATGTCCTTTGTGTCCCTGATGAAATCCCAATTGAGTTTTTAAGCTCCTTTAATTTACTTCCGCATAATGTAGGCGGGGAGTTTAGCTCAACTTTTTTTTGCATGAAAGATATCAATGTTGAATTCGTTATTCTCAAAGGTAGTGAGGCTGAAATGGATAATAAAATATTTTGTGATATTGCCAATAAATATAACGCATTTGAGATGGATAAGGTTATATATTTGTGATTAGAGTGGGCGATATTTTAATGTAGCATTCTGTGACGTGGGGAGCACAGCGGTGCCCCCGAACAGAATACTATTCTGCGGAGAGTTGATACAGTCTGGTTTGATTGTTGAGCGGGAGTGTTCTACATATAAAAATCAGGATGGTTTAGATAAAATTATCTCTGCCAATATAAAATCTAATTCCTGATCTATATCGATAGAGTTTTCTCTTTTCATGATATAAGCAAATGTGTTTTGCTCATACAGATTAGTTAGATTACTGACGTATTTTCGATCGAAAATATAGATTGCGCCATTCAATCTCCAGGATGGTTCAAGTTCCTGCGAACGTTTGTTATCTTGAGTCTTAATAAATCCGGCCATTGATAAATCTATCGGGAGCGTATTACAAAATTGAATTGGATGCTCTGTCTGGCAAACAGAAACGATCGCTGATGCTTGTTTCGTATCATACATGTTCATCGCCTGCGCAATGTCATCTGCAGTACGTAAAGGTGATGTAGGCTGTAGTAACGTTACACATGACACTGTCCCCACATTTTGCTCAATCCAGTCGACAGCATGGCTGATGACCTCATTGGTAGAAGATGTGTCTGTTGAGAGTTCGCTGGGCCTTAAGAAAGGGACGCTGGCACCCGCGGCGCGTGCGATGTTGGCTATTTCTTCAGAATCCGTAGTCACTAATATGACATCAAACAAATTACTGGTTATCGCGGCTTCGATTGTCCAGACAATCAATGGTTTCCCTGCGAGTAATTTTATATTTTTACCGGGTAAGCGTTTACTGCCTGCTCTGGCGGGGATGATAGCTACATTCAGTGCTCTCATACTAATTCCTTGACGTCATGTTGTGCTTTATGGAAGTCGTCCATGCGTCCAATATCCAGCCAATATTCGTGTAATGGATACATGAGTACGTCATGAGATTCAGATATTTGCTGGTCAAGTAACGAAGGCATATCAATTCTTTCGTGTTTGGGAACCTGTAGAAATAATTCTGGGCTAATGACATAAATACCGGCATTAACGAAGTAGTGATGTACTGGCTTTTCTTTTATATCTACAATCCGATTTCCACTACTGTTGATAACTCCGTAAGGAATCTGGTATTCGTACTGTCGGACACACATTGTGGCTATAGGGTTGTTTTCCAGATGGAATTCAAGAAGACGTATAAAATCAGTA
Source organism: Citrobacter sp. S-77 (assembly GCF_963864895.1). Classification (NCBI taxonomy): domain Bacteria; kingdom Pseudomonadati; phylum Pseudomonadota; class Gammaproteobacteria; order Enterobacterales; family Enterobacteriaceae; genus Citrobacter; species Citrobacter sp. S-77. The sequence continues at coordinate 731,914 of NZ_CAWLWU010000002.1, forward strand.
TCTGTTAATACATCACCATTGATCATAATCAAGGGTAGTTTTTGTATGTTATCAGGTAACAGACCTAATGCACCGCCGGTACCCAGAGGACTATCTTCATGAACATACTGTATATTTGCCCCCCAGTCTGAACCATCGCCGAAATAGCTGATGATTTTTTCCGCCATGTAGTATGTGGATATATAAATGTTTTTAAACCCAGATTTAATAAATTGTGTCAACAATATTTCAAGGATAGGTTTATCTCCCACTTTTAGCATTGGCTTTGGACAATCATTAGTTAGCGGTCTTAGCCGTGTCCCTAACCCTCCGGCCATGATGAATACAGGATTCTCATATGCGGGGGTGGATATTTCTTTTTCCCAGGTTTCTAGTCCGAGAATTTTATTCTCAGCGTCTACTATGGGTAATGCCAGAATACTTTGCGCTTGCATTATTTTTCGACGCTGTTTATGAGAAGTATTACTGGATACGGTAATGGGTTGACGATTCATAATAGATGAAGTTTTTTCATGGAGCGATATGTCTTTTAATATCGCCCGGCGAATATCACCATCGGTAATTACGCCTAAAAGTTTATCATCTGTATCAACAACTAAACATATTCTAAGTGCACCGTCATTTATTACCGAGAGCGCATCTAATACGGAATGTTCTGACGACAGAACTATTTTTCCCCAGTTTTTTTTCATGTGGGATACCTTAAAGTGGGCGATGTCTAAAATGGTTTTGGTGTTGGGGGTGTACTATATATTTAGCCGTAACATCATTTGTTATGATTGTGCCTGCTCCAATAATAACATCATCTCCGATTTTTATATTTTGTATGACAGTTGATCCAGCACCTATGAAGGTCCTTTTCCCGGTGACTACTGCGCCACAGAGAACCGCTCCGGGGGCTATGTGGTTATGTGGACCAATAGTACAGTCATGTTCAATAACTGCGCGTGTATTGATAATGCAGTTTTCGCCGATATGAGCTCCTGCTTGAATTATTGTACCGGGGAGAATTTGAACACCAGCGTCCAATAAGGCGAATGGTGATACTATTGATTGCTCGGAAATGATATTTTTGAATTGATACCCTTGTTTCGTATAATCAGTATAAATGTTTTCTCTGAGCGCAGAGTGAGGCAGCATACCGATACCGTTAACTAATATAACCTCTTCAGGGCTATATTTTTTTATAAACGAATTGTCGTCAATTATGCTTATGCCATTGAATAAAGATCGTGTTTTTTGGACTCTACTGGTCACGATAAGATGCACGGTTTCGTTATTGTTGCACAGTATGTCGAACAAGACAGATGCGTGTCCACCAGCACCCAGCATAACTATTTTTTGTGATGATTTATTCAATGATAAGATCTCCGGAGTGATAGCTCTGAGTTGATCTTTTACCGATAACACTCCAATATAAATACGGTGACATACCGTTCCCCGGCCTCTTAATAACAACGTTTTCTTCGGTAAATTGCTCACCAGTATTAATATCTCTGGCAGCCACTAAGCTTTTCCTGACAATATCTTTATTTTTAATTTCAGAGGTGGTGGCTGCTTTAATTTTATGCCCCAGAGCCTGTTCAACCTGGCGAATAGCTTTGACCATTTCAGTTAATTCAGTGGGTTCGAGAGAGGCTTTGTGATCCGGACCTGTCATATTCTTGTCGAGGGTAAAATGTTTTTCAATGACGGTAGCTCTTCTGGCAACTGCGGCAACAGGGACAAATATTCCTTCGCTATGGTCCGAGTAACCTACGGGAAGATCGAATGCTGAATGTAATGTATCGATAACACGTAAATTAATTTCGTTTATCGGCGCCGGGTATTCTGTCGTACAATGAAGTAGGGTAACTTTTTGCTTTAGTGCTTTTTGGCCTGCACTTGAAATGTAAGCCTGTTCAAAGGCAGTTGCACATGGGACTGTATCTTCTGACGTGGTATAGCCGAAAGCGACCACTGCCAGCGCAGCCTCAATTTCAGCTAATGAAGCCATTCCTGTAGAGATAATAATGTCACAGCCAGTTCTGGCATACTCCAGGACTAATGGCGCATTTGTTAACTCGCCCGATGGTAATTTTAAGCGTTTTAACCCCAGTTCGCTTACAAGGAAATGGAGACTTTCAGAGTCGAATGCCGTAGAAAGAAACTCGATACCCAATGAATTGCAGTAATTAACCAGTGCATGATGTGTCTCCCAGGAGAGCTCAAGCCGGCTTAACATTTCGAGTTGTGATTCCCGCTTTTGCGTATTGACGATCTGATACGCTGCTTGCTGGGCATGCCCGGTAACAAGGTTTTTGGCTTTAAATGTCTGAAATTTTATAATATCTGCGCCTGCTTTATACGCAGCATCAACAAGTTCAAAAGCAAGCTTTTCATCGCCGTTATGATTAACACCGGCTTCAGCAATAATTAATGTCATATCAATTCACTTCAAATTATAAAATATTTTTTGCTGGCAAAATGGAGTTGTTCTAATCATTGCCAGGATTTTTTCACTGGCATTTCCTTTGCCATAGGGATTAACAATGGTTTCACCTGGAGATGTGTACGCATGATGAATAGCTTGTTTAATTGTTTGAGTAATCTCTTCTTTCGTGACAGCACTATTGAGTACGCTTTTGGCTGCTATTCGGCCTCGCTGTCGTTCACCAATATTTACTGTGGGTGTATTAAATGCAGGGGCTTCAATAATGCCACTGGAAGAATTCCCGATGACAACAGCCGCGTTTTTGACGGCGCTGAGATAACGATGTTGCCCAAGAGAAGGAATTGCCAAGATTCTCTCTCGATCTCTCTGAGCATATTTTTCTATCAGAGAAATAATTTTTCTGCCTCCATCGTCGGCATTAGGCCAGGTCAAAATAACCTGATATTCTGGAAATGCATCCAGCGCAGCTAATAATATGTTGAAGCTTTCTTCCGGCGGTTCATACCCTAATGTGACGGAGTGATAAGTCACAAGAAAGAAGGGACGCTGTAATGGGAAATTAAGTGAGCAAGCCAGTTCTTCTACTGTCAGAAACGTCCTTCTGTTGAGATGGTCAAGACCGACTGCCCCCACATTTACGACTCTGGACGGCTCTTCGCCTAACTGAATAACCCTACGGCGATGTTCTTCAGTCGATACGCCGTGAAGATAACTCAGTTTGGTGATGGCATGACGGATGGCATCATCGTACGCTCCTTCCGTTATTTCCCCGCCATGGAGGTGCATAACTGGAATACGCAGGAACATCGCCGTTTGCGCGGCGGCAAGTGCTTCAAATCTGTCGCCTAACAGCAGTAATACATCAGGTTGTAACCGTATTAAGGCATCAGAAAATCCCAAAATGCCTAACCCCACGCTTTTGGCTACCCCGACGGCCGAATCTGAGGAGAGCAGGATTTCGATTTTCTCATCAATCCTGAAACCATCTTGCTCTATTTGCTGCCAGGTCAGGCCAAATTCTGGTGAAAGGTGCATCCCGCTGACCAGTAACTGGAGCTGAAGATCGGGGGCATCCTGGATATCTTTCATCAGCCAATACAGCAACCCATATTCTGCACGCGTACCGGTAAAGACCGCGATTTTCATTTTCTTTGTGGTCATGATAATAAATGGGATGCAGAACTCGGTAAGTTTACCAGGCGCTCTTCAATATAGATTGATTGTTTTAATTCATCGCGCATAGCTTGCGCGAACATGGGTAATCGATGCATCAGTTTCCATACCGGACGAACCATAATCTTCGAATTATTCATTTGGGAAAGAAAAGCATCCTGCTCATCTTTATTCTCGCAGATAATAGAATTAAGCCAATAATTCGAACGCGCATATACAGGTTCCTCAACGAATTTAAACCGGGAACCGGCAAAAAAATCAGAATAATTTTTTGCGAGGATTCTCTTTTGTTGAAGAAAAACCTCCAGCATTTCTATTTGACCACAACCCAGAGCAGCATTGAGGTTGGGCATACGGTAATTGAATCCGGGCTCATCATGATAGAATTCATAGGGGTGAGGGACTTTTGCCGTCGTGGTAATATGTTTTGCCTTGATGCCAGCCTCGACAGAGTTACACAGCACCATACCGCCGCCACCAGTAGTGATGATTTTGTTTCCGTTGAAGCTTAAAATTCCATATTTGCCAAATGTCCCGGTATGGGCATTTTTATAAAACGAGCCCAGGCTTTCAGCGGCATCTTCAATTAATGTAATATGCCATTTGTTGCACACCGAGATAATCTCATCTATTTCTACAGGATGACCGAAAGTATGCATAGGGACTGCTGCCCGAATAACCTGGCGCGTTTTCTTGTGCATGCAAACGTTCTCAACAAGCTCTGCATTTTCTGCTAGCCAGTTCTCCATGGCAGTGGGGCAAAGTCCCAAACTGGTGCTGGAGATATCGATAAAAACAGGTTTTGCACCAAGGTGATAAAGCGCATTGCAGGTCGCAACAAAAGTCAGTGCCTGGGTGATGACAAGATCATCCGGCTTCACACCTGCAAGATAGAGGGCAGTACTGAGCGCTGTCGTACCATTTACTGTTGCGACGGCGCGTGAAGCTCCCGTAACGTTTTGTATTTTACTCTCAAAATCATCAACATATTTACCAACGCTGGAGACGAAAGTATTGGTCAGTGTATCAAGGACATAGCGTTTTTCATTGCCATCAAAAGATGGTGCATGTAATGGAATGAAATCGTTGGATCTATATATATCACGGATGAATTCGACAACGGATAGGGTATTCATACAGCGCACCTTTATTACATTTTACTATCAAGGTATTTCCCGGTTTCTTTATGTTTAAAATCAGGGAGCATTGTCATAAATAATTTAATGATATCTTCTTTGTTCCAGTGAAGAGTGCTACGCAATTTGTGAATTTGATATTCAAAGTGCTGTAATAATTCATGGTTGTAATTTAACTCATTTTTAATGATGCCAATTTTCAAAAAATGAGTCAGATCTATTTTTTCATTCGCTGTATAAAATTCCTCAAAATCTTTTTCACCGGTGGTGTCGCTGGAAGTAAACAGACATGGCCACTTTCCCTTTATCGGCAGGGAGTTAGCCAGTGTGCGGGCTTCATCTTCGGACTCGCACAGCCAGGGTGTATATCCTTGCTGTTCCAGATAACGCACAGCAATATCTGAAAATGATATCAAATGTTGTTCTTCATCCAGTTTTGGGAAAAAAATATCCCGATTTTCTCCGAAAATGCAAGACAGTAGACAAAGTTCACCTGATTCTTGCGGAGTCACGAAATAACGTTTTATATCATTAGGCGCTACAATAGGTTGGCGTTTGTTTATTCTTTGCTGAAAGCCATGTAACAGCGAGCCGTCAGAAAATGCGACGTTGGCAAAACGGGCTGTTGAGATCTCGATATGTTCACTTTGGCGCATCAAAAACATTTCCATTATGCGTTTCGAAGCCCCCATCATATTGACTGGATTGGCTGCCTTATCTGTAGAAACGCAGAAGAATTTTTTCGCTTTCGCTGCGATAGCATGTTGAATTGTTTTTTGCGTATTAAGTATATTTACTTCAACCATACGCATCAAAGTGAAGGGATCTTTCTCACTGCGGACATGTTTGAGTGCCGAAAGGTTGAGAATGTAATCATATTCACCATCCGCGTTGATAAAAGCATGATATTCGAGAGATCCAATATCCAGCGCAAATGTCTGAAAATCACCCTTGATATAGCCATATGAGCTTCTGATATCGCGAACCAGTTCGACCATGTTATTTTCGCTGATATCGACGACGTGTAATTTTCTTGGCTGACGTTTTATGATCTCTTTGACTACAGCCTGACCGATAGAACCCGCGCCACCGAGAACGAGAAAACTGGAGCCAGATATTATTTGTTGTAGTTCATTTTGACGTGCGCTGATGTCATCAGAAAATATGTTATATTCTCTGCCTATTAATTGTGAAACAGTAGTCATTGTAAACCTGCAGATCGAAAATAATTTGTTGTAATGTATCGATTAATTTAGAACGATGCCAAAGAGTAACAAGATGTATGCCGCAAAAAATGGTTGGCACGCTTTTATTAATTTCAGGCACGCTACCGCCCTGATTTTACAGTGTTCTAATTCTGTAAAACCTGGGGGTGTTTGAATTTTTTTGCCAGTTTTACTGGCAATCTATCTTGCAAATATGAATCTATTTTTCTGTGAGCAATATGTTTTTAGAGAACAGCTTTTCTTGCAGACTCGCTAATAATAAATTCTCTTTTATTGTTTCACTCTGTGTTATCGCTTCAACGATAGCTGATGCCGCTCTTTCCCCTGCGTTGCCATCCATAAAAGCATCGCAATACTGATGGCGAATATTGTCGACTGCTATTTGTTGTGCCGACCAGTCGTAAACATTGGAAAGAAATAGTCTTAATTCATTCATATCATTGGCAACAGGTGCTATTTTATGAATGTCTGTTGCCATATTTCGGTTATCTGTTGGCTTTTCTGCCCCAGACTCATCAAGCCGAATAACACGTTTATTGAGATGGAAAGCATCAAATACATATTCATCACTGTCAGTGAGAATATAGTCAGCCAGTTCTAATGCTGGAAGAATATGATCATGTGCAGCAATCTGCTTTTTAAAGCAGCGATTACAGAGAGCCAGCCATTTTTCTCCATCACTTCCATAAGGAACTCTGTGTTGGGTCAGTAACAAGAGGTTGTAGTCATGTCCCAGACGCGACAGCTTTTCCGCCCAGTGAGGAACTGAACTGGATGCACCATATGCTGGTGCATACAAAATTGTCATTTTTTTAGGATCGAGTTTAAGTGCTGACGGTAGAGTGGCTGTTTCACTTTTCGTATGCCAGTCATCAAAGCGTGGATTGCCTACGATTTTGGCGCTGCCATTAATATCCAACGCGCGTTGACTGTAAGATGCATAACAAAGTATCTGCTGGTAAAACGTGTTCCACCATGCATGGTTCCATTGTGCGTTTGCGAGCCCATGAATGGCGCGAATATGTATGCCGGCCAGACCATCCAGCTCTGCAATATAGTAAGGGCTTACCAGACATTTATAGCGCTGTCCTTGCGCCAGAACGTGGGAGAGCAAATTTCCGCCAAGATCTGAATGGCTGATGGTTTTAAGTAAATTCAGCATCTCGTCTCGCAGCGGTTTTGCTACGCGATCGTTAACTAACAACGCACAGCGCTGTCCTTGTGACTGAAGCGAAGCAATAATGGGGCGATAAATTTGGTAGTGGAAGGCTGTTTCCATAAAGAAACCGATCGTTTCGCCTACGTTATTGGCGAGTGTTTGGTTTTTCTTATTCGTGTCAGCTGGCATTTGATTGATTTTATTGAAATAAAAACCAATATTGTCAGTTTCTTTATTCTCAATATCGCTGTAACCTGCACGTTGATAGCTAATGCTTGGATAACAGGCCAGCCATTTTCCTTCACGCAGTAACGACTGCCATTGCTCCTCAGGCGCGTCTGAGCGGTCGCGTTCCATTTGCTGAGCCAGTTCGTTGTAATAATGGCTATTCACCAGATAGGCGCAAACTTTATTGCAGTCACGTGCATGGATTATACCGCTGAGACTTTTAAGGACATTCCCACGCTTAATTTCCCCGCCAAGTAGGATCACTTCCCACGGTAATTTTGGCAGGGCTGCGAGTAGGGTATTTAGCACCTGGATGTGTTTTTCCTGCTTCAGGATGACGGTGTCATCTTCCAGCAACAGATAGTTTTTCCAGCCTTGCTGCTGCGCCAGTTTAAGCGCCTGTAAATGGGACTGGCGGCGACCCCATTGACCATTTTTTTCATCACATGCCGTCAGGCGGGTTATTTTACTGGCTGGAAAATTCAGTTGCGCCAGCTCCTGCTGAATAAGCGCCAGACGATCCGGACGTTTATCTAAATTGACGATCACCGCCTGATCAATACCGCTCCATTGGATAGGTTGATTATGCGTTGCGTTATGCAGACTCAAATACCATGTTTTGAGCATGGGGTCGGGAATGTACTCGTCAAGGCTGGCCCCTGTGGACTGGCTGGAGCCCAGGACAAAGTCTTTGTCAAAGGTATTCTGGCTGTGTGAGACGCAAAGGATGGTGCGTTCCCCGGGCAATTGCAGTGGATTCGCCGTAAATTTATTGGTAAATCCTTCCTCTTCGCCTAAGTTACATGCGTCATCATAACGGTGCTTTTTCAAATAATTACGGTGATAGCAAAAGGTGCCGTTGAGAATATTTTGCGGGCCGAAGCTGCGGGTTTTGAAAATCCGATTTATGTGGCTGTACCAGATTGGGATCTGGTCCGAGCCGGATATTAATGCCCGGTGACGTTGCATCATCGCAATGGTGTAAGAGATCTTATCTGCCGGATAATAATCATCGTCATCCATGCAGAGAATATATTCACCTTTTGCCAGCGCGTTGAGCATATTACGCTTTTTCCCCAGATCCAGTTTTTCCGGGTGGTGGATATAGCGAATATTGTATTTTTCAGGATGCCCTTGTGTGAGTTGCTCAATAATCGATAAATGGTTTTGCGCTGAATCATCAAGGATAACCAGTTCTCTGCGGTCCGCGGGGTAGTCCTGGTAGCGATACATGTAAAGTAAATACGGTAGAAAAGCGGCACGATTCCAGGTTGGGGTCACGACGCTAACAAACGGTTTTTCACGACCAGTTTCTAACGTTTTAACGATGTCAGGCAGCGTGGTGCGAGTTTTAGCGGTATTGGGCATGATGGTTTGCATTTCGCGGATCGAAAAAGGACCGGGATTTCGCCCGGCCAACAGGCACTAACAAAAAAGCAGTGAGAATGCTGAGAGCAAGTGATCAGCTGGCAACTGATTGGCTAATTGCTGACGTGCGAATACGGCATCTTCACTAAGTCGCCAGCGTTCATACAGGGCGAACAGCGCGAAAATATCGTCGTCCGTCAATGCTGAACTGTCGAGCGTCCAAAGGCTGAACAAAGTACGAAGCAGGTAGAAATCGGTCACCAGTTCGAAATAACGCTGGCTGACGTCTTCGCTGTCATGTTGCGGAAATACATCGTGATACAGTCGGTAAATCAGATAGTTATTCAAAATCCACGGAGCCTGTGCAAAGCACTGCTCATAGGTTTTCTGCCACTGACCCTGTAATTGCTGTTGCAACAGCGCTTCACTGTTGGCGTCCTGCAGCATGAGTAAGCTGACCTGTAAAGGGAGACTGATTTTGCGGGAGCTGTCCGGCAGTATTTGCCAGTCAAAGTCGAATCCTCCCATGCGAGTCAGTAACTGGCACTGAAGTGCAAGTACGGCAGGCAACTGAGCAAACTGTTCCTGTAATTTTCCATCCTCAGCATGTCCTGCCAGAGCCTGCGGCAAAGAGGCGAGTTGACGTAAGACATCAGGAGTGTCGCCGGGCAATTTCTCCGAGTAAGAAAGTATAATTCCCAGCGCGTAGAGCCTCAGCTCTGGCGGTAATCCTGCCAGGGTTACGGTATCCAGCGCGGCCTGATTCAGTACCTGGTCACGCGGAGAGAGTGCGCGGCTTTCCGGTTCTCTGTCGCAACAGGAAACATGTAAAGTAAAAGCATGGGGTTCGCCCAGCGCTGCTTTGCTGCTGGCAATGTCTGTCAGTAGCAGGCTGTGTCGAATTTCATTTTTGCGCACTATTCTGGTGTGCAAAGGAGAATCTGGATTGTGGGATAAAAACGACCGGACAAAGTCAGGTTCGTAACTTTCAATCTTACTCATAACGTGTTCTCAGTAACCCCAATAGACAAATCTGGCTAACGTAATGCAAATTGCATGCCTGAATTTTATATGGGTAAATATCAACGAGTTATTTGCACAGAGGAAAAAAGACTTCCGCGAAACGGAAGGCGGAACACGTTAACGGTGGTAAATAAAATCTGCTTCAGTACCTAAAAATGACTGAATAAATTCATATTGTCGGATCAGCAGTTCGCCGTTTTTTTCATTGTAGGTTTTGCAGCGTTCTGCTTTCTGCTCAAGATTTTGCCACCAGCTGTGCGCGGCGCTTTTTTGTGGTACAGGTAACCAGTTGAAAACCTGCTCCAGCCCCGCGCGATTGACGCTTACCCCCAGCTGTTGCAGGATTGAGCGGCGTTGCTGACTGCTGTTTTTCAGCCGTTCATAGTGCTGTTGAATGGTGTCATTGACGGTCAATAACTCTTCACTGGCGCGACGAATCATGCACAGACGCTGCTGTTCAAGCTGGGCCCGAAGTGTGTCATACAGCATTTCATCTTCACGAATGCCCTGAAGCAGGGTTTTGACCTGCTGTAGCCTGGTGCTCACTCTTTCCGCCTCTTATTTCTGAAAAAAGCTGAGCATATCGCCAGCCAGTTGATCGCTGTCAACCTGCAGGTCACCCGATGCCAGCATGGCCTGCATTTGCGCGACTTTGTCGTAATCAACGTCATTTTGCGCATCACTGCTCAGCGTTTGCTGTGCGGTTTGTAAACCCGCCTGAGTAATGTCGTCGGCAGAAAGCATTGTTGCGCTGGTTGCCGTAGCTTGCGCAGCGTTCTTGTCTGAGCGGTCCGTTCCGGTCGCAGATGTCGGGCGATTACCAGGCAGAGTAGGTGTAATTTTCATATCAACCTCGAGCATGTTCCGTGTGGTTGTGTATCTGTTATCGGATAAAAGCGACTGCTGGGGGGAAAACTTTAATCCCATCACAAAAAATCTCTTATTGTTCCGCCGTTAGCGTGGTGACAACACCCGTATCCTCTACCACGCCGCTAATCACCCGCTGGCTGCTGCTATTGCGAATTTTTATCACATCCCCTTTATGGCCATTTTTCATTGCAACACCGGGCATAGACGCGGTGATCCCTTCCATGTGCGACACAATCATCACCGGTTGATCTCGTTTGACCAGTACGGGAGAGACCAGCGCCGCACGGGTAAGGGGTTTTCCTGGCTGTAAGGTGCGCTTGCTGGTCAGCCCGATAGCCTCCTCAACATTCATCATCAGTCCTTCTCGTTGGCCGCTGATATTGAATTTTTTGAGCTGCAGGACATCGGTGGTCAGCACCGTATCCCGCACAATCAGCGACTTAGGCATCACCACAGGCACAAATACATCAGGGCGTACTGCCACGTTAACTTGCCAGCCAGCACTTCCTGGGCAGGCGACTGAAAAATTCATTCGTGTCAGGACCGCCTCCGGGGAAGAGGTGAAAGTGGCTTTCGGAGCTGTAGCGCATAGCGCGCTGGTGCTTACCACGGAGGGGATATAGATATTGAAGGTGTAGCGATAGTCATGCCACTGCTGCTTTTGCGCCAGGGCTTCAATTTCATGGCTTGCGGCATTGAGAACCTGCGCGTTGATTTGTTCCCGGGCGCTGTGTTGAACGGGATGGACAGCGGCATATGCAGGTAAGGCACAGAATAAGGCCAGCATAATTTCCACGGAAAAGAGGAAAGAACACTTCCTTCGGTTGATTGTTAATTTCATAAAACCATTTCTCATCAGTCACTTAAAAGTTGGCATGTATATTGCTTAAAGAAGCGATATTGATGCAGGAGTGATGCGAGAAATGGGAATCAGTTTTCAACAGGCATTGGGTGTACATCCGCAGGCAGTGAAGTTACGTCTTGAGAGGACCGAGCTGCTGACTGCGAATTTAGCGAATGTCGATACGCCAAATTTCAAGGCTAAAGATATTGATTTTTCCACTGAGATGCAACGGGCAAGTCGCTCAAATGTTATGCCAGAGGTTGATGTGAAATATCGTGTGCCGATGCAACCCTCAGAGGATGGCAATACCGTGGAGTTGAATACCGAGCAGGCTCGGTTTTCACAAAATAGTATGGATTATCAAAGCAGTCTGACCTTTCTGAACCTGCAGCTTAGCGGTGTCAGAGAGGCCATTGAAGGGAAATAACGATGTCGTTTACTGATATTTATCAGATCTCGGGTTCGGCGATGACGGCGCAAACCATTCGCCTGAATACCGTCGCCAGTAACATGGCAAATGCCGAGTCTCCAGCCAGCAGCGAGGCGCAGGCCTACAAAGCAAGAAGCCCCGTCTTTGCTGCCGTTTACAACAATAGCCTGATTGGTGGGCACAACCATCACGCTATTGATGGTGCGAGTGTTCAGGTGCAGGACGTCATGCAAAGCGGTGGGGCGGTGAAACGCTATGAGCCTCATCATCCTATGGCGGATCGAGATGGTTATGTCTGGTATCCGGATGTCAACGTCGTCGAACAAATGGCTGACATGATGTCCGCATCCCGAGATTTTGAAACCAACGTTGATGTGCTGAATAACGTCAAAAGTATGCAGCAAAGCTTACTCAAACTGGGAGAAGTGTAATGAATAGCCTGGCTTTGTATGCCCAATCTCAGGCGCTGTCTTCTTCTCAGGAGAAGACAGCAGTCGCAGAAAATAACGTGGGGGCGACGTCGCAAAGCACCAATCTGGGGGACAGCAGCTCCTCAAACACTACTAGCACAACGGATACCAGTGGTACCAGCAACACCCCGACGACGACAACGTCTACGGAGCCGTCAGGTGTGCAAACGTTCCTGACATTATTCGTGGCTGAAATTGAAAACCAGGATCCAACCAACCCTACCGATCCGACCGCTTATATCGATCAGCTTTCCTCAATGGCACAGGTGGCGATGATGGAAGAGATGAGCGTACAGGCGAATACCAATGCCGTGCTGATGAGCAACATTCAGGTAATGGCGCTGGGGAATATGGTGGGTGACAACATCATGGTGCAGACCACATCACTGGACGTGAGCGATCAGGAGATTCAGGGGCGTGTCACGCTGGATGATGCCTGTACCGATGTTGACCTGCATTTTACCGACGAAGCGGGCAACGATTACACCGTCTCGCTGATCCCGGAAGGTGAAACCTCTGCAGGACCAGGACAGGTGGATTTCGATATTAATCCGGCTGATTACGGGATCCCGCCCGGCGATTACAGCGTATCTGTGGTGACCAATACCGGGGAGGAAGAGGTCCCTATCGAGGTTTCCGGAGAGGTTAAAGATGTGCGTATTCCGCTTGATGGAAGCACACCGGTGCTCAATGTTGATGGTGTCGGTGAAGTGCCTTTCACCATGATCACTCAGTTCGGTATACCGGATGGTACCGATGATGTTACGCCAGTGCCACCGGATGACGGTAGCGATGATGTTACCCCAGAGCAGACGGACAGTAGCAGCGAAAATCTCGTGCTTTGATGAAGTTTAAATAACAGGAATAAACAATGAGTTATGAAATTGCAGCGACGGGGCTGAATGCCGTCAACGAACAACTTGATGGGATCAGTAACAACATCGCTAACTCCGGAACGGTGGGGTACAAATCCATGACCACGCAGTTTTCCGCCATGTATGCGGGAACGCAGGCGATGGGCGTGAGTGTGGCCGGCTCTGCACAAAGCATCTCGACGGGGGGCTCCATGGTTTCAACCGGAAACGCGTTGGATCTGGCCATCAATAACGACGGTTTTTTTGTGACATGCGATAGCGCAGGAAACATTTCCTATACGCGTGCCGGGTCTTTCGTGACCGATAAAAACGGCTATATCGTAAACGCTACCGGTGATTATCTGCAGGGCTATCCGGTTGATGACAGCGGTACGCTGCAAACCGGTACAGTCACTGATATTCAGATTAAAACCGGCAATATTCCGGCACAGGCAACGGACAGTATGACGTTCACGGCAAACTTTAATGCCAGTGATGAGGTTATCGATCGTGATGGTGATGCAACTGCGACACCACCTGTTGATGCTGTACCTTTTGATCCTAACAACAGCGATACCTATACCGACAGCTACACCACAACCGTGTATGACTCATTGGGTAATGAACACTCGGTCAGCCAGTACTTTACCAAGACGGCGGATAATACCTGGGAAGTTGATTATACCTTTGATGGCGAGAAGCAGGACGGCGTACCACCCACCACGCTGACGTTCGATCCGAATACCGGCAAGCTGGTCTCTCCAACTACACCACAAACGATCACTTTTACTACCGATGAAGCCGCGCCAATTTCAATGACTGTCGATTACTCAGATTGTACTCAGTACGGTTCTGATTTCTCGGTGACTACAAACTCAGCGACCGGTTATGCCTCCGCAACGCAAAACGGCGTTCAGGTTGATGACGACGGTAAAGTTTACGCCACCTACAGCAACGGCGAACGTATGTTACAAGGCCAGGTTGTACTGGCAACCTTCCCGAATGATAGCGGGCTGCAAGCGGTGAGCGGCACTGCCTGGGTGCAAACCGGTGAATCCGGTACGCCGTTGATTGGCGTCCCTGGCTCTGGTACCTGCGGCACGCTCGCTTCCGGCATGCTTGAAAGCTCCAATGTGGATATCACCAATGAACTGGTTAACCTGATGACGGCCCAGCGTAACTACCAGGCGAACACGAAAGTGATCTCGACCAGTACGCAGCTGGATCAGGCCCTCTTCCAGGCGATGTAAGGCACTCATAAATGGATCGGTTGATATATACCGCACTGAGCGGTGCCACTCAGACACTGCTGGAACAGCAGATTAGCGCCAATAACCTCGCCAATGTGAACACCAATGGTTTTCGCGCGGATATGGCGATGGCGAGTAATGACAAAGTGAAGGGTGGTGGTTTCGATACGCGTTTTATGGCGAAGGAAAGCCCGAGTGGCGTCAATGACAGTATCGGCGTTGCGGAAAAAACAGAGCGTCCGCTGGATGTTTCTATTCAGGGCGGTGGCTATATCGCCGTGCAGGATAAGGCGGGAAATGAGGTCTATACCCGTAACGGCAATATTCAGCAGGACGACCAGGGGCAATTGACGATCGACGGCAATATCGTCCTCGGTGATAACGGTCCGATTATTCTGCCGCCGAACGCGATCGCCTCTTTCGGTAGCGACGGCACACTCTCGGTGACACCAGATGATGGTGATGTAACTGCCACAATGGATATTGATCGTCTGAAGCTGGTGGATATTCCGGTCAGTAATCTGGCGAAAAATACCGAAGGTATGTTGGTTACGGCTGACGGCGTACCGGCACAGCGTGATGAAAACATCAAAGTAAGCGGTGGTTTTCTGGAAAGCAGCAACGTGTCTGCGGTTAGCGAAATGATGTCTTCCATTGCGATGAACCGCCAGTTTGAAGCGCAAATCAAGATGATGAAAACCGCCGAGGAACTGAGTGACTCGGGCAACCGATTGTTACGTGGCTCTTAATCAGGGATAAAGTTTTATGAATGCAGCGTTATGGATCAGTAAAACCGGCCTGTCGGCGCAGGATGCTGAGATGAGTGCGATTGCCAACAACATCGCCAACGTCAACACCACGGGCTTTAAGCGCGACCGCGTTATGTTCCAGGATCTGTTTTATCAGACTCAGGAAGCGCCGGGCGCAATGCTTGATCAAAACAACATCATGCCGACCGGAATGCAGTTCGGCAGCGGTGTACGCATTGTTGGTACGCAGAAAACCTTCACCGAAGGGAATGTGGAAACTACTGATAATGCGATGAATGTGGCGATCATGGGACAGGGGTTCTGGCAAGTGCAAAAGGCTAACGGGGATATCGCTTATACCCGTGACGGCAACATGCAGATTAATGCTGATGGGGTGTTAACTAACTCCGAGGGGCTACCTCTGCAACCAGAGATTGATGTGCCAACCGGTGCGACCAATGTGGCATTTGGCGAAGATGGTACCGTGACGGCGATCCTTCCTGGCGATAGCGATCCGACCGAACTGGGGCAACTGACGTTGGTGAATTTCGCCAATCCGGCAGGCCTTTCAGCCGAAGGCGACAACCTGTATCTGGAAACCGCCGCCAGTGGTCAACCGACGGAAGGTATCCCGGGAGAAGATGGCCTGGGGACCTTGCAGGACAGTGCGCTGGAAGGCTCGAATGTGGATATCGTCAACGAAATGGTGGCGATGATCACCGTTCAACGTGCCTATGAGATGAACGCCAAAATGGTCTCTGCGGCAGACGATATGCTGCAGTTTATTAGCCAGACGCTGTAATACGAGAATGTAAAACGGAAATAGACAGAACGTGAAAAATTATCTCTGGCTGATAGTCCTGCTTCCCCTGTTAAGCGGGTGTGAATCGCAGGCTATGCTGGTCAAAAAGAATGACGAATTCTTCGCCCCCCCGAAAACGGAGGCACAGCCGACGGCTGATGGCCGTGCAGGGGGCGTGTTCGAAACAAGTTACAACTGGTCGTTGACGGCGGATCGCCGAGCCTATCGGGTGGGTGACATCCTGACCGTTATGCTGGAAGAGTCCACCCAATCCAGCAAACAGGCGAAAACCAATTTCGGCAAGAACAATACCGTCGATATCGGCGCGCCGACTATTTTTGGTCATACCAAAGATAATCTGTCGGGATCTATTGATGCCAATCGCGATTTCAATGGTACGGCGACATCGCAACAACAGAACAGCTTACGCGGTGAAATTACAGTATCTGTGCACTCTGTACAGCCGAACGGCATTCTGGAAATTCGCGGCGAAAAATGGCTCACCCTCAACCAGGGGGATGAATATATTCGCCTGAGCGGGCTGGTGCGTGCCGATGACATCCAGAACGATAACTCAGTTTCTTCACAACGTATTGCAGATGCGCGGATCTCGTACGCGGGTCGTGGTGCGTTGAGCGATGCCAACGCGGCAGGCTGGCTGACACGTCTGTTTAACCATCCTCTCTTCCCGATCTAATGCAGGATTTTGATATGCAACACCTAAGCGGGCGCTGGATGAAGGCGTTAAGTGGCGTCTTGATCGCTCTCAGCCTTGTTGTGTCTGGTACGACGCAGGCGCAATCTCTGGAATCTCTGGTCAACGTCCAGGGTGTCAGGGAAAACCAACTCATCGGTTACAGCCTGGTTGTTGGGCTGGATGGGACCGGGGATAAAAACCAGGTCAAGTTTACAAACCAGACCATCACCAACATGTTGCGTCAGTTCGGTGTTCAGTTACCGTCCAAGATTGATCCAAAGGTGAAAAACGTCGCGGCGGTGGCCGTCAGTGCATCACTGCCGCCAATGTACTCACGTGGGCAGACCATTGATGTCACAGTCTCTTCAATTGGCGACGCCAAAAGCCTGCGCGGTGGCACATTGTTGCTTACCCAGCTACATGGCGCTGACGGAGAAGTTTATGCCCTGGCGCAGGGGAGCGTGGTGGTCGGCGGGATGAATGCGACCGGTGCCAGCGGCTCCAGCGTTACAGTGAATACGCCGACGGCGGGACTTATCCCGAACGGTGCATCAGTGGAGCGTGAAATACCCAGCGACTTCCAGATGGGCGATACCATCACGCTTAATCTGAAACGTCCCTCTTTTAAAGATGCTAATAACATTGCGGGGGCGATCAACGCGGCATTTGGCGGTATTGCAACTGCGCAAAGCTCGACCAACGTTATCGTTCGTGCCCCAACCAGTCCAGGTGCTCGCGTTGCCTTTATGTCCCAGTTGGATGATGTACAGGTACTGGCCGAAAAAGTCCGTGCTCGCGTGGTGTTTAACTCGCGTACTGGCACGGTCGTCATGGGAGAGGGGATCGCCCTGCATGCGGCGGCAGTATCCCACGGCAGTCTGACGGTTTCTATCAACGAAAGCAGCAATGTTAGCCAGCCGAATGCCCTGGCAGGTGGCCGTACTGCGGTTACTCCACAGAGCAATATATCGGTGAATCATGCCCGACCTGGGGTGATTAACTTACCGGAGTCCAGCAGCCTGAAAACACTGGTTAATGCTCTCAATAGCCTGGGTGCAACGCCGGACGACATTATGTCTATTTTGCAGGCGCTGCATGAAGCTGGTGCGCTGGATGCCGACCTGGAGGTGATCTGATGGCTGACATCAAGGTGAATCACAGCGGGGGCGTTGACGGTAGCGATGCGTTAATGGGACCCAAAATTAAAGATAACGATTTGCAGAAAGCGGCTCAGCAGTTTGAGGCGATTTTTTTACGCAACATGATGAAAGAGATGCGTAAAACCAATGAGATCTTTGATTCAAAAGATAACCCGTTTAACAGCGACTCGGTGCGTATGATGCAGGGTTTTTATGACGACCAATTGAGCAACAGTCTGGCCCAACATAACGGGATTGGGATTGCGGCCATGATCGTGAAGCAACTCTCACCCCACCACAAAGGATAAAGGTCAGGCGGCGGCTTAAGAACCGCGGTTTTGCGCCGCTCTTTATCGGCAAGGTTGTTAACGACAGACCGGGCGACAGGCCGGTAAGGATTCTTTGATGGATATGATTAATATTGGCTACAGCGGTGCATCTACGGCGCAGGTGGAGCTGAACGTCACTGCGCAAAACACCGCCAACGCGCTGACGGATGGTTACACCAGGCAGGTTGCTGTCACCAGTACCATTGGCGCCAGCTCGGGCTCGTCAAACAGCGCCGGTAATGGTGTGCAGGTGGACAGTATTCGCCGGGTGTCGAACCAGTATCAGGTGAATCAGGTCTGGTATTCTGCCAGCGAATTTCATTACTACGACACTCAACAGGGATACCTGCTCCAGTTGGAAACGGTACTTAGCGATGACAACAGTAACCTGAACGCGGGATTTGATAATTTTTTTGCTGCGCTGAGCGAGGCGACAACCAGCCCGGATGACTCTGCTTTACGTGAACAGGTGATCAGCGAGTCTGGTGCGCTGGCGCTGCGTGTGAATAACACTCTGGATTATATCGACTCGCAAAGTAGTGAGATTGCCAGCCAGGAGCAGGCATATGTTGCTCAGGTGAATACGTTGACCAGCGGCATTGCCAGTTATAACCAGCAGATCACTGAGGCGGAAGCGAACGGTGATAACGCATCTGCCCTGTACGACGCCCGCGATCAATTGGTTGAACAGCTTAGCGGCATCATGGATGTTCAGGTCAATATTGATGATGAGGGGAACTACGACGTTACGTTGCAAAATGGTCAGCCATTGGTCAGCGGACAAGAAAGTTCAACCATTGCATTGGAAACCAATGCTGATGGCACTCAGAGCATGTCACTGACGTTTGCCGGAACGACATCGTCAATGAATTCCGATACGGGTGGCGCTTTAGGTGCGCTGTTTGATTACCAGAACGAAGTGCTGACGCCGCTGAGCGGTACTATCAACAGTATGGCGGAACAATTTGCCAATGCGGTGAATACTCAGCTTGCACAAGGCTATGACCTGAACGGTAATCCCGGCGAGCCGCTGTTTATTTATGATGAAAACTCTGCCGATGGCCCACTGGAGGTTAACCCGGATATCACCGCCGATGAACTGGCATTTTCCAGTTCGCCGGACGAAAGCGGCAATAGCGATAATCTGCAGGCGTTGATCAACATTTCCACCGAACCGCTGGAAATTGAGGGGCTGGGAAGCGTGACCGTCGGTGAAGCTTGCTCATCGATCATCAGCAACATCGGTATTTACAGCCAGCAGACTCAAACGGAAGCGACGGCAGCATCGAACGTTTACTCTGAAGCACAAAACCAACAGAGCAGCGTCAGCGGCGTCAGTATGGATGAAGAAGCGGTGAATCTTATTACTTATCAGCAAATCTATGAGGCCAACCTGAAAGTGATCTCTACGGGTGCTGATATTTTCGATTCCGTGCTGGAAATGTGTAGCTAACCTGGAGGGTTATTATTATGCGAGTCTCTACCCAACAATCTTATGTGTCCATGACGCAGAGTTTTAATAATCTCTCCAGCCAACTGTCACATGTTGTTGAGCAAATGGCGACCGGGAAAAGTATTTTGCTGCCGTCTGATGATCCGATAGCCGCTACCCGTATCACCCAGCTTAATCGCCAGCAAACCGCTCTCGATCAATATCAGAGTAATATTGATTCCGCATCGTCGGGTATGAGCCAGCAGGAGTCGATTCTTGATGGGGTTAACAACGATCTGTTAGCGATACGCGACGATCTGCTGGAGGCGGCGAACGGCACTAATACCGCTGATTCGTTAGCCAGTCTGGGCCAGGATATTCAGTCTATGACCGAGGCTATGGTATCGGCATTAAATTATCAGGATGAAGACGGCCACTATGTATTTGGCGGTACGGTCAACGATCAGCCGCCGATTGTTGCAGTGGATGATGACGGTGATGGTGTAACTGACAGCTACACCTATCAGGGCAACAGCAATCATCGTCAAACCACGGTTTCCAATGGCGTTGAGGTTGATACCAATGTCGCAGTCAGTGATTTTTTTGGCAGTAGTCTTGATGTACTGAACACGCTCACGTCGCTGTCGAAAGAGCTACAGGATCCATCAGTTGACCCTTCCAATCCGCAAGTGCAAAGCGATATTCAGAATGCCATCGATACAGTGGATGACGCCTCTGATTCTCTCAATGTGTCAATCGCTTCGTTGGGGGAAACGCAGAATACGATGACCATGTTGAGTGATGCCCAGACGGATATCTCCACCTCTAACGATCAGCTTATCAGCCAGTTGAGCGATCTGGATTACGGCCCCGCGTCTATTGAATTTACCGGGCTGGAAATGGCGATGGAAGCCACCTTGAAAACCTACTCCAAAGTGAGTGAGTTAAACCTTTTTAGTGTGATTTAACAATTAGCAACGGTTCAGGAACAGTATGCAGGTCGGTTTAAATACAACATCACTCTCCGCTAACGGAGCGCTCAATCCTTCCGTTCAACAGCATGCTGTTGCTCAGAATGCTCCCGTCCGTCAAAAGTTACCCGCAACGGCGAGTGATTACCCGGCCTCTCCACTGATCACTACCCGGCCCCAGCGTTACAGTGTTCAGCTCAACGACCAGCTCACTACGCTGCAACAGGCCGATCACTATCTGGGCCAACTGGAGCAGCATTTGCTGGATTATCGCCATGCGGCACGTCGTGGCGGGCAGGCGCAGCAGCAGAAGGGGGCCGATCTTACACAGTGGCTGGAAAAACGATCGTCGCTCTCCGGTGGAGCGGTCGATCGTCAATTGCGCCCGGTATTGCAGGGGGAAGCGCGAGTGACGTTCCAATCGCCTGATCTGGTGCGGATGCTGCAAAAAAATGCCTCGGAGTCGCGGATGTTCAGCGTCTCCGATGGACGGCAAACTCAGCTTTCTGCGGTGGTGGTCGGAGACGATGTCGAGTCTGGCCAATATAAAATGATGATGAGTCATGCGCTGCGTCGTGTTGGAGTGCAAATGCACGAGCAGCAGGGCATGCTCAACTTTTCCACCACAGAAAAACAGTGGCCTCAGTTGGAAAAGACGCTGAGCGCACGCGATGTGGAGGCAAAGTCATCAACGTTTACCCCGTTGAAAACCTTTGCCGATCCTTCGCGAGCAGAAGAATTGTTGCAGACCCTGTCACGAGGAAATTCCCGTACTCCAGATGCCATACAACACGCCCTGGATGCCATTGGCGATCAGAGGGCGCAAATGGCGACCCAGCAAGAGAAAGCCCGACAATTGATTGATGGTATGGCGCGCTTCCCACAGGCAGAAAGCGCAGTAAAAGCATCGGAGTCACTTGGTGGAATACTGGATCACGCTAATCATAATTATCAGGTGTTAGCGCAAGCGGTTAACGGGCAGGCCAGACTTTCTGGCCAGACCGTGCGGAGTTTATTACGTTAGTCAGACTGACATGCTTTTGCTTGTGATATAAACGAGGATGGATCCAAGACAAGCAGGCCACCAGCATCCTGATTAAAAAGTAAAATTTGCTGCGTATCTAAATGGAACCACCACATACGCAGATTATGTTCGTTAACAAAGGCGCCTAAATTCGACAGGCGGCGATCCGTATGATCGGTTTCTGCACCGCTAAAATGAAATTCTCCCTGCTTAGCCGTGCCAGAATAGCGATTAATACATGCCGATACCTTAAATATTGAGGGGGTATTGTTACCTTCCCCGATTGGCAGGAAGGTTAGGGTTGTGTTTTTTCCAGGAGGGCTCAAGATGAGTTCGTAATGAGAACTTTCCCCAGTGGCAAGGTTATAATTACTGGCAACAGTGTTTTCAATGTGTGCATGTACCATAAATGAAGCGAGCGAAAAAAAAGTAAACGCAATGTAAGAAAAATAGTTATTTGCACTTAGGAATTTCATTTAACATTTTCTCCACTTCTTTAAACATAATAGCATTCATTTCATTATCTTTGTTCTGCCAGTTATCAAAATTCAATACCAGCTGCCAACTGTCATTGCATTGATTGCTAAGCACAATATCAAGGACAAACTTACTCAGAGACTCTCTGTAGTACACATTCATTGTCATATTATGTGAGATCAACAACGGATTGATAAGTTGCATTCCTGGTAAAAGATGTTGAGAAAAAAAAGATGTCGTTTTATTTTTGGTATCAGTATCGTAAAGATGATAGACCGAGATCTGATTGGCATTATCAGTGTTTTCTTTTATCAACTGTGGTACATCAACAGGTTTTGTCGCGAACGGAGCTTCAAAGTAATACATGAAAATAAATAAAAATAGAGTGATAGCGATGACAGGCAATGTTATGAATACGGCTCTATAGGGATGCCGTGATGTGATGTTTTCTTTCTCTTTTTTTTCTGGTGATTCATTGATAAGTAATGACTTATCATGGTTTTCCAGTTGTTCATGGCCTGCCTCGTTGTCCTCCTCAGGTGTCCTGCAAGCGGGAGACAGTATGCTCTCTTCAGCGACCTCGGTTTCATCATTAATTAATGTCTGATCACTGAGGGTGGTAAGGTAACTTTTATTAAATAAATAGCCTTTTTTGGGGATGGTCTTAATAATTTCTTGTTGTTTTCCATCATCATCAATCGCAACACGTAAAGCATGAATAGCCGTCGGAAGGCTATTCCCACCCACAATACGACTTTTCCAGACTTCGCTCATTAAATATGAACGAGATAAAACAGAGTCGGCATTTTTAGCTAATGTTTCTAAAAGAATAAAATGGTATTCGCCCAGACGGCGCGTTTCACCTGTCTCGCAATGGATCAGGGCATTAAGCGAAGGATCCATCCGCCAGTTGTTGACTATAATACTCATGGTTTGGTTTACCTGTGCAAGAATTTTTATATCCCTGATGCCACACCGTTAAATATTAGTGCATTAAAGTTCTGGATAAACAGAGATATCGTACTGGCTGGAAAGTGACAGTTTAAGTATAGAGTGTTTTTTTGCGTAGTCCAAAAATGGACTTGGAATGTAACGAAAGCACTAAAAACTCACAATATAAAAGTAGACTGCATTTGCAACGAAATGTAAAAAAAAGCGCAGGGTTGGTAAAATAAAAAGATCTGATTTGAGTTTAATCTCATTGGTTTCATGGTGTTAACGATTTTTGGTTATCAGGGGTAATGGCTTAATGAGATATTACTAATAATCTTTTTATTTAAGCTCAATTTGCGCTTGTCTTGGTTTTGAGTGCTGACAACAACAGCACAGAATGCTTAATGATGATGTCGGCAAAAAAAATTTATGTGGTGCTTTAAGTTTTCTGAACGGGTGGTCGTTTTTACAGGGTATCGAAACGAAGATGATTATTCCCAAGGAGCTGTACCATGTTATCAATTAATACCAATACCGCATCAATGGCGGCTGTTAACGCAATCAACAAAAGTAGTTCATCTCTGTCTACTTCTATGGAACGCCTGGCGACGGGTAGCCGTATTAACTCTTCTGCAGATGACGCCGCAGGCAAACAAATTGCTAACCGTCTGACTGCACAGTCAAGCGGTATGGGTGTTGCGCTGAGCAACATTCAGGACGCAACCGCAATGCTGCAAACTGCAGATAGCACGTTTGATGAAATGACCGACGTTCTCGGCCGTATGAAAGACTTGTCCACGCAAGCAGCGAACGGAACATACAACGCTGACGACATGCAGGCTATGCAGGATGAGTTTGATGAACTGGGTCAGCAGATGTCCGACATGCTGCAGAACACCACCTACGGCGGTACTAACCTGTTTGGTACAGCTTCTGGCAGCAACACCGGTGCTTCTGGTCTGTTCCAGAGCGCAGTGACCTTCCAGGTTGGTGCTGAATCTTCTGACACCATGACTGTGGATATCTCCAGCCAGCTGGACACTCTGGTAACTGACCTGACCGCTGTCAGCACCTCTTTCGGTGCCGATCAGTCGGGTGCAACGGGTGTTTCCGGTGGTACTGAACTGACCACTTCTGGTTCTGCAAACGCGATGATCGGTACCATTCAGACTGCAATGGATGACGTTTCTAAAATTCAGTCCAAGTTGGGTGCGTCTATCAACCGTCTGAACGACACTGCGAATAACCTGACCAGCATGCAGGACAACACTGAAGTGGCAATCGGTAACATTATGGATACCGATTACGCGACGGAAGCCTCCAACATGACGCAACAACAGGTGCTGATGCAAACCGGTATTACCATGCTGAAGCAGTCCAACAGCATGTCCAGCATGGTGTCCAGCCTGCTGCAGTAATTCTGTTCAGTGGTGAAATTGCGCCAATCACAACACCGCCGACTGGCGGTGTTGTGCTTTCAGCGGCAGAGGGTTGGTCTGCAAGCTTCCCGCTCAGCGGAAATTTGATTTCCACGTGCTCAATAATTTGTTGATTTTAAATGAAATGTAAAATTGGCACACCTCTTGCTTAAGTATCAATAACGTCGCACGGAGTTATTCATGATTAACCCAAGAACCATGGCGAAAGCTGCCGCCTATGCGGATATCGCCACGCAAAGTGCAAACCTGATGCAACAGCAGGCGCAACTGGACGCTGAAAGTAGCGGGCTGGATTCGCTGAGTACGGCTTTAACCGATTTTCAATCGGCCATTGATGCATTAAACAGTGATACCGACGGTCCGCTGACCTTTTCGGCGACGACAAATAATGATGCAGCAACGGTGTCGGCGAACTCAGAAGCGCAGGCGGGAACGTATTCGTTTTATGTTCAGCAACTGGCTCAGGCGCAGCAGTCAACGTTCCAGATGGCAGATAATACCTACGATGCAACGGGTACGTTTGACCTGACCATGGCAGATGGCAGCACCATGGAGATCGATCTCTCTACAGCTGATAGCGATGGTGATAATAAGATCGATTCCACCGGGCTGGTGAATGCTATCAATAATTCCGATGATAACCCTGGGGTCTCGGCGGCGCTGGTAAAAACGGACGGTCAGACAACCATTATGCTGACGTCTGACAGTACCGGTGAGGATAGCGCCTTTACGGCGACCGTGAATGGAACCGTCATTGCCAGCCCCGACACCGCGATGACAAAAGCGCAAGATGCTGTGATTTGTCTGGGGGGAGCTAGTGGGCAAACCATAACCAGCAGCACCAATACCTTTGATGATGTGATCCCTGGTGTGAGCATGACTTTCACAGAAGCCAGCGATCCCGATGATCCCAGTGATGTTACCACTATTACCATTGCGGAAGACTCCAGCGCTTCGCAGGCAAAAGTACAAACTTTTGTAGATGCTTATAACACGCTTATCGATACCGTCAATTCACTCACCAGCAATGGTGGTAATGGTTCAAATCCCGGTGTATTTGCGGGCGATGCAGGACTCAGTTCGTTAACGAGCCAACTCGATGACATAGCGCATGCTTACTATGGCGGTGTGTCGATCGTGGATTACGGCATTTCGCTGGATTCTGACGGCCATTTACAGGTCGACTCAGATAAGTTTAACGAAGCGATGGAAGAGAATCCGGATGGCCTGACTTCTATCTTCGTCGGTGACGACAGCATGGTCGCACAGATGGACAGCCTGATGGAAAGCTACCTGGATTCCAGCACCGGTATTATCGCCATGCGTGAGGATAATATTGAGGATCAGCAGGGCAAAATCCAGGACGAAAGCGATCAGCTCACTCAAACCTATAACACCAACTATGACCGCTACCTGGAAGAGTACACCAATACGCTGATTGAAACGTACACCATGAAAGTGAGTATGGCTGCGTTTATGTAAGCAACTGGTTTAGCAAAAGAATAGAGAGTCAACATGTACGACACGCAGGATGGTTATTCGCAATACAAAGAGATGGATCTTGCTGCCCGCACGGCTGCCGCTTCACCGTTAGAGCTGGTACTGGTGCTGTTCTCCGGTTTGATGGATGAACTGGAGCGCGCTAAAAGTCACATCGAGAACAAACGTTTCGAGAAGAAGGCGCAAAGCATCAACAAATGCATCGATATTCTCAACGCCTTAACCAGTTCGCTGGAGTTTGAAACAGGTGGCGAACTGGTGGTGAATTTGTCCCGCCTTTATGACCATTGCGTCTACCGTCTGTATGAAGCCAGCGGTGAAATGTCATTGGAAAAGATTGATGAAGTGATCCTGATTCTGACCAATCTGCGCACAGGCTGGGAAGGTCTGTCGGCCAAACTTGGATAGGGCGATGGAAAGAGAGCAACAGCAACAGCAGCTTTATGCCCTGGTCGATGCGATGAACGAAGCTCTGGACAAAAATCGCTGGCGGCGATTGCCCGCGCTGCATAAGCAAGTGATGAGCGTCTTTCATGAATATGAAGCATGGGAACAAGACGTCACAGCGCTGCATGAAGTGAAAAATCACATGCGTGCGGCATTTTCAGCGCTGATTGAGCGCCGTGAGCGGCGTGCGGGAGAGCTCAAAACGCGTATGGATAAACATCAGCAAAATCAGGAGGGGATGATGGCGTATTCAATGGTTAATTTAATTTCGGAGAAGGCATGAACCCTGTATTAGCTGCTCTGGCCAGTGCGCTGGCAGAGGCCGCGCCCGAAAAGGCCTCTATTTCGGCCCCGGAACCTTCCGGGAGCGGCAGCGCATTTACTTTACCACAGGCGGGGTTTAACGCTGTGGCGGAACGTCTGCTCGGTGCAAAAGTTAACCAGCAGCAGGCGTCTGCTGCTGAGCGTCATCACGATGATACTAACCCAGCAGCAATGCAGGCATTACTGGCTATGCTGCTGGCGCATCCAGCTCAGACGGCGGTTCCCGCTGCTGCACAGAAACCACCTGATGGTGACGTGTTGAAAATGCTGTCGCAGGTGCAATCCGGAAATACAGAAGGGGCGCTCGTCCGGCAACTGGCAAGCGCAATGGCGCAGCAGGAAAAACCCGCAGCAGTTGCGCAGAATGTGAAAGATCTCTCCTCACTTCCGCCTAAACTGCAAGCGTTGTTGACGTCATTAACCCAGGATATGCCGCAGGCAACACCTGAGCAGCAGGCAAAACTGAGCACGTTTTCCGCCCAGGATTTACGTGCGATCTCTCCGGAACAGCCGCCACTCTCTTCCCCGCAGCAAATGACTGCTCGAGTGAAGTCAGCGGAAGCTCCTCTTCCGCACCCAATGGCGGTGGTAAAAAAAAGTGGCAGCAGTGATGTGAGTCAGTCCACCTCCGCCCAGAACTTGCTCAATATGTCCGCTCGGGTGAATCAACCGGCGAATGCTGTTGCTGATCGTAGCGTGGCGCCGATGCAAATTTCTGAGTCTGTGGCAATGTCGCCAGATGAACTGGGGGAGAAACTCACGGCACTGCTGAAAGACCGGATTCAGTTTCAATTAGGTCAGCAGCAGCAAATTTCTACCATTCGTCTGGACCCTCCATCACTTGGCAAACTGGAAATTGCCGTACAGCTGGATGCGGGAAAGCTGATGGTTCACATCGGCGCAAATCAGAGTGATGTCTGCCGTTCGTTGCAGCAATTTAGCGAGAACTTACGTCAGCATCTGACGGCGCAGAACTTCATGGAAGTGAATGTGCAGGTCTCCTCTGAAGGGCAATCGCAACAGCGGCAGCAACAACAGCAGTCAGGTCATCAACAGGATGAGGTGACGTCGGCATTAACCCTTAATGACGAACCTCAATTTCAACGGAATGAATCCGTTTTGATCAAAGTGTAAAAGCAAAATGAAGAAAATTGTTATCGCGTGTGTAATCAGTTCCGTCGTGGCTCTGGGTATTGCGGGGGGAGCCGCGTGGGGTATTTATCATTTTATGGCAAAGGGAACCGCAGCTGCGACGACACATCCTGCCGCAGAAGCAGAAAATAGCCTTGATGATACCAGCAGTATTTTTGTCTCCTTACCTGAAACGGTGGTCACTCTTCATGACAGTGAAGGTGAAGATCATTACATGGTGGCTGAATTAGTTATGGTTGTGAATACAGACAAAGATGCTGAAAAAATAAAGAAAGAAGAACCGTTATATCAGAGTATTACTGTCGATAAGCTTTCAAATATGAAATATGAAGAGATTCGTTCTTTAAAAATATCAGAAATCAGGACGATGGTTTCTAATACGTTGAAAAAAGAATTAACAACCCGAAAAATGGCTGCACCGTATAAGGATATTCTGGTGAAAAAAGTCGTGTTTCAATAAACGGCAAGCCAGGAAATAAAATGATACAGGAAGCTTACGAATCAGAAGATTTTAATGCGACACCCGTGCTCACGCCACAGGAAGAGAGTCATTATTTACAGGCTTATCTTCCACTGGTACGCAAAGTCGTGCGGCAACTTGCGCCGCAATGTACCTGCGTTATCGACAGGCAGGATATGGAGCAAACGGCGCTGATGGGGTTGCTGAATGCAATTCGTCGCTACGGTATGCCTGATGAAGGCTTTGCCGGATATGCCGTACATCGCATACGTGGGGCAATTCTGGATGAACTACGCAGCCTCGACTGGCGTCCTCGCCAGTTACGACAGAAATACCATCAGATTAAAGATCTGATTCGTGATGCGCGCAAACAACTCGGACACGAGCCTGGGTGGGAAGAGCTCTCACAGTTGGGATTGTCGTCAGAAGATTATCAAGAATACCAACAGCTGGAAGGTGCAGAAACACTGGCCAGTCTGGATGAATTATTGAGTGGTGACATGTCAGTTGTCACGCTCGAAGGGCGGGGGCTTGAGGAACAAATTGTTACTCAGGAAATGTTGAGCCATGCGCTGAGACAACTCAGTGAAAAAGAGGGCCTCGTGCTCTCAATGTATTACCAGCACGATATGAATTTAAAAGAGATTGCGCTGGTGTTGGGGCTGACGGAAGCCCGAATTTGTCAAATGAATAAAAAAATCACGCAGAAGATTCGTGATTGTTTATATCAAGATTAACAATTACGCATCGCGATGCGGAGGATGTAATGCAAAAGATTTTTGGTCTATTGGTCATTTTAGGCTGTGTATTTGGTGGTTATTTTGAAGCTGGTGGGCAGTTAATTGCTATTTGGCAACCGGCGGAAATTATCATTATTATCGGGGCGGGTTTGGGGGCCATGATTATTGGTAACCCGATGCATGTGCTTAAAGAGATCATCCACCAAATTAAAGGGGTGATCAGTAAAAAGAAAATGGGGCCGGAGTTTCAGCGCCAGTTACTGATGTGCCTGTATGAACTGCTGGAAATGGTACAAAACGGTGGGCTGCGTATGCTGGATCAGCATATAGAACAGCCGGAAGAAAGTACCATCTTTCAAAAATACCCGCTGGTGCTGACACAAAAACGCCTGGTGACATTTATTGCGGATAACTTCCGCCTGATGGCTATGGGAAAAATTGATGCCCATGAACTGGAAGGCATTCTTGATCAGGAGCTGGATACGGCGGAAGAGTCTCTGTTAACCCCCTCGCGTTCACTACAGCGTACCGCAGAGGCGATGCCTGGTTTTGGTATTTGTGCGGCGGTGCTGGGGATTATCATCACCATGCAGTCTATCGATGGATCTATCGCACTAATCGGTCTGAAAGTTGCCGCCGCGCTGGTGGGGACCTTTTTAGGGGTATTCATCTGCTACTGCCTGATGGATCCGCTGGCGAACGCTATGGAACAACAGGCCCGTGCAGAGCACTCTCTGCTGGAATGTGTGCGTACCGTGTTGGTGGCGCAGGCGGGCGGTAAACCGACTCTGCTGGCTGTAGATGCCGGTCGTAAACTCCTTCACCTGGCTTCTAAACCCACATTTGCCAATCTGGATGCATGGGTCAATGCGATGCTGGAGCAAGAATAAGCATGGGGAAGGGGCCAAATCGTCGTGACCGCGGTGCAAAGACCACTATTATCCGGCGACAAATTAAAAAGAATCATGCTGGTCATCATGGCGGCGCATGGAAGGTGGCATTTGCTGACTTCACGCTGGCGATGATGGCGCTCTTTATGACGCTGTGGATTGTGAACAGCGTCAGTAAGGCCGATCGTGAAAATATCGTGGCGGCACTACACGGTCAGTCAATTTTTAATGGTGGCGGTATGGCACCGTTAAACAAACTGGGTAAACAGCCGATAGCGCCGGGTGCCCAGAAGAAAAACGTCACGCCAAACAAACTGGATAAAACCACGCATCCGCAAGAGACCGCGAAGGTCACAGAAGAAAACGCCAAAAAGGCGCTGGATGTAAATGAGAAAACGGTATTACTGAAGCAAAAATCGGCGCGTGAACTCGGTGAACTGGCGACCAACATCAATGCTATTGCCCGCAATGCACATATGGAAACCAATCTGGAAATGGAGATCGTTCCCCAGGGGTTGCGGGTGCTGATTAAAGATGACCAGAACCGGAATATGTTTGAACGCGGCAGTGCGAAAATTATGCCGTTCTTTAAATCATTGCTGGTTGAGCTTGCTCCTGTATTTGATTCGCTGGATAACAGGATCATCATTACCGGACATACGGATGCGATGAGTTATAAGAGCAACATCTATAACAACTGGAATCTTTCTGGCGATCGCGCATTGTCGGCCCGTCGTGTTCTGGAAGATGCCGGAATGCCTCAGGATAAAGTCATGCAGGTCAGTGCAATGGCGGATCAAATGCTGCTGGATGCGAATAATCCAGAGAGCGCAGGTAACCGCCGCATTGAGATCATGGTGTTGACGCAAAGCGCTTCCGACACGCTGTATCAGTATTTTGGTCAGCATGGAGAGAAGGTGGTGCAACCGCTGGTGGACAAGCTGGATAAGCAAAAGCAGGTGACTTCCTTGAGTCAACAACCCGTTTCTGTACCTCATTAATTCTGTTCTCTGCTCCCACGCAACGTGGGGGCATTTTTTCTCAAGAGAGTCGCATGATTGCTGTAACCGATTTAATTCCCTTAGATATTCCGACCGATAGTAGTACTGATGTTACTCGTCAGGGGGCGCATTTCGACAATGTTTCCGGTATCTGGTACACCGAACCTCGTCAGCTGAATGAGGCACTTCGTGGTTATGCTTACGATACTGATGCTTTTAATATCGTGGCACCTTACTGCCTGGTGATTACATCGAAGATGCACTGTTGGAGCTGCCACCAGCCAACGCGTATTCATGGAGTGATGTTTACCCGCTTTATTAAACAAAATCAGGATGGTAAAGGCTGGCAGTCTGTGCGGCGCAATACGTTTCTCTTCCATATTAATTCTCTGCCTGATGAGATAAAAAAGAACATCAAGGCCAGCAATTACTATCTGGATAAGAGTAAAACAACCGGGCTTCGCTACTGGATGAATCATTGTGAAATTTGTGGCGAACGGTTGGGCGACTACGAGCTTTTTTGCATCGAAGATGAGGCATTTCATCAGATGACCATTGAGAGGATCCTGCGGGCAAATGTCAGAAAAGTGAATAAGCTGTTTGTCAGTTTGGCGGGCAATCCCGCGGATCATGCGCCGAAAGACGTTGTACGTTACCTGTGTGACGCTCGCTTTGTCATGAATGAACCGGAGCCAGCGTAATCCCCCGCGTAAGGCAGATTCATACTTCTCACGATACAAAAATACTGTATACTTAAACAGTGTTGTGGGAGGCGAGTTATGCGCAAAATCATACATGTCGATATGGACTGCTTTTTCGCGGCGGTGGAAATGCGCGATAACCCCGCCCTGCGTGATATTCCCATTGCTATCGGTGGGAGCCGTGAACGCAGAGGGGTCATCAGTACGGCTAATTACCCGGCGAGGAAATTTGGTGTACGCAGTGCGATGCCCACAGGAATGGCGCTAAAATTGTGTCCGCATCTCACCTTATTGCCTGGGCGCTATGAGGCTTATAAAGAAGCCTCCAGCCAGATCCAGGCTATCTTTTCGCGCTACACCTCACTCATCGAGCCTCTTTCCCTGGATGAAGCCTATCTGGATGTTACCGACAGCACTCATTGCCACGGCTCCGCCACGCTGATTGCCCACGAGATCCGCCAGACGATTTTTAATGAGTTACAACTCACCGCCTCGGCGGGGATTGCACCGGTTAAGTTCCTGGCCAAAATCGCCTCAGATTTGAATAAACCCAACGGGCAATATGTGATAACCCCTGCGGATGTCCCTGAATTCATCAGAACGTTACCCCTGGGGAAAATTCCTGGCGTCGGGAAAGTTTCTGCTGCAAAGCTCGAAGCCATGGGGTTGCGCACCTGCGAGGATGTACAAAAATGCGATCTGGCCATATTGCTTAAGCGTTTTGGTAAATTTGGTCGGGTGCTGTGGGAGCGCAGCCAGGGGATTGACGAACGGGATGTCAGCAATGACAGAATGCGTAAGTCAGTTGGCGTCGAGCGTACCCTCGCGGAAGACATTCATGAGTGGCCAGAGTGCGAGGCGATCATCGAACGGCTTTACCCGGAACTGGAACGACGTCTGGCGAAAGTGAAGCCGGATCTCTTCATCGCTCGCCAGGGCATTAAATTAAAGTTTAATGATTTTCAGCAGACGACGCAGGAACACGTCTGGCCGCGCTTAAATAAAGACGATTTAATTGCAACCGCGCGTAAAACCTGGGATGAGCGTCGGGGAGGGCGGGGAGTTCGGCTGGTGGGATTACACGTGACGCTGCTGGATCCGCAGCTCGAGAGACAACTGTTGTTAGGACTCTAACCTGGATTATTTGCCGGACAGAGGCGTTAACGCCGCCATCCGGCAATGTATTACAGAGAGTTATTTCGCCGGAATAGATTTCAACAGCTCAGTCAGCAGCGTCCAGTAATGGCCGACGCTTTCAATATGAACTTGTTCATCCGGGGAGTGCGGACCGGTGATGGTTGGCCCGATGGATACCATGTCCATATCCGGATACGGTTTCTTGAACAGACCGCATTCCAGACCTGCGTGGATAATCTGGATGTTCGGCGTCTTGTTGAACAGACGCTGATAGGTTTCACGCACCAGATGCATCACTGGGGAGTTAGCGTCCGGTTGCCAGCCAGGATACGCGCCTTTGGCTTCGGTTTTTGCACCAGCCAGCTTGCCCAGAGAATCCAGCATACTCACGACATAGTCTTTACCGCTGTCGATCAGCGAGCGAACCAGGCAGTGAATCTGCACGTTATCGTCAGTCATAGTGACAACGCCGACGTTCAGGGAGGTTTCCACAACGCCTTTCGCCACATCTGAATTACGGATCACACCGTTTGGTGTGGCGTTCAGCAGGCGAACAAAGGTATCGCGAGACTGAGCAGTCAGCGCGGCTTTATCATTGGCAACAGCATCCAGCAACAGAGCCAGATTCTTCTCTTTTGCTGCCAGTTCGTTTTTCAGGATGTCCTGATAAGTGTTCACCAGCGCTTTTAACGCATCGACTTTATCTGCGGCAACGGCGAGGGTAGCAAAGGCTTCACGTGGAATCGCGTTACGCAGCGTACCGCCGTTGAAATCAACCAGACGCAGATCCAGCTCTTCAGCGTGGCCTGCCAGGAAACGTACCAGCAACTTGTTAGCATTACCGAGGCCAACGTGAATTTCGCCACCGGAGTGACCACCCTTCAGACCTTTTAACGTCAGCTTAAAGCTCTGGAAACCAGCTGGAATGGCTTCACGAGATAGCGGCAGGTTAGAGGTAAAGTCGATCCCCCCGGCGCAACCCATGTAGATCTCACCTTCTTCTTCGGAGTCGGTGTTGATCAGAATGTCTGCCTGCAGCCAGTTAGCTTGCAGACCAAACGCGCCGTCCATTCCTGCTTCTTCAGTCATGGTCAGCAGAACTTCCAGCGGGCCATGGACGACATTGTCATCAGCCAGAACCGCCAGCGCAGAGGCCATACCGATACCGTTATCTGCACCCAGAGTGGTGCCGCGGGCTTTCACCCATTCGCCGTCGATATAAGGCTGGATAGGATCTTTAGTGAAGTCGTGGACGGTGTCGTTGTTTTTCTGCGGCACCATATCCAGGTGCGCCTGCAGAACTACCGGCTTGCGGTTTTCCATTCCTGCGGTAGCGGGTTTACGAATCAGGATATTACCGACCTGATCGCGCTCGACGTGAAAACCTTTCTCTTTGGCCCAGCTCAGAATGTGTTCAGCGAGCTGCTCTTCATGATAGGACGGATGAGGAATAGAACAGATTTTAGCAAAAATATCCCACAGCGGTTGTGGAGATAATTGAGACAGTTCAGACACGTTGAGTCTCCTTGGCGATGTCCTACAAAATTGACTTGCAGGCCACAGGGTTAGCAGAATTAAAAACACCACAAGTCAGGCTTGCGAGATGCGATTGAGAATACCACTTTCTCTGCTCGCGGGTAGTATAAAGCATGCAAAAAGAGGCGTGGATTCCGCTAAACACTGGTTTTTAGTGCGTCAGATCTCTATAATCTCGCGCAACCTATTTCCCCCTCGAACACTTTTTAAGCCGTAGATAAACAGGCTGGGACACTTTACATGAGCGAAAAATACGTCGTCACCTGGGACATGTTGCAAATTCATGCACGTAAACTGGCGAGCCGCCTGATGCCTTCTGAACAATGGAAAGGCATCATTGCCGTTAGCCGTGGTGGTCTGGTGCCGGGCGCATTGCTGGCGCGTGAATTGGGTATTCGTCATGTTGATACCGTATGTATCTCCAGCTACGATCACGATAACCAGCGCGAACTGAAAGTGCTGAAGCGTGCCGAAGGTGACGGTGAAGGTTTCATCGTTATTGATGACCTCGTTGACACCGGTGGTACCGCCGTTGCCATTCGCGAAATGTACCCTAAAGCACATTTCGTCACCATCTTCGCTAAACCAGCAGGCCGCCCGCTGGTGAATGATTATGTAGTTGATATCCCTCAGGATACCTGGATTGAGCAACCGTGGGATATGGGCGTGGTGTTCGTCCCGCCAATTTCTGGTCGCTAATCAATAACGCTTTCAACGCCTGGCCATGCCGGGCGTTGTTCTTTATTAAGCCCCATCAGGTTACAATGCGCCTTAGTGAGTATTCATGGAGGCCGCAAGAATGTCACAGGCTAACCTCAGCGAAGTTCTGTTTAAACCCCGCTTCAAACACCCTGAAACGTCAACGCTTGTTCGTCGTTTTAATCACGGTGCGCAGCCGTCCGTGCAATCTGCTCTGGATGGAAAAACAATCCCGCACTGGTATCGCATGGTTAACCGTCTGATGTGGATCTGGCGTGGTGTCGATCCGCGTGAAATCCTTGAAGTGCAGGCTCGCATCGTCATGAGCGAAGCGGAGCGCACGGATAAAGAGCTCTACGACACGGTAATTGGTTACCGTGGTGGGAACTGGATATATGAGTGGGCAAAGCAGGCGATGGACTGGCAACAAAAAGCCGCCCAGGAACAGGACCCACAAATTAGCGGACGCCACTGGTTGCACGCATCCACGCTGTACAACATTGCTGCTTATCCGCATCTGAAAGGCGACGAGCTGGCAGAACAAGCTCAGGCCCTCGCGAATCGCGCCTATGAAGAGGCAGCTCAGCGCTTGCCCGGCACACTGCGTGAAATGGAATTTGCCGTCACTGGCGGCGCGCCCATCACGGCATTTTTACATATGCCAAAAGGTGACGGTCCGTTCCCGACCGTATTGATGTGCGGTGGTCTGGATTCAATGCAAACGGACTACTACACCCTGTATGAGCGCTATTTCGCCCCACGTGGTATTGCGATGCTGACGCTGGACATGCCTTCGGTCGGATTCTCATCTAAATGGAAACTGACACAGGATTCCAGTCTGCTCCATCAGCATGTTTTAAAAGCACTGCCTAATATTCCGTGGGTGGATCATACCCGTGTAGCTGCGTTTGGTTTTCGCTTTGGCGCTAACGTGGCAGTACGCCTGGCGTATCTTGAACCTTCGCGCCTGAAAGCGGTGGCCTGCCTTGGGCCGGTGGTTCATGCGCTGCTCAGTGACCCACAGCGTCAGGCTTCTGTTCCTGAAATGTATCTTGACGTGTTGGCCAGTCGCCTGGGTATGCACGATGCCTCAGATGAAGCGCTGCGGGTTGAGCTAAATCGCTATTCATTAAAAGTACAAGGCCTGCTGGGAAGACGCTGCCCAACACCGATGCTTTCGGGATTCTGGAAAAACGATCCGTTCAGCCCGGAAGAGGAGTCTCGCTTAATCGCATCTTCATCTTCTGACGGTAAGCTACTGGAGATCCCGTTCAATCCGGTGTATCGGAATTTTGACAAAGCGTTGCAAGAAATAACCGGGTGGATCAATCATAGATTGTGTTAATAGATTGCTAAATTTTATTGATTTGGTAAAACAGTTGCTTCACCTAAGGAGATCGCAATGACGTTACCGAGTGGGCACCCGAAAAGTAGATTGATCAAGAAATTCACCGCGCTTGGCCCGTACATCCGGGAAGGGCAGTGCGAAGATAATCGGTTTTTTTTCGATTGTCTGGCTGTTTGCGTCAACGTGAAACCCGCACCGGAGAAACGTGAATTCTGGGGCTGGTGGATGGAGCTGGAGGCACAGGAAAAACGCTTTACGTACAGCTACCAGTTTGGTTTGTTTGATAAAGACGGCAACTGGACTGCCGTGCCGATTAAAGAGACTGAAGTGGTAGAGCGGCTGGAATACACCTTGCGTGAGTTCCATGAAAAATTGCGTGGGCTGTTAACGTCGCTGAATCTGGCGCTGGAACCTGCTGACGATTTTAAGGATGAACCGGTTAAATTAACGGCATAATGAACAGTAAAATGCCGGATGGCGGCGCAACCCCATCCGGCATTTTTTATGCTATATCAGAACTGGTAGGTCATACCCACCGCGACGATATCATCGTTGTTGATGGCCAGCTTATTATCGCTATCCAGCTGGTTGATTTTATAATCAACAAATGCCGACATATTTTTGTTGAAATAATATGTTGCACCAACATCGATATAATTCACCAGATCTTCATTGCCTACGCCTTCAATATCTTTGCCTTTCGACAACACATAACCCAGTGACGGACGCAGACCAAAGTCAAATTGATACTGGACAACCGCTTCGAAGTTTTGTGTTTTGTTGGCAAAGCCACCGGAAATAGGTGTCATATTGCGTGTTTCAGAATACATTGTCGCAATATAAATATCGTTGGCATCATATTTTAAGCCCGTGGCCCAGGCTTCCGCTTTATCACCTGTCCCGCGGCTTTGCAGATTTTGCTGATTCGTACGATCGGAATTGGTGTAAGCGCCGCTGATAGCGAAATCGCTGCCGCCAAAGTCGTAGGTCACAGAAGTACCAAAACCATCACCGTTTTGTTTCTTCACATCGCGGTCCTGGTTTTTACCCTGGTATTGCAGGGTGAGATCCAGACCATCTACAACGCCGAAGAAGTCGGTGTTACGGTAAGTCGCCAGGCCGCTGGCGCGCTTGGTCATGAAGTTATCGGTCTGCGCGGAAGAGTCGCCACCGAATTCCGGGAACATATCCGTCCACGCTTCTACGTCGTACAGCGCGCCCAGGTTACGGCCATAATCAAAGGAACCGAGATTTTTTAATTTCAGACCGGCGAAGGCCAGACGCGTTTTTTGCTGGTTTGAATCGCTTTCGGCTTTATTGCCCGCGAACTCTGCTTCCCAACGACCATAACCCGTCAGTTGATCGTTAATTTGCGTTTCGCCTTTAAAACCTAAACGGATATAGCTCTGATCGCCGTCTTTGCTGTCATAATCCGTCATGTAGTGCATGGCTTTTACCTTGCCATACAAATCCAGTTTATTCCCGTTCTTGTTATAGATTTCTGCTGCCTGTACAGATGCCGATGCAACAATACCCATCACCACTAATGCCAGAGTGCTCTTTTTCATTTTCATTCCTGATTTAAAGTACGCGCTTAAATTTTTCTGGGTGTGATCCCCGTTTAAAAACAGGATGGTTTTTATCGTCCGGGAATGAACGTTTTATGACAAAGTAAGAATATTTTTAAAAAAGGATGTTTTTTTATTTTTGTAATAAATGCGTCAAAGTCTGCCGCTACGCTTGCTGATCCTGCGCAATAAAATTTCATGCTTTGTGCGCTGGTTGTTGGCAACCGGGGCCAGTCCTGCTAAAACGTTCGTTTGATATCATTTTCCCCAATTTTGAATGGCAGAGAATCATGAGTGACAGCCAGACGCTGGTGGTAAAACTTGGCACCAGTGTGTTAACAGGCGGATCGCGCCGTCTGAACCGTGCCCACATCGTAGAACTGGTTCGCCAGTGTGCGCAGTTACATGCCGCAGGGCATCGCATTGTTATCGTTACCTCGGGCGCTATTGCCGCCGGACGTGAGCATCTTGGTTATCCAGAACTCCCGGCAACCATTGCTTCTAAACAGTTGTTGGCGGCGGTAGGGCAAAGCCGATTGATT
This sequence comes from Citrobacter sp. S-77, assembly GCF_963864895.1. Taxonomy (NCBI): domain Bacteria; kingdom Pseudomonadati; phylum Pseudomonadota; class Gammaproteobacteria; order Enterobacterales; family Enterobacteriaceae; genus Citrobacter; species Citrobacter sp. S-77. Next base: position 770,416 of record NZ_CAWLWU010000002.1, read on the forward strand.
CAACTGTGGGAACAGCTGTTTTCGATTTACGGTATCCATATTGGGCAGATGCTGCTGACGCGTGCGGATATGGAAGACAGAGAGCGTTTCCTTAACGCCCGCGATACGTTGCGCGCGTTGCTGGATAACAACATTGTTCCCGTCATCAATGAGAATGACGCTGTTGCGACCGCGGAAATTAAAGTCGGTGACAATGACAACCTCTCGGCGCTGGCGGCGATTCTGGCCGGGGCCGATAAGCTGCTGCTGCTCACCGATCAGCAGGGGCTGTTTACTGCTGACCCACGTACCAACCCGCAGGCAGAACTGATTAAAGATGTTCACGGCATTGATGATGCGCTGCGTGCCATTGCCGGGGACAGTGTTTCTGGTCTGGGAACGGGCGGCATGGGCACTAAGCTCCAGGCTGCAGACGTTGCCTGCCGCGCCGGCATCGATACCATTATTGCCGCGGGCAGCAAGCCTGGCGTCATTGGCGATGTGATGGAAGGTATTTCCGTCGGCACACGTTTTCATGCCCAGGCCTCTCCGCTGGAGAACCGTAAACGCTGGATTTTTGGTGCTCCACCTGCTGGGGAAATTACCGTCGATGAAGGCGCAACCTCAGCCATTCTGGAGCGCGGTAGTTCATTACTGCCAAAAGGTATTAAAAGCGTGACAGGTAACTTTTCTCGTGGTGAAGTGATTCGTATCTGCAATCTCGAAGGGCGTGATATTGCCCACGGAGTTACCCGCTATAACAGCGACGCGCTACGCCGTATTGCCGGACACCACTCACAACAGATTGACGCGATTCTTGGCTATGAATACGGCCCGGTTGCCGTCCATCGCGATGATATGATCACCCGTTAAGGAGCAGGCATATGCTGGAAAAAATGGGCATTGCTGCCAAAGCAGCGTCATACAAACTGGCGCTACTCTCCAGCCGCGAAAAAAACCGCGTGCTGGAAAAAATTGCTGATGAACTGGAAGCACAAACGGAAAGCATACTCAGTGCGAACAAGCAGGATGTCGATCAGGCACGTGAAAACGGTCTGAGCGAGGCGATGCTTGACCGCCTGGCGTTGACTCCCGCGCGTCTGAAAGCGATCGCTGACGATGTACGCCAGGTCTGTAATCTCGCAGACCCGGTAGGGCAGGTGATGGATGGTGGTCTGCTGGATAGCGGCCTGCGTCTGGAGCGCCGCCGCGTTCCTCTGGGCGTAATTGGCGTGATTTATGAAGCTCGTCCTAACGTGACGGTTGATGTGGCCTCTCTGTGCCTGAAAACAGGCAATGCGGCGATCCTGCGTGGCGGAAAAGAGACTTACCGTACTAATGCGGCGACCGTCGCGGTGATTCAGAAGGCGCTGGAAGCCTGTGGCTTACCGGCAGCGGCCGTACAGTCGATTGATAACCCGGATCGTGCTCTGGTCACTGAAATGCTGCGTATGGATAAGTATATCGATATGCTGATCCCTCGCGGTGGCGCGGGCTTGCACAAGCTATGTCGCGAGCAGTCGACGATCCCGGTAATCACTGGCGGAATTGGTGTCTGTCATATCTATGTTGATGATAGCGCTGAGATAGCACCGGCGCTGAAGATTATTGTTAACGCTAAAACCCAGCGTCCAAGCACCTGTAATACCGTTGAAACGCTGCTGGTGCATCAGAATATCGCTGAACGTTTTCTGCCTGCGCTGAGCAAGCAGATGGCGGAAAGCGGTGTGACGTTACATGCAGACGAGGCGGCGCTGGCATCACTGCAAGCGGGACCTGCCAACGTGGTGGCGGTAAAAGCGCAAGAGTACGATGATGAATTTCTGTCGCTGGATCTGAACGTGAAAATCGTTACCGATCTGGATGATGCCATCGCCCATATCCGTGAGCACGGTACTCAGCATTCCGATGCGATCCTGACGCGAACCCTGCGTAATGCCGATCGTTTCGTTAATGAAGTGGACTCTTCCGCTGTGTATGTTAACGCCTCTACCCGTTTCACCGACGGTGGCCAGTTTGGACTGGGCGCAGAAGTCGCCGTAAGTACGCAAAAATTACACGCGCGTGGCCCGATGGGGCTGGAAGCTCTGACCACATACAAGTGGGTAGGCTTTGGTGACGACACGATTCGTGCGTAATTGAAACCGGGTGATGCAAAAATAGGCGTTTGATTCGCAAGGTTAATGCATCGCCCGGTTAGTTTTACCTTTTACCCCTAACCCGCATTTGTTTTCAGTTCTGCATTTTATTAATCATCCCATCCAGACGGATTTTTATCCATGCTCTCCTCTGTGTCAGAAAGGTAATATTTCACAGAATTTTCTCGCGCAGGCATGAATTTTCCTGACCTGCGGTTCATGTATTGTTTCCATGGTCCGATCTATTAGAATCAGTCTCATTTTTATGAGGAGTTGTTGCGTGAAATCGGATATTCACAAACATAGCATTCCTGTTGTGCCGCTCGGCAACCCGTTTCCCCCCCGCCATTGCTCGCTGTGTCCAAAGGGATCGGCGATTGATCGTGATAATGAATACAGATTAATAGACAAAAGAAGGAAGTTTAAAGCGGGTGACACAATTGCTCGGCAGGATGAAGCTGCGGACATGTTTTTTGTTATTCATGAGGGGTACTGCAAGTCCAGCGTGGAATGTGGCGATAACGTTTTTATCAGTCGCTTTTATGTTCCGGGAGATATTATGGCGCTGGATGCTGTTGAAGGCAGAACGTATTTGACAACTATCAAGGCCGCAACGGCTGCAGAGGTATGCCATATTGATATTGCGCGGTTGTTCAAGGTAGCAGAAAAGGACACTTCAGTTGCTGCGGCAGTAATCAAGTTTCTCTGCAGGGATAATGGATTCATTGTTGATAAAAGGCGGCGTTACGCAAATAAACACGCCGAGGCCAGAATTGCTGCTTTCCTGGTGGAGTTTTACGAGATGCATTTACGGATTGGCAGGCCAGAAACGACGCTTAAGTTGCCATTCTCTCGGGAGGAAATTGCCAGCTATCTCGATCTAAAAATTGAAACTGTCAGCCGCTCATTAAAATCACTCGAACAACAAAATTTGATTACCTTACATCGGGTACGCACAGTAACAATAAATAGTTATCTGGGTTTAAAAGGTTTTAGCTAAATCTCTCTTCGCCGGGCATTATTTATCTCTTGATACACTAGGAATATTCTATTTATGTGGAAAATTCCTAGTTTTATTTTTGTGAAATAATTATCAATTCGAATACTAATCCTACAGGTTATCGTCTTTTTTATAAGAATATTCCCCCTCATCTAAATATTTCATGAGAATTTTCTTGTTGGGTTAAAAATTTAGCATAATTGCAACAAATAATAAGCATTATAGAGAAAGCATGGAGGTGTTAATTATCTTTATGTTTTGTAAGGATTTTGATGGGATTATATTTGTATGATCTTTTTGATATTTATCAAAAATATAAAAAAGATAAATTGTTTGGCATTTCTTAATTTCTCGGATGATAATTCTGAAATTTGGTGTGTTATGAGTAATTATGTCTTAGGAAACTTCTTAGAGAGTTTTTTTGCGGGAAAATTCTTATTTTTTTTGTAATTTTGCGTTTCAGGGTTTGTTGAGATGTTATTTGATTCAACTGATAATTTTTTGGCGCGGCAATTCTGGCTCGCAATTAATGGAACCGCTGGAGTGACTTAATAATAAGACTCGGTGGTGAGTTTGTTCTTAGGAGAAGATAAAAATGAAAAAATTATTATTAGTAACCTCTCTGGCTTCTGTATTTGTTGCGGCAAATGCAATGGCAGATGTTACTGCTTCTGCAACGGCCTCGTGGGACGCGACGGCAACAAAAGATACCACCAGCATGTTGGTTGTCACCCCGCTGAACTCTTTGACTTTCCAGTATGCTGAAGGACTGAATGCTTTCAACTCTCAAGACGGTGCTTTTGATGTGACCATTCAGGGTCAGGAGACGGCAACTGATTTTGAGCTGACAGCTCAGATCATTAGCAACACTCTGACCAACGCCAGTGGTGATGCTTCTACACTGAACGTAGGGGTGGCATGGAATGGCACCGCGCTGACTAATGCATCAGATACTGTCCTGGTAAACTCCAGCTCAACTTCTGGTCTTGAAAGCCTGATGGCTGATGGTGCTTATAACGGCACCGCCCGTGTCAGCGATCAATCCAACTTCAAATTCACCATCGCGTCAGCGACTTCCAATGGTAGTACGCAGGTAACGGATTACTCTGAACTGCCGGACGGTTATTGGACTGGTGATGTAAAAGTACAGTTCAATGCAACCTGGACGACTCCGGCTGCCTAAGCAATAAAAATTCGGGAGAATTTTTTCTCCCGAATTTATCAGGAATGGTGTCATGAAAAAATATTTACCGGCAGCAATGTTGGTAGGGTTAGTAGCATCTTTTCCCGGATGGGCAATTAATGTCGGTGAAATCACATCGATAATGACTTCTGCTGAGAGTTCATTATCGAAAGAAATTACCAATACGACAGACTCGGCACGTTATGTCAGCGTTTCGGTAAAACAATTGTCATCTCCTTTGGCGGGTGGTGTCGAAATAAAACCTGTTAATTCCGGAGAATTACTCTCTACGCCAGCCAATCTAATTCTCCCTGGTCAGGCGAAGGATGTGTTTCGCTTTTTTTATAAAGGGCCAGCAGATGATATTGAGCGTTATTATCGTCTGCAATGGGTAGATGAACCGGTGACCGAGAGCGCGGAAACTCGGGCAAATAAAATGGCTGTTGCAACAGCGTCAGCTGAAATTGGCACTATCCTGGTGGTCGCTCCGCGAAAAGAACATTTTGAATATAGCCGAAATGGCGACGTTATTACCAATACTGGCAATGTTTCGTTTCGCGTGATCGCCTATGGGGCTTGTAAGGATAAGGCTCGTGATCAGGGGCGAGGCTGTCGCGAACGTTATTACATTATGCCTGGTACGAAAATAAAATTACAGTTTACCGACATTAGCAATAGTCGTTCACGCATCGGTATCTGGCACGGTAAGCAGTTTATTACAGTGAAGTGATGGTCAATAGCAGCCATCTGTACGGGATAAATAAAAATACCGGAATGTAAGGATGCATATGACAACAACAAATATTGTCGGCGGTAGCATTTGTTTTTTTCTTGCGCTGACACCAGGATTTTCACATGCAGCCCCAGTAAAAGTGGGCAATTACGTTATTCCCAGCGCTTTCGCCCGTTCACTGGAGCAGGGAATGACGGTGCCGGTATATATTCGTTACAACGAGACTGACGAGAAAAGTCAGCAAAAAATTGCCGATGCGGTGATTTCGCTTGTCGATGGCAATATTACAGTAAAAGCTCTGACTCTCGCTGAATTGCCTAATAATGCGGTGTTATCTGGAAAAACACGCGCGATGGTGGAAAAAATTCGTGATGTGAAATTTCATGATAACACGAATATAGAGCTATCAGATGACGCGCGCCTGCAACTCAATGTCTCTTCATTTCACCTGGAGATGATTGTCAGCAAAGATGCCTTAACTGAAGCGATTGTCGCGCGAAGCAGTCTGCTTGGACCTTCCAGCGTGGACTCTCTCTCTAACGTCCTGAACTATAACTTTGGTTCTTACTACAACGATTATCGTAACGGCAGCAGTACCCGCAGCTATCTGACGATGGACAACACAACATCGCTGCGTGAACACCATATCAACATTAATGGTTCGTTCTACGGCATAGGTGACAGCAATGGTACCAGTAAACTATACCGTGCGATGTATGAGCGCGATTATGAAGGGTATCGACTGGCGCTAGGGATGCTGGACACTTGGAATGTCCAGTCGATTGCCAGCCTGAATGCGCTTAATGGCGGTAAAATTTATGGCGTGAGCTACGGAAACAAAGGAAGTACCGTTGTTGAAAATACCGCGCTTTCGCTCACACCGATCACCGTATTTTTGCCAGCAGCTGGTGAAGTTCATGTATTCCGTGACGGGCGTTTGCTCAGCGTACAGAACTTTAATATGGGCAGCTATGAAATTGATACCAGTCGTTTTCCGTATGGTGTTTATGACGTCACGGTAGATATCGTGGTTAATGGCCGGACAATTAATAGTCGTATTAGCCGGGTTAATAAAATCTTTGCACGTCAACAAGCTGCCGGAATTGATCAGCTCTCATGGCAGATTTTTGGTGGCTCACTGGATTACGACCGTGTGAGCTATAAACGTAACCATTATCGGGATTTGGGCAGTGAGCAGACCTGGATTGCCGGAGGGGCTGCATCGGTGACGCTGGCGATATTGTCGGGATTAGGTCTGAAATCGACGATCTACGGCTTTGACAATAATATGGTCAATGAAACGGACGTCACGCTCAATGTGAATGAATACGTAAGCATTGGCAATCAGACGCTGGTGGCGAACGATTCGTCATGGCGAAACATCAGTAACATCAATCTCAATGTACCTGAGGGATATGGTTCTCTTTGGGCATCTCGTGAAGATAGTAAAATTGGCGATCGTCTGCCCATGCAGGAGCGTGACAATTATTCCATTGGTGGAACTCTTAACCTCGGAAAGTTTATTCCTCATGGAGGCTCGCTTACTGTTAGTCAGACGGAGAATCGTTACTCGGGAAATAAATACCGTAACCTGGACTACAGCACAACCCTTTATTCTGGCAGATATGCCTCGGTTGGGTTACGTGCAGGTATTCAACGCTATTACTACAACAACCGAAATGACGATGGACGTCAGGAACGTTATGTCAGCCTGGATTTATCGTTACCGTTGGCTTCGTGGTTGAGCATGGGGGTCTCCCGGGATCGCTATGGCAGCACCCAGGGTAATCTCAGTGCACGAAAGCAGTATGCTGAAGGCCCCATTAAGTCGGTCGGATTGTCGGCATCAACACGTCTGAGTGGTGAACAGTATTACGATAACAATTACTCTATAAACGGGAATCTGAGTTATGACACGAAATATAACGCAGGCACCGTATCGGTAACGCGTTCCGCAGACAACTCCACCAATATGAACTTCTCTTCTCAAGGTTCCCTGGCGTGGGCAGGTAAAGATTTTGGTCTGAGTAAAGAGAGGCAGCGGTCTGGCGTCATTGTGAAAACAGATTTGACCGGCGAGGGGAAACTGGCTGCGAAGATTAATAACCGTAATTATATTCTCAGCGGCAAATCAAATTTCATTGCACTGCCGCCTTATGCTCGGTACAAGCTGGAGATCCTCAATGATAAAAACTCTGAAGATAGCTTCGATATTGTTTCAGGGCGTAAGCAGGAACTGACGCTATATCCGGGCAACGTGGGTGTTATCAACCCTGAAGTGAAAAGCATGGTCACCGTATTCGGGCGTATTCGTTACCCCAATGGGCAGTTGGCTGCAAATACCGATATCCATAACCACATCGGTAAAACGCGTACGGATGAAAAGGGTGAGTTTGCTATCGATATCGATAAGAAGTATCCGGTCATTACGTTAATTTCAGCCAATGGCAGCATATGCGAAGCCGATCTCGATTTGGAAAAAACACGCGGTGCAGCGTGGGTTGGTGATGTGAAATGTGCAACGCAAACCACGATGGCGCAGAGGTAATAAAATGAAAGTATTAATTAAATTAGCTACTGTAATCTGTGCTGTGGGGAGTTTCGCGCCTGTGCCTGCTTTGGCTTTGAATGCAATCTCTTCCGGCTCAGTCAGTAATAACTATTTGTTTATTGAAAATGCCATTGATAGTGAATACTTTATTACCCCCTCGTTACTCGATCCGCGTTTCAGCGGGTCAAACACGTGGATAAAATACGGTACCTCTCAGGTGAGTCTCGGGTATTTAGGTTTTGTCGGCTGGACTGCGCCTGGAAATTATTATCAGGACATGTGGATTGATAATTCCCCGATTAATGGACCTTTTCGGGGGATCCGTTGTTATAGTGGCACCCAGTGTCCATCAACTGGGTTTATTGCCGGGCAAGGCACTGACAAAAACGGTTTTTATCATGCGCAAGTAGGGTCTGTCGCAGGCGTTATTGGTGGCGCCTACGGATTTGCCTCTCTGACTGATACTGCCTATGAATACTTTCGCAATGTGCCTACCGGTAGCAGCGAAACCTATGTGTTCAACCGCTGTTATACTTCTGTAAATTATGATTATTCTTCCGGGCAACGCTGCAAAGACCAATCCACTGGATTATGGAATTACGTTAATTACACGTTAACCAAACGCGGGCATCTGTCACTTGTTTCGACTAATGCATTTCAAGAACTTTGGGTTGCCAGCGACGGTACCCCGAGCATTACCAAAGACTCCGGTTATTGCGAGCTTGGCGTGGTAGGTAGCACAGACGGCGTGATTTGCAAAATGGTGAGTTTTAACCTGCAACAAACGGCAAACCTAACCACCTACTTAACATTTCGCGCTTATGTTGACACGGCGATGCTTGGTTTTACACCAGGAGCGGCCACAGTGAGATACTCCGGGAATGGTTCAAACTGGTATAACTATAATACTTCAACTGTTTATTCCAACGTTTTCACGACTTCTGGAGAGTACATTTATATTTTTCTGTCGAAAGCATTTCTGAAAAATCTCGTCGATTCAGGAATCAGCATTACTAACAGTCAACCGTTTACCTTCGGTTTTTATAATGGCTTAACACCAGAGTCAGGGCACTACCAGTTTACCCCTTCGCTACAGCTCAATATTGTGCCGAAGGAGTATGGGATCAGTATCATCTCTTCGGATAACACCGCTTCTGCGAGCGGCAGTGGCACGATTGGCGATGCCGCTCCTATTGAAATGGATTACACCGTAACCGTCTCGGGTCCCCGTCAGGCCGATAGCATTACGGCACAAGTTATCGGGGAGAGTACGACGATAAATAGCGTGCCTTACTGCCTGTTTACCTCCACGCAAGGAGGACTGTCCGTCCCAATCCCCGCCTTTCTTCAGTACAACAGTCAATCGGGGGGCGTGGTGCAGAAACGAAATAGCTGTAGTGAAGCGGCAATCAACATGAGTGATGCGCAGTGGCAACAGACGCCCTGGGACGCAAATAACAACGATGACGGAAGTTACTATGCTACTGATTTGAAGTTGCTTTTCCCAATGAATGATTCGCGTTCGATGTTAACCGTTACCGGTACAGACTGGGAAGGTGTCGTCAGTGCCAGTGGTGAGATAAAAGTAACGGCGAATTGGGTGGGAGTGACGCCATGAGCCACTGCCGTCTGGCACTTAGATGGGCATTTATCTTTCTTTCCGGGCTGGCTGCATTCTCCGCACAGGCTGTCTACCTGGAGTCGACTATTTATGAGATGCCATCGGATAAATCGTTTATCAGCAAACGAATCTATAACGATAGCCAGAAACAGAATTTGTATAGTATTGGCGCAGTAAAAATTGATAAACCGGGACCGGGAGGTGAAAACAGAAGTGCCATTGCTGAAGGCGAACTTCTGTTTACACCGCTGAGTTTTTCACTGGCACCGCAGGCGAGCGAGTTTTTTAAGATTTTCTACCGTGGTCCGCAGGATGATAAAGAACGCTATTACCGAATTCTGTTTCGCGAAATGCCGATAACGTTGTTTACCGAGCGTAATCAAGAGAAAGGAGGGCAGGCTCTCCCGGTCATCGCTATGGACACAATATTGGTTGTTCGCCCAAGGGAAATGAATCTGGCTTATACCATTGATGAGGCAAACGGGACACTGAAAAACACCGGGAATACTTTTTTTAAAATCATCATACACCAGGGGTGCAACTCAACCGATGATGAAGCCACCATGCGTTATGTGTTACCGGGGGAAAGCTGGTATAGTAACGAACTGAAATCAAAAAACCGAAAATTTATCGTTGCGCTGCAGAAATACATACCTGTGGGCCAGGGGTGCTTCAAACTCAATCAATAGTAAGCATTGAGTCTGATCTGATATGCCATGATTAGATATTGAACCTATACTGTAACCATCTATATAAAATGTAGTAATCAGCTCAGCACAGATGAGGCTATGGTTATTTGTTTTCAATATCACGGTATTTAAGAGCCAGTAGTATGAAAAGTATAATTAATGATCAGGTTGAGTATGATTCCACCAGCAAAAGCCTGAAACATCGCGATACTACAATAATCCTTTCGGCGTCTACAGTGAGACTACTTGAGTTATTTATTGCCCATAAAAATCAACAACTCCATCGCGATTTTATCATTGAAGAAGTATGGGAAAAGCATGGTATGGCTCCATCGGGTCATAGTCTTAATAAAAGTATCAGTATTTTGCGAAAAGCCTTTAGTGAGTTGGGGGCGGGAAATCCCATTGAAACGCTGCCCCGGCAGGGATTTTTGTTCCATGCTTCGATCTGCGACGAATCGACATCTTCCAGTGGGGATGAAGTTGTGAGTTTGGTATCTGAAACGGAAAAGGTGCTCTCATCCGTAAGACCTAAGCGTAAAAATATTATTCTGCTCATTTTATTATTTTTTTTACTTGGGAGTGTTTTTTTCATATTGCCAGTTTTTAATTCAGGCACCACGAATTTTATCTATATTAGGGCAATAGGTGATTGTAAAATTTATACTGCAGATGACAATAACGCTGATAAAACTAAAGCATTTTTATCTTCTGATATGTGGCGAAAAGTGAATGCGGTTTGTCATGATGGTAAGAAAACGATTGTTTTTTATGATGACAATAATTTATCAGCAGGTAACTCTCTTAAAGAGAACTTTCTCGGAATTTGTTCGCTAGGTAAAGGAGGTGCTGCCCATGAATGCGAAAACTTTATTTATTAGTGTGGGTGTCATCCTTGCAATAATAGCAGCATTCTATCTTTATCATCATCATGATTCGGAGACGCTGACCTGTTCTGCCAAAAATTATCTGCATCTGGAGGCGCAAACTCAGGGTGTAAAGATTGAAGGTGAAGTTCTGCTGGTTTTTCGTATTTCTTCCGCTACAAAAGGGAGGGTATCTCAGGTGGGAAGCCTTAATGTTCAGGGTAAACATTACGCCGTAGATCGTAATGTCGAATTGAACTTTATAGGTAAAGATCGCGATGGATACCTACAGACCCGCCGTGTGGCTACCGTCAAAAATAAAAATGATAATGTCCCTGATGAAGTTACAGACCTGCTCATGTCACGTCAGGATATTTTCTATTACAAGATCATTCATATCGCGGGAAATGTTTATGCGATAAGAGATCTGCGACGTACGCTCATGGTTTGTCGGGCAGCATGAATTGCAATAAAGTATTATTTCCACGGTTGTTTGTGGTTGTATATTTTGTTGCTGTTTGAATTGTGGTTTTTTATTTTGCCTTGCTGTGAAAGTGAGTAAAAGGATTTGTACTTATAAAACATTAGGAATTTTCCTTTTTTAATATTTAAAATGGCCTTACCATTTTTTTGGAATACTCATGTGGATAATCGTGATTATAAACTCTGAAACTACGTGATATGACTTATGGATAAAGTTAATTTGCGAATCGCATTATAATTGCTGGAGGCTGAAGGTGTTGTATATTCTCTCGTTTATAAAACGAGGGACCTGCTATGCCATAAATTTAAGTTGGTGGTAACTATGAATACGAAAAAGGTTTTTCTGCTCAGTTATGATATTTTTCTTTTCTCAGGAATAAAAGCATGGTTGCCAAATCTGGTGTTGGTCGATGCGCGGACATTTATTTCTGGTACGCCGTCAGTTACTCTACAATATCCGTCCTGTTTGCTGGTTATCGATAACCGGTTACCATTATTCCTGGTCAGAAAGTGGTTCCAGAGAAACAGTACACAGTTTATTAATATAAATTGTATTGTTCTTCGGATGAATGAAACCCGTCCTGTTAATCGGGGGTACGAGGAGTATGCCTTTATTAGTGGACGGGAGTTGTCGGATCAATTGATTTCTCAGCTAAGAGCCAATCTAATGGAACCTAATGAGGTTGTGGAAGTCACTAAAGGTTCAACAATGTTTGCTTTTCATTTGACTGAATTTGAAGAGGAAATGCTGTATGCATCATTCACAAAAGAAAAGTTGCACGATTTTTGTATTGCTAACTCGCTAACAATTAAGTCAGTGTATCGATATCGGGAAAGAATTACTGCCCGACTAGGATTTTCTCATTTTAATGAGGTTGTCATTTTTTTGACCAGGAATAATTTATTGCATGAAGATTATCCGACAAACAGTCATTCTGCAGAGAATATAATTTACGGCGATGCATATGATGCCTCAGATTCTAGTAGACTGAGTATGGCAATAAGGAATGAAGAAATCATTCCTTATTTTCAACCCATCGTAAATATTAGTGGGGACGTCTGTGGTGTTGAGGTTTTAGCTCGCTGGCCACAGGGTCATAACTATGCCATTTCTCAGCGTGAGTTTATTCCGCTGGCAGAGAAAAGTGGTTTAATTAATGAGCTGACGAGCTATTTAATGACCACCGTTGCGCGTGTGCTGGTCGACGGAGGTGAGGGTATCAATAAAACTCTATTCGTCTCATTTAATGTTAGTCCATCTGGTTTAAGCAACCCCGTCTTTTATTGGGAATGCCTTAATTTCATGGAAATAACGCAAAGGCTACCGATTAAATTGATGATTGAAATAACCGAAAACCAGACCCTCACTATCACTCCGGCAATCAAAGAGCTGATACGATCACTGAGAAACAGAGGGGTGCTGTTTGCTTTAGATGATTTTGGGACTGGATACGCTAACCTCTGCTATCTCAATGAGTTAGAACTTGATGTTATAAAAATTGACAAAACGTTCATCAAGGCTATTAAAGAGGTTGAGCAACATATTCCTATGCTCGAGTCAATCATTCACCTTTCCGGACTATTGGGATTGCGTATGGTCGCGGAGGGCGTTGAATACGGCTATCAGCAGCAGTGGCTGGGAAAAAATAATGTTGATTACCTGCAGGGTTATCAATTTTTACCGCCAGTGACGTTTGATGATTTTATCCGGTATTACAAGCAGTCTGTAAGTATGTTTGAATCAGTGTCTGACTCCACTTTCTCAACGTAGAGCCTTTCGGGAATGAGAAGGGCATAAGACTTAGTACGTGCGTGTGTTAAAAGCCGTATGGTTATCTACACTATTTTTATTTCCGTAGCATCAGGGGCAAATGCCTCCGGTGCGGTTTTTTTGCAGAGACAGGCACGATAGGTTTTGCCTGTCTGGTTAAGGAGATATCTTGTTGCGAGCGAAGCATCATTTGTTTATTTATCCTAAACGGGTTATTCATAGCTGTGTAAGTGTTAATCGCTAAAGTCCCGAGGTTAGCCCGTAGCCATGCGTAATTTCCTGATAAAATTAAGAGTATGGTTTCTGCCACCGCTGATCTTAGTACTATTCCTCGTCGCGGATGCGTTGACGCTGAGCCAGCGTTTTTCTTTCGGCGCGGTGAATACCGCGTTAAGCGTATTGCTGGCGGTTGTCAGCCTGGCGATGATACTTCATACCGCGTGGCAGATGCGGATGAAACGTACGACGCTCAACCCGCTTCATGCAGAAAAATCGACCACGCTTGTTACCAGCGGATGCTACGCCTGGAGCCGCAACCCGATCTACCTTGGTATGAGTGGACTCCAGTTGGCCTTTGCCCTCTGTGTCGGGAGCATTGCCGGGATACTGGCTGTACCGCTGTTTATGCTGGTAGTTGCCAGATTGCATATCGATTTTGAAGAGGAACAACTGCGAAAACATTTCGGGCTGGAATGGGAACATTATGAACGGCAAGTTCGTCGTTGGTTATAGTAATACCCGGTGATCTCGAATATAGCTATTGCCAATGGGAAAAGTGATGCAAGCGCTCCGCTGTGTCTGCGATGGCGTGTGTGGAAGCACTGACCATATACAAATGGGTAGGCTTTGTGACGACACGATTCGTGCGTAATTGAAACCGGGTGATGCAAAAATAGGCGTTTGATTCGCAAGGCCATTGACGCGTCGCCCGGTTAGTTTTAACCTTCTACCCCGTGCTCACATTCGTGGACATGTCCTTTTCAGGGCCGATATAGCTCAGTTGGTAGAGCAGCGCATTCGTAATGCGAAGGTCGTAGGTTCGACTCCTATTATCGGCACCATTTCAAACTCTTCCCAAGTCTACCTAAATCAACTCAAAGCCCGTATGTTGTGGCTTCTGGCCCATATCTATCTGCTGTTATCAACCGGAATCAAGTTATTGTTGGGGGGCATAAGTGGGGGCACTATCGTAGGTTGCATCATTTTAAATGCGTTTAAAATTTTAAATGTATCAGGGAGTTTTTGATTTTTTTATCCTTTTGATTTTTCTATATTTTAAAGGTGACAGTCGATAATTATTTGAAAACACCCTTGTGAACGTCTGTTGAGAGTCAAAACCATACTTAAAAGCGATTTCTATAATCGATTCATTGGTTTCAACAAGATCCCTGGCCGCAAGTTTGAGTTTTTTATCTCTAATATATTTACCAAGACTAACGTCTTTAACCTGCATGAAAACCCGCTGAAGATGCCACTTCGAGTATCCTGCTCGCGCTGCAACATCCTCGATCTTCAGCGGTTTGTGTATGTTTAATTCAATCCATTGGATTATCTCATCGATGATGTCTTCTGTTCTGAACATAAGTTGACGCTCATTATGAAAGGTTTATGACACCATCCTTCTCAGGATATTGATAATTTATTTATAAATTGCTGCAACACCGTGCAAACGATTGTTCCCTGTGATTGACAGAATTTTGAATGATGTTGCACCTTGTTCATCAGCCTTGCGAGAAAGCTCATTCGATAAATCATTAAGTGTATAGGCATTGCTGGTTGAGACTACGCCAATCTTTTGTTTACCATCTGTATGATTAATATGCTGGGCTGCAGATGCAACATTCATTGAAATAAATCCGATGAGGAATGTCGTCACAAATAGTGTTTTCATATTGCGTACCTCTTCTGAGTAAATTTTTTACCAGACCTGAGAACAGAAGGAATTCCTGCTGGTTCTCACAAATAAATATACGGTTCTAAGCTGTCATAAAACTGACAGCCATATGACAAAATTGTCAGGTTTTTAGATGGTTAACTTGTTTTGAATACAGGTTTTTCTGTTGATAATGCACGCAGGTTCTTTACCGCGAGGTGTCCATATCTAAAAAAAGTCACGGGGTGATGGGCCAATTTAATGGTAGTGTTCATGACGAAAAGTAATATTTTTAGGTGCCGCGGTAACGCGTATTTTCATGACAAACCTTCTGATAACACAGACTTATTTCTGGTATGAACAGAATATCAATTATCGCTATTGTCAGTAATGAGGCTAAAATGATGGTGCCTGTGAACATCCATCATGGTCCTCTTTGGGGGAATGCTTTAATAAGGAAATAGCCAATGCTTAGAGAAAACTTCAACGAACTGCAAATCTTTCTTGTGGTAGCAAGGGAGAGAAGTTTTACCAAAGCTGCTGGCAAACTTGGTGTTTCTCAGTCAGCACTTAGCCATGCGATAAAAGCGCTGGAGGAAAGGTTAAACATCCGCCTTTTAACCCGAACCACCCGAAGCGTTGCCCCCACAGAAGCAGGTGAGAGAATTATTGCCTGTCTTGAACCGCGTATTGCCGATCTTGAGCAGGAGCTGGAATCGCTCGTGCAACTTAACGGTATTGCCTCTGGCAATATCCGCTTATCCGCCGGGGAACATGCTGCGCGAAGTCTTGTATGGCCGAAGCTAAAACCTTTCCTCAGGGAATACCCGGAAATCAATGTCGAACTGGTTGTTGATAATGGTTTTGTCGATATTGTTGAAGGGCGTTTTGATGCCGGAATTCGTCTGGGCGAGAGCGTGGCTAAAGACATGGTCGCTGTGAGGATCGGACCGGATATGCGGATGGCAGTGGTTGGCGCACCGTCATATTTTGCCGCTAACCCTGCTCCTGAAACACCACACGAATTACAAAATCATCGCTGCATCAATATGCGTCTGCCGACTGCCGGTGGGCTTTACCACTGGGAGTTCGAGAAGGAAGGGAAACCGTTACGGGTCAGAGTTGAAGGGCAGGTGACCTTTAATCTACTGGCAGAAAGGATCGATGCTGTTTTATCTGGTTTTGGTATCGCTTGTGTTCCTGAGGATATGGTTGAGGATTATATAAAGTCAGGAGAACTTATTCTGGTTCTGCAGGAGTGGTGTCCTTCATTCCCCGGTTATTACCTTTATTATCCCAGCCGCAAACAGCATCCACCCGCTTTTGCGCTGATGATAGATGCGCTTCGGTACTCTGAATAGCGGGTCCGTAATTCACGGTGGACCCGCTTAAGTTTTAACGGCCTACACGAGCCTGATGCTCAGGCGAGTAGCGCGCGCCGACGATTTTGATTGTTTCAAGCGCCTGTGTTACCTGAAATAAATCATCCTGCGAAAGAATAAGGTCAGCAGCCCCCAGGTTTTCCTCCAACCGGTGCAGTTTGGTTGTACCCGGAATAGGAACAATCCACGGTTTTTGTGCCAGTAACCATGCCAACGCGATTTGCGCAGACGTTACACCTTTCTCGGCAGCCAGTTCACCCAATAAATAGACCAGCTTTTCATTGGCTTCAATCGCTTGCTCGGCGAAGCGCGGCACGGTGCTGCGGTAATCATCCTTCCCAAAAGTCGTTCCTGACTTAATCGAGCCTGTCAGGAATCCTTTGCCTAATGGGCTGAATGGCACAAAACCAATGCCCAATTCCTCCAGCAACGGCAGGATCTCCTGTTCAGGCTCGCGCCACCACATGGAGTATTCGCTTTGCAGGGCAGTGACAGGATGTACAGCATGCGCACGGCGAATGGTTTGTGCTCCCGCTTCGGACAGACCGAAATGTTTGACCTTCCCTTCTGCTATCAGGTCTTTTACCGTTCCGGCAACATCTTCAATTGGAACATCAGGATCGACACGGTGCTGGTACAGCAAATCAATAACGTCTGTCTTGAGACGGCGTAATGATCCTTCAACAGCTTCACGGATATGCTCTGGACGGCTGTTTAAAATCTGCTGCTTGTTGTCATCTCCAAAGGTAAAACCAAATTTAGTTGCGATAACCACGCGGTCGCGAAAGGGTTTTAAGGCTTCGCCGACAACGTCTTCATTCAGAAATGGACCATACACTTCAGCGGTGTCGAAGAAAGTAACGCCACGTTCAACCGCTGCGCGAATGAGTTCGATAGCCTGACGGGTATCTGTCGCCGGGCCGTAGCCGTGGCTGAGTCCCATGCAACCGAGCCCAAGCGCTGACACTTCTAACCCGGATTTACCCAGATAACGTTTTTGCATTTAATGAATACCTCTTTTATCGCGGCTTAAACATCAAGTTTGCGGCCAGTCAGCCATTCCACCATTGCTGGATCGCGGTGTGAGAAGAATGCGCTGGTTGCGGTGTCAAGGGCGGCAATCTGCAGCATATCCTCAGTAGTGAGTTCAAAATCGAGAATGTTGATGTTCTCTTCCATACGTTCTTTTCGTACTGATTTAGCCAGCGAAACGATGCCTCGCTGGAAGATCCACCGCAGAACAACCTGGCCTACGCTTTTGCCGTACTTATGACCAATCGCCGTTAATACGGGATGCTGGAACAGACCATTTTTACCTTCAGCAAACGGAGCCCAGGCTTCCGGTTGAATCCCACGGCTTTGCATCCAGGCAACGGCATGCAGTTGCTGGTTGAAGGGGTTAACTTCAATCTGGTTTACTGCGGGGACAACGCTGTTGAAGGCGATAAGGTCGGCCAGTCTGTCAGGATGGAAGTTACTGACGCCAATGGCGCGAATTTTGCCTGCCTGTTGCAGTTCTTCCATGGCACGCCAGGCACCATGGACATCACCGTAAGGCTGGTGAATCAGGTACAGGTCAACGTAGTCCAGTTGCAGCCGGTTCAATGAACGCTCAAACTGAGCTTTAGCACCTGCGTAATTGATATCCTGTAGCCAAAGCTTGGTTGTTACAAAGAGCTCGCTACGAGCGACACCGGTCTGTTTCAGTGCACTCCCAACCTGGGTTTCATTCTGGTATGAAGCAGCGGTATCGATCAGGCGGTATCCCGTATTGATTGCATCAATAACGGCACGCTCGCATTCGGCGGCATCCGTCATCTGAAACACACCAAAACCCAGCAGGGGCATTTCGATACCATTGTTCAGTTTTACAGTTTGCATGACGTTATCTCTCAGCTGTTGTCCGGGAAAAGCATAACGCAAACTGATTTATTCGATTAGATAGGGTAATTAGCTAGGGTTTATTAGATATGTTCATTAATCTTGTGGATATATGACAATAGGCTTAGTACAGGAGCGGAAGTCACTTCTGTCGATATGTGTTGTTAATGGTGAGTAATTAATGCATCGTGACGAAGTGTTATGATCAAAATGTTCTGTACATAAATTGAAAAAAACGATGGTAAATAAAATACTGGTAAGTGCCTGCCTGATGGGGTTAAAAGTCCGTTATAACGGAAGTGAGAAAGCACAGGTGACGGCTCAACTTGCTCGCTGGCAAGAAGAACAACGTCTGGTAATTCACTGCCCCGAAATGGCTGCCGGGTTGCCTGTGCCACGCCCACCGGCAGAGATTATTTCTGCTTGCGGCACAGATGTGATGCAAGGGCGAGCCAGCATAATAGAGAACACGGGGCGAGATGTTACGGAACAATATCGACTCGCAGCCTGGCTGGCATTGCGCACGGCACTGGAATCTGGTTGCACCGCTGCGTTGTTAACTGACGGCAGTCCAACATGTGGTGTCGAGTTTATTTATGACGGCTCTTTCAGTGGCCAGCGTAAATCAGGTATGGGAGTTGCGGCATCGCTACTTTCAGAGCATGGTATAAAAGTATTTTCAGATACACAGGTCGTGGAGCTTATTTCCTGGATTAAGGACAGGGATTTTGAGTTAGCGTCCGCTTCCCGCTCTTAACGGGTATCATCCGTCTTAATTCAGACCGCTTCGTGCCAATCTGTGAATGAGAAGATTATCTTGTTCAGTTTGAAAATCCTGATTACTCTGGCGGGGCTAATACTTTTAGTTTAAACGAGGCAAGATTTATTTTTTTCAAAAGTAAAGGCTGTTAAATGTAGGGCTACTCCTCCCATTGAGTCAAACTTATGACGAATTTACCTTACGAAACTTTCCTGGAAGCAGATGGTCCACTGGGCCCCCTTAAAGGCACTTTACTCAGTTCTTCTCCAAATCCTGAGAATATTATTTTGATCGTTCCTGGCTCAGGACCCACTGATCGTGAGGGCAATAATCCGCTTGGCGTCAATGCCGGGACTTACCGACTTCTTGCGGAAGGGTTGGCTAAAAAAGGCAGAGCGGTGTTAAGAATTGATAAACGTGGCATGTTTGGCAGTTCATCAGCAGTTATGGATGCGAACTCGGTAGTCTTGAAAGATTATGTCGACGATATTCGGTCGTGGTTGAACATTCTGAACCGCCGATTCAATACAAAATGTGTTTGGCTCCTTGGACACAGCGAAGGTGGGATAGTTACACTAGCTTCAGCTCAGGAAAATCAGATCTCTGGCATAATCCTGGTCGCAACACCATCACGCCCCCTGAGCGAAGTTTTGCGGCATCAGTTCAAAACAAATCTAGAGGACGCGACTCTTCAAACGCTGGGGGGTAAAGTTATCGATGCGCTTGAACAGGGCCAATATATCGATGTTGAAAATATGCCCCCCGTATTACAAAGTATATTCAATCCTTCAGTTCAGGGATTTCTTATAGACCTTTTTACATACAACCCGAGCCAAATGATAGAGGCTGTAACTAAACCGATATTGATCTTACAAGGAGAACGAGATATTCAGGTGGATAAAAAAAACGCAGGAGAACTTGCAGCAGCAAACCCTGGAGCAACTGTTGTAATGTTTCCTGATACAAATCACGTATTAAAGCCGGTTACTTCAGATAACAGGCAAGAAAATATTGCTGCTTATACAGACCCATCACTTTCTCTTGCGCCCGGTATAGTTGATGCCATTTCTCAATTTTTGTCTAAAAATGCAGGCAACATTAGCCCTGAATAAGAATATGCAGCCCTGGGAAATTGCACAAGTTTTCAGATTCGAGCGGGTTGAGCGACTACCCATCCCGATATGTATGATTAAACTAAGCCAGATGTTATTAGCGCAACGCAGTTTCTCGCTCACAGCAGATAGCCTGATTTGAAAGTCTCACAACTGAGATCAGACTACTTCAAACCAGAGAAAATCTTTATAAATAGGATATTCGTTCTGCGCCTTCATCACTGGAGGCTCAATATTTTCTCGTGCTACTGCAGTTTTTTCTCTTTCAGGAACTGGCTTACTAAATCTGCGATCTGAACATTATTCAGATCAGAAAACGGGAAGTGAGTATTGCCTTTTATTCCTATCTCCGGAAGGTGCGTAACCGTCACATCCCCGCCGTGTTTGTTCACCACGTTGTGCCACTCACGAGCCATTGCCAGGCGTACTCGCCAGCTGTCCTGCGCGGGCATCGCCACGGGTTTATCCGGTATGTTATCGCCGTAAATAATCAGAATCGGGATTTTAGTCAGTGCCATAAACTGTTCCATTGGAACAGGTTCACCTTTCAACGTGTCGAAAGCACTTGGCATTGGTGCCGGTAATTCTTTCTCCGGAAAAACAAAACTGCTGCCTGGCTCAAAGGCGATAATGGCTTTGACCTTGTCGTTTTTCATCGCGGTATACCAGCCTGGCCCGCCACCCTGAGAGTGGGTGAA
Organism: Citrobacter sp. S-77; assembly: GCF_963864895.1. Lineage (NCBI taxonomy): Bacteria > Pseudomonadati > Pseudomonadota > Gammaproteobacteria > Enterobacterales > Enterobacteriaceae > Citrobacter > Citrobacter sp. S-77. The sequence continues at coordinate 791,136 of NZ_CAWLWU010000002.1, forward strand.
GAGGATAGCCGGACCGGATTTATCCACTACTGCGGACATCGCATCAGAAATTACATTGATATCAAACGGCCCTGTATTCGGAGTCATCTGACGGAAATACTGATTCAGTGCCTCTTTGTCGTGAGAGAACTGAACGCCTTTAAAATACTCAGGCCACACGCCAACACGGAACTGATTAAACCACATCTGCTCATCGGGTTTTGGCGTGACAGTACCTTCTACTGTAGAGCGCCCGGCGCTGCCCCGACGCGGTTGATCGACAAGATAAGTAGAGAACCCACGGCGCAGGAATATATTCTGAAACCCTTCGCGACCGTCCGGTGTACTTTCCCAGGTACGGGAAAACTGACCTGCGCCGTGCAGCATGACAATAGGGTATTTATGCGGATTTTCCGGAATTTGGTAGAAAACAGACGCATGATCACCATGATAAGTTTGACCAGCAGAATCCAGTGGTTTTTTCGCGTTAAATGTACCTGGTGCTGCGATGATAGCGCCGCCAGCAGAAAAGCTTCCTTGTTCCTGAATGATTAATGGCTCTGCATACACCGACTGAACCGCCAGACCACCCGCTATCACGCTGATGGCCAGCGCTTTTAAGATTGTCTTCAAGATTACATCCTCTGTTATGTTTGCAGCTTAATAATATCTGAGTTGACCCTGGCGATAATATCGTTCCGATGAATACCCTTATTTGTCCGGTTCATGAATACGAACGATTAGCTACGTATTGTCTCTAACCAGTTGGTTACCATCTCTGTGGTTCTCCGCTCCTGATCGCATTCAATGACCAACGGTTTTTCCCGGCGCGCGGTTGGGGCAAGTTTTGCAAGGATGCCGTCGCTGTCCCCTTTACCGTAACCGCCGTGGGTGATAAAGGGGATGAGTAATTTTCCCTCGAGGTTATGGCTGCTCAGAAAGGTTTGTACTATGGGTGGCACACTGGTGCTCCAGACGGGAAAGCCTAAATACACGGCCTCATAACGTTCGATATCTGCGACGCTATTTTTTAATGCCGGTTTAATTCCCCGGGCCCGTTCATTTTTTGCTTGTTCAACGGTCTGAAAATAGTCTTCCGGATAAGGTTTCTCCGGCTCGATTGTAAACAGATCGGTATTCAGGCTTCGGTGAATGATACCCGCAACCACCCGTGTGTTCCCGCTACGAGAAAAGTACGCTACCAGAATGCGGCTATTGCCCCGCACGTTTGCGTTTCCAGTTGCCGCTGAAGCCAGAGAAACGTTCGCCAGTGTGAGCCCGGCAAGCGCTGTAAGTAACATTCTTCGGGTGGAATCATGCTCCATAACTCACTCCTCTGTTTGCTTGCCACCGCCCATTCCAATGCTTCTTCAACGCGAATGGCTGCAACATTTTCGCCATATTCACGCCGAAACTGCGCCAGCGGGTGCAGCATTTGCCGAGAGATTAAAACCAAAGGTCAGCAGTATCGCTGTCCAGGAAGAAAACGTAGAGAAGGGCAGAAACAGTGCGGGGTAAGGTAAATATCGAGTCATGCAAAGCGTCCTTATCAAGGATGGGAAAGATAGCCTGCGATGATTCTAAAGAGTGGGACATGTCTTCAGGCTGACGACCCCCTGACATCTGTGTCAGTTAATCTTATTTCTGGCTCTGTCCCGGGGGGAGCGTGGCTGAATGCGTTATCCGGCTGCATTGCAAACGTGACACCAAATGTGTTGATACCGTCCTCACTACGCGCAAAGACGTCCCCCTGGTGCATAATGGCGACGGCACGTACGATTGATAAACCCAGCCCGTGATGGGTATCGCTCCTGGCCCTGGAAGTATCGACGCGATATAAACGTTCAAAAAGCCGATGTAAATGTTCCGGCGCAATGGGAGCACCCGGGTTAGAAACTTCAACGCAGGCGTGATTATTCGTTTCGCTCAACCGAACGGTAACCGTGCTGTTGGATGGCGAATGTCTTGCGCTGTTTTCCAGTAAATTTGCAAGTGAACGGTGGAACAGCCGTCGGTCGATATGCGCGGTGACGTCACCTTCAATATCAAGGGAAAGCTGTTTTTCAGCAAAGGAAGGCTCTACATACTCCGCTGTTTTAAGGGTCTCTTGACGCAGGGAAACCTGCATAAGCTGGGAAGCGTGTTCACCCGCGTGAGCATGTGACAAAAAAAGCATGTCGTTTACGATCGATGTCATACGCTCAAGCTCTTCGAGATTCGAACCTAAAAGCTCTTCCAACTCATCATGCGAACGTCGGCGTGACAACCCCAGTTGCGTCTGGCCAATCAGGTTGGTCAGCGGCGTACGAAGTTCATGGGCTACATCAGCGTTAAAACTTTCGAGCTGTCGCCAGGCTACCTGCTGCCGTTCCAGCACCCCGTTAAATGATGAAGCGAGTTGCTGCAATTCTTTTGGTAGTGCTTTGGTATCAAGGCGTTGGCCGTGGTCTCCCGGAGCGAGCTGCTGTGCTTGTTTACTGAGTGCGCCTAGCGGACGTAGGCCGATCCTTGAGACCATATAACCCAGCAGCGCTACAATAAACACCCCCAGAGCGGCAATAATCAGCAGGGTGCGCGTGAATGCATCAAGCGTGCCCATATACGGAGTGGAGTCGATGGCAACCACATAGCGCAACTCAGGTCTTTCGCCGTTGGCGGGGATTGTTTTTACCAACAAATGAAGTGAGCATGCCCCTTCGGATGCGCCGGGCATTTTATTAAACCCCTCCCGTAAAGAAGACCACTGGATCCCAGTCGGCGGTGTTCCGCCTACGCTAAAATGTGGGTTATCACTCACTACCCAGTAGCGAACAAGTTCGCCTTCTGAATTGGTTAACATGTTGAATTTACTGGCAAGCGTAGACCAGCCGTCAAGAGAAGTTCGCGCAGTGATCCACGGGCTCATTAATGATTCACGAAACAGTAGCTCGTTGTGTATCTGTTTTTGCAATGAGTCATGCAGCGAGCTTCGTAGTGTTATACCGATAACGGAGAGAATCAGCAGAGCGGATAACGCAAACATCAGTGCCAGATGGACGGATATGGAGCGCTTAAGCATGCTTATCCTCTTCATTTATTCTGGCCTGACTTCGAGAACGTATCCCATACCACGTACGGTATGTAGTAATTTTATGCCGAACGGAGCATCAACTTTGGCCCGCAGACGTTTAATAGCAACTTCAACCACGTTGGCATCGCTATCAAAATTCATGTCCCATATCTGCTCAGCAATCATCATCTTTGACAGAATTTCCCCCTGATGACGGGCCAGAAGGCTCAACAGGGAAAACTCTTTCGCGGTCAGTTCCAGTCGCGTTCCTGCACGAAACACACGGCGAGCCAGTAGATCAAGATGCAGATCGTAGATCTGAAGTTGGGTGATGTCGGCTCCATCCGTTGACCGGCGACGTACCAGCGCCTGAATACGCGCCACCAATTCAATGAGTGAGAAGGGCTTAGGAAGATAATCATCAGCACCAAGTCGAAGCCCTTTAACGCGCTCGTCGACCGACCCTCGAGCAGATAACATTAACACGGGGGTCTGTTTACTAGCCCGTACGCCCTCGAGTACCCGGTAGCCATCCATTCCCGGCAACATCACATCAAGAATTATCGCGTCGTAGTCGAACTCCAGCGCGTAATGGAGGCCTTCTGCACCATCTGCTGAGACATCCACCGTAAATCCAGACTCGCCCAGCGCACGGCTGAGGTAGGTAGATGTTTTTTCTTCGTCTTCTACTAAAAGTAACCTCATCCTGTTTCCTCCATTCGCTGTCCGTTCAGCAGCCGCACCCGGGGGATGGTAATTATTCAGCCCCAACAGCTGGCTGACATTTTTCTGACATTTCTGTCAGTTACAGATTCGGTCTTAAGTGACAATGCCAGTCAGTCTGACTGTTTCATAAGCTTGATTAGTGCTTTCCGCGTGTACATCTAAGACTAACGATGTCGGGATGAAAGATAATTACACACATTAAATAGGCGCTATGAACGAAACTCATAAACCGGACAGGGGCATGTAATCGTTATTTTTACCTGAAAGGGATGTTGAATGCTGTGTTTGTAGCGGCATAAATTTACTGTGCCGCTACAATTTCTGCGATAGCAAAAGTCAGATTGCTGATTGGCGCTAGCGAGGTTGCTGCTGGGTAGTGCAGTGAATGCCACCGCCACCTGCCGCGATGCCGTCGATATTGAGTTGAATAATTTCACGTTCAGCAAACAACTCCTGCAAAATATCGCGAGTATTGCGGTCAGTGCGTTTATCGCCAAATTCCGGTGCAATAATCGCACCGTTGCAGACATAGAAATTGATATAACCTGCGGCGAAATCATTGCTTGCGTAGGCTGGACGGATAGCGGAAGGGCCTTCCAGCGTGATCACCTTCAGGCGCCGTCCTTTTGCATCCGTTGCGGCGCGCAAGATTTCCAGATGACGTCTGGTAACGGCGTAATCAAATGAGGACTGATCCTGCTCAAGTCCCGCCACCACCGTACCTGGGTGAGTGAATCTGGCATAAAAGTCCGTATGTCCGTCGGTAATATCTTTCCCGGCAATGCCGGGTAACCAGATGATTTTTTCCAGCCCTAGCAGGTGCTTCAGCTCTCTTTCACACTCGGCTTTGCTGACGCCGGGGTTACGATTCGGGTTAATAACACAGCTCTCGGTGATAATCGCCGTGCCTTCGCCGTCGACCTCAATCCCACCACCTTCCAGCACCAGTGATGAGCGAATAAACGCGGCCCTAGTGTAATCTGTAACGAATTCTGCCACTTCAGCATCTCGAGCGTGCTCTTGCTTATCACCCCAGCCGTTGAAGTTAAACCCAATGCCCCCGAGCTCCCCGCTAGAATTATTCACAAACACTGGCCCGGTGTCGCGGATCCACAGATCGTCAATCGGATGAATCAACAGGTTGACCGTCGACCCGCACAGCCGTGCTGCCAGGTCGCTGTCCTCTTCGCGTACCAGCATATTCACTGGCTCAAATGCGGCGATGGTTTTTGCGATTGTCGCCAGATTTTCCCTAACCACTGGTAGCAGATGAGGTTCCCAGATATCCGCACTGGCGCCAAACGCCATCCAGGTTGCCGCATGAGGTGCGCCTTCATCCGGCATTTGCCATCGGCGGCGTTCTGCAGCACTGGCTAATTTACTGAAGCTGCAGCCCATCATACTGGCGAGTAACATACTCGTTGAAGTTACCAGACTCTGCTTGACGAACGAACGTCTTGTCATCATGGGGAAACCCTTTGTGATTATTCACCCAATATACGGTGAACAGAATAATAATAGATGGTAAATAACACGAGTATATTATTAATAATATAGGTGATATGAAAACCTGAGCGGAATATAACACAGGTGTTATAACTTGCAATTGCTCTGTTTTATATAATGAGAAAAAATGGATGATATTAAAATTTCTCAACTATATATTTATATATAATTTATATTTATTCGCTGTATTTGTCTTGTCAGTAGAGTAACCGCGCCGTCTGACAGCGGGTTGCTGAGCAGAGTGTGATCTGCCCGAATGTTCCGCAGGTCTCGGGGTGGATTTTCAAATAACTTTTTGCCGGTAGACTATAGTAAAGATGGCCATTATTTCTCATCATGAATAACCATGGGCGGGGACGGAAATGAAGAAGATACTGATGCTGGTCGGAGATTATGTCGAAGATTACGAAACTATGGTTCCTTTTCAGGCGCTAAAAATGTTAGGTCATCAGGTTGACGCTGTCTGTCCAGATAAAAGCCTGGGGGATTATGTTCAGACCGCCATCCATGATTTTGATGGGGCACAGACGTACAGCGAGAAACCAGGGCACCGTTTTACCCTGAATGCGAATTTTACTGATGCGCGGGCAACAGATTATGATGCATTACTGATCCCCGGAGGACGTGCCCCCGAGTATTTACGACTGAACCCTGATGTCATTCAACTGGTGCAAGACTTTAACGCGGCGGGTAAACCTATTGCCGCCGTATGTCACGGCCCTCAGATTCTGGCTGCAGCAGGGGTGTTAGAAAACCGTACATGCAGCGCCTATCCAGCTTGTGCGCCGGAGATTCGGTTGAGCGGTGGACATTACGCAGATATCGGGATTGACCAGGCATACGTCGATGGCAATCTGGTTACGGCACCTGCATGGCCTGCGCATCCTGAGTGGCTGGCTAAATTTGTCGAAGTATTAACGAAGTAAGAGGCCCATTGAGTAGAAAGTCGGTATAACCTGTTCGGCTATACCGATTGGGGCATCATGATTGTTTATAAATGAGGCACCAATATATGCAGGTGCCTTTTCTCTGGTGAAGGAGCAGAAATCGGAATACGACGAGACAAAAATTACCGAATCGCATTTTGAACGAGTTTTTCGAGTTTTTTTAGTGTGTTAACCGATACCGTATCAAGACCATGGACTTGTAGACTTTCCATTGGGTGATAGCTTACTAAAACCCGTCCATCTTGCTGCTGGCTAATCAGAACCCGAAACGGTAGATCAAGAGCCAGATCAGGATGTGCAAGCATTAATGGTGTCCCTGCTAAAGGGGTTCCAAAGACAAGCACTGTTGTCGGTGGCATTGATAACTGGACACTCTGAGCTGCTTTTGCGTGGTCAAATTCACCAAATAACACCAGGTTATTGCGGTTAATTGCGTTTATTAAATGTTCTCTTGTTTGCGGATAGTTATAAGCACTAAAATTTTTTTGCATAGTGTCAGCGTTATTATTTTCAGCATATCCTGTTATTGTTGCAGAGATGTATAGAACCAATAATATGAGGCCTTTTTTGATAAAACGTTGCATTATTACCTCCATAAGTCAGAGTGCGAAAAAATTTTTGCAGATACTAACTTTTTCTCTGACTCTCTCTTTTGACGATACACTTTGCTGAGTGCACCATTACGATAAATCCTGCGGCTAGCATTATTGTATCTTTCAGTACTAGTCGGCCGGCACCAGAAAGATAAGGAAACCCTGTATGGGCATCAGCACCATGCACCCACGTTTCTGGCGTAAATATCAGGAATGTTAACGTTACAAAAGGTGTCAGGAACGCCATGGTCGCTCCCCAGAATCCAGCTTTTGGCGAAATGTAATGAGACAGAATGAGCAATGCAAATATTACTTCTATGACGCCTAATCCAGTTGAGTATCCGTAGGTATTGTTTGCATTATGCCAGGCACGATGAGCTTCGACTAATTCGCCTTCATGATTCATAAACTGTGCATAGTTCATGGGATCATTGTAAAAGAATGACATAAATGGGCTGTTAGCAACAAAGGGGACTATGCTGTCTGCCTCATAAGGTATAAATTTCAATAAACCAATCCACATAAATACAATGGCAATGGAAATACGACACAGGTTAACGCCTATGTTTTCTTTTGTTGAAATATATTTGTAGATATCATTGAGCATTGGATTTTCCTTTTGGGTATTAAACACAATCCTTTATATCAGTAGTTCACGAGCAGACCCTGTTATGACGTCCATGCTTTTTGTTCAGGAGTCTTTTTTATAAATTAACGTACTTGACCTCACATTTTTAATGTGATTTTAATGTTGCAATAAAGTAAATTATAATCGAGACTGTAAATTGGATATGGCGGCTTGTGTTGATAGATGTCGTTCAAAATGAGGGTGATTAGACTGATAACTTTAAATTCTCGTTATGTAATGAAGAGATTAATGTATTAATTTATTTTATATTTCTTCAGTATCTGCTGGGCTATCTGTACCAATACAAGAGTGTTGGTCTTCACTAACTTACATAATAGATTAATATGGGTTAATATTCTTGGGTGTGAAATCCTGTTTTTGATAAGCTATTGTTTATTATAAACTCAGTAAAGGTAGTAAATACTATTTTAAGAATTTTCTCTCTGTAATAAATTGTGTATACTCGATCCTGCAAGAAGCTCTTCCGTTATCACTAAAACAATAAATCTGTCCTTAACACCCGTATTGCCTCTACTCTGTATCTCTTCTCAGGGTAGAGGTTTTTTTTTACGTCTATGCAATAAAATATTCACTACACGGGTAAACATTATTATGGCTAATATGATGATTAGCGACGTAAGTTTATAATGCTGCGATATTTTCTGTGTACAGATATATTAAGGCTCAATAGTACCAGTGCGTTTCTATTTGAAGGTGAATTGTTTTGTTGTGGTCTTATATACAGGGGTATAATAAAGATGGGCTTATAATTTCCTTGTTTTCAGTGTGATAGGTATTTTTAACCATTAAAATAAATGTGACTTTGTTCACGGATTTTAATTCATTAAGTGGGTATTCCTAGATTAGTGCAACAGCGTTGCACTTTGTTTTTGAAAATTTGCTCATTGAAAAATATAAAATGATTTGTTTTGAACATAGCATTTGTTGTCGAAATCCCCACAAATAGGCGCTCAGGGATAGGCACTGTTTTTTACTCTCCGGGTTTATCTGGCTCGCGCTGCATGCAGGTCTCCTCTCGCAGTACCTCGTAAATAATACATTAAAGGATGTCCCACAATGGATATTGTTGAACGCTTTATTAACTACACCAAAATCAATACAACGACTTCAAGGGAAAACGGTGCAAACGGGATAATGCCTTCTTCCCCTGGTCAGATGGTGCTGGCAAAGCTGCTTGCAGCAGAGCTTGAAGCATTAGGAATGGAAAACATCGAGGTTAGAGATACTGCTATCGTGACGGCAACATTGCCAGGGAATACTGACGACAGCGTTCCAGTTGTCTCTTTCTTTGGTCATCTGGATACCAGTGCAGAACAGACCGCGAATACGAATGCACAACGTCTCCCCTACAGTGGCGGCGATTTGTGTCTGAACAAAGAGCTGAATATTTATCTTCGTGAAAGTGAATTCCCTGAACTGAAAAATTATATCGGTGATGACCTTCTCGTGACAGATGGAACCAGTCTTTTGGGAGCGGATGATAAAGCCGCTATCGCGGCTATTATGAATGCGCTGCAGTACCTTGTTGAACATCCAGAAATTAAGCATGGCACTGTGAAAGTCGGTTTTGTGCCTGATGAGGAGCAAGGCTTACGGGGGGCAAAAGCCTTTGATGTTTCGGCATTTGGTGCTGACTTTGGCTATACCCTGGATTGCTGTGGAATTGGTGAGTTTGTTTATGAAAACTGGAATGCAGGCGATGCAGAAATTATCTTTACCGGTCAGTCTGCACACCCTATGTCAGCCAAAGGCAAGCTTAAAAACTCTCTGCTGATGGCCCATAAGTTCATTTCTATGCTCCCAGGAGGAGAAGCGCCTGAATATACGGAAGGGCGTGAAGGTTATTATTGGGTGAAACAACTACAAGGCAACAGTGCCCGCACGGTGCTCAAGCTGGATATTCGTGATTTCAGTGAAGAAGGCTATCAGGCACGGATGGAATTTATTCGGCAACTTGCACAGAGCACCAATATGCTTTGGGGTGAAAATAGCGTGGTCTGCCACTTATCCGATCGCTATGCGAATGTTTTTAATAGTCTGCAGGGCAATGCTCACTACCCCATTGATATTGCTCTACGCGCCTATCAGAAATGTGGTATTACCCCGGCACCGGTAGCTATGCGTGGCGGCTATGATGGTGCGGTTCTCTCTCAGAAAGGATTGCCTTGTCCGAATATTTTTACCGGTGCCCATAATTTTCATTCTATTTATGAATACCTGCCGGTACGTTCTCTGCGCGCTGCCAGTGATGTCGTTGTGGCAGTCATTGAGGAAACCTTTGCTGAGTTCGCGGAGCGGAGAACTCAGTCATGATTCAGGTACTTATTGCCCTTTTGGTTATTGTTGTCGTCGCCCGTCTGATCCTGAAAGGTTATCGCGCTGAGCCGGTGTTATTCATTGCGGGTTTGGTGTTGATGATTTGTACCGGATTGACTGGATGGGGGTCTGTATTGCCGAAAGGGGTTGCCGGTACGGGAATTTCATTTCTCGATCCTTTCGAAGTTATGCGCGATCTTTTCAGTACGCGCGCTGCCGATCTTGGTCTGATGATTATGGCGTTAATGGGATTTGCGCATTACATGGATCATATCGGGGCGAATGAAGCAGTGGTGCGTGTAGTAACGAAACCATTACGGGCGCTGCGGTCGCCATATATTTTACTTTTTTTCTCCTACCTGCTTGCCAGCCTTCTTCAATTGGCCATCCCTTCAGCCACCGGACTCGCGGTGTTACTGATGGGGACGATGTTCCCTATTATGCTGGGATTAGGGCTCTCCGCGGCCTCTGCTGCGGGAGTGATTGCGACCTCGCTTGGTGTGGCGTACACCCCAACAGCGATAGATGCCATCAGGGGATCTAAGGCCGTTAATATGGATGTGGTGGAATATGTTGTCTATCATCAAGGGCCTGCTGCGCTTGCAACCGTTTTGGTCGTGGGGGTCTGTCATTTCTTCTGGCAGCGGCATTGCGATCGTAAAGCGGGGACTTTACCACGGGAAATAGGTACCGCTGAGGTTACCGACTCAGGAAAAGCACCGGCTTTTTATGCGCTGCTCCCCATGCTGCCGATATTGATGGCGGTAGGTTCATCCGCAATGTTTGTCAGTGGCATTAACCTGAACATTATCACCATCGTCCTCATTTCCATGGCCATTTGTATGCTGATAGAGTGGTTACGGACCCGTGATTTAAAGTCAGTATGCGAAGGATTCAGCCACTTTTTGAAAGGAATGGGAACCGCGTTTACCGGTGTGGTCGGTCTGCTGGTTGCTGCGGGGGTATTCGCGCATGGTATTAAGGTCATTGGTGCGATTGATCAGTTAATTCTGATGGCAGAACACGTTGGATTACCACCATTTGCAATGGCGGTTGTGTTTGCACTGGTGACGCTTGCTGCCGCGATCATTATGGGGTCAGGTAATGCGCCTTTCCTGGCGTTTGTTGAGCTTATTCCTCAAATTGCTGCAAGTATGGGGGCTAATGCTGTTGCGATGATCCTGCCTATGCAGCAGGCATCTCATATGGGGCGGGCTATTTCACCTGTATCCGGCGTGGTGATTGCTGTTTCAAGTGGTGCGAAGATCACCCCTTTCGATGTAGTTAAACGTACCGCTGTGCCGTTAATTGTAGGCTTTATCACGCATACCCTGATTATCGGTATCTTCTATTAATCGCTCCTGCTAAAAGAACCCTTCCGGCTTGTAGAACGCGGAAGGGGGTTTTTGGGGCCAGAACAGGAACCTTAACTCATCATTTTTATGAATAAAGGGGAATTTATATCTTTAATATTATTGATGCCTCTATATTAAATTTCATTTAAAGCCCATCCTGATCATTTTATGACTTCTGTCGTAAAGGTATGCAATAAAATGATTTCATCAGGAGACTTAATGTCTGCGTGAGGGGTGGCTGATCGTTTTCTGAGCGTTGCTGGTGGGATATGTCAGGAAAACTTCCGCTAATGAGCGGTTTTTGAGTTTTTATGATAGTTGGGTCCACAATATTTCGTGGTATTAATTGCCTTTGAGTATTATTAGTTTTCATCTTTATCGTATTCTTCTTATTATTTTTTACCATTTCATAAAAAGATGAAAGGTTAAGAAATGTAATATGTTATTTATGTGGTTTTTTTACATGGAAATAAATTAATCTGGATCATATTTTGGTGGTTTCAATTGTAGTATTTTTTTAAATGGAGTAATACAGGATTTAAATGTAATGATGATTTGTGTAGGTGGGTTTTAAGTGGTAAGTGATTCAGGAAAAGTCAGTCAGTTGAGACATAATTATCAGGATGAGCTTGAAACGTTTACCTGGAGTGCGTTAGTCGCAATAGGCATCGCAATAATGGATAATAGAATTTACTCTAAAATGTCAGAGCATATTTTTATTATGAACTGGTTGGCAATTGCAAAAAAAGAGGAAGCTCTTTCCAAAGAGTATCGCTAATGAACTGCAATGGCTGATTGATGAAGGAAAGAAAAAAAGTCTCAATGCACAACTTAAATTTAAAATAGAATACTTATATTCTACATCGAGTAGCGATGTGACAATACAGAATTACTATTTTAAATTTACCCATGCTATTGAAGTGTTGCGAAACAATGGGTGGGAGAGTTTTCTGCTCACCCCAGGGAAGTGGCGTGATCTGGATGATAAAATTAAAGTTAGAAACGGCAATTTTATCTTTATGGATGATGCTCGGCTACAAGAATGCTTTGGTATTCAGGGTGAGATCTTAAAGCCATTCTGTGTCCGGGTTTATGGTGATGTTGAGTTCGCTAAATCACTTTTCATCAAAAATAACCTTCCGGTTGAGTTTGTGAAACACACTTCAAATGAGTTTTATTACTTTCAGTTTCTTTTAGATGAATAAGGTTTCACTAACGAATACATACTTAATATTTTTAGAGCGGAGAATGTCTTTTTATCTGAATATAAAAATATCGACTATAAATCACGAGTAAAGGACCAAGTGATGTTTACGCGAAAGTTAGTGGTTACTGATGAATGGGTAAAGTTATCTGATATTCCTGCCAGTGTGTCTATATCCTTTAGGGGGATTATTGAAATATGTGAAAGCACATCGGTCCCGGATGATAATACACCCTTGTTGAGATTTGAGAATGAGATGGCACCGATCGCTGTTGATTCGTTATCCTGGCTAAGGGTTCCACCAGGCAGTCCGGGAAGTGTTATCGTCTATATTCTCTGATTCTGACATCACCTTCGTTTAAATCAATACAAACAGCTCAGGCATTCTTAGCGTCTCAAAGTATTCAAATTAGGTGCCGTTGCTTAATACATAAATGATATTAATGTTCACTTGCTTTAATTTTATTCTTTCAGGTACCAGAAGTATACTGTATGCCGCAGTGTGTATACCTGTGTACTTTACTATATCATAGTGTAAATAGTGGGAAACTTTCTAATAATTAACCATTTTACAGGTTAAGGTATTACGGGCTGAGTCGATAACAATTAAGTCATAGAAGATGTTTTTATTGTTATGGAGATGTTTAAATGTTAAAAAATATGAAGGTTAAAACCAGCCTGTTATTACTATTGTTGTTATTTACATTTATGCAGTTTTTTTCTAATGGACTGGAGTTATTAGATCTCAAAAACACACAGAAAAGTACGCTTTTACTACATAATATAGTAAGAGAGCAGGATTCACTGCATAGTATCACTGGATCTATTAATAAATTAAGGGGCATGCTTGATAATATTCAATTGCATGATTCTGCTGATGTGCAACAGACATTAAAACAAGCACTGGATGAGATTGCTTATGCAAGACAAGAGTTCAATGTTTTCTGGGAAATACCTGGATTGACGACGGATGATCCGCAGGCAGGAAAAATCATCAAGACTGCCTTTGAACAACAAATGGATTTTGAAAAAAAACATATCGATCAGTTAAATGAAGTTATATCGAGCGGACGTATCGCTGATGCATCAATAAATTTAAATAATGAATTGCTCGCTTCGCGTAAAAATTTTGATAGCCAACTGGCTAGCTATTATAAATCAACAATGTTGATCAGTGAGAAGATCGTAGGGCAAACACACTCCCAGTTTAATTCATCAATAATTAAAATATCGGTGATCCTGGCGTTTACGATTTTCATCTTTTTTATTTGTAATATCTGGTTGAACCGCACAATCATCCTACCATTACGAACAGTATCTGAACATTTTTCACGGATTGGTAAAGGCGATCTGAGTCATCCTGTTAAGGTACAGAGTAACAATGAAATTGGTCTGTTATGTTTGAATTTACAAAATATGCAGAATGGCCTTCGGGAGACTGTCACAACGATTCGTGATGGTGTCGAGTCTATTAATATCGGTATGCAGGAGATAGCGACAGGTAATACAGACTTGTCTACCAGAACGGAACAGCAGGCTGCAGCTGTCGTCGAGACGGCTGCCAGTATGGAACAGATATCCGCAACAACAAAGAATAATACCGATAAGTCACACCAGGCATCCGCCATGACGAATGAAAGTACCGAAATGGCATTGCGTGGCGAACGCTTAATGAGTGAAATGGTTGAGAAGATCCATCTGATTAGCCGCAATGCGCAGAGCGTAAGCGAAATATCGAATGTTATTGATAGTATTGCTTTTCAGACCAATATCCTCGCACTAAATGCAGCAGTGGAAGCCGCTCGTGCAGGCGAATCAGGTCGTGGATTTGCCGTTGTGGCTAGCGAAGTCAGGACTCTTGCCCAACGCAGCGCTGCTTCAGCAAAGGAAATTACGGACTTAGTTGCCAGAGCGGCAATCAGCGTCAAAGAAGGTGTGGAAATAGCCGAAAACAGTGGTGTCATGATGGCGAATATTGCGGAGGCAATACGTAACATCAATATATTGATGGAAGATATATCCGGAGCTTCAGGCGAACAAAATAGCGGCATAGAGCAAATCCGGGTCGCTGTCACTCAAATGGAGCAGGTAACCCAGCAAAACGCATCATTGGTGGAAGAGATTGCCGCAACGACAGGCAGTGTGGAAGAACAGTCGGCAATGCTATCGCAGGCAGTGGCTGTATTTCAGGTAGAGGTAAATCAAGAAGAGGGCCTCAACGGGAGCGACAGCATACGTTAGTCGGGAAATGATCATCTCATCAGCTGTTATTCAGTCTGGTGAGATGCTCGGGGCAACGCCCGAAACGATACCTGGCAGGGGACTCATGTTGTAACATTATTGATAATAATTCTCATTATTGTTGTTGTGCCCTGCGGGTAATGGTAATGTTGCACAACGAGTTAATCCCATTTCCTATGCATAAGACAGCATGAACAACACCACCGCCCAAAATGCTTCCGGACGCTTAGCACGAATTTTCTCCGTTAGTGAATTTATGGATTTTGGCGAGCGCTACGGTATTGATTACCGCTTTCCGATGCTGAAGCAAAAAACGGATTTACCGCATTCCTGTGCCGTGCTGCAAGGGGAAGTTGAGGAGATGACACTTCCTTGCGGTATGTGCGTGACCCATTCCGACGTACAGGTGCTGCAACCTTATGAAACAACCTCCCGCCACAGCAGTCCTCTGTATATGCTGGTGGTACTGGAAGGGTGCGTGATACTGACGCTCAACGGGCAGGAGCATGTGGTGCGTTCCGGCATGGCATTTAGCTCCCGGCTGAGTGAACATCAAACGATGAGTGCCCGCCACCATGCTGACTGCAAACTGCGTACGTTATCGCTGGGACTGTATCCCGACGGCGCATGGCGCACAGGATTGCTCGAGTCGTTGATGCGTGAGTGGGAAAGATGCCAGACGCCAACGCTTATCTGGCAGGTTCCGGGCTTTTTGCTTAGCGGATTACAGTATGCGCAGCAGAGTACGCTCGGTAACGTGCCCCGGCAACTGATGCTGGAAGGACTTATTTTACAGCTGTTCGGTCACGGCCTGAGCGTGTGCCAGATGGAGAGCGGTAAATATCAGCCTGCCAATGGTGAACAACAACGGCTGGAGATCGTTCGTCGTCTGCTGGAACAGACGCCGGAGAATGACTACACGCTAAACGATCTGGCCCAGCGAGCGGCGATGAGTCCCAGCAGTTTGCGCAGTAAATTTCGGGCAGCCTACGGCTGTTCGGTTTTTGACTATTTGCGCGATTGTCGTCTGGAACGTGCGCGCGGCTATTTGCTGGAAGGGTACAGCGTTCAGCAGGCGGCATGGATGTCGGGTTATCAGCACGCCACTAACTTTTCTACCGCCTTTCGTCGTCGCTATGGTTTTCCGCCTGGCGATGTACTCAAACTTTGCTAATCCATTTTTCTGCTTTGTGCGAAGTCGAGACTAACATTTTGGCACTGCGCATACGCAACCTGGCATCCGGCATAGCTATCTTCGCCACCAAAAAGGTAATAATTCTTATTTACAATTAGAAATGCCTTTGGAGATGTTCATGTTCGCTAAGACTCGATTGGCGCTGTTGGTGGGATGGGTAACCGGCAGCGTGGCTTTTCCTCTGCTGGCGCAGGAAACAACAAAAAACGATACGGTGGTTGTCACCTCGCAGATGCAAAGTGGTGCAACCAAGCTTGCCACGCCGGATATTGAAACCCCGCAGTCGGTGTCTATCATCACCCGCGAACAGTTTGAAGAGCAAGGGGCAACCAGTGTGCGTCAGGCTGTGAGCTATACACCAGGGGTGTACAGCAACCAGATTGGCGCTTCGAACCGTTTTGACTACATTGTGCTGCGCGGTTTCTCTGATGGTAGCCTCGACAACGTCTATCTCGATGGCCTGAAAATGATGGGCGATACCAACTCTCACAGCTCGTTGGTCGTCGATCCTTGGTTCCTTGAAAACATCGAAGTGGTTCGTGGTCCGGCATCCGTGCTGTATGGCCGCTCCTCTCCGGGCGGTATTGTTGCGCTGACATCACGTAAACCCTCGTTTGACCCTGGCGGGGAAGTGAAGTTATTTGCCGGGAACAACAATCAGCGCGGCGCAGCCTTTGATGTGACTGGCGCTCTGGATGATAACGATCGTGTGGCAGCGCGTCTGAGCGGGATGACGCGCTATGCGGACTCTCAGTTTGGTCCGTTGAAAGAAGAACGCTATGCGCTGATGCCAAGCCTGACATGGAGGATCACCGACCAGACACGCCTCGACCTGATGGCCTATCTGCATCGTGATCCGGAAGGTGGCAGCCACTCAGGTTTGCCTTATGATGGCACCGTGGTTCCCCACTATGGTCAGAAGATCTCTAACACTTTCTTCGAAGGTGAAGATGATTACGACAAATACGATCGCCGCGAAAACATGGTGGGTTACAACATTGAACACATGTTTGACAACGGTTGGTCGGTGCGGCAAAAGCTACGTTATTTACATACCGATGTCGAACTGAACCAGGTTTATGCGGCAGGCTGGCTGAATGAGACTGAACTCAATCGCGGCTATTCTGGATCCGATGAGAAAATGTCGGCAATTACGCTGGATAACCAGCTTGATGGTAGTTTTGATACCTGGCAGATGAACCACCGTCTGCTGGTGGGGATCGACTATCAGGATCGCAGCAATAATACCACTGGCTACTACGGCGCATTCCCGCCAATAGATGCCTTTAATCCGGTGTATGGGGCGAAGCCGGATTACATCAGTATGTATGCGCGTGAAAAACACAAACTGCGCCAGACGGGCTATTATCTGCAGGATCAGATGTCCTGGGATCGCTGGCGTATTACTCTGGGCGGTCGTTACGATCAGGTCAGTGTGTCAAATATTGATAAGATCAACGACTCGCGTAGCGATCTGGATAAAAACAACTTCAGCACCCGCGCCGCTCTGCTCTATCTGTTTGATAACGGTTTAGCCCCATACGTGAGCTACTCTACCGCCTTCACGCCGACCAGTTTTGCTGATGAAAACGGTAACCTGCTGGAGCCAATGAAGGGCAAACAGTGGGAAGCCGGGTTGAAATATGAACCAGAAGGGCTGAACAGCCAGTTTAGTGCGTCGGTTTTCCGCATCAATCAGACCAATATCGCCACCAAAGAAGAGCCGACCGATCCGTACCGTTCAATTGGGGAAATTGAATCCGAGGGTGTGGAGCTGGAGGCGATTAGTCAGCTAACAGATAACTTCCGTTTGCAGGCGGCGTATACCTACACCGATATTCGCTATAAGAAAAGCAGTCCGGAAGAGCAAGGTAAGCGCGCTGTTTATGCGCCGCGTAATCAGGCCAGTAGCTGGCTGAGTTACGATGTGAAAAGCGGCCCGCTGGATGGTCTGACGCTGGGTTCTGGCGTGCGTTATGTCAATGGCATTACCAGCGATCGTCTGAATACCCACACTCTACCTTCATACACACTGGTGGATATGGCGATTGGCTACGACTTAACGCATATCGGCCTGAAAGGGGTGAGCGCGCAGCTCAACGTCAATAACCTGACCGATAAACGTTACGTTGCGGCCTGTAACTCACTGTCTTACTGCTACTTTGGTGCTGAACGTAGTATTGTCGGCAGCGTGTCCTGGAAGTTCTGATAGCATAAATGGCCCGGCGTGAGTCTCGCCGGGCAAGCCAGGGATCAGCGAGATTACTGAGTAAAGCCGTTATCGATACAAATCTGGGCGTTGGTTCTCAGGGTAAAGGAGAGCTTATTGGGATACTGGCTGTAATAGTTATGTTCTTCTTCCAGCCCCTTCGCCTGGGCCAGACGTACCGTTTCCAGTGAGCAGGTACGATAAATCAGATCTTTTTTCATGATTGCTTGTTGTTCCAGCTGCTTATTTGCGGGCAGCGCCAGCCAGATTTCTGACAGAGAGTAATCAAACACCACCCGATTGCCTTTAGCCTGAATATTTTCAACCGTAATAGAGTCGTCAACTTTCAGCCTCGGCTGTCCACGCATCTTTTTCTTCTCTTCAGCTGCGGCATATTGGGTTAACGCATCGATATCCATCCCGGCTATTTTTTGCTTATAGATTTCAACATAAGTGGCAGGTTGCTGATAATGGTTAGCGTAGGCGTTTCTTAATTCCCCGTCACTCATCGTACAGCCAGCAAGAAAAACAGGTAATACCAGCGTCAGTTTTATTTTAGTCACGATTTTATTCCCGAACATTATTGTGGTCCCTTATTGCCTGTAATGAAATAAAAATTGGGTTATTACAGTTGATATTTAAGGTTGTATAAACAGGGCGACGGGGGCACAAGTTCATTAGTCTTAAAGTGGCATGATAAACAGAAAACCCTGCCAGAATTAGCAGGGTTTTTGTATGGTATGGGAGCGGGTGTGGTGGTGCAGATTATTAGTGCCCAATCATCCTGGCTTTGGGTATCAGTTGGAAATACATATGATCAGGAATTGGTGTGTCCCAGACCTTCGCATAGACCGCAAAACCGATAGCTGAGAAGAGGATACTCAGTACCAGCATTGCCATGACTACACCGGAGAGCGCAGTTTGACGCCACAAGGGTTTACTGTTTTCTTGCGAGCCTGGCGGCGTTTTTAGTGAAAATGTAAGCGTTGAAGCCACCGGACAGGATTCTACGCAGGTCATACAACCGGTACATTCAACGGTTCTGACCTGAATCAAACGATCGACAGGAATCGCTGACGGGCAGTTTTTCGCACATTTTCCGCAGTCTATACAACTGTCTGCATTACGTCGTATTTTAAACGGAGAAAGCAAGGAGAAGAGGCCGAGCAGTGCGCCATAGGGGCACAGATAACGGCACCAGGCATTGCGGATAAATAAACTCATGACGCTGATAACGATCACGAAGATGAGCGTAGCTCTGCCGATATTGCGGAAGAAATCGAGCATCTTAACGTCGATGATCATTCCATAAGCTGACATCAGGAAGTACTGAATACCTTGTGCGGGCATTGACAGGGCGATATACAGGAAAAAACTCAACAGCAGATATTTCAGACCGAGCAGCGGGATATCCAGCCAGCGTGGTAACCTGAAATGGCGTCCAAATAGCTTTTTCCCTACATTGCCAATCAGTTCTGAAAGCGTACCCACCGGGCATAGCCACGAGCAGAATGATTTTTTTAACAACAGGCTTATCAGGATAAATGCCACTAACAGCAACATTGAGGCTGCATGAACAGGCGGAAGATAACCGGTCTCCAGGGTGTATCTGATATTCATCAACCCTGCGATGGGGAGCCATCCCTCAATGCCGCCAGGTCTTGGAATATAAACGCTGGTGCCGGCGGTTTCGAAATAGCGGACCCAATAATAGAACGTTATGCCAATGTAGATATTGATGGACAGCAGGAGAAACTGGGTGGCTCTTCTCCAGGTGGTGGCATTGCGCCAGTCATTCCACGGTAGTTTTCCTCCGGTCGTGCCGGGGCGGCGCTGCCAGCGAGTTCTCTTTTTCCCGTTCATGGTGTTGTATTATCCCTCTTTATTTCCTCCACACAGGAGGATGCATCACCGGGATATGCTAACGCCAGATAGATATAGTGTATTTGATTTGCATCTTATTAAGTGACTGTTATTTTTATAGCGTTAAAATGCCTTCATAAAAATAACAGCCGATAGTTATCGCAGGTCAAATAAATACCTCGAACGAGGTATTTATTATTTGGCACTTACTTTAGCTGGATGCCTGGGGTCATTCCTGATAAGTCTCTACGCGATTACGGCCATTACTTTTCGCCAGGTAGAGTGCACGATCGGCTTTATCAACCAGTTGCTTGTAGTCCGGATGATAGTCATATTCGGCGATACCAATACTGACGGTAATAGAGAACGACTCAGCGGCAGAGGCCACCATCCGTAGCTCAGCGATTTTCTTACGCAGGGTTTCCAGAATAATATTCGCCTGTGAAATATCCGACTCAACCAGCAGGATCATAAATTCTTCGCCACCGTAGCGAAAAACATAATCGCTGCTGCGGATATGTTCATAAATGATGGCCGCTACGTTCTTCAGCGTGATATCACCGGTGTTATGCCCATAGCGATCGTTGATTTGCTTGAAGTAGTCGATATCCAGCATTGCCAGAGTAAAAGGCTTACGCGAATGTAATGCCAGCGAGATTTCACGGCGCATGATGGTCGGAATAAAGCGACGGTTAAGCAACTGAGTCAGCGAGTCTTTACCATTTTCCTGTTTGACCAGCGCTTCAAACATCGAGGCGAGAAGGAAATGCATTTTTGCAGAAAGCTGTCGAACATCCTGTAAAAGACTCATCCGTTGGGCTTCTGTCGGCTGCTGATTCGACAATGTCTGCGTCAGGCGATCGTCGATTTCTACGATCAGCGACTCCATCTCAGCCAGCAGATTGCTGTTGCCAAGAATGTGTTTTCCCTTATGCGAAAACCACATGCCAAAATCAGAGTTCGACAGAAAAACTATCTCCGCGGAGGGCAACCCCGTGGCTATATTGTAGATAAACTGGTTTTCCCAGTCGGTAAATGAACGGATTTGCCGCTCGCGCTCTACGTTGACATCATCGTAAATTGTCTGCAGGCGATACTGCTCCTGCGTATGCATCGAGTTTTGATAACTTGGGGAGTAGGAGACCGTCATGGCCTCCAGAGCGGTGTCCATTGCCAGGCTGCTGAAACAGATGGCATCGCTTAACAGGCCGGGTGGGTAGTTTGCTTTCTTTTTAAGTACCCGATACAGCTCATCTTTCAGCTTACGTGCGCCGCGATTAACCAGATCGATTGGCAGGCCAATTCGCGCATGGACCACGCCAATATTGCGTTGTTTCGCCAGCAACTGTGAAATATCTTCCTGCGCACTGCCGAGTACGCTACGAAGCCAGTCAAACATACTGCCGCTGAGGCGAGTGCTGACCTGTTCGGTATTAAGGAATAACGCGCTCTCAGCATGGGAGAGCATGTAGTCATAAAAAACAGTTACTAAATGGCGGATCTCCTGATCGGTTAATGATGTCAGGAGCGTGTGAACTTCAGGAGGTGTCTGGCGCAACAGCGCCTGCCATTCCGAAAGGAGTAATGTGTCGTTTACCGGATCAACCTGTTCCATCTCACAGCCACTCAAAAATACGATTGAAAAATTCAGGCGGTATTACGGACAATTACGTCACGATGGTCAAGTTAAACTCTCTTAACGATGGCTAATACCTTCATAAATCAGCCTTAAAGCGAAGACGCCGATAATGGCGCCAATCACCCGACTGGCAACCCGTTGAATACGTCCGTATGCACGACGCACTGCGGGTAGAGAAAACGCCTGGCTGAGAAAAATACGCCAGATAACGGAAGAAAAGACTATTCCTGCCCACGCCATTAACCTGGCCCAGGTCGGGGTTTCTGCACTTAACGTTACTGAGAAGATACTAATAAAAAACAGCACGGTCTGTGGATTGGACAAATCCGTTAATAATCCACGACGGAAGAAAACATACCAGGGAGCGGAGAGAGGCTGCTGTAATGTGGGCATTTGTGGTGTGGCCTGATGCCGTATGCTATTCCACGCAAACCACAGCAAATAGGCGCCACCGATAATTTTTATCAGCGAAAATATCTCTTCACACTGGGTGATAAGCGTCGCCATCCCAAAGAGTCCCAGACCGGAATAGAAGGCATCGCCTAATGCAACGCCCAGTCCTGTCATTACGCCTGCTCGCCGCCCTGATGCCAGGCTGGTTTGCACCACCACGAACAGATTCGCGCCGGGGTTAAAAAAGGTTAAAACAAATAAACTGACGGTAAGTACGACGGCGTGTAGAGGTTCCATAAACAGCGCTTCCATCTGTGAAAAAATTGGCGTTTTACCTTCAATCGTAATTGAGGTCGTTCTGAATTAACCCATACTATAGTTTTAGTGTAAGCATGATTCTGAGTATGTACTCACACTGTTTTATGAAACGCCGCCGATGTTGCAAACGGGCGTCTGGGGTGTTTTCAATAGACCGGGCGGGGTGGCGCACGCAGCGCTACAGGAATCTCTGCCGCCATTGTTTTGCAAAATATCTTTATATTTCTGTTAGCTCTGGATTTTTTATTCGGGCTGAACTACTTATTAATCATCCTTGACTCGCACGATGGATGCTCAGGGGTCGATAATGGCGTAAAACAAAACCTGGAGTTTTTATATGAAAACTGGATATAAGTTATTAATTGGTGCGTTAGCTTTTGTCGTGACCAACGTGTATGCAGCAGAATTTATGACAAAGGTTGAGTTTGAAAAGGTTGAGTCGCAATATACAAAAATTGGTGATATCTCAACAAGTAATGAAGTTTCCGTTGCAGATGCCAAAGAAGAACTTCTGAAGAAAGCAGAAGAGAAAGGTGCTGACGTTGTGGTATTAACATCCGGTCAAACGGATAATAAAATCCATGGCACTGCCAATATTTACAAGAAAAAATAATGCGCTGTATTGAAAGATAAAATACCCGCCAGTCCTTGTACTGGTGGGTTATCCTTTTAGCCTGCGCCAGAATGTGGTTCTGCTGATACCGAGATATCGTGCTGCCGCTGTTTTATCGCCATTGAATTGTGCCAGTACCTGCTGTGGCGTCAGCGATGGTGACATCTGGGGTATTTCGGCGACATTGGTCAGTTCCGGCATTAACTGCTGTAAGAAATGGACGTTCAGCTCCGGCTGTGGATCCTCACTTAAAAATAGCGCCAGACGCTCCATCATATTGCGCAGTTCACGAATATTCCCCGGCCAGCCATAATTCAGCAGAGTATGCTGACTCAGACTCAATCCCTTGCGCACTGTCTCTGAAAACGGCACATCTAATTCCGCCAATGACTGTTTTAAAAATCCTTCTGCTAGCGGCAAAATATCGGGCAGACGCTCGCGCAGCGGCGGCAACTGCAGACGCAGAATGCTCAGGCGATAAAACAGATCGGTACGAAACTTTCCCTGTTTCATCTCCTGCTCAAGATGACAATGCGTGGCGCTAATCACCCGCACATCCACCGGGATTGGCTGATGTCCGCCCACCCGCGTAACCTCTTTTTCTTCCAGCACGCGCAGTAGTCGGGTTTGTAGCGGCAGCGGCATCTCGCCAATCTCATCGAGAAACAGCGTTCCACCGTGGGCGATTTCAAACAGACCCGCGCGTCCTCCCCGGCGCGAGCCGGTAAATGCGCCATCCTCATAGCCGAACAGCTCAGCTTCCAGTAATGATTCGGTGATGGCCCCGCAGTTGACGGCGACAAACGGCGGTGAGGGCTTCCCGCGTCGATTCTCCTGGCGGGTGAAATATTCACGATGAATGGCCTGCGCCGCCAGCTCTTTACCGGTTCCGGTTTCGCCCTGAATCAATACCGGCGCGCGGGAGCGGGCGTACAGCATAATCGTATGCCGCATCTGTTCCATCTGCGCAGAGTGACCGCGCATGTCCACCAAGGCATAGCGGGTACGCAGCGTCTCACCAGAAGCATACTGGCCGTTTCGCCGTAGCGTCATACGGGTCATATCCAGCGCATCGCTGAAGGCCTGGCGCACGGTGGATGCCGAATAGATAAAGATGCCGGTCATACCGGCTTCTTCCGCCAGATCGGTAATCAGTCCCGCGCCGACCACCGCTTGTGTACCGCAGGCTTTCAGCTCATTGATTTGTCCACGGGCATCCTCTTCAGTGATATAGCTGCGCTGCTCAAGCTGTAAATTGAATGTTTTTTGAAAGGCCATCAGCGCGGGGATGGTTTCCTGATAGGTGATGACGCCAATCGACGACGTGAGTTTTCCCGCTTTCGCCAGCGCCTGTAACACATCAAATCCGCTGGGTTTAATCAGGATCACCGGAATGGACAAGCGGCTCTTCAAATAGGCACCGTTGGAGCCTGCGGCGATGATGGCATCGCAACGCTCAGTGGCCAGCTTTTTACGGATCCAGGTCACTGCCTTTTCAAAACCAAGCTGAATAGGGGTGATAGTCGCCAGGTGATCAAACTCCAGGCTAATGTCGCGGAACAGTTCGAACAGACGCGTGACGGAGACCGTCCAGATAACCGGTTTGTCGTCGTTCACCCGTGGAGGAAGATGTGTATCAGCCATAGCTAACCCAAAAAGTCAGGAACCGAATATTGGGTTTAGTTGTGTTTCATAAATGTTGCAATGAAACACTTAAACCAGTTTCATGAAACGATAGCTGACACGCTTTTGTGCAACAAAGATATAAAGATTGAATTTAATTTATTGTTTTTAAAAACAAAAACAGAAAATGAATAAAAATTAAGGTCTTTGGCATACCCCTTGCTTTAGTTAATCAACGAACGATAACAAGTTGATAACAAGAGGATGGGATATGTCTCTACACTCCCCAGGGCTGGCGTTTCGCGCCGCGCTCACCAAAGAAAATCCATTACAAATCGTTGGCACCATTAACGCCAATCACGCGCTGTTGGCTCAGCGTGCCGGGTATCAGGCGATTTATCTGTCGGGTGGTGGTGTCGCTGCCGGATCGCTGGGCTTGCCGGATCTCGGCATCTCCACTCTGGATGATGTTCTGACCGATATTCGCCGTATTACCGATGTCTGCCCGCTGCCGCTGCTGGTGGATGCAGATATTGGTTTCGGATCCTCGGCATTTAACGTGGCGCGTACTGTGAAATCAATGATCAAAGCCGGCGCCGCTGCGCTGCATATTGAAGATCAGATCGGCGCTAAGCGCTGCGGTCATCGTCCGAATAAAGCGATCGTCTCCAAAGAAGAGATGGTTGATCGTATTCGCGCCGCAGTGGATGCGCGCACCGATCCGAACTTTGTGATCATGGCGCGTACCGATGCGCTGGCGGTGGAAGGGTTGGAAGCGGCAATCGATCGTGCGCGGGCGTATGTCGAAGCGGGTGCTGACATGCTGTTCCCGGAGGCCATCACCGAGCTTTCTATGTACCGCCAGTTTGCTGATGCGGTGCAGGTACCGATCCTCGCCAACATTACCGAATTTGGCGCCACGCCGCTGTTCACCACCGATGAATTGCGTAGCGCTAACGTCGCAATGGCGCTCTATCCGCTGTCTGCTTTCCGTGCCATGAACCGCGCCGCAGAAAGGGTTTACAACGTGCTGCGCCAGGAAGGCACGCAAAAGAGCGTGATCGACATTATGCAGACGCGTAACGAGCTGTACGAAAGCATCAATTATTACCAGTACGAGGAGAAGCTCGACGCCCTGAATCTCAAGTAGGCCTGATAAGGCGCAGCCGCCATCCGGCACTGCCGGATGGCACTACGTTTATCCGGTCTACGGCGTACACCCTCAATACCCTACACATTAAAATAATGACGAGGACAACATGAGCGACACAACGATCCTGCAAAATAATACCAATGTCATTAAGCCTAAAAAATCAGTCGCGCTGTCAGGCGTGCCAGCCGGAAATACCGCCCTGTGTACCGTCGGTAAAAGCGGTAACGATTTACACTATCGTGGCTACGATATTCTCGACCTGGCGCAACAGTGCGAATTTGAAGAAGTTGCACATCTGCTGATCCACGGAAAATTACCCAACCGTGATGAACTCAATGCCTATAAAAGCAAATTAAAAGCGCTGCGCGGTTTACCGGCTAACGTACGTACCGTGCTGGAAGCGCTGCCCGCAGCATCGCACCCTATGGATGTGATGCGCACCGGTGTCTCCGCGTTAGGCTGCACGCTACCGGAAAAAGAAGGGCATACCGTTTCTGGCGCACGTGATATTGCCGACAAGCTGCTGGCCTCGCTCAGTTCGATCCTGCTTTACTGGTATCACTACAGCCACAACGGTGAGCGGATCCAGCCCGAAACCGACGATGATTCTATTGGCGGTCACTTCCTGCATTTGCTGCATGGCGAAAAGCCGTCGCAAAGCTGGGAAAAAGCGATGCACATCTCGCTGGTGCTTTACGCCGAACACGAATTTAACGCCTCCACATTCACCAGCCGGGTGATTGCGGGTACTGGCTCCGATATGTATTCAGCGATTATCGGTGCTATTGGTGCTCTGCGTGGCCCAAAACACGGCGGCGCGAACGAAGTGTCGCTGGAGATCCAGCAGCGCTACGAAACGCCGGATGAAGCCGAAACCGATATCCGCAAGCGTATTGAAAATAAAGAAGTGGTGATTGGTTTTGGCCACCCGGTTTATACCATTGCCGATCCACGTCATCAGGTAATCAAACGCGTGGCGAAGCAGCTTTCTCAGGAAGGTGGTTCGCTGAAGATGTACAACATTGCCGATCGCCTGGAAACCGTGATGTGGGAGTCGAAAAAGATGTTCCCCAACCTCGACTGGTTCTCGGCGGTCTCCTACAACATGATGGGCGTTCCGACCGAAATGTTCACCCCATTATTTGTTATCGCCCGCGTTACCGGCTGGGCGGCACACATTATCGAACAGCGTCAGGATAATAAAATTATCCGTCCTTCTGCCAATTATACCGGCCCGGAAGATCGCGTTTTTGTCCCGATTGATCAGCGTTGCTAATTCAATTCCTCAAATTATAAAACTCAGGAACTCTTGTTATGTCTGCACAAATTTCGAATGTTCGCCCAGAATTTGACCGTGAAATCGTTGATATCGTGGATTACGTCATGAACTACGAAATCACCTCGAAAGTGGCGTATGACACTGCGCATTATTGTCTGCTTGATACCCTCGGCTGTGGCCTGGAAGCGCTGGAATATCCGGCCTGTAAAAAGTTGTTAGGGCCGGTCGTTCCGGGGACGGTAGTGCCGAACGGTGTTCGCGTACCGGGTACTCAGTTTCAGCTTGATCCGGTGCAGGCGGCATTTAACATTGGCGCGATGATCCGCTGGCTGGACTTCAACGATACCTGGCTGGCCGCTGAATGGGGTCATCCTTCCGATAACCTCGGCGGTATCCTGGCGACGGCAGACTGGCTGTCTCGCAATGCGGTGGCTGTTGGAAAAGCGCCGTTAACCATGAAAAAAGTGCTGACCGGGATGATCAAAGCCCATGAAATTCAGGGCTGCATCGCGCTGGAAAACTCCTTTAACCGCGTCGGGCTGGATCACGTTCTGTTGGTTAAAGTCGCGTCGACCGCTGTGGTGGCCGAGATGCTGGGGCTGACTCGTGACGAGATCCTCAATGCGGTATCACTGGCGTGGGTCGACGGGCAGTCGCTGCGTACCTACCGCCACGCTCCGAATACCGGCACGCGTAAATCCTGGGCGGCAGGCGATGCGACTTCCCGCGCGGTACGTCTGGCGCTGATGGCGAAGACCGGTGAGATGGGCTATCCGTCGGCGCTGACGGCAAAAACCTGGGGCTTTTATGACGTTTCTTTCAAAGGGGAGGCGTTCCGCTTCCAGCGTCCATACGGCTCGTACGTGATGGAAAACGTGTTGTTTAAAATTTCCTTCCCGGCAGAGTTCCACTCACAGACTGCGGTAGAAGCGGCGATGACCCTTTATGAGAAGTTGCAGGCGGCAGGGAAAACCGCTGCGGATATCGAAAAAGTGACGATTCGTACTCACGAAGCCTGTATTCGTATCATCGATAAAAAAGGCCCACTAAATAACCCGGCGGATCGCGACCATTGCATTCAGTACATGGTGGCGATCCCTCTGCTGTTTGGACGTTTGACGGCAGCAGATTATGAAGACGGTGTGGCGCAGGATAAACGCATTGATGCCCTGCGCGAGAAGATCAACTGCTTCGAAGATCCTGCCTTTACCGCTGATTATCACGACCCGGAAAAACGCGCTATCGCTAACGCCATCACTCTCGAGTTTACCGACGGTTCACGTTTCGAAGAGGTGGTGGTGGAGTACCCAATTGGCCACGCGCGTCGTCGTCATGACGGTATGCCAAAGCTGGTCGAAAAATTCAAAATCAACCTGGCGCGTCAGTTCCCAACTCGCCAGCAGCAGCGCATCCTGGATGTCTCCCTGGACAGAACACGCCTGGAGCAGATGCCGGTCAATGAGTATATGGATCTTTTCATTATTTAAACCTGCGTGCGGCAAGGCGTAAGTTCAACAGGAGAGCGTTATGTCTTATAGCGATTTTTATCAGCGTTCGATTACCCAACCAGAGTCGTTCTGGGCCGAGCAGGCCCAGCGTATTGACTGGCAGCAGCCGTTTACCCAGGTGCTGGATCACAACCATCCGCCGTTTGCCCGCTGGTTTTGCGGCGGGACGACGAATTTGTGCCATAACGCCATCGACCGTTGGCTGGATAAGCAACCTGATGCGCTGGCGCTGATTGCCGTTTCATCGGAAACCGAAGAAGAACGCACGTTTACCTTTAGCCAGTTGTATGACGAAGTTAACGTAACAGCAGCGATGCTATTGTCGCTGGGCGTTCAACGTGGCGATCGGGTGCTGGTCTATATGCCAATGATTGCCGAGGCGCACATTACGCTACTGGCCTGTGCACGTATTGGGGCGATCCATTCGGTTGTGTTCGGTGGATTCGCTTCACATAGCGTGGCGGCGCGGATCGACGATGCCCGACCAACGGTTATCGTATCAGCAGATGCCGGAGCGCGTGGTGGCAAAATACTGCCGTATAAAACGTTGCTCGACGATGCGATCAATCAGGCGCAGCACCAGCCACGCCATGTGATTTTGGTCGATCGCGGTCTGGCGAAAATGGCGCAGGTGGCGGGGCGTGACCTCGATTTTGCCACGCTGCGCCAGCAGCATCTCGGGGCGCGTGTGCCGGTAACCTGGCTGGAGTCGAACGAAACATCCTGCATTCTCTACACCTCCGGCACGACCGGCAAACCGAAAGGCGTACAGCGTGATGTCGGCGGCTACGCGGTGGCGCTGGCGACCTCAATGGACACAATTTTCGGCGGCAAAGCTGGTGGCGTCTTTTTCTGTGCCTCGGATATCGGCTGGGTGGTTGGACACTCCTACATCGTGTATGCCCCGCTGCTGGCGGGGATGGCGACTATTGTCTACGAAGGGTTACCAACGTATCCGGACTGCGGGGTATGGTGGAAAATCGTCGAGAAATATCAGGTCAGCCGGATGTTCTCGGCGCCGACCGCTATCCGCGTGCTGAAGAAATTCCCGACTGCGCAGATCCGCAACCACGATCTCTCCTCGCTTGAGGTGCTGTATCTGGCGGGTGAGCCGCTGGATGAACCGACGGCGAGCTGGGTAACGGAAACGCTGGGCGTACCGGTTATCGATAACTACTGGCAGACCGAATCCGGCTGGCCGATCATGGCGATTGCTCGTGGACTGGATGACCGGCCTTCGCGTCTGGGTAGTCCTGGCGTGCCGATGTATGGCTACAACGTACAGTTGCTGAATGAAGTGACCGGTGAACCCTGTGAGGCAAATGAGAAGGGAATGCTGGTGATTGAAGGGCCTCTGCCGCCGGGGTGTATTCAAACTATCTGGGGCGATGACACGCGCTTTGTGAATACCTACTGGTCGCTGTTTTCTCGTCAGGTGTACGCCACGTTTGACTGGGGGATCCGCGATGCCGATGGTTATTACTTTATTCTTGGCCGGACGGATGATGTGATTAACGTTGCCGGACATCGACTTGGCACGCGCGAGATCGAAGAGAGTATTTCCAGCTATCCGAACGTTGCGGAAGTGGCGGTAGTGGGCGTAAAAGATGCGTTGAAAGGGCAGGTGGCTGTGGCATTTGTTATTCCGAAGCAGAGCGACAGTCTGGAAGATCGCGATATCGCGCATTCAGAAGAGAAGGCGATTATGGCGCTGGTGGACAGTCAGATTGGTAACTTTGGTCGCCCGGCACATGTCTGGTTTGTTTCTCAACTCCCCAAAACTCGCTCCGGAAAAATGCTGCGGCGAACGATCCAGGCGATCTGTGAAGGTCGCGATCCCGGCGATCTGACCACCATTGACGATCCCGCGTCGTTACAGCAAATCCGTCAGGTAATTGAAGAATAACCTGGCATCTTAACCGTAGGCCGGATAAGTCGCATCAGCGATGCATCCGGCACTACATCTTAATTCGCCTTCTTATACGGTCCGTGATCGCTATCAAATGGCGCATATACAGTGTCCGCCACAAAAGATAACGGCACATCAACAAATAACAACGCTAAATCGAAATAGTTATAATCGTAAGCACCCGGGTTTTTTATTTTATCAATGTCGTGATGCATACCCACGTAATATGTATTTGACTCTTTACCTTCCGTGCGTGCATTAATGCTGCCACATCCCGAAAGTAATGTGCTGATAAATAGCGCTATTACCGCAACTGTCTTTCTGCTCATGCTCTGACCTGGCTTACCGCCTTGTTTTACCATAACAGTAGAAAAGCGGCTTTTTGTCGGCAAAACTTAAGCTGTCAGGTAAGTGATAAGGGGGAGTGACAATCTGTCAGGAACAGAGTTGAACGCTGCGAAGCTGTGGCCCGTAAAGGCGCAGCCAATACCCTGGCGACTTGAAGTATGACGGGGGTATAAGTCTACCCCTTTACGTTTATTGGATAGTAATCTGTTTAAATGGACAGCTCCGTTTTGTAGTCTTTGTAATAATATTGCTTGTCTCTGTCGCTGATTTCTCGGATGACCCGACAGGGAACGCCAGCCGCAACGACATTGGGTGGGATGTCTTTAGTCACGACACTACCCGCGCCGATGACCGTGTTCTCGCCAATCGTAATTCCGGGATTGATAACAACATTACTGCCAATCCAGACATGATTGCCGATCGTTACCGGAAAAGAATACATCTCGCCAAACTTTCTCAGCTCATGATGAACAGGATGCCCGGTTACAGAGATCGTGACGTTGGGTGCAATTAAAACGTTATCGCCTATGGTAACCGTGTAATCATCTACAATGGTGAAGTTAAAATTGGCATAGAAGTTTTTACCAATGTGAATATTGCTACCGTAAGAAAAATAAATGGGGGGCTCTATCCACGCATGTTCTCCCACGGTGCCAAACATTTCATGAATCAGTTTCTCTCTCTTTTCAACTTCTGATGGACGCGTGTGATTAAATTCATACATTAACTCTTTTCCGCGCAATCTCTCTTGCGGTAACCCTTCACACATATCGGTAAACAGCTTTCCTGCTTTTATTCTGTCTCTCATGGCGGTGCTCATTAATGCGACTCCATCCTTGTATGTTAAATTCAGACCTGTCTGTCCATTTGCGTGACATAACGAGAGAATGGTTTTGCGCCGCTAAGCGTAAAGACTGAAATCAGCGTGAAGCTCAGGGCGATGATTCCCAGTACCAGATAAGCTCCCTTAAAACCGATACTTTCGTACATATTACCGGCCAGTATGGACATGAAAATCATTGCCAGCTGTTTGAAGAAACAGAAGCACACCAGATAAATAGTGGCGGAGAAACGAACTTCAAACTGGCTGGTGATGTATTTGAAGCAGCCGACGATCAAGAAGGGGATTTCAAACATATGAAGCGTTTTGAGGATAACAACTTCCAGCGCGGAGGTGGCAAACGCGGAACCGATAATCCTCACTGACATAATAGTGCCTGCCAGCAACAGGGCGTTTTTCCCACCGATGCGATTCACAATTAGCGGGGCAAAAAACATGATGGAAGCGTTGAGTAGCTCTCCCATGGTGGTGACGTAGCCAAATACGCGAGTACCTTGTTCACCAGTGGCAAAGAATGAGGTGAAAAAATCGGCGAACTGCTGGTCGAACACATCGTAAGTGCAGGAAACACCGACGACATACAGTGAAAGGAACCATAGTTTAGGTTGTTTAAATAACTCCAGTGCCAGTTTCAGGCTGAAAGCTGAATGATTGGCGCCGACTGCGTCCGCAACCTTTGCAGAAGAAGGCACTTCCGCTTTCGAAAAGAACAGAAGTATTGCCAGAATTATCGCGCAACCCGATCCCAACCAGAAGACAAACTGGTTGTTAATAGTAAACATAATCCCGGCAATTGAGGCGCACAATGCCCAGCCCACGCAACCAAACATACGTGCGCGGCCAAATTCAAAATGACTTCGGCGACTCGCTTTTTCAATATAGGCTTCGATTGCCGGAGCCCCGGCGTTGTAAATAAAACCCAGGTAAATTCCCCCGACAATAGAGCCGAGTAAAATATTAAACTGCAGTAGTGGACCAAAAACGTAAATAAAGAACGGGGCAAACATTACCAGCATCCCGGTAATGATCCATAGCAGGTGTTTTCGCAGCCCGAGTTTATCGGAGAGCAGACCAAAAATGGGCTGAAAAAGCAGTGAGAATAAAGAGATGCAGGCGAAGATGACGCCGGTATCCCCTTTACTGATATGGTTTATATCGTGTAACCAGATAGGGAAAAATGGGAAATAAGCTCCCATAATAAAAAAGTAAAAGAAGAAGAAAAAACCGAACATCCAAAAGTTAGTGTTTTTTAAATAATACATAATGGATTTCCTTACGCAAAATAATGGCAGGTCGCAACCTGCCCAATTATTTATTATTTTTAGCGCCAGTTGACCTGGTAGTGATAGTGTCCGGCACTCAGTTGATATTCCGGCGAAACGGAAGGACTCCATGAGTCATCCCCGCCGACGCCCATATGGAAACCATCAATATTGAGCCAGGTCCCCGCCTCTGGTTGCAGCAGATGGCGATGGCTGGTTTCCATCAGTTGTTTCTGACTGTAGCGACTGATGTTGAACTGGAAATCACCGCGCCACTGATGAGCACCGTAGCGCAATTCGCGCGTTCCACAGCGCAGGCCGTTTTCACTCGGAAAAACGTAAGGGGTATACATCTCATCCAGCGAAAGATCCCACTTGCCAAAACAGGCCGCGCTCAGGCGGTCCGGGTAGTTCTCGTGGGGACCGAGACCTGTCCAGTTTACCCGCTCAGCGACCAACGCAAGCTGACAGCTAAGACCAATCCTCGCCGGATGCGGTGTTCCGCTGGCGACATCGACATCTATTGTCATTTGCATCTCGCCGTGTCCGTCAATACGGTAGGATTTACGGCTGATAAACAGTGTGTTACCAAGGTACTGCCAGGCATGTACGGTGGTAATCAGTACGCTGCTGGACAGTGTTTCGGCTTCACAAACCAGTAGCTTTGGCTCTGTGTGATAGTGACCTGCCGCCTTCCAGCGTTCGACCCAGGCGTTGGGATCGATACGGGTGACTTCACTGACACCAATGTCGTTATCCAGCGGTGCGCGGATGAACTGATCGATTAACGGGGTTAATAACTGCGGCGTATCATCCATCCAGTATTGTGTTAGCAGACCTGACTGACGGGAGAATTCCCAGCGTTTGTTATTGACTGCCGCTGTAAATGCGCCCTCGCTGACGGTCAGCTCTGGCGTTGCACTGGCATGCGATGGAAGCGTCAGACTGAATTTTTCTTCCAGTTTCCACTGATACCAGGCACTGATATGTCCAGCTTCTGACCACCCGGTCGCCTGGGGCTGAGCAACGTGCACCGTCAGCCACAGCTGGCCCGCAGTTTCAGGCATCGGGATTTCCGGCAGGGTGATTATCTGGTTGCCCTGCGGAGCGATATCCAGTGCCTGCTCTCCGCTGGCCAGTGGATTACCGTCCTGAGCGATAGACCAGTGCAAAACTTCGTTATCGCTGCGACGGAACAAATATTCACTGGTGACCTCAATCTTCCATTGCGCGCCAGGGAGCAACGTGAACTGGAAAAATTGCTGCGCGTGTTTAGCCTCGTACAGTGATGGATGCGGTGTGCGATCGGCAAACACCAAACCGTTCATACAGAACTGACGATCGTTCGGCGTGTCGCCAAAGTCACCGCCGTAGGCAGACCAGGGCTTACCTTCGTCATCGTATCTGATGAGCGACTGATCCACCCAGTCCCAGACGAAACCGCCCTGTAAGCGAGGGTACTGGCGAAACGCCTGCCAGTATTTAGCGTAACCGCCGAGGCTATTGCCCATCGCATGGGCGTATTCGCAAAGGATTAACGGGCGCTGCTCACCGGGCATCGACAGCCATTTTTTGATTGACCATTTTGGCACAGCCGGGAAAGGCTGATCCTGGTCGACGCGGGCATACATTGGGCAGATGATGTCTGTTGCTGCGGTATCCGCGCCCCCGCCTTCGTACTGCACCGGGCGGGACGGGTCTTCTGATTTCAGCCAGCGGTAGAGGGCATCGTGGTTCACGCCGTGACCGGATTCATTTCCCAGCGACCAGATAATAATACTGGGGTGGTTGCGATCGCGCTGCACCATACGCGTGACGCGCTGACTCATGGCTGGCAGCCAGTCTGGATTGTCGGTCAGGCGATTCATCGGCACCATGCCGTGGGTTTCGATATTGGCTTCATCCACTACGTACAGCCCGTAGCGATCGCACAGGGTGTACCACAGCGGATGATTCGGATAATGGGAGCAGCGTACGGCATTGAAGTTGTTCTGCTTCATCAGGATGATGTCCTGCAGCATCGTCGCTTCGTCCATCACCTGACCGTTTTTCGGGTGATGTTCATGCCGGTTGGTTCCGCGAATCAATAGTGGCTTGCCGTTTAACAGGAGCAGACCATTTTCAATGCTCACCTGACGAAAGCCGACATCACAGGCTTCTGCTTCAATCAGTGTGCCGTTGGCTGTATGTAACTGCACAACAGCGCGGTACAGATTGGGTGTTTCTGCGCTCCACAGCGCCGGGTTTTCAACATTCAGACGCAGCGAAGTGCGATCGTTGTAAGCCCCGCGCTCATCAATGATCTCGCTGCCTAACAGGGCGGTGGTATCGCTGATCAGTGTTTCACCATCCCACAATTGTAGGGTGACGCGTAAATCTTCGCTCTCGTTGCCCGCCACCCTGACTTCCGCTTCCAGCACTGCGCGATTGAAGTCATCGTTAAAGCGGGTGTTGACACGCAGATCGCGGATTTGCGTCGTGGGTTTGTGCAGCAGAGAAACGTCGCGGAAAATACCGCTCATACGCCACATGTCCTGGTCTTCCAGATAGCTACCATCGCTCCAGCGTAGCACCATCACCGCCAGACGGTTTTCACCGCGAGTCAGGAAATTGCTGAGATCAAATTCGGAAGGCAGACGACTGTCCTGACCGTAGCCGACCCAGCGACCATTGCACCACAGATGAAATGCAGAATTGACACCATCAAAAATAACGCGAGTCTGGCCCTCAAGTAGCCAGCCTTCATCTACACTAAATGTGAGCGAGTAACATCCAGTTGGGGTCTCAGCCGGAACGTACGGGGGATTGACCGGAAACGGATAGGTAATGTTGGAGTAGATTGGTGCGTCATAGCCGCTCATCTGCCAGTTAGAAGGCACCACGATGGTATCCGCCTGCGGCAGATCGTTTTCAAGCCAGCTTTCAGGTACCGCTTCTGGCGAAGCAAACCAGGCAAATTTCCACTCACCATTCAGTGAACGCAATTGCGCAGAGCGACTGTTCCTGCGGGCATCATCCGCTGAGCGCCAGCTACAAAAAGGCGGGTGAGCCTCCAGGCGATTGAGTTGTGTCACGCCAGGGTTTTCCCAGTCGCGGCGTTTCAGTACGGCGGCGAGTGAATCCGTGTTCAGGGTCATGGCAGTATCCTGGTTAAATTTGTTATCCGCTCACAATTTTATTGAACATACGTGGGAGTCGATTATTTTGTAAAGGGGAGGGCGGATAATAATTGAACTGAATCACATAAATTCAGGTATGCGAGATAAAGATGATAACTTCCCCATGGAGTGTTAAAGACGAGAAATTTGGCGGGCCAGCTGCATTAAAGACTCCGCGAGTCCCTGAGCGGTAGCGGTCTGAGTATTCGGCGGCAGAACGGTTTTTCGCTCAACCAGCGTAACGGGCAGAAGCTGGTTACCCGGGGCGGATCCACCCTGTGAAAGCTGTAATAGTTTGTCGACGCTGGTTTGTCCAAGCATCGGGAAATCCTGCTTTATTGTGGTCAGCGGCGGGATATAACAGGAGCTGTCTTCGGTGTCATCATAGCCAATTACCGAGATGTCAGTAGCGACCCGCAGGCCAAATTCGCTTATTGCCCGCATCGCGCCCAGTGCCATTTGATCATTGGCGACCAGCATAGCGGTAGGGATGTTACCGTCGTTAAGCATCTGCATGGTTTGATGAAAACCGGACATAGCGCTCCAGTCGCCTTCCATTTCCACCGTCGGTTGTAGCTGGTAGTGCGCCAGATACTTATGCCAGCCCGCGTGTCTGAGCCGTGCCGAGACTGAGGTATTCGGTCCGGCTAACAGAGCGATACGTTGATGGCCATGCTGTACCAGATGTTCTACGCCCAGTCGCGCGCCATCGTCATGGGAGAAAATCACGCTGTTAATTGGGGATTGATCCGAGACATCAAGAAACAGCACCGGCACCGGGGCGCAGGAGGCGGCAACGGCAATGGCGTCCTCTTCATCAAGCGGATAGTTGATGATAAGCCCGGTCACACGCTGTGACAGCAGGTTATGTACCGCCGATTTACACGCTTGCATACCGCTACGCTCAACCATCGCAATCACCACACTGGCCCCGGACTGGTCGGCGCGAGATTTAATGGCGGCAACAATTTGCGAGGGTGCATGCAGAGCAAGGTTTGCGGTCACCACGCCGATAAGTGGCGTTTGCTTGCCCGCAAGCTGCTGTGCGACGCGGTTGGGGATATAGTTAAGTTCCGCCATTGCGGCCTCAACTTTCTGACGGGTTTTCGCGGAAACGTGGCTGGCCTGATTCACGACGCGGGAGACGGTCTGGTAAGAGACTCCTGCATGGTCTGCAACATCGTATAGCGTTACCGGTTTCACATTTACCACCCTGATTTCCATGTTATCCACGCGCTATCATGCCACACCATGAAAGGTTTTTCGTCATTTGTGGCATTGTTCTGCGAGGCTCATTTCGGAGAAAGAAGCTTTCAGCAAATCGCTCCCTGTGGTCTATGGTTGCCATATTTAACATAATGATATATCAAAAAATAGTGAGGAAATTGTGAGTGATCTGGAGGCAAAGAACATTCTGTCCATTTACCGACGCCACGCAGCTGCGTTTGCCTGCCAGCGCTCGCGCACGCTTTTTGAAAAACACTGGCTGGATAAATTCATTGCGGCAATGGGCGGGCTGGGCAGCATTGTAGATATTGGCTGTGGGAACGGTCAGCCGATTGCCGACTATTTTATCCAGCAAGGTTTTCAGCTTACCGGTGTGGATGGTTCAGCGGCGATGCTGGCGCGCGCCCGGCAAGCTTTTCCCGACCAGCGCTGGCTGGAGCAGGATATGCGCGAATTAACGCTGAATGAAACTTTCGAGGGTTTGCTTGCCTGGGACAGTTTTTTCCATTTAACCCAGCAGGACCAACAAAACATGTTCCCGATTTTTGACCGGCTCAGCCATCCCGGTAGCGCACTCATGTTTACCAGCGGCACCAGTAACGGCATCGCCATGGGACAGTTTGAAGGCGAACCGTTGTTTCACGCCAGTCTGGCGCCCGACGAGTACCGCGCACTGCTGTCAGCGCACGGCTTTGAGGTGATTGATATGGTGATGGAAGATCCGCAATGCGCCGGGCATACGGTCTGGCTGGCGAAGAAAAGGGGTTAAACGCCGCGAAAAGTTTTGCGCCACTCAGCGGGACTGACACCGAAGTGTGATTTAAAATGCTGGCGCCAGGTTACCGGCGACAGAAAGCCAACCTGTTCGGCAATTCTTTCAACGGGTAACGGGCTGGACTCAAGCAGTTCCTGACTGCGACGCAGGCGTTCGGCAATCAGCCACTCTGCCACGCTCGACCCGGTAGCTTTCATAAAATGGCGGGTTAAAGTTCGCCGACTCATCATTACCCGCTGCGCCAGCCCGTCGAGGTTATGTTGTTCGTGGATATGCTGGCGCAAATAGTCGAGCAGAGCGTTGATGCGCTGATCCTGGGTACTTTTCGCCACTGGCTGTTCGATAAACTGCGCCTGTCCTCCTTCGCGATGTGGCGGCACAATCATCCGTCGGGCAATCTGATTCGCGACCGTACTGCCAAAGCGTTGGCGGATCACATACAAGCAGCAATCAAGTGCGGCTGCGGTGCCTGCCGAGGTGATAATGCCGTCGTCATCCACATATAAGGCGTTGATATCCAGACGAGCGGCGGGAAAACGTGCCTGAAAGTCTTGTTCAAACTCCCAGTGCGTGGCCGCTCGTTTGCCGTCCAGCAATCCGGCATAGCCGAGAACAAATGCACCCAGGCACAATCCGACAATTTGGGCGCCGTTTTGCCGCGCGCGATTGAGTGCATCAAGCAGACTTTGTGCCGGGCGATGGGCCGTGGTGCCCCAGTATGGGATCACCACAATGTCGGCCGCCTCCACGGCTTCATAACCGTGAGAGGCGGTGACGGAAAAGCCGTCCTGAGAAGCGATGATGCCAGGTTTCTCGGCGCACAGTTGCACCTCAAAGCGTTTTTTTGCCGCCACTTTGTCACTGAAAATGATGCACGGCACCGAGAAGTGAAACGGGCTGAAATCTTCAACGGCGACGATAGCGACGGTGAGCGGGAGCATACGATTCCTCTGTTGGCATTAAAACGTCAGGGTTTCACCATCTTCAGGCACGTTGACGAATTCCGCAATCTGGTTGTCGTGGGCATAATCTTTCAGAGCTGAACGGGTGAGCAGGCAGTGGTTAATCGCTTCCATATGGGTCGCGACAATCTGTGCCTGCGGCAGCGTGAAGTGGGTTTTTAGCACATCCTCAGCACCCATAATAATTGGCCCAAAACCGATAACGTGGGCAAAGCCTGCGTTCAAAATAACCACATCTGGCTGGAAAGTCTGCATATTGGTTTCCACCTCGTTGCGCCAGATGGTGTCCCCGACCAGATACAGCGTTTTTTCCGCCGGATGCTGGAAGATAACCCCGCAGGCATCACCCAGACGCTCCGCCATTTGCGGGATGGCGTAAGCGCGATCCGAGCCGTGCTGGCCGCCGGTTTTACGCAGGGTGATGTCGCCCAGCGTAGTGCTGTGCGTCAGTACGGTCAGTTGTGTGAAACCCTGCTCCCGCAGCACGTGCTCATCCTGCTCATTTTGCACATAGATCGGTTTATCTTTCGGCACGACGCGAGTGGCAACCTCGTCCCAGTGATCCTCATGCAGATGGGTCACGATCAGCGCATCGACGTTAAGCAGGGTATCGATGTCGATGGGCAGATCGACGGTTGGGTTACGGATCTCTGCGCGCGCTGTTCCGGCAAAACCCGGATAAGCACTTTTTGGCGCCAGCATAGGATCGACCAGAAAGGTTTTGCCGCCAAAGGTGATGCGTTGCGTGGCATTGCGTATTTGCGTGATGTTCATGGTGTTTGCTCCACGTTTTGGGTCAGTGGTGTCATCGTAGAGTGTTGTCCAGAAGATAAATGTGGGCAAATGGGCGATTAGCGATGGGATTGGGCCAACCGAATGCTATGATTACCGATGCCGTGACGTAAAGTGTATGCCGCGATAGTAAATTAAATGATAGCCAACCTGCTTAATATTTATTTAGTACCAGACAATGATACCGTGCTGAATAAATCAGAGTGAATTAAATGTAAGTGATTTTATTAAATGAAAAACGGCTGCAGAGAATATTTTGATATATTCAATGTATTATCGCCAATAAAACAGATCGCTAACGGTGAAATAAGAATGCTATCATTCGCACCAGACGATGCAGGCAACCGCTGGCACACGGCATTCACCCCGGAGCAACTGATGAACAACGAAATTTCGCTGAAGTATTATGATATTGCCGACGAGTACGCGACGGAGACGACAAAGCCGGTGAACGAACCGGAACGCGACTCCCTGGCGCATTATTTCCAGCTACTGATCACCCGTTTAATGAACAACGAGGAGATCAGCGAAGAAGCGCAGCAGGAGATGGCTGGTGTTGCTGGCATCGACGAACAGCGTATCGATGAGATAGCGGAGTTTCTCAATCGCTGGGGTAACGAGTAACCAAAGGCGTAGCCTGCACTGGCATTGTGTTTTACACTGCGCACAGCAATAATTTAGTAGATTAACGATTAACCAGGCGGTAAAGCAATGAACGGAACAATCACAACGTGGTTTAAAGATAAAGGCTTTGGATTTATCAAAGATGAAAACGGAGATAACCGTTATTTTCATGTGATTAAGGTTGCTAACCCTGAGCTGATCAAGAAAGATGCGGCGGTGACTTTCGAACCCACGACCAATAACAAGGGTTTGTCAGCTTATGCGGTGAAAGTCGTACCAGAGAGCAAGTACATTTATATCGCGGGCGAGCGACTAAAGCTCACGGCGATCAAGTCTTACCTGGTATACAGTGAAGAAGTGCCTGTTGAGACTCGCATTGATAAAGAAAATGCGGTGTTGTCTGTGGGCGTACTGATGAACAGCATCAAACCGAAATCAGATGTGAAGCCCGGAGAAATGCGTACGCTGAAAAAGTTGGCAATCACCACCTTCCAGGGAACAACGCTGATCTTCTCGGAAGATGAGATAGACATCGACGCCACGGTGAAACTCCTCAAGGTCTGAAATCTTTCGGACTGACTGTGAGCCGAAATTCTGCTGTTACGTAGCGCAGAATTTCGGCATTGTTTGGTGAATTTGCGCTTCGCTTGCACAAACAAAGTTTGTTATCCGCCGCCAGATCTGGCTTTTCTTCATTGTTCCGAAGTGTTGAAACTTCCCAGCGAGTTAGCGCCTAATAATGGTTGAGAGGCGATTACCGAAATACCAGTCGGTAGGCTAAGTAAAAAGTGATAATAAAAAATAGCCAAAGTGCACGTGAACACTTTGGCTATTTATTGAGATTAATTAGAAACTGTATTTCAGCCCTAATGTAGCTGTGCTGTCAGCATATCCCTTGCCGCCAATCTGGACTCCTATATTTCCCCATACATTTAAATGTGGGGAAATATGGCCTTCCAGACCTAGCTTGAACTCACCGAGATTGCGGGCCCCTTCCTGGTTGACGTTTACGCCATCCATTTTAGTGGTGAAGCTACGTGTATTGTGGATCCAGTTTGCTTCAATAAACGGCTGAAATTCGCGACCTTTGCCTTCATCCATTTTATTAAAGCTCTTCAGATATGTCCTTGCCCCCAGGCGGGTCTGAATATTACCGTTACCGTTCATATCCACATATGTTCCGTTAGCTTCCTGATGCTTATCTGATTTAACACCCATCCAGGTAATCTGCGCTTGTGGCTGAATATACCACTCATTAGCGGTCCCCTTGCTGCCAGGGAACTCACTAATTTTATAGGTATAACCCGTTTCAACAGACGCGGTCAGGCCTTTGGAACTATATGACTCAGAGGCCAGTCCTTCGCCTTTAACATGGTTATCAAACCAACCATATTGCGCCCACCCGTCGACATATAGACCTCTATGGCTGGACTTATCGGCATACCATGTGGCGTAAATACCTGTACTATAGCCATTGACGCTTCCTCGTGAGGTATAACCGGTTGCCGATGAGCGGGTTTGATTATTGTCATGACCATAACTGGCCATGATCCCAAGACGCCAGCTATCAAGTCCATTTGTTGAACCCTGCGCGATATCACCGCCGAGTTGCACCACATAGCGGTTGCTTTGGGTATGTAACTGGCCGCTCCCGTCATACCAACTCTGGTGACCACCCACCTGGCGCGTCCACATGCTGGTAACTTTAGTCTCTCCGGTTAACACATCTTGGTACTGCGTTTCTCCTGGGCGATCGTGTAGCTGAGTGTTGAACATGGTATTTACAGCAACATGATTCGCCGCATAGGTTCCACCTTCCGGGCGCAGCGTATGCTCGGTTGGAGAAACGGGGTTTTCGGGCTTTTCTGGTTGACCGGGGTTTTCCGACGAAATCAGCTGGCTGGTCAAATACCAGTGACTATTATTAGTTCCCTGGCCCCGAACCAAAGAATAATCATAAGCGCCAGCAGTAATTCGCCCACGTTGAGAAAATTCCCCATCAGAACGACCATCCACATGAATTAATTCAATACCCTCCAGAGTTTGCGCCCCTCGGCCTCCAGCATTGGTGATACTCACTTTGGTGCTGCCAGTAGTATCGCCTTTTACAATGAGTTTATCGGTGGCTGAATTGTCGTCTCCCAGTACGGTATCAAAACTAATCAGGCCATCATTGCCATGGTAATTCCCCTCAACAACAAGTTGGTTGCCAGCAGATTGTCCTACATGACCTAAAGAGACGGCTCCTCGGTTGGTCAGATCGCCACCAACAGTAAAGCTACCCGTTGTCCCACTTCCGGCCACGAATAGACCTGCGTTATTAATACTACCTTGTACAGCCCCAGCGCCGGAGAGCATACCGGTAGACGAAATTTTGACCTCCTGACTCGCCAAAGTAACAGACGCGTCATCCTGACCCAGTATCAGCCCACCTTGCTGAATATCGGTAGTACCTGTATAGGCGGAATTGGTCGTCAGAGTGATATTGCCCAAGCCCTGCTTGATGATATCGCCGCTGCCATCCAATTGGTTATGCATGGTCCAGTCATCAGCACCGTTAAGTACCATTTCGCCTTGATTATGAACAGTCGCATCCCCCAGATGGTTGGACGCTGACACAACTAATTGTGTATTGTTGTCCAGATTAAATTGACCACTGAATCCACTGTTATCCCCCTCCAGTGCAACGTTAGCTTCGCTGAATGAGACTTCGCCTTTACCGCTAAGGTTGTTGGACAGTTGTCCCTCAACAGTATTCAGGTTTAGACGGCCATCGGAGATAATATTTCCGCTCCCCAATCCCTGAATATTATCCAGCGCGACTTCAGCTCCGGATGCGATAGTCGTTGTCGCGCTTAAGTCAGCATTACTGCCACTCACGTTAAGGATGCCGGTATCTATACTGAGATTACCGTTGCCAGTTAGTGTCCCTGCGGATGTCCCGCCGTTAGAAATCGTCAGGCTACCGCCATTAATATTCAGGACTGAACCTGCTGCCCCGGTGAGTTGCCCGATCGTCTGGCTGTGCCCATTCATATCTACAATCGTTTCATCTGCTAACTGCAGACCGGATGTATGACCCAGCACATTGTCGTTCAGCATCAGAAGATTACCGCTGCGCAAATCGGTCAGGCCGGTGTAGTCATTATTCATACCGGATAGCGATACTGTCTGACCTTTCTGACTATCCAGCGCCAGATCCCCGGAGCCTGTCAGACGGGAACTTAACTCTGCTGCTGCACCAGTCTTGCCATTGGCATTCAGGACCAGGGCATTCTGACCCTGCCCTTGTAGCTCAACTTGTGTCAGGCCATAACCTACATACAAGCCGTCATTATTTTGTCCGCTGGTCAGACGGTAGTCGTACGTTCCTTTTGCAACAACCTGCCCATCCTGGCTAATGTCATGCTGAACAGCGTCGGTGATCGCCTTGCCATTCAGATCCTGAAGTTGCAGGTTTCCGGCATCTCCTGTTACAACCGTTCCGGACTCTGTGGAAACCAGTTTAATTTCCGCGT
This sequence comes from Citrobacter sp. S-77, assembly GCF_963864895.1. Classification (NCBI taxonomy): domain Bacteria; kingdom Pseudomonadati; phylum Pseudomonadota; class Gammaproteobacteria; order Enterobacterales; family Enterobacteriaceae; genus Citrobacter; species Citrobacter sp. S-77. The sequence goes on from NZ_CAWLWU010000002.1 coordinate 834,910, forward strand.
TTGTGTCTTCTTGCTCCATTAAGGAAAGTCCAGTGTTAACACCTTGCGATATGGAGTCCACTACGCCAGTGGGATTCACCTGCACAACACCAGAGCCAGTCAGGTCTAACTGATCTTTGACGTTCACCATCTTATCGGTTTGATGTATCCCCGGAGTGATGCTACCGAATGCAATAGAGCCGCCGGAAAATGCCAGGCTTCCAATGGATTGTGTTCCGATGCCCAGTGAAATTTCACTCCCTTTACCTGCAATCAGCCCTGCTTTTGAAAGGGCGTCAGTATTTGTTCCCTGTAAGTTGAAGGTCGTATTTTGTAACTCCAGCGCACCTGTGAACCCAGACGTATTGCTGCTGTTATTAAAGGAGAACGCGTGATTATTCGTATCTACTCCCAGGATGCCTGAGCCTGAAAGATAACTGTTAAATAGCCAGTCGCTGGTACTATTGAGCTGAAGCTTCCCTGCGACTGACAATCCAGCGGAACCCAGGTTTTTCTTATCAGAAACGGTAGCGGTAGCGCCTGATTCAACATTAATCTTCCCTTTAAAGGTGGAGTTGTCACCAGATAATGTCACACTTCCGGCTCCGACAGAGATAATGCCGCTTCCTGAAACCTTATTACCAAACACCATATCGTCTTGTGCGTTTAGTAATAATTTCCCGCTATTGCTAATATTTGCAGTCCCCAGGTTCTGAGTAACACCAAGTGTTGCGCTCTTAGCAATTTTTACCTCTCCGCTAAAGCCTGAATTATCCCCAGACAGGAAAGTTGTACCATTGAGTGCATTGATTTTACCAAGGCCTTCACTACCGCTTGAAATATCAGCAGAAATATTTGCGTTATCACTTGTATGGTTCAGAGTGAGTTTTTTATTGTCTGTGTCGGCCCAGACAAACTCAATTTTCTCTGCATCAATAATACCGGCAGCTCTGGCACTGTCGCCTTCTTTGGCACCTAAGGCTAATTCTGAGTTTGTACTCAGACTAATTTCTGGGGCAGAGATTTTGCCCATGTCCGAAACGACCAGCGTTGTATCAGATCTTTGATTGTAATAGCCCAGACTTAAACTCTTACTGGCGTTAACTTCTCCTTTGTTATTAACAGACAGGAATTGGTCACCTCCGTAACTACTAAATGTACCCATAAAGAACGTTTCGGTATTAACCTGGCTGCCTTCGCCGCTGACATTCCCTTTTTCATAGGTTAAGCGGGTTGTTCCTTTAACATGAATTTTACCGCCATCAGAAACGTTAAAATACCCGCCATCACGACGATTATTGGATAAGCTGTCGTACAAATCTTCAGCATATAACTCGCTACCAGAGTTAGCTACATTAAGAAACCCGGTGCCACGCAGCAGAACATTTAGAGGGCCATTAATTCGTACTGTACCCTGAGTAATGTTCAACCCTCCGCCTGATGTGAACGTCAGGCGAGGGCGAGAGTCAGGTGAATTGATCACCAGGTTTGCATTATCTTTTACATTGATATGATAATTGATGGATTGATTATTTGCGCTAAATTCAACTGTGGCATCTTTACTAACATCAATATCACTGGCGAAAGCAAGAGATGAAAATAAACCAATAGCACTAGCTAATAAGAGCCGTGACTTCTTTTTTGTATTCTTTCGCCCTAATTCAGAACACACGTACCAGCAATTACGAACTTTACTCCATTTTATCTGATATATTTTGTTCATCAATCACCTCACCGTATCAACAAAGACGCATATAACAATCAGCACCGCCACATCCATAATAATGAATGTGTTATCAGATGCTCATGGCTAGAATTTATAATTTAATCGAAACGTTGCCTGAGTAATTATTAACCCATTATTCCTGTTTAGATGTTGTCAGCTATAGGTTGCTAATTAATTGTTAATGCAGAATGCGTTCATGCTTCTCATCTGGTAGAAGATGAAAAGCCTAAATATAATTGTTTGACAGTATGTGAGAGTATTTTGAAGCTATATTTTCCGGGTTGACATAAAAACCATCCTATATCAATACAAAAAATATAAGAACCGCAGGTCTATATTTTCCAATAAGCTTTTATATAATTTCACGCTTTTTTTTGTAAAAAAAGGTAAATTCTGATTGGTATACATCAGTCAATTATCAACTGATTATTCCTTGGCGTGCACCGCTTCCTGATTAAGTTCTTTTCGCATCACTGCATTCTGCAGCGTCACGCCACGTCGAACAGGATGTTTTCGCTTCACCAAATAAAAACCATGACGTAAAAAGAAAGACTCCGCGGTTTTGCTCACGTGCGATGTGAGCTCGTTCAAACCGAGTAATCTGGCCTCTTGATGAATGCGATTCATAAGCAAAGTACCAACGCCTTGCCCTGGACAGGTTCCCGATACGAAAAAATGGTCAATATATCCATTGGGCTGAACATCAGCATACCCGGCTATTTCACCATCAATCTCAACGACAAAGGGTCGTAACGTCCTCATATGACTGGCCCAAAGTTCCTGATCAATATCCGCTGGAGCCCACGCATCGATTTGTTCTGGCGTGTAGTCGCGTGACGCGATGTTATGTACGGACGATAAAAAGACGCGAAATAATGCGGCCTCATCCCCATTTTTGAAACGTCGAATCTCCATCAATTCCTCTTGAACCGCGGTGCCAGATGCAATACTCCACTGCCATGATACACCTGTAGAATCTGTCAAATTGAGTTAATTTGACTCAGCTCTGTGCATGCAGAGAATAAATGTGGTCGATTTTACCACCCGGAACCTCATCCAGACGTATGAGTGTGGCCAGAAGGTTCCCACTTCAGTGTGAACGCCACTGAGTGTTTCCATTGCCAGAGTTTACATAAAGCCTGGCAATGGAGGCGTTATGAGCTGGCGGCCTTTTTTATATCTTATTATTAATCCTCATCCGGTATTGAGCACCCGGCGCGGGCATCTGCGTCTGGTACAGGGATGACTTTGCATTCTGTTAACAAACACGATATAACAAACCTTCTTTGGATGTTTAGATGTCCATACGTTTGGAAGGTTATATGCAAACAACACAACAAAATGCGCCGCTGAAGCGCACGATGAAAACGCGTCACCTGATTATGCTCTCCTTAGGTGGCGTTATTGGCACAGGGTTATTCTTCAATACCGGGTACATCATTTCCACCACTGGCGCGGCGGGGACGTTGCTGGCCTACCTGATTGGCGCGCTGGTGGTCTGGCTGGTCATGCAGTGTCTGGGAGAATTGTCGGTGGCGATGCCGGAAACCGGAGCGTTTCACGTCTATGCTGCGCGCTATCTTGGTCCGGCGACAGGTTACACCGTCGCCTGGCTCTACTGGCTGACCTGGACCGTGGCACTTGGTTCGAGCTTTACCGCCGCCGGATTCTGCATGCAGTATTGGTTTCCGCAGGTACCGGTATGGATCTGGTGCGTGGTTTTCTGCGTCATTATTTTTGGCCTGAACGTTATCTCTACGCGCTTTTTTGCCGAAGGGGAGTTCTGGTTCTCGCTGGTGAAAGTGGTCACCATCATCGCGTTTATTATTCTCGGTGGAGCGGCTATTTTTGGCTTTATCCCGATGCATGACGGTTCGCCCGCGCCGGGGCTGAGTAATATCACGGCAGAAGGCTGGTTCCCGCACGGTGGTTTACCTATCCTGATGACCATGGTGGCAGTGAATTTTGCTTTCTCTGGTACTGAGCTTATCGGTATTGCTGCAGGTGAAACGGAAAACCCACGCAAGGTCATTCCGGTGGCAATTCGTACCACTATCGCGCGACTGATCATTTTCTTTATCGGCACCGTATTTGTGCTGGCAGCGTTGATCCCGATGCAGCAGGCTGGCGTGGAGAAAAGCCCATTTGTGCTGGTGTTTGAGAAGGTAGGGATTCCGTATGCCGCCGATATTTTTAATTTCGTGATCCTGACGGCCATTCTTTCTGCGGCGAACTCCGGACTGTACGCCTCCGGGCGTATGTTGTGGTCGCTGTCGAATGAGCGCACGTTACCTGCCTGTTTTGCGCGGGTGACGAAAAACGGTGTGCCGCTGACGGCGTTGTCGGTCAGTATGCTTGGCGGCGTGCTGGCGCTGTTTTCCAGTGTGGTTGCCCCGGATACAGTATTTGTCGCACTCTCGGCGATCTCCGGGTTTGCGGTTGTCGCGGTGTGGCTTAGCATCTGCGCCTCGCACTTTGTTTTTCGCCGCCGGCATCTGCAGCAAGGTAAGGCATTGAGTGAATTACATTATCGCGCACCGTGGTATCCGCTGGTGCCTGTACTGGGGTTTGTGCTGTGTCTGGTGGCTTGTGTGGGACTGGCATTCGATCCGGCGCAGAGAATTGCGTTGTGGTGCGGGTTACCGTTTGTTGCGCTGTGTTATGGTGCTTATTTCCTTACTCAACCCCGTAAAGCAAAACAGGAGCCAGAACATGTCGCAGAATAATCCGTTAAGCGCTCTCCTTGATAAACAGGACTTCCTGTTGCTGGATGGCGCAATGGCGACGGAACTGGAAGCGCGTGGCTGTAATTTAGCCAATAGCCTGTGGTCAGCCAAAGTGCTGGTAGAAGATCCGCAGCTTATCCGCGAAGTTCACCTTGATTACTATCGGGCGGGGGCGCAGTGCGCGATCACCGCCAGCTATCAGGCAACGCCTGCAGGCTTTGCCACGCTCGGACTGGATGAAGCGCAGTCAAAAGCGCTGATTGGCAAAAGCGTGGAGCTGGCACGTAAGGCGCGCGAGGCGTATCTGGCGGAGAATCCGCTGGCAGGGGGACTGCTGGTGGCTGGCTCCGTGGGGCCATATGGTGCGTATCTGGCGGATGGTTCAGAGTACCGCGGCGATTACGAGCGAAGTCAGGAACAGTTTCAGGCGTTCCATCGTCCGCGCGTAGAAGCCTTGCTTGATGCCGGGGCCGATCTGCTGGCCTGTGAAACGATGCCGAATTTTGCTGAGATTAAAGCGCTAGCGGAGTTGCTGAGCGCGTACCCGCGAGCGCGGGCATGGTTCTCTTTTACTCTGCGTGACAGCGAACATCTGAGCGATGGTACGCCGCTGAGCGAAGTTGTCGCGTTTTTGGCTCACTATCCGCAGGTAGTGGCGATTGGTATCAACTGTATTGCGCTGGAAAACACGACCGCTGCGCTACAGCATCTGCATGGATTAACGACGCTGCCGCTGGTGGTCTATCCCAATTCGGGGGAGCGTTACGATGCGCAGAGCAAAACCTGGCATCATCATGGTGAAGGTTGTGCGCGGCTGGCGGATTATCTGCCTCAGTGGCGGGCTGCCGGTGCGCGGTTGATTGGCGGGTGTTGTCGCACCACGCCAGAGGATATTGCCGGGTTAAAAGCCTGTTTTTGAGCGTTACCGGGCCGGAAGGCCCGGTAAATCATCACGCCGCATCCGCTAATACAAACATCCCGTACGGGTGGATTTCGAGATAGTAGTGCTCACCGACGTCCGGCTGCAGGCGGGTTGCGTTAACCTGCAGTAAGATTTCCTGCCCGTGCCACACGACGGTCACCTCATACTGCGGCCCCATATAGGCGACGTGCTGGATCACACAGCGCTGGCTCTCTTCGCCGCGATCGCTCAACGTAATTGCTTCTGGTCGTACGCCGACCGTGCCTTCGCCCTGAGTAGCAAAATGCAGTGGTCGCGGCAGTCGGTAACCGTAGATATCAACATATTCTTGACTGAACGCCGCCGGAAACAGGTTGGCGTCACCCATAAAGCTTGCCATAAAGCGTGACGCAGGTTGACGGTAGAGATCCTGCGGCGAGCCGATCTGCATGATATGTCCCTTGTTCATTACCAGTACGGTGTCGGAAACGGCAAAGGCTTCACTCTGATCGTGGGTCACGTACAGCGAGGTGATATCAAACTGCTTTTGCAACTCACGGATCTTATCGCGCATGCTACGACGCAGGTTGGCATCAAGGTTGCTGAGTGGTTCATCGAACAGCAGGACTTTCGGTTTGAGGATCAGCGCGCGCGCCAACGCCACACGCTGCTGCTGTCCACCGGAGATCTGATCGACATAACGGTCTTCGAATCCTTCCAGATCGACCATCGCCAGCGCTTCTTTTACGCGGGCCTTCACTTCCGCGCGTGAGATACCGAGCATTTTCAGACCATAGCCGACGTTCTCTCCCAGCGACATATGCGGGAACAGAGCGTAGGACTGAAACACCATACAGATATCGCGCTGCTGAATAGAGCGATGGGTGACGTCTTCGCCATCAATGTAAATCTGCCCCTCGCTCGGTTTTTCCAACCCGGCGACCAGACGCAGAATGGTAGTTTTTCCGCAGCCTGACGGCCCCAGCAGCGTCACCATTTGCCCTTGTGGGATGGTGAGGTTGATATTGTCGATAACCGTGTTGCTGCCGAATCGCTTGGTGACGTTGCGCAGCTCAACAAAATTTTTCTGACTCATAGTGCGCTCCATTACGCCTGGTTTTTGGCTTTTGAACGGGAGGTACGTGATTCACCGATCAGCCAGTCAAAGATGAAAATAATCGCCAGCATCACCACGATCAGAATCGAACCGTAGGCAATCGCCACGCCGTATTCGCCGTCTTCCACGCGGTTCAGGATGTAGGCGGTCGCCACGCGGGTATCCGGCGTCACGAGGAACACAATGGCGCTGACGGTGGTAATGGCACGGACAAAGCTGTAGATGAGCGCCGAGAGGATCGCTGGGCGCAGCAGCGGCAACAGGATGTGCGTGATGGTTCGCAGCGAACCGGCGCGCAGGCTGAGTGAGGCTTCATCCAGTGATTTGTCGATCTGTCCGAGTCCGGCGATTCCCGCGCGGATCCCGACCGGTACGTTACGCATGACCATCGAGATAATGACTATCGCCGCCGTTCCGGTGAGATACACCGGTGCGCTGTTAAAGGCCAGAATGTACGATACGCCAGCCACGGTGCCGGGTACTGCAAAACACAGCATGGTAGTGAACTCGATGGTCTTCTTGCCTTTGAACTGCTGACGCACCACTACCCAGGCAATCAACAGGCCGAAGATGGCGGTGATGGGGGCGGCAATACCTGCGTAAAGCAGGGTATCGAGCAGTGAAGGCCATGCTCCGTCGCTCATGCCCTGGCCGAACAGCTTGGTAAAGTTCGCCAGCGTCAGGGTGTAGTCCACGCCCCAGTTAACGGTAAAACTACCGTAGAAAATGCTGCCGTAGAGCAGGGCGTTAAAGGCAATCCATACGGCCAGTAGGGCGACGACGCTCCACACCAGGGTCACCGGCAGCGGCTGCACGTCGCCACGATAGGATTTACCCGAAACGGTGACGTACGAGCGTTTACCGATCCACATGTACTGCACGCAGAACACCAGCAACGAGAACAGCAGCAGGAATGCACCAAGCGTACTGGCGGCCTGGTAATCGAGCTGTGAGCCGGTGATGTAGAAGTAGATTTGTGTTGCCAGTACGTCAAAGTTACCGCCAAGGACCAGGGGGTTACTGAAGTCGGCCAGCGATTGCACCACGACAATCAAAAAGGCGTTAGCCAGCGCCGGTTTCAGCAGCGGGACAAATACACCGTTAAAGGTCTGCCAGCGACTGGCGCGTAGGGTGTAGGAGGCCTCTTCCAGCGAGGGATGAATAGTCTTGATCGCCCCGTCGAGGATCATAAATGCCATTGGGGTGAAAGCCAGCACTTGCGCCAGCCAGATGCCGGTAAAACCATACAGCCAGTTGGTATTCGTCAGCCCGAACCACTCCACCATAAATTCGGTGATGTAGCCGGAGCGTCCCATCATCAGAGTGACGCCTAAGCCGACGACAAACGGCGGAGTGACGATCGGCAGAATCGAGAAAATACGACCAATGATGGCGCTGCGTCTGGCGATACGGGTGGTGTAAATCGCCAGCACCAGACCGAAGAAGGTACAGCCGACGCCGACAGCAATCGACAGCATAATGGAGTTGAGGATCACCTGAATGATATGCGCCTGTGACAGCACATTCATAAACGCCAGTGGCGCAAACTCTCCGGTGTCGTTGGTAAACATCGGAATGAAAATGGCGATGCTTGGCCAGACGATAAAAATACCGATCAGCGCGACAATAGCCGTAAGTGAACCGATGACGAAACGGTCGCCGCCCAGCCATTCGAGGCGGGTGAGCGCCAGGGTCATGATCGCGCCCAGGGCCACAAACAGTACGATAGTGGCATAACCTAAACCGCGTCCTTCTAGTGTGGCGCTGGCGACAATAAAGGCCATGCAGAAAAACGCCCAGCCCGCATCGAGATAGTGGCGGCTGCGCTGTTCGCGTCTGGCTTCCTGGAACGGGCGCACCAGCAGCAGGCTCGGCAGCAGATACCATAACCAGCTGATATTGAAATGCGACCAACTGTATGCAGCGATAATTTCATCGCTTGTCGATTCCAGCAGGCCGTAGTCCAGACTCCAGCTTGGCAGCAGGGCAAACGCCAGCCAGCCCAGCAAAACCCAAAGGAATATCGCATCCCGTTTTTTCACGGGATGGAGTGCAAGTGTGTGTGACATAAGCGTTCCGGTGTTGTATGTAGGCCCGGTAAGCGCGAGCGCCACCGGGCATTAACCGCAAAATGTGGGCTTATTTACCCATCTTCACTTCGCTGACCCACTTGTTGATCAAGGCTTTACGCACATCGGTAGAACCATACTTATCCATGTCGTAATTGATAAGTTTCAGATCATCGAGTTTCAGTGAGTTTGGCGAGGTTTCGGCAGTGGTGTTGGTCAGGATCTGATAGGATTTGCCTTTCTTCCATGCCAGCTCCTGGGCGTCTTTCGACAGCACCCAGTCGACGAACAGTTTGGCGTTGTCAATATTACGAGCGCCTTTCAGAATGCTGACGCCACCAATTTCATAGCCGGTACCTTCGCAAGGGGAGATCAGTTCCAGCGGCGCGCCTTGTTCTTTTTCCAGCGAATAGTCGTGCAGGAAACCAATGCCGATAGCCGTTTCGCCACGGGCGGCGTTACGTGCCGGGGCTATGCCGGATTTGGTGTACTGGGAGACGTTGGCGTTGAGTTGCTTCAGATAATCAAAGGCCTGATCTTCACCCCATAGCTGGGCAAAGGTCGCCAGTGCGGTGTAAGCCGTGCCTGAACTTTGCGGGTCGGCAATCTGAATTTCACCTTTGTATTCCGGTTTGGTTAGATCTTTCCAGCATTTTGGTACTGGCAGGTTTTTCTCTTTCAGACGCTGGGTATTGACGCCAAAGCCCAGAATACCGACGTAAACCGCCGAGGAGAGGTTACCTTTAACCTTGGCGGGATCGCGGAATTTCTCCATGATCTGGCTGAGGTTCGGTGATTTATAGGGCTGCAGCAGACCCATTTCACCGGCCTGAGATTGCGGATCCAGCGTACCGCCGTACCAGACATCCGCCTGCGGGTTTTTCTTCTCGGCATCGACTTTCGCCAGCGTACTACCCGATCCGTTACGGATGAACGAGGTCTTCACGTCATATTTGTCGCCGAAAGCTTTGGTTTCGGATTCACACATCTCGTTGGTGGCACTGCAATAGACCACCAGGCGACCTTCTGCTTGTGCAACGCTGCTTAAGGCAGCCAGCGCAATGCCGGATGCAATCAGGGTAGAGGTAAGCGTCAGTTTCATTGTTTTATCCTTTGACTGAGAGAAGGGGTAATGCCTGCAATAAGTAGCGGCATCAGCAATAAACCCATAAAGACAGCGGCTACCGAGAGCAAACTGAACATTCCCGACCAGCCGTAACGTTCTATGACCAGCGACAGCGGCCAACCCGCCAGCGCGGCCCCCAGATAGGCGAACAATCCGAGAAAACCCGTGATTGAACCTGCCGCCGCCTTGTGTCCGCATTCGACAGCTGCCAGGCCAATCAACATTTGTGGGCCAAAAACAAAAAAGCCCACGGTAAAGAAACAGACCGCCAGCAGTGCGTAGTGGTGAACCGGTGCCAGCCACAGGGCAGTGACAGAGACCATCAGCCCCAGCGTGAACAACAAAATCATTGGCGCGCGTTGTCCACTGAACAGCAAATCTGATCCCCATCCGGCAAACAGCGCCCCGAGTAAACCACCGACTTCAAACAGCATCACTGTGGCATTGGCGCTGAGCAGGTTGACGCCGTGGCTTTCTGTCAGCCAGATGTTGCCCCAGTCATTGAGGGCAATGCGGATCAAATAGACCAGCACATACGACACGCCGAGCAGCCAGATCATCGGGTTCTTCAGCATCGTCGTGCGTAACATTTGCCACAGCCCCATCGGCGGGCTTTGCTGCTCCTGGCGCAACTCCAGCGGGTCATGTCGCCATTCTCCAACCGTGGGTAATCCCTCTTCCTGTGGCGTGCCTTTGAGTTGCAGAGTAAGCCAGATGCCTAATGCCATGCTGATGATCCCAGGTGCCAGCATGGCGGCCTGCCAGCCCCACCAGTGGGCGGCAAAGGCGCTAATCAGTGGGATCACCGCTCCACCGATGTTGATCGACATATTCCAGCAGCCCCACCAGAAGCCGCGCTCGTTGCGTGAATACCAGTGGGTCAACAGTCGGGCGCATGGCGGCCAGCCCCAACCCTGGAAAAAACCGTTTAACGTCCAGACAGCAAGCAACAGGGGCAGTGATTCGCCAAACGCAAACACCACGTTTAATATGCCGGTGGCGAACAGGCCGATGCCCATAAACGCGCGCTGCCCGTGGCTGTCATGCCATAATCCGGCGGTGAATTTCGACAGGCCGTACGTCAGATAGAACAGCGATCCCAGCAGGCCGATATCGCCTTTATCCAGCCCAAGATCGGTTTGCAGCGCCGGAAGTACGTAGTTGACGCTTTTGCGCGTCAGGTAAAACGCGGCGTAGCCAATCACCATGCACATTAGCAGCCGGGGGCGTAGTGCCCGATATTGTTGGTCTGTTTTGCTGGCTGAGCGTGCGTGCATAGATAGCCGTCTCCGTTTTGCTGACTATATGAAAGTGAAACCGAAAGGGGATGAGAGAAAGTCCGGACTGACTAAGACTTTTTCCTGGTTAATGGCGGGTTTGTTGCAAATTTGTGGGCAGGTTAACAATTACCCGCGTACCATTCTGCGATTCGATCGTCAACTCGCCGCCGAGTGCATTAACGCGCTCACGCATTCCCTGGATACCGAAGCCAGGGATTTTTTCGGGCAGAATACCGACGCCGTTATCATCAACTTCCAGATGCAGGCTGTTTTCTCGCTGGCGTAACGCAATCGACACCTCGCTGGCGTCAGCATGTTTGCAGACGTTATTGAGTAATTCCTGCAAAAGACGATAAAGGGTGAATCTGACCGTTTCATTTTCTGGCGTATTTTCCATCTGATACTCAAACCGACAACGAATACCCCGTTCGGCAAACGCAAATTCATTCACCAGATGATGTAGCGCATCTTTAAAGGACAGCTCGTCGAGAGCGGGAGGGCGTAACTGGCGCAACAACTGACGGGTAGAGTGGTGAATACGTCGGGCAAGATCGTTGATCTGATTGGCGGCCTCGAGTGTTTGTTGTGGATTGTGCGCCCGTTTGACTAACTGCGACTGGATTTGAATCGCGGTAATGTTCTGGCCAATTTCGTCATGCAGTTCCCGCGCCAGGTTCTTGCGGGTATTTTCTTCGGTGCGGATCAGTTGTTCGGTCAACGCTCGCCGCGCTGTCAGTTCAGATTCCAGACGCTGGCGATAATGATGCAGGTTCTGCGCCAGATGCTGCTGGCGACTGATGGCGATGCCCAGCCCGATGCCCAGCAGTGCCTGGGTGGCGAGAAAAATCTCCAGTTCGAGTAGATTGCTGAATCCTACGCCTATCTGCCGGGCGATGGTGATCATCATGCTGCCGAGTAGCCCGGACAATACGCCCCCCTGCCAGCCAAATTTCCACGCCATCACCACGTTTGGCAGGAATACCACGATCAGCAGCAGGCGCTCGATATCCGGTGACAGAACCATCTGCGTACCGATGCCGATAATAAAAAACAGGCTGCACCAGATAATAAGCGACGTGCGCAGCGGTGGATTGGTGGTATCCAGACCGAGCAAATGATACCGGTGCTGCTGGCGGAGAAACTCGTAGATCAGATAGACAAATGGCGTCAGCAACACGCCACCGGTAAACGATGCCAGACCCGTCAACATAGCCGGACTTTGAATAAAGGGCGAAAGCAGGGCGGTGTTGAGTAATGACGTCACGGTGACCGCGGCCAGTAACAACGTTAATCGCTGCCAGTAAAGGGGGAAGCGGTGCCAGTAGGATTGCCCAATGCTCGCTGGGATCAGGCTGATAAACGGCGCTGCCAGCAGGATGTAGCCATTCAACAACTGCTCGCTGTTCAACCACAACAGCATCAGCACCGGCGGCAGCACCAGCGCGGGCCAGTAACGGCGCGAAAGCAGGATCAGCAGAGCAAGGTAGACGCCGTGAGGCAGAAATAACGCCGCCTGTTGGCCGTTATGGGTCAGGTAAAAACCTAGCGTCCACAGCATCAGCCAGCCCGATCCCCAGGCCAACAGGATAAAAAGTGAGATCACCCCATGGCGAGCCGATCGTGACATTAATGCCCCGTCAGCAACTGGTGGTCGAGGGCGAAATGCACCAGATCGATGGTGCTGTGACATTGCAGCTTGCCCAGTACGTTAGCGCGGTGGACATGGACAGTTTTATGGCTGAGATCGAGCTTAAAGGCGATTTCTTTCACGCTATCGCCTTTGACCAGCAGATCAAAGACTTCCCGCTCGCGTGGGGTCAGTACTTCCAGAACCTGCGCGGGCTGTTCACCACCGCGTAGCGCCCGTAAGGCATCGGCACACAGGTAATGCCCGCCCATACCCACTGAGCGTACAGCCTGTACTAATTCCTCGGGGCCGCAGCGTTTGGTCAGGTAGCCGCTGGCTCCGGCATCCAGTGCGCTTTGAACAAATGTAGGCGCGTCGTAAATGCTGAGAATGATGGCGCGAAAGCCGGGTTTCTGCGACCGCAGTCGTTTTAACAGGCTCAGACCATTTTCATCCGGCATGGCGATGTCCATTACCGCCACGTTGACGTCATCGCGCAGTAATGCGGGCCAGGCTTGTGCCGCGCTGCTGTACTGACCGATGACGTTAATGTCATCTTCGAGGCTGAGTAATTGCGCAAAGCCGGAACGCACCACCACATGGTCATCCACCAGCACAACATGAATCATGATATTGCTCTCTTGTCTGACAATGACGTCTATGATGCCTGCCAGGGCTGTGCTGGCAATCAATCAGGTATAGTTATGTAACGGATGTAACAAAATCGCAATAAAAAGGCGTGGCGCGGTTTTTGTGGAAAATCACTAACCTTTGCCGTTTTTTTTCTAAAAACGCTTTGTTCTTAGCCAGAATTTTTAATTCCTTTATCAAATTCAGCCGCAACGAAATACTGCCTCCATAACAAGACAGGGGAGCAGACAATCATGGGTATTTCATCGCGTAACACACTCCTTGCCGTACTGGCATTGGTTGCATTTCAGGCGCAGGCGGTCAATGTCACCGTCGCGTATCAGACTTCCGCCGAACCCGCCAAAGTGGCGCAGGCGGACAACACCTTTGCCAAAGAGAGCGGGGCCACCGTTGACTGGCGTAAGTTCGATAGTGGCGCGAGCATCGTGCGGGCACTGGCTTCCGGCGATGTGCAGATTGGCAATCTCGGTTCCAGCCCGCTGGCGGTCGCCGCCAGTCAGCAAGTGCCGATTGAGGTTTTCTTGCTGGCCTCAAAACTGGGTAACTCCGAAGCGCTGGTGGTAAAGAAAAATATCAGCACACCGCAGGATCTGATTGGTAAACGTATCGCCGTGCCGTTTATCTCCACGACCCACTACAGCCTGCTGGCTGCACTCAAACACTGGGGTATTAAGCCTGGCCAGGTGGAGATTGTGAATCTGCAACCTCCGGCGATTATTGCCGCCTGGCAGCGCGGAGACATTGATGGTGCTTACGTTTGGGCGCCTGCGGTAAATGCACTGGAAAAAGACGGCAAAGTATTAACCGACTCCGAAAAAGTGGGGGAATGGGGGGCACCGACGCTGGATGTGTGGGTGGTGCGTAAAGATTTTGCCGAGAAGCATCCTGAGGTAGTGAAAGCCTTTGCCAAAAGCGCGATTGCTGCACAGCAGCCCTATATAGCTAACCCCGATGAGTGGCTGAAGCAGCCGGAAAATATCAGCAAGCTGTCGCGCTTAAGCGGAGTGCCGGAGGCAGACATTCCTGCGCTGGTGAAGGGTAATACCTATCTGACACCGCAACAGCAAACCGCCGAACTGACCGGGCCGGTAAACAAAGCGATTATCGACACCGCGCAGTTCCTCAAAGAGCAGGGGAAAGTGCCTGCCGTAGCGACGGACTACAGCCAGTACGTCACCGATCGCTTTGTGCAATAAAGGGGGCGCTGATGCTGCAAATCTCTCATCTTGCCGCCAGTTACGGTGGAAAACCTGTGCTGGACGATATCAATCTGACCCTGGATGGCGGTGAACTGCTGGTGGTGCTTGGGCCTTCAGGCTGCGGGAAAACCACGTTGCTGAATCTGATTGCCGGATTTGTACCTTATCAGCACGGCAGTATTTTGCTGGAAGGGAAAAAGGTCGAAGGTCCTGGGGCTGAACGTGGCGTTGTGTTCCAGAACGAAGGTCTGCTGCCCTGGCGTAACGTGCAGGATAACGTCGGGTTCGGTCTGCAACTGGCTGGCGTAGAGAAAATGCAGCGTCAACGTGTCGCTCTGGAAATGTTGAAGAAAGTTGGATTAGAGGGCGCAGAAAAACGCTTTATCTGGCAGCTTTCTGGCGGTCAGCGTCAGCGCGTGGGTATTGCCCGGGCGCTGGCGGCGAATCCGCAATTGTTGCTGTTGGACGAGCCGTTTGGGGCGCTGGATGCGTTTACCCGCGAACAGATGCAAACCCTGCTTCTTAAGCTCTGGTATGAGACGGGTAAACAGGTGCTGCTGATCACCCACGATATCGAAGAGGCCGTGTTTATGGCAACGGAACTGGTGCTGCTGTCCCCAGGTCCTGGCCGGGTGCTTGAACGTTTGCCGCTCAATTTCTCCCGCCGCTTTGTGGCCGGAGAAGATAGCCGCAGTATTAAGTCCGATCCGCAGTTTATCGCGATGCGTGAGTATGTGTTAAGCCGCGTCTTTGAACAACGGGAGGCTTTTTCATGAGTGTGGTGATTAACGATAAACCCCGGCAGCGCGCGCTGAGCTGGCGCTGGCCGTTCTCTCGCCAGATTACGTTAAGTCTCGGTACGTTGACCGTTATCCTGGCGATATGGTGGACGGTGGCAGCTCTGCAATTGATCAGTCCACTGTTTTTACCCTCGCCGGGGCTGGTGTTACAAAAACTTATTACCATTGCCGGGCCGCAAGGCTTTATGGATGCCACGTTGTGGCAGCACCTGGCGGCAAGTCTGACGCGTATTGTGATAGCTCTGCTGGCAGCGGTGTTGCTTGGTGTTCCTGTGGGGATCGCGATGGGGCTGAGTCCGACTGTGCGCGGTATCCTCGATCCGATTATCGAACTGTATCGTCCGGTTCCACCGCTGGCCTATTTGCCGCTGATGGTCATCTGGTTTGGGATCGGCGAAACCTCCAAGATCTTGCTGATCTATCTGGCCATTTTTGCACCTGTTGCAATGTCGGCACTGGCGGGTGTTAAAAGCGCGCAGCAGGTGAGGATTCGGGCCGCGCAATCGCTGGGGGCCAGCCGTATACAGGTATTGTGGTTTGTTATTTTACCGGGGGCATTGCCGGAAATTCTTACCGGATTGCGCATCGGACTGGGCGTGGGCTGGTCGACGCTGGTGGCAGCAGAGCTGATTGCCGCGACGCGAGGTTTAGGTTTTATGGTGCAGTCAGCCGGTGAATTTCTGGCAACGGATGTGGTGCTGGCGGGGATCGCGGTGATTGCCGTTATCGCCTTTATTTTAGAACTGGGTCTGCGTGCGCTCCAGCGCCGTCTGACGCCCTGGCATGGAGAAGTACAATGAGTGAACGTCTGAGTATTAGCCCGCTGGGGCCGTATATTGGGGCACAGATAACAGGTGCGGATCTGACCCGTCCACTGAGCGATAACCAGTTTGAACAGTTGTACCATGCGGTACTGCGCCACCAGGTGGTATTCCTGCGCGATCAGGTTATTACGCCGCAGCAACAACGGGCGCTGGCGCTGCGTTTTGGCGATCTGCATATTCATCCGGTCTATCCCCATGCTGAGGGGGTGGAGGAGATTATCGTGCTGGATACGCATAATGATAATCCGCCGGATAATGACAATTGGCACACCGATGTGACGTTTATTGAGACGCCGCCTGCCGGGGCGATTCTTGCAGCTAAAGAGCTGCCCTCAACCGGTGGAGACACGCTGTGGACCAGCGGAATTGCCGCCTATGAGGCGCTATCTGCGCCGTTTCGCCAACTGCTAAGCGGCCTGCGGGCTGAACATGATTTCCGTAAGTCATTTCAGGAGTTTAAATATCGTAAGACTGAAGAGGAGCACCAGCGCTGGCTGGAGGCGGTAGCAAAGCATCCGCCGTTGTTGCATCCGGTCGTGCGCACGCATCCGGTGAGCGGTAAACAGGCACTGTTTGTGAATGAGGGATTTACGACACGGATTGTCGATGTGACGGAGAAAGAGAGCGAAGCGCTGCTCGGATTCCTGTTTGCCCACATCACTAAACCGGAGTTTCAGGTGCGCTGGCGCTGGCAGCCCAACGATGTGGCGATTTGGGATAACCGTGTGACGCAGCATTATGCTAATGCTGACTATCTGCCGCAGCGACGCATTATGCATCGGGCGACGATTCTGGGGGACAAACCATACTTCCGTGCGGGCTGATTGCCTGCTGGCGCTTCGCTGACCTGGCCGACAATGTGGCTGGCCGTATAACGCGAAGCGCCATCTGGCAAAATAACTTAACGCAGTATTTTTTTCTCTGCCAGATCCAGTGCGAAGTAGCTGAAGATCAGATCCGCGCCCGCGCGTTTGATCGACCCTAAGCTTTCCAGCACCACTTTCTCTTCATCTATTGCTCCGGCCATCGCCGCAAATTTGATCATCGCGTACTCACCGCTGACCTGATAGGCGCCAATCGGCAGTTCCGTGCGTTCGCGGATATCACGCAGAATATCAAGGTATGCACCAGCCGGTTTTACCATCAGACAGTCTGCGCCCTGCGCTTCATCAAGCAGCGATTCGCGGATCGCCTCGCGACGGTTCATTGGGTTCATCTGATAGGTTTTACGATCGCCTTTCAGCGCAGTGCCTGCGGCTTCACGGAACGGGCCGTAGAACGATGAGGCAAACTTGGTGGAGTAGGACATGATGGCGGTATCGGTGAAACCCGCGGCGTCCAGCGCCTGGCGAATAGCCTGTACCTGGCCGTCCATCGCAGCGGAAGGGGCAATGAAATCAGCACCCGCAGCAGCGGCGACGACTGCCTGCTTGCCGAGGTTGGCAAGGGTCAAATCGTTATCAACACCATGTTCGCATAACACGCCGCAGTGACCGTGCGAGGTGTATTCACAGAAGCAGGTATCGGACATGACGATCATTTCCGGGACAGTTTGCTTGCAGATACGAGACATGCGCGCTACCAGCCCGTCTTCTTTCCAGGCGTCGCTGCCGGTGTCATCTGTGTGGTGGGAAATACCAAAGGTCATCACCGAGCGGATACCGGCATTGGCAATGCGTTCAATCTCGCGAGCCAGATGTTTTTCCGGAATGCGCATCACGCCGGGCATCGCCTCGATGGCTTTGTAATCGTCGAGTTCTTCTTCAACAAAGATCGGCAACACCAGGTCATTTAAGCTGAGTGTTGTCTCTTCAAACATAGCGCGCAGCGCAGGGGATTTGCGCAGGCGGCGAGGGCGTTGGATTAGGTCTGTCATGGTATGCCTGATGTTTGTGGAATCGAAGGCCGTAGTATACCCGAACCAGAGTGAAGGGAGTTTATGAAAGTTGCTTTCTTGTGGCATACCGGAGAATGCGGCTGGGTGAATCAGGCAAACGGGTCCGCATCAACCGTTTGCCTTTTGAGCAGTCAATCAGGACGCGGGAATGACCAGCGGCTTATTACCGCTTAATTCTGTGACCAGATTATTGATACCGTCACTCATATTGGTAAATCGGGTCAGCGGAGAACGGGTGACCACGACAAAAGCGCCGACATTTTTCTGCGGGATCATCGCCATGTAAGTAATGAATCCACCGCCGCCGCCGGTTTTCTGAATAATCCCCGGACGACCATTTTTCGGTGCCATATACACCCAACCCAAACCAAGCGCATCGGCTTTGCCTGGTACATCCATTCCGATCACTTTGGTTAGCTGTGTACGCTGATAAATCAGTGTCTGCATCCGGTCAGCCTGCTGGCTACGATGATAGAAGTCAGATGAGAGATACTGTTGCATCCAGCGCATCATATCACCAGGTGTAGAATAGACGCCGCCGCTGCCCATCGCCGCCAGCGTATTGTTACACGGGCTGGCCCCTTTTTCCGCGACCATCAGACGTTTGCACTGATCGGGTGAGGGGGTGAAAGTGGTGTCTTTCATCCCGAGCGGTCGGGTGATTTTCTCTTCAAAGAGTTGCGGATAAGGCTTACCGGACGCCGCTGCCAGCGCATCGGCCAGCAGGTCGAATGCCAGGTTTGAATACGAAGCCTGCGATCCTGGTGCGGCTTTCAGCGTCGCGGTAGAAAGGTAGCTCCAGCGCTGTTCGCGCGTAGGCCAGACAAATACCGGACGCTTTGCTGCACCGCCAGGCTGTTCGCGCGGCAGGGCGCTGGTATGCGTTGCCAGATTCACCAGGGTGATTGGCGTTCCCTGATATGTGGGGACGCGTGCGCCGGGAGGTGCATATTTACTCAACGGATCGTTGAGTTTTACCGTGCCTTGATCGAGTAATTTAACCAGCATTTCACTGGTCATCAATTTAGTAATCGAGGCGATTCGAATCACGGAATCCAGTTGCGGGTGAACATTATTGCCGGGGCGCGTTTCACCAAAGCTGCGAAATACGCGCTGATTACCATCAATCACCACGAGTGCCATCCCCGTAGCCCCACTGCCGTAGAAAATATGATCGGCGTAGCGATCAACGATGTCGGAGGCGAAGACCGGATCGGTTATAGGCTGTGCCGCCTGGACAGATGTCAATGACGCCGCACACAGCGCGGCAGAAAAAAGCAGACTACGTTTCAACGGTGGTGTCCATGAGTTAGAGGAAGTAAAAGGTGACGTGCGTATGCGTATTTATACTACTGAACGGCATATTGCAAAGCGCTAATACGCCAATGATAGTGTGAAAAACGTAACGATGAGTAAACGTGAGCTTTTCCCTGATAGTGGATGTTCGCTTTTGTGATCTTACGCTGTGATAATCTGAATATGCTGGAACGCAGTGTTAGGTGAAAACCACAGAAACAATTCTTCAGAACCGGGTAGCGAACTAAGTTCGCTGATTCTGGTCACAATGGTCGGTTTTAGCTTGTGTTTTTGGGCGTTAGCCGTCTTGCCACCGTCTGTGGCAAATGCACAGCAGTCGTCATAACGATAAGAAGTTAGCAGGAGAGCACTATGTTTAAGTCTTTTTTCCCAAAGCCGGGGCCGTTCTTTATTTCGGCATTTATTTGGGCACTGGTTGCCGTTGTATTTTGGCAGGCAGGTGGGGGAGCCTGGGTGGCGCGCATTACTGGCGCATCGGGGGACGTACCGATTAGCGCAGCGCGATTCTGGTCGCTGGATTATCTGATTTTTTATGCTTACTACATTTTGTGCGTCGGCCTGTTCGCGCTGTTCTGGTTTATCTACAGTCCACATCGCTGGCAGTACTGGTCCATACTCGGCACGTCGTTGATTATCTTTGTGACCTGGTTTCTGGTTGAAGTCGGGGTCGCCGTTAACGCCTGGTATGCGCCATTTTATGACCTGATTCAAACTGCACTCAGCGCTCCCCATAAGGTGAAAATTGAGCAGTTCTATCATGAAGTGGGGATCTTTCTTGGTATTGCGCTGATTGCCGTCGTCATTGGCGTGATGAACAATTTCTTCGTCAGCCATTATGTTTTCCGCTGGCGTACCGCAATGAACGAACATTATATGGCGCACTGGCAGCATCTGCGTCATATCGAAGGTGCCGCGCAGCGTGTGCAGGAAGACACTATGCGTTTTGCCTCGACGCTGGAAGATATGGGCGTCAGTTTTATCAACGCCATCATGACGCTGATTGCCTTCTTGCCGGTACTGGTTACGCTTTCTGCGCATGTCCCTGATTTGCCAATAGTCGGACATGTGCCTTATGGTCTGGTGATTGCTGCGATTGTCTGGTCGCTGATGGGAACCGGGATGCTGGCGGTAGTGGGGATAAAACTTCCGGGTCTGGAGTTTAAAAACCAACGTGTGGAAGCGGCTTATCGTAAAGAACTGGTGTACGGTGAAGACGATGCCAACCGCGCGACGCCACCTACCGTTCGCGAACTGTTTCACGCGGTGCGTCAGAACTATTTCCGCCTCTATTTTCACTATATGTACTTCAATATCGCCCGCATTCTTTACCTGCAGGTTGATAACGTTTTCGGGTTGTTCCTGCTGTTTCCATCGATTGTTGCCGGTACGATTACGCTCGGTCTGATGACGCAAATTACCAACGTGTTTGGACAGGTGCGAGGATCGTTCCAGTATCTGATTAACTCCTGGACGACGTTAGTCGAACTGATGTCTATCTATAAGCGTCTGCGCAGCTTTGAACGTGAGCTGGATGGCCAGGAAATTCAGGTAGTTACCAATACACTTAGTTAACAAAGGAGATGTTATGTCGACGGTTTCCCGTCTTTACCCCTGGTCTTGTCTGGCTGTACTGGTGTTGATGGGGTGTAGTAGCCAACCCTCGCAGCCGTTAAAAAAAGGGGAGAAAGCCGTCGATGTGGCGAGCGTCGTGCGCCAGAAAATGCCGTCCAGTGTGAAGGACAGAGACGCCTGGGCGCAGGATCTGGCGAAGACGTTTGAAAGCCAGAAGCTGGCGCCGACGGTCGAGAACGTCTGTTCGGTGCTGGCAGTGGCGCAGCAGGAGTCCAACTATCAGGCCGATCCGGTCGTTCCTGGCTTAAGTAAAATTGCCTGGAAAGAGATCGACCGTCGTGCTGAGCGTATGCATATTCCGGTGTTTCTGGTTCATACCGCACTGAAGATTAATTCCCCGACAGGAAAAAGCTACAGTGAGCGCCTGGATTCAGTGAAGACGGAAAAGCAGCTTAGCGCCATCTTTGATGATTTTATCAATATGGTGCCGATGGGACAGACGCTGTTTGGTTCACTAAATCCGGTTCATACCGGCGGTCCGATGCAGGTCAGCATTGCGTTTGCGGAACAGCACACGACGGGATACCCATGGAAAATGGCAGGAACAGTGCGTCAGGAAGTGTTCAGTCGCCGTGGTGGGCTGTGGTTCGGAACTTATCATTTGCTGAACTATCCGGCGAACTATAGTGCACCTGTCTTCCGTTTCGCTGACTTTAATGCGGGCTGGTACGCCAGCCGGAATGCCGCTTTCCAGAACGCTGTCAGTAAAGCCAGCGGTGTGAAGCTGGAACTGGATGGTGACTTGATTCGCTACGACAGCAAAGATCCAGGTAAAACGGAGCTGGCAGTACGTAAACTGGTTGGGAAGCTGAATATGAGTGAGAGCGATATTCGGCGTCAACTGCAAAAGGGCGACAGCCTTGCTTTTGAAGAGACCGCGCTTTATGAGAAGGTCTATAAGCTGGCTGAAGCGAAGGTGGGCAAAGCATTACCCCGTGAAATGCTGCCGGGTATTCAACTGGAAAGTCCGAAGATCACCCGTAACCTGACCACTGCGTGGTTTGCTAAACGGGTGGACGAGCGCCGGGCGAAATGTATGGCTCAGTCTGCTTTATGATGGCGTTGGCGCCAGCGCATAAAGCCAGCGACGATGCCAAGGATCAAGCCTCCGGCCAGGAAGGGGATCACGCCAAAAATCGTACCGACGCCAAAACCGATTTCGATTCGTGGACGTCCGGTTTCCTGCATTTGTAGCTGCATCAGTTGCTCGTAAATTCCGGGTGCGTGAGCTAACAGATTTAAAATCTGTGCTCCCACCCAGAAACAGAACAGTACAAACACGGCATACGCAATATTGCCGGTCAGGGAGGAGGTATCCCGATACTTGCCCTTAAAAAGGGTTTTAGAGAGCGTAAAATCAGCCATAAAGACCTCCGGAAATAACCTGCTTCTTTCGACGTAATGCCAACAACTGACAGTGAGTCTGACAGGTGATCGCCATTGTCAATATCAGAATGATGGTAATTTCAGCCAGGGATTATTCCTGGATTTAAGTTTTTTGCAGATGGTCACAAATCTTTAACCTTAAGTGAAATTTTGTGACATTTAAGAAATTCCGCATACGCAACAGACGTCTCTGGGAAAATGTGCGAGGATGCGCCTAATGTGTGTTTCTCCGGAGCTGCTATGAACCTGCCTGCTAAAATTCGCCGTGACTGGCACTACTATGCGTTCGCCATTGGGCTTATCTTTATTCTGAATGGTGTGGTGGGATTACTGGGTTTTGAAGCTAAGGGATGGCAAACCTATGCGGTAGGGCTGGTCACATGGGTGATCAGTTTTTGGCTCGCCGGACTCATTATTCGCCGTCGTGTGGAAGCTGATGATGTGAAAGATACCCAATAACGTTTTGTTATACCCCTCATACTTCAAGTTGCAGGAGTGTTGACTTTCCTGGCTCACCCCAGTCACTTACTGATGTAAGCTCCTGGGGATTCACGGCGTGGCCGCCTTTCTGTAACCCGAAATATTTAGGGTATATCAGGCATTCTGGTCAGTTTTACATACTGGTTTTCAACGCACTATCCGCAGCGTGGCGTTCCAGCGCCAGTTCGATCAGACGGGTGATCAAATCGGTATAGCCTAAACCGCTCGCCTGCCACAGTTTTGGATACATACTGATATTGGTAAAGCCTGGCAGCGTGTTGATCTCATTGATCACCACGTCGTTTTCATCAGTCAGGAATACATCCACCCGGGCCATGCCGGCGCAGCCCAGCGTCTGGTATGCCTGAATCGCAATCTCGCGGATCTTATCGTTAATTTCTGGCGCAATCACCGCAGGAACGACAACTTTTGCCCCGTTGTCGTCAATGTATTTGGTGTCGTAAGCGTAAAAATCACTGTTCAGAACGATCTCGCCACAGGTGCTGGCCTGGGGGTGATCGTTCCCCAGTACCGCGCATTCGATCTCGCGGCCTTTGATCCCTTGTTCCACAACCACCTTATGATCGAACTCAAATGCCAGCGCGACGGCCTGGTTGTACTGTGCTTCGCTGGTGACTTTGCTAACGCCAACGGATGACCCCTGATTGGCAGGTTTCACGAACAGTGGGAGACCCAGGCGTGATTCAACCTCGGCAAAGCTGATGGTGTGGCGGTTTGCGCGGGTGAGCGTAATAAATGGTGCGATGTTTAACCCGGCATCACGCAGCAGACGTTTGGTCACGTCTTTATCCATACAGGCTGCGGAACCAAGCACATCGGAGCCGACGAACGGTAAGTTCGCTACGCGTAGCATGCCTTGCAGAGAACCATCTTCTCCCAGCGTACCGTGAACGATTGGAAAAATAACATCCACCGTTGGCAGCGGCTGACCATTCTGCGCGTCGATCAGTTGATGCTCTTGTTTACCCGGTACCTGAGCGAGGCTGGTTAGTGAAGGACGCAACGCAATATGAGCCGGATCGTCTGCATTAAGCAGATAATTACCGGCATCGCTGACGTGCCATTGCCCTTGTTTATCAATACCTAACAACACAACATCAAAGCGAGTCTTGTCGATGGCATCGACAATATTTTTAGCCGATTGCAATGACACTTCATGTTCTGCTGACTTACCACCAAATACGATTCCTACCCGCAACTTTGCCATCTTAAAAACCCATTCCATGAATGCAAAGCACATACATTACCACGACAAAACGCAGGATTCCTCGGCTTCTGGCAGAATGTTTTCGTGAAGTACAGGGGAACAAATTTGTTTAAACACGAGTGCGCTGGTTAAAGCATAATCACCTGTATAAAGTGTGGATTTGATGTGATGGATATCACAATTATGATGAGCGGGGAGATAAAATACTAAACTGTGATACATCGCACCGCTGAACCTCCGTCTGGATACGTAATTTGTTAAGCTGCTCGCAGTTTTCAGCTGCTTATCGTTATGAGTCTTATGGAATCCTGGAGAGTTAACCTTATTTCCGTTTGGTTCGGGTGCTTTTTTACCGGACTGGCGATCAGTCAAATCCTGCCTTTTTTACCGCTCTATATCTCCCAGCTTGGGGTGACCTCGCATGAAGCGCTGTCGATGTGGTCCGGCTTAACGTTTAGTGTCACTTTTCTTATTTCTGCCATTGTTGCACCGATGTGGGGTAGCTTAGCCGATCGCAAAGGGCGCAAATTAATGCTATTGCGCGCTTCGTTAGGGATGGCCATCGCGATTTTACTGCAGGCATTTGCGACTAACGTCTGGCAGCTTTTCCTGCTCCGTGGCGTGATGGGGTTAACATCGGGATATATCCCCAATGCGATGGCGCTGGTCGCGTCACAGGTACCGCGTGAACGCAGCGGTTGGGCGCTGAGTACGCTCTCTACGGCGCAAATTAGCGGTGTTATTGGCGGGCCGCTGATGGGTGGGTTTATTGCCGATCATATCGGCTTACGGGCGGTATTTTGTATTACTGCGGCGCTGCTGGTAGTAAGTTTTCTGGTCACATTGTTTTTAATTAAAGAGGGCGTGCGTCCGACGATTAAAAAAAGTGAACGTTTAAGCGGCAAGGCGGTTTTCGCCTCACTGCCTTATCCGGCGTTGGTGATTAGCCTGTTTTTTACCACTATGGTTATTCAGCTGTGTAACGGCTCAATAGGTCCCATCCTGGCACTGTTTATCAAATCTATGGTGCCAGACAGCACAAACATTGCTTTTCTCAGCGGCTTAATTGCTTCGGTACCTGGCGTATCGGCGCTGATATCGGCGCCCCGACTTGGAAAACTGGGCGATCGAATTGGCACGGAGCGAATTCTTATGGCGACGTTAATCTTCGCCGTGGTGCTCTTTTTCGCCATGTCCTGGGTTACTACGCCATTGCAGTTGGGAATATTGCGTTTCCTGCTTGGTTTTGCCGATGGCGCGATGCTACCTGCTGTGCAGACGTTGCTGGTCAAATATTCCAGCGATCAGATTACCGGTCGCATCTTTGGGTATAATCAGTCGTTTATGTATCTGGGTAACGTCGCAGGGCCATTAATGGGCGCAACGGTATCTGCAATGGCGGGTTTCCGCTGGGTTTTTATCGCGACCGCATGTATTGTACTTATTAATATCTGGCAACTGGCCATCGCGTTACGACGCCGGCGTCTTGCGCACTAAGCTCACGTAGGTATTGTATATCTGTGTGATTATTCATCCCCTTACTCTTTAATATTGAATAGTTCTGGAGTAAGGGGCATTGCACATTATTTTGTGTTGTGATTGTTTTCGCAAAACGTCTTATTATTTATAAAAATACAACTTTTATCCCCTAGGCAGTCGTGAGCCATAATGCTAACGTGACCCATATTTTGTAAAGGGAATACGAAAATGAAAAATCTCGTCACCGAGTTACTACTTAAGCTTGCCCAAAAAGAAGAAGAGTCGCAGGAGCTGGCTGCCCAGGTAGAAACGTTAGAGTGGGTTATCATGGAGATGCTAAGCAATATGGCGAAAAATGATCAGCAAATATTGATTCGTCAAATTGAGGGGGCGCTGGCGGGCGTAAGCCGTATGCCGGCATTTTTGACAACTCTGCATAATCCGGGTGAAAGCCTACCAAAAACGTATTGAGCGATCTCCAGAAATTCACTACTCCCTGACATCATAAAAGTGTCACATCAAATACTTATAGTCACTTTGTTTTAATTTTACTGTATTTATACATGGAGAAAATAAAGTGAAACAAAGTGCACTCGCTATTGCCCTGTTACCATTACTGTTTACCCCGGTTATTTATGCTGAATCATCTGCTGTACCGGTTATGGATAATCGTGCCGCCCAGGGGGATATCACCACGCCAGGTGGGGCGCGCCGATTAACCTCTGATCAAACGGCGGCTCTGCGTGATTCACTGATTGATAAACCTGCCCGGAATATTATTTTATTGATCGGTGATGGCATGGGGGATTCAGAAATTACAGCAGCTCGCAATTATGCCGAAGGCGCAGGTGGATTTTTTAAAGGTATTGATGCATTACCTCTGACCGGGCAATACACACATTACGCGTTGGATAAAAAAACGGGTAAACCTGATTATGTAACGGATTCTGCGGCGTCAGCAACGGCGTGGACGACCGGCGTTAAAACCTACAATGGTGCGTTGGGTGTTGATATTCACGAAAAAAATCACACCACGATTCTGGAAATGGCGAAAGCCGCAGGTCTGGCGACAGGCAACGTTTCTACTGCTGAGTTGCAGGATGCGACTCCGGCTGCCCTGGTGGCGCATGTGACCTCACGTAAATGCTACGGTCCGAGTGTAACCGCTGAAAAATGCCCGACCAATGCGCTGGAAAAAGGTGGTAAAGGGTCGATCACGGAACAATTATTGAACGCCCGCGCCGATGTTACGCTTGGCGGTGGGGCAAAAACCTTTGCAGAGACCGCGGCAGCAGGTGACTGGCAGGGGAAAACGCTGCGTGAACAGGCACAGGCGCGTGGATATCAGTTGGTGAGCGATGCCGCAACGCTTGCAGCAATCACTGAAGCCAATCAGGATAAACCGTTGTTGGGTCTGTTCTCCGAGGGCAACATGCCGGTACGCTGGGAAGGTCCGAAAGCGTCATATCACGGCAACATTGATCAACCCGTCGTGACTTGTGCGCCGAACCCAAAGCGTAACGATACCGTGCCCACGCTGGCACAGATGACGGATAAAGCGATTGAGCTGTTGAGCAAAAATGAGAAAGGCTTCTTCCTGCAAGTTGAAGGGGCGTCAATCGATAAGCAGGATCACGCCGCTAACCCATGTGGGCAGATTGGAGAAACGGTCGATCTGGATGAGGCGGTGCAGCGTGCGCTTGCATTTGCGAAGAAAGATGGCAACACCCTGGTTGTAGTTACCGCCGATCACGCCCATTCCAGCCAGATTGTTGCGCCGGATACGAAGGCTCCGGGTTTAACCCAGGCACTGAACACCAAAGATGGCGCGGTAATGGTTATCAGCTACGGTAACTCCGAGGAAGAATCCCAGGAGCATACCGGCAGCCAGTTGCGTATTGCGGCCTATGGACCACATGCTGCGAATGTTGTCGGTCTGACCGACCAAACCGATCTGTTCTACACCATGAAAGCCGCATTAGGGCTTAAATAAGCAGACATCCGGCGGCAATACTTTTGCTGTCGGGTGGTTTTTTTGTGTTTAGCAGCCAGACTTATACCTACATGCTGTCGTTCAGAATAGGGCGGCGTTTAGAGTTGCATGCTTATAAAAGGATGGTGCTATGAAAATAACATTACTGGTTACGTTGCTATTTGGTCTGATTTTCTTAACTACCGTCGGTGCTGCCGAGAAGACATTAACCCCGCAACAACAGCGTATGACCACCTGCAACCAGCAAGCGACGGCGCAAACCTTAAAAGGGGATGCCCGTAAGACGTACATGAGTGATTGCCTGAAAAACAGTAAATCTGCTCCAGAGGAAAAGAGCCTGACGCCACAGCAGCAGAAAATGCGTGAGTGCAATGTCCAGGCGACAGAGCAGTCTCTGAAAGGCGATGATCGTAATAAGTTTATGAGTGCCTGTCTGAAAAAAGCTGCGTAATACATACGGGTGAGCAGAGAAAATCGCTCACCCGAAATATCATACTTTCACCGCCAGACCCCTTCCTATAATTTGGGAAATTTGTTTCAGAATATTCCCAAATACGATGAATGATGAAAATTTCTATCAAAAAAAGGTCGTACAGAATGAAGCGTTATTATCACTTCATCGAAATGACCATCAGCGCTCCGGACTGCGATTTGCCCGACGGATCAGGCTGCCGCGTGCGGTAGGGCTGGGGGGAATGTTTTTCCCCATTGCTTCTGTATTAGTTTCACAGCCGATTACCGGCGGCTGGTGGCTGTTATTGGTGGGATGGGCCTTTGTCTGGCCACACCTGGCGTGGCAGTTGGCGAGCAAAGCAGAAGATCCTCAACATGGTGAATTCACTAATTTAAAAGCGGATGCGATCCTGGCGGGTATGTGGATGGGGATTATGGGGGTTAACCTGCTGCCATCCACGGCACTGCTGATGATTATCTGCATCAACCTGATGGGCGCAGGTGGTGTGCGATTATTCATCGCGGGTGCCGTGTTGTTGGTGGTTTCATGCCTTGTCACGTTGCAGTTAACGGCTATCTCCGTTGCTTTTAGCAGTACACAATTGAGCGTATTGCTATCTTTGCCGGTGCTGGTTATTTATCCGTTGCTGTTTGCCTGGGTCAGCTATCAAACGGTAATAAAGCTGGCGGAGCATAAACGTCGGTTGCAGGTGATGAGTACGCGGGATGGTATGACCGGGGTGTATAACCGACGCCATTGGGAATTTTTACTGCGCAATGAATTTGATAATTGTCGTCGCTATCAGCGTGATGCCACGTTACTGATTATTGATATCGACCACTTCAAGAGCATCAATGATACCTGGGGACATGACGTCGGGGATGAGGCTATCGTCGCTCTGACTCGTCAATTGCAGATGACATTACGCGGCAGTGATGTCATAGGGCGTTTTGGCGGTGATGAGTTTGCTGTCATTATGTGCGGAACGCCGGCAGCCAACGCTATTGCAGCAATGTCGCGGGTCCACGAACGGCTCAGCCAGTTACGCTTATCATGCGCTCCGCAGGTTGCCCTGCGGATTAGCGTGGGTGTGGCGCCCCTGACCGCAGAGACTGAACATTATCGAGAATGGTTAAAATCGGCGGATATGGCGTTATACAAAGCAAAGAATTCCGGACGTAACCGCACTGAAGCGGCGGCCTGACGTCCGGTTATCCACTCAGGATTTGCTGAGTTTCTCCGATTGTTCCATACACTTAACCATCGCTTCAATCACCGAAGAACGGAAGCCGCGTTCTTCCAGGACACGGACAGCTTCAATGGTGGTTCCACCAGGCGAACACACCATATCCTTCAGCTCACCAGGATGTTTACCCGTTTCGAGGACCATTTTGGCCGATCCCATCACCGCCTGTGCCGCGAATTTATACGCCTGTGCGCGCGGCATGCCACCCTGAACAGCTGCATCCGCCATTGCTTCGATAAACATAAAAACATATGCCGGTGCTGAACCGCTGACCCCAACGACTGGGTGAATCATTGATTCTGCGATGACTTCCGCTTCACCAAAGCAGCGGAAAATATTCAACACGTCAGCGGTATCTTCTGGTGTAACCAACGCGTTTGGTGTCACAGATGTCATACCGGCATTAACCAGTGACGGAGTGTTTGGCATTGCGCGAATAATTTTGCGGTCATGACCCAATGCACGGGCGAGCTGATCGAGGGTGACGCCAGCCGCAATAGATACGACCAGTGAATCTTTGCTCAGGCTGGAGGTAATTTCACTCAGCACTTTAATCATGATGCCTGGTTTCACGGCCCCAAAAACAATGTCGGCAATTTGCGCGACTTCCTGCGCAGATTGTGCTGCATTAATGCCGTACTGGTCGTGCAGGGCGGCGACTTTTTCGGGGGAAGGGGTATAGACCCAGATTTGTCCGGGGAGAACCTGGCCGCTGGCGATCAGGCCGCCAAGAATCGCTTTGCCCATGTTACCGCAGCCGATAAACCCAATTTTCTTGTCCATTGTGTCACTCCCTATACGTGATATTCGTTGTTTTACCTGGGAAAGGTAAGCTTAGCGCGGAATGAATGTGTTCAGAAGGAGAAACAGCACTTTGCTGGAAAGTAAAAGCACGAGACAATGCGCGATTGCACATGAGTCGGGAGGTGATATGACAATATGGGTGGATGCGGATGCGTGTCCTAATGTGATTAAAGAAATATTATACCGTGCTTCTGAACGTATGCAGATGCCGCTGATTCTGGTGGCAAATCAGAGTTTGCGCGTCCCGCCTTCGCGTTTAATCCGTACCTTACGTGTTCCTGCCGGGTTTGACGTCGCAGATAATGAGATTGTGCGCCAGTGTAATGTGGGCGATTTAGTGATCACGGCGGATATCCCGTTGGCTTCTGAGGTTATTGAAAAAGGTGCGGCTGCACTAAACCCACGCGGAGAACGTTATACCGAAGCGACAATCCGTGAACGCCTGACGATGCGTGATTTTATGGATACCCTGCGTGCCAGTGGGATCCAGACCGGCGGGCCTGATAGTCTTTCACCACGCGATCGCCAGCATTTTGCAGCTGAACTTGATAAATGGTGGTTGGAAGTTCAGCGCAGAAAATAGTGGCTGTAATTTATTTTTTACACTTTCATCATGGTGAATTCTTGTTATAGTAGGGCTTAATTAATTTAATTGCCCTAAGTGGAATGTATTGTTTACACTTTGGTGATGTACTAGTTTGATGGTATGATTATAACTTTAACAGCATCAGATCCCGCTCGCTTGCGGTTCTCTGGGGAATTTCTGTGATGACGCAACCTCTTTTTCTTGTTGGCCCCCGGGGGTGTGGTAAGACGACAACCGGAATGGCGCTCGCCAAGGCTATCGATTTCCAATTTGTTGATACCGATCGCTGGTTGCAATCTCATGTACAAATGACCGTGGCGGAAATTGTCGAAAGAGAGGGATGGGAGGGGTTTCGCGCCCAGGAGACGGCTGCTCTGGAAGCCGTTACCGCACCTTTAACCGTTGTTGCGACCGGCGGCGGTATCATTCTCACCGAATACAACCGGCACTACATGCGCAATAGTGGTGTAGTCATTTATTTAAGCGCACCCGTATCAGTACTGGTTAACCGCCTGGAGGCCGCGCCGGAAGAAGGGTTACGCCCGACCTTAACCGGTAAACCATTAACTGAAGAAGTGCAGGAAGTGCTGGAGCAGCGCGATGTCCTGTATCGGGAAGCGGCGCACTACATTGTTGATGCAACAAATAAACCTTCTCAGGTTGTTGCCGATATTCTTGGGCTACTGTCGCAGCCGGCGTCACGGTTACAGGGTGGTGTCTATACTTAAAGCTCATCCACTCAAAAGGAAGAGATATGCCGACAAAACCACCTTACCCGCGCAAAGCTACCATTGTGACAGTTGAGAAAGGGACGCCTGGCCAGACGGTAACCTGGTATCAACTTCGCGCCGATCATCCTAAACCCGATTCATTGATCAGTGAACATCCTTCCGCGCAAGAGGCCATGGACGCCAAAAAGCGCTATGAGGATCCCGATAAAACCTGACGCCAGGCGTTGCTGGTAAAGAAATCAGAGTACCCTCTGCTCGTATCGGTATCACATTTTTCGCACGTCGTCATACACAGCGAAAATTGAAAATTAAACGATAACAACATAATACTGGAATGATTAGGAATCTTTACATTATGCCTTGCTTATCTGCTGCTACGCTTTTGAGCATTTGTAGCGCAGGTAGGTGTCCGGCATTTGCCTGGGAATTCATGACGCAGTAAGAAGACGGTGGAGTAACAAATGAGTACGTCGCTGGCTATCCTCACGATTGGTGTTGTCCCGATGAGTGAGGTATTACCGCTCCTGACGGAATATATTGATGAGCAACACATCACGCACCATAGTCTGCTGGGGCAGATGCAGAGGGAAGATGTGATGCTCGAATATGCCGTATCGCCAGGTGATGATTTGTTATTAACGTTGCTCAGCGACCATCGGCTTGCTCATGTCTCGCGCCAGAAAGTTGAGCGCGATCTCCAAAGCATTGTTGAAGTGCTGGATAACCAGGGTTTTGACGTCATCTTATTGATGAGTACCGCTTCAATTGCCCGCCTGACGGCACACAATAGCATCCTGCTTGAGCCCCTACGTATTATCCCCCCTCTGGTGGCATCGATTGTGGATGGGCATCAGGTCGGGGTGATTGTGCCTGTCACTGAGTTGCTTGAGGCCCAGGTGAGTAAATGGCAGGTATTACAGACCCCGCCAGTTTATGCCGTGGCAAATCCTCTTGATGGATCCACACAACAACTGATCGATGCGGGGAAAGATCTCATTGAGCAAGGAGCTGATGTGATCATGCTGGATTGTTTAGGGTTTAATCAGCGACATCGTGATTTACTGCAAAAATCGCTGGATGTTCCGGTGCTTTTGTCTAATGTCCTGATTGCGCGGTTGGCTTCAGAACTGCTCGCTTAATTTTGCGTGACAGGTGGAACGTCAGGCCCCTATATTGTTTGTTAACTTAATAACGAGATAGGGCCAGTTGTATGCTTCAAAGTAATGAATACTTTTCCGGCAAAGTAAAATCGATTGGTTTTACCAGCAGCAGTACTGGCCGTGCCAGCGTTGGCGTCATGGCGGAAGGCGAATACACTTTTGGTACTGCGGCACCTGAAGAGATGACGGTGGTTAGCGGCGCGCTGAATGTGTTGCTGCCAGGGGAAACTGAGTGGAAAGTGTATGCTGCAGGGGACGTGTTCAACGTGCCAGGGCACAGTGAGTTTCATCTGCAGGTGGCAGAGCCAACATCGTATCTTTGCCGCTATTTGTAATTGTAAAATGCCGGATGACGAAGCTGCCATCCGGCACATCCTAATCAGCGCTGTGCTTCTCCGCCTAATCCTTCTACCAGGCTTTTGATTAACGCCGCCAGTTCTCCGGTCATCAGGATGAAATCGGCATCAAAACGTTGAGCATAGTCTTCTCTGTCGATGTCTTCGTTTTGATCGCGCAGTTCATCACTGAACTTCAGACGCTTTAGTGAGCCATCGTCACACATCATAAACTGAATACGTTGTTGCCAGTCGAGAGCCAGTTTGGTGACGACTTTACCGGCTTCAATGTGAACGGCAATCTCGTCGCTCACCAGATCCTGTTTCTTCGCGCGGATCACGCCGCCATCTTCCAGCATGGCTTTCAGTTCAGCTTCATCCAGCAACTGGAAGCCCTGGGCGACAGAGCCGGAACGCACCCATTCGGTGAGCGTTAACTCGATCGGATTTTCCAGCGCTAACGGAACAACCGGCAGAGAACCCAGGCTTTTACGCAACAACGCCAGCGTATCTTCCGCTTTCTTCGCGCTTGCGCAGTCGACCATGATCAGGTCATTGACGGTGTCTATCCACATCATTGTCTGGCTGAAGCGGCTAAAGGCGCGCGGCAGCAATGAATGCAACACTTCATCTTTAAGCGAGTCTTTTTCGGTCTTTTTGAGTTTGCGACCCTGCTCAGCTTCCAGTTTGAATATTTTGGCTTCAAGCGCCTGCTTAATCACAGGTGATGGCAGGATTTTCTCTTCTTTGCGGGCGCAGATAATAATTTGGCCGTTGGCGGTATGCGTCAATGCATCGCTGTGCGATCCCATCGGCGGAACCCAACCCATTTTTGCCATATCCTGGCTGCCACAAGGGGTAAACGTCATTGAGGCTAGCTGTTTTTCCATCTCTTCGGCACGCAAAGAAACATCGCGGCTAAGACGGTAAACCATTAAATTTTTGAACCACAGCATGATAATTTCCACGGCCTTGTCGTTAAATCCAGCGGGCATAATAGCGAATTGTCGCTATGCTTGCATTGTTAATCGGGAAGAGGGACATACAGTGCGTATAGGTATCGATTTAGGCGGCACGAAAACAGAAGTGATTGCGCTAGGTGATGTGGGCGAACAGCTTTTTCGCCATCGCCTGCCCACGCCGCGTGATGATTACCGGCAAACAATAGAAACAATCGCTACGCTGGTGGAAATGGCGGAAAACGCAACCGGCCAGACGGGAACCGTTGGTATGGGGATCCCTGGTTCGATTTCCCCTTACACTGGTGTGGTGAAGAACGCCAACTCGACCTGGCTCAATGGCCAGCCTTTTGATAAAGATTTAAGCGCGCGGTTGAAGCGTGAAGTGCGTCTGGCAAACGATGCCAACTGTCTGGCCGTTTCTGAAGCGGTAGATGGCGCGGCGGCGGGTGCGCAAACCGTGTTTGCAGTGATTATCGGTACGGGATGTGGTTCTGGCGTGGCTTTGAATGGGCGAGCGCATACCGGTGGCAACGGTACGGCGGGAGAGTGGGGACATAACCCGCTACCGTGGATGGATGAGGATGAACTGCGTTATCGGCAGGAAGTGCCTTGTTATTGCGGCAAACAGGGCTGTATTGAAACCTTCATTTCTGGGACTGGGTTTGCTACGGATTATCATCGGCTGAGCGGAAATCAGCTAAAAGGCAGTGAAATTATTCGCCTGGTAGATGAGCAGGATGCCCTGGCTGAGCAGGCACTGAGACGATATGAGTTACGCCTGGCGAAATCGTTAGCTCATGTGGTGAACATTCTTGATCCTGACGTCATTGTACTGGGCGGCGGGATGAGTAATGTCGACAGGTTGTATCAAACGGTCCCGTCGTTGATTAAGCAGTTTGTCTTCGGCGGCGAGTGTGAAACGCCTCTACGAAAAGCGCTGCACGGTGACTCCAGCGGCGTACGCGGTGCGGCCTGGCTGTGGCCGCAAGAGTCATAATCTCTTTTGCCGGATAACTCGTCATACTTCAAGTTGGCTGCGCGTTACCCGGCTCGTCCATTAACCTCATTCTGACGGGCCGCCGCTCCGCAGCATTCAAATCTGCTCCTGACAGATTTGTCACTCCCCCAGTCACTTACCTGAGTAAGCTCCTGGGGCTTCACTCAATTGCCGCCTACAAGCAACTCGAATTATTTTGGGTATGCACGTTTATCTGTGCTATCCGGCATTACAACAGAGTCTGACCTATTCCACCGCAAACATCCTGTCGAGTTTGCTGTAACCCAGTCCATTGATTTTTTTAACTTTTATCTGCACCGGAATACGCTCTTTCATCGCTTCGACGTGGCTGATAACCCCAATGGTCTTGCCGGTAGCGTTAAGGGCATCCAGCGCGTCCAGGGCGGTATCAAGCGTCTCGCTGTCCAGCGTGCCAAAGCCTTCATCGAGGAACAGGGAATCAATTCGCGTCTTGTGGCTGACCAGATCGGACAGCGCCAGCGCCAGTGCCAGACTGACGAGGAAGCTTTCGCCGCCGGAAAGTGTCCGGGTATCGCGAACGGCATCGGCCTGCCAGGTATCAACCACTTCCAGCTCCAGTGCTTCGCTGGCCTTTCTCTGTAGCAGGTAGCGGCCATGCAGGCGGGTCAGTTGGTTATTGGCCAGCCAGACCAGATTATCCAGCGTCAGCCCCTGCGCAAATTTGCGGAACTTGTCACCTTCTTTAGAGCCGATAAGGGCGTTCAGATAACCCCAGTCTTCGACCTGCTGCGAGACCTTTTCAATCTCCTGCATCAGACTCTTTTGTTGCTGACGGTTTTCGGCATCTTGCTTGAGCTGCTGGCGAATTTCTCCCTGACGAGTGGTGTTATCCCGTAGCCTTTGAGCGAGCTGCGTCAGCGTATCGCGAAGATGTTCCTGACTAAGGGTGAGGTCCGCGCCGACGGGCGGTTGCTGTTGGTGCGTCGCCAGCGCCTGTGTCGATTGATTGACCAGTGTTTGAGCCTGCTGTAACTGGCTTTCCAGCGACTGCTTTAGCTGTTCGAGTCGGTTAAAGGTCTCTTCATCCAGCAGGGCGGCAAGAAAAGCGTCGCGATCGTCGAAGATGCTGGTTTGCAGTGCGGCATCAAATTGCGCCTGAATCTCAGCGACGCGTTGGAGGTCTTGTGCCTCCTGCTGTTGCAGTGTTTGCAACTGGCCCTGTAACGAAAGGCAATCATCGTGCACCTGTCGCCAGTTTTCCAGTGACAGGTTATCTTCGTTATCCTGAATGACTTCGGTCTCAGGTAGCGTTTCCAGCAGAGGAGTAAGTTGCGCAATCTGCGCTTGTAGCTCGGTCAGTTCACTCTGGCGGCTCTGCCATATTTGTGTTTCGCTTGCCCGCTCGCTGAGCCACGCAGCTTCTTCACCATTGGCAGGAAGAGACAGGCCATTCCGGGTTAGCTCAGCCTGCAACGTGCTCTGGCGTTGATCAATCTGTTGCTGCAGGTGAGAGATTTGTTCTGTATGCGCGGTGATTTGTGCCTGCAGGGCATGGCGCAGGCTCAACTGGTGAAGTTGTTGCTCGTGCTCTTCTTCGGCGGCAAGCCAACTGGAGATATCGTCCTGCGGTTGGAGGGTAATGTTCAGACCGGCAGTCACTGTTTGCCACTCTTGAGTAAGTGCTTGCTCCTCCTGAGAAAGCGTCTGCGCTTCGTGTTCATCACGCTGTAGCTGCTGAGTTATTGCGTCGAGCTGCCCACGTAGGGTAGATCCTTCATCAGCCAGCGTTTTGACCTCTTTTTCTAACGCTTCACGCCGTGCCTGGTTGACACTCAGCTCAAGCGTTTGATAGGTCGCGATCGCCGGATGCGTGGTGGAGCCGCAGAGTGGACACGGTTGGCCTGACTGCAGTAATGCCCGCTGACTTTCCAGATC
Organism: Citrobacter sp. S-77; assembly: GCF_963864895.1. Taxonomy (NCBI): domain Bacteria; kingdom Pseudomonadati; phylum Pseudomonadota; class Gammaproteobacteria; order Enterobacterales; family Enterobacteriaceae; genus Citrobacter; species Citrobacter sp. S-77. The sequence continues at coordinate 871,539 of NZ_CAWLWU010000002.1, forward strand.
TTTAATGCGGGCTTCCTGATCGCAAATCGTTTTTACATCAGCAAGTTGCTGATTCTTATCTTTATAGCGCTGGCGTTTATCCGCCAGAGCGGCGTTGCGCTGAAGCTGCTCCTGCTGTCGCTGTTGGATAGTCGTGCGCAGTTGCGTTAGCTGTTTTTGCCTGGGGGCAATTTGCCCATGAAGCGTGCTCAGACGCTGGCGTAACGGACGAAGCTGTGCATGTTGCGCCAGCGCCAGGGATACGTCTTCAGCCGAAAGTGACAGCGTCGGTTGCGCAAGAGCCTCCAGTTTACGCGTGTCGTTCTCCCGCAACTGTTGCCACTGGCGTAGCTGGTTTTTGGCGTCAGACTGCTGGGCAAAGAGTGCTTTCCACCCCGCCAGTTCGCTGTTCCATAAACGGAAACGGTCATGCTCGGCCAGCCAGTTCGTTAACGTCTGTTTTGCGGTTAACATTATGACGGATTGCCTTTGCGCATGCTGACGAATGCGACTGCGCAGCGCTAAGCTGTGGTGTAAGCGAGCATTCACTTCTTGAATATTCTGGCGTGTTTGGGTGAGTGTAGCCGTTTGTTCCTGAATTCGATCCCAGTACGGGCGTAATGCTCTGGCAGGTAGTGCCAGGCTGAGTGATGCCAGCTGCGGCTGCGCTTGTTCCTGCGCCTCTTGTGCGACCCGCAACGCATGCTGATGGCTGTTTATTTCCGTCTGTAGCTCATTTTGCCGAATTAACCAGTTGAGGTGCTGTTGCTGAGTTTGCTGACTGACAATATGCTGTTTTTCTTCGTCAGTAAGTACCTGCAAACTTTCTGTGAGCGATTGCACCTGTTCTGTTGCTAACAGCGAAACGCCGCTGGCCTGCGCCTGCAGTTTTTCCAGCTCTGTGCGGGCCGTTTTGTGTTTTTCAAATACCATCGCCGAGATTTGGCCGTAGATCTCTGTGCCGGTCAGCTCTTCCAGCAGTTCGGCACGTTCTTTCGGTTTGGCGTTAAGAAACGCGGCAAACTGCCCCTGTGAAAGCAGCATGGAGCGGGTAAATCGTCCGTAGTCCAGCCCGGTGAGCGTGGCGGTCATCTCCAGTTTGTCTTTGACTTTATCTGCAAGGATTTTCCCGTCGGCGCAACGGGCAAGCTCTACGCGTGGGACCTGCAGGTTACCTTCTGGCTGGTTACGGGCACGGTTCTGGCTCCAGAAGGCACGATAGGCTTCGCCTTTGACTTCGAATTCCACTTCCGCCAGACACTCTGCGGTGTCGCGGGTCATCAGATCGTTTTGTGACTGAGATACGTTACTCAGTCGCGGTGTTTCGTGGTACAGCGCGAGGCAAATAGCATCCAGCAGTGTGGTTTTTCCAGCCCCTGTCGGACCGGTGATAGCGAACAAGCCGTTGCTGGCGAACGGCTCTGCCGTGAAATCGACTTTCCATTCCCCTTTCAGGGAGTTCAGGTTTTTCAGGCGCAAGCTGAGAATTTTCATGCTTCATGCTCCCCGGCGAGTGTCTGTAATGTGGTACTGAACAGCTGATTCAGGCGCTCGCGCTGTGGTTCTTCCAGCTCTTCCAGCGCCAGGCGGCGGTCAAAGACTTCTGTCACGCTCAGTTCGCTCAGCGTTTCGCGTCGTTCATTCGCCATAATACGTTCACGCTGTTCCCGGCTGCGGCGTACCAGCAAGACTTCTACCGGTAAGTCTTCAGTTAAGGCCTGAATTTTACGCTGCATATCGTGCAGATAATCATCAGTGGTAATTTCGATATCTAACCAGACGGGCGGTTCCTGATCTGTGTCGCGCCACTGCTCAAGTTGAGCAGTAATAGACGCTAAATCGCCTTTCAGTACCGCAAGCGGCTGTGTAACCGGCACGGTGAGGTTTTCAACCGCGCGCAGCTTACCCTCTTCGAAACTCACCAGATGAACGCATTTATTTTTGCCGCACTCATCAAAACTCAGCGCAATCGGCGAGCCACAGTAGCGAATATGCTCTGTTCCGCCGATGACCTGCGCCCGGTGAATATGTCCCAGCGCGATGTAATCCGCTGGCGGGAAATTTTGTGCCGGAAATGCATCCAGCGTGCCAATGTAGATGTCACGAACGGCGTCACTTTTACTGGCACCGACGGTAGTCAGATGCCCTGTCGCAATAATGGGCAGGTTCTGGTCGCCGCGTAGCTTACAGGCGTCCTCATATTGCTGTTGATAATAGTCGGTGATGGCTCCCAGCAGATGCTGCTGCTTTTCTCCGCCTGTGAGTCCTGCCTGGCTGGTGATGATGTCGCGTGGACGTAAAAAAGGGATCGGGCATAATATCGCACCCGGCGTGCCGTCGCGGCGCTGGAGTATCTGTGGCGCATGACCTGCGCTGGCGACCACCGTGGTGTTCAGAAACGCCAGAATATCGCGGGATTCATTGAGCGTGGCGACAGAGTCGTGGTTTCCTGCCAACACCACCAAATGACAACCTGTTTGTTGCAGATTTACAACAAAGCGATTGTATAGCTCACGGGCGTAGCTTGGGGGAGAGCCGGTATCAAAAATATCGCCAGCCACAATAATCGCATCCACCTGATGGGATTGTGCCGTATCCAGAAGCCAGTCGAGAAAGGCCTGATGCTCAGCGGCGCGGCTCTTGCTGTAGAAGTTTTGGCCCAGATGCCAGTCAGACGTGTGAAGGATGCGCATAAGTGTTCCATGGCAAAAAACGTGAACAGGATTATAACCTTTGCAGGACGGTAATATCCTGCCTCCGGGCTGTCATAATTCAACAACCTTCGTTAAACCTGGACTATCTTTTCATAAATCTGTCATAAATCTGACGCATAATGACACCGTATTGATGATAAACGAGTTAATTAAAAAACAGGGCAAATCATGGCGAGACGTATTCTGGTCGTAGAAGATGAAGCTCCAATTCGTGAAATGGTCTGCTTCGTGCTCGAGCAAAACGGTTTTCATCCCGTAGAAGCCGAAGACTATGACAGTGCTGTGAACCAACTTAATGAACCCTGGCCGGATCTCATCCTGCTGGACTGGATGCTTCCGGGCGGGTCGGGTCTGCAGTTCATTAAACATCTCAAGCGAGAAGCGATGACGCGGGACATTCCTGTGATGATGCTGACGGCAAGAGGGGAAGAGGAGGACCGCGTGCGTGGTCTGGAAACCGGTGCAGATGACTATATCACTAAGCCGTTTTCTCCCAAGGAACTGGTAGCGCGTATTAAAGCCGTTTTGCGTCGTATTTCGCCAATGGCGGTTGAAGAGGTCATTGAGATGCAGGGCCTGAGCCTGGATCCAACCTCGCATCGTGTGATGACCGGCGAGGATCCGCTTGATATGGGACCCACCGAATTCAAGTTATTGCATTTCTTTATGACCCACCCTGAGCGCGTCTACAGTCGCGAGCAATTACTCAATCATGTCTGGGGCACCAATGTTTACGTGGAAGACCGGACAGTAGATGTGCATATCCGCCGGTTGCGCAAGGCGCTGGAGCACAGCGGACACGATCGCATGGTGCAGACGGTGCGTGGGACGGGATATCGTTTTTCGACCCGCTTCTGACTGGTAAGAATACAAGCCTAATGGACCTGGCTGTAAATGGAGTATGACGTTTGCTTGAACGATTGTCATGGAGAAGGCTGGTACTGGAGCTGATACTTTGCTGCATACCGGCTTTTATCCTTAGTGCTTTTTTCGGTTATCTGCCCTGGTTTTTACTGGCGTCGGTAACAAGCCTGCTTGTCTGGCATTTCTGGAATTTATTACGTTTGTCCTGGTGGTTGTGGGTCGACAGGAGTATGACACCACCGCCGGGGCGAGGCAGTTGGGAACCGTTGCTGTACGGTTTGCATCAAATGCAGCTACGTAACAAGAAGCGCCGTCGTGAACTGGGTAATCTGATCAAACGCTTTCGTAGTGGGGCTGAATCACTCCCCGACGCGGTTGTACTGACTACCGAAGAGGGCGGTATTTTCTGGTGTAATGGCCTGGCGCAGCAGGTTCTGGGATTACGCTGGCCGGACGATAGCGGCCAAAATATTCTTAACCTGCTGCGTTACCCGGAATTCACGTTGTACCTGAAAACGCGCGACTTTAGTCGACCGATCAATTTGGTTCTCAATACCGGACGACATCTGGAAATTCGCGTGATGCCCTATACCGATAAGCAATTGCTGATGGTGGCGCGTGATGTCACCCAGATGCACCAACTGGAAGGCGCGCGGCGTAACTTTTTTGCCAACGCCAGCCATGAGCTGCGTACGCCAATCACGGTGCTGCAAGGCTATCTGGAAATGATGCAGGAACATCCCCTGGAAGGTGCAACGCGAGAAAAAGCGCTGCACACCATGCGTGAGCAAACACAGCGTATGGAAGGGCTGGTTAAGCAACTGCTGACATTGTCGAGAATCGAGGCCGCACCAGCGCTGCTGTTGAATGAAAAAGTCGATGTGCCGGTGATACTGCGCGTGGTTGAACATGAGGCGCAAACGCTGAGCCAGAATAAACACACCTTTACCTTTGACGTTGATAGCCAGCTAAGTGTGTTGGGTAATGAGGAGCAACTGCGCAGTGCTATCTCGAATCTTATCTATAACGCGGTCAACCATACTCCTGCGGGAACGCACATCACCGTTCGCTGGCAGCATGTGACCCAAGGCGCTGAGTTCAGCGTCGAAGACAACGGCCCCGGCATTGCTTCTGAGCATATCCCGCGTCTGACTGAGCGATTTTATCGCGTGGATAAAGCGCGATCCCGGCAAACGGGCGGTAGTGGATTAGGGCTGGCGATCGTGAAGCATGCGTTAAATCATCATGACAGTCGGTTGATTATCGACAGTGCACCAGGAAAAGGAACGCGGTTTAGTTTCATACTCCCGGAACGTTTAATTGCCAAAAGTAACCGCTAACGCTTATTTGTAATGTTAACTTTCCAAAAGCCAGCGCAAGCTGGCTTTTTTCATCATCGTCAATAATGACATCCTGAATTTTACGACGTTTGATTGTTTTTTGTTCGCATTATTGCCCATGACTTTTTCACGGGAATGGTGTTTTGTGCTGGTTCAATTTTTCATATCACTATATTGTTCTGGTTTTTAGATCCCACCTTGCTTTAAAACGTTATAAGCGTTTAAATTGCGCACCAAGTGCTGTCATACCGACTGCATTTACGCGGTAAATCGAAAAACTATTCTTCGCTGCGTCTGGTTGGGAGGATATCCCGCTGGAATTGATTAAAAATGCCGCTGTATTGTCCCTCAGGGAACGGCAGAAAATTAAACGTTTTCAACACCACATCCACAGGCTGTAAGACTTTATGACCCATCAGTTAAAATCACGCGATATTATCGCCCTGGGATTTATGACATTTGCACTGTTCGTTGGTGCAGGTAACATCATTTTCCCCCCAATGGTTGGTTTGCAGGCCGGCGAACACGTCTGGACTGCGGCTTTTGGCTTTTTGATTACCGCCGTTGGTCTTCCGGTGCTTACCGTTGTAGCGCTGGCGAAAGTCGGTGGCGGTGTAGACAGCCTGAGCACCCCGATCGGCAAAGTAGCAGGTTTACTGCTGGCTACCGTTTGTTATCTGGCGGTAGGGCCGTTATTTGCTACTCCGCGTACCGCGACAGTCTCTTTTGAAGTGGGAATTGCTCCGCTGACTGGTGACTCGGCGCTGCCGTTGTTTATCTATAGCGTGGTTTATTTCGCGATTGTTATTCTGGTGTCGCTCTATCCGGGCAAACTGCTGGATACGGTGGGGAATTTCCTTGCACCGCTGAAAATTATTGCGCTGGTTGTGCTTTCTGTTGCAGCGATTGTCTGGCCTGCGGGCCCGATCAGTAACGCCATGGAAGCCTATGAGACCGCAGCGTTTTCTAATGGCTTCGTGAACGGGTATCTGACAATGGATACGCTGGGTGCGATGGTCTTTGGTATTGTTATTGTTAACGCCGCTCGTTCGCGTGGCGTTACTGAAGCGCGTCTGCTGACCCGTTATACCGTCTGGGCGGGTCTGATGGCTGGTGTGGGCTTAACGCTGTTGTACCTCGCGTTGTTCCGCCTGGGTTCTGACAGTGCGACGCTGGTCGATCAGTCTGCTAATGGTGCTGCGATTCTGCATGCGTATGTTCAGCATACCTTCGGTGGCGCAGGTAGCTTCTTGCTGGCCGCACTGATTTTTATCGCTTGTCTGGTGACTGCAGTTGGCCTGACCTGTGCGTGCGCTGAGTTCTTTGCCCAGTATGTGCCGCTGTCTTATCGTACGCTGGTGTTTATCCTCGGCGGCTTCTCGATGGTGGTATCGAACCTGGGTCTGAGCCACCTGATTCAGATCTCCATTCCGGTGCTGACGGCTATCTATCCGCCATGCATCGCACTGGTTGTATTAAGCTTTACCCGCTCATGGTGGCATAATTCTTCCCGCGTCATTGCACCTGCGATGTTTATCAGCCTGATTTTTGGTATCCTTGATGGCATTAAAGCTTCTGCAATTGGCGACATCTTACCGGCCTGGACCCAGCGTTTACCGCTGGCGGAACAAGGTCTGGCGTGGTTGATGCCAACAGTCGTGATGGTGGTCCTGGCAGTAATCTGGGATCGCGCAGCGGGTCGACAAGTGACCTCCAGCGCACACTAAAATCACTGACAATAAGTTTTAACCACGGGGCTATTAATATGGCCCCGTGGTTTTTTTATTGTGTTAACAGGTTAGGAATCGATGGAAAGTAATAACAAGCTAAAGCGTGGGCTGAGCACCCGGCACATTCGCTTTATGGCATTAGGTTCAGCAATTGGTACCGGGCTGTTTTATGGTTCGGCCGATGCCATCAAAATGGCGGGGCCAAGCGTACTTTTGGCCTATCTTATCGGTGGCGTGGCGGCGTACATAATTATGCGTGCGCTGGGCGAAATGTCAGTTCATAACCCTGCAGCCAGCTCTTTCTCGCGCTATGCGCAGGAAAACCTCGGGCCTCTCGCGGGCTACATTACCGGTTGGACCTACTGTTTTGAAATCCTGATTGTCGCCATCGCCGATGTTACTGCCTTCGGTATTTATATGGGCGTCTGGTTCCCGGCCGTACCGCACTGGATTTGGGTCCTCAGCGTGGTATTGATTATCTGCGCCATTAACCTGATGAGCGTGAAGGTGTTTGGTGAACTGGAGTTCTGGTTCTCATTCTTTAAAGTCGCCACTATTATCATCATGATTGTTGCTGGTTTCGGCATCATCATCTGGGGTATTGGCAACGGTGGGCAACCGACCGGCATCCACAACCTGTGGAGTAACGGCGGCTTCTTCAGCAACGGCTGGCTCGGTATGGTGATGTCGCTGCAAATGGTAATGTTCGCCTATGGCGGGATTGAGATTATTGGCATTACCGCAGGTGAAGCAAAAGACCCGGAAAAATCTATCCCGCGCGCTATCAATTCTGTACCGATGCGTATCCTGGTGTTTTATGTGGGCACACTGTTCGTCATTATGTCCATCTACCCGTGGAACCAGGTCGGCACAGATGGAAGCCCGTTTGTACTGACCTTCCAGCACATGGGGATTACTTTTGCCGCCGGTATCCTGAATTTTGTAGTGCTGACCGCTTCGTTGTCGGCGATCAACTCTGACGTCTTTGGCGTAGGCCGTATGCTGCACGGTATGGCGGAGCAGGGCAGCGCGCCGAAAATGTTTGCTAAAACCTCACGTCGCGGTGTGCCGTGGGTGACGGTGATGGTGATGACATTCGCACTGTTGTTTGCGGTTTATCTCAACTACATCATGCCGGAAAACGTCTTCCTGGTGATTGCCTCACTGGCAACGTTTGCCACGGTATGGGTGTGGATTATGATTCTGCTGTCGCAGATTGCCTTCCGCCGCCGTCTGCCGCCGGAAGAGGTTAAGGCGCTGAAATTCAAAGTGCCTGGCGGAGTGACGACGACCGTTGTTGGCCTGATTTTCCTGGTCTTTATTATCGCGCTCATCGGTTACCACCCGGATACTCGTATTTCGCTTTACGTTGGTTTCGCGTGGATTATCCTGTTGTTGGTTGGCTGGGTATTTAAGCGTCGTCGCGAGCGTCAACTGGCTGAAGCACAGTAATTTTTTTCCGGATGACCGCTATGTCTTATCTGGCCTACTCGAGAGTGTGTAGGCCAAAGATGCGTAGCGCCATCCGGCGAAATCTCCTCCCCCGAACTCCTCCCCCAATAAACGTTAAGATGATGAGTGATCCTGCACTGCGCTATGGCAAGGTGGCTTCATTTTCATCAAAGGGGATACGTGATGTTGAACGCCTGGCACCTTCCGGTTGCCCCATTTGTTAAACAAAACAAAGATCAACTGACGATTACGTTATGGCTGGCGGGAGATAATCCTCCCCAACGTATAACGCTACGCGCGGAAAATGATAACGAAGAGATTTCGCTGATTATGCGTAAGCAGCGCAGCCAGCCTCAGCCTGGCGTTACTGCGTGGCGAGCCGCAATCGATCTTTCCAGCGGTCAACCTCGTCGGCGTTATAGCTTTAAATTGTTGTGGCTTGATCGTCAGCTGTGGTTTACCCCGCAGGGATTCAGCCGTATTCCGCCAGCACGTCTGGAACAGTTCGCCGTGGATGTGCCGGATAACGGACCGCAATGGGTGGCCGATCAGATTTTCTATCAGATTTTCCCGGACCGTTTTGCACGTAGCCAGTCACGTGAAG
>NZ_CAWLWU010000002.1:880394-1018035 GCF_963864895.1 Citrobacter sp. S-77
CAGTCACGTGAAGCGTATCAGAACAACGTTTATTACCACCATGCAGCAGGACAGGATATTGTGCAGCGTGAGTGGGATGAGCCGCTGACTGCGCAGGCTGGCGGTTCCACGTTCTATGGCGGTGATCTGGACGGTATCAGTGAGAAACTGCCCTATCTGAAAACGTTGGGCGTAACCGCGCTATATCTGAACCCGGTGTTTACCGCACCAAGCGTACATAAGTACGATACTGAAGATTATCGTCATGTTGATCCACAGTTTGGTGGCGACAGGGCGTTACTGCGCCTGCGACACAATACACAGGCGCAGGGAATGCGGCTGGTTCTGGACGGCGTATTTAACCACAGCGGCGATTCGCACGCCTGGTTTGACCGGCATAGTCGGGGAACGGATGGCGCATGCCATAACCCACATTCCCCCTGGCGCGATTGGTACCATTTTTCAACGGAAGGCGTCGCGCTGGACTGGCTGGGGTATTCAAGCCTGCCCAAACTGGACTTTGCATCTGAAAGCCTGGTGAATGAAATCTATCGCGGCGAAGACAGCATTGTCCGTCACTGGTTAAAAGCACCATGGAATATGGATGGCTGGCGGCTTGATGTCGTACACATGTTGGGTGAAGCCGGTGGTGCGCGCAATAACCTCCAGCATGTTGCCGGGATCGCCCAGGCGGCTAAAGAAACTCAGCCAGAAGCATACATTGTTGGCGAACATTTCGGTGATGCGCGTCAGTGGTTGCAGGCTGATGCTGAAGATGCCGCGATGAACTATCGTGGCTTTACCTTTCCCATATGGGGATTTCTCGCCAATACCGATATCTCTTATGATCCGCAGTTTATTGATGCCCGAACCTGTATGGCGTGGATGGATAACTATCGTGCAGGCTTATCACATCAGCAGCAACTGCGTATGTTCAATCAGCTCGACAGCCACGACACGGCCCGTTTTAAATCGCTGCTAGGTAAAGATGTCGCGCGCCTGCCTCTGGCGGTAGTCTGGTTGTTTACCTGGCCGGGGGTTCCCTGTATCTACTACGGTGATGAAGTGGGGCTGGACGGTAATAACGATCCGTTTTGCCGCAAGCCGTTCCCATGGCAGAAGGACAAACAGGATTCTGACCTGCTGGCGCTGTATCAGCGGCTGGCTAAAATGCGTCATCAGAGTCAGGCGCTACGCCACGGCGGTTGTCAGGTGATTTACGCAGAGGATAACGTGGTGGTATTTGTACGAGTACTAAACCGACAGCGCGTGCTGGTAGCAATCAATCGTGGCCAGGCCTGTGAAGTGGTGTTGCCAGCCTCGCCATTGCTCAATGCCAGCCAATGGCTGCACAAAGAAGGCAAAGGCCAGCTCGCGGATGATATTCTGACACTACCTGCGATTTCTGCCTCAATCTGGATGTGTCATTGATACAAACGCGCAATCTCCTCACTGGTCAGCAGCGTTTCCCGCCACCAGCGCTGCGCCAGTCCGTCATTGCTATTGCGCCACGCCATATAGGCGACGTCTTTTTGACGAAAAGACAACACGGGTTTTTCCACCAGCTCGCCTGTGGCTAACCATGGGCTTGCGATGTGGCGTGGGAGAAATCCGCAACCGGTTCCCGCCCGCAGTAACATCACTTTACTGTGGAAATCATCGACACGAATCTGCGCCTGTTCATCCATCAGGTTGCTTTGTAACGGATGACAATAGCGGGCGCTGTCGCTGATGACTATCGCCCGGTGCAGGCACAGTTGTTCATTGGTTAAACTATCCGATGCCGCTGCCAGTGGATGCCCGGGTGCGACAACAAACACATTATCCAGCGTGCCGAGCATTTTGTAAGACCAGGCCGCTGATGTTGGTGGCTCATTAATAGCGCCCAGAATAATATCCGCTCCGTTATGGGTGAGTTCTTCCCAGGAACCTGCCAGCGTGTGGTGAGTAAAGTTGAGGCGAGTTTGTTTATTGAGTGCGTAAAAAGCTTCGATAATCGGCACCAGTGCGGCGAAGGGGAAGGAGGCATCCAGCGCAATTGCCAGCTCTTTTTCCCAGCCAGCGCTCAGTTGTAACGCCTGTTTTTCGAGGTCTTTGGCAGCGCTGAGGAGCAAACGTCCTTTTTCCAGCATCATCAGGCCGGTATCGGTAAATTTTGCCCGATGCCCGGAACGGTCGAGCAATTCGATATTCAGATCGTTTTCCAGCTTCTGAATCATATAGCTGAGTGCGGCAGGGGTTTTAAACAGTGATTCGGCAGCGGCAGCAAATGAACCATGCCTGTCGAGTGCGTCGAGGATGAGCAGAACGTCCAGATTGATGCGCATAAGCTGAATATATCCTGAAAATTAAACACCTCATTTTTACAGAATAGAGAAAAACAATGCCAGTGAATAAATTAGATAAGACATTCGCATTTTTTTGATGATGATTGAGATATATCTCAAGACAAAATTATTATCATCACTCGATGATAAGTTTTCTTTAATAACTCGTTAGAAAATTCCCGCTATACTCAACAAGCTTTCTGATTCAGGATCCTGCTGCTGACGGCAGTTACAGACCGTTGCCTTTTAACTCATTGATTAAGAAGGTGTGCTATGTCTATTCGGGAACTGATTGACCCACAAAACTCAACGCTTATTTTTATTGACCATCAACCGCAAATGTCATTTGGTGTGGCGAATATTGATCGCCAGACGTTGAAAAATAATACTGTAGCATTAGCCAAAGCCGGAAAAATATTTAATGTTCCAGTGATTTATACCTCGGTTGAAACGAAAAGTTTTAGCGGATATATCTGGCCGGAATTGTTAGCTGTTCATCCTGATGTCAAGCCTATCGAGCGTACTTCAATGAACTCCTGGGAAGATGCGGCCTTTGTTAAAGCCGTGGAAGCGACCGGGCGTAAAAAACTGATTATCTCCGCACTGTGGACCGAAGTTTGCCTGACATTCCCGGCGTTGATGGCGCTGGAAGCGGGTTATGAAGTGTATGTGGTCACCGACACTTCCGGCGGTACATCCGTGGATGCTCATGAACGTTCTATCGATCGTATGGTGCAGGCGGGTGCGGTACCAGTTACCTGGCAGCAGGTGCTGCTGGAGTACCAACGCGACTGGTCACGTAAAGAGACTTACGACGCGGTGATGGACCTGGTGCGTGAACACAGCGGTGCGTACGGTATGGGCGTGGATTATGCCTATACCATGGTACATGGTGCACCAGAACGTAAGATTTAATTCCGCTGGCGGGGCAATCCCGCCATTATCCTTCAGCAAGGAACCCTTCATGGCGCAGAATAAACATGTGACATTGGTGATTACTCACACCTTGCGGCCTGACCAGGCGCAGCGGTATGAGCAGTGGCTGGGGAAAATCATGCCAGTGGCCGCAGAGTTTCCTGGTCATCTTGGCGCTAACGTCATTCGCCCTACCGACGGACAAAACCTGTGGAACATTATTATCCGCTTTGACACCGTCGAGCATCTGTATAACTGGACCCAGTCTGATACGCGCCGTGCGCTGGTCGAGGAGATCGCGCCATTGCTGGCGGAGGGCGACAAAACCGAGATTCGTACGGAAGCGGCATTTTGGTTTACCCCGCCTGCATCACATGTTCGCCAGCCTAAACGCTGGAAGCAGTTCCTGATAACTCTGCTGGTGATTTTTCCCAGCACCAATCTGGTGCCGTGGCTGACCGGCATCGTGCTGCCCTCAATGAAGGGATCATTGCTCCTGCATCTGATTAATGATGCCTGTGTGGTTGCGCTGGTGGTCTGGTTCTGGATGCCTATCGTAACCCGTCTGTTTGCCGGCTGGCTGAAAAAAGCCTGACCGGTTTCTCAGGAGATTGTTATGTCTCAAACTGCAACACTTATTCTGACTCACGGAAAAATCCATACTCTTGATCGCCAAAGCCCTCAGGTGGACGCCGTGGCGATTAAAGATGGAAAAATTCTGGCGACCGGTTCTCATGATCAGATCATGAATTTTGCGACTGATGGGACACAGATTATTGATCTGAAAGGTCATACAGTGATCCCAGGTTTAAACGACTCACATCTGCATCTCATTCGCGGAGGGTTGAATTACAACCTTGAGTTACGTTGGGAAGGTGTGCCGTCGCTGGCGGATGCGCTACGTATGCTTAAAGATCAGGCTGACAGAACACCCTCGCCGCAATGGGTTCGCGTGGTAGGCGGCTGGAGTGAATTTCAGTTCGCTGAACGCCGTATGCCGACGCTGGAAGAACTCAATGAAGCCGCGCCGGATACACCGGTATTTGTGCTGCATCTCTACGATCGGGCGTTGCTAAATCGCGCGGCACTAAAAGCGGTTGGTTACACCAAAGCGACGCCGGATCCGGTAGGGGGAGAAATTGTTCGCGATGGCAATGGTAATCCTACGGGGATGCTGATCGCCAAACCGAACGCTATGATCCTCTACTCTACGCTGGCGAAAGGACCAAAACTTCCGCTGGAAATGCAGGTTAATTCCACCCGTCAGTTTATGCGAGAGCTAAATCGACTTGGGCTCACCAGCGCCATTGACGCCGGCGGCGGCTTTCAGAATTACCCGGAAGATTATGAAATTATCGAGCAACTACATGCCAATAAGCAGATGACGGTCCGTATTGCCTACAACCTGTTTACCCAGCGTCCTAAGCAGGAACTGGAAGATTTCGAACGCTGGACCGATATGCTCAAACCAGGGCAAGGGACTGATTTTTATCGTGCTAATGGAGCAGGGGAAATGCTGGTCTTCTCGGCGGCGGATTTTGAAGACTTCCTGCAACCGCGCCCGGATTTACCTGAAGGCATGGAGGATGAGCTGGAGCGTGTCGTCCGCCACCTGGTGGAACATCGCTGGCCGTTCCGTCTGCATGCAACCTATGATGAGTCCATCAGCCGGATGCTGGATGTCTTTGAGAAGGTGAATCGTGATATTCCGTTCAACGGCCTGCACTGGTTCTTCGATCACGCAGAAACGATTACCGAACGTAATATTGAGCGCGTAAAAGCGCTGGGTGGCGGTATTGCAGTTCAGCATCGGATGGCGTTCCAGGGCGAATATTTTGTCGATCGCTATGGAAAAGATGCGGTTAAACATACGCCACCGGTAGCAAAAATGTTGGCGGCTGATGTTCCGGTTGGACTGGGGACCGACGCAACCCGCGTGGCAAGTTACAACCCGTGGACGGCGCTCTACTGGCTGGTTTCCGGACGTACTGTCGGCGGGATGGCGATGTACGACGATAACAACCGACTGGCGCGCGATGTGGCGCTGGAACTGTGGACCGCAGGCAGTGCCTGGTTCTCCAGCGAGCAGGGTAAGAAAGGTCACATTGAAAAAGATCAACTTGCCGACCTGGTGGTGTTATCAAAAGATTATTTCAGCGTACCGGAAGAGGAGATCAAAGGTATTGAGTCGGTGATGACCATTGTTGATGGCAAAGTCGTTTATGCTGCCGGGCATTTCACGCCGCTGGCACCGCCTGCGATCCCTGTTGTCCCTGACTGGTCGCCAGTGGTAAACGTTCCGGGGCATTATCGCTCTGCGCCACCTACTACTGCGAAAGTTGGTGCTATGGTCCAGATGCATCAGTGTTGCGGTAGCTGTGGCGTTCACGGACATCAGCACGATATGGCGCGTAAATCGGGGATCCCGGTGTCAGACGATCGTGCGTTTTGGGGTGTGTTGGGTTGTTCTTGTTTCGCGTTTTAATCATTGCCCGGTGGCGCTTCGCCGCCATCCGGCAACAAAAAAGGCTCGCCTGCGCGAGCCTTTTTGCTAAACGTTAGCCGATTACAGGCTGGATACGTTTTCGGTCAGGTATTTTGCAACGCCGTCCGGAGACGCGTTCATACCTTCTTTACCTTTTTCCCACTGAGCCGGGCAAACGTCACCGTGCTCTTCGTGGAACTGCAGCGCGTCAACCATACGCAGCATTTCGTCAATGTTACGACCCAGCGGCAGATCGTTTACAACCTGGTGACGAACAACGCCGTTAGCGTCAATCAGGAAAGAACCGCGCAGAGCAACGCCCGCTTCCGGGTGCTCGATGCCGTAGGCTTTCTGGATTTCGCGCTTAACGTCAGCAACCATTGCGTATTTCACTGCACCAATGCCGCCTTTGTCGACAGGGGTGTTACGCCATGCGTTGTGGACGAATTCAGAGTCAAAAGAAACACCAACGACTTCAACGCCGCGTTTCTGGAATTCTTCGTAACGTTTGTCGAACGCGATCAGTTCTGACGGGCAAACGAAGGTGAAGTCCATTGGCCAGAAGAACAGAACGGTGGTTTTACCGTTGGTATGCTGTTTGAAGTTGAAGTTTTCAACAATCTCACCGCTACCCAGTACCGCAGCTGCTGTGAAATCCGGAGCCTGACGAGTTACCAGTACCATATAATTCTCCTGCAAAGTTAAGGGGTTTTTGGAACGCAACGCGGGCCAGTATAGAGACTGTTCGGGAATAAGACAAAGAGGCGCTGGCAATCAATGAGACAGGTTTTGGCTATCAATGCATTACCGGATAGCGGTTTCGCCTTATCCGGTCAGCAACCCCTGATACAACAGGCAGGCCTGATAAGTGTAGCGCCATCAGGCAATCAAAGAGCCTTGCTGCTGGCCTGCGCCATCATGCGCGGATAAAACTGCCAGAAACGTGCTTCCAGGGCATCGTAATGCGCATCCAGGTCATACCAGGAGTCGCGCAGTGCGTCGAGTTTTGGACGGCGGCTGGCCATGCCGTTTAAGACATTCTGAATAAAGTCCATATCGCGATAGCGCTCCAGCCATTTCTCTGACCACATAAAGTTGTTCAGATTCACAAAGCGCGGCGGCGATTCAGGCAGGATAGTGGCAACCTGCGTGTAGGCGTAGCTGACAAAGGCCGCGAGCGGGAAGTCCGGTGATATTTCTGACCAGTGACGCGACAGGAAGTGATCCCACATGACATCCAGCGTAATAGGCGCGACGCGGCGAGTCTCGCGGCGAAACCACTCTCGGGCTTCACGCACTTCAGGCAGGTTATCGGTCATTACGTCGATACGACGGTGCATAAAAATGCCTTCCACCACGTCAGGTGGAAAACTGGCTTCCGGGTTCCCCCGAACAAAATCGGCCAGTAAATTGCCAGAAAGCGAACTGTCGGCAAGATGGGCTAAGTGCAGGTGTGCAAGAAAATTCATATCCACTTCATCCTTCAAACTGCCCCTTTGTTGGCTGCTGAGTTACTCGTCTCATCCATGAGACTCGCCCATACGGACCGCCGCTCTGCGACGTTCAAATCTGTTCCCTACAGATTTGTCACTTACCCCAGTCACTTACTAGTGTAAGCGCCTGGGGACTCATTCACTTGCCGCCTCGATGCATCTTGAATGATTTTGCGTATAGATTATGTCACTCATCTTGAGGGGTAAAGGTTGCAGGGAGAGCGCCCCGGCACTAGACTACCCGCCTCTTATTTTAGTCTGAGTCAGTGTCATGCGCGTTACCGATTTCACCTTTGAACTACCCGAATCCCTGATTGCCCACTATCCGCAGGCAGAGCGCAGTAGCTGCCGCTTGCTGTCACTGGATGGGCCGACTGGCGCGCTGACACACGGTACTTTCACTGATTTGCTCGACAAGCTCAACCCCGGAGATTTGCTGGTCTTTAACAACACCCGCGTAATTCCGGCGCGTCTGTTTGGCCGTAAAGCCAGCGGCGGCAAGATTGAAGTGCTGGTCGAGCGTATGCTGGATGATAAACGTATTCTGGCACATATTCGCGCATCTAAAGCGCCGAAGCCGGGTGCTGAATTGTTGTTGGGCGACGATGAAAGCATTAAAGCGACAATGGTTGCCCGTCATGACGCACTGTTCGAAGTGGAGTTTGACGACGAGCGCAGCGTGCTGGACATCCTGAATGCTATCGGCCATATGCCACTGCCGCCGTATATCGACCGCCCTGACGAAGATGCCGACCGCGAACTGTATCAGACGGTCTACAGTGAAAAACCCGGTGCCGTGGCGGCGCCGACTGCTGGTCTGCACTTTGACGATCCGTTGCTGGCAAAACTGCGCGATAAAGGCATTGAGATGGCGTTCGTGACACTGCACGTTGGCGCGGGGACGTTCCAGCCGGTGCGTGTCGACACCATCGAAGATCACATCATGCACTCCGAATATGCGGAAGTGCCGCAGGATGTGGTCGACGCGGTGCTAGCGGCGAAAGCACGCGGTAATCGTGTTATTGCGGTGGGGACGACCTCAGTTCGCTCGCTGGAAAGCGCGGCGCAGGCGGCTAAAAACGACCTGATTGAGCCATTCTTTGGCGACACGCAAATATTTATTTACCCGGGCTATCAGTACAAAGTGATCGATGCGTTGGTGACTAACTTCCATCTGCCTGAATCAACATTGATTATGTTGGTTTCAGCGTTTGCGGGCTATAAAAACACCATGAACGCCTATCATGAAGCCGTAAAAGCGGAATATCGCTTTTTTAGTTACGGGGATGCCATGTTTATCACGTACAATCCGCAAGCTATTTCCGAGCGTGTCGGGGAGTAAATCCCCGGCATGAGTGTTTAACGTCAGACTGTTTTTCTGACGCAGGAGTTAAAATGAAATTTGAACTGGACACCACAGACGGTCGCGCTCGCCGCGGCCGCCTGGTTTTTGATCGTGGCGTAGTAGAAACGCCAGCCTTTATGCCGGTTGGTACTTACGGCACCGTGAAGGGCATGACGCCGGAAGAAGTTGAAGCTACCGGTGCACAAATTATTCTCGGTAACACTTTCCACCTGTGGCTGCGCCCGGGTCAGGAAATCATGAAGTTGCATGGCGATTTGCATGATTTCATGCAGTGGAAAGGGCCAATCCTCACCGATTCCGGCGGCTTCCAGGTCTTCAGCCTGGGCGACATTCGTAAAATTACCGAACAGGGTGTGCATTTCCGCAACCCGATCAACGGTGATCCGATTTTCCTTGATCCAGAAAAGTCGATGGAGATCCAATACGATCTCGGTTCCGATATCGTGATGATTTTCGACGAATGTACTCCTTATCCGGCTGACTGGGACTATGCTAAACGCTCGATGGAGATGTCTTTGCGCTGGGCGAAGCGTAGCCGTGACCGTTTTGACGGGCTCGGCAACAAAAATGCGCTTTTTGGCATCATTCAGGGCAGCGTTTACGAAGATTTACGTGATATCTCTGTCAAAGGTCTGGTAGATATCGGCTTTGATGGCTACGCTGTCGGCGGTTTGGCTGTGGGTGAGCCGAAAGCAGATATGCACCGCATTCTGGAGCATGTTTGCCCGCAGATTCCGGCAGATAAACCTCGCTACCTGATGGGCGTCGGCAAACCAGAAGATCTGGTTGAAGGTGTACGTCGTGGTATTGATATGTTTGACTGCGTGATGCCAACACGAAATGCCCGTAATGGTCATTTGTTTGTGACTGACGGCGTGGTAAAAATTCGTAATGCGAAACATAAAAGCGACACCAGTCCGCTCGATGCCGAGTGCGATTGCTACACCTGTCGCAATTATTCACGCGCCTACTTGCATCATCTTGACCGTTGCAACGAAATATTAGGCGCGCGACTCAATACGATTCATAACCTTCGTTACTACCAGCGCTTGATGGCGGGTTTACGCAAGGCTATTGAAGAGGGTAAATTAGAGAGCTTCGTGACCGATTTTTACCAACGTCAGGGTCGACCTGTTCCACCTTTGAACGTTGATTAATTTTAATAATGAGGGAATTTGAATGAGCTTTTTTATTTCTGATGCGGTAGCGGCAACAGGTGCTCCGGCGCAGGGCAGCCCGATGTCTCTGATTCTGATGCTGGTGGTGTTTGGTCTGATTTTCTATTTCATGATCCTGCGTCCA
Organism: Citrobacter sp. S-77; assembly: GCF_963864895.1. Taxonomy (NCBI): domain Bacteria; kingdom Pseudomonadati; phylum Pseudomonadota; class Gammaproteobacteria; order Enterobacterales; family Enterobacteriaceae; genus Citrobacter; species Citrobacter sp. S-77. Next base: position 890,262 of record NZ_CAWLWU010000002.1, read on the forward strand.
CAGCAGAAACGCACCAAAGAACATAAAAACCTGATGAACTCCATTGCCAAAGGTGATGAAGTGCTGACTAACGGTGGCCTGGTCGGTCGCGTGACCAAAGTAGCAGAAACTGGCTACATCGCTATCGCGCTGAACGACACCACTGAAGTGGTTATCAAACGTGATTTCGTAGCTGCCGTTCTGCCGAAAGGCACGATGAAGGCGCTGTAATTTATTGTTTTCCCGAAGGGAACTGCCGTGTTAAACCGTTATCCTTTGTGGAAGTACATCATGCTGGTCGTCGTGATTATCGTCGGCCTGCTTTACGCACTTCCCAACCTGTATGGTGAGGATCCGGCTGTTCAAATCACTGGCGTGCGCGGTGCCGCCGCCAGTGAGCAAACGCTGATCCAGGTCCAGAAAACGTTACAAGAAGAAAAAATTACACCTAAGTCTGTGGCTCTGGAAGAGGGCGCTATTCTTGCGCGCTTCGACTCCACCGATACCCAACTGCGCGCACGTGAAGTGCTGCTGGGCGTGCTGGGTGATCAATATGTCGTGGCGCTTAACCTGGCTCCGGCAACACCACGCTGGCTGGCTGCCATTCACGCAGAACCGATGAAACTCGGTCTTGACCTGCGTGGCGGCGTTCACTTCCTGATGGAAGTGGATATGGACACCGCGCTGGGTAAACTGCAGGAACAAAATATCGACAGCCTGCGCAGCGACCTGCGTGAAAAAGGCATTCCTTATACTACCGTTCGTAAAGAAGATAACTACGGTCTGAGCATCACCTTCCGTGACAGCAAAGCCCGTGACGAGGCTATCTCTTACCTGAGCAAGCGTCATCAGGATCTGGTGATTTCAAGCCAGGGCAGCAATGCGCTGCGTGCGGTGATGACTGATGCGCGTTTGAGCGAAGCTCGTGAATACGCGGTACAGCAGAACATTAACATTCTGCGCAACCGTGTTAACCAACTGGGTGTCGCTGAGCCGGTTGTTCAACGCCAGGGCGCTGACCGTATTGTGGTCGAACTGCCTGGTATTCAGGACACCGCGCGTGCGAAAGAAATTCTGGGTGCGACTGCTACGCTGGAATTCCGTCTGGTAAATACCAACGTTGATCAGTCTGCTGCTGCATCCGGGCGCGTACCGGGTGACTCAGAAGTGAAACAGTCCCGCGAAGGACAGCCAGTTGTGCTGTATAAACGCGTGATCCTGACCGGCGACCATATCACCGACTCCACGTCGAGCATGGATGAGTATAACCAACCGCAGGTTAACATCTCGCTGGATAGCGCGGGTGGTAACATCATGTCTAACTTTACCAAGGACAATATCGGTAAGCCGATGGCGACCTTGTTCGTCGAGTACAAAGACAGCGGTAAAAAAGATGCCAACGGCCGTGCGATGCTGGTGAAACAGGAAGAGGTGATTAACATCGCCAACATCCAGTCTCGCTTGGGTAACAGCTTCCGTATCACTGGAATTAACAACCCGAACGAAGCGCGTCAGCTGTCGCTGCTGCTGCGTGCCGGTGCGTTGATTGCGCCGATTCAGATTGTTGAAGAACGGACTATCGGCCCGACTCTGGGTATGCAGAACATCAAGCAGGGTCTGGAAGCCTGTCTGGCTGGTCTGGTGGTTTCTATCCTGTTCATGATCTTCTTCTATAAGAAGTTCGGCCTGATTGCGACAAGTGCGCTGATTGCCAACCTGGTACTGATCGTCGGTATCATGTCGTTGCTGCCGGGTGCCACGCTAAGTATGCCGGGTATTGCGGGGATCGTCTTAACCCTTGCCGTCGCGGTCGATGCGAACGTACTGATCAACGAACGTATCAAAGAAGAGTTGAGCAACGGACGTTCGATACAGCAGGCGATCAACGAGGGCTATGCGGGCGCGTTCAGTTCCATCTTCGATGCGAACATTACGACGCTGATTAAGGTCCTGATCCTGTATGCAGTCGGTACTGGGGCAATTAAAGGGTTCGCGATTACTACCGGTATTGGTGTGGCGACGTCGATGTTCACCGCGATCGTCGGTACACGTGCCATCGTAAACCTGTTGTATGGCGGCAAGCGCGTCAAAAAGCTGTCAATCTGAGGAGTGCGATGTGGCACAGGAATATACTGTTGAACAATTGAACCACGGCCGTAAAGTCATCGACTTTATGCGCTGGGACTACTGGGCTTTCGGCATCTCTGGTTTTCTGCTGATTGCGGCCATCGTGGTGATGGGCGTACGCGGATTTAACTGGGGGCTCGATTTTACTGGTGGTACGGTAATTGAAATCACGCTGGAAAAACCAGCGGAAATGGACGTGATGCGCGATGCGCTGGAGAAAGCGGGCTTCGTTGAGCCGCTGCTGCAGAACTTCGGTAGTAGCCACGACATTATGGTTCGTATGCCGCCAACTGAAGGTGAAAACGGCGGGCAGGTACTGGGTAGTAAAGTGCTGAGTGTAATTAACGAAGCAACTAACCAGAATGCCGCTGTGAAACGTATCGAGTTCGTCGGACCCAGCGTGGGTGCTGATCTGGCGCAAACCGGTGCGATGGCGCTGATGGTGGCGCTGATTTCCATCCTTGTGTATGTCGGTTTCCGCTTTGAGTGGCGACTGGCCGCTGGGGTCGTGATTTCCCTTGCGCACGACGTGATTATCACCTTAGGGATCCTGTCGTTGTTCCATATCGAGATTGACCTGACAATCGTCGCATCGTTGATGTCGGTAATTGGTTACTCGCTAAACGACAGTATCGTGGTATCTGACCGTATTCGTGAAAACTTCCGCAAAATCCGTCGCGGTACGCCTTACGAAATCTTTAACGTGTCACTGACCCAGACGTTGCACCGTACGTTAATCACCTCCGGTACGACGTTAGTGGTTATTCTGATGCTGTACCTCTTTGGTGGTCCGGTGCTGGAAGGCTTCTCGCTGACCATGCTTATCGGTGTCTCCATCGGTACTGCCTCGTCTATCTACGTAGCATCGGCGTTGGCGTTGAAGCTGGGTATGAAGCGCGAGCACATGCTGCAGCAGAAGGTCGAGAAAGAAGGGGCGGATCAGCCGTCTATTCTGCCGTAACCGAAGCTGCGCGTAAAAGCTGGAATCCCGATCGCAAGGTCGGGATTTTTTTTGCCTGTAGCACGCTGATTTCGTGTGGATATTAGCGAGTGGAGTAGAATCGCCCCAAGCTGGGGTGACCCGGTGAGGCACAGTGTTGCGGGGCTTGATCCCCGTTGGCCTTGTCGCCGCGTGGCAACATGCGCCCGAAACGGGCCAGAGGGAAACTTTTGGCCCTTTTTGCAAACACTGCTGACAGTATGCTGTCAGTAGTCCTGTTTTATAGTCCTTCTGAGATTACCCACAAAGGCAGGAGGATGTATGAATAACGTGATTAACTGGTTTGAAATCCCGGTAGCGGAAATGGATCGTGCCATTGCTTTTTATGAACCGGTGATGCAGGTTTCGCTGCGTCGGGAGAATATGGATTGTGCTGAGCTGGCAGTGTTCCCGCATCAGGACCCAGCCCCCGGTGGCGCACTGGCTAAATTTGATGGTATTACGCCTTCGCAGCAGGGCGCTATTATTTATCTGCATACGGACGATCTCCCGGCTACGCTTGCGCGTGTCGAAACAGCGGGTGGTAAGTGTGTGTTTGGACCACTTGAGCTGGGGCAGGATATTGGCACGATTGCGTTATTTACCGATAGTGAAGGTAATCGCGTTGGCTTGCACCAGCCTGCATAATATTTCTAAATACAGAGGGTTAAGATGACCAGGCGCGCTGACCGTTTATTTCAGATTGTACAGATCCTGCGTGGCAGGAGGCTGACAACGGCGGCGCATCTGGCGGAGCGGCTCGAGGTTTCTCCTCGCACGATCTACCGCGATATCTGCGATTTATCAATATCCGGCGTGCCTGTTGAAGGGGAGGCGGGCAGCGGGTACCGTTTAATGGCAGGATTTGATCTGCCACCTTTAATGCTCACTCACCGTGAGTCAGAAGCACTGATGGTCGCAATCCGATTACTGAAAACCTGGGGCGGTGATTCGCTCTCGCGGGAGCTGGAATCGGCGCAGGAAAAAGTGTTGGCGATCCTGCCAGAAGAGAGTCGTCGCAGGGCAGAACAGACGCGTATTTTTGCCCCTGACTTTGGAACTCAATTACATTCTCGTAGCACATTTGATCTTATACACCGGGCTGTATCTACCCAACAGGTTCTGGCACTGCATTATCGTGACGAAGCCGGGCAACTCTCCTGGCGAGATGTGCAGCCGCTGGGGTTATTTTTCTGGGGAGAGCACTGGCTACTGGTTGCATGGTGTGAAAGGCGTGAGGATTATCGTTGTTTTCGTGTTGATCGTTGTCTCTGTGTTACCCCTGTGGACAGGCATTTTCGTGAGGATACCGGACGTTCGCTAAGCGACTTTTTGCGTAAAGTTCGCTGTGACGATAAGCCATAAAAAAGCCAGCGGTTAAGCTGGCTTTAACATGCTGGTCTCCGGGTCGGCGCAGTGCCGCCCGGTATCAGGCAAAATTAGAAGTTGTAACCGACAACCAGATAGCCACCCCAACCGGTAGAACGAACGTTTTCTTTCATCCAGCTCAGATCAGCGTCATCGTTCCACTGACCGCCGTTGTGCCAGTAACGAGCGACGACGGAATAGTGCCAATGGTCGTAGTTCAGTGCCAGAATGTGGCTGGAGGCGATAGAGTCGTTAGTACGCTGTTTAATACCATTCTCAGCATAAGCACTCTTATCACCGAGATCGGAACCCCAGTCAAAGTTAGTGAAACCAATGTAGCTCAGGTTACCACCCCACAGTTCGGTAATTGGCACAAAGTATTTCACTTTGAAACGGTAGCCGTCCCAATCGTTTTGATTTTCTGCACCGTAGTTCTGCCACTGATACTTAGCGTATACGTTCATGGACAGGCTCATCGGCAGGCCAGTGTCGATATCGGTACCCAGACCCATATACCAGGTGCTCTGACGGCCATCTTTGTTACGACCCATGTCGTAGATATAGTTGTTGGCGAAGTACCACTCTTTGAACGGACCAAAGCTCAGATCAGTACCGGTCAGTTTGTCGATGGAGAAACGCGGTTCAATTTCCATAAACAGCGGGGAACCGTGGTTCCAGATACCTTTCGCATCGGTGTTACCACCGAAGAAGACTGGCGCATCCATGTAACCATAGAAGTCGAACCAGTCTTTCTTAGCGAAAGCTTCATATTCCAGATAGGTATCGTTACGGATCTGTGGTCCGAAACGGGTGTGGTAGCTACCTACTACGTTAACGCTCTGATGCCACCAGTCGGAAAGATATTGCGGTTTGTCATTTTCTGCCGCATTAGCAGTAAAGGACGAGGAGAGCGCCAGTACTGCACCGGCTGCAAGTAATGTTTTTTTCATATGTATGCCACTGTTTGAAATCCCTTTCGGGAGTGAAAAAGGCGCAATTTGCGTTTCTAAATATTTCGTATTTCTTCGGAGCCTATTATAAAAATCATTGTTCACAAAAATATGTCTTGTTTCACAGTTCTATCATTTACGTAATCGATTGCGTTCACGTTTGCGTACTTTAGGCGGCGAATTGTACTGGCTCCCATGAATGTTGCCAAGTTTTACTAAAAATCTCGATGATGTCAGAGGAGTAACAAAATGAAGGCTGGTGATGTTGCGGAACGCACAAAACGTTCCGCAAAAAAGTTTATTGTGTCACAGGCTGGATGTCGTGGATGCGTACAAACCCCAGTTGCTCCGGAGACAGGCCATTAAGCTGTAACGAAATGTCTACGTCGCTGGGTGCAAGAATACTTGCCGGAGCGTTTATCAATTGATTCTGAACATTCACCTCCTGATAGTTGTCCGTGGTGCCCTGAATTTGTCCGTACTCTACGGTGGCGCTAAAAGCGGGTAAAGGGGTGTCGGATTCGCCCTGAATACGTAATGTCAGGCGCGTACCGTCTGCATTTGGTGCAATATTCACCAGTGACATGCGCAACGTACCGATCTGACTGTTCAGTCGGGCGGGGGTTTTGGAACCCGGTAGTAAATAGACGCCACTGGTGGATTTTGCATTCAACATATTCTGCTGCGTTATTTTCACCGTTTCCTGATTAAGCTGTGTCATCTCTTTGTTCAGCGTGCTGACGCTTTGATGCATTTGGCGTACTTCGCTTTGCTGTGCACAGGCGCTAAGACTAAAGAGACTTCCCACCAGGAGAATTCTTAGGTAACGTCTTGTCATGTAGGTTACTTCCTTTATTGTCGCGATAGCATAATGGTAGTGTGCAAAGAGCACGAAGGCATCGATCCTTTATCTCAAAAGTGCTCTGCCTTTGTTGTCACGCCAGTTCAGGGTAAAATAGATTTCTGTTAACCACCTGGTCAGGACGCCGTATGCATTGCCCATTCTGTTTCGCCGTAGACACTAAGGTAATTGACTCTCGTCTTGTAGGCGAGGGCTCCTCGGTACGCCGCCGCCGGCAGTGTCTGGTCTGTAACGAACGTTTTACCACTTTTGAAGTGGCTGAACTTGTCATGCCGCGCGTTGTAAAAAGCAATGATGTGCGTGAACCTTTTAATGAGGAAAAACTGCGTAGCGGTATGCTCAGAGCACTTGAGAAACGACCTGTTAGCGCTGATGACGTCGAAATGGCGTTAAACCATATAAAATCCCAGCTGCGCGCGACAGGCGAACGTGAGGTTCCGAGCAAGATGATCGGTAACCTGGTGATGGAGCAACTGAAAAAGCTCGATAAAGTCGCCTACATCCGCTTTGCCTCGGTCTACCGGAGCTTTGAAGATATCAAAGAATTTGGCGAAGAGATTGCTCGCCTACAGGACTAAGCCATGCAGGATGAATTTTACATGGCGCGAGCGCTGAAGCTTGCTGCGCGCGGACGTTTTACCACACATCCCAACCCCAACGTAGGCTGTGTGATTGTTAAAGATGGCGAGATCGTCGGTGAAGGTTATCATTATCGCGCAGGTGAACCGCATGCTGAAGTTCATGCGTTGCGGATGGCGGGTGAGAAAGCAAAAGGCGCAACGGCCTACGTTACGCTGGAACCCTGCAGCCACCATGGTCGGACTCCGCCGTGCTGTGATGCGCTGATCGCCGCAGGCGTGACGCGAGTTGTGGCCGCCATGCAGGACCCCAATCCGCAGGTCGCTGGGCGCGGGCTTTATCGCCTGCAACAGGCGGGCATTGACGTCAGCCACGGGCTGATGATGAGTGAGGTTGAACAACTTAATAAAGGCTTCCTCAAGCGGATGCGTACAGGATTCCCGTATGTGCAGCTTAAGCTTGGCGCATCGCTCGATGGCCGCACTGCGATGGCCAGCGGCGAAAGTCAGTGGATAACCTCGCCCGAGGCGCGCCGCGATGTGCAGCGCCTGCGCGCACAAAACCATGCCATTTTGACCAGCAGCGCCACGGTACTGGCGGACGATCCTCAGCTTACCGTCCGTTGGGAGGAGTTGGGGGAGTCAACCCAGGCTCTCTATCCGCAAGAAAATCTGCGTCAGCCGATCCGCATTGTCCTTGATAGCCAAAACCAGGTGACGCCGGAGCATCGTATTGTGCAGCAGCCGGGAGAAACCTGGATTGCCCGTACTCATGACGATCCTCGCAGCTGGCCGGAGGCGGTTCGTAGCCTGAAGATTCCTGAACATAACGGGCATCTGGACCTGGTGGTGCTGCTGATGCAACTGGGCAAGCAACAAATTAACAGCATTTGGGTTGAGGCTGGCCCGACGCTTGCGGGCGCGTTATTACAGGCCGGAGTGGTTGATGAGCTAATCATCTATGTTGCGCCTAAACTGTTAGGGAGCGATGCACGAGGATTATGTGTGCTGCCAGGGCTTGAGAAACTGGCTGATGCCCCCCATTTCAAATTCAATGAGATACGCCATGTAGGTCCGGACCTTTGCCTGCATTTAGTGGGCGCATGATCTCCCGGTTCGAAAGGGAAGCAGCGCACAGATTATTATGATAAAATCCGCCCCCCTGCGGGGTCTAGTGAATCCGAAGGAAGAATATGAACATTATTGAAGCTAACGTTGCTACCCCGGACGCTCGCGTCGCCATCACCATTGCGCGTTTCAACAACTTTATCAATGACAGCCTGCTGGAAGGTGCGATCGACGCCCTGAAACGTATTGGTCAGGTTAAAGATGAAAACATTACCGTCGTTTGGGTTCCAGGCGCGTATGAGCTGCCGCTGGCGGCAGGTGCGCTGGCAAAAACCGGTAAATACGACGCGGTGATTGCGTTAGGCACGGTGATTCGTGGCGGTACCGCACACTTCGAATATGTGGCTGGCGGTGCAAGCAATGGCCTGGCGCATGTCGCTCAGGACAGTGGCATTCCGGTAGCCTTCGGTGTTCTGACCACCGAAAGTATTGAACAAGCCATTGAACGCGCTGGCACTAAAGCCGGCAACAAAGGCGCAGAAGCTGCACTGACTGCACTTGAAATGATTAATGTATTGAAAGCCATTAAGGCCTGATTTTTGTAAGGGGAAATCCGTGAAACCTGCTGCTCGTCGCCGCGCCCGTGAGTGTGCCGTCCAGGCGCTCTACTCCTGGCAGTTGTCCCAGAACGACATCGCTGATGTTGAATACCAGTTCCTGGCGGAACAGGACGTAAAAGATGTCGACGTTCTGTATTTCCGTGAACTGCTGTCCGGGGTGGCGACTAACAGCGCGTACCTGGATGGACTAATGAAGCCTTACCTGTCTCGCCTGTTGGAAGAGCTGGGTCAGGTAGAAAAAGCCGTGCTGCGTATTGCGCTGTTTGAACTGTCTAAACGTAGTGATGTGCCGTATAAAGTGGCCATCAACGAGGCGATTGAACTGGCGAAAACCTTCGGCGCTGAAGATAGCCATAAATTCGTTAACGGCGTACTGGATAAAGCAGCACCTGCGATTCGCCCCAACAAAAAGTGATCTCCAGGCCGGTAGGATAGCGGAATTATATTTCCGCTGTCGCCGGCCTTTTCTTTTTTCCTGCTGAGGCATAACGTATGGCATGTGGCGAATTCTCCCTGATTGCCCGTTATTTTGACCGTGTTAGAAGCTCTCGTCTTGATGTCGAAACCGGTATTGGTGACGATTGCGCACTCCTGAATATCCCTGATAAACAAACCCTGGCGATCAGTACTGACACGCTGGTAGCGGGTAATCACTTCCTTCCTGACATCGATCCCACCGATCTGGCCTGGAAAGCGCTGGCAGTGAACTTGAGTGATCTGGCTGCGATGGGGGCTGATCCTGCATGGCTAACGCTTGCGCTCACTTTGCCTGACGTCGATGAAGCCTGGCTCGAAGCCTTCAGTGATGGCCTGTTTGAACTCCTCAATTATTATGATATGCAACTGATTGGCGGTGACACCACGCGTGGGCCATTGTCGATGACGTTGGGTATCCATGGCTACGTCCCGGTAGGACGGGCCTTAAAACGCTCCGGTGCGAAGCCAGGAGACTGGATCTACGTGACCGGTACGCCAGGCGACAGCGCAGCAGGGCTGGCGATTTTGCAGCACCATTTACAGGTTGCAGATGCAAAACATGCGGACTATTTGCTTAAGCGGCATCTGCGTCCAACGCCACGAATTTTGCAGGGCCAGGGCCTGCGCGACCTGGCGAGTGCGGCAATCGATCTTTCTGATGGTCTGATTTCTGATCTGGGGCATATCGTCAATGCCAGTGGCTGTGGCGCACGGGTTAACGTCGATGCCTTGCCATATTCGACAGCGCTTGCCCAATGCGTTGAGCCTGAACAGGCGTTGCGTTGGGCGCTCTCGGGTGGTGAAGATTATGAGTTATGCTTTACTGTACCGGAAATAAACCGTGGCGCCCTGGACGTGGCGCTGGGGCATCTGGGCGCATCATTTACCTGCATCGGACAGATGAGTGCTGACGTGGAAGGCATTCACTTTACGCGTGACGGCAAGCCTGTCACTTTTGACTGGAAAGGATATGACCATTTTGCCACGCCTTAAAAAAGATGTCGCAAAAAGCCGTTTGAGTATGCGCAATCCGTGGCACCTGCTGGCCACCGGGTTTGGCAGTGGGTTGAGTCCCATTGTACCGGGCACCATGGGATCGCTGGCGGCGATCCCGTTTTGGTATCTAATGACGTTTCTGCCGTGGCAGCTCTATTCTCTGGTTGTCATGCTGTCGATCTGCATCGGCGTCTATCTTTGCCATCAGACGGCGAAAGATATGGGGGTGCACGATCACGGCAGCATTGTCTGGGACGAGTTTGTCGGGATGTGGATAACCCTGATGGCGCTGCCGACCAATGACTGGCAGTGGGTTGCCGGCGGATTTGTGATCTTTCGTATTCTGGATATGTGGAAACCCTGGCCGATTCGTTGGTTCGATCGTAACGTGCATGGCGGTACGGGGATCATGATTGATGATATTGTGGCCGGGATCCTTTCTGCTGGGATCCTCTATTTTATCGGGCATCACTGGCCGATTGGGCTGTTCTGAGAGTGAACAGGTATGCCCGATAAGCGTAGCGCTATCGGGCAATTTGTTATTTAAATCCCACGACCGGATGCTGTTTGTACGGCATTTCCAGCTCAGCAATCTGCTCTGGTTTCAGCGTTAAATCCACCGCGTTAAGTAATTCATCTAACTGTTCTTCACGCGATGTGCCGATAATCGGTGCGGCAACACCGGGTTTGCTCAGCAGCCATGCCAGAGCCACCTGCGCACGTGTCGCGCCAAGTTCCTCACTGACTCGGGTCAGTCGTGCAGCAATTTGCGCGTCGTTTTCATCGCTCTCGTTGTACAAATTTTTGCCAACCTCATCAGAAACCAGCCGCGCTGTCGTCTCTCCCCATGGCCGCGTCAGGCGACCACGCGCCAGCGGACTCCACGGGATCACCGCGACACCTTCCTGAGAGCAGAGAGGCAACATTTCGCGCTCTTCTTCGCGGTAAATCAGGTTGTAGTGATCCTGCATGCTGACAAACTGCGCCCAGCCGTGTTGTTTTTGCAGGGCCAGCGCCTGAGCAAACTGCGAAGCGTGCATGGAGGATGCGCCGATATAGCGTGCTTTCCCGGCTTTCACCACGTCGTTGAGAGCTTCCAGCGTTTCTTCAATTGGCGTGTTGTAATCCCAGCGGTGAATTTGCAGGATATCGACATAGTCCATGCCGAGTCGTCTCAGGCTGTCGTCAATAGAACGCAAAATTTGCGCACGGGATAACCCTTCCGGCAGGTCGTCAACGCGGTGAAAAACTTTGGTTGCCACCACCACCTCCTCACGACGGGCGAAATCGCGCAGGGCACGACCGACAATTTCCTCACTGCTGCCTGCGGAGTAGCTGTTAGCGGTGTCGAAAAAGTTGATGCCACCCTCAAGGGCGTGTTTGATGATTAGGCGACTGCTTTCTTCAGGCAGCGTCCAGGCATGATTACCACGGTCAGGTTCGCCAAACGTCATGCAGCCCAGACAAAGACGAGATACCCGAAGGTCGGTTTTTCCTAAGGTGTTGTATTGCATGCTGCAGCTCCCGCTATGAATAATCTCTTAAGCATAGCAGGAGCGAAGAGGGGATTATGCCAGCCAGGCCTTGATTTTGGACTCAATTCCAGCGGCGTCAAGACCAAGATCTGCGCGGGCTTCGTCCTGGGTGCCTTGTGGAATAAAGAAATCAGGCAGACCAATATTGAGCACAGGAACCGGCTTGCGGTGTGCCATCAGCACTTCGTTTACGCCACTGCCAGCACCGCCCATAATGGCATTTTCTTCCAGCGTGACCAGCACCTCGTGGCGGGCGGCCATCTCCAGAATTAATGTTTCATCCAGCGGTTTGACAAAGCGCATATCGACCAGCGTAGCGTTCAGCGCTTCCGCAACTTTAGCGGCTTCTGGCATCAGTGTACCAAAGTTCAGAATTGCCAGTTTCTCACCGTGGCGCTTCACGATCCCTTTACCAATCGGTAATTTTTCCAGCGGTGCCAGCTCAACGCCAACGGCATTACCGCGCGGATAGCGTACGACGGTTGGGCCGTTATTGTAGTGATAGCCGGTGAACAGCATCTGACGGCATTCGTTTTCATCACTCGGGGTCATAATGACCATTTCCGGGATGCAGCGCAGGAAGGAGAGATCGAACGCCCCCTGGTGGGTTTGCCCGTCCGCACCCACGATCCCCGCGCGGTCAACGGCAAACAGTACCGGCAGTTTCTGAATGGCGACATCGTGCAGCACCTGATCGTAGGCGCGTTGCAGGAAGGTGGAATAGATAGCGACGACGGGTTTATAACCGCCAATCGCCAGACCAGCTGCAAAGGTCACCGCGTGCTGTTCGGCAATCGCCACGTCAAAGTAGCGGTCCGGGAACTTGCGTGAGAATTCCACCATCCCAGAGCCTTCGCGCATCGCCGGGGTGATTGCCATCAGCTTGTTGTCTTTCGCTGCGGTTTCGCACAACCAGTCACCGAAGATTTTTGAATAGCTCGGCAGACCGCCGCTGCTTTTCGGCAGACATCCGCTGGAAGGATCGAATTTTGGCACTGCGTGGAACGTGATCGGGTCTTTTTCTGCAGGCTCGTAGCCACGACCTTTTTTGGTCATGATGTGCAGAAACTGCGGGCCTTTCAGGTCACGCATATTTTTCAACGTGGTGATGAGTCCCAGTACGTCGTGACCGTCTACCGGGCCGATATAATTAAAGCCCAGTTCTTCAAACAGCGTGCCCGGCACCACCATGCCTTTGATGTGTTCTTCAGTGCGTTTGAGCAGTTCTTTAATTGGCGGCACGCCGGAGAAGACTTTCTTTCCGCCTTCGCGTAGCGAAGAATAGAGCTTGCCAGAGAGCAGTTGCGCCAGATGGTTGTTCAGCGCGCCGACGTTTTCCGAAATAGACATTTCGTTGTCATTCAGGATAACCAGCATGTCAGGCTTAATATCCCCCGCGTGGTTCATGGCTTCAAACGCCATTCCCGCAGTGATAGCTCCGTCGCCAATCACGCAAACGGTGCGGCGCTCTTTGCCTTCTTTCTCGGCGGCAACCGCAATACCAATGCCTGCGCTGATAGAGGTTGAGGAGTGCCCAACGCTTAATACGTCATACTCGCTCTCGCCGCGCCATGGGAACGGATGCAGGCCGCCTTTCTGACGAATGGTGCCGATTTTATCGCGGCGACCGGTAAGAATTTTGTGCGGATAAGCCTGATGTCCCACATCCCAGATTAACTGGTCGAAAGGGGTGTTGTAGACGTAGTGCAGCGCGACGGTAAGCTCCACAGTGCCCAGACCGGAGGCAAAATGCCCGCTGGAACGGCTCACGCTGTCGAGCAAATAGCGGCGCAGTTCGTCGCAAAGCTTTGGCAGGCTCTCTTTTGGCAGCAGTCTTAACTCCTGGGTGGAGTCGACCAGCGCCAGGGTCGGGTATTTGGCTATATCAAAACTCATCGCAAGCTCATTGGATATGTTAGTTTATTTATCACGCTGGATTATGTAGTCCGCTAGCGCTTCCAGTGCCGAGGTATCGAGTGACTGTGCGGCCAGCAAACTTAACGACTGGCGGGCTTCCTCAATCAAATCCCGGGCTTTATTCCGGGCTTGCTCAAGACCCAGAAGTGCAGGATAGGTACTTTTGCCAAGCTGCTGATCGGCACCCTGACGTTTACCCAATGTTGCAGTATCGCCTACCACATCCAGTATGTCATCCTGAACCTGGAAGGCCAGACCGATGCTTTCTGCGTATTTATCGAGTATTGCCAGGCATTCTCGCCCTTTATCACCCGCGCTTAACGCACCCAGACGAACGGCAGCGCGAATCAAAGCTCCGGTTTTATGGCGGTGAATACGCTCCAGCGCATCCAGCTCAACCTGGTGACCTTCTGCTGCCAGATCAAGTGCCTGTCCGCCGCACATACCGGCGATACCGCTGGCCTGAGCCAGTTCAGAGATCATGGCGATGCGGTCACGGTCAGCGACTTCCGGCATCGGCGCGTCGCTGATGATGGAAAACGCCAGCGTTTGCAGCGCATCTCCGGCCAAAATCGCGTTTGCCTCGCCAAATTTCACGTGGCAAGTTGGCAGGCCGCGACGCAGGTCATCGTCGTCCATGGCGGGCAAATCATCGTGCATCAGCGAATAAGCATGGATGCATTCGACGGCGGCTGCGGGAGCGTCAAGTGTACTCAGGCTCACGCCAAACATCTGACCGGTGGCGTAAACCAGGAACGGGCGCAGACGTTTACCGCCTAATAATGCGCCATATTGCATGGTTTCAACCACGGGAGTGTTCTGAAAGGGCAGTGGCGCGATAAAACGGCTCAGTGCCTGGTTGGCCTGCTCAACGCAAGCCTGAAGCTGCTGCGTAAAATCCATTTACTCATTATCCGGTGTAAAAGGCGTAAGGGCGGCGTCTTCCGTATCTGACAGCAGAATTTGCACGCGCTGTTCAGCCTGTTGCAACTTCACCTGTCCCTGACGCGCCAGCTGTACGCCACGTTCGAATTCGTTCAGCGCCTCTTCCAGCGGCAGGTCGCCGCTTTCCAGACGGGTAACAATCTGTTCCAGCTCGCTCAGCGATTTTTCAAAGCTGGCGGGCGCTTCATTTTTCTTCGGCATAATGAATGTCTGACTCTTAATATTTTCAGCCTGGTCATGGTAACGGACTCAGCGCAATTATCAAATAACGCGCAATGGTAAGGCAATGTGCACAGGATGACCATGATGGTGGTATACTTGCGCGCCTGGATGCAGCCGCAGGGTATGGGCTGCTGTATTTTTCCCATTACAAGTCGTTCAGACTTGCCAAAGAACCATTGCCGCCATGAAGTTTATCATTAAATTGTTCCCAGAAATCACCATCAAAAGCCAATCTGTGCGTTTGCGCTTTATAAAAATTCTGACAGGGAACATCCGTAACGTTTTAAAGCACTATGATGAGGACCTTGCCGTCGTCCGTCACTGGGATCACGTTGAGGTTCGCGCTAAAGATGAAAGCCAGCGCCTGGATATTCGTGACGCACTGACTCGTATTCCAGGTATCCACCATATTCTCGAAGTGGAAGACGTGCCGTTCACTGATATGCACGATATTTTCGAGAAAGCGCTGGTGCAATATCGCGATCAACTGGAAGGTAAAACCTTCTGTGTGCGCGTCAAGCGTCGCGGTAAACATGAGTTTAGCTCCATCGAGGTGGAACGTTATGTTGGCGGTGGACTGAATCAGCATATTGAATCCGCACGCGTGAAGCTGACGAAACCTGATGTGACCGTCAATCTTGAAATCGAAAATGACCGTCTGCTGTTGGTAAAAGGTCGCTATGAAGGTATTGGCGGTTTCCCTATCGGGACGCAGGAAGATGTTCTTTCCCTGATTTCCGGTGGTTTCGATTCCGGCGTCTCCAGCTATATGCTGATGCGTCGCGGCTGTCGCGTACACTATTGCTTCTTTAACCTCGGCGGTGCCGCGCATGAAATCGGCGTTCGTCAGGTAGCACATTACCTGTGGAACCGCTTTGGTAGCTCGCATCGCGTGCGTTTTGTCGCTATCAACTTTGAGCCGGTGGTCGGTGAGATCCTGGAAAAAGTCGACGATGGTCAGATGGGCGTGGTCCTCAAACGTATGATGGTTCGCGCGGCGTCTAAAGTGGCCGAGCGTTACGGCGTACAGGCGCTGGTGACAGGTGAAGCGCTGGGCCAGGTGTCCAGCCAGACGCTGACTAACCTGCGCCTGATCGACAATGTATCTGACACGCTGATCCTGCGCCCGCTGATTTCTCACGACAAAGAGCACATCATTAATCTGGCGCGGGAAATTGGTACTGAGGATTTTGCCCGCACCATGCCGGAATACTGTGGTGTGATCTCGAAAAGCCCAACGGTGAAAGCCATCAAAGCGAAGATTGAGGCCGAAGAAGAAAACTTCGACTTCTCGATCCTCGATAAAGTGGTTGAAGAAGCCAATAATATTGATATTCGCGACATCGCCCAGCAGACGCAGCAGACTGTCGTGGAAGTAGAAACCGTGAGTGGTTTCGGCCCGAACGATGTGATTCTGGATATCCGTTCTGTGGATGAACAGGATGACAAACCGCTGAAGGTTGAAGGTGTCGATGTGGTTTCTCTGCCGTTCTACAAACTCAGCACTAAATTCGGCGATTTGGACCAGAATAAAACCTGGTTGCTGTGGTGTGAACGTGGCGTGATGAGTCGTCTGCAGGCGCTCTATCTGCGCGAGCAGGGCTTCGAAAATGTGAAGGTGTATCGTCCTTAGTTCTTTTGTTGCCCGGTGGCGATTTGCTTACCGGGCTTACAAACGATAAATGACGTCATCCGGCAACGTTATTCAAATCGAACGGGGAGTGTCTTCCCGTTCGATTCCCAAACCCCCTGATAAACCCCCCCTTTTAAATCCAGCGTCATCTTCTCTTCAGAATCTGCAGAGGCTGTCGTTTTTAATTCATAATGCTGATTATTTTCAGCGTCACATTTACCAGTTAGTTCAATAGGTGCACCAAACTTCTCGTAGTAGTAGGCTCCGTTCAGATATCCATCTTTGCAGTTTGCCTGTAACACAATGCGCATACTTTTCCCCAGTGTGCCATAGAGCAACTTGCCGTTAAGACCCGGTGCAGAAGGGTGCGGTTTTTCACTGTTTGCGGTTGTCAGATACTGGCCATAAGGCGTGAGTTGACTGCGCAGCGTTGCGGTAGGAATCTTCGTCGTGAAGTCGCCCAGGTCGTCAAGTGCGTGGTTGGCATGATTGCTACAGCGTTCGTTCAGGAAGACCAGTTGCTCTTTTTGCAGAGAGTATTTGTCGACATAGTACAAACCGTCGGTGTAGGTGGCGCATGAGGCGTAGAAGTCGGCATAGTTAAAATCCTCGCCTTTCTCTTCTTTGAGCTGCTCAGGCGTCCGCGATTTATTTTGCTCAATAAACGCATCGATTTGGCCGCGAATATCTTTTCTGACGCGCGTATTTAATTCTGCGATGGTGGCTGAGGAAAACAGATCGTTGAGCGTAATATTCGCGCCGTTGGTTAAATCGAAATTTATCGGCACATTGTACGATTCACAATACGCCCCGCATCCTTCGGCGAATATGTTCAGCGACAGGATTTTGTCATCGCGATACTCAACTGTGTAGTCAAGGTTTGCCGTGCCATCAATGCCTGATCTGGCGAGCTGATCCAATGTGATCTGTGGGTTATTACCCGGTAACTGATTGAGGACGTTTGCGAAAACATAATCATTGATGCGCTTTGCGACCTTTGGGTTTTCAGTCGAGGAAAACCAGGGCAGGCGATACTGTATTTCAGTGCTATCAGGATAGCGGTACTCAATGTTCTTTATTTCAAGTTGGGTTGCTGTGGAGTAGCTGGAAAGGAGCATTAAAGCCACTCCGCTCAGATATCCTTTCATAACGGTTCCTTTTATAGGGAGTGGCCTGAAGTGTTACTCGTAGTAGTTATAAATACCCGCAGCTATGACCAGTTGTGACGCCACTTCATGGGCTTTTTCGCGTCCAACCAGCAGATCGATTATTTTCAAGCCGAAGTCGATAGACGTCCCTGGCCCCTGGCTGGTCAACAGGTTGACGCGAGGATCCCATACGACGCGCTTATCCTGCCACTGCTCCGCTGGAATGCGGTCTTTCAGCGCCGGGAAACCGGTCATGTTGCCGATGGGGAAAATATCATGTGGGACGAGTACGGTTGCCGCTGCGGCGCAAATCGCGGCGACAATTCTCCCGGAGCGGTGAAACTGTTTTACGGTTTCAATCAGCAGTGGGCTGTCACGGAAACATTCCGCGCCTTTAATACCGCCGGGCAGGATGATGATGTCATAATCGCCATCAGCGACTTCGACCAACGGCGCATCCGCCAGGAGCTTTACGCCGCGTGAGCAAACAATCGTCAGGTCGCCATCGCTGGCGACACTTGCGGTAGTTACCTGAATGCCGCCACGCACCAACAGGTCGATAGTGGTGACCGCTTCGGTCTCTTCACTACCAGGGGCGAGACATACCAGTGCTTGAGCGCTCATACTCACTCTCCTTTCGCTTAACCATTTCAAACAGGCGGGCATTTTCCGGGACGGCGATGCCGTGCGCACGTGCGCGTTTTAACAAATAGCCGGTAATGTAATCGATCTCGGTATGACGCAGGGCTTGAATGTCCTGCAGCATTGATGAGATGTTTTCCGCCGTACTGTCAATCACTTGCTCGACATAATAACGTAAATCATCCACTGATGTATGGTGACCTTCGCGTTCAATGACCGCAGCTACTTCCTGGCATATCAGCGCTATTTTTTCAGGATGTTGGCGTAGTTCGCCGTTAGGGCAGTCCCATAGCGCGGTGAGCGGGTTAATGACGCAATTTACTGCCAGTTTACGCCACAGCTCAGCGCGAATGTTGTTATGCCAGGCAACGTCCGGCAGCACATCCTGCAGGATTTCGGCCAGATAACTAAAATCACCATCTTGCTCACGCGCCGGGCCGATACGCGTTGTACCTTTCGCCACATGAATAATGACATTGCCGTCACGACGCGCTGCCTGCGTCGTGGTGCCTATTAACAATGGCTGCGGAATGTTATGCAGTTCTTCTATCGTTCCCATTCCATTGTGAATCAACAGAATAGGCGTGGTTTCAGGCAGAATTGTAGCCAGGCTCTTTACCGCATCAGAAACCTGCCAGGCTTTTAGTGTGACCAGCAACAGATCGCTTTTCGCCAAAAAGTCGGGGTCGTTTGCCGTCAGGGATTCATTAAAAACTGACCCATCCGTGTCAATCAGGTTAACGCTGCAATAAGGTTGTGGTACGCGTAGCCACCCTTGTACCTCATGTCCATGTTTGCACAGCGCTGTAAGCCAAAGTTGCCCTAAGGCTCCACATCCCAGTACGGTAATTTTCATTCTTCCTCCTCACCTGCAACAGCACCAGGTGTTAATCCATATCGGCCGCACCCTATTATTGTTCGCGGATATCAGTACCACGTACAAT
This sequence comes from Citrobacter sp. S-77, assembly GCF_963864895.1. NCBI lineage: Bacteria > Pseudomonadati > Pseudomonadota > Gammaproteobacteria > Enterobacterales > Enterobacteriaceae > Citrobacter > Citrobacter sp. S-77. Next base: position 909,252 of record NZ_CAWLWU010000002.1, read on the forward strand.
TAAAAGGTACAGCCTAGTATAGCGCTGTCTGTTGAGTAACTTTGCAGGTATTATGCTTCGCATCAAAAATGAAGGGAGAAGAAAAGATGCCATCTTTCGATATTGTCTCTGAAGTTGATCTTCAGGAAGCCCGTAACGCGGTCGATAATGCGAGCCGCGAAGTAGAGTCACGTTTTGATTTTCGTGGCGTAGAGGCTACTTTTGAGCTGAACGAGTCAAATAAGACCATTAAGGTGCTGAGCGAATCTGATTTCCAGGTTAATCAGTTGCTGGATATTTTGCGTGCCAAGCTCCTGAAGCGTGGTATTGAAGGGACTTCGCTGGACGTGCCGGAAACCTTCGTGCACAGCGGCAAAACCTGGTTTGTGGAAGCGAAACTGAAGCAGGGCATTGAAAGCGCAGTGCAGAAGAAAATTGTGAAGCTGATTAAAGACAGCAAGCTGAAGGTGCAGGCGCAGATTCAGGGCGAAGAAATTCGTGTGACTGGTAAGGCTCGTGACGATCTGCAAGCCGTTATGGCGTTGGTTCGCGGTGGCGATTTGGGGCAGCCATTCCAGTTCAAGAACTTCCGCGATTAAGTTCTTATGCCGGATGGTGGGTTACTCACTATCCGGCAAGCTCACGATCACGCCTGGCTTATCGCCTGCTCAACTTCAAATCGATTGGTCACTTTACTGTCGATTTTCACGTAGGCCGAATGTTCATTCGCCACAATCAACACTTCGCTCACCCCTTCTTTGGCCAGCAAACGCTGCTTAAGTGTGTCATCCGCGGCAATTTCCGGTGGAATTTCGACACGCAGGCTACTGACATACGGCGGCTCTTTCATTGTGCTTGCGACCAGCAGCCAGACCGCTGCCAGCAATGCACCGGCGAGGAATACAGCCTGGCCATCAAACATCTCGACAACCCATCCACCAAGTGAGCCGCCAATCGCGACACCGAGAAACTGGCTGGTGGAGTAAACGCCCATTGCCGTCCCTTTATAACCTGCGGGAGACTCTTTGCTGATAAGCGAAGGGAGGAGGGCTTCCATCAGGTTAAAGGCAAGGAAGAATAACTGAACACCCGCAATCAGGCCCCAGAAATGAATGTTTGCGATCCACAATACAATCTCAGCGGCAAGAATTAGTACCACACACGACAGGAAAACCCGTTTCATCCGACGTTTTACTTCGGCATAGATGATGAATGGCACCACGGAAACAAAAGATAGCAGCATCGTTACCAGATAAATTTTCCAGTGTTCCGCTGCGGGGAAACCCGCTTTCGCAAGCTGGCCAGGCAACGCGACAAAGGTGGACATTAGCAAGATGTGCAGGCACATGATGCCGAAATTGAGCTTCAGGAGTTTAGGCTCTGCCAGCACTTTGCGGAAGCTGCTTTTTACCATGCCCGATTCGCGGTTCAGCACATGGGTGGTGCTATTGGGGACTACCCAAATCGTCAGCACGATGCCGGTGGTGGCGAGGGCTGCAATCATCCAGAACAGCGCGTGTAATCCCAGCGCATGGGTGACGATCGGACCTAACACCATTGCAATGGCAAAAGTGATACCGAAGCTGACGCCGATAAACGCCATCGCTTTAGTGCGGTTTTGCTCACGCGTTAAGTCGGACAGTAACGCCATCACGGCGGCAGCAATCGCCCCGGAACCCTGCAGCGCGCGACCGAGAATAATTCCCCAAATGGAGTCTGAAAGTGCAGCAATCACGCTGCCAAAAACGAATATCGCCAGCCCGCCAACGATAAGCGGTTTTCGACCAATGCGGTCAGAGACCAAACCAAAGGGGATCTGGAAAACGGCTTGCGCCAGGCCATAAATGCCGATGGCAAGACCAATAAGCGCTTCGCTGGCACCCTGTAGCGCCATACCGTATGTGGTCAGAACCGGTAGGACCATAAACATGCCAAGCATGCGCAACGAGAATACGGTCCCTAAACCCCAGGTGGCGCGCAACTCACCAGGCGTCATTTTATAATCGTTCATTCCCACCTCTGTATTAATTTCGCGCCTAGTGTAAAGCGGTATGGTGGCGGGGTAAATACACGGTTAATGAGTAAATATTACGTTTCAGGAGGGATTGTGACGCACATAAAAAAGGGTGCCTAAGCACCCTTTTTCGCATCAGCAGATTTTACCAGACGTAAGTCAGCAGGTTCTGCGAGTTTGGCACCATAAAGTCGACGGACATCATCACGCTCAGCGCAGTAATGGCGATGATGGAGAAACCGAACAGCTTACGTGCCCAGACCCGGTCATCTTCCACTTTATAACCACGCAACGCCATGCCTAGCCACCAGACACTCACTGCTGCTGCAACCACCAGATATTTGTATCCAGCGTAACCACCCAGTGAGAGCATCAGCGTAGCGATGGCAAACGCAATGATATACAGAGTGATATGGTTCTTCGCGACTGAAATGCCTTTTACCACCGGCAGTACCGGGATGTTGGCTGCCTGATAATCCTTAAAGCGGAAAATCGCAATCGCGTAAGAGTGCGGCATCTGCCACAGGCTGAAAATAGCCAACAGAATCAGTGCACCGCTATCGAACTCACCAGTTACCGCACAGTAGCCAATCACCGGCGGCGCAGCGCCGGAGAGTGAGCCAATCAGCGTGCCGTAAACCGAGTGACGCTTCATGTACAGACTATATACGCCAACATACACGACGAAGCCCATAACCCCTAGCCAGCAGGCCAGAGGGTTAGCGCCAAACCACAGCAGCATAAAGCCAGCAATACCCAGCAGGGTGGCGTATACCAGCGAGACCGCAGGGGAAATCAGACCCTTAACCAACACGCGGTTTTTGGTCCTCTCCATCTTCCTGTCGATATCCCTGTCGATGTAGTTGTTAAATACACAACCCGACGCCACAACCAGTGACACCCCAACCAACGTGTAGATAAACAGGGGATAGTCAATGCTGCCTTTAGAGGCCAGCAGGAATCCCCCAATCACCGAGATCAGGTTGCCAAAGATGATGCCTGGTTTCGTTACTTGCAGGTATTGCTTAAACATCATAATCGCCGCTCTTAGTGCATCATCATGTTGTAGTTGAGGTTCCACATAATCCAGATGGAGCCCACAACCAGGATGGCGATGATAAGCACAGTAAAGACAAAGGCCGTCATGTTCCAACCTTCATCAGATTTGGTATTCATGTGCAGGAAGCACACCAGGTGCACCAGAATCTGTACCACTGCCATCGCCAGAATAGTCCCCAGAATGACGGCCGGAGAGGCAGAACCTGTCATTACCATCCAGAACGGAATGACCGTCAGGATGATCGACAGGATAAAACCTGTCATGTAGGTTTTTACGCTGCCATGGGATGCGCCGCCGCTCTCGTTAGAATGACTCATTACATCGCCCCCATCAGATAAACAACAGTGAACACACAGATCCACACCACGTCCAGGAAGTGCCAGAACAGGCTCAGGCACATGATACGGGTACGGTTAGTACTGGTAAGGCCACGACGAGCAACTTGCACCATCAACACTGCCATCCAGATAAGACCGGAGGTGACGTGCAGACCGTGGGTACCGACCAGCGCGAAGAATGCTGACAGGAAGCCGCTACGATCCGGGCCCATACCGTTAACAATCAGGTGATGGAATTCATAGAGTTCCATCCCGATAAATCCGGCACCAAACAAGAAGGTCAACGCCAGCCAGGAGATAACCTGGCTCTTGTTGTTCTTGTACATGGCGATAGCCGCCATGCCGTAAGTAATGGAGCTGAATAACAGCAGGAATGTTTCAACCAGAACGAACGGCAGTTCAAAAATGTCCTTACCTGTTGGGCCACCTGCGGTGCCGTTCACCAGAACGGCATAGGTTGCAAACAGAATAGAGAACAGAATGCAGTCGCTCATCAGGTAGATCCAAAATCCGAAGATTTTGGTCTGGCCTGCATCGTGGTGCCCGTGTTCGTGCGCGTGGGCATTCGCGTGCGTCAAAGTATCAGTTGCCATTTTTCAGCCCTGCCTTAGTAATCTCATCGAAATGCTGGTTTTCCAGTTTTTCGACTTCCGGTACCGGCACGTAGTAATCCACGTCTTCATCAAAGCTTTTCACAATCCAGCTGATGATCATGCCTGCGAAGCTTGCAATCGCCAGCCACCAGATATGCCAGATCATGGCGAAACCAAACAGTGTTGCGAAGGCGGTAATGACGATACCTGCACCGCTGTTTTTCGGCATATGAATCTCTTCATAGTGCGCAGGCTGTTTGTACGCTTCACCTTTTTCTTTCATTTCCCAGAAGGCATCACGCTCGTGAACGTGCGGCACAACGGCAAAGTTATAGAACGGAGGCGGGGAAGAGGTTGCCCATTCCAGTGTACGGCCACCCCATGGGTCACCGGTCAGGTCACGGTTCTGCTCGCGGTCGCGAATAGAAACGAAGATCTGAATCAGCTGGCACAGGATACCCAGTGCAATCAGCGCGGCACCGCAAGCGGCAACGACCAGCATCGGATGGAACTGAGGGTCAATCTGCTGGCTGAGGCGACGGGTCATCCCCATAAAGCCCAGCACGTACAGCGGCATAAATGCCACGAAGAAGCCGATGATCCAGAACCAGAATGCGCGTTTGCCCCAGGTTTCGTTCAGCGTGAAGCCGAACGCTTTTGGCCACCAGTAGGTCATACCCGCGAAGCAACCGAACACGACGCCGCCGATGATAACGTTATGGAAGTGCGCAATCAGGAACAGACTGTTGTGCAGTACGAAGTCTGCACCCGGAACCGCCAGCAGCACGCCGGTCATACCGCCGACTGAGAAGGTTACGATGAAGCCAATCGTCCACAGCATTGCTGAGTGGAATACGATGCGGCCCTGATACATGGTGAACAACCAGTTGAAGATCTTCACCCCGGTCGGGATGGCGATAATCATCGTGGTGATACCGAAGAAGGCGTTTACGTTAGCGCCCGCACCCATGGTGAAGAAGTGGTGCAGCCAAACAACGAACGACAGTACGGTGATACACACGGTTGCCCACACCAGCGAGGTGTAACCAAACAGGCGTTTACGCGAGAAGGTTGCAGCGATTTCGGAGAAAACACCGAAGACCGGCAGAACCAGAATGTACACTTCCGGATGGCCCCAGGCCCAAATCAGGTTGATGTACATCATCATGTTGCCGCCCATATCGTTGGTAAAGAAATGGGTACCCAGATAGCGATCCAGGGTCAGCAACGCGACGGTGACGGTCAGGATTGGGAAGGAGGCGATAATCAGTATGTTTGCGCACAGAGATGCCCAGCTAAATACTGGCATCTTGAACATAGTCATACCTGGTGCACGCATCTTAATGATGGTCACAAAGAAGTTGATACCGGTCAGTGTTGTACCGATACCGGACAGCTGGACCGCCCATATCCAATAATCGACCCCGACGCTTGGACTGTACTCTATTCCCGAGAGTGGCGGATACGCCAGCCAACCGGTCTGTGCGAATTCACCTACGCCCAGAGACAGGTTAACCAGGATTACGCCGACAACGGTGAACCAGAAGCTCAGGTTGTTCAGGAATGGGAATGCAACGTCACGTGCGCCGATCTGCAGTGGAACCACCAGGTTCATCAGACCGATAACAAATGGCATTGCTACGAAGAAGATCATGATCACGCCGTGAGCCGTGAAGATCTGGTCGTAGTGGTGAGGAGGCAGGAAGCCCGCTTCACCCGCAGAAGCCAGCGCTTGCTGACTACGCATCATGATGGCGTCAGCAAAGCCACGGATCAACATGACGATTGCGACGATGACATACATGATGCCAAGGCGTTTGTGGTCAACCGAAGTTAGCCACTCTTTCCACAGGTAGGTCCACTTACCAAAGTAAGTGATAAGGCCTAGTAAGGCCGCTCCACCGATGATAATGGCAGCGATCGTAACCATGACGATTGGTTCATGGAACGGGACTGCATCCAGTGTCAATTTTCCGAACATCGTATTCTTCCTCGGCCCCTTAGTGAGCGGATTCCGCGTGGCTCATGTCCATGCCTTCCATCCCTTCGTGTGCGCTGTGCTCACCTTCTGGTTTGGTCATGTCCATGCTCTTACCGTGAGCCATAAATTTGTTAATAACGTCTTTAAACAAATCCGGTTTCACGTTGGAGAAGTATTCCACCTGGTTGTATTCACTTGGCGCAGCCACTTTCTCGAACGCCGCCATGTCACTCATGGTGTTCGTGGACTGTTTCGCTTTAGCAACCCATTGGTCGAATTCGGCGCGGTCCTTTGTTGCGATAGCCTTGAACTTCATACCGGAGAAGCCTGGTCCGCTGTAGCTTGCGGAGATACCATCATAAGTACCGACTTCGTTAGCGATCAGATGCAGGCGAGTCTGCATACCGGCCATGGCATAAATCTGGCTACCCAGACGCGGGATAAAGAAGGAGTTCATCACGGAGTTGGATGTCACTTTGAATTCAACCGGAGTGTTCGCCGGGAAGGCGATTTCATTCACGGTAGCGATACCCTGTTCCGGATAGATGAAGAACCATTTCCAGTCCATGGAAACCACTTCGATGGTAATGGGCTTCTCGTCATGCGCCAGCGGTTTGCTTGGCTCAAGTGCGTGAGTGGTTTTCCAGGTGAGTACAGCAAGGAAAATGATGATCAGAATCGGCACCGTCCAGACCACAGCTTCCACTTTATTGGAGTGTGACCAGTTCGGGCTGTACTTCGCATCTTTATTGCTTGCACGGTACTTCCAGGCAAAACCAACAGCCATCAAGATGGCAGGAATAACGACAATCAACATCAGGCCAAATGCCGTCAGTATCAGTGAACGTTGTTCCAGTCCAATCTGTCCTTTAGGGTCAAGCAGCGCAGAATTACAGCCACTGAGTAATGCAGTGCCTGCAATTAATGACAACCATCCCAAACTTTTATTGTATTTCCTGAGTCTCATTTAACGACCTCAATTCCACGGGACCGGGTGGCGTTTAAAGTGTGAGGGCATTTTACGGGAAGGTTACATTACTGTAAACATCATTGGATCTGTGTTACCGGGTTCTGCCGTGCGTGTCACATATGTTGCAATATATGTCAGGTTGGCTTTAAGAACCTGTTGCAACATCATGTTATAACGAAAGCGGGTTCATGGAGAAGGTATAGAGGGCAATTGGTATAACCAATGGTAAAATAAAACAATTGTTTAACAATTGATTATCAATAAAGAGACAATTGAAGGGCGGAAAATAAATCAGTCTTGGCTGAATCGAGTAAGGAAAATAGAATTTATAAAAGGCGTCAATAATTTCCAAATTCTATGGGGCACAAAACAACAAATATTATTTTTATCAATCGTTGTTTATTTAGCCGTTATAATTACGCAGGGTGATTACAACGGCCAAATAAACCGGTCAAATTACGCCAGACGCGTTTTGCGTAGAGCCAGGTAATCCAGCAGTCCACCGAATACGATCCCACAGACGGCGATCAGGACCGCAACTTCAAGGAGTTCCGACAGGAAGGAGAAATTGGTGTAATCGAGGGCGTTCATCGTTAGCAGTAACAGCCATACAGCCAGTAGACAGCAGCCCACCAATAGCGTCATTAATGCCAGATTGTATGCTCCGCGGAATTCCGTGCGCGGGATAAAACTTTCGTTTTGCCAGCTATGTTCCAGCGTCTGACGGCAAACCAGCAACAACACGAGACCTGGGATCGCGGCAAACACAGAGAACAGATAAAATGTTGGCCAGCCGTGCGCTTCGACAAACCAACCCGCTACCGGACCTACGTAAACGCGTCCAACTGCGGAAAGGGCTGAGAGCAGGGCGAATTGCGTTGCAGAAAAAGATTTATTACACAACGTCATTAACAGGGCGACAAACGCCGCTGTCCCCATGCCGCCGCAGAGGTTTTCGAAGAATACTGCCGCGCCCATACTGAACATGTGTTTATCAGTAATGGAAAGTAACCAGTAGCCTGCATTTGACGCCCCTTGCAGAACGCCGAAAATCAGCAATGCACGGAACAGCGACAGACGCTGCATTAGGATCCCGCCGTAGAGTGCGCCAACAATTGTGGCCAGCAGCCCCAGCGTTTTATTGACGACGCCGACTTCGCCTGCGTCAAATCCAACGCCGCGAATTAAAAATGTCGTGGTCAGGCTCATGGCGAAGGCATCGCCAAGTTTATACAGCACAATGAGCAGCAGGATAAGCCAGGCGTTGTTACGCCCAAAGAAGTCACGTAGTGGGGCGACAACCGCTTGTTCCAGCGTTTTGGGAACCGGAATAGTATCTGTGGGTTCGGGGGCCAACAGGGTGGCGATAATACAAGGAATGAGTAGTGCTGCCATCAACCAGTACATTCCTTGCCAGCCCAACCAGCGATCGGCCATCCACAGGGCCAGTCCACCGGAAACCAGCATCCCCAGGCGGTAACCCAGCACGCTGATTGCCGCGCCGGTTCCTCGTTCTTCTGCGGGCAAAACGTCCGTTTTCCATGCGTCAAAGACGATATCCTGTGAGGCTGAGCAGAACGCGATGACTACTGCGAGTGCAGCCATCCAGCGTAGTTGCGAGCCAGGTTCCAGGAATCCCATTGCGGCGATAGAAATGAGTAGTAATAGCTGGGTAGTGAGCAGCCAGCCGCGACGTCGCCCTAAAAAAGGTGGCGTGTAGCGGTCCATAACCGGGGACCAGAGGAACTTAAAGACGTAGGCCTGGCCGACCAGAGAAAAGAAGCCGATGGTTTTAAGGTCGATATTCTCAACCGTCATCCATGCCTGGAGCGTACCGGAGGTCAGTGCGAGTGGTAAACCGGAGGCAAAGCCTAGCATCAGCAGAATAGCTGATTTCGGTTGCTGGAAAATGCGTAAATAGTGACTGGGCATGAGTATTTAAAGCTGACCCGGCGTTAGCCGGGTCAGGATGCAGAAATTAACGTGCGTTCTGCTTGATGAAATCATGAACGCTGGTGTCCTGAGACATATCAGAGATGGTGTCTGTCAGGACGCTGTTAACGGCGTCCGCAATATTTTTGTTAGAGGCCTGGAATGCGCCTTCAACAGAGTAGCTTGCGCGGTAGTTTTTCGTCATCTTGTTGCCGTTTGCCGCGGTTGCGATAATAGCGATGTCGGCTTTGGTGGCGATGTTATAGCGCACGCTACCTTGAGACACATCAGCATACAGTTGGCTAACGATGATTTGCAGGTTAACTGCACCGTTCGGACCTACCATGTAACCGCGCGCGGTCATCTGTTTCTCCAGTACTTCTTGCAGCAGGAATCGCAGATCGCGGGAAGCAGTCAGAGTAACCAGTTGATTGTCGCGGGTCACTTTCGCCAGTGCCTGATCCTGACGCTGGTCAGCGCCGTTGATGCTGACAGTCACACCCATCAGGCTAGGATCCTGCTGCGGCAGGGTAATTCTCGGAGAAACGTTAATGGTGGTGGGTGGAGTTGCGCAGCCAGCCAACATAAACAGCGCGACTAAAGGAAAGAGGATTTTTTTAAACATGCCAGGGCTCTCAGCGAATCTAAATTGTATGGTTAGAGAAATTTCCCGCCATCATAACATCGCCAACGACGAGGGGAAGTGGGTAACGCATGTAAATTCATCGCGTTGTCCGTTTAGTTACTTTGTAGATACCATAAGTGGAGTTTTTGCAATCAAACGAACAGATGAACCAGTGAACTTCATTCGTTTGAATGAGAAAATCAGACAAACGCTAATTATTTGTTGCTTAGGTGTAATGAAAACGGTAAAAGCGGCTAGTATTTAAAGGGATGGGTGACATCTCAGCGTTGTCGGAGGAAATATTTCATGATGATTCGTGAGCAAATAGAAGAAAAATTAAGGGCAGCGTTCCAACCCGTGTTCCTCGAAGTTGTGGATGAAAGCTATCGTCACAATGTTCCGGCAGGTTCTGAAAGCCACTTTAAGGTTGTGCTGGTCAGCGATCGCTTTGCAGGTGAGCGTTTTCTTAATCGTCATCGGATGATTTACGGTACGTTAACGGCGGAGCTCTCCACAACCGTGCATGCACTAGCCCTGCATACCTACACGACTAAGGAGTGGGAAGGGTTGCAGGATACTGTTTTTGCCTCTCCTCCCTGTCGTGGAGGTGGAGCGGGAAGCATCGCGTAGAAAAACGGATTTGCAACAACCGGCGCTTTTCCAGTATGTTGCTACAGATTATGTGAAAACGGCCTACGGGCCGTTTTGTTTTGTCTGAATTCTGAGCGAGTCGTATAGTATTCAGACAAAAATTAGCCGGGAATTGTGAAAAAAGCCGCAGCAACGCGCGATAACCGTTCTCGACTCATAAAAGTGATGCCGCTATAATGCGCGTCTTATTTTTCGGAATGTCTTCGGGATGATTCTGACGACAGGGAATGTGATTGATTATGAGAACATCCCGGTTCCGCGAAGCCAACAACCTGTGCTTGCGGAGAAGAGTTGACCGAGCACTGTGATTTTTTGAGGTAACAAGATGCAAGTTTCAGTTGAAACCACTCAAGGCCTTGGCCGCCGTGTAACGATTACTATCGCTGCTGACAGCATCGAGACCGCTGTGAAAAGCGAGCTGGTCAACGTAGCGAAGAAAGTGCGTATTGACGGTTTCCGCAAGGGAAAAGTACCGATGAATGTTGTTGCTCAGCGTTATGGCGCATCTGTTCGCCAGGACGTTCTGGGTGACCTGATGAGCCGTCACTTCGTTGACGCAATCATTAAAGAAAAAATTAATCCGGCTGGCGCACCGAACTACGTTCCGGGCGAATACAAACTGGGTGAAGATTTCACTTACGCGGTAGAATTCGAAGTATACCCGGAAGTTGAATTGACCGGTCTGGAAGCTATTGAAGTTGAAAAACCGGTTGTTGAAGTGACCGACGCTGACGTTGACGTTATGCTGGACACCCTGCGTAAGCAGCAGGCAACCTGGAAAGACAAAGACGGCGCTGCTGATGCAGAAGACCGTGTAACCATCGACTTCACCGGTTCTGTAGACGGTGAAGAGTTCGAAGGCGGCAAAGCATCTGATTTCGTACTGGCGATGGGCCAGGGTCGTATGATCCCGGGCTTTGAAGAAGGTGTTAAAGGTCACAAAGCTGGCGAAGAGTTCACTATCGACGTGACCTTCCCGGAAGAGTACCACGCTGAAAACCTGAAAGGTAAAGCCGCTAAATTCGTTATCAACCTGAAAAAAGTTGAAGAACGTGAACTGCCGGAACTGACTGAAGAATTCATCAAACGTTTCGGCGTTGAAGATGGTTCCGTTGCCGGTCTGCGCGCTGAAGTGCGTAAAAACATGGAACGCGAGCTGAAAGGTGCCGTGCGTAACCGCGTTAAGACTCAGGCGATCGAAGGTCTGGTGAAAGCCAATGACATCGACGTTCCTGCTGCTCTGATTGACAACGAAATCGATGTTCTGCGTCGTCAGGCTGCTCAGCGTTTTGGTGGCAACGAGAAACAAGCTCTGGAACTGCCGCGTGAACTGTTCGAAGAACAGGCTAAACGCCGCGTAGTTGTTGGCCTGCTGCTGGGCGAAGTGATTCGTACCAATGAGCTGAAAGCTGACGAAGAGCGTGTTAAGGGCCTGATCGAAGAGATGGCTTCTGCTTACGAAGATCCGAAAGAAGTTGTTGAATTCTACAGCAAAAACAAAGAGCTGATGGAAAACATGCGCAACGTCGCTCTGGAAGAACAGGCTGTTGAAGCGGTTCTGGCGAAAGCGAAAGTGACTGAAAAAGCCACTTCTTTCAACGAGCTGATGAACCAGCAGGCGTAATTCGTCGCTTTTTTAGCACGAAATATATACGCAAGCCCGTCACCTTCAGGTGGCGGGTTTTTTTTTGTCATGGATTTTGCATGGGAAGAGTGCGAAAACAGCGTTTCAGTGTTAGCGTTACAACAAAAGATTGTTATGCTTGAATTATGGCGATGTCGTACCCATTACAGAGGGACTAGCTGATAATCCGTCCATAAGGTTACAATCAGCACAGCAGGTTTTTTCAAATTTTATCCAGGAGACGGAAATGTCATACAGCGGCGAACGAGATAACTTTGCACCCCATATGGCGCTGGTGCCGATGGTCATTGAACAGACCTCACGTGGTGAGCGCTCTTTTGATATCTATTCTCGTCTACTTAAGGAACGCGTTATTTTTCTGACTGGCCAGGTCGAAGACCATATGGCTAACCTGATTGTGGCGCAGATGCTGTTCCTGGAAGCGGAAAACCCGGAAAAAGATATCTACCTGTACATCAACTCCCCTGGTGGGGTGATTACCGCAGGGATGTCTATCTATGACACCATGCAGTTTATTAAGCCGGACGTCAGCACCATTTGTATGGGCCAGGCGGCCTCAATGGGCGCGTTCCTGCTGACTGCAGGGGCAAAAGGTAAGCGTTTTTGCCTGCCTAACTCTCGCGTCATGATCCACCAGCCTCTGGGCGGTTACCAGGGCCAGGCGACGGATATTGAAATTCATGCCCGTGAAATCCTGAAAGTGAAAGGGCGCATGAATGAACTTATGGCGCACCATACGGGTCAATCTCTTGAGCAGATTGAGCGTGATACTGAGCGCGATCGCTTCCTCTCCGCTTCTGAAGCGGTGGAGTATGGTCTGGTCGACTCGATTTTGACCCATCGTAATTGATGCCTGAGGTGCAGGTGTGCCGCTACACACTTTATCCTTAAAGTTACCTCTTTGTAGGCTGCCAGTGCTTACCCCTGTTACTTACTTATGTAAGCGGCCGGGGATTTGCTTAGTTGCCGCCTCGATGTAGCTCGAATGATTTTGTGTATATACTAATGAAGGGCGGCACAACGCTGACAAGCGGCCTTGCGCCTGAGAATGGCATTTGCGTCGTCGTGTGCGGCACAAAGAACAAAGAAGAGGTTTTGACCCATGACAGATAAACGCAAAGATGGCTCGGGCAAATTGTTGTACTGCTCTTTTTGCGGCAAAAGCCAGCATGAAGTGCGCAAGCTGATTGCCGGTCCATCCGTGTATATCTGCGACGAATGTGTTGATTTATGTAACGACATCATTCGCGAAGAGATTAAGGAAGTAGCACCGCACCGTGAACGCAGTGCGCTGCCGACGCCACACGAAATTCGCAACCACCTGGACGATTACGTTATCGGTCAGGAACAGGCGAAGAAAGTGCTGGCGGTCGCGGTATACAACCATTACAAACGTCTGCGCAATGGCGACACCAGCAATGGCGTCGAGTTGGGCAAAAGTAACATCCTGCTGATTGGCCCGACGGGTTCCGGTAAAACGCTGCTGGCTGAAACGCTGGCGCGCCTGCTGGATGTTCCGTTCACTATGGCTGATGCCACCACCCTGACCGAAGCCGGTTATGTGGGTGAAGACGTTGAAAATATCATTCAGAAACTGTTGCAGAAGTGCGATTACGACGTACAGAAAGCGCAGCGCGGGATTGTCTATATTGATGAGATCGACAAAATCTCGCGTAAATCAGACAACCCGTCTATTACGCGTGACGTTTCCGGCGAAGGCGTACAGCAGGCGCTGCTGAAACTGATCGAAGGGACAGTTGCTGCAGTTCCGCCTCAGGGGGGACGTAAGCATCCGCAGCAGGAGTTCTTGCAGGTTGACACCTCTAAGATCCTGTTTATCTGCGGTGGTGCTTTCGCAGGGCTGGATAAGGTGATTGCTAACCGTGTTGAAACCGGCTCCGGCATTGGTTTTGGTGCGACGGTAAAAGCCCAGTCTGATAAAGCCAGCGAAGGTGAACTGCTGTCGCAGGTCGAACCGGAAGATCTGATCAAGTTTGGTCTGATCCCTGAATTCATCGGTCGTCTGCCGGTTGTGGCAACTCTGAGCGAACTGAGTGAAGAAGCGCTGATCCAGATCCTGAAAGAACCGAAAAACGCCCTGACCAAACAGTATCAGGCGCTGTTCAATCTTGAAGGTGTCGATCTGGAATTCCGTGAAGAAGCTCTGGATGCGATTGCTAAAAAAGCGATGGCGCGCAAAACCGGTGCCCGTGGCCTGCGTTCTATCGTGGAAGCTGCGCTGCTCGACACAATGTACGATCTGCCTTCTATGGAAGACGTCGAAAAAGTAGTGATCGACGAGTCCGTGATCAGTGGCCAAAGCAAGCCGTTATTGATTTACGGTAAGCCGGAAGCACAGCAGGCATCTGGTGAATAATTAACCATTTTATACAATCGGTTAATCAAAAAGGGGGGATTTTATCTCCCCTTTTATTTTTCCGTAAACATGGCGTTGAATGTGTGGGAAACATCCCCATATACTGACATACATGTTAAAGGTGGTATGAAGCACAGCAATGCCATCCGATTACCTGGCGGACACTAAACTAAGAGAGAGCTCTATGAATCCTGAGCGTTCTGAACGCATTGAAATCCCCGTATTGCCGTTGCGCGATGTGGTGGTTTATCCGCACATGGTCATACCCTTATTTGTAGGGCGGGAAAAATCTATCCGTTGCCTTGAAGCGGCTATGGACCATGATAAAAAAATCATGCTGGTCGCGCAGAAAGAAGCTTCAACGGATGAGCCGGGTGTAAACGATCTTTTCACCGTCGGGACCGTGGCCTCTATTTTGCAGATGCTGAAACTGCCTGACGGCACCGTAAAAGTGCTGGTCGAGGGGTTACAGCGCGCGCGTATTTCTGCGCTGTCTGATAACGGCGAGCATTTCTCTGCGAAAGCGGAGTACCTTGATTCGCCAGCCATTGATGAGCGCGAACAGGAAGTGCTGGTGCGGACCGCAATCAGCCAGTTCGAAGGCTATATCAAGCTGAACAAGAAAATCCCACCAGAAGTGCTGACGTCGCTTAACAGCATTGACGATCCTGCGCGTCTGGCGGACACCATCGCTGCCCATATGCCACTGAAGCTGGCGGACAAACAGTCCGTTCTGGAGATGTCCGACGTTAACGAACGTCTGGAATATCTGATGGCGATGATGGAATCTGAAATCGATCTGCTGCAGGTTGAGAAACGCATTCGCAACCGCGTTAAAAAGCAGATGGAGAAGTCCCAGCGTGAGTACTATCTGAACGAGCAAATGAAAGCCATTCAGAAAGAGCTCGGCGAGATGGACGATGCGCCGGATGAAAACGAAGCGCTGAAACGTAAGATCGACGCGGCGAAAATGCCGAAAGAGGCAAAAGAGAAAGCGGAAGCTGAACTGCAGAAGCTGAAAATGATGTCTCCAATGTCGGCAGAAGCGACTGTAGTACGTGGCTACATCGACTGGATGGTACAGGTTCCGTGGAATGCGCGTAGCAAGGTCAAAAAAGACCTGCGTCAGGCGCAGGAAATCCTTGATACCGACCATTACGGTCTGGAGCGCGTGAAAGACCGTATTCTCGAGTATCTTGCGGTTCAAAGCCGTGTGAACAAAATCAAGGGGCCGATCCTGTGCCTGGTTGGACCGCCGGGGGTGGGTAAAACCTCTCTGGGCCAGTCCATCGCTAAAGCGACCGGGCGTAAATACATTCGTATGGCGCTGGGCGGCGTGCGTGATGAGGCTGAAATTCGTGGTCACCGCCGGACTTATATTGGTTCGATGCCGGGTAAACTGATCCAGAAAATGGCCAAAGTGGGCGTTAAAAACCCGCTGTTCCTGCTTGATGAGATCGACAAAATGTCTTCCGACATGCGTGGCGATCCGGCTTCCGCACTGCTTGAAGTGTTGGATCCAGAGCAGAACGTGGCGTTCAGCGATCACTACCTGGAAGTGGATTACGATCTCAGCGACGTCATGTTCGTTGCGACCTCTAACTCCATGAACATTCCGGCGCCGTTGCTGGATCGTATGGAAGTGATCCGTCTGTCCGGTTATACCGAAGACGAGAAGCTGAATATCGCCAAACGTCACCTGCTGCCGAAGCAGATTGAGCGTAACGCGCTGAAAAAAGGCGAGCTGACGGTCGACGATAGCGCCATTGTGGGCATTATTCGTTACTACACTCGTGAAGCAGGCGTACGTAGTCTGGAGCGTGAAATCTCCAAACTGTGCCGTAAAGCGGTTAAACAACTGTTGCTCGATAAGTCACTGAAGCATATCGAAATCAATGGCGATAACCTGCATGATTACCTGGGGGTACAGCGCTTTGACTACGGCCGTGCGGACAACGAAAACCGCGTTGGTCAGGTTACGGGGCTGGCATGGACGGAAGTAGGTGGCGATCTGCTGACCATTGAAACCGCTTGTGTACCGGGTAAAGGCAAGCTGACCTACACCGGTTCTCTGGGTGAAGTGATGCAGGAATCCATTCAGGCAGCGCTGACCGTGGTTCGTGCGCGTGCGGAAAAACTGGGCATTAATCCGGATTTTTACGAAAAACGCGACATCCACGTCCACGTACCTGAAGGGGCAACACCGAAAGATGGTCCGAGTGCGGGTATTGCCATGTGTACTGCGCTGGTGTCTTGTCTGACTGGTAACCCGGTGCGTGCAGATGTAGCAATGACCGGCGAGATCACTCTGCGTGGTCAGGTTCTGCCTATCGGTGGTTTGAAAGAAAAATTGCTGGCAGCACACCGTGGCGGCATCAAAACGGTCTTAATTCCAGATGAAAACAAACGTGACCTGGAAGAGATTCCGGACAACGTAATTGCCGATCTGGACATCCATCCGGTGAAACGCATTGAGGAAGTTCTGACTCTCGCACTGCAAAATGAACCGTCTGGAATGCAGGTTGTAGCGGCAAAATAGTGACCTCGCGCAAAGAGCACTAATAAAAACAGGGCTGGCAGGTCATTTCGGACTTGCCAGCCTTTTTTTGTATAGCTAATTTAGATGACGGATTAGGTCTGCCATCATTAACGGGTGTTGTAAGGGCATGGCAGGCCTGATATAACTGCTGCGCGTTCGCACTTTGAAGGATTCAGGTGCGATATAAATTATAAAGAGGAAGAGAAGAGTGAATAAATCTCAACTGATCGACAAAATTGCTGCAGGGGCTGATATCTCTAAAGCTGCGGCTGGCCGTGCGTTAGATGCAATTATTGCTTCTGTTACCGAATCTCTGAAAGAGGGTGATGACGTAGCGCTGGTAGGTTTTGGTACTTTTGCCGTTAAAGAGCGTGCTGCCCGTACTGGTCGCAACCCGCAAACTGGTAAAGAGATCACCATCGCCGCGGCAAAAGTACCGGGTTTCCGTGCAGGTAAAGCACTGAAAGACGCGGTAAACTAAGAGTGATCCCCTTGGGGATGTGACAAAGTACAAGGGCGCATCAACTGATGTGCCTTTTTTATTTCCCATTCCGGGACTTTCTACGTGTTGTGGGCTGACAATTGCCCCTGTTTCTTGTCACAATAGACCTTTCCGCGCAGCGTTCAGAAAACGCTATGCTGCGTGAGGTATACAGTCACCTACAGCGGAGTGTGGTTACACCATGATGGACAGCTTACGCACGGCTGCTAACAGTCTCGTGCTCAAGATTATTTTCGGTATCATTATCGTGTCGTTCATTTTGACCGGCGTGAGTGGTTACCTGATTGGCGGAAGCAACAACTACGCCGCAAAAGTGAATGGCCAGGAAATTAGCCGCGGGCAGTTTGAGAATGCGTTTAACAGCGAACGTAATCGCATGCAGCAGCAGTTGGGCGATCAGTACTCTGAACTGGCGGCAAACGAAGGCTACATGAAAACGCTGCGTCAGCAGGTGTTGAATCGTCTTGTGGACGAGGCTCTACTGGATCAGTACTCCCGTGAGCTTAAGCTCAGCATCAGCGACGAGCAGGTTAAACAGGCTATTTTTGCTACTCCTGCTTTCCAGGTTGATGGCAAATTTGATAACAACCGCTACAACGCGATTGTGAATCAGATGGGGATGACTGCAGACCAGTATGCTCAGGCACTGCGTAACCAGCTCACCACGCAGCAACTGATCAACGGCGTTGCCGGGACAGATTTCATGCTGAAAGGTGAAACGGATGAGCTGGCGGCGCTGGTCGCACAACAACGTGTCGTGCGTGAAGCGACGATTGACGTCAACGCCCTTGCTGCGAAGCAATCGGTGACCGACCAGGAAGTAGCCAGCTACTACGAGCAGAATAAAAATCGCTTTATGACGCCGGAGCAGTTCCGTGTGAGTTACATCAAGCTGGATGCTGCAGCAATGCAGGAAACAGCCAGCGATGCTGATATTCAGTCTTACTATGACCAGCATCAGGATCAGTTCACCCAACCTCAGCGTAGCCGTTACAGCATCATTCAGACTAAAACGGAAGATGAAGCCAAAGCGGTACTGGATGCGCTGAACAAAGGCGGTGATTTTGCCGCTCTGGCCAAAGAAAAATCCGCCGACATTATCTCTGCCCGTAACGGCGGTGATATGGGATGGCTGGAAGAATCTACTACGCCGGATGAGTTGAAAAATGCTGGCCTGAAAGAAAAAGGTCAGCTGTCAGGTGTGATCAAATCTTCGGTTGGTTTCCTCGTTGCCCGCCTGGACGATATCCAGCCAGCACAGGTTAAACCTCTGAGCGAAGCGCGTGATGATATCGCGGCGAAAGTGAAGCAGGAAAAAGCGCTGGATGCTTACTATGCGTTGCAACAGAAAGTGAGCGATGCTGCAAGTAACGATAACGAATCCCTGGCGGGGGCTGAGCAGGCTGCTGGCATGAAAGCGGTCGAAACGGGCTGGTTTAGCCGTGACACCCTGCCGGAAGAGCTGAATTTCAAACCTGTCTCTGACATCATTTTTAACGGTGGTCTGATTGGTGAGAATGGTTCTCCGGGCAGTAATTCTGACATCATCACAGTGGATGGCGATCGTGCGTTTGTGCTGCGTATTGCGGAGCATAAAGCAGAGGCTGTTAAGCCACTGGCGGATGTGAAAGAGCAGGTCATCGCGCTCGTTAAGCATAATAAAGCTGAGCAACAGGCGAAACTGGATGCAGACAAACTGCTGACTGAGCTGAAAGCCGGTAAAGGTGATGAAGCAATGAAAGCAGCCGGTCTTAGCTTCGGCGAAGAGAAGACGCTGAGCCGAACTGGCCAGGATCCCGTGAGTCAGGCTGCATTTGGCCTGGGGCTGCCAGCGAAAGACAAGCCGAGCTACGGTGTGGCGAACGATATGCAGGGCAATGTAGTTCTGCTGGCGCTGGAAGAAGTGAAAGCGGGTTCTATGCCTGAGCAGCAGAAGAAAGCGATGGTTCAGGGGATTACCCAGAATAACGCACAGATTGTCTTCGAAGCGCTGATGAGCAACCTGCGTAAAGCTGCAAAAATTAAAGTCGGTGATGCGCTGGAACAGCAGCAGTAACCGAGGCTCTTCGCAAAAAATTGCAAAAAGTTGTATTCCCCAAAGGCCGCTTTCGCGGCCTTTTCCATTTCTGATATTTGCTATTTGTCTGCTGTTCTTCACCTCGCTATCGTGACTCTACTGTTAACAAACAAGGAGCAAACAGTATGAAACATGGAATCAAAGCACTGCTTATTACCCTTTCGTTGACTTGTGTGGGTATGACACAAAGTGCGCTGGCGGCGGAACCTGTCGCAAACAGTCAGATGACCCAGACCAAAGCAGATACCTCTGGTGCGGCGCATGGAAAAGCAACTGCACCGGCAAAATCCAGCGATGATGAAGGCACCAGGGTAAGTATCAATACAGCCTCTGCGGAGGATTTAGCGCGGGTTATGAATGGTGTGGGATTGAAGAAGGCGCAGGCGATAGTCAGTTATCGGGAGGAGTACGGACCGTTTAAAACCGTCGATGATTTAAAGCAGGTGCCGGGAATGGGAAGTTCACTGGTGGAACGTAATCTGGCATTTTTAACACTTTAATAACTTGCGCAGTGGCAAAAATTTGCCAGACTATAGAGGTCATACCAGTTATGACCTCTATACTCGTCGCATTTCAAGCTGTAGATGCGTTGGTTACGCTCACTTGCCCGAATTATACGCTTGCTGAGTTACTCGGTCTGCGACCTCCCTCTTAGGGGCCAGCGCAAGCGCTGTTCAAAACACAGCGTGTTTTGTCCTGCAACTCGAAATCCTTAGAGTATGTTCTTATAAAAAAATTAGGGTTCCCGCGCTATGCAAACACAGATTAAAGTCCGTGGTTATCATCTCGATGTCTATCAGCACGTCAACAATGCCCGTTATCTTGAGTTTCTGGAAGAAGCCCGCTGGGACGGTCTTGAAAACAGTGATAGCTTTCAGTGGATGACCGCACACAACATCGCTTTTGTGGTGGTTAACATCAATATTAACTACCGGCGTCCTGCTGTGCTGAGCGATCTGCTGACCATAACCAGCCAGGTACAACAGTTAAACGGAAAAAGTGGAGTTTTAAACCAGACAATCACTCTGGAGCCGGAAGGGCAGGTCGTAGCCGATGCGTTAATTACTTTTGTCTGCATTGATTTGAAAACTCAGAAAGCGCTACCGCTGGAAGGAGAGTTGCGAGAAAAGCTGGAGCAGATGGTGCAGTAATTGTCGGTTGCCTGATGGCGTTTTTCTTATCAGGCCCAGAAGTTCATTATTTGTAAGCCGGATTAGGCGGTTATGCCGCAATCCGGCTCAATTCAAAAATTACTTTAACCCGGTCTTGCGCTTCATTGCAGCCATAATCTCGGATTTATCCGCCAGATAATGGTTCAGACCGTTAGCGCGCAGATTACAGGCGGCACAATGACCACAACCGTCGCCCTTAATTCCGTTGTAGCAGGTCAGTGTCTCATTACGCACCAGATCCAGCTTGCCCCAGTAATCGGCCAGCGCCCAGGTTTCAGCTTTATCAATCCACATCAGCGGGGTTTCAAAGCGGATGTCTTTTGCCATCCCCAGACTAACGGCATGGTTCAGCGCTTTGACAAATTCATCGCGACAATCCGGATAACCGGAGAAATCGGTTTCGCAGACGCCGGTAATGACAGCCTCCGCTTTCACCTGGTAAGCATAAATAGCCGCCAGCGTTAAAAACAGAATATTGCGCCCTGGCACAAAGGTATTGGGGATGCCGTCAGCATCCGGTTCATAATCCGGAACCGGAATATTATCCCGGGTCAGACTACTGACAGCCAGTTCGCTGAGCAGCGTGACATCAAGGACTTTGTGTGCACGGGCACCAAGTTTTAAGGCCAGGTCACGTGCGACATCAATCTCAGCGCGATGGCGCTGACCATAATCAAAGGTCACGCAGTGCACTTCATCATACTGATGCAGCGCTTGCGCCAGACAAGTGGTGGAGTCCTGACCTCCACTAAATACTACAACGGCACGTTTCATGGCTTTTCCTGACAAATAACAAAAATCCTATGGTAGCGCCTGGGCGCGGCGCCGACCAGCTTCTTCACGCTGAAGGGGGTGGGAGCCAGGCCTCGGCGAACTCAAACCAGCCTCGTGGGTTCAGGCGTACGCCATTTACGCCTGGTGGAGCGCTAATGCGATAGTGATAATTGAACAGCGGCGTTAGAGTGGCGTCATTCATAAGGCTGGCGAAAACCTGTTGTAAAGCCGCGTGTCGATGGCCCTCATCAGCCTGAATTTGCAGTGCATCCAGCGTCGCTTGCAGATGGGAGAACGCTGGAGCGTCCAAAACATGCGGCCATAGCTGATCGCAGCGCAACCACTGTTCGAGGGTATATTCTGGCGCCTCGCCAATTAGCCTGTCACCCATCATCAGGTCGGCCTGGGCCAGAGGATGGTCGCCATCCCAGTTCTTCGCATTATGAAAAATCAGCGTTAATTCACAGCCCAGTATTGCCAGCGCCTGGCGAAGCTGTTCGGCCATAGCGTGCAGTTCAACCGGAAGGTGATAGGCCAATGTCAGTTTTTCCGGCAGTGGTACTTCGTCCAGGTTATCCCATTGTGGGATGGTCCACCCGGGCAACAGCGCATTGCTTGGGGTAATGAGATTTTCATCCACATCAAGAGTTTGTAGCAGGGAAGAACGATGAATGATATTGACCAACCGGCGAGCCTGGAGCGTGTTCAGACGAGAACTTTTCCGCAGCGTCAAATAGCAAAATCCGAGGCTGATCCCGCTGCTAACCTGACTTAGCATGGCAAGCTCGTCAGGTTTACCAATCGCAATTTGCACCGGATGACGACAGCTGGTACCCAGGTCCTGGGCGAAAAGTTGCGGGGTGATCCAGTATTCAATAGCTTTCAGCAACGGATGGTTTAGATGATAGTGCTCATGGCTCTCTATGCGTACCAGATCGGGTGTAAACAGCGTCAGCCGGAACGGACCGGTGCCGACGAGTGGCTGTTCAGGATGGGCAAGGTGGCTGCTGTAGCTTGCCAGACGGTGCGCCAGCCAGAAATCAGGGCGATGGAGAATAAAGGTCAGGCATTGAGGATGCGTTACTTCAATGCGTTTAATGCTGATAAACAATTTATTGAGCGCAGGAAGTTCGAGCAGCATTAACAGGCGCTGATGTAGCTGTGCAGTATTTACCGCATCACCATTATGCCAGTACAGCGTGGAGCGAATGTAGAAATCCCAGCGCAGGCCGTCGGCGGAGATATCCCAGTGATGAGCTAAATCTCCACAGGGGCGTTGGGTATAACTATCAAAGCGGGTCAAGCCAGAGAATATCTGCCCGGCGAGGTGTTGTTCAGCACGACCGGGGAGAAAGCCTGGATGTAGCGGATCAAGCTGGCGGTAATAGGGGATACGCAATGTCGGCGTATCGTTTTGCCACTGCCCCCCCATAAACGGTTGCAGCAGAGTTCTTAACTCTCCGGGAGCCAGCTGGGCCAGTTCCAGTACGCTGAGTTGTTCTCCCTTTTGTAGTGCCTGTTCCATCATCGTGTTGCGCAGTGAGTCGGGTGTTACCAAAAAGCGCAACAGGCCCCGTTTTCCGCGCCCGGGCTGTGCTTCCCATATCAGCCACCCGGCATGCTGCGCCTGTTTCAGTAACGTTCTTGCATGGCGCTCGCTGCAAAAACATCGCTCAGCCAGTTCGCCAACGGTGACCGACTGGGGTTCTCCGCTCGACGGCTGCCAGAGGCGTTGGTACTGGTTCAGGCGATTTAAAAGTCGCATTTATACTTCATCATTCAAGCTGCCTCTTTGTTGGCTGCACATTACCCGCCCCTTAAGGGGCCGCTACAGGTAGAGTTCAAATCTGCTCCGCCCCTGTCACATACTGGAATATATGTTCCTGGGAATTCCTTCACTTGCCGCCTCGATGCTTCTCGAATGATGTTGTTTAAAGAAACCCGGAACAATTTGTTTTATCTATTCACTATTACTTCCGTATATCTCAGGTGATACTGAACCACAAGTTAACTGCGTCACAGTGTGGAGAAAGAAATGGCTCGTCTGGCTGCGTTTGATATGGATGGCACCCTTTTGATGCCGAATCACCATTTAGGTGATGAAACGCTCTCAACGTTGGCACGCCTGCGTGAACGCGATATCACTCTGACGTTTGCCACCGGTCGCCATGTCCTTGAGATGCGCCATATTTTAGGTACGATCTCGCTGGATGCCTTTTTGATAACGGGCAACGGGACGCGCATTCATTCGCTGGAAGGCGATGTACTTCACCGTCAGGATCTGAACCCCGCTGTGGCTGATATTCTCCTGCATCATGTGTGGGATACGCAGGCCAGCATGCATGTCTTCAACGATAACGGCTGGTTTACCGGACAAGAGATCCCGTCGATCCTGAAAGCGCATGTATACAGTGGATTTCGCTATCAGATAGTTGATGTGAAACGAATTCCGGCCCATCAGGTAACGAAGATCTGTTTCTGCGGCGATCATGACGATCTCATCCGCCTGCGTATTCAATTAAATGAGGTGCTGGGCGAGCAGGCAAATCTCTGTTTTTCCGCCGTAGATTGTCTGGAGGTTCTGCCGCTGGGCTGCAATAAAGGCTCCGCGCTGGCGGTGTTGAGTGATCATTTAGGTTTTTCGATGGCAGAGTGCATGGCATTTGGTGACGCCATGAACGATCGTGAAATGTTGGGCAGCGTCGGGCGCGGGCTGATTATGGGGAACGCCATGCCGCAATTGATTGCTGAACTTCCTCATTTATCGGTGATTGGGCATTGCCGCAATCAGGCTGTATCTCACTTTTTGACGCATTGGCTGGATAATCCGCATCTACCTTATTCCCCCGAATGAGAGATCCCTTCCAGCAAGCCAGACCTTTAGGTCTGGCTTTTTTTTATCTGCTTTAGTCGATATTCAGTAACCGGGATATTTCCGCTTTCCATGGCGCTAAATCACCGATATGCACACTGACCCATTGCGGGTTGTAGTAAGTCTCAAGATAGCGTTCGCCGCTGTCGCACAGAAGCGTCACCAACGAGCCAGTTTCTCCTGCATCGCGCATGCGGGCGGCAAGTTGTAACGTTCCCCACATATTGGTTCCTGTTGAGGCACCGACTTTTCGGCCCAACTGTGTTTCCAGCCAATGTGCAGTGGCAACGCTGGCTGCATCCGGTACGCGCAGCATTTCATCGACGACATCGGGAATGAAAGACGGTTCTACGCGCGGGCGACCGATACCCTCAATTTTACTTCCCACAGGGCTGCGTAACGTGGCATCACGATCCTGCCAGTATGGCAGAAAGACAGAGTTTTCCGGGTCAACTACCATCAGATGAGTGTCATAACCCTGGCAGCGAATATAGCGGCCTATCGTTGCTGATGTACCACCGGTTCCGGCGCTCATCACGATATGTCTGGGAACGGGGTTGGGTTCACATTCCATCTGGCGGAAGATGCTGTCGGCAATGTTGTTATTGCCACGCCAGTCGGTAGCGCGTTCGGCGTAGGTGAATTGATCCATGTAATGACCGTTTAGTTCACGTGCCAGTTGCTCGGACGCAGCATAAATTTCGCAGGCGCTTTCCACAAAATGACAACGGCCGCCGTAAAACTCAATCTGTTCAATTTTACGTTTTGCCGTACAGGAAGGCATAACGGCAATAAACGGCAGTCCTAACAGCCGGGCGAAATAGGCTTCTGAAACCGCCGTTGACCCCGAAGACGATTCAATAATGGTGGTGCCTTCTTTGATCCAGCCATTACACAATCCGTACAGGAACAATGAACGCGCCAGTCGATGCTTCAGGCTGCCAGTTGGATGCGTACTCTCATCTTTCAGGTAGAGCTGAATACCTGGAAACGCCGGGAGTGACAGGCGAATGAGATGCGTATCTGCGGAGCGCTGATAATCCGCATTGATTTCATTAATGGCGTTTTTAACCCAGGATCTATTCATCATTAATATCCATTTGTCATTTTGTGCCTAGATTAGCGAAAAGCACGGAAAAAATTGTTGCCATTTAGCCTTTAAAATAGAATGTAAGGAGAAAATTCTTCTCTGTGGAGTGGATATGTTAGACAAAATTGACCGTAAGCTGCTCGGCTTACTGCAACAGGACTGCACCCTTTCTTTGCAGGCATTGGCGGATGCCGTTAATCTGACCACCACTCCCTGCTGGAAGCGACTCAAGAGGCTGGAGGATGACGGCGTACTCCTCGGTAAAGTCGCGCTACTGGATCCGGAAAAACTGGGGCTGGGTTTAACCGCATTTGTGTTGATTAAGACCCAGCATCACAGCAGTGAATGGTATTGCCGCTTTGTCACTGAAGTCACCGGCATGCCGGAGGTACTGGGTTTCTGGCGTATGGCGGGGGAGTACGACTACCTGATGCGGGTTCAGGTCGCCGATATGAAACGTTATGATGATTTCTACAAGCGCCTGGTGAACAGCGTACCGGGGCTATCGGACGTTACCTCAAGCTTTGCCATGGAACAGATTAAATATACTACTGCTCTACCTATTGAATAATTCTTCCGGCGGTCATTGCCGAAAATCAAGTCAGGACATAACGCGTGCGATTATTTGCTCAATTAAGCTGGTACTTTCGTCGGGAGTGGCGTCGCTACCTCGGGGCAGTGGCCTTGCTTATCATCATCGCTATCCTTCAGCTTATTCCACCAAAAGTTGTGGGTATTATTGTGGATGGCGTCAGCACTCAGCAGTTCACGACTGAACAAGTGCTCTTGTGGATCGGCACGATTGCTCTGATTGCTGTGGTGGTCTATTTGCTGCGCTATGTCTGGCGCGTGCTGCTGTTTGGTGCTTCCTATCAACTTGCTGTCGAGCTGCGGGAAGATTATTACCGCCAGCTTAGCCGCCAGCATCCTGAGTTTTATCTGCGCCATCGCACGGGTGATCTGATGGCGCGCGCCACTAACGATGTCGACCGGGTGGTGTTTGCTGCCGGGGAAGGTGTACTGACGTTGGTGGACTCACTGGTGATGGGATGTGCGGTATTGATCGTGATGTCGACGCAAATTAGCTGGCAGCTTACGCTAATCGCCTTATTGCCGATGCCGGTGATGGCACTGATGATTAAACGTTACGGCGATAGGTTGCATAACCGCTTTAAACTGGCGCAGGCGGCATTCTCCAGCCTTAACGATCGTACTCAGGAGAGCCTGACCAGCATTCGCATGATTAAAGCCTTTGGCCTGGAAGACCGTCAGTCGGCCTTATTTGCGGCAGACGCCGAAGATACCGGGAAGAAAAATATGCGCGTTGCGCGTATTGATGCCCGCTTTGACCCAACAATTTATATCGCTATTGGCATGGCGAACCTGCTGGCAATTGGCGGCGGAAGCTGGATGGTGGTTCACGGATCGCTGACGCTAGGTCAGTTGACCAGTTTTATGATGTATCTCGGTTTGATGATTTGGCCAATGCTGGCGCTGGCGTGGATGTTTAACATCGTCGAGCGCGGTAGCGCTGCGTACAGCCGCATTCGTGCCATGCTTGCCGAAGCTCCTGTGGTAGATGATGGCGTGGAGTCGGTGCCGGAAGGTCGTGGAGAATTGTCGGTAGCGATCCGCGAATTCAGCTATCCGTTAATGACTCACCCAACTCTTGAAAACGTCAGCTTTCAGCTTAAGCCTGGGCAGATGCTGGGTATCTGTGGTCCGACAGGTGCAGGAAAAAGTACCATTCTGGCGCTGATCCAGCGCCACTTCGATATTACGCAGGGCGATGTGCGTTTTCATGATATTCCGTTAACGCGCTTACAGCTTGATAGCTGGCGCAGTCGGCTGGCAGTTGTTAGTCAGACACCATTTTTGTTTTCGGATACGGTCGCCAACAACATTGCTCTTGGACGCCCGCAGGCGACGCAGGACGAGATTGAACATGTGGCGCGCTTAGCCAGCGTACACGAGGATATTTTACGTCTTCCCCAGGGGTATGACACCGAGGTCGGTGAGCGTGGCGTTATGCTGTCAGGTGGGCAAAAACAGCGTATTTCCATCGCCCGCGCGTTGCTGCTCAATGCGGAAATCCTGATTCTGGACGATGCCCTGTCGGCGGTAGATGGTCGTACTGAGCATCAGATCCTGCACAACCTGCGGCAGTGGGGCGAAGGGAGAACCGTTATTATCAGCGCTCACCGCCTGTCTGCTTTGACGGAAGCCAGCGAGATCATTGTGATGCAGCATGGACATATTACCCAGCGTGGAGAACATGATTATTTGGTGCAGCAACCTGGCTGGTATCGTGATATGTACCGTTATCAACAGCTGGAAGCGGCGCTGTCTGACGCCCCGGAAATAAATGAGGAGGCGGCTAATGCGTAGCTTTGGGCAATTATGGCCGACCCTGAAAAGGCTGCTGGTGTATGGATCACCGTGGCGAAAACCGCTGGCCATTGCGGTGGTCATGCTGTGGGTAGCCGCGGCGGCCGAAGTCAGTGGTCCGCTGTTGATTAGCTATTTCATCGATAACATGGTGGCGAAAAACAACCTGCCGTTAGCGATGGTCGCCGGGTTGGTCGCGGCTTACATAGGTCTGCAACTGCTGGCTGCGGGTTTGCACTACGCGCAGTCGCTGTTGTTTAACCAGGCCGCTGTCGGTGTGGTGCAGCAGCTACGTACGGATGTTATGGATGCCGCGTTGCGCCAGCCACTGAGCGAATTTGACACCCAGCCAGTCGGGCAGCTTATCTCCCGCGTAACCAACGACACTGAAGTTATTCGCGACCTGTACGTGACGGTAGTGGCGACGGTTCTGCGCAGTGCCGCCTTAATTGGCGCTATGCTGGTGGCAATGTTCAGTCTGGAATGGCGTATGGCGCTGGTGGCAATGGCTATTTTCCCCGCTGTGCTGGTGGTGATGGTGATCTATCAGCGTTACAGCACACCTATTGTGCGCCGCGTTCGCGCCTATCTGGCGGACATTAACGATGGCTTTAACGAAGTCATTAACGGTATGAGCGTGATCCAGCAGTTCCGCCAGCAGGCGCGCTTTGGTGAAAGAATGGGCGAGGCCAGCCGTTCGCACTATATGGCGCGAATGCAGACCCTGCGACTGGACGGTTTTTTATTACGACCGTTGCTTAGCCTTTTTTCTGCGCTGATCCTTTGTGGCTTATTAATGCTGTTCAGCTTCACGTCTGGCAGCACAATTGAAGTCGGGGTTCTGTATGCGTTTATCAGTTATCTCGGGCGTCTGAACGAACCTCTGATCGAGCTGACGACTCAGCAATCGATGCTGCAACAAGCAGTTGTCGCCGGTGAACGTGTTTTTGAACTGATGGATGGGCCGCGCCAGCAATATGGCAAGGATGAGCAGCCTCTGAGGAGTGGAAATATTGAGGTTGATAATGTGTCATTTGCTTATCGCGATGACAATCTGGTCCTGCAAAATATCAACCTGTCTGTTCCTTCGCGCAGTTTTGTGGCACTGGTCGGACATACCGGAAGCGGCAAGAGTACGCTCGCCAGCCTGCTGATGGGCTACTACCCGCTGACTCAAGGGGAAATCCGTCTTGATGGACGGCCTCTCTCCTCATTGAGTCATGACGTCCTGCGTCAGGGTGTAGCGATGGTGCAACAGGATCCGGTGGTGATGGCAGATACCTTTCTGGCTAACGTCACGCTGGGGCGTGATATTTCAGAAGATAGGGTCTGGCAGGCACTTGAGACCGTGCAACTGGCGGAACTGGCTCGTGGCCTGAGTGATGGCATTCACACCCGACTGGGTGAGCAAGGGAATAATTTGTCCGTCGGGCAGAAACAGCTGTTAGCGCTGGCGCGGGTACTGGTTGAAACGCCGCAGGTACTGATCCTGGATGAAGCCACCGCCAGTATTGACTCGGGAACGGAACAGGCAATTCAGCAGGCGCTGGCGGCGGTACGTGAACACACTACGCTGGTGGTGATTGCGCACCGGTTATCAACGATTGTGGATGCAGACACTATTCTGGTGCTGCACCGTGGTCAGGCCGTTGAACGCGGTACGCATCAGCAATTACTGGCGGCGCAAGGGCGATACTGGCAGATGTATCAACTGCAGTTAGCCGGTGAAGAGCTGGCGGCCAGCGCGCAAGAGGACTCGCTTATCGCCTGATGCACCAGCTTCGCTGTAGCCAACGCTGTTGGTGCAAAAAAATAACGCATCATGCACTGTCATGGTGCGTTTTTCTTTCCATTTATTGTTTCTGATGTACATCACGTTTCAGCCTTTCAACTCGATCCCCTGTTTTCTGCACTAAATAACGGTCCATTTCTGTTTTTTCGATTCCTGGCACACCCCTTGCAATATTCATCCCGTGTATCTGCAGCCACTACTGAATTCTGACTGGAGGGGATCTATGAAGCTGGTTACCGTGGTAATCAAACCGTTCAAACTGGAAGACGTCCGTGAAGCACTGTCGTCTATTGGTATTCAG
This sequence comes from Citrobacter sp. S-77, assembly GCF_963864895.1. NCBI lineage: Bacteria > Pseudomonadati > Pseudomonadota > Gammaproteobacteria > Enterobacterales > Enterobacteriaceae > Citrobacter > Citrobacter sp. S-77. The sequence goes on from NZ_CAWLWU010000002.1 coordinate 938,924, forward strand.
GGGCTGACCGTCACCGAAGTGAAGGGCTTTGGACGACAGAAAGGCCATGCCGAGTTGTACCGGGGGGCCGAATACAGCGTCAATTTTTTACCGAAGGTGAAGATTGATGTGGCAATTGCCGACGACCAGCTTGATGAAGTTATTGATGTCATCAGTAAGGCGGCCTACACCGGAAAAATTGGCGACGGCAAAATATTCGTCGCCGAGCTGCAACGTGTGATTCGCATTCGTACCGGCGAAGCCGACGAAGCCGCACTGTAACTTCTGGCACACAGTGATAGGAAACCAAAAAATGAAGATAGCAACGATGAAAACGGGTATTGCTTCACTGGCGTTGCTGCCGGGGCTGGCGATGGCGGCACCGGCAGTCGCAGATAAAGCCGATAATGCCTTTATGATGATTTGCACCGCATTGGTGCTGTTTATGACCATTCCGGGCATCGCGCTGTTCTACGGCGGTTTGATTCGCGGTAAGAACGTCTTATCGATGCTGACTCAGGTCACAGTGACGTTCGCGCTGGTCTGCATTTTATGGGTTGTTTATGGCTACTCGCTGGCTTTTGGCGAGGGGAATAATTTCTTCGGTAACTTCAACTGGGTAATGCTGAAAAGCATCGCGCTGACGGCGGTTACGGGGAGTTTCTATCAGTATATCCACGTTGCTTTCCAGGGCTCGTTCGCCTGCATTACCGTTGGGCTTATCGTTGGTGCACTGGCTGAACGAATCCGCTTCTCTGCGGTACTTATTTTTGTGGTGGTGTGGCTAACGCTTTCCTACATCCCTATCGCGCATATGGTATGGGGCGGTGGACTGCTGGCTTCCCATGGCGCTCTGGATTTTGCTGGCGGAACGGTTGTACATATTAACGCGGCGATTGCCGGTTTAGTTGGGGCTTATCTGATTGGCAAACGTGTTGGGTTTGGCAAAGAAGCCTTTAAACCGCATAACCTGCCAATGGTCTTTACCGGTACCGCTATCCTCTATATCGGCTGGTTTGGTTTTAATGCCGGTTCTGCAGGAACGGCAAATGAAATCGCTGCGCTGGCATTTGTGAATACCGTTGTTGCCACTGCTGCTGCCATCCTGGGGTGGATCTTCGGTGAGTGGGCATTGCGTGGCAAACCATCTTTATTAGGTGCATGCTCCGGTGCTATTGCAGGTCTGGTTGGCGTGACGCCTGCCTGTGGCTATATCGGAGTTGGTGGTGCGCTGATCATCGGAGTCATTGCCGGTCTGGCTGGCTTGTGGGGGGTGACGATGCTGAAACGTTTTCTGCGTGTCGATGACCCCTGTGACGTGTTCGGTGTCCACGGTGTCTGCGGCATTGTTGGCTGTATCCTGACCGGGGTATTTGCAGCCAGCTCGCTGGGGGGAGTGGGCTTTGTTGAAGGCGTTACAATGGGGCATCAGCTACTGGTTCAACTGGAAAGTGTAGCGATTACCATCGTCTGGTCCGGCGTGGTAGCGTTCATCGGTTATAAGCTGGCAGATATGACCGTGGGGCTGCGTGTACCGGAAGAGCAGGAGCGTGAAGGGCTGGATGTTAACAGCCACGGTGAAAACGCCTACAACGCGTGATCCCTCGACTGCTGGTTTCGGCCTACAAAGAGTATGCTTGTAGGCCGAAACCGGCATTTATTAATTACGGTTACGCATGACCCCTTCCTGTACGGTAGAAGCTACCAGCACGCCGTCCTGAGTATAAAACTCCCCACGAACAAAGCCCCTGGCTCCGGAGGCGGAAGTGCTCTCCACGTTATACAGCAACCATTCATTGATATTGAAAGGACGATGGAACCACATCGAATGGTCGATAGTGGCTATTTGAATACCTTTCTCCAGGAAACCAATACCGTACGGTTGCAGCGCAACGGGCAGGAAATTCAGATCAGAAGCGTAGCCAAGGAGGTATTGATGTACGCGCAAATCGTCCTGCAGCGTGCCGTTGGCACGGATCCACACCTGACGGGTTGGTTCGGCAACATGACCTTTTAACGGGTTATGAAACTCTACTGGACGAACCTCCAGCGGACGGTCGTTGATAAACTTTTCTTTCAACAGCGGCGGCAGCAGATGAGCCACAGAGCGGGCAATTTCCGTTTCCGATTTCAGCTCTTCTGGGCCCGGTGCGGCAGGCATGGTTTTTTGATGTTCAAACCCCTCTTCCGGCGCCTGAAAAGAGGCGGTCATATAAAAAATGGGTTTCCCGTTCTGAATAGCGGCAATGCGGCGAGCGCTGAAGCTGTTACCATCGCGCAGAACTTCTACATCGTAGATTATCGGTTTTTGGCTATCTCCCGGGCGTAAAAAGTAGCTATGGAAAGAGTGCACCAGACGTTCTTCCGGCACGGTCTCTTTTGCGGCGTACAGCGCCTGGCCGACGACCTGTCCCCCAAAAACCTGACGCAACCCTAAGTCTTCACTTTGGCCCCGAAAGAGTCCTTCTTCAATTTTTTCCAGATTCAACAATGTCAGCAAATTTTTCAGTGCCAGACTCATACGTGCTCTCCAGGTGATATCGATGTCGCAGCGAGGTAGGCAGAGTATAACGCAATTTTGAAAGTGGTCCGATGGGTGCAATTGTCTGAATAACAGGTCTATTACAGGCAAAAATAGCTGATTTGTGCCACACTTAGTCACGTTATGTTTTTGTTAACCACTCTTCTGGCGGGGAAAGTTCTCGCTGGTGCATAGATGATAAGGAGAATTTAATGAAACTCGTGCACATGGTAAGTGGTTTAGCGGTTGCGGTCGCGCTGGCGGCCTGTGCTGATAAAAGTGCAGATATTCAGACACCTGCGCCAAGCCCTAATACGTCAATTGCTGACACACAGTCAAAAATTCAACAGCCGAATGTTTCTGGTACAGTTTGGATCCGCCAGAAAGTCGCTTTGCCACCGGATGCTGTGCTGACCGTCACGCTGTCGGATGCTTCACTGGCCGATGCTCCGTCAAAAGTGCTGTCACAAAAAGCGGTTCGAACCGAGGGCAAGCAAGCGCCATTCAGCTTCGTGCTCCCGTTTAACCCGGCAGATATTCAGCCCAATGCACGCATCCTGCTGAGTGCGGCTATCATGGTGAATGATAAGCTGGTCTTTATTACCGATACTGTTCAACCAGTCATCAATCAGGGCGGAACTAAAGCCGATCTGACGCTGGTTCCTGTTCAGCATACGGAAGTACCGGTGCAGGCAGGTGGCGGGGCAGCGACTACGGTTCCTTCGACTTCTCCGACCCAGGTGAATCCTTCTTCTGCCGTTCCTGCTCCCACGCAGTATTAATGCAGTTTATAACCCTCTCCGTCAGGAGAGGGTTAATACACCCAGCGATACCGTTGCAAATCGATTTGCCCGCTACCTGAAACCACCACACCTTCCGCCAGCAATGCCTGACGCTGTCGTTGTAGATCGGGACCGGTCAGGGATATTGCGCCATGGCGATTGACAACTCGATACCAGGGCAGGGTGCTGCCTTCCGGGAGTCTCTTTAGCACACCTCCCACCTGGCGCGCTGCTCGCGGTGAACCGGCGAGCCGGGCGACATCACCATAAGTGGTGACAAATCCTTCCGGGATTGAGGCGACGATTTGCCAGACGCGTTGGGGGAAAGAGTCTTGTATATCCATCATTTATTCCTGCAATAATCTTCCAGCATAATCCGGAATGGCGAGGGAGTGAAGCCTCATTGAGCAAGAAAACAGCATCCGATGCTGGATGGGTTGCAATTACAGGGTGCAGCAGTGATAATGCGCCTGCGCGTTGGTTAACAACGCTCTCAATGGGGGCTCTGTTGGTTCTCCCGCAACACTACTCTGTTTACCAGGTCAGGTCCGGAAGGAAGCAGCCAAGGCAGATGACGTGTGTGCCGGGATGTAGCTGGCAGGGCCCCCACCCAATTCTGCTTTACTGCAATCTCCTTCTCTTAATCTTCTCTTTCTTGTCATCGTAATGTCATTTTATTGTCATCAAATGCTGTCACTGTGTTTCAGGGATGTTATTTGATGTTTTTACTGCCTCAATCTCGCCGGAAAGATATGGGTCTTGTACCCGCTATGCTTTGGCTGACCACAAGGATTTATTACGATGCCTACCACAGTATTGAACGTCAAAATTGAAGAAGCGCTAAAAGAAAAACTTCGCCATTACGCTGAAGTGAATAATGAAAATTTAAGTATATCAACGGAAAAGCTGCTGCTTATTGCATTTTCCGCAGTAGAAGAGGCGGGAGTCTCCGCGGATGATATTGACAGCCAGCATACGGAAGAATCCGTGGTTGATGCACTGACTCCTAAAGAAATCAAAGCATTGCGCAGATTACTGAAGAAGAAAAAATGAAACAACAACCGCTCTCAAGCGCCTGTAATTATGGCGAAGCCTGTGAATTGCTGCGTTCCGGTTATGTGAAGCATGTTCGCCTGAGCTGGAATGTCGGCAGTGATGAATTTTTCCGTATCGCTTCTGACTGGTGTGATGCCGGGGCAAAGATTAAAAAAGACGGCGATAATTTTATTATCTCCCTGAAAGGCTTCCCGGTTCCCCGCCAACAGTAATGTTGTCTGCCTCTAATGGGCAATGGCAAGTAACGAGCCTTTAGGCTCGTTACTTAGATTATTTTGCGTAGTTTTCCACTACTGGCCTGTAAGCGCAGGTCATCCCAAATTGGTTGTAACGTCTTAAAGGCTGAACGCATTGTGTCATCCGGTAGCGCGAAAGGCATGCGTAAGAAGCGATCGAATGCGCCAGCCAGACCGAAACGCGTTCCGATACCAAGCTGAATGCCTGCATTTTCTGCACGAGTGGCAAATAATGTCGCCAGCGTGTCAGGTAATTCGACCCAGAAAGATAATCCTCCCTCTGGGTGGGTAAAACGCCACTCCGGGAAATGCGAGCTCATCAGAGCGCGGCACAAATCACGTCTTGTCGTGAGCAACTGTCTTCTGTCGGGAAGAAAAGAGGTTGCGTTATCCAACAGCCAGCCGGTGGCGAGTTGCTCAAGAACGGGTGAACCCAGATCAAATGTATCGCGGGTCTGTACCAGCGCGGCAATAGTACGTGACGATGCGCGAACCCAGCCCAGACGTAGTCCTCCCCAGAAGCTCTTACCCGCGGAACCCAGCAGAATGATGGGGGCGTCGCGATTGTATGCGGCGAGCGGAGGTGGCGGTGGTGCGTCGTACCACAGGTTGACCATGGTTTCGTCTACCACCAGTGTTGTATGTGTTCTGGCAGCGATATCGGCCACGACCTGGCGAGTTGCAGCATCCATACAGCGTCCGGTTGGATTGTGAAAATCTGGCATCAGGTAGGCCATTCTCGGGGCAGTTTGCGCGATAGTGGCGACCAGACCGGCTGTATCCCAGCCGTGTTCAGGCAGTGACACACCGACGGGGCGGCAGGATGCACCCTGAATCGCAGCAATGGCAAGCGGATACGTGGGATGATCAACCAGTACGCGATCGCCTGGCCCCGTGAGCAATCGCAGGATCAACGCCAATCCGCTGACCGCACCATTCACTACCATTATCTCATCAGCCTGCGTGGGTAATCCGCGTTCGCAATAATGTTGGGCGATGGATTCACGCAAAGAAGGTAATCCCTGCGGCAGATAGCCCGAACTCAGCAGGTGTTGCGGCATAGCAAACAGCGCCTGCTGGTAAGCCTGATGAATTTCCGGACCGGCGCTGAGCGCCGCGGTAGAGAGATCGAGCGCTGTACTGGTGTGCATCCTTGTTGGGACCAGGCGAATATGTTCCGGTAGGATCACCCTTGAACCACTACCGTGGCGGCTTTCGAGATACCCTTCTTCACGTAGCTGCGCCAGGGCGCTGGCGATGGTTGTCCGGCTCACTTCCAAAACGGCAGCGAGTTCGCGTTCGCCGGGCAATCGACTATCCAGTGCCAGCCGACCATCGAGTATCAGTAGACGCAGTGCTTCTGCCAGCTGCCGCCAGAGAGGCATCCGCGAAGGGACTTCCTGCCAGTGACCAAGCAGGCGTTGAAGAGACTGACTTCCGTAGCGGCGAGATGACATAGCAGTCCACTTTTTGAAAACTGGACATTAATCATAGTGCCAATTGCAGCGAAGATGAAGGTTATCTGAGCGGAGACAGGGGAAAAGTATGCTGCGTCGTTTACTTCAACTGTATATAGGGCTGGCGCTTTATGGTGTGTCGACAGCCATGTTTGTGCGTGCGGATTTAGGGGCCGACCCCTGGAACGTTTTCCACCTTGGTGTGGCGAATTTACTGAAGATGAATATCGGTGTGGTGATCATTGCCGTTGGAGTTCTGGTGCTCCTGCTGTGGATACCACTGCGTCAGCGCCCGGGGTTTGGCACACTGAGTAATGTCATTATGATCGGACTGGCTGCAGATGTGGCGCTGATGGTTATTCCGCAATTTGAATCTCTTCTTACGCGCAGCGGGTTGTTAGTTTCCGCAGTGATACTGAATGCGCTGGCGACCAGCCTGTATATTGGCGCTGGTTTTGGTGCTGGGCCGCGTGATGGTCTGATGACGGGTATTCATGCGCGTACTGGCTGGTCAGTCCGAACCATTCGTACCGCAATCGAAGTGTCGGTTTTGCTCACAGGCTGGCTACTCGGTGGGACCGTGGGGATAGGGACGGTATTGTATGCGCTGGCTATTGGTCCGTTAATTCAGCTTTGCCTGCCGTGGTTTCGGCATCAACCGCAATCACGTATTCGGGTTCGCGATGAGCCTGCGGCATGATCCCTCGTGGGCGACTAAACTTAACCTCTACTGACGCGGTCGGAATCGGCTTGCCGCGCAGTACACTTCGGAGGTTTTTCTCATGAAGTATGTCGATGGTTTTGTTGTTGCCGTACCCGCTGAAAACAAGGAGGCGTATATCGCGATGGCGGCAAAAGCTGCTCCGCTTTTCAAGGAGTTCGGTGCATTGCGCGTTGTGGAGTGCTGGGCGGATGATGTCCCCGACGGCAAGTTGACCGATTTTCGCATGGCAGTGCAAGCGCAGGATCATGAAGAAGTGGTATTTAGCTGGATTGAATATCCTTCAAAAGAGGTGCGTGACGCGGCGAATCAGAAGATGATGTCCGATCCCCGTATGAAGGAGTTCGGTGAGTCCATGCCATTTGATGGCAAACGCATGATCTACGGTGGATTCTCGCCCATTATGGATGACTGACGTGACTGACGTGACTGACGTGACTGACGTGACTGGCTGTGCGGCGTGCCGCCAGCCATCTCAACCGCTTATCAGCGCCACGCTAAAGCCGCTTTTCTGCCCACAATATAAATTCTTGTTTCACCAGAGCTTTGCTGTAAAGCCAGCCCTGACCGTACTGCACGCCATGATCACGTAACCAGCTTTCCTGATTTGCGGTCTCAATACCTTCCGCCACCATTTCCAGCTTCAGCGTTTTGGCTATCTCGATAATATGCGGAGTCACGTTATTGTATTCCAGTGCATCCACGAACGATTTGTCTATCTTCAGAATATCCACATCCAGATCTTGTAAATAACTTAGGCTGGAGTAGCCGGTGCCAAAGTCATCAATGTAAATAGAATGCCCCGCCTGGCGGTATCTGGCGATAAACGGTGCACTGGTTTTCGGATCGGCAAATGCGCGTTCGGTCAGTTCCAGGGCGATTTGCGAAGGTTTGATCTGCCAGTGATTTACCTTCTGGCTTAACAGGGTTGGGAGGGTTTCTGATGTCAGGTTGTCTGACTCAAGATTGATGGATATATGCTGTTCTGGATGCTGGTGTAGCCATTTACCCAAATCGTCGAATACGCTTTCAATAATCAACTGAGTAAGTTGCTTTGACAGCCCGGTTTGCTCCGCCAGTCCGACGAAAATCTCCGGTGAGAGGAAACTCCCGTCAGCCTGTGGCCAACGGGCCAGCGCCTCGGCTCCGACCACTTTTCCGGTCCTGAGCGAAATAATCGGCTGATAATAAACTTTAATATCCCGATGACGGATAGCTTCCTGCAGCTGGTGACGAGGGGACTGTAAGCGACGAAAAATGCTCAGAATAAATGCGGCAGTTAACAGACCAATAATAATCCCCGCCGGGAGCCAGATAAGCGCCTGTCTGTGCCATATTTTTTGCAGAGGCAGTGTCGATGCCCAGCTTACGATAGTGATGCCTAATTCGGGGAAGGGGCGGGCATTATAGATAACGCCATTTTTTTCTAAGTGCGTAATGGCATTATCTATTTGAAGGTTATGCAAGATGTCTGGTGGGAGATTATCGCTACTGGCGACGACCGTTTTGCGCGTGGTGCCAATTATGGCGACATCAATCGGCCATGAGCCAAACGGAATGACGTCAATGAAGGAATTGGGATCGATCATCACAACATAATGCTCGCTGCCTAATGCCGCCATAAAACGCTGGATGCCCAAATCGTTTTGGGTGGTTAACCATGCCTGGTAACCATCACGCGTGATTTTCATTGCCGGTGGGAATGCGGCAGCCCGACTCCTTTTCTCCAGGGAAGAGCATTGTGGAACGTTGTTCTTGAGATACAGCACTTCCTGAATATAACGGTAGCTGTATGACAATCGACGCATTTCCAGCAAATGTTCTTCTCCGCAAGGTACTCCCTGAAAAGTTTCAATTTTGCGTAATGCTTTTTTCGCCTGATCGCCGACTCTTTCCGTACGTAAAGCGACCCTGTTGGTGAAGGAGTCAAGTTCATCAATGAATTTCGTTTCGACCTGACGATGCGCCAGCCACAGGCTTAAACCAACAGGCGCAAGGATGGACAGAATAAGCACACCTGTCATCAGACCTATCAGATATCGTGTTGTCACAGTGATGTCCTTATTAACACAGCGTATGGAAAGTATATCTGAAAGCCAAAAAACCTATTCGATGGGTATCATATATTTAGGGCCATTTATCATCTTGTTAATTACCCATAGTACAAATCAGGTTGAGATATGTGCGGGAGTGGTGTATTTTGTCAGTTATGTTATAACGTAACAATTTGAGGTAATCATGAAACCGGATATCCATCCTTTTTATCGTACCGTGGTGTTTCACGACACCAGTGCCAATGAGTACTTTAAGGTTGGTTCGACCATTAAAACAGAACGTGAGATTGAGTTTGAGGGCCAGGTGTACCCATACGTTACCCTTGATATCTCTTCTAAGTCTCACCCGTACTATACCGGAAAACAAAAAACCTTCGATAACGAAGGTAGCGCGGCGCGTTTCCAGAAACGTTTTGGCCATTTCATTGGTGCTAAGCGAGGTTAAGATGCAGGTACTCAATTCACTTCGTAGCGCAAAACAACGACATCCTGACTGCCAGATTGTCAAACGCAAAGGGCGCTTGTACGTCATCTGCAAAACGAATCCGCGATTTAAAGCGGTACAGGGTCGGAAGAAAAGACGTTAGTTATTTTGCCAACATCACTGGGACTCAAGTGCGTGCCATTCGGGTACGCACTTTTTTTATCAGCGATTACTGACTGGTCTGTGCACGGGTCAGGGTGAAGATGTCGTAGAAAGAGAGTTCGCCTTTACGTGTCATCATTTTTTGCAGTTGTGCTTTATGCTCACTATCTACCCGAGGAGAGTGCAGTATGGTATCGATGAGTGAGGATGGAACAAAACGTGTGTTGTACCATTCGCCGTTATAGCAGACTCTGAAATCCAGTACGTCAATATCCTCAAAGCGATAACGCGGTGCCACGTCAAAAAAGAAAAAACCATTCAGTATTACGAACAGTACCACCAGCAACCATACTGAATCGACCAGTGTTTCTGATTGCAGCATAACCGCCAGCGTAGCAAACCAGGCAATATACATGCCGATAAATAACCCAGGATGTTTGCGAATGAAGCTGATGCTAAAGCGCGGTCTGTTGTCGCGCTTCTCGCGAATATTTAAGTCGTCGATTGTTTCGGTAAGCAGGCGCTGTATTTCTGTCATTTCTTGCCTTCGTGATGTCTTCAATAATCAGGAGGGATCGGCCTATTTTAAGAGGGGATCCTGTCTGAAAAAAGTAACAGATTAACCACAATTTAGCATAACAGTTACATTTCTGTTCACAGCGTTTTGATGACCCGCGCAGGATTACCCCCAACTACGGTATTTGCCGGGACGCTTTTGGTTACTACGGCACCTGATGCAACAACGACGTTGTCACCCAGAGTTACGCCAGGATTTATCACGGCTCGCCCACCTATCCAGACGTTATTCCCGATAGTCACCGGTTTTCCCAGTTCCTTACCACTGTTGCGCTCATCGGCATCCAGCGGGTGGGTTGCGGTATAGATATGGACTCCTGGTGCAAGCATACAGTTATTGCCAATATGGATCGGGCAGACATCAAGCATGACGCAGTCGAAATTGGCATAGAATTCTTTGCCGAGGTAGATGTTATAGCCGTAATCGCAACGAAATGTAGGTTCGATATAAGCTCCCTCGCTTTGACCCAACAGGTCATGCAGAATAGCCTGCCGCTCATGTTGTTCATCGGGGGCGGTGAAATTATATCGATGGATCAGTTGGCGTGCGCGAAGCCGATCTTTGCGTAAAGTATCGTCTGCCGGGCGATACAATTCGCCGGCGATCATCTTTTGCTTTTCCTCACTCATTGCGCATTTTCCTGTTTGCTGATGGTTAATCTCAGTACACTAAAACGCAATGCAATTAAGGGGAACGTTCCCGACACTTCTGTGTGATCACTGTCACATGATTAGAGTTAAGTAATAGTTAGAAACGAGAAAACGGTCAGTCAGACAAACAAATGTACCGCTATACCTGACTTAACCTCGTGAGCAATTAGCGAATGAATTTCCAAACGGAAGTTGGGATCTTGTCGTACAGCTTATTCATGGTCAATTCAGCAAGACGATGATCTGCTGCTGAGTAAAATACAGCCAGTTCATTGTCAGACAATTCATATTTATTTTTCTCAATAACGCGTTCAAGTGTGTCTATTGTCTGGCAGCGTCGCAGGCGCATCAAATAATCAGTTTTAGTTAATGGTTTATCGGACATAACTCTTACCTATGATTGTAATAATTTTTAACAAGACAAACTTACAGGATTAGCCCTGGTGGCATTGACAAAACAGCGAAACAACCGATTACCGGACTTTCGCCATTTCTGTAGATCCTGCGTATTAATACCATAACTGCTGAACAACATAAAAGTGTCATCCAGGTATTCATCAATCTGAGCGATCAGCTTATTGTCCTCATTGTACTTAATTTTATAATTAAGTGCGAAGGTTGCAATATGCTCTATCAGTTCATTGAGCTGCAAGCTGGTTGCTGAAGTCGGGTCATTAACCCAACCATGGTTGCTTTGTTCAAGGTTTGCAAGACAGTCATGATACAGGGTTTCACAGAGAAATTTAAGCTGTGCGATATCATGTCTTTTGGGTGAGTATTCATCCATAACGCATCCCCTTCTTAGAGGCTTAACTAACCGAACACCTTTCGGGATGGATACAACAAACTACCTGGAACTTGCCCGCGACTCCTGATGGTTTAACTATAATCTACTCTAAAAAAGATTTCATCGTCGTATCACGAAAAATTACATTTACGGCAAATTATGATGCAGTTCCATTTTTACACTTTAACTGATAAATACAGGTATTCGAAATGGAACAATTTCTTTATTGTTCGGGCAATCATCAGGTTATCTTGTTTAGGTTTAGCAACAAAAGGCAACAGTCTACAATGCAATGAGTGACTAGGATTAATCTTAATATTTATTAAAGTAAATAAGAAACCTCAGGATTCTTTAAGAATAGCCTTTAAGCCTACAGGGATTATATCGCTTATTTACCTTACAGAAAATAAACGAAATCACAATAAGCTCAATTTATGATTTTTTCAAAAAAAAGGCCGCTTGCGCGGCCTTATCTTTAGCAATGAATCAATGATGATCAACCGGGTGGCTGTGTTCAACATCTTCATTCTTGCGGCTAAAGCGGCGGCGGACCACCACAAAGAACACCGGAACGAAGAAGATAGCCAACACGGTTGCAGTGACCATCCCGCCCATTACACCTGTACCAACGGCGTTCTGCGCGCCACTACCCGCGCCAGAGCTGATAACCAGCGGCATAACACCCAGAATAAAGGCCAGTGACGTCATCAGGATCGGACGTAAACGCATACGAACAGCATCCAGCGTCGCCTCAACCAGACCTTTACCCTCTTTATCCATCAAGTCTTTGGCGAATTCGACGATAAGTATCGCGTTCTTCGCCGACAACCCAATGGTTGTGAGCAGGCCTACCTGGAAGTAAACGTCGTTGGTTAAGCCGCGCAAAGTCGCTGCCAGCAACGCACCGATAACCCCCAGTGGAACCACCAGCATAACAGAGAACGGAATTGACCAGCTCTCATACAGCGCCGCCAGACACAGGAAGACGACAATCAGTGAAATGGCATACAGGGCAGGGGCCTGGTTGCCAGACAGTCGTTCCTGGTAGGACATACCAGTCCAGTCATAACCGATACCGGATGGTAATTTGCTGGCCAGTTGCTCCATCATCGCCATAGCTTCACCCGTACTTTTACCTGGTGCGGCCTGGCCCAGAATTTCCATGGAAGGCAGACCGTTATAGCGTTCCAGACGCGGCGAGCCATATTCCCAACGCGAGGAAGAGAACGCGGAGAACGGTACCATTTGTCCATCGCTACCGCGGACATACCAGTTTCCAATATCTTCCGGCAACATACGGTATTTGGCTTCAGACATGACGTAAACTTTCTTCACACGACCACGGTCGATGAAGTCATTCACGTAGCTTCCGCCCCATGCTGCACCCAGTGTTGTATTAATATCACTAATGGAAACACCCAGAGCCTGCGCTTTTTCCTGATCGATATCGATCTTGAATTGCGGAGTATCTTCCAGACCGTTAGGACGTACGCCAACTAACAGATCAGGATGTTTCGCCACTTCACCGAACAGCTGGTTACGAGCCTGGGTCAGTTTTTCATGGCCCAGTCCGGCCTGGTCAATTAACTGGAAGTCAAAGCCTGTTGCTGTACCCAGCTCAACAATCGCCGGCAGGTTAAAGGCAAAGACCATTGCGTCTTGAATCTTCGAGAATGCCGCCATCGCACGACTTGTAATCGCTTCGACCTTATTCTCTTCGCCTGGACGTTCACTCCAGTCTTTCAATGACACGAACGCAATACCGGTGTTCTGACCACGTCCCGCAAAACCGAAGCCGTTAACGGCAAAGACCGATTCAACGTTCGCTTTTTCTTTGGTCAGATAGTAATCCGTCATTTCGTCCAGCACTTTCTGGGTACGCTCTTGCGTTGCACCCGCAGGCAACTGAGCCATGGACAGGAATACCCCCTGGTCTTCATCCGGCAAGAAGGAGCTTGGCAGACGAACGAACAGATAGGCCATGCCCACCACGATGATCAGATACAGCGCCAGATAACGACCCGTGCTGCGCAGAATGCCGCCTACGCTGTCGGTATAGTGGTTCGTGCTCTTGTCGAACATGCGGTTGAACCAACCGAAGAAACCTTTCTTGCCTTCTCCGTGATCGCCCTTAGCAATCGGTTTGAGCATGGTTGCGCAAAGAGCAGGGGTCAGGATCAGTGCCACCAGTACCGACAACGCCATTGCAGAAACAATGGTGATGGAGAACTGACGGTAAATCGCCCCGGTAGAGCCACCGAAGAATGCCATCGGAATAAATACCGCTGACAGCACCATCGCGATACCCACCAGTGCGCCCTGAATCTGGCCCATTGATTTACGCGTCGCTTCTTTTGGCGGTAGTCCTTCCTCGGACATGACACGTTCAACGTTCTCGACCACAACGATGGCATCATCCACCAGCAGGCCGATGGCGAGCACCATCCCGAACATCGTCAGGGTATTTATCGAGAAGCCGAAAATGGCAAGGACCGCAAAGGTACCCAACAATACGACCGGTACGGCAATAGTCGGAATCAACGTCGCGCGGAAGTTCTGCAGGAACAGATACATAACCAGGAACACGAGGATGATTGCTTCTGCCAGTGTTTTCACTACTTCGTGAATAGAGATTTTTACGAACGGTGTAGTGTCATACGGGTAAACAATTTTCAGGCCTGATGGGAAGAACGGTTCCATCTTCACCAGTTCAGCGCGAATAGCCGCAGCAGTATCCAGAGCGTTCGCACCGGTTGCCAGTTTGATACCCAAACCAGACGCAGGTTTACCGTTGAACTTCGCAATGATGTCGTAGTTTTCACCGCCCAGCTCAATCTTCGCTACATCGCGCAGACGAACCTGGGAACCGTCCTGGTTCACTTTCAGCAGAATTTTGCCAAACTCATCGGTAGAGGTCAGACGCGTTTGAGCAATAATAGAGGCGTTCAGTTGCTGGCCTTTCACCGGTGGCGTACCACCAAGCTGACCGGCTGCAACCTGGGCGTTCTGTGCTTTAATCGCGGTAATCACATCAACCGGCGTAAGCTGGTATTTGTTCAGCTCAGTCGGATCCATCCAGATACGCATTGCGTACTGAGAACCGAACAGCTGTACGTCACCAACACCCGAGGTGCGGCTGATAGCGTCTTTCATGTTAGCGGCGACGTAATCCGAAATATCTTCCTGCGTCATCGTGCCGTTGGTGTTGATAACACCAACAACCATCAGGAAGCTACTGGATGACTTCTCAACGCTAACCCCTTGCTGTTGTACTTCCTGAGGCAGCAACGGCATCGCCAACTGCAGTTTGTTCTGCACCTGTACCTGTGCGATATCCGCATCAGTACCAGACTGGAAGGTGAGGGTGATCTGCACGGTACCCGTGGAGTCACTGTTTGAGGACATGTACATCAGGTTATCGATACCGTTCATGTTCTGTTCGATAACCTGCGTAACAGTATCCTGTACTGTTTTTGCATCAGCGCCAGGGTAGGTCGCGGAGATCGTCACTGCAGGTGGTGCAATAGTAGGATATTGCGCCACCGGCAATTTGAGGATCGCGAGCCCCCCTGCCAACATGATGATTATGGCGATCACCCACGCAAATATGGGGCGATCGATAAAGAAATTAGGCATGTCTTAACGGCTCCTGTTTAAGTTAAGACTTGGACTGTTCAGGCTGGTTACCGCTTGCGGCTTGCTGGTTATTATCAGCGGTGACTTCCTGCGCTTTTACCTGTGCGCCAGGACGTACTTTTTGCAGCCCACTTACAATCACGCGGTCGCCCGGCTTAAGTCCTTCAGTGACCAGCCATTTATTGCCAATCGCTTGTGCTGCCACAATTTGGCGGGTTTCCACTTTGTCATCCGCACCGATAACTAATGCGCTGGCATCACCACGCGGCGTACGGGTAACGCCCTGCTGAGGTACAAGTAATGCGGTCGGATTGGTCCCTTCTTCCAGACGTGCACGGACAAACATACCCGGCAGTAAGGTGTGATCCGGGTTAGGGAAGATTGCGCGTAACGTAATTGACCCGGTGGTTTGATCAACCGTCACGTCAGAAAACTCCAGCGTACCGGACTGCGGGAATTTAATTCCGTCGCTGGTGACCAGTTCGACTTTTGCTTTACCGTTCTCTTGTTTCAGCGTGCCATTCGCCAGCTCTTGTTTCAGGCGCAGGAAATCGTTGCTTGACTGCGTCACGTCGACATAGATTGGATCCAACTGCTGAACGGTTGCCAGTGCGGTCGCCTGACCGTTTTGCACCAGAGCACCTTCAGTGACCGATGACTTACCAATGCGGCCGCTGATTGGCGATGTGACTTTGGTATAGGCCAGATTGATACGAGCAGTTTCTACTGCCGCTTTAGCTGCAACAACGGCGGCATTCGCCTGTTGTGCATCTGCCTGCGCGCTATCGTAATCCTGTTGACTGATGTACTTGGTACCCAACAATTTCTGATAACGTTTAACCGTCAGCTGAGCGATATTTGCCGCTGCTTGTGCTTTGGCCAGATCGCCTTTTGCGCTTTCATACGCGGCCTGGTAAGTAGCAGGATCAATCTGATAGAGAGACACACCCGCTTCGATATCACCACCTTCTGTGAAATTACGCTTCAGGATAATGCCGCTGACCTGAGGGCGAACTTCCGCAATGCGGTAAGCACTGGTGCGACCCGGGAGTTCAGTTGTGATCTGTAGAGGTTCAGTTTTGAGCGTCACAACTCCAACTTCTGGCATCTGCTGGCCCCCTTGTTGGGCCTGTTTGTCGTCACATCCTGTTAGCGCTAAGCTGCCTGAGAGCATCAGAACGACTGCCAGAGGCGTTAACCCTCTGTTTTTGTTCATATGTAAACCTCGAGTGTCCGATTTCAAATTGATCAATGGCTTAAAGCCCATAAACCCATTGCTGCGTTTATATTATCGTCGTGCTATGGTACATACATTCACAAATGTATGTAAATCTAACGCCTGTAAATTCACCGACATATGGCACGAAAAACCAAACAACAAGCGCAGGAAACACGTCAGCACATTCTGGATGTCGCTCTGCGTCTGTTTTCGCAACAAGGGGTATCATCCACCTCGCTCGCGGAGATCGCAAAAGCTGCTGGCGTCACTCGCGGTGCAATCTATTGGCATTTCAAAAACAAGTCGGATTTATTCAGTGAAATCTGGGATCTGGCAAAACCCAATATTGATGAACTAGAGACTGAGTATCAGGCAAAATTCCCCGACGATCCACTATCAGTATTAAGAGAAATTTTAGTTTACGTTCTTGAAGCTACCGTGACAGAAGAACGCCGGCGTTTATTGATGGAGATTATATTCCACAAATGCGAATTTGTCGGGGAAATAGCTGCTTTTCAAATGGCGCAACGCAGCCTGTGTCTTGAAAACTATGACCGTATTGAACAAACGCTACGTCACTGTATGAACGCAAGAATGCTGCCAGAGAATCTGAACACGCGCCGTGTAGCGGTCTTAATGCGCAGCTACCTTTCCGGGATTATAGAAAACTGGTTGTTCGCCCCGGAATCTTTTGACCTGAAAAAAAACGCACGTGAATACGTCGCAGTGCTGCTGGAAATGTGCCTTCTTTGCCCAACGCTGCGAGTGCCGGAAACAAGCTAACCCCTCGATTTCAGTCCAGGAATTTTCCTGGACATTTTCCCTGGCGCTATTCTGTCTGTCAGCGCCGTGATATTCTAGCCGCTTGACTATTTTCGGTCACTTTCCGGTTAGAAACGTTCATTCTCATGACTATGTTGCAGCTTTATAAACGCTCAAAGCATCTTATTGCTATTACCACTTTATTCTTCATTATTTTGCTGTCTTGTCAGTCATCCGCATTTGCGCGAGCGCAACAGAATGGTGAACTGCCGACGAAAGCGGATATCCAGAGCCAACTGGATGCGCTGAGTAAGCAAAAAGATCTTTCCGCGCAGGATAAACTGGTTCAGCAGGATCTTATCGAGACCCTCGTCACGCTGGATAAGATTGACCGCGTGAAGGATGAGACCGTTCAGCTTCGCCAGAAAGTTGCCCAGGCGCCAGAGAAAATGCGCCAGGCGACGGAGGCGTTAAATTCGCTCAGTGATGTCGATAATGACGATGAAACGCGAAAAACGCTGAGCACGCTCTCTTTACGACAACTTGAAACACGCGTCGCTCAGGTGCTGGATGACCTGCAAAGCTCGCAAAACGATCTGGCGGCTTACAACAGCCAACTGGTCTCGTTGCAGACGCAGCCTGAGCGTGTACAAAATGCGATGTACACCGCATCACAGCAAATGCAGCAAATCCGCAATCGCCTGGATGGTACCAACGTCGGTGAAGCGGCATTACGCCCCAGCCAGCAGGTTCTGCTGCAGGCGCAGCAAGCGCTACTCAATGCGCAGATCGATCAGCAGCGTAAAAGTCTGGAAGGCAACACGGTTTTGCAGGACACCTTGCAGAAACAACGTGATTATGTGACCGCCAACAGCAACCGACTTGAACATCAGTTACAGCTCCTGCAGGAAGCGGTGAACAGCAAACGGCTGACGCTCACCGAAAAGACGGCGCAGGAAGCGGTAACGCCCGATGAAGCTGAACGTATCCAGACCAATCCGCTAGTCAAACAGGAACTTGAGGTCAACCATCAGCTAAGCCAGCGTCTGATTTCCGCCACCGAAAACGGCAATGCGCTGATGCAGCAAAATATCAAGGTCAAAAACTGGCTTGATCGGGCGATGCAGTCTGAACGCAACATTAAAGAACAAATTGCTGTTCTGAAAGGTAGTCTGCTGCTGTCGCGTATTCTGTATCAACAACAGCAAACATTACCCTCAGCGGATGAACTTGCTGATATGACCAATCGGATCGCCGATTTGCGTCTGGAACAATTCGAGGTTAACCAGCAGCGTGACGCGCTGTTCCAGAATGACGCTTTTGTCGCCAAACTGGAGGAAGGGCACACCAGCGAAGTGAACACTGAAGTTCATGATGCCTTGCTCCAGGTCGTGGATATGCGCCGTGAGCTGCTGGACCAACTGAATAAGCAATTGGGTAACCAACTGATGATGGCCATTAACCTGCAGATTAACCAGCAGCAGTTAATGAGCGTATCGAAAAATCTGAAAGGGATCCTGACCCAGCAAATCTTTTGGGTTAACAGTAACCGTCCGATGGACTGGGACTGGATCAAAGCCTTCCCTCAAACGTTAAAAGATCAGTTCAAGTCGATGAAAATCACGGTGAACTGGGAGAAAGCCTGGCCAGCGGTATTTATTGCTTTTCTGGCGGGGCTACCGCTGCTGTTGATTGCCGGACTAATTCGCTGGCGTTTGAAATGGTTGAAAGCGTACCAGGAAAAACTCGCTGCTGCGGTAGGTAACTTGCGTAATGACAGTCAGCTCAACACGCCAAAAGCGATACTGATTGATCTGATTAGAGCGTTACCTGCGTGCCTGATTATCCTTGCCGTTGGTCTGATCCTGCTTACCATGCAACTGAACGTCAGCGATCTGTTGTGGGCATTCAGTAAGAAAATGGCTATTTTCTGGCTGGTGTTTGGTTTGTGCTGGAAAGTACTGGAAAAAGATGGCGTGGCGATCCGCCACTTCGGTATGCCTGCGAAACAGACCAGCCACTGGCGTCGCCAGATTGTGCGCATTAGTCTGGCATTATTGCCGCTGAACTTCTGGTCAGTGGTTGCTGAACTCTCGCCGCTTAATCTGATGGACGACGTTCTCGGACAGGTCGTCATTTTCCTGAACCTGTTGCTGATCGCCTTCCTTGTATGGCCAATGTGTCGCGAAAGCTGGCGTGATAAAGAGTCGCATGGTCTGCGCCTGATCACTATTACCGTGCTGTCGATTATCCCGATTGCGTTAATGGTGCTGACGGCTACCGGTTATTTCTATACCACGCTGCGCCTGTCTGGGCGCTGGATTGAAACGGTCTATCTGGTCATTGTCTGGAACCTGCTGTATCAGACTGTACTGCGTGGGCTGAGCGTGGCCGCACGTCGCATTGCCTGGCGCCGTGCATTAGCGCGCCGTCAGAACCTGGTAAAAGAAGGGGCCGAAGGCGCTGAACCGCAGGAAGAACCGACCATTGCGCTGGAGCAGGTTAACCAGCAAACGCTGCGTATTACGATGTTACTGATGGTTGCTCTGTTTGGCGTTCTGTTCTGGGCAATTTGGTCCGATCTGATCACCGTGTTCAGCTACCTCGACAGCATCACGCTCTGGCATTACAACGGTACAGAGGCCGGGGCCGCAGTCGTGAAAGATGTCACCATGGGCAGCCTGCTGTTTGCGATAATTGCGTCAATGGTGGCATGGGCGCTGATCCGCAACTTGCCCGGACTGTTAGAAGTGTTAGTGCTCTCACGACTCAAAATGCGTCAGGGCGCATCTTATGCCATCACTACGATCCTCAATTACGCGATCATTGCTATCGGCGCGATGACGGTGTTCGGATCGCTCGGGGTATCGTGGGATAAACTACAGTGGCTGGCTGCGGCCTTGTCGGTCGGTCTCGGTTTTGGCTTGCAGGAGATCTTCGGTAACTTTGTCTCGGGCCTGATCATTCTGTTTGAACGCCCGGTCCGTATTGGCGATACGGTCACGATTGGGACGTTCTCTGGTACGGTAAGTAAGATTCGCATTCGTGCAACCACCATCACCGACTTTGATCGCAAAGAGGTGATCATTCCGAACAAAGCGTTTGTAACGGAACGTCTGATCAACTGGTCGCTCTCTGATACCACCACACGCCTGGTGATCCGTATTGGGGTTGCTTATGGCTCAGATCTGGACAAGGTGAAGAAGGTGCTGCTGCAGGCGGCGCAGGAACATCCGAAAGTGATGCATGATCCGGAACCGGCGGTGTTCTTTACCGCCTTTGGTGCCAGCACGCTGGATCATGAGCTGCGATTATATGTTCGTGAACTGCGCGATCGCAGCCATACGGTGGATGAACTTAACCGCGCGGTTGACCGTCTGTGCCGTGAAAACGATATTGATATCGCCTTTAACCAACTCGAAGTTCACCTGCATAACGCCAAAGGTGACACAGTGACTGAAGTTAAACGTGACTTCAAAGGTGATGACCCGACACCGGCTGTGGGGTGATAAGTAAACGCCTTATCTGGCCTACGAAGTGCAATAATTCTGGACTCGTAGGCCGATACCAACAGATTCAGCTCTTTTTATGATGCAGGGAGCTGCTGTATTTTCTTTTCGTAATCCCGCTTAACAATCTCCAGCGCTTTCAGTACGGTTTCAGGCGCAACCTGATGCTCTTCCAGAAGCATAATTAAATCGACAGCCAGTTTGATGTCGTCCGGGGCGTTCTCAAGTGACATAATTTCTCCGGGGTTAACGGGTTAAACGCGCCAGCACGTTTTCTATTCTTTCCAGCGCATGACGACAGCGCGCCAGACGCGCTTCGAAAGCTTCCACTTCACGATGCAGTTTTTGCTGTTCTTCAAAGCCTGTAGCCTGAGCCAGACGCTCTTTGCGTTCACGCGTCATCTCGATCAGACGGCGCTCAAACTCCTGGTGCTGGACGCGCTTGCGCTGCCAGCGAGCGAGCCCAGGGGAGGCACTGTCCCACTCCCTGAGCGACCAGGTAGCAGTTTCGCGCATAATAGCCTCTAACTGTGAGGCAAGGTGTTCCGCAAGCCAGGTAATTTGTGGTAGTTGTTGCTGTTCAACCGCGTGGCGCAGTGCGATGAGATTCGCGCTAGCTTCATCCAGACAGGCCTGCAACAGCGTACTGCGCGTGCGAAAAAGATGGCGATCAAAACGGGCGCTGAGTGTTGCGTGGTGCGCCAGTGGTGCGCAAAGTTGTTGCAGGCTGTTGAACTGGCTTTCGAGCTTCTGTAACAGCATGACGGTTTTCACGATAACACTCCGATGAAAATGAGAACTGTTATGCTAAAGTAGCGATTCTCTGTGTTAAGTACTTAAACTATGCAACGCATTATTCTAATCATCATTGGCTGGATAGCGGTAGTGCTGGGAACGCTGGGTGTGGTATTGCCATTGTTGCCCACTACGCCGTTTATCCTGCTGGCTGCCTGGTGTTTTGCCCGCTCATCGCCGCGTTTTCACGACTGGCTGCTCTACCGTTCATGGTTTGGCGGCTATCTGCGCCACTGGCAAAAACACCATGCGATGCCTCCGGGGGCAAAGCCGCGCGCTATATTGTTGATATTGGTTACATTTGGCATCTCGCTGTGGCTGGTTAATATGATGTGGGTGCGTGGATTACTGTTGGTTATTCTCGCCTGTTTATTGATTTTCATGTGGCGGATACCGGTGATTGATGAAAAGCAACAAAAGCACTGAAGCGCAATAATGCCAGTTGCAATTGTCTCACGCAGCCAGTAAATTTGACCGTTTTCGAGCACAGGCGCAGGCGGTCAAAGGTTAAACAAATGTAACCTTTGCTCTTATATAGACACAAAATCATTCAAGTTGCGTCGAAACGGCAACTGAATGAATCCCCGAAGCTTACCTCAGTAAGTGCCTGGGATGAATGAAGGCAGCCAACAAAGAGGCAGCTTGAAGGATAAAGTGTATAGTGCGCCGTGAAGCAATACTGTATTTATCAGGCACAAACTTATGACCGCGACTGCACAGCAGCTTGAGTTTCTCAAAAATAGCATCAAAAGCATCAACGACTACCCAAAACCTGGCATTCTTTTTCGTGATGTCACCAGCTTGCTGGAAGACCCGAAAGCGTATGCACTCAGCATTGAACTGTTAGTTGAACGCTACAAAAATGCGGGCATTACTAAAGTTGTCGGCACCGAAGCGCGTGGCTTCCTGTTTGGCGCACCGGTAGCGTTGGGGTTAGGCGTTGGTTTTGTACCCGTACGTAAACCGCGTAAGCTTCCACGTGAAGTGATTGCTGAGAGCTATGAGCTTGAATACGGCACCGATCAGCTGGAAATCCATGTTGATGCCATCAAGCCGGGTGACAAAGTACTGGTAGTGGACGATTTGCTGGCAACCGGCGGAACAATTGAAGCAACAGTGAAGCTGATCCGTCGTCTGGGTGGTGAAGTCACCGATGCGGCTTTTATCATCAACCTGTTCGATCTGGGCGGTGAACAGCGCCTGGAAAAACAGGGATTGACCTGCTACAGCCTGGTTCCGTTCCCGGGACACTGATTTCGGACGATCTTTTATCGGCCAAAGTAATACCGAGACACACAACCTCGCCGTCTGCGCGAGGTTGTGTTAGCATTACCCCCTTGTGAATCCACCCTCCAGCCTTTCAGAGCCTGCCAATGAGTTATCAGGTCTTAGCCCGAAAATGGCGCCCACAAACCTTTGCTGACGTCGTCGGCCAGGAACATGTGCTGACGGCACTGGCGAACGGCTTGTCGTTAGGGCGTATTCATCATGCTTATCTTTTTTCCGGCACCCGTGGCGTCGGAAAAACCTCTATCGCCCGTCTGCTGGCGAAGGGACTCAACTGTGAAACTGGCATTACCGCTACACCTTGCGGTGTGTGTGACAACTGCCGTGAAATTGAGCAGGGGCGTTTTGTCGATTTGATTGAAATTGACGCCGCGTCTCGTACTAAGGTCGAAGACACTCGCGATCTGCTGGATAACGTTCAGTATGCGCCGGCGCGTGGCCGCTTTAAGGTCTATTTGATCGATGAAGTGCACATGCTGTCGCGCCACAGTTTTAATGCGCTACTTAAAACGCTCGAAGAACCGCCTGCACACGTTAAGTTCCTGCTGGCGACTACCGATCCGCAGAAGTTGCCGGTTACTATTCTGTCTCGCTGCCTGCAATTCCACCTTAAAGCGCTGGATGTCGAACAAATTCGCCATCAGCTTGAACATATCCTCAATGAGGAACACATCACCCACGAACCACGCGCGCTGCAGCTGTTATCTCGTGCTGCAGACGGTAGCCTGCGCGATGCGCTGAGTCTGACCGATCAGGCGATTGCCAGCGGTGATGGGCAGGTCACAACTCAGGCAGTGAGCGCGATGCTCGGCACGCTTGATGACGACCAGGCGCTTTCTCTGGTTGAAGCTGTTGTGGCAGGGAATGGCGAGCGTGTTATGGCGCTGGTGAATGATGCCGCCGCTCGCGGAATTGAATGGGAAACGTTGCTGGTTGAGATGTTGACCCTGCTTCACCGTATTGCGATGGTTCAGCTATCGCCTGCGGCATTGAGCAGCGATATGGCTGCCATTGAACAGCGTATGCGTGATCTGGCACGCACTGTACCGCCGACCGATGTGCAGCTTTACTACCAGACCCTGTTAATCGGGCGCAAAGAGCTTCCGTATGCGCCGGACAGACGAATGGGTGTAGAAATGACGCTGCTGCGTGCGTTAGCTTTTCATCCGCGAGTTCCGTTACCGGAACCTGAAGTGCCGCAACAGTCATTTGCGCCCGCTGCACCTACCGCGGTGATGACACCGACGCAGGTCCCTGTACAGCAGCCTGCACCTGCACATTCGGATGTACCGTTATCTGACGCTACCAGCCGGGTTCTTGCCGCGCGCAACCAACTGCAGCGAGCTCAGGGAGCAACCAAAACAAAAAAGAGTGAACCGGCAGCCGCTCCCCGCGCGCGGCCGGTGAATAATGCTGCGCTGGAAAGACTGGCTTCGGTGTCGGAACGTGTTCAGGCTCGTCCGGCAGCGTCTGCGCTGGAGCAGACTCCGGCGAAAAAAGAAGCCTATCGCTGGAAAGCAACCAATCCGGTAGCAGAAGTAAAAGAGGTTGTTGCCACACCGAAAGCGTTGAAAAAAGCGCTGGAGCATGAAAAAACGCCGGAGCTGGCCGCTAAGCTGGCAGCAGAAGCGATTGAGCGCGACCCCTGGGCCGCGCAGGTTAGCCAGCTTTCGCTACCCAAGCTGGTAGAGCAGGTGGCGCTTAATGCCTGGAAAGAAGAGAATGGCAATGTCGTTTGCCTGCACTTGCGTTCCACGCAGCGGCACCTCAATTCCAGTGGCGCACAGCAGAAACTTACGGAAGCATTGAGCGCCTTAATGGGCTCAGCGGTTGAATTGACCATCGTTGAAGATGATAATCCTGCGGTGCGAACGCCGCTGGAGTGGCGTCAGGCCATTTATGAAGAGAAACTCGCGCAGGCGCGTGAGTCGATTATTGCGGATAATAACATTCAGACGCTGCGTCGTTTTTTTGATGCGGACCTGGACGAAGAGAGTATTCGCCCCATTTGATCGTAAGCCATATCTCATGGTTTTATGGTCGTCATCCCTTAACGTGATTGAGAGAGAAGCCTATGTTTGGTAAAGGCGGTCTGGGTAACCTGATGAAACAGGCCCAGCAGATGCAAGAAAAAATGCAGCAGATGCAGGAAGAAGTCGCCAAGCTGGAAGTGACTGGCGAATCAGGCGCAGGTCTGGTTAAAGTGACCATCAATGGCGCGCACAACTGCCGTCGCGTGGAAATCGATCCTAGCCTGCTGGAAGACGACAAAGAGATGCTGGAAGATCTGGTTGCTGCGGCATTCAATGATGCGGCACGTCGCATTGAAGAGACCCAGAAAGAGAAAATGGCCTCTGTTTCTTCCGGTATGCAACTGCCTCCTGGCTTTAAGATGCCGTTCTGATGCAAACCAGCCCGCTGTTAACTCAGCTTATGGAAGCACTGCGCTGTCTGCCGGGCGTAGGTCCGAAGTCAGCGCAGCGCATGGCGTTCACGCTGCTACAGCGCGATCGCAGCGGCGGGATGCGTCTGGCGCAGGCGTTAACGAAGGCGATGTCGGAAATCGGTCACTGTGCTGATTGCCGCACCTTCACAGAGCAAGAAGTATGTAGCATCTGCGCGAATCCGCGTCGCAAGGAAAATGGTCAAATTTGCGTGGTTGAGAGTCCGGCGGACATCTATGCCATTGAGCAAACAGGGCAATTTTCCGGGCGTTATTTCGTGCTGATGGGACACCTGTCGCCGCTGGATGGTATCGGGCCTGATGATATCGGGCTTGACCGTCTGGAACAGCGTCTGGCGTCTGAGCAAATCAATGAAGTTATCCTTGCGACCAATCCGACGGTCGAAGGAGAGGCTACCGCCAACTATATTGCCGAGCTTTGCATGCAGTATGACGTTGAAGCCAGCCGTATCGCTCATGGCGTACCGGTAGGCGGCGAGCTGGAAATGGTTGACGGCACTACGTTGTCCCATTCTCTTGCCGGACGGCATAAGATTCGTTTTTAATCAATCGGGAGCAAAAATTTTTGCTCCCGCTTGAAATACCCCTCCGCTATCCCCATCTCCCTCTCAACGCTTTTTTACCTTGTAATTGGCATTGAGGTATTTTCGACATGAAAGGACAAGAAACTCGTGGTTTTCAGTCAGAAGTAAAACAGCTTCTGCACCTGATGATCCATTCTCTGTATTCCAATAAAGAAATCTTCCTGCGTGAGCTTATCTCTAACGCCTCTGATGCGGCAGACAAGCTGCGTTTTCGCGCGCTGTCTAACCCGGACCTGTATGAAGGTGACGGCGAACTGCGTGTGCGTGTCTCCTTCGATAAAGATAAGCGTACGTTGACCATTGCCGATAACGGCGTGGGGATGAACCGTGATGACGTTATCGATCATCTGGGGACCATTGCTAAATCCGGTACCAAGTCTTTCCTCGAATCCATGGGGTCCGATCAGGCTAAAGACAGCCAACTGATCGGCCAGTTCGGGGTGGGCTTCTACTCTGCATTTATTGTTGCTGACAAAGTTACCGTGCGGACCCGTGCGGCGGGCGACAAACCGGAAAACGGCGTGTTCTGGGAATCTGCTGGCGAAGGCGAGTATACCGTTGCGGACATTACCAAAGACGATCGCGGTACGGAAATCACTCTGCACCTGCGTGAAGGTGAAGATGAATTCCTTGATGACTGGCGCGTGCGCTCCATCATCAGCAAATATTCCGACCATATCGCACTGCCGGTAGAGATTGAGAAACAGGAAGAGAAAGACGGTGAAACCGTCGTTTCCTGGGAGAAAATCAACAAGGCGCAGGCGCTGTGGACGCGTAACAAGTCGGAAATCAAAGATGACGAGTACAACGAATTCTACAAGCATATCGCGCACGATTTCACTGACCCGCTGACCTGGAGCCACAACCGTGTGGAAGGTAAGCAGGAGTACACCAGCCTGCTGTATATCCCGTCTCAGGCGCCGTGGGATATGTGGAACCGCGATCATAAACACGGTCTGAAGCTGTACGTCCAGCGTGTATTTATCATGGACGACGCTGAGCAGTTCATGCCGAACTACCTGCGTTTTGTGCGCGGTCTGATAGATTCCAACGATCTGCCGCTCAACGTTTCCCGTGAGATCCTGCAGGACAGCAGCGTCACCCGTAACCTGCGCAGTGCGCTGACCAAGCGTGTGCTGCAAATGCTGGAAAAACTGGCGAAAGACGATGCAGAAAAATACCAGACCTTCTGGAAACAGTTTGGCCTGGTACTGAAAGAAGGTCCGGCGGAAGATCACGCCAATCAGGAAACTATCGCTAAACTGATGCGCTTTGCGTCCACACATACCGATTCCTCTGCACAAACGGTGTCGCTGGAAGACTACGTGTCACGCATGAAAGAAGGGCAGGAGAAAATCTACTACATTACTGCAGACAGCTATGCGGCAGCGAAGAGCAGCCCGCACCTGGAACTGCTGCGTAAGAAAGGCATCGAAGTCCTGCTGCTTTCTGACCGCATCGATGAGTGGATGATGAACTACCTGACCGAGTTCGACGGTAAAGCGTTCCAGTCTGTGGCTAAAGCTGACGAGTCCATCGACAAGCTGGCGGACGAAGTTGACGAATCGGCAAAAGAGGCGGAAAAAGCGCTGACGCCGTTCGTTGAGCGCGTGAAAACCCTGCTGGGCGATCGTGTAAAAGAAGTGCGTCTGACGCACCGTCTGACCGACACTCCGGCGATTGTCACTACCGACGCGGACGAAATGAGCACTCAGATGGCGAAATTGTTTGCCGCTGCGGGCCAGGCCGTACCGGAAGTGAAATATATCTTTGAACTCAATCCGGATCACGTGCTGGTAAAACGCACGGCAGATACCCAGGACGAAGCACAGTTTAAAGAGTGGGTTGAACTGTTGCTGGATCAGGCGCTGTTCGCTGAGCGCGGCACGCTGGAAGATCCTAACCAGTTTATCCGTCGTATGAATCAGCTGCTGGTTTCCTGATAGCTGTTCTTTAGTGCCGGATGGCGATTATCCGGCACAATGCCGAGTATTTTTGTAAGCCGGATTAAGGTGCGAGCACCTTAATCCGGCTTTTTACCTTCTGAAACCGCTCTTTTCTTAATTTTCCCGCCATTAACCGTTTCAGCGGCAAGCACCTTTCTTGAGCCAATTGCGTGATGGTGGTATCGTTTAGCGCTTTTTAAAAATATCGACAACCTTTAAGGGGATTTTCGTAATGCGTATCATTCTGCTTGGCGCTCCGGGCGCGGGTAAAGGAACTCAGGCTCAGTTCATCATGGAGAAGTACGGTATTCCGCAGATCTCCACCGGTGACATGCTGCGTGCTGCCGTGAAATCTGGCTCCGAGCTGGGCAAACAAGCGAAAGACATCATGGATGCCGGTAAACTGGTAACTGATGAGCTGGTGATCGCGCTGGTAAAAGAGCGTATCGCTCAGGAGGACTGCCGTAATGGTTTCCTGCTGGACGGCTTCCCGCGCACTATTCCGCAGGCTGATGCCATGAAAGAAGCGGGTATTGTTGTTGATTACGTTCTGGAATTCGCTGTACCGGACGAACTGATCGTTGACCGTATCGTAGGTCGTCGCGTTCATGCGGCCTCTGGTCGTGTCTATCACATCAAATTCAACCCGCCTAAAGTTGAAGGTAAAGACGACGTGACCGGCGATGAGCTGACCACCCGTAAAGATGACCAGGAAGAGACTGTGCGTAAGCGTCTGGTTGAATATCATCAGATGACTGCTCCGCTGATTGGTTATTACCAGAAAGAAGCGGAAGCGGGTAATACTAAATATGCGAAAGTAGACGGTACTCAGGCTGTTGCCGCCGTTCGCGCTTCTCTTGAAAAAATCCTCGGTTAAGTTTTACTGCAGTCAGTGCCGGATGGCGGTGTGAACACCTTATCCGGCCTACCGTTTTCGTGTAGGCCCGATAAACGTAGCGCCATCAGGCATATTCTTATTTTACCTCTTACAGCAATTAGTTCTTCTTCCTCGCTTTTCCGCTACAATTATCAACAATTTGAATCGATAAGAGGCGGTAATGCGTCAGACGAAAACCGGTATCCTGCTGGCTAATCTTGGCACCCCCGATGCCCCAACCCCCGAAGCCGTTAAACGCTATCTTCGTCAGTTTTTAAGCGATAAACGCGTGGTCG
The DNA here is from genome assembly GCF_963864895.1 of Citrobacter sp. S-77. Taxonomy (NCBI): domain Bacteria; kingdom Pseudomonadati; phylum Pseudomonadota; class Gammaproteobacteria; order Enterobacterales; family Enterobacteriaceae; genus Citrobacter; species Citrobacter sp. S-77. The sequence goes on from NZ_CAWLWU010000002.1 coordinate 967,705, forward strand.
ATACTTCCCGCCTGTTATGGTGGCCATTGTTGCGCGGTGTGATCCTGCCGCTGCGCGCGCCGCGCGTGGCAAAGTTGTACCAGTCCATCTGGATGGAAGATGGCTCGCCGTTGATGGTATACAGCAGGGCGCAGCAGCAGGCTCTGGCTGCACAGTTGCCGGATACCCCCGTAGCCCTGGGTATGAGCTACGGTTCCCCCTCGCTGGAAAGTGCAGTAGATGAACTGCTGGCGAATGGGGTCGAGCACATCGTAGTTTTAACGCTTTACCCGCAATATTCCTGCTCTACGGTGGCGGCGGTGTGGGACGAACTGGCGCGAATTTTAGCGCGTAAGCGGGGCATTCCCGGTATCTCCTTTATTCGCGATTATGCCGATGACAGCGCCTATATTGATGCGCTGGCTAAAAGCGCCCGTGACTCGTTTGCACGACATGGCGAACCCGATTTGCTGCTGCTTTCATACCACGGTATTCCGCAACGTTACGCCGATGAAGGTGATGATTATCCGCAACGCTGTCGCGACACCACGCGTGAGCTGGTGTCGGCCCTCGGTATGGCGCCGGAAAAAGTGATGATGACTTTCCAGTCCCGTTTTGGCCGGGAGCCGTGGCTGACGCCCTACACCGACGAAACGCTAAAAATGCTGGCGGAGAAAGGTACCGGTCATATCCAGGTTATGTGTCCGGGATTTGCGGCAGATTGTCTCGAAACGCTGGAGGAGATCGCGGTGCAAAACCGGGAAATATTCCTCGAGGCAGGTGGTAAGAAATATGAGTATATTCCGGCGTTGAATGCCGCACCGGAACATATCGAGATGATGCTGAAACTGACTGAAGCGTACCGCTAAAGCTGCGCCCTAAAGAAATGCGCGCCATCCTGCAGGGCATCGTCGGCGGTTTTCATCATCCGCGAATAGTGCAGGAAGGCGTGCAGCATGCCGGGGTACATTTTGTACTGACAAGGCTGCTGGTGCGCCTGTAGCGTCTGATAGAGTAACCGACTGTCGTCGATCAGCGGGTCGAACTCCGCACCTGCGATAAAACATGGCGGCACGTGGCGCGTCAGGTCATTGTTAAACAGGCAATAATAGGGTGATTCACGATCTTCAGTGCTACGCAGATACGCGTTCTCGTACATCTCCAGATCCTGATGAGTTAAGCCATCCCACTCTCCCCCCATCAGCCGGCGGCTAAGTGAATCGCGTAAACCGTAAAGCCCGTACCACAGCAGCACGCCTGTCACCTTGCCACATTCTATCTGCTTATCACGCAACCATAGCGCACTGGCGAGCGCCAGCATTGCGCCGGCAGAATCACCAGCAAAACCGATGTTACTCACATTAAGTGAGTACTCACGGGCGTGAAGATGGAAGTACTGACATACGGCGACAATTTCTTCGATGGCCTGCGGGAAGCGAGCCTCCGGTGACAGCGAATAGTCGATACCAATCACGGTACACTGGGTGTAGTGCGCCAGCAGACGCATAATGCGATCGTGTGTGTCGAGGTTGCCAAGTATAAAACCCCCGCCATGCAGGTAGTACAGCGTGGCCTTGCTATAGGACTGCGGCGAATAGATGCGTGTGGTAACGGGGCTTTGTGCGGTAGAAATGACACACTCTCTGGTACTCATTTGTGGACCATCGGCATTCCAGAACTGCCGTTCATGGATATAATGCTGACGTTGGGCCACAAAATCATCGGCGGCGGGCCACGGCGGCAGATCATCACGATGAAAATTCACCACGGCTTTCATTTCGTCTGAAATTCTGTCAAGTACGGGGATCTTGTTATCTGGCTTCATAAAACGCTCCTTGTGAAGGGTGATTTATTGTAGAAACTGATGCCGGATAAACTGAGATCTCACCGTCTGATATTGAAACTTATGCCTCATCGCATGCGCAGTCAGGAATGTGCTACCATGCACCGCTTAGTTAACCACCCGTAAAATCGACCATGAAATTTCCCGGTAAACGTAAATCCAAACACTATTTTCCTGTCAACGCGCGCGATCCGTTGCTGCAACAAATTCAAACTGAAAACGAGACCAGCGCAGCCTGGGTGGTCGGTATTGATCAAACGCTGGTGGATATTGAAGCCAGAGTTGATGACGACTTTGTGAAACGTTATGGATTAAGCGCCGGGCATTCTCTGGTGATTGGTGATGATGTCGCAGAAGCGCTCTACCAGGAGCTGGTACGTGAAAATTTGATCACCCATCAGTTTGCAGGTGGAACCATCGGCAACACTATGCACAACTACTCGGTGCTGGCGGATGATCGCTCAGTACTGCTGGGCGTCATGTGCAGCAATATCGAAATTGGCAGCTACGCGTATCGCTATTTATGCAATACCTCCAGCCGCACAGATTTGAACTACCTCCAGGGTGTTGATGGCCCTATCGGTCGCTGCTTCACTCTGATTGGCGAATCCGGTGAGCGTACCTTTGCAATAAGCCCCGGGCATATGAATAAGCTGCGTGCGGATAGCATTCCTGAATCAGTGATTGCCGGTGCTTCTGCGCTGGTGCTGACATCGTATCTGGTGCGCTGTGAGCCGGGTGAGCCGATGCCGGAAGCAACCATGAAGGCGATTGAGTTTGCTAAAAAGCACAATGTTCCGGTGGTACTGACCCTGGGAACGAAATTCGTTATTGCTGATAACCCGCAATGGTGGCAGGAATTCCTGAAAGAGAATGTCTCGATTCTGGCTATGAATGAAGAAGAGGCTGAGGCGCTGACCGGTGAAAATGATCCGCTACTGGCTTCTGACAAGGCGCTGGACTGGGTGGATCTGGTGCTGTGTACTGCGGGACCTGTGGGGCTGTATATGGCCGGCTTCACGGAAGATGAGGTCAAACGCAAAACTCAGCATCCGCTGCTGCCGGGGGCCATTGCCGAATTCAATCAGTACGAGTTCAGCCGTGCGATGCGCTATAAAGATTGTACGAATCCGCTGCGCGTTTATTCGCACATTGCGCCGTACATGGGCGGGCCGGAAAAAATCATGAACACCAACGGGGCTGGTGATGGTGCATTGGCGGCATTGCTGCATGATATTACCGCCAACAGCTACCACCGCAGCAATGTACCGAACTCGAGTAAACACAAATACACCTGGCTGACTTATTCATCGTTAGCTCAGGTATGTAAATATGCTAATCGCGTGAGTTATCAGGTGCTGAATCAGCATTCTCCGCGCCTGACGCGGGGTCTGCCTGAACGTGAAGACAGCCTCGAAGAGTCTTACTGGGATCGTTAAGCGAAGGGCCCGGTAGCGTTGAGTTTACCGGGCCTGCGTGTTTAACTGACTGACATCCGGAGCATTAACCCGTGACCATTTCACCGGCAGGCGGCGTTTCGATCAGTTCCAGCATCGTACGTGCAATTTCACGCTCGCCCATCACTACCTGATTGGCTCCGCGCTCGGTGATGTACTCTACTTCATCGTCATAATGTGCGCGGGCGATAATCTCAATCGTCGGGCATTTCTCACGCGATGAAGCGACAATTTCACCCGCTTCATAACCATTCGGGATCGTCAGCAACAGCCAGCGAGCACAATCCAGGTGCGCCAGATTCATAATCTCTTCGTTAGCAGCATTTCCGAGAACGGCGCGGATCCCTCGTGCACGAAGTTCATCCACGCGGGTACGAGAGGTTTCGATAACTACCAGAGGAATACCCGCTGCCATCAATTTGTCACCCAACAGACTGCCGACGCGGCCATAACCAACCAGCAGGGCATGATTACAGATATCGACCGGGATTTGTTTCTCTTCTTCGATAGCTTCTTCGAGTGTCTGCTCTTCCAGCGTTTCGGTTTTTGCGAGGTATTTTTCCAGCACGGCGAACAGTACCGGGTTGAGCATAATGGAGAGGATCGCCCCGGCCAACACCAGGTTTTGTCCGGCCTGCGGCAACAGGTTAAGCGCCATTCCCAGCCCTGCCAGGATAAAGGCGAATTCACCAATTTGCGCCAGGCTTGTGGCAATGGTTAATGCCGTGCGCTGTGAGTGACCAAACAGGCGTACCAGGAAGTATGCGGCAACCGATTTACCAAATATGATAATGGCCAGGGTACCCAGTACCGCCAGCGGCTGTTGGATCAGAACTAATGGGTCAAACAGCATCCCGACGGAAACAAAGAACAGCACAGCAAATGCATCGCGCAGCGGCAGGGTGTCGTGCGCCGCACGGTGGCTCAATTCAGATTCGTTCAATACCATCCCGGCGAAGAACGCACCAAGCGCAAAGGAGACATCAAACAGCTCCACGGCACCAAAAGCGATACCCAGGGCGAGAGCCAGTACTGATAAGGTGAACAGCTCACGTGAGCCTGTTGCGGCACTGCGGGCCATAATCCACGGCACCAGGCGACGGCCAACCAGCATCATAATCGCGATAAACGCCACTACTTTGCCGATGGTGATGCCCATATCTACGGCCAGCGAAGCAAAGCCGACATTGTCTTTTTCCAGCATTCCGGCGACGGCTGGCAGGAGAACCAGCGTCAGAACCATCATCAGATCTTCTACAATAAGCCAGCCGATGGCGATTTGCCCGCGCTGGCTGTCAATCAGTTGTCGTTCTTCAAGAGCACGCAGTAGCACCACGGTACTGGCGGTTGAAAGACACAGTCCAAAGACGATACCGACCATCAGCGACCAGCCCAGCACAGCTGAAAGCGCCATACCCAGCAGCGTCGCCACGGCTATCTGGGCGATCGCGCCGGGAATGGCGATGGACTTTACCGCCATCAAATCCTTCAAAGAAAAGTGCAGCCCGACGCCAAACATCAGCAAAATAACGCCAAGTTCCGCCAGCTCCGGCGCAAGCTTGGTATCAGCAACAAAACCAGGTGTAAATGGACCGGCCAGAACGCCCGCTAACAGATATCCCACCAGAGGAGAAATACGCAGTTTATTGGCAAGCATGCCGAATATAAAAGCGAGCACAAGGCCGCCAACAATGGTGGTGATAAGCGGGGTGGCGTGATGCATTCCGTCTCCTTTGATTGCTGTGTTGATCCTGAAAAAAACTAACTCCGGGTAATAGTTTATGACAATTTTGATGATTATGTTTATGAATAATTATTGAATTTTGATGAAAACAGGATTTTAGACATAAAAAAGCACGGATCGGAAAAGCTGAGGGGTATATTCGGGGTAAAGGCTGATGGTCTCTGTAAGTGTGAGCGGCCAAAAAGCACTTTTGGCCGCAGGAAAATCAAGCTTTATGTCGGTTATCAGGCAAGAATATGGTCAGTATCCCAAGAAGTGGAAGGAAAGCACATATTTTATAGACCAAATCGATACTGGTATGGTCGGCAACCAGCCCCAACACCGCAGCGCCGAGGCCCCCCATGCCAAAGGCAAATCCGAAGAATAGCCCAGAAACCATGCCGATACGCCCTGGAAGTAGCTCCTGCGCATAGACCAGAATGGCCGAAAAGGCCGATGCGAGGATAAAACCAATAATCACGGTTAAAATCCCGGTCCAGTGGAGCGTTGCATAGGGTAAAACGAGGGTAAATGGCGCTACACCAAGGATAGAGCCCCAAATAACATATTTTCTGCCAATCTTATCGCCTAATGGTCCACCAATAACCGTTCCGGCCGCAACGGCAAACAGGAAAGCAAACAGGTGAAACTGGGCATTTTGTACCGATAATCCGAATTTTTGCATCAGATAAAAGGTGTAATAGCTGCTGATGCTCGCCATATAGAAGTATTTGGAGAAAATCAGCACCAACAGAATGCCAACGGCCAACACCACCTTATTACGTGGTAGTGGATTCACAATAGCGACTTTCGGCTTACCTTTACTCATTCGATGCTGTGCTGCATACCAGCGGCTGATTTGCGCCAGTACCACAATCGCTAATAATGCCGCCAGAACAAACCACGCCACATTACCTTTTCCATATGGCGCGATGATGACAGCCGCCAGTAAGGGCCCCAGAGAGCTCCCGAAGTTGCCCCCGACCTGGAAGATCGACTGAGCAAGTCCATGGCGACCACCGGAGGCCATACGCGCCACACGGGACGATTCTGGGTGAAATACCGATGAACCGGTACCGACCAGCGCTGCGGCAAGCAACACCATGTGGAAACTGCCCGCCATGGCCAGTAAGACGAGCCCGCTGAGTGTGAAGCACATTCCAATGGGGAGCGACCACGGCATCGGGTATTTATCCGTCCAGTAGCCGACAACAGGCTGAAGCAGAGAGGAGGCCAGCTGGAAGGTCAGAGTAATCATCCCGATCTGCATAAACGTCAGCGAGAACTCTGACTGCAACAGCGGGTAAATCGCCAGGATCAGCGACTGAATCATATCGTTAAGCAGGTGGGAGAGGCTGATGGCACCTAAAATGCCAAATGAGGTGCGTGCTTTTTGCGACGGCGCAGCGGAGCCGGGGATCGGTTGAGCGGTTTGATTCGTTGCCATAGGTTCACTTCAATGATTATTAGAGGGTGCAGATGAAATTATTATCCGACTAACATACCTGCGGTTGGTGTTTGAAGGAAGTCTCATTTCTGAAAACATTTTCGGCTATTATTTCATATCATTGTAATTTCAGCGGTTGATATTGAGTCAGGGAGAGAAACATGAAATTTTTGCAACGGGGCGTGGCGCTGGCGTTATTGGCCGCATTTGCGGTGGCAGGTCAGCCTGCTCAGGCTTACGAAAAAGATAAAACCTACAAAATTACTATTCTGCATACCAACGATCACCACGGCCATTTCTGGCGCAGCGAATATGGTGAATACGGACTTTCAGCGCAAAAAACGCTGGTGGATGGCATTCGTAATGAGGTTGCTGCAGAAGGCGGTAGCGTACTGCTGTTATCCGGCGGCGATATAAATACCGGCGTACCGGAGTCTGATCTCCAGGATGCGGAGCCTGATTTTCGTGGTATGAACCTGATTGGTTATGACGCAATGGCGGTGGGAAACCACGAATTTGATAATCCATTGACCGTATTGCGACAGCAGGAAAAATGGTCAAAATTCCCGTTTCTTTCTGCCAATATTTACCAGAAAAGTACCGGTGAGCGTTTATTCAAGCCGTGGGCCATTTTTAAGCGTCAGGATTTAAAAATTGCCGTTATTGGTCTGACTACTGACGATACGGCGAAAATTGGTAACCCGGAATTTTTCACCGATATTGAGTTTCGTAAGCCTGCGGACGAAGCCAAACTGGTGATCCAGGAACTCAATATGGGTGAAAAGCCAGATGTCATTATTGCTACCACACATATGGGGCATTATGACAACGGCAACCATGGTTCAAACGCTCCAGGTGATGTGGAAATGGCGCGCAGCCTGCCTGCGGGAGCGCTGGCGATGATTGTGGGTGGTCACTCACAGGATCCAGTGTGTATGGCGTCGGAGAATAAAAAGCAGGTTGATTACGTGCCGGGAACACCATGTGCGCCAGACAAGCAAAATGGTATCTGGATTGTACAGGCGCATGAGTGGGGGAAATATGTTGGTCGTGCAGACTTTGAATTCCGTAACGGCGAAATGAAAATGGTGAACTACCAACTTATTCCGGTAAACCTGAAGAAAAAAGTCACCTGGGATAACGGTAAAAGTGAGCGCGTACTTTACACCCCGGAAATCGTTGAAAATCAGCAGATGCTCTCTCTGCTGACGCCTTTCCAGAATAAAGGCAAAGCGCAACTGGAAGTTAAAATTGGTAGCGTAAATGCGCGTCTCGAAGGTGACCGTAGCAAAGTGCGGTTTGTGCAGACCAATATGGGGCGTTTGCTTCTGGCCGCACAAATGGCGCGTACCAGCGCTGATTTTGGTGTGATGAGCGGGGGGGGAATTCGTGACTCCATTGAAGGCGGTGATATTACTTATAAGAGCGTGCTGAAGGTACAACCGTTTGGCAACATAGTGGTGTATGCCGATATGAGCGGTAAAGAGGTCATTGACTATCTGACCGCGGTAGCGCAAATGAAGCCTGACTCCGGTGCTTATCCTCAGTTTGCTAACGTCAGCTTTGTGGCGAAAGATGGCAAGCTGAATGATTTGCAGATCAAGGGCGAACCTGTTGATCCGGCAAAAAACTATCGCATGGCAACGCTAAGCTTCAACGCCACGGGGGGAGATGGGTATCCGCGAATTGATAACAAACCGGGATACGTGAATACCGGGTTTATCGATGCGGAAGTGCTGAAAGAGTTCGTACAGAAGAATTCACCGCTGGATGCCAGCGCGTATGAACCGAAAGGTGAAGTGAGCTGGCAGTAACAGGGCTATTTTGTTCGCCATTTTGAACCCGGGCACTGCTCGGACAGAATGTGCAGAGTTGCGCCCTGTATCAGTAGCAGGCCCGATAAACGTTGCGTTACCGGGCAAAAGAGAGTTAGTCACGACGTGCGATATCAGCGAATTTAGCATCCAGAATTTTTGCCAGATCGCTTGCGGCCAGTTCGATGTCCAGCCCGCGTTTACCACCGGAGACATAAATGGAGTCAAAGGTTTGGGCTGGTGCATCGATCACCGTAGGCAGGCGTTTTTTCTGTCCCAGCGGACTAATGCCGCCAACCAGATAGCCGGTAACGCGCTGTGCGACCATGGGGTCGGCCATATCGACTTTTTTAGCCCCTAACGCTTTCGCGACTTTTTTCAGATCCAATTGTCCGGCGACCGGCGTGACGGCGACCGCCAGCTGTTTCATATCGCCATTCATAGCAACCAGCAATGTCTTGTAGACCTGATCTGCATTCAGACCTAATTTACGTACCACTTCGTCGCCAAAGTTTGTCTCCGACGGATCGTGATCGTAGGCGTGGATCTGAAAAGAAATCTTGTTTTTTTCGAGTAATTTAACGGCGGGTGTCATAGCAATTATTCCTGACTAACACTAAATACGCTTTAAGCATACGCCTGATGATGGTGTAAAAAATAGTACCATCTTGCGCAATAGTATTGGCAGGATGCTGACTTTGAGCGACAATCAACCTGGATCGATGCATTAAGCATCGGCATAATAATAACGATGAAATTCCTCTTTGACGGGCCAATAGAAATATTGGCCATTTTTTTATCGCAACATCTCCGGCAAATTTCCTTCCCCATATAGATGAAGCGCGCCCACAGCCACCACATAGCGGCCAGCTGGCATTGCACAGAGTCGATCCCGCCAGGCTTCATTTCGCTGGTGCATCAGTACGTCATACAACGACTGGCTGAAGGTATTGGGTAGCTTAAGATCGCTATTCTCCGGTGGCGTTTTTAGCCACCACCCCATCATCTGTTGCAGCAGTCTGGCGTTGGTATGCCAGTGTGTCAGGGTGTCGTCCAGTAAAGCCAGACCATTATCCGGTAACTGACACAACAGATCGATTTGGCTGGATGCGCCTTCCAGCTCAACGATTGGCCTCTGCTCCCGTTTTGCCGCCTTTAGCAACTGGTAATCAATTCCGTATTCTGCTCGTAGCCCCAACTGTTGCGCTTGTGTTGCCTGTAGCACCATAGCGATTTGCCATAACGGTTGAGTCGAAAAGAGGGAAGGGGAAATACCCAGTTCATCGGTAATTTTATGCAGTTGCTGACGTTGATCTTCACTTATCCGCTCGTCAAGCGGCGCAAAGGAGGGGAGATCGCTAAAAGGGGAATCGTTGCCGGAAACGTCGGCTTCAACGATCAAGGCATCTGCTTGCTGAAGTTTTTTGAGCAGTTTTGCCGGGAGTGGGGCCATATCGCGGGTGCCCATATGGATACTACCCACGAGATGAAAATGGCGATTGCCGGGCAAAGAGATGTCAATGGCAGGCCAGGTATAATGGTTGCCGCGTAGTGCAGACCATAATGCTTTTACCCGGTATAACAGATCCATACGACCTCCCGTTGAAAAATCTCATGCTAGCGCGTGGTCATGGAAGGTGCAATGAGTGAAATGCCGGATACGTGTTGCTAATGGTATCCGGCAAGGCGATTACTCTTTGGGTTTAAAGCGCAGTAATCGGTTAGCGTTGCTCACTACGGTAATCGAAGAGAGCGCCATCGCAGCACCGGCAACCACAGGATTAAGCAAGGTTCCGGTGAAGGGCCACAAGATCCCGGCGGCAACGGGGATGCCGATGCTGTTGTAGATAAATGCGCCGAGCAGGTTTTGTTTCATGTTACGCAGCGTCGCCCGCGAAATTGACAGCGCATCCGCAACGCCCATCAGACTATGGCGCATTAGCGTAATTGCTGCGGTTTCAATGGCGACATCGCTACCGCCACCCATCGCAATCCCCACATCGGCCTGGGCCAGTGCGGGTGCATCGTTAATACCGTCACCAACCATGGCAACCTGACGCCCCTGGCTTTGCAGGCGTTTAATCGCATCGGCTTTGCCGTCAGGCAGGACGCCCGCAATCACTTCATCAATACCCGCTTCTTTAGCAATGGCGTTGGCGGTGGTCGGGTTATCCCCTGTGAGCATTACCAGACGATACCCAGCGCGGTGCAGACGCTGAAGTGCCGCCACGCTGTCACTGCGCAGTGGGTCACGTACTGCCAGCAGAGCTGCCGCTTTCCCGTCAATGGCCAACAGCACAGGGGTTGAACCCTGAGAGGCCTGTGCTGTGATTTCGGCGTCCATTGCTGTGGTGACGACCTGTTGTTCATTGAGCAGGGCCTGGTTCCCCAGAAGTAGTGAATGACCTTCCGCTTCGCCGCTGACCCCTAATCCGCGCAGCGTTCTGAAGCCATTCACCTGTGGCAGCACGGCATCACCGGCTTTGTCCAGAATTGCGCGGGCCAGCGGGTGGCTGGAACCTTGTTCAAGGGCCGCTGCCAGACGTATCACCTGAGCTTCATCGATATCACCGAACGTTTTGATGGCAACAACCTGCGGTTTACCTTCGGTCAGCGTCCCGGTCTTATCAAACACGACGGTATCAAGTGTGCTGGCACGTTGTAGTGCATCGGCATCACGTACCAGGACGCCAAACTCTGCGGCACGACCGACCCCCGAAATAATTGACATCGGCGTTGCCAGGCCCAGCGCGCAAGGGCAGGCGATAATCAGTACGGTGGTGGCAATGACCAGCGTATATACAATCTGCGGCGCCGGACCGAAGAAGTACCATATAGCGGCACTTACCAGTGCGATGACCACCACAACCGGCACAAATACGGAGGAGATTCTGTCGGCAAGTTTGCCAATTTCTGGCTTACTGCTTTGTGCCTGACGCACCATGCGAATAATGCGTGACAGCGTGGTGTGACTGCCAACGGCACTGGCGCGGAACAGTACACTGCCATCCTGAACCACGGTACCCGCGTGGACACTGTCGCCTTCTCCTTTTTGTTGCGGGATCGGCTCACCGGTCAGCATGGCTTCATCCATCCAGGCTTCACCCTGGGTGATTTCGCCATCTACCGGAACACGGTCGCCAGTGGTCAGGCGCAATAGCATTCTTGTTTGAACATCTGCCAGAGGGATACTTTTTTCACCTTTCTCAGTGACCACGCGTGCTGTTGGTGGGGTGAGGTCGAGCAGTTTTTCCAGTGCTTTAGAGGAGCGCTGACGAGCGCGCGCTTCCAGCATATGTCCGAGGTTAATCAGACCAATAATCATCGCACTGGCTTCATAATAGAGGTGTCGCGCTTCCATCGGGAACCATTGCGGCCAGAGGTTAACGCTCATGGAATAGAGCCATGCCACACCTGTACCCAGCGCCACCAGCGTATCCATTGTCGCGGTGCCGTTCATCAGGCTTTTCCACGCGCTGCGGTAAAAATGGCCGCCTGCAAATACCATTACGGCGAGCGTGGCGAGGCCAATTACCAACCACAGGCTGCGGTTGTCGGCGGTGACCATCATGTTATCGCCAATCATTCCCCATACCATGACAGGTATGCCCAGCAGTAGTGCGACCGCAGCCTGCCAGCGAAAGCGTTTCATAGTGGCAACGGCTGTTTCCTGCTGGCGCTCACGACGTTTAACATCATCTTCAATGGCTTCTGCGCCGTAGCCCGCTTTTTCCACGGCCTGAACTAATTGTTCGGCGGACGCACTGCCCATGACCAGCGCAGTACGTTCCGCCAGGTTCACCCGTGCCTGCGTGACGCCCGGTACGTTTTGCAACGCATTTTGTACACGAGAGACACAGCTGGCGCAGCTCATGCCGCTTAACAGCAACTGTTGGCTGTCATCTTCAGCCGTAGCTGCCGGAAGCTCAGGAGGGACCGCTGCCAGCGCTTCCGACGGGATTGATGACTCCGCCAGCGGTTTAGCCTTTGGGTGGCTTAACTCTGCGCCATAACCGGCTTGCTTGATGGTTTCAATCAGTGCTTCAGCGCTGGCGCTACCAGTGACGTGCGCTTCAGTCACGGTGACATCCGCTTGCTCAACGTCCGGACGTTGTTCCAGGCTTTCTTTTACGCGTTTAACGCAATGACCACAGGACAAACCGTCCAGGGTCAGGTCGATCGTTTGAGACATAACAAACTCCTTTCTTGCGGGATTAACTGACTGTGATAAAGGTTAAACCTTCCAGCAAGGGGAAGGTCAAGGGAGTTTTTAGAAAAGATGAAAAAAGGCAGAAAGTCGGGAACGCAGCGACCGGCGTTCCCGGTAAGTTATTGATTGAGTACGATGAGTGGCGTTTGATTTGCCGGTTCATTTATCACCGTGAGATCGGCGCCGTAAAGCGCATTCAACGGCTGCTGTTTCAGTACCTCCTGCGGGCTACCGTTATCGACTATCTTGCCGTGTTCCATCAGCACGACACGGTCGGCATAGCGTGCAGCAAGATTGAGATCATGCAGTACGCAGCAGACATTAAACTGCCGTTCACGTACCAGATGCCGCAGTAAACGAAAAAGGTGCTGCTGGTGGTGAATATCCAGTGCGGAAGTAGGTTCATCCAGAAACAGCCACTTTGGTGCAGGTTCCGGCTCCCAAAGCTGTACCAGCAGACGCGCTAACTGTACTCGCTGCTGCTCTCCTCCCGACAAGTGTCGATAATCGCGTGTAGCCAGGTTCTGGCAATCACATAAGTTCATGATATGGTCAGTTTCATCACCCGTGTTGCGCGTGCGATACGGATGCCTGCCCATACGAATGACTTCCTGAACGCTAAACGGGAACGCCATATGGCTGTTCTGGCGCATCACCGCGCGAGTTTTTGCCAGCTCGGTTATTGACCATTCATTCAGCGGTTTGCCGAGCAGCGAGCAGCGTCCACTTTGTGGCTTCAGATAACCCGTGAGCTGACGCAACAACGTTGATTTCCCTGCTCCATTGGGACCAAGTATGGCGATGATTTCGCCGCCTGGTAGCGTCAGAGAGACGTTATCAGTGAGTCGACGCCCATGAATGCTGTAAACCAGATTCTCGGCGATAATCATGACACCCTCCGGCTGCGCAGTATCAGCCACAGAAAATATGGTCCGCCAATCAGGCTGGTCAACAAACCGACGGGCATTTCTGCTGGCTGCACCAGTGTACGGGCCAGGGTGTCGGCAACCAGTAATAAACATGCGCCTGCCAGTGTGGAGCAGGGAATAAGCCAGCGATGATCGGCACCAGTGGTCATTCTGATCAGATGTGGAATCACCAGACCAATAAAGCCAATCACTCCGCTCACCGAAACGGCTGCGCCCACCAGCAGTGAGCTTAGCAACAGCAGCTGTTGCCGTTTACGTTTTACGTTCACTCCCAGGTAGTGTGCCTCTTCATCACCTAACTGCAGCAAATTTAGCGTTCCGGCGAGACAGGCGGTTACCGCAACGGCAGGAAGTACAAAGGAGCTGGCTACCAGCAGCGTTGGCCACTGCGCCTGCCCGAGATTACCCATCATCCACAGTGTCAGCTGGCGTAACTGCTGTTCATCGCCAATGTAACTCAGCACGCCGATTGCCGCGCCGCACAGGGCATTGATGGCGATCCCGGCTAACAGCAGTTGCATCATACCGCCGTGGTGGTGGCGCTGGCTTATCAGGAAAATTATCGTGCAAACCACCATGCTGCCTGCAACGGCAAAAATCATCTGCTCATACAGCACCAGCACAACAGGGAACGAAAACGGAATCACAATCGCGATGCCAACCATCAGCGCAGAGCCACTGCTGACGCCCAGCAGACCAGGGTCGGCCATCGGATTGCGAAAAAGTCCCTGCATGATGACACCTGCTGTTGCCAGCGCACCACCAACGAGGACGGCCAGTAAGACGCGCGGCAGGCGAATATTTAACCAGATATCACGATATTCTTCATCGAACAGAGCGCTGAAGCTAATGTTCAGCGCTCCCTGGCTGGCACCGAAAAGCATCAGCGCGAGCAATAATAGTGACAGGCCCGTCAATATGCTGACGGACGAAAGTGAGTCCTTGAGCACGCAAAACTCCATAACGTCTTTGCGGCGCGGAGCTCCCGCGCCGTGAGGGGATTACGCAGGTTTCAATTCAGGTTCAACCAGACTGTAGATCTGATTGTTAAGTGCAGGCGCATTGGCCAGTTCGCGAATATGTGCGGCAACATCCGCACGCATTACAAACCCGTGGCACTCCTGGCCTTGTATTCGCTGCGCCTTGCCTGTTGCTTCACCATTAAGCAGTCCGCCAGGGCGGAGAATGGCGTAGTCCAGTTGACTGGTTTGCAACCAGCTTTCAGCCAGCGATTTTTCCCGTACGGCCTGACCAAAGGCGGCCTTTGCCCGGGCGGATAAAAAAGGCCAACTGTCACCGCAGCCCAGCGATGTCACGAGGATCATCCGTTTGATGCCCGCTTTCTCGGCTTCATCAATCACGGTTCTGTGCGCCAGATAATCCTGAGTGCCGCCCATTGAGGAGATCAGCGTGGCATGTGGACCTGCAGCGCGGCAGGCGCAGGCGACTACCTGGCTATCGCAGGCATCGCCAATAAAAACCTGCACACCTCTTTCCTGTAATCCGGCAGCAACCTGTGCGTTGCGAATAACAGCAATCACCGGGCGTTGCTCTGCCAGCGCCAGTTCAAGTGTTTTTGCTCCGACACCGTTACCACCCGCGCCGAAAATAAGCCATGGAGACATCAGGCAAGTTCCTTTAGCGTTGAAGCCAGCGCGTGAAAGGCGCTGACCTGTTCGGCCAGTAGCTGGCGATGCTCATCCCTGCCGAGGAATATCTTGAACATTGCGCTACCCGCCTGGTTAAAGAAGAGGATGGACGCGGTGTCCATACCCATAAATTTGCGTTCAATCAGGGCAATATGCGTGCAGTTTTCTGCCTTGATATGACCGGTCATTCCTTTTTTCCCGCGCAGGTTGAAGTAGCCGTGACGGTGAAATCCGGATGGCAGTTCGCCAGTGAATTCCAGAATGACATCAGCAGTATGGACCAGGGTTGTGACTTTTCCCCATTCGCTGACCGTTTCCCAGACGGTATCAAACTTATCGCCGGAAACCAGCGTCAAGGAAGGGAGGTTTTTCACTACTTCCAGCAGCGTGGTGTTGTACTGGGCGGCGATGGCTTCCAGCGTACCGTCCGGCTCAGTTTTTAAAAAATCCTGTAAAGAGACATGGCTCATAAATCACTCCTGTTATGGTTGCTCTACCGCAATACGCGGTGCGTTAAGTTCCTGAATAAGCTCATCAAGGGACTGTAAAATATTGCTTGCCCAAAAGCGTCCTTCATTGGTCAGGCGCAGACAGGTGCTGGCATCGCGCGTCAGGCCAGCCTGGTGCCATTGGCTCAGTAAGGGGAGTAGTTTCTGAGCATGAGGCGTGAGTTCATCCAGCGGGACGCGGGCTGTTTCAATGCCTGCCTGTAGCGTATGTCGCCACTGGAAACCGCGCTCGGCGGTACGCATCATCATCATTAGCGGCTTTTTCCCGGCGGCAATGGATTCATGCCAGGTGGTCAGATTGCGTTCGACCATCCAGGAGTAGCCATTAACCGATCCCCCCGCGCCAGAGCCAAACGCCAGGCAGTCGGCCCCCTGTTTAATCAGCAGGTTGTACAGGTTGCGCTCGCGCGTTGTACGCGCCCAGTGGCTGTTGCTGATGCAGCGCCAGCCCGCGTTATCCATAAATTCACAGCCCTGTAGATAGAGATCGCGGCGCTCGGCTGGGGAGGGCACGGTCGTACGTCCGGTGTCAACCGCTTTGCCAAGAGGGGTATTAGGAATGAGGTTTAGTGCATAGAGGTCAACACCGTCGAGACCGATATCACGTGCGATTGCCAGATCTTCGCCCCACAGTTTTGCGTCCTGTCCCGGCAGACCAAACAGCAGATCGCATACCACGGCAGCACGATCCCGCTGAACCAGCCCTTGCATAAATGCAATGGCGGTTGGGCCATCTGAGGTTCGGGCCATTTTTTTGCGGATCCGGCTATTAAAAGACTGAATACCGATCGAAAACCGGTTAGCCCCGGCATCCAGGCAGGCATCGATTCGGGCATCGTCAAAGTTGAGTACCCGACCTTCAATCGTTATTTCACAATCCGGAGCCAGAGGTAGCTTTTCACGCAGCGCAGTGATGATTCTGGCCAGATCCCGTGCCGACAGCGCCGATGGTGTACCGCCGCCAAAATAGACGGCGTGAATCGGGGCTGACTGGTGTAATGGGCTGTCGGCCTCCATCTCTATTTCACGCAATAGTGCGTTGGTATAGCGAGTGCAGTGATCTTCTTCAAACCGGTTTTGATAAAAACCGCAGAAAGTACAGTGTGTTGCACAAAAGGGGATATGCAGGTACACCAGTCGTTTACGTGGAGGGACGGTCTGGCTGATGACATTCTGCCAGGTTTGTGACAACAACTCTTTTGCAACAGGGATAGCCCCGCGCCACGGCATCGTGGCGCGGCGATCCTTAAATGGTTGGTTTCCCTCCAGAGCAAAATGTGGGGTGAGATCCAGCGTGTCTTGAGTTTTCATACTTCTTTATAAATCCCTTTCGTGTGGCCAGAATTGCTGGTGTAGCGCTTCAACCGCGTCAGCGACGCGAGGACCCATGCCCAGGATCAGCGCCTGGTCTATCGTCACAATGCGCTGATTTTTCCAGGCGGCGGTGCGGGTAATACCGGCAATAGCGCTGAGACGATTAAGATCGCCATCCACCATTTGTGACGTCACGACGATGACCTGCGGATTTGCGGCAATCAACGACTCTGCGCTGTAGCTTTTATACTGGGCATGTGAGGCGACATTCTGTGCCCCGGCAAGCGTCAAAATGGCATCGGCAACGCTGCCTTTCCCGGCGACCTGTGGCGCGCTGCCACCGGCGGAGAGGATAAACATGACTTTAACCGGCGCTTTTTTTGCCGCCACACTCTGCTGAACGCGATCCAGACGCTGATGAATACGCTTGACCAACGCATCGCCTTGTTCAGGCATTCGCAGTGTTTTTGCCAGCTCATGGATATTGGCGTACATCTGCTCAACCGTGGCCGGTACACGCGGCAAGGTGACAACATTCACTTTTTGTGCCCGCAGTTGATCCAGTACGATCTGTGGGCCAGCGTCCTGCCAGGTGATAAAGCTGTCCGGATGCAGCGATAAAATGCCTTCGCTGCTCAGTTGCTTCCAGTAACCGATATGTGGAAGCGCTGCAGTTTCTGGCGGATAAGAGGTGGTTTCATCGACGCCAACCACGTAGTTCCCGGCACCTATGGCGTAGATCAGTTCGGTCAGCGATCCGCCCGCCGCCACCAGACGTTCGGCGGACTGCGCGTTGAAGATGCAGGCGAGGCTCAGTAAACCAATAATGAGTTTCTTCATTGTCAGAAATTCCACGCAAAGCCAACCGCGGCATTGAAACCCGCTTCCGGAATAGATTCATGTGCGGTTCTGTAACGCTTATCGGTCAGGTTATTGAGTGCCAGATTGACCTGATACTGATCCTGCGGACCGAATTCGGTATTGAAGGCGAGATTAAGCGTTGCCCAGCCCGGATAATTTATTTCCGTACTTCCGGTGTTATCTTTGGCGCTGGAGGCCGCGCGGATAAACACATCTGAGGTCACGTTAGCGGCATTCAGCAGCAAGGTATGTTTCAGACCCACGCGTCCAGTCAGTGTTGGTTCGCCGGTATCCCAGGTTTTCATGGTGTCGCCTTCATACTGGCGGCGAATAATGTTGCCGCTCAGATAGGGGGAAACTGCCCATCCGTTGTATTCTGCGCTTAACTCCATGCCCCAGGTTTTGGCGCGATCGATGTTGTCGTAGTAGAAATAGCCTCCTCGTGAAGAGTTGCTATTGCCGTTGCACACGGGGTTGCCGGCACAAGCCAGGCTGGCGATATAGTCTTTGGCTTCTGAATAGTAAATCGCGCCGTCAATCAGCCACATCCCCCCTTTATAACGGGCTCCCAGCTCATAGTTATTGGAGTGTTCCGCTTTCAGGTCTGGATTACCGTAGGTGACGCTGCCACCCGCAGATGTCTGCATAAACAGCTGAGTGAGCGTCGGGAAGACATAACCCTGCGCATAGGCCGCACGTAGCTCGAGATCTTTAAAGCCGGAATAACGCAGGCTGGTAGAGGTGACCAGTTCATCGTCATGTACTGAGTTTCCTCCTGCTGATTGCCATGTGGTCCCGCTGCTTTGCGTCGTTTGCGTATCGTTACGATTGAGTTTTGAAGAGAGCCAGTATTGGCGAGCACCAACGGTCCACGTCCAGTTATCGGCAAAACGCCAGTCGTTTTGTGCAAACAGAGAGGTGTTGCTTTGTTCGGCTTCAATATGAGATAGCGTCCGGGTTTGTGTATCAAAGTTGCCAGTCGCCGCCGTCTGACGCGTATTGCCGTCTGTGTCTTGTTTCACTTTGTCGTGTTGATACTGAGTACCAATGACCAGTTCGTTGTTCGCCGGAAGGGAGATATTTCCCTGAAACGTGACACCCTGGGTATATTGTTTATCGTTGGTATAAGTCTGCTTATTCACCGTCAGCGCTTTGATCGCTGGGTTGGGAATAACCTGAGTGGTTTTGACCCGGTTCTCAAACTTACGCTCTATCGTCTGATTGTATGCGTCAATATGGATTTTCTTCAGGTAATCCCCGTCTGCCGCGTAGTCATAGAACAGACCTACTTTTTCGCGTTCCAGTTTAGGTATTTTGACGCTGAAGTCGTCGAACTGACCTTCCGGATCGTTAAACCAGGTTTGTGTGGACAGTTTGTAACGGTCGAGTGACAGACCGATTTTATGGCGATCGAGGTTATAGCCAAGCCAGACGCCCTGGCCGTTATTGCGGAAGTTGGTATTCGATAACCTTCCGTCAGGCGTATCGCGATCGCCCTGATCGGAATAGCTACCATTGATACGGTAATCAAAATTTTCAATGCTACCCCAGGCGGCTGCCGATTCTTCCCATCCTGCCGTCGCGGAGTTGTAGACTGCTTTAATGCTCCCGGCAAGGGGCTTATCGCCGCCTTTTTTCGTAATAAAGTTCACCACCCCGCCAATAGCCTGCGAACCATAGAGTACGGAGTAGGGGCCTTTGACAACCTCAATACGTTCCAGGGCTGATTCGTCAATAAGCAGGCCAGCGCCGTAGTTTTGACCGGCGCGCTGGTAGCTGACGACCTGACCGTCTATGAGTATCAGTACGCGTGAAGAGGCTTCACCGCGGATGCGGATTTGTTTTCGGCCTGCAAGGGCGTTATCAGTGACTTCAACGCCGGGTATATCCTTTAAATCGTCGGCAATAGAAACGTTGGTGGAGTTTTGCAACGTCTGGCGGTCAATAACCTGAATCGTCGCCGGGCTTTCCCAGAGACTGCTTTCCGAACGGTTTGCCGTGACGATCACCGTGTCGTCGGCTGATGCTGATGTGTGTGTGGTCGTAGTTGTCGATGCTGAAACAGCCCCTGAAACACATAATGTCAGAGCTGAAAGAATAAACGGCCTTTGGCTAATCCGTGGCAACATAAGAGAACCTTTTATTGAATGTTAATGATCATCATTATCATTCGCGTTTGTATATAAAATTGTATCCAGATGTTCAATATCAAAGGTGTAAAACCAATGCATCTTTTGATTTGAATCAATTTTGTATCGTTGATGCGGGTGGAATTGTGATCGGGATGGCGCATAACCTTGTGAATAGGCTGGCTTTTTAAATTAATCGTTGATGTACCTGTTGGGGCGTTTCGCCGGATAAGGGATTACTGCAATCTGGGCTATAATGTGGCTCTGCATTGAGAGAGCTGTGGGGGATGATGTGAATATTAGTGATGTGGCGAAAAAAACCGGATTAACCAGTAAAGCTATTCGCTTTTATGAAGAGAAAGGGCTGGTGACTCCGCCGCTGCGTAGCGAGAACGGATACCGCACTTATACCCAGCAACATCTGAATGAACTGACGTTGTTGCGACAAGCGCGGCAGGTTGGGTTTAATCTCGAAGAGTGCGGTGAGCTGGTGAACCTGTTTAACGATCCGGCACGTCACAGCGCAGATGTAAAAAAACGTACTCTCGAGAAGGTGGCTGAAATCGAACGGCATATCAGCGAATTACAGGCGATGCGGGGACATTTGCTGGCGCTGGCAAACAGTTGCCCTGGCGATGACAGCGCCGAATGTCCAATTATTGATAATCTCTCCGGCTGTTGTCATCACAAAGCAAAGGTTTAGCGGCGAGAGGGATTGAGCATAAATACTACCGTACCGCGATACCACGGGGATTTTTCAAGCTGAGCTTCAGCCTGCGGATCCCGGCTACCGTTTTGCACCAGCCCAAGCTTAAATGGTATGCGTAACCGGATGAGCGCGGGCAAATACGCCTGATAATTTGCCACAGTGTGACGTCCCTGATAGCTCTGAACTACCAGTTCATCGACCGGCAATGCGTTCAGCGTGGCGATATCGCCGGTTTTCGCCCAGTCCAGCAGCCCGGTAACGCCAAGGGCGAACTCTGGCGGTAACTGTTGGCGAAGCTGACGCAGAAAGTGAGCGTAATCCGTGAGCTGATGAGTTGCGGCGTCAAAATCAACCTGCAAACCGACGACGTGATTCCCTGCAGACTGCCAGCGTTGCAACAGCCGTATGATACGCGCCGGAATCTCTTCCGGCACGTCGAGGGTGGTGAAGCGTACGGTCAGCCAGATTGTTGGAAATGTCAGACGACTGACCGGCAAGCCGAGCCGCTGAAAGATTACTTCCCCTGACTGAGTGACTACTTCACCCTGATGCAAATAGA
Organism: Citrobacter sp. S-77; assembly: GCF_963864895.1. Taxonomy (NCBI): domain Bacteria; kingdom Pseudomonadati; phylum Pseudomonadota; class Gammaproteobacteria; order Enterobacterales; family Enterobacteriaceae; genus Citrobacter; species Citrobacter sp. S-77. Next base: position 988,837 of record NZ_CAWLWU010000002.1, read on the forward strand.
CCGTTTGCGCGTTCTGGAGTTCGTTGCTGGCTTTCACTCCTGACCACAACCAGAAGGCCGGATGGTCGCGGGCGGTGACAATTTCCGTAGCCTGTACCTGTCCGGCCAGCAGCGCAGCTACCAGTAATATTTGAGTTTTTGCGCCCACGGGCTTCCTGGATACTGTGTCTTCAGTTGCGTGAACCACTCTTTACGCTGTGATTTATCCACCTCTGCGCCACCGCATTCGTTCGAACCTGATGGTGCATAGCACATGATGGCGCGATACAACGCAAAGCTTTTATCCTCGAGTTCCGCTTTTGGTGCAGCGATAACCTGCTGATAGTAGCGCTGTCTGTCGTACTGACCGAACGGTTCTTTACGTGAAATTGCCACTTCCAGCACATCATTGCCTGTACTGTTTGCCCACAGATCAACACGGGTTTGCGTGGTACGGAAAAACTCACCCAGACAGTTCAGAGCGTGGGCATCATCCGCTTTTTTGCTTAGCACTGTGACTGTTTCAGTCAGGCTACGGCATGCGTAACCGGCCTGAGCGGCATCGCCGTTCCAGTCAAAGGTGTTCAGATTGACATCAGCAAACGCATCTGCGGATACCGGTTGCGTAATTGCGCTGGCAAGTTTTCTGTCATTCAGCCAGTCGCCAAAGCGATTCTCGGTTAAATCCCGCACCAGTAGCGTATGCAGCGCGATGGTACGCTCTTCATTATTTGGTCCGTGGGTTGCCTGCTGGCGCAGTAGTTCAGGAGAGGCTTGTGTTTTCAGCACCTGTGAACGAAAACGCAGGTTTGTAACCATGCTGTTCGGGGCGAAAACTGCCGCCACATCGCCGCTGTAGACCAGCGTTGCCGCCAGTTTAGCCTGCGCATATTGTTGCTGTTCGTTATTCTGGCTATGTTTCAATAGTTGCTGCCAGAACTCACGCGCCGCAGACCACTGCTTTTGCCCCATCAGTGCTTCGCCATAAAGCACTTGTTCGCTGAAGGCGAGAGTGTCGTTTGCGGGGAGTTTCTGCGCCGGGGTTACTGCCTGAACAATGGCTGTGTAGTTGCCAGTCGCCATCCACAGATTTAGTTGCAGGTTGTGCCACAGCGGCAGTTTTCCGCTCTTCTCGAAAACGGGCTTGCTGGCGTCGAGCTGCGCCTGCGTCAGCGTCGGTTTGTCGTCGTTGTTTAGTCGCAGGGCGCGCAGCAGTTCGATATAGCTGACCCATGGGGCGTCAGGGAAGGTCTCAACTGCGGATTGCTCCAGGAACTGCATGCCAAAAACATTATCGTATTCGATGACCGTGTTACGCAGTTGCGGTGCGTCGGCTGCCTGCTGGAAGCCTTGCTCATACAGTGTTGCCAGCGGCGCCCACGATTGCAGATACCAGTTAATACGGCGCAGCATACCGCGCGCAGAATCGGCGTAAAGTCCCTGCGGGAAGTGTTGCAGATAAGTTTGTGCCAGAGTCTGTGCCTGAGCGGCATCCTGGCGGTTGATTCTGGCGATATCAAAATCACCGTATTCACCGACGCTGTTCTGGCTACTTTTATTCAGCGCCGTGCGCATCAACATGTATTGCGCGGTTTCTGCCAGCCACGGACGATCGCTGGTGGCAAGCTGCGTGAAATTCTGTTCCGCATTGACGTAGTCGCCTTCATAGAAACGCGCGGCGGCGATCAGATAGGTTTTATACTGTTGCGCGGATGAATCGGCTGGGATTGAGGTGAGGGAGGACGTAATCTGCTCGCCGGTCGCGCCGGACAATAACCCCAACCGCGCCCGGGCTAACGCCTGGCGTTGTTCAACCGTTAACGAGGTATCGGCCAGTAGCGCGGCAAAAAACTGACTGACGCTGTCCCTGTTATTTGAAACATGGCGGTTTTCATTCTCTGTGCCGTCGGCATTTATCTCTTCGGCGGCGATCTGCAGCTTGTCCATCTGGCGAGCAAGCGTGTCATCTGCACGTTGCTCCGGCGTAGCGGCGGCTGGCGACGTGATTTCATCCCACTGCGGGTGATACGCAAAATAGAAATCGCGGGAGCGGGTGATATCCTCAGGCATTGACTGAACGGGCAGGGCGAATGATTTTTCCTGGCTTAACAATCGCAGCAGGTTATCCCGGCTGTCGTTTTGCGGGCTGAATACCGGGATACCTTTTAGCAGACAGTGGTCATCACTCCATTTGCAATCTTCCATATCAAAAGAAGCAAATGCCTGAGGGGCTCCTGCCAACAATGAACAAAGGGCTAGAGCGAGGGATGTCTTCCTGACCATAATCTTATTTCCTGTATGATTTATTGTGATACGGCTTTGATAACCAGGGTGATACCCTCAATGGCAACCACTTCGACCTGCGTACCGGCAGTCAAATTATCGTTTGCACTGACCGGCCAGGAACTGTCGCCAACGCGCATATGCCCGCGACCATTCACCAGCGTGGTCTCCAGAATAAACCGGCGACCGACCAGCTGCTGCCCGCGCTGATTGAGGTGGCTGTCAGCTGGTTTCTGCTCCTGTACGCGCTTTGCCAGCCACTTCCACCACAGCCAGGCTGCCAGCAACGTTAACAAGGCGAACATCGCACCCTGCCACGCCCAGTCGAGCGGAAGTAGCCAGACCACCAGACCGGTGATCACCGCTGCTACACCGCTCCACAGCAGATAACCGTTACCGCCCAGCATCTCGGCGGCCAGTAACAGACCACCGAGGCTAAGCCAGAAGATATGTGGGTGAACCAGAATCATCGCTATCATGATTTTTTCCGTTCGCTGGCGCTGTCCTTAATTAATTCGCTGATGCCGGCAATCGAGCCCATCAGGCTGCTGGCGTCCAGTGGCATCATCACCACTTTACTGTTATTTGACGAACCGATTTGTTGCAGCGCTTCGGTGTATTTCTGAGCCACGAAGTAGTTCACCGCCTGAATATCCCCGGCGGCAATCGCCTCCGAAACCATCTGAGTTGCGCGAGCTTCGGCTTCGGCGGAACGTTCGCGCGCTTCTGCCTGTAAAAACGCGGACTGGCGTTCACCTTCCGCTTTCAGTATTTTCGACTGCTTCTCACCTTCCGCTTTGACGATCTCCGCCTGGCGGATCCCTTCGGCTTCAAGAATGTAGGCGCGTTTGGTACGTTCCGCTTTCATCTGGGCGTTCATCGCGTCGATAAGTTCAGCCGGTGGGCGTACATCGCGGATCTCAATACGGGTGATTTTGATGCCCCAGGGATTGGTGGCTTCATCAACGATATGCAGCAGACGTGTGTTGATGTTATCGCGCTGGGAGAGCATTTCATCCAGCTCCATGGAGCCGAGAACGGTACGAATGTTGGTCATGGTCAGGTTGATGATCGCCAGTTCAAGATTACTGACTTCATATGCTGCTTTCGGCGCGTCGATCACCTGAATAAAGCACACTGCATCGATAGAAACGTTGGCGTTATCTTTGGAGATAACTTCCTGCGACGGGATATCGAGAACCTGCTCCATCATATTGATCTTACGACCAATTCTATCCATGAAGGGCACTACGAGACTTAAGCCTGGCTGCAGGGTTTTGGTGTAACGGCCAAAACGCTCCACTGTCCACTGGTATCCCTGCGGGACGATTTTGACGCCTGCGCCGACGATTACCAGCGCGACAAAAATGAGAATGGGGATAAAAATGAGCATTGATGAAACCTCCTGTTGTGCTGTCCTTTACTACCTGATTAATCAAATTATACCCGATTAATCAGGGTGGGCTCCCCTATAATAAATTACAGGGATATATCCGTCATACTTCAAGTTGCATGTGCGTTAGCTACGTTCGTTCACCCCAGTCACTTGCCGCCTTCATGCAACTCGAATTATTTTGGGTATAGACTGTCTGCACGAAAGATGTAAAAAAGGGATCTGTAATGGAAGAAAGCAGAATGTTGCTTCAGTTAAAAAATGTCGCCTGGCAGGCGGGAACGACGAAAATTCTCAATAACATCAGTTTTAATCTCAACGCCGGGGAATTTAAGCTGATTACCGGTCAGTCCGGCTGCGGTAAAAGTACGTTACTGAAGATTGTGGCGTCGTTAATTAGCCCGAGTGCCGGTGAGATTATTTTTGAGGGAAAGGAGATAACTACCCTCAAACCCGAAGCTTATCGTCAGCAGGTTTCTTATTGCGCGCAAACCCCCGCTTTGTTTGGCGATACTGTCTACGATAACCTTATTTTCCCGTGGCAAATCCGCAATAAACGCCCTGAACCTGATACGTTTCTGGCCGACTTGGCCCGCTTTGAACTGCCTGAGGAGATCCTCAAAAAAAATATTAATGAACTCTCCGGAGGCGAAAAACAGCGTATCTCATTAATTCGCAATTTGCAGTTTCTGCCCAAAATCCTGTTGCTGGATGAAATAACCAGCGCACTGGATGAGGCCAATAAACGCAACGTGAATGAATTAATTCACCGTTACGTTCGCGAGAAAAATATCGCAGTGCTGTGGGTTACGCACGACAAAGATGAAATTAATCATGCGGATAATATCATTACCCTTCAGCCGCATGCCGGAGAGATGCAGGAAGCAAGCAATGAACGAGCATAATATTACCAATGAATCACTGGCGTTAGCGATGATGCTGGTGGTAGTGGCAATACTGATTAGTCACAAAGAAAAACTGGCGCTGGAAAAAGATATTCTCTGGAGCGTTTGCCGGGCGGTGATCCAGCTTATTATCGTCGGCTATGTGCTGAAATATATCTTTGGCGTTAACCACAGCATTCTGACTCTAGTGATGGTGCTGTTTATCTGCTTTAACGCTGCGTATAACGCGCAAAAACGCAGTAAATATATTGATAAAGCCTTTATCTCGTCGTTTATCGCCATTACGTCGGGAGCGGGGGTGACGCTGGCTGTTCTGGTTCTGTCCGGTTCCATCGAATTCGCGCCAATGCAGGTGATCCCAATTTCCGGCATGATCGCAGGTAATGCGATGGTGGCGGTCGGGTTATGTTACAACAACCTGGGGCAGCGGTTTAACAGCGAGCAGCAGCAAATCCAGGAGAAATTGAGCCTCGGTGCCACGCCGAAAGTGGCGTCTGCGCCGCTTATTCGCGACAGCATTCGTGCGTCATTGATCCCGACGATCGATTCAGCGAAAACTGTGGGACTGGTGAGCTTACCAGGGATGATGTCGGGCTTGATCTTTGCTGGTATCGATCCGGTAAAAGCAATTAAGTATCAGATAATGGTGACCTTTATGCTGCTTTCTACCGCCAGCCTGTCGACCATTATTGCCTGTTATCTCACTTACCGGAAATTCTACAATTCGCGCCACCAACTGGTGGTGACGCATTTGAAAAAGCCGTGATGTGATGCCGGATGCGTTTTTTCTAGGCCCGATGAGCGTAAGCGTCATCGGGCAAAATCACGCAGATTAGTACAACAACGCGTACAGCTGGCGACGATATTTCGATGCCAGCGCATCACCGGTTCCCAGCGCAGCGAGAATTTCCTGGAAGGTCTTACGAGCCTGACCGTCTGCGGCCGCAAGATCTTTTCTCAGGTGGCTGAACAGCAGTTCCAGCGCCTCTTCGTTACGTCCGACCTGGTGCAGTTGTAACGCCAACTGTGCTGCCAGTGCCGCATCCTGAGGGTTGCTCGCTACTTGCTGCTGTAACTGCTGGATTTCCGGCGTATCTGCCGCTTGTTTCAGTAGTTCAATCTGCGCGACCAGCCCCTGATAACGGGTGTCCTGATCCTGTAACGGAATGGTTTTCAGTACCGCTTCGGCATCCTCCGAACGGTTAAGCGCGATTTGTGTTTCTGCCAGCAGCAGGCCGATTTCGCTGCTTTGGTTAGATAACTGCCAGGCTTCTTTCAGCAACGGCAGCGCTTCGGCGTGATTGCCGGCTTCAATAAACTCAATGGCCTGGCGCGCTTTCAGCTCCTCTTCACTTGGGAGCACTTTATCGAGCAGTGCGCGAATGACTTCTTCCGGCTGCGGCCCCTGGAATCCGTCTACCGGCTGACCGTTCTGGAACAGATATACCGTTGGGATAGCGCGCAGGCCAAACTGGGAGGCGATCATCTGTTCAGCGTCGCAGTCCAGTTTGGCGAGAATAAACTGACCGTTGTACTGCGCGGCAAGACTTTCCAGTACCGGCGTTAGTTGCAGACAATGCTGGCTACGTTCAGACCAGAAATAGAACAGGACCGGTGTGGTCATCGACAGCTCAAGGGTCTGCTGCAGGTTAGATTCGTTAATATTGACAATATTTTGTACGGACATGGAGTCACTCTCTATTCGTCTATTTGTTTTTACATGGGGGCAGACGTGCTGGCTTCAACTCAGCCCTGTAAAATTTTGTCCATTACGCGACCTGGCAACAGGCGTTTCAGCAGCATAACTGCCCAGGTCACCAGGGTGACGGGGTAGCGCAGTTTCGGTTTATCACTTTCAAAAGCATGGCGCACTTTGGCGACAACAGCCTCTGGGCCCAGCGTAAAACGCGCGGCAATGCCGGGGTTTTCGACAGGAGAATCGCTTTGGGTCTGGTTAACGTTTTCGGTAAAACGGGTACGTATGGGGCCGGGTTCAATCAGGCTGACCTTGATTCCACTGTGGCGTAGTTCCATGCGCAGTGCATCGGACCACGCTTCCAGTGCGTATTTACTGGCGGCGTACGCCCCACGTCCAGGCGTGGAGATTAACCCCATTACTGAAGAGGTCATCACAATCCGCCCTTCGCCATGCGGTAACATGGCAGGCAGCAGGCGCATAGTGAGCTGATGCGCGCCAAAGAAGTTGGCGGAAAACTGTTGTTCCATCTGTTCACGGCTGATAGTGGTCAGCGGACCATACACGCCGTATCCTGCGTTGTTAAAGATCCCATACAAACGATTATCGGTCAGGGCGATCACCTCATCGGCAGCACGATCCACACTTTCTGGCGAATCCAGATCCAGCAATATGCCGGTGAATCCCATGCCATTCATACGTGCGACATCGTCAGGCTTACGGCAGGCTGCCAGAATTTGAAAACCCTGGCGCTTTAGCTCAAGCGCGCTTTCCAGGCCGATACCGCTGGAACATCCTGTTATTAAGACCGATTTTTGCATAACTTTACCTGTCAGGATCTCCGTTGATTTACGAGTCGTGGTTAACTAAAGGAGTGAGTTGTTTCGCCATCCAGTCGGCAATAAACGGCTGGGCGTCACGATTTGGATGAATACCATCATCCTGCATCCACTGGGGTTTCAGATAGACCTCTTCCATAAAAAAGGGCAACAGAGGAATATCAAACTCTTTGGCAAGCTTTGGATAAATAGCGCTAAAGGTTTCATTATAACGGCGACCGTAGTTTGCCGGCAGACGAATTTGCATCAATAACGGTTCGGCATTCGCGGCCTTCACGTCCTGCAATATTTTGCGCAGAGTCTGTTCGGTTTGCAGAGGTTGAAACCCGCGTAGCCCGTCGTTGCCGCCAAGTTCTACCAGCACCCAGCGAGGCTGATGCTGTTGCAGTAATGCGGGCAGACGGGACAGACCCTGTTGTGAGGTGTCGCCGCTAATGCTGGCATTCACCACAGATGTTTTGGTTTGCCATTTATCATGGAGTAGCGCTGGCCACGCCGCGCTGGCTGACATACGGTATCCGGCACTCAGGCTGTCACCCAGAATTAATAACGTGTCCGCTGCGGCGGCGCGGAACGTTAACAGGACCAGGAACAGGAAGGGCAAATGCCAGCGGAAAACATTGTTGAAGTTCATCATCTTAAGAAATCCGTCGGTCAGGGTGATCACGAGCTATCCATCCTTACCGGAGTTGAACTGGTTGTCAAACGCGCCGAGACCATTGCGTTGATTGGCGAGTCGGGCTCGGGAAAATCGACACTGCTGGCAATCCTCGCCGGTCTGGACGATGGCTCTGGCGGAGAAGTCTGCCTGGTAGGACAGCCGTTGCATACTATGGATGAAGAGGCCAGGGCACAACTGCGGGCGAAGCATGTCGGTTTTGTTTTCCAGTCCTTCATGTTAATTCCAACCCTGAATGCGTTGGAGAACGTTGAGTTGCCCGCGTTATTGCGGGGGGAAAATAGCGGGAAAAGCCGCGATGGTGCGAAAGCATTGCTTGAGCAACTGGGGTTGGGGAAACGTCTCGACCACCTTCCTGCTCAACTCTCAGGCGGTGAGCAGCAGCGCGTGGCGTTGGCGCGGGCGTTTAACGGGCGCCCTGACGTACTGTTTGCCGATGAGCCAACAGGCAACCTGGACCGACAAACCGGAGACAAAATTGCCGATCTGCTGTTTTCCCTCAACCGTGAACACGGCACGACTCTGATTCTGGTGACTCACGATCCGCAACTGGCGGCACGCTGTGACAGGCGTTTACGTCTGGTGAACGGGCAGTTGCAGGAGGAGGCATGATCGCACGCTGGTTCTGGCGCGAATGGCGCTCACCTTCATTATTAATCGTCTGGCTGGCGCTGAGTCTGGCGGTGGCCTGCGTGCTGGCGCTGGGCAACATCAGCGACCGTATGGAAAAAGGGCTGAGTCAGCAAAGTCGCGAGTTTATGGCGGGTGACCGGGCGCTACAAAGCTCGCGGGAAGTGCCAACATCATGGATTGATGAGGCGCGTCAACGTGGCCTGAAGGTGGGCGAACAGCTGACCTTCGCTACTATGACCTTTGCGGCCGATACTCCGCAACTGGCGAATGTCAAAGCGGTGGATGACGTTTACCCGATGTATGGTAATTTGCAAACCAACCCTCCGGGACTCAAACCACAGCCAGGATCTGTACTGCTGGCTCCGCGCCTGATGGCGCTGCTCAATTTAAAAATCGGTGATTCCATCGATGTTGGTGACGTCACCCTGCATATTGCCGGAGAAGTGGTACAGGAGCCAGATTCCGGCTTTAACCCGTTCCAGATAGCGCCGCGCCTGATGATGAATATGGCGGATGTTGCAAAAACTGGCGCGGTCCAGCCGGGAAGCCGCGTGACATGGCGTTATAAATTTGGCGGTACGCCGCAGCAACTGGAAGGGTATGAGCAATGGCTGTTGCCGCAGCTAAAGCCGGAACAACGCTGGTACGGGCTGGAGCAGGATGAAGGGGCGTTAGGGAAATCGCTCGAACGCTCGCAGCAGTTCCTCCTGTTGTCGGCGTTGCTAACGTTGCTGCTGGCGGTTGCCGCCGTTGCGGTGGCGATGAGTCATTATTGCCGCAGTCGGTACGATTTGGTGGCGATTTTGAAAACGCTCGGTGCGGGCAGGGCGCAGTTGCGTAAATTGATTGTCGGACAGTGGCTGATGGTACTGGCGCTGTCTGGCATAACCGGCGGAGCATGTGGGCTACTGTTTGAGCGTGTTCTGGTGGTGTTGCTCAGGCCCGTATTACCCGGCGAATTGCCGCCAGCCAGTCTGTGGCCATGGCTGTGGGCATTAGGCACCATGACCGTTATCTCTCTGCTGGTGGGGCTACGTCCTTATCGTCTGTTACTGGCCACGCAGCCGCTGCGGGTGCTGCGCCGTGACGTGGTGGCAAATGTCTGGCCGCTGAAATTTTATCTCCCGTTGGTTTCGGTTGTTATTGTTGCGCTCCTCGCGGGGTTGATGGGTGGCAGTATGCTGCTGTGGGCGGTGCTGGCTGGTGCGGTCGTACTGGCGCTACTGTGCGGCGTGCTGGGCTGGATGCTGCTCAACGTGCTGCGTGGCATGACGTTAACCTCGCTGCCGCTGCGTTTAGCGGTCAGCCGACTGTTGCGTCAGCCCTGGTCAACGCTGAGCCAGCTCTCAGCCTTTTCACTCTCCTTTATGCTGCTGGCGTTGTTGCTGGTACTGCGTGGCGATCTGCTCGATCGCTGGCAGCAGCAAATGCCGCCGGAAAGCCCGAACTACTTCCTTATCAACATCGCGACTGAACAGGTTGTACCGCTGAAGGGTTTCCTGTCTGAGCATCAGATAATTCCTGAGTCGTTCTACCCGATTGTGCGGGCGCGTCTGACGGCAATTAATGATAAGGCGACCGAGGGCAATCAGGATGAAGCGCTCAACCGTGAATTGAACCTGACCTGGCAGGATACCCGACCGGATCATAACCCGATTACCGCCGGAACCTGGCCGCCAAAAGCTGGTGAGGTATCGATGGAGGAGGGGCTGGCAAAACGGCTGAACGTGAAGCTCGGCGATCGTGTGACCTTTATGGGGGATACCCAGGATTTCAGTGCCACGGTCAGCAGCCTGCGCAAAGTGGACTGGGAAAGTCTGCGGCCTAACTTCTTCTTTATCTTTCCTTCCGGCGCACTGGACGGACAGCCGCAAAGCTGGCTGACCAGTTTTCGCTGGGAGAACGGTAACGGCATGCTGACACAGCTTAATCGCGAGTTTCCGACCGTCAGCCTGCTGGATATCGGCGCAATCCTCAAGCAGGTTGGTCAGGTTCTGCAGCAGGTTAGTCGGGCGCTGGAGGTGATGGTAGTGCTGGTAACTGCCTGCGGCATGTTGTTGCTCCTGGCCCAGGTTCAGGTCGGGATGCGCCAGCGTCATCAGGAACTGGTGGTCTGGCGTACGCTCGGGGCGGGTAAGAAACTTTTGCGTACCACGCTGTGGTGCGAGTTCGCCATGCTGGGGATGGTCTCCGGGCTGGTGGCGGCCATTGGTGCTGAAACGGCGCTGGCGGTTCTGCAAACCAAAGTCTTTGACTTCCCATGGGAACCTGACTGGCGACTGTGGGTAGTATTGCCGTTTTGCGGGGCGCTGCTGCTCTCATTATGTGGCGGATGGCTCGGCGCACGCCTGTTAAAAGGTAAAGCACTCTTCCGACAATTCAGTAATTAATTCATTTCAGTGATGATTACGCACCGGTTTTTTATATCGGTGCGTATTTTTTTCTATAGGGCACAAATTGATAACTCCTTGATATTTAACAGCACAAATCAATAAAAAACCGCCAACACGACAGGGTTAATAAAAGTTAATATTTGCATGCTGAATAATTGGCAGGCTATCTATCAAGGTAAAACCATGACTATAAAAAAAACAGCGCTGGCGGTATCGATCGGCGCAGCAGTGGCATTAACGACTTTCGCTTCTCAGGCGGAAATCACGGTCCTGAAACAAGATCCGCAGGCGGGCAATCCGCTGAGCCGTCTTAACTTCACCGTCGGCGGGAGTATTCGTCCACAGTTCCAGAATATGGCTGGCGATGATGGTAAGAATGGTTACAAACGTAATGGTTTTGACGGCGGCACGCGTTTCCGCTTTGCTGCTGACTACTATCTGTTTGATGACATCAGTTGGGTGAGCTACTACGAGCTGGGCGTTAACTTCCCGGCCATGTTCAACTGGGATAATCACTACGCTGACGGCGCCAACGATACCACGCGTCGTATGCTGTACACCGGTCTGAAAAGCGCGACCTGGGGTACACTGACCTTCGGTCAACAGAACAGCATTTACTATGATGTGGTCGGTGCGAAAACGGATATCTGGGACTACGACATGATCGGTCAGGCGCCAGGTAACGGTATTAATGGCGACTACGATGGCTCATATCGCACGCGTAAGTCTCTGAAGTATAAGAAAGCTGTTGGGGATGTTGATCTCTACGCTTCTTATCTGTTCAGCGATGATTACAACCCGAATAACGGCCTGCGCTACAAGCGTAAAGGTGGTGGCTCTCTGGGCGTGGATTACCACATCACTGATGACTTAACCTGGGGTACCGCGTGGAACTACACCCGTGCGGAAATGCGCGGCAACAGTAGCAAAACTTACGATCAGAACATCGTTGGTACCGCACTGAGCTGGAAACCGGACAACTGGACCTTCTCATTGGGTGGCGGCTGGTATCAAAACTTCATGACCACCAAAAAAGTATCGGTTAACGACTACTTTGCTGGTGACGCATGGGGTCTGGAATACTTTGCTGGTTACACATTCCCGGTTGGTCAGTATGCGGTTAAATCCATCCAGCCTTACTTCATGGGGGACCGTATCGAATACGTGAATGGTCGTAACTATCTGCGTACCGACAATGGGTTGGGTATCAGCTTCCAGCTGGATTATGGTTTCCGTGTGGATTACGAACACGTCTTTACCTCCAGCACCGACAACCTGGGCGACATGAACCTGGTGCGTCTGCGCTACGATTTCTAAGAACGCCCTGCTAAAACAGATGCCCGATAGTGCGATGCTAATCGGGTATTTGACCAGGCGCCGCCTATAAGCCGGATGATGCTATCCGGCTTTTTCGTTTTTCAACTATTCATTCCTGAAACTTGCATAAACGCCTTCCTTACCCATTCAACGACATACTTCGCAACATCATGAAATAATTTCAAGGACAGCAGGCTGTGATCTGTGTCATGTTAAGAATCAGCCTGTTAAGCAGGCCAAAAAAACAACGCCGCATGAACGGCGTGGGACATTACATCACAACGTTAAAATGGAGAAGTTATGGGATTGCGTCAGAGTTTACGCGTCGCAAGCGGGGTACTGTTGTTGGCCTGTGGATTACAGTTTGCTCATGCGAACAGCGATCCGCACACCATCGTGTTCGGTGTTGCGCCGGGTCCATATGGTGATATGGTGAAACAGGCTATTGCCCCGACGCTGAAAGAGAAAGGCTACAAGGTAGTGGTGCGCGAATTCAGTGACTATGTCCAGCCGAATATGGCACTCTCCAACGGTAGCATTGACGCTAACTTGTTCCAGCACTCGCTCTATTTTGACAAATTCACCGCTGATAAAGGGTTGAAACTGAGCAAGCTCATTGTGGTCCCTACGGCCGGAATGGGTTTTTACTCGCATAAAATCAAAAGCCTGGATGAGCTGAAGAAAGGGGATGTCATCACCCTGTCAAACGATCCGACCAACCTGGCTCGTGGTCTGCGCTTCCTGCAATCAATCGATCTGATCACCATTAAAGACAATATCGATCCGACCAAAGCTTCCGAGCGCGATATTGCCAGCAACCCGAAGGGGTTGATCTTTAAGCCGCTGGAAGCCGCGCAACTGCCGCGTACGCTGGATGGCGTAACCGGGGCGCTGGTCAACGGCAACTTTGCTGTCGCGGCAAAACTGGATCTCTCCAGTGCCATTAAGCAAGAACATCTGGATGAGAACCTGAAAAATATCATCGCGGTACGCACTGAAGATGCGGATAAACCGTTCGCTAAAGATATTGTTGAGGCGGTGAAATCTCCGGCCTATCGTGCGGTGATTGACGATCCGAAAAATATCTACAGTGCCTTCCAGAAACCGGAATGGATGTCGGCAGCCAAATAATCGCTGCGCAAAAGGTTTAACAGGGCAGCGATGACTGCCCTTTTCGCATTTCTGAGGTGGCTATGATTGAGATAGATAAGGTTTGCGTGGATTTCACCGCAGGCCGTGGGCCGTCAACAAGGGCGGTTGATGACGTCAGCCTGCGTATCGGCGCGGGTGAGATATTTGGCATTGTCGGTACCAGCGGTGCGGGAAAGAGTACGCTTTTGCGCACCCTGAACGCCTTAACACGCCCAAGTCAGGGAAGCGTAAAGGTTAACGGAGTAGAAATCTCTGCGCTCGAAGGGGGGCATTTACGTAAGGCCCGCCAGCGTATTGGAATGATTTTCCAACACTTTAATCTGATGCATACCCGAACCGTTGCGCAAAACGTCGCCTTCAGCCTGAAAGCAGCCGGGTGGGAGCGCAGTAAAATCGGACCGCGCGTGACGGAAATTCTGTCACTGGTTGGGCTGTCCGATAAGGCTAACCGTTATCCCGTACAACTTAGTGGTGGGCAAAAGCAGCGTGTTGGCATTGCCCGCGCTATTGCCAACCACCCGGATGTGCTGCTGTGCGATGAACCCACCTCTGCTTTGGATCTGGAAACCTCAGCCACTATTCTGGCTCTGCTCAAACAGATCAACCAACAGTTGGGGATCACGATCGTGCTGATCACTCATGAAATGAACGTGATCAAATCTATCTGCGATCGTGTGGCAGTGATGTCAGGCGGGAAAGTGGTGGAAACAGGCGAAGTGTTTGATGTCTTTGCCCACCCGCAGCATGCTTTCACGCAGCAACTGGTATCGCATACGCTCAATCTGACGCTCCCGGAACGGCTGCGGGAACATCTGCCCGGTCAATTGCTGAAAATCTTGTTTATCGGCGACTCGGCAGAACAGCCGGTGTTGTCTGAAGTGGCGGTAAAGTTTGGTGTAGCGGTGAATATCCTGCACGGCAAAATTGAGTATATCGGTGAGCGTGCGCTGGGGATCTTAGTGGTGCAACTGACTGCACCGCATAATCCTGGCGCGGTGGATGCCGCCGTGGAACATATTCGTCAACGTACTGCACAGGTGGAGGTGATTCGTGGATGATTTATTGCCGGATTTGACACTGGCGTTCAATGAAACTTTCCAGATGCTTAGCATCTCGACGGTGCTGGCGATTATTGGCGGTCTGCCGCTGGGCTTTCTCATTTTCGTTACTGACAGGCATTTATTCTGGCAGAACCGTTTTGTCTATCTGCTCAGCTCCGTGCTGGTGAATATCATCCGATCGGTGCCGTTTGTGATCCTGTTGGTGCTGTTGCTGCCGCTAACGCAGTTTCTGCTCGGTAATACCATCGGACCGATTGCGGCTTCGGTACCGCTTTCTGTTGCGGCAATTGCGTTCTATGCCCGGCTGGTGGACAGCGCGCTGCGTGAGGTTGATAAAGGAATCATTGAAGCGGCAGAAGCCTTTGGCGCCAGCCCGATGCGTATTATCTGTACGGTTCTGTTACCGGAGGCCAGCGCGGGTCTGCTGCGTGGACTGACGATAACGCTGGTGAGTTTGATTGGATACTCCGCAATGGCCGGAATTGTTGGCGGCGGTGGCGTTGGCGACCTGGCTATTCGCTTCGGTTATTACCGTTACGAAACCCAGGTGATGATTGTCACCGTGGTGGCACTGATTATTCTGGTGCAGGTCGTACAGGTATTTGGCGACTGGCTGGCGAAACGTGCCGACAAGCGTGACAGGCATTAATACGCGCTAATAACAGGCCGGGCAAGCGTAGCTAAGCCCGGCATGCGAATTCTATTACTGCGTCTGAACCCAGTCGGCAACCTCCTGCCATGTGCCGCGAAAAACAATTTTTGCGGCTTTCTTTTCCAGCTGATAGCGATACATCGGATCGTAATATTCGTTGAGTAATGGCACCAGCCAGCCCATGTGACCATCGGTACCGCCATTAGTCTGCTGTTCCGTCAGAGCAACATCGAGCAATGCGGTGAGCTCTGCGAAGCGTTGTAACCCCAGACGACGGCGAATAGCGAACAGACCGTGGTGCAGATATTCGCTGTACTCTCGCCAGCCCTGGGTTTCCCCATAAGCTTGCGTAAAATCGTGGTGCATGCGCACAAAATACTCTTCACGAAGCCGCTCGAGACGTAGCTCAAAGGGATCTTCCACTACCGCAATAGACGCCTGGCTCATGCGTTCACGCAAGCATTCGGGCAAATGATTGGCACCAATCATGCGGCCTTCATCTTCAAGCACCCACAGACGCAGATCCTGACGGGTATCTGTTTTTAGCAGTTCGACCGCCAGCAGGTTTTCAAAACTGGCCTGACTAAGCTGCGGTTCGACGGTACGACCAAAAGAGGAGCCGCGATGATGCGCTAAGCCTTCAAGATCTACTCCGTTCGGCTGCTGTTGCACCAACTGTGTTTTACCGCTCCCGGTACAGCCGCCAATTAAGATGATGGGTTTTTGTACCAGCTCTTCGGTCACTTGCATAGCCGCCTGCCGAAGCGCTTTATACCCGCCTGCTATCAATGGGTAATTGATGCCGGATTCGCGCAGCCATTGCTGCACAATATGCGAGCGCTGACCGCCGCGCGCACAGCATAAATATCCCTCAGGATGTAGACGACAGGCATCTTGCCAGGCTTTCATCCGCTGTTGACGGATGTCACCACTGACAAGTTGATGCCCAAGCGCGAGTGCCGCTTCCGGTCCCTGACGCTTGTAACAGATGCCGACCGCGGTACGCTCCTCGTTATCCATTAAAGGCAGGTTAATTGCGCCAGGCATGGCACCTTGTTGAAATTCGACGGGCGCGCGTACATCGATTAAAGGCGTACCGGCGAGCAGAATCGCACGATAGTCCTGTTTTGTTTGTCTGTCTTGCATAGTAGAACACTAAACCTCAAATCATCCTGCGTACTATTTTACGCGCCAAATGAGAGGATGACTTGATTTTCAATCGCGTGCATTGTTGAAAATTGCTAAAAATCCGGCGATTTCCGGTTTTCGCTGGGTAAACAGCGCCACAATATCTTCTACGGCCTTACCCGCGCCAAACTTATGCCACGCGAGGCTTAAGGGGGAGGGGGGACGCATGGTCGGGATGATACTGCTGACCAGTTGGCCGCTATCCAGTAACGGTTGGCAGAGCGGCTGCGGAACGAATCCAATACCCACGCCTGCAAGATGCGCCGCAATCTTGGTTTCCATGTCCGGGACGATGATCTCCTTTTGACCGGGAAGACGCCATGCGACCCGTTTGGTCAGGGTCCGCGCGCTGTCCTCAATGTTAATTGCCGGAAAACGGCGCAACTGCGCTTCTGTTAATGAGCCGCTGGCGTCTGCCAGGGGATGATCTGCCGACATGACAAATCGCCACTGAACAGAACCCAAAGGATCGAGGGTAAAGGTGTTCGCCATCGGTTCCGTGCCGGTGACGCCGATGGCCAGCGAGAATCCTTCGTATAAGAGTGAATCCCAAACGCCCATATAAATTTGCCGGGAAAAGTGAAACTGAGTAAAGGGGTAACGGGCGTTAAGCCAGGATAACAGGCGAGCGACGGCTTCAGGGCTGTACAGCAGGTTGTTGACCACAATATTCACCTGGCGCTCTACGCCGTCGTTCACTTGCTGTAATTCGCTGGGCATGCTGTCCAGCCAGGCGAGCCAGTCTTTTGCCTGGGTAAGAAGGTGAGAACCTGCGGCGGTTAACGTCACGCTTCGGGTGGTGCGAAAAAACAGCGCGACGCCGGTGTTTTCTTCCAGAAGCTTAATGCGGTAACTGATGGTGGCCGTGGTTTTACACAAGCGATCTGCCGCCCGGGAGAAACTTCCCGTTTCGGCGACGCCGATAAAGGTACGCAGTGTTTCCGGGTCAAACATCGTCAGCTACTCCCTTAATGATCTTCTACAAGCCTGATTTCTTGATCTCTGATTTATAAGTATTTTTGCATAATGGCCTTGTTTAAATTGTGGTCTAAATCTAGTTTTGGAAAATTTTTCCAATTTTTGTGTTGATGTTAAATCACGAAGGTTTTAGATTGCATGGTATTGAAGCCGTAAGTGTTCTGACTGCGGTTCAGCGAAATTCAGTTACAAGGAAATGATGATGAAACTAGAGGTATTACCGTTAAATCAGCACACGTTCAGCGCTTATGGCGATGTCATAGAAACGCACAAACGTGATTTTTTTCATATCAATGATGGGCTCGTTGAACGTTATCACGACCTGGCCAATGTGGAGATCCTTGAGCAGGATCGCACGCTCATCAGTATCAACCGCGCGCAACCGGCGGCGGTGCCGATTGTTGTGCATGAGCTGGAGCGCCACCCGCTAGGCACTCAGGCATTTATGCCTATGAATGGCGAAGCGTTTGTGGTGATTGTCGCACTCGGCGAGGACAAACCTGACCTTTCCACCTTAAGAGCCTTTATCACTAATGGCCAACAGGGCGTGAATTACCACCGAAATGTCTGGCATCACCCGCTGTTTGCCTGGCAAACCGTGACCGATTTTCTGACCGTCGATCGCGGTGGTAGCGATAATTGCGATGTTGAAAGTATCCCGGCATATGAACTCTGTTTTGCGTGACGCTATCGGCCTTCTTGCTTAATATGCGCATATTGTTCATTGTTTATGCTCATATTTTGGGCCGGAGTAAACGTAGTGGAGACGGAAGTAAGACGGCGCGGCAGGCCTGGACAGGCGGAGCCGGTTGCGCAGAAAGGCGCTCAGGCGCTTGAGAGAGGCATTGCGATTTTGCAGTATCTCGAAAGAAGTGGAGGCAGTTCGTCAGTTAGCGATATTTCCGGCAGTCTGGATTTACCGCTCTCCACGACTTTTCGCCTGTTGAAAGTTTTACAGGGTGCTGATTTTGTCTATCAGGACAGCCAGTTAGGTTGGTGGCATATCGGTTTAGGCGTATTCAATGTAGGCTCCGCGTATATTCATAACCGCGATGTCCTGTCGGTAGCCGGACCTTTTATGCAACGCTTGATGCTATTGTCTGGTGAAACGGTCAACGTAGCGATTCGCAATGGTACTGAAGCGGTGTTGATTGGTCAGAAGGAGTGCAAATCAATGGTAAGAATGTGCGCACCTTTGGGGAGTCGAATGCCACTCCATGCTTCCGGGGCGGGGAAAGCGCTGCTTTATCCGCTAATGGAAGAGGAGCTGATGGACATTGTCGTCAAAACGGGGTTACAGCAGTTTACGCCAACGACATTGGTGGATTTTCCGACTCTGCTCCGGAACCTGGAACAGGCGCGTGAGAAGGGATATATCGTTGATCATGAAGAACATGTTATCGGATTGAATTGCATCGCTTCAGCTATCTATGACGATGCAGGCAGCGTAGTCGCTGCCATCTCTATTTCGGGCCCCGCATCCAGACTGACGGAAGATCGTTTTATCAGTCAGGGGGAGCTGGTACGGGATACTGCACGAGATATCAGTACGGCGCTGGGTTTAAAAGCCCCCGTAGCTTAAGTCGCAACCCGCTCAGAGGAGCGGGACTTTTTTGGATTTTTTCAATGTTGGAAAATTTTTCCAATAAATAGAGGTAGAAAGAAAATGGCAAAAATGAGAGCCGTTGACGCGGCAATGTATGTGCTGGAAAAAGAAGGTATCACCACCGCATTTGGGGTTCCAGGAGCGGCAATTAACCCGTTCTATTCCGCAATGCGTAAGCATGGAGGCATCCGTCATATTCTGGCTCGTCATGTTGAAGGCGCTTCCCATATGGCGGAAGGCTATACGCGTGCGACGGCAGGCAATATTGGTGTTTGCTTGGGCACTTCAGGCCCGGCGGGAACCGATATGATTACCGCGTTATATTCCGCATCAGCCGATTCTATTCCTATTTTATGTATTACCGGTCAGGCGCCGCGAGCCCGTTTGCATAAAGAAGATTTCCAGGCGGTGGACATTGAGTCGATTGCTAAGCCGGTGAGTAAAATGGCTGTCACCGTGCGTGAGGCGGCTTTAGTACCTCGCGTATTGCAGCAGGCGTTCCATCTGATGCGCTCCGGTCGTCCAGGCCCGGTGTTGATCGATTTACCGTTTGATGTGCAGGTAGAGGAAATCGAATTCGATCCTGACATGTACGAGCCGTTGCCTGTTTACAAACCAACTGCAAGCCGGATGCAGATTGAGAGAGCGGTGGAAATGCTGATTCAGTCAGAGCGTCCGGTCATTGTTGCGGGTGGTGGCGTCATTAACGCCGATGCTTCTCAACTGTTGCAGCGCTTTGCTGAGCTGATCAACGTTCCGGTAATCCCTACGTTGATGGGGTGGGGATGTATCCCGGACGATCATGAGCTAATGGCGGGGATGGTGGGCTTACAAACGGCGCATCGTTACGGAAATGCCACGCTGCTGGCCTCTGATATGGTGTTCGGTATTGGTAACCGTTTTGCTAACCGCCACACGGGTTCTGTCGCGAAATATACCGAAGGGCGAAAAATCATTCATATCGATATTGAGCCGACGCAAATTGGACGTGTTCTGTGTCCAGATTTGGGGATTGTTTCCGATGCTAAAGCTGCACTGACACAGCTGATTGACGTGGCTCAGGAGATGCATAAGGCGGGTCGTTTGCCATGTCGGAATACCTGGGTTGCTGAGTGTCAGCAACGCAAACGCACATTACTGCGTAAAACCCACTTCGATAATGTCCCGGTAAAACCACAGCGTGTTTATGAAGAAATGAATAAAGCCTTTGGTCGCGATGTTTGCTATGTCACGACCATTGGATTATCTCAGATTGCCGCTGCGCAAATGCTGCACGTATTTAAGGACCGTCATTGGATCAACTGCGGTCAGGCTGGCCCTCTTGGCTGGACGCTGCCGGCGGCATTAGGGGTTTGTGTGGCTGACCCAACGCGTAACGTTGTTGGGATTTCCGGTGATTTTGACTTCCAGTTCCTGATCGAAGAACTGGCGGTGGGCGCACAGTTCAACATTCCTTACATCCATGTGCTGGTCAACAACGCCTATCTCGGCCTGATTCGCCAGTCGCAGCGCGCTTTTGATATGGATTACTGCGTGCAACTGGCGTTCGAAAATATCAACTCCAGCGAAGTAAACGGCTATGGCGTCGATCACGTCAAAGTGGCTGAGGGATTAGGCTGTAAAGCCATCCGCGTATTTAAACCTGAAGATCTTGCTCCGGCATTTGAACAAGCCAAAGCTCTGATGGCGCAGTACCGCGTTCCGGTTGTGGTCGAAGTGATCCTTGAGCGCGTGACCAACATCTCTATGGGCAGTGAGCTGGATAATGTAACCGAGTTTGAAGAGATTGCCGACGGTGCGATGGATGCGCCAACCGAAACCTGTTTTATGAAATACGAATAGAAGGGGTGACAGATGTTACGTTTCTCAGCCAATCTTTCCATGCTGTTTCTGGAATACAGTTTTCTTGAACGCTTCGATAAAGCGGCACAATCGGGATTTCGTGGCGTAGAGTTTATGTTTCCCTACGATTACGACATTGATGTATTAAAGGAAAAACTGCAGACCAATCAACTGGAGCATACGCTGCATAATCTTCCTGCCGGAGACTGGGCGGCGGGTGAACGCGGTATCGCCTGTATTCCGGGTCGCGAAGAAGAATTTCGCGATGGTGTCGCGGCGGCTGTTCGTTATGCGAAGGGGCTCGGCAATAAGAAGATCAATTGTCTGGTAGGGAAAACGCCTGCGGGGTTTTCTGCCGAACAGATCCAGCCGACGTTGGTGGAAAACCTGCGCTATGCGGCAAATATGTTAGCGCAAGAAGATATTTTATTGCTGATTGAGCCGATCAACCATTTTGATATTCCTGGATTCCATCTCACCGGGACCCAGCAGGCGCTGGCTTTAATCGATAGCGTCGGTTGCAATAATATCAAGATTCAGTATGACATTTACCATATGCAGCGTATGGAAGGGGAATTAACCCAGACCATGACCACGTGGGCAAATAAAATAGGTCATTTGCAAATTGCTGATAACCCTCGTCGCGGAGAACCGGGGACTGGCGAAATTAATTATGACTTTATTTTTAAGTTTATCGATAAATCAGGTTATGACGGTTGGATTGGTTGCGAATATAAACCATTGACCACCACCGAAGCGGGATTATCGTGGATTAATCAATATCGATAATTTTTAAGGAATTTCAGGTAACGCCATTTTTCCACTTTGCTGGAAGGGGATTGTGTTGCCTGAATTCGGGAAAATCGACAGAGATATAAGAGGTTAAAATGAAACTGGGATTTATTGGCCTGGGTATTATGGGTTCGCCAATGGCGATTAATCTGGCTCGCGCCGGACATCAATTACATGTCACGACCATTGGTCCGGTTGCGGACGAATTGCTGTCATTGGGGGCAGTTAATGTTGAAACTGCGTGTCAGGTAACTGATTTTGCAGACATCATCTTCATAATGGTTCCGGACACGCCGCAGGTGGAAGAAGTGCTTTTTGGCGAACACGGTTGTGCCAAAACCGCATTGCAGGGAAAAACCATTGTCGATATGAGTTCTATCTCTCCTATCGAAACCAAACGTTTTGCGAAACAGGTTAATGAGTTGGGCGGGGATTACCTCGATGCGCCCGTCTCTGGCGGGGAAATTGGCGCTCGCGAAGGTACCTTGTCCATTATGGTTGGCGGTGAGTCAGATGTATTTGCACGGGTCAAACCGCTGTTTGATATTCTGGGTAAAAATATCACGCTGGTAGGCGGTAATGGTGATGGTCAAACCTGTAAGGTGGCTAACCAAATTATCGTTGCCTTAAATATTGAAGCTGTTTCAGAGGCGTTAGTCTTTGCTTCGAAAGCTGGCGCGGATCCTGTTCGCGTTCGTCAGGCATTAATGGGCGGGTTTGCCTCTTCTCGTATTCTGGAAGTACATGGTGAGCGTATGATCAAGCGCACCTTTGAGCCTGGTTTCAAAATTGCATTGCATCAAAAAGATCTTAATCTTGCATTACAAAGCGCTAAGGCTCTGTCATTGAATTTGCCTAATACGGCAACCTGTCAGGAATTATTTAATACCTGTGCCGCGAATGGCGGGAGCCAGTTAGATCACTCGGCAATGGTTCAGGCGTTGGAATTAATGGCAAATCATAAATTATCATGATCATTCGTATCGCTGCGCTCACTGCAGCGATACATTTTAATCAGACACACTTTGGAAAGGTGCATGTCATGAGTGAAAAGAATAAATCCGGTATCGAATACTGGAAGAGGATTGTCGTTGTAATGAGTTTGGGTTGGGTAGCAATATGGATATATCGCACCGTGCTCACACCTATTTATCCTGAGATTCAGGCATCGCTGGGTAATGTCAGCAACGCTGAAATAGGCGCCATTGCCAGTTTTTATTTCTTCGCCTATTGCAGCATGCAAATTCCCTGCGGAATTCTGGTAGATAAGCTTGGCCAGAAAATTATGCTGATGTGTGGGTTTACGCTGTTTATTATTGGTACGCTGAGTATTGCAAAAGCCACTGGACTGGTGATGATCTATGCTGGTTCGCTAATGGCGGGAGCGGGCTGCGCCTCTTTCTTTAGTTCAGCGTATTCACTCTCTTCGGCAAATGTCCCACAGGCTCGTCGGGCACTGGCAAATGCCATTATTAATAGTGGCTCTGCAATTGGGATGGGGATCGGATTAATCGGTTCCAGCGTGCTGGTAAAAAGCATGAACATGGCCTGGCAAAATGTGTTGTTCCTGGTTGCTGCCATTCTGGTGGTGATGCTGTGCATATTCACTTTGGTTATCCGTGGTAAGGCAAAAAATGAAGTACCTACTGCAGATCAGAAAATTCAAACGGGAACGGCGTCAGAAGAGAAGAGCCCGCCACTATTTTCGGGTCTGTTATGTAGCGTGTACTTCCTCTACTTCTGTACCTGCTATGGCTATTACCTGATCGTGACTTGGCTTCCGTCTTATCTGCAGACTGAACGAGGATTTGATGGCGGCGCGATTGGGGTGGCCTCGGCGTTAGTCGCCGTGGTGGGTGTCCCTGGCGCATTATTCTTTAGCCATCTGTCCGATAAGTTTCGCAACAGCAAAGTCAACGTCATTCTTGGTCTGGAGATCATGGCCGCCGCAATGCTGGTATTTACGGTGTTGTCGCCGAATACTACCATGTTGATGGTCAGCCTGACTCTGTACGGTTTACTGGGAAAAATGGCGGTGGATCCGATTCTGATCTCCTTTGTTTCTGAGCAAGCGTCATCAAAAACGCTGGGCAGAGCATTTAGCCTGTTTAACTTCTTTGGCATGAGCTCAGCGGTTATTGCGCCAACATTAACCGGATTTATTTCTGATTTGACGGGCTCTAAAGAAATAAGTTTTGTTATCTCCGCCTGTTTGGTTGTTACCGGAACGCTTATTTTTGCGGCCGTTACATTATATAAAAAGAAAGCAACGACAGTCATTGCTTCAGCATAAAAATATAATTAAAACTATTTAACTTATTTTCTATTGTTTTTGTTCCGCATAGCTAAACCCATTACAACGTTATCCGATACGTGACCAGAGGGATTTATGGAACATCAAAGAGATCTATATCAACAACGTGGTTATAGTGACGACTTATTACCAAAAACAGCCGAGCAACGAAACTGGAAAACATTCAACTATTTTACATTATGGATGGGTTCTGTGCATAACGTACCTAATTACGTTATGGTTGGCGGGTTCTTTATTCTTGGACTTTCCACATTCAGCATCATGCTGGCTATTATTATTAGTGCATTTTTTATTGCGTTAGTTATGGTAATGAACGGTGCAGCCGGAAGTAAATACGGTGTACCTTTTGCAATGATTCTGCGTGGCTCGTATGGCGTACGCGGAGCGCTCTTCCCGGGACTCTTGAGAGGGGGGATTGCAGCAATTATGTGGTTCGGTCTGCAATGTTACGCCGGATCGCTGGCATTTCTTATTCTGATTGGCAAGATATGGCCAGGTTTTTTAACGCTGGGCGGTGACTTTACCTTATTAGGGCTTTCTCTGCCGGGGCTGATTACATTTCTTATATTTTGGCTCATTAATGTCGGTATTGGTTTTGGTGGTGGTAAGGTATTAAATAAATTTACCGCAATCCTCAACCCCTGTATTTATATTGTATTCGGCGGGATGGCTATCTGGGCGATATCCCTGGTAGGAATTGGACCGATTCTGGACTACATTCCTGGCGGCGTGCAAAAGGCGGGCAACAGCGGATTCCTGTTTCTGGTTGTTATCAACGCGGTTGTTGCGGTATGGGCCGCTCCGGCGGTGAGTGCATCCGATTTCACGCAAAATGCCCATTCATTTCGTGAACAAGCGTTGGGCCAGACGCTGGGGCTCATTGTCGCATACGTGCTGTTTGCCATTGCCAGCGTGTGCATAATCGCCGGTGCCAGTATTCATTACGGAATGGATACGTGGAATGTGCTGGATATCGTGCAGCGTTGGGACAGTTTATTTGCCTCGTTTTTTGCGGTACTGGTTATTTTGATGACGACAATCTCTACGAACGCTACCGGTAATATTATTCCTGCTGGTTATCAGATTGCCGCTATTGCACCTACTAAGTTAACGTATAAAAACGGTGTATTGATCGCCAGTATTATTAGTTTGCTGATTTGTCCGTGGAAATTAATGGAAAATCAGAGCAGTATTTATCTGTTTCTGGATATTATCGGCGGGATGCTTGGCCCTGTTATTGGGGTTATGTTAGCGCATTATTTTGTCGTGATGCGTGGAAAAATTAATCTTGATGAATTATATACCGCCAGCGGTGATTACCAATATTATGAAAACGGATTTAATCTGACAGCCTTCTCCGTAACGTTAGTGGCAGTCATTCTTTCACTGGGAGGTAAATTTATTCCTCTACTCGAACCGTTATCGCGAGTGTCGTGGTTTGTTGGCGTTATTGTCGCATTTGTTGCCTATGCCTTGCTGAAGAAAAAATCGGTTGCTGAATCAGCCGGAGCGCAAAAAGCCACAGGGCAGATGTGATGAAGTCAGTAAGCGCTTATTTAAGCGTGAGTTATGTATAAAAATTATCTGTATCCATACAAGGAGTTCGTTATGTCTTTTGATTTAATTATTAAGAACGGTACTGTTATTTTAGAAAATGAAGCTCGCATTGTTGATATTGCCGTCCAGGCTGGAAAAATCGCCGCCATTGGCGAGAATCTGGGTGAGGCGAAGCAGGTCATGGATGCGACGGGTCTGGTGGTTTCACCAGGCATGGTTGATGCGCATACCCATATCTCTGAGCCGGGTCGTACCCATTGGGAAGGGTATGAGACGGGGACGCGTGCCGCGGCAAAAGGCGGTATCACCACGATGATCGAAATGCCTCTCAACCAGCTACCCGCGACGGTGGATCGTGAAACCATCGAACTGAAATTTGATGCGGCCAAAGGCAAATTGACCATTGATGCCGCGCAGCTTGGCGGTCTGGTTTCTTACAACCTCGATCGTCTGCACGAGCTGGATGACATCGGTGTCGTCGGTTTCAAATGCTTCGTTGCCACCTGTGGCGACCGCGGTATCGATAATGATTTCCGCGACGTGAACGACTGGCAGTTCTTTAAAGGCGCGCAGAAACTGGCGGAAATGAACCAGACGGTACTGGTGCATTGCGAAAACGCGCTCATCTGCGACGAGCTTGGCGAGGAGGCTAAACGCGAAGGTCGCGTGACGGCGCATGATTATGTGGCCTCACGTCCGGTATTTACCGAAGTGGAAGCGATTCGTCGCGTGCTGTATCTGGCGAAAGTCGCCGGTTGTCGCCTGCATGTCTGCCATATCAGCAGCCCGGAAGGCGTGGAGGAAGTGACCCGTGCCCGTCAGGAAGGTCAGGATGTAACCTGCGAATCCTGCCCGCATTATTTCGTACTGGATACCGATCAGTTTGAAGAGATTGGCACCCTGGCGAAATGTTCTCCGCCGATCCGCGATCTGCAAAATCAGGAAGGGATGTGGGAAAAGCTGTTTAACGGCGAGATTGACTGCCTGGTTTCTGACCACTCTCCATGCCCACCGGAAATGAAGGCCGGCAATATCATGCAGGCGTGGGGCGGCATTGCCGGACTGCAGAGCTGCATGGACGTTATGTTTGATGAAGCCGTGCAAAAACGCGGTATGTCGCTGCCGCTGTTCGCTAAATTGATGGCAACCAACGCTGCCGATATTTTTGGTCTGAAGCAGAAAGGACGTATCGCCCCGGGTAAAGATGCCGACTTCGTCTTTATTCAACCGGACAGCAAATACGTTCTGAAGAACGAAGACCTGGAATATCGCCACAAAGTCAGCCCTTATGTAGGCCGGACGATTGGCGCGCGCATTACGAAAACTATTCTGCGTGGTGATGTTATTTATGACATCGAGCAAGGTTTCCCGGTATCGCCAAAAGGTCAATTTATCCTTAAACATCAACAATAATGTGATGTGAATTAATGCCCGTCATGTTGGCGGGCATTCTTTATTCTAAGGTATGAGTATGCTTCCTGTTATTAACCGCGAAAGTTTGTTGTCCGGCTTTCAGTGGTTTTTCTTTATTTTTTGTAATACGGTTGTGGTCCCGCCAACGCTGGTTTCTGCTTTTCATCTCCCTGTGAGCAATCTGCTAATGCTCACGCAGTACGCTTTTTTAACGACGTCTCTGGCCTGTCTTGCGCAGGTGATTTGTGGCCATCGCCGCGCCATTATGGAAGGACCAACCGGTTTATGGTGGGGAACCATACTGACGATTACGCTGGCTGAGGCATCACGCGGAACACCGCTCAATGATATCGCCACCAGCCTGTCCGTTGGAATTGTGATTTCCGCTGTTCTGACGATGATTATCGGCTTTAGTGGCCTGGGACATCAATTAGCCCGGCTCTTTACCCCAACGGTGATGGTTTTTTTTATGCTGCTGCTCGGCGCGCAGCTGACCACCATCTTTTTTAAGGGCATGCTGGGTTTGCCCTTTGGCATTGCGGATACCAGCGTCAAAATTCAACTGGCACCCTTTAGCCTGGCAGTAGGCGTGATGTGCTTCATCCTTGCGATGATCATCTTTTTACCGCAGCGGATCTCGCGCTATGCCCTGTTGGTTGGGGCGGTAGTGGGGTGGGGACTTTGGCGATTTTGTTTCCCATCAGCATCCCTGCCATCCAGCGAATTAAGCTGGCAGTGGTTCCCGTTAGGTAGCCATGGCAGACTGTTACCGGGCATTATTCTGACGGCCGTTATCACCGGTCTGGTGAATATCAGTAATACCTATGGCGCGGTGCGCGGCACGGACGTCTTTTATGCGCAGCAAGGCTCCAGCAGCTCGCGTTATCGCCGCAGCTTTATTATTTCCGGTTTTATGACGCTGGTGACAGTGCCTTTAGCCGTGATTCCATTTTCACCTTTTGTCTCTTCTATCGGTCTGTTAACACAGACCGGCGACAGCTCGCGAAAATCATTTATTTGCGGCAGCGTATTATGTTTATTCGTGGCAATGGTTACGCCGCTAACCCGTTTATTTTGCGCCATTCCACTGGCGATCAGCAGTGCCGTGATGCTGGTTTCTTATCTTCCGCTGCTCTATTCCGGTCTGGTTTTTAGCCAGCAAATCACATTTACCGCACGCAATATTTATCGACTGGCGCTCCCGCTGTTTGTCGGCATTTTTTTGATGGGGCTGCCTCCGGTTTATTTACATGATCTTCCGTTGACTATTCGGCCATTACTGAGCAATGGCTTGCTGGTGGGGATTTTACTGGCGGTGCTTATGGAAAATCTCATTCCATGGGAACGCATTAAATAACATGATGAAAAAGGATTGATGATGAAAATTGTAATTGCGCCAGATTCATTTAAAGAGAGCTTAAGCGCTGACCAATGCTGCCAGGCAATTAAAGCCGGATTTTCAGCCATATTCCCGGATGCAGAATATATTTGTTTGCCGGTGGCTGATGGCGGAGAGGGTACTGTGGATGCAATGGTGGCGGCGACAGGAGGAAAAGTTGTCTCTGTGGAGGTCTGCGGGCCGATGAAGGAAAAGGTCATGGGATTTTATGGCCTGACAGGTGACGGAAAGACCGCCATTATTGAAATGGCGGCGGCGAGTGGACTGATGCTGGTCGAACCGCAGGCACGCAATCCTCTACTGGCCTCAAGTTACGGCACCGGCGAGCTGATTCGCCATGCGCTGGATGCCGGTATTCGTCATATTATTCTTGGTATTGGCGGGAGTGCGACGGTTGATGGCGGTATGGGGATGGCCCAGGCGCTTGGCGTGCAGTTTCTTGACGCGCAAGGGGCGTCATTGAGCGCGGGGGGTGGTAGCTTGTCACGTCTGGCGAGCATCGACCTGCAACAGTGCGATCCGCGGCTGAAAGCATGTCGCATTGACGTTGCCTGTGACGTAGACAACCCTTTGGTTGGTCCGCGCGGCGCTGCAAGAGTATTTGGCCCGCAGAAAGGGGCGACGCCTGAGATGGTTGAGATGCTGGAAGAAGGGTTACTCAACTATGCCCGTGTGCTGCAAACCCTGACCGGTGAGGATGTTGCTCAGATGCCTGGCGGCGGAGCGGCTGGAGGAATGGGGATTGCTGCGGTTATCTTCTTGCAGGCCAGCATGAAACCCGGCATTGAGATTGTGCTGCAGGCTGTACAGCTGGAGCGGGCAATTAAAGATGCGGCGCTGGTTATCACCGGCGAGGGACGTATTGATTCGCAAACGGTCGGTGGCAAAGCGCCAATCGGGGTAGCGTCGGTGGCCATGCAGCATCACGTTCCTGTTATTGGTATTGCTGGGGTGTTGGGCGAAGGCGTAGAGGTGGTGCACAGCCATGGTATCGATGCGGTATTCAGTATTCTGCCG
Source organism: Citrobacter sp. S-77 (assembly GCF_963864895.1). Classification (NCBI taxonomy): domain Bacteria; kingdom Pseudomonadati; phylum Pseudomonadota; class Gammaproteobacteria; order Enterobacterales; family Enterobacteriaceae; genus Citrobacter; species Citrobacter sp. S-77. The sequence goes on from NZ_CAWLWU010000002.1 coordinate 1,017,925, forward strand.
CGACTCGCGCCGTTAGCAGAAGTGCTGGCGAGCGGCGAAACTAATCTCTATCACTGCGCGCGTAATATCGCTTGTGCGATGAAACTGGGTCAGGCGGTGACTCTGCGTTAA
>NZ_CAWLWU010000002.1:1019427-1115805 GCF_963864895.1 Citrobacter sp. S-77
TAAGCATAAAAAAAGCCACGGTATATACCGTGGCAAAACCCAACATAGCTAAATAAAAAAGTATCAGGCGGGCTGTACGCCGTTAGATCTCAACATCCCGGTTGCAATCTTTGGAATAGATGTAGCTGAATGCTTCTCCACGACCCACGCCGTATCCGGCCTGCAGGGAATAAGCGCCCATAAAGATGTAGTCGCCTTTTTTCACAGGGATCCACTGATTGTCGAGGTTATAAACGCCCTGGCCTGAAAGAATATAAGCCCCGTGTTCCTGGACGTGCGTTTCGATATAACCGTGGCTGGCGCCCGGCTCGAACGACAGAATGTGCATATTCATATCGAAGCCCAATTCTTTAGGCAGGAAATCCAGCAGAATCACGTCATCCATGCCTTCGTAATGGATGCGTTCTAACTGATTGGCGTTACCGGAGACCAGCCAAGGCGCATAGCCCGCTACTGGTATGTAACGACGTTTGTATAAAAACAGCTGGCTGTCTTCAGCCTGGGCATTGCTAAAGGTGAGCAGCTCGCCTGGCGGGCAATACAGATATCCACCCTGCGTTAAAGCGAATGTTTTACCTTCCGCTTTTGCCTCAATTTTGCCGGAAATAACATAAACGAACGTTTCAATGCCTTCGCCGCCGAAACCGCTCTGGTTGCCCCCGTTCTGATGTACCGTCACCAGATAATCAACAAACGACGCGCCCAGTTTTGGCGTTGAGAGGATGGTGACGTCACAGTTTTCAAAACCCGGAATGATATTTTTAACCAGTCCATCGGGGGTTAAGAGGGCGAAGTTACCGTGTTTTACAATTGCGCGGTTAGCCAGTAAATCATCGCGGTAACCCGTGACGTTATTCAGATATCCCATTGTTGACTCCTTATTTCTGCCAGGCAAGTTGATGAAGCATTAATGCCAGAGTTTTGACCCCTTCGGCAAGGTCGTTAATATTTGTGCGTTCAGCGGGGTTGTGGCTGATACCGTTAATGCTGGGCATGAATATCATGCAGGTCGGCACACGGGGCGCGAAAATCTGCGCATCATGGCCCGCGCCGCTGTGCATCACGCGATAGTTCAGCTGTTCCTTTTCACACAGTTTGGTGAGGGTGGCGACCAGTTTGCTATCCATCGGAACCGGCGTTTCGTCCATCCACAAATCGATATCAATGCCGATATCCATTTCGTCGCAGATGGCGCGCATGTCATTTTCCAGTTGCTGAGTAAAATCACGCAGCACTTCGGCGTTGGTATGACGGCAATCGATGGTGAAGGTCGTTTTTCCTGGCACCACGTTGACAGTGTTTGGCTGCGGCTCAACTTTGCCAAAGGTCAGTACCAGAGGATCGCCATGTTTTTTGGCTTTCTCAATCGACTGGCTACAGATACGGCTGAAGGCGTAAACGGTGTCGCGACGGTAGCTTAGCGGTGTTGTACCCGCATGGTTGGATTCGCCGTTCAGCGTTACTGTATAGCGACGCTGTCCAACAATCGCGCTGACGACCCCGATGGACTGACCATTGCTTTCAAGTACGCACCCTTGCTCGATGTGCAATTCAACAAAGGCTTTGATGTCAGTGCGAGCGTGGAGCGGTTCGGCGGGGAGAGTAAAGCCGCAGGCGTTCATCGCATCAACAAAACGTGTGCCTTTGGCGTCCTGGATGTCGCGGACGTCATCGGGATTCGCCAGCCCAAAAATGTTCTTACTGCCCCAGAAGACATACGGGAAGCGGCTGCCTTCTTCTTCTGCCATGGAGACCACTTCGACCGTTTTCAGCGGCGCGCCGTAGGTAGTCTTAAGCCAGTCAATCGCTAACCACGCCGCCAGCGCGCCAAACTGGCCGTCAAGATTGCCGCCATTAACGACGGTATCAATATGCGAGCCGCTTAAAATGACCTGTTCCGGGGATTCGCTCCCGCGCAGGCGACCGTATAAATTGCCCACTTCATCAAAGCGCGTTTCCAGGCCGCTGGCATCCATACGCTTTTTAAATTGCTGTTGTGTTTCAAGCCATTCTGGCGAATACAGCAAGCGCGTCATCCCACCGGAAGGATCTGCGCCAAAGGAAGAGAGCCAGGGAAGGGATTCTTCTATTGCGTGACGAAAATGGTTGATCATATGAAATTCCTGTTTCAATAATTATTGTGCAAAGGGATTCTTTGTTTCGTATGACTTGATATAGAGAACATCGGAAATCAGGTATTGATAAATATCGTCAACAATGTCGACGCCATGGGCCGCAGCATTGCGTTGATTAATATCTTGATCCTGTCCGGGGTAATAAACCTGTTTAAAACCAGGTGCAGGAGTAACAGCATTTAACTCTTGCATGGTTTGACTGAGATGCTGACGAAATAATTGGCTGGAGGAGAAAAACTCGGGATTAATCACTAAATGCAGTTGGCCTAAATTACGTCCGGCATGTAGATCTTCATACATAGAACTGACCTGGCGACCAAACGGTAATCCCAACAGGATGCCGGATAACACATCGATCATCATCATCAGACCATAGCCTTTTGGTCCGGCGGCGGGAAGCAACGCATTGACTGCAAAAGGATCGGCTGTAGGCGCGCCATCTTTATCGACAGCCCAGGTATCCGGGATCGGTTCATTGCGTGAGCGAGCATCCAGAACTTTGCCCCAGGCCTGCACCGTCGTTGCCATATCAAAGGTCATGATATCGTCGCCTTCCCCTGGTGCGGCGAAGGCTAGCGGATTGGTGCCGTAGTAAATATCCGCGCCGCCGAACGGTACGACCATCGGGTCGGACTGGCAAACGGAGAGGCCAATCAGGCCTGCGCGAGCGGCTTGTTGCACAAAGTAAGAAATGGCTCCGCTGTGTCCCATTCGGCTAATGCCGACAACGGCGACACCATTTTTTTTGGCAATTTCAATTGCATGCTCCATACCCATCTTTGCTGCGACTTGTCCGGCGGCATTATCGGCGTGCAAAATCGCTGTACAGGGACCGGTATCTTCAAAACGAAATGTGGGTTCGCGGTTGGTGCCGCCTTTTGAAATGCGCTCGGCATAGTATTCAACGCGTACGGCACCATGAGAGTGAATACCTCTGGCATCTGCATACACCAATACCTCGGCAACCGTTGCGGCGTGCTCACGTTTTAGTCCGGCCTTGCAAAGCTTATTCTCGATAAGCTGGTGGAGTGTTTCCCGACTGATTTTCATCTGTCTTCCTTTTTAACGACGGTGTGAAGCATGACTGCCGTTAACATACCGGGAATATAAATAGATTATGTGATCCAGACACACAAAAAAATATAGTTAGAATTTATTTGATAATCGGTACTGATTTGCCATTTCTTTTTAAATAAATAATGCCGTTAAAAAATAACATGTAATCCTCCTGTGGTTATTAAAATTCTTTTGCTAATAATCTGTGTGTGATGCTAGTCACTCTATTTGTGATGTTGGATATATACCTTGAGTTCCACATTAACACTACTCGTGCAATTGCCATGGGTGCAATTATTAAGGGGTTGTTATGATCCACGCCTTTATTAAAAAAGGGTGTTTTCAGGACTCTGTCAGTTTAATGATTATTTCACGCAAGCTGAGTGAGTCCGAAAATGTAGACGATGTATCGGTCATGATGGGAACGCCGGCGAATAGATCGTTGCTGGAAACGACCGGGTTTTGGCATGACGATTTTAATCAGGCGACGCCGAATGATATTTGCGTGGCTATTCGTACTGAAGCGGCGGATGAGAGTATTACGCAGGCGATTTTGCAACAACTGGATGAGTCGCTGCAGCAGCTGGCGCAGGCAACCGGAGGGAGCCAAACGCTTCTGCAGGTCAGACGCTGGGAAAGCGCGTGTCAGAAACTGCCTGACGCGAATATGACGTTAATTTCTGTTGCTGGCGAATACGCGGCAGAGCTGGCGAACCAAGCGCTGGATCGTAACCTGAACGTCATGATGTTCTCCGACAACGTCACGCTGGAAGATGAAATCAATCTCAAGCGCCGCGCACAAGATAAAGGTCTGCTGGTGATGGGACCGGATTGCGGAACCGCCATGATCGCCGGTACGCCGCTGGCTTTTGCCAACGTAATGCCGGAAGGCAATATTGGTGTGATAGGCGCCTCCGGCACAGGGATCCAGGAGCTCTGTTCACAGATAGCGCTGGCTGGGGAAGGCATCACTCACGCCATCGGGTTGGGCGGACGCGACCTGAGCGCTGAGGTGGGGGGGATTAGCGCATTTACCGCGCTGGAGATGCTCGGTGCAGATGATAAAAGCCAGGTGCTGGCTTTTGTGTCTAAACCACCGGCGGAAGCGGTTCGTCAGCGTATTGTCACGGCGATGAAAGCCACGGGAAAACCCGTTGTGGCCCTGTTTTTAGGTTACACCTGCACTGCGAACCGTGATGAGAACGTCTGGTTTGCATCGACCCTTGATGATGCGGCCCGTCTCGCCTGTTTACTGGCGCGCGTCAAGGCGCGACGCTGTGCGCTTGCTGGCACGGGAGATGGGCTGATTCGAGGGCTGTATACCGGAGGAACGCTGGCTGCCGAAGCCGCGGGACTGCTGGCCGCACACCTGAACGTTGCTACGGATGCGCAGCATCATCACGGCATGATGCTGGATGCTGCCGGGCATCAGATTATCGATCTGGGGGATGATTTTTACACCGTCGGGCGGCCGCATCCGATGATCGACCCTGCGTTACGTAATCAGCTTATTACGGATCTCGGCTCGCAGCCGCAGATACGGGTGCTACTGGTAGATGTCGTGATTGGCTACGGGGCGACGGTAGATCCGGCTGCGTCACTGGTTCAGGCCTGGCAAAAGGCATGTGCTGCCCGAGACATCGAGCAACCGCTGATTGCGATTGCGACGGTGACCGGCACAGAAGGTGACCCGCAGTGTCGTTCATTGCAAATCGCTACGCTGGAAGATGCCGGAATTGCCGTGGTGAGTTCGCTCCCTGAGGCAACACTGCTTGCCGCCGAACTGATTCGACCATCTCAACCGTTATCTCATCAATCCGCACCTTCGCTACTGGAAAACGTAGCGGTTATTAATGCCGGGTTACGCAGTTTTGCGCTGGATTTACAGGCGGCAGAAAAGCCGGTGGTGCATTACCAGTGGGCGCCTGTCGCTGGCGGTAATAAAAAACTGGCTCGTTTATTAGAACGTTTGCAATAAGGGGTTCCAATGTTTACATCAGTGGCGCAAGCCAATGCTGCAGTAATCGAACAAATTCGTCGTGCGCGTCCGCACTGGCTGGATGTGCAACCCGCGTCCTTGTTAATCAGCGAACTCAATGAAGGAAAAACGCTGCTTCATGCGGGACCGCCAATGCGTTGGCAAGAGATGACCGGCCCGATGAAAGGGGCCTGCATTGGTGCATGTCTTTTTGAAGGGTGGGCCAATGATGAAATGAGTGCGCTGTCATTACTGGAGCAGGGAAAAGTCAATTTTGTACCTTGCCATCACGTTAATGCCGTGGGGCCAATGGGCGGGATCACTTCTGCCAGCATGCCGATGCTGGTGGTGGAAAACATCACTGAAGGGAATCGGGCTTACTGCAACCTTAACGAAGGTATCGGCAAGGTGATGCGTTTCGGCGCGTATGGAGAGGATGTCCAGCAGCGTTTACGTTGGATGCGTGATGTTCTGATGCCGGTCTTAAGCGCAGCGCTGAGCACCCTGGAGCAGGGTATTGACCTGACCGCCATGATGGCGCAGGGCATTACGATGGGCGATGAGTTCCATCAGCGCAACATTGCCTCTTCAGCCCTGTTGATGCGTACGCTGGCGCCGCTAATTGCCCGCCTGGAACATGATAAGCAGCAGATTGCTGAGGTGATGGATTTTCTTAGCGTAACCGACCAGTTTTTCCTCAACCTGGCGATGGCTTACTGCAAAGCGGCAATGGACGCCGGAGCGCAGGTGCGTTCTGGTAGTATTGTGACGGCGATGACCCGTAATGGCGACATGTTCGGTATTCGCGTGAGCGGACTTGGCGATCGCTGGTTTACTGCACCTGTTAACACACCGCAGGGACTGTTCTTTACTGGTTTTTCGCAGGAGCAGGCCAACCCGGATATGGGCGATAGCGCCATCACCGAAACGTTTGGCATTGGCGGAGCAGCGATGATCGCCGCACCAGGCGTAACGCGTTTTGTCGGTGCAGGCGGGATGGAAGCCGCAAAATCCGTCTCCGAAGAGATGGCGGAAATCTACCTGGAGCGCAATATGCAATTGCAGATCCCCGGCTGGGATTTCCAGGGGGCCTGTCTGGGGCTCGATATCCGTCGCGTGGTCGAAACAGGGATTACACCGCTGATCAATACCGGTATTGCGCATAAAGAGGCCGGTATTGGCCAGATTGGCGCGGGAACCGTCCGTGCGCCGTTGGCCTGCTTTGAGTTGGCCCTGGAAGCGCTGGCTGAAAGCATGGGCATTAGCTAAAAGGGGCGCGCATGATGATCATCCATCCTCTGCTGGGCAGCCAGCAGTCTGCGGATTTTCGCCAGTCATGGCAGTTGTCTGGCATCTGGCGGCGCGCGATTAATCTTGTGGCCGAAAGCGGCGCATTGTTGACGTTGCACCGCCAGGGGAGCGGCTTTAGTCCGGGAGGATGGGTGATCCGTACGCATGACTTTGATGCGCTGCGTACGGCGTTACGTGGGAGTGAAACCCCTCTGGCTGTCCCTGGGGGGATCCAGTTGGGGCCATTTTTGCTGTGCCAGCCGCGGCGCTGCTGTTCGTTGAGAATAACTTACCGCCCACATTCCCCGCGCCTTGCACTCGCCTGGATGGATCGCGGCGAGGAAACGGGATTGTTCGGGCCATTAATGCTGGCGGCAAACCTGCCTTTGTGCCCCGAGCTACGTCAGTTCCGCCACTGCTTCTTCTCGGCGCTTGCGGGGTTGCCGACAGACTGGCGGCAGTGGTTAGGCAAAGGGCCCGGTTTAACGCCCAGTCATGATGACACGTTGACCGGTATGCTGCTGGCGGCCTGGTATTTCGGCGCGCTAAATAAGAACTCCGGGCACCGTTTCTTTGATGATTCCGGCAACCTTGAGCAGGCGACGACTGTGGTTAGCGTGACCTATTTGCGCTACGCGGCGCTAGGGTACTTTGCTTCACCTTTACTCCACTTCACCCATGCTCTGCGTCGCCAGGAAAGGCTGGACGCAGCGATAAATTCGCTGCTGGCGCTTGGGCATACCTCCGGCGCAGACACCCTGTTGGGGTTCTGGATTGGACAACAAATCATAGAAGGATAGGGAATGAAAACGCTGGTTGTTGCTCTTGGTGGCAACGCATTATTGCAGCGCGGCGAGGCGCTGACGGCAGAAAATCAATATCGTAATATTGCCAGCGCCGTACCCGCCCTGGCGCGTCTGGCGCGCTCGTACCGCCTGGCTATCGTACATGGCAACGGGCCGCAGGTTGGCCTGCTGTCGTTACAGAATCTTGCCTGGAAGGAGGTCGAGCCTTATCCATTAGATGTGCTGGTGGCCGAGACGCAGGGCATGATTGGTTATATGTTGGCCCAGAGCCTGACCGCAGAACCGGAGATGCCGCCAGTCACCACGGTGTTAACCCGTATTGTGGTGTCCGAGGACGATCCTGCGTTTATGTCACCGGAAAAATTTATCGGCCCGGTGTATTCGCCCGAAGAACAAACGCAACTGGAAGCTACCTACGGCTGGCATATGAAGCGTGACGGAAAATACCTGCGACGTGTTGTCGCTTCGCCAGAACCTCGCCAGATCGTAGAAAGTGATGCCATTAAGCTCTTACTTAAAGAAGGGCATGTGGTGATTTGCAGCGGGGGGGGCGGCGTGCCCGTCACTGGCGAAGGAGTCGGGTCTGAAGCGGTCATTGATAAGGACCTGGCAGCGGCGTTGCTGGCTGAACAGATTGATGCAGATGGTCTGGTCATCCTGACCGATGCAGATGCCGTGTATGAGAACTGGGGGACGCCGCAGCAACGTGCTATTCGCCAGGCTTCTCCCGATGAACTGGCTCCGTTTGCGAAAGCGGATGGGGCGATGGGGCCGAAGGTGACAGCGGTAAGCGGGTACGTGAAGCGGCGTGGCAAACCGGCCTGGATTGGCGCGTTGTCACGTATTGAGGACACGCTTGCAGGCAAAGCCGGCACCTGTATCAGCATGTAATTATTACGGGTGGCGTGAATAGACGACACCCGTTTCGTTTTACTTCAGCTTACTTTGCGCCCAGATAATCCCACTGGCGTATTCCGGCGGCAGAAGGGGAATGAGTGCTTCCAGCGTTGCGCTCAGGCGAGCGGTATCGCTGTCCGTCAGGTTCAAGTGACCGACCTTACGGCCTTCGCGCACTTCTTTGTCGTACCAGTGCAGGTGCACCAGTGGCAACTTCAGCCAGTCGTAGTTCAGGTCAGTACCGATAAGATTCACCATGACCGAAGGATTGTTCACTACCGGCGTGGGTAATGGCAGGTCGGTAATGGCGCGCAGGTGCAGTTCAAACTGGCTGATGCTGGCGCCGTTTTGCGTCCAGTGCCCACTGTTGTGTACGCGCGGGGCCAGTTCGTTAATCAGCAAGCCTTCCGGGGTGATGAAACACTCCATCGCCATTACGCCGACATAGCCCAATTCCTGCATAATAGCGGACAACATCGCTTCAGCCTGTTCCTGCTGTTTCGCATTGGCTTGCGGAAATACCACGCTGGTACGCAGAATGCCGTCCTGATGCAGGTTATGGGTCAGCGGATAGAAGACTGTGCTGCCGTCATGAGCGCGAGCGCCCACCAGCGACACTTCACCTGAGAAGTTTATGCCTCGTTCGACAATGCATTCGCCGTAGCAGTCGTCTGGAAGTTGTTCAGTTTCATTGACGCGTAAACGCCACTGACCACGACCGTCGTAGCCGCCGACACGACGCTTCACGATTGCCAGTTCGCCCAGTTTGTCGAATATTGCAGACCACTCGCTATTATCCGCCAGCAGTTGCCACGGTGCGGTCGCCAAGCCGAGCTTGTCAAAAAGCTGCTTTTGCGTCAGACGGTCGGCAATAATCGGGAACACATCGCGGTTAACAAACGCCGGATGGCGGGCCAGCTCGCGAGTGAGTGCGGTTTCCGGCCAGCGCTCAATTTCAGCGGTAATCACGCTTTGCTGAAAGGGGACGGCCGCAGGTTCGGCATCCAGGCCAACAGGCCAGACTGCAATGCCCAACGGCTCGCCTGCCTGACGCAACATGCGTCCTAGCTGACCGTTACCAAGTATGCAAACCTGCTTCATGCCGCACCTCGCGGGTCCGGGTTCTCCAGCACCTCATCGGTTTGCGCTTTACGCCAGTCGATCAGACGCTGGTGTAGCGTTTTATCGTGGGTTGCCAGAATTTGCGCCGCCAGCAGTGCCGCATTTGCTGCGCCCGCTTTGCCAATCGCCAGCGTGCCAACCGGAATGCCGCGCGGCATCTGCACGATGGAATAAAGGCTGTCTACGCCGCTCAGGGCAGCACTTTGTACCGGAACACCTAAAACAGGTACCAGCGTTTTCGCCGCAATCATGCCAGGCAGATGTGCTGCACCACCTGCACCGGCAATAATCACCTGATAGCCGTTCTCTTCTGCGCTCTCGGCGAAGCTGAACAGTTTATCGGGGGTGCGGTGAGCAGAGACAACTTCAACGTGGTGCGGGACATCCAGGATTTCGAAGATTTCGGCGGCGAACTGCATGGTAGTCCAGTCGCTTTTGGACCCCATCACGATGGCGACACGCGCCGGATTATTGCGGGAAGACATGCGTCTTAAAACTCCTGTGGTGCGAAACACACTGCTTTCGAGGCGAGAGAGAATAGCATGATATACAAGCAAGGAAAACGGTTGCGCAGCGAAATGTTAACGCCTGGATGTAATCCCCTGGAGGGTTTACTGGGAGATTTTTCATGGTCAAACAGGTCGTTACGCTGGGCTGTAGGGAAGTGGCAGATTTTCGATTATTGAAGCATTGGGTTTTGTTATTAGCCGCTGGTCAAAGTGCGTTTCTTCGTTATATCGGCGAGGAGCGTGCATATATCGGTGGCTTAGTTACTTCATTCCACTCTTTTTTGAGAAGCGCGTAGATAAAGGTGTCATCGTGGGGCGCGAAGCGGACATTCTCCAGCGGTATCGCTTACAAAAGTAGCAGTGCTAAAGATACCGACCCTGTAAAAACAATTTTTTATGAATAGTGCAACCCGCGGACCGTTCTTTCAGTCGCTCACACGCCACCATGCCTTGATAACACAATTTCGTATTTGGTATCCATTCGCATTCACCGAATGTCGGTACGATAATTCTGCTATTCAAATTGAGCACAGGATCACATTTAATCGCCTTATTACGGTTCAGCATGTTGAACAAGGTATATTTTCCACTACACAATGCCGATATCATTTATTCCAATAGCAAGAGGGAACCATTATGGTTCGCAAAGGGTGTAATTCATTAGTCCGTGCTGAAAAAATATTAACCCATATTGCGTGGGTAGGTGTGGCAAGTTATATGGAATTATTAAAAAAATTTCAGTATCCCAAAAGTAGTCTGCTTAATTTATTGAATGTGATGGTGGAATGTGGCTTCTTAATTAAAAATAAAAATGGCCATTATTCACTGGGGATTAAAAACTACGAACTGGGATGTCAGGCACTGCACCGCCAGAATATTTTTGAAGTGACGAAGCGGCCAATGCAGGAGCTGTCGTTGAAAAGCGGCTTGGTTTGTCATCTGGGCGCGATGGAGAGCTATTCTGCTATCTATCTTGACAAGATTGAAAGCCCGGATTCGGTGCCGACCAGCAAAAGCTGGATTGGCAAAAAACTTGAATTACATATTACCGCACTGGGTAAGGCGTTATTGGCCTGGAAAACGAGAGAAGAGTTGGATTATTTTTTAGATGCTCTTACGTTGACTCCACATACGCGCAATACATTTACTGATAAAAAATTATTTCTGGAAGAACTGCAAAAAACGCGGCTTCGGGGATGGGCCATAGATAACGAAGAATCGACCTATGGTGCAGTATGTTTAAGTATGCCTGTATTCAATATGTATAACCGGGTTAATTATGCGATCTCGCTATCAGGCGATCCGGTGGTTTACTCAGGAAATAAGATCGACGGTTATCTGGAACTGCTCCGAAAGTGTGCCGGGCAAATATCATATGGACTGGGATACATAAGCGAAAATGAATATTTACGAAAAGGAAATTGAAGTAATGAAAAAATTCAGCGGCATTATTCCACCGGTATCCAGTACGTTTCATCGTGACGGAACCATTGATAAAACGGCAATGCGCCAGGTTGCCGACTTCCTGATTAATAAAGGAGTCGACGGGCTGTTTTACCTTGGCACCGGTGGTGAATTTAGCCAGATGAATACCGCCCAGCGCATGGCGCTCACCGAAGAAGCCATATCCGTTGTTGGTGGGAGGGTTCCTGTATTGATTGGCGTCGGTTCGCCTTCCACTGATGAAGCGGTCAAATTGGCGCGGCATGCCGAATCCTGCGGTGCTGACGGTGTCGTCGCCATCAACCCTTACTACTGGAAGGTCGCGTCACGAAATCTTGACGACTATTACCAGCAGATCGCTCGTAGCGTCACTTTGCCGGTAATCCTGTACAACTTTCCGGATTTGACGGGCCAGGACTTAACCCCGGAGACAGTGAAACGTTTGGCCTTGCAAAATGAGAATATCGTTGGCATCAAAGACACCATCGACAGTGTCGGTCACTTGCGCACGATGATTAACGCAGTTAAGTCAGTGCGCCCGTCGTTTTCTGTATTTTGCGGCTATGACGACCATTTACTGAACACCTTGCTGTTAGGGGGGGACGGCGCGATTTCAGCCAGTGCTAACTTTGCACCGGAACTCTCCGTTGGTATCTACCGTGCCTGGCGCGAAGGTGATCTGGCAACCGCCGCCAACCTGAACAAAAAGCTACTGCAACTGCCATCTATTTACGCTCTGGAAACGCCGTTTGTCTCGCTAATCAAATACGGTATGCAATGCGTAGGGTTACCAGTAGAGACTTATTGCTTGCCGCCAATTCTTGAGGTGTCAGAAGAAGCCAAAGAAAAAGTCCATGCACTGTTGGTTGCGCAGGGTATTTTACCGGTCTGAGGAGAATCTCATGTCTGTACGCAATATTTTTGCTGACGAGAGTCACGATATCTACACCGTCAGAACGCACGCCAATGGCCCTGATGGTGAACTGCCGCTGACGGCGGAGATGTTAATCAACCGCCCGAGTGGGGATCTGTTTGGTATGACCATGAATGCCGGAATGGGCTGGTCTCCGGATGAGCTGGATCGGGATGGTATTTTACTGCTCAGTACGCTCGGTGGCTTACGCGGCGCAGACGGTAAGCCTGTTGCACTGGCGCTGCACCAGGGGCACTACGAGCTGGATATCCAGATGAAAGCGGCGGCTGAGGTTATTAAAGCGAACAGTGCCTTGCCCTATGCTGTGTATGTCTCCGATCCTTGTGATGGACGCACGCAGGGCACGACCGGGATGTTTGATTCGCTACCGTACCGTAACGATGCCTCAATGGTGATGCGCCGTCTTATCCGCTCTCTGCCCGATGTGAAAGCAGTCATTGGCGTGGCTAGCTGTGACAAGGGGCTTCCGGCTACCATGATGGCACTCGCCGCGCAGCATGATAAAGCGACGGTATTGGTGCCTGGTGGTGCGACGCTACCTGCAAGAGATGGGGAAGATAACGGTAAGGTGCAGACCATAGGCGCACGCTTTGCTAATGGTGAGTTATCACTACAGGACGCACGCCGTGCCGGCTGCAAGGCCTGTGCCTCATCCGGAGGTGGCTGTCAATTTCTGGGTACTGCCGGGACATCGCAGGTTGTGGCCGAAGGATTGGGGCTGGCGATTCCGCACTCGGCATTGGCCCCTTCTGGTGAGCCGGTGTGGCAGGAGATCGCCAGAGCTTCCGCAAGGGCGGCGTTGAACCTGTGCCAGCAAAGCATTACCACCCGGGAGATACTCACCGATAAAGCGATTGAGAATGCGATGACTGTCCATGCGGCGTTTGGCGGCTCGACAAACCTGCTGCTCCACATCCCGGCGATTGCCCATCAGGCAGGCTGCCATATCCCAACCGTTGACGACTGGATCCGCATCAATAAGCGGGTGCCCCGACTGGTGAGTGTGCTGCCCAATGGCCCTATTTACCACCCAACTGTTAATGCTTTCATGGCGGGCGGTGTGCCAGAAGTGATGCTGCATTTGCGCAATCTTGGATTGCTACATGAAGACGTTATGACTGTAACCGGCAGTACACTGAAGGAGAACCTGGACTGGTGGGAGCACTCAGAACGCCGACAGCGATTCAAACAACTACTGCGCGAACAAGAACAGATCGACGCTGACGAGGTGATCATGTCGCCGCAGCAAGCGAAGGCACGTGGCTTAACCTCAACAATTACCTTCCCAGTGGGTAATATTGCTCCGGAAGGGTCAGTGATCAAATCCACAGCCATCGATCCATCGGTGATTGATGATCAGGGAGTCTATTACCATAAAGGTGTGGCGAAGGTCTATCTGTCCGAGAAAAGTGCAATTTACGATATCAAGCACGACAAAATTAAAGCGGGCGATATTCTGGTCATTATCGGTGTTGGTCCTTCCGGTACCGGGATGGAGGAAACCTACCAGGTTACCAGCGCGCTGAAACACCTGTCATACGGTAAGCATGTTTCACTGATTACCGATGCGCGATTCTCGGGCGTTTCCACTGGCGCGTGTATAGGTCATGTGGGGCCAGAAGCGCTGGCCGGAGGACCAGTCGGTAAATTACGCACTGGAGATATTATCGAAATTAAAATTGATTGCCGCGAGCTTCAGGGCGAAGTCAATTTCCTCGGAACCCGTAGCGATGAAAAATTACCCTCAAGGGAGGAGGCAACAGCAATATTAAACGCCAGACTCAGTCATCAGGATTTACTTCCTGATCCTGAACTGCCCGATGATACCCGGCTTTGGGCAATGCTCCAGGCAGTTAGCGGCGGCACATGGATGGGTTGTATTTATGATGTGAATAAAATCGGTGCTGCGCTGCGAGATTATATTAATAAGAACTGATAGTAAAAAATAAAAAAATCCAGACACCCTAATAATTTGACTACGCGTTATAAATCATTTGCGTAGCCAGATTATTAGGGGTCGTTACCCTACAATGAGAGGACATTATGCCGCTAATTATCGTTGTGGCAGGGATTGCCTTACTCCTGCTTTTGACTATAAAAATTAAGCTTAATACGTTTGTATCTTTAATTATTGTCTCGATTGCTGTCGCCATCGCCAGTGGGATGGAACTGAATAAAGTCGTAACCTCGGTTGAGTCTGGTCTTGGCGGTACGCTGGGACATATTGGCCTGATATTCGGATTCGGCGTTATGCTCGGTCGATTACTGGCTGACGCGGGTGGTGCGCAGCGAATAGCTCTGACCATGCTGAATTATTTCGGGAAAAATAAACTTGACTGGGCGGTAGTCTGTTCAGCATTTATTGTCGGTATTGCACTTTTTTTTGAAGTCGGTTTAATCCTTCTGGTACCTATTTTATTCGCCATTGCCCGTGAAGCCAAAATATCGCCGATGTTTATGTGTGTGCCGATGCTCTCCGGTTTGCTGGTCGCGCACGGTTTTTTACCACCTCACCCCGGCCCGACGGTGATCGCCCGTGAATATGGTGCGGATGTAGGATTGGTATTGATATACGGTATTATTGTCGGCATTCCAACCTTTATTCTTTGCGGCCCGGTGCTGAATAAATTCTGCCAGCGCATTATTCCGGACGCCTTTAAAAAAGAGGGTAATATTGCCTCCCTGGGTGCAACCCGCCGATTCAGCGAAAGCGAAATGCCTGGCTTTGGGATCAGTTTTCTCACGGCAATGCTGCCAGTGATCCTGATGGCGGTAGTCACTATCATCCAGATGGCCCATGCCAAAAGCGCCGCGGACTCAGGCTTGTTCTACAACGTGATGCTGTTCTTAGGTAACTCGACGATCGCCATGCTGATTTCACTGCTGTTTGCGATCTATACCATGGGACTGGGCCGTGGGAAAACAATCCCTGACCTGATGGATTCCTGCGGGAAAGCGATTGCGGGTATTGCCGGTCTGCTGCTGATTATCGGTGGTGGTGGTGCATTCAAGCAGGTTCTCATTGACTCTGGCGTCGGTCAGTATATTTCCACCCTGGTGTCGGGCATGGATATCAACCCGATCCTGATGGCATGGGGCGTAGCCGCATTCTTACGTATTTGTCTGGGGTCTGCCACCGTCGCGGCGATCTCTACCGCCGGGCTGGTCATTCCGCTGCTGGCGGTACATCCTAATACCAACCTGGCCTTGATTACACTGGCTACCGGTGCGGGATCCTGTATTTGCTCCCACGTAAACGACGCCAGCTTCTGGATGATCAAAGACTTCTTCGGTCTGACCACCAAAGAGACGCTGTTGTCATGGACGCTGATGTCAACCCTATTATCCATATGCGGGTTGCTGTTTATTCTGGTTGCCAGCATTATTTTATAATAGTGTGTTCGCCAGTGAACCGCTTTGCCGGTTTACTGGCTCCCCTGTATCTCACAACAACAAGACAAAACTCAGACCTTCTGGTTGTCGCCTTATCTTATATGCCAACTCACAGATTTAACGGTCGGTGTCTTTGTCGTTTCGTTGGGAAAAGAGGGGGCCTGGATATTGATGCTGAAGCAGCCATACGCACTATCTTAAACACGACAGGGCATTTTTATTATTGTGGAAGGACGCTTCTGCTTTGCATTATCACGTTGTGTAGTAAACGTTACAGCAAATGGTCGCGATAATTTAAAACGGGAAAGCGATCAGTTCGACATTGTCTGGGGTGACTTTGACCATCGAGCCTTCAGTGTGCCATGCCCCGAGAACCACGCGGAAAGCGGGTTGTTTATTGGCGGTCAGTTTATGAACTGCCGGGCGATGAGTATGACCATGAATTAGCCACTGAACCTGATGTTTTTCCATCTCGGCAACGACGGCCTGTGGATTCACATCCATGATCTCCAGTGATTTGCTGCTGTTAGCGGCTTTGCTGTTGGCGCGCATTTTCGCGGCAATACGCTGGCGAATAAATAAAGGCATGGCAAGAAACAGAGTTTGTAACCAGGGTTGGTGAACTTTGGCGCGAAAAGCCTGATAGCCCGTATCATCGGTGCACAGGGTGTCTCCGTGCATGATTAATACTTTTCGGCCATACAGATCGAGCGCTTTTTCCTGCGGCAATAGGGTCATGCCGCTTTCACGGGCAAAACGTTTGCCGAGCAGAAAATCTCGGTTGCCGTGAATAAAAAAGCAGGGGATGCCTGAATCAGCCAGCGCTTTTATCGCGGCGGCGATTTGCTGATGCAGGGGATTGGGGTCGTCGTCGCCTATCCAGGCTTCGAAGAGATCGCCAAGAATGTACAGCGCATCAGCCTGGCGTGCTTCACCGGATAAAAAACGCAGAAAACCGGCGGTGATCGCCGGTTCTTCCGTGCAGAGGTGAAGATCTGCAATAAACAGTGTCGCCACGATTACTCGCTGACGGTCACGTTTTCGATGATAACGTCTTCTTTTGGTACGTCCTGGTGCATACCGCTGCGACCAGTGGAAACGCCTTTGATTTTATCAACCACGTCCATACCTTCGACAACTTCAGCAAACACACAGTAACCCCAACCCTGCATGCTTTCACCGGAGAAGTTCAGGAAGTCGTTGTCTGCAACGTTGATGAAGAACTGGGCAGTCGCGGAGTGCGGAGCCTGAGTACGGGCCATTGCCAGCGTACCACGAGTGTTTTTCAGACCGTTGTTGGCTTCGTTTTTGATCGCTTCTTTAGTGGTTTTTTGTTTCATGCCTGGCTCAAAACCGCCGCCCTGGATCATGAAACCGTTAATCACACGGTGGAAAATGGTGTTGTTGTAGAAACCTTCGCGGCAGTAGTCCAGGAAGTTTTTAACTGTTTCAGGCGCTTTATCATCAAAAGTTTTGATTACGATATCGCCGTGATTAGTGTGGAAAGTAACCATTTTTGCATCCTGTTCCGATAGAGTAGTGCTTCGACCCTGGTCAGGGTCACATATAGGGGCTTGTTATAGCATAACCGCAAGGTTCGATCACCTTGCAAAGTGTGCTGCTTCGAGGCCAATTTATAGGTATTATAGGGCTTTGTTATCCACACACGTCTACACGGAATCTTCGATGTTAAAAATCTTTAATACACTGACGCGCCAAAAAGAGGAATTCAAACCTATTCATGCCGGGGAAGTCGGCATGTACGTGTGTGGTATTACCGTTTACGATCTCTGTCATATTGGTCACGGGCGTACCTTTGTTTCTTTCGACGTCGTGGCGCGCTATCTGCGCTTTCTCGGCTACAAGCTGAAGTACGTGCGTAACATTACTGATATCGATGATAAAATCATTAAGCGCGCTAATGAAAATGGCGAAAGCTTTGTGGCGCTGGTCGATAGAATGATCGCGGAAATGCATAAGGATTTCGACGCGCTGAATATTCTGCGTCCGGATCTCGAACCGCGAGCGACACATCATATCGCTGAAATTATTGAAATCACCGAGCAACTGATTGCTAAAGGTCACGCCTACGTGGCGGATAATGGTGACGTGATGTTCGACGTGCCCACCGATCCGCATTACGGCCAGTTGTCGCGCCAGGATCTGGATCAACTGCAGGCGGGTGCTCGCGTTGATGTGGTCGATGTGAAGCGTAACCCAATGGACTTCGTTCTGTGGAAGATGTCCAAAGAGGGTGAGCCGAGCTGGCCATCGCCGTGGGGCGCGGGCCGCCCTGGCTGGCACATTGAGTGCTCGGCAATGAACTGCAAACAGCTGGGTAACCATTTCGATATTCACGGCGGTGGTTCAGATCTGATGTTCCCACACCATGAAAATGAAATCGCTCAGTCCACCTGCGCGCATGACGGTGAATACGTCAACTACTGGATGCACTCTGGCATGGTGATGGTTGACCGCGAGAAAATGTCCAAATCGCTGGGCAACTTCTTTACCGTACGTGATGTTCTGAAATACTACGATGCCGAAACCATTCGCTACTTCCTGATGTCCGGTCACTATCGTAGCCAGTTGAACTACAGCGAAGAGAACCTGAAACAGGCTCGCTCAGCGCTGGAGCGTCTGTATACTGCGCTGCGTGGTACTGATAAATCCGTTGCGCCAGCCGGTGGTGAAGCCTTTGAAGCGCGTTTCATTGAAGCCATGAACGATGACTTCAATACTCCGGAAGCCTACTCTGTGCTGTTTGATATGGCGCGTGAGGTTAACCGTCTGAAAGGCGAAGATCTGGCTGCAGCTAACGCGATGGCTTCACATCTGCGTAAACTGTCCGGTGTTCTGGGACTGCTGGAGCAGGAGCCGGAAGTGTTCCTGCAAAGTGGCGCACAGGCGGATGACGGTGAAGTTGCTGAAATCGAAGCGTTGATCCAACAGCGTTTAGATGCCCGTAAAGCGAAGGACTGGGCGGCAGCTGATGCTGCGCGTGACCGTCTGAACGAGATGGGTATTGTGCTGGAAGATGGTCCGCAGGGAACCACCTGGCGTCGTAAATAATCGTATTGCCGGATGGCGATGACGCTTATCCGGCCTGGAAAATATGAGCCGCTCTCAGGCCGGGTAAGGTGTTAGTCACCACCCGGCTTTTTAACGTCTGCGCCACCACAATAAACTCATCACTATCAATCCCGGCAGCCATACCCATATTAGTTCCGAGATAATGACCTGATATCCGTACGGCGTGGCATAGCGTGACAACGCAAACGGCGCGACCTTAATCACCTGCCACGGCGCAAAGAAGCGTTCATCTGACCATGGCCAAAGCCAGCCTACACCTTTGCCACCGGTAGTGACTGAATCCAGCAGGCTATGCGCCAGCAGTGAAACTGTCAGGAATAGCCAGCAGCGAATCAAGCCGGTTTTAAACCATCGTCGGCCAATCATCACGCAGAGCAGCGGTACGACAAAGGCAAACAACAACGAGTGGGTAAATCCGCGATGGCCAAACACGTTTCCATAGGCGACGCCGAACTTAAATGACAGGACGTCCGCATCCGGTAGCATCGCCAGTACGATCCCGGTGAACAGTAAACGTGGTGGAATAACGTTGAGTCCCAGGCCTAAACCTAAACAAATCGGAACGGCAGCGTGGGTAATAATGGTTGGCATGAGGTTCACTTCGAATGAGAAAACAACATGTTAGAAGTTTACTGTGAAGAGATGATGAAGTCAGTTACCTGACAATGGAGAAAACTGGCCGGATAAGGTGTAAACCGCATCCGGCACTCGGGATCACGCGACGACGTTAATGCTGTGACCTTCAAAACTGACGGTCTGTCCGGCAACGATTTTGCAGCGTTTACGCGTTTCCACTGCACCATCGACCTTCACTAACCCTTCGCTAATGGCAATTTTTGCCTGGGCACCGCTTTCGCTCCAGCCTTCCAGCTTCAGCAAATCGCAGAGTTCAACGTGTGGGTGCTTACCCAGTGAAAATGTGGCCATCTTAAACTTCCTTTACATCGTGATATTCAACGCACGCTTGCAGCGTGTTTTCGATAAGTGTTGCGACAGTCATTGGGCCTACGCCGCCGGGTACTGGTGTGATGTACGATGCCCGCGCAGCCGCATCGTCGAACACCACATCGCCAACAACCTTGCCATTCTCCAGACGGTTGATGCCGACATCAATCACAATTGCACCTTCTTTGATCCACTCACCGGGAATAAAGCCAGGTTTGCCGACGGCTACAATCAGCAGGTCAGCATGTTCAACGTGACGACGCAGATCTTTGGTGAACCGATGGGTGACCGTGGTAGTACAACCCGCCAACAGCAGTTCCATGCTCATCGGGCGACCAACAATATTTGATGCGCCAATAACCACGGCATTCAGGCCATAGGTGTCGATGTTGTAACGCTCAAGCAAGGTCACTATTCCGCGCGGGGTGCACGGGCGCAGGCGCGGCGCGCGCTGGCACAGGCGTCCGACGTTATACGGGTGGAACCCGTCGACGTCTTTATCCGGCGCAATGCGTTCCAGCACTTTAACGTTGTCGATACCCGCCGGTAACGGCAGCTGTACCAGGATACCATCGATGGTGGTATCCGCATTGAGCGTATCGATCAGCTCAAGAAGCTCCGCCTCGCTGGTGGTTTCAGGCAGGTCATAGGAGCGGGAGACAAACCCCACTTCGTCGCAGGCTTTGCGTTTACTTGCTACATAAATTTGCGAAGCCGGGTTGCTACCTACCAGCACAACAGCTAATCCTGGGGCGCGTAATCCAGCCGCTAAGCGTGCCTGAACTTTTTGAGCAACCTCAGAGC
Source organism: Citrobacter sp. S-77 (assembly GCF_963864895.1). Classification (NCBI taxonomy): domain Bacteria; kingdom Pseudomonadati; phylum Pseudomonadota; class Gammaproteobacteria; order Enterobacterales; family Enterobacteriaceae; genus Citrobacter; species Citrobacter sp. S-77. Next base: position 1,039,833 of record NZ_CAWLWU010000002.1, read on the forward strand.
GCACCTGCTGCGCAATCGTTTTACCGTCAATAATCTTTGCTGCCATCAGAGAGAGGATTCCGTCTGTTACGTTAAACCGAAGGGGATGTGACTATTTTGTCAGAAGCGGGGCGTGCTGTCAGTTTTCGTTTGCGATTTTACGTGCGATTGCGGGAGTACTGTCAGAGAGCAGGGTGGCGCAAGACACAGGATTCAGCGGAATAAATAGTGCGCGTGCTAATTAAAATTAACGTTAATTAAACAATTCATCACCCTGATGTTTTCATGGTTAATGCTTAAGAAACCAGACTGTTACGTCCCATTATGAGTATATTCAACGTATTTTTACACAGATTTTTCCTGGATCCCATTAAGAATTAGCCAGGTGCATTTAAAGGATTTGCAGGTATTTTTCATTAATTGAAATGTTTAATTTATCCCTGTGACGAATTGTCATATTCGTGAAGATAAATTAGTGAACTTACGGCTCGGGATAGTGGGAGTAAAAGGTTAGCTAATTCTTTTACGATATATATCTTTACAGGATGCAGAGATAATTTGCCTGACATTTAATGTCGATAATGATTCAAACGGATCCCGCAGGATGCTGGAGCCGGATGTGTGTAATTCAAGGGAACTCCATGAAACGTAAATTAATAACCTCTTCTGTTATTGCCAGCCTGATGTTAGTTGCCGGGTCAGCGGTAGCGGCAGATCCGGTAAGTGTTAGCGGTGGTACCGTTCACTTTGAAGGTGAACTGGTCAATGCAGCCTGTGCGGTAAGTACTCAGTCAGCCGATCAGATTGTTACTTTAGGACAGTATCGTACCGCCAGCTTTGCTGCTGTTGGTGATACCACAGCACAAATTCCGTTCTCCATCGTGCTGAACGACTGCGACCCAACAGTTGCAGCTACTGCTGCCGTTGCATTCTCTGGTCAGTCGGACCTCACCAACAACAGTCTGTTGGCTGTGTCTTCCTCGGATAACAGCACCACGGCGACTGGCGTAGGTATCGAAATTCTTGACAGTAAGTCCACTGCACTGAAGCCTGATGGTGCGACCTTCTCTACTGCCCAGGCGTTGGTTGAAGGTACTAACACCCTGCGTTTCTCTGCGCGTTATAAAGCGACTGTAGCAAGCACAACGCCAGGTCAGGCAAATGCTGATGCCACCTTCATCATGAAGTACGAATAAGCCGTTCTGATTTGCACAAGGAAGATGATCGCCTCACTGGATGAGGCAATATCCGGGGATGAAGAGGGATGTGGCAGATGATAAGGAAAGGCATGGCGCTGGCTGGATTGCTCTGCGTACTGCCTGCGTTTGCACAGACGGTAATACTGGAAAGCGGTAGCCTTCACCTGCGTGGGCAGCTTGTCAACGGGGCTTGTACGGTCGCCACCGACAGCCAGAGTTTGCGGGTGCAGATGGGGCAATATCGCACGAATGCATTTGCCGAACCGGGAAGCTTTGCCTCTACCAGCGTACCATTTTCGCTGCGGTTAACGTCGTGCAGTTCCGATGTTTATGACCATGTTGGGATTGCCTTTGCCGGAGTGACTCCTGCAGAAGATCCGCAGGTTTTCCTGGCCAGCGGCGATGCTTCTGCGGCTTCGGGGATCGGTCTGGCATTATTTGATGAAGGGCAAAGGCAAATTATCCCGAATGCGCTGCCGCTTCATTACGCTCCGATTTTAACGCAAGAGATGACTTTTCATTTCACCGCTCGCTATCGGGCTGTCTCGGAACATATTACGCCGGGAACGCTTCGTTCAGATGTGTGGTTTACGTTGGTGTATCCCTGATTTAACTCCCAACGATAATCGCACTAAAGGTATTTGTAGCTATGTTTAATTATCTAAAATCAGGCGTTATCATTTTACTGGCCTTATTTTCAGTTGCCGGTGCACAAGCTGCCGGGGGAATTGCATTAGGCGCAACTCGTGTTATTTATCCTGCCGAAGCCAAACAAACTTCTCTTGCTATTAGTAATAGCGATACAAAAGAGCGTTACCTGGTTAATTCATGGATTGAAAACAGCGCTGGCGTTAAAGACAAATCATTTGTTGTCACGCCACCGTTGTTTGTCAGCGAACCTAAAAGTGAAAATACGCTGCGTATCATCTATGTCGGTCAACCGCTGCCTAAAGATCGCGAGTCGCTGTTCTGGATGAATGTGAAGGCGATTCCGTCGGTAAATAAAAACAGCCTTGAGGGTAAAAACGTTCTGCAACTGGCGATCCTGTCGCGTATCAAACTCTTTGTCCGACCGAATAATCTTTCGCATATATCGGAAGATGCACCCGGCATGCTGCAGTTTTCTCGTTCCGGCAACCACCTGAAAATCACGAATCCGTCGGCGTATTACGTCACGCTGGTCAACCTTAACGTAGGAAAAACGAAGGTTGATAACGTCATGGTGGCACCTAAGAACGATACGCAGATCCTTTTGCCCGCTGGCGCTCAGGGAAATGTGACGTTCCAGACGGTCAATGATTACGGCGCAGTGACCACTGCCAAAACGGTTAGCGTGCGTTGAGAAAGCGATGAACAAGACAACGTATTTACCTGGCCTGTTACCGGGGTTTACGCCACCGCTGGCGGGTGTGGCGTTGTCCACGCTGGCAGCGCTCTTTCCGATGTTGAGCTACGGAGAAAGCTATTTTAATCCTGCATTTTTATCTGCAGATACGGCATCCGTAGCGGATTTGTCACGTTTTGAAAAAGGCAATCATCAGCCAGAAGGCGTCTATCGCGTTGATATCTGGCGCAATGATGAATTTATCGCCACTCAGGATATTCATTTTGCACCGAGTACGGAAAAGACGGGTGATAAATCCGGGGGGCTGATGCCGTGCTTTGGTCTCGACTGGATTAAGCGGCTGGGCGTCAATATTGCCGCGTTTCCAGAACTCAATCAGGACCCAAACAACACATGCATTAATTTGCCTGCGGCGATCCCTGGCAGCGAAATCACCTTTGATTTTTCTACTCTGCGCTTAAATGTCAGTCTGCCGCAGGCCTCGATGTTGAACAGTGCACGCGGTTACATTCCACCAGATGAGTGGGATGAGGGGATCCCCGCCGCGCTTGTTAACTACAGTTTCACCGGTAGCCGCGGGAGTGACTCTGACAGCTATTTTTTAAGTATGTTGAGTGGCCTGAATTATGGTCCCTGGCGGCTTAGAAACAATGGTGCGTGGAGCTATTCCAAAGGCGACGGATACCACTCGCAAAGCTGGAAAAATATAGGCACATGGCTTCAGCGCTCCATTATTCCGCTAAAGGGCGAACTGGTGATGGGCGACAGCAACACCGGCAATGACGTTTTTGACAGCGTCGGGTTCCGTGGTGCGCGCCTTTACTCGTCAGACAGTATGTATCCTGACAGTTTGCAGGGATATGCTCCAACCGTGCGCGGGATTGCGCGTACCGCAGCGAAGCTAACCATTCGTCAGAATGGCTACGTTATTTATCAAAGTTATGTGTCACCCGGAGCTTTCTCTATTACCGATCTGAACCCAACGTCTTCCAGCGGTGACCTTGAGGTGACGGTGGATGAAAGAGATGGTAGTCAGCAACGCTATACGGTGCCGTACTCCACGGTTCCGCTGTTACAGCGTGAAGGGCGCATTAAGTATGATCTGGTCGCCGGGGATTTTCGGAGTGGAAATAGCCAGCAGGATTCACCGTTCTTCTTCCAGGGGACGTTAATCGCCGGGCTGCCTGAAGGCTATACCGCCTATGGTGGTACGCAACTGGCGTCACGCTACAGTTCGGTAGTGTTGGGAACGGGGAGAAATCTGGGAGACTGGGGTGCGGTCTCCGTCGATTTAACCCATGCGCGTAGCCAACTGGCGGATGACAGCACGCATCAGGGACAATCTCTGCGTTTTCTGTACGCGAAGTCATTGAACAATTTTGGTACCAACTTCCAGTTGCTGGGATATCGCTATTCGACGCGTGGGTTCTATACCCTCGACGATGTGGCTTATCGCAGTATGGAAGGCTATGAGTACGAATACGACAGCGAGGGTAATCGCCACGAAGTTCCGGAAGTGAAGAGCTATCACAATTTGACCTACAGCAAAAAGGGCCGGTTCCAGATCAATATCTCGCAGAATCTGGGGGATTACGGGTCGCTGTATGTTTCGGGTAGCCAGCAAACATACTGGAATACCTCAGATACCAACACCTGGTATCAACTGGGATATGCCAGCGGTTGGCAGGGAATTAGCTATTCGCTCTCCTGGTCGTGGAACGAATCGGTAGGGATCTCCGATACCGATCGCATTCTGGCGTTCAATATGTCGGTGCCGTTCAGCTTGCTGACCGGACGACGCTACTCGCGTGATAACGCGCTCGATCGTACCTACGCTACCTTTAATGCGAACCGCAACAGCAACGGACAAAATAGCTGGCAGAGCGGTATCGGCGGTACGTTGCTGGATGGGCGTAATCTGAGCTATAGCGTGAATCAGGGACACAGCAGCACTAATGGTTATAGCGGAAGCGCCAGCGCGAACTGGCAGGCGGCTTATGGCACCTTGGGCGTGGGATATAACTACGATCGCGATCAGCATGACTATAACTGGCAACTTTCCGGCGGCGTTGTAGGACATGCGGACGGCATTACCCTTAGCCAGCCGCTGGGCGATACCAATGTCCTGATTAAAGCACCGGGCGCTCAGGGCGTACGGATAGAGAACCAGACAGGTGTTCAAACCGACTGGCGCGGCTATGCGGTTATGCCGTATGCCACCGTCTACCGCTACAACCGTGTTGCGCTCGATACCAATTCAATGAACAACAATACCGATGTAGAAAATAACGTTAGCAGCGTGGTGCCGACGCAGGGGGCGCTGGTTCGTGCGGCGTTTGATACACGTATCGGCGTGCGGGCACTTATGACGGCGAAGCTTGCCGGAAAACCTGTGCCATTCGGCTCGGTGGTACGTGAATCCATAAGCGGTGTTACCAGCATGGTGGGCGAAGATGGGCAAATATACCTGAGCGGGCTGCCGCTGAAAGGGGAATTGTTGATCCAATGGGGGGAAGGAGCAAATGCGCGTTGCACAGCGCGTTATACCTTGCCTGAAGAGAGTCTGAAACAGGCGGTAACGCTCACTAATGTGACATGCGAACGCGCGTCGGGACGACAGGATTAAAACAATGAGACGACAAACGGGTTTGTTACTGGGGGGCGCTTTACTGCTATTGGCTAATTCGGCATCGGCAACGGTTTGCCAGAATTCTACTGGCACGCCAACAGATGTTTTTTACGATCTGTCGAATGTCTTCAATAGCAGTAATAATCGACCAGGACAGGTGGTGACGTTACCGGAAAAATCCGGCTGGGTTGGCGTCAATGCAACCTGTCCGGCAGGAACGCATGTTGATTATACCTATCGAAGCTATGTGACTGAACTTCCTGTCCAAAGCACGGAAGGTGGCTTCCAGTATCTGAAACTCAATGATTACCTGCTGGGGGCAATGAGTATTACCGACAGCCACGCAGGATTATTTTATCCGCCGCGTAATTACATCCGTATGGGGACTCACCCTAACGTGCCAAATCAGAAGCCGTTTGGTGTGATGGATTCAAAACTGGTATTCAAATTAAAAGTGATTCGTTCATTCATTAACATGGTGCCGATCCCGCGGCAAACTATGTTCAGCGTCTATGTCACGACCAGTACCGGTGACGCCCTGAGTATACCGGTTTACACCATCAGCTATAGCGGGAAGGTAGAAGTACCGCAAAACTGCGAAGTGAATGCCGGGCAGGTTGTAGAGTTTGACTTTGGCGATATTGGCGCCTCGCTATTTAGCAAGGCAGGGGTGGGTAATCGACCGGAAGGTATAAATCCGCAGACTAAAACGGTTGCTATTAAATGCACCAACGTGGCAGCACAAGCCTATTTGTCCATGCGCGTAGAAGCTGAGAAAGCCTCCGGCCAGATGATGGTATCGGATAACCCGGATTTAGGCTTCATCGTTGCTGACAGCAGTGGCGTACCACTGACGCCCAATAATCTGTCCAGTACTATTCCGTTTCGTCTTGATGATAACGCCGCTGCGAGCGTTGGGATTCGGGCGTGGCCGGTCAGCGTGACGGGCAATAAACCGACAGAAGGGCCATTCACTGCCCGTGGATATCTGCGAGTGGACTATGACTAAGACGCGAGAAAGAGTGATTCGTACACTTATCGTGATGGTGTCTGTTCTGTCATTTAGCTCCCAGTGTTGGGCGGACACTTCGTTGGGTGAGATCAATATTGAGCTGCGTGGCAATGTGGTGGATTTTACCTGTGTGGCGATTGCCAGTGACAGTAACAAAACCGTTGAATTGGGCAAATGGCCAACAAAACAGTTGAAAACCACTGGTGATACCACTCAACCGGTCTCTTTCACGCTAAAACTTGAGGGTTGTCCGCCTGGGTCTGCGTCAATAACCTTTTCTGGTACCCCTGCGGCGGGAACAAGCTTGCTGGCGCTGGATGATGCGGTAATGGCGCAAAAGGTAGCGATCGAGCTGCGCGACAGCGACCGTACGCGATTGCCTCTGGAACAGGCCAGTCAGGCTGTGAGCATTGACGAAAATGGCAATGCCACGTTGACCTTTTTCGCAAACTATATTGCTTTAGCGGAAGGGGTACAGCCAGGGCTCGCCAGGGCAGATGCTACGTTTATGATTAACTATAATTAAATTAACCTGTTACCTTCCGCCTGCCTGCAACTCGAATTATTTACGGCACATACTGATAATACACTCCCGAACGACATCTCGCCGGGAGTGTTATTACATTAGTTCGTGCATTTTCGCATAATCGATAAGCTCAACAATGGTATGCAAGCCAAGCTTGGAGTAGATATTGGCTTTGTGAGCACTAATGGTTTTATTGCTGAGTAAAAGTTGTTCAGCAATCTCTTTATTGGATAAGCCGTTTGCGAGGTACCGCAAAACCGTCACCTCACGATTGGAAAGTGGCATGTCATTCAGAACTCCTTTTCGTATATTAATGTTATTAATAAAGTTAAGGGTGTCAGAGGGGAAAAATGAATATCCTGATAAAATCATTTTTACCGCATTATAGATATCATTCAGATCCTTTCTTTTACTGACAAAACCATTTGCTCCGGCGCGGATAGCGCGTCCTGCATAAAAAGATTCAGACTTTGAGGACAGAAAAAGGACCCGGGTTTGCTCCTGCAGAGATTTTATTCTTTTGAGTAACGTGAACCCATCAGAACCTGGTAGTTCAATATCCAGAATTACCAGATCAACAGGATACGTACGCAAGTGGTCTATTGCCACGCGGCTGTCATCTGTTTTCAAGACAACCTCGATATTACTATTTTTTTCGAGCAGTACTTCTATAGACATTCTGACAATAGGGTGTTCGTCCATAATTATAACGGATGCTGGTTTCATTTTAGTATGCCTCAAACTGTTCGTGTATCTTGCGATTTTGATAAAACATCAGGCGTTATTAGTATTGTCAAATAGCCATCAATTGTTCTTGGAGGAGAACCGAATAAATATTGTTTCATCCTTGTTTATTCGGTTGCTCTTTATCAGAACAATGAGTTTGTGGAATATCCATTTCACACCAGGAAAAATTTGCAAATAATCAGAAGACAGTAGTGATTATACCTGCTCTGCTCTTTCGGAAAAGACTTACGACACATAACTTATTAATGCCTGTTAGGATATTCTGAAAGATTCGGGTATGTTAATGGCTATTGGTATTATTTTCCTGCTATTTGAATTATGGCAGATTGAAAAATTTTTTTAAATACTAAAAACAACACAACCCACTAATTGTTTAGGGTTTGTTAAGAAGAATATGAAGCTCATTTATGACGAGTTAAGCACAGAATCCGTAAGGCTTAGCTGATTATGCACGGTAAACATAATACCAGGAATAGTTGTAAATATTAAGAAATTGTGAAATTAACGCATTGTTTCTTAGTTTGTAATAAGTAATTTCTTAAAAAATCTTATATCACAGCAAGTTAAGATGTTAAATAAAATGAGGGGAGGTAACATCCAACCGATGTATCAGATGCAAAAAACGTTGGCGATGAGGCAATCCCAGATGCGTAATCAGTTGATTCAGTCGATAGATAATGCGGTGATACGGTTGCTTCTGCAAATGAGCAATTTCCTTTAAGGAGGTACCTTGTAATAGTAATGAAACCATCTCCCAGTCAGCCTGACTTATGCGTTCTGCTCGAATAAAAGTTGGAGATAATAAAGCGTGACGCAGGTCTGGGAGATGCTGGCGACGTGACAGGATATAAAACGGCCCAGCCATTGCAATAAAATTCCTCAAGCTCTGGTTTTCACTGGCAAGTAATAAAAAAATTTGTATGTCATTTCGCTGTCTGGCGAGTTGGCGTAGGCATTCGAGGGTATCGAAATAAGAACTTACAATGCCGTCCATATCAACGACCAACTGACGAAAGCCTGGGTCCAGCAGGCAGTTTTGGGCTGAGTCAATAGTCTGAAAGACAGCTGTGCGTGTACCAGAAAATAAATAACGATTCAGCGTATAGGCGAGATAGTAATCGGCTGTGATAATCGCCTGAGATATAGTATCGCCCGGTAATGTGTAATTGAGTTTTTGTGCAAGATATTCAATCCTGTCAAAAACCTGTGGCGTACAGTGATGATATTGATGGGTACAGTCAGTCTTTCGTAAACGGCGATGTCGTTCCCTGCGCATCCTGTCCTGTTTCCTTTCCGTTTTTATTATGCTTTGTCTGGATAGATTGCTGGCCATAAATATCCCTGACCCAGATTTGCGCCAGCTTGAAGGGCAATTTTCTTGTGCTTCTCGGTTTCAATACCTTCAATGATCACCAGATCCGCAATTTTTTTCCCCATCTGAATGAGTTGATGGAGTTTGCCAGGAATTTTACTCACCGCCCAAAAGGTATTTTTATCCAGTTTAATACCTGACAGGTGCCATTTAGCTGCGATGAATGCTGCCATTAGGTCTTCATTAACGTCATCCAACCAGATGGGGATACCGCAGGTCTCAACGCGTTGAATTGCGTCTAACACAGTTGTGCGTTGGTATGCGCTGAGAGAGAGAAAAGTTTCCGGATCCTGTATTTCAATGATGAGTCCTGGAGGATAAGACGTAATTTGGGCATGAAAAAATGGCCAATCCGCCAAGGCCTTCATGGGTAAATTCAACGAGTAATGTTGATCCTGTCGAAAGTGTCTGACGTTGGTAACTTGTTGGAAGAACAGGTTCTGTCTGCGCTGCAAGGACAGTTGAGTGAAATATTCTTCGCTGTTTATGTGGGCGGGAAGATGCGTGAGAACTTCAAAACCGTAGCGGCATGCGGTAGACAAATCTACAATTGGCTCACATTTGAGCGCGAATTGCAGAGGGGTTGCATCGCTGTTTTTTGAGGAAACTACAGTACGCTCAGATTTATCATTCCATAATAACAGGCTCGGTGTCACGATATCCCCCCGGGAGCTGAGTAAATATTACCGAGAGTGTCCTTTTGTTTCCCCGGAAATAATATACATAGGGCATTGTGGCAGCATAGAAATCGGTACAGTAGGCGCCGATACTTAATTACTGATGAGACATTTCGCAATAAAAAAACAATCAATGAGAAACTCTCTAGTTTTGCAGAAAACTCAGATTAGCCCTGATGTATCTCAAGAATTGCTGATCGTTTTTGACATGTAGCTTTTTCATAATACTTCGACGAGTCGCTTTAGCCTGGACGTCGCTGATTGAGAGCAGGTGCGCTGTTTCAGCCAGTGTGTAACCGCTGGCCAGGAACATTAAGAACTGGCGTTCTGCAATGGAAAAATTGCGGGTGGTACAGTAGTGACAGACGGTGGCTGGTACGCTGTGTCGGAGCGCGCGTTTTTGTAAAATGAGCACCATTTTTCTGGTTATCTCTTCGACATCATCTTCCCGGTAAATCAGTGGCAGCATGTACAGGCAGGGCCGAAACATCAGTTTATCTTTATCGTGTTCATTACAAATGACGACACGATGCTGGCGTCGGGTGTGGACAGGAACCTGGTAACATCCTGCGCTTGCCCAATCTTCGTCCAGCGATATAAATGCGATATCCGCGCGATCGATATCTTCGACTGGTAAGAAGCAAATCTCCTGATGCCACTGAGCTGCCAGGCGGGTAATAATGATTTTCAGTCCATGTTCGAAGTGACTATTTTCTTCTTTGATGGCGATACTTAACATTAAAGAGGTCCTAAACCGCAGGGGAGGGGATAGGAGAATGTTAAGCAAAATCATTAATTTTCTAAATACATTTAACCTTAAACGAGGCTTTACGGTGCCTGAGTTCTTACCAGGTGATTTCCTGGATACCTGTGTATGTCCGGAAAAAATCAACATTCGTACACTTCGTCAGCAACCAGAACAAAAGGCATTGACTCAGCAGGCACTGACCGTATAATTCACGCGTTTCATCCGCATGAAGTCATCACTTCACAATGCGCCCTTAGCTCAGTTGGATAGAGCAACGGCCTTCTAAGCCGTAGGTCGTAGGTTCGAATCCTACAGGGCGTACCATTTCGACAAAATCACCCCTTACTCCTGTTGCATCCACAGCATTAAACCAGCCGGATTGCGATTTACTTTTTCTGGAAATATTTGGATGTATTAAAAATGTAAAACGGGAGCTTGCTGGCTCCCGTTTTTGATTATTACTCCGCCAGAATTACCGCACAACAAGTACGGGACATTTCGCATGGCGAACCACGGCTGACGCCGTTGAGCCCAGCAGATAGGTACTAAAACCTGGCTTATGTGAAGCGATGACGATGAGTTCGGCATCCACTGCTTCCGCCAGTTTGAGAATCTGATCTTTTGGCGGACCATAAACCACATGGGACTGAGTCCTGCCGGTGGGGATATTGAATTGTTTAATTATTTCTTCCAGCTTTTCGGTCGCCTTGGCCTGGAGGCCGCTTCTGTCTGGAAATTCGTTGGAGTAGGCCAGCCCCAGCGATGCGTAGAACGGTACGGTAGGTATAACAGCTAAGAAATGGACTTTGGCGGTCTTGGCATGCGCCTTTACCTGAGGAATAACATGGCGAGTTAAATCGGCTTCAGAGATATCAATCGGCACCAGAATTGAGCGATACATATTCACCACCTCCTGTTTGTTTACCTCTGTATTGAGTGTAGCGAATTTATGTTCTGTATAAGAAGTGACCAGATCAAGGTTTTGTGAATAAATCTCTATGAAAAATAATGCGACGAACTTCTTTCTTTTTTACATCATTTCATTGTATATTTTTTTATATAACGAATGACGTCCAGAGCTTATATTCATCTCAGTGCTGCTTTTCCCGCCTTTTACTCTGACATTTTATTAAATAATAGATTATTAAACTTATAATCCATGTTAAGTCATTGATTTTTAACTAAACCATATATTTTTATTTTGTTCTTATCAAATATGCGACGGTCTTCAAATTTGCCTGAATGCTGATTCTCATTTCCTTCTACGCTTGATAAATATCAATAAGTAATAGACTTAGTATAATTATTGTCTACCCATTAAAGAGTAGGTGTCTTGTGGGAATTTAAAATGAGAAAAATAAATAAAACCATCCTCTGGACGATGCTGCTGTGCATTGTTCTTGGTGCGGTTATTGTTTTAGCTGGGCAATGGACATTGCATAAAACTTCGAGCACTGAATTTTGCCTGTCTTGCCATACGATGCAGGCACCATATGAGGAATATACAGGATCGGTTCATTTTCAGAACAAAAGAGGAATTCGGGCAGAATGTGCGGATTGTCATATTCCGGAAGGTGGACTGGATTTCCTCGTCGCTAAGCTGCGAGCAACAAAAGATGTTTATCATCAGTTTGTTACCAAAAAAATCGATACTCCGGAAAAATTCGAAGAACATCGACTGGAGATGGCACAAACCGTCTGGGCACAGCTGAAAGCCAATGATTCTGCTACCTGCCGTAGCTGTCACAGTATGGACGCGATGGATCTTGAAGCGCAAAGCGCTGATGCCCAAAAAATGCATAAAATGGGCATTCAGGAAAAGCAAACCTGTATTGATTGCCACAAGGGCGTTGCCCACTTCCCACCTGAAATCAAAATGGATGACAGCGCTCTCAAAGGACTTGAAGCACAGTCGGCCTCCACTCCTGCTACGGCAAAAGAGCTTTATGTCGTAACTAATACCGCACTCGGTGATTTGGGAACTGTCTATCCCGCTACAAAAATGCAGGTGTTGAAATCGACAGAAAACTCGCGGCTGGTTGAGATCCGTGGAAGCCAGATGCAGGGAACTGAACAGGTGATTTACTACGCAGCAGGTCAGCGTTTAATTCTGGCCAGCCTAAGTGAAAAGGGACAGCAGTCACTTAACATTCTCTCCGACTGGAAAACCGATGATTACGGTAATACATGGCGGGACGTGGCTCTACAGGGAGAGTGGAGTGGTTCTGCTCTCGCCAGTCGTGAGCCAATGTGGGACTACGCTCGCAAACTCGACAATGTGTACTGCGCAGGTTGCCATGCGCCTATTCCTGCGAACCATTTTACGCTCAATGCCTGGCCTTCAGTGGCAAAAGGGATGGGCGCTCGTACCAACATCAGTGAAAACGAACTGGATATCCTGAGCCGTTACTTCCAGTACAACGCAAAAGACATAAATAAATAAGCGATAACACCAGGAGAAATCATGAAACTCACAAGACGTGACTTTATCAAGACGGCTGGCGCGGCAACCGGGACTATGGCGATTTCTTCGGTGATCCCGATGCCAGCCTGGGCTGAAGGCCAAAATGGTGGGGCAATCCTGACAGCTGCACGTTGGGGAGCGGTGTATGTGGAAGTTAAAGACGGCAAAGTCGTTTCTTCAAAAGGCGCATTGCCTAAAACGGTGCCTAACTCATTGCAGCAAACCGCGCCCGACCAGGTACATACCAATATCCGCGTGAAATATCCGATGGTGCGCAAAAGCTATCTGGAAAACCCAGGTAAAGCGGATGGCAAACGAGGGAGCGATCCTTTCGTGCGTGTCAGTTGGGAGCAGGCGCTGAAACTCATTCATGAACAACATAGCCGGATCCGTAGCAGCTATGGCCCGGCTTCAGTGTTTGCTGGTTCTTATGGCTGGCGCTCCAGTGGTGTGCTGCACAAAGCGCAAACCTTACTGCAACGTTACATGAGTATGGCTGGGGGATACGCCGGACATACCGGGGATTATTCAACCGGAGCGGCCCAGGTCATCATGCCTTACGTTGTAGGCTCAGTTGAGGTATATGAACAACAGACTACCTGGCCAATGGTACTCGAGCACAGCCAGGTCGTGGTGTTGTGGGGAATGAACCCGCTCAATACGTTAAAAATTGCCTGGAGCAGTACGGATGAACAAGGACTCGAGTATTTCAATCTGCTGAAAAAATCAGGAAAAAGCGTTATCGCTATCGATCCAATGCGTTCAGAAACAATTGAATTCTTTGGTGATAATGCCACCTGGATTGCACCGCATATGGGGACAGACGTCGCCATGATGTTGGGTATTGCACATACGTTGGTGAAGAAAAATCTCCATGACAAAGCGTTCCTGGAAAAATACACCACCGGATATCCGCAATTTGAGGAATACCTGCTCGGCAAGAGCGACAATATTGAGAAAACTGCTGAGTGGGCATCAGGCGTCTGTGGTGTACCTGCAGAACAACTGGAGAAGCTGGCGGAAATTTTCTCCAGTAACAAAACCATGCTTATGGCAGGTTGGGGGATTCAGCGTCAGCAATATGGTGAGCAAAAACACTGGATGCTGGTGACACTGGCGGCGATGCTGGGGCAAATTGGTACAGAAGGCGGTGGCTTCGGCTTCTCCTATCATTACTCCAATGGCGGGAACCCGACGCGTACTGGTGGGGTATTACCGGCTATCTCGGCCAAAGTGGAAGGCGGTTCGTCAGCTGGAAATGACTGGGCGGTTTCCGATGCCGTGACAAATCTTCCCGTGGCGCGAATTGTCGAAGCGCTGGAGAATCCGGGTGGAAAATATCAGCACAATGGTAAAGAGCAGACCTTCCCGGAGATCAAAATGATCTGGTGGGCTGGTGGCGCTAACTTTACCCATCACCAGGATACAAATCGTTTAATCAAAGCCTGGCAGAAGCCAGAACTGGTTGTTATCTCCGAGTGTTACTGGACTGCTGCGGCTAAACATGCCGATATTGTTCTGCCCATCACTACATCGTTTGAGCGCAACGACCTGACCATGACCGGCGATTACAGTAACCAGCATCTGGTGCCGATGAAGCAGGTTATTGAACCGCAGTTTGAAGCGCGTAATGACTTTGATGTGTTTGCCGATCTCGCTGAAATGCTTAAGCCTGGCGGAAAAGCGGTCTATACCGAAGGCAAAGATGAAATGGCGTGGTTGAAGCAATTCTATGATGTTGCGCAAAAAGCCGCCCGTGCCCAGCGCGTTGCCATGCCTCAGTTCAATGCGTTCTGGCAGCAGAATAAATTGATCGAAATGCGTGAGAACGAAAAGAACAACAAATACGTGCGTTATGCTGATTTCCGCAATGATCCGGTTATGAATCCACTCGGAACGCCAAGCGGTAAGATTGAAATCTACTCGAAAACGATTGAAGGCTACAAATATAAAGACTGTCCGCCACATGCTTCGTGGATTGAACCGGATGAGTGGAAAGGGTCTGCGGATAAGGATCAGCTACAGCTGCTAACGGCGCATCCGGCACATCGCCTGCACAGCCAGCTGAACTACGCTTCGCTGCGTAAAGAATACGCTATTGCAAATCGTGAGCCGGTGACTATTCATCCGGATGATGCAAAAGCGAGAGGTATCGCCGAGGGAGATCTGGTGCGTGTCTGGAATGATCGCGGACAGGTGTTGGTTGGGGCGCACGTCAGCGACGGGATCAAACCAGGGATCATCTGTATCCACGAAGGTGCCTGGCCTGATATTGAGAATGGTATTTGTAAAAATGGCGGTGCTAACGTACTGACTGCGGACATTCCAACCTCAAGACTGGCGAATGGCTGTGCGGGGAACACAAGCCTGGTATACGCGGAAAAATATACTGGCGAAGCACCAAAACTGACCGTATTTGATGAACCTGAAATCGTAACCATCTAGGTTCGCCTGTGCTGCTAAGTCAAACGGGAACCGCAAGGTTCCCGTTTTAAAGCCCTAATCTTTCTGGCCGCATTCTTGCTGCTGCATCTGTACCTGCAGTCATGAATATCTACTCCAGAACAATCACATCCCCAGTTGCAGGTGCGCTTATTTCAGGTAGCCACAAGCGCCCCCACGATCCGGTACAATGACAGCCAAGGAGTCTTTCTGGTTTCTGTTGATTCAGAAATTGCCGGACTTGCCATAGTTTAAACGGCGAAGCACAACGTAGATGAAAGCCGCCAATCAGGGCGTGGATCTTCGTGATTCCGGTTATATTTTGGCAATGGCGTACGATGTTCTCTATCCCACGATGCCCACAGCCGGTAATAATAACTAAGCCGCGATCAGATTTATAAATCAATACACCTTCGTCAGCGATGTAGTCCTGTCGCATGGTGCGCTCACGAATAACACCATAGGCTCGCGGTGTGGGAACGCTTATCTCTCCAGACCACAGAAAACGTTCGCTGATGGATAGCGGTTCCTGGGTGTACTCCATACTGAGGCGAGAGTAATCATTATCGCGTGATAATTTCTTGATTTTTGAGGTATATCCAAAAAGGGATATTGCAGAGTAACGCTCACAGGCTATTTGGGGATGGCAGATGACGCGAGTGTTGTCCGCCAGCCAGGACACACCGCCGCAGTGATCATAATGACCGTGTGAGAGTACCGTAGCCGTTAATTGAGACAGGTCTACGCCCATCAGCGCGGCATTAAGCTTAAAGCTATCGTCCGGCCCGGTATCAAACAGAATTGTGGTCGTTTCATCCTGGACTAACAGACTGAGCCCTGGTTTTGCCTGCAATGATGTTTCTGCACCGGCAGCGCGCCTGTTTTCCAGCAACACTGTGATGGTTAAAGCCATGGCTGACTCCAGCGTTAAAGCGCCATACTGTAACGCGCGGAATTTAAGAGCGCTGTGATCTCAGCGCTCTTTGCTATTAATCAGCGTTAATAGTAGCGGTTGTCATCATCGTTATGATGGTGATTATGCCGCCATGCATGTTGGTTTTCTCTCTGCTCACGCTCCTGGCGGTCATGCTCTTTTTCGTGATTTTTGTGGTTAGCTATTGCCGTAGCAACAGCTGCAGCACCGACTCCAGCGGCGGCAGCAGAAAGGTACGGATGTTCAGCACAGCCTGACAGGCTGGCCATGATGACCATTGCGGATATCAGCTTTTTCATTATGGTGTAATCCGTTATTCACGCACAATTTTGCCAG
The DNA here is from genome assembly GCF_963864895.1 of Citrobacter sp. S-77. Lineage (NCBI taxonomy): Bacteria > Pseudomonadati > Pseudomonadota > Gammaproteobacteria > Enterobacterales > Enterobacteriaceae > Citrobacter > Citrobacter sp. S-77. The sequence goes on from NZ_CAWLWU010000002.1 coordinate 1,056,243, forward strand.
CGTTACCGGCATCAGGATCAATCCAGCTACCACGACCATTCGCTTTAATGGTGTATGTTGAATACCCAACGCGGAAGGTCATCGTATCTTTATAAGTATTGATATCACGCACTTCGTTACCATTTACGTAGACGGTGGAGTCTTCGATGTGAATATCTACACTGCGCTGACCATTCTCAAAATTTGCAACGTAATTCCCGGAAAACTTGCCATAAATTCCGGCCTGATCATGATTGCGCGGCTGATCTTCACCATGTCGGTGATGTCGATTCTGATGGTTTTCTGTGTTGTCGATAAATCCATGATCACGATTCCACTCATAGGATTTATTAACATCGCAGCCGTTGAGTTCGCTCATCTGCGTACAGCCCGAGCGTTCATATTTTTTCTGCATTGCAGGAGTAATTGCGCATGCAGTGGTGGCGGTTGTCAGACCCAGGACAAAGACGGCCAGCAGACGTTTTTTCATTCTGTTACTCACTATCATCATTGAATTTATTTATAGGAATACTAACTTTCTTTACGTCATGTTTATGACGGAAGCAGTCTCCCACTAAATATTAATAAAACATACCAGGGGGATTCCTAATTTATATTCATCGGAAGGTTGTTGTTATTGATAAAAGCAACATCATGAGCTGGATGTTTACGTATTTTATACAAGTTGTTTATGTCTCAGGTGTTATTTTACTTTTTAATGAGGAGTTTAATAGAATATTAATATTGACATTAATAATTCGGTGAGGATAAACGAAAATACAGGCCTGTTGATAGACAAGCCTGTGAAGGGGCGGTTTTGTGATTGTAACCTATAGTTATTAGTTTTTTTTAAAAAAACTGGTATCAATTATCCCTGCGTCGGGATACGTTCACGGTGTTTTTCTGCCTGCAGTTCATGTGAATATGAATGGCTGTTATTCATCGACTGGTGAACGACCATCGCTTGTTCATGTTCATTCATTTGTGAGAAGGATGGAGCAATAGTCTGCCTGGATTTGCTGTTATACGCCTGCATCTCATGTGCCTGAGCCATTTTTTGATGGGCTGGAGCATTGCTGTTATTCATCATTTGATGAGCCGTCGCCGCTTGCTGATGGGTTCCTGAAGATTCTGCCGCATTAACGCCAGCTGAGATAAAAAATGCAATAGCTAAAAAAGACGATATTTTATTCATCATATTCTCCGGTTTGGTTTGACGGAGGGAATTATAATAAACAGGTACGCTCAACGACGTGACAGGATTATGACGGTTGTGTCAGAGAATAAATCTGCAATGGTGCCTCAGCGCCATTGCAGATGATTAAATCGCATGTTTTGGTAGCGTCAAAATAAAGCGGGTGGCGCGTGGGTCAGATGTCACAGAGACCTTGCCCTGATGAGCAGTGACGATTGATTTCACAATAGCCAGTCCAATACCGCTACCTTCGCCCTTACGCTGTCGCGATGGGTCCACCCGATAGAAGCGGTCGAAGAGCCGGGGGAGGTGTTCTGCGGCAATGGGGGGGCCGGGATTCTCGACGATAATCTGTACCTGCCCATCAGCCTCTTTCACCCGCACAGTCACAGACTCGCCTTTTGGGGTGTAACGCATGGCGTTAGAAATAAGGTTACTCATGGCCCGGCGTAACATTAAAGGATCGCCGGATACCCAACACGCGCGGCCTTCAAAACGCAAACTGACTTCACGCTCTTCCGCCCACGCTTCAAAAAAGTCGAATACTTTGCTGACTTCATCCGCCAGATTTAGTGCAGTCTTTTCCGGGATCAATTGATTATTGTCCGCTTGCGCCAGGAACAGCATGTCGCTCACCATCTTCGACATTCGACCAAATTCTTCAAGATTCGAATAGAGCACATCTTCCAGCTCTTTTTGGCTGCGGGGCTGGCTGAGCGCAATTTCCGTCTGCGTGACCAGATTGGTTATTGGGGTGCGGATCTCATGGGCAATATCTGCTGAGAAATTGGACTGACGTTTAAACACATCCTCGATTCGTTCAATCATATGGTTAAACGAAGCTACCAGTTGCTCCAGTTCAATAGGTACAGCCTGTGGATCCAGGCGGACGTCGAGATCCTTAGAGGTAATATTCTGGATTCGGCGGCTGACGTTACGGATTGGTGCGTGGCCTTTATAAACAGCGAACAACACGATAAAAATAATCATCATGCTGATCAACGATGCCGTCATAATCAGTTTGTTTTTCAAGTCATTAATGTAGTGCAGATGAAAATCTATCGATAATGCCATATACAGCGTATAGGCTGCTTTTCCGTCAGGTAGTTGGCCAATTGGCAAACGAATCATTCGCCAGTTGGAGGACATTTTTTGCCCGTGGGCATGTTCCTGTGAATGCAGCATTGGGCCGGATAATAAAAAGACGTTATTACTATGGGCATTTTTATCCGGCTTAGCGCTGGCGATAAACTGGCGGAGATCCGGCGCACCTGGCGAATGGAAAATCGCTTTTTGATTGGCATCTTCAAGTGAAATAATGACGTTTGAATATCCAGCAACCACGTTTTTTAATGTTTCCAGTCGTCGAAATTCCGGCTCGTCGGGATGATTAAGAATGCGTTCCAGCGTGGTGCTTATTTCTTTTAAGTCATTGATATCCTGCTCGGCGAAATGAACTTTCACTGAGTGGATCATTATCCAGGCAAAGGCGAAAAACGAGGCGATAGTGGCCAGACTAATAAAAAAGGTCAGACGCGTTGCCAGCGAAAAAGGGCGTTGCAATCGTTTAATGACCATCCGGTACCTCAAGCATATACCCCACGCCGCGCACGGTCTGAATCAGCTTCGGTTCAAAATCATTATCAATTTTGGCGCGCAGCCGTTTAACGGCGACATCAATCGCATTGGTGTCGCTGTCAAAATTCATATCCCAGACCTGAGAAGCGATAAGTGACCGGGGCAAGACTTCACCCTGATGGCGAAGGAAAAATTCGAGCAGCGTAAACTCTTTGCTGGTGAGGGTAATGCGCGTCCCGCTGCGGGTCACTTTTCTGCTGACCAGATCAACCATTAAGTCCGCGACCTGAAACTGACTTTCAACAATCACCGCAGCCCCTCGTCGCAACAGCGTTCTGACCCGCGCCAGAAGCTCGGCAAAGGCGAACGGTTTAACCAGATAGTCATCGGCACCCAATTCCAGGCCTTTGACCCGGTGTTCAATCGTACCCAGCGCAGTGAGAAGAAGGATTGGCATACCTTTGTTGGCGGTGCGCAGCATACGTACAATATCCCAGCCGTTTACGTCAGGCAGCATGATGTCAAGAATGAGCAAGTCGTAATCGCCGGTCATAGCCAGGTGATATCCGTTCAGACCGTTATCTGCTAAATCCACAACAAAACCTGATTCTGTCAGGCCCTTGGTCAGGTATTCGCCAGTTTTTTTCTCATCTTCGACTATCAAAATCTTCATCACATTCTCCTTCACGCACTGGCTGTGCGGGTTTTCAATTCTAGAGGAGCCGGATCGGATAGCAATGAGTTATTGGGAAAATGACAGTTTTGTCATTTACCTGTCACCGGTTAAACAGAGTCAATTAGGTAAGGTACAAGTCGATAAATTCACACTCATTTTACGGTTATCAGTCCGGTCCGGACGAGAAGAGCTATGTGCAAATTTAAACTTCTTACCCTCAGCGCTATTTTTGTTCTCGCCGGTTGTTCTCTGGCTCCGGACTATCAGCGCCCGGCCTTGCCGGTGCCGCAGCAATTCTCTTTAAGCCAGAACACGCTGGTTTCTGCACCAGCGGGGTATCAAGATACGGGGTGGCGCACCTTCTTTGTGGACGAGCAGGTAAAGGCGTTGATAGGTGAGGCGCTGCTCAATAACCGTGATTTACGCATGGCAACCCTCAAGGTTCAGGAAGCGAGGGCACAATATGGCGTGACGGATGCTGACCGTTATCCGCAGATTAATGCAGGCTCCAGCGGCACGTATAGCGGAAAATTAAAAGGCAATACCAGCACTAACCGGGAATTTGAGGCCGGGCTGAATCTCAGTTTCGATTTGGACTTTTTCGGTCGGCTAAAAAATATGAGTGAAGCCGACCGGCAGAACTTCTTTGCCAGTGAAGAAGCACGTCGGGCGGTGCATATCCTGTTAATCTCCAATGTATCGCAAAGTTATTTCAATCAGCGTCTGGCTTATGCGCAGCTGAAAATTGCGGAAGAAACGCTGCAAAATTATCAGCGTTCTTACGCCTTTGTCGAGAAACAGTTATTAACCGGAAGCACCAATGTTCTGGCGTTGGAACAGGCTCGGGGCGTGATTGAAAGTACGCGCAGCGATATCGCAAAACGTAAAGGTGAACTGGCGCAGGCGAATAATGCATTGCAGCTGTTGCTCGGAACCTACGGAAAATTACCAGACGATCGGTCGCGCAGCCATGGCGATATTAAAGCAGTGACGTTGCCGCCAGCGCTCCCTTCGCAAATACTGCTCCAGCGGCCAGATATTATGGAAGCTGAGCATGCTTTAATGGCGGCAAATGCCAATATTGGCGCTGCGCGAGCGGCATTTTTCCCGTCAATTACTCTAACCAGTTCAGTATCCGCCAGCAGCAGCGACCTCTCCAGCTTATTTAATGCCGCCAGCGGCATGTGGAACTTTGTCCCGAAAATCGATATTCCGATTTTTAACGCCGGGCGTAATCAGTCAAATCTCGATCTGGCAGAAATTCGCCAGCAACAGTCGGTAGTAAATTACGAGCAAAAAATTCAGAACGCGTTTAAAGAGGTGGCTGATGCGCTGGCGTTACGTCAAAGCCTCGCCGATCAGATTACCGCCCAGCAACGCTATCTGGAGTCCCTGCAGATCACTTTGCAACGCGCCAGAGCACTTTATCAGAATGGTGCAGTGAGCTATATCGAGGTGCTGGATGCGGAACGTTCTTTATTCGCAACGCAGCAATCGCTGCTCGATCTTAATTACGCCCAACAGGTTAATGAAATTAAACTGTTTGCTGCCTTAGGCGGCGGTTGGGCGGAATAACCCTATATTCGTCATATTTAAGTTGCATTAAACTGTCAGGAGAATGATTTATGAATATTACCGCCAAAGCCGCTCTGTTTAGTTTTTTATCTGTGGTTATGTTTAATGCTCAGGCAAATGAGCATCAGCATGGTTCCATGATGAATATGGAGCCAACGGCTCAACAGGAACAAACAATTAGCGCAACCGGTGTGATTGAATCTATTGATACAGAAAATAAAAAAATCACCATTAAACACGAGCCTATTCCGGCGGTGAACTGGCCCGCAATGACGATGCGTTTTACGCAAGTCTCAGATACACGTGCTGATGATATTAAACCAGGCGATAAAGTGGCGTTTACTTTTGTGCAGCAGGGAAATCTCTCTGTCTTACGAGATATTCACATCAGTAAATAACGAAGTCCGCAGGTCTCTTCTGTTCTTACCCGGGTTGTTTTGCACGCGGGTAAGACACTCGCGCAATGGAAATCACTATGGCGTCTTTAAAAATTAAAAATACCGCGCTTATACTCGCAGGCATGATTGCCGGTGGGATTATTTCTGTCGGTGTTTATACCTATTTTTCATCAGCAAACGTTTCGGACGATACAGCGTCACCTTCGCCAAAAGAAGCCCGTAAAGTTCTGTTCTGGTATGACCCAATGTATCCGAATACACGCTTTGACAAGCCAGGTAAATCGCCGTTCATGGATATGGATCTGATCCCGAAGTATGCCGATGAAGAGACTGCGAGCGCTTCTGCGCCGGGAGTGCGTATCGATCCGACTCAGACTCAGAATCTGGGATTAAAAACGGAACCTGTGCGCCGTGGGCCATTACTGTATGCGCAAACATTTCCAGCAAACGTCAGTTATAACGAATATCAGTTTGTCATTGTGCAGGCGCGTTCCGCTGGTTTTATCGAAAAGGTCTATCCGCTCACCGTGGGTGACAAAATTAAAAAAGGCGCGCCGCTAATCGACCTGACAATCCCGGATTGGGTTGAGGCGCAGAGTGAATACCTGCTGTTACGTGAGACCGGCGGTACCGCCACACAGGTTGAAGGTATTCTGGAAAGGTTACGTCTGGCCGGTATGCCAGAGGCGGACATTCAGCGTTTAACATCTACCCGCAGAATTCAGACACGCTTCACCCTGAGAGCACCTATTGATGGGGTGATTACCGCATTTGATTTGCGTACCGGCATGAACATTTCAAAAGACAATGTTGTGGCGAAAATTCAGGGTATGGATCCGGTGTGGGTCAGCGCGTCGGTCCCGGAGTCTATCGCCTGGCTGCTTAAAGATGCCTCGCAGTTTTCTATCACCGTGCCAGCCTGGCCTGATAAACCCTTTACCATCAGCAAGTGGAGCATTCTGCCGAGCGTCGATGCTACCACACGAACTCTCCAGCTACGTTTGCAGGTTGATAACCCTGACGAGGCGCTTAAACCGGGGATGAATGCTTATCTGAAGTTGAAAACGCAAAGTGAACCGATGTTGCTTATCCCATCTAAAGCGCTGATTGATACCGGCACGGAGCAGCGGGTGATCACCGTTGATAACGAAGGACGGTTTGTACCGAAGCAGGTTGCGGTATTCCATGAATCTCAGGGGCTAGCGGCTATTCGCTCTGGTCTGGCTGAAGGTGAAAAAGTCGTTTCCAGCGGTCTGTTCCTGATTGACTCCGAGGCGAATATCTCCGGTGCGCTGGATCGTATGCGGGCCCGGCAAAGTGATGCGCCAGATGCCGCAGCAATGCCCGCTCCGGCGACCCATGCACACTGAGGATATGACAAATGATTGAATGGATTATCCGTCGCTCGGTGGCTAATCGTTTTCTGGTGATGATGGGGGCGTTGTTTCTCAGCATCTGGGGAACGTGGACCATCATCAACACGCCCGTGGATGCTTTGCCGGATCTCTCTGATGTTCAGGTGATCATCAAAACCAGCTACCCCGGCCAGGCCCCGCAAATTGTTGAAAACCAGGTTACATACCCACTGACCACCACCATGCTGTCAGTGCCGGGGGCTAAAACAGTCCGTGGCTTTTCGCAGTTTGGCGACTCCTACGTATATGTCATTTTTGAAGATGGCACTGATCCTTACTGGGCGCGCTCCCGCGTCCTGGAATATCTCAACCAGGTGCAGGGGAAATTGCCAGCGGGAGTCAGTGCGGAAATGGGACCGGATGCCACGGGTGTTGGCTGGATATTTGAATATGCATTGGTGGATCGCAGCGGAAAACACGATCTGGCCGAATTACGTTCTCTTCAGGACTGGTTTTTAAAGTATGAACTGAAAACCATCCCTAACGTGGCGGAAGTCGCCTCGGTTGGGGGAGTGGTCAAAGAGTATCAGGTCGTTATTGACCCAATGAAGCTGACGCAATATGGCATCAGCTTGTCTGAAGTGAAGTCTGCGCTGGATGCGTCTAACCAGGAAGCCGGCGGTTCTTCCGTGGAGATGGCGGAAGCGGAATATATGGTTCGGGCCAGCGGGTATCTGCAAACACTCGATGATTTCAATAACATTGTACTGAAGTCAGGGGCAGACGGTGTGCCGGTTTACCTGCGTGATGTTGCGCGCGTACAAATCGGACCGGAAATGCGTCGTGGGATCGCTGAGCTGAACGGTGAAGGCGAAGTGGCTGGCGGAGTCGTCATTCTGCGTTCAGGTAAAAATGCGCGTGAGGTGATCTCTGCCGTTAAAACCAAACTTGAAACGCTAAAAAGCAGCCTGCCGGAAGGCGTTGAGGTAGTTACAACATACGATCGCAGTCAGCTAATTGATCGTGCGATTGATAACCTGAGCTACAAGCTTCTGGAAGAGTTTATCGTCGTGGCGCTGGTTTGTGCTCTGTTCTTGTGGCATATCCGCTCGGCACTGGTCGCGATTATTTCTCTCCCGCTGGGCCTGTGTATTGCATTTATCGTGATGCATTTTCAGGGACTGAACGCCAATATTATGTCGCTTGGTGGGATTGCCATCGCGGTTGGCGCGATGGTTGATGCCGCGATCGTGATGATTGAGAACGCGCATAAGCGGTTGGAAGAGTGGGAACATCAGCATCCGGGTGAAAAGCTGGATAACGCAACACGCTGGCAGGTGATCACTAACGCCTCGGTAGAAGTTGGTCCAGCGCTGTTTATTAGCTTACTGATTATTACTCTGTCGTTTATTCCCATTTTCACCCTTGAGGGGCAGGAAGGACGGCTCTTTGGGCCGCTGGCGTTTACCAAAACCTATGCCATGGCGGGGGCGGCGTTTCTGGCAATCGTGGTGATCCCGATCCTGATGGGGTTCTGGATCCGCGGCAAAATTCCGGCGGAAAGTAGTAATCCGCTCAACCGTTTCTTGATTCGTATTTACCATCCGCTACTGCTGAAAGTACTGCACTGGCCGAAGACCACCCTGCTGGTGGCGGTGCTGTCGATTCTTACGGTTATCTGGCCGATTAATAAAGTTGGTGGCGAGTTCCTACCGCAGATTAATGAAGGTGACCTGCTGTATATGCCATCAACACTGCCGGGGATTTCGGCGGCGCAAGCGGCGGACATGTTGCAAAAAACCGACAAGCTGATCATGACAGTTCCGGAAGTGGCGCGCGTGTTTGGTAAGACCGGCAAGGCTGAAACGGCAACTGACTCCGCGCCGCTGGAGATGGTCGAAACTACGATCCAACTGAAGCCACAGGATCAGTGGCGTCCGGGGATGACGATGGACAAAATCATCGAGGAGCTAGACAAAACCGTACGCTTGCCTGGGTTGGCAAATCTGTGGGTGCCGCCGATTCGTAACCGTATCGATATGCTTTCCACAGGGATCAAAAGCCCAATCGGTATTAAGGTGTCGGGGACCGTGTTGTCAGATATTGACGCCACGGCTGAGCAAATCGAAGAAGTGGCCAGAACCGTACCAGGTGTGGCTTCGGCACTGGCGGAGCGACTGGAAGGTGGTCGCTATCTCAGTGTGGATATTCACCGTGAGAAGGCCGCGCGCTATGGCATGACCGTAGGTGATGTGCAGCTGTTTATTACCTCGGCAGTGGGGGGCGCCATGGTGGGGGAAACGGTTGAAGGGATTGCACGCTATCCGATCAATCTGCGCTATCCGCAAAGCTTCCGCGATAGCCCTGAAACGTTGCGTCAACTGCCGATTTTGACTCCAATGAAACAGCAGATTACGTTGGCTAATGTGGCGGATGTGAAGGTCGTTTCCGGACCGTCGATGCTGAAAACCGAGAATGCACGGCCCACCAGTTGGATCTATATCGACGCACGCGATCGCGACATGGTCTCGGTGGTTAACGATCTAAAAAAAGCGATCGCCGAAAATGTACAGTTAAAGCCGGGGACCAGCGTGGCGTTCTCCGGTCAGTTTGAGCTTTTAGAGCGAGCCAGCCATAAGCTAAAACTGATGGTACCGATGACGCTAATGATTATTTTCGTGCTGCTTTATCTGGCATTCCGTCGCGTTGGAGAGGCGCTGCTGATTATTACCAGCGTGCCATTTGCGCTGGTGGGGGGGATCTGGTTCCTCTACTGGATGGGGTTCCATCTGTCGGTAGCGACCGGAACCGGATTCATCGCACTGGCGGGAGTAGCCGCTGAGTTTGGCGTAGTGATGTTGATGTACCTGCGTCACGCCATAGAAGCCGAACCGGCTCTGGAAAATCCACAAACTTTTACAGCGGATAAGCTGGATGAAGCGCTCTACCACGGGGCAGTACTTCGTGTTCGTCCCAAGGCGATGACCGTGGCGGTGATTATTGCCGGTTTATTGCCAATATTGTGGGGAACAGGGGCCGGGTCGGAAGTAATGAGTCGTATTGCCGCGCCGATGATTGGCGGCATGATAACCGCGCCGCTATTGTCGCTGTTTATCATTCCTGCGGCGTATAAACTGATGTGGCTACATCGACATCGCTCTCAGAAATAGCGTCCTGAAAGCGCGTGCTTCTGACCGGGGCGCGCGCTATGACTCCAGCGCTTTTACCCGTTTTCGGTATTCTCCCGGCGTGCAACCGAATTGTCGGAGAAAGACTTTGTGAAACGATGACTCGCTGGCATAGCCTACCGATTCGGCAATGACAATCAGTGGCTGAGAGCCACGTGACAACATCTGAGCGGCGAATTGCAGACGTAATGTGGTTAATACCGCGAGTGGAGTAGAGTTTGAGACCTCGCGGAATAACTGCGCGAAACTAGCCCGCGACATATGCGCGCGTTGTGCCAGTTCTTCCACAGTCCAGGGATGCGCGGGCGATTCCAGCATCAGGAAAACCACGCCCCCCAGTCTGGGGTGCAACAACAAACTTAGTACGTTCTTTGCGGGCGTAGCCTGTGTCAGCCATTGCCGAACGGCGAGTGTGAACAGCGTTGCGCACTGCTGACTGCATACCACATCCGATCCCGGCAGGTCGGTTGAGGATTCCTCCTGAAGTAGCGCAATCATCGCCCTGAGCCAGTGGCCGACGTGGCTATTTTCATCCGGTGCCAGTATTAGTGCTTCCGGCAGCGTGGTTAAAAAATAACGAGAGGAGGGCGGTAGCCGTAAACTGCCGCAGACGATATGCGTTTGTTCCTCACCAGACTGGCAAAGCCGATGCGCTGAGTTTTGCGCAAGGATCACAATCGAACCAGCACGAAGCGTAAACGAGGTTCCATCAGGCATGTCCAGTTGGGCAGCCCCCTGGGTCATGGTGTGCCAGCGGATAACTGACAATTCGCCCGCAGCGTGTGGCAATTGCCAGTCTCTGCTGAGCAGGCAATTTTTATCAATAGATCCCTGCGGGTCGTTAAGCATCAGTAATCGGCTAAGGGTATCCATAAAGACTCCTGAACAATTTTTATTGTTGGGGGATGGCAGCACTAATAACATACTTTTATATTAAATTATTAATGTCAAATAGTTAGTGTATTTTCAATATATCGACTGAGTAAGTTATTTATTGCTGTTTAGACGATTGGACAAAAACAATCGCGTTATGGATAGGCTTTTCTGGCATATCGCTCCGTATACTTTGGATTAACAAATGAACAGTGACTTTGCGGAGAGACAGCATGAATCAATACCAGGCAATCATTATTGGTTTTGGTAAAGCGGGTAAGACGCTGGCGGCGGCCCTGGCACAAAAGGGCTGGCAGGTGGCTATCATCGAGCAGTCCAATACTATGTACGGTGGAACATGTATCAATATCGGCTGCATTCCAACTAAAACCCTGGTGCATGATGCTGAATTGCAGCATGACTTTGCCGCAGCGATGCAGCGTAAAGCCTCTGTTGTGAGCTTCTTGCGTGATAAAAACTTCCATAATCTCGCTGATCTGGACAATGTGGATGTGATTGAAGGGCGCGCTGAGTTTATCGACAACCATACCGTGCGGGTGATTCAGCCGACCGGAACACTCGAGGTTCGCGGCGAGAAGATCTTTATCAATACTGGCGCGCAGTCAATTATTCCTGATATTGCAGGCCTGTCCGACACTCCTGGAGTCTTTGACAGTACCGGGCTGTTGAATCTGACGCAGCGCCCACAGCGTCTTGGTATTTTGGGCGGGGGATATATTGGCCTCGAGTTCGCGTCCATGTTCGCCAACTTTGGCAGCCAGGTAACAATCTTTGAAGCGGCACCGCTGTTTTTACCGCGTGAAGATCGGGATATCGCCGAGGCCATCGCCCAAATTTTGCGTGACCAGGGCGTAGAATTAATTCTCAACGCCAATGTACAGTCGGTATCGTCCCATGACGGCATGGTGCAGCTACAGACGCCGGAAGGTCTTCGAACTGTGGATGCGCTGCTGGTTGCCTCAGGGCGAAAACCCGCGACTGAGCATCTACAGCTAAAGAACGCCGGGGTGGATGTGAACGAGCGCGGTGGGATTATTGTGAACAAATATCTGCGGACTTCTGCAGATAACATCTGGGCGATGGGTGATGTAACCGGTGGTTTGCAATTTACCTATGTTTCACTGGATGATTTCCGCATTGTCCGCGACAGCTTATTTGGCGAAGGTTTACGCAATTCAGGCGATCGCCAGAATGTGCCGTATTCCGTTTTTATGACGCCGCCGCTCTCTCGTGTAGGGATGAGTGAAGAACAGGCTCGTGCCAGCGGGGCAACGGTCCAGGTGGTAACGTTACCTGTCGCGGCAATCCCACGAGCGCGGGTGATGGATGATACACGCGGCGTCCTCAAAGCCGTGATTGATGTAAACACTCAACGTATATTGGGAGTATCACTACTGTGTGCGGACTCTCATGAGATGATTAATATCGTCAAAACCGTTATGGATGCAGGGTTACCTTATACCGTATTGCGTGATCAAATATTTACGCACCCGACGATGAGTGAATCACTCAACGATCTTTTTTCTCTCATAAAGTCATAAATCCAGGGACCTGCCTTAAGGGGGATTTTGCATTCAGCCCGGACAGAAATTAATCAGTAGTACTTATTTTCTAACGTTATACCCTCTGTAAGATAGTATGCCATTATAGTTTAATACGGTAATTACCGGGGTCAGCTTAATGCTGGCCTTTTTTAACTTAAGTTAAATTTATTTACACGCCTGCAATATTAATCATTCGCTTTATTAAAATAATCCATCATGATTATTTCATTTGCTAATGATATAACGCCGTAAGCATCCATTTTCCTGTCAGCGATTAAACCATAGCTGGCGCTCAGCTTAGTCGTTCCGCCTTGCCCACCCATTGTTATCTATTATACCCGGCTAATTTTACGTCATTTTTATCTCTAAATGGAATTATAGATTTATTTCTTATTCCTTTTTGTTATTGTTGATGCGCAACTTCACATGGTTTTAGGCCTGGCTTCAGCTAGAATTAATTCTCATCAAACGTTTTTACATATCAATGTAAGATTAAAGATAGTTAAAAACTTAAGTTCGCATCAACAGTTTGACATGGAATCCACTAAGGTTATTAAGCACCAGGGGTGGATGCTGATCTCGTGTTTTGTCGGTAATCGAGACTGAGACCGAGACATATCTTAAATATGGAAATAAGGGTTTTTGTATGAGTTTTGGATTAGCCAAGGAAAACAAGTTTGAAATCATCGCCATCCTTCGTGAGGAGTTGCACAAGAAGACGAAGCTGGAAGTCTTATGTGAAAACAGCAGTGTTATCACGCAGTTAGAAAAGATTGATTTTGAACACTTTATGATTTCCTGGCACGAAGACATCATCCCTGAAAAGGTCCAATACTTTATCCTGCACAGCGATAGCGGGATTATCAAATTCTGCGCCAGACTCGAAAAGAGTCCGACAGCAGGTGCGGAGGCAGGATTATCTTATGCCATCCCGGATATGATTTTCTTTGCCCAGCAGCGACAGAATCAGCGGTTCTCTTTTTTGAAGGGCTATGATTTTTTCTGTTTTGGTCGTTACAAAAACGGAGAAAACTACTCATTTAAGATAAAAAACATCTCACAGGGCGGTTGCGCATTAATTGTTAAAGATGTGAATGCACGTTTTCTTTATAAAGATGCAGTGATTAAAGGTGCCTCTCTGGATTTTGATACGTTTGGAAATTTGCAGCTTGATTTAAAAGTTATTGATGTCGTCATGATCAACGAATTTGATGAGGATAATCAATTGTATTCCTGCTATCAGATTTCATGCGGGTTTGATTTCAGGAACCGTCGTGAAGAGGCAGAAGTTGAGAAAATAATCATCAAATTTTTAATGAGTAACAAGATCAGAAGTTTATAAGGAATGGTGAACAGGATGTTGATGTGTGGCAGTGATAATTTTGTAGGCAACGGTATGTTCGCCTATCTGACAAGCAAACATGTACCGATCAAAACCTACCAGTTTGAGGACATGTTGCATCAATCATCATTGGGCCAGCATCAAACCATGGTTTTTAATATCATTAACAATGAACAGCCATGTTCCGCAATTGTGCAGTATTTGAATAAAAACAGATTTAAATTTTATAATAACGTTATCGTGATTGTTGCCGATAGTTTGGTGGCGAAATTATGTGTTGAGTTATTATATATTGAGAAAGTCATTGTCTTGACTGAAAAGTCTTCATTGCGTGATTTTTCTCAATTAGCCACGTTAGCAGTAGGGAAATGGAATCCCCGACTGTATCGTTCGCAAAAAAGATTAACCGAAAGAGAGCAGCAGATTCTGAATCTGCTGGTAAATGGTTATACAGCCAGAGAAATTTCGGAGTTAGTTAGCCTGAATTATAAAACTATTCAGGCTCACAAGATGAAGGCCGTCACCAAACTGGGGCTGAGCAATACATCTGATTTGAACAAGTTGATTGTCAGGTTTACACATAGTTTGTCTTTTTTACCCTAACCTATCCGTTCTTTTCTGATATCACACGCATAAAAGTAGATACAACCTGGGAGTGACTTTAACTGGTTTTTAATTTATATGGTTACAAAGGGGGAAGGGGGGATGTTAAATTCCAGTGAGCTGCTAAATGCGCTTGAAAAGGCGGTGAATACCACTCAGCTTTATATGGTTTATCAGCCTATATTTGACTTGCCCACCCAGAAAATTAGCGGGTTTGAAGCACTTATGCGTTGGAATAGTCCGCAAATGGGCATGATTTCTCCCGATGTTTTTATTACGCTACTGGAAGACCGCGGCAATATATTTTCAATTGAAGATATGGTTACCAATCCTCCGTGGGACGTTGCAGCAGCCTGGCCCGATCCCCTTTCGTTATCAGTAAATATTTCCGCACTTGAGTTCTGCGATCCCCTTTTACCCCAACGTATCAGGCAAAACCTTGCTGCTTGCGGACTCCCGGCCCGCCGATGCCAAATAGAGGTCACGGAAACCTCACCTTTGCGTGACTGCCATATAGCAGCTAAAAATATGACAGAGTTGAAATCGATAGGGGTGAAGTTAGCTCTGGATGATTTTGGCACCGGGCATGCTAATCTTAATTACCTGTTGAAATATCCTTTTGATACCTTAAAAATTGATAAAGAATTTGTCGCAGGAATTGAACCGGACACCCGATCAACAAAGATCGTCGAAGGTATTATTTCATTAGCACACAATTTTGGTATTGAGGTGCTGGCGGAAGGGGTGGAAACTCCCTCGCAGTTAGAACGTTTGAAGCATATTGGCTGTGATAAAATTCAAGGTTTTCTTATTTCTCCTCCGGTAATGGCCGAAGAGATCCCCGCACTGTTAACGCAAAATAACCGTTAACCTGTCAATGTCTCATTACCCCCTGATTTTCACCGGATGGCGGCGCTGACGCTTTATCCGGCCTGCTCGCAACATTCGTTTTAACTTCCCGCTCCATACCTGTAGAACTGATAGTCAGCGGGCATAAAAAAGCCTCCTGTGAAAACAGGAGGCTGGCTAAGTTTATGCTGGGTTAGAACGATTTCTTAAAGCCAATCGATGCATTCACCGGGGCTTCAACCTGCGACTTATTGCTGCCATTGCTGAATTGGGTTCCCAGTTCACCGTAGACCTGCAAATTCCTGTCGATAGACCAGCTCAGGCCGGCTGCAACTTCAGTACTGGAGTACTGCTGTGATGATTCCAGCGTAGTGGTTGCGACCGCGTTGCTAAAGTGCGTTTTGTCTTTTGAACCCAGACCCTGCCAGACGTTTACCCGGCCATAAGGCTGGAATTTGCCATGGTTGGTATCGTAGTCGGCGACCAGGCGCACACCCAGACGAGCGGTAAATGAATCTGCGGTATCCAGATTAACCTTCGTTTTGGTTTCGCCATCCAGCGTACTGTTGTCGAAGTCGCTGTATTGGTAGATCAACTGCGCCTGCGGTTCAAGACTCCAGGCACTGGCGCCTAAACGGAATGATTTACCCACTTCCGTCGAAGCCGTCAGGGTATTGCCTCTCACGCTATATGAACCATTATTACCTGATGCGGACAGACGGGATTTATGGTTACCGTACTGCAGGACGTTATCGACGTACATACCATCGTCAGAGAACCAGGTAGCATAACCGCCGACGTAAAATGCGTTGTCGTCGATATTGCCGCCTTTACCATTGCTCCCCGTTTTCGTCCCTTGAACGTTACTGTCAATGTCGAGAACGCTGGCATACATACCGGCTTTCCAGCTTTCAGTAGCATACATATCGACGCCGACCTGGATACCCGTGGTATGTGAACTGGTTTGCGTACCTGCCGCATCATCCAGTTTGGTTTTACCGGAGTAACCGATCATTCTGGCCCAGGCGCGGTTGTCTTCATCAATACCCGGTTTAACATCATCCCCCATTCGCTGGTGCATGTTACCCAACAGGCTGATGTCTCCCTGACGAACGACGCTGGCGAGGCCGGAGTACAGCATTGTTTCCGGACGGTATTCGCTTCTCAGATACCAGTTTTCTCCCTGGCCTTGTGTGTTCCCGGCATGCAACTGGTACTCAAAGGCGCCCGCAGCCATGTGCGCGCTGGCCAGATGGAATGCATCCTGTGAGGTTTGCGCCGTGGTAGTTGCACCATTGATCGCGGTAACCACTTCGATACCATCACCAACTGTCGGAGCGCCCAGACCGGAACCGTCAACATCCAGCAGGGTACTGCCGCTGGCCTGACCGCCATCGATAATCAAGCGATCCGCAATGCCTGTTCCGCTGGTGTTCTGCGCTGCAGCAATTTGCAACGTACCATTTTCACCACGGTAATCCCCTTTGACGGTTATGGTTGAACCGACCTGTTGACCACGGAGCGATACATCACCACCGTTATCCAGTCCTGCCACCGTCTGGTTGTAACCCTGCGTATTCAGCGCGGTATCTGTAGCAACATAGTGGTGTGATGATGCGCTCAGGGTATCGGTATTACCTGCCTCGAGTACGCCGTTGGCAATCAGGGTCGCTCCGCTGTAGGTATTGGAACCTTGCAGAACAGTGGTGCCGCTGCCTGTCTGATACAACTGGCCTTCGCCGCTGATATTACTGGTTAATGCCAGCGTATCGGCACGATCGATATTGAGAATGCCGTTATCAACGATATCCCCCTGTACGCTGCCGATATTACCGCCGTTACCCAGTTGCAACACGCCCTGCTCGATAGTCGTACCGCCGGTGTAGGTATTGTCCAGCGTCAGTGTCAGTATGCCTTTACCGGTTTTGGTCAATTGACCGGAACCTTCGACTTCCGTCAGCAGAGAAACATCATACCCATTTGTGTCGAATGTCCCGCCTCCGGATTCCAGAGTGACCTGACGCGCGGTATCAAATGCGTCGCCATATTTCAGCGTACCGCCATTGAAGGTGATCCCGGTATCTGCCGCCCCGAGGTTGGTATCACCAGCCACTTGTAACGTACCAGACGTAATGGTGGTTCCACCGCTGTAGGTATTGTCACCGGTGAGGATCAGCGTTCCGAGGTCACCTTTGTTCAAACCACCGGTTCCGCGAATCACACTGTCGATGGTCGCGGTGTAGTTGATACCGTCTACAGTACCATCGCCGACGCGAATCAACGTATCGGCCGTATCGGTAGTGATGGCTTCACCACCTACGCGATAGCCATCGGTAGCGAATTGCGCACCGCTGATGATCACGTCGCCTTTGCTGTTATCAACGGTAACGTTGCCTGCTTCCCCCTGGAAGACAGCAAATGCGGCATCGGTAAACGGTGCGTTTAATGCACCTTCTGGTGTGGACTCATCGGTTGTCCAGTTGTCGTTGCCCTGGCTGGATTGCCAGATACCGTCACCACCGTTGATGACGCCGTTGTTTTTCAGTTCGCCATTCTCACCGCCGGTGCCGTCCCAGAAGCGCAGTGTCAGTCCTGCATGGTTGACCAGGTTGACCTGATTTTTCACCGAGGTTTGTACATACAGGCTGTCTGCAGCTTCCGGCGCGTTAGCAATGTCCATCACGTTGTTGGTTAACGTACCGGTGTAGTTAATGACGCGATAGACACCAACGTCGAAACTTCCGCCTGGCGATGTCTCAATGTTGAGTTTACCGTCAAGCGTCAGATCACCGTTCACATCAATCAGGTCGTTGAAGGCCCCGCCTGGGGTATAAGCCTGACCAAACTGATAATCCAGCTGGGCGTTATCACTGAGCGTCAGAGAGCCAGTCGTTAGTTTACCCACGCTGTTGATCGCTGCACCGGCGGTAATATGGGCGTTATCCAGCACATCGACTGCACCGCCGATAATACCGTTACCACCGAGCGTAGCCCCGGATTTCACGGTGACTTGACCTGTTGCGGCGGACTGATTACCGTTCACCAGCAGCACGCCCTGATTGACATCCGTGGTGCCGGTATAGGTGTTGTCGCCTTCCAGCGTTAACGTGCCGGTACCGATTTTCACCAGGTTGCCATCATTCCCGCTGATGACACCGCTGATAGTGTCATCAAAGTTCAGATTGCCCAGAGACAGGGATTTATTACCCAGCTCAACGTTACCTGCGCCAGACAGCGAACCGATAGACGTTGCGCTGTTTACCGCGCTGATGTCGACCATACCGCCAGCCTGGTTTTTGACGACAGCGTTTTCTGCCATCGCCAGGTCAGCAAAGGTCATCAATCCGCTGTTGGTCACATCGGCACTGCCGCCGCTGGTGTTGTCTTCCAGCGCCAGCGTACTGTCTTTCCCGACGTTAACCGTTGCGTCACCTGCAGTGGAATCCTGAGTTAATACTGCTTTCGCTTTGCCGGTCAGATTCAGCTTCGCGCTCGCGGCTGTCACATTGTCAGCCAGGGTTAGCAGGCTGTCGGCAATGTTCATGGTGAGCGATTGCAGACTGGTATCCGTCCCGCTAACGTTAACTGTCGCGCCTTTATTAACGGTAACTGTGCTGCTGTCATTGCCACCAAATGCGCCGGTTTTGCTGACGTTGACGGTAACATTGTTAGCATTGCCCGTACCTGCGACCTCGGTTTCCCCTTTGTAGCTGTTTGCTCTGTCGAGCGTCAGGGTACTGCCCGCATCGCTTGTACTGCTGGTGATTTTCAGTTTGCCATCACCGGTGATATCTCCGGTTGGGGTGAAGTGATGTGAGTTCAGGTCAAACACTTCTGCATCGGTATTCGCACCCAGCGTGATGGTACGATCGGTGCTTAGATCCGCGCCTAATTGCAATGTCGAAGCGTTGTTGATCTCCAGACCTGTGCCGCTTTGTCCGAGGTTATTGTCAGAAGAAATTTGCAGCGTACCGCCATCAATTCGTGTACCGCCACGATACTCGTTGTCGCCGCTCAGGATCAGACGACCAAGGTCCGTTTTCACCAGTGTTAGCTTATCGCTAGTGCTGGCTTCACGGATGATGGATTCTATGGTGGCGGTGTAATTTTGCCCCGCGCCGCCGGCCCCTACGCGCAGCAGCAGTTCACCAGTCCCGGGTGTTTGACCCGCATGCGTCGCATTTTCTGTGGTGGCATAGGCGTTGAGCGCATCGCCTTTGACGACATAGCCATCAGCGTCAAACTGCGCCCCGGAGAAGTTGACTTCACCCGCAGCTTTATCAACGGTTACCGTACCGGCATTGCCCGTGAACACGGCGAAAGATTTTTGTGCCCATGGTGCGTTGCCTTCGCCGGTTGCCGTCGTCCAGTTGTTATCACCCTGGTTGCCGATCGCCATCCATTTACCATCGCCACCGTCAATTTTGCTGTCGCCTTCGATACCCGTTGCGCCGTGGCTTTGGCTGACGGTCGCACCGTCCCAGAATTGCAGGGTGACGCCATTGGCGTTAACCAGGTTTACCTGTTTATCGATAGAGGTCTGGACAAAAACGTTGCTCTTATCCTGACTGTCCGGGATCGCGCCCAGATCCAGCCCCTGGTTATCTAGCGTGCCGCCGTAATTATAAATACGGTATACACCCGGTCCGAAATTACCGCCCTGCGAAGTGGTGACATCCAGCGTACCGTCAAGTTGCAGATCGCCTGCAACGTTAATCAGGTCGTTCAGTTTGCCGCCAGGCGTGTAGGCCTGACCCAGCTCGAAGGCGGAGGTTGTTTTGTTGCCGAGTTGCAAACTGCCGTTAATGGATAACGTGCCTGCGCCACCGTCACCGGCGCTGATTGTCGAGGCATCGTTCATCACCACGTGACCGCCGATCACACCGTTACCACCCAGTGTGGCAGCGTTGCTGACAGTGGTTATGCCAGTAGCAGCACTCTGGTTACCATTAACCAACAGAGCCCCGCTCGTGACGGTAGTATCACCTTTATAGGCATTGTTCCCGCCCAGACGCGTAGTCCCGCCACCGATTTGCTGCAGCGCGCCAATACCGGAAATGATGCCGTTAAGCAGCACGTTATTGGCACGATTAATGGTGAGTATGCCGTTGTCGAGAATATTCGACACTGCGCTGACTTCCCCGGTATTCCCGCCTGAACCTAACTGCAGCGTGCCACTCTGATCAATGGTGGTGGATCCGGTATAGGTGTTGTTGGCGGTGAAGATCGTAGTGCCGCCCGCCGCACGTTCAAAATTCCCGCTGCCGCTGATGATGCCGTTATAGATTTGAGCCTGGTTATTGTCGCCCGTTGTATCAAAGATGACTTTGCTGGCAGCGTTGTTAGTAGTGATGTTGTAATCGCCAATGGTGGCGGCATTACTGCTGGACTCACCGTGGTCGCCAGTGCGCAGCGTTGCCCCGTTATTAACGGCGATCGTTTCGCTCGCCAGTGTCAGACGATCCACGATGCGCATATCGGCCTGAGAGCCGGTAAGCGTGAGTGAGTCCCAACCGGTACCGATATTCGTGCCTGTGCCCAGATTATCGCTGCCCAGACTGCCAATTTTGGCACCCGTGCCATGCGTATCTGTAAAGGTGAGGGCGTTACCTGCACCTGCTGCGGTGATGATATGGCGCGTATTGCCCAGCTCGACGTTACCGATATTGGCTTTATTGTTTCCACTGGTTCCAGCGAAATTCATTTCACCTGCAAAGGTGCCTTTCGACCAGTTAACGGTATCCGTGCCAGCTCCGGTATTGATGACACCTACCGTTTCAACGCCGTTGATATTGATGGTGTCATTGCCGTTACCGGACTGAATTGCCACGGCTGTGTCGCTGGCGGCGCGGATAGTTCCCGTATTGGTAATGGTTTTACCGTTAGCGCCGCTGGCATCAATCACCGGACCATTGACGCTATTAGAGATGATTTTCCCGTTGTTGGTCAGAGAGTTAACATTTTTCGCGATAACGGCTGAATCACCCGTGCTGTCCTGAACGGTAATGTCGGCGCTGGTGGTGACATTACCACTGGTATTGGCGCGGATCCCGCTCCCTGTGGCATTACCTGTTGCGTTATGGACGAGCACGGTGTAACCCGTACCAATATTCAGATCGCCCTTCACAGCGCTACCGTCGCGTTCTTCAAAAGCAAAACCGGTACCGCTGCCGGTGACATTCAGCTTATTGCCCGCACCGTCTTTTACATTCAGCGCAACGCTGGTACGGATACCTGAGCCGTCGTTGGCATTAATGGTGACATCATTGAGCGTAATGTCGCTACTGTTGGCGTCGTTCTGGATCCCCGCCCCAGTGCCCAAGGCACTGATGGAAACCCCTTTGGCTGTCAGAGAGCCTGCACCGGCATCCAGGCGAATACCGTCGGCGGTGCCATTCGTGATGATGGAGTCACCGGCCGCGGCGGTAATGTCCAGTACGGCACCGTTTGTCAGCAAAACGCCAGCGGTACCATCGTCGACCTTGATCTGTCCGAGCCTTTTGATCTGCGCATCAGAGCCGGAGGCGCGTACGCCAATACCGTTACTGACATGTAAAGCGTTGGACGAGTTATTTGTTAAACGTCCGCCCTGTTGCACATCGACACCGATGCTGTCGATACTGTCGAGATCCACCAGTGCTTTCGCGTTGAGAATAATATTCCCCAGATTTTTCGCTACATACGCGATAACCTTGTTCCCGCTGGCTTCGGAGGTGATGCTGGCGCCAGAGATGAGGGTGGTTTCGACAGGGTTGCCCTGGCTGGAGCCGTTTAAATTATGCGCCTGGCCGTCGACGATGCCGGCAGTGGTTTCGACACCGGTCAAATTAATGGTGGTTTTATCGCTGATATTACCACTTGCACCGCCTTCAATCACAATGGCCGATGCGCCTTGACCACCGACGTTGAACGTCGCTTCACCTGTTTGAACGAGGGTATTATTCCCGGTACCCAGTACACCAACAGAATTCTTACCGCTGAGTGTCAGTTTAAGATCGGAAGCCGTGCCGGTTACCGGATCATTGCTGTTACCGGCAAATTTAGCGCCCTCAGCAATACGGAAGATAGTGGTATTGGTCTGGCCATTATCATTCATCTCCGTCTTGCCAATGTTAGCGACCGCATTGGCACCGTACAAATAATAGCCTATCTGATCGGTGCTGTTAAACACAGGGCTACTGTCGTTATTAATATTCGCCGTTGCGCTACCGCGAACGTGAACGCCGATGTCCCCGGTACCATTCAGCGTAATGCCGGAAGAGATATCAGCAACTGCCTGCTTGCTGGAGGAGCCTTCAACCCAAATGGCGTAGTTTCGCTCATTGGTTCCTCCTTCACCGTTCACCGTAATTTGACCGGCCTGGCTGGTGGTCACTTTGGCATCCGTGCTGTCTGCGCGGACATGAATGCCGATATTATTCTTGCCGTTAACATTAATCTCGCCATCATTACGGATAGTTTGACCCGCATTGGCGCCGCTGTTATGTACCGACATCCCGTAGTTTGGTAGCCCGGATGTCTTACCATTAACCGAAATTTTGCCGGAGTTGATGACATTCCCGGCCGCACCAGCAACCAGAATACCTGCAGCATTACGTACGCCTGTACCGAGGGTAATATCTCCCGCGTTAGTCACGGTACCAGTCCCTCGCGCGTGGATGCCGGCGCTAAGGTTTGACCCGCCAGCCATTGCAACATCCTGAGAGGTATTGGAACCATCACGGCCCAGATAAATAGATGCACCAGCGCTGTTAGTGAAGGTTGCGCCATCAGTTACTTCAACGCCGTAGGCTGTGCCTTTCCCGAAAGAGGCACCGTTGGCGTTACCGTCCACAATATTGATGGTTTTGTTGTTAACCCCGGTAGAGTTCCCCGATAATTGCATACCGATGGCCAGCGTAATTGGCGTTGTTACCGTGGTGTTGGTATCCCATGGATTGGCAGCTGAGGCGGTGCCATAGTTATTCGTCGTGATGGCCTGGTTAATGATGCCATCGTTGGTAACGGTACTGGCCCCTTTGCCCTGCATACCGATAGCGCCGTAGCTATTCAGAGCCTGTCGCCCATCTTTATCGATGAACAAGCCGGAGTTGATGGTACCGGTGTTGGTTGCCGTAGCGTTTTCCGCCAGCATACCAATCGCCAGACTGTGGCCTGTGGAAGTACGTAGTACGTTGAGGGAGCCCTGGTTCGTAATAACGGCACCTTCCGTGCCTTTCATCACGCCATTAATGCTGCCGTCTACCGCCAGTACAGAATCTTGTGTCACTGTGCCTGTTGCGCCCGCGCCATGTGCGTAGACAGCGTGCAGCTCGGTATTACCGATCGTGGCGTTATTAGTATGACCCTCGCCATCAGTCCAGACTTTATAGTCCCAGTCAACCGAGCCGGTTACCGTATCGGACTGTAAAACGCTGGTAATCAACTTCGCATACCAGTCTTCAACATCTTTGAGCGACATGGTGGCGCGATTGGCGTCCAGCATCAGTTGCAGCTGGCTTACCTTGTTCCCTTGTGCATTTAAGACCGTTGTATCACTTTCGCCCAGCAGCCAGTCATTAAGGTCGCCAAGCTCTTCGGTATTGGTGATATCGAACTCCTGGGTACCGGTTTTCACCGCATTCCCTTCGCTGTCGTATCCGTAGGTATCGATAGTCAACACTTTGCCGAACTGGTCCATTGTCTGAGAACCGTTAAAGCTTTTATTCGGGACAACGGGGGCGGCGCCAAATGAGATGTAGTTGTCGGATATCCAGTTAACCTTGCTATCTGCGCCGCTGGCTTCGAGTAACGAGCTGTTTTTAGCCAGGAGTTTGATGGTGTTTTCATCATCACGGGCATTTTTCTGATCGTTACCAATGTTCAGATTGGCCGTCGAACCGTTGCTGGCCTGCGCAATGCCAAAGTTGTTATAGATTTTTGAAAGGGCTGCGTCGTAGGTGTTTAACGTAATGCCTTCTAACGGGGTTTCGGTCAGATAGTGAACCAGTTCATCGGTGTTGTAGACCTGCATATCTGCCGGGGTTTGTAATGCAGGGTCAATGACGGTGATTTTGTCATCCTGAGCAGGCGTCGTCGTCGGCTGGTTGTAGTAATACTTTTCCAGTTCTTCAACGGTTGTAATCGGGGTGGTAACGCCCCCAATGGTCGCCGTGAGGGTGATTTTCTTTTGCTCTAGCAACTGCTCAATAGTCGCCGATTCGACAAGACCGGTTTGGCCTTGCTCAATCTTCGGCAATGCGCCAGTGACGTTTAACACCGCACCGTTAGTGGTGTTCTGGTAGAGGAAGCCATCATTGTGAACGTCGTCATTTGTACCAGGTTGAATGACAATATTATTATAATCGACAGAAATATCATGGTTGCCGATGTCATCCGCCGCCACGAGTGGCGAGGTGCTAATTAAGGCTGTAGCCGCGAGTACCGCGACAGTTTTACGCGAACTGCTTTTTTTCTTACCTTTGGTTAATTCGGAAACGACAACCCAGATACCGAGCGCCGCGTTCCAAATAATGCTGTAAACCTTGTTCATATATAACCCTCGTCTGCATTTCTGTATTGCATGTGTTATTACGTTGAGTTGTTGGCTATGGTTGGCACGCGGGTGTGCTACCGGGTAAATTAATTTTCGGAAATAGAGACCCCTTCCGGGCTATGCGGAATAAAAAAAGAGCCGAAAGTAAGCCTCTTAAAAAATAACCGTTATCAGTATCCTTAAATAAGTAAGTTACGACTGGCTATAGTGGGAGATGGTGTACTTTAGCCGGGTATTATGTTTACCGAGTTTTCTGGCGATGTTGCTTTTGTACGCTCCAATAGTTTTTTCGCTTTTTTGTGATGCTCCGGCGATTTGTGTCAGCGACCAGCCTCGGGCAAGCATCATCATTACGTTGAATTCGTTAGCTGTAATTTTATTGTTCAGTTCTTTGATATTGCGTGATTTTTTGTTTTGTGTGATACGAGTTATTGTATGCAGTAGCTGATCAAGGCTGGCGTCTTGATCCAGAAACTGCATGTTCACCCCGCAAACAGTTTGAAATATAGAGAAGGTGACTTCATCTGCCAGAACGATAATTTTCGTGGAGGGATGTAAAGCCATATTGCGGATAATCCGGGCATATTTTAATAAATCTGAATTGCCGGGGTTAATAATGATGCAATCTGTTTCATGAGATAGCTTGTTGACGGCAGAAAGCGTCTGTGAGGAAAAGTACGCGATATCAATTAATAATGATGAGCCACGTAGGATTTCTCGCATGCCTAGCCAGGGGTAAATTGAATCACCCAAAAAAACAGCCTTAGACATAACGATCTCCTTGAAATTTTGGTGCAAGCAATCGCCTCTTTTTTATGCTAAAAAAGAGTTTTTTACGACGCGTGAAGTGTTAATTAAATTTCGTATTCCGTTCTTCGGTTTGAACGCATCCTTATTTATTCGGATTTAACAGATATTCTCTGTATTGATTTAAATAATTAACTATTCTTAAAGTAGATATTACTCTTTGTGAAAATTTAAGATAAATCGTTTATTTCACCTCTGAGCAGATGATTGATAGATTTCGCTTATGAATCGTCGGGGTTTCCTGTCAGCCAGTGTGACAAAGACAGGGGATTCTTAGGGTTATAGATGGCTATTTTATAAAAATCTTTTTAATACAATAAGATATGTAGTGTTCTTAACAGATAGGGAAGGGGGTGAGAGAATTCTTAACCAGCGTCAGGGCAGTAAAGTATGAGGGTTGTTGGTAGATGAAAATATTGTCATATTTGAATTAAATGTCTTTAATTATTTATATTTTATGATTTTATCCTTAGTTTTATGTAAATTTTAAAATTTAATGTCAAAATGAGCTATTCGTGCTTAATGCGCAAATCACTCATGCCATCACCACTGTGTTCATCACGCAACCCGAGAATCCTCAACTGGCCAACAGCTCTTGTTCCACTTGTTGTACCTGTACTTCCAGCGTGTTACGGATCTCCGTTAATGCCCGTTGTTGATCTGAAAAATAAGCCTCTTTATCCGTCACTGAAGTGGCCAGGCGCCAGGCGTTTTCAGCTTCCAGTTCGGTAATCTCTTTGAGCAGAGCACTAATTTGCTCTCTGAGCTGCTGTATTTTGCTGCGTAAATGCTCCAGATCGTTCAGTCGGTCACTTGCCATCATTGGTTCAAGGCCGCTTTGCAGTTGGGTAAGCAATGCCCGAACGGCTGCCAGATCGGCATTTTGTCGCGCCTGATTAAGCTGCACCATCATCTGATGTGCCTTTTCTTTTAAATCATCTGCTACGACGTCCGGGTGGCAAAGGCGGCTGGCCTGACGCCACAGGCGTTTTAACTCATTACGTTCATTCGGAGATAGCCGCTGATCGCGGGTAAAGCGATGCTGAGCATCCTGCTGTTGTTCCTGGTATTCATCATATTCATGGCTGGCCTCTTCCTGAGCCTGCCGGGTAGCGCTGTCGTCCTGACGAGAAAAATCGTTTTCCAGTTCACGGATTTCTGCCAGCAGGGCGGTGATAAGCTCAGTTTGTTGCTGAATACGCTGACGGGTTTCTACGGACTCACGGGAGTCAGAACTCAGGTTCACCCAGTGCTGCTTAAGTTTTGCCAGTTGATCAACGGCCTGTGAAATATAGTGCTGGCAGGACTGATAATCTTTTTCCCGTCGTTTTCTCTCCGCTTCCTGTTTGCGCAGTGCGCTGGCGGCCAGTTGTTTGCGCAGTTCCAGAATCCGGCTCATTAACGGGCCGAGGCGAAGATGGTACAGGTCGTTAAATTCATCCAGGATTTGAATGTGTGTGTTGCGCTTATCAATAAGGTCTCGCAGTTGTGACTCGAGCGCTTTTAGCTCGAGTTTACTGGCTGCGATGCCAGGGTCTTGCCACGTTGATACCGCGCGCTGAGATTGTAACCAGCCGGAAATTTCGCGTAGGGCATCGTTGAAACGTCGCTCTTCGATAGCCTGTACTATCGCACCAGGAATGACTGCCAATGGTTCATTTTTCAGATGTGCCAGCTGCTGGAAAATAATCTCCTCATCTTCCAGTTCGATGGCGCTTTTGACGATTTCGAGTCGTTTAATGATCTTATTCATGACAGTCGTTGCCTGGCGTGGCTCAAAAACGAGTGACCGATACCAGAGTGGGTTCACCCGTTTGAAAATGTTGGAAAAACAGTAAAGCGCATTCTGTGGCCTGCGATGCCTTTTCGTCCAGAATAATTCACGGTAATTATAAAAAAGCGGCAGTAACGCGCATTTGTTCGGGTGTTCAAAGCCTCGTTTCATCTTTTATATCGTCCGCAAGCTGCGCGAACTCTGGTATTGAAGATTTTCGTGAGCGATGACTTCTGATTTTTTATCCTGAGCCCCGGCGCGTTGAGTTAAGGCAGCCCGGCGTATCCAAACGATTGCGCCTTGCGACAACCAGGTTGAAATGTTAAAAGAAGCCCCTTCAATAAAAACCACACAGGGGTAGGGCGTGAAAAACGCGTCAACTGCATCTGACACTAGTGTGTCCGATGCCGCGTCGACTAATGAACCGACGCTTCAGCGGGGGTTGCAAAACCGCCATATTCAATTAATTGCGCTGGGTGGCGCAATTGGCACGGGCCTGTTTCTGGGGATTGGCCCGGCAATTCAGATGGCGGGACCTGCGGTCCTGCTGGGCTACGGTGTCGCCGGAATAATCGCGTTTCTGATTATGCGTCAGTTGGGCGAAATGGTGGTTGAAGAACCCGTTTCCGGATCGTTTGCCCACTTTGCCTATAAATACTGGGGACCCTTTGCCGGCTTTCTGTCTGGCTGGAACTACTGGGTAATGTTTGTACTGGTCGGCATGGCGGAGCTTACCGCAGCCGGGATCTACATGCAGTACTGGCTGCCCGATGTCCCGACCTGGATTTGGGCCGCCGCTTTCTTTGTTATTATCAATGCCGTCAATCTGGTCAACGTTCGTCTGTATGGTGAAACGGAATTCTGGTTCGCACTGATTAAAGTGCTGGCGATTATCGGCATGATTGGTTTTGGTATATGGATGCTGTTTTCCGGCAACGGCGGTGAACATGCGAGCATCGATAATCTCTGGCGCTACAACGGTTTCTTTGCTACCGGCTGGAATGGTTTGATCCTGTCGCTGGCAGTGATTATGTTTTCTTTTGGTGGACTGGAGCTGATCGGCATTACAGCGGCTGAAGCACAGGATCCTCAAAAAAGTATCCCGAAAGCAGTAAACCAGGTGGTGTATCGTATTTTGCTGTTTTACATCGGCTCACTGGTGGTATTGCTGGCGCTGTATCCTTGGGTGGAAGTGAAATCAAACAGCAGCCCGTTTGTCATGATTTTCCATAATCTTGACAGCAACGTGGTGGCTTCAGCGCTCAACTTCGTTATCCTGGTAGCTTCGCTGTCGGTCTATAACAGTGGCGTGTATTCCAATAGCCGTATGCTGTTTGGCCTTTCGGTACAGGGGAATGCACCGAAGTTTCTAACCCGTGTCAGCCGTCGCGGCGTGCCAGTTAACTCATTGATTCTTTCCGGCGCTATCACATCGCTGGTGGTATTGATCAACTACGTGCTGCCGCAAAAAGCGTTTAGTTTGCTGATGGCGCTGGTGGTTGCGACCCTGTTGCTGAACTGGATTATGATTTGTCTGGCGCATCTGCGTTTCCGTGCGGCGATGCGTCGCAAGGGGCGTGATACCCAGTTCAAGGCGCTGTTATATCCGGTCGGAAACTATCTGTGTATTGCCTTCCTTGCTTTGATCCTGGTGCTGATGTGTACCATGGATGATATGCGCTTGTCGGCCATGCTGCTGCCGGCATGGATCCTGTTCCTGTTTGTTGCCTTCAAACTGCTGCGCCGTAAAGCCCGCTAATCGCTAACCGATCTCATCCTGATGATGAGATCGGTCATCTCTCGATCTTTATCGTGATTGAACTCGCAGTTCTGAATCGCTTCACAGGATCTTTATTTTGTAATCGATTACTTTTTATTTGAACCTGTTTGTAATCGATTACTTTTTAAAGGTGAGGCAAAAAATGGTGTCGACAACCGAAAGTAGTGGAAAACAGAGCGTACGGTACAGACTGCTGGTGCCGAGGCTCTCGCTAATGATGTTTTTACAGTTCTTTATTTGGGGAAGCTGGTCTGTCACGTTGGGGTTGGTGATGAGCCAGCACAACATGTCGCTACTGATTGGTGATGCGTTTTCCGCCGGACCAATCGCCTCGATTTTGTCGCCGTTTGTCTTGGGGATGTTGGTGGATCGCTTCTTTGCTTCGCAAAAGGTGATGGCGGTGATGCACCTTGCTGGGGCTGCGATCCTCTGGTTTGTGCCGCAGGCGCTGGTGGCGCAAAACGGCGCACTGCTGATTGGTCTGCTGTTTGGCTACACGTTGTGCTACATGCCAACGCTGGCGTTGACCAACAATATCGCATTTCATAGCTTGTCCGATAAAGACAAAACTTTCCCGGTAGTGCGGGTGTTTGGCACTATTGGCTGGATTGTCGCGGGGATCTTCATCGGCGTAACCGGCATTTCAGATACGACAGGCATCTTTACGCTGGCTGCGGTTATTTCAGTGATTCTGGCGCTCTATAGTCTGACGTTGCCCAATACACCCGCTCCGGCGAAAGGGCTGCCGGTAAAAGTGCGTGATCTGTTTTGCGCAGATGCCTTTGCTTTACTCAAAACTCGCCACTTCTTTGTCTTCTCTCTCTGCGCGACGTTAATCTCAGTGCCGCTGGGGACATACTATGCGTACACCGCGTCGTTTCTGGCGGATGCGGGCGTTGGTGATGTCAGCACGGCCATGTCATTCGGCCAGATGTCTGAAATTTTCTTCATGCTGGTGATCCCGTTCTTGTTCCGACGACTGGGCGTGAAATACATGCTGCTTATCGGCATGTGCGCCTGGTTTGTGCGTTATGCCTTCTTTGCGCTTGGCATCAGTGAAGAGGGGCGTTTCCTGCTTTATCTCGGTATTTTGTTACATGGGGTGTGTTACGACTTCTTCTTTGTGGTTGGCTTTATCTACACCGACCGTATTGCCGGGGAAAAAGTAAAAGGTCAGGCGCAAAGCATGATCGTCATGTTTACCTACGGGATTGGCATGCTGCTGGGTTCGCAAATTTCCGGTGCGCTGTATAACCGACTGGTCGCGGGACAGACCGTGCCTCAGGCATGGACTACATTCTGGTGGATCCCGGCAGTCGCCGCCGCAGTAATTGCTGTGATTTTCCTTTTCTCTTTCAAGTATGACGAGAAAGAGCGCGCGTAATATTCAGGAGGGGTTATGAGAACCATTAAGGGACCGGGGATTTTTCTGGCACAGTTTATCGGTGGGCAACCTCCGTTTAACACCCTGAAAGGGCTGGCTGAGTGGGCGGCGGGATTAGGCTATAAGGCATTACAGATCCCGTGTAATCACAAGTCGCTGTTTGATGTCGAACAGGCTGCGGTAAGCCAGACCTACTGCGATGATATTCGCGGGATGCTGGCGGAACATGGACTGGCGATCAGCGAGTTATCCACTCATCTCGAAGGTCAACTGGTTGCGGTCCATCCTACCTACGATGATGCTTTTGCCGGATTTGCACCACAGTCATTACGCGCCGATCCCCAGGCCCGCCAGGCGTGGGCGACACAGACGTTACAACAGGCTGCGGCCGCTTCACAAAGGCTGGGGCTGACGGCGCACGCGACGTTTTCTGGTTCTCTCGCCTGGCCCTATTTTTATCCGTGGCCACCGCATAATCGCCAGCGTTTTGAGGAGGCATTTCAGGAACTGGCACGTCGTTGGCGGCCCATTCTTGACTGTTTTGATGAACACGGCGTGGATGTTTGTTATGAGATCCATCCAGGCGAAGATCTGCATGATGGCGTCACTTTTGAGCGTTTTTTGGCGCTGGTTGATGATCATCCGCGTTGCAATATCCTTTACGATCCCAGCCACCTGCTATTGCAACAGATGGACTATCTCGGGTTTATCGATATCTACCATTCGCGCATCAAAGCGTTTCACGTTAAAGATGCTGAGTACCGTGCCAATAGCCGAAGCGGCGTGTACGGCGGCTATCAGCCATGGATTGACCGCGCCGGACGGTTCCGCTCGCTGGGGGATGGACAGGTTGATTTCAAAACGATTTTCAGCAAACTCACGCAATATGATTATCCTGGTTGGGCAGTCCTGGAGTGGGAATGCTGTTTGAAAGAGGCAGAAACGGGGGCCAGTGAAGGTAGCGGGTTTATTCAACGCCATATTATTCCGGTTTCATCTCGCGCATTTGATGATTTTGCCGCTGGCGATGAGGTACGCAAATGATACAGGTTGGCATTATTGGTAGCGGATTTATTGGGCCTGCGCATATTGAGGCGCTGCGTCGACTGGGTAATGTGAACGTGGTGGCACTTTGCGACAGCTCACAGGCCGTTGCTGATGAACGGGCTCGTTCGTTACATGTTCCCCATGCGTACGGCAGCGTTGAGGCATTGCTGGCGCATCCGGGGCTACAGGTGGTGCATAACTGCACGCCGAATCATCTGCATGCTGACATCAATCGACAGATTTTGCGTGCCGGGCTGCATGTATTTTCTGAAAAGCCGCTCTGTATGACGCCTGATGAGGCTCATGAACTGGTGGATCTGGCTGAGCAGGCGGGCGTGGTGCATGGTGTTAGCTTTGTTTATCGCCAGTTTGCAATGGTACAGCAGGCGGCCAGCATGGTACGCAACGGCAGCGTTGGGCGTCTGTTTGCCGTGCAGGGCTGCTATTTGCAGGACTGGATGCTGCTGGAAACTGACTACAACTGGCGCGTCGATGCAGCACTTGGCGGTGGCTCGCGGGCAGTGGCAGATATCGGCTCGCACTGGTGCGACACGGTGCAGTTCGTTACTGGCAAGCGTATTGTGGAGGTGATGGCCGATCTTGCTATCGTCTGGCCAACACGCAAAGCCAGCATTACCGGTGGTGCGACCTTTAATCAGCAGACCGCAGACCGACAGCTTGAAGATAAACCGGTTACTACCGAAGACTGTGGATCGGTGCTGGTGCGTTTTGAGGATGGTAGCAAGGGCTGTTTTAGTGTTTCTCAGGTCAGCGCCGGGCGAAAGAACCATCTGAGTTTTGAGATTAACGGCAGCCAACATTCTTTGAGCTGGGACCAGGAAACACCGCAGCAACTATGGGTGGGACATCGCCAGCAGGCGAATCAGATCCTGACGGATGATCCGGGACTGATGAATGCCGAGGTAGCCGCAAGTGCGCATTTTCCGGGCGGACATATTGAGGGGTGGCCAGATGCGTTCAAAAATATGATGCTGCAGTTTTACCAGGCGGTGCAGGCAGGGAAAATGCCTGCACCTGAGGCCCGTCGTTTTGCTTCGTTCACGGATGGTGCTGATGTGATGTATATCATTGATGCTATTATAAAAAGCCATCAGCAGCAGCGTTGGGTGTCGGTACAGCGTTAAATACGCACCCGGTTCGCCGGGCGGTGATTTTATGGTAGCCTCAACGCAAAGCGAAAACCGCAGGATGTGTCGTCGTTATGTCTATTCAAAAAATCGCCCAGCTTGCCGGTGTATCGGTGGCGACGGTATCACGAGTGCTGAATAACAGTGATACCGTCAAAGCCAAAAACCGCGAGCGCGTGCTACAGGCTATCAAGGAAAGCAATTATCAGCCCAACCTGCTTGCCCGCCAACTACGCACGGCACGAAGCTCGATGATCCTGGTGATGGTCTCCAACATAGCCAACCCTTTTTGTGCCGAGGTGGTGAAAGGCATTGAGGAGGAGGCTGAGAAGAACGGCTATCGCATTTTGCTGTGTAATTCTGGCTCTGATACGGCCCGCTCGAAATCAGCACTGAAACTGCTGTCAGGTAAAATCGTTGACGGCATCATCACCATGGATGCGTTTTCTAAATTACCAGAACTGACTACGTTGATTGGCGATGCGCCCTGGGTGCAGTGTGCGGAATATGCCGATAAAGGTGCGGTTTCCTGTGTGGGTATCAACGATGTGGATGCCGCGCAGTCGGTGATATCGCATCTGGTGGACAAGGGCTACCGGCGCATTGCGTTGATCAACCATGATCTGAGCTATAAATACGCGCGTTTGCGTGAACGGGGATACAAAGCGGCGCTGCATGCGCTGTCGCTTGAGTATCAGGCGGTGGAGTACGCCAGTGAATTAAGTTCCAGCGCTGGTATTGCCGCGATGGAAACCTTACTGGCGGCAGAGGTGAAACCCGATGCGGTATTTGCCGTGTCCGACACGCTGGCAGCCGGAGCCATGCGCGCGATTATCAACGCCGGGTTACAGATCCCACAGGACATTGCCGTGGTTGGATTTGACGGCACGGAACTGGCGGAAATGGTCTCCCCACAGCTTACGACCATTGAGCAACCCTCGCGCGATATTGGCCGCAAGGCGGTAGGGTTATTGCTAAATAGAATTGAAAATCCAGATGCCCCTGCCGAAAGGGTCATGATGGACTGGCGCTATATTTCACGCGCCAGCACCTGAGGACTACCGCTGAAATGCGCCTGACAGCGCACGAATATCATTCCCGGTAGGGGACTGATGAATGCGTAAACCAAACTCTTCGACCACGGCAAAAATATGGTCGAAGATATCAGCCTGAATACTTTCGTATTCCAGCCACACTACCGTATTGGTGAAGGCATAAATCTCAATAGGTAAACCGTGATCGTCCGGGGCCAACTGGCGAACCATCAACGTCATATCTTTGCGGATGCGTGGATGGTGACGTAAATATTCGTTCAGATAGGCGCGAAACGTCCCGATATTGGTCATCTGACGGTGATTTAGTACGGATTCAGGCGCATCTAACTGCTGGTTCCATTCATTAATTTCCTGATGGCGTGTCGTTAAATACGGTTTAAGCAAGTGCGCTTTGTGCAGTCGCTGGCGTTCATCCTCATCGAGAAAATGAATGCTGGTGGCATCAATATTGATGCTGCGTTTAATTCGGCGACCGCCGGACGCTGACATCCCGCTCCAGTTTTTAAAGGAGTCCGATACCAGCGACCAGGTTGGAATAGTGGTAATGGTATTATCCCAGTTACGTACTTTGACAGTGGTTAAACCGATATCGATCACCGCGCCATCTGCGCCGTATTTCGGCATTTCCAGCCAGTCGCCCAGTTTGAGCATATCGTTGGCAGAAAGTTGTATTCCGGCGACCAGACCGAGGATTGGATCTTTAAATACCAGCATTAAGACGGCGGCCATGGCACCTAAGCCACTAATGAGTATTGCTGGTGACTGGCCAATCAACAGGGAAATCATCAAAATACCGATGATAATTGCACCGATTAACTTGATGCCCTGAAATATACCTTTTAACGGTAGCTGTGATGCGGCAGGGAGTTTCTGCGACAGATTGAGAATAACGTCCAGCAGGGAGAATAAGGATAGCAGAGCGTACATCATGATCCACAGCTGTGCGCAGGTCACTAATATTTCGGCGGCTTCGCTTCCTTTTTGTAACCAGAGAGCAGCCTGGATATTGACGATGATACCTTGCAGCGTAAACGCCAGACGATGAAATAATTTGTTCTGCGTGATGATTTGTAGCCACAGACGGGAGCTGGCGTTGGCACGTTTTTCAAATGCGCGTAGTACCACCCAGTGCAAAATAACGTGAACAATAATGGCGGTGATAAAAATAATGCCAAAAATCATCACCAGCGAAGTGGTGTGATTCATTTCAATGCCGAGTTCTTCCACCTGAGATATCAATTCCTGCATAACGTCTCCTTAATAAACAGCGGTCTATGATGACCGCTGTGCAGAGGTTATGCAAATGCGTACTCCTCACTCTCTATTTTGAGGCGACACAGGCACGGGTTTGTACGACATTCAGCGTGCGACGGAAAAATAACGTTGCCAGAAGCAGAACAATCATCATTGCGGCTTCGACGGCCAAAAACCCGATAACCGACCGCGTATAATCACCGTGGTTATGCTGCTGCAGATGCAAAAACAACGCGCCTAACACGGCGGGGCCGAGCCCGAGTGTAGCCTGCTGTAGCGTACTCAAAATGGTCGTTCCGGCACCTGCATCATGTGTGGTGATATCGCGCATACCGATACGATAAAAACTGTTCACAATCAGCGCCTGGCCGTAACCGATAAGCGTTGTCGCCGGGATCAGCGTGAACACTGAAGTTTGCAGGCCCGAATGCCAGAAGGTCAGTATGAGCCCTGTTAATCCTGTAATTTGAATGACCAGGCCGGTTAACAGAATACGCCCTGTGCTATAGCGGGCAATCAATCGCGGCGCATAACACGCTGAGATAAAATAGGCCGCGCCGAGGGCAATAAAGCTGTTGCCGGATTCCCACGGTGCCATACCAAGACCTGCTTGCAGGGTCAGAGCCATGCAGAACATAAAACCTGACCAGGCGCTAAAAAACAGTAATGCAATCAGGACACCGAACCGGATGCTGCTGAGCCTCAACAGGCGTGGTGGCAAAAGAGGCTGTTGCTGACGTTGTTCCTGGTGTAATGCATTGCTCCGCATCCACCACCCCAACGGCAGGATTGCGACAAGTGCTACCTGTGTCTGCCATGGCCAGCCGGTTTCTGGGCCTAATGCCATCGGAAAAAGGAGGCAACAGAGGATAGCTGCCAGACCGGTGGTTCCCAGCCAGTCAATATCGGCCCGGGTTTCTCGGGTAGTTTCGGGGACATAACGGCGGCTGAAAATCAGCACCAACAGGCAGATCGGGACATTAATAAAAAACGCGTTGCGCCAGCCCAGTCCGGCAATATCTGCTGAAACTAACCATCCCCCACCCATCTGGCCTACGATAAAAGCGATACCGCCAATACCCCCGTACAAACTGATGGCTCGCGCATGTGCTGTACCTTTCAACGTGACGTGAAGCGTGGCGAGAATCTGCGGTACGATTAGCGCAGCCCCCGCACCTTGTAAAACACGGGCACTCAGTAACATGTCTATGGAGTTTGCCAAACCGCAAAACAGGGATGCTAACCCAAACACGACGACGCCCCACATAAACAGGCGGCGGCGACCGTAGTTATCGCCGAGTTTGCTTCCTAACGCCAGACAGACGGCGAAGGTCACACCGTACAAGGCAACAATCAACTCAAGCTGGGTCGTGGTAGCCTGTAGCGACTGCGTAATGGAATCCAACGCGACATTGGTAATTGATGTATCAATAAGCGGCAGCATTTGGCCTGTGAGTAACAGCAGTAACCCTACGCGACCGGGTGAAACAACTGAGGTATTCATGGTAACTCCATTGCGTCATTCAGCAGATGGACGTAGCATCACTGAATAATTAAACGGGTACCAGTTCCTGGTTATACGGGTATTGGTACTACCATGCTGGAGTGTATATGGCGGTAATGGCACAACCTGAATCTGTGGCTATCCTTCCTGATGACAGCCGCAAACAGCTCGGTGCGTTTTTGCGTGCGCGACGAGAAAGCCTTGACCCGCAACGACTGGGGCTGCCGAGAGTCGGGCGGCGGCGAACACCCGGCCTGCGCCGCGAAGAGGTCGCGATGCTGGCTAATGTTGGTGTAACCTGGTACACCTGGTTGGAGCAGGGGCGCGAGGTGAACCCGTCGCAAACGGTACTGCTGAGCGTGGCGAATGCACTGCAATGCAGCCCTCTGGAAACCCGTCACCTGTTTGTGCTGGCAGGATTGACACCGCCGGAATCGACGGCGGCTACGGTGTGTGAAGGCATCAGTCCAGGCACCCGGCGGATGCTAGACAGTCTGATGCCGCAGCCTGCCAGCATCCAGAAACCCAGTTTTGACATTGTGGCGTGGAATGACAGTTTTTGCCGCTTAATGGGGATTGATTTTGCTACGCTTCCGGACGAAGACCGCAACTGTATTTACCTCTATCTCACCAATGAAACCTGGCGAAGCCGTATCGAAAATTGCGATGTATTACCGACGTTTGTCTCGTACTTTCGTGCAGAAATGGCGGAGCATCGGGGCGATCCGATCTGGGAGAATAAATTGGCGCGTTTTTTTGCCGCGTCTTCTGAGTTCGAAGCGTTGTGGCATCAGCGTTATGAGGTTCGGGGCGTGGAAAATCAGGTGAAAAACTTTCACCATCCGCAGTTGGGGCGTTTTAGTTTGCAGCAGATGTACTGGTATTCAGCACCTCGTAACGGTTCGCGACTGCTGGTTTATTTACCGATGGATGCAGCCGGGGAGCAAGCATTAGCGTGGCTGGATAAGCAGTAAAAAGCCCGATGGCGTAAGCCTCCCGGGCTGTATGGGGAAATCAGACTTCCGTCAGCGTTGTTTCCTGTGGCAGGCGTGATTTTGGCAGTGCGGCGTTGAAGTCCTCTACGCTGTGGTGGCCCACCGGGACGATAACCACGCTGGTGTAGCCTTTTTCTTTCAGGCCAAACTCTGCGTCGAGAACTGCGGCATCAAAACCTTCGATCGGCACGGCATCCAGGCCCATCGCCGCAACGCCCAACAGGAAGTTACCTACGTTCAGGTACACCTGTTTTGCCATCCAGTGGTTGTCATCTTTGAGCTCTTTGCGGTGCATGTCAGCAAAGAATGTGCGCCCTTTGTGGTTAGCCGCCTTGGCTTCCGGGGTCGCAAAACGACCATCGATCTCTTCTTGATCCACGACACGCTCCAACCACGCGTCGTCCATAGCTGTTTTGGCGCAGAACACCACGACGTGAGAAGCATCAAGCATTTTACGCTCGTTGAACACAAAGTTACCGGCGGCGGATTTTGCTACGCGCGCTTTCCCTTCGTCAGTGCTGGCAACGATGAAATGCCACGGCTGGGAGTTGGTGCTGGACGGACTGAACTGCAGCAGCGTTTTTAATTTTTCTGCCTGCTCAGCGGTCAGTTTTTTACTCGGATCGAATGCCTTAGTGGAGTAACGTTTTAAGGCGACAGAAACAATATCCATAAAAACTCCTGGTGGTTTTTCGTACCCTGCGGGTGCGTTTTAGTTTCAGCAGGGTACAGGGTTAGCGAAAAAAAGATAAGACGGAAAAATGCAAAAACACTTATTGGCGCTAACGATAAATCAGGTGGGGCGCAGGCGTTTTTGATCCCGTTTAGGAAGACCGTCAACAACCCGATGCCATGAGTCATTCACCAGCTCTGTTAGTAATGACTCGCTAATATCGTCACCAGGATAGACCGAGATCCAGTGCTTTTTATTCATGTGATAGCCTGGCTCGATGCTGCGGTAAATCTGCTGATTTAACAGCGATTTTTGCGGTTCAGACTTCAGGTTGACCAGAGGGCGTCCGCGTTGCTCGGAGACAATCATAAAAATCTTGCCGCCGACCTTAAAGACGTCAAACTCAGGGCCGAATGGCCAGCAGAGCTCGGTAAAAGGGAGTTCAAGCGCAACACGTTTCGCACAAGCGTGTAATGTCTGACCGTCCATTATTTTTCCTCGCGGGTGAGCGCACGCCACATAGCTTCAAATCCCATAGCAATGTATTCATTTGCACGGGCAGGATCGCGGGCGGCGAATTCCATTGTTGTTTCCGCCAGCGACAGAAAAAGCCCGTCGCCGAAGGCGCGATACTCGTCAGACATGAACTCGGGCCGCACGGAGCGATGACAAAGATCGCGTAGTTCCGGGAACATATCGTCAGCCTGTTGTTCGGTTTCTTTGGAGATTTTCTCGCTGACGGCAAGCTGGCGAATGGTACGGTGCCCGGTAGTGTGATTCAAACCCCAGCTAATGTAGCTGTTCCAGATGTAGTGAGTCATAGTTTTGGCATCGGTCTCCGAACGGTCCAGATTAGCCATCATCGACTGACAGAGATCGTGCTTTAGATAGAGATAAAGCTCGTTGATGAGATCATCTTTTGTCGCGAAATAGCGAAACAACGTTCCCTCCGCAACCCCAGCATTACGGGCAATGACGGCGGTAGAGGCCGCAATGCCAGATTGTGCAAATGCTGTGGTTGCAGCTTCCAGTAATGCCATTTTTTTGTCTTCACTCTTCGGACGAGCCACTACACTTTACCCTTAAGTCTGTAAAAAACACGATTGAATCACGGCCTTTGCAGTACCGCAACGGCGAATGTCAAAGATTGAAAATCATCTTGACGGCGAACTTTCGATTTCTATAATGAGTGCTTACTCACTCATAATCAAGAGTCAGTCGCGCAAACCAACGGAAAGGAGGCGCGTTTAAGGTCAGGATATGAAGCGTCTCACAGTTTGTGTGGTTGTTATTATGCTCATTGCCGCTACTGCAAGTTTACCATTCGTACTCAATGCTGGATTTGGTCAGGCGCCGCAAGGGGCACAACTAAACCAGGTTGAACAGTCGCCGTACTATCGTGATGGACAGTTTCATAACCAGGTGCCTACACCGGGCTATACCGGCAACAAAAGTATGTTGGCGGCGTGGTGGGAGTTTCTGGTTGCTAAACGTGAAAATGCGCGGCCTGCACAACCGCTACCGCTGGTGGCGACCCATCTCGCGAGTTTATCACCGGAGCAAGATACCCTGGTCTGGCTGGGCCACTCCTCGTGGTACTTACAGTTGGCTGGCCAACGAATCCTTATTGATCCGGTGTTCAGCAATTACGCAGCGCCGTTTTCGTTTCTGAATAAAGCCTTTGTCGGGGATTACCCGTGGACGGCGCAGAACATGCCGGAAATCGATTTGCTGATCATCTCACATGACCACTATGACCATCTGGATCATGCAACCATCAAGGCGTTGATGCCAAAGATTAAACGGGTGATTACCCCGCTTGGCGTTGGTTCACACCTGCGTTACTGGGGAATGAACAGCGAGATAATAGAGGAGCGTGACTGGAATCAGTCCGTCAGAGTGACTGATTCACTGATTGTCCATGTACTGCCGGCGCGCCATTTTTCGGGGAGAGGCATTAAACGTAATCAAACGTTGTGGGCAAGTTTCATGTTTGAAACGCCAGAACAGAACGTTTATTACAGCGGAGACTCCGGCTACGGACCGCATTTTAAAGCGATTGGCGAGCAGTTTGGTACGGTCGATTTAGCCATCATGGAAAATGGTCAATATGACCAGGACTGGAAGTTTATCCACATGATGCCGGAAGAGACTGCGCAGGCGGCAGCGGATCTCCATGCGAAAGCCGTTTTACCGGGACATGCCGGTCGCTTCGTTCTGGCAAAACACACCTGGGACGATCCCTACAAACGCCTGGCGCTTGCCAGTCGCCTCAAAGATTACCGTTTGCTGACGCCTATGCTGGGTGAGCAGGTAGTACTGTCCGAACCAGACCAACAGTTTACGGCCTGGTGGCAGCAAACGGCCCAATGAACACAGGGAGATGACGATGACGATTTCTGCTCAGGTTATCGAAACAATTGTCGAATGGATTGATGATAATTTAAATCAACCATTGCGCATTGATGATATTGCCCGCCAC
The DNA here is from genome assembly GCF_963864895.1 of Citrobacter sp. S-77. Taxonomy (NCBI): domain Bacteria; kingdom Pseudomonadati; phylum Pseudomonadota; class Gammaproteobacteria; order Enterobacterales; family Enterobacteriaceae; genus Citrobacter; species Citrobacter sp. S-77. The sequence continues at coordinate 1,096,857 of NZ_CAWLWU010000002.1, forward strand.
GCGGGATATTCAAAATGGCACTTGCAGCGTTTGTTTATGCAGTACAAAGGTGAAAGCCTCGGGCGTTACATCCGTGAACGTAAGCTATTACTGGCGGCGCGTGACCTGCGTGATACCGACCAGAAAGTGTACGATATTTGTCTGAAGTATGGCTTCGATTCACAACAGACTTTTACACGGATTTTCACTCGTACGTTTAGCCAGCCGCCCGGCGCTTATCGTAAAGAAAATCACAGTCGCACCCACTAGCGCAGCAAGGGTTCTCGCGGGATTAATCTGCCAGCGAGAACCAGCGTCGCCAGATGAAGCGCAGAACAAAATACTCAATCACCCCCAGCAGTAAAAACCACAGACAAAACAGCAAAGTATAAAACTGATTGAGATCCATTAAATGAAAGGCGGCGACGAACTTTTGTGCCAGCACCAGGCCGAGCGAGGGCGCAGGTAGCAGCAGGCAGGAAAGAAACGCCATCAGCAGGATCCCGGCGGCGGTCATTAGTGATTCAAGCGGGTGTTTCATAACATTGTTAAACTTGAGTTAAAAACCCATTGTCCGGGATATCTTCCGCTAACGCAAACCCTGCTTAAAGCCCAGACCAGATCTCACAATGTTTCTTCACCAGACCGCTTAATGACCCGCCTTTCGCGACGAAATCACGCATCTGTTGCGCTTCATTATGACCATTTTTCACCTGCTGTCGTAGGGCGGTAATCGCGCTGGTAGCGCCCACTTTTTTCGCCGAGGATGCAACGTTTTCCAGCAGCCGTAGCGTGTCATCCGCCAGACGATGATGATCCCCGGTGTTCACATCGGTTAATACCCCATCCATACCAAAACGGCAGGCCTGAAAACGATTAAATTTGTAAAGCAGGTAATCACGCTCCTGGTGTTTGAACGGACGTTCGGTTAATAACCAGTGGGAGGTGGCCTGAATTAATCCTGCCATATTAACGGCATGGTCAAGGGTCAGTGGGGTGTCCATCACCCGAACTTCTACTGTGCCAAAGTGTGGGCTTGGGCGGATATCCCAGTGCAGATCTTTAATGCTGTCAATCATGCTGGTCCAGGACAGTCGGCGAAACAGTCCTTCAAATTCCTGCCAGGTTTTAACCCATGGCATGGGGCCGTTATCGGGAAATCCGGAGAAAATATTAAGGCGCGCGCAGGCAAATCGTGTGTCGGCTTCCTGCATGTAAGGTGAGGCGGCTGAGAGTGCAATAAAATGGGGAACAAACCGCGACAGGCCGTGCAGGAGGTAAATCGCGTCATCACCGTTTTCACAGCCAACGTGGACATGCTGACCAAACACTGTCGCCTGCTGAATGAGATAGCCAAAGTTTTCCAGGTTACGCCGGTAGCGCTCGTCATCACACACTTCCTGGCGCTGCCACTTTTGAAAGGGATGTGTACCCCCGCCGCAAATTTCGAGGTGGTATTTACCGGCAGATCGCATAATGACCTGCTGCATAGTGGAAAATTCCGCCGCTGCCTGATCAATGTTGCGACAGACGCCGGTCGCCATCTCCAGCATACTTTCGGTGATATCGTGTTTCACCTCTCCGGCGGTGAGTTGTGGTTTAACATCGTCGATCAGCCGAGAAGAGTCCTGACTCAGATCGAAACCTGGAGGGTTGACCACCTGCATTTCCAGTTCAATCCCTAACGTAAACGGTTCGGAGACGTGAAAATCGGGTAGTGACATAGCGCTTTCCCTTCTGCGTTGATTTTTAATCAGTATAGAAGGGCAGGGGGTTTTTCGTTCAGTGTCAGAAATCGCGCACCTGCGCTTTGACCGTAAAATGGCCGATGCTATAACTGTTTTTTACTTTTTATACAGGGGTGAACTGTGCCGGAAATAAATGTTTATGGGCAGACGGTAGGAGACGCACTTCCAGACTGGAATGGTGCGTCAGCACTGACTCGGATGTTGCTGGAAGGGCATTATTGCCGTCTTGAGCCTTTGGATGCCGACAGCCATGCAGCCGATCTGTTTGACGCCTACGCGCAGGCTCCTGATGAGCGTGACTGGACCTGGCTTGCCAGCACACGTCCATCGAACGTTGAGGAGACCGTGCGCTGGATTATGGGGAAATCAACAGATGCGTCTCTGGTTCCCTATGCGGTGATTGATTTACGCTCAGGACGTGCCGTGGGTCTGGTGTGTTTTATGGCGATCGATCTTGTAAACGGCTCGGTGGAAATTGGTCATGTGACATGGTCGCCACGCATGAAAAATACGGTGCTGGGCACCGAAACCATCTGGCTGTTGCTGAACCAGGCATTTGCTATGGGCTACCGTCGCGTGGAGTGGAAATGTGACTCGCTGAATGTCGCGTCCCGTCGGGCGGCGGAGCGTTTAGGGTTTGTTCACGAAGGACGCTTTCGCCAGAAGATTGTGCGTAAGGGACGCAATCGCGACAGCGACTGGCTATCGATGATTGACGGCGAGTGGCCGCAATGTGACGCCGTTTTGCAGCGCTGGCTGGCCCCGGAAAACTTTGACGAAAAAGGGCGGCAGCGAAAAACGCTGGCGGCATGTAGAGCGATTTAAGTTAACGCCCGCAGTATGTGATATCTGCGGGCGAATTGGCATTTACCAACAGATAAAGCCGCCGTCCACCACCAGATCTACACCGGTGCAAAATGAGGCGGCATCGCTGGCAAGAAATAACGCCGGGCCTGCCATTTCTTCCACCTTAGCCATTCGCTGAATGGGCGTCTGGCTTTCAAACTCCCGTGTCTGATGAACCATCTCCGGACGGGTATTCATCGGCGTGGCGGTATAGCCTGGGCTGATTGAGTTCACGCGAATACCTTTTTCAATCCACTCCATCGCCAGGCTTTTTGAGAGATGAATGACGCCTGCTTTGGAACTGTTGTAATGCGCCTGTTCAAGTCCACGGTTAACGATAATCCCGGACATGGAAGCGATGTTGATGATCGAACCGCCGCCGGATTCAATCATCAGTTCTGCTTCGGCTTTACAGGAGTTCCATACGCCGGTGAGATTGATGTCAATTACGCGTTGCCACTGTTCGCTCTCCATTTCCAGCGCGGGATTGGCGTTAGCGATACCTGCCGCATTCACTGCAATATCCAGACGACCGAATTGCTTTTTCGCCAGCGCAACTGCGGCGCGCAGGTCGTTAAGCTGCCGGACATCGCCCGAATAGAGTGCAGCCTGCCCGCCAATTGCTTCGATATTATTGACGGTCTCTTTTAGTCCGCCGTCTTCGCGCAAGTCAAAGCAAACTACGCGAGCACCCGCACTGGCGAGGGCATACGCGATAGTCTGACCAATACCGCTGCCTGCGCCGGTCACGAAAGCGACGCGCCCTTCAAGGTTAAACAGTTGTTGAGCAAAATCTTTTGCGATCATAGTGATGACTCTCCCTGCGAATACCCTTGCGGGCGTTACGACATAATCAGGCCGCCATCGATATTGATGGTTTGTCCGGTGAGATAACGAGCATCGTCAGAGGCCAGGAAAGCGACCAGTCCGGCGACATCCTCAGGTTTGCCCGCTCGTTTCATGGGAATGCCTTCAACCCATTCCGCCATCAGTTCACCTTTACCATAGCGTTTTTCATCGGTACTAAGGATCTCTCCCCATACGCGGTCGTTGTAATCCCACATTTCACTTTCGATAATTCCCGGGCAGAAAGCATTGACGGTGATATTCCACGGTGCCAGCTCATGCGCCAGACTTTGAGTAATACCGATCACGCCCATCTTGCTGGCGGCATAATGCGGGGTGTAGATAAAACCCTGGCGTCCCTGACCGGAGGACGTGTTAATCAGGCAGCCCTGGTTTTGTTTAACCATATATTTTGCGGCTTCCCTGCAGCAGAGCCACACACCGGTAGTGTTTACGGCGAGGACCTTTTCGAAATCCGCTTTCGGCATGCGGTCGAAATAATCGATAGTGATAACACCTGCGTTCTGGATGGATACATCAATGGTGCCAAAGCGCGCGGCGGCCTGTTCATACAGTGATTGCACCTGCGCCTCATTGGTGACATCAACCTGCAAAGACAGAATGTCGGCCTGGTAACGATGACGCAGTTTTTCAGCCGTTTCGTGGACACGTTCGGCATTGGATACCATCACCAGATTTGCGCCGTCTCGGGCGAAACGTTCGGCGATACCGGCTCCAATTCCCCGGCATGCGCCTGTGATGACGATTGTCTTACCATGAAAATCACGTTGCATATTTCTTTCCCCTGTATAAGCCGGGCATCAGATGCCCGGCGGAATGATGCTGATTAGCTGGATATCGTGTTTGCCGAGGGTGCCGCCGTCTGCTTTTCTTCATGGCGACGCATCAGAATGACCTTGTTCTGTAGCTTTTGCTGGAACTGGTCGACGACCACAGCAGTGACGATAACAACGCCTTTAATCACCATTTGCCAGAAATCGCTGACACCCATCATCACCATGCCATCCGCCAGAAAGACGATTACAAAGGCACCGATAATGGAGCCAGATACCCGTCCGCGTCCGCCAGCAAGAGCGGTTCCGCCCAGGACGGTGGCTCCAATGGCATCCATTTCAAACATGTTTCCGGTCATAGGATGTGCAGTTTGCAGTTGCGATGCCACAATCAGACCGACAAAAGCGGCACACAACCCGGAGAAGGCGTACACGAAGATTTTCGCTTTTACGATAGGTACGCCAGCCAGGCGCGCAGCAGATTCGTTCCCCCCGATAGCGTAGATATAGCGGCCAAGCGGGGTTTTGGTGGTGATCCAATAGCCCAATATCAGGAAAGCAATCATCAACCAGATGGGCAGATAAATCCCCAGTAGCGTGCCTGAACCCAGCGTGGCAAAGCCCGTGTTACCCAGTGCTTCTATACCGTTAAGGTTGGGGTAGGTGCTACCGTCATTAAACAGCAAGGCGGACCCCCTGGCGACGTACATCATGCCGAGGGTACAGATAAAGGGTGCAACTCCGAAGCGAGTGATTACCGCGCCGTTAACAAATCCAACAATGATGCCGAAGATAGCGACAAAGAGAATAACTTCTGGCACGTTGAAAAAGAGGATATTGCCGCCCCAGATGGGCAGTCCATTGGTAAGCAAGGCTCCGGCGACCATGCCGCAGATCCCGGCGACGGCTCCGACTGACAGATCAATGCCTCCTGTCAGGATCACCAGCGTCATACCAATCGCCAGTAACCCGGTGATCGCAACATGCTGGGTCATAATCAGCAGGTTAGATGTGGTCAGGAAATTCGGTACCATCACGCTGAAGAATGCGATCACCAGCAGCAGAGCGATAAACGTTCTGGCCTTCAGCAGGTACATATAAATCATATATTTCTGGTTCATGATGGATTCCAGCCTGATTAATCTTGAGGTGTAGAAGCCGCGATCAATTTCTCGCGAGTGACCGCATGGCGAGGGACATCTGCGGTAATGCGGCCATCGGCCATCACCAGAATGCGGTCCGCCAGCGCCATCACTTCGTCCAGCTCTGATGAGGAGAACATCACCGCCAGCCCTTGCTGAGCCATTTTGCCGATAAGGTGATATACGTCAGTTTTGGCGCCTACATCGATGCCGCGAGTAGGTTCATCGAGGAAGACCACTTGTGGTTGCGTCATTAATGCTTTGCCGAGCACAACCTTTTGCTGGTTGCCTCCACTCAATGAGGTGATAGGCAGCTCGGGATCGCTGACTTTGATGGCCAACTGCTGGATCATATTCTTCACGCTGGCCTGTTCTTTATGCGGGTTGAGCCATTTCCAGGCACGGCGAAATCCTTTCAGGCTGAAGTCAGACAGCGTCATGTTGGACTGAATTGACATCATCTGAATGACTCCTTCGCCCTGTCTGTCTTCTGGTACCAGCGCCAGCCCTTTTTTCAGTCGGGACTGAAAGTGGGCTTTATTAATGCATTCACCGTTGAGCTGAACATTCCCACTCTGGCAAGGCATCAGTCCAACCAGGCCTTTGAACAGTTCTGTACGTCCTGCGCCCAGCAGACCGTAGATTCCAATCACTTCACCTTTACTTAAGCTAAATGTTACGTCATTGAGCTTATAGCCGCCGCTGGGATGGAGCGCTGTGAGCCCCTGAACAGTAAGGATCGTGTCACCTTTTGGTGCAGGCTGATAATCGAAATGTTTTTTCTTATCGCCAACCATTTGCTCAATGATCCATGGAATGCTGGCATCGCTGACCGTTCTTTCACTGATAAATCGACCATCACGGAAGATAGTGATGTAGTCACCAATTTCCATCAGTTCTTCAAGACGATGAGATATATAGATGATGGTAACGCCACGCCGCTTGAGCTGCTCAATCACATTGAACAACACCTTTACCTCAGACTGGCTGAGGGCTGACGTTGGTTCGTCCATAATTAGAACGCGCGTATCTTTTGAAAGGGCACGGGCAATCTCAACCAGTTGCTGGTGGCCAATCCCGAGTTCATCCAGGGGCGTATACGGATCAACTTCCAGCTCAAGTCTTTCCAGTAAAGATTTAGCCAATGCATACTGGTACTTTTCGTTAATTCTCCCTTTCTGAAAGAACTCATTAGCCATGAAGATGTTGTCCATGACGTTCATATTTGGGAATAGATTCAATTCCTGGAAAATAATGCTAATACCCTGTTTTTCAGCCTGATGAGTTGAGTTCAGGGAAACTGGCTTGCCGTCCAGAAAGATTTGACCGGACGATGGGCTTTCAACACCAGCAAGCATTTTCATCATGGTGGATTTACCGGCACCATTTTCTCCGATCAGCACGTTTACTTTATTACGATATACCCGGTAATTAACGCTATCTAATGCGACTACCCCAGGGTAGACGCGTGACAGATCGCGGGTTTCGATAATAACTTCTGATTCGACTGGATGGGGAGCGACGATATCTTGCTGTTGCATTTTACTGTCCCCTCATCTTTTCTATTTTTGCCGGTGTAATATCCGGGAGCGTTTGCGGAATATCCCATGAAGAAAAAACACCATAGACTTGTGTTAATTCACCAGTTTTAAGTTGCGACGCTTGAATCATCTTTATCGCTTGTTCGTTAATGGCCCGACCATATTCGCCAAATAATACCTGGTCGTTGAAGTCGCCATAGCTGGCACCTTTATAGGCATCGCGTAATTGCGTACCACGCAGGGTTGGGCCTATCTGTACGATAATATTGCTGCCGCTTTTATCCGTGATAGTCATTTTTCCACTGCGGGAAGTGGTATCAAGATGACTAATTGGCCCCTCTACTTTCACGTAAAAGATACAGGGGTTTTCTTCCTGGGAACGGTAGCCAAGATTTTTACAGGCGCTATCAATGTCTGGCTCGGTTTGCAACGCGGCCATTAATTCAGCTACCGGACGAGCCTGTCCAACAATTTGTGGGACAATTTTGCTTTGCCACGTTTGGTCTATATTCGCCATATTTGGGTTTGGTGGAGATTTGAGATCCGCCAGCTCTTGCTGAGAGACGATGCGACATCCTCCGACGGTCAATACGGCCAGCGCCAGCCAGGCTTTTTTAGTCATAATATTCTCCTTTGCGCCTCGCGAGAGGCGCAATAACCCGAGATCAGGATTTGATATTGAAATCCTGTACTTTATCTGCGTTATCTTTAGTGATGAGAATGCCGCGGAACATGACGCGTTGTTTAGCTGGTTTTACGCCATTTTGCAGGTAGTTATCCAGGTCCGTGACGCCCTGTGCAGCGATCGCCTGAGCCTGAAGCATCACCGTGGCTTGTAGTGTTCCTGCTTTTACCGCATCGCGTTCGTCGTTGCTGCCATCAATGCCAACGACAATAACGTCGCTACGGTTGGCTGCTTTGAGCGCGGCGATGGCGCCAAGCGCTACAGGACCGTTACCGCAGATGACACCTTTAACGTCCGGATGTGCCTGCAGAATGCTGTCCATAATACGTTTACCGTCGATAAGCGTACCTTTTGCATCCTGTTTGGCGACGCTGGTCATGTCCGGGAACTGATCAATAACCTGGTGGAAGGACTTAGAGCGAGTAACGCAGTTATTATCAGCAAGGTTACAGGTCAATTCGGCATATTTGCCTTTTTCGCCCATCTTCTCAACAAATACGTTGGCCACTTCAGAACCAGCCTGGAAGTTATTATGGGTGATTTGTACAAGCGCAACATCATCAACCGGAATTTCCCTGTTGATTAATATGACAGGAATACCTGCTTTTTTTGCTTTTTCAATTGCCGCAACACTGGCGGTTGAGTCTGCATTATCCAGCACAATCCCCTGGACTTTTTTGCCGATGGCGGTATCGATTAATTCATTCTGTTTTTTAACATCTTCACTGTGCGAAAGAATCGTGGTTTTGTAACCTAACTCTTGCGCTTTTTCACTGGCACCTTTTGCCTCAGAGGCGTAATAAGGGTTATCCAGTGAGTTAACCATAATCATGATTGTCCCTTTATCTGCGGCATGGGCAGTAAAAGACAAAGCAGTCAGGGTTGCAGCGGTTAGCAGCGTTAAACGTAATTTCATGACAATGTTCTCTCTGTGTTGTTATTGTCGGGTACGGTGAAACAACGTAAAGCCTGAATTCTTTTATGGGCCGGAGTTCTCCTTTTATCGTTGGTAAAAAATCGTCACGTATTTTCCCTGGTAAGGCGTCAGACGGACGAGGCCGGTTTCCATAATGTTCTGTCTACCGCATGACGCCATTCTTGCCACCTTTTTTGCAGACGGTGATGACGGGCCATGTCGGGCTGAAATTTGCTGTGTACGGTTAAAAAGGCTTTTAAATCAGTGAGCGATCCAGGGTGAAGTGCTTTACGCGCCAGTAATGCTGCGCCAATGGCCGAAAGTTCCGGTACATCGCTGCGCATCACAGGGCAACCCAATAGATCTGCCTGATATTGCATTAACCAGTCATTCCTGGTTGGTCCGCCATCAACCATCAATGCTGACAGGCTAAAATCATTATGCTGTTGCATAGTGACCACGACGTCGGCGATTTGGTAAGTAATCGACTCGAGCGCGGCGCGAATTAAATGCGCCCGCTTTACACCCCGACTGAGTCCGCAGATAACGCCGCGGGCGCTGTCGTTCCACCAGGGCGCGCCTAGCCCGGTGAGGGCAGGGACAAAGTACACGCCGAGCGTTGATTCAACAGACTCTGGAAGGGTATTCAGCTCGTGAGTTAGTTCGGCGTCAGGCAGTTCGCTGAGTCCGGTGCTTTCCGCCATCCACGCAACTGCATCGCCGGTGTGTGGAATATTTCCTTCAAGGCCGTAAATGATGCTGTCGCCATCGTGCCAGGCGATAGTGGTAGCCAGCGCACCAATATCACTCTGCGCGGATTTCACTGGAGCCATTACAGAAGAACCTGTGCCGTACGTGGCCTTAACGCATCCCATCTCGCCGAGAGCATGGCCGAACAAAGCGGCGTGTGAGTCACCGACCATCGACATCACCGGAATGCCGTCCGGGATCCCATTCAGTCCACGGGTGTGACCAAATAACCCGCTCGATGGTTTGATTTCCGGCAATGCGGCGCGAGGAATATGGAACAATGACAGCATGGTGTCATCCCATTCTCCGGTGTGCAGATTGAGTAACTGTGTGCGTGCAGCATTGGAATAGTCGCAGGAGAAAGCTTCACCACCGGTTAAGTTCCACAGCAGCCAGCTATCGATTGTTCCAAGACAAATTAGTCCCTGTTCCGCGAGCAGTGGGCCATCGGTCACCGATTCCAGCAGCCAGCGCATTTTAGATGCTGAGAACAATGGGGCTATTGGCAGGCCTGTCGTTGTTTTAATCAACTGCTCTTTATTATCCTGGCGCAGTGCCTCGCAGTAAGCTGCACTGCGGGTACATTGCCAGGTGATGGCTGAATTCAGTGGTTTACCTGTATGACGATACCAGCCAATCGCGGTTTCTCGCTGATTACTGATCGCCAGTGCTGCCACGTTTTCTGCCCCAACGTGATTCACCGCTTTGGCAATGACGTCAATAGAAGCGTCAATCAACATTTCGCCGGATTGTTCAACCCAACCTTCTCGCGGAGTATGAATGGCCAGTGGTTGGGAAAACTTTGCGACGACATTGCCCTGATCATCAAGCGCTATTGCTTTCGCATTGGTCGTGCCTTCATCCAGCGCAATAATGAACTCTTTCTTCGCTGCACACATAGATTATCTCCTGAGTCACATTGCGTCCCGGCGTTGTAGGGAAATTCTCCCTCATTGTCGCGTCATTACTTCATCAGGTTCAGTTGTGACATATCGAATCTTTAATTTGTGAATATATATTCGGTATTGATTATTTATTTAATACCTTAGCCACAATCTGGCTGTTGAGCTACAGAAAAAATCATCAATTGTGCTGGTAATCACACTTAGCCTGACCAGGGAATACCCACTCGCAGCAAAAATTATGAGAAGGTGAATCCTTTCAGTTTATTGAAATTAAAGAGTTTTATGATGGCCTTTGTGTCAGGTGCTCACAACACACAGGCCTGGTTGGAAGTTAAGATTAGCCTGTTATCAACATGCGGGCGGTAGGATAGTCGGTGATCAGAACGTCGATATAGCCGCCATTCAGCGCACCCTTAATCGCGGCAACCTTATCCGTTCCTCCTGCCAGTGCCACCACATTCGGACATTTTTTCACTTTGTCGAGGGCCATACCGATAACCGGATCTTCATCATCCGTTAATACCGGTTGACCATTTTTGTCATAGTAGTGCAGACAAATATCGCCAACGGCACCGCGATCGGCCAGGACTTGCAGCATATCTTCGTGATAGTAGTTACCTGAGGTTTTCAGTAACTGAGAAGGTTCCAGAATACCGACACCAACAATAGCGATATCGACATTATCGAAGCGAGAAATGACGTCAGCGACGTCTTTACTGGCGATGAGGCGATTTTTCTCTTCGACCGAGCCTTCGATGCTTTGTGATGGAAGTAACCAGGCTTCACAGTTCAAATGTTGAGCAAGTGTCTGTGTCAGAATGGTAGCCTGTACGTTACCGTTAGGTCCTACACCACCCAGTAGTTGAATAACGCCACCTGCTTTAAGATTTTGGGTGTGGACTTCATCAACCATGGCGCGAATTGTTGAACTCCATGAAGATACCCCTACCAGATCTTTGGGCCGCAAGCGTGTTTCCAGGTAGTGTGCGGCGGCAGAGCCGATGGCCCGCTTGATGGTGTAATCACTGGCATCCTCTTCCGTATCCACCACAATTGCCTGCTTCAGCCCGTAGCGTTCTTCGATGCCTTTCTCAAGATTCAGGAAGATATTTGAGGGCTGGACGACGCTGATTTTTACCACACCTTCTTTTTGGCAGCGAGTGATGGCTCGGGATATAAACGACTGAGAAAGCGAGAGAAGCTGAGCAATATCGGATTGTTTGCGTCCCTCAAGATAGTAAAGGGTTGCGATTTTAACCAATAGCCGTTGTTCATCCTGCTTAGCCATATATTTCCCCGAAAATCATTTACGTACCGCCATTATCTTAGAGTGTTTTATCATACGCGAAAAATGAAGACAGTTAAGTGTGATAAAGCTCTAACTTTAACCAATACTCAAAAACAGCTATGGACAAAAATGGAAAATGGGTCGCATAATTGAATAAAGAGTCATCAGTGAATATATATTCATGATGATTTCAGGTCAACTGAATATTACCCGGCATCAGTTTGCATGCGGTAAGGAGGCAGAATGTTCCTGAGTATGACGCAGCGCGCAAGCCTTGTGATGCAACGCCTGGGGATTTCTGGTTTTTTTAGTCCCTGATGGAATAAATATTCCATATTGAAAATAAATTCAGAGGTATTAAATGAATCCCTACAACTATGATGTCCAGACACTTGAGCGCAAAGCGCGAGCTGTACGCCGCCACATCGTTAGACTGAATGCTAACAGCCCTGCGGGGGGACATACTGGCGCAGACCTCTCTCAGGTCGAACTGCTGACAGCGCTCTATTTCCGAATTCTTAATGTTGCCCCGGATCGTATCAATGATGAAGAGCGCGACGTTTATATCCAGTCTAAAGGGCATGCGGTAGGGTGTTACTACTGTGTCCTGGCGGAGGCGGGTTATTTCCCCATCGATTGGCTGGAAACGTATCAACATGCCAATTCCCATCTCCCCGGACACCCCGTTCGCCAGAAAACACCGGGCATTGAACTGAATACAGGCGCGTTGGGCCATGGTTTACCTGTTGCGGTCGGATTGGCGTTAGCAGCGAAGAAGAGCAACAGCACCCGCCGTATCTTTTTAATTACCGGTGACGGTGAACTAGCTGAGGGAAGTAACTGGGAGGCGGCACTGGCTGCGGCTCATTATGGTCTGGATAATCTAATCATTATCAACGACAAAAATAATCTCCAGTTGGCTGGGCCGACCCGAGAAATTATGAATACCGATCCTCTGGCAGATAAATGGTTGGCTTTTGGCATGAATGTTATGGAATGTCAGGGGAATGACATGACGTCTGTTGTCGCTGCGCTGGATGGCCTGAAGCAGGAGGGGAAACCTAATGTCATTATTGCCAATACCACGAAAGGCGCAGGTATCTCCTTTATTCAGGGGCGTCCCGAATGGCACCACCGCGTACCGAAAGGTGAAGAGATTGAACTGGCACTGGAGGAACTGAAAGATGAGTAATGCAGAGCACCTCGCAAACGTTATGGTCCAGGCATTTATTGACGCAGTAGAACGTGGTGTCGATCTGGTGCCGGTAGTCGCCGACTCTACATCAACCGCAAAAATCGCCCCCTTCATTAAGCAGTTTCCAGGGCGTTTGGTGAATGTGGGTATTGCCGAACAAAGCATGGTTGGAACGGCGGCTGGTTTGGCCCTCGGCGGTAAGGTGGCTGTCACTTGTAATGCCGCGCCATTCCTGATCTCACGTGCCAATGAGCAAATTAAGGTCGACGTTTGTTACAACAATACTAATGTGAAGTTATTTGGTCTTAACGCAGGTGCCAGCTATGGTCCGCTGGCGAGTACTCACCACTCGATTGATGATATTGCCATTATGCGCGGCTTCGGCAACATTCAGATTTTTGCCCCATCTTCGCCGCGTGAATGTCGTCAGGTTATCGACTACGCCATCGGTTATCAGGGGCCGGTTTATATCCGTCTTGACGGGAAAGCACTTCCGGAGCTCCATGACGAGAGTTATCGTTTTGTTCCAGGGGCGGTGGTGACGCTGCGTGAAGGAGGCAATGTAGCGCTGGTGGCGACAGGTTCGACAGTGCATGAAATCGTTGATGCTGCCGCGCTGTTGGCTGATTCCGGTATTCAGGCGACGGTGGTCAGTGTACCTTCAATTCGACCGTGTGATACGAAAGCGCTTTTATCTGCATTACAGGGCTGTAAAGCGGTGATTACCGTGGAAGAGCATAACGTTAATGGTGGTCTGGGAAGTCTGGTGGCAGAAGTGTTGGCAGAAGCAGGGGAGGGAGCGGTTCTGAGGCGGTTAGGGATCCCTGATGGTGAGTATGCTGCAGCAGCCGATCGTGGCTGGCTGCGTCAGTACCACGGATTTGACGCGCAGGCGATTGCCACTCTGGCACGTGAAATACTTTGAATACTAATCTGTCGCCAGGGAGATAACGTGGCTGTCTGAAAACAGCCACTGCACACGGTATGTCCGGGCGGGTGTCAGCAGGAGCAACTGCTGTTTCTGAACGCTGACAATTTGATATTGCAAAAACCCGGCGTTTACCTGTTGTAAAGCTGGGGTCGCTTTGAAGGCGCTCTCTTTGGCGGAAAAAGCCAGTGTGAGCGCCTGTTCAAAGGGCAGTCCACTCTCTACCATCCATGCTTTTTCTTTATCAGTCACTATGCTGCTTGCCAGCTCCGCTGCGGTTTGTGGCGTAAAAATGCGTTCCATATCCACGCCAACCGGATATGAAGATACGACGGCAAGCGCCGTGTGTTCGCAATGACTGATACTGCCAAACAAACTTTCTGGCCACAGGGGCTGGCGACGGTCGCCGATGCCGGGGATGTTTTTGATGCCATATTCACGCAGGGCATGGACTGCGGCAATACGCCCCGCCAGGTGTTCTGATTTTCGCTTCCGTCCGGCAGAGATTAGCTGTGCGTGATGGGGGAGCCAGAGTAAATCGTGCTCGTGAAAGCTGTCGGGCTCAAATTCGACAAGATGCAGCGTGTGGTCTGCAAAGGGAAGTGGTGTGTGTGTTGTGCGCATTGTCTTTGACAAATTCCCTCTCCTCACCAGGAGGAGAGGGAAAAATATTATCAGAAGCGCGTGTTAACGCTCATGTACCACGTACGACCCGGCTCGTTATAGGTGTACGCACCTGCACCTGCCATATAAGAAACGTCGGTCGTGCTGCCAGTGGTTTGGGCATTACCTGCACGCCACAAACGTTTGTCGAAGACGTTATCCACGCCGCCGGTCAGGCTGACATTTTTCATCACATCCCAGGTCGCGCTCAGGCCGACAATGCTGTACGGACTCACCTCATTTGCGGAGCTGCCGGTAACCGGTTTACCCTGGTAATCGTATTTTTTCGGCTGCTGTTTGCCATACCAGGTGAAGGTAGACTGCAATGACAAATCTTCGCGAGCCTGCCAGCTTAAGGTAGAGTTCAGCGTATATTCTGGAATAATCGACAGGCGCTCGCCGGTCTCTTTATTCTTGCTTTGCAGCATGTAAGTGATGTTGTTCGTCCAGTTAACGGTTTCGCTCACTGGTACGTTCAACGTCCCTTCCAGACCTTCGACCACCGCTTTAGGCACGTTCTCCCACTGATAGATATCGGTGTAAGTTGTCTTGCCTTTATTGGTGATGGACGTTCTGTCAAATGGCGTGGTACCGGCTTCGATCTTGTTACGGTAATCGTTGCGGAACCAGGTTACGCCGGCCAGCCAGCCATCGCGCTTGAACTCCAGGCCAATCTCTTTGTTGATACTGGTTTCTGCTTTTAGATCATCGTTGCCCATCATATAGCAACCAATGCCGCTGGCGGCTCCGGTGGCATAGCAACCCTGACCTTTACTGTACAGAATATAGTTCGGGTTGAGCTGGTACAGGCTTGGTGCCTTGTAGGCGCGAGCGATCCCCATTTTCAGGGTAAAGTCATCACCCAGACCTTGTGACAGGTTCAGAGAAGGACTCCAGTTATCGCCCACAATGCTGTGATGGTCGAAACGCAGGCCCGGGGTCAGCATGGTGCTGTCGGTCAGCTCCATATTGTTTTCAGCAAACAGGGAGAAAATTTCCGCTTTGGAATACGGGCTACGATCGGTGCTGTTGAAGCCAGGGATGTTGCCGCCCATAAAGGTTTGCGAGTTGGACAGCATGTCTTTCATACGCTGTTGGTTCCATTCGGTACCGAGCGTCAGATTTTGGTTAACCAGCAGATCCAGCGGAATACTGATTTCACTGTGCAGCATGACATCGTTCAGATCGGCATCAACATATTTTTGCGATGCGTTCGGGTCAAAGATCCCTTCTGTACCCCCGGCTAAACCTTCCGGCGTACGGGAGTTACGCGTATGTTCATACTGCACCCAGTTGCTGGTGGTAACGCCGTTATCCCAGCCGCCGTTCCAGGTCAGGGAGTAGTTTTGACGGTACAGACGATTGGTCTCTTTACCGTAGTTATCTTTCACCAGTTGGTTGGTGTTGGTGTTTTGGGTGTCGCCAGCGTACAGGTTGCCCTGGCGGCTATACCCGGCTTCAAGTTCCAGTGACTGGAGTGGAGCGAAATCCCAGCGTACAACGCCGTTGATGTCTTTGTTGATCACACCTTCGCGACCGGCAGGTAACGTGTTGGCATAGGTGCCGGTACGCTCTGACTGATGTCCCTGGTTGATATCCCATGCGTCGGCCTGGGTTTTATCGAGATTACCGTACAGGCGGAAGCTGAAATCCCCACCCATCGGGCCATTAAGGCTAAAGGTGGTACGTTTGGTCGAGCCTTCGTCTTTGTGTTCCGGGGCGTTGAAATAGGTATCCCAGGAACCGTGCCATTCGTTGCTGCCTTTTTTGGTGATGATATTCACCACGCCGCCCGCCGCACCGTTGCCGTAGCGTGCAGCAGCAGGGCCACGCAGTACTTCAATGCGCTCAATCATTTCCGGGGGTACCCAGGAGGTATCACCACGGGTATCGCGCTCGCCGCGCCAGCCCTGACGTACGGAGTTGCGGCTGGTGACTGGCTTACCGTCGATCAGGATCAGGGTGTTTTCTGGTCCCATACCGCGAATATCGATCTGACGGTTGTTACCTCGCTGACCGCTGGTTGAGTTACCGGTCAGGTTAACACCAGGCATGGTACGGATGATTTCCGAGACATCGCGAGCGGGAGGATTCTTACGGATTTCATCAGCAGTGATGGTTGAAACGCCTGGCGCCTGCAGGTTCTGTTGGGCAGCAGTGACGACGATGGTGTCTTCATGAGAGACGGCGGCGCTGTCGGTGTTATCTTCTGCCATTGCTGGCAGTGCTACCCCGTAAATACCTAAATTGACCAATAAGGCCAGTGAATGAATCTTGTTGTTCATTGTATGTCCTGCTTTCTTTTAGCCACGAGTACCAATGTGCCGTTTTGAAGCACCAGGCCTGATGTCGCCCGCATCTGCGAAAACTATCCATTCCAGAAAAGTTCGCAGCGCCAGGTCGGTTTATAAGTGGTGAAATAATGCGCGCGCTTCCCACAGCGCGGTAATACGCTATTGCAAATGCAAATAGTTATCAATAATATTATCAATATATTTCACGCCTAAATAAAAAATTGCACAATAAACATGGGGTTATGACGGTGACGACGTTAATGATGGGAAGCGAAGCGTGGTGGCAGTCAAAACAAGGCCCTGAGTGGGTGCGCGAGGATAGCGGTGATTACCGTGTGACCTTTTGGTGGCGTGATCCGCAGGGAACGGAGAAAACGTCGGCAATTCGTCATGTGTGGGTCTACATTACCGGTGTGACCGATCACCATCAAAATGCCATTCCCCAGTCGATGCAACGCATTGATGGTACAAATGTTTGGTGCTGGAGCACCACTATGAGCGCTCACTGGCGCGGTAGCTACTGCTTTATCCCCTCTGAACGAAACGATATTTTTGCCGCGTTATCTGTTGGTGATACGCCAGACAGAGCGACTCTTCGGGAAGGTTGGCGCCAACTGTTGCCGCAGGCGATTGCCGATCCCCTCAATCCCCAAAGCTGGCAAGGCGGGCGTGGTCATGCGGTTTCGGCGCTGGAAATGCCTGATGCGCCCGTCCAGCCAGGCTGGGATTATCCTGAAACCCCTGACTCACCCGCGATATGCCTGCAATGGCGTAGCACACGGCTGGGTAATACGCGACGCGTGTGGGTATTTACCACTGGCGAGGCCAGCCCTGAGGATCGCCCGCTCGCTATTCTGCTGGATGGCCAGTTTTGGGCGCAAAGTATGCCCGTCTGGCCAGCACTGACTTCACTTACTCAGCGCAATCAGCTTCCAGCTGCCGTTTATCTCCTGATCGATGCCATCGACACGTCTCATCGCAGCCATGAGTTGCCGTGTAATGCTGATTTTTGGTTGGCAGTACAGCAGGAGTTGCTGCCACTGGTGAAGGCGACTACCGCGTTCAGCGATGACCCGCAGCGCACCGTGGTGGCCGGGCAAAGTTTTGGCGGATTGTCATCGATGTACGCCGGATTGACCTGGCCCGAACGTTTTGGCTGCGTGCTCAGCCAGTCCGGCTCCTACTGGTGGCCTCATCGTGATAGTCATCAGGATGGGGTGATTATTGAACAACTAAAGGCGGGAGCGTTAAGCGCTCGGGGCCTGCGTATTGTTCTGGAAGCCGGTACTCGCGAACCGATTATTTTTTGCGCGAATCAGAGGCTTTACGCCCAGTTCCCTCCCGATTCACGGTCTTTTTTCTGGCGTCAGGTTGATGGTGGACACGATGCGCTTTGCTGGCGCGGCGGATTGATGCAGGGGCTGATGACGCTCTGGCAACCGCTTATCGACACGATTTAACCGGACGATGTTCCACGACAGGAGTTGAGTATGGAATTCAGTAATCCCTTCGATAACCCGCAGGGGCAGTTTTACATTCTGCAAAACCCACAACGTCAGTTTAGCCTTTGGCCGCAGCAGTGCTCACTTCCTGTTGGCTGGCAGGTTATATGCGAACCGCAATCTCAGGAAGTATGTCAACAATGGCTGGAGGCGCACTGGACCACGCTGACGCCTGCAAATTATGCCGATCGACAGGAGGCAGAATGACTCAGCGTTTACCGTTAGTTGCGGCTCAGCCGGGTATCTGGATGGCAGAAAAACTCTCCACATTACCCTCGGCATGGAGCGTAGCGCACTACGTAGAATTAACCGGGGAACTGAATGCGCCGTTGCTGGCGAAGGCCGTAGTTGCGGGACAGCAGCATGCCGATACTCTACGCATGCGCTTTACTGAAGATAACGGTGATGTTTGGCAATGGGTTGATCCTGCTCTGACTTTTGCCGAACCTGAGATTATCGATCTGCGCGGGAAATCCGCTCCGCATGAGGCTGCATGCGCGTTAATGCAGGCCGATCTGCAGCAGGACTTACGCGTCGATAGTGGGAAATCGCTGGTCTTTCATCAGCTCATTCAGGTGGAAGATAACCGCTGGTATTGGTATCAGCGTTACCATCACTTGCTGGTCGATGGCTTCAGTTTCCCGGCAATTACCCGCCATATAGTCGCAATCTACAGCGCATGGCAGCGTGGCGAAAAGACGCTTGACTCGCCTTTTACGCCATTTGTCGAAGTGGTGGAAGAGTATCAACAATATCGCGACAGTGACGCGTATCTACGCGATGGCGCTTTCTGGAACGAGCAGAGACGGCAGTTACCGCCGCCGGCATCGCTGTCAAGTAAACCGCTGCCGGGACGGGCGACCACTGCGGATATTATTCGCATGAAATTGTCAGCACCTGACGGCTCATTCCGTCAGCTTGCCGCTC
>NZ_CAWLWU010000002.1:1116015-1477221 GCF_963864895.1 Citrobacter sp. S-77
CCGTCAGCTTGCCGCTCGTATGCCCGACGTTCAGCGCGCGGATTTAGCACTGGCTCTGGTTGCATTATGGCTGGGACGTTTATGCAGCCGGATGGATTATGCCGCCGGGTTTATCTTCATGCGACGCATGGGGTCAGCAGCGTTAACGGCAACCGGTCCGGTACTGAATGTTCTGCCATTCGGCGTCAGTCTTGATGCGGCGGAAAGCCTGCCTGAACTGGCGAAACGCCTTGCCGGGCAGCTAAAGAAAATGCGCCGACATCAGCGCTACGATGCGGAGCAAATTGTGCGTGACAGCGGGCGAGCCGCCGGTGAGGAGCCGTTGTTTGGTCCTGTACTGAACGTGAAAATTTTCGACTATCAGTTAGACATTCCCGGTGTACAGGCGCAAACCCATACGCTGGCGACGGGGCCGGTTAACGATCTCGAACTGGCGCTATTTCCGGATGAAAATGGTGGCCTGAGCATTGAAATCCTGGCAAATAAACAGCGCTACGATGAAGCCACGCTGACACAGCATGCCTCGCGTTTAGCAGGTCTTATCGA
This sequence comes from Citrobacter sp. S-77, assembly GCF_963864895.1. Taxonomy (NCBI): domain Bacteria; kingdom Pseudomonadati; phylum Pseudomonadota; class Gammaproteobacteria; order Enterobacterales; family Enterobacteriaceae; genus Citrobacter; species Citrobacter sp. S-77. Next base: position 1,116,562 of record NZ_CAWLWU010000002.1, read on the forward strand.
CCAGTTTGCTGAAAATCCGGCGCTGTGCTGCGGCGAGGCAGAGATGCTGCTGCCGACAGAACACGCACAGCTGGCGAAGATTAACGATACTGAAGTTGAGATCCCGTCCACTACGCTAAGTGCGCTGATTGCGACACAAAGCGATAAAACACCGGATGCCCCGGCGCTGGCCGATGCCCGCTATCAGTTCAGCTATCGCGAAATGCGCCAGCAGGTGGTTGCGTTGGCAAAACTTCTGCGCGAACACGGCGTGCGGCCGGGAGACAGCGTGGCGGTGGCCTTACCACGTTCCGTTTTCCTTACCCTGGCGCTGCACGGTATTGTCGAAGCCGGAGCCGCCTGGCTACCGCTTGATACCGGATATCCGGACGATCGTCTGCGGATGATGCTGGAAGACGCTAAACCCACGCTGTTAATCACTACCGATGAACAGCTGGCGCGCTTTAGCGATATTCCTGGGCTGGAAAGCCTGTGCTACAACGCGCCTCTGCCAGCGCGCGATTGCACGCCATTGGCGTTATCACAACCAGGCCATACGGCCTATATCATTTTCACCTCCGGATCGACGGGTAGACCAAAGGGGGTGATGGTAGGGCAGACCGCTATCGTTAACCGCCTGCTATGGATGCAAAATCACTATCCGCTGACGGCAGACGATGTGGTGGCGCAAAAAACGCCATGCAGTTTTGATGTTTCGGTATGGGAGTTTTTCTGGCCATTTATTGCCGGTGCAAAACTGGTGATGGCTGAGCCTGAGGCTCACCGTGACCCGATAGCGATGCAACATTTCTTTGCGCAATATGGCATAACGACAACGCACTTTGTGCCGTCAATGCTGGCGGCTTTTGTCGCTTCGCTGACGCCGGAAACGGCGCGGGAGAGCTGCGCCACGCTGAAACAGGTATTCTGCAGCGGTGAAGCCCTGCCGGCAGAGTTATGCCGCGAGTGGGAACAACTGACGCATGCTCCGCTGCACAATTTGTACGGTCCAACTGAAGCAGCAGTCGATGTGAGCTGGTATCCGGCCTGGGGTGAAGAACTCGCCGCAGTGACCGGCAACAGCGTGCCGATTGGCTATCCGGTCTGGAACACCGGCTTGCGGATCCTCGACGCCATGATGCGCCCGGTGCCTGTCGGCGTAGCGGGGGATCTGTATCTGACGGGGATCCAACTGGCGCAAGGGTATCTGGGTCGACCGGATCTGACGGCGAGCCGTTTTATCGCCGATCCGTTTGCGCCGGGTGAACGTATGTATCGTACCGGTGACGTGGCGCGCTGGCTTGAGTCTGGAGCGGTTGAGTATCTTGGGCGTAGTGATGACCAGCTAAAAATTCGCGGGCAGCGCATTGAGCTGGGCGAGATTGACCGGGTGATGCAGATGCTACCCGATGTTGAACATGCTGTTACCCATGCCTGCGTGTTCAACCAGGCAGCGGCGACAGGTGGCGATGCGCGACAATTGGTGGGATATCTGGTGTCTCAATCGGGTTTACCATTAGATATTCCTGCCTTGCAGGAGCGTCTGCGCGAGAAACTGCCTGCGCATATGGTGCCGACGGTCCTGTTACAACTGGCTGAATTGCCGCTTAGCGCTAACGGTAAGCTGGATCGTAAAGCGCTGCCAATGCCGCAGTTAGCGGCTCGAACGCCAGGACGCGCGCCGCAGCCTGGCACGGAATCAATGATTGCCCAGGCCTTCTCAGCTTTGCTGGCCTGTGAGGTCAATGATGTTGACGCTGACTTCTTTGCGCTTGGTGGCCATTCGTTGCTGGCAATGAAGCTGGCAGCGCAGCTGAGCCAGCTCTTTGCGCGTCAGGTTACGCCGGGGCAGATTATGGTTGCCTCCACAGTCGGACAACTGAGCGCATTGCTGGACGGCGCTGATGACGAACAGTCGCAGCGCCTGGGGTTTGAAGCGCTGCTACCGTTGCGCGAGAGTCATGGTCCGACGCTGTTCTGCTTCCATCCGGCATCGGGCTTTGCCTGGCAATTTAGCGTGCTGTCACGTTATCTCACGTCGCAGTGGTCAATTATTGGCATCCAGTCGCCGCGACCGAATGGGCCAATGCAGACGGCGGAAAACCTCGACGAGGTCTGTGAACATCATCTGGCAACGCTACTGCGCCAACAGCCTCATGGTCCCTACTATTTGTTGGGCTACTCGTTGGGTGGCACGCTGGCGCAGGGTATTGCGGCGCGTTTGCGAGCCCGGGGGGAAACCGTCGCGTTCCTTGGTCTGCTGGATACCTGGCCACCGGAGACGCAAAACTGGCAGGAAAAAGAGGCTAATGGATTGGATCCTGCCGTGCTGGCGGAAATCGATCGTGAGCGTGAGGCCTTTCTTGCTGCACAACAAGGGAATGCTTCGGAGGCATTATTCAGCGCTATCGAAGGTAATTACGCCGATGCGGTTCGTTTGTTAACTACGGCGCACAGCGCAAAATTTGATGGCAGAGCAACGTTATTTGTCGCCGAGAAAACGCGCCAGGCCGATCCGCAAACAGTCTGGGCTCCGTGGGTTGGGGAGTTAGCGGTATATAGCCAGGATTGTGCGCATGTCGATATTATTTCCCCGACAGCATTTGAAAGGATAGGTCCCGTTATAAATGCGTTGATCAATAAGCGGTAAACAAATCAGCATTGCGATAGATACCCGTCATACTTCAAGTTGTTTGGGTGTTGGTTACCCCAGTCGCTTATCAGGTAAGTGACTGGGGGTTCGATAAGTTGCTGGCTTCAAGCAACTCGAATAATTTTGGGGGGAGGTATTTGAATAAATCCATGATGTAAAAAATATGTTATTAATTTGTGTGTTTTTTTGTTTGTCTCAAACGTAAATGGAAAGGATATTAATTTCTAATACAACATTTGGTAGGCATTTACGTGTAAAGATTGTTTCAGATAATTCTGAGTAGCTGTTAGACTCCGGCTAAGGAAGTATTTTTCTTTTGGCAAAGATTTCAGGTTATACAGAATGTCATCACTCAATATAAAGCAAGATAGAGATTCGGAATTCACTGCTTATCCTCAAACCACAGTAAATGGAAATGAAATTGATTTAGTGGGCCTGATCGAGATTTTATGGCGAGCCAGGACGAAAATCATCGCTACCGTTTTCGCATTTGCCTGCATAGGCCTTCTGGTGTCTTTTCTGCTTCCTCAAAAATGGACCAGCGAGGCGGTTGTAACGCCAGCAGAACCTGTTCAGTGGCAGGAACTTGAGAATACGTTAACCAAATTACGTGTGCTCGACATGGACATTAGCGTCAGTCGTGGGGATGTGTTTAACCTGTTTATCAAAAAATTCCAGTCTCCATTACTTTTGGAAGAATATCTGCGCTCTTCACCCTATGTATTAGAACAATTGAAGGGTGCCGATTTCGACGAAATGGATCTTCATCGGGCGATCGTAAGGCTCAGTGAAAAAATGACAGCGGTTGACAGCAATTTGAGTAAAAAAAATGAAACCGCGCTCTATACCGCATGGACGTTGAGTTTTACTGCACCATTAGCAGAAGAAGCACAGGCGGTACTGACCGGCTATATCCAGTACATTTCCGATCTTACTGAGAAAGAAACGCTTGAGGATATTCGCAACAAACTGGCCATTAAAACCAGCTTTGAGAAAGAAAGACTCGAAATGGATCGGGTAAGGCTCAAGAATCAACTGGAAGCGAATATTCAGCGACTAAACTACTCGCTGGAGATTGCTAATGCTGCGGGAATTAAAAAACCCGTTTACAGCAATGGCCAGGCGGTGAAGGATGACCCTGATTTCTCTATTTCATTGGGTGCTGATGGCATTACGCGTAAATTAGAAATAGAAAAATCGGTAACAGATGTTGCGGAAATTAACGGTGAATTACGTAATCGCCAATATCACGTTGAACAGCTGTTATCGACGAATGTGAATGACGTCAATTTTACGCCGTTTAAATATCAACGTTCACCTTCACTACCGGTGAAAAAAGATGGACCGGCTAAATCGATGATCATTATTCTGGCAGCTTTGCTTGGTGGAATGATAGCGTGCGGTGGGGTGTTGCTGAGCCATGCCATGATGCATCGTAAACACAATGCAGAATTCCTGGGGCAGTCGTTGGTGTGAGTGATTTTGTATGGCGGCAGAAATGTCGCCATACACTACATCCCGTTATTTCTTGCGCCCAAGCGGCACTACTAACGGTGTTCCTGCAACGGGATCATCAATAATCATACAACGCAATCCATAGATTTTTTCGATGAGTTCCGCCGTGACAATCTCTTTTGGCGCACCCTCGGCAATGATTTTTCCATCACGAAGTGCAATCAGGTGCGTGGCATAGCGACAGGCCTGATTAAGGTCGTGCAGAACAGCGGCCAGCGTATATCCTTTCTCACGATTTAGCTCGCTCAGCAGTTCCAGCAGATCGATCTGATGGCTGATATCCAGCCAGGTGGTTGGCTCATCAAGCAACATAATGGATGTTTCCTGTGCCAGCACCATCGCTATCCATGCGCGCTGACGCTGTCCACCGGAAAGGGTATCCACACTTTGTGCCGCCAGGTGGGTGATGCCCGTGGCTTGCATAGCATTTGCCACTGCGTTTTCATCTTCTTGGCGCCAACGGGTAAATAACGGCTGATGCGGGTAGCGACCGCGGGCAACCAGCTCCTGTACGGTAATATCGCCAGGCGTGGTGGCGTTTTGTGCTAACAGACCAATTCTGCGCGCGACCTCTTTACTGGCGTAGTGCTGAATATGCTCCCCGTCCAGCCAGACCTTGCCGTGTTCAGGCGTCATCAGGCGGCTTAACGTGCGTAACAGCGTCGACTTACCGCAGCCGTTAGGGCCAATTATTGCGGTAAAGTGGCCGTCGGGAATTGATACATTAAGGTTTTCTGCCACGGTAAATTTGCCATAACCCAGCGTTAACTGGTCGCCACGCAAACGGGCTACTGATTCGGTCATTTTTTGCGGGACTCCTGAATTAACAAGACGATAAGATAAATACCGCCGAGGCTTACGGTGACAACGCCAACCGGAAGCTGATAAGGCATAAATAGCTGTTGGGCGCATAAATCGGCCATCAGCAGTAGCAACGCTCCGCACAGTGCTGACTGGGTTAATCCCCAACGTGCCGTGCCGCTAAGCCGGCGGGCAATATGCGGTGCGACAAGTGCAATAAAAGAAATTGGGCCAGCCAGCGCAGTGGCTGCAGCGGTCAGAACAACCGCAACCAGCATCATCATCAGACGCGAGCGTTCTACGCTGACTCCCAGCGCGCAGGCGCTGTCATCGCCCATTTCTAACAAGCGCAGACGGCGCACCAGCAGTGCGGCACATACCAACATCACGATAATCAGCGGTGCAGAAGGCCAGGTTTTAGCCCAGGTCAGACCGTTGAGCGATCCGGCGTTCCACAATCCAGCCGTCAACGCGGTTTCTAAAGACGCCTTCAGCAGCAGCCAGGTATTAAACGCCACCAGCATGGCACGAATGCCGATACCGATAATGATAAGTCGGAAAGTGTCGATACCATTACGCCATGCCAGCGCCCAGACCACCAGTGAGGTCAGGATCCCGCCGAGCATCGCCGCCAGCGCGATAGCGGTAAGATGCTGACCAAATAACACCATTGCTACCAGAACACCGCTCCAGGCTCCGGTATTGAAGCCCATTACGTCCGGACTGCCCAGTGGGTTACGCATCAGCGACTGGAATATCGCGCCGCTAACGCCCAGGGCCGCACCAATCAACAGCGCCATCAATACGCGCGGTAAACGCCATTCGGTCACAACCAGTGTAATGCTGCGCGGCGCATCGCCCAGCAGAGCGGCAATAATCTGTTGGGTTTCCAGCGTTACGACGCCGCTACGTAGGCTCCACAATCCGACTGCGAGGCAGCCCACAATCAGCAGCAGACAACTGATAAGTAATCTGCGGGGAAAATGCATCATGCACCACCTCCGCGTTGTTTACGCCGGACCAGGAAGATCAGTACCGGTGCGCCGATAAACGCGCTGACTACGGAGACGCGCAATTCGCCGGGGACAATCAGACGACCGATGATATCGGCAATCAGCAGCAAAGAGGGGGTTGCGAGTAGGGTCACTGGTAGCGACCAGCGATGATCGGCTCCCACCAGCCAGCGTGCCATATGTGGCATCATCAGGCCGATAAAGGCGATAGGACCGACAATAGCGGTTGCGCTACCGCACAGTACGGTAATCACCAACAGACCTATAAGTTGGGTGCGGGCGACTTTGCTGCCCAACGCGGTAGCGGTATCGCTTCCCAGGCTCAGGCTATTCAGGGAACGGCTCAGAAACAACGCGACAGCACCGGCAATAAGCACCGGAGCCAGCACCACTTTCAACGTTTGCAGGCTACGAATATCCAGCGATCCCGCTTGCCAGAAACGCAGCTGATCATAGACGTCCGGGTTGAGCAGGGCGATACCGCTGGATAATCCCTCCAGCACTGCCCCCAGCGCGACACCTGCCAGCGTCAGACGCACCGGGCTTAACTGTCCTCCACCCTGACTGCCGGTAAATGCCACAATCAGCGACGCGGCCAGCGCTCCGGAAAAGGCCATCAGCAACTGCTCTTGCGGGGAGGAAAAACCGAACAGCGATGCACCCAGCACAATGGCAAAGCTGGCCCCGGAATTGACACCGAGAATGCCTGGATCGGCAAGTGGGTTACGTGTGAGCGTCTGCATTAATGCGCCAGCCAATCCCAGCGCACCGCCTGCAAGGAGTCCTGCCAGCGTGCGCGGAAGTCGCGCATCCAGCACGATGGTGCAATCAGCACTTTGACAGGTGCCGGTCAGCGCATCCAGAACCACAGACGCGGGTATCGACCTGGCGCCAATAACCAGACTTAATGCGGTGGAGAGAACAAGTAATAACAATAGTCCGGGCACGGCAAAGGCGCGTGTCACGGAAACAGAGCATGACATATCAACTTCCCTGATAATGATAGTAATTATCGTTATCGATCTTATTTGGGTATGTTAGCATGTGCAGCCACAGAATGGATATTTAAAAAAACAGGTATGCACCTCATTCTTCAGGCTGCGACCTCAATGAGAGCATGTATCTTAAGGCTTTGTAATGAATAGAAAACCCTGGCTGCTAAATCTCAGCCTGTTAAAGACTCATCCTGCATTTCGCGCAGTCTTCCTTGCTCGTTTTATTTCCATCGTCTCTCTGGGACTACTCGGCGTCGCGGTTCCGGTACAGATCCAGATGATGACCCAGTCTACCTGGCAGGTCGGTCTGTCGGTGACGTTAACCGGTAGCGCAATGTTTATTGGTCTGATGGTTGGTGGTGTACTGGCCGATCGTTATGAGCGCAAAAAGGTGATCCTGCTGGCACGCGGAACCTGTGGTATCGGGTTTATTGGTCTGTGCCTGAATGCGCTACTCCCGGAGCCTTCACTGCTGGCTATTTATATTCTGGGCTTATGGGACGGTTTTTTTGCCTCGCTGGGTGTGACGGCGCTGCTGGCGGCGACTCCAGCGCTGGTTGGGCGTGAAAATCTGATGCAGGCCGGGGCGATTACCATGCTAACGGTACGTCTCGGGTCGGTTATTTCACCGATGATTGGCGGGGTATTACTCGCCACCGGCGGCGTTGAGTGGAACTATGGTTTGGCAGCCGCGGGAACCTTTATTACCTTGCTGCCGCTGCTCAGTCTTCCTGCATTGCCACCGCCACCGCAACCACGTGAACACCCGCTCAAATCGCTGCTGGCGGCGTTTCGCTTTCTGCTCGCCAGCCCGCTGATCGGCGGCATTGCGTTGCTTGGCGGCCTTCTGACGATGGCCAGTGCGGTGCGTGTCCTTTACCCCGCGCTGGCCATCGGCTGGCAGATGTCTGCCGCACAGATTGGTCTGCTGTATGCCGCCATTCCGCTGGGTGCCGCAGTGGGGGCATTGACCAGTGGGCAACTGGCGCACAGCGTTCGCCCTGGTTTAATCATGCTGGCCTCTACCGTGGCCTCTTTCTTCGCCATCGGATTGTTTGCGTTGATGCCGGTCTGGGCGCTGGGCGTTATCTGCCTCGCGCTGTTCGGCTGGCTGAGTGCGGTCAGTTCTCTGTTGCAGTACACGATGTTACAGACGCAGACGCCGGAAGCGATGCTCGGGAGAATTAACGGTTTGTGGACCGCGCAAAATGTGACCGGAGATGCCATTGGTGCGGCGCTGTTAGGCGGCCTGGGCGCGATGATGACGCCGGTAGCATCGGCGAGCGTCAGTGGATTTGGTCTGGTAATTGTTGGCCTGTTATTGCTGCTGTTACTGGGGGAACTACGTCGATTCCGTCAGGCACCGCCAGAACCCGATATCGCCTGAGGGTTTATCTGACCTGTGCCCTAAGCCGGGTAAGGCAAAGCCTTCACCCGGCAATGATGTAAAGCGGCTTCGACTTAACTAAACAGTGCAGCGAGACGTTGTAGTAACAGTGTGGCGCTGTAGTAATCCAGACGGAATGTTTCGGTTCCCAGCGCGTAAACGCGTTTATTTTGCACTGCAGGCAGGTGTGCAAGCAGGGGATTCGCGTAAATGGCGTCAGCGTCTTTGCTGTCTCCCGCAAACAGAAACAACGCTTCACCGTTCAGACCTGTCGCCAGGTTTTCACCACCAAGCTGGATGATATCGTGACGTTTACCCTGGCTCTGGCTGGTGTGCAGTCCGGCAGGCAGTGGTGCCAGTGTGAATCCCAATTGTTCCATCAGCTTGCCCTGCGCAGACTCTGGTGTCCACAGATTGGCGCTATGCGCGGCAGCGGTATACACCAGTGCGCTAACAGGCTGCGGCGGCAGGGTAATACGCTGTTTGACCGCCAGCAGTTGTTTATCAAACTCGGCAATACGCGCCGCTGCCTGTTCCTCATGACCGGTGATTTCACCTAACTGCGTCAGCAGTGATTGCCAGCTTTTGTCGTCGTAATTAATGATAAGCGTTGGGGCAATGGTGGAAAGTTGATCGTAGAGCGCGAGAGCGGAATCTCCTCCGGTGGCGCTGATCAGAATCAGGTCGGGCATTTGTGCCGCAACGGCTTCGGCGCTCGGTTCACCAATATACAGGCGGCTCAGCTTGCGGGCTTTTGCCACGTCACTCCACTGGCGTAAAAATCCCTGAGCGTCACCAATGCGATTGTTTGGCGTGGTAGCGCCGCTGGCGATGATGGGCGCATCAATGGCCAGCAGAGAGCCGGTCAGAGTGACGCTGGTGGAAACAATACGTTGAGGCTTTTGTTCCAACGTGTGCGTCCCCCGGCTGTCGGTAACCTGACGCGGCCAGTCAGCGGCATGACTTAAAGAAATTCCTGAAATAGACAGTCCAACCAGTAAGAGCGCAGTGCGGTAAAAAGCGGGGAGTCTCACAAATAAGCTTCCTGTTATCAATGTAGTTAATGCTTCTCATTTTCATTGTTACGGGACAGGTATGCAAGCCTAAGTCGCACATTGTGCTACCGCAAGAGTTGACATGCTGTCGCTTTGCTTTTAGGTTAGCGACCGAAAATATAAATGATAATCATTATTAAAACCTTTATCATTTTTTGGAGGATGATATGGATACGTCACTGGCCGAGGAAAAAACGCAGACTATGGCAACTCTCGCTCCCGACAATTTTTTCTTTATGTCGCCGTATCGTAGCTTTACGACGTCAGGATGCTTTGCCCGCTATGCGGAACCGGCAATTGATGGCGATTCGCCAGACAGCCCTTTCCAACAGAAAATGCACGCACTGTTTGCCGATGCTAAATCGCACGGTATCGCAAACCCCATCATGGTTGGAGCTATTCCTTTTGACACCCGCCAGCCGTCATCACTGTTTATTCCTGAGTCATGGCAGACTTTCTCCCGCACGGAGAAGCAAAAATCATCACGTTACTTTACCGCGCATCAGTCACTGAGCGTCATTGAGCGTAAATCGATCCCGGAACAGGACTTTTTTGAACAGATGGTTTCCCGGGCGGCAGCGCTGACGGCAACTCCGGAAGTTGACAAAGTGGTGCTGTCACGCCTGATCGATATCGAGACGGATGCTGTCATTGACAGCGGTGCGCTGCTGGAACGTCTGGTGGCGCAAAATCCGGCGAGCTACAACTTCCATGTGCCATTAGAAGATGGTGGCGTCCTGCTTGGTGCCAGCCCTGAATTGCTGTTACGTAAAGAAGGCGAACATTTTAGCTCACTGCCGCTGGCGGGTTCTGCTCGTCGTCAGCCGGATGATGTACTGGATCGGGAAGCGGGTATCCGCCTGCTGGCCTCCGAGAAAGACCGACATGAACATGAACTGGTGACGCAGGCGATGAAAACGGTTTTGCGCGAACGCAGTAGTGAACTGCAACTCCCGTCATCTCCTCAACTGGTGACGACACCAACGCTTTGGCACCTCGGTACACCGTTTGAAGGTAAAGCCAACGCCCAGGAGAATGCGCTGACGCTGGCATGCCTGCTGCACCCAACACCTGCGCTGAGCGGCTTCCCGCATCAGGTCGCCACGAAATTGATCGCTGAACTGGAGCCATTTGACCGTGAACTGTTTGGCGGCATCGTCGGTTGGTGTGATGCCGAAGGTAATGGCGAATGGGTGGTCACGATCCGTTGCGCGAAACTGCTGCGCAATCAGGTGCGTTTCTTCGCTGGTGCCGGAATTGTCCCTGCCTCATCTCCTGTTGCGGAGTGGCGCGAAACTGGCGCCAAGCTTTCGACTATGTTGAATGTTTTTGGACTGCATTAAGAGCCTGGTCCATCAGGTTATTTTATTTGCCAGTTTGGACACGGACAGCGCGGAGCAACCGGATCGTACTTGTAGTACGTGAGGATTGTGAGCACTGCCCAGGGGCAAACTGGCTGCAACAATATACGCCTTATTGACAGGCTCTAAGGAGTGATGATGAGTATTCCTTTCACCCGTTGGCCGGAAGAATTTGCCCGTCGCTACCGTGAAAAAGGCTACTGGCAGGATCTGCCACTGACTGACATTTTAACCCGCCATGCCGACAGCGATCACACGGCAGTCATTGATGGGGAACGCCATCTTAGTTACCGCCAGCTTAACCAGGCGGCTGACAATCTCGCCTGCAGTCTGCGTCGTCAGGGGATCAAACCCGGAGAAACTGCGCTGGTGCAGTTGGGCAATGTGGCCGAGTTGTATATCACTTTCTTTGCGCTGCTTAAGCTGGGTGTTGCGCCCGTTTTTGCATTATTCAGCCATCAGAGAACTGAGCTTAATGCTTATGCGACACAAATTGAGCCGGCGCTGCTGATTGCCGATCGCCAGCACGCGCTGTTCGCCGGTGACGATTTTCTGAACACGTTTGTAGCGCAGCACAACTCCGTGCGCGTGGTGCTGTTGCTCAATGATGAGGGCGAGCACAACCTGCAAAATGCGATAAGCCAGCCTGCTGCTGATTTTAGCGCCACGCCGTCGCCTGCCGATGAAGTGGCGTATTTCCAGCTTTCCGGTGGTACCACCGGCACACCAAAGCTGATCCCGCGTACTCATAACGATTACTACTACAGCGTGCGTCGCAGTAATGAGATTTGTCATTTTACTGAGCAAACGCGCTATTTGTGCGCTATTCCGGCGGCGCATAACTACGCCATGAGTTCACCAGGTTCGCTGGGCGTATTCCTGGCGGGTGGAACCGTGGTACTGGCGGCCGATCCGAGCGCGACGCTGTGCTTCCCGCTGATCGAAAAGCATCAGGTTAACGTTACGGCGCTGGTGCCGCCCGCGGTGAGTCTTTGGCTACAGGCGATTGGAGAGTGGGGCAGCAATGCGCAACTGGCTTCCCTGACGCTGCTTCAGGTGGGGGGGGCGCGACTTTCCGCAACGCTGGCGGCACGTATCCCGGCGGAAATTGGCTGCCAGTTGCAGCAGGTCTTTGGTATGGCGGAAGGGCTGGTGAACTACACCCGTCTGGACGACAGCCCGGAACGCATCATCAATACCCAGGGGCGGCCAATGTGTCCGGATGATGAAGTCTGGGTAGCGGATGCTGATGGTAACCCTTTACCACAGGGCGAAACAGGACGCCTGATGACGCGTGGCCCGTACACTTTCCGTGGTTATTTCAAAAGCCCCGAGCACAATGCCAGCGCGTTTGATGCTAACGGGTTTTATTGCTCCGGCGATCTGATCTCTATCGATCAGGATGGTTACATCACCGTGCAAGGGCGTGAGAAAGATCAGATCAACCGGGGTGGGGAGAAGATCGCCGCGGAAGAGATTGAAAACCTGTTACTGCGTCATCCGGCGGTGATCCACGCTGCGCTGGTCAGTATGGATGATGAGCTGATGGGTGAGAAAAGCTGTGCCTGGCTGGTGGTTAAAGAGCCGCTGCGTGCGGTACAGGTACGTCGTTTTCTGCGCGAGCAGGGCGTGGCGGAGTTCAAATTACCGGACCGTGTGGAGTGCGTTGAGTCATTGCCGCTGACCCCGGTCGGTAAAGTGGATAAAAAACAATTACGTCAGTGGCTGGCATCACGCTCACTGGCCTGAAGGAGAATAAAAGATGGCGATTCCTAAACTGCAGGCTTATGCACTGCCCACAGCGCTTGATGTTCCGGTGAACAAAGTCGACTGGGCGTTTGAACCAGAGCGTGCTGCGCTGTTGGTACACGATATGCAGGATTACTTTATCAGCTTCTGGGGCGAAAATTGCCCGATGATGAAGCAGGTGGTGGCGAACATCGCCGCGCTGCGCCAGTACTGCAAAGAACACAATATCCCCGTCTATTACACCGCACAGCCGAAAGATCAGAGCGATGAAGATCGGGCCCTGCTTAATGATATGTGGGGACCGGGTCTGACACGCTCGCCTGAGCAGCAAAAAATCGTTGATGCGCTGGCGCCGGACGAAGCGGATACCATTCTGGTGAAATGGCGTTACAGCGCATTCCATCGCTCTCCGCTGGAACAGATGCTGAAAGAGACCGGACGTAATCAGCTGATTATTACCGGCGTTTATGCCCATATCGGGTGTATGACTACGGCAACGGATGCCTTTATGCGCGATATCAAGCCGTTTATGGTGGCCGATGCGCTGGCGGACTTTAGTCGTGACGAACACATGATGTCGCTGAAATATGTGGCAGGGCGTTCCGGTCGCGTGGTGATGACGCAGGAGTTATTGCCGACACCTGTTCCCACCAGTAAAGAGGCACTACGCAGCGTTATTCTGCCGCTGCTGGATGAGTCCGATGAGCCGATGGATGATGAAAATCTAATCGACTACGGTCTGGATTCAGTGCGTATGATGGCGCTGGCGGCACGCTGGCGTAAAGTGCATAGCGATATCGACTTCGTGATGCTGGCGAAAAATCCGACGATTGACGCCTGGTGGAAACTGCTTTCCCGCGAGGTGAAGTAATGGCCGGGTTTGATTTCGCAGGTAAAACTGTCTGGGTGACTGGCGCAGGTAAAGGTATTGGTTACACCACGGCACTGGCGTTTGTTGACGCCGGTGCGCGGGTAACAGGGTTTGATCGTGAGTTTTCTCAGGATGTGTACCCGTTTGCCACTGAAGTGTTGGATGTGGCAAATGCCGGGCAGGTGGCTGAGGTGTGTCAGCGCGTGTTGCAAAAGAGTGAGCGGCTGGATGTGCTGGTCAATGCCGCTGGGATTTTGCGTATGGGGCCAACCGACGCACTGAGCCAGGAAGACTGGCAGCAGACGTTTGCTGTCAATGTCGGTGGCGCGTTTAATCTGTTTCAGCAGACGATGGCGCAGTTTCGTCGCCAGCAGGGCGGGGCGATAGTGACCGTAGCTTCTGATGCAGCGCACACGTCGCGGATCGGTATGAGTGCTTATGGGGCGTCAAAAGCCGCGCTGAAAAGCCTGGCACTGACTGTCGGTCTGGAACTGGCAGGCAGCGGTGTGCGCTGTAATGTGGTTTCTCCTGGATCGACCGATACTGATATGCAGCGTACGTTGTGGGTCAGTGATGACGCCGAACAGCAGCGTATTCGTGGGTTTGGCGAGCAGTTTAAGCTCGGTATTCCGTTAGGGAAAATCGCCCGTCCGCAGGAAATTGCCAACACCATTTTATTCCTCGCCTCCGATCTGGCCAGCCATATTACTTTGCAGGATATCGTGGTGGACGGCGGCTCTACGCTGGGAGCATGACGATGATCTGGAAACGACATTTAACCCTTGATGAACTGAATGCAACCAGTCAGAACACGCTGGTTGCGCATTTAGGTATCAACTATACCCGACTGGGTGATGATGTACTGGAAGCCGAAATGCCGGTGGATGCTCGTACCCATCAGCCGTTTGGTCTGCTGCATGGTGGCGCGTCGGCGGCGCTGGCGGAAACGCTGGGATCGATGGCGGGCTACCTGATGACTCGCGACGGACAATGTGTGGTGGGCACGGAGTTGAACGCGACGCACCATCGCGCGGTTTCGCAGGGAAAAGTGCGTGGTGTTTGCCAGCCGTTGCATCTCGGTCGTCAAAACCAAAGCTGGGAAATCGTGATTTTTGATGAGCAGGGACGTCGCTGCTGTACCTGTCGTTTAGGAACTGCGGTGATGGGGTGAAGTTGCCGACAGAGTAAAATGAAATTGCATTGTTAACAGGTAAATGAAGTGATCTAGTTAACAATGCAATGTAAATAGTCAGTAGTGTCTCGGGTTTATGTGGTTGTCAGGTTGTTAAATCCGGAAAAGATGTTATAGAAACAAAATGTAACATCTTTCTGGAACACGCAAACGGATAACAACTATGAACAAATCAGGGAAATACCTCGTCTGGACATTGCTCTCCGTCATGGGAGCATTTGCCCTGGGATATATTGCGTTAAACCGTGGTGAACAGATCAACGCGCTGTGGATAGTGGTAGCGTCGGTCTGTGTCTATCTTATTGCCTATCGTTTTTATGGCCTGTACATCGCTAAAAATGTACTGGCGCTTGACCCGACGCGTATGACGCCAGCCGTACGCCATAACGACGGTCTGGATTATGTTCCCACCGATAAAAAAGTGCTGTTTGGTCACCATTTTGCGGCAATCGCCGGGGCAGGTCCGTTAGTCGGTCCGGTGCTGGCGGCGCAGATGGGCTATCTGCCGGGGATGATCTGGCTGCTGGCCGGGGTAGTTCTGGCGGGCGCGGTGCAGGACTTTATGGTGCTGTTCGTTTCAACCCGTCGCGATGGCCGTTCCCTTGGCGAACTGGTGAAAGAAGAGATGGGGCCGACGGCAGGCGTTATTGCGCTGGTGGCATGCTTCATGATTATGGTGATTATCCTCGCGGTACTGGCGATGATCGTCGTCAAAGCGCTGACTCACAGCCCGTGGGGAACCTACACCGTGGCGTTCACCATCCCGCTGGCGATCTTTATGGGCGTTTATCTGCGCTATCTGCGTCCAGGTCGCATTGGTGAAGTGTCAGTCATTGGCCTGGTGTTCCTGGTATTTGCCATTATTTCCGGCGGTTGGGTTGCTGAAAGCCCGACCTGGGCACCGTACTTTGACTTTACCGGCGTGCAACTGACCTGGATGCTGGTGGGCTACGGTTTTGTGGCAGCCGTGCTTCCGGTATGGCTGCTGCTGGCTCCGCGTGATTACCTCTCTACCTTCCTGAAAATCGGGACGATTGTTGGCCTGGCGGTGGGTATTTTGATCATGCGCCCGACGCTGACCATGCCTGCGTTAACCAAGTTCGTTGACGGTACCGGTCCGGTGTGGACAGGTAACCTGTTCCCGTTCCTGTTTATTACTATTGCCTGCGGGGCGGTGTCTGGCTTCCATGCGCTGATCGCTTCCGGTACTACGCCGAAGATGCTGGCGAATGAAGGGCAGGCCTGTTTTATCGGCTACGGTGGGATGTTGATGGAGTCCTTTGTCGCCATTATGGCGCTGGTCTCCGCCTGTATCATCGATCCGGGCGTTTACTTTGCGATGAACAGCCCGATGGCGGTGCTGGCTCCGGCGGGTACAGTAGATGTGGTGGCTTCTGCAGCACAGGTAGTGAGCAGTTGGGGCTTTGCGATCACCCCGGATACTCTGCATCAAATCGCCAATGAGGTCGGGGAGCAATCCATTATTTCCCGCGCAGGTGGTGCACCAACGCTGGCTGTGGGGATGGCGTACATTCTGCACGGTGCGCTGGGTGGCATGATGGATGTTGCGTTCTGGTATCACTTCGCCATTCTGTTTGAGGCGTTGTTTATTCTGACGGCGGTTGATGCCGGTACACGAGCCGCGCGCTTTATGCTGCAAGACTTGCTGGGCGTGGTGTCGCCGAGCCTGAAGCGTACCGACTCGCTGCCTGCTAACCTGCTGGCGACAGCGCTATGCGTACTGGCCTGGGGTTACTTCCTGCACCAGGGCGTGGTGGATCCATTAGGTGGTATCAACACTTTGTGGCCGCTGTTTGGTATCGCCAACCAGATGCTGGCAGGTATGGCGCTGATGCTGTGTGCCGTGGTCTTGTTCAAGATGAAGCGCCAGCGTTACGCATGGGTAGCCCTGGTACCAACGGCGTGGCTGCTGATTTGTACGCTGACCGCTGGCTGGCAGAAAGCGTTTAGCCCTGATGCGAAAATTGGTTTCCTGGCTATCGCTAACAAGTTTCAGGCTATGATCGACAGCGGTAACATTCCGGCGCAGTATACTCAGTCACAGCTCACGCAACTGGTGTTTAACAACCGTCTTGACGCCGGGCTGACTGTCTTCTTCATGGTTGTCGTGGTGGTACTGGGTCTGTTCTCCATCAAAACAGCGCTGGCAGCACTGAAAGAGGACAAACCAACATCGAAAGAAACACCGTACGAACCGATGCCAGAGAATGTTGAAGAGATTGTGGCGCAGGCGAAAGGCGCGCACTAAAATTCTCTTAACCAATAAGCCCTCTCCTGAACGGGGAGGGCGTTTGTACGACAGGGAATTACTATGTTTGAAACGCTCTCAAAAGCCGGCAAATATTTAGGCCAAACCGCCCGATTAATGATTGGCGTGCCAGATTACGACAATTATGTTGAGCATATGCGCGTCACACATCCGGACCAGGCACCTATGAGCTATGAGGAATTCTTCCGTGAGCGGCAGGATGCGCGCTATGGTGGGAAAGGCGGCGCACGCTGCTGTTAATGCTCTTCATCTCACACGCTAAACGACTCCACCTTTTCAAATGCGGCACGCAGGGTTGCTGGTGTTAATGTCACCGGCAGCGCGTGAATAGATTCCATCGGGCGCAGAGTATGCGCAATCACTTTATCGATCTCGGCGTGGTTAGTGATATCTACTTCTAACTGGGCCAGCCGGGTAGGTAAATTGAAGCGCTGATAAGCGGCAATCAATTGCGCCAGCACATCGTCTTGTCCCAGCAGCGCGCTCTGCACCAGTATGCCGTACGCCACTTTGGTGCCATGTAAAAATTTCTCCGTCTGTGGGAGCACGGTCAGGCCATTATGTACCGAATGTGCTGCTGCCACGCGAGTGTAACGCTCACCCAGACCACCAACCATTCCACCACCAGCAATAATCGCATCCACCACATCGCAAAAAGCCTGGGTCAGTTCGCCGCGCTGTTTATCTGCCAGCGCCTGTTCGCTGCTTTCGAGCAGGACGTCGCGGATCGCCAGTGCGCCGTTGAGCCCAAGACGTACGGTTAGTGGCAAGGTTTCGGGTTGTGGCGCAAGTACGACGGCTTCATACCACTTCGCCAGCGTGTCACCGATACCCGCCAGTAAATACTCCTCCGGTGCATTAAGTAGGATCCGCGGCTCCACCAGCACCAGGAAATTGGCATCATCGAATATTTCGAAATGCAGTGCCTGACCGGCATCGTTATACCAGACAGAGAGGGGAGTCCAGGCCGCGCAGGTGGCGGCAATGGTTGGGATTGCCACGAAAGGTAAATTCAACCGACGAGCCAGCGCTTTAGCCGTGTCGAGCAGTGCTCCGCCGCCCACGCCAATCACTATGCTGCGGTCATCTCCCGCATCTTTTGCCAGTTGGCACACATCTGTTTCACTGCAATGTCCGGTAAAGAGCAGATGCTTTGCACCGGTGAGATTAAACGCCTCGGGCAGCCAGGGACGGGCAGCGGCGATGGCCCGTTCGCCATAAACCCAGACGGCGCGCGCGAGTTGCCCGGCAGAGAAAAAATCTTCCAGCCTGGAAAGGCTACCGGTATGGGAAAAATAATTGGCCGGGCCGGTGACGACGCGAATCTCGGTATTACTCATGTTGTGTTGTCCTTTTGGCTGTCCTGTCGAGGCAGGTTATTTTTATATAGACGTCTGAACGTCTTGATTGCCAAATACTAGCATCGTGTTATAGTGGCTTCAACAACAACATCACCCGCTGGGATAACAATAATGAGTAATAACCCGCTGATTGTGCAAAGCAAACTGCCAAATTTAGGTACCACTATATTCACGCAAATGAGCGCGCTGGCGCAGGCTCATCAGGCGATTAACCTCTCCCAGGGTTTTCCTGATTTTGACGGCCCGCACTATTTACAACAACGCCTGGCATATCATGTGGCGCAGGGCGCGAACCAGTATGCGCCGATGACGGGTGTACAGCCGCTTCGCGAAGCCATCGCTGACAAAACCGCCGGGTTGTACGGCTACAAGCCAGATGCTGATAGCGAAGTTACGATCACCGCAGGTGCGACAGAAGCGTTGTATGCCGCTATTACAGCTTTGGTTCGACCCGGAGATGAGGTTATCTGTTTTGATCCCAGCTACGATAGCTATGCGCCTGCAGTGGCGTTATCCGGTGGCGTAGTGAAACGCATTGCGTTGCAACCGCCGCATTTTCGTGTGGACTGGCAGGAGTTTGCCGGGTTACTCAGCGATCGTACCCGCTTGGTTATTCTCAATACGCCGCATAATCCTTCCGCGACAGTCTGGTGCAATGCGGATTTCGACGCGCTGTGGCAGGCGATTAAAGGGCATGAGATTTTTGTCGTTAGCGATGAAGTCTATGAACATATCTGCTTTGCCGCGCACGGGCACTCCAGCGTGCTGGCGCATCCGCAGTTGCGGGAGCGAGCTGTCGCCGTTTCGTCGTTTGGAAAAACCTATCATATGACCGGCTGGAAGGTCGGGTACTGCGTTGCGCCACAGGCCATCAGCGCAGAGTTACGCAAAGTGCATCAGTATTTGACCTTTTCAGTCAACACGCCGGCACAGCTGGCGCTGGCGGATATGCTGCGGGCAGATCCAGCGCATTATCGTGACCTGCCGACGTATTATCAGAAAAAACGTGATGTTCTGGTGGATGCGCTGCGTGACAGTCGGCTGGAAATTTTGCCCTGTGAGGGGACTTATTTTCTGCTGATCGATTACAGTGCAGTCTCTGAACTCAACGATGTTGAGTTTTGCCAGTGGCTGACCAAAGAGGTAGGTGTCGCGGCAATCCCGCTGTCCGTTTTCTGCGCCGATCCTTTCCCACATAAACTGATTCGTCTGTGTTTTGCCAAGCAAGAATCGACGCTGTTGGCGGCGGCAGAACGCCTGTCTTCGCTGTAGCTATTTCACAGTCCAGGCTTTGGAAAATCGACGGTCGGTAAATAACTCTTGCAGGCCGTTGATTTGTTTCAGTCGCAACACCTCGTCATTATCCATTCCCAACTCTGTGCTTATTTTCTCTTCGCTCCAGCCCAGTTGCGACAACTCTCTCACGATTTCAGACATGGCGTGAATTTGATGCCGCCCGCGGGCACGGTTATGGCGGATTGTCGCCGCCATACGTTCATGGCGTTCACGATGTAAACAGGTGACGGGAAGATAACCTTTTAACCGTGCTTTCAGTGAAGGTTTGTTTTTGCCTATTTCATGGCGGTGAAAACCATCGACAATCTCATACTCTTCTGCGCTTGATTCAACGACGACAATAGGTTGTGTGAATCCATCTGCCTCAATGGATTTCAGTAGCAGTTTTTTCTCCGGAGGAGCAACGTTGTTCGGGTTGTAATCATTCGGAGAGATATGTTCGTTTTTTATCCATAACACGCAATCTACCGGTTCATTACGAAATGGACTGACGCTGTGAATTGCCATTCTGAATTCATTGATGGCATCAATTCGTTCTTCTTCTGACAAACCAGAAAGAAACCCGGTAAGTTCCTGAGTTAATCGATGTTGCATAAGAGTCCCCATTCGTGACGTTTTGCTTTCATACGATCGCTATAACGTTGGTAGTTTTTAGGTTTAGTGGGACTAAATGAAAGGGCGCGGCACCAGTAGTCATTATTCAGGAGCACTTTGCAAATACGCCGCCACGACGGAATATCTTTTGAACCGATATCACCCTCTTGCATCAGAGGAATGTCATCTATTCCCTTATTCCTGTACCACTGTAAGTAGACCGCAATTTTGTTGCGGTAATGTTCTGCCGTTGGCACTGGCATGCTGTTCAACAGTAACAGGGCATACTCTTTCCAGTCTAAGTGCTCTGGCTTCAATATTTTCCGGTGACCGTAAAAATGGTTGTCCTGCCCGGCATAAATACCACCACTTTTCACGCCGCTAACGCGGGCGCACATGGCTGCCCAGCGCTCAGGCTCTATAACATGATACAGCCATAGCCCCTGGCGTTGTTCCGGTCCAAACGGTTCACAAATACGCATGTAACGTGTAGGAACGCCAGCCTGATACATCAGGTTATACAAGGGATTACACGGCTTTTGCGTTTTAGCGAACCACGTCCAGATGTCAGCAGTTTTCCAGTCATAAATGGGATAGATATACCAGGTATGCCCCCCAGGCGCTGAGGTGGTCCAGGGTTTATCATCGGCAAAGCGCTGTTTTCGCGAGTTAGCTATCGCTACAAAGCGGTTATATGACTCATCTGATCGTATACCTACCATCATGGCTGCTGGGCGTTTTTCAGAAAACCAATCAGCAAATTCGCGAACAAATTGCTCAAAGGTCATGCCGGATTGATAGAAGGGAAAATAAGACGGATCGGTAATAGCATCTGCGGGAGGTTGACGAACCCACTGTGCATTCGGTTCCCAGCACTGCCATTCGGGTTGATACTGTGAGAGTGAATTTTGTGTTGTTAGCGGTAACGCCACCCAATAAAACGCTTCGATAACATCAGAATAAAGTTCGCGTAACTCCTCTATATGATTGATTGTGCATGAAAATTGTGCCTCCCAGTCGATAAACAAGACGCTGATTTTTTTATGTAACTGGCGTGCAAGCATTGCTGTTAAATGCAGCATTAGCCCGGAATCCTTACCTCCTGATAACGAAACACATATGCGAGGTAAAGTCTCTAGCGTCCAGGATATGCGTTCCTGGGCCGCTTCAAGTACGTTTTGTTTAAGCGGGATTTTGTAAACAGACATATCAAATCCATATGAGATATTACGGGTGACATTCATAATAAATGCTCGTAATAAGATATGCTATTTTGCGTATCGTGCAATCTTTATATATAAATATTCAAATGTTGTATTTGTTACGTAATGACATTTTCTCCATGAATGTATTGTGTAAAAACCTGTTGTATCAAATCACATTCCACTATCCGTTATTTTTTTAATGGTATTAGCGAATCCCTGATTATTAAGTGATGCTCGGTTGTACATTAAAAAAAGCTGTACTTTGGGTAATGCTACATCAATTTTAATCTGTTTAAGATTAAGCGGTGCTGCATAAAAGTCGTAAGCCTCTCGCGGTACCAGACCAATAATATCGGTAGTGGCTATGATATTAGTTATGGAAATTAAAGAGTCACTGTAGAAACCGATTTTACGATTGGTTAAAAAAGAACTCGCTCTTGATTGAAATTCTTTAATGCCTGAGTCATCGGAGAGAAATAATGTAAATTGCTCTTCCAGTATTTGTTCAAGTGTACTGGATTGATTGATCCTTGGGTGATTTCCGCTGCAGATTAACACGTTTTCGATGGTTTTGAATGGGGTGCATATAATTGAGCGATTAGCAATCTGTGACAGCGTGATGATCAGATCAGCTTTTCGGTAAGCCAATAAATCTTCAGCTGTTTCTGCAGACATTAAGATATCCCGATGCTCAATTTCAACGTTCGAATCCTCTCTGAGATATTGAACTAACTTCATCACGCCTGTGGTGGTAATAATTTGCGGACTGTAAATGATAAATTTCTTCTTCAGCGTGGAGTTATTCATAATATTTATTGTCTGCTCCAGACTATTGAGATTATTTTCGAGATGGTGATGCAGATTTATCCCTGTCACGGTAGGGGTAATTCCCTTTCCGGAACGGATAAACAGAGGGTCATTAAACTGAGTGCGTAATCTATGTAGCGACTGGCTGACTGCGGATGGCGTAATGTACAGCGTTTCAGCTGCCTTGCTAATACTTAAATGTTGATAGATGCATTCAAAAATAACCAGCAGGTTGAGATCGAATTTTTTGAGGTCGTAAAGGTTAGCCATATATCCATTCCTGTCTTAGCTTTGCTCTGAAATATTCCGTTTCATTATGTCTAAGTTATTAATCATTCTTAGCGCATATCCATTTAAATTTTAATGAACAGTTAACTAAAACTAAAGTAGCACAGCCTGTGTTAATTGTACGAGGAAAAAGTGTGATGAGCGATCGATATGAAAATGATAATAATCACTCATCGTATTATCTTTATTCAGTGCCCATAATGATGTTCAATTTTTCCTTATCTGGCAAACCTACTTCCTGTTGCAATGTATTGTCTTTACTCATGTAATAGATTGCCGGTGTCACGTTAGCGCCCAAATCGTCCATTAATTTTTGATTGATATTCAGTGCCTTCAGTTGCTCTGAAGGGGGAGATGCCGGCATGTCCAGTTTCATTTTACCGCTGGAGGCCTCATAGTCGTGCCAGGTCTTAGCCGGATCTTTGGTTGCCAGAATTGCCGCCGCAGTAGCCGGGCTTTCGGGTTTAATCACGCCTACCAGCAGCGTTCGTAACTGAACTTTACCAGATTCAACCCATGGACGCGCTTGCTGCCAGAACTGTTTGCAGTACGGGCAGAAAGGGTCGGCAAATACATAGACGATAACCGGAGCCTCTTTTTTGCCGTCCAGGATCCAGTGTGCTTTTTCCATACGCTGCCACATTTCGCGCCCTGCAGGTGCATAGATTTCTTTTTCTATCAGCTCATTACTGAGGTTTTCGCCTTTTTCGTTATACATATAGCCGGAGATAGCATGTTTTCCGTCTGGTGTGACATAGATAGTCACGCCCATGTCCTGGTATTTTCCCAGGTAGCCTTTCATCCCACCCGGCGCGTCAAACGGCTTCAGGATTGTAATGCCTTGTTTCTCAATCGCTTTAACGGCGTCCGGGAGGTCTTCGGCGTGTACGACGGCAGGTAACAGGGCTAAGAGTAATGTACGTTTGAGCATTGATTTTCCTTATAAAATCAGAAGGAAAGGGGGCTGAGTTGTAAAACCTATCACAGCCATAGGTAAGACCGACAGTCTGTCGATTGCCCTTTCGTTCGCTGGGTGATGTAATCCCAATCGCTGTTACAACCTTTGTTAAGGTAATGTAGAGCGCAACACTTAGCCAGCACTGCTGGCACTGAAGTTATCTGCGGGTAACTCGGGTAATGGGGCTCCCTGCAAAGGGGGCCTTTTTTACTTTTGGCTTAGAGTTATCAAAATGGGTTGAGTCGGTTGTTAGTTAACGCTTATTGATTTGATAAAGGAAACGCATTAGCCCTGAGAAGAGATTTTCGTTAACTTATCCCTCAACGAAAACACGGAGGAAGTACAGATGTCTTTGATTAATACAAAAATTAAACCTTTCAAAAACCAGGCGTTCAAAAACGGTGAGTTCATCGAAGTAACCGAGAAAGATACCGAAGGTCGTTGGAGTGTCTTCTTCTTCTACCCGGCTGACTTTACTTTCGTTTGCCCGACCGAACTGGGTGACGTTGCAGACCATTATGAAGAACTGCAGAAGCTGGGCGTAGACGTTTACTCTGTTTCTACCGACACCCACTTTACTCACAAAGCATGGCACAGCAGCTCTGAAACCATCGCCAAAATCAAATATGCGATGATCGGTGACCCGACTGGCGCCCTGACCCGTAACTTTGACAACATGCGTGAAGATGAAGGTCTGGCTGACCGCGCAACTTTCGTTGTTGACCCGCAGGGCATCATTCAGGCAATCGAAGTTACCGCTGAAGGTATCGGCCGTGATGCGTCTGACCTGCTGCGTAAAATTAAAGCAGCTCAGTACGTTGCTTCTCACCCAGGCGAAGTTTGCCCGGCGAAATGGAAAGAAGGCGAAGCCACATTAGCTCCATCTCTGGACCTGGTTGGTAAGATTTAAGTCGCATAATTTGTAGGCCGGATAAACGCAGTGCATCCGGCATTCCACAGGCGCAAATTTGCGCCTGTTTCATTCCAGCACCATGACGCAAGTTGCATTAATGCAGTCCCGCGAAGTCGGCTTGCATGATGATGTTTCAGAGAGGGAAGAACAATGCTCGACACAAATATGAAAACCCAGCTCAAGGCTTATCTTGAGAAACTGACCAAACCTGTTGAGCTGATTGCAACGCTGGATGACAGCGCTAAATCGGCAGAAATCAAGGAACTGCTGACTGAAATTGCTGAGCTTTCAGAGAAAGTCACCTTCAAAGAAGACAACACTCTGGCAGTACGTAAGCCCTCGTTCCTGATTACGAATCCGGGCTCCAGCCAGGGGCCGCGTTTTGCCGGTTCCCCATTGGGCCACGAGTTTACCTCACTGGTACTGGCACTGTTGTGGACCGGTGGTCATCCGTCTAAAGAGGCGCAGTCTCTGCTGGAGCAGATCAGCGCCCTCGACGGGGATTTTGAGTTTGAAACCTATTACTCTTTGTCCTGCCATAACTGCCCGGACGTGGTGCAGGCACTGAACCTGATGGCGGTTCTGAATCCGCGTATCAAACATACGGCGATTGATGGCGGCACATTCCAGAATGAGATTACCGATCGTAACGTGATGGGCGTTCCGGCGGTGTATATGAACGGTAAAGAGTTTGGTCAGGGCCGTATGACGCTGACTGAAATCGTGGCAAAAATGGACACTGGCGCAGAGAAACGTGCAGCAGAAGAGCTAAATAAGCGTGACGCTTACGATGTGCTGATCGTCGGTTCTGGTCCTGCTGGGGCTGCTGCTGCAGTTTATTCTGCGCGTAAAGGTATTCGAACCGGCCTGATGGGCGAACGCTTTGGTGGCCAGGTACTTGATACCGTTGATATCGAAAACTATATCTCGGTGCCGAAAACCGAGGGGCAGAAACTGGCTGGCGCACTGAAAGCACACGTTGATGATTATGATGTTGATGTCATTGATAGCCAGAGCGCCAGCAAACTGGTTCCGGCGGCGACGGAAGGTGGCTTGCATCAGATTGAAACCGCTTCCGGCGCAGTACTGAAAGCGCGCAGTATAATCATTGCGACCGGTGCTAAGTGGCGCAACATGAACGTTCCAGGCGAAGACCAGTATCGCACCAAAGGCGTTACCTATTGCCCACACTGTGACGGCCCGCTGTTTAAAGGTAAACGCGTAGCAGTCATTGGCGGTGGTAACTCTGGCGTTGAAGCGGCTATCGATCTGGCTGGTATTGTTGAGCATGTGACTTTGCTGGAGTTTGCTCCGGAAATGAAGGCTGACCAGGTTCTGCAGAATAAAGTTCGCAGCCTGAAAAATGTCGATATCATTCTGAATGCACAAACAACCGAAGTGAAAGGCGATGGCAGCAAGGTTACCGGTCTGGAATATCGCGATCGCGTCAGTGGCGATGTCCACAATGTCGAATTGTCAGGTATTTTTGTTCAGATTGGCCTGCTGCCGAATACCAACTGGCTGGAAGGCTCCGTTGAACGTAACCGCATGGGTGAAATTATCATCGATGCCAAGTGTGAAACCAGCGTGAAGGGCGTTTTCGCGGCTGGCGACTGCACTACCGTACCGTACAAACAGATTATCATCGCCACCGGCGAGGGCGCGAAAGCATCGCTGAGCTCCTTTGATTATCTGATTCGTACAACTACAGCATAAGAAAAGTA
This sequence comes from Citrobacter sp. S-77, assembly GCF_963864895.1. NCBI lineage: Bacteria > Pseudomonadati > Pseudomonadota > Gammaproteobacteria > Enterobacterales > Enterobacteriaceae > Citrobacter > Citrobacter sp. S-77. Next base: position 1,142,569 of record NZ_CAWLWU010000002.1, read on the forward strand.
AGACTCACCTGCAAAACCAAAACCGTCAGTTACCCACTGGCGGTTTTTTTATTTTCCCCGCCCCCTATTGTCAATTCTTGAAACAATAAATCTGATAAGACATCGTTTTTAACGTAGTGAATGATTTATTTAATCAAAGAATGATTTAGCCCTTTCGATATTATAACGCCTCTGTTTGTTACATATATTCATTATGTGAATGAGGAGCTTTTCATTCATGGATTTAAATTATGAAGCTCTGACGAAATTTGAGTCGGCAGGGTTGTTGTTACGTGATTTTTTTATTTCTTATGACGGGGGTTCACTTAAGTCTGCTTATATTTCACTGGCTGATGAATCGGGTAATTTCACTGGTCAGGACTGGCTGGATATCGAATACGATTTCAATGCGCTTTTTGTCGGCCCGTTAGCGTTGAAAGCTGCACCCTACGCCTCGGTGTACCTGGAAGACGAGGCGCTGGTGATGGGAAAAGCCACCTTGTGCCACCGGGAGTTCATGGAAAAACTCGGATTGTCTGCAAATCAAGAAAATAGCATACCAGATGATCATATTTCTTATGTCCTGGAGTTGGCTGTTTTACTGAGTGCCAATTCCAGGAAATCTGCTGAATATATTCCGGTATTTAATCAGTATGTAATGGAATATATAGCAAAATGGGTGCCGGATTATATCGATAAAATCAAAATAAATGCACAAACCGCCGCACTGCAAAACATAGCGGGAAAATTATCTTATTGGCTTGGTGAATTAATAACGAGAGTATCATATGAGCAATGAACAGGGACTTCTGAACAGACGTTCTTTTTTAAAGGGACTGGCTGCACTTAGTGCTGTAGCCGCCTTACCGGGGGGATTATTGTCATCGCGCTGTGCTTACGCGCAACCGCCAGTTCCATTTAACCCTAAAACTTACACTATTCATCGCAATGCATGCCCACGTAACTGCTACGACACCTGCAGCCTGAAAACCTGGGTGAAAGATGATGTGATCACCTTTGTGGAAGGGGCTACGGAGTCCACATTTACCCACGGGACGCCTTGCGTGAAAGGACTGACTTATCCTCGCCGGGTGTACAGCCCCGATCGCATTAAATATCCAATGGTTCAGGATGGCCGTGGTAGCGGCAAATGGCGTCGGGTTTCCTGGGATGAGGCGATGCAACGGATTGCCAAAAAAATGCTGGAAATCAAAAAGAAAGACGGCTCAATGCTGGGGCTGGCTCTGTCTAAATATTCCGGCAACCTCGGAGTGATGGGGTATGCCGTTGAAGGGATGATGTCTTCTCTGGGGTACACCACGCGCTTCGCCGGTACACCGTGCTGGCCTGCGGGTATTGATGCTCAGAATTACGATATGGGGGATATGTGGTGTAACGATCCGGAAGATTTTGTGAAAGCAAAATACATTATCATCTGGGGGGCAAACCCGGCGTGGTGCTCCATGCACACAATGAAGTACATCTACCAGGCTCGGGAAAAAGGCGCGAAGATTGTCGTTATTGATCCGCTGCTGACGCAAACGGCAGCAAAAGCCGACCTGTACCTGCGTGTTCGCCCTGGTTCAGATGGCGCGCTGGCCCTCGGCATGGCACGGCATCTGGTGAATAAGGGGCTGGTTGATCAGGATTTTGTGAACAACTATTCCCATGGCTACGCGGAATTTGAAGACTACCTGCGTAATAACGTCACTGTTGAGTGGGCGTCAGAAATTTGTGGTCTGTCAGCAGAAGTTATCCGCGAGCTGGCGGAGGAGTTTACCGCTGTTAATCCTGCCACCGTGTGGATTGGCTACGGTATGCAGCGGCACGTCAATGGCGGTGCAAACGTGCGAGCGATCGATGCCTTTGTGGCGATGACTGGCAATATCGGTATTGAAGGTGGCGGCGCTCGCTACGGACATTTGCAAACCTGGGGCTACAGTTACCACGGCATGATGCAGAAACCGCCAGAGGGTTCTGTGGGGATGAAAGGTGCTGGTGGCCCGGTGGGTGAGTTTGTCAGCGATAGCGGTGAAAAAAGCGAATACTCTGATCGTGCGTTGAATATCAACCAGACGGCACAGGGCATTCTCGACGCCAGCGAACCACCGGTACGAATGTTATGGGTGGCCTCTAAAAACCCGTTTGCCCAGGATTTCGATCGCAACAAGATGGTTAAAGCGTTCGACAAACTGGAAATGGTGGTTTGCGTCGATCAGTTCTTTAACGAGACTGTTCAGCATGCGGATATTGTATTACCCGTCACCACAACCTTTGAGCAATGGGATGTATCTTCGTCTTATTGGCACTATTGGTTATCCGTCAACCAACCGGCGATTAAACCGTTGTATGAGTGCAAAAGCGACCCGGAAATAGCCGCACTGTTATCTAAAACCATCAATAAACTGGAACCTGGTTCGTGTACCTTCCCGCAAGAGTTTGATGCCAAAAGCTGGCTGGATCAGGAATTCAATGAGGCGATGGGTAAACAATTTGGGATTGCTGGCTGGGACGACCTGCTTGAAGGGCCTCGCAAAGCGAAAATGGTCAGCTCTGCGGCCTGGTATGATCGCAAATTCAAAACGCCATCTGGCAAGTACGAGTTTAAATCTGAGCGCTGTGCGGAAAATGGCCACACTGCCTTGCCTGAATATAAAGCTGGTGCTATGGGAACGCTGCCGTTCCACCTGTTTACACCTCACCTCCAGTACGGATTGCATTCACAGTTCGTAAATCTGGACTGGATGCAGGTTTTCTGGCCTGAACCGTTCGTTTATATCCATCCGTTTGCCGCACAGAAAAAGGGTATTGCTGAAGGCGATCTCGTCAAAGTTTTCAACGAGGCGGGTCACGTTGAGCTGCGCGCCAAAATCACTACCAACGTCCCGGAAGATTTCCTTGTGATGTATGAATCCTGGTTCAATAAGCTTAGTTACAACGTCCAGAACGTGGTTAAGGACACTCCGGCCGATATGGGCAAAATGGCGACCGGTGCGCCAGGTGCGGCCATTCACAGTCAATTTGTTGATATTACTCTGTTGGGAAGTAAAGGAGCCGCAGCATGAGACGCGCGTTTTTAGTCAATAGCGATAAGTGCATCGGCTGCCGTGGCTGCGCGATGGCGTGTAAAAGTTTTAACCAACTGGAGCCGGAGCGGTACTGGCGTTATGTCTATCCGCTGGATAAAGAAATTTATCCGCATGAGGAGCGGGCATTTTACTCGCTGGCCTGCAACCATTGTGAAAACCCGGCCTGTCTTGCAGCCTGCCCGGTAGAGGCATACACCAAACGTGAAGACGGCGTGGTTGTGCATAACCCGGAGCGCTGCATCGGGTGTAAAAACTGTATCCGCAATTGTCCTTACGGCGCTCCGCGCTTTAATGAGGAAACGAAAAAAGCGGAAAAATGCAGTATGTGTTACGAGCGTCTTGATATCGGTATGAATCCGGCGTGTGTGAATGCCTGTCCGGTGGGGGCGCTAACGCTTATTGACCTGGATGCCGACCCCATACCAAATAATGCGGTGCAGTACCCGCCGGGATTCCCGCGTATGCCGCAGCTTAACCCCGGGACGCGTTTCATACTGGCACGTCAACCGAAGCAACCGGAGGGCAAGTAATGGAAAAATACGAACTTCCTCTGGTGGTCTTTACCGTACTCAGCCAGATGTCGGTGGGGATGACGTTAATCCTGACGTTGCGTACGCTGCGTGGAGAACTGGAAAGTAAACGTCTTTATTGGCTGGTCAGCGGACTGTTACTGGCGGCGGCATCCGTTGCGGCGGTATTACACCTCGCGCATCCGGATCGTGCCTACAATGCCCTGATTAACTTACAGCACGCCTGGCTGAGCCGCGAAATTCTCGGCGCAACGTTATACGGCGCGGCGGTCGGCGTAACGTTTTTGGCTAAAGGGCATAAGATCCCGGCTGTACTGGCATCCCTTCTCGGTATGGCGCTGGTGGCGGTGCAGGGCATGACCTATGCCGCGCCAGCGATGGTCGCTATCGCCAATGGTCTGACGATGCTGCTGTTCTTTATCACTGTATGGGTAATGGGTTGTGCGGCGATCCCACTGTTGAATCTCACGCCGGCAGTTGCTGCATTGCGTCAGGGGATCCTGGTCTGCATGGCGGTACTGATTGTCGCGCCGATTATCTGGCTAAGTGGTGGAACAATCATGCAGATGACGGCTCATGCCTGGCTTACATCCCCGCTTTACCTGGCAAGTCTGGTGTGCCTGGCGGTGGCGTTCGTGCTGAGCCGCAATGGTGAACGTAGAGCGAAAACACTCTTTGTACTGCTGTTCATTGGCGTGTTTTTGAGTCGTTTGACCTTCTTTGGTGATACCGTCAGCACCATCGTGAATATTGGTCATTTGTACTGAGGGCCATAAAATATAAACCCCAGCCAGGTAAAATCCTGGCTGGGGTTTTCTGTCTTATCTTAGTTCGAATTAACGCACAACCAGTACCGGTAGAGTTGCATGGCGAACCACGCTGGAGGCGTTAGAACCGAGGAGGTGCGTGCTAATTGACGGATTGCGTGAGCCAATGACCACTACATCCGCATTCAGTTCTTCACCCAACTCATTGACGACGTCACGCACGCTGCCAAAGCGGACATGCTGCTTGATCCGCGAAGGATCGATGCTGAAGTGGCCGACCATAGTTTGCAGACGAGTTTCTGCTTCGTGTTGCAGATGCTCTTCAAAACGGCGAACGTCAGCGGCAAAACGGTGCAGGCTTAAGCTGGCTGAACCCGGAAGCACATGCAGCAGGTGGATCACACCTTTATCTTGTGCCAGAAATTCTGCATGGCGAACAGCCTTGTCGCTCAGTTCCATTTCAAATACATCAACAGGCATTATGATTGTGTTGTACATAAGCATTCTCCTTGTCATTACATGAATACATAACAGCATACTATTAAATATGATTCTGTCAGTCACGACACAGATTTATGTTTTGCCAACAGAAGTGCGGGAAACAGCAATAAAGCTAATGCAACGGTGGGAGGAATGAAACCGGAAAGAGGATGCGGATGCATCCCCTGTAAGATAAAGCGGGTGCTTTGATAAGACAGAGTTAGCGCAGGTAGTCGCCCGCTGCTTCAGGCTGGTACTCAAGCGCAATGACTTCAAGGTGAGTTGATGTACCGCCTGGTAGCTCCCAGTGGATAGTGTCGCCAACGCGCAGACCCAGCAGGGCGGCACCAACGGGCGCCATTACCGAAAGCTGAGTATTGCTGTCAGTCATATTGGCCGGATACACCAGAGTACGCACACGGATTTCGCCATCACTCAGATTGCGGAACTTCACACGACTGTTCATGGTCACCACATCGTGCGGCATGGTTTCTGGAGAACACATTTGGGCACGATCCAGCTCGGCGTTTAAAGCGTCGGCAATCGGTAAACCAGCAAACGCAGGTTGCTCCAACAGGCGGTCAATGCGTTCGGCATCGAGGTCGTTAATGATGATAGTTGGTCTGGACATTTATTACTCCATGTCGTCGATACTGCGGGTGCGCAGGTAAATAATCCCAAAAGAAAACCCTCACCGTCAGGCGGCAAGGGTTTAACTTCACCGATGATACTGAGACTTACCCCAGGTTTGAAGTGATTTAGTTCACATTCAGGCGATCAATAACCGACTTTATCAAGTACGAATCGTTTACCGCAGTTACCAGGATGCGGTTGTGACAGGAACGATGTCGCAGAAAGCGGGGCGTTAATCATAGCGGCCTTAAGCGTAAATTGAATTTCCGTCAGATAAGCCGGGTTACCGTGGCAGCTTAATTTCACCGCTTTCACGCTCTCTTTGCCCCATGTTTTGGCAATTGCTGCGTCAAAATCATCGCGACTGACCGTTTTTCCATAGTTGTCCGCAAGAAAGACGCCCAATGCGCTGTTCTTTACTTCATTATTCAGACGCACCATCGTACCGAAGTATGCGTCAGGGTCAAAACCAAAGCAGGCCCCGTGTTTGGCGTATTCGTAACGCTCCAGGCAGGATTTACCACCGGCACCGGGCATCACAGTGCTTAGTTTTGCCGCACTTTCCGGTGACAGACCGGTTTGTGGTGCGGCACATTTACGACTGGCACGTGCTTCCGGCAGGTTGGGAATAGGGCGAGTTGCGCAGCCAAATCGCATCCACCGACGATTATCCACACCGCGCGCGGCGATTGATTTAGGCAGACCTGGCCACAAGCCGTGAACGGTCAGGAAATCCGCTTTGTTTGCGGTCTCTTTTTGCAGGCGGCATTCGTCGGGTTCCTGACGGTTACGTTCATGTTGACTCTGACAAAACCCAGTCTGCCAGGAGAGTGCCAGCACGTAGCTGCTAAAATCGCTGTACTGTTTTGCCTGAAGCTCGTCGGCCTGAGCCACTGAAACCGGGAGCACAAGCGTAGCCAGTAAAGAACAATAACGCCATCTTGATGTCATGATGAATTCGGATACTTATATGATTTCTGAATGTCATCTATTTAACCATAAAAAATGCCAGTCAGGTTTAGCTGACTGGCATCATTTTAGCTATGCGTTGAGCGGGGAGATTAGCTCCACATTGCCAGAATCGGCCAACCGACCAGCAGGAGCATAGAGATATAAATTACGCCGAAGATCGCGCCAAGACGCCAGTAGTCTTTTGACTTCACGTAACCGCAGCCGTAGATAATTACGCCAGGGCCGGTTGCATACGGAGTCAGACAACCCATGATACCGATGGACAGAACCAGCAGAATACACAGATGTTCCATCGGCACGCCCGGAATACCTTTACCGACGGCCAGAATAACCGGCAGCATGGTCGCGGTATGCGCAGAAAGGCTGGCAAACAGGTAGTGAGCAAAGTAGAACACCAGCACCAGTACGATGACAGTCGCATTAGGCGAGAAGCCTTCCAGGTGGGTGCTCATGGTATTGGCGAACCAGTCGATAAAGCCAGAACGGGTTAAACCGTTTGCCATCACCACCAGTGTAGCGAGGTTAACCAGCGTGTTCCATGCACTGTTATAGCGGGTGATGTCTTTCCACGGAACAACGTGCAGAGCCAGCATCAGGGAGACTGCCAGCAGACCTACTGCAGTCGCATCAATCAGTTCACCACCGAAGACCCACAAGCCTAAGCTGAGCAGGACCAGACCGATCAGGGTCATCTCTTTACGGGTCAGTTTACCCATAGTTTTGAGTTCGTCACCGGCCCATGCGGCAACTTCGGCACTATGCGTTACTTCCGGTTTGTACAGAACGTAGGACAGCCACGGGGCAACGATCAGTAAAATAATCCCGACCGGCAGGAAGCTCAGGAACCATTGCAGCCAGCTGATTTGAATGCCCGCGATTTTGTTAACGAACTCCAGGCCCAACACGTTCGGCGCAGCGCCGGTAACGAACATAGAGGAGCTAAGGCTGGTACTGATAACCATCATCCACATCAGATATCCGCCAATACGGCGAGCGGAAGGATCGTTCGGGAATGATTTAAACAGCGGCGGCAGGTTTTTGATAACCGGGAATACGGTACCACCGGTACGCGCGGTGTTGGACGGTGTAAACGGCGCCAGCAGAATGTCGATAATAACAATCGCATAGCCCAGCGTCAGGGTACGTTTACCCATGAATTTCACCAGGAACAGCGCGATACGACGGCCCAGGCCGGTGACTTCATAACCCAGTGCGAAAATGAAAGCACCAAATACCAGCCACACAGTGGTGCTGGAGAAGCCTGCCAGCCCCCATTTCAGAGCCTGTTTACCGGCGTTGAAGTCCGGGTTAGCCAGCTCTTTGGCATCAAAAAGCAGGTAATTACTGCCGATAACGCAAATTGTGACGGCAATGAAGCTAATCGCCGTTGCCGGGATTGGCTCGAGGATCATACCGACAATCATCGCCACAAACACGGCAAAGTAGTGCCAGGCCTGTGGAGGCATTCCATCTGGGACGGGGATAAGAAACATGACGCCCATTACAATCAATGGAGCGAATAACTTCCATATACTATCTTTTGATAAAGACATGAATGATTCTCCGGAAAGGATCTTTAATTGTGATAATGATGAACTTGCGAAATCTGGGCTAAGAACCAGGTGACGATCAGCAGATCGGCGCAGCCTCCAGGACTGAGATTGCGTTCGATGCACTGTTGGTCGAACTGGTGCAGGTAATAGAGATCGGCGGAGGTACGAATTCCCCCTCGCTGCAATAATTTGGCGGCGTACTGCTGTAGCCAGCGCAGACCTTCAGCGCCACCACGTGAAGCGACATTGGTGTCGCCATTGATAGACATCAGCAGCAATAATGTGTCGAGTAACGCCAGTTCAGGATCGCGACCCTGAGCCAGCAGTGCGCGGTAATGCGGCAGGGCATGCTCAATGACGAGCGGATATCCCGCTTCGGCTTCACCCCGTGCACCGGTTAATCCCAGTTGCTGATAAAGACGTTGGCCAGCCGTGAGTTGTTGATTGTTATGGCGCAGTTCGCGCTCGGTCAGGCCGCGGCAAAAAGTTGCCGCCGTAGAGCAAATGGTTTCTGCTGTAACAGCCTCACTCCGCTGGTGCAGGCGGCCGATGGCGGCGCACAGCAATCCCAGTGAAAAAATACTGCCTTTATGGGTGTTCACCCCTGCGGTGGCGCGAAACATATCGGCTTCGCAAGCCATGCCTAATGGACGCAGTCCTTTCAGCACATCTTCAGACGCCGACTGAGCACTAAATGCCCCATATTCAACGAAACGCGGCAGCCAGGCCTGAATGGCCTGTGCGCTACGGTGAAAATCCTCCAGCGCCATGTCTTTATGTGCGCCGTTATTAATGCGATCCACCAGACCGGGTTTTGGCGATAAGTTGACTTCAGTCAGCATGGCGCGCCACGCCAGCGTGGCGTAGGCGTCGGGTAAATCTACAGGAAGGACTGCGGTATCAGTCGATGTTGCGGGAATCGGCATCATGTAGCAGTTCCTCCATGCGAATAAGTAAGTCAGAAAGCGCGTGGGTTTTACCCCGCGCGCATTCGGCAGCGCTTTGTCCGCACAGCAGACAGCGGCGGGCAGGGAGCGCGAAGTGACGACGAGACAGTATTTCCCCCTCAGGGGTCAGGACATCGATATCCCATAACCGTCCCAGCGGGTGCGAATGCTCAAGCTCGATAGTGGCGAGCTTGAGGTTGTTGGCCGGTGCTGCAATGGACAATAAGCCTTCCGGCCCACTGGCTGAGACCAGTGCGGTTTGCTCCCTGACCGTCCAGGCTGATTTCTCCGCCAGCGTGAGCAGGGCGGTCATACCGTGGTTAAAGATCTGGCGGGTTAATTCGCTGTCTTTAATCGGACCTGGCGCTACCACAGTAAATGAGACCAGCGGCGCACGATGGCGCGCCAGCCAGGCATGCTGCCGGGCTTGTCTCTCATCACGGCTGGTGAGCAGCTCGGGAATAGAAACAGCATTGCGGGTGGCCAGTTCAGGGAGCAGGTGCATGCTTATTCCTTCACCTGATGCACAACGTCAATCACCGAACCATCGCGATAACGCACAACGGCAATCACGCGGTCGGTGAATTCGATGGCACGAGGTTGACCGGTGAGCTGCAGCGCGCGTTCGCGCAGCCATTCGATGGATACCACTTTCATACCGGCTTCTTTCAGGCGTTCAGCCAGTTCCGGACGAGCAGGGTTAACGGCAATACCGTGGTCAGTGACCAGAATGTCAACGCTGGAACCGGGCGTTACGCAGGTCAGTACGTTATCAACCAGCGTCGGGATACGACCACGCACCAGCGGCGCGACGATGATTGAAAGCGCTGCAGCGACGGCGGTATCGCAGTGACCACCGGATGCGCCGCGCAGTACGCCATCAGAGCCGGTCAGCACGTTAACGTTGAAGTTGGTGTCTACTTCCAGGGCGCTCAGTACCACAACGTCCAGACGGTCAACCGATGCACCCTTCGAACCCCAGTTGGCATACTGGTTGGCACTGATTTCGATGTGGTTCGGATTACGCGCCAGGGATTCTGCGGCGTTACGGTCGAAGCTCTGTACGTCAAGCAGTTTGCGGATTAAGCCTTTTTCATGCAGGTCAACGATGGTGGCAGTGATGCCGCCCAGGGCAAAGTCAGCACGGATGTCGCGGCTGCGCATTTTGTCTTCCAGGAAGCGGGTAACGGCCAGTGAAGCCCCGCCGGTTCCCGTCTGCAAGGAAAAGCCTTCGTTGAAGTAACCGGAGTTGGCAATGACGTCCGCCGCGCTACGGGCAATCAGCAGTTCACGCGGGTTGGTGGTCATGCGAGTTGCATCGGCGCCGATTTTGTCAGCATCGCCGACTCTTTCGATCTGTACGATCAGATCGACCTGATCCTGTGCGATGCTGGCCGGATTGTGCGGATAGGTCAGCAGTTGTTCGGTCAGCAGGACAACCTGTTTGGCGTTTTCAGCATCAATACGGGCGTAGCCCAGTGAACCGCAGCACGCTTTACCGGTGTAGCCGTTAGCGTTACCAAATTGATCGCAGGACGGTACGCCAAGGAATGCCACATCAATGCTTAACTCGCCGCTCTGTACCAGATGTACACGACCGCCGTGAGAGTGGACCTGTACGGGTTCAGCCAGCAGACCGCGGGAGATCTCTTCAGCCAGCGGTCCGCGCAGACCGGAAGTATAAATGCGGGTAACTACACCCTGGCGAATATGTTCAACCAGCGGAGCGTGGCAGTCGCTCAGGGAACTGGAAGCCAGTGTCAGATTTTTAAAGCCCATCGCGGCGATGGTATCCATCACCAGGTTGATCGTCAGATCGCCACCGCGGAATGCGTGGTGGAAAGAGATGGTCATCCCATCCTGTAAACCGGAACGACGAATGGCGTCTTCCAGGTTAGCGCACAGCTTTTTGTCACGCGGTTTTTGCGCCTGCAAATCCCGTTTTGCGGTGCTCTGATAAGCGGAAAGTTCGCTTTCTGCATGACGACTCCAGGTCGCCACGCGATCCTGTCGTTGAGATTGTTCGATTTTCTGCGTCATTTTTTTGCCTTATTCTTCGCGAATGCCGGAAAGTTCTGCACGGGAGATAACCAGAAGGGCGCGCTCGATTACCGGGCTGTCGACCATCTTGCCGTTCAGGGAAACAACGCCACGGCCTTCGCGGGCAGCAGCTTCAGCGGCTTCTACAACCAGGCGTGCATGAGCCAGTTCTTTGCGCGTTGGCGCATACAGGTTGTGCAGGAGTTCAATCTGACGTGGGTTGATGAGCGACTTACCGTCAAAACCCAACTGTTTAATGTGCGAGGCCTCGTGCAGAAAACCGGCTTCGTTGTTAGCGTCGGAATAGACGGTATCGAAAGCCTGAATGCCTGCAGAGCGCGCGGCTTGCAAAATTGAGCAACGGGCAAACAGCAGTTCGGTACCTTCCGGTGAGCGTTCAGTTCGCAGGTTACGCACGTAGTCTTCCGCACCGAGAGCAATACCGATCAGGCGTTCGGAAGCATGTGCAATTTCCACTGCGCGGGTAATACCTAAAGGCGATTCGATAGCGGCCAGCAGACCGGTGCTGCCTGGCTCGCGACCGCAGGCTTTTTCAATGCGCAGGATTTCGCTTTCGATATCGATAACATCCTGGGCGGTATCGGTTTTCGGCAGACGAACAATGTCAGCGCCGCCGCGAACGACCGCTTCCAGGTCGTTAATACCCCATTCGGAGTCAAGGGCGTTAACACGTACGATAGTTTCAACGTCGTGATACAACGGATGTTGCAAAGCGTGATACACCAGACGACGCGCGGTATCTTTCTCACGTAACGCGACGGAATCTTCAAGGTCGAACATCAGCGCATCGGCTGGATAGATAAACGAGTTGCTGACCATTGCGGCATTGGCGCCCGGCACGAACAGCATACTGCGGCGTGTGCGGGATTTACGTTGTTGCAAAGAAGCGGAAATCACTGGCAATCCTCCCATGGCAGTGCCGGAATACCGCTGGCGCGGGCCAGTAAAGCTTCCAGTCGCGCACGTAAAATGCAGTCCAGTGCGCCTTTATCATCAACATTTAATTGCACGCCGCTTACGTTATAGCGGGACAGTACGTCCAGAATGGTGGTGCGGATGGCATCGCCAAACTGTTTTTCAACGCTACTGTTGACCTGCAGGTCAATATCCTGCGTATCGAGAGGGGCGATGCGTATCATCACATCACCAGACTCAAGAGTGCCTGCGACGGCTGCCTGCTTTATTTTCATTTTTCACCTGTTGCTAATGCGGGGGTATTTTGGCGGACTACCGCGCCCGATGAGGCCCGTTCAACCATGCTTTGCAGATAGTGCAGAGTGGCTTCTGGTACCAGGGAGGCGATAGCCGTGAGATCTTTTTTAACCAGCAGCTTGCGCACCCAGGAGGCGGAAATCGGCATCTCCTGGAAGCACAGCCGCTCAATTTCCACCAGTTCAATCGGTGGGGCGGGGAGCGTTGGGGTCTCCAGCCAGTAACGCATATCGTTGTTGTACTGGGAGGTGACGGTGCAATACGGTTCAGTACCGACGAAGCGGTGCGTGACGCCAAGTGCCGGGGCCAGGTATTGGCGGAAGATTTTCAGGTCTATTTCGGTGTAGCAGTGGTTAATAACACTCTGCTCTTTAATGAAGTAGCATGGGAAAGTGGCACGGGAAATGATGTATTCCGATCCGCGATGCACGGTTAAACGCGGAATATCTTTGGTTCCTTTGAGTACCAGGTCCAGCCGATCTTCATAGGGAAAGCGTGAGGTGTCTTCTTTTACTAAAAACAGATGCAGCCAGTCGCACTGCGCGGCTGCCTGCTGGATCAGAAAACGGTGGCCGTTGGTGAACGGGTTGGCGTTCATGACGATGCAGCCAATTTTTTGCCCTTCATGGCGCTGTTTGGCCAGCGATTCGGCGTAACGTTTCAGGCGAGTGGTACTGTTTTCCATCAGCACCATAATGCCTGGTACGCTGGTGAGCGTAGAAAAACCACACTGTTTAAACAGCGACTCATACTCGGTTTTGGTATAGATGAAGAGGTGAGTGCAGTGCCGCTCATAGGCGAGATTGATTAGCTCAGTAGCCAGCGTCAGCGCTAAGCCTTCACCGCGTACGGATTCACAGATCGCGACGCATTTAATGATATTTCCAGCGATGCCACCACAGGCAATGAGGCGGTCTTCACGGGTGACGGTGATAAATACTTCAACGGTAGTGTCAACGCTCAAATCATTCTCTTTCAGAAATTGAGCGATAACCGCCATCTTTTTATTTTCTGAGCGTTTAACTTGCGTGAATATATTATTACCTAACATAGTAAAAAGAGCCCCGATGCTATATTTGTTACTGGGTTTCTGTTTTTGTTGCTCTGTTTAGCAACCTGATAACGTTTTTTTTGCAATTGAAGGGAATTGTTTTTTATTACGGAGTATTTCTTTTTTTCCCTGCTGTATACATCGTAAGGAGTATTTTGGAGGCAAATTTTGATTTATTTCACAATAAGTTAGAAGGTTTTAATGTGTTTTATGGTTTTAAGTTTTTTAATTAATTTAATCACCATTCGCGGTGTGGTTTTTATTTGTTTAATTGATTTAAGGTGGGGAATCTGTAACGATCCTGCTTTATTCTTCAACTTGTGAATAGAACATTTTTATTACAAATACAAAATAAGTTGTTGGTTAACGTCGGCAAGGAAAGTTTATGGTAATCCAGAAAAATAAAACACGGTTTTCTTTTTTTCGCAGGCTGGCGTTTCCATTACGTATTTTTCTGCTTATCCTGGTAGTTTCCATTCTTATCATTGCGGCACTGGCAAAATACTTCACCGCCAGCTTTGAAGATTATCTGGCGACGCATGTCCGCGACATGGCGATGAACCAGGCGAAGATCATCGCTTCCAATGACAGCGTTATCGCCGCAGTCAAACACCGCGATTATCAGCGTCTTGCGACCATTGCCGACAAACTGCAAAGTGGAACGGATTTTGACTATGTCGTAATCGGAGACAATCACTCGATTCGTCTTTACCATCCGAACCCGGAAAAGATTGGCTACCCGATGCAGTTCACCAAGCCGGGAGCTTTAGAAAAAGGGGAAAGTTATTTCATTACCGGTAAAGGATCTATCGGGATGGCGATGCGAGCGAAAACCCCCATCTTTGATGATGATGGCAAGATTATTGGTGTTGTCTCAATAGGATACCTGATTAGCAAAATTGATAGCTGGCGTTCGGATTTCTTATTGCCGATGGCCGGGGTGTTTATTCTGCTGCTACTGTTACTCATGCTGCTCTCCTGGTTTTTTGCTGCACACATCCGCCGTCAGATGCTCGGTATGGAACCCAAGCAAATTGCTCGCGTGGTCCGTCAGCAGGAAGCGCTGTTTAGCTCAGTGTATGAAGGTTTGATTGCCGTTGATCCTGAAGGATTCATCACGGCAATTAATCGCAGTGCGAGAAAAATGCTGGGGCTGTCATCGCCAGGACGGCAATGGCTGGGAAAACCGATTGATGAGGTTGTTCAGCCCGCGGACTTCTTTACTCAGCAGATTGCGGAGAAACGTCAGGATGCGATGGTGAATTTTAATGGGTTGAGCGTTATTGCCAACCGTGAAGCTATCCGCTCTGGTGACGAATTACTTGGGGCGATTATCAGTTTTCGCAGCAAAGATGAAATTGCTACCCTCAATGCGCAATTAACGCAAATTAAACAATACGTTGAGAGCCTGAGAACGCTACGCCATGAACACCTGAACTGGATGTCTACGCTCAACGGCCTGCTGCAGATGAAAGAGTACGATCGGGTGCTGGAGATGGTTCAGGGAGAATCTCAGGCTCAGCAGCAGCTCATCGATAGTTTACGCGGCTCATTTGCCGATCGTCAGGTTGCTGGTTTGCTGTTTGGTAAAGTGCAGCGTGCGCGGGAATTAGGGTTAAAAATGATCATTGTTCCCGGTAGTCAACTACATCAACTCCCTGAGGGGCTGGATAGCACAGAGTTTGCAGCAATTGTTGGTAATCTGCTTGATAATGCATTTGAGGCCAGCTTACGTACCCAGCAAGGGAATAAGGTCATCGAACTCTTTTTGAGCGATGAAGGGGATGAGGTGATCATAGAAGTGGCCGATCAGGGCTGCGGTGTGCCGGAAGCATTGCGTGAAAAAATATTTGAACAGGGTGTGAGTACCCGTACCGATGAACCAGGTGAACATGGCATCGGTTTGTATCTGATTGCAAGTTATGTGAGGCGCTGTGACGGGGTTATTACACTCGAAGATAATGATCCCTGCGGTACTTTATTTTCTCTATTTCTTCCGAAAGTGAAAAAAAACGATGACGGAACCATTAACGCTATTGATCGTTGAGGATGAAACGCTACTGGCGGAAATGCATGCTGAATATATTCGCCATATACCTGGCTTCAGCCAGATATGGCTGGCGGGTAATCTTGAGCAGGCGAGGATGATGATTGAGCGTTTCAAGCCGGGGTTGATTCTTCTGGACAACTATTTACCGGACGGCAAGGGCATCACCTTACTACATGAGCTGACCCAGGCGCGTTATCCTGGCGGTGTGGTGTTTACGACGGCTGCCAGCGATATGGACACAGTTTCAGAAGCCGTGCGTAGCGGGGCTTTTGATTACCTGGTTAAACCGATTGCTTATGAGCGCCTGGGACAGACGCTTACGCGCTATCAGCAGCGCAGACGCATGCTGGCAGGTAACGACAGCGCCAGTCAGCGACAGATTGATGAAATGTTTAATGCCTACGCGCGCGGAGAGCCGAAAGGGGATCTGCCCACGGGTATTGATGCCTTAACGCTGAATGCGGTGTTGAAATTATTTACCGACCCAACGGTACATCATACAGCGGAAACGGTAGCACAGGCGTTAACCATCAGTCGCACAACCTCAAGACGTTACCTGGAATATTGTGCCGGCCGCCATTTGATTATTGCGGAGATTATTCACGGTAAGGTAGGAAGGCCGCAGCGTATTTACCACGGTGGCTGATACCGTCATCCTTTAAGCTGCCTCTTTGCTGGCTGCCTTTAGAAACCCCAGTCACATCGTTATCTATATGTGACTGGGGATGTCCTCACTTGCTGCCTCAATGCAGCTTAAATGATTTTGCGTATCAAGGTCGGATATTAACTGGTCGCGTTAACCACCAATTACAGCGGATGTTGCAGGCACCATCACTTCAGTTGCGATAATCACAATCAACAACCCGACCATGACCGGAACAGAAGTCCGTTTTACCACTTCAAACGGTGAAATCTTCGCCATGCCCGCGACAGCCACAACCACGCCAGATACCGGGGAAATTGTGCGTCCAAGGTTTGATGCTTGCAGCATCGGGATGGAGAGGTATGCCGGGTTAATACCGGAAGAGTGTGCCAGTTTAGGGATCATCTCAACGAAGGCATAGAATGGCGCGTTACCGGAGCCGGTGGTCATTGCTGCCAACATGGTCAGAATAACCAGTACCAGCATCAGAATAATACTTGCTGAACCAAACGATGTAGCGATAGAAATCAGACTCTGGATAAAGCCGATAGTGCTGAGACCCTGGGCAAAAACACCGGCCGCGACTAACAGCATAACCACGTTAGCAAAGGCATCCGCCATTCCGCGATAGGCGACTTCCAGACCTGAGAACACCTTCTGGGTATTGAATCCACGCACAAACTCCAGAACCGCAGCGATGAGCATGCAGAGGACCAGAATAGTGATGATGTGCAATTGTGGACCCCATTTGCCATCAAAAATCAGTACGCCAACGATAGGGGTAAACGGCAAAATGGCATAAAAAGACGGAGCAGTTGTGGTGATCTCGGCCACGTCTAACATTTCGTGTGAGATGTTCTCTTTTTTATCCAGATAGCGCTGCCAGAAAAAGTGCGCAATAGCCATACCGATAATGGCGGCGATGGAAATTGGCAATGTTGTTTTAAACGCGAAGTCGATCAGCGGCATTTCTGCTGCTTTTGCTGCCAGAACCACATCCCCTGAGGTTGGAGAAAGAATGATGGCGGCAGGAGATGCACAAATGGCTGCTGCAGCACCGCGGCTGATTCCAACGTTAACCATGACCGGAAATAGCGTCGCCATCAATAATACACCCAGCCCTGTCGCGGAGGAGACCGCCAGTGACATCAGGCAGGCAACAAAATAAGCGGCAATCATCAGAATATAAGGCGAGTTGATATATTGCAGAGGTTTCGAGGCCAGCTTAACGACCATATCGTTCGCGCCAATATGCGTCATATAGGCGGCAAAACCGCATAGCATCATAATCATCATGCCGAGATCGCCACCACGGCTCATCAGCAAAATTTTAATATATTCAACAATGTCTGTCGCTGTATAGCCAGTCGTTGCCGCGCTGGAAGGCAGAACTTTGTGTCCCATCAGGGCGCTGACAATCAGTAAAACCAGACCACCGACAAATAGTACACCGGTCGCCGAATAACCTTTAATGATGTAGCGTGCTACACCCACAATAACCACAACCCCAATAAGGAGTTCAATAAATGTCAACATTGTTTCCCCTGTCGCGTAAACGCCCAGAAAGTAAAAAATAAAAAAGAGCATAAAGTGGAGTCAGAATGTGCCTAATAAACGGTCATCGCTTGCTGATTAAAATCAATAAAGATACGGATTAAACCGATGGCCAAGGCATTTTTCAAACATAGCCGATGAAAAGGGAATATCGCAATAAAAAAAGAGTGAGGTGCAGTTGTTGTACGTTATTTGATGCGTTATTGATATTATTGTGTTAATAAATTGTAGAATTATTTGGAGGGTACTCGTAAAACAAGCAATCCAGGTTAATAAAAGTTACGAGTTACATGCGAAAAGGCTTAGTAAATATATGGATAATAACCATTAAATTATACGCTATAGAATAATCTGATTTTTTAAAATAGTATTTTTTGTTAAGCTGTCATTAAGGTTGAGTTTGCTACAATTAATCTTAAATTTCTGGACGGTAATTAAGTTGTGATTGTCGCTAAACGATATTTATTCATTTTTTCATTTCTTTTTATTCAGTTAACTATTATTCCTCAGGCCTATGCGGAAGATAAAGGCTGGTTTGATACTTTTAAAGATAATGTCAGTGAAACCTGGCAGCAGCCGGAACATTATGAGCTGTATGTGCCCGCTATTACCTGGCATGCGCGCTTTGCCTACGATAAAGATAAAACAGATCGCTACAATGAACGTCCCTGGGGGGCTGGATTTGGTCAGTCGCGTTGGGACGATAAAGGCAACTGGCACGGACTTTATATTATGGCCTTTAAGGACTCCTACAATAAGTGGGAGCCGATTGGCGGCTATGGCTGGGAAAAAACCTGGCGACCACTGGTTGATGATAACTTCCATATGGGATTGGGTTTTACGGCGGGCATGACGGCTCGTGATAACTGGAACTACATCCCGGTGCCCGTGTTGCTGCCGCTGGCATCAATCGGTTATGGCCCGGCAACGTTTCAGATGACCTACATTCCAGGAACGTATAACAACGGAAATGTCTACTTTGCCTGGCTACGTTTCCAGTTTTAAGGGGCTACCTGTATTGTCAGTTGGAATATTAAAATCCCTTTAATAACAAAATGATATGAACTTTACCTGAAAAATAACGCGACATTTATCACTTTTTGGCAAGGTTTGACTGGACAAACAGCACCACAATTGTTGTACTGATACCCGACACAGCATTTGTGTCTATTTTTCATGTAAAGGTAATTTTGATGTCTAAGATTAAAGGTAACGTTAAGTGGTTTAATGAGTCCAAAGGATTCGGTTTCATTACTCCGGAAGATGGCAGCAAAGACGTGTTCGTACACTTCTCTGCAATCCAGACCAATGGTTTTAAAACTCTGGCTGAAGGTCAGCGTGTAGAGTTCGAAATCACTAACGGTGCCAAAGGCCCTTCTGCTGCAAACGTAACCGCTCTGTAAGCATACGACAGCAAGAATTCAAAACCCGCTTAATTGCGGGTTTTTTTTGTCTTCAATGTGCGGTGGAGGCGGAAACCAACCAGAATGCCAGTGCCGTCATCGCAAACGACCCCAGCAGATTAATCAGCACATTCACCATCGCCCAGCCAAAGCGTCCATCCTGCAGTAAAAACACCACTTCTGCGGAGAATGTAGAGAATGTTGTCAGCCCTCCACAAAAGCCCGTGGTAATTAGCACTTTCCACATTGGGTCAATGTGGGTCATGCGATTGAACCACGCCAGCCCCATGCCAATGATAAACGCGCCAATAAGGTTTGCAGCCAGCGTACCTAAGGGAATGGCTTGATGAAGCGGGTTAAACCGCATACTCAACATCCATCTTGCAACGCTACCTGTACCACCACCTATAAAAACAGCTAATAGAAGTTGTAACACGGCATAATCCTGCTATTTGATTTTATACTCATCATACTTCAGGTTGTTGATGCGTTGACTGCGCACTTTCATCCCAGTCACATAGTTATCAATGCGCCAGGGGACTTGTGCGCTTGCCGCAACCTGAAGTATGTAGAGTATACAGGGCGAATGTAACGCTGAGTCATTATTGTTGATGAGCTTAACAAATTTTTCTGGAGGGAATATGTTCGTTGCAGCAGGGCAATTTGCCGTCGGTCCCTCATGGGAGAAAAATGCAGAAACGTGCGCCTTATTGATGTCACAGGCTGCCAGAGAGGGCGTATCGTTGCTGGTACTGCCTGAAGCACTGCTGGCTCGTGACGATCTTGACCCGGATCTGTCCGTGAAGTCTGCTCAACTATTAGAGGGGGGATTTCTGACGCGGTTGTTACGTGAAAGCGCACAAAACGATATGACAACGATTCTGACCATTCATGTACCTTCATTGCCTGCCCGGGCGTTTAACATGTTAGTTGCTCTACGAAGAGGAAAGGTTGTTGCCCATTATGCGAAATTGCATCTCTACGATGCCTTTTCGATTCAGGAGTCGCGTAATGTGGATGCAGGCGACGCCATAGCGCCGCTGTTGGACGTAGACGGGTTAAAGGTAGGGTTAATGACCTGCTATGACTTACGCTTTCCTGAGCTGGCGTTAGCCCTCGCTTTGCAGGGGGCAGAAATCCTCGTCTTACCTGCGGCATGGGTTAGGGGATCTATGAAAGAACATCACTGGGCTACGCTGCTGGCGGCAAGAGCGCTGGATGCCACCTGCTACTTGATTGCGGCAGGAGAGTGCGGTAATAAGAATATCGGTCAAAGCCGGGTGATCGATCCCTTTGGCGTGACCATTGCTGCCGCTGCAGAGACACCCGCGCTGATTATGACAGAGGTTTCTGCTGAGCGGGTGAGGCAAGTCAGGGCTCAACTTCCGGTGTTACGTAACCGGCGCTTTGCGCCACCGCAATTATTATGACGTTTTTTTAAACAAGGCTTGATTCACCTTGTTACAGATTGCTATTGTGTGCGCGCGTCGAAAGGCCGTTAATATTCTCAGGTTAATATGGCGCTTATGCAGCCTGGTTTAAGTCAAGAAGGTATCTATGGGTGAGATTAGTATTACCAAACTGCTGGTGGTTGCCGCACTGGTCGTTCTGCTGTTTGGTACCAAGAAGTTACGTACACTGGGTGGAGACCTGGGAACGGCAATTAAAGGCTTCAAAAAAGCGATGAACGATGAAAATGCCGATGCGAAGAAAGATGCTGACGGTAGCGTTCAGGCTGAGAAGCTTTCTCATAAAGAGTAATGTCTGGAAGACCATTGCTCTGCATGAAAAAAAACCGGCAATTTGCCGGTTTTTTATTGCTGAAATGTAAGCGAGTATTACGCGATTACTTAACTTCCAGCCCTTTTGCCTGCATATCTGCATGGTAAGAAGAGCGAACAAACGGACCGCAGGCGGCATGGGTAAAGCCCATCGCCATTGCTTCGGCTTTCATTTCATCAAACTCATCCGGGCTAACATAGCGCTGAACCGGCAAATGGTGACGGCTTGGCTGCAAATACTGCCCCAGCGTCAACATCGTTACGCCATGACGGCGCAGATCGCGCATAACTTCAATGATTTCGGCATTGGTTTCACCCAGACCCACCATCAGACCTGATTTGGTTGGGATCTCCGGATGCGCTTCTTTGAAACGTTCCAGAAGTTTCAGCGACCAGTTGTAATCAGCACCCGGACGAACGTTGCGGTAAATACGCGGCACGTTCTCGAGGTTGTGGTTGAATACATCTGGCGGGGTTGCCGTAAGGATATCCAGCGCGCGATCCATACGACCACGGAAGTCCGGTACCAGCGTTTCGATTTTAATCGTAGGGCTTTTCTCACGGATAGCAGTGATGCAGTCAGCAAAGTGCTGAGCGCCACCATCACGCAGATCGTCACGGTCGACTGAGGTGATGACGACATAGCGTAGCGCCATGTCTGCAATTGTCTGAGCCAGTTTTAATGGTTCGTTGGCATCAGGGGCAACCGGACGTCCATGGGCAACGTCACAGAACGGACACCGGCGGGTACAAATTGCGCCGAGGATCATAAAGGTTGCGGTTCCGTGATTGAAACATTCAGCCAGGTTAGGGCAGGAAGCTTCTTCGCACACAGAGTGCAGGCCATTTTTGCGCATTGCTGCTTTGATGCCCTGGATGCGAGTGGAGTCCGCTGGAAGTTTTATTTTCATCCATTCCGGTTTACGCAGCAGGGCTTCGCGCTCTGTTGCCACATTTTTTACCGGGATAAGAGCCATCTTATCGGCATCGCGGTATTTAACACCGCGTTCCATCACAATGGGTTTACTCATAGCGTGCGTGTTCCAGTTGCGAATAACGAAGGAAAGCGTTTCAATTCAAGGGAATGTTGTATTTATCAACTATTTTTGAATTAGTGATACGCAGTATATCATTGAAACGGGCCATAAAGCAGCCTGACAGGCTGGCAAAATGTAAAATAGTTGTTGTTTTGTGCCATTTGCCCAACATTTGCTGTGGCAAAGTATGCCCCGCTTTTCAGACGTCACTTTGATCGTATGACCTGTCATATCCAGGTCCTTCAATGCGCACGTTTAGTCCGATATATATTCATGAGGCGGGTTGCCCAGCAGCGCTAAGATGTTTGCTAACAAGCGAGGGCGGACGCTCTCTGTTGTTGCATTACTATCCCACTGCGATACCTTCGCCATCTCCATCCCGGCATAGCCGCAAGGATTGATGCGCTGGAAAGGTGACAAATCCATATCCACATTTAACGCTAAACCGTGAAATGAACATCCTTTACGGATACGTAACCCTAACGAGCAGATTTTCTTTTCACCAACATAAACGCCTGGCGCGTCGGCTCGCGGGTGAGCGTCGATGCCCATTTCAGCAAGGGTGTTAACAACAGTGTTTTCCAGCAGCGTGACCAGTTCGCGTACACCCAGCTTACGTCGCTTCAGGTTCAACAGAACATACATAACCTGCTGGCCTGGTCCGTGGTATGTCACCTGACCGCCACGGTCGCTCTGGATAACCGGAATATCCCCCGGCATCAGTACGTGCTCTGCTTTACCTGCCTGACCCTGAGTAAAGACAGGATAATGCTCTACCAGCCAGATTTCGTCATGGCTGTTTTCATCGCGGGTATCGGTGAATTCGTGCATGGCCAGAGAGACTGGCTCGTAAGGCTGAAGACCAAGCTGGCGGACAAGAATTTTATCCTGATACAAAACGGCATCTCCGTAGATACTCGTCGTCTTTCAAGTGGCAGGTAGGGTGTTGGCGCTAACTCACACCAGTCACTTACTTGAATAAGCTCCCGGGGATTCGCTGTCTTACCGTCTTACTGCAACTCGAAATTCAGAGTAGAGAATGTAAAAGAGGGGAAAAGTATATCACAGGGGCGGGGGAGAGAGGTTACCCGAGCGGAGTGCTCCGGGTAACCGACAGGCTTTTACAGCACCATACGAACGATGTCGATATTGCCTAATTCTTCGTACAGTGTTTCAACCTGCTCAATGTGCGTAGCAGTGATCGTAATAGAGACCGAGTGGTAGTTGCCTTTGCTGCTCGGTTTTACCGTTGGGGAGTAATCACCTGGCGCATGGCGCTGTACCACTTCAACCACCTGATCAACCAGCTCAGGCAACGCCTGCCCCATTACTTTGTAAGTAAATGGAGTAGGGAATTCAAGCAGTTCGTTAAGTTTGGTTTTCATGTCAGCTCCGGCGTTACATCAAAAAATAATAACTCCCACGCTGAGTGGGAGTTATCTGGATACCTAGTATATGGGGACGTAAATCACACTTTCAAGTGTTCAATTTTTAGCCAAACCAGTGATGGAACATTAATTTAATGTAATCAATGATTTTACCAAAGAAGTTACCTTCCGGGATTTCCTGCAGTACAACCAGTGGACGTTGTTCAATGGTTTTCCCATCCAGCTGGAAGTTAATAGTGCCGACAACCTGGTTTTTCTGCAGCGGAGCATGCAGTTCAGTTGTATTCAGAACATAGCTCGCTTTCAGGTCTTTCATACGGCCGCGCGGAATAGTCAGGTAGACATCTTTATCAACGCCTAACGATGCACGATCGGTATTACCAAACCAGGCTGGTTCAGAAGCGAACTCTTTACCGACTTTCAGTGGATTTACGGTTTCAAAGAAACGGAAGCCCCAGGTCAGCAGTTTTTTGCTTTCGGTTTCACGACCTTTATAGGTGCGACCACCCATGACTGCGGAGATCAGACGCATCTGACCTTCGGTTGCCGATGCCACGAGGTTATAACCAGCCTTATCGGTGTGACCGGTTTTAATCCCGTCAACATTCAGGCTGTTATCCCACAGCAGACCGTTACGGTTTAGCTGACGGATGCCGTTAAAAGTGAACTCTTTTTCTTTATAGATAGAGTATTCATTAGGCACGTCGCGGATCAGTGCCTGACCAATCAACGCCATATCGCGTGCAGAGCTGTACTGACCTTCAGCATCCAGGCCATGAACGGTCTGGAAGTGGGTGTTTTTCAGCCCCAGCGCATTCACATAGCTGTTCATCAGACCGACGAAAGCATCCTGGCTACCGGCAGAGAAATCGGCCATTGCTACACAGGCATCGTTACCTGATTGCAGGTTAATCCCACGGATCAGCTGTGAAACGGGAACCTGCATACCCGGCTTGAGGAACATCAGGGATGAACCTTTAAATACCGGGTTTCCTGTAGCCCACGCGTCATTGCCGACGGTGACCAGATCGGTTTCTTTGAACTTGCCTGCTTTCATTGCCTGGCCGATGACGTAGCTGGTCATCATTTTGGTCAGGCTGGCGGGATCGCGGCGTGTGTCAGCATTTTGTTCTGCCAGAACTTTGCCTGAATTGTAATCGATCAGGATATACGACTCCGCATCGATCTGCGGAACGCCCGGGATCATGGTTTTGATATTCAGGTCATCGGCATGGGCAGCAGAGAGAGAGGCTGCGCAGAGAGCCGCGGTGAGCGCCATGCGCTGCACGAAACGAGCGGAAAAAGTGGTCTTCATGGTCTGAACTACGACGTCCGTGATGAAATTAAAAAAAGTGCCCTACTATAGCAAATGCGTAACTTACAGGCATCCGACTTTCCGCGTGACTTTGTTAATGTCATTTACAGAAATTGACAACTCGGATACCTGGTTTACGTTACTACACGCCGGTGATGAAGGACTGTAATTGTGCTTCGGATTGAAGACGTTGCTGCAACGTAGAGGCTTCAGCTTTGCTGGCGAACGGCCCCATCTGAATACGCCAAACGGCACCGTTTTGTACCACACGGCCCGGAACGCCAAACTGCTGGCTTAAACGTTTCTGATACTGCTGCGCGCGGCTCTGCTCACTGACGGCACCAACCTGAACCACATAACGCCCGTTGGCTGTTGCCGCAGGAGTGACGGCGGCAGCGGGAGCGGATACCGGAGCGGTTGAGGTGACTGGCGTAGCGACAGTGGGCTGTGGAGCAGGCGTTGGTTCGCTGCCTTCCAGCACACCAGCGGCGAGCGTCGTTGGTGCACCGAGGAAACCACCGCTATTAACCGGCGCGCCGGTTGGGTCATCGCTTTTCAGCGTTGAATTACTGATAGGGCGGATATCCGTTTGCGGCTGACCTGCATCCGGCGCGGAAGGCATACCGCCACCACCGCTCAAATCCGGACGTGAGGGCAGGGCGTATGTTTGTTTCGCAACAGTCGTACAGGCCATGCCGGGTCCTGACAAAGAACCATCCGGCGCGACGATAATAGGATCTACGCGCACTTTGGTGTTGTTCGAGGTGTTCAGGCGATCGGCGGATGCACGCGAAAGAGAGATGATGCGATCGTTACCATAAGGGCCGCGATCGTTAATGCGCACCACGATCATCCTGCCATTGGCCAGGTTAGTTACCCGGGCATAGCTTGGGATCGGTAGTGTCGGATGCGCCGCAGTCAACTGCATCGGATCGAACGCTTCCCCTGAAGCGGTTAAATTGCTACCAGGTTCCGCATCGTAAATAGCAGCCAGACCGGCCTGACTGAAGCGAGAGGGATCCTGGACTATCTTGTAACTCTTACCGTCACGCTGATAATCCTGATTCGCCGTCGGGTTCAGGGGTTCAAAGCGCGGATCGGCCCCGCTGATTTCAACAATCGGACCATTACACACCGCAGGCTGCGGCGCGACAGCAACCTGTTGCTGACCATCATCATTCGAACATGCCGCGAGCATTCCTGCTGCGATGCAGATTCCAAGCCACTGCTTACGCATTGCGTACCCCTTACACGCTTTTCGACAACATTTTTCTATGGGTGTGGATCGACATGACAATCCCGAACCCGGCCATCAGCACTATCAGTGCAGAGCCTCCGTAACTGACCAGTGGGAGTGGAACCCCTACAACGGGCAGAATACCGCTCACCATACCAATATTTACGAAGACATAAACGAATAATATCAACATTAAACCGCCAGCCATGACGCGACCAAAGGTCGTTTGCGCTCGGGCAGCGATCCATAATCCGCGCATAATCAGCAGAATGTACAGCGTCAGCAGTATTAATATCCCGACCAGGCCAAGCTCTTCGGCTAAAACGGCAAAGATAAAGTCCGTATGACGCTCGGGTAAAAACTCCAGCTGTGACTGCGTTCCGTGTAGCCAGCCTTTACCGCGCAGACCGCCGGAACCAATAGCAATTTTAGACTGAATAATGTGATAACCCGCACCCAGCGGATCGGTTTCTGGATCGAGAAGCATCATTACACGCTGGCGCTGGTAATCATGCATCAGGAAGAACCAGAGTATCGGGATAAACGCTGCGACCAGTACAACGGCGACGCCGATTAAACGCCAGCTTAAGCCTGACAGGAACAGAACGAACAAACCGGAAAGGGCAACCAGGATAGAGGTTCCCAGGTCAGGTTGCGCGGCAACCAGCAGGGTAGGCATGAAAATCAATACCAGCGCAATGGCGGTATTCTTCAGCGATGGCGGACAAACATCACGGTTAATAAAGCGAGCCACCATCAGTGGAACGGCAATCTTGGCAATTTCAGAGGGTTGAAAACGCACGATGCCCAAATCGAGCCAACGCTGCGCGCCTTTGGAAATCGCGCCGAATGCATCCACCGCGACCAGCAGGATGATACAGATGATATAGAGATAGGGCGCCCAGCCTTCATAAACCCTGGGGGGGATTTGCGCCATTACCACCATGATCACCAGACCCATCGCGATCTGGCCTACCTTGCGCTCCATCATGCCAATATCCTGGCCGCTGGCGCTCCAGATAACCAGCGAGCTGTAAACCAGCAGCGCCAGCAAAATGAGTAACATAGTGGGATCGATATGAATTTTATCCCAGAATGTCTTTTTGTTCGGATTATCCGTCACGATTATTGGTCCTCAGCTGCTGCAACCGCTGGGTTTTCCGCAGGCAGATTGGTGTTGTTGTCGCCCAACATAATGTGGTCAAGGATCTGGCGCATGAGTGTACCTACAGCCGGACCGGCGCCACCGTTTTCGAGGATCATCGCGACGGCGACCTCAGGTTTATCGTAGGGCGCGAATGCCGTCATCAGCTTATGGTCGCGTAAACGTTCGGCGATTTTATGCGCATTATAGGTTTCGTTGGCTTTCAGACCAAAGACCTGCGCAGTACCGGATTTCGCGGCAATTTTGTACGGTGCGCCAGCAAAATATTTGTGTGCGGTACCGTTGGGGCGGTTCGCTACGCCATACATACCGTCTTTGGCGATTTCCCAGTAACCGGAGTGAATGTCACCGACGGGAGGTTCATGCGGCTGTACCCACGGCACTTGCTTGCCGTTTTCCGCTGTGCTCATCAGCAGATGTGGGACTTTGACCATGCCGTCATTGATAAGGATCATCAGCGCCTTACTCATCTGGATAGGGGTTGCTGTCCAGTAGCCCTGACCGATACCGACCGGAATTGTATCACCCTGGTACCACGGCTTTTTAAACCGTTTTTGCTTCCATTCGCGGGTAGGCATGTTACCTGCGCGCTCTTCGGCGAGATCGATGCCAGTGTAATGGCCGTAGCCAAATTTACTCATCCACTCCGAAAGTCGATCTATCCCCATATCATAGGCGATTTGATAGAAAAACGTATCTGCCGACTCTTCCAGAGAGCGGGTGATATTCAGATGACCATGGCCCCACTTTTTCCAGTCACGGTAGCGTTTTTCAGAGCCGGGCAACTGCCACCAGCCTGGATCGAACAGGCCGGTATTACGGGTAATCACGCCCGCGCTTAACGCGGAAACCGCCACGTAAGGTTTAACCGTTGAAGCAGGGGGGTAAACACCTTGCGTCGCGCGGTTAACCAACGGGGTATTGGGATCGTTAAGTAACCCTGAATAATCTTTACTGGAGATACCATCTACAAACAGGTTAGGATCGTAGCTGGGCATTGAAACCAGCGCCAGTACACCACCGGTGCGCGGGTCTGTTACGACAACGGCGGCGCGGCTACCCGCCAGCAGCGTTTCGATATACTGCTGAAGCTTCAAATCAAGCGTGAGATAAATATCATGCCCGGCCTGCGGTGCGACCTCTTTTAACTGGCGAATGACGCGACCACGGTTGTTTACTTCAACTTCTTCATAACCGGTCTGGCCGTGAAGTACATCTTCGTAATAGCGCTCGATACCCAGTTTGCCAATATCGTGGGTGGCAGCATAGTTGGCCAGCTTGCCGTCTTTATCCAGGCGTTCAACGTCTTTATCGTTGATCTTTGATACGTAGCCAATAACGTGAGTCAGCGCTGAGCCGTAGGGATAGTAACGGCGTTTGTAACCTTTTACTTCGACGCCAGGAAAACGGTACTGATTAACGGCGAATCGCGCCACCTGCACTTCCGTCAGGTTTGTTTTCACAGGGATTGAAGTGAAGCGATGGGAACGTGAACGCTCTTTCTTAAAGGCGGCAATATCGTCGTCATTCAGATCAACCACGCTCCGTAGTGCGTCCAGCGTTTGCTGAACGTTATCGACCTTCTCCGGCATCATTTCTATTTGATAGATGGTGCGGTTTAGGGCGAGGGGAATGCCGTTGCGGTCATAAATGATGCCGCGGCTGGGCGCGATAGGCACCAGTTTGATACGGTTTTCGTTTGAGCGGGTCTGATAATCAGTGAAACGAACGATTTGCAGATTATAAAGGTTGGCGATCAGCACACCAGTGAGCAGCAAAATCCCCAAAAAAGCAACCAGCGCCCGACGCACAAACAGCGCGGACTCAGCCGTATAGTCGCGAAAAGAATTCTGTAGTTTCATCCGCTGCTTAATCTACTCAAGACTCAATGATCACTCACGGTGATATGGATGGTTGGTGGTAATGCTCCACGCCCTGTACAGACTCTCTGCTACCAGTACCCGAACAAGCGGGTGAGGAAGGGTTAATGCAGAGAGTGACCAGCTTTGTTCCGCTGCGGCTTTACAGGCTGGGGACAGTCCTTCCGGTCCGCCAATCAGGAGACTGACATCACGACCATCCAGTTTCCAGCGTTCCAGCTCGGTTGCCAGCTGTGGCGTATCCCAGGGTTTTCCGGGAATATCGAGGGTGACGATGCGATTTTTGCCTGCGGCAGCCAGCATCTGTTCACCCTCTTTGTCGAGAATGCGTTTTATATCCGCGTTCTTGCCGCGTTTTCCTGCCGGGATTTCGATAAGCTCAAAGGGCATGTCTTTTGGAAACCGGCGGAGATACTCCGTAAACCCGGTTTGCACCCAGTCAGGCATTTTTGTACCCACAGCGACAAGTTGCAGCTTCACGCATTAACTCCAGAGTTTTTCCAGTTCGTACAGGCGACGGCTCTCTTCCTGCATAACGTGGACAATCACATCGCCGAGGTCAACAACGATCCAGTCAGCTACGTTCTCGCCTTCTACGCCAAGCGGCAACAGGCCAGCTGCGCGGGATTCCTGAACAACGTGGTCAGCGATAGACATGACATGGCGGCTGGACGTGCCAGTGCAGATAATCATGCAGTCAGTGATACTGGATTTGCCCTGAACGTCTAAGGCGATGATGTCTTGACCTTTCAGGTCATCAATTTTGTCGATTACAAAATCCTGGAGTGCTTTACCCTGCAAGTGTTCCCCCTGGGTGAAAAGAGTTAAAAACGTCTGTTAGTATACCTGAACCAGAGGCGATATCGGGACAAATGTCTCCGAAAGCGCTTTTGAAGTGCGCTATCATCCCACCCCACGCAACAGAATGCATCGCCATTTTTGTAAAACAATTTCTGCAAAGCTCTGAAGGGCGGGAAAAGTCAGGCTGCGGAGAATAGCAGCCTGTCATGGGGTGTCAATGGGCGAAAGGCTCCTGAGCAGAAAAAACAGAGCTTTCACTCACCTTCGTGCCAAACTGCCCGGCTATTCAGGACTTTCAGCACGGCAAAATTGTCACAGAAATCAATCGCGCTCCAGCAACCTTGTTCGACGCGAAAATGCCACATTGACGCCGCAGGCATTGACAGAAGACGGGCGATCAACACGCTCAAAACACCCTGATGGCTGACCACAAGCAGGTTCTCGCTTTCTTTATAATCAGCCAGTTGTGCAATAAACCGTTCAACGCGTTGTGAAAACGCCTGAAATCCTTCGCCATTGGTCGGCGTTGCATTTTGCCAGTCGTTACACCATATGGCGTAATTCTCTGCGTCCTCACGCGCAAGGTCGCGATGATGACGCATTTCCCAGTCGCCAAAGAACATCTCGTTTAGCTCAGGCATAATACGTAGCGGAACGTCGCGATCCGCCAGGATCAACTGTGTCGTATGGCGAGCTCGCTCAAGTTCACTGCACAGCACGTGTTCAACAGGAACGTTGCGTAACAGCGTCGATAACGTTTTGGCCTGAGCAATTCCCCGCTCAGTCAACGACGTAGGCGCATGGCCGCTGTATAACCCGGCCACATTGGCTTCGGTTTCTCCGTGGCGTACTAACCAAAGTCTCATTGTTTCCTCGTGAGGCTATTCGCACAAAATATGATGTTTGCCCTGATTGCGCAGAGATTTTTCAATAAAATACTCTTTTTTAAGTGGAGCGGCACGATGTCTTTATTGAAGAGCGCGCATGGCGGGAACACACGAGAAGCCGCAGCATTGTTGGGCATCCCGCCTGAGCAATTGCTGGATTTTAGCGCGAATATTAATCCGCTGGGTATGCCAGCAAGTTTAAAACGCGCGCTGATCGACAATTTGGATTGCGCTGAACGTTACCCGGATGTCGAATACGCCCATCTGCACGCTGCACTGGCGGAGCATCACCACATTCCGTCCTCGTGGATCCTCGCCGGAAACGGTGAAACAGAGTCAATCTTTACGCTGGTTAATAGCCTGAAGCCGCGCCATGCGATGATCGTTATCCCTGGATTTGCTGAATACCGCCGGGCGCTGCAATGGGGTGAATGCGCAATACATGAATTTGCGTTGTGTGAAGAAGACGGCTGGCAGCTTACTGATGCCATTCTTGATGCGTTAACGCCGCAACTGGACTGCCTTTTTCTCTGTACGCCCAACAACCCTACCGGGCTGTTGCCCGATAACCACCTGCTACAAGAGATCGCAAAACGTTGTGAAACCCTCGGAATTGCCCTGATCCTTGATGAAGCGTTTATTGATTTTATTGCCGGTGAGCAGGGATTCATCCCGCTGTTGCAAGCGAATCCACATATTTGGGTACTGCGCTCACTAACCAAGTTTTATGCGATCCCTGGACTGCGTTTGGGGTATCTGATCAACAGCAATGAGCAGGCCGTCGCGCACATGCGCAGTCGGCAAATGCCCTGGTCAATCAATGCATTTGCCGCCCTGGCGGGAGAGATGATCCTGCGGGATAGCGCCTATCAACAGGCAACATGGAAATGGCTGGAGCAAGAAGGGAAGCGTTTTGATCAGCAGTTGAAAAATCAGCCCGGTTTAACGGTTTATCCTGGTCTGGCAAATTATCGCCTGTTGCGTTGCGATCGGGCTGGTATTGATCTGCAAAGATCGCTACTCGAGCAGCATATTTTGATCCGCAGTTGCGCTAACTACCCGGGGCTGGATGCGCGTTATTACCGGGTAGCTGTTCGTGGTGAGGAGGAGAATAACCGTCTGCTGGCGGCATTAAGCCTCACGCTTAACGGTACAGCCCTTGCTGATTGATATAGTCCAGAACGGAACCGGGCAATAAGTCGTCGCATGGCTCGCCCTTTTCGATACGCTCGCGAATAAGCGTGGCGGAAATATTGAACCACGGCGTTTCTGCCAGATAAATCTTTCCTGAGGGAAGGTTGTGTAAGTCATCTGGCGTGTGGGTCAGATGACGTTCCAGCCATTGTTGATGCCGTTCCTGAACCATTTCCAGCGGATACCCCGGACGTCGACATACGATGAGGTGGGTATTCTCCAGGATGGTGTCGGAGTCGTGCCAGGAAGGGAAGGTGAGCAGCGAGTCCTGACCAATAATAAAGGCCAGCGGAACCTCCGGACCTTGCTCCGCGCGCCACTCTTTTAGCGTCTGTGCGGTATAGGAGGCGGTATCACGTTTCAATTCACGTTCATCCAGGATAAACAATGGTTTATCGGCGATTGCCAGTTCAACCATATGCTTACGCTGTGCACTGGAGGCCTCAGGTTGTGCACGATGGGGCGGCACATTATTAGGCATGATGATGACCCGGGAAAGGCCAATCAGATTAGCCAGAATTTCAACGGGTTTAAGATGACCATAATGCACCGGATCAAAGGTGCCACCGAACAGAGCCTGCAATGATTTCATATCAACCATCAATAAATACATCGGCCAGTGGTTTATGGCACAGCAAAAGGGAAAGTCCCTCAAGCTCAGCCCATACTGACTGACCGTAGTCTTGTTTAAGCGTTATTTCCGTACGTGTTAGCAGCGTCACTGCCTGACGTAGCTGCTCAGGAGACAGCCGATTTAGCGCATCTCCCATCATGCCACGACGATTTTGCCACACCCGATGTTTATCAAACAACGTGCGTAACGGCGTATGGGTAGACTGGCGTTTAAGATTTACCAGCAGCAATAGTTCACGCTGCAGAGTTCGCAGCAGAATGACCGGTTCACTACCTTCAAGGCGCAACTGCTGCAAAATGTGCAACGCGCGTTTGCTTTTGCCCATCAGCAGCGCATCCACCCAGTGGAAGGGGGTAAAGTGTGCGGCATCGTTAACGGCTTGCTCCACGCGCGGAAGCGTGAGTTTGCCATCGGGCCAGAGTAATGATAATCGATCCAGCGCCTGTGCCAGCGCTAACAGATTGCCTTCATAGCAATAGCACAATAGCTGGTTGGCGGCGTCATCCAGTTGCAGGTTATTTTGCTTCGCCCTTGCAGCAACCCAGCGCGGAAGCTGTGCCTGCTCTGGTGTCTGGCAACTGATCTGGACCGCATTGCTTGCCAGTCCGCTATACCATGCGGCATTTTCCTGCGCTTTGGTCAGCTTATTGCCGCGAACAATCAGCAGCAGATCGTCATGGAGCAGGGTGACGAGCGTGGCAAGCTGTTCGTTAATCGCTGCATTTGGACCATTTTCGGGCAACTGCAGGAGCAAGGTCTGACGGCTGGCAAACAGGCTCATTGCCTGGCACAGTGAAAAAATAGCGCCCCAGTCGGTGCTGGTGTCGATGGTGAAAGCGTGGTGTTCTTCGAACCCTTGCGTAGCGGCAGCCAGACGAATCGCGTCCTGGCTTTCCTGTAACAGGAGGGGATCGTTGCCCAGTAGTAAATACGCCGCGCGCAGCCCTTCTTTGAGCTGTGCGCGGAGTTGTTCAGGGTACAACTTGAGCATCAGTTACCCAGCGTGGTGGAAACACGCGCCGGAGAAGATGCTGGCGCTGCTGTTTTCGTCACCGCAGGCTGTACATCATCACTGGATGACTGAGCATCGGCGATATGTACGCTTGGCAGCTTACGAATCAACTGTTCGGCTGCTTTGTCATACATCTCTTTGATGATCATATCCTGCTCGTTATCCTTCGCCAGTGCCGCTTGTGGGTTGTCAAAGAACGAACGATAGACTTTAGCGCTGATCGGATAAATATCATGTCCAGGAATCAATACCGAGGCATTGACGGACATCACCATCTGGTATTCAGCCGTTTGACCGTTCTGGAACACAGACGCCGTATCCTGAGAGATGCTGACCGCACCAAGACGTAAGGACGTGACATCTTTACGCATTGAACCGTCTTCAAGCAACTCCACGCCGTTAAGACGCAGCTGATTACGTACCGCACGGCTTAAGGGGCCGTTCGGATCGCCTGAGTTCAGAATCATAGTTTTCATCGTGGGGGGCACCTGCGTGGTACTACGCAGATGCCAGCCACACCCGGCGGTGACCAGCACCACCAGGGATAACAACAATGTTGTCAGATGTCGCACGCTTCCTCCCGCGCTTAGCCAACGACCAGATTGAGGAGTTTACCTGGTACATAAATCACTTTACGTACGGTAACGCCATCAAGATATTTTGCCACCAGGTGTTCCTGGCCAGCACGTTCACGAACCTGCTCTTCAGTGGCGTTTACCGGAACGGTGATTTTGCCACGTACTTTACCGTTAACCTGGACAACAACCAGCGTAGAGTCTTCGACCATTGCGCTTTCGTCAGCAACAGGCCATGGCGCGTTGTCGATATCGCCTTCGCCTTTCAGCGCCTGCCACAAGGTGAAGCAAACGTGAGGGGTGAACGGGTTCAGCATACGTACAACGGCCAGCAACGCTTCCTGCATCAGGGCGCGGTCCTGTTCGTCTTCGGTCGGTGCTTTCGCCAGCTTGTTCATCAGTTCCATAATTGCCGCAATCGCGGTGTTAAAGGTCTGACGACGGCCGATATCATCGGTAACTTTAGCAATAGTTTTGTGAACGTCACGGCGCAGAGCTTTCTGATCTTCGCTCAGGCTTTCAACGTTCAGGCTGGCAACATCACCCCTGGAGGTGTGCTCATAAACCAGTTTCCAGACACGTTTCAGGAAGCGGTTTGCCCCTTCAACGCCAGATTCCTGCCATTCCAGGGTCATATCAGCCGGAGAGGCAAACATCATAAACAGACGTACGGTGTCCGCGCCGTAACGCTCAACCATCACCTGCGGGTCGATACCGTTGTTTTTAGACTTGGACATTTTGCTCATGCCGGTATACACCAGGTCATGACCTTCCGCGTCCTTCGCCTTAACGATACGGCCTTTTTCGTCGCGCTCAACGATCGCGTCAACCGGAGAAACCCAGTTACGTTCGCCGTTTGCACCAACGTAGTAGAAGGCATCTGCCAGCACCATGCCCTGACACAGCAACTGTTTCGCTGGTTCGTCAGAGTTCACCATGCCCGCGTCACGCATCAGTTTGTGGAAGAAGCGGAAGTAGAGCAGGTGCATGATGGCGTGTTCAATACCGCCAATGTAGATGTCAACCGGCAGCCAGTAGTTCGCGGCTTTAGAGTCCAGCATGCCTTCCTGATACTGCGGGCAGGTATAGCGCGCGTAGTACCATGAAGATTCCATAAAGGTGTCGAAGGTGTCAGTTTCACGCAGCGCAGGCATACCGTTAACGGTGGTTTTCGCCCACTCAGGATCGGCTTTGATCGGGCTGGTGATACCGTCCATGACCACGTCTTCCGGCAGAATAACCGGCAGTTGATCTTCCGGGGTTGGCAGTACGGTGCCATCTTCCAGAGTAACCATCGGGATCGGCGCGCCCCAGTAACGCTGACGGGAAACACCCCAGTCGCGCAGACGGTAGTTGACTTTGCGCTCACCAACGCCTTTAGCGACCAGTTCGTCGGCAATGGCGTTGAACGCGTCTTCAAAGGACAGACCGTCAAATTTACCTGAGTTGAACAGCACGCCTTTTTCAGTCAGAGCTTGTTCGGACAGATCCGGTTCTGAACCGTCAGCAGCCAGAATGACCGGCTTAATGTTCAGACCGTATTTGGTGGCAAATTCGTAGTCGCGCTGATCGTGGCCAGGAACGGCCATTACAGCACCCGTGCCGTATTCCATCAGCACGAAGTTCGCCGCCCATACCGGGATCTCTTCGCCAGTCAGCGGGTGAATCGCTTTAAAGCCAGTGTTGACGCCTTTCTTCTCCATGGTTGCCATTTCGGCTTCGGCAACCTTGGTGTTGCGGCATTCGTCGATGAAAGCAGCCAGTTCCGGATTGTTTGCCGCCGCTTTCTGCGCCAGCGGGTGACCCGCTGCAACCGCCAGATAAGTGGCACCCATAAAGGTGTCCGGGCGGGTGGTGTAAACGGTGAGCGTGTTGTCATAACCGGTGACATCGAAGGTGATTTCCACGCCTTCAGAACGACCGATCCAGTTACGCTGCATCGTTTTCACGGTGTCAGGCCAGTGATCCAGGTTATCCAGGTCGCGCAACAGTTCGTCAGCGTAAGCGGTGATTTTGATAAACCACTGTGGGATCTCTTTACGCTCAACTTTGGTATCGCAGCGCCAGCAGCAACCGTCGATAACCTGCTCGTTCGCCAGTACGGTCTGGTCGTTCGGGCACCAGTTGACCGCAGAGGTTTTCTTGTACACCAGGCCTTTTTTATACAGCTCGGTGAAAAACTTCTGTTCCCAGCGGTAATATTCCGGGGTGCAGGTCGCCAGCTCGCGGCTCCAGTCATAACCGAAGCCCAGCATTTTGAGCTGGTTTTTCATGTAGGCGATGTTGTCGTACGTCCATGGTGCCGGGGCAGTGTTGTTTTTAACCGCCGCGCCTTCAGCTGGCAGGCCGAACGCATCCCAACCAATGGGCTGCAGGACGTTTTTGCCCAGCATACGCTGGTAACGGGCAATCACGTCACCGATGGTGTAGTTACGTACGTGGCCCATGTGTAGTCGACCAGAAGGATAGGGAAGCATAGACAGGCAGTAATACTTCTCTTTGCTCTCGTCTTCGGTAACTTCAAATGTGCGCTTCTCATCCCAGTGAAGCTGTACTTTGGATTCTATCTCTTCCGGGCGGTATTGCTCTTGCATGGCAGCCAGTGGTCCTGTTTTCAATACAGCTACAAACGTAGCTTTAGATGTGGTGTTTCAGATCCGCATAGCATAGCCCAAACGCCCGCGTCAAAACAGCCTTTCGCGCATTCAGCATTGAATTCTCGCAAGGATAAATCTTGCACGAATTTACATACTCTGTGGACAGTCTTGCAAAGCGTTTCGTAAATAACGTCTATTATTATAGACAGTTAACGACCCAGGAGGCGAAGCGATGAACAAGGTTGCTCAATATTACCGTGAACTGGTGGCGTCACTTAGCGAACGTCTGCGCAATGGCGAACGCGACATTGATGCGCTGGTAGACCAGGCGCGCCAGCGCGTTATGCAGACCGGGGAGTTAACGCGAACCGAAATCGATGAGCTGACGCGGGCCGTCAGGCGCGATCTGGAAGAGTTTGCGCTGAGTTATGAAGAGAGTCTCGACGAGGAGACTGACAGCGTCTTTATGCGAGTGATTAAAGAGAGCATCTGGCAGGAGCTGGCGGATATTACCGATAAAACGCAGCTGGAGTGGCGTGAGGTATTCCAGGATCTGAGCCATCACGGCGTGTATCACAGCGGTGAAGTGGTGGGGCTGGGCAATCTGGTGTGCGAAAAATGTCATTATCATCTGGCGGTGTACACGCCGGACGTGCTGCCGCGCTGCCCTAAGTGCGGGCATGACCAATTCCAGCGGCGGCCATTTGAGCCGTAATGCGGCGTAAAAAATGGCCCGGATACTCTCCGGGCCAGATGTTTTATACGAGGAGACGCTAACCGGGTTCAGGGAACAATCAGCGTCATGTAAATACTGGCTTTGACATTTCCCGGTACCGCCGCCGACTGGTCGGTCAGATAGGTTAATTTCCCGGCAAAGGTTAACACGATAGAATCATCGCTTCCGCTCGCGGCCGGTAGCGTGTAAGCAGCGAAATTGCGAATCGCACCGTCACTAATATCCCCTCCCGTGCCCATCACCTTCATTTGTACCCCGACGCCTTTCGCCGGATTCTCACCATACGCATCATCCAGCTCATTGGCGAAAACAGTGCCATTATCGCCGTCAACCGTTTCGCCTTCAAAACTGATAATAGCCCCGTTGCCATCCGGACCGTTTTTCACACAGTCCCCGGTTATGGTGAGCGTGCTGTTGTTAAATGAGACCCAATTAAAGGTTGGCTGTATTGCCACCTCGCCCATATCGAGATCCATAATTTCTACATTGCCCTTAATGTCACAGGAGGCATTAATCACCCCAGTGACGCTGATGGGAATATCGACACCCAACCCCTTTTGCATATACTCCCCACCCATAGGCTCCCCAGCCGCCAGGGGCAGACAACTGACCCACAGAAGAAGCGCAGCGCCAGAGTATTTGAATAAATAATTGTTCATAGCGTGTCCCTCGCGCATTACTGAATTTTAATGTTCAATACCGCAGTGGATTGAAACTGGCCGGGTTTTATGTCGCCAAATCGGTAGTAGTAGGCGAAGAGATAAAACGAAAGCTTCGGTGAGACAGAGCCGATATCGCCATTCCGCAAATACATCGGTTGGCCGAATATCACATCGACTTTGTTCTCTTCGCTCGTTTCTCCATCCTCATTAATTTTGTACCGGAATGTGGCGCCGAGCCCCTCTGTGTAACCGTCACCTTTTACTGAATCCAGAACGTTATCCGTCCCCGGATGAAGATTGCCCGTATCACTGATTGTGAATTGCACATTCAGATCGCTGTCGCACCTAAAAGGTCCTATCACTTGACGTACCTTCGTTGAGTTAAGCCTTCCAAGACCATCGTGTTCGCCTGGGTCCTCTGCCAAATGGTTGGCCATGACGGTTCGCATAGTAAAGCTAAGCTCCGATGTCGATGGTACATTGCATGTTGCAACAGCACGGGAGCCGCTGCTAATACCAAAGAGAACCGATTCAGAAAGGGAACCCTCCTCTCCCCCAGCGCGCACTTTAAGTATGGGTTGCTCGCTAAAAACCCCGCCTTTTGGGTCCTTTGGGCCAATAGCCCAAAACTCATACTTCGGGTATTTGGCAACAGTGAAGTACCGAGGTAGGGTGTCCTCTGAGGCAGGAATCTCCCAACGCCTGGAGGTAAATGACCCGTTGGTTAACACCACTTTCTCTTCCATGCCGGAAAAGTTATTCATTGCAATATCCGCCGTAAGCTTCACCCCGATGCCGGAAATCGACGTTTGCTGCGCATCGTACACCCCCGCAGGGGCGTTGGGGGACACCATCTCCAGCTCTATCCACCCGCCATCTTTATTACACTTGACACTACCGGCAAAGCTGTCACCCACTTTATATGAGACTATCATCGGGTTCGGATCGTCGTACTTTGTATACCTCAGCCACACCCCCCCATAATATAAGCCTTCAGTTGGATTCGGACTCACAACCTGACAGTTCGCCAACGCGCTCTGGGAGCATCCTACTGCCAGCGCGCCCACCATGAGTAAAACCAGCTTCCCTTTCATTATTTACATTCTCCTTTGGCTATCGTTACCCCGGTGACCGGCGGTGTCGCCGCACTGTGGTACACCATGCGACAGGATTGATTATTGCCCCACTTCGCCAGCAGCGTGGTGTTATCAATCAGCCCTGCGAGGTACACCTCGCCATCATTACCGACAATCGCGCTTTGCCCGGCGCCGCTTTCCTGTGTCACCATCGCACCAAACGGCACTACGCTGCCGTTGCTGCGCAGCAAGGTAACCAGCGCTCTTTCACCGACATTTGCCTTGTATTCTGCCCGCACCAACGCGCCTCGCGTTGGCACCAGCGTCTGGCTGGTTTCTGTCAGATCGATATCTTCCGGCAGCGTTTCGGTATCCAGATTCACTTCGTTTTCACGGTATGGCGTCATGGTGTTCACCACCGTATACCCCCGGAAGTCGGTACGAACCCCGTCGTTATTCGCTACCCGCACACCGGACGCTCCTGCAATTTTCACCAGCGCGTTGGTTTCACCCATCTCCTGTGCCAGCGTTACCCCGTTGGCGTGAGCGATCACCGACCCCGACATACCGTAGTCGGTCCTTTTGCTATAATCATCGTAACTGTAGCCGCCCTGAACCGTACCGTAGGTCCCGTTGTAGGTTGCGCGCAGGCTGCCGTTATAGGTGTTATCGTCGTCGTCAACGTCGACGTAACCTTGTTGCACACTCCAGTTCAGCGCGTCGCCTTCCAGGGCATAGCCGCTAAGTGTGGCAGAGTGAACCGTGTCGCCACCCTTGGTTGAGTTCATGCTGTAGGTCGCCCATGACTTCGGCAGCAGTTTTTCCAGCGGTACGGAGATACTCAGCGAGAAGACTTCATCTTTGCTGTAGCGTTCGCGCCGGTCATAGGATTGGGTGTTCTTGTTGTAGCTGTAGCCCAGGCTGTAGCTCACCGCGCGCCAGTGGTTGTTCCAGCTTACCCGCCAGGAGTTCATCTGTTGCCCGGTGTTCCAGTAATCCTCGCGTACCAGCGAGCCGGATATTGAACCAAAGTTACCGCCAAACGGTTGGCTCAGGCTGATTTCACCCCGGTTACGACGCCGGTCAGGAAGGATAGGGCCGCTGTTACCCCAG
Organism: Citrobacter sp. S-77; assembly: GCF_963864895.1. Classification (NCBI taxonomy): domain Bacteria; kingdom Pseudomonadati; phylum Pseudomonadota; class Gammaproteobacteria; order Enterobacterales; family Enterobacteriaceae; genus Citrobacter; species Citrobacter sp. S-77. Next base: position 1,182,583 of record NZ_CAWLWU010000002.1, read on the forward strand.
GTATCGAGGATGTCCGCCATCTCATAGTAACCGTCACTGTTGTAGCGGTATCCTGCCATGGTGAGGGTTGTGCCCGTTTCCTGGATAGATTTGCTGTAGCGAATGCGTGATGATTGCCCGCTCTCTTTTACCTCTTCATCAATCGGTTCTTCTGGCGTACCCCAGGATTGCGTGACATCCACAGACAGCGCCCCCCAGCCCCCCATATTTTTACCCAGTCCAATGGCCAGCGACTGGTAATGGCTGGCGAACTGCCCACCGCCGTACAGGGTTAGCCCCCAGGGCAGGCCGTAGCTCGCCGAGGCCTGGGTAAACGACGTTTCATTCACCCCTGAATCATCCGGGCGATAGCGCCCGGTGGTTATTGCATAATCCAGCGTGCCTTCACGCTGCAGGTTGGCCAACGATGCGTACGGCACGACAAAGTTCTGTTCTGAGCCATCCTGCTCTTTTACCGTAACGTATAAATCCCCGGAGCCGCCCGTTGAGTACAAGTCCTTGATGGAGAATGCACCCGCAGAGACATAATTCTGATAAATAACGTAATTGTTTTGCCGGACGATAATCTGCGCGTTAGTACGGGCAATCCCCTGTACTACCGGTGCGTAGCCACGCTGCGAGTCGGGCCGCATGCTATCGTCGCTTTCGATTTGCGCACCGGTAAACGGCACACTGGTAAACACATCGGAATTGGTCATGCTCTCGCCAAGGGTCAGTTGGCTACCCCAGGCCGGAATATTGCGCTGGGCATACGTGTACGCAGAATCCCATTCCTCGCTGCCGTCGTCATTATGGTTCCACGTCGAGTAGTTGCGGATACGCCAGGCACCGATATTCATCCCCGGCCGCAGGTTGGCGTACCGGCTATCAGATATGTCGCCGCCGTGTCGCTGGCGGGTTTCATCGCCGGTGAAGTCATAGTTGAGGATTAGCGCGTTGATACCTTCATCCCAGTCTTCCGGTGGAATATATCCCCGGATGTCGTTGGCCAGCGCTGCCTGCGGAACGCTTATCTGTAATTGCTGTTTATTAAAATCAAAGAGGGTGGAGAGGCTTTCAATCGCCAGCAGATTCGCGCAGTCATTGCCTTTCTGCGTCAGCGCAGGGTAGGCGGAAACATTGACGCCGTATTTTTTTAGCTGCGCGACGCTGAGGCAAGGGGTTAGCTGGCCGTCATTATCAACGGAGAAGTTTATATTCTGGGTATCAACCCGACGCTTGTTGACCAAAATATCAACGCGATAGTTGCCAGGAGGCTGACCGCCTTTTTCAAATACCGAGAGATCTACCGGCATCTCGCCGGAGCCGGAGTGCTTAAAAAATGCCGAGTTGAAACGCGAAGGCGTGGACATCGCCTTTTTCGTATCCGTGTTGTTTTCAGCCGCGTAAATAGGTGTACAGCTTAATCCACAGGCCAGCATAATTCCCAGCGCCAGCTGGGTTTTATGAAGCGGCGCAGATGTGGTTATTATTTTCATGTCAACCATCCATCAATAAGGATAACTAATCCATCAGTCAAATATGTGTATGGAAATCTTCGCCAACACCACCCTGGTCATTTATTATTGCGAACGATACATCTCCCCCGGTTACGCCTTTCGGTAAATCAAAACGGGCACTTTCGCCTGGGGCCACATAGGTGACGTGTTCCACCTTTTTGCCAGCGACGGTTATTTTGCTGAAGTTAAAATAGTAGGCGGAAGCATTGTTCACCTGAATCTGATTTCCGCTGCGTTGCCAGGTGAGTTTATTTTTTTGGTTAGCCGGAATGAAGTTATCTAATGACTTTGGACGGTAAATTAATTTAATTACCGTATTTATCGCGATCTGAATGCTGTTGTCCGCTTTTGACTCGCTGGGTATGCCTTTAACATTCAGCCAGAATAAAGATTCTTTATTTTCTGGCAGTGGGGTGGTGAGAATAATGCGCAGTACATTCTTTTGCTTAGGGTCAAGGCGGAACAACGGCGGTGTAATGATAAATGGCGCTTTCTGCGCTTTATTACCATCCGGCATCTCAACCCATGACTGTACTAAATAAGGAGAACTGTCAGGGTTTTCCAGGTTAATGGATGCCTCTTTTTTCGCGCCGTTATAAATGACCCGCGTTCCCATTAACGACACGTTGGCATAGGCACTGGATAAGGTGAATGCGCCTAATAGCATACCGATAATGATTTTTTGAATTCCCTTCATTGCTTATTTCCTCGAAAACCAAAATATAATTACACCAAAGCTCGTTAATTTTGCTTGATTTCAACGGTAACGGTAGTGGCCGTTTTCCCGCTGGTAACTGTGTCACCAATGCGCATATATCCGGCCTCAAGCTGAAACTTAACGTCTTTGGTGGTATCTATATAGTGCAGTGACGATGGCTCACCATCGCCAAGAAATGTGCCGTCCGGATAAAAAGCCCCGGTGGAGTCAACATATTTCAGGTAGTGCGCTACGCCCTCGGCTTCGCCGCTGCTGGCTATTGCATTTGGGTAATTACTGACCGGCATTCCGCTAAACGTCAATGTGTACTGACCGTTTTGCCCACACTGGCTGATGGATGCATTAATCGTCTCGCGACCTTCAGGGACAGGCGCGCCTAAGCTCACTTCATTGACATCTTTCTTGCTGACGGAGGCAAGATCAATCACCGGCCCGCCCTCTAATATGATCTTGCAAGCTGATGCTACCAACCTGGCGTATACATCCAACTTGATAGAATCTACTACTTCTTCAGCCCATGCTGGTGAATTACCTATCAGCATTAGGGGAATAATCGTCGCGAGAACAATTTTCCTGGTTTGTATCATCCTGGATATCTCCCTCAAACAGGCGTGTGAAAACACAATGTTGCGGATATATCCCCTCAAGGAGGGGATATATTGATTACACCCGTTTGTGCAAATTACTGACGATAATATACGTTCAGCGTTACCACAGATTTGGTGAGACCGGCTGGCGTATTTTCACCATCAACTTCAGCCGTTTTCAGATAACCTGATTCAATCGGGAAACTAAAGCCCGTACTTGATTGTGCTTTAGTGCGTTCATCGTTATCAAGGTATACCTGGTTTCTGGATGGGTTAGTCAAATATACGTGGTCTGATATATGAGTAGGACGCGCATCTCGCAGGTAATGCGCAACAACTGTATTTGATGGTGCTTCAGTGTTCACAATACCGTTATCATACCCTGGCGGGATGTCAGCAATGAAGTTTAATTCAACTTCGTAGCCTGCCGGGCAATCTTTAATCATGAAATAGTCAGCCTGGTTTGCCAGTTCGCTACCTATACCGGTCTCTTTCACCTGTGCAACGGTCACGGTACGCAGATCGATATTCGCATTACCGTTCTCACCAATGGTGCAACCTTTTTCGATGATTTCACCGTTAATGGTGATGGTGTCGCTTGCCATAACGTGGCCGGAAATCAGTGCGGCCATTACGGATGCTGCTAAAAGTACCTTTTTCATTTAAAACTCCATTTTTTCATGTCAAAAACATGGTACTAACGATGCAAAAAGATATTTATCTTTCTCGTAAATATATTGATGCAGATAATAAATAGTAAATCTGCAACGAAAAGATTGTAGCCATGGAGATTCATACAATAAAATTGTTTAACCAAATATATCGCACACAGCAATTAGGTAAAAAGAAATAATATTCACCGTGAAAAGGAATTTGGCTTTTTTCTGAGTTGATACCACAAGAAAACAAGGCTATGTAGATGATATGTTTATTAATCGATGTAATATGAACGCTTTTAAGAACATATCAGAAAGTTGTTTTTAAGAATATATTTAGATTCTGGCCCTGTAGGTCTTTGTTCTTGATAATGAGATTACAGGTAAAAGTAGGATAGCTTCGTACCTTTTGGCCTTCTTTTCTCTTCGGGCTAAGATCCGGAAAAAGGATTCATTAAGCTATGTATTCTCTCGACTAATACGAAACAAGGCCATCGCATTTTATTACGATGGTCTTAATCAAGACATTCATTACGCGTAAAATTTCAATCTTTTCGCCAGTAAATCGACAAACCCCTGGCGATCAACATCGACCATCACCTTCGCGTTCGGTTTATTCCCCGTCAGGAAGTAGTAATCTACGACCGTCATGCCCTGCGTGTATTTCCCCTGCGTTTCCACGCCAACCCATCGTTCTACGGTGGTGAACAATTCGGGTTGGAGAAGCCAGGCGATGGTACACGGGTCATGCAATGGCGCGCCGATAAAGCCCCATTTTTCGTCTTTGTGGTATTCGAGGAAGAAATCCAGTAATTCGGCCACGATGGTGGAAATCGGGTTGCCGATAGCGCGGAAGCGCTCGGTGTCTTCATGATAAATCTGCGCTTTGTGCGTGACGTCCAGCCCGGCCATGACAATAGGGATCCCAGACTGGAAGACGATTTCTGCGGCTTCCGGGTCAACGTAGATGTTGAACTCGGCGGCAGGTGTCCAGTTACCGAGCGCCATTGCACCGCCCATGATCACAATTTGCGCGATTTTATCGTGCAGTTCCGGGTGGCTATTAAGCAACAGGGCGACGTTGGTTTGTGGTCCGGTTGATACAAGCGTCACCGGTTCGTGGCTTTCGCGCAGTGTTTTTGCCATCAGTTCGACGGCGTTACAGTTAAGCGGTGCGAATGAGGGTTCCGGCAGAGCCGGGCCGTCAAGACCGCTTTCGCCGTGAACGTTGTCGGCGATAATCAGTTCACGCATCAGCGGTTTTACCGCACCGCCCGCCACTGGGATATCAGGGCGTTTCAGCAGCGTCAGCATTCTTAGCACGTTACGCAGGGTTTTCTCCGGCGTCTGGTTACCGGCAGAGGAGGTAATGGCTTTCACTTCAAGTTCGGGAGAAGCGAGTGCAAGAACAATGGCGATCGCGTCGTCATGACCGGGATCGCAATCAAGAATGATCGGCAGTGCCATAGCAATTCCTTGTTCGCGTGATTTTGTAACAAGGTTAAAGCTGGCTAATGAAATGAACGAGAATAGAAATGCTAAAGCGTGATGTAACGCGCACTCTACCGAGTGCGCGCAGGAAGAATTAATGCAGAATTTTAGCGAGGAAGTCTTTGGCGCGGTCTGATTTCGGGTTGGCGAAGAAGGCCTCTTTTTCCGAGTCTTCAACAATTTTCCCTTCATCCATAAAGATAACCCGGTTAGCCACTTTACGCGCGAAGCCCATTTCATGAGTCACCACCATCATGGTCATGCCTTCATTGGCCAGTTCAACCATAACGTCCAGTACTTCGTTGATCATTTCAGGATCAAGTGCCGATGTGGGTTCGTCAAACAGCATGGCGATAGGGTCCATACACAGCGCGCGGGCGATAGCAACACGCTGCTGCTGACCACCGGAGAGCTGCGCCGGAAACTTATTGGCATGGGCTGATAACCCTACGCGTTCGAGCAACTTTTGCGCTTTTTCTCGAGCGGGCGCTTTATCACGTTTGAGCACTTTTACCTGGGCCAGAGTCAGGTTCTCAATGATCGACAGATGGGGGAACAGTTCAAAGTGCTGGAACACCATGCCGACGCGGGAACGTAGTTTTGCCAGATCGGTTTTTTTATCATTCACAACGGTACCATCAACGGTGATGATACCCTGCTGCACAGGCTCCAGCCCGTTTACCGTTTTGATTAGCGTTGATTTACCGGAACCTGACGGGCCGCAGACCACCACCACTTCACCTTTTTTCACTTCTGTGGAGCAGTCGGTCAGCACCTGAAAGTGACCATACCATTTAGAAACATTTTTCAGGGTAATCATTAAACTGTCCTTTTCTTCAAATAGCTGACCAACAACGATGCGCTCAGACTGAATACAAAATAGACGGCGCCAGCAAACAGGATCATCTCAACCTGAGTGCCGTCACGCTCGCCAATGGTGGAGGCGGTGCGGAAGAAGTCTGCCAGACTCAATACGTAGACCAGGGAGGTGTCCTGGAACAGTACGATGCCCTGGGTAAGCAGCAGCGGAACCATGGCGCGAAATGCCTGTGGCAATATGATGAGCTTCATCGATTGCCAGTGGGTCATCCCCAGTGCCAGCGCAGCGCTGGATTGCCCGCGGGAAATACTCTGGATCCCTGCGCGGATAATCTCCGAGTAGTAGGCGGCTTCAAACATCGAAAACGCGACCATTGCTGAGATCAGACGAATATCGGTTTTCGGTGACAGACCCAGCACGTTTTGCAGGAAGCCAGGCACGATCAGATAGAACCACAGCAGCACCATCACCAGCGGAATGGAACGGAATACGTTAACGTATATTTTCGCAAACCAGGCAATTGGCGCGAAGCTGGACAGACGCATGACCGCCAGGATGGTTCCCCAGACGATACCGATGATGACCGCCGTAACGGTAATTTTCAGCGTGATGAGCAGCCCATCCAACAGATACGGCAGGGAAGGGACAATCGAGCTCCAGTCAAAATCGTACATTATTTGCCTCCTATGTTGCCAGGCAGGCGGATTTTACGTTCGACAAGATTCATCACCAGCATAATAAAGGCGTTAATCAGTACATAGGCCAGGGTAATGGCCGTAAACGATTCCCATGCGTGGGCTGAGTAATCCAGCAGTTTTCCTGCCTGTGCCGCCATATCGACCAGACCGATGGTCGAGGCGATGGCTGAGTTTTTCACCAGGTTCATCATCTCTGAAGTCATCGGCGGGACGATCACGCGGTAGGCGTTAGGCAGCAGAACATAGCGGTATGCCTGTGGCAGAGTCAGACCCATCGCCAGCGCTGCATTTTTCTGCCCGCGAGGCAGAGACTGAATCGCAGCGCGAACCTGTTCGCAGACGCGAGCGGCAGTAAACAGCCCCAGACAGATCATCGATGAAAGGAAGAACTGAATATTGGGATCCAGTTCAGCCTTGAACCACATGCCGAGATTCTCCGGCAGCAATTCAGGGACCACCAGATACCAGGTGAAGAATTGTACAATCAGCGGAACGTTGCGAAACAGTTCAACATACAGCGTGCCGAGCCCGGCAAGGAAGCGGTTGGGAACAGTACGTAAAATACCGAACAGAGAACCCACCAGGAAAGCGATAATCCAGGCAGTGATAGATAACGCGACCGTAACCTGGAAACCACTCCAGAGCCAGCCGAGATAGGTGGTGTTGCCGAACGGGGCTTGTTGTAAAAAAATGCCCCAGTTCCAGTCTATAGACATAAATCTACTCCAGAAAAAAAAGGGTAGCAGCGCTACCCTCGAAGATTGTTATCCAGCGTTTTTCGGTTTTCGAGCCTGATGGGGAACGACCATCAGGCTTATAGTCTGTCCGTGCTGAAAAACAATCGAGAGGGCAAGGTAAACTCGCCCCATTTATTTTAGTTAGTTAAGTGCTTTGTCATTCGGTTCTTTGAACAGGGCTTTCATCTCGTTTGACAGCTCGAAATTCATGTTCAGGTTTTTCGGTGGAATTGGGTTTTTAAACCACTTATCAAACCATTTTTCTGCTTCACCGGAGGTCTGAGCCTGAGCGATGGTGTCATCCATCAGCTTCTTGAATGCGACGTCGTCTTTACGCAGCATACAGCCGTAAGCTTCCTGAGATTGCGGCTTACCGACGATCTCCCAGTTGTCCGGTTTCTTCGCTTTCGCGCGCTCGCCAGCCAGCAGTGCGTCATCCATCATAAAGGCAACGGCGCGACCGCTTTCCAGGGTACGGAAAGAGTCACCGTGGTCTTTCGCGCTGATGATGCGCATATCCATTTTTTGTTCTTCGTTCAGCTTGTGCAGCAGCACTTCAGAGGTAGTACCGGAAGTGACGACCACGGCTTTGCCTTTCAGATCCGGGAAGTCTTTAATATCGCCGCCTTTTTTCGCCAGCAGACGCGTGCCTACAACGAAAATGGTGTCAGAGAAAGCAGCTTGCTTCTGGCGTTCAACGTTGTTGGTGGTGGAGCCACATTCAAAGTCGAAGGTCCCGTTTTGCAGCAGGGGAATACGGTTTTGCGAGGTAATCGGAATCAGTTTTACCTGCAGGTCAGGCTTGTTCAGCTTTTTCTTCACGGCTTCAACGATCGCGTTGGAGTAATCCTGTGAATAACCGACCACTTTTTGCTGATTATCGTAGTAAGAAAACGGAACCGATGATTCACGGTGCCCGACGACGATCACGCCATTTTTTGCGATCTTGTCCAGCGTGCTGCCTGCTGCGGGCGCTGCGTCTTCTGCATGCGCCAGACCGGCGGACATTCCCATAACCAGCATGGCAGTGGCGAGCTTACGTAATTGCATATCCAACTCCTTTATCGTCTGCGCCAGGGACGCATTGATACCCATTGTGATGTTGTTATTGTTTGCAACTTAAATGTGCAGTCTTGTGTGTGTTTGTTAACATTTAGTTTGGATGAATGTAAAGAATTTGCTGTGTTATTGTTTATTTTTGCGAAGTGCGCCGCACCGTTTAGGGGCAAAAATATCTTGTTGCACTTTTTAGGTGCTACCAGTGATCCGCTTTGGTGCGACCAGGTTGCACATTCATCCAAATTGCTATTGTGTTATTTAATAAAGCAATTGACGTGCCAGAATGGGAAGTTCGGTGGGTTTCGATGCAGGATAGTATTTAGCTTATCCGGCCTACAGTGAGGTTGTAAGCCGGATAAAATGTTTTCGCGCCGTCATCCGACGGTACAGCCGCTTTACTTACGACGTTGACGCAGACTCATCAACACTGCGCCAAAACCAAGCAGTGCGGTGATAAGCCACAGCGGCCAGTTGCCGGTACGGGCATAAGGTGTGAGACCCGTTGTCGGCGTGACGCTGGTGGTCAGTACCTGGCGGGTAAACTGCGGGATCATGGCCTGCACGTCACCCTGCGGACCAATCACCGCGGTAATCCCGTTATTGGTGCTACGCAGTAGCGGACGCGCCAGCTCCAGGGAACGCATACGTGCCATCTGGAAGTGCTGCCACGGGCCGATGGATTTACCAAACCAGGCATCATTGGAGATGGTCAGCAAGTAGTCCGTATCCGGACGGAAGTTATCGCGTACCTGTTCGCCAAGGATAATTTCGTAGCAGATTGCCGCAGTCAGTTTAAAACCGTGTGCGTGCAGCTGTGGCTGGATATACGGGCCACGGCTAAACGAGGACATTGGCAGGTCAAAGAACGGCGCTAACGGGCGCAGAATCGATTCCAGCGGAACAAATTCACCAAACGGTACCAGATGGTTCTTGTTGTAGCGATTTGTGGAGTCGTAGCTGTACGGACTGTCTTTACCCAGCGTGATGATGGTGTTGTAGGTATTGTAACGATTCTGTTTGTTGAGGCGAGCGTCAACAATCCCGGTGATTAAGGTACTGTTTTTGGATTTTAACAGGTCATCCATCATGCTGAGGAAACGCTGCTGATTGATTTCCAGATCCGGGATGGCGGACTCCGGCCAGATAATCAGCTGTGATTTACCCATCTCGGGCTGGGTAGCGTCGAGATAAATCTTCAGCGTGTTGAGAAGTTGGCCCTCATCCCACTTCAGTGACTGCGGAATGTCGCCCTGTACCATGGAAACCTGGGTGGTTTTTTCCGGTTCGAGGGTATACCACTGAATGTAGCGTAGCGGGAAGGGCAGGGCGAAAAGCACGACGGCCGCCACCAGCGGACGCCAGTTACGCGTGACTAACGCCAATACCAGCAGACCGCTGACCATCATCAGCAGGAAGTTAATCGCCTCAACGCCCATTACCGGTGCCAGCCCTTTCAACGGGCCATCAATCTGACTGTAGCCAAACTGCAGCCACGGGAAGCCGGTCAGCACCCAACCGCGCAGAAATTCGGTTATCTGCCAGACAACCGGTGCGGCGATCGCCACCCGTAGCCAGGTGGTTTTCGGCCACAATCGCGACAAAATACCGGCAAACAGACCGGTGTAGAGCGAGAGGTACGCGGCAAGCAGTACCACGAGGAAAACGTTAACCGGTCCCGGCATACCGCCAAATTGCGCGATGCTGACGTAGACCCAGTTGATGCCGGAGCCAAAAAGCCCCATTCCCCAGAAATAGCCAATAGCGGCAGACTGGAGTGGGCGGCGGTTGAGGGTGAGAGCCTGCAGGCCCATCAGCGAAACAATCGCTGCAGGCCAGATGTCATACGGAGAGAAAGCCAGCGTCCCGCAGGCACCGAATAATAACGCCAGCAGCAGGCGAATGCGCTGGCGTTCAATTAATGGGGCAAATGCCATGTAGTCTTTGATCCAGTATCGGGTTTATTCGTCCAGTTTGGGCTGGGGTGAGTCGTCCGGAATTCTGACATGAACCTGAATAATACGACGGCTGTCGGCCATTGCTACTTTGAACTGGTAACCATCGATGTCGATAGTCTCACCGCGAGCGGGCAGATGACCAAAGGCCTGCATGACCAGCCCGCCAATGGTATCCACTTCTTCGTCGCTAAAGTGGGTGCCAAAGGCTTCGTTGAAGTCTTCAATTGGCGCGAGCGCTCGGATAGTCCATGTATGGCGACTGAGCTGACGGAAATCAATATCGTCTTCTTCGTCGTACTCATCTTCGATTTCACCGACGATCAGTTCAAGGATGTCTTCAATAGTCACCAGACCAGACACTCCGCCGAATTCGTCGATGACGATAGCCATATGGTAACGCTGAGAACGGAACTCTTTCAGCATGCGGTCAACACGCTTGCTCTCAGGTACGACAACTGCCTGGCGTAACACTTTTTCCATGCTGAAGGCTTCGGAATCGCTGCGCATGAACGGCAGCAAGTCTTTGGCCATCAGAATCCCTTCAATGTGATCTTTGTCTTCGCTGATCACCGGGAAACGCGAGTGAGCAGACTCGATAATAACATCGAGGCATTCATCCAGGGTCTGGTTGCGTTTGAGGGTAATCATCTGGGAGCGGGGGATCATGATGTCGCGAACGCGTTGGTCCGCAATGTCCATCACCCCTTCGAGCATATCGCGCGTATCTTCATCGATAAGGTCGTTCTGCCCGGAATCACGGATCAGCTCCAACAGTTCGTCGCGGTTTTTAGGTTCACCGTGGAAAAGTTGGCTCAGTAACAGGGAAAAAAATCCCTTTTTGCTGTTTAAGGTGTCACTACTGTGTGAATTGTCGTCGCTCATGGCGTCGTATGGGTTCTCATGTTAGTTAATATTAAGCACGTCGAGCAAATACTCTGCGTCAGACGGCAACAACAACCGCCGGGCGTTAGCCCGGCAGCTTATTCTTTCTCGGCAATGTACGGATCCTCATAGCCCAGAGCAAGCATAATCTCTGTTTCAAGGGATTCCATCTCTTCCGCTTCGTCGTCTTCGATATGGTCGTAACCCAGCAAATGCAGGCTACCATGCACCACCATATGCGCCCAGTGGGCTTCCAGCGGTTTGCCTTGCTCCTGCGCTTCTTTTTCAACTACCTGGCGGCAGATGATCAGGTCACCCAGCAGCGGCAGCTCAATCCCCGGAGGCGCTTCAAACGGGAAGGAAAGCACGTTGGTAGACTTGTCCTTTCCGCGATAGGTCAGGTTCAGTTCGTGACTTTCGGCGTCATCAACCAGGCGAATAGTCACTTCTGATTCTTCCTGGAACTGCGGGATCACTGCATCCAGCCATGCCTGAAACTGACTCTCTTGCGGTAAGCCGGATTCATTTTCACATGCCAGCTGTAAATCGAGGATAACCTGACTCATTTTTGTTCCTGTTCCTGAGCTTCGCGTTTACGTTCCGCAGCCAGCTCGGCTTTTCGTTTTTGTTCTGCTTCTTCCCAGGCCTCATACGCCGTCACGATACGGGCAACTACCGGGTGGCGCACCACGTCTTCGCTATGGAAGAAATTAAAACTAATCTCGTCGACTTCAGCCAGCACTTCGATGGCATGACGCAGGCCGGATTTGGTGCTGCGCGGTAGGTCAATCTGGGTAATGTCGCCAGTGATAACGGCTTTGGAGTTAAAGCCGATACGAGTCAGGAACATTTTCATTTGTTCGATGGTGGTGTTCTGACTCTCATCAAGAATGATGAACGCATCGTTCAGCGTACGACCGCGCATATAAGCCAGTGGTGCGACCTCAATGACGTTACGCTCAATCAGCTTCTCTACTTTCTCGAAACCGAGCATTTCGAACAGAGCGTCATACAGCGGGCGTAAATACGGGTCGACTTTCTGGCTCAGATCGCCTGGCAGGAAACCCAGTTTTTCACCGGCTTCAACCGCCGGACGGGTCAGCAGAATACGGCGGATTTCCTGACGCTCAAGCGCATCTACCGCCGCGGCAACGGCAAGGTAAGTTTTACCCGTACCTGCAGGGCCAACGCCGAAGGTGATGTCGTGGTCAAGAATGTTGGCGATATACTGCGCCTGATTCGGCGTACGCGGTTTAATCACCCCGCGTTTGGTTTTGATGTTCACCGCTTTGCCAAACTCAGGCACGCTGTCTGCGCTCTGTTCAAGAACACGCGCTTCTTTGATCGCCAGGTGAATTTGTTCTGGCTCGATGTCCTGCGTCTGGCCGCGCATCGGGGCGGTATCAACGTAGAGACTGCGTAAAATATCTGCCGCAGCGGTGACGCAAATCGGACGACCGGTCAGTTTAAAGTGGTTATCGCGGCGGTTAATTTCGATGCCGAGGCGACGTTCCAGCTGTTTGATGTTGTCATCAAACGGACCGCAAAGACTCAACAAACGGGCGTTGTCTGCGGGTTCAAGGGTGATTTCTCGAGTGTCTATGTTCAAACCGTTCCTCTTATGCATGTATCGCCGGACGTTGAACATTCACCGGCATGTAAGGAAATTATTCACGCCACAGAGAAAAGGCGCAAGCATTGCGATAAATATGGGGATTGGGTAAGGAATTGCAAGGCCGCCTGTCATACTTCAGGCTGCAGATGCGTTGGCTTCGCTTGTTCACCCCAGTCACATAGTTATCTATGCTCCTGGGGATTCACGCTCTTGCCGCCTTTCTGCAGCTCGAATTATTCAGGGGGAGGTGATGCCTTAAGATTAAGGCTGATAAATACCTACGCCGAGATCGTTTTCTTTGCGGGTGCGTGCAATGACTGACTCAGGACTTTCTGCGATGCGCAGGCCCATTTCGTCTTCAGTGCGTACCACTTTACCGCGCAGAGAGTTGGTCCAGACGTCGGTAATTTCAACGTCTACGAACTTACCAATCATTTCCGGGGTGCCTTCAAAGTTCACCACACGGTTATTTTCGGTACGTCCAGACAGTTCCATAATGCTTTTACGCGACGTGCCTTCAACCAGAATACGCTGAGTCGTGCCGAGCATACGGCGACTCCAGGCCATCGCCTGCTGGTTGATACGTTCCTGCAGAATATACAGACGCTGTTTTTTCTCTTCTTCCGGAACGTCGTCAACCATATCGGCGGCTGGTGTGCCAGGACGCGCAGAGAAGATAAAGCTGTAGCTCATGTCGAAATTGACGTCAGCAATCAGCTTCATGGTCTGCTCGAAATCTTGCGTGGTTTCACCAGGGAAGCCAACAATGAAGTCAGAGCTAATCTGGATGTCCGGGCGCGCGGCGCGCAGTTTACGGATGATCGCTTTATATTCCAGCGCGGTATGGGTACGGCCCATCAGGTTCAGGACGCGATCCGAACCACTCTGTACCGGCAGGTGCAGGAAGCTCACCAACTCCGGGGTGTCACGATAGACTTCAACGATATCATCGGTGAACTCGATCGGATGGCTGGTGGTAAAGCGAATGCGATCGATCCCGTCGATAGCGGCAACCAGACGCAGCAGGTCGGCAAACGAACCAATTGTGCCGTCGTAGTTCTCACCACGCCAGGCGTTGACGTTTTGCCCCAGCAGGTTCACTTCACGTACGCCCTGAGCTGCAAGCTGGGCGATTTCGAACAGAATGTCATCCGCCGGGCGGCTGACTTCTTCACCACGGGTGTACGGCACCACGCAGTAAGTACAATATTTATTACAGCCTTCCATGATGGATACAAACGCGCTTGGACCTTCAGCACGCGGTTCAGGCAGGCGGTCGAATTTTTCGATTTCCGGGAAGCTGATATCCACCACCGGGCTACGGGTGTTGCTGCCGCGAACTTTATTGATCATTTCCGGCAGGCGGTGAAGCGTTTGTGGCCCAAAAATAATATCGACATAGTGTGCACGTTGACGAATGTGATCACCTTCCTGAGAGGCAACACAGCCACCGACACCAATAATAAGATCGGGATTTTTCTCTTTTAAGAGTTTCCAGCGACCTAACTGGTGGAAAACTTTTTCCTGAGCCTTCTCGCGGATTGAGCAGGTATTCAACAGCAACACATCCGCTTCTTCCGCCACATCGGTCAGTTGATATCCGTGAGTGGCATCCAGCAGATCGGCCATCTTCGATGAATCGTATTCGTTCATCTGACAGCCCCAGGTTTTAATATGGAGTTTTTTGGTCATCGACTTGCTCTTGCGAAATTGTGGCTGAAATGCAGGGCGCATAGTGTACTGCTTTGGCGCGGTTGTGACCAGTATGACCGATGTCAGCCTCAAGGGGTAAAAAATCCTGTAAACTTACACAATACATGTAACAGGATGATTGACCATGACAAATCAACCAACGGAAATTGCCATTGTCGGCGGGGGGATGGTCGGCGGCGCGCTGGCGCTTGGACTGGCGCAGCATGGATTCTCGGTAACGGTTATTGAACATGCCGTTCCTGCGCCGTTCGTGGCTGACGGACAACCTGATGTGCGTATTTCGGCGATTAGCTCGGCATCTGTGTCGCTGTTGAAAGGGCTGGGCGTCTGGGATGCGGTACAGGGTATGCGCAGTCATCCTTATCGTCGCCTGGAAACCTGGGAGTGGGAAAACGCTCATGTGGTGTTTGATGCCGCTGAGCTTAAACTGCCATTGCTGGGCTATATGGTGGAAAACAATGTCCTGCAACAGGCGCTCTGGCAGGCGCTGGAAGCCCATCCAAAGGTGACTTTGCGCGTGCCGGCATCACTGATCTCGCTGCATCGCCATAATGACCGGCATGAGCTTGAGCTGGCAGGCGGTGAAAAGATCACTGTGAAGCTGGTGATCGGTGCCGATGGGGCGAATTCTCAGGTACGCCAAATGGCTGGAATTGGCATTCATGCCTGGCAGTATGCGCAATCCTGTATGTTGATAACCGTTAAATGCGAGAACTCACCAGGAGACAGCACCTGGCAGCAATTTACCCCTGACGGTCCTCGCGCGTTTTTACCGCTGTTCGATAACTGGGCTTCGCTGGTGTGGTATGACTCTCCGGCAAGGATCCGCCAGTTGCAGAGTCTCAGCATGCCGCAGCTACAGGCCGAGATCACCAAACACTTTCCTGCACGGCTCGGACACGTTACACCAGTCGCAGCGGGCGCGTTTCCGCTTACTCGTCGCCATGCGTTGCAATATGTGCAGCCAGGTCTGGCGCTGGTGGGTGATGCCGCGCATACCATTCATCCGCTGGCGGGGCAGGGGGTTAATCTGGGATACCGCGACGTTGATGCCCTGATTGATGTGCTGGTTAATGCCCGTAGCTATGGTGAATCCTGGGCCAGTCAACAGGTGCTGAAACGCTACCAAAACCGTCGTATGACCGATAACTTCATTATGCAGAGTGGGATGGATCTGTTCTACGCCGGGTTTAGCAACAATCTGCAGCCGCTGCGTATTATGCGTAACCTCGGGTTAATGGCGGCAGAGCGAGCCGGTGTGTTGAAGCGTCAGGCGCTGAAGTATGCGTTAGGGTTGTAGTGCGTATGCGGGCCTACGCAATTCGCCGTAGGCCCGATAAGCCTTTTGCCATACGATATTGAGAGCGCAGAAAAGCAAAAAGCTCGCCAAAGCGAGCTTTTTTAATATGGCTGGGGTACGAGGATTCGAACCTCGGAATGCTGGTATCAGAAACCAGAGCCTTACCGCTTGGCGATACCCCAACGGGTGCACCCACAAAGTGGACGACTTTTTGAAATTGGCTGGGGTACGAGGATTCGAACCTCGGAATGCTGGTATCAGAAACCAGAGCCTTACCGCTTGGCGATACCCCAACAATTTTTTTGGATTTACCGAATTAAATCGATACGTCCTTAATATGGTGGCTACGACGGGATTCGAACCTGTGACCCCATCATTATGAGTGATGTGCTCTAACCAGCTGAGCTACGTAGCCATATATTATCATATTCTTCGATGGCTGGGGTACCTGGATTCGAACCAGGGAATGCCGGTATCAAAAACCGGTGCCTTACCGCTTGGCGATACCCCAATGACCGTCGCGGTGAACCGCTATATCGAAGAAAAAATGGCTGGGGTACCTGGATTCGAACCAGGGAATGCCGGTATCAAAAACCGGTGCCTTACCGCTTGGCGATACCCCATCCGTGCAACGCTTACGGGTGAATGGTGCGGGAGGCGAGACTTGAACTCGCACACCTTGCGGCGCCAGAACCTAAATCTGGTGCGTCTACCAATTTCGCCACTCCCGCAAAAAAGATGGTGGCTACGACGGGATTCGAACCTGTGACCCCATCATTATGAGTGATGTGCTCTAACCAGCTGAGCTACGTAGCCATCTTTTTTTCGCGTTACCTTATCGGCGTTGCGGGGCGCATTATGCGTATTGAGCTTTGAAGCGTCAACCCCTTTTTCATGGAAAATAGCTGGAATGTGACTGTTTGGTTAGGTTGCGAACAGCATGACGCAATATTCGGCAATTATTAGTTATTAATTGTTTTTCCGCACGTTAAATCGACATAAAAAAAGAGCCCCGTAGGGCTCTTTTCTGATGATTTGCTTACTTATAAGCTGACTGATGCACACCAACTGCACGGCCTGATGGATCGTTCATGGTTTTGAACGCTTCATCCCATTCAATTGCTTTTGCTGAAGAACAGGCGACAGACGGGCCGCCAGGCACGCATTCAGCAGCGCTTGCTACCGGGAACAGTTCTTCGAAAATCTCACGGTACAAGTACGCCTCTTTCGATGATGGCGTGTTATACGGGAAGCGGAAGCTGGCGGTTTCCAGTTGCTGGTCGGAAACTTGCTCTGCTGCCACTTCTTTCAGCGTGTCAATCCAGCTGTAACCGACGCCGTCAGAGAACTGCTCTTTCTGACGCCACGCCACGCTGGCTGGCAGGTAAGATTCAAAGCATTCGCGCAGGACATGTTTTTCCATTTTCCCGTTGCCACACATTTTATCCTGCGGGTTGATGCGCATCGCCACATCGAGGAATTTTTTATCCAGGAAGGGAACGCGGGCTTCGACACCCCAGGCAGACATCGCTTTGTTGGCACGAGCACAGTCAAACATATGCAGCGCTTGTAGTTTACGCACGGTTTCTTCATGCAGCTCTTTCGCGTCTGGCGCTTTATGGAAGTAGAGATAGCCGCCAAAGACTTCGTCTGAACCTTCACCCGACAGCACCATTTTAATGCCCATCGCTTTAATTTTACGAGACATCAGGTACATCGGCGTTGAGGCGCGAATTGTTGTTACATCGTAGGTTTCGATGTGATAGATGACGTCGCGGATCGCATCCAAACCTTCCTGCACGGTGAAGTGGATCTCGTGATGCACGGTGCCTAAATGGTTCGCCACTTCTTGCGCGGCTTTCAAATCTGGTGCGCCTTCCAGACCCACAGCGAAGGAGTGCAACTGAGGCCACCAGGCTTCGCTGCGTTCCTGATCTTCAACACGACGCGCCGCGTATTTTTTGGTGATGGCAGAAATAACGGAGGAGTCCAGGCCGCCGGACAGCAGTACACCGTAAGGGACATCTGACATCAGATGGCTTTTGACGGCGTCTTCCAGCGCCTGACGCAGTTCGTTTTTATCCGTCACATTGTCTTTTACCGCATCGTATTCAAACCAGTCGCGCTGGTAGTATTGACGAATTTCGCCATCTTTGCTCCACAGATAGCTACCGGCCGGGAATTCTTTAATCGTGCGGCACACCGGAACCAGCGCTTTCATTTCTGAGGCAACATAGAAGTTACCGTGTTCGTCATAGCCCATATACAACGGGATGATCCCGAGATGATCGCGGCCAATCAGGTAGGCGTCTTGTTCGCTGTCGTACAGCGCAAAGGCAAACATACCCTGCAGGGAGTCGAGGAATTCTGGCCCTTTTTCCTGATACAGCGCGAGGATAACTTCACAGTCAGAACCGGTTTGGAACTGGTAGCGGTCGCCGTATTCAGCGCGTAACGCCTGGTGGTTATAGATTTCACCGTTCACCGCCAGAATATGTGTTTTTTTCATGTTGTACAGCGGCTGAGCACCTGCGTTGACGTCGACAATCGACAAACGCTCATGTGCCAGAATGGCGTTATCACTGGCGTAAATACCCGACCAGTCCGGGCCACGATGACGCATCAGACGGGACAATTCCAGGGCTTTTTTACGCAGCTCAACTGCGTCTGTTTTAATATCGAATACGCCAAAAATAGAACACATAACCTTCTCCGTTAACCTGTTGCGTGATGCTTTTTGTGTTTGCTTGATTAAGAAAATGCCGCAAAGGCGGTGGGGGCGCAAGAAGTTTGGCATGCTGAAAGTAAAAAACTCAATGATGATTATTGAATGGTGAAAAAAGATTACGTAATAAGCGTATTTATTGATGAATTATCAGTAAATCGGCAGTTTTATTGAATGGAGTGATTTTGTGTGCCGGATGGCGCGTTTACGCTGATCTCCGGCACAGAAGTGCTTAGATAACATCTATCTCGGCAACGGAAGGGTAGATCCAGCTTGGTCGGAACGGCATGCTGTCGATATCGTCAAGCGTGGATACGCCAGACAACACCAGGATGGTTTCAAGGCCAGCCTGGAAGCCTGCCAGAATATCTGTACGCAGGTTGTCACCGACAATAACGGTCTCTTCGGAGTGCGCCTGCATTTTGTTGAGTGCCGCGCGAATAATCCATGGGCTGGGTTTACCGACATAAAATGGTTTACGCCCGGAGATCTTTTCGATACCGGCGCAGAGCGCACCACAGGCGGGATAAAAACCGCGGCCATGGGTATCCGGGTTGGTCGCGATAAAGCGCGCGCCATTGGCAACAAAATATGCCGCTTTATGCATCATGTCCCAGTTGTAGGAGCGCGTCTCGCCGACAATCACGAAGTCGGGGTTAACATCGGTAATGGTAAAGCCGGCTTTATACAGTTCGTGGATCAGCGCGCCTTCACCCACGACGTAGGCTTTTTTCCCTTCCTGGCGACGCAGAAAATCGGCAGTGGCCATGGCGGAAGTATAAAAGACGCTATCGGGGACATTCACACCCGCCGTGGCGAAGCGGTTCGCCAGATCCTGCCCGGTCTGAGAAGGGTAGTTAGTCAGCAGGACTAACGGCAAACCTTTTTCTAGGATGCCGGTCAGAAACTCTGCCGCACCCGGTACGGCAACATTGTCGTGCATCAGCACGCCGTCGATATCACAAATTACATTCTTGATGGTCATGAACTACCCAGGGAATTTGTCAGGAGTCTGATAGTAACCCAATATTCTATGAGAGCATTAATTTTCCAGCAAACGTTGCAGCAACGAACCGTTGAGCATAGCGCGTTTCACCAGCGCAAATGCGCCAATGGCTGAGCGGTGGTCCAGCGTGGAGCGAACCACGGGCAGATTGTGGCGAAACGCCTTCAACGCCTGGGTATTAATGCAGCTTTCTATTGCCGGAAGCAGCACTTTATCTGCCTCAGTAATCTCACCGGCAATGACGATTTTTTGCGGGTTAAACAGGTTAATGGCGATAGCGATGGTTTTGCCAAGATGGCGACCAACGTGCTCAATGACTTCCGACGCCAGGTTATCGCCTTTATTCGCAGCCTTACAGATGGTTTTAATGTTGCAATCATCCAGCGTCAGTCGACTCGGATAGCCTTGCTTGAGTAAGTTTTGTACGCGATGCTCAATGGATGCGTTAGCTGCAATAGTTTCCAGACAGCCAAAATTCCCGCAGTGGCAGCGTTCACCCAGCGGCTCAACCTGAATATGACCAATTTCACCGACGTTGCCGTTGCGACCAATGAAAATTCGGCCATTTGAGATGATCCCAGCCCCGGTCCCGCGATGGACGCGCACCAGAATGGAGTCTTCGCAATCCTGACTTGCCCCAAAATAGTGCTCGGCAAGCGCCAGACTGCGGATGTCGTGGCCGACAAAGCAGGTTACCTGAAAACGTTTTTCCAGCGCTTCGACCAACCCCCAGTTTTCAACCTGAATATGCGGCATGTAGCGGATAACGCCGCTTTCGGGATCAACCAGCCCTGGCAGAATGACAGAGATAGCAATCAGTTCACGGATTTTCCGCTGGCAGCTATCAATAAAGGTGGAAATCGTATTGAGCAGCGCATACTCCAGCGTTTCCTGTGTGCGCTCGGGAAGAGGATAATGCTCTTCTGCGACCGCTTTGCTGCTCATATCATAGAGTGTGAGCGTGGTGTCGTGGCGGCCCAGGCGTACGCCGATAGCGTGGAAATTGCGGGTTTCGGTGACGATAGAAATAGCGCGGCGGCCTCCAGTGGAGGCCTGCTGATCAACCTCTTTGATCAGCCCGCGTTCAATCAGTTGACGCGTAATTTTTGTTACGCTGGCGGGGGCAAGTTGGCTCTGCTCGGCAATCTGAATTCGCGAGATTGGCCCATGCTGGTCAATCAGGCGATAAACTGCCGCGCTGTTAAGCTGTTTTACGAGATCAACATTACCTATTTGAGCTTGTCCGCCTGGTGTCATTCTTTCTCTTACTCAGTAACGACCTCGTTGCCATTAACGATGGTCTTGATAATTTTAAAGTCGTGCGTGAACGCGGTCAGGTTGGCTACTTTGCCTGGCGCGATGCTGCCGAGTTGTTTGTCGACGCCGATTGCGCGAGCAGGGTAGAGAGTCGCCATGCGCAGGACTTCATCCAGTGCAATACCGCAATGTTCAACCAGATTACGTACGCCTTCGATCATGGTTAACGAAGAGCCGCTCAGCGTGCCGTTCTCATCCACACACAGTCCATTGCGGTAGTATATTGTTTTACCAGCGAAAATGAACTGTTCAATATTTGCACCTGCCGGGGCGGTTGCGTCGGTCACCAGGCACAGTTTGTCACCTTTCAGGCGCTTGGCGTTACGAATATTAACGTAGTCAACATGCAGACCGTCGGCGATGATACCGCAATAAATATCGGCCTCATCAAGTATTGCGCCTGCCAGACCTGGTTCGCGGCCAGTAATATAAGGCATCGCGTTGAACAGGTGCGTTGCAAAGGTGATACCCGCACGGAATCCAATTTTGGCTTCTTTTACCGTTGCGTTAGAGTGGCCTGCTGAAACGACAATACCTGCATTTACCAGCTTTGTTATCACTTCGGTTGGGACCATTTCTGGTGCCAGCGTCACTTTGGTGATGACGTCCGCATTATCGCACAGGAAATCGACCAGCGCAGCGTCAGGCTGACGGACAAAACCCGGATTATGGGTACCTTTTTTCACCAGGTTCAGCCACGGACCTTC
The DNA here is from genome assembly GCF_963864895.1 of Citrobacter sp. S-77. Lineage (NCBI taxonomy): Bacteria > Pseudomonadati > Pseudomonadota > Gammaproteobacteria > Enterobacterales > Enterobacteriaceae > Citrobacter > Citrobacter sp. S-77. The sequence goes on from NZ_CAWLWU010000002.1 coordinate 1,204,068, forward strand.
AAGGTGAAGTCCTAATGCCTGGTTGGGGTGTTTCGCCAGGTATTCGCGCATTACGCGAACACCTTGTTTCATCAGGTCATCGCTGGTGGTAATTAGCGTGGGCAGGTAGTTAGTGCAGCCTGATTTTTCATTGGCTTTCTGCATGATTTCCAGCGTCTCAACGGTGACGGCTTCTGCCGTATCGTTAAACTGTACGCCGCCGCAGCCGTTTAACTGCACATCAATAAAACCGGGGGAAATAATGGCCCCATTCAGTGAGCGTTGTTCAATCCCGGACGGTAATTCCGTCAGTGGGCAGACGCTGGCTATCAGGCCATCAGCGACAACAATCGCATGGTCATCAAGAATTTCGTGACCGGTAAAAATCCGGCCCTGGGTTAAAGCATACATTCCGACCCCCGATTTCAAAAAATGCCGCCCTGCAACTTTTTCGGCAGGGCGGAGATACCATTACAGACCTTTAATATTTTCCGCTTCTAACTCGTTGAAGTATTTCAGCGTTTTCACTTTCAGTTCCATTGTTGAAGGCTCATCGCAGACAACGACGGCTTTCGGATGCAACTGCAGGCAACTGATGGTCCACATATGGTTGACGTTACCTTCAACGGCTGCTTGCAGCGCCTGTGCTTTTTGATGGCCCAGCACCAGGATCATCACTTCTTCAGCATCCAACAGGGTGCCAACACCTACGGTCAGCGCATATTTAGGCACCTGGCTTACGTCGCCATCAAAGAAGCGTGAGTTAGCTACGCGAGTGTCATGAGTCAGCGTTTTGATACGTGTGCGGGAAGCCAAAGAAGAGGCAGGTTCGTTGAACGCGATATGTCCGTCGTTGCCTACACCACCCATAAACAGATGGATTTTACCGTAAGAACGGATTTTTTCTTCATACTGACGGCATTCTGCATCAATATCCGGCGCGTTACCATTGAGGAGGTTAATATTTTCTGCTGGAATATCAACATGATCAAAGAAGTTACGGTGCATGAAGCTGTGGTAGCTTTCCGGATGCTCTTTCGGCAAACCTACATATTCGTCCATGTTGAAAGTGACAACATGTTTGAAGCTCACCTGGCCCGCTTTGTGCATTTCGACTAATGCTTTATAGGCTGTCAGCGGTGTACCACCAGTTGGCAGGCCCAGAACAAACGGACGATCTGCCGTTGGTTTAAACGCGTTAATACGGTTAACGATATGGCGAGCAGCCCATTTGCCGACTTGTTCAGCGGTATTCAGGGGGATCAGTCTCATTCTTCACCTCAAAAGTAAATGTAAGCAATTGGCGGATTGAGTCGCTGTGCTGTATTAAGCGTAACCTGGTTTTGCATCGGTAAGGATCAATCCGTTTCGATTTTTTGAATGATAAAATAAGTTTTCGTAGTTAGCCAGTGAAAGGGAGGGTTTATAACGATATTTGGTGACTGGAATCACAAAAAACATGCTTTTAATTTGCGATACGAATTAATTTTTCACACACTCTGAATGTAGATGAATGGTTAATATCGTTGTTCCAGAAAATCTTGTTGTTGGTAATGGTCGCACAATAAAAATATGGCTTCAAAGGAGCCTAATCGGGGTCTCGTAGGGGGAATAAAATGAATATTTTAGGTTTTTTCCAGCGGCTGGGTAGGGCGTTACAGCTCCCCATCGCTGTGCTGCCTGTCGCGGCACTGTTGCTGCGATTTGGCCAACCAGATTTGCTTAACGTACCCTTCATCGCGCAAGCGGGTGGGGCCATCTTTGATAACCTCGCGTTAATATTTGCCATCGGTGTGGCATCCAGCTGGTCAAAAGACAGCGCAGGTGCGGCAGCGTTGGCAGGTGCGGTCGGTTATTTCATATTGACCAAAGCAATGGTTACCATCAACCCGGCGATCAACATGGGCGTGCTGGCAGGTATTATTACCGGTCTGGTCGGTGGTGCGGTGTATAACCGCTGGTCTGGAATCAAACTGCCTGACTTCCTGAGCTTCTTCGGCGGTAAACGCTTTGTGCCAATCGCCACCGGTTTCTTTTGCCTGGTGCTGGCTGCTATCTTCGGCTACGTGTGGCCGCCGGTGCAGAACGCTATCCATGCAGGTGGTGAGTGGATCGTGGGCGCTGGCGCGCTGGGTTCCGGTATCTTTGGTTTCATCAACCGTCTGCTGATCCCAACCGGTCTGCATCAGGTTCTGAACACCATTGCCTGGTTCCAGATTGGTGAATTCACCAATGCGGCAGGCGCAGTATTCCACGGTGACATCAACCGCTTCTATGCGGGCGACGGCACTGCGGGTATGTTCATGTCAGGCTTCTTCCCGATCATGATGTTTGGTCTGCCGGGTGCGGCGCTGGCGATGTACTTTGCAGCACCGAAAGCACGTCGTCCGATGGTTGGCGGTATGCTGCTGTCTGTGGCGATCACTGCGTTCCTGACCGGTGTTACCGAGCCGCTGGAATTCCTGTTCATGTTCCTGGCACCATTGCTGTACCTCCTGCACGCACTGTTAACGGGTATCAGCCTGTTCGTTGCAACGCTGCTGGGGATCCACGCGGGCTTCTCCTTCTCCGCAGGTGCTATCGACTACGTGTTGATGTACAACTTGCCGGCAGCAAGCCAGAACGTCTGGATGCTGGTAGCGATGGGGCTGGTGTTCTTCGTCATCTACTTTGTGTTGTTCAGCGCGGTTATTCGCATGTTTAACCTGAAAACGCCGGGCCGCGAAGATAAAGAAGACGAAATTGTTACTGACGAAGCAAACAGCAATACCGAAGAAGGTTTAGCGCAACTGGCCACCAACTACATTGCTGCGGTTGGCGGTACGGATAACCTGAAAGCGATTGACGCCTGTATCACTCGTCTGCGTCTGACCGTTGTCGACTCTGGTCGCGTCAACGATGCGATGTGTAAACGTTTAGGCGCATCCGGTGTGGTGAAACTGAACAAGCAAACTATCCAGGTCATCGTGGGTGCGAAAGCAGAATCCATCGGCGACGAGATGAAGAAAGTTGTGGCCCGTGGTCCGGTTGCAGCAGCGTCTGGTGAAAGTGCACCAGCAGCAGCGGCTCCGGTTGTCAAACCGCAGGCGGTCGCGAATGCGGTAACTGTCGAAGCACTGGTTTCTCCGATTACCGGTGATGTGGTTGCCCTGGAGCAAGTTCCTGATGAAGCTTTCGCCAGCAAAGCGGTAGGTGACGGCGTGGCAGTGAAACCGACGGATAAAATCGTTGTTTCCCCGGCAGCAGGCACCATCGTGAAGATCTTTAACACCAACCATGCGTTCTGTCTGGAAACAGAAAAAGGCGCGGAAATCGTTGTCCATATGGGTATCGATACCGTTGCGCTGGAAGGCAAGGGCTTTAAACGTCTGGTTGAAGAAGGTGCAGAAGTTACTGCAGGTCAACCTATTCTGGAAATGGATCTGGAGTATCTGAACGCCAATGCACGTTCAATGATTAGCCCGGTTGTTTGCAGCAACAGCGATGATTTCGGTGGTCTGGTGATCAAGGCCGAAGGTCATGTGGTTGCAGGTCAAACGCCACTGTACGAAATTAAAAGTAAATAATCGCTGTAGCCGGATAAGGCGCAAAGCGCCGCGATCCGACAACTAACACGCGATATTTAAGCGGCGGGGGATTATCCTCCGCCGCTTTTTTTTGCAGCAATTGCCCCCATAATGCCTGTCTGATACGTATTTTGCGTAACTAAGGGTTGTCAGTCTGTCCGGGTTATAAGATCATACGCCGTTATACGTTGTTTACGCTTTGAGGAATCCACGATGAGTGAGGCTGAAGCCCGCCCGAGTAACTTTATTCGTCAGATCATCGATGAAGATCTGGCCAGTGGTAAGCACACCACTATCCATACCCGTTTTCCGCCGGAGCCAAATGGCTATCTGCACATTGGCCACGCGAAATCCATCTGTCTGAACTTTGGTATTGCGCAAGACTACCAGGGCCAGTGCAACCTGCGTTTTGATGATACGAACCCGGTTAAAGAAGACATCGAGTACGTTGAATCGATTAAAAATGACGTTGAATGGTTAGGTTTTCACTGGACTGGCGATATTCGCTACTCTTCGGATTACTTCGATCAACTGCACGCTTATGCGGTAGAGCTTATCAACAAAGGTTTGGCGTACGTCGACGAACTTTCTGCTGACGAAATCCGTGAATACCGCGGTACGCTGACCCAGCCGGGCAAAAACAGTCCGTTCCGCGATCGTAGCGTCGAAGAGAACCTTGAACTGTTCGAAAAAATGCGTACCGGTGGCTTTGAAGAAGGTAAAGCCTGCCTGCGTGCGAAAATCGACATGGCTTCACCGTTTATCGTTATGCGCGATCCGGTGCTGTACCGCATTAAGTTTGCCGAGCATCATCAGACCGGTAACAAGTGGTGCATCTATCCGATGTACGACTTTACCCACTGCATCAGCGATGCGCTGGAAGGTATCACGCATTCACTGTGTACGCTGGAATTCCAGGACAACCGTCGTCTGTATGACTGGGTGCTGGATAACATCACTATTCCGGTTCATCCGCGCCAGTACGAATTCTCGCGCCTGAATCTGGAATACACCGTGATGTCCAAGCGTAAGCTGAACCTGCTGGTTACCGACAAGCATGTTGAAGGCTGGGACGATCCGCGTATGCCGACTATCTCTGGTTTGCGTCGTCGTGGTTACACGGCCGCTGCTATCCGTGAGTTCTGCAAACGCATCGGCGTGACCAAGCAGGACAACACCATTGAGATAGCCTCTCTGGAATCCTGTATTCGTGAAGATCTGAACGAAAACGCTCCGCGCGCGATGGCAGTTATTGATCCAGTGAAACTGGTTATCGAAAACTATCCGCAGGGTGAAAGCGAACTGGTTACCATGCCGAACCATCCGAATAAACCGGAAATGGGCAGCCGTGAAGTGCCGTTCAGCGGTGAAATCTGGATCGATCGTGCTGACTTCCGCGAAGAAGCTAACAAGCAGTACAAGCGTCTGGTAATGGGCAAAGAAGTCCGTCTGCGTAATGCTTATGTTGTTAAAGCCGAGCGTGTAGAGAAAGATGCAGAAGGTAATATCACCACTATTTTCTGCACCTATGATGCTGATACGCTGAGCAAAGATCCGGCTGATGGGCGTAAAGTAAAAGGCGTTATTCATTGGGTTAGCGCTGCACATGCGCTGCCGATAGAAATCCGCCTGTATGACCGTTTGTTTAGCGTACCAAACCCAGGCGCCGCGGACGACTTCCTGTCCGTCATTAATCCTGAGTCACTGGTTATCAAACAGGGTTACGGCGAGCCGTCGCTGAAGTCTGCAGTTGCGAGCAAAGCGTTCCAGTTTGAACGTGAAGGTTACTTCTGCCTCGACAGCCGCTACGCAACAGCGGACAAGCTGGTATTTAACCGTACCGTTGGTCTGCGTGATACGTGGGCGAAAGCGGGCGAATAAACCGCAGCAATACATCCTTTCAAACGCCGCATTCTGCGGCGTTTTTTTTGCCAGAAAACACGTAACAACTCTGTTTGCGGAGCAAAATAATTATTATTCAGGAATGAGTTTTTCCATTTCTTATTTTTGAATCAAAACCTTGAGTTAAGAGCTTCTCTGGACTGAAACCGATTTCATCTTCATGGAAAACAAGCATTTTTTCATTTTTTCAACGCTTTTTTATTTCTCGATGAAAATGTAACAGAAAGCGATGAAATATGTGCGGTTGCTCATGTTCTTACATAATGGTTACAAAAAGAGATTGATAATTCGCGTCGCGAAAAATAGTCTATCCATTGTAGTCAATGAGGTTTTCTCAGCGCTACTTTTTTAATTTTTGTTTTTTCGCTGTTCGCTTTTAGTCGGCAGCATTTTATACGTCAAAGAGGATTAACATATGCGTACGTTTAGTGGCAAACGTAGTACGCTGGCGCTGGCTATCGCCGGTATTACAGCAATGTCGGGTTTGGTTGTCGTTCCCCAGGCGCAAGCCGAAGGTTTTTTTGATGATTCAACACTGACTGGCGGCATCTATTACTGGCAGCGCGAGCGTGACCGTAAAGATGTTACCGATGACGACAAATACAAAACCAACCTTTCTCACGCCACCTGGAACGCTAACCTCGATTTCCAGTCCGGTTATGTGGCCGATATGTTCGGCCTTGATGTGGCTGCTTTTACCGCAATTGAAATGGCGGAAAATGGCGACAGCGGGCATCCAAACGAAATTGCATTCTCGAAAAAAAATAAAGGCTATGACGAAGATTATTCCGGCGATAAGAGCGGAATAAGTCTGTATAAAGCGGCGGCGAAATTTAAGTTTGGCCCGACCTGGGCGCGTGCCGGTTATATTCAACCTACCGGGCAGACTCTGCTGGCTCCGCACTGGAGCTTTATGCCAGGGACCTATCAGGGTGCTGAAGCTGGTGCCAACTTTGACTACGGCGATGCTGGCGCGTTGAGCTTCTCCTATATGTGGGCAAACGAATATAAGGCTCCGTGGCACACCGAAGTCGATAAATTCTATCAGGCCGATAAAAAGACTAAAGTTGATTACCTCCATTCCATCGGCGCTAAATATGATTTCAAAAATAACCTGTTGCTTGAAGCGGCATTTGGTCAGTCCGAAGGCTATGTTGATCAATACTTCGCTAAAGCCAGTTACAAATTTGATTTAGGCGGCAATCCGTTTACTACCAGCTATCAGTTCTATGGTGCGCGTGACAAGGTTGATGACCGCACCGCTAGCAACATTTATGACGGTACAGCCTGGCTGCAGGCGCTGACCTTCGGCTACAAAGTGGCGGAAGTGGTTGATCTGCGACTGGAAGGAACCTGGGTTAAAGCAGACGGGCAGCAAGGTTACTTCCTGCAGCGTATGACCCCGACGTATGCGTCTTCAAACGGTCGTCTGGATATCTGGTGGGATAACCGTTCTGACTTCAACGCCAACGGTGAAAAGGCCGTCTTCTTCGGTGCGATGTACGACCTGAAGAACTGGAACCTGCCTGGCTGGGCTGTGGGTGCATCATACGTTTACGCATGGGATGCCAAGCCATCTACCTGGCAGATCAACCCGGATGCGTACTACGACAAAAATCGTACTATCGAAGAATCATCTTACAGCCTGGATGCGGTCTACACCCTGCAGGACGGTCGTGCGAAGGGCACTATGTTTAAACTGCACTTCACCGAGTACGACAACCATTCAAACATTCCGAGCTGGGGTGGTGGTTACGGCAACATCTTCCAGGATGAGCGTGACGTGAAGTTCATCGTTATTGCTCCGTTCACCATCTTCTAATGCCAACAGCGGCGGGCCTGGTGCCTGCCGCATTGTTGAGGAGTGTGCTATGAAAAAATTGATACTCATCACCGTTATGGCATCGGGGCTGGTGGCCTGTGCACAATCACCGGCACCGAAAGAAGATAGCCGTCTTAAAGAAGCCTACAGCGCATGCATTAATACCGCGCAGGGCTCACCGGAGAAAATAGAGGCCTGCCAAAGCGTGTTAAACGTGCTGAAGAAAGAAAAGCAGCACCAGCAGTTTGCCAATGAAGAAAGTGTTCGCGTGCTGGATTACCAGCAGTGTATTCAGGCTACGCGCACGGGCAACGATCAGGCTGTCTCTGCCGATTGTGACAAGGTCTGGCAGGAAATTCGCAGCAAGAACTCGGCAAAATAAAACGCGGTTCGAACAAAACGGGCGGAGATATTTCTCCGCCCGTCTGCATTTCAGAGTTTATTGTCTGCCGGTTGATAATTTCGGCTTAAACGGACAAACAGCATTGCCGTGGCGGAGAGCCCGCAAAGTGCTGCACACATCAGCCACCATCCAGGTGAACTTTTATCTCCTGTTAACTGAACCAACGCTGTTGATATTACTGGCGTCAGACCGCCAAAAATAGCAGTGGCAAGACTGAAAGCCAGTGAAAAACCCACTGTACGTACATAAACAGGCATCACCTCAGTGAGCGCTGCAACCATTGCCCCGTTGTACATGCCAAAAAAGAACGAGAACCAAAGCAGTACCAACGTCATACGGGTGAAATCTGGCGCGGCAGTCAGCCAGTGCATTACAGGCCAGGTGGTGATCAATGCGAGCACGGTAATACCCATCAGCACCGGACGACGGCCAATTCGGTCTGAAATTGCACCTCCAATTGGCAGCCAGATAAAGTTAGAAATACCGACCAGCATGGTGACAATAAGGCTGTCGCGGGCGCTGAGGTGTAGCACGGCTCTGCCGTAGGTCGGGGTATAAACGGTGATAAAGTAAAATGTGGTAGTGGTCATTGCCACCAGCAGCGTACCCGCTGTGATGAGGCGCCAATTTTTGATGATAGTGGTGAAAATTTCCCTGGTGTCGGGACGGTGCGTGCGTTGTAAAAATGCGTCAGTCTCCTGAAGCGAGCGGCGGAGAACGAAAATCAAAGGAATAATCATGCAACCAATAAAAAATGGAATGCGCCATCCCCATTCAGAGATCTCATCGTGCGCCAGCGTGGCGTTCAGACCGTAACCAATCAGAGCCGCCACCACAATGGCAACCTGTTGACTGGCAGACTGCCAACTGGTGTAGAAGCCTTTATTCCCCGGTGTGGCAATTTCAGAAAGATAAACAGAGACGCCTCCTAACTCCACACCAGCAGAGAATCCCTGCAATAATCGTCCCAGTAATACCAGCGCAGGGGCCAACAGACCGATACTTTGATAGCCGGGAACCAGGGCAATTAGCAGGGTACCGCAGCCCATAATCGCGAGCGTCACCATCAGCCCTTTACGGCGACCAATTCTGTCTATGTAAGCTCCCAGTACAATTGCACCAACAGGTCGCATTAAGAAGCCCGAACCGAAAACGGCAAAGGTCAGCATCAGGCCAGCAAATTCACTCTCTGCGGGAAAGAACGTTTTTGCAATATAGGTGGCGTAAAAACCGAACAGAAAAAAGTCGAACTGTTCGAGGAAATTACCGCTGGTTACCCGCAGTATTGCGCCGAAAGTACCAGCGCGCGATGGTTGTTGTGTCATTGGGTTTGCTCTCCATTGTCTTTATCTTGTTTTTATAGAGGTAAGAGTGTGTGGGTTAGTCGCCTGCGACTCCCGCCTGTTTTCCGCGCCGTCTTTCTATTGCCCACTTGAGTAAGGAAGCGCAGCGGTAAAATCCGTGGGCAAATTTTCCGTAAGGAATGGTCAGAAAGAGTGCCATGACTACGCCGAGATGAATGGCCAGCAGAATAGCCATCCAGGAGGTGTCTCTACCTGCCAGCAACGCTAAACCAGTCAGGCTGGTCAGTAGCAGCAGCAAAATAAAACCGCGATCCATTGGTTTTTGCCGCGCGTCACCATGTAGCGGTGAGCGCTTAAGATTCAGCCATAACAAGCCAGCAGGGCCTACAACTAAACCAATACCGCCCAAGGTGCCAAGGATCACTGGAAGACTAAAGAACGGGTAGGGTGCTTCTATACCTGCGAAGTAGTGATAGCCCGTCGCTACGATGGTGGCGGCAAAGCAGAGCATAAAACCGTAGAAGGTGAAGTGATGGAAACGGCGACGCATCAGAGTGAAGGCATCATCCGCTTCGTTACAACCTTTGCCGTGCCCACCGTCGAGATATTTCAACGTCAGCGCATTGTGTGAGGCTTCAGCAATTTCCGCGGAACGCGGCATACCCGGGGAGATCTCTCGCCAGAAGCGGATCACGCCTGCCATAAGCAAACCTATTGCCAGGACAAAAACAGAGCCAAACATCCATGCCAGCAGGTTATGCGGAAAAATTTGATAGAAATCCCCGGCCAGTGGAGGATGGAGTAATGAACCCTTTAAACCCATGGCGAGGAGCAGAAACACGATAAGGCCGAAAACCAGCGACAGCGTCGTGGTTACGCCTGCCCGATGATAAAGCGCGCCAAAGGCCGCGGGTTGGGCGTAGTGCTGATAGGTTTCCAGCCGTACTTCCGCCATCGCTTTCGGTACATTGAGAGCAAATTCATGGGGCGGAGCATATTGGCAGGCGTGCAGACAAGCACCACAGTTATGGCACAAGTTTGCCAGATAGTTTATATCCGCTTTACCAAATTCCAGACGCTGAGTCATTGCCGGAAAAACTGCGCAAAAACCTTCGCAATAGCGGCAGGCATTACAGACCTGCATCACACGTTCAACCTCTGCTTCCGGCTCGGTGAGAATTTGCGCTTCAATGATCAATTTCTCAAGCTGCTTCATGATGAGCCTCCTTTTGTGCAGCCAGGGCGGCCTCTTTTCCGGCAATACAGCCAAAAGTTGTGCCGATAGACATTCCTACACCAGCGGTATAGCCTTTACCCAGCACGTTGCCCGCCATCATCTCTCCGGCAACGAACAGGTTGCGGCTTGGCTGTCCGGCAAAGTGTACTGCGGCATGTTCGTCCACTTTCAGCCCCAGATAGGTGAAGGTGATCCCCGGGCGTAAGGCATAGCCATAGTAAGGTGGCGTATCTAATGGTCGTGCCCAGTGGGTTTTCGCCGGTGTCAGACCTTGTGTTGCGCAGTTATCCAGCGTGGTGTGATCGAATTGCCCAGGCAGGCAGGCGCTGTTGTACTGCATGATGGTGTGGGTAAAGCGTTCGGCATCCAGTCCCAACTGGCGAGCAAGCTCTGTCAGCGTATTGGCCTGTGCGCCAGGAAAGACCGGAGGCATGAAGTGGCCGATCGCTTTACTGTCGATAATGGAGTAGCCAATTTGTCCGGGCTGATGGGCAACCAGCCGTCCCCAGATAGCGTAACGTTTTGGCCAGAAATCTTCGCCTTCATCATAAAAACGTTCAGCATCACGATTTACCACTATGCCCAGCGAGACACAGTCCACACGGGTGCAAATTCCGCCATCGTATAATGGTGCTCTGGCGTCAATCGCCACGCAGTGTGACTGGGAGGGATCGCCGACAATGTCCGCCCCGGCATCGATCATAAATTTAAGCAGTACGCCCTGGTTAAAGCGTGTGCCGCGAATAAGAAAGTTATCCGCAGGCCACTCGCCGCGGGCATTCTTGCCCCACGCCTCCCGCAGCCATTCGCGGTTAGATTCAAACCCCCCGGCGGCAAGCACGCAGGACTTAGCCACAATGCGCTCTTTGCCTGCCAGTGCCGCTACGAACTCGCCATTATGCAGTTCTAGCGCCTGGACCGGTGTGTTATAGCGAATTTGCACGCCCAGCTTTTCTGCGCTGCGATAATAGGCATTCACGAGAGCTTTTCCGCCGCCCATAAAGAAGGCGTTAGTGCGTGCCACATGCAAAGCACCGGAAAGAGGGGGTTGAAAATTAACGCCGTGCTGGCGCATCCAGTCGCGACATTGCGAAGAGGTACGTATTACCAACCGCGCCAGTGCTTCGTTGGTATTTCCTTCAGTTACACGCCAGAGATCCTGCCAGAACTCCTCTTCTGGATAGCTCTCCACCAGGACATCCTGTGGGGCATCATGCATACAGCGTAAATTACGCGTGTGTTGGGAATTCCCTCCGCGCCATTCTCGGGGGGCTGCTTCGAGCAGTAATACAGAAGCCCCTTGCTCCCGGGCGGTTAAGGCGGCACATAATGCGGCATTGCCGCCGCCAATCACCAGAACATCAACCATCGTATACTCCATTACCATTTAACTAATTGTTAAATTTGTAATTAAAATGTATACGTGTAAGTTGTGTGGGCGCTACGCTGTGATGCTAAATAGCCCTTTAGTTATTGTAAAGAATTGCGCCTGGCCAGCTTCCTGCTTCCACCAGTTGACACATCACTTTGGTCAGTATCACGCGGGCAGCGAGACCTGCGGGGGTAAGTTCATCATCAGAAAGGCTGACAAGAAAATTAGGGCGGCTAAGTATTGGATTATGGACGCCGATCACTCTTAGCGTCTCTTTATCGAGATGCGAAATCGCCGCGCCGGGTTGTAATGTGGCACCGATTCCACTGCGAACGGCGCTTATCAACAGCGTCAGACCATCAATTTCTGTAGTGATCTCAATGTTCAGAGCATGTTCCTGGCAGATGGCATCCAGTCTGCCGCGCAGGCCGTGACCCGGGCTTGGCATTATCAATGGAATATTAACCAGCTGGGCAGGGGCGATATTGTCATCCGTAATATCATCCAGTAAAGCATGGGTGCCAATCAAAAATAGCCGTTCTTCGAGAATCGGTCTGGCGCTCCAGCGCAGGATTTTTTCCTTTTGAAACACCACTGCTAAATCAATTTGGCGGGTATTAATCATCCGCTCCAGGTTACCGGAGAGGCTTTCCACCACATGCAGGCGGACATCTGCATAGTTTTCCCGCATTGCATTAATGAAAGGCACACCGAGCACGGATGCGGTACTGGGAGCCATTCCGACGCTGACGTGTCCGGAAAGCCGGGCCTCTCGAGCCGCGAGGATCGCATCGTCTGCGTGACGTAATGCCAGTTGTGCCTGGGAGTAAAAAGCCAGTCCGGCGCTGGTGGGCGTCACGCCACGAGAGGTTCGTTGCAGCAGGCGAATAGCGAGTTCGTTTTCCAGCCGGGTCATTTGCTGGCTGAGAGCCGAAACACCAATATTGAGATCGAGCGCCGCGCTGCCCATACTGCCGGTTTCTACAATGCGAACATAATAGCGTAGCTGGCGAAGCTCCATTTCGGCTCTCCGATGAGGTAGGGTGAATTTTACATTAAAGCTGCATTGACCCGAAAGGAAGAGGCCCCCGGCCAGGTTTAGCTTATAAAAAAAGCCAACCGCAGGGTTGGCTTTTCAGAAAACATCATATTATTTGGCGTCGTGCGCATGCTCATCTTCGCGGCAATCGCCTTCAGCGCAGTGACCGTACAGATAGAGGCTATGGTTGGTTAAGCGAATACCATGTTTAGCCGCAATCTCACGCTGACGCGCTTCGATGGAATCATCGCTGAATTCGACCACTTTGCCACAGTCGAGGCAAATCAGGTGATCATGATGATGCTGTTGGGTTAATTCGAAGACGGATTTGCCACCTTCAAAATTATGGCGGGTTACAATACCGGCATCATCAAATTGGTTCAGCACGCGATACACGGTCGCCAGACCAATCTCTTCACCCATGTCTATCAGGCGTTTGTATAAGTCTTCCGCACTGACGTGATGGTTATCCGGTTCCTGAAGAACTTCCAGAATTTTTAAACGAGGAAGCGTTACTTTCAGGCCAGCCTTCTTTAATGCGGTATTATTGTCAGTCATGCGGAATCTGTCCTGTAGCTAAGCGGTTCACTTCATTAACAGAAGTGACAGAAATTGCACTTGAGATAATGCGTATCATTATAGAACTGCCATGTCTAAATGAAAACAGCAAGTCTCTGGCAAATATTGTTAATCAAAACGTGGTATCGCCGACAAACACTCTGTGCAATACCCGATTGGCATCCAGCCATTGTACAGGGTCAGGCGAGAAAGTTACAAATTTGTAGCAATTATTTTGATTGGTTTTATCTATTGATGCGGCGTAGATACGTTTCTACGCCGCATGAAATCAGGCGTTAATGATTTCGTCGAGATGCAGCTCTTCAGAAATCTGTTTAACCCATTTTTCTACGCGTTCAGCGGTCAGCTCAGGCTGGCGATCTTCATCAATAGCCAGACCGACAAAGTGGTCATCATCAGCCAGGCCTTTAGACGCTTCAAAGTGATAACCCGCCGTTGGCCAGTGACCGACGATGGTTGCGCCGCGTGGTTCGATGATGTCGCGGATGGTACCTAACGCATCACAGAAATATTCTGCGTAGTCTTCCTGGTCGCCGCAGCCAAACAGCGCAACCAGTTTACCGTTAAAATCAATGTCTTCGAGAGTAGGGAAGAAGTCGTCCCAGTCACACTGCGCTTCACCGTAATACCAGGTTGGGATACCGAGCAGAAGAATGTCATACCCTTCCAGGTCTTCTTTGCTGCTTTTTGCAATGTCATGTACATCGGCAATGTCTTTACCAAGCTGTTTTTGAATCATTTTTGCGATGTTTTCGGTGTTACCGGTGTCGCTGCCGAAAAAGATGCCAGTGATTGCCATGAGTAAAATAACCTCTTGAAACTTATTGAAATGGTGGTGGCGCAATGCCCACGGATAAGGGCAATCATAGCAGAACAGTCAGGCATGCGGAAACAGCAAACACGCGGGACTGCACTCTGTGCTACACGATTTATGATTTAGAGCAGAAATTCAGACTATGCCTGACCACGCAACGTGGTGAGTTGGTTCATCAGCATCTCTTCGATGAGTTCACTGCGACTCATGTTACGCGCGTCCGCCAGCTCGTTCAGAGCGTCAACGGCGTCGGCATTCAGTTTCAGTTCGACACGCTTAAGCCCGCGAACTTTGTCGCGTTTAAGCTGATTACGTTTATTAATACGTAACTGTTCATCACGCGAAAGCGGATTGGTTTTGGGTCGTCCCGGGCGACGCTCCTGCGCGAACAGATCTAATGTCGTACGGTCCGTTTGTTCTTTGGCCATGATCTTGGTGACTTCGGGGAAACAATCAGCCAGGCGTCTGCCCGGATGGATAGCGCGCCATCATACATCAGCAGGGGGGGCGCGCCAACGCCCACGCACGTAATCGCGCGCGGACGCTGAGTTTTTAATCAGTTGGCCTTGTCCGTCAGATAACGACGGATGGCGCGTAGGACCGCATCTGGTTTTTCTGCGTGTACCCAGTGGCCTGCACCTGCAATAACATGCGCCCTTGCCTGAGGGAATTGCGCCAGTAATTGGTCACGGTACGCTTCGGTAACATACGGCGAGTTTCCACCAGGGATGAACAGCGCCGGATGATCCCATGCAGGTATGGTTTCCCAGCCCACAATATGAGGATACTGGTCCCACAATGCGGGGACATTGAAACGCCACTCGCCGTCAACAAAGGATTTCAGCAGAAACTGGATTACGCCTTCTTCTTTCAGGTACTGGCGCATCACGCTTGCCGCCTGCTGGCGTGATGCGGCTTGTGCATCCGTCACGGCATTAATCGCCGCAAAGATCTCATCGTGACGACGGACATGGTAGTCAACCGGTGCAATATCGATAGCCACCAGTTGATCGATACGTTCAGGTGCCAGCGCGGTTAGCGCCATCACCGCTTTGCCCCCCATTGAGTGACCAATAAAAGTCGCTTTTTCTATTTGTTGGGCGTCCAGTGTATCCAACAGGTCTTGCGCCATGGCCGGGTAATTCATCTCTGGCGAACGAGGGGAGAGCCCGTGATTTCGCATATCAACCTGAATGATGTCGTGATCGACTACCAGGTCACGTGCCAGTATGCCCAGGTTATCCAGGCTGCCAAACAGACCGTGAACCAGGACGATGGGGGAATTATTGTGCAGGTTTTGTGCAGATTGCGCTCGGATATTCAATTTCATGGCAAAGTTCTTTTTTTCACACTAGCGGGTTAGGGTATCATGTTGACCATTCTGCCACAGGGCTGCAACAACTACGGTTACTCCGAGTTTTTCTGGCCATCAGGCTTGACGCTATCCGCTGTTGGGATTTGCCTTTACACTAGGTGTAATAATCCCAACAACTTGTATTCAGCTAAGACACCGCACTGGATTAAGATGAAAACGATTGAAGTTGATGATGAACTCTATAGCTATATTGCCAGCCACACCAAGCATATCGGCGAGAGCGCATCCGACATTTTACGGCGTATGTTGAAGTTTTCTGCCGCATCACAGCCTGCCACTCCGGTGGTAAAAGAAGTCCGCGCCGTGCAACCTGTCGTGGAAGCCAAGCCGGTCGACCCCGTTAAAGATAAAGTGCGCGCCATGCGTGAACTGCTGCTTTCCGATGAATATGCGGAACAGAAAAAAGCAGTGAATCGCTTTATGCTGGTGCTGTCTACACTCTATTCACTGGATCAGCACGCGTTTGCTGAAGCAACGGAGTCGTTACACGGTCGCACACGCGTCTATTTTGCAGCGGATGAACAGACGCTGCTGAAAAATGGTAATCAAACCAAGCCGAAACATGTGCCTGGCACACCGTACTGGGTGATCACCAACACGAATACCGGCCGCAAATGCAGCATGGTTGAACACATCATGCAGTCAATGCAATTCCCTGCGGAATTGATTGAAAAGGTTTGCGGAACAATTTAATCCTTGCATTAGAGGGACCAGGCAATGGCAATCCACAAGCGTGCAGGTCAGCCTGCACAACAGAGTGATTTGATTAACGTCGCCCAACTGACGGCACAGTACTATGTACTGAAACCAACAGCCGGGAATGCTGAGCACGCCGTTAAGTTCGGGACATCCGGGCATCGTGGTAGTGCAGGTCGTCACAGTTTTAACGAGCCGCATATTTTGGCAATCGCCCAGGCCATTGCCGAAGAACGTGCGAAAAACGGGATTACCGGGCCTTGTTATGTGGGCAAAGACACCCATGCGCTGTCTGAACCGGCATTTATCTCTGTACTGGAAGTGTTGGCGGCAAACGGTGTTGATGTCATCGTGCAGGAAAATAACGGCTTTACGCCAACGCCTGCCGTGTCAAATGCAATCCTGGTCCACAACAAAAAAGGCGGCCCGCTGGCTGATGGCATTGTCATCACGCCGTCTCACAACCCGCCGGAAGATGGTGGCATTAAATACAACCCGCCAAACGGTGGTCCGGCAGATACCAACGTCACTAAAGTGGTGGAAGATCGTGCCAACGCGCTGCTGGCTGATGGACTTAACGGTGTTAAGCGAATTTCACTGGATGCGGCGCTGGCGTCGGGTCACGTGAAAGAACAGGATCTTGTGCAGCCGTTCGTGGAAGGGCTTGCAGATATTGTCGATATGGCAGCGATTCAAAAAGCGGGTCTGACGCTGGGTGTCGATCCGCTGGGTGGCTCCGGTATCGAATACTGGAAGCGTATTGCCGAGCACTACAAACTGAATCTGACCATTGTTAACGATCAGGTTGATCAGACCTTCCGCTTTATGCATCTCGACAAAGACGGTGCTATCCGTATGGACTGCTCTTCCGAGTGTGCGATGGCGGGTCTGCTGGCGCTACGTGATAAGTTCGATCTGGCATTTGCTAACGATCCAGATTATGACCGTCACGGCATCGTCACTCCGGCCGGGTTGATGAACCCGAACCACTATCTGGCAGTCGCGATCAACTATCTGTTCCAGCATCGCCCGCAGTGGGGCGAAGACGTTGCCGTTGGCAAAACGCTGGTGTCTTCAGCGATGATTGACCGTGTGGTGAATGATTTAGGACGTAAACTGGTTGAAGTACCGGTTGGCTTTAAATGGTTTGTTGATGGCCTGTTCGACGGTAGCTTCGGCTTCGGCGGCGAGGAGAGCGCGGGGGCTTCTTTCCTGCGTTTCGACGGTACACCGTGGTCGACCGACAAAGACGGGATCATTATGTGTCTGCTGGCGGCCGAAATTACTGCCGTGACCGGTAAGAACCCGCAAGAGCATTACAACGAGCTGGCCGCGCGTTTTGGTGCGCCGAGCTATAACCGTTTGCAGGCAAGCGCGACCTCCGCGCAGAAAGCAGCGCTGTCTAAACTCTCTCCGGAGATGGTCAGTGCCAGCACGCTGGCGGGTGATCCGATCACCGCGCGTCTGACGGCGGCGCCAGGCAATGGTGCTTCTATCGGCGGTCTGAAAGTGATGACTGACAATGGCTGGTTTGCCGCACGTCCGTCAGGTACTGAAGACGCCTATAAAATCTACTGCGAGAGCTTCCTGGGTGAAGAACACCGCAAGCAGATTGAAAAAGAAGCGGTTGAGATTGTCAGCGAAGTGCTGAAAAACGCGTAACCAGAAAAGGAGCCGAAAGGCTCCTTTTTTACATCTGGCACCCGGTGAAATATCACGGCATAAACCGATAGCCAATCCCGGTTTCGGTTATAAAGTGACGAGGGCGCGCCGGGTCTACTTCCAGTTTCTGGCGCAAGTGCCCCATATAAATTCGCAGGTAGTGGCTGTGCTCGACGGCGTTGGGACCCCAAACCTGATTCAACAGCTGACGCTGGGTCAGCACCTTCCCGCTGTTATTGAGAAGTATCGCCAGCAGGCGAAATTCAATTGGCGTCAGGTGAATTTCCTCTTCGCCACGATGTACCAGACGCGCGGCAATATCCACTTTCACATCGGAAAAATGCACGACTGGCTCGGGTGCGGGTCCAATAGCGTGGCGGCGTAATGCCACACGCAAACGCGCCTGCAGTTCGCCAATGCCAAACGGCTTGCTGAGATAATCATCAGCACCGGCATCCAGTGCGGCGATTTTGTCGCTCTCTTCACTGCGAGCTGAAAGCACTATAACGGGAATAGCGCTCCATTGTCGCAGGTCGCGAATAAAATCAGTGCCGTCACCGTCTGGCAGGCCGAGATCGAGAATGATGAGATCGGGTTTACGCGTTGCGGCCTCCAGCAGGCCACGTTGCAACGTTTCTGCTTCATACACGCGCAGACCATCGGCTTCCAGCGCGGTGCGCAGAAAGCGACGAATGGCCTGTTCATCTTCAACAATCAATACGTTTGTCACATATCCTCATGAAAATCTTCAAGTTCAGGGGGTAATTCTTGCGGCAGTGTAACACGGAAGCAAGCGCCACCCTGCGGTCGATTATGGGCGGTAATGGTCCCGCCATGCACGTCGACAATAGCCTGGCAAATTGCCAGTCCCAGCCCAACGCCCGGTACTGATGACTCTTTGTTCCCCCGGGAAAACTTGTCGAAAATACGTTGTTCCTGGCCTGACGGAATGCCAGGCCCGTTATCCCACACGTCCAGTTGCAGGTGTTCGCCCTCAACCTGTGCTTCAATTCCTATTTGTGCCTGCGGGCCTGCGTATTTGACGGCGTTTTCCAGCAGATTAATCAGCACTCGTTCAAAGAGTGGCCCATCAACGTGTATCAGCGTCAATGGCTCAGGAAGTGACAGATTAATTGGTGCAGCCAGGCCAGGCTCCAGCATCTGTAAGGCGCTGCCCACCACTTCCTCCAGCGTTAACCACTCTTTCTTAAGATTAAAGCCGCCAGACTGAATTCGCGCCATATCCAGCAGATTATTTACCAGCCGGGTCGTGTTAAGGACATGCTGGCGAATTTCGCTGGCCTGACGGGCGTGCTTCGAGCCTTCCGTTGCCAGATCCAATGTTAAAATCTCCGCCTGACCGAACAGCACCGTTAACGGCGTGCGTAAATCATGAGAAAGGGCGGCGAGCAGGGCGTTGCGGATGCTCTCGCGTTCGCTGGCAAATCGCGCCAGCTCTTCGCTGGCAGTCAGCGCCAGTCGCTCCAGGGCGCTGGCAACCAACAAGGTAAAGGTTTCCAGCAGTCGTTGTTGTTCCGGGATCATCAACTGTCGAAGATTCCCCGGTTCTACTATCAACAGTCCATACGTTTTGTCGGCGCTTTTTAACGGTAAGATCTGATACGGTACGCCCGGTAAGGTATCGGTGCCGGCCCCGGCCGGTTGTCCCTTATCAAAGCTCCAGCGGGCAATGGCATCATCCCAGGGCGTCGTGCCTTGTTGATGCGTCAGCGGAGCCAGTTTGCCGTTCTCATCGGGCAATAAAACCTGACTGCGGGCCTGAAAGGTTGAGGTAATAAACTGCTCACTGGTGGCAGCGATATCTTGTTGACTCCGCCCCACGGCCAGGGCTTTGGACATCTCGTACAGATGCCGCGTGCGCTGTTCCCGGTAGCGAGCGACTCGTGCCTGATAGCGCACTCCTGCGGTCAGATTCCCGATGACCAGACCGACCGTCAACATAACGGCGAATGTGAGCAGATACTGGACGTCCGAAACGGCCAGCGTACCGCGCGGGGCAATAAAGAACAGATCGAAGCTGGCGACGTTAATAAAGGTCGCCACCACAGACGGCCAGCGTCCGTAGAACAGGGCGATCACTACCACGCCTAACAGGTAGAGCATTACCAGATTGGCGGCATCAAAGGCAACCAGCCACTGCATGGCTATCAGCGTTGTGAAGGCGCACAGTGCAGCTGCAACCAGACAGCCCTGAATCTGTACCCGCCACTTATCTTTAAAGGTACGCGTGTCAGCAGCCTGAACCGCCGGACGTGGAGGGGGATCGTCCAACGCGACAATCATCAGATCGAGATCCGGTGCGCGATGGGCCAGCTTGTCGGCAAAAGAATCACTGCGCCACCTGCGTCGCGTTGTCGGACGCCCCAGCACGATTTTTCCCAGATTGTGCTCCCGGGCGTAGCGGACGACCGCTTTATCTTCTGCGGGATCGGAGAGGGTGGCTGTTTCTGCTCCTAATTCCTGTGCCAGTCGCAAGGCGCCAAGAATTGCGCGACGTTGCTTTTCGGGTAACTGATGCAGTGCGGGTGTTTCGACATACACGGCATGCCAGACACTACCGAGACGTGCAGCCAGACGTGCGGCGGCACGCACCAGCTTTTCGCTGCCGGTGTTGTGTCCGATACACAGCAGGATGGCATCGCGGGTGTGCCAGACTTTTTCCTCTCCAGGGTGACCTCGCCAGGCGCGCATTTGATCGTCTACCCGATCAGCTGTACGTCGCAAGGCCAGTTCGCGCAGTGCGATCAAATTGCCTTTGCGGAAGAAGTGTTCGATAGCCCGTTCTGCCTGACCGGCAATATAGACTTTGCCTTCGTTCAGACGTTGGCGCAGATCGTCAGGGGGGAGATCGACCAGTACCACATCATCAGCCGCATCGAAAAACGGATCGGGGACGGTTTCGCGGACCTGAATACCGGTAACGCCGCTGACGATATCGTTCAGGCTTTCCAGATGCTGAACGTTAACAGTGGTAAAGACATCAATGCCAGCTTCCAGCAGTTCTTCGATGTCCTGCCAACGGCGAGGGTGACGCGAGCCTGGCGCATTACTGTGCGCCAGTTCATCCATTAAAATCAGGGCCGGGCGACGGGCAAGGGCGGCATCGAGATCAAACTCGCTGATGTGCCGCCCACGGTGTGACTGGCGTTTCAGCGGCAGCACGGCGAGTCCGTCCAGCAGTGCGGCGGTCTCTTTACGCCCGTGAGTTTCCACCACGCCGATCAACACATCCAGCCCTTGCGTCCGTAACCGCTGGGCCTCAGCCAGCATAGCCCAGGTTTTCCCGACTCCAGCGCAGGCACCGAAGAAGATTTTTAGTTTTCCCCGGTGCGGGGCGGCGGTCTGTTCCAGTAAGCGATCCGGATTGGGGCGCAAGGGTTCTTCTGTCATGACCTTTTTCTCAGCGCTTATCCAGCGCTAAATTAAGTTCCACCAGGTTCACTACCGGCTGGCCGATAAACCCGACCAGCGGCTTATGCGTGTATTGTGCAACTAACTGCGTTACCTCTTCAACGCTGAGGTTACGGGCTTGCGCCACGCGGGGGATCTGCCAGGCTACCGCGTTCGGTGTCAGATTATTGTCCAGTCCACTGGCAGACGCCGTGACCAGTTCCACCGGAACAACTGGGTTAGCCTGCGGATTTGCAGCACGCAGCGCGGCAATCCTGCTTTGCAATTGTTTATCCAGCTCCGGGTTGCTGGCCGCCAGGTTACTGCCGCCTGAACCCATTGGATTATAGGGCATTTCCGCCGTCGCTGAAGGGCGTCCCTGAAAATAACCGGCGGCGGTAAAGTTCTGGCCGATGAGTTCAGAGCCGCGAACGACCTGACCCTCACGGAGCAGTGACCCGTTAGCCTGATGGGGAAACCACCATTGCCCCAGTGCGGTTGTCAGCAATGGATATGCTCCGCCGGTGATAAGTATCAGGAAAATCAATGTTGATAGTGCAGGACGTAATCCACTCATCTGAAACCTCACACCAGACCCAGCAGGGTCAGCAATAAATCAATCACTTTGATACCAATAAATGGCACAACCAGACCGCCCAGACCGTAGATCCACAAGTTACGGCGCAGCATGGCGGAAGCCGATAACGGTTTATAGCTCACGCCCTTCAGCGCCAGTGGGATCAGAAAGACAATAACCAGCGCATTGAAGATGACCGCGCTCAGGATTGCCGAATCCGGCGAATGCAGGCGCATCACGTTAAGTGCGTTGAGCTGCGGGTAGGTTGCGGCAAACGCAGCCGGGATAATGGCGAAATATTTCGCAACGTCGTTGGCAATACTGAAGGTGGTCAGCGAGCCACGTGTCATCAGCATCTGTTTGCCAATATGCACCACTTCAATCAGTTTAGTGGGGTTAGAATCCAGATCGACCATGTTGCCCGCTTCCTTCGCGGCCTGGGTCCCGGAGTTCATGGCAACCGCCACATCTGCCTGAGCCAGTGCGGGGGCGTCGTTGGTTCCGTCGCCGGTCATCGCCACCAGACGACCTTCCGCCTGGTACTGACGAATAAGTGCCAGCTTGGCTTCCGGTGTGGCTTCCGCTAAAAAGTCATCCACCCCGGCTTCTGCCGCAATCGCGGCGGCGGTTAGCCGGTTGTCGCCGGTGATCATCACCGTTTTGATACCCATTTTGCGCAACTGGGCAAAACGTTCTTTGATCCCGCCTTTAACGATATCTTTCAGCGCAATCACACCCAGCACGTGCGAACCTTCGGCAACGACCAGCGGCGTCGCACCAAGGCGAGCGACGTTTTCGACCTTCTGCTCAACATCGGCAGGGAAGTGCCCTCCGTTGGCTTCGACGTGACGACGAATGGCGTCTACTGAACCTTTGCGGATCATGCGGTTGTCGATATTGATACCGCTCATCCGGCTTTGTGCGGTAAACGGTACAAATGTGGCGTGCAGCGATTGCACGTCGCGTATGCGCAGATTAAAGCGCTGTTTTGCCAGCACCACGATGCTACGACCTTCTGGCGTTTCATCCGCCAGTGACGAAAGCTGTGCGGCGTCGGCCAACGTTTTTTCATCAACGCCCTGGGCGGGAAGAAAATCTGAAGCCTGACGGTTGCCCAGCGTAATGGTGCCGGTTTTATCCAGCAGCAGTACGTCCACGTCACCTGCTGCTTCTACCGCTCGCCCGCTGGTGGCGATGATATTCGCACCCAGCATGCGGCTCATTCCGGCGACGCCAATTGCGGAGAGCAGGCCACCGATAGTGGTGGGGATCAGGCAGACCAGCAATGCAACCAGAACTGTGACGCTGACCGCGCTGCCGCCCCAGGCGGAAAACGGCCACAGCGTAGCGGTTGCCAGCAAAAAGACGATGGTCAGGGCGATCAGCAGGATCGTCAGCGCGATTTCATTTGGCGTTTTCCGCCGTTGGGCGCCTTCGACCATTGCGATCATTCGGTCGAGGAATGTTTCGCCGGGGTTCACGCTGCATTCGATCACCAGCCAGTCGGAGAGGATGCGAGTTCCTCCGGTAACTGATGCGAAGTCACCGCCGGATTCGCGGATAACCGGCGCAGATTCACCGGTAATCGCGCTTTCATCCACCGATGCGCCGCCTTCGATGACTTCGCCGTCGCAGGGGATAATATCGCCTGCTTCAACCAGCACCACATCCCCTTTACGCAGTTCGCTGGCAGGAACATGATCCATTGACGAGCCGTATTTGGGTTCGCGTAATTTACGTGCGAAAGCTGTTTTTTTCACCCCTTTCAGGCTGTTGGCCTGTGCTTTGCTACGTCCTTCCGCCAGCGCCTCGGCAAAGTTGGCGAACAGAACGGTCACCCATAACCAGAGACTTATCGCCCCGGTAAACATTGGGTTCCCGATCATGTGCCCGGTTGCCATCGCTACGGTTATCAGCGTGGTCAGCAGGCTGCCGATCCAGACGATAAACATGACCGGATTGCGCCACTGGGTATGTGGGCTTAATTTTTTGATGGCGTCCATAAGCGCTTGCGCGACCAGAGAGGGTTCGAACAGCGCCAGTTGCTTGCGACTCATAATAATGTGCTCCGCATCGCTCAACGTAAAGAGAGGTATTCTGCGACCGGGCCAAGCGCCAGAGCAGGAATAAAGGTAAGAGCGCCAACCAGTAACACCGTACCGATTAACAACCCGACAAACAGCGCACCGTGTGTGGGCAGAGTGCCAGGGCTTGCGGGTTGGCTCTTTTTACCGACCAACGACCCGGCAATTGCCATCACCGGAATAATGACGCCGAAGCGCCCGAAGAACATGCAGAAGGCCAGCAGGCAGTTCCAGAATGGGCTGTTGGCGCTTAACCCGGCAAAGGCGCTACCGTTGTTGTTCGCTGCAGACGATACGGCGTACAGCACCTCACTGAAACCGTGTGGTCCAGGGTTGAGCATCGCGCTGCGCCCGGCGTCGCTCATCATGGCAATCGCTGTACCAAGCAGCACCAGTGCAGGGGTAACCAGAATCGCCAGCGCTGTCATTTTCATTTCGCGCACGTCGATTTTCTTACCCAGATATTCCGGGGTACGGCCAATCATCAGTCCGGCGATAAATACGGCCAGCAGAACAAACAGCAGCATGCCGTATAAACCTGAACCCACGCCGCCAAACACCACTTCGCCAATCTGCATCAACCACATTGGCACCATCCCGCCCAGCGCGGTGAAAGAGTCATGCATAGCGATGACCGCCCCGCAGGATGCTGCCGTCGTGACGACCGCAAACAGACTGCTGACCAGCACGCCAAAGCGGCTCTCTTTACCTTCCATGTTGATATTGCTGTCTGCGCCAAACGCCATCAGATGTGAATTACCCTGAATCTCAGCCCACATCACGATCGCCACGCAGATGACAAAAATCAGCGACATTGCCCACAGCAGAGTACGTCCCTGACGGCGATCGCCCACGACGTCGCCAAAAGCAAAGCACAGGGCGGCGGGAATTAAAAAGATCGCCAGCATCTGCACCATGTTGGTCAGTGCGGTTGGATTTTCAAACGGATGTGATGAGTTAGCGTTAAAGAAGCCGCCACCGTTAGTGCCGAGCATCTTAATGGCTTCTTGCGAGGCGACCGGACCCATCGGCAGCAGTTGTTTAGCGCCTTCAAGCGTGGTGAACGCCTGGTAAGGCAACAGGTTTTGCAGCGTGCCTTGCTGTATAAAAAACAGGGCGATGAGCAGAGCAATGGGCAGCAAGATCCATAACGTAATGCGCACCAGATCCACCCAGGCGTTACCCAGCGTGTTCATACTTTGGCGTGTGAAGGCGCGGATCAGGGCGAAAATCACCGCGATGCCGGTCGCCGCTGACAGGAAATTCTGTACGGTCAGCCCGGCCATTTGGCTGAAGTAGCTTAAGGTGGTTTCGCCGCTGTATGACTGCCAGTTGGTATTGGTGACAAAACTCACGGCGGTATTCAGCGCGAGATGCCATGAGAGTCCCGGCAATTGCTGAGGGTTCAGTGGCAGCAAACCTTGCGCCATCAGCATCGAAAACAGCACCAGCAGACCCAACATATTGAGTGCAAGAATTGCCAGCAGATACTGCTTCCAGTTCATTTCGTGTTGCGAAATGCCCAGCCCACGCCAGAGCACACGTTCAATGCCGGTCACGCCCGGCAAGGATGCGTTATTGATAAGCCTTGCCAGCCCTGCGCCCAATGGTCTGGCTACAACAAAAAGAACCAGTAAGAAACTGGCGATGAGTAAAAATCCTTGTGCCGCCATCAGAACGCCTCCGCATTGATCAGGGCATACACCAGATAACCTAATAATAAAAACACCAGCACAATGCCGGTTATCACGCCTGCACTCACGGTGCACCTCCAGTGGCATAAATGTGATAACCAGAGCGTAGTTTTTTGGTTGCAAAGATTTCGCAAAAATCGGCGGGCGGGATGTAAAAAAAGTATAAAAATGGCAAAGGCCATTATTTAACTAATGATTAGTATTAATTTAACTTTTATGTAACTAAATTACGAATTTAAGTTAAACGAAGCATCAATAGATAAAAATAAGTGGTCGGATGAGTAGTAAAATTACACACAAGGCGGTATTATTTTCATCAGTTAACCAAGTTTATTTTTCCGGTGCGATTCACCGAACAGATATAGGGGAGAAAAGTATGGATCTTTACAAAGAATATCCAGCACATGTTGTCTTATTACGCCGTACTTTCGCCGTTGTGGCGGGCGTGCTGGCGCTACCGGTCATGCTGTTCTGGAAAGACCGCGCCCGTTTTTACAGCTACCTGCACCGCGTCTGGTCGAAAACCAGCGATAAGCCGGTGTGGATGGATCAGGCTGAAAAAGCGACCTGCGATTTCTATTAATTTATCGAAATTGCTCAAGAAAACCGCTAACAGTAATGTAGCGGTTTTTTTTATGCTCCGACGTCTACACTTATTCAGATAACGGATAAGGAGTTGTGATGAACGAGAAAATCCCGGTGGGTATCAGTGCCTGCTTGCTAGGTGCTAACGTTCGCTTTGATGGCGGACATAAACGGCTGGCTTTTGCCGTGGAAGACCTGTCTCCGTGGGTGCGCTTTGAGCCAGTGTGTCCGGAAATGGCCATTGGATTGCCAGTGCCTCGTCCTGCGTTACGTCTGGTAAAAAACGATGATGGTGCTATTTCTCTGCGTTTTAGCGATAAGCGGGAAGGGAACCTCACTGATGCCATGACGGTTTTCAGTAACCAACAGATCGGGCAGTTTGAACATCTGTGCGGCTACATCGTCTGCGCAAAATCCCCCACCTGCGGAATGGAACGTGTCCGCGTGTACGATGCTGACGGTAAAAATAACCGCAAAGCGGGACGCGGTATCTACACATCATTATTGATGGACGCATATCCGTGGTTGCCAGTAGAAGAGGATGGGCGGTTGCATGACCCGCAAATCCGCGAAAACTTTGTTGAACGAATGTATGCGCTGCATGAACTAAATGGTATTCGTGAGCAAGGACTGACACGCGGAGCACTGATTGACTATCACAGTCGCTATAAGCTGTTGCTGTTGACGCATTCTCAGCCAGCATATCGGGAGCTCGGGCGTTTTGTGGCAGCGGTTCACGAATGGGAAAGTCTGGATGCCTTTTTTATCGCTTATCGCCAGCAGTTGATGGCTTTGATGTCGCATCAGGCTACCCGGCGTAACCATACTAATGTTTTGATGCACGTTCAGGGGTATTTTCGTAAGCAGCTCAATGCTCGTCAGCGTCAGGAACTCGCAACGCTGATTGATGATTATCGGCGCGCAACGCAGCCACTGCTTGCTCCCGTGACGCTGCTCAAACACTATATGGCAGAATACCCGGATACCTGGCTTTCCGGACAGCGCTACTTTGATCCCTGGCCCGCAACGTTACGTTTGCGCTATGGAAGCTAATTGTCTTATTGATTTGGGAGCTTTATGACCACCCATTTGGTCTGGTTTCGTTGTGATTTACGTCTGCACGATAATCTCGCCCTCGCCGCCGCGTGCCGTGATCCTTCTGCTCAGGTACTGGCGTTATATATTGCCACTCCCGAACAGTGGACGTTACATAACATGGCTCCACGCCAGGCGGCGTTTATTAGCGCTCAATTAAATATGCTACAAACGGCACTGGCAGAAAAAGGCATTCCCCTTCTGTTTCATGAGGTTACCGATTTTTCCGCCAGCGTGGATACAGTAAAAAACGTCTGTGCGCAGCATGATGTCAGCCGGCTTTTTTATAACTATCAGTATGAAATAAACGAACGACAGCGTGATGTAAGTGTGGAAAAGTCATTGCCACACGTGATCTGTGAGGGTTTTGACGACAGCGTGATCCTGCCTCCGGGGGCGGTGATGACCGGTAATCATGAAATGTATAAAGTCTTTACGCCATTTAAAAATGCCTGGCTGAAACGTCTAAAAGACGGTGTTCCTGAGAGTGTTGCCGCGCCAAAGAGACGAGACAGCAGCACTATTTCCACACCGTTAACCGCAATTACGCTGAGTTATCCGCAGCAGGATTTTGATGTGCGACATTTCCAACCGGAAGAAAAATCGGCTATCGCGCAATTACGTCAGTTTTGCCAGCAGGCTGTCGCGGAATATGAACAACAGCGTGACTATCCGGCAATTGATGGCACCAGCCGGTTATCCGCAAGTCTTGCAACCGGTGGATTATCGCCGCGTCAATGCCTGAACCGGTTGTTAGCAGAACAGCCGCAGGCACTTGAGGGCGGGAGCGGAAGCGTCTGGTTGAATGAGCTTATCTGGCGCGAGTTTTACCGTCATTTAATGACATACCACCCAGCACTGTGTCGTCATCGCCCCTTTATTCGCTGGACCGATCGTGTTCAGTGGCAGGATAACCCTGCACATTTTCAGGCGTGGCAGACGGGGCAAACGGGATATCCCATTGTGGATGCCGCCATGCGTCAGCTTAACACCACAGGATGGATGCATAACCGTTTACGCATGATTACCGCCAGCTTTCTGGTGAAAGATCTGCTGATTGACTGGCGTAAAGGAGAGCAGTATTTCATGTCGCAACTGATCGACGGCGATCTGGCAGCCAATAACGGTGGCTGGCAGTGGGCGGCGTCAACCGGAACTGATGCCGCGCCGTATTTTCGTATTTTTAATCCAACGACTCAGGGGGGAAAATTCGATCGTGACGGTGAGTTTATCCGCCAGTGGGTGCCGGAATTACGCGAGGTGCCAGGAAAAGCAATCCACGAGCCGTGGAACTGGGCGGAAAAAGCGCAGGTGACTCTCCATTACCCTCGCCCCATTGTCGACCATAAGCAGGCGAGATTAGCCACGCTCGCGGCCTATGAGGCGGCGCGAAAAGGGTGAGTGCGTGGTGGATTTCTGCGTAATGCATTCCAGCAGAATGCACATGTTGCTAGCGGGCGCATTTAGCGCTGAATCGTGTGCGTAAGACCGTTACTGCCTGAATGCACCAGTTACGCCTGGGCAGTAAAGTCCCGTCATCTTCTTTCAGGTGACGGAACACGATGACAACGGCAACGACTTCCACTCCGCATGATGCGGTATTCAAAACGTTTTTACACCATCCCGAAACTGCGCGGGATTTCCTCGAGATTCACCTTCCGGCTTGTCTGCAAAAGCTTTGCGATTTTAATACGTTGAAGCTGGAGTCAGAGAGCTTTATTGAAGCGGATTTACGTTCTTGCTACTCCGATGTGCTCTGGTCGCTGCACACACGCGACGGTGGCGGTTATGTCTATGTTGTTATAGAGCATCAGAGTTCAGCCGATCCGCATATGGCTTTTCGTTTGCTGCGTTATGCGATGACGGCCATGCAGCGCCATCTGGACGCCGGACACAAGGAACTGCCGCTGGTAATACCGATGTTGTTTTATCACGGTAACCGCAGCCCGTACCCGTATTCACTGTGTTGGCTGGATGCGTTTGCAGATCCTGTGGCGGCAAGGCAACTCTATGCCAGTGCATTTCCACTGGTGGATATAACGGTAGTACCCGATGATGAAATCCTGACGCACAGGCGAATGGCGTTGCTGGAACTCATGCAAAAATATATCCGTCAGCGGGATTTGATGGGACTGGTAGAACAACTGGCTACGCTGTTACTTACAGGATGCGCTAATGACACGCAACTACAGGCGATGTTTAATTACATTCTGCAATCCGGCGATGCATCTCGCTTTAATGAATTTATGCAAGAGATGGCGCAACGGATCCCCCAACACAAGGAGAGGCTGATGACTATTGCGGAGCGATTACGGTTAGAGGGATTACAGGAAGGGGTACAGCAAGGTAAACGCGAGGCTGCATTACGTATAGCGCAAACAATGCTGGCGCAAGGAATAGCTCGTGAAATGGTGTTACTGGTTACAGGTCTGTCGGAAGAGGATTTGGCAGTTAATAATTCGTAATCTCTTGATAAAAAACAGGCCCGAGTCGTAGTACATCATCGGGCCTGTAAACTCAGGACTCTACCGCCAGTGGACGGTTTCTAAACTTAAGTGACTGATACAACCAAATTAGCAGTACCAGCGCGACACAGGCCAGGGCTCCCCAGGTAATCTCGCTAAAGACATCAATATAGGCATTGATGGAATAGTTGATGGCCCCGGAGGCATCAAATGTGCCCTGGGATGTCTGGTCGGCAATCACTCCCGCCAGGTAGTTGGCAATGGCACCCGAAAGCAGCATATAAATACCGGTTAATACGCCGGTAACGCCCGGGATCTCAATGCGCGTAATTTGCGACATCGCGACCGGATCAATAAACAATTCGGCAAATCCCATCACCGCCAGCCCAAGGATCATCAGTGGCATAGAAGAATGCCCGTAAGCTGCTGACCAGCGGGCGCTTAAGGTCAGAATACAAAAACCTGCGCTCATTAATCCCAGGCCGAGGGCAAATTTACCCCAGATACGCACAGTGCGGTTGCCACCCACGCTTTCTTTAACCACCCAGGCCAGCACGATGCCGCACAGCATCACGGCGAAGGCGTTGACCGACTGGAACATCGCGGTAGGAACGGAATATCCCAGAATGTCGCGATTAACAAAGCGGTCGATATAGAGGCTAATAGAACTGCCGCCCTGTTGAGCAAAGGCCCAGAACAACAGGCTGAAGAAGGTCAGAGTAACGATAAGCCCCAGTTCTTTACGCTGCTTCTGTGTTTGTGCCTGACGGTAGATTTTTGCCAGAACAGCCAGACCAATGACAGTGGCAACGATCAGTGCATACACGGACCACTCTTTCCAGAACAGGACGGTAATCAGCAGCGGAGTTGCCACCAGTAATACCAACAACCAGGCCCAGTTTGGCAGAATAAACGTTCTGGCGCACAGGACAGCTTTGTTGACACCAGTGGTGTGGGCGAAATGGCGGTTTCCGCATAAGAAAATCACCAGTCCTGCCAGCATGCCGATTGCGGCCAGCGCGAAGCCCATGGCCCAGCTGTACTCTTCCTGCACATAGCCACAGGCGATAGGGGCGATAATCGAACCGATGTTACCTGCGGCATAAAGCAGAGAGAAACCGCCGTCGCGACGCGGATCTTCCGGCTGATACAGTTCGCCCAGCAGGCAACTGATGTTGGATTTAAACAGACCGTAACCGCAGACGATAATTGCCAGAGACAAATAGAGGAACGCCGGCGCCATTTCACTGGCACCCAGCACCAGGTGCCCCACTGCCATTAAAAATGCGCCAATCATGACTGCCATGCGGTTGCCGAGCACTTTATCCGCCAGGTATCCCCCCAGAATTGGGGTGACATACACTAGCGAGCAGTAGGCACTGAAGAGTTCATATGCATGATTATCGTTGTACTTAAGCTGGTTAGTGAGATACAGGATCAGCAGTGCACGCATGCCGTAAAAACTGAAGTATTCCCAAATTTGCAGTGCGACGACGTAATAGATAGCGCGCGGCTGAGATGCTTGTTTATTCATTCTATTCTCGAAGTGAATGCCTCACGACAGGATGAACGTACTGTGTGAGCGTGTTTCCTTGAAATGGTAACTTTGATACAGATCTGATTATTTTTGCAATATGCTGTCTGATTGCATAAATATACATGAATAAAATCTCCTGGTGGTAAGCAATTTACCTTCAAAGTCCATGTGATTGTTTCTTGATGTGTCAGTGAAATGGCTATCGACGAACGGAGGCGGGGACGCTATTTTAGCTTAAGCTGTGTTGCTGATTGGGCATGCAGAATTTTTGACAACGAGGGCGATGATGAAAAACACCGAACTGGAACAACTGATCAACGACAAACTGAACAGCGCGGCCATTAGCGACTACGCGCCGAATGGTTTGCAGGTTGAGGGCAAAGAGACGGTGCATAAAATCGTGACCGGCGTGACCGCAAGCCAGGCATTATTGGACGAGGCAGTGCGTCTGCGGGCTGATGCGGTCATCGTTCATCACGGTTACTTCTGGAAAGGCGAATCCCCGGTTATTCGCGGCATGAAGCGCCATCGTCTGAAAACACTGCTGGAAAATGATATTAACCTGTATGGCTGGCACCTGCCGCTGGATGCGCACCCGGAACTGGGGAATAACGCGCAGTTAGCTGCGCTGCTAGGCATTACCGTGATGGGGGAAATTGAGCCTCTGGTGCCGTGGGGCGAACTCGCTATGCCGGTTCCGGGGTTAGAGCTGGCATCCTGGATAGAGGCGCGCCTGGGACGTAAACCGTTATGGTGTGGTGATACAGGGCCGGAAAAAGTTCAGCGCGTCGCCTGGTGTACCGGTGGCGGCCAAAGTTTCATTGATAGCGCGGCCCGTTTTGGCGTCGATGCTTTTATTACCGGTGAAGTCTCCGAACAAACCATTCACTCAGCCCGTGAGCAGGGGCTGCATTTTTATGCAGCTGGACATCATGCCACCGAACGTGGCGGTATTCGCGCGTTAAGTGAATGGCTGAATGAAAATACTGATTTGGATGTTTCTTTCATTGATATACCCAATCCAGCGTAATTAAAGAGGGGCGAAAGTGCAGCGAGCGCGTTGTTATCTGTTAGGTGAAACTGCGGTGGTTCTGGAACTGGAACCACCGATTACGCTGGCGAGTCAGAAACGTATTTGGGGCCTGGCCCAGCGTCTGGTAGATGCTCCGAATGTGCTGGAAGTCATTCCTGGAATGAACAACATCACGGTGACTCTGCGCAACCCACAAACGCTGGCGCTGGATGCAATTGAACGCCTGCAGCGCTGGTGGGAAGAGAGTGAAGCGCTGGAACCGGATTCGCGCTTTATTGAAATACCGGTTACCTATGGCGGTACGTGCGGACCGGATCTGGCAGAAGTTGCGCAGCATAGTGGATTAAGCCAGAAGCAGGTTGTCGAACTGCATGCGTCAGTTGACTATGTAGTCTGGTTTATCGGCTTTCAGCCGGGATTCCCCTATCTCGGGAGCTTACCGGAGCAACTGCATACACCAAGACGTGCTGAACCGCGCCTGCTTGTTCCGGCAGGTTCAGTTGGCATCGGTGGCTCACAAACCGGTATCTACCCACTATCAACACCAGGAGGATGGCAACTGATAGGGCATACCTCGGTTAAGTTGTTCGATCCGCAGCGGGATGAGCCGATCCTGTTACGGCCAGGGGATACCGTGCGATTTGTCCCGCAGAAGGAGGGGGTATGTTAAAAATCATTCGTGCGGGCATGTATACCTCCGTGCAGGACGGTGGCCGCTACGGTTTTCGGCAATCAGGAATTAGCCACTGTGGGGCGCTGGACAAACCGGCGCTGAACGTAGCCAACCTGCTGGTGGGTAATGACGCAAATGCCGCAGCACTTGAAGTGACGCTCGGTCAGTTGGTGGTGGAATTTGAGGCGGATGGCTGGTTTGCATTAACCGGCGCGGGGTGTGAAGCGCATTTAGACCGTACCCCTGTGTGGAGCGGATGGCGACTGCCGGTTAAAGCCGGGCAACGCCTGATGCTAAAACGCCCGCATCGCGGGATGCGCAGTTATCTGGCGGTGGCGGGTGGCATTGATGTTCCCGAGGTGATGGGCTCATGCAGTACCGATCTGAAAGTAGGTATCGGTGGGCTGGAAGGGCGTCTGTTACGCGATGGCGATCGGCTGGCGATTGGTGTTTCAACGCGGCAGTTCAGCGGGCCGCAGGGGGTCAAACAGCTTTTGTGGGGAAATCGTATTCGCGCGTTACCCGGACCTGAATATCACGAATTTGATGACGCATCACAGGCATCATTCTGGCGATCTCCGTGGCAGCTCAGCCCACAGAGTAACCGGATGGGGTATCGATTGCAGGGTCAGCCACTTACACGTACCACCGATCGTGAGCTGTTGTCGCACGGTCTGCTCCCCGGCGTGGTTCAGGTACCGCACAATGGTCAGCCGATTGTGTTGATGAACGATGCTCAGACGACGGGTGGCTATCCACGAATTGCCTGTATCATCGAGGCGGATATGTACCATCTGGCGCAAATCCCTCTCGGCCAGCCGATTCATTTTGTTCAGTGTTCGCTGGAGGAGGCGCTGAAGGCGCGTGCCGATCAGCAACGTTATCTGGAACAGTTAACATGGCGACTTAACGATGAAAATTGATCTGAATGCAGACCTCGGCGAAGGCTGCGCAAATGACGCCGCGCTGTTGCAACTGGTGTCATCAGCCAACATTGCCTGTGGATTCCATGCCGGGGACGCGCAAACCATGCTTTTAAGCGTGCGTGAAGCGCTAAAAAATGGGGTGGCGGTGGGGGCTCATCCAGGTTTCCTGGATCGGGAAAACTTTGGTCGTACTGCCATGACTTTGCCCACTGAAACGGTATATGCGCAGACGCTGTATCAAATCGGCGCGCTGGCTGCCATCACTCGGGCTGAAGGCGGCGTCATGCGCCACGTCAAACCACACGGGATGCTCTATAACCAGGCGGCGAAAGACCCACAACTGGCTGACGCGATTGCCAGAGCGGTTCATGCCTGCGATCCATCACTTGTGCTGGTGGGACTTGCGGGGAGCGAGCTGATTCGGGCCGGGGAACATTATGGCCTGGTGACACGCCAGGAGGTTTTTGCCGATCGAGGCTATCAGGCAGATGGCAGTCTGGTTCCCCGTAGCCAGCCGGGCGCGCTGATTGAAAATGAAGAACAGGCACTGGCTCAAACCTTAGAAATGGTGCAGTCCGGCAGAGTGAAAAGCCAGACCGGAGAATGGGCGAGCGTGACTGCGCAGACGGTATGTATTCATGGTGATGGTGAGCACGCACTCGCTTTTGCCCGCCGCTTACGTACCGCGTTCGAAGCAGAGAAGATTCAAATTAGCGCATAATTTTTTACATACAAAACAATAACATATTACACAACAACATAGACGGGAATATATTATGGGAGAGGTCATTTCTCTCTGGCCATTGACGGGGATTGCTGTCATTGTGGTCGGATTTCTTTTACGTTTTAACCCGGTATTGGTGGTTATCATTGCCGGGATCGTCACGGGGCTGGCGGCGCATATGCCGATCGCCACGATCCTCGAAAAGTTGGGAGAAGGTTTTCTCAACACCCGCAACCTGCCGTTTATCCTGCTGATCCCTCTGGCGGTTATCGGTCTGCTGGAGCGCCACGGTCTGAAAGAACGTGCTCAGGCATGGATCGCGAAAATCCGCAGCGCCACCAGCGGTCGTCTGTTAATTGTCTATCTCTTTATTCGTGAAGCGACCGCGGCGCTGGGGCTGACAAGTCTGGGTGGCCATCCGCAAATGGTTCGCCCGCTGCTGGCACCTATGGCTGAAGGGGCCGCTGAGAAAAACCATGGTGAATTGCCCGGGTCAGTGCGCTATCGGTTGCGTGCAATGTCGGCGGCGACCGATAACGTCGGGCTGTTTTTTGGTGAAGATATCTTTGTTGCCTTTGGCGCGATCATTTTCATGCACAACTTTATGCTGGAGTCAGGCGGGATCCAGACGGAGCCGTTGCATATTGCCCTGTGGGGGATCCCAACGGCGATTTGTGCGTTCCTGATCCACGGCGCACGCTTGTGGCGCCTTGATAACTACCTGCAACGCGAAGTAGCGAAAGCGAATGCCGCAGCTAAAGGAGAAGCGAAATGAATTTTCAGCAAAGCTATCTCTACTGGCTGGCGGGTGCGGTATTACTGATTGTGGCCGTCATGTCCTGGCAGGACAAAGCGAACCCCCGGCGTTTAACCACCGGTCTGTTCTGGGGCGTGTACGGTGTGCTGTTTCTGCTGGGTGACTGGACGTATTCACTTTTTGGCGATAAACGCACTGTGCATATCGCTGTCGGTGTCGCGGTCGTGTTACTGGCCCTAATCGCCGGTTTCGGCGGCGTCAAACTGGGAAGCTATCATCAACGTACGCAACAACAGCGCGAGGAAAGCGCCACCCGGTTGGGCAATCGTCTGTTTTTCCCGGCGCTGGTCATTCCGGTGGTTACCGTGATTGGTGTGTTGATGTTTAACCATATTCCGGGCTTACAGGATGCGTTGTTTGGGCCGGGTAACCACGCCACGCTGGTGACGCTCTTTTCGATGACCGCTGGCTCGTTGATCGGCCTGGCAATGGCGATAAAAATGACCCATGAACGTGTACATCAGCCAATTCAGGAAGCTCGTCGTCTGCTGGACTCTATTGGTTGGGCGTTCATCCTGCCACAGATTCTGGCCACGCTGGGGTTGTTGTTTACGGCGGCAGGCGTCGGCAGTGGTATCTCTTATCTGACTCAGGAATATCTCGCGGTGGATAGCCGCTTTATCGCGGTGGCGGTGTACACCATCGGTATGGCACTGCTGACGATGGTTATGGGTAATGCGTTTGCGGCCTTCCCGATTGTGACCGCCGGGATTGGTATTCCGATACTCGTGTTGCAGCATGGCGGTAACCCTGCGGTGATGGCGGCAATCGGCATGTTCTCCGGGTATTGCGGTACGCTGATGACGCCGATGGCGGCGAACTTTAACATTGTGCCGGCGGCATTGCTGGAACTGCCGGATAAGAACGCAGTGATTAAAGCACAGGTGCCAACCGGCGTGCTGTTGCTATTGGTCAACGTATTCCTGATGTATTTCCTGATGTTCCTGTAAGGAGGAAGGATGAAAACGGTACTTATCACCGGATTTGAACCTTTTGGCGGCGAATCAGTTAACCCTTCCTGGGAAGTGGTCTCGGGTCTCGACAATGCTATTATCGGTGAGTGTCGCGTTGTGGCACGCCAGCTTCCGTGCGTATTTGGTGAGTCTCTTGCCGTACTCAATGCTGCGATTGACGCGCTGTCGCCGTCGCTGGTACTGGCGGTAGGTCAGGCTGGAGGCCGTACAGATATCACCGTTGAGCGCGTGGCGATCAATGTTGACGATGCACGTATTGCGGATAACCACGGGCAGCAACCCGTCGATGAACCGATCGTAGCGGATGGCCCGGCGGCATGGTTTAGCACGTTGCCGATTAAAGCGATGGTTGCTGCCATGCGCAGCGCAGGTATTCCTGCATCGGTTTCTCAGACTGCGGGTACCTTCGTCTGCAACCACGTGATGTATGGGCTGCTGCATAAGTTACGTAACACGCCGACAGTGAAGGGGGGATTTATTCATATTCCCTATCTGCCGGAACAAGCGGCGGCGCATCCAGGTGCGCCGAGTATGGCGACAGAAACGGTGCGTCATGCACTGGAGATTGCGATTGTTACCGCCTTGCAGGTGGATCGTGATATCGCAGTGACGGGCGGAGCAACTCATTAACAAAGGACAGTATTATGCCTGAAGGCCCGGAGATCCGCCGTGCGGCGGATAACCTGGAGGCGGCAGTCAAAGGCAAACCTCTGACGGATGTCTGGTTTGCCTTTGAGCAGTTAAAACCGTATCAATCTCGACTGACTGGACAGAGGGTTACCCATATTGAAACCCGGGGTAAGGCATTGCTGACCCACTTTTCGAATGGTCTGACGTTATATAGCCATAATCAGCTTTATGGCGTATGGCGAGTGATTGAGACGGGGAAAATCCCGGAAACCAACCGGGTATTACGCGTCAGGCTGCAAACGCTCGATAAAACTATTCTGCTCTACAGCGCCTCTGACATTGAAATCCTTACGCCTGAACAGCTAACCAACCATCCGTTCCTGCAACGGGTTGGACCTGATGTGCTGGATCTGCGCTTAACGCCTGATGATGTGAAAGCGCGTCTGCTTTCACCTCGTTTTCGCAATCGGCAGTTTTCCGGTCTGTTCCTGGATCAGGCGTTTCTCGCGGGGTTGGGTAACTATTTACGGGTAGAAATTCTCTGGCAGGTGGAACTGACAGGGCAACATAAAGCCTCGCAACTCAGCGATGAACAGCTCGACAGGCTGGCGCATGCACTGCTCGATATTCCGCGTTTATCTTACAATACGCGCGGTCTGGTTGATGAGAATAAACATCACGGCGCGCTGTTTCGCTTTAAGGTTTTCCATCGGGACGGTGAAGCATGCGAACGTTGTGGCGGTATTATCGAGAAAACGATGCTCTCTTCACGACCTTTTTACTGGTGTCCGGGATGTCAGCATTAAGCTGGCTGCCTGGGGGCATGCTGTGAAATAAACCGCGCCACCGCCGGACCAGTCAATAAAATACTGAACAGCCGCAGGGTCTGCATCGCCATGATCAGCGCCATATCGGCGTGACTTCCTGCGGCAATCACCGCGACACTGTCCATCCCTCCCGGGCTGGTAGCCAGATAAGCGGTGAGGAAGTCGATCCGCATGTAATGCGCCAGTCCCCAGGCCATAGCCGCGCAAATCGCCATCAGTGAAAAAATAGACAACAGGATCTGTGGCAAGGGACGCAGTGCCATAAAAAAGATTTGCTTGTCAAAACCCAGACCAATTTGCCAGCCGATGGCCATGTACGCTATGGCCAGTAGCCATTCCGGCAGTTCAATCACCATTACACCGCCAGCGTTCAGCAATGCACCCACCAGCATTGGCAGCAGCATGACGCCAGAGGGGATGCGCAGTACGCGCCCGGCAATTCCGGCAACGGCGGCCAGTGCCAGGGTACTGAACAGGTTAACACTCAGTGGCGGAAACCAGATGATTTGCTCGCTGACCGTTTGCGCCAGGTCACCCATCACCAGTCGGGTGACCAGCGCCGCCGCGCCTACCACAAGTAAAACCCGCAGATACTGCATGAATGCCACCAGACGAATGTCAGCGCCATAATCCTGCGCCATGGCAACCATCGCCGCCGCTCCGCCTGGAGATGAGCCCCACGCGCCCGTATTACCGGGAAGTTTACTGTAACGTACCAACAACCAGCCTATTGCTGCACTGCTGATAAGGGTTGCCAGCAGAATGACAATCACCACCGGCCAATGCGCTGCCAGCGTCGTAAAAATGGAGCCAGTGAGGTTTTGCGCAATCATACAGCCGAGGATGGCTTGCGCACCAAGAAACGTGCAGCGAGGGGGATGCAGCGAAATACCGCGCATACTGAAAATAATACCGACGATCATCGACCCGAGCAGTAATGGCCCCGGAAGATGGATAAACAGAAAGAGCAGGGAAAGAAGAAGTGACAGTAAAAACAGTGCACTCCACTGCAAAACAGGCATCCCATACTCCTGAGTAGAATTAAGCAAGTCTCAGTAAATCATAGAGAAAGGATGAGAGGATTAACACAATGCATGTCAAGAAAAAGGGAATATGCCGGATGGTGACGCATCGCCATCCGGCAACAGGAATTAACGCTTAATGTCAGACTTAAAATCGCGTTTGTCGTAGCCGGTGTACAGCTGACGAGGACGGGCGATCTTCATGC
Organism: Citrobacter sp. S-77; assembly: GCF_963864895.1. Classification (NCBI taxonomy): domain Bacteria; kingdom Pseudomonadati; phylum Pseudomonadota; class Gammaproteobacteria; order Enterobacterales; family Enterobacteriaceae; genus Citrobacter; species Citrobacter sp. S-77. The sequence goes on from NZ_CAWLWU010000002.1 coordinate 1,243,098, forward strand.
CATCAGTATGCATTTCGTTCCAGTGAGCAATCCAGCCAACGGTACGCGCCATGGCGAAAATCACGGTGAACATGGAGGACGGAATACCCATCGCTTTCAGAATGATACCGGAGTAGAAGTCTACGTTCGGATAGAGTTTCTTCTCGATGAAGTACGGGTCATTCAGTGCGATGTGCTCAAGCTCCATGGCCACTTCCAGCAGGTCATCTTTGGTGCCCAGCTCTTTCAGGACTTCATGACAGGTTTCACGCATAACGGTTGCGCGTGGGTCATAGTTTTTATAGACACGGTGACCAAAGCCCATCAGACGGAAAGAATCATTCTTGTCTTTCGCGCGGCGAACAAATTCCGGAATGTGTTTAACCGAGCTGATTTCTTCCAGCATCTTCAGTGCGGCTTCGTTTGCACCGCCGTGTGCCGGTCCCCACAGGGAAGCAATACCTGCTGCGATACAGGCAAACGGGTTAGCGCCAGAAGAACCCGCCGTACGTACGGTAGACGTAGAAGCGTTCTGCTCGTGGTCGGCGTGCAGGATCAGGATACGGTCCATTGCGCGTTCCAGGATTGGATTCACTTCGTATTTTTCGCACGGCGTGGAGAACATCATGTGCAGGAAGTTACCGGCGTAGGAGAGGTCGTTACGCGGATAAACAAACGGTTGGCCGATGGAGTATTTGTAGCACATCGCTGCCATGGTAGGCATTTTGGACAGCAGACGGAAAGCAGCGATTTCACGGTGACGCGCATTATTCACATCCAGCGAGTCGTGGTAGAACGCGGCCAGTGCGCCGGTAACACCGCACATGACGGCCATCGGGTGAGAGTCGCGGCGGAAACCGTGGAACAGACGGGTAATCTGCTCATGGATCATGGTATGGCGAGTGACCGTGGTTTTGAACTCGTCGTACTCTTCCTGCGTCGGTTTTTCGCCGTACAGCAGGATATAACACACTTCCAGATAGTTGGACTCGGTCGCCAACTGGTCAATCGGGAAGCCGCGATGCAGCAAAATACCTTCGTCACCGTCGATGAAAGTAATTTTGGATTCGCAGGATGCAGTAGAGGTGAAACCTGGGTCAAAAGTAAACATCCCTTTTGAGCCAAGGCTACGAATATCAATAACATCTTGACCGAGCGTACCTTTCAGCACATCCAGTTCAATAGCAGAGTCACCATTTAGAGTGATTTTTGCTTTAGTATCAGCCATTTACGGTCTCCTTAGCGCCTTATTGCTTAAGACTGCCGGAACTTACATTTGCCTTCGTACATTGGTGAACCGTTACCAGTTTGTTATTTGGCTCGCCGCTCTGTGGAAGAGGGGACAACCTGGGTACAGAGCTATGGGCGCTTGCAGGTAAAACGGTCTGTTCATGGCGAATAAACAGCAAATCAAGAACTTAGCAATCCGAATTATTAAACCTGTCTATCACTAATAACTGTCCTGAAGGTATTGGTCAATACTTCCACACTGTTGCATAACTAAATCTCCGGTGAAAGAGTGACCCCATAACTTTTACGCATTATATGCCTTTTCTGGTGTCGTTTGTAACAACTTTGTTTAATGTTTGTCAAATCAGATGATTAAAAATTAAAATAATGTTGTTATCGTGACCTATGTCACTGTTCGGGATAAAACCCGACAAACTATATGTAGGTTAATTGTAATGATTTTGTGAACGTCCTATACTGCCGCCAGGTCTCCGGAATACCCTGCAATCCCGAGCCAACCAGCGTTGTAACGTGTCGTTTTAGCAACTGGAAGCAGTGTTTTATATGACGCGTAGTTATAGTAAGGACGCTGTCTGACCCGCACGCAGACCGGAGGAAGGAAATCCCGTCGTCTTTCAGGCTACAGGTGTCTTCATCTTCTGTACCCGAAGTCCAAAGGGAATAATAAGAACAGCATGTGGGCGTTATTCATGATAAGAAATGTGAAAAAACAAAGACCTGTCAATCTGGATCTGCAAACGATCCGGTTCCCAATCACGGCGATAGCGTCCATTCTCCATCGCGTATCTGGAGTGATCACCTTCGTGGCGGTCGGGATACTGTTGTGGTTATTGGGTACCAGCCTTTCCTCCCCTGAAGGTTTCCTCGCGGCGTCATCCATTATGAATAACTTCTTTGTGGAGTTAATTATGTGGGGAATTCTGGTCGCGCTGGCATATCACGCTGTAATGGGCATTCGCCATCTGTTAATGGATTTTGGCTACCTTGAAGAAACCCTCGAAGCAGGGACGCGTTCCGCCAAAATTTCTTTTGTTATCATTGTCGTGCTTTCACTTCTCGCAGGAGTCCTCGTATGGTAAGCAACGCCTCCGCATTAGGACGCAACGGCGTACATGACTTCATTCTGGTCCGTGCTACCGCTATCGTTCTGACGTTATACATCATCTATATGGTCGGCTTCTTCGCCACCAGCGGCGAGCTGACCTGGGAAGTCTGGACCGGTTTTTTCTCATCGGCATTCACCAAAGTCTTCACCCTGCTGGCACTTTTCTCCATCTTGATTCATGCCTGGATCGGCATGTGGCAGGTGTTGACCGACTACGTTAAACCTCTGGCCGTGCGCCTGATTCTGCAACTGGCAATTGTCGTTGCGCTGGTGGTTTACGTCATTTATGGATTTGTTGTGGTGTGGGGTGTGTAATGAAACTGCCAGTCAGAGAATTTGATGCTGTTGTGATTGGTGCCGGCGGCGCAGGTATGCGCGCGGCGCTGCAAATTTCCCAAAGCGGCCAGACCTGTGCGCTGCTTTCCAAAGTGTTCCCAACCCGTTCCCATACCGTTTCTGCGCAGGGTGGCATCACCGTTGCGCTCGGTAATACCCATGAAGATAACTGGGAATGGCATATGTACGACACCGTAAAAGGGTCGGATTACATTGGTGACCAGGACGCTATTGAATATATGTGCAAGACCGGTCCGGAAGCGATTCTGGAGCTGGATCATATGGGGCTGCCGTTTTCACGCCTCGACGATGGCACTATCTATCAACGCCCGTTTGGCGGTCAGTCGAAAAACTTCGGCGGCGAGCAGGCGGCACGTACCGCAGCGGCGGCGGACCGTACCGGTCATGCGCTGTTGCACACCTTGTATCAGCAGAACCTGAAAAACCACACCACCATTTTCTCGGAGTGGTATGCGTTGGATCTGGTGAAAAACGCCGATGGCGCAGTGGTGGGTTGTACCGCACTGTGTATCGAAACCGGTGAAGTCGTCTACTTCAAAGCCCGCGCTACTGTGCTGGCAACCGGCGGGGCAGGTCGTATTTATCAGTCTACCACCAACGCCCACATCAATACCGGTGATGGTGTTGGTATGGCTATCCGTGCCGGTGTACCGGTGCAGGATATGGAAATGTGGCAGTTTCACCCAACCGGTATCGCCGGTGCAGGTGTACTGGTAACAGAAGGTTGCCGCGGTGAAGGCGGTTATCTGTTAAATAAACATGGCGAACGCTTTATGGAGCGTTATGCCCCGAATGCGAAAGACCTTGCGGGTCGTGACGTGGTGGCGCGTTCCATCATGATCGAAATTCGTGAAGGTCGTGGCTGTGACGGTCCGTGGGGTCCACACGCCAAGCTGAAACTCGACCATCTGGGTAAAGAAGTGCTGGAATCCCGTCTGCCGGGTATTCTGGAACTGTCCCGCACCTTTGCCCACGTTGATCCGGTGAAAGAGCCGATTCCGGTAATCCCTACCTGCCACTACATGATGGGCGGTATTCCGACCAAAGTGACCGGCCAGGCGCTGACTGTGAATGAGCAGGGTGAAGATGTGGTGATTCCTGGGCTGTTTGCGGTTGGCGAAATCGCCTGCGTATCGGTCCACGGTGCTAACCGTCTGGGCGGCAACTCGCTGCTGGACCTGGTGGTATTCGGTCGTGCGGTTGGCCTGCATCTGCAGGAATCTATCACTGAGCAGGGTGACCTGCTGGATGCGACCGAAGAAGAGATCGATGCTTCTCTGGCCCGTCTGAACCGCTGGAACGGTAACCGCGACGGCGAAGATCCGGTAGTTATTCGCAAAGCGCTGCAAGAATGTATGCAGCATAACTTCTCGGTCTTCCGCGAAGGTGATGCGATGGCGAAGGGGCTTGAAGAGTTGAAAGCAATTCGCGAGCGTCTGAAAAACGCCCGTCTGGATGATACGTCCAGCGAGTTCAACACCCAGCGCGTTGAGTGTCTGGAGCTGGATAACCTGATGGAAACCGCGTACGCCACGGCGGTGTCCGCCAACTTCCGAACCGAAAGCCGCGGCGCGCATAGCCGCTTCGACTATCCGGAACGTGATGATGAAAACTGGCTGTGCCATTCCCTGTACCTGCCAGAATCGGAATCCATGACTCGACGTCAGGTCAATATGGAACCGAAACTGCGCCCGGCATTCCCGCCGAAGATTCGTACTTATTAATGCGGAGACAGGACAATGAAACTCGAGTTTTCGATTTATCGCTATAACCCGGATATCGATGATGCTCCGCGTATGCAGGATTACACCCTGGAAGCGGAAGAAGGGCGCGACATGATGCTGCTGGATGCATTGATGCAGCTGAAAGAAAAAGATCCGTCACTGTCGTTTCGTCGCTCCTGCCGTGAAGGGGTGTGCGGTTCTGATGGTCTGAATATGAACGGCAAAAATGGGCTGGCGTGTATCACTCCTATTTCTGCGCTGAATCAGCCGGGTAAGAAAATTGTCATTCGCCCGCTGCCAGGTTTACCGGTCGTACGCGATTTGGTGGTAGACATGGGACAATTCTACGCACAGTATGAGAAGATTAAGCCTTACTTGTTGAATAATGGGAAAAATCCTCCTGCTCGTGAGCATTTACAAATGCCAGAGCAGCGTGAGAAGCTCGATGGGCTGTATGAATGTATTTTGTGTGCATGCTGCTCAACGTCCTGCCCGTCATTCTGGTGGAATCCGGACAAGTTTATTGGCCCGGCAGGACTGCTGGCCGCGTATCGCTTCCTGATTGACAGTCGCGATACCGAAACCGACAGCCGCCTCGAAGGTTTAAGTGACGCTTTCAGCGTATTCCGCTGCCATAGCATCATGAACTGCGTCAGCGTATGTCCTAAGGGGCTGAACCCGACGCGCGCCATCGGCCATATTAAGTCGATGCTGTTGAAACGTAGTGCGTAAGTAACAGATGCCGGATGGCGGCATAAATGCCTTATCCGGCCTACAGGTGAGTCACTGTAGGCCGGATAAGCACAGCGTCATCAGGCATGATATATGCAGGAAACCTCTAAAAACTGCCATGAATTAGAGAGCAATAATCGAGGCGTTCGGCGCGATACAAGGCGCGGTCTGAACGACGAAGATTATTAGACAGTTTTTAAAGGTTCCTTCGCGAGCCAGATTAAACAAGAGCTCGCAAGTGAACCCCGGCACGCACAGCGGTGTGCGTGGTAGTATCCACGGCGAAATAAGCATATAGATGCTTAAGGGATCACGATGCAGAACAGCGCTTTGAAAGCCTGGTTGGACTCTTCTTACCTCTCTGGTTCAAACCAGAGCTGGATAGAACAGCTCTATGAAGACTTCTTAACCGACCCTGACTCGGTAGATGCTAACTGGCGTTCGACGTTCCAGCAGTTACCTGGTACCGGAGTCAAACCGGATCAACTCCACTCAAAAACACGTGATTATTTCCGTCGACAGGCGTTGGTTACCCCACGTTATTCTTCTTCTATCTCCGACCCTGATGCCAATGTGAAGCAGGTTAAAGTCCTGCAGCTCATCAACGCATATCGTTTCCGTGGTCATCAGCATGCGAATCTCGATCCGCTGGGACTGTGGCAGCAAGAGAATGTGGCCGATCTGGACCCAACTTTCCACGATCTGACCGATGCTGATTTCCAGGAAAGCTTTAACGTAGGTTCTTTTGCCGGCGGCAAAGACACCATGAAGCTGAGCGACCTGGTTGAGGCGCTGAAACAAACCTACTGCGGCCCTATTGGCGCCGAGTATATGCACATCACCAGTACCGAAGAAAAACGCTGGCTTCAGCAGCGTATCGAATCTGGTCGTGCCGCATTCAGCAGCGAAGAGAAGAAACGTTTTCTCAGCGAACTGACCGCAGCAGAAGGCCTGGAACGCTATCTGGGCGCGAAGTTCCCGGGTGCAAAACGCTTCTCGCTGGAAGGCGGCGATGCGTTAATTCCGATGCTTAAAGAGATGATTCGCCATGCCGGTAACAGCGGCACGCGCGAAGTGGTTCTGGGCATGGCGCACCGTGGCCGTCTGAACGTGCTGGTCAACGTGCTAGGTAAAAAACCACAGGATCTGTTCGACGAATTTGCAGGCAAACATAAAGAACACCTCGGTACGGGTGATGTGAAGTACCACATGGGCTTCTCATCTGATATCGAAACCGAAGGCGGTCTGGTTCACCTGGCGCTGGCGTTTAACCCGTCGCATCTGGAAATCGTCAGCCCGGTGGTTATCGGTTCCGTTCGCGCGCGTCTGGACAGACTGGACGAGCCGAGCAGCAATAAAGTTCTGCCGATCACCATTCACGGTGACGCCGCAGTGACCGGACAGGGCGTAGTTCAGGAAACCCTGAACATGTCGAAAGCGCGTGGTTACGAAGTGGGCGGTACCGTTCGCATCGTTATCAATAACCAGGTCGGCTTTACAACGTCTAACCCACTGGATGCACGCTCTACGCCGTATTGCACTGATATCGGTAAGATGGTCCAGGCGCCTATTTTCCACGTCAATGCGGATGATCCGGAAGCCGTCGCTTTCGTGACCCGTCTGGCACTGGATTTCCGTAATACCTTTAAACGTGATGTCTTCATCGATCTGGTGTGCTACCGCCGTCATGGCCATAACGAAGCCGACGAGCCGAGTGCGACCCAGCCGCTGATGTATCAGAAAATCAAAAAGCATCCGACTCCGCGCAAAATCTACGCTGATAAGCTGGAAGCCGATAAAGTCGCAACGCTGGAAGATGCCACCGAAATGGTCAACCTCTATCGTGACGCGCTGGATGCTGGCGAATGCGTAGTGAAAGAGTGGCGTCCAATGAACATGCACTCCTTCACCTGGTCGCCGTACCTCAACCATGAATGGGATGAAAACTACCCGAGCAAGGTTGAAATGAAGCGTTTGCAGGAACTGGCAAAACGCATCAGTACTGTACCAGAAGCGGTTGAAATGCAGTCGCGCGTTGCCAAGATTTACGGCGACCGTCAGGCGATGGCAGCAGGCGAGAAGCTGTTCGACTGGGGTGGTGCTGAGAACCTGGCTTACGCAACGTTGGTTGACGAGGGCATTCCGGTACGACTGTCTGGTGAAGACTCAGGTCGCGGTACCTTCTTCCACCGCCATGCAGTTATTCACAACCAGGCAAACGGTTCTACCTACACGCCACTGCAGCATGTGCATAACGGTCAGGGCACATTCCGCGTTTGGGACTCCGTGCTGTCTGAAGAAGCGGTACTGGCATTCGAATATGGTTATGCCACAGCAGAGCCGCGCACGCTGACTATCTGGGAAGCGCAGTTTGGTGACTTTGCCAACGGTGCGCAGGTTGTCATCGACCAGTTCATCTCCTCTGGTGAGCAGAAATGGGGTCGTATGTGTGGCCTGGTGATGCTGCTGCCACACGGCTACGAAGGGCAGGGACCAGAGCACTCTTCCGCACGTCTTGAGCGTTATCTGCAACTTTGTGCTGAGCAAAACATGCAGGTGTGCGTTCCGTCTACCCCAGCACAGGTTTACCACATGCTGCGTCGTCAGGCGCTGCGCGGTATGCGTCGTCCGCTGGTGGTGATGTCGCCGAAGTCATTGCTGCGTCATCCGCTGGCAGTGTCTACGCTCGACGAACTGGCTAATGGTACGTTCCTGCCAGCCATCGGCGAGATAGATGAACTTGATCCGCAAGCCGTGAAGCGCGTCGTGATGTGTTCTGGTAAGGTTTATTACGACCTGCTGGAGCAGCGCCGCAAGAACAACCAAAAAGATGTCGCCATTGTGCGTATCGAACAGCTCTATCCGTTCCCGCATAAAGCGGTACAGGAAGCGCTGAAACCTTTTGCTCATGTGCATGATTTTGTCTGGTGCCAGGAAGAGCCGCTCAACCAGGGCGCATGGTACTGCAGCCAGCATCATTTCCGTGAAGTGATTCCATTTGGGTCTGCTCTGCGTTATGCAGGTCGCCCGGCCTCTGCCTCTCCGGCAGTAGGATATATGTCCGTTCACCAGAAACAGCAACAAGATCTGGTCAATGACGCGCTGAACGTCGATTAAATAAAGGATAAATAATGAGTAGCGTAGATATTCTTGTTCCCGACCTGCCTGAATCCGTAGCAGATGCAACGGTTGCAACCTGGCACAAAAAACCGGGCGATGCAGTACGTCGTGACGAAGTACTGGTAGAAATCGAAACTGACAAAGTGGTACTGGAAGTACCGGCATCAGCGGACGGTATTCTTGATGCAGTTCTGGAAGATGAAGGGACCACTGTTACTTCTCGCCAGATCCTTGGTCGCCTGCGTGAAGGCAATAGCAGTGGTAAAGAGACCAGTGCTAAATCTGAAGAGAAAGATTCTACCCCGGCACAGCGTCAACAGGCGTCTCTTGCCGAGCAGAATAACGATGCCCTGAGCCCGGCGATCCGTCGCCTGCTGGGTGAGCATAATCTTGAAGCCAGTGCCATCAATGGTACCGGTGTCGGTGGTCGTATCACGCGTGAAGATGTTGAAAAACATCTGGCTAAAGCTCCGGCAGCAAAAGCGGAAGCGAAAGCCCCGGCAGCGGCGCCTGCAGCACAGCCTGCACTGGGTGCTCGCGGTGAAAAACGCGTACCGATGACCCGTCTGCGTAAGCGCGTAGCTGAGCGTCTGCTGGAAGCGAAAAATTCGACAGCAATGCTGACGACGTTCAACGAAGTCAACATGAAGCTGATTATGGATCTGCGTAAGCAGTACGGCGACGCGTTCGAAAAACGTCACGGTATCCGTCTGGGCTTTATGTCCTTCTACGTTAAAGCGGTTGTTGAAGCGCTGAAACGCTATCCGGAAGTGAACGCTTCTATCGATGGCGATGACGTGGTGTACCACAACTACTTTGATGTGAGCATGGCGGTATCTACGCCGCGCGGCCTGGTAACTCCGGTTCTGCGAGATGTGGATCTGCTGGGTATGGCTGACATCGAGAAAAACATTAAAGAGCTGGCAGTAAAAGGTCGCGACGGCAAGTTGACGGTTGAAGATCTGACGGGTGGTAACTTCACCATCACTAACGGTGGTGTGTTCGGTTCCCTGATGTCTACGCCAATCATTAACCCGCCGCAGAGCGCCATCCTGGGTATGCATGCCATCAAAGATCGTCCGATGGCTGTAGACGGCAAGGTTGAAATCCTGCCGATGATGTATCTGGCGCTGTCTTATGACCACCGTTTGATTGATGGTCGTGAGTCAGTAGGCTTCCTGGTGACCATTAAAGAGTTGCTGGAAGATCCAACGCGTCTGCTGCTGGACGTGTAGTACCTGAGAGTATCACCTGCCCTGTAGGCCGATAAGCGTTGCGCCATCCGGCATGAAAAACGCAACGGCCTACAGGTTTAAAGATAACGATTACCTGAAGGATGGACAGAACACATGAACTTACATGAATATCAGGCAAAACAACTTTTTGCCCGCTATGGCTTACCGGCACCGGTGGGTTATGCCTGTACTACTCCGCGTGAAGCCGAAGAAGCCGCATCAAAAATCGGCGCAGGCCCGTGGGTAGTGAAATGTCAGGTTCACGCTGGTGGCCGTGGTAAAGCGGGCGGTGTGAAGGTTGTTAACAGCAAAGAAGACATTCGCGCTTTTGCTGAACACTGGCTGGGCAAACGTCTGGTGACCTACCAGACAGATGCCAACGGTCAACCGGTAAATCAGATTCTGGTTGAAGCTGCGACCGACATTGGTAAAGAACTTTACCTCGGTGCAGTAGTTGATCGCAGCTCCCGTCGCGTGGTCTTTATGGCCTCTACCGAAGGCGGCGTGGAAATCGAAAAAGTGGCGGAAGAAACCCCGCACCTGATCCATAAAGTGGCGCTCGATCCGCTGACGGGTCCAATGCCGTATCAGGGCCGTGACCTGGCGTTCAAACTGGGTCTGGAAGGTAAGCAGGTTCAGCAATTCACCAAGATCTTCATGGGTCTGGCGACCATTTTCCTTGAGCGCGACCTGGCGTTGATCGAAATCAACCCGCTGGTGGTGACCAAACAGGGCGATCTGATCTGCCTCGACGGTAAACTGGGCGCTGACGGCAACGCACTATTCCGCCAGCCGGATCTGCGTGAAATGCGCGATCAGTCTCAGGAAGATCCGCGTGAAGCTCAGGCTGCACAGTGGGAACTGAACTACGTCGCGCTGGACGGTAACATTGGTTGTATGGTTAACGGCGCTGGCCTTGCAATGGGCACCATGGACATCGTTAAACTGCACGGTGGCGAACCGGCTAACTTCCTTGACGTGGGCGGCGGCGCAACCAAAGAACGCGTGACCGAAGCGTTCAAAATTATCCTCTCTGATGACAACGTGAAAGCCGTTCTGGTTAACATCTTCGGCGGTATCGTTCGTTGCGACCTGATCGCTGACGGTATCATCGGCGCGGTAGCGGAAGTTGGTGTTAACGTTCCGGTGGTTGTGCGTCTGGAAGGTAACAACGCCGAACTCGGCGCGAAAAAACTGGCTGACAGCGGCCTGAATATTATTGCAGCGAAAAGTCTGACGGATGCAGCTCAGCAGGTTGTTGCCGCAGTGGAGGGGAAATAATGTCAGTTTTAATTAATAAAGATACCAAGGTTATCTGCCAGGGCTTCACCGGTAGCCAGGGGACATTCCACTCTGAACAAGCGATTGCTTACGGTACGCAAATGGTTGGTGGTGTAACGCCGGGTAAAGGCGGTACAACTCACCTGGGCCTGCCAGTGTTTAACACCGTGCGTGAAGCGGTTGAAGCCACCGGCGCGACTGCGTCTGTTATTTATGTACCGGCTCCGTTCTGCAAAGACTCCATTCTGGAAGCCATCAACGCAGGTATTAAACTGATTATCACCATCACTGAAGGCATCCCGACGCTGGATATGCTGACCGTGAAAGTGGCGCTTGATGAAGCGGGCGTGCGCATGATTGGGCCGAACTGTCCTGGCGTTATCACCCCAGGCGAATGCAAAATCGGCATCATGCCGGGTCACATTCACAAGCCGGGTAAAGTGGGTATCGTTTCTCGTTCTGGTACGTTGACCTATGAAGCGGTTAAGCAGACGACTGACTATGGTTTCGGCCAGTCTACCTGTGTAGGTATCGGTGGTGACCCGATCCCTGGCTCAAACTTTATCGACATCCTGAAACTGTTCCAGGAAGATCCACAGACTGAAGCGATCGTGATGATCGGTGAGATCGGCGGTAGCGCGGAAGAAGAAGCGGCGGCGTACATTAAAGATCATGTAACCAAGCCAGTTGTTGGCTACATCGCGGGCGTGACCGCGCCGAAAGGCAAACGTATGGGGCACGCGGGTGCGATTATCTCTGGTGGCAAAGGTACGGCTGATGAGAAATTCGCCGCACTGGAAGCAGCGGGGGTGAAAACCGTGCGCAGCCTGGCCGATATCGGTGAAGCGCTGAAAACTGTGCTTAAGTAATTCTCAAAAAGTAGTAATAAAGCCCGACCCCTTCGTGCAACCGGCTGTATGCGTTGTGCGAAGGACGCAGGGCTGGTCCGTTTTCGACATGGTTGGCCATCTGATGATGGCCTTTTTTATGTCTTTTTCGTTTTTTGTTCCTGCCGAATATCTGTAACCCGTCACCCGTTCTCTGAAGGCAGAATATAATAAATTAAAAGATGGCCCAGTGACGCAGTCGTACTCACCGCGCTATTGTGGTTAAGACGACACATTATTCATCTTGCAATTTGATCATAATCATCTTCATAAATAAGATTATTTTTTGCGGTAAGCATCATTCTTTCTTTAGGCTAAATTCTGCATATTACCGGCTTAAATATCATGAATGCCGGAGGAAGGCGTGCCGCTGAAAATTCAGGATGACTACTTGCAGAGTTTTTTCTCTATAGCTGAGATCTTCTCTGGTGCGACCGGATTAGCAACGGTAGTCGTTGATGTTACAGGTAAGGCAATATCTGATTGTCATGGCTTCAATTCATTTTGTTCATTAATGCGTACCAATGAACTGTATCGCCCGAGTTGTCAAAAGTGTGATAAGTATTGTGCTTTTGAGGGGTTAAAGCAGGTTAAACCCAGAATACTCTGCTGTTATGCAGGATTAAGCCTATTCTCAATGCCGTTAATCCATGAGGGCAATCTGTACGGCTTTATTATTTGTGGTCAGGTACGGGCAAAACATCAGGAATATAAAACAATTGTGATTGATGACAAACCACAATGGATGAATGAACCTCGGATAAAAGCTGAGTGGGAACGGGTTACTGTAGTGGATAATAACACACTGGTGGCATCGGCAAATTTACTGCGGTTTATTGTTGATAACTTTGAACATCAGGAACAACAGGTTGATGCTTCCTTCGGATCGCAAATTAATACTATTCGCCCATATTATACGGAGCTTTCTCGTCACGAGAGAAAACTATCAGCGGCACTTCGCTATATTGATGATAATTTATATGGTGAATTATCTCTGGAGACTGTGGCTGCGCACGTTTGTTTAAGTGCGAATTATTTCAGTCGTTTTTTTAAGAAACGTCAGGGTGTTAATTTTAAAACCTGGGTGAATCAGAAAAAAATGCAAAAGGCGGGGGAGTTATTGCACGACCCTGTTCATTCGATAGACAGCATTGCCCGGAAACTTCACTACGCACAAACCAGTTATTTTTGCCGCGTATTCCGGGCAGCCCATCAAACGTCACCTCAGTCTTTTCGTCACGCCAGACTCTCGCAGTAAAGGTTTTCCGGCAGCGTGATGGCTTCGGGAATAAAAGAGAGTCGATCGCTGAGGGTGACGACATCACCAATGACGATAAGCGCAGGTGGCACAACGTTTGCTTCCTGTGCTTTATTCAATAATGCACCGAGCGTACAGGTCAGGCGGCGCTGATTTTCCCGCGTGGCAGACATGATAACGGCGGCGGGCGTGTCTGCCGATTTTCCGCCCATCAACAGTTCTTCGCAGATAAATGCCAGGTTGGCGATACCCATCACGATAACCAGCGTACCGTTGAGTCTGGCTAACTGACGCCAGTCCTGCTGCTGGTTGCCTTCTCGAGTATGGCCTGTCACTACGTGAAACCCGGATGCGAAATCGCGATGAGTGACCGGAATACCGGCGCAGGCAAGGCCGCCAATGGTGGAACTGATACCGGGCACGACTTCAAATGGAATCCCGATCTCTACGAGTCCCTCAACTTCCTCAGCTCCACGACCAAAAACGTAAGGATCACCGCCTTTTAAACGCACGATGTTGTCATGCGTTTCAGCGTACTGAATAAGCAGTAAGTTGATTTCATCTTGTGGCACACAATGAAAGCCAGGGTTTTTTCCGACATTGACAAGTTTACACTCAGCGGATGCCCATTCCAGAATTTTAGGATTGACCAGACGATCGTAAATAATGACATCAGCTTGTTTAATGCACATCATCGCTTTGAGGGTGAGTAATGAAATATCACCGGGACCTGCTCCGACGAGCCAGACCTTTCCGAAAGTTTTCACATTGTGTCCTTTATCACGGCTAACAAAAAATGGCAGAAACTACATTGCGGAATGATTAAAAGCAGTCGTTTGCCCATAAGTTATAACGCTAAATTGTCCTAAATTATCGTAGGGACAATATTGATTAAACTCGCAAAGTTTTTTCTGCAATAAACAAGATAACATGAAAAATTATTAAGAACTTATTGGCACTATTTGCCTGGATTTAACCTTATTTAAATTGTGTTTATTGCTGTGCTTGAGTATTATTGGTTAATATTTATCCGCCGCCAGTGTGAGTAAATCATGGATTGGATCAATGACATCAATGGACAAAATAAAATATAACTCTCGATGCTCATCTGGGTGAATCGAATTATTTTTTATAAATTAAACTATTTTTGTACGCTGCATATGGAAGAGGTTATGAGAGGAAAAATACCCAAGACGGAGTTGCTGGTAACTTTTGAAGTGGTTGCGCGTCATGAAAGTTATACCCGGGCGGCAGAAGAGCTTGCTCTGACACAAAGCGCAGTTTTCCGCCAGGTTAATGCTCTGGAAGATTTTCTCAATACATCGTTATTTAATCATGCCAAAAAGCGCATTTTTTTAAATGCGGCTGGGAAACATTATTTAAGTATTGTTAAGGAAACGCTAAACAAACTTGAACGTGATACGACAACAATAATGACCTGGCAACCGACCGTGCAGGTTATCGAACTGGCGGTTAATCCTACCTTCAGTACACATTGGTTGATCCCCAACCTGCGCGAATTCAACAAACTTAACCCTGATATTATCGTTAATATCCATTCTTTGGCGAATATCGGTGATTTTCTCAATCGTGAGTATGATGCCGCGATCATGCGGGAAGATTTTTACTCGCCATGGTCAGAGGTTGAGTATCTTTTTGAAGAGGAAATTTTGCCGGTATGCAGCAGATGTCTGCTCTCTGAATCCAATCAGAAACTGGCTGTCGATGATCTGCTAAATGAGTTTACCCTGTTGCACCAAAGCACGCGTATCAAAGGCTGGCAGGAGTGGTTTGCGCTGTCCAATGTCAGTAGCCCACTGGTGAATAAAGGTCCGCGTTTTGATTTATTGTCGATGCTGATCGCCGCCGTGCGTTCTAATTTGGGCGTGGCTCTGTTACCCCGTTTTGCTATTCAGCACGATCTGGACAGTGGTGATATGGTCATTCCCTGCGACGTTCCTATGCGTACCGGGAACCGTTTCATTATGACGTGGCGTGAAGAAAAATCGGAATCCCTGCATTTACAGATTTTCCGCAACTGGTTATTGAATAAATCCGTGGTCTCTAAAGTGGGCTGCTGATACCGGATGATAACGCCGGTCTGCTATCTGAAGAAATGGTAGGCCGGATAAGCGAACATGTTATCCGGCAAAAGTCTCGTTACCAGTCGATCCCGACCTGTGCCTGAATACCACTATCAAACGCGTGCTTAACCGGGCGAATTTCACTCACCGTATCGGCAAGTTCCAGTAATTGCGTGTGGCATCCACGTCCTGTGACGATCACGCTCTGTTCTGCAGGGCGATTCTCGATAGCGCTGATAACCTCCTGCGTATCCAGATAGTGATAAGCCAGCATATAGGTGAGTTCATCCAGCACCACCAGGTCGTAATGTGCATCGGCTAGCATGCGCTTACTTTCCTGCCAGACCGCTGTTGCCGCCTCGATGTCGGCTTCCCTGTTCTGGGTTTCCCAGGTAAAACCGGTACCCATAATATGAAATTCAACACCGAGCGGCTGTAACGTGTTGTACTCGCCATTATCCCACTGGCCTTTAATAAACTGCGCGATGCCAACGGTTTTTCCGTGACCTACCGCGCGCGTTGCCGTCCCAAAGGCTGCGGTGGATTTACCTTTACCGTTGCCGGTGAAGACTATCAGAATTCCTTTCTTCTCCGTTGCCGCCGCCACGCGGGTATCAACCTGTTCTTTCAGTTTCTGCTGGCGCTGGCGGTGTCTGTCATTGTTGACTCGCGCTTCCATTGTTGCTCCTTATTTCCCTGCCGGACAGGTTGAGCAGCGATGTTGCTGTTCAAACTGACTGAAGAAGTTATTGCCTTTGTCATCCACCAGCACAAAGGCCGGCATGTTTTCGACTTCCATCATCCAGACCGCTTCCATGCCAAGTTCCGGATACTCAAGGCAGCGCAGGCTTTTCACGTACTGCTGTGCCAGTAAGGCTGCTGCGCCTCCTATGCTGCCAAGGTTAAATCCGCCATGCGTGTGGCAGGCATCGGTTACCTGCTTGCTGCGGTTGCCCTTTGACAACATGATCAGACTGCCACCCGCTGCCTGGAAGGCATCGACGTACCCATCCATGCGCCCGCCGGTGGTGGGACCCATTGAGCCACAAGCCTGATTATTTGGGGTTTTTGCCGGGCCAGCGTAATAAACGATATGGTTTTTCATGTACTCCGGCATCGGTTCGCCGTTATCCAGACGTTCTTTGATTTTGGCGTGGGCGATATCACGGGCGACGACAATCGGGCCACTTAGCGATAGTCGGGTTCCAATCGGCAGTGTGGACAGATCATGCAGAATGTCGCGCAACGGGCGGTCCAGATTGAGCTGTACGGTCTGAGCACCATTTTCTACGCGGTGAGAATCGGGAATGAATTTGCCCGGATTATGTTCGAGTTTTTCCAGCCAGATACCCTGTTTATTAATCTTGGCTTTAATATTGCGGTCAGCAGAGCAGGAGAGTGCCATAGCGATAGGGCAGGAGCCGCCGTGGCGTGGCAGGCGAATAACACGAATATCGTGCGCAAAGTATTTGCCGCCAAATTGTGCGCCGATGCCAAACTCACGGCTGGCATTGAGAAGAGTGGCTTCCAGTGCCGTATCGCGGAACGCCTGACCCAGTTCGTTCCCGCTGGTGGGCAGGTTATCGTAATATTTAGTTGATGCCAGTTTTGCGACTTTCAGCGCCTGATCGGCAGACAGACCGCCAACGACAAATGCAATGTGATATGGCGGGCAGGCGGCTGTTCCCAGTGATTTCATTTTATCAATCAGGAAGGCAGTGAGTTTTTCCGGTTGTAAAATTGATTTGGTTTCCTGGTACAGCGCTGCTTTGTTAGCTGAGCCACCACCTTTGTTGACGAACAGGAACCGGTATTCATTACCCGGGGTGGCGCTAATGTCGATTTGGGCGGGCAGGTTAGTCTGAGTATTGACCTCGGAATACATATCCAGCGGTGCGTTTTGCGAATAGCGCAGGTTGTTTTCCGTGAATGTGGCATATACGCCATGGCTTAATGCTTCGGCATCATCACACCCGGTCCAGACATTCTGCCCTTTGCTTGCCACAATGGTTGCGGTCCCTGTATCCTGGCAGTTAGGCAATACGCCTTTAGCCGAAACCTCTGCATTGCGCAGTAGCTGGAGTGCGACGTATTTATCATTACTGCTGGCCTGCGGATCGTGCAGAATACTGGCGATCTGTTTCAAATGTCCGGCGCGCAGGAAAAATGAAGCTTCATAAAATGCCTGCTGTGCCAACAGGGTTAACGCCTCGGGCGCAACCTTGATCACTTCCTCTCCGTCTAACTCTGTTACCGTAACGTGTTGGTTACTGAGTAATTCGTATTCTGTATTATCTTTACTCTGAACAAAGAGTTCCTGCCAGACAAATGGTTTAGACATAGTACTTCTCACCTTTTCGTGTTTTGCCGATACACGTCATCCTTCACGCTGCCTCTTTGTTGGCTGTCTGCGTTCACCCCAGTCATTTACTTATGTAAGCTCCCGGGGTTCACGTAGTTGCCGCTTTGATGCAGCTTGAATTATTTTGTGTATAAATTTCGAGCCTGATTTCAATACCAGATAAGCGTTATCTGACGTTGGCTTAATGCGCTAAAAAGACATTGGCTTTTGTCGCGTCGGCGACATATTCGATGGTTTTCTGGGCGCGAACGCTGTTGCCCGCTTCATCCAGCGGTGGGGAATAGACGGCAATCGCATATTCACCTGGGACGACCGCAACCATTCCGCCGCCGACACCGCTCTTTGCCGGGACGCCGACGGTGTACAGCCACTTACCACTGCCGTCGTACAGCCCGGCAATCGCCATTTCCGCCAGCACCTGAGGTACATAACTTTCATTCAGTAACTGCTTGCCGTTAAACGGAGATTTACCTTTGTTGGCGAGTACGGCACCCATTTTGGCCAGTTGCTCAACGGTGATATCCACGGAACACTGACGGGTATAAATTTCGACGGCTTCATCCGTGTTGCCATAAAAGCTGTTATAGGATTCCATCAGTTTGGCCAGTGCCTGGTTGTGCTGATTGGTCTCCATTTCGGATTTGAAAACAGGTTCGTTAACAGTGAGACTTGCATCTGCCCACGCGTTCAGGTTGTCGAGGATTTTGTTCCAGCGGTCGGTTTTATCTTTGGCTTCAATCAGGCTAACGGTGCTCATCGCGCCTGCGTTAACCAGTGGGTTTTCCGGCGCGCCTTTGGTCAGTTCGACGGCTAAGCCTGAATTGAATGGCATGCCGGTGGCATTGGCACCGAGTTTATCCAGAACAACCTGAGGGCCGTGCTGTTCCATGGCGAGCGCCATGGTGAAAACTTTACTCAGTGATTCCATCGGGAATGCTTTTTTAACATCGCCAACCTGGAAGATTTTTCCGTCAACCGTTGCGATGGTGATAGCAAAATTGTTGGGGCTGTAGGTCGCGAGGGCAGGGATATAGTCGGCGACTTTTCCGTCATTGTTACTTTTGTATTTCTGATGCGCCTGTTCGATAAGTCTGGCGTAGTCCGGCGTGGTTTGCGCGAATGTGGTTGCGCTAAATAATACGCTGAAGGAAAAAATACCCACGCCGAGAAGAGTTTTATTCATGGTGCATTCCTGTTGGTGTGCTCATCATGGTGCTGGAGGGCGGCTTACCACCTTCCGGCTTACGGGTTATTAACCGTCTCGAAAACCGGATAGCGCGGCCGCTATCCGGTTTCACTGTGGTATTAAGACAAAGCAACTTCCGTTTCGGTAACCGGGCGTTCCTGTTCCGGGGTTTTTACTGGCGCAGTGCCGCGACAACCCTGGCCGAAGTGTTCGCCTTCCCAGCGACCCACAATGGCAGCACCCATTGCGTTACTCATTACGTTAGTGGCTGAACGACCCATATCGAGGAATGGATCGACGCCCATCAGCAGGATCAGACCGGCTTCCGGAATGTTGAACTGGTTCAGGGTTGCGGCAATAACCACCATAGAGGCACGAGGCACACCCGCCATCCCTTTAGAGGTCAGCATCAGGATTAGCAACATGGTGATTTGTTCGCCCATGCTCAGCTCGATATTGCACGCCTGGGCAATAAACACGGTGGCAAATGAGCAGTAAGCCATGGAACCGACCAGGTTAAAGGAGTAACCGATAGGCAGAACAAAGCTGGCGATTTTTGAAGAAACGCCGAACTTTTCCAGTTTATCCAGCGTGCCTGGGAAGGCTGCTTCAGAACTGGAAGTGGTAAAGGCCAGCAGAGCAGGTTCGAGGATGGCTTTAGTCAGACGGCTGATGCAAGGACCGACGATCATAGTCGACAGGCCAATCAGAATTGCCCACAACATACCCAGCGTCAGGTAGAACTCACCCATGAAGATCCCGGCGCTAACCATCACACCCAGACCACGTTCGGCAATCAGACCTGAAATAGCGGCAAAAACGGTCAGAGGTGCGAACAGCATTACGTAGCCAGTCAGCTTCAGCATGACGTGGACCAGTGAGTCGAGAACCTTAACGATAGGCTCAGCTTTTTCGCCAATCGCAGCCAGGCTGCAACCCAGGAAAATCGAGAACACGACGATCTGCAGGATTTCGTTACGCGCCATCGCATCAACGATACTGGTCGGTACTGCGTGCGAAATAAATACCTTCAGCGTAAACGGCTCTGACTTAACGGCGGCGACAGCGCCGACATCATGCGGAACAAAGTTGATGCCTGCGCCCGGCTGGAAGATATTAACAATAACCAGACCCAATGCGATTGACAGCAGTGAGGCGCAAATAAACAGGAAAAAGGTTTTGGAGAATATACGTCCCAGCGTTTTTGCATCACCCATTTTGGCAATGCCGACAACCAGAGTTGATATAACTAATGGAGCGATAATCATTTTCACCATACGTAAAAATATAGTGGTGAAAATGGAAATATCTTGAGCATATGATTTAGCTGTTTCAGCTGCGGCCATATTATTGATGAGCACCCCGGCAACCATGCCGAGTAACAGGCCTAATATGATCATCTTCGTTAAACTAATTTTCTTCATGTTTACTCCATCGGATAAAGGCTGGTAATTGAAATTGTGTAGGGTGGCGAGCACCTGAGCCTGGACAGCAGCTCAGATGCACGCCTGTTGTGACCAACCGCATGAATAATTCGAAGCACTGTGATACAGCTGAATTCTGTGCTCCAATGGCTGTTATTGTGTTTTTTTGTTACAGATCGAACTCAATACTTAATAATGGAGCGTGTTGTTGCGCACCATAAACATCATTGTCACCGACATTGCCGGAAATAATATCGCGCGGCATGACGATTTTTACTGCATTCGCTGGGTCGAACCACACAATATTATGAATAAAGTCAGGTTTGACATTATATAACCCAGCAATAAGTTGCGGTGTTAATTGCTCCGAGGCTTTTACTCGCTGATAGTCTTCCCTGGTTTTAAATAAAATATCTAATACCAGTTCATACGGTCCGGCGTTTTTGGAGCGAATTACTTGCGCCAGTGAGCAAATAGACTGTTTCATGCCTGAACTCCTTCTGGCGTCACCTGTTCAATGTGGAAATCAAAACGCAGTGCATCGCTTGCTTCAATCAGGTGATAGATTGAGAACTCATACACAGGCCCACTCTGAATGTCAGATGGTGAGAACGGGAAGGCGAGGTTGCCCGCAGTCGCAATACGATTTTCATAGCCGTAGTGCAGCAACGTAGAACGCACCAGTGAGCAAACGCTGTTGGCGATATCCTGGGTTGGCGCGACCACGTCCAGTAAAATCCCCAGCTCATGACCGGCAGTTTTCATCGGCTCATGATTGCCCATCACGCCGTTCTTACCATACAGGTGGAACGTCATGCGGATACTGTCGTCATTCAGTGAAAGGTTACGTGCCACGCTGGCCTGTACCTCTTCAAGAATGGTGTCGATACCGGCAATCATAATCGGATCGCGCGTTCCGGCGATGGTCAGGCAGCGGAAACCAACCTGACGCGCACCTTCCAGTTTCAGCGCATACGGTGTCTCTTCATGACGCGAACCGCTGACGTACACTTCACCTTCATTAACCGCTGTAAAGGTACACGCTTTCAGGTTCAACACGCCGCCCGGTCCCGGCAGGAAGTACGGATCTGACTTCTCATACAGGGTGTGTGCCGCAGCAGAAGTTTCAGTGAACTTACGCTTCGGATTGAACGCTTTCAGCGTAAAGCCGTTGTCGTCGATGATTCCCATCGCACAATCCGAGCCAGAACCCGGGGTGGCGGCGATGGCAGCACACTCAAGGATCTTACCGCAATGAAGCGCCAGACCTTCATCAAAGCCTTGCATAATCGGCAGTGCAGCGAAGCATGCCGGATCGTAGGCTCGTCCGCCCAGTACAACCTGTGCACCGGCTTTCAGTGCGCGCTGGAAAGGCTCAACGCCCATCTGTGCAACGATGTAGGTGCTATCTTCGATAGCTTCGTGAGTCAGTTCAGGCACAAAATCCAGTGCGGTGATTTTGCCGTTATCCAGGGCCTGATGAACGACTTCTTTGTCGACATCGGACGGGATCAACGCCATGGAGAAAGACAGTTTTTCTTCCTGGGCGATCTCATGGATTATCTGGCGACACCACTCCAGGTGCGGAGCTGCGCCGGAACCACCGGCGGTACCGATCACGACCGGGATGTTATTCTTAACGCCTGCCACGATCATATAGCGCAGATCGCGTTTCACACCGGCCCTGTCAGTGAAAGGCTTACCTGCCCCCAGGTAGTGGGGGCCAGGATCGGAGGAGCCTGCGTCAACAGCAATAAGATCCGGCGATTCTTCCATGGCTTTACGAAAACTCTCTTCCGGGAAGCCATAACCCAGAATAGCTGTAGGCGATAAGATCTTAAATGTGCGAGCCATTTCTTAATCCTTAGTCTGCAACAACGCGATGGTGCGGTTCATTTCGTTAAACACGATGTTGAGACCTTCATCGAAGCCCATACCCGGTTTGATCAGCATGCGCATTGGACGCGCAGCCAGCGCGACATGTACGCAGGTGCGAGCACTGATCTCGGTTTCGTTACAGGTTCCGCCCTGGTAGGCTTCCATTGCGTGTTTGTTACAGTAGAGCACGGCATCAACAATGTTATGAATGCCACCGAGATCCGGAGTTTTGATCTGCACCATGTGGCAGCTGCCAGCATCAGTGAAGTCCACGATATCCTGATAGGTGTTACACCATTCATCAGCAACGATTTTTACGCCGGATCCCAGACGGGTCAGTTCTTTGGTGATTGCGGTCAGCATGCGGATTTGATCCGGCTTGTTACCAGCATCAACCGGACCTTCAATGTACAGCGGCAGACCTTGTGCTTCTGCTTCCAGGCTGGCGATGTATTCGGCGCAACGAACCGGGTCCATATCAAAAATCAGACCGATAGTGCCGTACACATCAATATGCAGCGTTGGGTGATAACGATCGCTGGTACGCAGGCTTAAGATGCGGTTAGACAACCAACGCACATACTCACGCAGTTTTTCGCCTTTAAAGCCCAGCTTCTCTTCTACGTTGTTGATCAGCGCATGCGGCAGTACGTCCACGCCTTTGAGGATCATTTTGTCGACGGCGATATAACGGTCATCACCGCTTTGACCAAATAATGGAATTGCTTCCGGTACACATGGCAACTGCCATTCATCGCAAACAACTTCTGTTTTCAGGCGTCCTGTGGCCAGTGCTGCGGCATCAAGCAACGCCTGAGACAAACCGTAACGTACAGCGGTATGCAACAGATGACCGTCAATACGCAGTTGGTCAAAGAAACGGGCGTTCGGTAAGAACGAATCTACGTCACGACCTTCCAGCAGCGGTTTGATGTGATCGTTCAGGAAAGGAATGAAGTTCTCAGCCAGGAACAGTGGGTCACGACCGCCTGCACCGGAGTACTGTACGGCCGCGCAATCACCAACGGCCACCGCGCCGTTTTCCAGAATCAACTGCACTGAAACGCATTCACCCGCCTGACGAACAGAGGTAAACCCAGGCGTCACCGGAGAGCCGGTATAGATAAACCCATCGTGACCAGCTCCGTCTTTAATAGCTTGCTGATCGTCAAAATAAAATGAGGAGTAGCCAGCGGTGAAAAGGGCCTGTTTAATTTTCATTATGGTCTTCCTATTAATTTACTGTGGGATACGGCGTTGATGTCATCAATGACCATCTGGAAAGAAGGTTTACGACCTTCAAAATGTGCGCGCTCTGCGACGTAGTCGTGGTGCAGGGCGAGAATATCTTTCGGCAGCGGAACCGCACCGGCTTCGAGAATACGGATTGCGCCAGTGTTATCACGAACTGGCAGGATTTTGCCGGCGTTACAGGCGGCAGGGGCGAAAGGTACATCCAGCACACCGGCTTCAAAAGCCAGTACGGTGCCGCGTGCAATGTCGCCATTACCCAGCTCGAATACTCTTTTCAGTACCGCGCGAACTTCGCTCTTAATCAGATCGACTTCCTGCTCTACAGCTGCGCATTGCGGGAATTTCTGGTCGCTGACCATGTTGAGCATCTGGCGTGAAGCTTTAAGTCCCTGGGCATTAGCCGCAGCAGTTGGGATACCGAACGCTTCATGCGGGCTTTTGGTGATGACTTTAGTTGCACCGGACATACCTGCAACCGCAGCACCCCAGGCGATAACGGAGAACGCTTTTGCTTCATCTTCCGGGAAACCGCCCATCCACTGGTGGAATACGGTGCTCAACTCGTAATCATCGAAGCCATAATTCTGGAAGTATTCGTGGGACAGTTCACGCAGAGCCTGAATCGCCGCGATATCCTGAGTCAGGCTACCCACCTGGCCGTAACCGACGGTAATGGATTTCACTCCTTGTTCCAGCGCCAGCAGACCTTCGATAATCGCGACCGAGTGAGACATAAACGGCGGGATCAGGGTGCCGGTCAATGGGCCAAACGGCTCGCGGTTAATACGAATGCCGTTTTCTTCGTACAGCCCCATCAGACGGTCGCAGTACTGCCAGTCACGGATGGATTTTTCCAGGGTGACACGTTTGGCATAAGGGATGTTGTAGGAGATACCACCGCCTTCGTAGCTGGTAAAGCCACTGGCCATCGCGATCTCTGCCAGCAAGCGTGCATCCGGGGTACCGTGGCGAACCTGGATAGGTTTTTCCAGCGATTCAGTCATACGGCGGCAGGCAGCAACCCCGTGATTGACCACCGGTAAACCATTAAGCTTGGAGGTTCCTGCTTCGATGGATTTCTGGATCCCGACGGCAGCTTCTTCATAACGATTCAGACGGGTATAGGCATCGATGGTACTTGGCAGAAGGTCGCACTCTTCCTGCAAGGTTTTGAGCAACTCAATGTGCTCATCCATTAATGCAACACCTGCACGTGGCTGGCTCAGGGTTTTACCTTCCTGATCGGCCTTCAATAGCGCGAGGGAGAAGCGTTTTTTATCTGGAATTGCTTGCTGGTATTTCACGCCATCTTCGAAGTTCTCAACGTCTTTGCCGGTTTCCCAGGTTTGCAGCACCTGATGCCTTTCGGTCATGAATTCGTCATGGGTCAATTTTTTATTTCGAAGTTCCATTCGTAGCTGCCTTAATTGTTATAGGGTTAAACACTGAATGCTGGTGCGAGCTGCGGCTTGCGGGTACAGCCTGGCGACGTTTGCCAGTAGCGGGAGCAGGCCATTTGAATCGCGGTAATACTCAAACTGATTAGGTAACAAAATTCTTTTACCCTGGTCGTCCAGCTCCCGGTATTTGAGCCAGTTATGAATATCGAACTGGCTGGCGCGCGAGAGCCATCCACCTGAACCGACAACTTTGCGTACGGTGGTGAGATCGCGACCCATCTGTAAATCCACGTTACCTACGCAGGTACAAACCTGCTTTTTAGTGCCCGCGTGGCGCTCAGTGGCATAGCCCACGCACAAACCTGCCAGCAGAGTGTCGAAATATTTCTCCTCCTCGCTGAGTGGCAGGTAATCCGGATGCCCAACCAGATGACGCAGGTAGCGATAAAATGCTTCCTCACGTTGTGGCTGCTGGGCAAAGATAACTTTCACCATATCCTGCGTGCTTTCTCCGACCACGACGGCGGAAACGCGCATTCCCAAATCGCCTTCAACGGTACGTTTGACGAAAGGTTCAGGAACACCATGCAGGACGGTGTCGGGAGAGAGGATATTCGCGCTGGCTGAATAGACGTCCGTAGTGGCGCCGCCCATATCAATCAGCATGAATTCTTTCCATGCACTGTCGTAATCGCTAATCGCTTTTACCAGTTCATAGACTGTCCACGGCGTCGGCATGGGTTCTTCGCCGGTTTCTCCAACGATGACGTCCAGACCTTTGCCTTTAACGATGCGAGACAAGAACACATCACAGATAGCCTGACGAGCGGCAAACGGGTTCGGGTGATCGAGATCCGGCAGAATGTTATCTACCGTGGTCAGATCCTTATGCCCCAGAATCGTCTGTATATCGTCCTGGATGTCCCGGTTTCCGGCGTAAATAATGGCGCAGTCAAGCGTGGACTCTGCCAGCGCATGCGCATTAGCCAGGCCGTAGCTTTCTTCACCACCATCCGTGCCGCCGGTAAACAACAGGATGTCTGGCGGTGATGACTCCAGCTCCCGAATGTCATGGCGGTTCAGCTTGTATGAATAATATTGCGCGATTTTTGCTCCTGCCGAATGAGCGGTAACTTTCGCCGATTCCAGCGTAATGGAAGGCACCAGCCCCATTGCTGCAACGGCGAGCCCACCTTTGGCAGACGAGGAGTATTTCAACTGCACTTCACCACTTTTCAGTAACGGGCGAGCATCGGCAACATTCAGCACCTGATTCAGGCTGGCAAAAAAACCGTCTGCCAGATGATGTGTGGTGGTTGGGGTCAGGACATGGTTTACCAGGGTTAATTCCTCTCCTTCATGCGCGAAGAGGGCTGCCTTGGTCCATGTCGAGCCGATATCGACAGAAACTGTTTGCATCAGATGGCCTCTTCAAGGCAACGCTGTTCGAGGCCATTATGTTGATGGATATCATTGGTGATAAGCGCACAGACATCTTCGAGATCGTGACTTGGTGCGAAGACGCGGTTAAAGCCCATCTCTTTAAACTTCATTTCCACTTCGGCGAAGTCATGCTTACCTACGACCAGGTTGCCGCCGACATAGAGCAGAATGTCGCCGAGGCCGCGTTCGATGCAGCGCTCACGTAAACCGAGGCAGTCGATATCACCGTGACCGTAGATGGATGACACCACGATGGCGTCGGCACCGGTTTCAATCGCAGCATCAATATATTCATCCTGACTCACCATCACCCCAAGGTTGATTACGTGAAAATCATGAGCAGTAAAAACGCGATCCAGAACTTTATTGCCTACTGCATGGCAGTCAGCACCGATGACGCCAATAACAAGTGTAGATTTCTTCATGGGTAATCCTCTGTAGGGCTGATGGTCAATAAGTAAAAATTATTTTTTAATATTTAAAGCATGGATTGTGGCAACCTCTTAATAGGATTGGAGTGTCTGTGTAAGCGAAAAAGGAAGCAATTGATCTATTTTCAAAATAACCTTCATAAAATGATTGTTATATTTCATTTTTAATAAATGGCTTTAAAAACAATGCATTGCGTTTTGTTTCTTGAGGTTTTCTTAATTTGTTTGCGAATTCGCTAATAAATGACTTGCTATGTTTGTGATCGAAATCTTATTTTGTTGTGAGTCTTTTTTAAGTGTCGTTTTAAATAATTTAAAAACTTATGCTTACTAAATAACTTGTGAACAACCTAACGGTTTTTTATTTATTGATCTTATATGTCAAAAATATTATTTGTTAAATTTAAGATAAAAATGATAATAGATTGTTCAGAACATATTTAATCTTTGGACCATATGCGCAAAAGGGGAGGGAGTGATAACTTGCGGTGATGATTCGGACAGGAAAGCATGGCATTTGAGAAGGGGAGGTATCTTCATTGAGGTTGAGAATGCAGTGAGTTTCTCTTCCAGCTGAGATAGTTACATTTGGGTGTTAATTATAAGTAAAATTAAAATGAATAATTTGTATAAATTTAAAATTCCACGACTTGCTAAAAAAAATCTGTGAGCTACCTAACAATAGTTACTCTTTATCTGCTACCGCATTTTGCCGTCTGAGCTGGTTAAAAGATCGTGTAGATTTAAATAAATAATCTATCATTTGTAGTAACGGCAATTACTCATTGAAAAACAAATCGTTAACATGATATTTACTAGTTACTCTCGTGGTAAACATTGTTAACATTAAAATTGAAAATTGATTTAAATCAATGTTTAAAACTTGGTAAACACTACAAAATGAGGTTAAATTGCTGCAGATCAAATTGGTCTGGAAGTGATAAATTAGCTATAAATTGATCACTATCGAAAAATGCAAATTTACCTCGATAAAAACCTGTTTATTGTAAGGATTTTACGGCGTAATATAATTGCGGGATCAATTTGAGTGTTTTATTAACATGTTTGTAACTTTTCGGCATTGCCTTTTCTTCAAATGAGAAGAAAGAGCAACGGCGGATGGAAGCAAATAAATTTGTATTGGGGCATGCGTGTGACCCTTTCTAACGGGGTTCACTCTCGGAGTCTTCATGCGATGAGCAAGGAGTCATGATGTTAGATATAGTCGAACTGTCGCGCTTACAGTTTGCCTTGACCGCGATGTACCACTTCCTGTTTGTGCCACTAACGCTGGGTATGGCGTTTTTGTTGGCCATCATGGAAACGGTCTACGTCCTTTCCGGCAAACAGATTTATAAAGATATGACCAAGTTCTGGGGCAAGTTGTTTGGTATCAACTTTGCTCTGGGTGTGGCTACCGGTCTGACCATGGAGTTCCAGTTCGGGACTAACTGGTCTTATTATTCCCACTATGTAGGGGATATCTTCGGTGCGCCACTGGCGATCGAAGGCTTGATGGCCTTCTTCCTCGAATCCACCTTTGTAGGTCTGTTCTTCTTCGGCTGGGACCGTCTGGGTAAAGTCCAGCATATGTGCGTCACCTGGCTGGTGGCTTTGGGTTCTAACCTGTCCGCACTGTGGATTCTGGTTGCGAACGGTTGGATGCAGAACCCAATTGCAGCAGATTTCAACTTTGAAACCATGCGCATGGAGATGCTGAGCTTCTCCGAACTGGTGCTTAACCCGGTTGCACAGGTGAAATTTGTACACACCGTGGCTTCTGGTTATGTTTGTGGCGCGATGTTCGTTCTGGGGATCAGCTCCTACTATATGCTGCGCGGTCGTGACTTCGCGTTTGCTAAGCGCTCCTTTGCTATCGCTGCCAGCTTCGGTATGGCTGCCATTCTCTCTGTTATCGTTCTGGGTGATGAATCCGGTTACGAAATGGGTGACGTGCAGAAAACCAAACTTGCCGCAATTGAAGCTGAATGGGAAACTCAGCCTGCCCCTGCATCCTTTACGCTGTTCGGTATCCCGGACCAGGATGCGCAGGAGAACCATTTCGCTATCCAAATTCCTTATGCGCTGGGCATCATTGCCACCCGTTCTGTTGATACACCCGTCATTGGTCTGAAAGATCTGATGGTGCAGCATGAAGAGCGTATCCGTAACGGGATGAAAGCGTATCAGCTGCTGGAAGAACTGCGTGCTGGCTCCACCGATCAGGCCGTTCGCGACCAGTTCAACAGCATGAAGAAAGATCTGGGATATGGTCTGCTGCTGAAACGCTATACCGATAAAGTTACCGATGCGACCGAAGCGCAAATTCAGCAGGCAACGAAAGATTCCATTCCTCGTGTTGCTCCGCTGTACTTCGCGTTCCGTATCATGGTGGCGTGCGGCATCCTGATGCTGGCGATTATCGCTGTATCCTTCTGGACCGTGATCCGTAACCGTATCGGCGAGAAAAAATGGCTGCTGCGCACGGCGCTGTATGCGATTCCATTACCGTGGATTGCCATTGAGTCCGGTTGGTTTGTGGCAGAGTACGGCCGTCAACCGTGGGCGATTGGTGAAGTGTTACCGACAGCCGTGGCGAACTCTTCGCTGACTGCTGGCGACCTCATCTTCTCGATGCTGTTGATTTGCGGCCTGTATACCCTGTTCCTGGTGGCTGAACTGTACCTGATGTTCAAGTTCGCACGCCGTGGTCCGAGCAGCCTGAAAACCGGTCGTTATCACTACGAGCAGTCCACTGTGACTTCTCAGCCGGCACGCTAAGACAGGAGTCGTCAAATGATCGATTATGAAGTATTGCGTTTTATCTGGTGGCTGCTGGTTGGCATTCTGCTGATTGGTTTTGCGGTCACCGATGGTTTCGACATGGGGGTGGGCATGCTCACCCGTTTCCTCGGTCGTAATGATACCGAGCGTCGAATTATGATTAACTCCATCGCCCCGCACTGGGACGGTAACCAGGTTTGGTTGATCACCGCTGGTGGCGCATTGTTCGCTGCCTGGCCGATGGTTTATGCCGCTGCGTTCTCCGGTTTCTATGTGGCGATGATCCTTGTACTGGCGGCATTGTTCTTCCGTCCGGTCGGTTTCGATTACCGCTCGAAGATTGAAGATATGCGCTGGCGCAACATGTGGGACTGGGGCATCTTCATCGGTAGCTTCGTTCCGCCTCTGGTGATTGGTGTGGCATTCGGTAACCTGCTGCAAGGGGTTCCGTTCCACATGGATGAGTACATGCGTTTGTACTACACCGGTAACTTCTTCCAGTTGCTGAATCCGTTTGGTCTGCTGGCAGGTATCGTGAGTGTTGGGATGATCATCACCCAGGGCGCGACCTATCTGCAGATGCGTACAGTAGGCGAACTTCACCTGCGTGCACGTACGACTTCTCAGGTTGCTGCGCTGGTCACTCTGGTCTGCTTCGCTCTGGCTGGTGTCTGGGTGATCTACGGTATTGACGGTTATGTTGTGACTTCTGCACTGGATCACCATGCCGCTTCTAACCCGATGACTAAAGAAGTGGCGCGTGTTGCGGGTGCCTGGATGGTGAATTTTAACAATGCACCAATCCTGTGGCTGGTTCCGGCTCTGGGTGTGGTTCTGCCACTGTTGACCATCCTGACTTCTCGTATGGAGAAAGGGGCCTGGGCGTTTGTCTTCTCTTCACTGACCCTGGCCTGCATCATCCTGACTGCTGGTATTGCAATGTTCCCGTTTGTAATGCCATCCAGCACCATGATGAACGCGAGCCTGACCATGTGGGATGCTACCTCCAGCCAGAGAACATTGAACCTGATGACCTGGGTTGCGGCGGTGTTTGTACCAATCATTCTGCTGTACACCAGCTGGTGTTACTGGAAGATGTTCGGTCGCATCACCAAAGAAGATATTGAAAGCAACACCCACTCTCTGTACTAAGTAAGGAGCTAAAAATGTGGTATTTCGCATGGATTTTGGGAACGCTTCTTGCCTGTGCATTTGGGATAATCACAGCGCTGGCGCTTGAGCACGTTGAAGCAGGCAAGGCCGGACAAGAAGAAAGTTAATGATCAACATTATCGCGATGCAATATACAACATCGTTTTAGGTGCATCGCGGCGGCAAGGCTGCGAAACCCCAGGAGCTTACATCAGTAAGTGACTGGGGTGAGCAGGTGCAGCCAACAAAGAGGCAGCTTAAAGGATGATAAAGTATATTTATGCGGTAATGGATAAGCGCCCCTTGCGGGCGCTTTCCTTTGTGCTGGCAATCGTGTTGGCTGGCTGCATATTCTGGGATCCCACACGCTTCGCGGCAAAAACCAGTGAGCTGGAAATCTGGCATGGATTTTTGTTGATGTGGGCGGTTTGTACTGGCGTAATCCACGGCGTTGGATTTCGTCCTCGTGCGGTTCACTGGCAGGGCATCTTCTGCCCGCTGATAGCGGATATCGTGCTTGTTGCTGGTCTGATTTTCTTCTTCTTTTGAATAAGAAACATCCTTAAATATTTATGGGCTTGCATAAGCCCATAATTTTTTACTCTCCGTTTACTTTCCCCCATTCCAAAGCATCATTCCCGCGCGTATAGTAGCACCGGTTAAAAGTACTAACTTTTGTTGCATTACCGGGATGTAAAGTGAATACAACGCTATATACAACAGCATTCTTGAAGCATCGAGACGGCAAGGTCAGGATTCTCCAGACGCTTACAGAAGTAAGTGCCCGGGGGCAGTGGGCAAAGCCAAAGAGGTAGCAGGAATGAATAAGTATATATTTCGATGGCCGGTTCGTGTCTACTACGAAGACACCGATGCCGGTGGGGTGGTTTACCACGCCAGTTATGTCGCTTTTTATGAAAGAGCACGCACAGAGATGCTGCGTCATCATCACTTCAGTCAGCAGGTACTGCTGGCCGAACGTGTAGCCTTTGTGGTGCGCAAGATGACCCTGGAGTATTTTGCGCCTGCCCGGCTTGACGATATGCTCGAAGTCCAAACCGAAATTACGTCAATGCGTGGCACCTCATTGGTTTTCACGCAACGCATTGTCAACGCAGAGAACACCGTGCTGAATGAAGCCGAAGTTCTGATTGTTTGCGTTGATCCACTCAAGATGAAGCCTCGTGCGCTTCCCAAGTCTATTGTCGCGGAGTTTAAGCAGTGACTGACATGAATATCCTTGATTTGTTCCTGAAGGCAAGCCTTCTGGTTAAACTTATCATGTTGATTTTGATTGGTTTCTCAATCGCATCCTGGGCCATTATTATCCAGCGAACCCGTATTCTTAATGCCGCTTCGCGTGAAGCGGAAGCGTTTGAAGACAAGTTTTGGTCTGGTATTGAATTGTCGCGCCTGTATCAGGAAAGCCAGGGACGTCGTGATAATTTGGCGGGATCGGAACAAATTTTCTACAGCGGGTTCAAAGAATTTGCTCGTTTGCACCGGGCAAATAATCATGCGCCGGAAGCGGTTGTTGAGGGGGCGTCCCGTGCGATGCGTATCTCAATGAACCGTGAGCTCGAAACGCTGGAAACGCATATTCCGTTCCTGGGAACCGTGGGCTCTATCAGCCCATATATCGGTCTGTTCGGTACGGTGTGGGGGATCATGCACGCATTTATCGCACTCGGTGCTGTAAAACAGGCAACCCTGCAAATGGTCGCTCCGGGTATCGCGGAAGCGTTGATTGCAACAGCTATCGGCCTGTTTGCGGCAATCCCGGCGGTTATGGCTTATAACCGTCTGAATCAGCGCGTAAACAAGCTGGAACAGAATTACGACAACTTTATGGAAGAGTTCACCGCGATTCTGCACCGCCAGGCGTTTACCGTTAGCGAGAGCAACAAGGGGTAAGCCATGGCCAGAACGCGTGGACGAGGTCGTCGCGAACTCAAGTCCGAAATCAATATTGTACCGCTGCTCGACGTATTGCTGGTGCTGCTGCTGATCTTTATGGCAACAGCGCCGATCATTACCCAGAGTGTGGAAGTCGATCTGCCGGACGCGACTGAATCGCAAGCCGTCAGCAGCAACGACGAGCCGCCGGTCATTATTGAAGTTTCCGGTATTGGGCAATACAGCGTGGTAGTTGAAAAAGATCGTATGGATCAACTGCCGCCAGAGCAGGTTATCGCAGAAGCGAAAAGCCGCCTGCAGGCCAATCCGAAAACAGTCTTTTTAATCGGTGGTGCGAAAGACGTGCCTTATGATGAAATAATTAAAGCGCTGAACTTGTTACACAGTGCGGGCGTGAAATCTGTTGGCTTGATGACGCAGCCAATCTGATGTCTGCGTATTCCTGGCTTGAAAGATAGCGCGTAACAGGCGAACAGTTTTTTGGGAACCGAGAGTGTCAAAGGCAACCGAACAAAACGACAAGCTCAAACGGGCGATAATTATTTCAGCGGTGCTGCATGTTATTTTATTTGCAGTACTGATCTGGAGTTCGTTCGATGAGCACATTGATGCTTCAGCCGGCGGTGGTGGCGGTTCGTCCATTGACGCCGTTATGGTCGATCCTGGCGCCGTTGTCCAACAGTACGATCGCCAGCAGCAACAGCAGGCAAGTGCGAAACGTGCAGAAGAACAGCGTGAAAAACAGGCGCAGCAGCAAGCCGAAGAGCTTCGTGAGAAGCAGGCGGCAGAGCAAGAGCGACTGAAGCAGCTGGAGAAAGAACGTTTAGCCGCGCAGGAAAAAGTGCGCGAGCAGACGGAACAGCAAAAGCAGGCGGAAGCCGCGGCTGCGAAAGCGCAAGAACAACAGAAACAGGCTGAAGAAGCTGCAGCGAAGGCTGCTGCGGATGCGAAGGCCAAAGCTGATGCTCAGGCGAAACAAGCCGCTGAAGCCGCGAAGAAAGCGGCTGCTGACGCACAGAAGAAAGCCGAGGCTGAAGCCGCTGCAAAAGCAGCTGCAGATGCCAAGAAAGTCGCTGAGGCGCAGGCTGCTAAAGCCGCCGCTGAAGCAGCGAAGAAAGCACAGGCTGAGGCCGCTAAGCAAGCTGCAGCCGAGAAGGCTGCTGCTGAGAAAGCTGCCGCTGCAGCAGAAAAAGCCGCTGCTGCAAAAGCTGCTGCCGCTGAAAAGGCCGCTGCCGATAAGAAAGCGGCTGCGGAAAAAGCTGCAGCAGACAAGAAAGCTGCTGCCGAAAAAGCGGCTGCTGATAAAAAAGCCGCCGCAGATAAAGCGGCTGCCGCTAAAAAAGCTGCAGCAGAGAAAGCCGCCGCAGCCTCTGGTGTTGACGACTTGTTAGGTGACTTAAGCTCCGGTAAGAATGCGCCGAAATCGGGCGGTGGAGTGAAAGGAAACGGTCAGCCAGCGAAAGATAGTGGTACAAGTGGTGCAAACGGTGGCGCATCAGGTGCTGATATCAGTGCTTACGCATCTCAAATTCGTAATGCGATTCAGAGCCGTCTGTATGGTGCTGATTTGTATGCAGGCAAATCTTGTGTGTTGCATATCAAGCTGGCACCAGATGGACTGTTATTGGATGTGACCGAAGAAGGTGGCGATCCAGCATTATGTCAGGCTGCGTTGACGGCTGCAAAAACAGCCAGAATTCCTAAACCGCCTAGCCAGGCTGTTTATGAAAAAGTAAAAGATGCCAAACTGGACTTTAAACTGTAATCATTTCCCCGAGATTTCGGGGAAAACGGTCTAAGGTTGAGACAGAGTTCTGGTAGTTTTGTGTATTTGAGTTTGTTAACATTCTGCTAAATTATCGTGGGCTTTCCGTCCAGATAAGGGAGATATGATGAAGCAGGCATTACGAGTAGCATTTGGTTTTCTGATGCTGTGGGCAGCGGTGCTGCATGCAGAAGTACGTATCGAGATCACCCAAGGGGTGGACTCGGCGCGCCCGATTGGTGTAGTCCCGTTCCAGTGGGCTGGGCCGGGCGCTGCTCCCGAAGATATCGGTGGTATCGTAGGTGCAGACCTGCGTAACAGCGGTAAATTTAACCCGTTAGACAGGTCTCGTCTGCCACAGCAGCCGGGCACTGCGGCAGAAGTTCAGCCGGCTGCATGGTCTGCGCTGGGTATTGATGCTGTGGTTGTGGGTCAGGTTACGCCTAATCCGGACGGTTCCTACAGTGTTGCTTATCAACTGGTAGACACTGGCGGCGCACCGGGTACCGTACTGGCGCAGAACACGTATAAAGTGAACAAGCAGTGGCTGCGTTACGCGGGTCACACTGCAAGTGACGAAGTGTTTGAAAAACTGACCGGTATTAAGGGCGCGTTCCGTACCCGTATTGCTTATGTCGTTCAGACCAACGGCGGCCAGTTCCCGTACGAATTACGTGTTTCTGACTACGATGGTTACAACCAGTTCGTTGTTCACCGTTCTCCGCAGCCTTTGATGTCGCCGGCATGGTCTCCGGACGGTTCTAAACTGGCTTATGTAACCTTTGAAAGCGGACGTTCTGCGCTGGTTATCCAGACGCTGTCTAACGGTGCGGTTCGTCAGGTGGCTTCGTTCCCGCGTCACAACGGTGCTCCGGCATTCTCTCCGGATGGCAGCAAACTGGCGTTTGCTCTGTCTAAAACGGGTAGCCTGAACCTGTATGTGATGGATATTGGCTCAGGCCAAATCCGTCAGGTGACTGATGGTCGTAGCAATAACACCGAACCGACCTGGTTCCCGGATAGCCAAAACCTGGCCTTTACCTCTGACCAGGCAGGTCGTCCGCAAGTGTATAAAGTTAACGTTAACGGCGGTGCTCCGCAGCGTATTACCTGGGAAGGTTCGCAAAACCAGGATGCTGATGTAAGCAGTGACGGTAAGTTTATGGTAATGGTAAGCTCAAATAGTGGGCAGCAACACATTGCCAAACAAGATCTGGTAGCGGGTGGCGTACAAGTTCTGTCGTCAACGTTCCTGGATGAAACGCCAAGTCTGGCACCTAACGGCACTATGGTAATCTACAGCTCTTCTCAGGGGATGGGATCCGTGCTGAATTTGGTTTCTACAGATGGGCGTTTCAAGGCGCGTCTTCCGGCAACCGATGGACAGGTTAAATTCCCTGCCTGGTCGCCGTATCTGTGATAATAAATAATTGATTAATAAGGAATCATTGAAATGCAACTGAACAAAGTGCTGAAAGGGCTGATGATCGCTCTGCCTGTTATGGCAATTGCGGCATGTTCTTCTAACAAGAACGCCAGCAATGACGGCAGCGAAGGCATGCTGGGTGCCGGCACTGGTATGGATGCAAACGGCAGCGGCAACATGTCCTCCGAAGAGCAAGCGCGTCTGCAGATGCAACAGCTGCAGCAGAACAACATCGTTTACTTCGATCTGGATAAGTACGATATCCGTTCTGACTTCGCTGCAATGCTGGATGCGCACGCTAACTTCCTGCGTAGCAACCCGTCTTACAAAGTCACCGTAGAAGGTCATGCGGACGAACGTGGTACTCCTGAGTACAACATCTCCCTGGGTGAACGTCGTGCTAACGCCGTTAAGATGTACCTGCAGGGTAAAGGCGTTTCTGCTGACCAGATCTCCATCGTTTCTTACGGTAAAGAAAAACCTGCAGTACTGGGTCATGACGAAGCGGCTTACTCCAAAAACCGTCGTGCCGTACTGGTTTACTAAGAGAATTGCATGAGCAGTAACTTCAGACATCACCTGTTGAGTCTGTCGTTACTGGTTGGCATAGCGGCCCCCTGGGCCGCTTTTGCTCAGGCGCCAATCAGTAGTGTCGGCTCAGGCTCGGTCGAAGACCGTGTCACTCAACTCGAGCGTATTTCTAACGCTCACAGTCAGCTTTTAACCCAACTCCAGCAACAACTCTCCGATAATCAGTCCGATATTGATTCCCTGCGTGGTCAAATTCAGGAAAGTCAGTATCAGCTGAATCAGGTTGTTGAGCGCCAGAAGCAGATTTTGTTGCAGATGAATAATCTTGGCAGCGGTAGTGCGCCGGCAGCGCAGTCTGTGGATAGCGATCAGAGCGGGGCAGCAACCCCTGCGCCTGATGCAGGTGCTACCGCAGCGTCAGGTGTGCCCGCGCAAACTGGCGATGCTAATACCGATTACAATGCAGCAATTGCTCTGGTGCAGGATAAATCCCGCCAGGATGACGCGATTGTGGCATTTCAGAACTTCATCAAAAAATATCCGGATTCGACTTACCTGCCCAATGCAAATTACTGGCTGGGTCAGTTGAATTACAACAAGGGTAAAAAAGATGATGCGGCGTTCTATTTTGCTTCGGTAGTTAAAAACTTCCCGAAATCACCAAAGGCTGCAGACGCAATGTATAAAGTTGGCGTCATCATGCAGGACAAAGGCGACACAGCAAAAGCTAAAGCAGTTTATCAGCAGGTTATCACTAAATATCCTGGCACTGATGGCGCTAAACAAGCGCAAAAACGCCTTGGCGCGATGTAATGCACACCATGCGACCAGAAATCGCGTTATTTCTGGTCGCGTCGTGTGATTCCTAAGCAGTTGAGTTATTTACATCGAAATTTTTGTTGCGCTAAAATCTGAAATCAGTAATATATGCCGCCGTTGCCAAGGGATATCAAACAGCCCGAAAGCGGCGAGAAAAGTGGGGCGTTAGCTCAGTTGGTAGAGCAGTTGACTTTTAATCAATTGGTCGCAGGTTCGAATCCTGCACGCCCCACCAATAATTGAAGTAGGTAGTGGTAGTAAAACGTGAAGGATAACGTTGCGTAAGCAACGGCCCGAAGGGCGAGGCGAAGCCGAGTCATCCTGCACGGCCCACCACTAACTTAGCAGTAAGCAGTATCCAGCGTAGTATCGGGTGATTAGCTCAGCTGGGAGAGCACCTCCCTTACAAGGAGGGGGTCGGCGGTTCGATCCCGTCATCACCCACCACTCGGGGCGTTAGCTCAGTTGGTAGAGCAGTTGACTTTTAATCAATTGGTCGCAGGTTCGAATCCTGCACGCCCCACCAATATTAACATCGTACTCAGGTGTTAGCCGTGAAGGATAACGTTGCGTCAGCAACGGCCCGTAGGGCGAGACGAAGTCGAGTCATCCTGCACGCCCCACCAATTTATTAAATTGGTGTCGAGTAAAAATATTTCAGGTGATACCCGAAAGGGTCGTTAGCTCAGTTGGTAGAGCAGTTGACTTTTAATCAATTGGTCGCAGGTTCGAATCCTGCACGACCCACCATCCTGAAAAGGTTAAAGTAGTAAACCCCATATGGGGGCGTTAGCTCAGTTGGTAGAGCAGTTGACTTTTAATCAATTGGTCGCAGGTTCGAATCCTGCACGCCCCACCAGTGTAAAAAGGCGCCCTAAAAGCGCCTTTTTGCTATCTACGATTTATAAGATTCGAACCTGCAGCAGGTTCGGGTCTCACGAAGTGAGACAACGGAGCCGTTTACGGCGACGGCCCGGAGGGCGAGTGAAGCGAGTCATCCTGCACGCCCCACCAGTGTAAAAAGGCGCCCTAAAGGCGCCTTTTTGCTATTTGCGATTTATAAGATTCGAACCTGCAGCAGGTTCGGGTCTCACGAAGTGAGACAACGGAGCCGTTTGCGGCGACGGCCCGGAGGGCGAGCGAAGCGAGTCATCCTGCACGCCCCACCAGTGTAAAAAGGCGCCCTAAAGGCGCCTTTTTGCTATCTGCGATTTATAAGATTCGAACCTGCTTCCCTGATGCGCTTCGCTTATCAGGCTTACAAAACATATCCGGCATTCATCAAACGCAATTATTGTGACTTTTATACGCCAATCCGCTATCTTGTTTAGCATATAAAACAAATATAGCCGATTGCAGCGTGCATCTCGCTTTAAGTCGGTTGTTTCGTTAAGCCAGTAAAACGAGAAAGCATGATGAGCTTGATGTTTGACCCTGAAGCTGCAATCTATCCGTTTCCGCCGAAGCCTGCACCGCTGAGTGTGGATGAAAAGCAATTCTATCGCGAAAAAATCAAGCGCCTGTTGAAAGAGCGCGATGCAGTGATGGTTGCGCACTATTATACCGATCCTGAAATCCAACAGTTGGCTGAAGAGACCGGCGGTTGTATTTCTGACTCACTTGAGATGGCGCGATTCGGATCAAAACACCCAGCATCCACACTGCTGGTTGCGGGCGTCAGATTTATGGGAGAAACGGCCAAAATTCTTAGCCCGGAAAAAACTATCCTGATGCCAACGTTGCAGGCGGAGTGTTCATTAGATTTGGGCTGTCCGATCGACGCCTTCAGCGCATTTTGTGATGCTCACCCGGATCGCACAGTAGTGGTTTACGCTAATACGTCAGCCGCCGTTAAAGCGCGTGCTGACTGGGTGGTAACATCCAGTATCGCCGTTGAACTTATTGAACATCTTGATAGTTTAGGTGAAAAAATCATCTGGGCACCGGACAGACATCTCGGCAACTACGTGCAAAAACAGACCGGTGCGGATGTGCTCTGCTGGCAGGGAGCCTGCATTGTCCATGACGAATTTAAGACCCAGGCATTAACGCGCATGAAAGGGCTTTATCCTGACGCCGCTGTTCTGGTACACCCTGAATCCCCTCAGTCGATTGTTGATATGGCCGATGCAGTAGGGTCAACCAGTCAGCTAATTAACGCAGCTAAAACGTTACCGCACAGACAACTTATTGTGGCGACTGATCGGGGCATTTTTTACAAAATGCAGCAGGCTGTTCCTGATAAAGAGTTGCTCGAGGCTCCGACGGCTGGTGAGGGGGCAACCTGTCGCAGCTGTGCACATTGTCCGTGGATGGCGATGAACGGCCTTAAGGCGATCGCTGAAGGTCTTGAGCAGGGTGGAGTGGCTCATGAGATACAGGTTGATGCAGCACTGCGAGAAGGGGCACTATTGCCGTTAAACCGCATGCTGGAATTTGCGACTACACTACGAGCTTAATTATCGCGTTTCGCTCTGGGGGGAAAGATGGATTTTTTTAGCACGCAGAATATTCTGGTTCATATTCCGATTGGTGCAGGTGGTTACGACCTGTCATGGATTGAAGCGGTAGGTACTGTCGCTGGCTTACTGTGTATTGGCCTGGCTAGCCTGGAGAAAATCAGCAATTATTTCTTTGGTCTGATCAACGTTACGTTATTTGCGATTATTTTTTTTCAGATCCAACTCTACGCCAGCCTGTTGTTACAGGTGTTCTTTTTTGCCGCCAACATCTACGGCTGGTATGCATGGTCCCGGCAAACCAGTCAGCATGAGGCTGAACTGAAAATTCGCTGGCTGCCGTTACCAAAAGCGCTAAGTTGGCTGGCTGCTTGCGTGGTGGCGATTGGTTTGATGACGGTGTATATCGATCCGGTGTTTGCGTTTTTGACCCGCATGGCAGTGAATATTATGCAGGGGCTGGGGTTACAGGTTGCCGCACCAGAACTTCAACCCGACGCTTTCCCGTTCTGGGATTCCTGCATGATGGTGCTGTCAATTGTGGCGATGATCCTGATGACACGCAAATACGTCGAGAACTGGCTTTTGTGGGTGATCATTAACGTTATCAGTGTGGTGATCTTTGCCCTGCAAGGCGTGTATGCTATGTCGCTGGAATATATGATCCTGACGGTTATCGCCCTCAACGGTAGCAGGATGTGGATAAACAGCGCGCGCGAACGCGGCTCACGCGCGCTTTCCCATTAGTGATGGTGATGTGAATGACCGGACAGTCCCTGATAAAGGTGACAGTCCGGTCCATTACATGGCTGATACTCCATCTGAATGGTCGCGTGTTCAATTTGATAGTGATGCGTCAGGAAGTGCTGAATGCGCTCCAGCAAGGCATCATGATCGTGCGGTGGGATCACCTGCACATGCAATGTCATTACCGGTTTTTCTCCCACCATCCAGACGTGCACGTGATGCACATTGCGAACTTCAGGAATATCCCGACTAAGGTGGCGCTGTAGTGCAGCAATATCCAGTGCAAGCGGCGCACCTTCCAGCAATTCATTCACGCTATCTTTCAATAAACGCCAGGCGCTGCGCAGTACCAGCACGGAAACCAGGATAGAAAGAATGGGATCCGCAG
Source organism: Citrobacter sp. S-77 (assembly GCF_963864895.1). NCBI lineage: Bacteria > Pseudomonadati > Pseudomonadota > Gammaproteobacteria > Enterobacterales > Enterobacteriaceae > Citrobacter > Citrobacter sp. S-77. The sequence continues at coordinate 1,283,477 of NZ_CAWLWU010000002.1, forward strand.
GCGTCCAGCCGGTCCATATAATGATCAGCGCAGCGATAATCGCACCTACCGAACCGAGTAAATCGCCCATCACGTGTAGTGCAGCGGCGCGGACGTTGAGGTTTTTCTCTTCACTTCCGCGATGCAGAACCCAGAAGGCGAGTACATTAGCCAGCAAACCCGCGATGGCGATAACCATCATCATTCCGCCAGCTACTGGTCGGGGCGTATGGAAGCGCTCAATCGCTTCCCAGACGATTAAAATAGTGATCACCACCAGCGCAATAGCGTTAACAAACGCGGCCAGTGTGGTGAGTCTCAGCCAGCCGAATGTGTGGCGGATAGTGGGAGGACGACGGGAAAACTGGACGGCCAGCAGTGCGAAAAGTAGCGCAGCCGCATCGGTAAGCATGTGCCCGGCATCCGCCAGTAGCGCCAGAGAGCCTGAAAGTATTCCTCCCACCACCTCAACCAGCATAAATCCTGCTGTAATACAGAATGCGAACAGCAGTCGACGGGCATTGTTATCTTTGTGCTGGTCCGGGGAAGTATGAGTGTGCGAGTGAGCCATAGTGTCATCCCTTTGTTATTCTCATCTTTACTGTATGACATCATACCGGGTTTGGGCTGACAAAATTAAAAAGGAGAGCTTTTGCTCTCCTGTTATTAGCCATATTTTAGCTTTACTGAGTGGTACCATCAGTTTTGGTATCGACATCATTATTGATGCCGTTTCCGGTCTCGACCTTCTTATTCACATCCGGACAGCGACCGTCTTTACACATAGAGTTTTTGTGCACCTCGTCTTTTGTCATTCCTTCATGGTTCATCGATGAACCGTTCGGGTGCAGCATGGTTCCACCCGAATTGATTTTGTTATTGTTGACGTTATTTGGTGCAACGTTTTCACGGGCGTCAGGTGCTACTTGACCAGCATCCGCCGAAGAATTTGCCTGGCCGTTATTGGACTGAGCGTTTGTTTCTGCAGCCAGCGCTGCGCCGCTGGCGAGGCTAAGAGTTGCAGTAAGAAAGAGTGAGGCCAGCTTTGTCATTGTCATTTGCATAATATGCTCCTGTAATGGTCAATATGTTGGATAACCTCTTCCAACAGTGCATGTGCCAGTTAAATCGTCAGGGTGTGGTTTAATGTTTCAGTATGGAAATAAAAACCAGCATAGAATCTTGAAAATAATGAAAAAGTAAGTTGTTACAGTTAAAAATTGTAGTTTAGATCTCGTTTTTCGCTACTTTATTGCGTTTTTTTGATTGATTCCAGGATTAATCCGTCCAAACTGTAAAACCCCGTTTACACTTTATGATTGAAGATATAGATTGGAGGGATTGCATTCATTTATATAAGTATGGCAACGCTGGAATAATCATGAATTATCAGAACGACGATTTACGTATTAAAGAGATCAACGAGTTATTACCGCCAGTCGCACTGCTGGAAAAATTCCCTGCTACTGAAAATGCCGCAAATACGGTTGCTCACGCCCGTAAGGCGATCCATAAGATCCTGAAAGGGAGCGACGATCGTTTGCTGGTTGTTATCGGACCGTGTTCTATTCATGATCCGGCTGCAGCCAAAGAGTATGCTGCTCGCCTGCTGGCACTGCGTGAAGAGTTGAAAGATGAGCTTGAAATCGTCATGCGCGTCTATTTTGAAAAGCCGCGTACTACCGTGGGCTGGAAAGGGCTAATCAACGATCCGCATATGGACAACAGCTTCCAGATCAACGACGGTCTGCGTATAGCGCGTAAGTTGCTGCTGGATATTAACGATAGCGGCTTACCGGCTGCGGGTGAATTCCTTGATATGATCACCCCGCAATATCTCGCGGACCTGATGAGCTGGGGCGCGATTGGTGCGCGAACTACCGAGTCCCAGGTGCACCGTGAGCTGGCCTCTGGTCTTTCCTGCCCGGTTGGATTCAAAAATGGTACCGATGGCACAATTAAAGTCGCCATTGATGCAATCAATGCCGCAGGTGCGCCGCACTGTTTCCTGTCTGTGACCAAATGGGGTCACTCCGCAATTGTGAATACCAGTGGTAATGGCGATTGCCATATCATTTTGCGCGGGGGCAAAGAGCCGAATTACAGTGCTCAACACGTTGCTGACGTGAAAGGAGGGTTGGTCAAAGCGGGTCTGTCTCCGCAGGTCATGATCGACTTTAGCCATGCGAATTCCAGCAAGCAATTTAAAAAGCAGATGGATGTTGCTAAAGACGTGTGCGGGCAGATTGCCGGTGGCGAAAAAGCGATTATTGGCGTGATGATTGAAAGCCATCTGGTTGAAGGTAATCAGAACCCGGATAGCGGCGAACCGCTGACTTACGGTAAGAGCATTACCGATGCCTGCATTGGCTGGGAAGATACTGACTCTGTGCTGCGCCAACTGGCAAAAGCGGTGAAGGTTCGTCGCGGCGAGTAATACCCTTTTCTTTGTTTATAAACCGGCTAAACAGGCCGGTTTTTTTATCTCTGATTTCTCATAATCACAAAGAGTTAGATACGCTCTTAAAAGTTTTGACGTGACTGAGATCAAAATTTTACACCTATATCGATCGTAATATAAATTTTTACATAACGATTGATAATACAAATGAATAAACCTACTTACTTAGCAACACTGTTGCCTGTTCTCATTACTCTGGCATCCCAAAGTGTCCACGCTGAAGCGGCGTCTGAAGATGAAATTGTCGTCACCAGTCAGCCTTCCGGCAATCCAGCTTCTGCGCCTTCCGGTGCAGGATTTAAAACGAATGATATTGATGTTGGTCCGCAGGGAAATAAAGCCTGGGTCGATACGCCATATTCGACGACCACGGTCACTAAAATGATGATTGAAAATCAGCAGGCGCAAAGCGTGAGTGAGTTGTTGAAATATTCACCCAGTACGCAAATGCAGGCACGTGGCGGTATGGATGTTGGTAGGCCGCAAAGCCGTGGTATGCAGGGTAGCGTCGTTGCCAACAGTCGCCTGGATGGCCTGAATATTGTTTCAACAACAGCGTTCCCGGTTGAAACACTGGAACGTCTGGATGTACTGAATAGCCTGACGGGGGCATTGTATGGCCCGGCCAGCCCGGCGGGGCAATTTAATTTTATTGCAAAACGTCCGACGGAAGAGACGCTACGTGAAGTGACTCTGGGTTATCAGAGTCGCAGTGCGTTCACCGGGCACGTTGATCTGGGAGGGCATATTGATGATGACAACCGTTTTGGCTATCGCGTTAATATCCTGAATGAGGAAGGGGAAGGAAACCTGGACGATAGTACGTTGCGTCGTAAGCTTCTCTCCGTGGCGATGGACTGGAATATTCAACCCGGTACGCAGTTGCAGTTGGATGCCAGTCACTATGAGTTTGTCCAGAAAGGATATCCGGGCAGCTTCAGCTATGGTCCAGGTATTAAATTACCTTCTGCGCCTGATCCCAAAAATAAGAATCTTGCACTCAGTACTGCCGGTAACGATCTGACGACGGATACCGTCAGTACACGGCTGATTCATTATCTGAATGATGACTGGTCGGTAACGGCTGGTGTTGGCTGGCAGCAGGCGGATCGCGCGATGCGCAGCGTATCGAGCAAAATAATAAATGATCAGGGTGATATCAGCCGCACGATGAAAGACTCCACTGCAGCGGGGCGTTTTCGTGTACTGAGCAATACTGCCACTCTCAATGGTCATGTGGATACTGGCTCCATTGGGCACGATATTGCACTTTCAACTACGGGTTATGTTTGGTCTTTGTACAGTGCAAAAGGCACCGGCTCTTCTTATAACTGGGGCACCACTAACATGTATGACCCTTCGGAGATGACGGAGAAAGGCGACGGAAAAATCAGAACCAGCGGTGACCGCTATAAATCCGGAGTGAATACACAACAGAGTATTACCGTGGGCGATACGATCACGTTGACACCGAAATGGTCAACAATGTTTTACCTCAGCCAGAGTTGGATCCAGTCACAGAGTTATAATAAGAACGGGCATAAAACCAGCCAGATTGATGAGGATGGATTAAGTCCGAATGCGGCGCTGATGTATAAAATTACGCCAAATGTGATGACCTATATTAGCTATGCAGAGTCCCTTGAACAGGGGGGAACCGCACCAATCAACAGCGATGTGAAAAATGCCGGACAAACGCTGGATCCGTACCGCAGTAAGCAATATGAAGTAGGGCTTAAAGCGGATGTTTCAGGGTTGAATTTGGGCGCGGCTCTGTTCCGGCTCGAACGTCCTTTTGCCTATGTAGATCCCAATGATGATGTCTATAAAGAACAGGGTAATCAGGTAAATAATGGTCTGGAACTGACTGCATCCGGAAACGTCTGGCAGGGATTAAACGTTTATAGTGGTGTGACGTTCCTCAATCCAAAATTGAAAGATACGGCCAGCGATTCAACCAGCGACAAGCAGGTGGTCGGGGTTCCCAAAGTACAGGCTAATATGTTGGCTGAATACAGTTTACCTTCTATACCGCAATGGGTTTATAGCGCGAATATTCACTACACCGGTAAGCGAGCGGCTAACGACACTAATACCGCGTGGGCTGGCAGCTACACCACGTGGGATTTAGGAACTCGCTATACAACCAAAATCAGCAATGTGCCTACCACCTTCCGGGTTGTCGTGAACAACGTGTTCGATAAGCATTACTGGGCCTCCATCTTCCCGTCAGGGACTGATGGTGATAACGGTTCGCCGAGCGCATTTATCGGCAGCGGACGCGAAGTTCGTGCTTCCGTGACGTTAGATTTCTAAAGGCTGGAATGATGACGTTAACCCGTATTTTCCCCGCACTGATCTGTCTGGTGGCGGGGAGCTTATTTGCCGCACAACCGCAAAGCGATGTCCGTATCGCATCGCCATGGCCTGCACAAAACACCATTATCACTATGTTAGGTTATGGCGAAAATATTGTTGGTACATCAATGATAGCGAAGAAAATACCGCTTTTCCGCCAGAGTTTACCGCGTATTGATGATGTCGCTGTCGTCAGTGTTAACAGCGGTCATGAGTTGGATCCGGAGCAAATTATCTCGCTTGGTACGCAACTGTTATTCGTGCCGAAATCGATGACTGTACCAGGCGAATCATTACTCCAGCAGGCTGGTGTGCGTATTCTTGCCTTCGAAGCGAATTCCATGACTGCATTAACGTCCCGGGTACAGAAAACGGCGGATGTTCTTGGACCTGATGCTCAGCAGAAAGCCTTGCGTTACCAACGCTATTTTGACCATAACGTGGGGCTGGTGAAGGACCGTTTAAAAGATCTTTCTGACAATCAGCGAGTGACGATATATCACAGTATGGGCAACCCGCTGACAACCAGCGGTCGCCCCTCTCTTAATCAGGATTGGATGGATCTGGCTGGGGCAAGGAATATTGCTGAGCACTGGTTTGACAGCAAATCAAACCGAACGGGGGAGGTGGCGCTGGAACAGATCGTTGCGGCTAATCCGGCGGTTATTGTAGCAATGAATAAACGCGACGCAGAAGCCATTATGGCTTCCCCTCAGTGGGCGCAAGTCGATGCAGTGATTCATCATCGAGTCTATGTTAATCCGAAAGGTATGTTCTGGTGGTGTCGGGAGACCAGCGAAGAGGCGCTGCAATTTCTCTGGCTGGCTAAAACGCTTTACCCACAACGTTTTGTTGACATAGATATGCGCCAGGAAGTTATTGATTTTTATCACGATTTTTTTGGTATCTCGCTCAGTGACTCACAGGTCAGTGATGTGCTCACTCCGCCGAAATGATTCGGCAGATAAGGAAAATGATGTCGTCATCTGCTGATATACAGATGCGGGAGTCAATTGACGAACGCTATCGTCTTGTTATCCGTAAGCGATGGGTGCTGGCGCTGGTGATTATTTTGGCGATAGCAGCCTCATTGGTGCTGGATTCGACCCTTGGCCCGTCTGGCCTGGCTCTTGCCGATCTCTGGCAAGCGCTACTCCATCCGCTAAGTGTCAACGCCGGAACCCGCGTAATAGTCTGGGATATCCGCTTACCTTACGCGCTAATGGCGTTGTTGGTGGGAATGGCGCTCGGACTGGCGGGGGCGGAGATGCAAACTATCTTAAATAACCCGTTGGCGAGCCCGTTTACGCTTGGTGTCTCGTCTGCGGCAGCCTTTGGTGCGGCACTGGCGATTGTATTGGGTATTGGTATTCCGGGGGTATCCGCCACGTGGTTTATCCCTGCGAATGCCTTTATTTTTGCGCTGCTCTCCGCCTTACTGCTTGACGGCATCACCCGCTGGACCCGTGTAGCAACATCCGGTGTGGTGCTGTTTGGCATTGCGCTGGTCTTTACCTTTAACGCGCTGGTGTCAATGATGCAGTTTGTTGCCGATGAAGACACACTACAGGGACTGGTTTTCTGGACAATGGGTAGTCTGGCCCGCGCTTCGTGGGAAAAACTTGGCGTACTGGCCGTCGCTGTTGTCATTGTCTTTCCATGGTCAATGCGTAGCGCCTGGCAACTCACGGCGCTGCGCCTGGGCGAAGATCGGGCGATGAGTTTTGGCATTGATGTGCGGCGGCTACGCCTGTCATCGCTTCTGCGCATCAGCTTATTGTCGACGTTGTCGGTGGCTTTTGTAGGCCCCATCGGCTTTATCGGGCTGGTTGCACCGCATATTTCACGCATGCTATTTGGTGAAGACCATCGTTTTTACCTGCCCGGGAGTGTACTGACGGGGGGACTGGTGCTCTCGCTGGCCTCTATTGCGTCGAAGAACATTATTCCCGGTATCATTATCCCTGTTGGAATAGTCACATCGCTGGTGGGGGTCCCCTTTTTCCTGAGCATTATTCTGCGGCATCGGGGGAGCATGTCATGAGTGGGCTAATTCTCCGGGGAGTGGACGCGGGATATCCTAAACAACCAGTGATTCATAATCTCAATGTCGCCGAGCTGCCACGGGGTAAAATCACTGTATTACTGGGACCTAACGGTTGCGGGAAGTCAACATTGCTACGTTCGCTGGCAGGGTTGAATAAAGCCAGCGGTGAGGTGATTCTTGACGATGAGAATTTAACATCGTTGCCGTTTGCTAAACGTGCTGAGAAGGTGGTGTTTTTACCACAGTCGCTGCCGCAGGGTGTTCATTTGCATGTGCTGGAGTCAATTATCGCTGCACAGCGGGCGTCCTGTAGAAGAGATGATGAAAGCAGCAACGCTCAGGCGCTGGCAATACTTGAACAACTTGGGATTGCGCATCTGGCGCTGCACTACCTCGATCAACTTTCTGGTGGGCAGCGACAACTGGTCGGTCTGGCGCAGTCTTTGATCCGTCGACCTGACCTGCTGTTGTTAGATGAACCACTCAGTGCACTGGATTTAAACTATCAGTTCCACGTGATGGATTTAATCCATCGCGAAACACTGGCGCGCAATATGGTCACCGTAGTTGTGGTACATGATATTAATATCGCGCTGCGCCATAGCGAATACGTGTTAATGCTCAAAGACGGGAAACTGGTTGCCAGCGGTGAGCCTGAGGAGGTCATTACCGCAGAGAGTTTGGCTGAAGTGTACAATGTTCGGGGTCGTGTAGAACGGTGTTCACAGGGAAGGCCGCAGGTGATACTCGACGGCGTGATTGATGTATAAAAAGAACAGCAGAATAAGCAATAGTAGGCCCGGTAAGCTTGCGCTACCGGGCAAAATACATTACTTCGCTTTACCCTGGTTGGCAACGGCAGCAGCTTTTGCTGCGATTTCGTCGGCGTTACCCAGATAGTAATGTTTGATTGGTTTGAAGTTTTCGTCAAACTCATACACCAGCGGTACACCGGTCGGAATGTTGAGTTCCAGAATTTCATCTTCGCCCATATTATCCAGGTACTTCACCAGCGCACGCAGGGAGTTACCGTGAGCGGCGATAATCACGCGCTCACCGCTTTTCATGCGCGGCAGAATGGTTTCGTTCCAGTATGGGATAACACGATCGATGGTTAGCGCCAGGCTTTCAGTTAGCGGTAGCTCTTTGTCGGTCAGTTGTGCATAACGCGGATCGTGACCCGGATAGCGCTCATCGTCTTTGGTCAGTTCTGGCGGGGTTACCGCAAAACCACGACGCCATTGTTTAACCTGCTCGTCACCGTATTTTTCTGCGGTTTCTGCTTTGTTCAGACCCTGCAGCGCACCGTAGTGACGCTCATTCAGTTTCCAGGATTTTTCAACAGGCAGCCAGGCCTGATCCAGTTCATCCAGCACGTTCCACAGGGTGTGGATGGCACGTTTCAGCACAGAGGTGTAAGCAAAATCGAAGCTGTAGCCTTCCTCTTTCAGCAGTTTACCTGCTGCCTTTGCTTCGCCCACGCCTTTCTCTGACAGATCGACATCATACCAACCGGTGAAGCGGTTTTCGTTGTTCCACTGACTTTCACCGTGACGTACCAGAACCAGCTTAGTTACAGCCATACTCTCACTCCTCAAGCTTTATCGAATGATAATAATTCTCATTATATTGCCGTGATGCGTCAGCGGCAATGCTTACGCATAACCATAGCGAAAATAGCGACACAGTGTAAGGTTCTTGTGAACTCAAGGTTGCTATTTTGTCTTTGAACGGTGGGATTATGAGCGGGTTTGATGTGGGTAATAAACAACGAGCCCGATAAACTTACGCTATCGGACTCGTTACGGTTAATTATCAGGCAGGAATAAATCGGTATTCCGTCACGCTGGCGTACTCTTCGCCAGGGCGCAGGAAGCAGTCTGGTTGAGGCCATTCCTGATGATTCGGGCTGTCCGGCAGGAATTCACTTTCCAGCGCCAGACCCTGCCAGTCGGCATAAGCTTCTGGTCCACGAGAGGGGGTGCCGCCGAGGAAATTCCCGGAGTAGAACTGCAATGCCGGAGCAGAGGTGTAGACCTCCATGTGCAGTTTTTCATCCTGTGACCACAGGTGAGCGACCGGTTTGCGGATATCGCCCTGTGCCTGTAGCAAGAAGGCATGATCGTATCCCTTAACCTTGCGCTGGTCGTCGTCGGCCAAAAATTCGCTATCGATAACTTTTGGTGCGCGGAAATCAAAAGAGGTTTCCGCAACGGATTTCAGACCAGCGCGTGGGATCCCTGTTTCATCAACCGGCAGGTACTCATCGGCCAAAATCTGTAGCTTATGTTGACGAACATCGGTTTTGTCACCGTCGAGATTAAAATAAACGTGATTCGTCATATTCACCGGGCAGGGCTTATCGACCGTCGCGCGGTAGGTGATCGAAATGCGATTATCGTCAGTCAGGCGGTACTGCGCCGTTGCGCAAAGATGGCCAGGGAAGCCCTGGTCGCCATCTTCAGACGTTAATGCAAACAACACCTGACGGTCGTTTTGATTCACTATCTGCCAGCGTCGTTTATCGAAACCGTCTGGCCCGCCATGTAGCTGGTTTTCACCCTGGCTTGGCAGTAATTCGATGATTTCACCAGAGAAAGTGTAACGACTGTTAGCGATACGGTTAGCATAGCGACCTATTGAAGCGCCCAGAAACGCGGCCTGATCCGGGTATTGCTCCGGGCTGGCACAGCCAAGCAATGCTTCGCGCACGCTACCATCGCTGAGCGGAATGCGGGCAGACAAAAGAGTCGCGCCCCAGTCCATCAAGGTGACAACCATCCCTGCGTCATTACGCAGGGTTAGCAGGCGAAACGGCTGGCCGTCGGGGGCCAGTACGGGAATTTCATTCAGCACTGTCCGGCTCCTTGTGAAGGTTTACAGACGTAGAAGGTCTCTTTGATACCTGTTTTTGCTTCGTACTGTGTGGCGACAGCCTGCTGTACGGCAGGAACCAGAGCTTGCGGGATCAGCGCCACAATGCAGCCGCCAAAACCGCCGCCGGTCATGCGCACACCGCCCTGATCGCCGATGGTCGCTTTAACAATCTCGACAAGCGTATCAATCTGCGGCACGGTGATTTCGAAGTCATCGCGCATTGAAGCATGAGATTCTGCCATCAGTTGGCCCATACGCAGCAGATCGCCTTTTTCCAGTGCGTCTGCCGCTTCAACGGTGCGGGCATTTTCTGTGATCACGTGGCGAACGCGTTTGGCTACGATCGGATCCAGTTCGTGCGCGACGGTGTTAAATGTCTCAAGGCTGACATCACGCAGTGCTGGTTGCTGGAAGAAACGCGCGCCGGTTTCGCATTGTTCACGACGGGTGTTGTACTCACTGCCAACCAGCGTACGTTTAAAGTTGCTGTTGATGATCACGACAGCAACACCTTCAGGCATGGAAACCGCTTTAGTGCCCAGCGTACGGCAGTCGATCAGTAGCGCATGATCTTTTTTGCCCAGTGCGGAGATTAGCTGATCCATGATGCCGCAGTTACAACCAACAAACTGGTTTTCGGCTTCCTGACCGTTCAGGGCAATCTGTGCGCCATCGAGCGGCAGATGATAAAGCTGCTGGAACACGGTGCCTACGGCCACCTCCAGCGAGGCGGAGGAACTTAAGCCCGCGCCCTGTGGCACATTGCCGCTAACCACCAGATCGGCACCGCCAAAAGTGTTATTACGCTTTTGCAGATGTTTCACGACGCCACGCACATAGTTTGACCATTGCTGGCTGTCATGGGCGATAATCGGTGCATCAAGAGAGAACTCATCAATCTGATTGTCGTAGTCAGCTGCGATCACGCGGACCTTGCGATCGTCCCGCGTCGCACAACTGATAACGGTTTGGTAGTCGATGGCGCAAGGCAGGACGAAACCGTCGTTATAATCGGTATGTTCGCCAATCAAATTAACGCGACCCGGAGCCTGAATAGTGTGGGTGGCAGGGTAGCCAAAAGTTTCTGCAAACAGAGATTGTGTTTTTTCTTTCAGACTCATTATTTAAACTCCGGATTCGCGAAAATGGATGTCGCTGACCGCACGCAGACGTTCAGCGGCTTGTTCTGCCGTCAGGTCGCGCTGGGTTTCCGCCAGCATTTCGTAACCGACCATAAATTTACGTACGGTAGCGGAACGCAGCAGGGGCGGATAAAAATGCGCATGCAACTGCCAGTGCTCATTTTCTTCGCCATTAAATGGCGCACCGTGCCATCCCATGGAATAGGGGAAAGAGCACTGGAACAGGTTGTCGTATCGACTGGTCAGTTTTTTCAGTGCCAGCGCCAGGTCGGTACGTTGCTCGTCGGTCAAATCGGTAATACGCAGCACATGTGCTTTCGGCAGCAGTAGCGTTTCGAACGGCCATGCTGCCCAGTAAGGTACTACCGCCAGCCAGTGTTCGGTCTCCACAACCGTACGGCTGCCATCCGTCAGTTCACGCTGGACATAATCGAACAGCATTGGCGTGCCCTGTTCGGTGAAATATGCTTTTTGCTGCCTGTCTTCGCGTTCGGCTTCGTTGGGCAGGAAACTATTGGCCCAAATCTGCCCGTGTGGATGCGGGTTTGAGCAGCCCATCGCCGCGCCTTTATTTTCAAACACCTGAACCCAGGGGTAGGTTTTCCCCAGATCTGCTGTCTGTTCTTGCCAGGTTTTCACTATTTCCGTCAGCGCAGGAACGCTGAGTTCCGGCAACGTTTTACTGTGATCGGGCGAGAAGCAAATAACGCGGCTGGTACCGCGTGCGCTCTGGCAACGCATCAATGGATCGTGGCTGTCTGGCGCGTCCGGGGTATCGGACATCAGGGCAGCAAAATCATTGGTAAAGACAAAGGTACCCGTGTAATTCGGATTTTTATCGCCAGTGACGCGTGTGTTGCCCGCACACAGGAAACAGTCCGGATCATGAGCGGGCAAAACCTGCTTAGACGGTGTTTCCTGCGCCCCTTGCCAGGGACGCTTAGCGCGATGTGGCGAAACGAGTATCCACTGCCCGGTAAGTGGGTTAAAGCGGCGATGTGGATGATCGATGGGATTAAATTGTGTCATGACAAATCCTTAGTCCGGGTATCCTTGCGGATGGCGTGACTGCCAGTGCCAGGTATCCTGTGCCATTTCATCCAGCGTACGGGTAACCCGCCAGTTCAGTTCGCGGTCAGCTTTGCTGGCATCAGCCCAGTAAGCAGGAAGATCGCCGTCACGGCGTGGCGCAAAATGGTAGTTAACTGGTTTACCGCAGGCTTTGCTGAAGGCGTTGACCACGTCCAGAACGCTGCTGCCGACGCCGGCTCCGAGGTTGTAAATATGCACGCCCTGAATACCAGCCAGTTTTTCCATGGCGGCAACGTGACCGTCAGCGAGATCCATCACGTGGATATAATCACGAACGCCAGTGCCATCTTCGGTAGGGTAGTCGTTGCCAAATACGGCAAGAGACTCGCGGCGGCCAACGGCAACCTGAGCGATGTAAGGCATCAGATTATTTGGAATACCTTGCGGATCTTCACCCATATCACCTGATGGGTGTGCGCCAACCGGATTGAAGTAGCGCAGTAGGGCAATGCTCCACTCTGGTTGTGCTTTTTGCAGATCGGTCAGGATCTGCTCCACCATCAGTTTGCTTTTGCCGTACGGGCTTTGCGGAGTACCAGTGGGGAAACTTTCAACGTAAGGAATTTTTGGCTGATCGCCATAGACTGTTGCGGAGGAACTGAATATGAAGTTCTTCACGTTAGCAGCGCGCATAGCGTTTACCAGACGCAGAGTACCGTTCACGTTGTTGTCGTAGTACTCCAGCGGTTTGGTGACAGATTCACCAACAGCCTTCAGGCCAGCAAAGTGAATGACCGTATCAATGGCATGATCGTGCAGAATTTCGGTGAGCAGTGCTTCGTTACGAATATCACCTTCAACGAAGGTCGGATGCTTTCCACCTAAACGTTCGATCACCGGCAGGACGCTGCGCTTACTGTTGCAGAGGTTATCAAGGATCACGACGTCGTGACCGTTTTTCAGTAACTGCACACAAGTGTGGCTTCCTATGTAACCGCTACCACCTGTAACCAATACTCTCATAATTCGCTCCGTTAAGCCTATGGTATGCAATAACCATAGCATAACAAAGATGCGAAAAGTGTGACATGGAATAAATTAGTGGAATCGTTTACACTTGGATAAAATCACAAATTGACGTCAATTATTTGATTGTAACTCATAGAGTTTCTTAATGATTGCGCCTTTTATCCGAAAAAGATCGTGAAAAAAGGCGCCTCTAAATGCCAGCGAATGAAAACTAACGCAGGGATGTTTGTCGATAGATATAGATATCGCCCTCAGGGATAAACTCCAGTCGATGAGTTATACAGGTTGGCGCATCTTCGGCGTGGTGAGAAACAAACAACAACTGAGTTTCTCCTTCACTGATAAGGATATCGACAAAACGGCGGATCAACTGACGATTTAGCGGGTCCAGCCCTTGCAACGGTTCGTCGAGGATCAGCAGAGTAGGATGCTTGACTAGCGCGCGGACAATCAGTGCCAGCCGTTGCTGTCCCCAGGAAAGACTGTGGAACGGGGCATCCGCAGTGCGTTTATCCATTCCCAAAATGTCTAACCAACGTTGCGCCAGCTTATGTTGCCGGTCTGAAACCGCCTGATAGATGCCGATTGAATCAAAGAAACCCGAGAGAATAACGTTGCGCACCGTGGTACTCACCCGGTAATCCAGATGCAGACTGCTGCTGACATAGCCAATGTGCTTTTTAATATCCCAGATGGTTTCACCGCTGCCACGTCGGCGGCCGAACAGGGTCAGATCGTTGCTATAACCTTGCGGATGATCGCCGGTAATTAAACTGAGCAGGGTCGATTTCCCTGCGCCATTAGGGCCGACAATTTGCCAGTGTTCACCCGGCTTTACCTGCCAGCTCAGGCCATGGAGGATAGGACGATCATTATAAGAGACTACGCCATCTTTGAGCACAATGCGGGCATCGTCTGTGGGAAGTGCGAGGCTGACTGAAGGTTCATCAGGCTCGGGCAACGTAATACCGTCAAGTTGTTCGCTGTGAGCAAGTTGGGCAATCAGCGCCTGTTGCAGTAAGTCGGCTTTCTCGCCGCTTTCTGTCAATGTGCAATCGGCAAGCACGCCTGCAAACTGCACGAAGTCTGGAATTTCATCAAAGCGGTTGAGGACCAGTACCAGCGTATAGCCCGTCTGATGCAACGAAGCGAGCAGATCCGCTAACTGTTGACGTGACGCAACGTCCAGCCCGTCAAACGGTTCATCAAGTATCAGTAACTCCGGTTCCGACATCAGCGCCTGACAAAGTAAAGCTTTGCGTGTTTCACCGGTAGAGAGGTATTTGAAACGTCGGTCGAGCAGGGAGGTAATACCAAACTGTTGCGCCAGCGTTGAACAACGGGCGGGATCGTTAACTTCAGCCTGGATAATCTCTGCGGTGGTTCGTCCGGTATCGTCTTCACCCGGACTAAGAAGATCGGTATTGTTACGCTGCCATTCATCGCTGACCAGCTTTTGTAGCTGCTCAAATGAGAGTCGGGTTATACGCGTGAAGTGGCACTGGCGTTCACCTTTGAGTAGCGGTAGCTCTCCCGCCAGTGCCCGGGCCAGTGCGGATTTCCCGCTGCCATTAGAGCCAACAAACGCCCAGCTATCACCTGCGTTCAAAACAAAGGTATTCAACTGCAGCGTTTTCGTGTCACTCAGACGAAACGTGCCTTGCGAAATTTGCAACGATGACATTTTGTATCCCATTTATTGCAGCGATTAATAACAGGGATACGTGTTCTGCGGGTCGATGTCAATCGACTTAGCACAACGTGGCGATAATCACTCGGTCGGCATTGAAATACGCTGTCACAGCGGTGCCTTCTGTCAGGTCTGCCGCCTCTTCACGTGGCAGGGTGGCACATAGCGTTTGGCCATCGGGTAGGGTCATTAACACCTCGCACTGTTCTGTCCCGCGCTCAATATGGCTAATTGTCCCTTGCAACTGGTTGTCAGCGGCCTGAGCCACGCGTTTATCCTGCGTAATCCCTACCCACGGTGCTTTAAGCAGAACCAGAACTTCTTTGCCTTCTTCAAGCCCGAGACGTTCACCGCTTTGCGCCGTCAGTGCGACTTTTAGCCGCGTTTCGCCATCGGCCAGCAGGACATCGACATGCTGCTGAACCTGATTGTGGTCGCGAGCGGTAATAGTGCCAAACCACTGATTTCGGGCACTGGTTTGCAGTGAAAAACGGGAGATAGCCGCCAGCAAGCTATTGAGCGGGAGCGCATCGTCATCGCTCAGAACATCAAACGCCTTTTGTTGAATTTGTGCGAGTAAATCATACAGTTGAATCAGGCGCTGACCATAACGGGTCAATACCGCGCCGCCGCCGCCTTTGCCACCAGTAGCACGATCAACCAACGTCTGCTCGCTGAGCTGATTCATTTCGTTAATGGCATCCCAGGCACTTTTATAACTGATGCCCGCATCCTTCGCGCCCTGGCTGATGGAGCCGGAAAGCGCAATGTGCTTTAGCAGAGAAATGCGGCGGGGATCGGCAAACAGTTTTTCCTGAAGTTTCAGGGTAAGGAGGATTTCGGCCTGCATAACGAGCTCCTGGCAAAAAAGGGTATTGTGACGGAAAACCGCGCGCGCGCAAAGCCGACAGCACAAAAGGGGAGTGCTTTTCTACGTTATGTGGTTAGAATACAACTAAGGACTATATCTGGAGTTGACCATGTTAGAGTTATTGAAAAGTCTGGTATTCGCCGTAATCATGGTACCTGTGGTAATGGCCGTCATTCTGGGTCTGATTTACGGACTGGGTGAAGTGTTCAACATTTTTTCCGGTATCGGTCAGAAAGACCAGTCCAGACAGAATCATTGATTCCCCAAACGCCCGCTCAGTCGGGCGTTTTATCTTCTTCGTCCTTTAAGTCGCATTTTTGTTATTTGCCTCCGCTCAATATCACTCGAAATCCTTTGTGCATCGTTCCTCAAGATCCTGCTTTTCTTGCCGATATTTTCTTTGTGTAACCTCTAATTGGTATCAATAACCACTGGGAAAACCCTGGTTTAATCGTTATATTGTTGCATACATAACGAAACTCAAAGGAGTTACAGATGGCACGTTCATGGTTACGCTTGTTTGCAGGGGCAACGCTCTCTCTTTCTGTTGCCGGGCATGCGCTGGCGGATGAAGGTAAAATTACGGTGTTCGCAGCGGCTTCGTTGACAAACGCGATGCAGGACATTGCAGCGGTTTATAAAAAAGAAAAGAATGTCGATGTTGTCTCCTCTTTTGCCTCATCTTCTACGCTGGCGCGTCAGATTGAAGCTGGAGCACCAGCCGATCTATTTATTTCTGCCGACCAGAAATGGATGGATTATGCGGTAGAGAAGAAGTCTATCGATACTGCAACGCGTAAGACGCTGCTTGGGAACAGCCTGGTTGTTGTGGCTCCTAAAGCTAGTGAACAGAAAGACTTTACCATTGACAGCAAAACTAACTGGACCAGTCTGTTGAACGGTGGACGTCTGGCTGTTGGTGACCCGGAACATGTTCCGGCGGGCATTTATGCCAAAGAAGCGCTGCAAAAACTGGGAGCATGGGATACCCTGGCACCAAAACTGGCGCCTGCTGAAGACGTCCGTGGTGCGCTGGCGCTGGTAGAGCGTAATGAAGCGCCGCTGGGGATCGTTTACGGTTCCGATGCTGTTGCCAGCAAAGGCGTAAAAGTTGTGGCGACTTTCCCGGAAGATTCACACAAAAAAGTGGAATACCCTGTCGCGATTGTTGATGGGCACAAAAACGCAACGGTCAGCGCGTTCTATGATTACCTGAAAGGACCGCAGGCTTCTGAAATCTTTAAACGTTATGGATTTACGACCAAGTAATGATACTCAGCGATCCTGAATGGCAGGCCGTTATACTGAGCCTGAAAGTTTCTTCCCTGGCCGTGCTGTTTAGTCTGCCGTTTGGGATCTTCTTTGCCTGGTTGCTTGTGCGATGCAAGTTTCCAGGTAAAGCGCTGCTCGACAGCGTTTTGCATTTGCCTCTGGTTCTGCCGCCGGTGGTAGTGGGTTATCTGTTATTGATCGCCATGGGGCGGCGCGGATTTATCGGCGAGCGGTTGTATGACTGGTTTGGTATTACCTTTGCGTTTAGCTGGCGCGGTGCAGTTCTTGCCGCGGCAGTGATGTCCTTCCCACTCATGGTGCGGGCTATCCGTCTGGCTCTCGAGGCAGTCGACGTCAAACTGGAGCAGGCAGCTCGAACGTTGGGCGCTGGACGCTGGCGCGTATTCCTGACCATCACATTACCATTGATGCTGCCTGGGATCATTGTTGGTACAGTACTGGCGTTTGCCCGATCACTCGGTGAGTTCGGTGCGACCATTACCTTTGTTTCCAACATTCCAGGTGAAACTCGCACGATCCCTTCTGCGATGTATACCCTAATCCAGACGCCTGGCGGCGAAAGCGCGGCGGCAAGGTTATGCATTATTTCTATTGTGCTGGCTTTGATTTCACTGCTTATTTCTGAATGGCTGGCGCGGATTAGCCGCGAGCGGACGGGGCGATAATCATGCTGGAACTTAATTTCTCTCAGACGTTAGGAACCCACTGTCTGACGCTCAATGAAACGCTGCCTGCCAGCGGTATTACGGCTATTTTTGGCGTTTCCGGCGCAGGTAAAACATCGCTGATTAACGCGATTAGCGGACTGACTAAGCCGCAATCCGGACGCATTGTACTCAACGGTCGGGTGTTGAATGACGTTGAAAAGGGAGTCTGCTTAACTCCTGAAAAACGCCGGGTGGGCTACGTTTTCCAGGATGCGCGACTGTTCCCGCATTATAAGGTACGCGGTAATCTGCGCTACGGCATGGCGAAAAGCATGACCGGACAGTTTAATAAGCTGGTAGCGCTGCTGGGAATTGAGCCGTTGCTTGACCGTTTGCCGGGTAGCCTTTCCGGCGGTGAAAAACAGCGTGTAGCTATTGGTCGGGCGTTGCTTACCGCACCGGAGTTGTTGCTGCTGGATGAACCGTTAGCGTCGCTGGATATTCCGCGTAAACGGGAACTGTTGCCTTACCTGCAACGCCTTGCGCGTGAAATCAATATTCCTATGCTATATGTCAGCCACTCTCTGGATGAGATTTTGCATCTGGCCGATAAAGTGATGGTGCTGGAAAACGGGCAGGTAAAAGCGTTTGGCTCGCTGGAAGATGTCTGGGGCAGTAGCGTTATGCACCCCTGGCTGCCAAAGGAACAACAGAGCAGTATTCTGAAAGTCAGTGTGCTGGAGCACCACCCGCATTATGCCATGACCGCGCTGGCGCTCGGCGATCAGCATCTGTGGGTAAACAAGCTCGATGAGCCGCTGCAAAGCGTGCTGCGTATCCGCATTCAGGCATCTGATGTTTCACTGGTATTACAACCGCCGCAGCAAACCAGTATTCGCAACGTATTACGCGCGAAGGTCGCGCAGTGTTATGACGATAACGGGCAGGTGGAAGTTCAGCTTGAGGTGGGCGGTAAAACGTTGTGGGCAAGAATCAGCCCATGGGCCAGAGATGAGCTGGGCATCAAACCTGGCCTGTGGTTGTACGCACAAATTAAGAGCGTATCGATTACCGCCTGATTACAACAGGTGAGAATAGATAAACTTCGCGATGCTGTCAGTGGTGTTGTCGCCAATCACAATATTGGCGCGAGCTTTGACGGCATCGTCTGCATTACCCATCGCAACACCGGTTCCTGCGGCTTCCAGCATGCTGATATCGTTAAAGTTATCGCCAAAAGCTATTACATTCTCCATTGAGCCGCCTTGCGCTTCAATCCACTGGGTAAGGCGTCTTCCCTTGCTGTTGCCTTTACGGGCAATATCGACCTGATCGTGCCAGGACCATTCGCATTCCAGTCCCAGTTGTTGCTCAACGTGTTTACCAAACTGCTGCAGTTTTGGAATATCTTCGTCGGTCAGAGCAAATTTCCACACGGCATTAACGTCACGTGCGGCCTGTGCCAACGACGACACCTGAGTGAATGTTGGACGCTGTTCCGGCGGCAGGGTTTGCGCCCAGTTAGCGGTACGAACCACATGCCCGGTCGGGCGTTCATACAACATGGCCTCATCTACGTACATCAGACCATGGATCTGATGCTCATCCAGCATATCGATCAGCTGCAATGCCTGCTCCACAGGAAGCGGATCGGATTCCAGTACGTTTTTTGCCTGATAATCATACAAGTAAGTACCGTTACAGCAAATTGCAGGTGTATCCAGCGCCAGTGCCTGATAAAAAGGATGAATAGCAACGTGATGGCGACCTGTGACAATGATAAGTTGGTAGCCTGCTTCCCTTGCACGAGAAAGGGCCTCGAGGGAGGATGGTAACAAGGTTTTTTTCGGTGTCAGCAAGGTACCGTCTAAATCCAGGGCAATCACGCGTGCGGTCATAGGTTTTTCCAGATTAAGGTTGATAATTTTGTCTGCAGGAATGGTACACCGAGTCGGGAGCCGGACAAAATTATGAGCCTTAATTAAGCATTCCCCGTTAAAAGCGTCTACTTTAGGCGTGTATCAGGCAATTGCAGCCACTTGCCAAAAGCAAAGGAGTATTCATGAAGCAAACCGTTTATACCGCCAGCCCTGAGAGTCAGCAAATCCATGTCTGGAGCCTGAATCACGAAGGTTCGCTAACGCTTGTGCAGGTGGTTGATGTACCGGGTCAGGTACAGCCGATGGTTGTCAGCCCGGATAAGCGCTACCTCTATGTTGGTGTGCGCCCGGAGTTTCGTGTGCTGGCGTACCGTATTGCGCCAGATGACGGTGCGTTGACCTTCGCTGCGGAATCCGCACTGCCGGGAAGCCCGACGCATATTTCCACCGACCATCAGGGGCGTTTTGTCTTTGTTGGATCGTATAACGCCGGTAGCGTTAGTGTGACGCGTCTGGAGGATGGTTTGCCGGTTGAATTGGTGGATGTGGTGGAAGGTCTGGACGGATGCCACTCGGCTAATATCTCACCGGATAATCGCACTCTGTGGGTTCCCGCATTGAAGCAGGATCGTATCTGCCTGTTTGGCCTCTGTGATGATGGCAAACTGATAGCGCAGGATCCCGCGGAAGTGACCACCGTCGAAGGTGCAGGGCCACGCCATATGGCGTTCCATCCGAATCAGCAATATGCCTACTGTGTCAATGAGCTGAACAGTTCGGTTGACGTCTGGGAATTGAAAGATCCGCACGGCAAAATTGAGTGTGTACAGACGCTGGATATGATGCCTGCTGATTTTTCTGATACCCGCTGGGCTGCGGATATCCATATTACGCCGGATGGCCGCCATCTGTATGCCTGTGACCGTACCGCCAGCTTGATTACTGTGTTCAGCGTTTCAGAAGACGGTAGCGTGCTGAATAAAGAGGGCTTCCAGCCAACCGAAGCGCAGCCGCGTGGATTCAATATCGATCACAGTGGTAAATACCTGATTGCTGCCGGGCAGAAGTCACACCATATTGCGGTGTATGAAATCGCTGGTGAGCAGGGACTTCTGACTGAGAAAGGTCGCTATGCGGTAGGACAAGGCCCAATGTGGGTAGTGGTTAACGCGTATTAAGCATTCGCATCACTTATCTTAAGCCAGTCCCGTTGGTTCGGGGCTGGCTTTTTTTCTGTAAGCGTTGCAATATGTGATAATATTGTGTGTAGGAGACACATATCAATACACGTATTAGGGGGGCGTATGCCAGTCGCGAAAATGCGCACTAAAAAAACGGTGACTGTAACAATTGAGCCGCAACTGATTCAGGAAGCGCGCGCGGCGGGGATCAATATGTCAAAGACCCTGACGAATGCACTCAAAGCTGAAATTCACCAACTGGAAGTTGCCCGTTGGAAGAAAGAGAATGAGTCTGCCATTGACTATCTTAACCAGTTAACGGAAGAGAATGGACTGCTATCGGATACCTACAGGACGTTTTGACGATGCAATTTATGGCCTACAAAAATACGGGGAAACCGACAGCCTACCCCTATTTGCTTGATGTTCAGAGCGATATTATAGGGCGGAGAAATACACGCGTTGTGATTCCTTTATTTCCAGCTGGAAACTACATAGGTCCACGTAGTGAACAATTGACGCCGATGCTCAATTTAGAGGGGGAAGATTTTGTGCTTATGACACACGAGCTTGCCAGCATTCCTGAGCATGTGTTGGGCTGTGAATTTTGTAGCGCGGCAGATTATGAAAATACGATTAAATCAGCGCTGAATTTTCTTTTCTATGGGATTCAGTAAGCAGACGTAAGAATGGTGTACAGAAATCAAAAAGAGGGCTCCAGGCCCTCTTTTTGATCGCGCTAAACAATTACTGCTTCGGCTCTGCAACCACTTTACTACCGACACCGCGGTTGTTGTATTCCCACATGCGGTTAAAGTTGGTGTCGTTCAGGTTACGCTGAATTTCACCTTTATCATCTTCCGCACCGATGTTACCCGCGAATGGACGCTTGGCGATAACACTGTCAGCCCATGGTTTCGCCATGTTAAAGCCTTCGTTGATCACGCTGTCACGAATAACCACCTGACCATTAGTGTTCGCATCAACATCCAGCGAGCGGCCCAGTTGCGCCACACCATCGCCACTTGCCGTAAAGCGGCTGTTGGTGACGAGGAAGCCGTAGTAAATGTTCGACAGCGTTGCCGGGGCAAATACGTAAGCTTCCTGCTGAGTTCGTGAGTTCACCACACGGAAATCAGTATTATCAAACACCACCGCGCCGCGACCAGACACGATATCCACATCGCCTTCAATGTAGCTGTTAGTGACCAGTGTACGCGGTTGACGATCGTTTTCCAGACGGTTTTGCACGCCGCTGTTAGTAACGAAGAAGGTATTCTGGCGACCCAGGATATTGACGTTGTTAATCTGAACTTTATCGCCATCGGTACGCAGCGCAACTGCCGGGTGATTACCTGCATCAACGCTGTCACCCAGATTGTTTTCAATGGTCAGATTCTGCAATTGCAGGCCGTTGTTTTGTGACCAAACCACCGCAGAACACATCACGCCAATATTCGGACCGCGCTTGTTCTGGCAGTTATCGAACATATACCACGCCGGTTTTCCTGGCATATATTTACCACCCGGGTTCACTGAACGACGCCAGTCTGCGGTGCTCATATCACCGTCAATGGCCTGGCCGATTTTCACATCAAGCGGTTTTTCGCCTGTACCGTATAAGGTCAGGCTACCCGTGGCAGCAGGGATGTAGACCGTGCCCTGATATTCACCCGGCATAATGGCGATATATTGACGTTTATTGGTACGTTTTATGATTGCTGCATCAACCGCCGCCTGAATGGTGGTGTGGGTAACGCCTTGCGTACCTGCCGGGCCGACAACAAAATCAGGCTGCGCTGGCAGGGAAATAGAAGAAGGGGTCCACGGCGCAGTATTTGGCGTCAGTGCTGAAAAATAGTGTGCGGCAACGAAATTTTTGGCTTCACTCGCCGACAGAATCGGGCGCGAGGAGGTGCCAGGCGCGGTCTGATCGGAAGGAATTTGATCGGGCGAGGTTGAGCTACAGGCAGTCAGCGTCACGCCAAAAGCCATAGCCAGCGCCAGACGGGAAACTGATGATATGTTCACAGGTTGCTCCGGGCTTTGAAAGTTATCCATTGAAGCCTGCTTTTTTATACTAAGTTGAGCGAAACGGGAAGGCGAAAAGGTAAAAAGTTGTTTTTTATCGCAGCAATGTCTGGCGTTGAGAGTCCTTATATCACAATTAGATAACAATTGTGGTCCATCAGGTTGACAACATCCGCAGGATGCAAAATAAATGTCTATACAACCTATGACAAGTGGTGAGTCGAATGCAGCAGTTTTTCCCTGATGATGCTATCTGGCGCAATGTCCGCCTGGCGACCATGGATCCTGAACGTGATACACCGTATGGGCTGGTGGATGACCATGCGCTGATCGTCCGTCAGGGTAAGATTCGAGATATTGTGCCTGAATCATCGTTATACCTTACCCACGATAATACGTTTGATATGCAGGGACGGCTGATTACACCGGGTCTGATTGACTGTCATACGCACCTGGTGTTTGGCGGGAATCGCGCAGGCGAATGGGAACAGAGACTGAACGGAGTTTCCTATCAGCAAATCAGCGCCCAGGGGGGAGGAATCAATGCTACCGTCTCTGCGACTCGTCGAGCCTCAGCCGAACAACTCTTTCGCGTAGCGCAGGCGCGGATGGCGCAGCTAAAAAACGAAGGCGTTACGCTACTGGAGATTAAATCAGGTTACGGCCTGGATTTAGCGACTGAAGAGAAGATATTACGCGTGGTGTCAGCACTGGCGGCGGAAAATATCATTGAAATCAGCCCTACGCTGTTGGCTGCGCATGCCACTCCTGTGGAGTACCGTGACGACCCTGATGGCTACATTACACTGGTATGCGAGACTATTTTGCCGCAGTTGTGGAAAAAAGGTCTGTTTGAGACCGTCGATCTGTTTTGTGAAAGCGTCGGGTTCACGCTGACACAGAGTGAGCGTGTATTTCAGGCCGCTCAGGCACTGGGCATCCCGGTGAAAGGTCATGTTGAGCAACTCTCATTGCTTGGTGGTGCGCAACTGGTAAGCCGCTACCACGGTTTGTCAGCCGATCATATTGAATACCTGGATGAAGCCGGAGTGGTGGCGATGAGCCAAAGTGGTACGGTCGGGGTTCTGTTGCCGGGGGCATTTTACTTCCTCAAAGAACAGCAGCGCCCACCAGTGGAATGGCTGCGTCACTATCAGGTGCCAATGGCGGTGGCAACGGATTTCAATCCTGGCACCAGTCCGTTTATTAGCCTGCACTGGGCGATGAATATGGCCTGCGTACAGTTTGGCTTAACGCCAGAGGAGGCCTGGGCTGGCGTAACCCGTCATGCGGCTCGTGCGCTTGGTCGTCATGACACTCACGGACAACTGAAGGCCGGATTCGTTGCCGATTTTGTGGTCTGGGATGCGCAACTGCCGGTGGAAATTCTCTACGAACCTGGCCGCAACCCACTTTATCAACGTGTATTCAGAGGGCAGATATCATGATGAACTGGCAACCCGCATCACCTGCGCTCTGGCAGGGACGCGATGATCGTGTTGAGTCAGCGAATGCGTTGCGTCTGTTTCAGACCATCACGCTTAGTCCGGCGTTCGCCCTTGAAATGTATCGTGAACAGATTGCGCTGCTTGGATTTGCCTGCGACGAAGGTGTGAAACGTAATCAGGGGCGTGCGGGGGCGGCCGGTGCACCCGACGCGCTGCGTAAGGCGCTGGCAAATTTAGCCAGTCACAGTGGTCATGACAGACTGGTGGACCTGGGAAATATTGTAGCGCAGTCCCCGGACCTTGAAGGTGCACAGCAGGCGCTACGCAGTGCGATACAACGCTGTCAGCTGGCAGAGATGCGCACCTTTGTATTAGGTGGCGGGCACGAAACCGCATTTGCTCACGGTGCAGGTCTACTGGATGCGTTCCCGCGTTCAAAAGTGGGTATAGTGAATCTCGATGCACATCTGGATTTACGTCATGCCGAACAGGCCACATCAGGGACGCCGTTTCGCCAGCTGGCAGAGCTTTGCGACGAGCAGCAGCGCGAGTTTTATTACGCCTGCGTGGGTGTCAGCCGGGCGGCAAACACTCAGGCGTTATGGGATGAAGCGCAACGCCGCGGTGTCACTGTGGTGGAAGATTTGCATTGCCATCAGGCGCAGGCACAGATAGCACAGTTTGTCGCCAGCGTAGATGTTATCTATCTGACGATTGACCTCGACGTTTTACCGGTCTGGGAAATGCCGGCGGTGTCTGCGCCTGCTGCGCTGGGCGTTCCGCTGGCGACGGTACTGGGTTTAATTGAACCTCTTTGTTGCAGTGGTAAATTACAGGCGGTGGACATGGTTGAATTTAATCCCCGCTTTGACGATGATGGCAGGGCAGCACGCGTTGCGGCGCGGCTTGGCTGGCAAATCGCGCACTGGTGGCGCTGACATGCCTGATAGTGGTTCGCTTATCAGGCCGATGCCGTGGTCGCTATCTGGCAATTAAAACTCTCTGCTTAAGGAAGGCTTACGCATGCTCCCATCCCGCAACCGTTCAGCTCCGGCCCCTTTTTACGAAAAGGTCAAACAGGAGATCAGCGACAAAATTGCCAGTGGCATCTGGCAAGCGCACGACCGTATCCCGTCGGAAGCGGAACTGGTGGCGCAGTATGGTTTTAGTCGAATGACCATTAACCGGGCGCTGCGTGAGCTAACGGATGAAGGATTGTTGGTGCGCTTGCAGGGGGTCGGGACATTTGTCGCCGAGCCAAAAGGTCAGTCTGCGCTGTTCGAAATTCGCAGTATCGCGGATGAAATCATTGCCCGGCAGCATCAGCACCGGTGCGAGGTTTTGACGCTGGAAAGAACTCAGGCAAGTGCTCTGCAGGCTACGGCGTTGAACGTTGCAGAGGGCACGTCCATTTTTCACTCCATCATGGTGCACTATGAAAACGATCAGCCGGTGCAGATTGAAGATCGCTGTGTGAATGCAGAAATTGTGCCGGAATACCTGACGCAGGATTACAGCCAGACTACGCCGCACGCTTACTTGTCGCTGATTGCGCCGCTGACAGAAGGTGAGCATATTGTGGAAGCCGTGCGAGCCAGTGCAGAAGAGTGTGCGCTACTGAACATTAAAGAACACGATCCCTGTCTGCTAATTCGTCGCCGGACCTGGTCGGCGTCACATATTGTCTCCCATGCCCACTTGCTCTTTCCGGGTTCCCGCTACCGTCTGCAGGGACGTTTTATGTCCTGATACGAGGACGCAAAAACCGTGATTGCTGACGCAATATAACAAAAATGTATCTCAATTGTTAAATGCAGCCTTGCGACAACTTGTATAGACAAGTATATGTTACTTATCTGTCCGATCGTTCGTGAGGAGTGTTTTACCATGCCCCAAAGCAAGTATCGTCAGCAGGATATTCGGGCCCCAAGAGGCACGAACTTAACAGCCAAAAGCTGGTTGACCGAAGCGCCGCTGCGCATGTTAATGAATAACCTTGATCCCGAGGTGGCGGAAAATCCCCACGAGCTGGTGGTTTACGGCGGGATTGGTCGCGCCGCGCGTGACTGGGAATGTTATGACGCCATCATCAAGGCGCTGACCGGACTGGAAGCCGACGAAACTTTGTTAGTGCAGTCCGGTAAACCGGTCGGCGTGTTCAAAACCCATGACAATGCACCACGGGTCTTAATCGCCAACTCCAATCTGGTCCCGCACTGGGCGACCTGGGAACACTTTAACGAACTAGACGCGAAAGGGCTGGCGATGTACGGCCAGATGACTGCCGGGAGCTGGATCTACATTGGCAGTCAGGGCATCGTGCAGGGAACCTATGAGACCTTCGTCGAAGCAGGACGTCAGCATTATCAAGGCAACCTGAGCGGACGCTGGGTGCTGACCGCCGGATTGGGGGGGATGGGCGGGGCGCAACCGTTGGCCGCAACCCTGGCGGGCGCCTGTTCGCTGAACATTGAATGTCAGCAAAGCCGTATCGACTTCCGTCTGCGTACCCGCTATGTGGATGAGCAGGCTACTTCGCTTGATGACGCACTGGAGCGTATCGAAAAATACACCCGCGCGGGGAAAGCGGTTTCCATTGCGCTGTGTGCCAACGCCGCTGACATTGTGCCTGAACTGGTCAAGCGTGGTGTGCGTCCGGATATGGTTACCGACCAGACCAGCGCCCATGACCCGCTGCACGGTTATTTGCCGTCCGGCTGGAGCTGGGAAGAGTATCAGGCGAAAGCAATATCCGATCCGCAGGGTACGGTTCAGGCAGCGAAACGTTCGATGGCGACGCATGTGCAGGCGATGCTGGCCTTTAGCAAACTGGGCGTTCCGACATTTGACTACGGCAATAACATTCGTCAGATGGCAAAAGAGATGGGTGTGGAAAATGCCTTTGATTTCCCTGGATTTGTGCCGGCCTACATTCGGCCGTTGTTCTGTCGCGGCATTGGCCCGTTCCGCTGGGTGGCGCTTTCCGGCGATCCGCAGGATATTTATAAGACCGATGCCAAAGTAAAAGAGATCGTGGCCGACGATAAGCATCTCCATCACTGGCTGGATATGGCGCGTGAGCGGATTAATTTCCAGGGGTTACCTGCGCGTATCTGTTGGGTAGGGCTGGAGTGGCGACAAAAGCTGGGTCTGGCGTTTAACGAGATGGTGCGTAGTGGTGAAGTTTCCGCACCTATCGTCATTGGTCGCGATCACCTGGATTCTGGATCGGTTGCCAGCCCTAACCGTGAAACCGAATCCATGCGTGACGGTTCAGACGCCGTGTCCGACTGGCCGCTGCTGAACGCGCTCCTTAATACTGCCAGCGGTGCGACCTGGGTATCACTGCACCATGGCGGCGGGGTAGGAATGGGCTTCTCCCAGCATGCCGGGATGGTGATTGTCTGCGATGGTACTGATGAAGCCGCCGCACGTATCGCCCGGGTATTACATAACGATCCGGCGACGGGCGTGATGCGTCATGCCGATGCCGGGTATGACATTGCTGTGGAATGTGCTGTCGAAGAAGGGCTGAACTTGCCGATGGTTGCCGCAACGCAGGGGAAACGCTGATATGAATACCATTACCTTAACGCCGGGCCATCTGAGCTTTGCGCAGTTGCGCGATATCTGGCAGCAGCCGGTACAGTTGAGACTGGATACCAGCGCGGTTGACGCCATTAATGCCAGTGTGGACTGCGTCAATAAGATTGTTGCCGAAGGCCGCACGGCTTACGGCATCAATACGGGTTTTGGCCTGCTGGCCCAGACCCGTATTGCCACTGAAGATTTGCAAAATCTCCAGCGTTCGCTGGTGCTTTCTCATGCGGCGGGCGTCGGTGAACCGCTGGATGATGCGATGGTGCGTCTGATCATGGTGCTGAAAATCAACAGTCTGGCGCGCGGTTTCTCCGGTATTCGCCTGAGCGTGATTGAAGCGCTGATTGCACTGGTGAATGCGGAGGTTTACCCGTTGATCCCGGCGAAAGGCTCGGTCGGGGCATCGGGCGATCTGGCTCCGCTGGCGCATATGTCGCTCACCTTGTTGGGTGAGGGTAAGGCACGCTGGCGGGGAGAATGGCTTCCGGCCGCAGAAGCGCTGAAGAAGGCCGGGCTGGAGCCGATCACGCTGGAGGCGAAGGAAGGACTGGCGTTGCTGAATGGTACACAGGCATCCACGGCTTTTGCTCTGCGCGGGTTGATTGAAGCGCAGGAACTGTTTGCCTCGGCGACAGTATGCGGGGCGCTGACCACCGAAGCGGTGCTGGGCTCCCGACGTCCGTTTGATGCCCGTATTCATGCCGCCCGGGGACAGCGTGGACAAATTGATGCCGCCTCTCTTTATCGCCACGTGCTGACCGATTCCACAGCGCTTTCGCAGTCGCACCATAACTGCGAAAAAGTGCAGGATCCATATTCTTTGCGCTGTCAGCCGCAGGTGATGGGGGCGTGCCTGACGCAAATGCGCCAGGTCATGGAGGTGCTGCTGGTGGAAGCCAATGCAGTTTCAGATAACCCGCTGGTGTTTGCCGAAGAGGGCGATGTTATTTCTGGTGGCAACTTCCATGCAGAACCGGTGGCGATGGCGGCGGATAATCTGGCGCTGGCGATTGCGGAAATAGGTGCGTTATCAGAGCGACGTATTGCGTTGATGATGGATAAGCACATGTCACAGTTACCGCCTTTCCTGGTCAAAAACGGCGGGGTCAACTCCGGCTTTATGATTGCTCAGGTCACAGCCGCCGCGCTTGCCAGCGAGAACAAAGCACTGGCGCACCCGCACAGCGTAGACAGTTTGCCGACCTCGGCTAACCAGGAAGACCATGTGTCAATGGCGCCTGCGGCCGGTCGTCGACTGTGGGAGATGGCGGCCAATACGCGCGGGGTGATTGCCGTGGAGTGGCTGGCGGCCTGTCAGGGAATCGATTTACGAGAAGGACTGACCTCAAGCCCGCTGCTGGAACAGGCGCGTCAGGCATTGCGTGGACAGGTTTCACACTATACACAGGACCGTTTTTTCGCCCCGGATATTGAGTGCGCGACCGAGTTGTTAGCGCAGGGAACCTTGCTGAAGCTGGTGCCCGAGTTTCTGTAAGAAAATGCCGGATGGCGCTGACGCTTATCCGGCTCAGAGATTAACTGAACAGTGCGGTGATTGACGCGCTGGCGAGCGAGTGGAAATGGACGTTAAATCCGACCATCGCTCCGCTGGCGCCCTCATCAACATCAAGACGCTCCACATCCAGCGCATGAACCGTAAAGATATAACGATGCGTTTCTCCTTTTGGTGGCGCCGCGCCGCCATAGCCCGCTTTACCAAAATCCGTGCGTGTCTGAATGACTCCCTCCGGCAGCGCAACCAGACCGGAGCCGAATCCTTGTGTCAGCACACGGGTATCTGCAGGCAGGTTGACTACCACCCAGTGCCACCAGCCGGAGCCGGTTGGCGCATCAGGATCGTAACAGGTCACGACAAAGCTTTTGGTCCCGGCAGGTACATCATCCCATAGCAGATGCGGGGAGATATTATCTCCGTCATACCCCATACCGTTAAATACATGGCGATGCGGGAGCTTCTCCCCGTCGCGCAGATCGTTACTCATTAGTTTCATGCTGACTCCTCTCGTTAGCCAAAAAGTGTAGCCAGAAACCTCATAACTTACCGCCGATTATTGGCTAAAAAATGTTTCATTGCGCACAGCATCGTTCACGACCTGCGTCAGGCGACGCAGTTGATCTGGCTGGATAATGTACGGCGGCATCAGGTAGATGAGTTTGCCAAACGGCCGGATCCACACGCCTTGTTCAACGAAGAACTTTTGTAACGCCGCCATATTCACCGGATGCGTGGTTTCTATCACACCGATGGCGCCGAGTACGCGTACATCGGCAACATATGCGGAATCAGCCGCAGGTGCCAGTTCGCTGCGCAATTGTTCTTCAATAGCTGCGACCTGTGCACGCCACTCGCCAGTTTCCAGCAGAGACAAACTGGCGGAGGCGACGGCGCAGGCCAGCGGGTTACCCATAAAGGTCGGGCCGTGCATAAAGCAGCCAGCCTCGCCGTTGCTGATGGTTTCCGCGACCTGACGGGTGGTCAGGGTGGCGGAAAGTGTCATCGTCCCGCCGGTTAATGCTTTACCAAGGCACAAAATATCCGGCGCAATGTTGGCGTGTTCACAGGCAAACAGCTTCCCGGTACGGCCAAACCCGGTGGCGATTTCATCGGCAATCAGCAGGATCCCTTCGCGGTCGCACATCCTGCGAATGCGTTTTAACCATTCAGGATGGTACATGCGCATGCCGCCTGCACCCTGCACAATCGGCTCCAGGATAATGGCTGCAATCTCATGGCGATGCGCGGCCATCAAACGGGCAAAGGGCACGATGTCCAGCTCATTCCATTCGCCGTCCATCCGACTCTGCGGGGCTGGAGCGAAGAGGTTTTCCGGCAGATACCCTTTCCACAGGCTGTGCATTGAGTTGTCGGGATCGCAGACCGACATCGCGCCGAAGGTGTCTCCGTGATAGCCGTTACGAAATGTCAGGAAACGCTGGCGAGATTCGCCTTTTGCCTGCCAGTATTGCAGCGCCATTTTCATTGCCACTTCGACGGCAACAGAGCCTGAATCCGCGAGGAAAACGCATTCCAGTGCCTCTGGCGTCATGGCGACCAACTGGCGGCACAGCGAAATGGCAGGGGCATGGGTAATGCCGCCAAACATCACATGTGACATGTCATCGATCTGCGTTTTCATTGCGGCGTTCAACTGCGGGTGGTTGTAACCGTGGATTGCTGACCACCAGGATGACATGCCGTCAATCAGTCTCTCACCGCTGGATAAAATCAGTTCGCAACCTTCGGCACGCGCTACCGGATACACCGGTAACGGGGAGGTCATGGAGGTGTAAGGGTGCCAGATATGGCGTTGGTCAAAGGCAATATCGTCAGTTGTCATAATCGACTTGTAAACCAAATTAAAAAGATTTAGGTTTACAAGTCTACACCAAACTAACAACGAAACGTACACCAATATGGCTCACTCTTCTCGCTGGACAATGTCGCAAGTCACCGAATTATTTGAAAAACCCCTGCTGGATCTGCTGTTCGAGGCGCAACAGATCCACCGTCAACATTTTGACCCGCGGCAGGTACAGGTGAGTACACTGCTGTCGATTAAAACCGGTGCCTGCCCGGAAGACTGTAAATACTGCCCACAAAGTTCCCGCTATAAAACCGGTCTGGAAACAGAACGATTGATGGAAGTTGAGCAGGTACTGGACTCTGCGCGTAAAGCCAAGCAAGCGGGTTCAACACGTTTCTGCATGGGGGCGGCATGGAAGAATCCGCACGAGCGCGATATGCCTTATCTGGAGCGGATGGTACAGGGCGTGAAAGAACTGGGACTGGAAGCCTGTATGACGCTGGGGACGCTGGATGAAACGCAGGCCCAACGTCTTGCCCGTGCGGGTCTGGATTACTACAACCACAACCTCGACACTTCGCCAGAATTCTACGGCAATATCATCACGACTCGTTCCTATCAGGAACGTCTTGATACGCTGGATAAAGTGCGTGAGGCCGGGATCAAAGTCTGCTCAGGCGGTATCGTCGGGTTAGGTGAAACGGTCACCGATCGCGCCGGGTTGTTGCTGCAACTGGCGAATCTTCCCACGCCGCCGGAAAGCGTGCCCATCAACATGCTGGTGAAGGTGAAAGGTACTCCACTGGCGGATAACGACGATGTGGATGCATTTGATTTTATCCGCACTATCGCTGTAGCGCGGATCATGATGCCGACCTCGTACGTGCGTCTTTCCGCTGGCCGCGAGCAGATGAATGAGCAAACTCAGGCGATGTGTTTTATGGCCGGGGCCAACTCTATTTTCTACGGCTGCAAACTGTTGACCACGCCGAACCCGAACGAAGATAAAGATCTGCTGCTGTTCCGCAAGCTGGGGCTAAACCCGCAGCAAACGGCGGTACTGGCGGGTGATAACGAACAGCAACAGCGTCTGGAGCAGGCTCTGCGTACGCCGGACACTGATGATTACTACAATGCGGCGACAGTATGACCTGGCAGCAAAAAATAGACGATGCGCTGGCGGTGCGTCGTTCTGCCGATGCCCTGCGCCGCCGTTATGCGGTGACGCAGGGGGCAGGACGCTGGCTACAGGCCGATGGTCGCCAGTATCTGAATTTCTCCAGTAATGATTATCTCGGTTTAAGCCACCATCCGCAGATTGTGTGCGCGTGGCAGCAGGGTGCAGAACGCTTTGGCGTTGGCAGCGGTGGCTCAGGTCACGTAAGCGGCTATTCCATCGCGCATCAGGCACTGGAAGAGGAGCTGGCGCAGTGGCTGGGCTATTCACGTGCGCTGTTATTTATCTCCGGTTTTGCCGCCAATCAGGCAGTCATTACCGCACTGATGGAAAAAAACGATCGTATCGTCGCCGATCGCCTCAGTCATGCTTCACTGTTGGAGGCCGCAAGCCTGAGCCCGGCAGTGTTGCGCCGTTTTAGCCATAACGATCCGCAGCATCTGGCCCGCCTGCTGGCTACCCCCTGTCCGGGGCAGCAACTGGTGGTGACTGAAGGTGTGTTCAGCATGGATGGTGACAGTGCACCACTGGCGGAAATCCACGCGGCGGCGCAACAGCATAATGGCTGGCTGTTGGTGGATGATGCGCACGGCATTGGCGTGACCGGTGAAGAAGGGCGCGGTTCGTGTTGGCGGCATCAGGTTAAGCCTGAGCTGTTGGTAGTGACGTTCGGGAAAGGGTTTGGCGTCGGCGGTGCGGCAATCCTCTGCTCTGACAGTGTAGCCGATTATCTGCTGCAGTTTGCCCGTCATTTGATCTACAGCACCAGTATGCCTCCGGCTCAAGCTCAGGCGTTGCGTGCTGCGCTGGCAGTGATCCGCAGTCGTGAAGGTGATGAGCGGAGAGCAAAGCTGGCGATGCTAATTCAACGTTTTCGGGCAGGAGTGGATACCCCAGATTTAAAACTGGTGAATTCAGACAGCGCCATTCAGCCGCTAATCGTTGGTGATAACCATAAAGCCTTACGGCTGGCCGATGCCCTGCGCCAGCAGGGATGTTGGGTGACAGCAATCCGTCCTCCCACCGTACCCGCCGGTACAGCCAGACTGCGACTGACGCTGACGCAGGCACATGAAATCCAGGATATCGATCGTTTGCTGGAGGTAATGCATGGCGCTGGTTAATAAGCAAGCCATTGCGGCTGCGTTCGGACGTGCTGCTACCTATTATGAACAACACGCCGGGTTACAGCGCCAGAGCGCTGATGCGTTACTGGCGCTACTGGCGGGTCGTGAATATGCACATGTACTGGACGCCGGTTGTGGACCCGGACGCATGAGTCTTTACTGGCGGGAGCGGGGGTGTGATGTCACCGCCCTGGATCTTTCGCCTCAGATGCTGGCGGAGGCGCAACGACAAAATGTTGCCCATCACTATCTGATGGCGGATATCGAAGCCATTCCGCAGGATACAGCGACCTTCGACCTGGCCTGGAGCAACCTGGCTGTGCAGTGGTGTGGTGATTTACGCAGCGCGTTAAGCGAGCTTTACCGGGTTGTACGCCCTGGCGGGACGGTGGCTTTTAGTACGCTGGTACACGGCTCCATGCCGGAGTTGCGTCAGGCATGGCAGGCTGTAGATAACCGGGCGCATGCCAATAATTTTTTGTCTGTGGAGCAACTTAAAAATGCCCTGCATGGCTGGGATGCTGGCTACCACACCCATGCCGTGACGTTATGGTTTGACGACGCGCTGAGCGCGATGCGTTCGCTCAAAGGTATCGGAGCAACGCATTTGCATGAAGGTCGTGAACAGCGTGTGCTGACCCGCTCACAGCTACACCAGTTACAGTTAGCCTGGCCCTGTCAGCAGGGGAGATACCCGCTGACGTATCATCTTTTTTTGGGAGTGATTCAACGTGACTAAAACGTATTTTGTCACCGGGACGGACACCGAGGTAGGTAAAACCGTCGCCAGCTGCGCACTGTTACAGGCAGCCGCAGAGAGGGGATACCGGGCAGTCGGGTATAAGCCAGTGGCTTCGGGGAGTGAAATGACCGCTGATGGCCTGCGTAACAGTGATGCTCTGGCGCTGCAGCGCAACAGTACGCTGGAGATAGAATATGTGGATATTAATCCGTATACCTTCGCTGAACCCACTTCGCCACATATTATCAGCGCTGACGAAGGAAGACCGATTTTGGCCCCGGTGATGTCTGCCGGTTTACGTGCGCTTGAAGAGCAGGCTGACTGGGTGCTGGTGGAAGGTGCTGGTGGATGGTTTACACCGCTTTCGCCGACGCTGAGTTTTGCTGACTGGGTTCAAACGGAGCAATTGCCGGTCATTCTGGTCGTTGGCGTGAAGCTTGGTTGTATCAACCACGCCATCCTGACCGCGCAGGCGGTGCTGCAGGCTGGCCTGACGCTTGCCGGATGGGTCGCTAATGACGTGATGCCGCCGGGTAAACGTCACGCTGAATATATGGCGACGCTGACGCGTTCTCTCCCGGCACCGTTGCTGGGAGAGATCCCATGGCTGGCGGAAGATCCGCTGCGGGTATCGACAGGGCAATATATCGATCTTAGCGTTTTATCTCTGGCGTCCCCCAGTCGTTGAGAAGCGGATCGTTGAGTTGTGTCATCGCTCCCTGTGCGACATTGCGCCCGCGATGCAACAGGCAATAGCAGTCGGCGACCCGGCGAATGAATGGCAAGCTTTGCTCCGCAAGCATAATCGCGATGCCCAGCTCCTGGCTCAGCCGCACGATCAAATTTCCCAGCTTGTGGATATACGCTTGGCCCGTCCCCCGCGTCGGTTCATCGAGGATCAGCAGACGTGGGCGCGTAACCAGAGCGCTGGCGAGTGCCAGCTGGTACTGATTGTCATCTGACAGTATCGCCCCTTTGCTGCGACGCAGAACGTACAACTGTGGGAAGAGGCGGTAAATATCGCTGCTGCTCATTGCCTCGCTTTCGCCAACCGCCTTACGCGCAATATGCAGATTCTCTTCTACCGTCAGTTGCGAAAAAATACGCCGCTCTTGTGAAACGTAGCCAATACCCAGCGCGATGCGACTGGCCGCGGGGATTGGACGCAGATCGCGCGGTGGCGCACCGGCCTGATGCCAGAACATGGTGCCACTTTCGATAGGTAAATTACCGGTGATGCAATTCACCAGTGTGGTTTTTCCCATACCTGGCAGTCCCAGCACGCCAGTACACTTACCGGGCATCAAGTCGAGATCCACATCCCATAGCGTGTGCTGATTACCGTAATAGTGATTCACTGCGCGAAGACTTAGCATAGATTTTCTCCATCATGATGTTATCCGCCCCACGAGCAGGGAGTGGGAAGAAAAGTGCAAATCTCTTGCCAGAAGAGGAGCCAGGGAGATAAACAGCGTGATAAGCGATTTGCGTACATTAAATGACAAAGCACAGAGATGATTTCCGGCACCAGGGTGCACATTGCCAGTGCTTGTGAGCGTCATGGTGGTGCAGATAGCAAAATGATGAAAATGCGAGCAAGATCTCGGCTGCTGCAGGTCGCTTCGTTAGCTGATAAATATCAAAAATTAGCGATAATTTTTTTTTATTACCCCAGAAAAGACCATAGATGTGTTTTCGCCAGGCGGCAGTCAGTACGGGCTGGAGGCAGTTATCCACTATTCCTGTGGATAACCTTGTGCATTAGAGTTAGAAAACACAATGTAAGCGAGAGAAGACGCGGCTTGCGACTAAATTGGTGCGAAAGACGTCTCGAGAGAATAGTCATTTAAATACAAATTGTTAGATAAAATCAATGGCTGTCGCAGAAGTGTCATGCGTTGCCACAAAACTTTCATCCGGTAGCTTGACAAATGTTAAAAAAGTCATTGGTCTGGGGATAACACATTTTTACTGGTGTTTTATCTCGTCAGCGCCAAAATTTTCGTCCACAGTGACGGGCTTTCTGATGGCGTAACAGATATATTCTGGCGCGTTACTGTTTTTTCATCCAGTATATTTTACTGGCAAAATGTACGACTGCGAGTAAAATTACACACCTGCCCGCCCATTGCTTCAGGTAGCTGCTCATGAGTAAACCGTTCAAACTGAATTCCGCTTTTAAACCCTCTGGCGATCAGCCTGAGGCGATTCGTCGCCTGGAAGAAGGGCTGGAGGATGGGCTTGCGCATCAAACGCTGCTGGGCGTAACGGGGTCGGGAAAAACATTCACCATTGCCAACGTGATAGCTGACTTACAGCGTCCCACAATGGTGCTGGCGCCTAACAAGACGCTGGCAGCCCAGCTATATGGTGAGATGAAAGAGTTCTTTCCGGATAATGCGGTTGAGTATTTTGTCTCCTACTACGACTATTATCAGCCGGAAGCGTATGTGCCGAGTTCTGATACGTTTATCGAGAAAGATGCGTCGGTAAACGAGCATATTGAGCAGATGCGACTGTCGGCGACCAAGGCGCTGCTGGAGCGTCGGGATGTGGTGGTCGTGGCCTCGGTTTCCGCGATCTATGGTTTGGGTGACCCGGACTTGTATCTGAAAATGATGCTGCACCTGACGGTGGGGATGATTATCGATCAGCGGGCCATTCTGCGCCGTCTGGCGGAGTTGCAATATACCCGTAACGATCAGGCATTCCAGCGCGGTACTTTCCGTGTGCGCGGTGAAGTGATCGACATCTTCCCGGCTGAGTCTGACGATATTGCGCTGCGCGTGGAGCTGTTTGATGAAGAAGTTGAGCGTCTGTCATTGTTTGACCCGCTGACCGGGCAGGTTGAATCAACCATCCCGCGCTACACCATCTATCCTAAAACACACTACGTGACGCCTCGCGAACGCATTGTGCAGGCCATGGAAGACATTAAAGTCGAGCTGGCCGAAAGACGTAAAAACCTGCTGGCGAACAACAAACTACTGGAAGAACAGCGCTTAAGCCAGCGTACGCAGTTCGATCTGGAAATGATGAACGAACTGGGATACTGCTCTGGCATTGAAAACTATTCCCGTTATTTGTCCGGGCGAGGGCCAGGCGAGCCGCCGCCGACGTTGTTTGATTACCTGCCAGCCGACGGTCTGTTGGTAGTGGATGAATCCCACGTCACCATTCCGCAAATTGGCGGGATGTATCGCGGCGACCGGGCGCGAAAAGAGACGCTGGTCGAGTACGGTTTCCGTCTGCCGTCTGCGCTGGATAACCGCCCGCTGAAGTTTGAAGAGTTTGAAGCACTGGCGCCGCAAACCATCTATGTGTCTGCGACACCAGGTAATTATGAACTGGAGAAATCCGGTGATGAAGTGGTCGATCAGGTCGTACGACCAACCGGTCTGTTGGATCCGGTTATTGAGGTGCGTCCGGTAGCGACGCAGGTCGACGATCTGCTCTCTGAAATTCGTATCCGCGCGGCGATTAATGAGCGCGTACTGGTCACGACGCTGACCAAACGGATGGCGGAAGATCTCACGGAATACCTCGAAGAGCACGGCGAGCGAGTGCGCTATCTGCACTCGGACATCGACACCGTGGAGCGGATGGAAATCATCCGTGACCTGCGCCTGGGCGAGTTTGACGTGTTAGTCGGCATCAACCTGTTACGTGAGGGCCTGGACATGCCTGAGGTCTCTCTGGTGGCGATTCTGGACGCAGATAAAGAAGGGTTCCTGCGTTCTGAGCGATCGCTTATCCAGACCATTGGTCGTGCGGCACGTAACATCAACGGAAAAGCGATCCTCTACGGCGATAAAATTACCGCCTCGATGGCGAAGGCGATTAGTGAAACCGAACGTCGTCGCGAGAAGCAGCAGCAGTACAACGAAGAGCACGGTATTACTCCTCAGGGACTGAACAAGAAAGTGGTCGATATTCTGGCGTTGGGTCAGAATATTGCCAAAACAAAAGCCAAAGGCAGAGGGAAGTCTCGCGCCGGGGCGAAGTCCGAGGTAGTTGAGCTGGATATGACGCCGAAGGCGCTGCAGCAGAAAATCCATGAGCTGGAAGGGCTGATGATGCAGCATGCGCAGAACCTGGAGTTCGAAGAGGCAGCGCAGATCCGTGACCAGTTGCATCAGCTTCGCGAGCTGTTTATTGCGGCGTCTTAACGCGTTGCCGGATGGCGGGGTAAACCCCTTATCCGGCCTACAAACGTCAAGGTCGGTTAGGCCTGATAAGCGTCAGCGTCATCAGGCAAATTCGCTCAGCCTAAAGCCTGTACCACTTTTTCCAGCGCGGTGTGCAATAACTGGCGGTCGTGGCGATAAGGAATATCGCTGGCTTCCAGCACGTCCTGAATCACAATGCGGTCAGTAACGGCTGAAACATCCACCTTCGGCCCCACAATTACCGCATCAATGACCTTCTTCCCTACGTACTGTTCGATGATTGCCAGCTTATCTCTGAGCGTCAGGCTGGCGGCTGGCAGGCTTAATTCGCGCCCCAGATTGCCAATATAAACCATCGGTGCCGGAGTGCGACGCAATGCCTGCGCCAGTTCATCGAGCAGCAGGATCGGCATCAGGCTGGTGTAAAAGCTGCCCGGTCCTATCAGAATCAAATCCGCTTCCGCGATAGCTTCAATCGCTTCCCGCGTGGCCGGGACCTTTGGCGAAAGCATCAACTCCTGAGGGGGAATAGTGAGCTGATCAATATTCACTTCGCCATAGACCTCATGTCCCTGATCGTCGATAGCCATAAGATCCACCGGCAGCTCTGACATCGGAATTAAATGCGCATCCACTTTCAGTAGACTGCGAATTAAATTGATGGCTTCCAGAGGCCGCACGCTCAGGTGATCCAGCGCCTTTAACATCAGATTTCCGAGGTTATGCCCGGAAAGCTCGCCATTACCGCCAAAACGATACTCAAACATGGCGGATGCGACGCTTGGCTGGGTAATTAACTGGTTCAGGCAATTACGCATGTCTCCCCAGGCAATACCCCCTTCGGAGCGCCGAATGCGGCCTGTGGAACCGCCATTATCGGTGGTGGTAACAATGCCCGTCAGGCGTGAGCCTAAAGGGGAAAGTGAAGAGAGAACGCGTCCTAATCCATGCCCTCCGCCGAGAGCGACAACGCGATCCAGATCCGCCAGCGTGCGAGTACGCATATATTTTCCTGATATCAATTGATCAGCGTACAGTAGCGTAAATTGCGTGTTTTCAGCAATTAGCCAGCGGGTTTCAGAGAAAAAATTTTCTGTGATCTACCTCTTTCTGACGAGGCTCACCTTACGACAAGATGATGTATATCAATGCAAAAGTGTGGTTTTTACTTATTCTGTAGCGAAAATGCACGATCATGTCGTTATATACATGTTTATACAGCGAAAGTGTACATGGCAAAACTACCATTTACACGCTAGTATCGGCATAACCACAATAAACACTCTAGCCACTGCACCTGGGTCAAATGATACGGTGCTTTGGCCGTGACAATGCTTATATGAGATTGTCACCAGGGCGCAGGAAGAAATGACTTCGCCTCCCGTATTTGGAAAGGTGTACATGGGCTCTCAACTTACTGATGCTTTCGCTCGTAAGTTTTACTACTTACGTTTGTCGATTACCGATGTGTGTAACTTTCGTTGCACCTACTGTCTGCCGGATGGCTATAAGCCCGGCGGCGTTACCAATAACGGCTTTCTGACCGTTGATGAAATTCGTCGTGTCACACGTGCGTTCGCCAGCCTGGGAACGGAAAAAGTGCGTCTGACGGGAGGCGAACCGTCCTTGCGTCGCGACTTTACCGACATCATCGCCGCCGTGCGTGAAAATGACGCTATCCGTCAGATTGCGGTAACCACCAACGGGTACCGTCTGGCGCGGGATGCCGCTACCTGGCGCGAAGCGGGACTCACGGCGCTGAACGTCAGCGTCGACAGCCTTGATGCTCGCCAGTTTCACGCCATTACCGGACAGGACAAATTTCAGCAGGTAATGGCTGGTATTGATGCCGCATTTGATGCCGGTTTTGAAAAAGTGAAAGTGAACACCGTGCTGATGCGCGACGTGAACCATCATCAACTGGACACCTTCCTTGCCTGGATCCAGCCGCGTCCAATCCAGTTGCGCTTTATTGAACTGATGGAAACCGGCGAAGGCAGTTCTCTCTTTCGTAAACACCATATCTCCGGGCAGGTTCTGCGCGATGAACTGCTGCGTCGCGGCTGGATCCACCAGCTACGTCAACGCAGCGACGGTCCGGCGCAGGTTTTCTGTCATCCTGATTATGCCGGCGAGATCGGCCTGATCATGCCTTATGAAAAAGACTTCTGCGCCACCTGTAACCGTCTGCGCGTTTCTTCTGTCGGCAAACTTCATTTGTGTTTATTTGGTGAAGGCGGCGTTAGCCTGCGTGATTTGCTGGAGGATGATGCGCAACAGCAAGCGCTGGAAGAGCGCATCTCTGCCGCGCTGCTAGAGAAAAAGCAAACCCACTTCCTGCATCAGAACAATACCGGCATAACCCAGAACCTCTCATATATCGGTGGATAATCTACAAAAAGGAGATTAAAGATGAGTCAGGTAAGCGCTGAATTTATCCCGACACGCATTGCTATTCTTACTGTTTCCAGCCGTCGTGGTGAAGAAGACGACACTTCAGGTCATTATTTGCGTGACTCTGCACTGGAAGCAGGTCATCAGATTGTTGATAAGGCAATTGTCAAAGAGAACCGTTACGCTATTCGCGCCCAGGTGTCTGCCTGGATTGCCAGCGACGACGTGCAGGTAGTGCTCATTACTGGTGGCACGGGGTTGACTGAAGGAGACCAGGCGCCGGAAGCGCTGCAGCCGTTGTTTGACAGAGAAGTCGAAGGTTTTGGCGAAGTGTTCCGTATGCTCTCTTTTGAAGAGATTGGTACTGCGACGCTGCAATCCCGTGCGATTGCCGGGGTCGCCAATAAAACGCTGATTTTCGCTATGCCGGGTTCGACTAAAGCGTGTCGTACCGCCTGGGAAAACATTATTGCGCCGCAGCTTGATGCCCGTACACGTCCGTGTAATTTCCACCCACATTTGAAGAAATAAGTATGTCGCAACTGACTCATATTAACGCCGCTGGCGAAGCGCACATGGTGGATGTCTCCGCCAAAGCGGAAACCGTACGTGAAGCGCGTGCTGAAGCATTCGTCACCATGCGCAGCGAAACTCTGGCAATGATTATCGACGGTAGCCACCATAAAGGCGACGTTTTCGCTACGGCCCGAATTGCCGGTATCCAGGCGGCCAAACGCACCTGGGATCTTATCCCGTTGTGCCACCCACTGATGCTCAGCAAGGTTGAAGTTAATCTGCGCGCCGAGCCGGAGCACAACCGTGTGCGCATTGAGTCGCTGTGTCGTCTGACGGGTAAAACCGGTGTCGAAATGGAAGCTTTAACGGCGGCATCGGTGGCTGCGTTGACCATCTACGACATGTGCAAAGCGGTACAAAAGGATATGGTGATTGGTCCGGTGCGGCTGTTGGCGAAAAGCGGCGGCAAGTCGGGAGATTTTAAGGTGGATGCGCATGATTAAAGTTCTTTTCTTTGCCCAGGTACGTGAACTGGTGGACACGGATGCGTTAGACGTCACAGCAGAATTTCCTACGGTAGAGGCGCTGCGCCAGCATCTGGCCGCCAAAAGCGATCGTTGGGCGCTGGCTCTCGAAGACGGCAAACTGCTGGCTGCGGTTAACCAGACGCTGGTCAGCTTTGATTATCCCGTTAAAGCGGGAGATGAAGTCGCCTTCTTCCCGCCGGTAACCGGAGGCTGAGATGGCTGAAACGCGAATTGTTGTTGGACATGCCCCGTTTAGCGTCGGGGAAGAATATCCCTGGCTGGCAGAGCGCGACGAAGATGGCGCGGTGGTCACTTTCACCGGTAAAGTCCGGAACCACAACCTCGGCGACAGCGTAAAGGCGTTAACGCTGGAACACTATCCAGGCATGACCGAGAAAGCGCTGGCAGAAATCGTCGAAGAGGCGCGTGAACGCTGGCCGTTAGGTCGCGTAACGGTTATACATCGCATCGGCGAACTGTGGCCTGGGGATGAAATCGTCTTCGTCGGCATAACCAGCGCACATCGCAGCAGCGCGTTTGATGCCGGCCAGTTCATTATGGATTATCTGAAGACTCGCGCGCCGTTCTGGAAGCGTGAAGCAACGCCGGAAGGCGAACGTTGGGTGGACGCCCGTGACAGCGATAAACAAGCAGCAAAACGCTGGTAGAGTACAATTGTTGTAGGCTCATACTGATTCAGGAGATTGTCATGGACCGATTCCCACGATCCGATTCTATTGTACAGGCCCGTTCCGGTCTGCAAACGTATATGGCGCAGGTGTACGGCTGGATGACCTGTGGGTTGTTACTGACGGCCTTTATTGCGTGGTATGCGGCGAATACGCCAGCGGTAATGATGTTTGTCTTCTCAAGCAAAATTACCTTCTTTGGGCTGATTATTGCCCAGCTTGCGCTGGTGTTTGTTCTTTCGGGCATGGTGCAAAAGCTCAGTGCCGGAATGGCGACCACGCTGTTCATGCTCTACTCGGCATTAACCGGCCTAACGCTGTCGAGTATCTTTATCGTTTATACCTACTCGTCTATCGCCAGCACCTTTGTGGTTACCGGCGGAATGTTCGGCATCATGAGTCTGTATGGTTACACCACCAAACGCGATCTCAGTGGTTTCGGCAATATGTTGTTTATGGCGTTGATCGGCATAGTGCTGGCTTCGTTGGTTAACTTCTGGCTGAAGAGTGAAGCGCTGATGTGGGCGGTGACCTACATTGGAGTGATCGTGTTTGTCGGCCTGACTGCCTATGACACGCAAAAGCTGAAAAATATCGGCGAGCAGATCGACTTGCGTGACAGCTCTAACCTGCGTAAATACGCGATTCTCGGGGCGTTAACGCTGTATCTGGACTTCATCAACCTGTTCCTGATGCTGCTGCGTATTTTCGGCAATCGTCGTTAAATATCTGTTGCCGGATGGCGGTGTTAACAATGCTATCCGGCAATAAATCTCACGGCTATTTTGCCATCGCCTTCTCGTTCTTTACCCGCAGCTTTTTCGCCCGACTCTCCAGTACCAGATAACACACCAGCGCCAGCAGCAACGGAATAAAATAGTAGAGCACCCGGTACGCGAGCAGGGCGGCGATGATCAAGCCTTGCGAGGTCTCTTCTCCTGCCAGCAAGGCGATAAATACGGCTTCAAGTACACCGATCCCCGCAGGAATGTGCACGATCACCCCGGCAATACTGCTCACCAGTAGCACCCCGAGTACAAAGAAATAATCCACGCCCTGGCCTAACAGCAGCCAGATAATTGCCCCCATGACCATCCAGTTGGTACTGGATATTGCCATCTGAATAAGGGCGAATTTCCATGATGGAAGTACCAGTTTTTGACCTTTAATCGTGATGTGGCGATGTTTGGCAAATGCGCAAAACCACAGATACACGACAATAATCAGCAGCAGCGACACGCCCAGAATGCGTAGCGTAAGCTCATCGATATACCAATGCGCGGGTAACTGAACGACGCCGAAGGTAAAAATAAAACCGCCCAGCAGGATGTAGCCCAGCCAGTTGGTGGTAATACTGAGCGAGAAAATGCGCGTGATAGTACTTCCCGGCAATCCAAGGCGCGAGTAGAGCCGATAGCGCATCCCAATACCACCGACCCAGGTACTTAATGTCAGGTTGAAGGCGTAACAGATAAACGATACCAGCATCACCTGGCGTTTTGACAGTTTATGCCCGCAATAATACCGTCCAAGCAGGTCATAAAAGCCATAGAACAAATAGCTGACGATCACGAGTCCAATCGCGCTGAGCAGGGCGAGCCGATTGTAATCACGGATAACCGTCCACACCTCTTCCCAGTTCACCTTGCTGGCATAAATAACCAGTAACACGATGACTGCTATAAAAAATAGCCAGGTGAGGATTTTTTTCGCTAACCGCCAACGCGGATGAGATTTTGCCATCAGGGTTTCCCTCCGGCATCTTCTGCCTGAATGCGATCCTGTGTTTCCATAGTGGGCTGGGCAGGCGGCTCAACCTGGGCAAGGCGCGGAGTGTGTGCGGGTAACCAGCCGACCAGCGCCGGAAAATGGCGCAAAAAGTGGAATGCCATCACACTCTTGGTCAGATTCCACCAGGTGCGTTTTGGAAGCATGGATTCATCAACGCGTTTGCAGTCTTGCGCAATAATAGGGTCCAGATTGTCACGCAGGGTCTGGTTAAAGGCGCGGTCATGAATAATGATATTTGCTTCCAGGTTGAGCGACAGGCTGAGTGGGTCGAGATTGCTGGAGCCAACCGTTGCCCAGTGATCGTCCATCAGTGCCACTTTGCCATGAAGAGGTTTGCGTCGGTATTCATAAACGTGGACGCCGCCCTTCACCAGATAGTTGTACAGCAGGCGAGCACCAACCTTTACAATCGGCATATCCGGCTCCCCCTGGACGATAAGCTTCACCCGTACCCCGCGTCGTGCAGCTTTGCGCAGCGCATGCAGCAGTCGATAACCTGGGAAGAAATAGGCATTGGCAATGATCACTTCCCGTCTGGCCTGAGTCAGCATTTTCAGATAATGACGTTCAATATCATCGCGATGTTCTTCGTTATCGCGCCAGACAAATAGCGCCTGCGCTTCGCCAGGTTGACGATTCTCAATCGCCCGATGATGGCGCCGCCACCAGCGGCGTACGGCGCTTTGTCCTGGCAGGTTTTCCAGTACAAATGTCAGGATATCGACCACGATAGGACCCTCAACCCGCACGGCATAATCCTGCTTGGCTTCAGGGCCATAATCAGACATATGTTCGGCGGAATAATTAATTCCGCCGACGAAGGCGACGCGATCGTCAATCACGACTATTTTGCGATGCATCCTCCGAAACAGGTTAGTGCGCATGCCCAGCAGGCGAGGGCGCGGATCGTAATAACGAAAAACAATTCCGGCGGCGGTCAATTCGTCGAC
Organism: Citrobacter sp. S-77; assembly: GCF_963864895.1. Taxonomy (NCBI): domain Bacteria; kingdom Pseudomonadati; phylum Pseudomonadota; class Gammaproteobacteria; order Enterobacterales; family Enterobacteriaceae; genus Citrobacter; species Citrobacter sp. S-77. The sequence continues at coordinate 1,328,451 of NZ_CAWLWU010000002.1, forward strand.
AAAACGATCGCTGAGATCTGGTGAACCGTAGCCGTCCAGTAGCACTTCTGCTTTGATCCCGCGTTGAGCGGCTCTCAGCAGCGCAGCATGCAGCCGTATTCCGACTTCATCTTCAAACCAGATAAAGGTCTCAAGGATTATCTTTTGTTGTGCCTGCTCAATAGCTTCAAAGACGGCGGGATAGTATTGGTCGCCATTTTCCAGTAGCTGAATTTGATTGCCTTCACGCCAGCCATTTTTCATAAATGAATCTCCGCGCTGAGGGGGGCATGGTCAGACAAATGTCGCCAGTTGTGGAGCGCCAGCGCAGTTGGCGTACTGGCGTTGGCATTTTTTACGTAGATCCTGTCGAGGCGTAGTAGCGGCAGATGCACCGGAAAGGTTCGCGCCGGTCGTCCGTGGGCCCGGGTAAAAATCTCTTCAAGACCGGCCTGGGCTTTCAACGGATGATTAGCCTTTTGCCGCCAGTCGTTGAAATCCCCGGCGACGACGACAGGTTCGTCATCGGGCAGGGCATTCACCCAATCGGCCAGCATTGACAACTGTGCCTGGCGATGAGCTTCACGTAACCCAAGATGTACGCACATCACATGGATAGGGCGAGGTAACATTGGCGGCACGATGCGACAGTAAAGCACGCCGCGTTTTTCACTTCGCCCGACTGAAACATCGCGATTTTCATCATGTTCGATGGGATAACGTGACAATACCGCATTGCCGTGATGCCCTTGTGGATAAACGGCATTACGCCCGTAGGCAAAGTCGCTCCACATCGTATCAGCCAGAAATTCGTAGTGTGTGGTATCCGGCCAGTTCTCCACATGCAGCGGGTGAATGTCGTGCGCTCCCATCACTTCCTGCAGACACACAATATCCGCACCGACCGTCCTGACGGCATCACGTAGCTCAGGCAAAATAAAGCGTCTGTTAAAGGCGGTAAAACCTTTATGCGTATTAATAGTGAGCACATTGAATGAAAATCGATCGGTTGGTTCGGTCATGGGTCTCCTGTCGGCGTCATTTTTCTTTTAAATAGTGTAGTCGGCGTCACAAAAGGATGCGGTGTTACGGAATTTTCCGTAAAGTCCGGTACTCTGAATAATTAGTTAAAAATCCTTCAGGAGAAAAGCCATGAGGTGGCAACAACGTGTTCGTGTCGCAACGGGTCTTAGTTGCTGGCAGATTGTGTTGCATTTACTGGTAGTGGCGTTGCTGGTAATGGGCTGGATGAGTGGCACGCTGGTGCGCGTCGGTCTGGGATTATGCGTCATTTATGGCGTAACAGTTTTACTGATGCTGGCGTTACAGCGTCATCATGAGCAGCGCTGGCGCGATGTGGCCGATGTGCTGGAAGAGCTTACGACCACGTGGTATTTCGGTGCGGCGATGATCGTACTGTGGCTGCTGTCCCGCGTGCTGCAAAATAACGTGTTACTGGCACTGGCGGGACTGGTTATCCTTGCCGGCCCCGCAGTGGTCTCACTGCTGGCGAAAGACAAGAAACTACATCACTTTGCGTCTAAACATCGCATACGCCGCTGAACCGGTTGTGGCCGCAATAACCAAAAGCGGCCACAAACTTCCCCAGACAATCTTCAGACTCGCATCCTTCAGGTAAATCTGTTTCGTGATGTCCGTGAAATGGCGGATAGGGTTTATCCACGTCAGGTTCTGCAACCATACCGGCATATTTTCGACCGGAGAGACATACCCTGAGAGTAAAATTGCGGGCATCATAAAGACAAAAACGCCGATAAATGCCTGTTGCTGTGTTGAGCACAGCGATGAAATCAGTAAACCAAAGCCCACCAACGACAACCCATAAATCACCATCGTAAAGTAGAACAACCCCAGCGAACCGGCAAAGGGGATGTGATACGCCCAGATGCCAATTGCCAGCACGATGGTGGCCTGAAAAGTGGCAACGATCAGCGCAGGCACCGCTTTACCGATGAAAATCTGCCAGGTGGTGAGCGGGGAAACCAGCAGTTGGTCCAGCGTACCTTGTTCGCGCTCGCGGGCAACCGACAGCGAGGTGACGATCATTACGCCGATAGTGGTGATCATGGCGATCAGTGACGGCACCACGAACCATTTATAATCCAGATTCGGGTTATACCAGTTACGCACCACCAGTTCACTGTTGTTCGGTTTAGCTTTACCCTCCATCAGCTCCTGCTGGTATTCTTTGACGATCTGCTGCAGATAATTTGCGGCGATCTGCGCGCTGTTAGAGTTACGCCCGTCGAGGATTAGCTGCATGGGCGCCTGCTGGAAGGTATCCAGATTGCGCGAAAAATCGGCCGGAAAACGCACCAGCAGTAGTGCTTTTTGCGTGTCGATGGTGGGCTGGATCTCCTGCGGATTTTTCAGCAGCAGGATATGAGTAAAGGCGCTGGCGCGGGAAAAACGCTGGGTTAACTCCACCGAATGTTTGCCGTTGTCTTCGTTATAGATGGCGATAGTGGCGTTGGTCACTTCCAGTGTTGCAGCGAAAGGAAACAGGATGACCTGAATCAGCACCGGTAAAATCAGGATTGCGCGTGTCTGCGGCTCGCGCAGTAGCGATTGCAGCTCTTTGCGAATTAATGTCCATAAGCGATGAAACATGCCTGTCCCCTTAATCCAGCCGACGTTTGGTTTTAAGCCACGTCAGACCAATAAACATCACCGCCGAAGCGATTAAAAACAGCACGTTGATAATCAACACTACCGGAATATTTCCCGCCAGAAACAGGCTTTGCAAGGTACTGACAAAATAACGGGCGGGGATAATGTAGGTCACCGCGCGGATAATTGCCGGCATGCTGTCTATCTGGAAGATAAATCCCGACAGCATAATCGACGGCAGGAAAGCGGCGTTCAGTGCCACCTGTGCGGCGTTAAACTGATTGCGGGTGATGGTGGAGATCAGCAATCCCATCCCTAACGTGCTGAGCAAGAACAGGCTGGTGATAAAAAACAGGATCAGCAGCGAACCGCGGTAGGGAACATCAAGAATAAACACCGACACCAGCATGCAGAGCAGCATCGCCAGCATGCCAAGAAAGTAATAGGGGATCAGTTTGCACAGCAGTAATTCGACGCGGGTCACTTCAGTCGAGAGCAGTGCTTCCATCGTCCCGCGTTCCCATTCTCGCGCAACCACTAATGAGGTGAGGATCGCGCCAATCACCGTCATAATGATGGTGACTGCGCCAGGAATAATAAAGTGCTGGCTGATGGCCGCCGGGTTAAACCAGTAGCGCGTTTGCACGTCAATCAGCGGCTCGAATGATTCTCCCCGATCTTCCGCCCGTTGTTTTTGCCAAATCTGCCAGATGCCTTCCACATAGCCCTGCACAAAGTTAGCTGTGTTGGGTTCGCTGCCATCGGTGATCACCTGGATCGGGGCGATGTCGTTTGGCCGCGCCATCTGCTGAGCAAAATCTACCGGGATAACCACCAGTCCGCGAATTCGCCCGGCCTGCATCTTCTCAATCAATTCCTTGCGGCTATCGCTAATGGTGGCGTCAATATATGGCGAGCCGGTCATGGCGTGGGTAAAGTCCAGTGCCTCTTCGCTCTGTTGTTCGAGCAGAATCCCCACCCGAAGCTTGCTGGAGTCGAGGTTAATGCCGTAGCCGAAGATAAACAACAGCAGTAGCGGGATCACCACGGCAATCAGCCAGCTACTGGGGTCGCGAACGATCTGGCGCGTTTCTTTCACACACAGCGCCCGCACGCGTCGCCAGGAAAGAGTATGGTTACTCATGCGCATGCTCCTTATCCCAGTCATTGATAAGCGTAATAAACGCCTGTTCCATTGTTGGGTCCGGCGTATCATTATCGGCGGCTTGCGCTTTCAGGTCATCCGGTGTGCCGCTGGCAATCAGCTTACCGCGATACACCAGTCCGATACGGTCACAATATTCCGCCTCGTCCATAAAATGGGTGGTAACCATCACCGTAACGCCTTTTTCCACCATGCTGTTGATATGCAGCCAGAACTCCCGGCGGGTGAGGGGATCGACCCCGGAGGTCGGTTCATCAAGGAACAGGATATCGGGTTCATGCATCAGTGAGCAGGCCAGCGCCAGACGCTGCTTAAACCCCAGAGGCAACTCGTCAGTGGCATGGGAGGCGATGCTTTTCAGGCCGAACGCCTCGCTCATACGATCAATTTTTTCTTTCTGCGCACGACCGCGCAGGCCGTAAACGCCAGAGAAAAAGCGCAGATTCTGTTCAACCGTCAGGTTGCCATACAGGGAGAATTTCTGCGCCATATAGCCCAAATGTTGGCGCGCTTTCCCTGAACTGACTTTCAGGTCCATATCCAGCACCAGTGCTTTACCGGAAGTGGGGACCAGCAGGCCACACATCATTTTAAAGGTGGTGGATTTGCCTGCCCCGTTTGGCCCTAACAGGCCAAAAATTTCACCGCGCTGTACGGCGAAATCCACATGGTCGGTGGCGGCAAAGTCGCCAAATTTTTTGGTCAGCGCTTTGGCCTCAATGACCGTTTCACCCGCTTTTCCTTCCACGGTGTGCAGGATGGCGCCCAGCGGAGATTCAGAGGTTCCCGCTCCGCCGAGCAAATCGATAAAGGCGTCTTCGAAGCGTGGGGCAGTCCCGGTGATATTAATCTCCGGCATGCCATCGGCATGACGAATATCATCCGCTGTCGCCTCTTTTTTCAGGATCAGTCGAACAGATTTGCCCTGAATCATCCCGTCGCTGACCTGCGGCAGTTTTAACGCCCGTTGCAGCAGCTTCCGGTTGTTTTCCTGCGGACTGCTCATTAAAAAGCTACGTCCCGCCATGGTTTGCGTAAGTTGGGTCGGTTCGCCCTGATACAGCAGTTCACCTTCGTTCATCAGCAGCACATCACGACACTGCTCGGCTTCATCAAGATAGGAAGTGCTCCAGAGGATCAGCATGCCGTCCCCGGCCAGCTCGTGCACCATTTGCCACAGTTCGCGACGAGAAATGGGGTCCACACCAACGCCTGGTTCATCCAACAACAGAACTTTTGGCTCACCAACCAGGGTACAGGCAAGACCCAGCTTCTGTTTCATCCCGCCGGAGAGCTTTCCTGCCAGACGCCCGGTAAATGGCCCCAGCGAGGTAAACTCCAGCAGACGGGCAAAGGTCTCTTTGCGTTTTTCACCGGTCACGCTACGTAAATCGGCATAGAGATTGAGATTCTCCATGACGGTCAAGTCTTCATACAGGCCAAATTTTTGCGGCATGTAGCCCAGCACTGCATGCAGCGCGCTATCGTCTTTTATCGGGTCAAAACCGATCACTGTCGCGCTACCGTCATCTGGCTTCAACAGGCCCGCCAGCATACGCATTAAGGTCGTTTTCCCTGCGCCGTCTGGCCCTACAAGACCGGTGACATAGCCAGCGTGAATGGTACAGTCGAGCGGTGCAACCGCCGGCTTTTCCAGGCCTTTGAAGCGTTTGACCAATCCACTAAGCGTAATGACGGCGTCATTCATGCCGCGCCTCGTCACTGAATTTCACCGTGACAGGCATCCCCTGGCGTAATGCATCATCCGCATCTGTCACAACAATACGCAGGCGATAAACCAGGTCGGTACGCAGGTCCGGGGTTTCAACCGTTTTGGGCGTAAACTCTGCGGTAGGAGATACAAAGCCTATTTTACCGTGATACGGTTTATCCGGACGGCCATCGGTATAGAGCAGAATTTCTCGTCCTGGCTGTGCCTGGCTCAGATTACGTTCGTCAACATAGGCGCGAACCCAGACCGGGCGGGTAAGCGATAGTGTCAGCACGGTGCCGCCCGCGTTCAGCATGCTGCCGGGTTCGACCGCTCGGGTTAGCAACGTGCCGTCAGACGGTGAGGTGAGAGTTGTATCATGCAAATCAAGTTCAGCCTGTGCCAGCTGGGCCTGAGCTTGTTCGAGTGTTGCTTTCGCCTGGGCGATATCCTGTGGGCGGTTACCGCTGCGATATTGCGAAAGTTTATCCTGGGCAGATTTCAGTGTGGCCAGCGCCTGGTCGCGTGCAGAACGGGCGTTTTCCAGGTCATTGGCGGAAATCGTGCGACTTTTCCACAATCCTGACTGGCGGTTGTAAAAGTTTTGCGCGTAATCGTATGCCGCCTGAGCCTGTTTCACGGCTGCTGCGGTTTGTGCGATCTCTTCCTCACGATACCCTGCCAGCATCAGGTCGTATTGCGCCTGTGCAGCGGCAACATTGGCTTTTGCCTGCATCAGTGCGTTTTCGTATGGGGCATGGTCCAGCTCGCCCAGCACCTGACCGGCGGTAATGGCATCACCTTCGTCAACGGCCAGCGAGGCCAGTCTGCCACCAACACGAAAACTTAAGTTGACGCTACGGATGTCGACATTGCCGTACAGGGTCAGGCCGTTATCTTGTCGGCTTTGATACCACCACGTTCCACCGGCAATCACGGCCACGAGTGTCGCGATAACCAGCCCAAGAACGACAGGTTTTTTCATGAGTCCAGACTCCTTTGCGTTAAACCTTGCAGAATAAGATCGATGTGAAAGATGACCGTTTGGGAAATCAGCGCGGCTTTATCTTCATCAAATTGTGACCAGCCAGTGCGTAACAGTATGGTTTCTTTACCCAGCCGGAAGGCCAGTACCTCGCCGAGTATGGCGTGGGTGTGCAGGATCATTTGGGTATCGTTGGCATCGCAGCCAGTATAGGCAGCAATCAGGCGTGTCAGGTGTGTATGTAGAGGATTGAGTACCTGATCGTGCACCAGTTGATAAGCGGCGGTGGGCGAAAGCTGCTCACGCGAAATAAATTTACTCAGATTAACGGTGTCGTCCTGGGTTAACAGCATGATCATATTTTTGCAGGCGCGCAGAATAAGTTCGCGCATTGCCGCCCGATCCGGCTCTGGCTGGGCAAACAGGCGCTCAGCTTCCTCTGCGTGGGGACGAAACTGTGAACCGATAAAATCAGCAATCCACTGGGCGCAGGCAAGATATAAATCTTCTTTTGAACCAAAATAGTAGGTAATTGCGGCAATGTTCTGCCCGGCCAGGGCGGCAATATCGCGCGTCGTCGCGTGCAGGCCATACTCACCAAATTGTGCCAGCGCGGCGGCAATGAGCTGGTTCTTTGCCTGTTCACCTTTTGTTGTCATGGTTGGTGTATTCATTGCACGGTCATAATCTTAATCAATCGATTGATTAAGATTATGACTGATGTTCGATATTGTCCAGTGTGGTGGTTTATTTTGTTTTTTCGGCTGGCGGGATAATTTATGCGGTACATCACAAAAACTGCTACACTCCGCCCCTTCATGACATTGTGGTTTTTGTCATCTCTTTTGCGAGTATCTCCCTGAAAACGACACCGGTAACGGTCGGGGCGGTTCGGAGTAGTTATGTCTTTTGATTCCCTTGGTTTAAATCCTGATATTTTGCGCGCCGTTGCCGAGCAGGGTTACCGTGAACCAACCCCTATTCAGCAGCAGGCAATTCCCGCAGTGCTGGAAGGCCGTGACCTGATGGCCAGCGCCCAGACTGGTACAGGTAAAACAGCAGGCTTTACCCTGCCGCTGCTACAACATCTTATTACCCATCAGCCACATGGCAAAAGCCGTCGCCCGGTGCGTGCGCTGATTCTGACACCAACACGTGAACTGGCTGCGCAGATTGGTGAAAACGTCCGCGATTACAGTAAGTATCTGAATATTCGCTCACTGGTGGTTTTTGGCGGTGTGAGTATTAACCCGCAAATGATGAAACTGCGTGGCGGCGTTGATGTGCTGGTGGCGACTCCCGGTCGTTTGCTCGATCTGGAACATCAGAACGCGGTCAAACTGGATCAGATTGAGATCCTGGTGCTGGATGAAGCGGACCGTATGCTGGATATGGGCTTTATCCATGACATTCGTCGCGTACTGGCAAAATTGCCGGCAAAACGTCAGAACCTGCTGTTCTCTGCAACGTTCTCTGACGACATCAAAGCGCTTGCTGAAAAGCTGCTGCATAACCCGCTGGAAATTGAAGTGGCTCGTCGTAATACCGCTTCTGAGCAGGTTACTCAACACGTTCATTTCGTTGATAAAAAACGCAAGCGCGAATTGTTGTCGCAGATGATTGGCCAGGGTAACTGGCAGCAGGTACTGGTCTTTACCCGTACCAAACATGGCGCTAACCACCTGGCAGAACAGCTGAATAAAGACGGCATTCGCAGTGCAGCCATTCACGGTAACAAATCTCAGGGTGCGCGTACGCGTGCGTTGGCCGATTTTAAATCCGGTGATATTCGGGTTCTGGTGGCGACCGATATCGCCGCGCGCGGACTGGATATTGAAGAACTGCCGCACGTAGTGAACTACGAGCTGCCGAACGTGCCGGAAGATTATGTACACCGTATTGGTCGTACCGGCCGTGCGGCGGCAACGGGTGAAGCGTTATCTCTGGTGTGCGTCGATGAGCACAAACTGTTGCGTGATATCGAGAAGCTACTGAAAAAAGAGATCCCACGTATTGCTATCCCGGGCTACGAGCCGGACCCGTCCATCAAAGCTGAGCCGATCCAGAACGGACGCCAACAGCGTGGCGGTGGTGGTGGCCGCGGACAGGGTGGTGCAGGGCGTGGGCAGCAACCGCGTCGTCAGGATGGCGGAGCGCCAAAAGCGAAGCCGCGCAGCAGTGAAGGCAAACCGGCAGGCGATAAGCCTCGTCCGCCACGTCGTCCTCGCAGACCGTCTTCAGCACAGTAATTGAATGAAAAACCTGCCATGTCGGCAGGTTTTTTTACTCACCTGAACTCTGCGGTTTCAGCACGATTGAGCAGGTATACCGTCCTGCCGGGTGAATCGAAATCGTCGTTTCAAATACCTTTCCTTCCCTGTCCATATAGCGACGCACAATTCTCATCGCCGGTGAATCAGGTTCTACGTTGAGGATTTTCGCCACCTTTTTAGGCACGCCCACGGCTGTAATCGTCTGATGTACCTCATGGCTTTTAATACCGTAATGGGTTTCGATCAAATCGCTAATTAACGAGTGTGGATCGTTGCGGATGTAAGCGCGCAGCTTGGCGTAATCCGTACTGGCATAACTGTCGGTCCAGCAGATTGGCGCGTCCGGGTTTTGCGCATCTTCGCGGGTGCTGGCAATGTGCAGCCAGCGGGAGCCCGGCGGACAACCAATCATCTGGGAAAGCTCAATATCCGCGACAATTTCATCGATTTTTTTAATCACGCGCAGATTGTTTTTCGCCAGCAGTAACAGATCTTCAAGATGCGATAATGGGTGGTTGACGCCGTTTACCTGTGGTTCGCAAACGCGGGTTCCTGCGCCTTTACGGCGTGAAATCAACCCCTGTTCCGTTAATTCCCTCAATGCCTCTCGTATGGTGTGGCGGCTGACCTGCCATGTTTCACACAGCTCCATTTCTGTGGGAAACAGCGAGCCTGGGGCAAAAGTACCCACCGATATTTGCTGCGCCAGTTCACGTGCTATTCGCTTGTACAGAGATTCTTTCATCGCAGTTTCATCAAAAAATTAATGATCTTCATCACAAAAATATGTACGGACTATTCCATACATTCCTCGTGAATACTATAAATGTCCGTACATTTAAATGTACGGACATTGTTGTATGTCTGGACATTGCGGCGGTCTTTGTTCTTCCAACAAACGGCCTGAAACACGCATCTTATCATTATCAGATTTTCCAGGGGGATTTATGGCTTCGAATGTGCTTGATTCTGTTCTGTTCAGGGATTCTTTCGGTACACCTGCAATGCGCGCGGTGTTTGACGATCGCGAACTGGTGCGCAAATACGTGGAAGTGGAAGTGGCATTAGCTAAAGCCCAGGCACGCTGTGGCGTGATACCCGAGGCTGCGGCGCAGGAAATTGCTGAGAAATGCAATGCCGATACGCTTGATTTTGATTTGCTGCGTCATGAAACCGAAATTGTGGGTTATCCGATCCTGCCGCTGGTGCATCAGATTTCAAAACAGGCCGGAGAGTCCGGCGGTTACGTGCACTGGGGGGCGACCACCCAGGACATTATGGACACTGCGGTAGTGCTGCAAATTCGTGATGCTTTTGCATTAATCGAATCCGATATGGACAAACTTCGTGCGACGCTGGCCGATCTTGCTCGTCGGTACCGCGATACGCCAATGGCGGGGAGAACTCATCTGCAGCAGGCGCTGCCAGTGACCTTTGGTTATAAAGCTGCCATTTGGCTGGATATGTTCGAACGCCATGCCGAGCGTCTTGCTCAGGCGCGTCCACGTGTGCTGGTCGGTGAATTTGCTGGCGCAGCCGGTACGCTGGCATCGTTGGGCGATAAAGGGCTGGCGGTACAAAAAGCCATGATGGAAGAGTTGGGACTCAATGTACCTACGTCTACCTGGCACGTCGCGCGCGATGGTTTTGCTGAAGCCGTAAACCTGCTGGCGGTTATGACTGGTTCTCTGGGCAAGATCGCTTATGACGTGATGCTGATGGCATCAAACGAGTTTGGCGAACTGTACGAGCCGTTTGTTAAAGGACGCGGTGCCAGCAGCACCATGCCGCAGAAACGAAACCCTATCTCCAGTGAGCTGATGCTGGCCTGTGCTAAAGGCGTACGTCAGCAAGCAGGGCTCATGCTGGATGCGATGGTACAGGACCTGGAACGGGCAACCGGGCCGTGGCATGCCGAGTGGATTGCTATCCCGGAAAGTTTCGTCCTCAGCGCGGGGGCGTTGCATCAGGCCAACTTTATGCTGGCGGGGCTGGTGGTTGATGAAGCGGCGATGAAACGTAACCTCGGTATGACCAATGGTTTGATTGTGGCCGAAGCGGTCATGATGGGTCTGGCGCCATATATTGGCCGTCAGGATGCGCATGACGTAGTGTACGACGCCTGCCGTATCGTTAATGAACAGGGGGGACGACTGGCCGATGTACTGAATGCGATGCCGTCAGTTTCAGAACGTCTGGATCCGCAGTTGATTGAGGAGCTGACCGACCCGGCAAATTACCTGGGGATGGCACCCGCGATGGTCGATCAGGTGCTGGCCAAATATATGTCGCGGAAATGAATTATCTCGGGCTAACGGAATAAGGATATTTTTATGTCAACGAATTCTGTCACGGGAAAATCCATTCTGTCATTCCTGATACTGCTGGCGATTGGCGGAATCATTTGGTTTTATCCCGTACCTGAGGGGCTGACGCCTCAGGCCTGGCATATGTTTGCTATTTTTGCCGCCACTATTGCCGCCATTTTGACCCAACCGCTCCCTTCGGGGGCGGTCATGTTGATTGCGCTTTGCGTGGTGATTTTTACCAAAACATTGCCAGAGGCGAAAGCGCTTTCCGGGTTCGCTTCCGGCACGGTATGGCTCATCTTCTGCGCCTATGTCCTTTCTCTGGGGTTTGTCACCTCGGGTCTGGGGAAACGTATTGCGTATAAGATGCTGTCGCTTTTTGGCGGTAGCAGTCTGGGTATCGCCTACTCGCTGGGGGTTTCCGATCTGATTATGGCCCCGGCAATGCCGTCGGTGACCGCGCGTTCCGGGGGGATTATTTTCCCTATCACGCGTTCAATTAATGATGTGCTGGGCTCGGCTCCTGGGGTAACGGGCAAACGTATTGGCGATTTCTTAACCATGGTGTGCTTTCAGTTTACGCCGATTACCGGGGCGATATTTCTCACCGGGATGGCGGCGAATCCGCTGGTGGCGAGCCTGGCGAAATCCTCATTAGGCGTTGAGATAACCTGGGGCGGGTGGTTTGTTTCCGCAGTGGTCCCGGCGATGGTTTGTTTTTGCCTGATGCCGCTATTGGTTTATAAGTTGCTGGATCCTGAGCTTAAGCGCACGCCAGAGGCAAAAGCGATGGGTAAGCAGGCGCTGGGGGAACTCGGCGCGATGAGCAGCAACGAGAAAAAAGTCGCTTTCGGCTTTGTGCTGGCGTTGGTTGGCTGGGGCACCAGTTTGATCACAGGATTGTCTGCGACGTCAGTCGGACTGGGATTGGCTGCTTATCTGTTCGCCTCGGGCGCCGTGAGCTGGAAAAGCCTGCTCAATGACCATGCGGCCTGGGATACGGTGATCTGGTTTAGCGTCATTATCAGCCTCGCGACCGGGCTTGCCGATCTGGGCTTCATTAAATGGATGACGATCAAACTGGGTAGCGGTATTCAGGGATTTGGCGCGATAGAGTCCTTTATTATGTTGGGGATCCTCTATATTTACGTCCATTATCTCTTTGCAACCGCGACCGGACATGTAGCGGCGCTGTACGCACCTTTTGCGGCCACCGCGATCGCTGCAGGCGCACCGCCGATGATGGTGGCTATTTGCTTCGGTATTTTCAGCAATCTGATGTGGGGTAATACGGAGTATGGCGGCGGACCTGGCCCAATCTATTTTGCGCAAGGTTATTTTGAACGACCGCGCTTTTACAAAATCAACCTCTGCGTGGTGACGGTGAATGTGATTATCATTTTTGCCGTGGGTATGCTGTGGTGGAAGCTACTGGGATACTATTAACCGATACGCTTATTCGGCCTGCAATATGTATAAATGCAGGCCGGATAAGGCGTAAGCCGACATCCGGCAAAGTGAACCCGAGTTGCGAAGCGCTTTCCAGTTTGGGGGAAAAAGGTACATCCAGCGCCTGAAATGTGCCACAATAGTGGCTGTTTATACAGTATTTCAGGTTTTCTCATGGCATTAACTGCTGCGCTAAAAGCGCAAATTGCCGCCTGGTATAAGGCGCTTCAGGAACAGATCCCCGACTTTATTCCCCGAGCACCACAGCGGCAGATGATTGCTGATGTCGCTAAAACGCTGACTGGAGAAGAAGGGCGGCATCTGGCGATTGAAGCACCGACTGGCGTAGGGAAAACGTTATCGTACCTGATCCCCGGTATTGCCATTGCGCGTGAAGAACAAAAAACGCTGGTGGTTAGCACCGCCAACGTTGCGTTGCAGGATCAAATCTACAGTAAAGATCTGCCGCTGCTGCGAAAAATTATCCCTGATCTGCGTTTTACCGCTGCCTTTGGTCGCGGACGCTATGTCTGTCCACGAAATTTAGCTGCATTAGCCAGTACCGAACCTAATCAGCAGGATCTGCTGGCGTTCCTCGACGATGAACTGACGCCAAATAACCAGGAAGAACAAAAGCGCTGTGCCAGGCTGAAAGGCGATCTCGACAGCTACAAGTGGGACGGGCTTCGCGACCATACGGATATCGCCATTGACGACGGACTCTGGCAGCGTCTGAGCACCGATAAAGCCAGTTGTCTGAACCGTAACTGTCACTACTATCGTGAATGTCCATTTTTTGTTGCCCGCCGGGAAATTCAGGAAGCTGAAGTGGTGGTGGCGAACCACGCACTGGTGATGGCGGCTATGGAAAGCGAGGCCGTTTTACCGGAACCGAAAAACCTGTTGCTGGTTCTTGATGAAGGTCACCACTTGCCAGATGTTGCACGCGATGCGCTGGAAATGAGTGCGGAAATTACGGCACCCTGGTATCGACTCCAGTTGGATCTGTTCAGCAAATTAGTCGCTACCTGCCTGGAGCAGTTCCGTCCGAAAACCACGCCACCGCTGGCTAATCCTGAGCGGCTGAACGCCCACTGCGAAGAACTGTACGAACTGATCGCTTCATTAAACAACATTCTCAATCTGTATCTGCCCGCCACGCAGGAGGCCGAACACCGCTTTGCAATGGGCGAGTTGCCTGCGGAAGTGATGGAAATTTGTCAGCGTCTGGCGAAGTTGACGGAAATGTTGCGCGGTCTGGCGGAACTGTTCCTCAATGACTTGAGTGAAAAGACCGGCAGCCACGATATCGTGCGTCTGCATCGGGTCATTTTACAGATGAACCGGGCGCTGGGTATGTTCGAAGCGCAGAGTAAACTGTGGCGGCTGGCGTCGCTTGCGCAATCATCAGGTGCGCCGGTGACTAAATGGGTGACGCGCGATGTGCGTGACGGACAGATCCATGTCTGGTTCCACTGCGTGGGGATCCGCGTCAGCGATCAGCTTGAACGGCTGCTGTGGCGCAGCGTACCGCATATTATTGTCACTTCAGCTACCTTACGCTCGCTCAACAGTTTCTCGCGCCTGCAGGAAATGAGCGGCCTGAAAGAAAAAGCAGGAGACAGGTTTGTCGCGCTCGATTCACCGTTTAATCATGTCGAGCAAGGCAAGATCGTTATTCCTCAGATGCGCTATGAGCCATTGATTGATAATGAAGAGCAGCATATAGCGGAAATGGCGGCCTATTTTCGCGAGCAACTGGAAAGCAAAAAACATCAGGGCATGCTGGTGCTGTTTGCCAGCGGGCGCGCGATGCAGCGTTTTCTTGAGCATGTGACCGATCTGCGCCTGTTGTTGCTGGTACAGGGCGATCAACCGCGTTATCGTCTGGTGGAGCTGCACCGTAAGCGAGTGGAAAGCGGTGAACGTAGCGTGCTGGTTGGCTTACAGTCTTTCGCCGAAGGCTTAGATTTGAAAGGCGAGTTGCTGACTCAGGTGCATATCCACAAAATTGCGTTTCCACCTATCGACAGCCCGGTGGTGATTACCGAAGGCGAGTGGCTGAAAAGCCTGAATCGTTATCCCTTTGAGGTGCAGAGTTTACCTGCGGCGTCGTTCAATTTGATCCAGCAGGTCGGGCGACTCATTCGTAGCCACGGCTGCTGGGGTGAAGTGGTTATTTATGACAAGCGTTTATTGACCAAAAACTATGGTAAGCGTTTACTGAATGCGTTACCCATTTTTCCTATAGAGCAACCTGCTGTGCCAGACGTTATAGTAAAACCAAAAGAAAAAGCGAAACCCACGCGCCGTCGGCGGCGTTAACGATGTGAGCAACAGGCAAGGAGTTTTCGATGGATTACCGCAAAATCATTAAAGAGATTGGGCGAGGAAAAAATCACGCGCGTGACCTGGACCAGGATACCGCTCGCGGACTGTATACCCACATGTTGAATGGCGACGTGCCCGATCTTGAGATGGGCGGCGTATTAATTGCACTGCGTATCAAAGGGGAAGGGGAAGCGGAGATGCTCGGTTTTTATGAGGCGATGCAAAACCATACTATTCGTCTGACACCGCCTGTCGCCAAACCCATGCCAATTGTTATTCCCACCTACAACGGGGCACGTAAGCAGGCGAACCTGACCCCGCTGCTGGCCATTTTGCTGCATAAGCTGGGCTTCCCGGTGGTGGTACACGGTGTCAGTGAGGATCCGACTCGCGTACTGACGGAAACCATTTTTGAACTGCTGGGCATTGCGCCAACGCTGCATGCCGGGCAGGCACAGGCAAAACTGGATGGACATGAGCCGGTGTTTATCCCGGTGAGTGCCTTATGCCCTCCACTGGAGAAACAGCTGGCGATGCGCTGGCGGATGGGCGTACGCAACAGTGCGCATACGCTGGCGAAATTAGCCACGCCGTTTGCTGAGGACGTTGCGCTGCGCCTTTCCAGTGTTTCGCACCCGGAATATGTGTCGCGGGTGGCGAAATTCTTTGGCGATATCGGGGGGCGTGGTCTGCTGATGCATGGTACGGAAGGTGAAGTGTATGCTAACCCTCAGCGCTGCCCACAGATAAGCTTGATAGACTATTCCGGCGTTCGGGTATTGCAGGACAGGCAGAGTGATATGCCGGACGAGCCGGTGCCATTGCCAGTGGCAAAAGATCCTGAAACAACGGCTCGCTGGATTGAGCGTTGTCTTGCCGGAAGCGAGCCGATACCGGCCTCGTTGAAAATTCAGATGGCGTGCTGCCTGGTGGCAACCGGCGAAGTCGGGACGCTGGCTGAAGGGGTTACCCGCGTCGAACAATGCTTCTGATTATCTGACTCTTCCGACGGGTCGTTGCCTGACCTGTCGGCTCTTCCCCCTTCCTGTAACGTGAAATTTCTGCACGTTTATTGATCTCCTGGTCATCGTGGCGCAGCATAGTTTGTTGAAAAATAAGAAACACAACAAACACGCAACATAACAGGAGATAACAATGAACAGTGGACATCGCTTCCATGTGCCAACGTTGCACGCTTTTATTCAGGCCGTTTTCCGCCAAATGGGAAGCGTTGAGCAAGAAGCGCGACTGGTTGCCGATCATCTGATTGCCGCGAACCTGGCCGGACATGACTCTCACGGTATTGGGATGATCCCAAGCTATATCCGCTCGTTCTCTCAGGGGCATTTGCAGATCAACCGTCATGCGAAAGTGGTGAAAGATGCGGGGGCGGTGATCACGCTTGATGGCGATTGTGCATTTGGTCAGGTGGCAGCGCATGAAGCCATCACGCTGGGTATTGAAAAAGCACGCCAGTACGGTATTGCAGCTGTGGCGCTACATAACTCTCATCATATCGGGCGAATTGGCTACTGGGCGGAGCAATGTGCGGAAGCGGGTTTTGTCTCTGTTCACTTTGTGAATGTGGTGGGGATTCCGATGGTCGCACCATTCAATGGTCGTGATAGTCGTTTTGGCACCAATCCCTTCTGCGTTGTTTTTCCGCGTAAAAATGCCTTCCCGCTGCTGCTGGACTACGCTACCAGCGCCATTGCCTTCGGAAAAACGCGCGTGGCATGGCATAAAGGGGAGCCGGTTGCAGCGGGATGCCTGATCGATGCTGATGGTGTACCGACCACCGATCCGGCTGTCATGCAGGTTTCGCCGCTTGGGTCGCTACTGACTTTCGCCCAGCACAAGGGCTATGCGCTGGCAGCAATGTGCGAAATCATGGGGGGTGCACTTTCTGGTGGTAAAACAACGCACAAAGAAAGTTTACAGGATAGCGCTGACGCCATTATTAACTGCATGACGACTATCATTATTAACCCGGAATTATTTGGCGCACCGGACTGCGATAATCAGGTTTCGGCCTTTGCTGAATGGGTAAAAGCGTCGCCGCATGCTGAGGATGCGCCCATTCTGTTACCGGGTGAGTGGGAGGTGAATACCCGTCAGGAGCGACTGGCTCAGGGGATCCCGCTTGACGCCGGAAGCTGGCAGGCTATTTGCGAAGCGGCACAGCAAATAGGCATGTCGGATGCCGTGTTGCAGGAATTCCGTCAACAACTGGAACAGTAGGCAAAAAAAAGCCCGTCCAGTGACGGACGGGCAAACAAAGGGTAACAAACAGGGTCAATGAGGGTTGGAGCATTGGGTACTACAAAAATTCTGTTGGTTATTTGTAGATAACCGCGGTGCCGCTCATTTTGTCTTTGCCGACAGCGGAGGTGATGCTGTAACCACTAGCGCCTGCGGCAGCAGCTTTTTCAGCCAGTTTTGCTTCCAGGCCATCCAGCGTACTGGCACCATCAGCGGATACCACACCAATTTTATTCATGCTTTGTGCCTGGGTTGAAGTAACCGGCTCGGCAGCAAAAGCGCCAAATGACAGGGTAGAGAGGGCGATGGCGGCAACAGCATATTTGATATTTTTCATGATTAATCTCTCGCAGGTTGTTCTGTTAGTCAGTTGTTTTGTTAAGTAGACGTTGTTCTGTCGATGTGAGAAGTATCACGCTTTTTTATGTGAGAGAAAATCGAATAGAATTGACGGCATCCATCAAATAAATTGAATGACAAATAACTTATTGAATATTAATAAATTAGAAGGGGAGATTTACAGTTCTTGCCATTGCACTTTACAGAGAAAGTCTGGACGGCACATTTTGCTACACAGTGTGTGAAAAACCGTGCTCGTAAAGTAAATCGTATGCGCTGAAACTTTCGGTAAAGATAGGTCAACGTAGCTGGCTGTCTTTCGAACCTCTGCGATTATATCCTGAGAAAGCCGAATTATGTGAATCTTTGTCCTGCTGGCAGGTGATGCATAAGCGCACGCCAGGAACGGCCTCACGTCTGGCCTGAGGGATAGGATCACCACATTCCTCACACTCATAAAGACTTTCTCCCGTGGGTAATTCACCCTGGGCGCGGGCAACAGCATCTTCAATAGTATTGCTGATCTGTTCGTTTACCGCGTCGTCATTTGCCCATCCGGATGCCATATATGCCTCCCCATAGTCGGTATACAAATAAGTATAGCGAATGCTATGGGTGAAAAACGACCATCAGGGAGACGCATCAGATTTCGGACCATTCACGCAGCAGGTTATGGTAGAGATTGAGCAAGGAAAGGATCTCTGTGTTTTCTCCATGGCGTGACTTCAGGGACTGGATGTTTTTATCCAGTTCAAAGAGCATTGCGCGTTTTTTATCATCACGGATCATAGACTGGATCCACATAAATGAAGCGACGCGAATGCCGCGAGTGACCGGCGTTACACAATGCAGGCTGCTGGAGGGGTAGAGAACCAGATCGCCTGCCGGGAGCTTCACCGCGTGTTGACCGTAGGTGTCATTCACCAGCAGTTCTCCACCTTCGTAACTGTCGGGATCGCTTAAGAATAAGGTGGCAGACAGATCTGTACGCATCCAGCCGTTTTCCGGGTGACTGCGTACCGCACCATCGACGTGAAAACCGTAAGTTTCGTTGTTCTGATAGCGATTGAACAGCGGAGTTGAAAGTGTTTTTGGCAGTGCAGCGGCAAAGAAAAGCGCGTTGTTGTTAACGGCGTTCTGCACTGCTTGTTGCAATGCTGCATAGCGTTCGTCGCGTGTATCAACCTGTTGGTTATTCTTAACCTGCGCCCCCTGAGCGCCCGTGGTTACGCGGCCATCAACCCACCCTGTGGTGCTCAGTTGTTCGCGAAACCAGGTTACATCCTGCGCCGACAGGATGCCGGGAATGTGGTACATCATTAGTGTCTCTCCTGAGAGTGGGGCTTGCGCCCCACGTAATGGATCAGAAATGCATGTTGGCGGTGAGCAGGAAGGTTCTTGGTTCACCTGGATGGTAACGGTATCCGCTCTTGTTGATTGAGGATACGTAATCGGTATCGAACAGGTTGTAGACGTTCAACTGGAAGTCGAGATTGCGGTTCACTCGGTAACCCAGCTTGACGTCGGCTACCCAGTACCCTTCGGTATAGGATGGTGTACCCACCGCACCGTCAGAGCCGCGATGCATGCTGCCAACGTAGCGTGCGCCTGCGCCTACGGAAACATCATCAGTGGCCTGATACTGGCTCCACAGCGTGAACGCATGTTCCGGAGTATACGGCAGCGAGGATGAGCCATCCTGGGCAACATCTTTACCGTTGTGCACCGTAGCACGCTGCTGGGTATAACCCCCAATCACCTGCCATGCAGGAGTGATATTACCTGCGACAGAGAGTTCGTACCCTTCAACACGTTTCTCTCCGTACTGGGACCAGGTCCCGTCGTCATTCTGTTCAACTTCGTTCTCAATATCCGTGCGGAAAATCGCTGCGGTTAACAGCAGACGTTTATCCAGTACTTCCCACTTGGTGCCGATCTCGCTGGTTTTCGCTTTTTGCGGTTTGAAGTCGGTACGGTTTGCGCTGTTACCTGTTCCGCTCTGGGCAAGGGCGAAGTTGCTGCCGCCCGGCGGTTGCTGAGAAACGGCGTAGTTAATGTAAACGTTGCCGTTATCGGTCAGATGATAAAGCGCACCGGCTTTCCAGTTCACCAGATTATCTGACTTTGCGGTATCAATGGTGGTGACTGGTGACCCTTTAGCTACCCCTGCCGGGCACGCAACTGCGCCACGACCAGAAGCGCCGCATGCAGTCGCGCTGTCATACTCGGTACGATAATTATCCAGTCGGATACCGCCGTTCAGTTCGATATCACGGGTAATTTGCAGGGTGTCGAAGGCGTAAATGCCGAAGGTGTCAGTCTGACCGTTGGCGTTTGCGCCATTGCGGGACAATCCGCCCAGGTTCACGTTGCTGTTGGGATGGTAAATATTAACCGGTGGAGGCGTGAGTGGAACCAGGCCGTAGTTGGTCTGTGTTTCGCGCGTCAACTCTACGCCAGTGCTGATGTCATGCCCGACAGAGCCGGTATAAAATTTTGAGGTCAGGTTAGTCTGGTTAGTCAGGATCTTATTGCTGACATCTTTGGTATTCGACAGGCGTGACCAGGTCCATGTATCGACGCTGCTGGTCGGTTGCGTAATGTTTGACGCACCACCCATTACCGCAGTCATCAGGTAATCCTGTTTAATACGTGACCAGCGCGTGGTGTTACGAATGGTTGTGCTGTCGTTCAGATCATGCTCAAACCGCATAGTCGCGGTGTCGGTCGTCGAGTCGTCGTAATCTGAGTCGGTACCGTAGAAATTATTTGTATCCACTTTCCCTGAATGGTTCAGGGCGGAAGTCCCTGCAGAAGGCGCAGAGTAGCCCGGCAGACCAATTGTGGGAATGCCTCCGTCTGGTGTGTTGTGCTGGGTAACATGCAGATAGTTCAGGTAAAGTCGATTTTCGGTGCCTAGCCCAAAGGCGATAGATGGGGCAACGCCATAGCGCTCGTTTTTAATGTTATCGCGTCCGGCATCGTGCGTTTTTTCGCCCATCAGATTTAAACGTGCCGCAGTGGTGTCACCGATGACCTGGTTGATGTCAAGCGTACCCCGACGAAACCAGGCGCTGCCTACACTGGCAGACGCATCAATTCCAGAGTCGGTGCGCGGCTGTTTGCTGATCATATTGATAGAGCCGGTTGGCGCGCTGCGACCATAATCGGTACCGGAAGGGCCCTTAATCACTTCAACTTGTTCGGTGTTAAAAGTATCGCGTGTGACGCTACCGATATCACGAACACCGTCAATATAAATGCTGTTTGACGTATCAGCTCCGCGCATATAAACAGTGTCACCGGTGGTGGAGTTTCCGTTTTCACCGGCGAAAAATGCGCCCACACCCGGTACGTTTTTCAGCGCATCGGTCAGATTTGTTGCCCCTTGATCCTTGATAACCTGCTCAGAAATTACCGTCATGGTGCGTGTGGTATCCGCAATCGGACGAGAAAATTTCGGATCGGCAGACTGCGTAGGGGCATACAGCGATGGCTTAGCTGCTTCTACAACCAGCGTATCTTCCTGTTTCTTATCTTGATCACCCGCGGCGACAGCCTGAGCTACCGGAGTCAGGCTAATGCACAACCCGGCAAAAAAGGTGAGGGAGTGAAAACTACTGGACGGCAAATTGCGATTTTTATCCATATTAATGAGTAACTTATTATTTTTTGAGTAGAAGGTTTCACTCATGCGAAGGGACATTTCTGTGGATGTTGTGCCCTGCAGGTCTCGCCGGAATGAAAGATGTAATTGATAATGATTTTGATTAGCATTGCTAATCAGTGCAGCTTTTTAGCATTCATTAATTCAAAAATAAATACATTTATTTACATTGGATTCAAAATTCCAACATGATGGTCACATTTTGTGCGGGTAGTGGTGAGAACATCAAAAAGAAAACTGCATTCAGGGCGAATGCAGTTGAGCTGAGGGTGAGTTACTTATAGATAGTTGCTGTACCATACATCTGGTTTTTGCCGCCAGCAGAATTAACCACAAAGCCTTTTGCGCCTTGCTCCTTCGCTTTTTCCGCTAACTTATCTTCAAGATCGCTCAGGTTGGACGCCCCTGTAGCGGATACTGTGCCGGAAGCCTGTAGTGGACCGGTGGCAGGACTGGTGATGGGCTGTGCAGCAAAAGAAGCAAATGTCATGCCGGTGAGTACGGTAGCGGCAAGTAATGTGAGGCATTTTTTCATGATGATATCCTCTGAGAAACAACAGGTAGTACCTGATAAGTTTAGGACGTCATCACATGACAATTAACGCAAAAAATTGATGTTGAACTGCGCATTTTTTGAACAACTCATTTTGTGTTAATCAGCGCTATACCCAATTAATTCGAGATTCCCTGTTGTGTGTGTTTACCACTTAGCGTTATGCGGGTATCTTACGCCGCTGTTAAAAGGAGAAAGCTATGCCCCCCCAGAAACCGGGATTACACCCACGAAACCGCCACAATGGCCGTTATGATCTTGCGACTTTATGCCAGGTTACGCCCGAACTGACGCAATATCTCACCCTTACACCGGGTGGTGAGCAGAGCGTTGATTTCGCGAATCCCCAGGCTGTGAAGGCGCTGAACAAAGCATTGCTGGCACATTATTATGCGGTGGCAAACTGGGATATTCCGCAAGGTTTCCTGTGTCCGCCAGTGCCGGGGCGCGCGGATTACATTCATCATCTGGCCGATCTACTGGGGGAAACGACGGGAACTATTCCTGCCAATGCGAGCGTGCTGGATGTCGGGGTGGGGGCAAACTGTATTTATCCGCTTATCGGCGTGCATGAATATGGCTGGCGATTTACCGGTAGTGAGACCAGTGACGAAGCGTTTAGTAGCGCACAGGCGATCATCAACGCTAACCCTGGGTTAACTCGAGCTATCCGTTTGCGTCGTCAGAAAGATGCGTCGGCTATCTTCACCGGTATTATTCATAAAAATGAACAGTACGAAGCCACGCTTTGCAATCCGCCATTTCACGATTCTGCAGCCTCCGCCCGTGCAGGAAGCGAGCGCAAACGCCGCAACCTGGGGCAGGACAAAGATGATGCGCTGAACTTTGGCGGACAGCAGCAGGAGCTGTGGTGTGAAGGCGGTGAAGTGGCATTCATCAAGAAAATGATCGCTGAAAGCCAGACCTTTGGTCGGCAGGTCATGTGGTTCACAACGCTGGTATCGCGCGGTGAAAATTTGCCACCGCTGTATCATGCGTTAACGGACGCAGGTGCGGTGAAAGTGGTTAAAAAAGAGATGGCCCAGGGGCAAAAGCAGAGTCGCTTTATTGCCTGGACCTTTATGGATAACGATCAGCGCCGACGTTTTATGACGCGTAAACGCTAAATCGTAGGCTCAGTTGGCGGCAGTTGCCCACCGGACTGCGTTGAGCTATTTCCCGGTGCAGGCAGTACCTGATAGGTCTGCACCGGCGCGCGAACATTGGCCAGATCAAAATATTTTTTCACCTGACTGTCGAGCGCGAAACGCACGGTCCATTGCTTCAGCGGTAGTGTGGTAAAGGAGACCCGTAGCGTAAACGCCGTATTCGTTAAGCCGACAATTCCGGCGAACGACGGCTCACCGATGATGAGTCCCCGGATATCCTCCATGCCCATCACAGCGGCGACTGCATCTTTTAGCGCCTGATTGGCTTTATCAGCATCCTCATGCCGGTCAACGTCGTAATTGGCGACTACTGACCCAATCCCCCGCACGAAGTTGGCGAAGGTCGTTATCGAAGACCAGGGGATGATATGGTACGCCCCGGTGTCCTGCCGCACGCCTACCGAGCGAATAGACATGCGCTCAACCGTACCGGTTAACGGACCGATGGTAACTAAATCACCGGTGTTCATACCGTTTTCGAACTGGATAAAAATCCCGGTAATAATGTCTTTCACCAGCGTCTGTGAGCCGAAAGAAATCGCCAGACCCAGTGCACCTGCGCCCGCCAGTAACGGAGCGATATTGACGCCAATTTCTGACAGTACGATCATAATGGTGATAGTGCTGATAATCACCGCCAGCGCGTTGCGAAACAGTGTGAGCAGAGTTCGGGTTCGTGCGCTGGGTAACGGGCGGCCATGAATATCCGATGCCAGTCGGTTTTCAATCAGGCTGGCGAGGATCGTCCAGCCGATGGCGGAGAAAAATAATATCAGCGCGATGCGGATCAGGATATCAACCGTTTTTTCGCCCGCGCCGTAATGCAGCCAGTTCCAGAAATCGAACAGACCCCAGGCATTAAGTAGCAGCATTACCGCAACGCAGACGGTCAGGATCCGCGCAACGCTTAATGCCGTCGACAACCAGCCATTGAGTCGTTTTTGTAGTTCCGGATAGCTGCGCTGGGTGTGTGGCGATAGCGTAATCGTTTTGGCTATCCAGCGGGAGAACATACCGGATACAAACGCCGCAATACCGATAATCACCAGGCTGCGTAGCGTCGCGCCCATCATAAATTTCAGGCTGTTGCCTGGATCAAACAGTGAAAAGAAAAACAGCACAATAAAATAAGCACTGGCCAGCCAGTGCCAGACAAGCGCAAAGGCGCGGATAAACAGGCTAAAAAAAGCCAGCGAGCGCTCCGCCAGATTCTGCAAATGCTGTGTTATCTCTTTCTTGTTCCTGAAAATCAGATACAGCGCCCACAGCGTGATACATAACATGATGATAACGTTAGCCATGGCGCCGACCTGCACATTGACCTGATTAGAAATGATGGGAACCGCCACGATAAGTCCATAGCCAATCAGACTGCTTAATGAACTCAGACGCCGATTCCAGTAGCGTGCGCCCGCATCCTGAATGTTGAAGGGGCGTAGTTCTGCCACTGTCGGGCAAAATATCAGGCGCAGAATAGCCTTGAAAAACTCAATCAGCGCGAAAGCATTGAGAAACAAGCTTTGCTGGAAAGCGATGGTACGGCTACCGGCGTTCATTCTGTCACTCAGTATCTGTCCGATAAACAGCGTGAGCGCCAGCAGTAGTAAATCAATGATAAACGCGCCGATGATCATTGCGGGAAGTTGTAGCCAATTGCTGCGTTCGCGGTTTTTCCGCCGCGCCCATTGCCCCATTTTTCGATATAACGGCAACGCACACAGGCGTATCAGCCAGTAAAATCCGAATACCGAAACAGCCAGCATTAAAAAATGGGTCAGGGCATTGGTGAACGTTTGCGAATTAAAGGTTTTATGCGGCGCATCAGTGATGTTGCGATAAAGCTGAGCAAAGCGGCCGGAGAGAGCTTCACCGTAATGACGGCTGATATCAGTAACGTTTTCCAGAACCGTTTTTTCTTCAGTCAGTGTGGGTGGGACGATAGTTGGTACGGGATCGGGAGGAGGAGTTGCCGCGACTTTTCGCAACTGGCCAATCAACTCCTGACGGGAAGCTTCATTCTCCAGAACGTCTGCCAGCGCACCGTAGGCGGCTTTCTTTTGTTCAACGTCAGGTTCAGGCGCTGGTTCTGTTTGTGGGCTGGTGGACGCTGTTGACGTCACACCGGGTATTGTCACCGCCTGAGCCGGGACGCTCAGCAGACAAAAGAAGATGAACAGGATCCACCGCATGACTCCTCCCATGAGAAAAGAAATTCAAAAGGATAAGTATAGATGTCAGTGCGGGAGAAAATTGAAATGAGAGGATTCTGGTGTAGAACCTCCCTTCGGGGAAGGGAGGTATTTGTATCAGGAAACGTGCTGTAAAAATTCCTGCAAACGCTGGCTTGGCGGATTTTCAATCAGAGCTTGCGGATTACCATCTTCAGCAATACGGCCCTTATCAATGAAAATCAGACGAGAGGCCACTTTTTCGGCAAAGCCGATTTCGTGGGTCACAATCACCATCGTCATACCTTCTTCCGCCAGATCCTGCATGACCTTCAATACTTCGTGACGCAGTTCCGGGTCAAGTGCTGAAGTCGGCTCATCGAACAGCATCATTTTCGGCTTCACCGCCAGTGCGCGGGCGATAGCTACGCGCTGCTGCTGACCGCCGGAAAGCTCAGAAGGATAGTGATGAGCACGCTCGGCCAGACCAACTTTCGCTAATAATTCTTTGGCCTGTTTCTCTGCCTGCTCTTTCGTCGCTCCACGTACGCGCAGTGGACCAAACATGACGTTTTCCAGCGCCGTCAGGTGTGGGAAAAGGTAGAACTGCTGGAACACCATTCCCGCTTCCTGGCGGATCAATCGTTCGTCTACCTTCGGGTCATTTACCTTCAGGCCATCGACGATCAGTTCACCCGAGGTGATTTCTTCCAGCTTGTTAATGCAGCGTAGTAGCGTGGATTTACCAGAACCGGAAGGTCCGATAATCACCACCACTTCACCCTGACCAATATTCAGATCAATGTTATGCAGCACCTGGGTTGGGCCAAAATGCTTAGAGACGTTTTTAAATTCAATCACAGGATTTTCATCCTTCTTTCCAGACGACGCAGAATGAAGCTCAGCACCAGCGTAATGATCAGATAGAACACCGCGACGGCGCTCCAGATTTCCAGTGCGCGGAAGTTACCGGCAATGATTTCCTGACCCTGACGGGTAAGTTCAGCGACACCAATGACAATAAACAACGAAGTATCTTTGATACTGATGATCCACTGGTTGCCCAACGGTGGCAGCATACGACGCAGTGCGAGAGGTAAAATAACGTGGCGAATGGTCTCAGTACGTGAGAGGCCAAGCGCCAGTCCAGCTTCGCTGAAGCCTTTATGGATTGAGAGTACCGCGCCGCGCGTGATTTCCGCGATGTAGGCCCCTGAGTTAATCATGATGGTGACAACGGCGGCGCTGAAGGGATCAATACGCAAGTCGTTAAACGCCATTGGCAGGGCGAAGTAGATAAACATCACCTGTACGACGATCGGCGTACCGCGGATGACTTCGATAAAGACCAGCGCAACGTGGTTGGCAATCCAACCTCCGAAGGTACGCGCAAATCCCGCTGCTAGTCCGATGATCAGACCGCCTGCCAGACCGAGGACCGAAATCCACAGGGTCATTTTGGCGCCTTCTATCAAAAGCGGAATGGCGGGCCAGATGGCACTCCAGTCAAACTGCATATGTCGTTCCTGTTACCGTGGTGAAAATATTCAAACAGCCAGCAGTGTCGGATTATCCGACCTGGGGCCAAAACGTAGGCCCGGTATGCGTAAGTGCTACCGGGCTCGACGAGCCGATGTTCAGGCTGTTTTATTTAGGTTCAGTACCGAACCATTTTTTGTAGATTTCGTTATAGGTGCCGTTTTCACGCAGTGTTTTCAGCGCACCGTTTACCTTCTCACGCAGTTCGTCGCTGCCTTTCGGGAAGGCGATACCGTACTGTTGGGCTTCCAGAGAGTCGCCTACAGCTTTGAACTGGCCATTACCCGCGGTTTTGATAAAGTAAAGAATGTTTGGTGTATCGTGCAGTACTGCATCTGCGCGATTTGTACCCAGTTCCATATATGCGTTATCGATGTTCGGGAACTGACGCAGATCTTTGGTTTTAATGTTCGCTTTCGCGTAATCCACTGAACCGGTGCCGCTCTTCACTGCAACGACTTTACCATCCAGATCTTTCACGCTTTTCACGTCGTTATTGTTTGCTTTAACCATCACTAACAGACCGCTTTTGTAGTAGCCGTCAGAGAAGTCGATCGCTTTTTTACGTTCTTCGGTGATGGTGATACCAGCCAGAGCCAAATCGATATTTTTGGTTTGCAGCGCCGGGATGATGCCGCTGAAATCCATAGGTTTCAGTTCATAATCCAGCTTCAGTTCTTTAGCTACGGCAGCCCACAGATCCACATCAAAACCAACGTATTTATCACCTTGTTTAAACTCAAATGGAACAAAGGCGGTGTCGGTTGCGACAACGAGTTTCTTATCCGCGGCATGAGATGACACCGCAAAAGCCAGGGTAAGTGCAGCCAGTGAAACTTTAAATACAGACTTCATAGCATTTCCTTTTATATCCACGGGGCGATCCCCTGCGAGAGCTTAAAACGTAATGAAAAAATCGTGCCAGTTTTGCAACTTATTGTTTTAAAAAGGAGACCTTTCGTTTTACTGCACAATAAGTAAGGCAATGCTGGTGATTTGCACCGTTTCGGGGCACTGATTTGGTGCATGAATAGTGCAGTACAAACGGTATGACTATTTAGCGTAAAAATTGTAGATAAAACAATCTTTCGTTAACGATTGTGTGAGGTGATTATTACAAATATTTTACTTTGAAGTGACGAACGATCAATGTTGTGCACCATAAAAGTGCAAAACCCCCGCGGGAGCGAGGGTGTTATAGGGAATACTTATGACAGTTATTATTCGATGTTAGCTTCGATAAACCACAGGAATTTGTCGAGATCGCGTGATGCTGCTGTAAAGATATCGGCAGTATCTTCGTCTTTTGCTTCGTTAATGGCTTTACGCACGCTGTTAGCGACCACGGCATAACGTTCGGCCAGCTCTTTTAAGTGATCCTGAACGCTGTGGATGTCCAGCGGATAGCTTTTTAGTGACGTTTTGCTGTTAATTACCTGCGTTGTACCCAGTGCAACACCGCCCAGCTGTACGGCGCGCTCAGCCATGGTATCAAGGTGATCGGTTAGCGCAGTACGGAAGCCATCGAGCATTTCATGTACGGCAATAAAATTGGCACCGCGCATATTCCAGTGAGCCTGTTTAGTGATGAGTGACAGGTCGATGAACTGGATCACCTGCTGATTCAACAGCTCCACAGTAGCTTTTTTATCACTGTCGGATACATCGTTGCGGGTATAAAGGAGAGTGGATGCTTTTGTTTTTACCAGTTTTGCGGTAGTCATAATTTCATATCCTCTTGATATTTACGTCCCAGGTCATTCAACGGGAGTAAGTATAGACCTTATTTTGGATTTATTTTTCTGGCCTTACCTATCACTTTAATAGTGGAGAGCGAGGTGAATATAAAATGTTCAATAAAATCATTTGGATATATTGTTATTGTGTCAGTATCGGATATTTATTTTGCGTGCATCTGATGCAGATGAATATGATTATGAGAATGGATTAAGTGTAAGAATAATAATTACTGCGATAAACAGCAGGATATTCTGCATGGTTATGCAAACCATGCAGAATAATGGAAGGTTATTTAACGTCTAGTTCCTTAATTTGTGGCTCTCTGCGGATGGTAAGTGTCGACCCCATTGAGGCGGCAATGATTGCCCCTAAGGCCAGCGTCTGTACCATCGTCAGCGTTTCTCCAAGGAAAATCATCCCGGAAACGGCGGCCAGCGCGGGTTCCATGCTCATTAACGTACCAAAGGTACGCGTCGGTAATCGGGTCAACGCGATCATCTCCAGTGAGTAGGGAAGGGCCGTGGAGAGAACAGCCACCGCCAAACCTAGCGGGAGTATTGACCAGTGCCACAGCGCATCTCCAGCCTGCATCACGCCAATCGGAACAAAAATGAGTGCTGCTATCAATGAACCTACCGCCACGGTTGCAGGTCCATGTTCTTCGCCGGCCCGCTGCCCAGTCAGAATATAGACAGCCCAGCAGGCGCCAGCACCCAGAGCAAGCGCAGCACCGGTTAAGTCAACGTGTGATACGTCCTGGCCCAGCGGCAACAGGAACCAGAGTCCGAGTACGGCCAGCGCAACCCAAATAAAATCAACGGGACGTCGGGAAGAGAACAGCGCCACCGCGAGCGGTCCGGTAAATTCCAGTGCCACGGCAATACCCAACGGCACGGTCTGAATTGACAGGTAGAAAAGATAGTTCATCCCGCCTAGTGACAGGCCATAAAACAGCAGAGGAAGACGCTGTTCTTTTGCAAATCGTAAACGCCATGGTTTAAAGAATGCGATGAGGATTATCGTTCCCAGTGCAAGACGCAGCGCGGTAACACCAGGCGCGCCGACAAGGGGGAACAGTGATTTCGCCAGCGATGCTCCGCTTTGAATGGAGGACATAGCAATAAGCAAAACCAAAATAGGCAACCATACTGGCGCTTTACGTGACGACCCCGGCATCCTTTCTCCTGTCAAATGATGTTAATACACCTGCTCCTGCGGGCCGCCTCTGTTGGACTGCGGCCTGGATGAGTTTGTGTATAGAAAAGTAAAAGAGCGAGTGTAATGGAAATACGCTCAGCTGGTTGAGTATTCGTTGAAAAAAAAATTACTGAGATCCGTACAATGGCATGAAAATGATGGATTAATAATCTGCGTGATTAGGAATCATCTGGATGAATGTGCCATGTTGTGCGCGCAATAATGGCATAATTCGTTGGAAAAGTGATGTTAATTGAAAGAGATAGCGGTGTTTTGAAACGTTCTGTTACATGAAAAGCCTCGTTAGACATCGCTAATCGCAAAGAGTTTCCCATCAATTTTTGGTATATTTAAAACTTAGGATTTACTTGAAGCACATTTGAGGTGGTTATGAAAAAAATTGCATGTCTTTCAGCACTGGCCGCTGTTCTGGCTTTCTCCGCAGGTACCGCTGTAGCTGCTACTTCTACCGTTACTGGTGGTTACGCTCAGAGCGATGCTCAGGGCGCAGCGAACAAAATGAACGGTTTTAACCTGAAGTATCGCTACGAGCAGGACAACAGCCCGCTGGGCGTAATCGGTTCCTTCACTTACACTGAAAAAGATCGTACCGACGCTTCTGGCGACTACAACAAAACTCAGTACTACGGCATCACTGCTGGTCCTGCGTACCGTCTGAATGACTGGGCGAGCATCTACGGTGTTGTAGGTGTTGGTTACGGTAAATTCCAGGATGCAGCAACTCCTGCTGACAACCACACCACCAGCGACTACGGTTTCTCTTACGGTGCCGGTGTGCAGTTCAACCCGATCGAAAACGTTGCTCTGGACTTCTCTTACGAGCAGAGCCGTATTCGTAGCGTTGACGTAGGTAGCTGGATCGCGGGTGTTGGTTACCGCTTCTAATCACTTCGGTGATATAAAAAATCCGCCTCTTGGGGCGGATTTTTTTTGCGTGCGGTTCTGGATGCTAGCGTGATTTTGTCTCGAAAATGTCGGTACCCAGATGGTTGTAATCTACCTTCTGCAATTTGAAGTTGGTGATGTAAACCGGCCCGGCTTTTTTCTCTGAGATAAAACGGTAGCTGTTGGTAATTTCCTTCGCACTGATCCCTGTCCACTGAGAGAAGAAACTCAAGAAATCATTCGCGGAGCGACGGGCTTTAATCACCCGATGTGCTTTATCATCGCTGGACAGTACCATAAAAGGAACCTGGAAGTTCTGCTGGAACTGATCGTCATGTGCCAGATACTGCACCTCTTTTCCACGTTCTTTAAAGGCCAGTCCATGATCGGAGAAATAGACCATCGAGAAGCTATCCCCGCTGTTACGTAGCTGATCGTAAAGCTGGCGCAGCAGGTCATCCGTTTGCGTCATGGTGTACAGATAACAGGAGGTCTCTTTCGACTGGACGAATGTTTCGTACTTCCCTTGTGTACGATCGCAGGCCTGCGGATGTGAACCCATTAAATGCAGCACAATCAGTTGTGGCTGGGTGCGCTCGGTTGCCAATACCTGAGCGGTCATCTTCAACAGCGCTTCATCACGGGTGTTTTTATCGGCTTCGAAGTCACCGTTTTTGAGGAAATGTACTTCGTCGGCCCGCTTCGCGATGCTTGCTATCGCTGTATCATATTCTCCAATCTGCCCCTGATTAGAGAACCACCATGTCTGGAAGCCAGCGCGGTTAGCCAGGGTGACAAAGTTGTCCTGGAACTGAGGCTTATTATCGACCACCCGATTCAGTGTTAAGCCAAGTGACTTCTGCGTTGAACCGCTCGCGGCAATGTAATCGGCAAAGATATAGCCATTAACGCTACTGGCAAATGGGGTATTATCCCAGTGACCGCCAAACGCACCTAGCGCATCGCGTCGGGCGCTCTCACCAATCACCACGACATAGGTATGGTATTTGGGTTTTACCCCTGTCACTGTCCAGCTATCTTTGACGCTTGCCAGTTTCGCCATCCGCTCCTGTTCATCGAGCACTTCGTTGTTGTTAACGATGACGTCTTTAGCAAAACGAAATACCGGGTAGCCAGTGTCTTTCAGTTTAAATACACCACCCCAGGCCAGGTTTTGCACGGGAGTAACAAAGAACGCCACGATGCTAAACAGCAAGCACAGGCTATCGAGCTTATTCCAGCGTGGTCTGTTCATCTCTTTTTTACGGCGAACGGCGATAACGCCAAGCGCAAAAATAAATACCCCAACCAGGTAGTTGTACCAGGGGAAGATCGTCAGGATCTCGGTGGACTCTTCCATGTTGGTCGAGTGCAGCGCCAGCAAGGTATTAAAGTTTGGCGAGCCGTAAGCCTGGCCGAACGGAAAGTACATCGCCGCAATCAATGAACAAATGCCAATCAGCACTTTCTGCGTGCGCGGCGCATAACGCCAAAGTAGCAGCAATATACAGGTAAAAGCGGCGCTATAGAGCAGGCTAAGCGAGTAGCCCAGTGCAAGGTTGATCAGCAGAGACTGTAAGAAATAAAGGCCAGTCCACGGGCTAATAGCCCGGCTACGAGCAATAAGTGAGTCTTTGAGGGTTAAATTCATATGCCACTGTTGCAAAAACGCCATGTGCTTACCCTGGCGCAAAGGGTCATTGCCTGCCTGAGAGAGCGAGAAGAGGGATGAGGTCCGCATCTGCGAGCCGCAATATACGCAGGGCTGCGAAAAGATAGAGTGTGCGCAGGAGAAGGTCAACTACTACAAAGAAATTGTTTTGGGATGGCAGTGGCAAAACGGACAAAAAGAAGGGTTATTGGCGCGTAATCTGTCACCGTAACTACGTTACAGCAGGAAAATGAAGCGGCGTACCGCGACGCCGCATTATTTACTTGAAGGTTTTTCCTGCTCTGGTTTGCTGTTAATCATGTCGCACAGCATAGAGATCAGCATCAACCGTACTTTAAAGGGAGAATGGCTAAACACGCGTATACACCTCTTGAATTCATTCATATGAACCTCCTGACTTCACGATCCCATCAGTCCTTGAGGGATGTCTTTATTATATACAGATATAGCACAGGCTATATTATATAGCTATTGCTAAAACGTTAATTTTTTGTGCCCACGCAACTCTGGTTTACAATGAGCGCTCTCTAATCAGATGCCGTTAACGCGTCACAGTAACGAGGAAGCAGAATGAGTCGTCGCGCAGGTACGCCAACAACAAAAAAAGTGACGCAATTGGTGAATGTTGAAGAACACGTTGAAGGGTTTCGCCAGGTCAGGGAGGCGCATCGACGCGAACTGATTGATGACTACGTTGAGCTGATTTCCGATCTCATTATCGAAGTCGGTGAAGCGCGCCAGGTGGATATGGCGGCACGTCTTGGGGTTTCCCAGCCCACCGTTGCCAAAATGCTGAAGCGCCTGGCGTCAGTAGGATTGATTGAAATGATCCCCTGGCGCGGTGTGTTTTTAACCGCAGAGGGCGAGAAGCTGGCTCAGGAGAGTCGCGAGCGTCATCAGATTGTGGAAAATTTTCTGCTGATGTTAGGGATCAGTCCAGAAATTGCCCGTCGTGATGCGGAGGGCATGGAACACCACGTGAGCAAGGAAACGCTGGAGGCTTTTAGCCGGTTTACGCAACAACATGGAACAGGCTCTGAATGAGTTTTCCTTTACTACGCGCTTTGCAGCGCGATCGCTTTTTCCAGTTGCTAATCATCGTCGGGATTATTCTAAGTCTGTTGACGCCGTTTGCGCCCCGGAGCTGGCCGGGGGCAATTGACTGGCACACGATCATTACGCTCAGTGGTCTGATGCTACTCACCAAAGGCGTGGAGTTAAGCGGTTGCTTTGACGTGTTAGGGCGAAAAATGACTCGCCGTTTCAACACGGAACGTCAGCTGGCAATATTTATGGTGCTGGCTGCGGCGTTACTGTCGACGTTTTTGACCAACGATGTTGCTTTATTTATTGTCGTTCCGCTGACGATTACCCTGAAAAAACTGTGCGCTATCCCGGTTAACCGCCTCATCATCTTTGAGGCGCTGGCGGTTAACGCCGGATCGTTGCTGACGCCGATAGGAAATCCGCAGAACATCCTGATGTGGGGACGCTCTGGCCTTTCATTTGCGGCGTTTACCTGGCAAATGGCACCGCTTGCTGGCGCCATGATGCTGACGCTGGTGGTGCTCTGCTGGTTCAGTTTTCCGCATAAAGCCTTGCATTATCATACTGGTACATCTGCGCCTGACTGGCAACCTCGGCTGGTGTGGAGTTGTCTGGTGTTCTATATCGTCTTTTTGACGGCTCTGGAATTGAAGCAGGAACTCTGGGGGCTGGCGATTGTGGCTGCGGGGTTCATGGTCCTGGCTCGTCGCGTGATACTCAGCGTGGACTGGACGTTATTGCTGGTGTTTATGGCGATGTTCATTGATGTACATTTGCTGACGCAATTACCCCTGTTGCAAGGGATAGCTAACCAGATTGGGGCGCTCTCAGCGCCGGGGCTATGGTTGACGGCAATCGGCTTGTCACAGTTTATCAGTAATGTTCCCGGTACGATTTTGCTGTTGAACTATGTGCCACCGACGCAGTTGCTGGCCTGGGCTGTTAATATTGGCGGTTTTGGCCTGTTGCAGGGATCGCTGGCGAATATTATTGCATTACGGATGGCAAACGACCGGCGTATCTGGTGGCGTTTTCATCTGTACTCGGTGCCGATGCTGATATGGGCGATGCTGGTAGGATATGGATTGTTGTTGCTGATGTGATAGCGGCAAAGAGGCAATAAAAAAGGCGGATGATTCATCCGCCTTTTTCGTTTCTGGTCTGCTTAGTTCAGACGAACCGGCATACCGGAACGGTTTTGTACTGCCTGCTCAACGACGGACTGATCAACATCAGACTGACCGGTGATGCTGGTAATGCTCTTGTTCAGGGTAATCGGAACAATTTCCCCGCCTTCGAACTGCGCTTCAGTGGTTGACAGTGGGTTATGCACCTCAATGTAACGGCTACCATCTGGTTCAGTGGTGGCTTTCACTGGTTCATCGATAAACTGTACGCGAGTGCCGACCGGAACATTTTCAAACAGGAATTTGATGTCTTCGTTACGCAGACGCACGCAGCCGTGGCTGACGCGTAGGCCGACGCCGAAGTTAGCGTTGGTCCCGTGGATAGCGTACAGACGACCGATATACAGTGCGTACAAGCCCATCGGGTTATCCGGGCCTGCCGGAACTACGGCTGGCAGAGGTTCACCCGCAGCGCGGTACTCAGCGTGCATTTTCGCCGTTGGCGTCCAGGTTGGGCCCGCTTTCTTACGTTCCACTTTGGTGGTCCAGTTGATAGGCGTGTCTTTGCCTAACTGGCCGATACCAATTGGTAAAACGATCACGGTATTGGTACCTTTCGGATAGTAGTACAGACGCATTTCAGCGCTGTTGATAACAATACCTTCATGTACGGTATCCGGCAGAATCAACTGCTGCGGAATGTTCAGTACGGTACCGCCTTTCGGCAGGAAGGTGTCCACGCCTGGGTTTGCTTCCAGCATGTTGGACAGACCCATCTGGTATTCAGCCGCATAATACTCCAGCGGTTGGGTATTACCTTCAGGGATGGTGATGACCTGGTTCTGGCCAATCAAGCGACTACCATCGGTAGGCAGCGGATACGTGACGGCTGAAGCGGTATTACAAAAACCAACTACCGCGAGCGCCGCCGCGAAAAGCGTTGTCAATTTCATATTCATTTTTGCGAGATTCTGAAGCCAAGCAGGCTAGTGGGTTGAGATTTATGTAGTGTTGGGCACGCATTATATGTGCATTCTGAGCAACAAGGAATTCGGATGTGTACTAAATCACATTTTTTTCCGTTTGCTTTCACTTTATCCCTTCAGCACGAAGGCGCGATCTTATTTTAGAGTTATGGCATAATAAGCGGTTTGTCACATATTTCTTTCAGGATACGCCAGTGTTAGTTTCCAGCAACGTCACCATGCAGTTCGGCAGTAAGCCGCTGTTTGAAAATATTTCCGTCAAATTTGGCGGCGGCAACCGTTACGGCCTGATTGGCGCGAACGGTAGCGGTAAATCCACTTTTATGAAAATTCTCGGCGGCGATCTTGAGCCGACGCTGGGTAACGTTTCACTCGATCCGAACGAACGCATCGGTAAGCTGCGTCAGGATCAGTTTGCTTTTGAAGAGTTCACTGTGCTGGACACCGTTATTATGGGGCACGCTGAACTGTGGGAAGTGAAGCAGGAACGCGATCGTATCTATGCGCTGCCAGTAATGAGCGAAGAAGACGGCTATAAAGTTGCCGACCTCGAAGTGAAATACGGCGAGATGGACGGTTACTCCGCAGAAGCACGTGCGGGCGAATTGCTGCTGGGTGTGGGTATTCCGGTAGAACAACATTACGGACCGATGAGCGAAGTCGCTCCTGGCTGGAAACTGCGTGTGCTTCTGGCACAGGCGCTGTTCTCTAACCCGGATATTCTGTTGCTCGACGAACCAACGAACAACCTGGATATCGATACCATCCGCTGGCTGGAGCAGACGCTGAACGAGCGTGACAGCACCATGATCATCATTTCGCACGACCGTCACTTCCTGAACATGGTCTGTACGCACATGGCGGATCTGGACTACGGCGAGCTGCGTGTTTACCCAGGCAACTACGACGAATATATGACGGCGGCAACGCAGGCTCGCGAGCGTCTGTTGGCAGATAACGCCAAGAAAAAAGCGCAGATTGCCGATCTGCAATCTTTCGTCAGCCGCTTCAGTGCTAACGCGTCGAAATCTCGTCAGGCGACCTCTCGTGCGCGCCAGATTGATAAGATCAAACTCGATGAAGTGAAGGCCTCCAGCCGCCAGAACCCATTCATCCGTTTCGAGCAGGATAAGAAACTGTTCCGTAACGCGCTGGAAGTGGAAGCGCTGGCTAAAGGCTTTGATGAAGGCCCACTGTTTAAAAACTTCAACCTGCTTTTGGAAGTGGGCGAGAAGATTGCCATCCTGGGCGCTAACGGCGTGGGTAAATCAACCATGCTGAAAACGCTGGTGGGTGAACTGCAGCCGGATAACGGTACGGTGAAGTGGTCTGAAAACGCGCAAGTAGGTTACTACGCGCAGGATCACGAATATGAGTTTGAAAACGATCTGACCGTATTCGAGTGGATGAGCCAGTGGAAACAGGAAGGGGACGATGAGCAAGTTGTACGTAGCTTCCTCGGTCGCCTGCTGTTCAGCCAGGACGATATCAAAAAGCCTGCGAAGGTGCTGTCCGGTGGTGAAAAAGGGCGCATGCTGTTCGGTAAGCTGATGATGCAGAAACCGAATATTCTGGTGATGGATGAACCAACCAACCACCTGGATATGGAATCGATTGAATCGCTGAACATGGCGCTGGAAATGTATCAGGGCACGCTGATCTTCGTTTCTCACGACCGCGAGTTCGTGAGTTCGCTGGCAACTCGCGTGATTGAAATTACGCCGGAACGCGTAATCGACTTCACCGGTAACTACGAAGATTATCTGCGTAGTAAAGGGATCGACGGCTAAACATTGTGGCCCGGTGGCGCTACGCTGACCGGGCCAATAGTCTGCCTTGTAAGCCGGGTAAGGCGAAGTTGCCACCCGGCATTCAATTACACCACCCACTCACTCCCGTCTTTACCATTCACCAACAGTTGGCGTTGTTCCCCTATCGGTAACGAAACTTTCAGCGCTTTCCACGCCGGACGATAATCGCCACGGGATTTAACCTTGAGGTTAATGGTTGAACTGTCACATATCATCTCCCATTCAACCCACAAGGCATTACCGTTCTGATAGCCCCAGCTTTCACCATCGTCTTCAAACAGCAGACCTGTTGCCGTTCCCACACCTTTGACTGGGAACAACTTCAGCTCACGCTTATTGTCTTCCTCTACACTGACGTGACTGATACGTTCGCTGACTGGCAAACCGGCACCTGCACGCACCAGTAGCGGCAGTTTTTCCAGCGGGGCATCGCGGGTGATCCACTGACCGCCGGAGAACCATTCGTGGGTGTAGAAATCGTACCAGCCGGTTTCATTGTCCGGTAACCATACGCGACGCTGGCGTTGGCCCGCCTCGACCACGCTGGCGACTAAAATATCGCGGCCAAGCAGAAAGTCATCGCACTCTTCGAATGTCTGCTCATCGTGTTCATGGTCGAGGAACGTAGGACGCAGCATTGGTTCGTCGTCGGCATGCGCCTGCCAGAGCAGCGTATAAAAGTAGGGCAGCAGACGGTAACGTAGTTCAATCGCGCTGCGAATGGCCGGGGTGACGCCTGGGTACATCCAGGGTTCATTGACTGTATGGTCATCATTCCAGGAATGGATGGTAAAGCGTGGGTGCATCACGCCGTTTTGTATCCAGCGTACAAACAGTTCGGCATCTGGTTTGTTGCCTGAAAAACCGCCAACGTCGTGACCGACGTTATACAGCCCGGAAAGACTCATCCCCAGCCCCATCCGCGTGTTATAGCGCAGTGTGTCCCAACTGGTACGGTTATCGCCGCTCCAGGTTTGCACGTAGCGTTGCATTCCGGCGCAGCCTGAACGCGAGATCAGATAGGGACGTTTTTCCGGGGCAAACCGCTGTTGTGCTTCCAGCGAGGCACGCATCATGAGCAGTGGCATCACTGGTCGAATGTGCTTGATAGCAATCTCCTGACCAAAGCCGTTGCAGCGTGCTTCACCGTCCCAGACTTCAAACTCGTTGTTGTCGTTCCAGGTCGAGTCGATGCCCATTTCCAGCAGTTGGGTAGTAACTCCTTCCTGCCACCACTGAATGGTTTGTGGGTTGGTAAAGTCGAGGTTAGACCCTTCGTCATCCCAGAAACTTGAGCGTTCCGGCGCATTCGTTTCTGAATCACGAATGAACAGGCCCTTTTCGGCGACTTCGTTATAGCGTGGGTGGTCTTGCAATAAGCACGGTTTGATGTTTGCCGCGAGTTTCAGTCCAGCTTCATGGAAGGCGCGGGACATCACTTTCGGCTGCGGCACTTTATCGTAGTTCCAGTTGAAGACGTAGCGCTTACCATTGATCGAGGTATAGCCGGAAGAGAGCTGAAATGAATCGCACGGTATTGCATGCTCATCGCACAGGCGAATGAAGTTCATTAGCTGATTCTGTGCATCCGGGGCGTCAGTGTAATGCATCGTCGAGCCGCTATACCCCAGGCTCCACTTAGGTCCGAACAGGGTTTTTCCGGTCAAACGTACAAACGCTTTGGTGACGTCCAGGACGCGTTTTCCGGTAAACATGTAGTAATCAATATCACCAGCTTCTGCCTGCCAGCGGCGATACGCGGTGTGATAGTTGTCGATTTCATTTCCCAGATCCAGCCAGCAACTGCTCAGATTGTCATAAAACAGACCGTAGCTCACATCATCACGACGGGTAATAGTAAACGGAATATGTTTGTACAACGGGTCGGTGCTGACAGCGTTATAACCCATTGCATCAAGATTACGCATTTCATAGCGTTTGCCATTGCGCTGCAAATTACCTGCTTTTTCACCTAAGCCATAAAAACGCTCATCTTTGCGACGACTCAGGTAGTGTGCCACGCCATCTCCGTGCGCATTTAGCAGGTAGGCACTGGTTGCGCGATCGCTGGCAAGCGGTTGCCATTCTCCGGCGTCATTACGATAGTGCCATTCCAGCCACAGGGGGTGATGTACAGTGACCCGTAGCTGTTTAGTGCTGATTGTCACCGTTTCATCCTGTTGTTCCAGAGTCCACGCAGGGCAGGTAAAACCGCTTAAATCATCGCGATGACGCCCCTCCCAGGGGACATCTTGCTGCGGGGCGATGCTCCAGGTTCTGTCCAGCGCCAGTTCACCTTTGCGTCTAATCAGTACGCGGAACAGATTGTCTTCCAGTACGTACAGGCACAGGTGGTGCTGGTTATCCACCAGCAGTTCCAGATGATGAGCCGACTGCTTATTAACGGTCCAGGTCTTCAGGGTTTTCATATGCAATACATCCACTATCAAGCGCGCTTGGCGCGACGTTCAGCAATAAATGCCACCAGGAAAATAGCGCCAATCAGGTCGAAGAAACCCATGGCGATGAATAGCGGGTTAAAGCCGATTTTGTCAGCGGTAACCCCAATTAAAAGGGAGAACAGGAAGCTGGCGATCCATGCCGCCGAACCACGCATGCCGTTCACGGTCGCCATCTGGCCTTTATCAAACGACTCTACGACCAGCGCACTTAACATGCAGGAGATGATCTGATGCCCGAAGCCGCCAATGGACATCAGGATCACGGCAATAATCGGATCCCGGGTGAGCGCTACCACGGCAAGTGAAATCATCAGGAATGCGCCGGTGACAGAACTGGCGATGGTTGAGTTAACTCGTGAACAGCCGAACAGGCGGGTATAGAGTTTGGTCAGATAACCACTTGCTACGCTACCCAGGTCGGCGGCGAGAAACGGTAGCCAGGCGAATAAGGCAATCTGCTTCAGATCCATATCGTATTCTTTGGCGAAGTAGAGCGGCATCCAAAAACTGAACACTGCCCAGGCCGGTTCGGCCATAAAAGCAGGGATGGCAATACCGTAAAAACGTTTGTTTTTAGCGACATCTTTCAGAGAGGTGAAAAAGGGCAGTTTTACCGGGGCGGCTTCATTATCCTGCTTGATCCAGGCCAGCTCGTCTTTGCTAAGATTCGGGTGCTGTTCCGGATTATGGTAGAACACCCACCACAGAATGACCCACAGCAGCGCCAGCACACCAGTGAACATGAATGCGCCCTGCCAGCCAAATGAGGCGTGCGCGAAATAAATAATTGGTGGAGCCAGCATTGCGCCAATCGAGAAACCCACACCAGCCCAACCGGCAGCAACAGGACGTTCAGCTTTCGGGAACCATTCGCCAAGGGTTTTGGCGTTGGCTGGGGTGGCGGCGGCTTCCGCACCGCCCATAAAGAAGCGCAGGATCGCCAAATGCAGCCAGCTACCAGCACCCGCGTGAGCGATACAAGCAATAGCCCACAAGCATGCGCAGACCATAAAGCCGAGCTTCAGACCGATTACATCAATTAACCAGCCGCACAGAGGTTGAAAAAGTGTATAGGCAAGCTGGAAGGCACCGACAATCCAGGAATATTGTTCGGTGG
Source organism: Citrobacter sp. S-77 (assembly GCF_963864895.1). Lineage (NCBI taxonomy): Bacteria > Pseudomonadati > Pseudomonadota > Gammaproteobacteria > Enterobacterales > Enterobacteriaceae > Citrobacter > Citrobacter sp. S-77. The sequence goes on from NZ_CAWLWU010000002.1 coordinate 1,369,046, forward strand.
TAATACCCAGGCTCAGTTTTAGCTCCGGAGCCAGAATACCCAAAGAGTTTCGGGTGATGTAGTTAACCGTCACGCCAAGTAAAAAAAGCACCAGCACATACCAGCGCAAATTTTTAATCACCCGGCGAGTTTTATTTGCCGCAACCGTGTTGTTAATGTCCTGACTCATTTTTTCTCTCCACAAGACGGACGATGTAGGGGGAAATCCATTTCGATTGATATATATCTATCACTTTGATAGTTAATTGTTTTTTTAATTAATACTGATATCAAACTAGTATGGAAGCGTTGTGCAAATTAACCTTAAGCGAGAAATTTGGTCGGTAATAGCAGAATTTGTGCAAGCTTTCTCATAACCATGCATATGAATTTGGCATCATGCTTTCGAGGTCAGTTACTGCTTAATCTGAACGCTGTGAAAATTTTTTCATTTACCTGGTGGACCGAGATCACAAAATGGATAAAAGGTTAAAAATCGCAGAAATTGCTGCCCGGACGCAGCTCTCTATCAGCACTGTTTCCCGCGTTCTCGCAGGGAAGGCCAACACCAGCGAAAAAGCACGGAGTAAGGTGCTGGCATGTGCGCGGGAACTGGGGGTGATGGAGGGAATGGCTGCGGGTCGACTGCTGCTGAATAATCTGTTGGTTTTTGCACCGCAACGGGCATTCGATGAGCGGTCTGATATCTTTTATTTCCGCGTTCTGCAAAGTTTAAGTAAAGGCTTGGCTTCCCATGAAGTACGGCTGCGTTACTGCGCGCTGGAGGAGTTGGATAGTGATGCACAGCTTTTTCTGACACGCATCAATGAGCCGGAAACGCAGGCGGTGATTTTGCTGGGCATTGACGATCCGCATATTCATGATCTTATGGTTGATGTCGGCAAACCGTGTGTGTTGATCAATTGTCGCGACAGGCATGTTCGTTTGCCTGCAATCGCTCCCGATCATCGTGCGGTTGGCGAACTGGCGGCCGAATACCTTTTTGAAATGGGACATCGGGAAATCATCAACGTGCTTTGTCTGCGTCGTTACACCATGGAGCTTCGGCTGGCAGGGATCCGCGATGCGTGGCAATCGCGAAATCTGAAATTTAATGACAAACGCGATCTACTGGTGGTGCCCAGTTTCAGTGCAAAAGAAACGGAGCTACAAATAAGCGAATGGCTGAAGCAGACGTCGGCGAAAACGCTACCGACCGCGTTTCTGGTTGGCGGGGATTTTATGGCGGCAGGGACGATCAGTGCCCTGCAAAAGCACGGGCTACGGGTACCACAGGATGTCTCGGTGATGAGCATTGATGGCTTTAATCTGGCGGCAGTTCAGGATGTTCTCTTAACTGCAGTACACGTTCCACGTGATGAGTTGGGCATTGAGGCGGTACATATGCTCCAGCAACGGCTGGTGCGACCCGATGCCCCGATTGGCACTCTGTTGCTTAATGGCGCGTTGACAATACGTGAATCAGTCCGGCGGATACGTCAGGGAAAACGACGCACCGCCGTAGAGAGAGAAGGCCTGTATGATGATTAAATCATTCCCAGTGCGCGTTTGCCGTGGATATTCAAATCCTCCAGCCTAAAGCGTCCTTCCCAGTCGGTTTCATAATCTTCGCGCGGAAAATCGCCCGGTGATGCGCCTTTTTCCAGTGCCGCCTTCACTTTATGGGCGTAGGCGAGATTTTTCTCGCACATCGGTGCGGCGGGAATGTACATCACATTACCCCAGCCCTGTTGATTTTCTACAGGGGCTACGGAGTGGATCACATCGCAATGCCACCAGACGGAATCTCCGGCCTCCAGTTGTGGAATGCTGGTTAGCGCTTCGATCAGCAGCGGATGCCATTGTTCTGAAACCGGCAGCACTCTTCCTGGCGCTACGCCGCACAGTTCATCTTCCGGGACATCATCCAGAAGTGGCCGCAACAGAATATAGGCCATGGCTTCAGGAACAGGCACTACGTGCAACAGCCCCTGGCCTGGCAGCATATCGGACAACGCTGTCCAGCCCTGGAATGTACGAAACACCGAACATTTGGTCGTGTTATCCACCGTGTACTCTTCGACTTCAGTGCGGTGCGCCGCATGCCACGGATCGTATTTCGCCAGATTGCCATTAAAGACGTTGGCGAAAACGCGCTGATAGGCCGGAAGCAGCCAGCGTTCCAGTGCACCTGAGTCAGTATGTGCTCCAAGGCCTTTAGAGGTGGTTCCCGGTGGGCGGCGGCGAATACGGTCCGGATAGATGACGCTGACGTCCGGGTTAAACCACTGTTTACCCTCGCTTTCAAACGTCCACAGCCGGTTGAGAAGCGACTGCGCATTAGCCATCTCCTCGCTCTGGCGGGCCTGCATTTGCGCCTGTGACCAGTAAATCGGATAGATCTCAGGACGTGATGCGCTCAGGGTACCGAAGAAATTGTCTCCCGGTCCTTTGTAGACCTCATCAAAGCGGTTGCGGTCCAGATAGTCCAACATTGACTGATCCCAGCCGAGAGCCTGTTCGCGGGGGAAATGGCCTTTGATAACCGCGCATCCGCGACGTTTAATCAGCTCACGCTGTTCTGATGTGACAGTACCTGCTTTGATATCGGCATAAGAGAGCATCGGCCAGACGGCATCACCCTGCGCTTTGAGGGCGTTGATCTCTGCCACCCTCGTGGCAATGGTATCGCTAAGCTGGTTGAAGATCTGTTGGACATCACCAAGTTGCGCCCGCAGTTCCTGCTTCATCTGACGGATTGCTGCTTTATGATCAGCAGGCAATGTGTCGCTGGTAAAAGTAAAAGCCATAACCACCTCACATAAATCTTCATTCGAAACTAATTTAACTTACACATGACAATATAAGTTATAAATAAGTTAATGCAAGTTTAATAATTTGATGAGGGGCGCAGAATGCAAAAAGAGAGAAAACCGGAGTGGAGTACCCCGGTAGACAGGCTCAGGCGTTAAAGGGGGAGGTGTTATCCAGCACGGCCTGAATCACGTTCAGAGCACCCTGATGGTTGTTATCACTGGTCTGATAACGGGCAATGGATTTGATGCTCTCGGCTGCGTTTGCCATGGCGAAAGAGTAGCGTGCCATTTTCAGCATTTCTGCATCGTTGCCGCTGTCGCCAATTGCTACCACGTTCTGCGGAGACAGGTTCCAGCGTTTTAGCAGGCGGCTGATACCATTCGCTTTGTGCAAACCTGGAATAATCAGGTCAATAAAGCCAAAGCCGCTGGTGACGGGCTTCATAATGCCGTCCAGCGAGGTATGCAGATGGTCAATTACCAACGGGATTTGCTGATCGGGCAGATTTAGTGAGAACTTAAACAGCACATCATCGATATCCTGATAATCCTTTACCGGTTTTAGCCGGTGATAGTGTTTCGACATCAGGGAGACAAAGGCGTCCGGCGCATTTTCACTGACGTAGGCGCTTTGCAGACCGCAGGCTACGAAGTTGAGCTGTTCATCTTTTAGCAGCTCGCCAATGACGATACGGGATTCATGGCGGGTAAGCTCGCCGTGAAACAGCTGTTTACCATGCTCATACACCAGCGCACCGTTCTCTGCGACAAAAGAGATCTCATCTTTGAGTTCCGGGAAAAAGGAAATGAGCTGGTAATACTGGTTACCGCTGGCGACGACAAATTCAATGCCTTGTTTTTTCAATTGCTGATACTGCGCCATAAATCGTTCACGATCGTATTGCTTGGCGTCGTCGAGAAAAGTTCCGTCCATATCGGTGACGATAACTTTGATGGTCATAAATGCTCCTGGCTTTCACTGCAACCAGCAACATTCTAATAACAATGTGACCTACAGCACAAATTTAATTTCGAATGAAAGTTTCCACTTCGTCTTTCACGCCACAGGTGCGTTGGCAGTGGTGGTTCGCCCCAGTCGCTTACTGATGTAAGCTCCTGGGGACGTACCGCCTTGCCGCGTTCCTGCAACTTGAAATCCATTGGGGAATGGTTCAAGACTGGATAAACACGGTAGTTATCCGAGTGGTGCTACAGCATATGTTCCGTACGGGCGATGATATCGTCCTGCGCATCCGGAGACAGGGCGGTGAAGAAGGCGGAGTAGCCAGCGACACGCACCACCAGATCACGATACTGATCCGGATGTTTTTTGGCTTCCAGCAGCGTTTCACGGGAAACGATGTTGTACTGAATATGCCAGCCTTTGTGCTCTTCAAAGAAGGTGCGCAGCAGGATCATCAGTTTCTGCTTATCAGACTCATTCTCCAGCGTCGCTGGATTCAGTTTCTGATTGAGCAGTACGCCGCCGAGAATCGAGCCGGTAGGCAACTTGCCAACCGAACCAATAACCGCAGTCGGACCGAGATGATCGGTGCCGGAGGCCGGGCTCGCGCCTTCCGCCAGCGGAGTATGGGATTTACGGCCATCCGGCGTCGCCATAGTTGCTGCACCAAACGGCACGTTTGCGGAGATGGAAGAGGTACCGGCATAGTAATTGCCACCAACCGGGCCACGACCGTAACGTGGGTTATGGTACTGTTTCAGTTCGTCGATATAGGTCTGATAAGCGCGGGCCAACAGAGTATCGACGCTGTCATCATCATTACCGTATTTTGGCGCACCGTTGATCAGACGCTGGCGTAACTGCTCATGAGTCAGACCGTCAAAGTCATCTGCCAGTGCGGCAGCCAGCTGTTGCTGACCAATAACCCCCTGATCGAAGACTAATTTTTTCACTGCCGCCAGACTGTTGCCGAGGTTAGCAATACCGACCTGCAAGCCAGATACCCAGTCATACTTTGCGCCGCCTTGCTTAATGCTTTTTGCACGCTCAATACAATCGTCTACCAGTGCGGAGCAGAGAATGTCATGAACATTTTCCTCCAGCATGGTATCGACTACGTACTCAATCTCGATGGATTTACGTGTGTAATAGCGGATCTGCGTATCCCAGGCAGCCATTACTTCGTCGAAATTATCGAAGTTACCCGCGGAGAGTGCTTTTTCCTGTGGCAGGAACACTTTCCCGCTGGTGGCATCACGACCACCTTCCAGTGCAGCCAGCATTACGCGGGCAAAGTTGATAAAGCTCATTCCGGTGCAGCGGTAGCCCCACTTACCGCCAACGGCGGTTTCGATGCAGCCAATCGCCGCATAGTCGTAAGCGTCCTGAGGTTCAATACCGAGCTTAATGAATTCCGGGATGACGATTTCATCATTGTTAAAGGCCGGCATCCCGAAACCGCAGCGAATTACCTGTACGCAGGCATCAAGGAAATCGTTACTCATTCCCGCGTGATAGCGCACGCTGAGGTTTGGCTGAGTTGAACGAAGACGACCGCAAGATTCCAGAATGGCATAAGAGAGCGGATTGACCGCATCTGTTGGTTGACCGTTAAGCAGATTTTGCCCGCCAATGGTAACGTTTTGATATAACGGGCTGCCTGCTGACGCTTTTGAGTGGGACCCGGAGCGGATTTTGTTCACTTCCAGCAGTTTCAGCCAGCAGCTGTGCAGCAGTTCAATGGCATGCTCACGATCCAGTGACTGGTTCAGCTCCACGTCACGACGATAGAACGGATAGAGATACTGGTCCATGCGACCAAACGATACCGAGTGACCGTTTGATTCAATTTGCAGAATCAACTGGATGAAGTAGCACAATTGCAGCGCTTGCCAGAAGGTCTGCGGTGGCTGGTGGGCAATAACATCGCAGTTTTCCGCTATTGCCAGCAGTTCATCGCGGCGACTTTCGCGGGTCTCAGTGGCCGCCATTTCACGCGCCAGGTCGGCAAAACGCTCAATGTGCAGACTCACCGCGTCGAGGACGATATCAATGGCTTTCAGGAACTGATCGCCATGCAGGTCTTCCAGGCAGGTGAGGTTAATGCGGGCACGGCGCTCGTCGACTTTGTGGCGCAGACCATCAAGACCTTTTTCCAGCACCAGCGGGAAGTTTACCGCCAGATGCGCATCACCAGAGGTCATGTTGCCTTCGGCTTTGATAATACCGGTTTCCAGCAAACCTTTTTGTTCGTCGGTGAACATACCGTAGCAGCGATCCTGCACGGTCTGACCACGCCACCACGGGCAAATTTCATGCAGTACCCGCTTGTTTTCTTCGCTAACCGCAAAGCCTGCGCCTGGTCGATCCGCCAGGTCGTCGATCTCTTTTTCAATCCAGGAAACGGTATATTCCGGGAAGATAGGCGCGGCGCGCACTTCGCTTGCCTGGTTACCTATAATCAGCTCGTCATGCTTGATCCAGATTGTTCGTTCCGCCAGATGATGCGCCAGTGCCAGCGCGCGCCGAACCGGGACAGGCTTATCCAGATGTTGCTGATACATCTCGGTGTAGTGTTGGGCGCGCTCAGTACAGACTGGCGGTTTCACGATGTGGATCAGGGCCGTTTTGTGCGCTTTGATACGATCGCTGAGTATATCCAGTTTCAGTGTGGTCATGGCGGTTATCCTCGTAGGGTCGCGGTTAAACCTTTATGGCAGGCATACTGCTCGGCAAATTCAAGCAATGCAGGCGCATCAAGCGGTTTATCCGGGGCGTTGTAGGGTTGACTGAGTAAGTGGTATTTGTTGATGCCCAGGGTGTGGTAGGGCAAAAAATGAATCTCACCGACGTGAAGTTCATCGGCGGCAAAATCGGTAATGGCTTTGATGGCTGCTTCGTCAGCGTTGAATCCCTGAATTAACGGCACGCGGATAATCATTTTTTTACCGGCCGCGGCCAGTTTTTTCAGATTTTCCAGTACGCGTGAGGCGCTACCATCGGTCCACTGTTTAAACGGCGCATCGGCCACATGTTTTAGATCGGCAAGAAACAGATCGATGTCTGGTAATGAAGGTTCAATATACTTCCAGGGTACATGCAGACAGGTTTCGACTGCAGTGTGAATACCTGCGTCGTGGCTGGCTTTCAATAATTCTGCTGCCAGTTCCGGCTGCATAAACGGTTCGCCGCCGGAAAGCGTTATCCCGCCACCGCTGCGATCGTAAAACGGTTTATCGCGCAGCACGGTGGACATGATTTCTTCCACACTTTTGACTTCGCCGCAAACGGTCAGTGCCTGAGTTGGGCAGCAGTGGGTCAGTGCAGTGATCGCTTCATCACTTAGTTTTTCGCGATGGATTAACAGGCCGTTCAGCGCACGCTCAATCACAGCGGGTGCGGCCTGAGCACACAGGTCGCACCCGTCCAGGCACAGACGCGCGTCGTATAACAGATCCTGTGTACGGGCGCGACTCTCTGGATTCTGGCACCAGCGACAGCCCAGGGAGCATCCTTTAAGGAACACTACGGTACGGATACCGGGACCATCGTGAGTGGAATAGCGCTGAATATTGAAAATCATAAACGGCCTCTTTTCTTTCATATAAAGATTAAATTACTTTCGAATGAAAGTTATATTGACGTGCGTCAACTAACTGCGAGGTTTTGCCGTGCTACCTTTTATCCAGGCAAATATTCGTTGAGGAAAGGTTATGGAACTCTATTTAGATACGTCTGACATTGACGCGGTGAAAGCCCTGGCGCGTATTTTTCCGCTGGCAGGAGTGACCACAAACCCGAGCATTGTGGCAGCAGGCAAGAAGACGCTGGAGGTGTTACTACCGGCTTTGTATGACGCGATGGGAGGCCGGGGGCGTCTGTTTTCTCAGGTAATGGCGACGACCGCTGAGGGTATGGTTAGCGATGCGCGTAAACTTCGGGCCATTATTCCTGATATTGTGGTGAAAGTACCGGTCACAGCAGAAGGTCTGGCGGCGATTAAGTTACTGAAGGAAGAAGGGATCCCGACGCTGGGCACGGGAGTATATGGTGCGGCACAGGGATTGTTAGCTGCGCTGGCGGGAGCAGAATACGTTGCACCTTATGTTAACCGCGTGGATGCGCAGGGGGGCGATGGGATTCAGATGGTGGCCGATCTGCAGAACTTACTGAAAATGCACGCTCCGCACGCCAAAGTTCTGGCTGCCAGCTTTAAAACGCCACGTCAGGCGCTGGATTGCCTGCTGGTCGGCTGCGAAGCCATCACGCTGCCGTTGGATGTTGCTCAGCAGATGATAAGTTCCCCAGCTGTTGATGCCGCTGTAGCCAAGTTTGAGCACGACTGGCAGGGGGCGTTTGGTCGGACATCTCTTTAAGCCGAATATGCCGGGTTGGCCCGGCATTTCTGCGTACACTATCCCGCAAAAATGAATCCGTTACAGTTGAGGTGGTTTATCTCCGAACTGTGTTCGTATATCCGATAAAGTCTGGGTGTTATCCGTCACGATGGCGAGTACAGTCGCGTCATTATGTGAATCAGGTGACGGACCACCATGAAGAAATCGCCCACTTCCACACCGCACGATGCGCTATTTAAAACATTTTTAAAGTATCCGGAGACTGCCCGCGACTTTATTGAAATTCATCTTCCCTCCAGGTTACGTACATTATGCGATCTCACGACATTAGAACTTAAACCCGCCAGTTTCATCGAAGAAAACTTGCGCGCCTATTATTCCGATGTGCTCTGGTCGATGAAAACCAGTGAGGGTGATGGTTATATCTATGTGGTGATTGAACATCAAAGCAGTCCCGATACTCATATGGCGTTTCGCCTGATGCGTTATGCGATAGCGGCAATGCAAAGCCATCTCGACGCTGGGCATGACACGTTACCGTTAGTGGTACCGATGCTGTTTTATCACGGCATCGACACGCCTTACCCTTTCTCGTTGTGCTGGCTGGATGGGTTCGATAATCCGGCGTTGGCACATCAGCTTTACCTGTCGGCATTTCCATTAGTGGATATCACAGTCGTTCCGGATGATGACATCATGCAGCACCGACGCGTAGCGCTTCTGGAGCTGATGCAAAAACATATTCGTCGGCGTGATCTGATGGGGCTGGCAGACAAAGTGGCCTCGCTCCTGACTACTGGAACCACTAATGACAGCCAGCTAAAAGCGCTGTTTAATTACCTGCTTATCCGGCACGGACACAAACCGAGATTTAGTCGATTTATGCGTAAACTGGCGCAGCAGGTACCCGGATACAAGGAGAGTACAATGAACATGGTAGAAAAAATACGCAGGGCGGGACAGAGGAAAGGGCTGCGGGAAGGTATGCAACGTGGTCTTGAAAAAGGTCTAGCCGAAGGGCGCCGTGAGGAAGCGTTGCGTATTGCTGGCTCAATGCTGGAAGACGGTCTTCCACGGGAGTTGATCGTCAGAATCACCGGGCTTTCTGAGGATGATGTTAAATCACTGAGGCATTGAACACTGGCTTTATGCAGCCCCGGCGAGTGTGTGTCACCGGGGGCTACATATTACTGCCCGCACACCTCGCAGCCTGGGTTACGCATTAGCTTCATTTCGCGAAACTGGCAGGTCATTGCATCGTACATCACGATCTTTCCTGTCGCTGGTTTACCGTAGTTTGCCAGTAACTTAATTGCTTCCATTGCCTGCAATGAACCGATCACGCCAATTAGCGGAGACATCACCCCGGCTTCCACGCAGGTTAAGGCGTTTTCGCCAAACAGTCGGCTCAGGCAGCGATAGCAGGCCTCTCCGTCCTGCCAGGTAAATACGCTGATTTGCCCTTCCATGCGAATTGCCGCACCGGACACAAGTGGAATCTTAGTGGCAAAACAGGCGGCATTTAGCTGATTACGCACCGCGACATTATCGGTACAATCCAGCACCAGATCATGCTCAGCAATTAGCGTATGAATAGCGGCATCATCCAGCAGCGCATTGATTGGCGTAATCGTAATATGTGGATTGATCCGCGCCAGTGCGTCTCGAGCAGACTCTACTTTTGGCATCCCTACCGTAGCATCGCTGTGAAGCGTCTGGCGCTGGAGGTTAGAAACTGAAACGGTATCAAAGTCGAGCAGGGTCAAATGCCCGATACCCGCACCCGCCAGGTACTGGGTAGCAGCACAACCAAGTCCTCCCAGACCAACGACCAGTACCCGCGCCTCTTTAAGCGCTTCCTGACCTTCAAAATCAAAGCCGCGCAGGATGATTTGCCGGTTATAGCGCATCATCTCCTGGTCGCTGAGTTCTGCCATTACAGGCCTCCAAACAGTGCGTTAAACGGTTCGACCTCTACCCACTCTCCGGCCTCCACGTTACCGCGGTCGCGCTCCAGTACAATAAAACAGTTACCCTGGCTGAAGGAGCTAAAAATATGCGAGCCCTGATGACCGGTGGTGGTGACCTCCAGTTCGCCCTCTGCCGTGCGCTGCAATACTCCGCGTTGGAAATCCAGGCGCCCTGGCGTTTTTTTCAGGCGTGATGCGGTGCGCACGCGCTGGCGAGGTGGAAGCCCGCTGGCCGTATTACCACTGAGTTTCGCTAAAAGTGGCTGCACCAGTTGATAGAAGGTGAGGGCTGCAGAAACCGGGTTGCCCGGCAGGCCGCAAAACCAGCTATTGCTTAGTTTACCGAAAGCAAATGGCTTGCCTGGCTTGATCGCCAGCTTCCAGAACGCGATCTCTCCCAGTTCTTCCAGTATGGTTTTGGTGTAGTCTGCTTCACCCACAGAAACACCGCCGGAACTGATAACCACATCGGCCTGGCTGTCAGCTTCGATAAACGCCGCGCGTAACGCATTTGGATCGTCGCGGATAATGCCTAAGTTGATTACTTCGCAGCCCAACTGTTGCAGCATGAGATGCACGGTCAGGCGGTTGGTGTCATAAATTTGTCCGTCGCCCAGCGGTTGGCCTGGCAACTGCAATTCATCACCGGTGGAGAAGAGTGCTACGCGCACTTTGCGAACCACCTGGACCTCAGCTATACCCAGCGATGCCAGCACGGGGAGTTCAGCCGTCGTCAGGCGAGTTCCTGCGGGAAAGACAACAGCGCCGTTGGAAATATCTTCGCCGCGCCGACGGATATTTTGCCCGGTGCGGACATCCGCAGTAAAACGGATGCCGCCGTCAGTTTGTTCGGTTTGTTCCTGCATCACCACCGCTTCACAACCGGCAGGAACCGGTGCGCCAGTCATAATACGAATGCAGGTTCCCGCTGGCCATTCACCATGGTAAGGCTGACCGGCAAAGGCTTTACCTGCAACAGTGAGCGGCTGACCGGATTGTAGATCCTCTACACGTACCGCGTAGCCGTCCATTGCCGAGTTATCAAATCCCGGTACATCACAAGGGGAGACTACGTCAGTTGCCAGAATGCGACCGAAGCATTGAACCAGGGGCAACGTTTCGACTGCGGTGAGTGGGGTAATAGACGACAGCATCTGAGTGAGTGCCGTTTCGAGCGGCATCAGTCCGGTGGTAAATTCCATGAGAAGACTCCTGCGAGGCAAAATCGAATCTGGCCATTATGTCAGAAAACAGGCGTCGACAGTATGCCACCTCAGTCTTAGGTGCGGGGCTTTATCTTTACATGACGTCTGCATCTTTCTATATTCAAAAATCGAATCAATAACTCACAGAATTTCTGATATTTATAACCCCGATACCAGCCACCTTAATGGACGATAAAAATGAGCAAAGCAGTCATTGCAATTCACGGTGGTGCTGGCGCAATAACCCGCTCACAACTGAGTCAGGAGCAGGAGTTACGTTATATACAGGCGCTGTCAGATATCGTTGAGGTGGGGCAACGGATGCTTGAAGCGGGTCAAAACGCGCTGGATGTCGTCACCGAAGCCGTACGTCTGCTTGAAGAGTGCCCTCTGTTCAATGCCGGAATTGGTGCGGTGTTTACCCGTGATGAAACCCATGAGCTGGATGCTTGCGTTATGGACGGTAATACGCTGAAGGCGGGAGCTGTTGCCGGGGTTAGCCACCTGCGAAACCCGATCCTTGCTGCTCGTCTGGTGATGGAGCACAGTCCGCATGTCATGATGGTGGGGGAAGGGGCGGAAAATTTTGCCATTGCGCAGGGAATGACGCGCGTTGCTGCCGATATTTTCTCTACACCAGAGCGTTTTGCACAGCTTGTGGCGGCGCGTACGGCGGATGAGACGATACTTGATCATAGTGGTTCGCCATTGGACGAACGCAATAAAATGGGGACCGTCGGTGCGGTAGCGCTGGATCAGTACGGCAATCTGGCTGCTGCGACATCAACGGGTGGTATGACCAACAAATTGCCGGGGCGCGTCGGTGACAGTCCGCTGGTCGGTGCGGGGTGTTATGCCAATAATGCCAGTGTTGCTGTCTCCTGTACGGGAACTGGCGAAGTATTTATTCGTGCGCTGGCGGCTTATGACATTGCGGCGCTGATGGATTATGGCGGTCTGAGCTTATCAGAGGCGTGCGAGCGCGTGGTGATGGAGAAATTACCGGCGTTGGGCGGCAGCGGTGGGCTAATCGCCGTCGATCATGAAGGTAACGTCGCTTTACCGTTTAATAGTGAAGGCATGTACCGTGCCTGGGGATATGCTGGCGATACGCCAACTACCGGTATTTACCGGGAGAAAGGAGATACCGTTGCCACACAGTGATGAGCTTGATGTCAGCGATGTGCTGGCGGTCAGCAACCTGAATATTGCCTTTGAGCAGGAGCAGCAACGTATCAGCGCGGTGCGTAATCTGTCATTTCGCCTGAAGCGTGGAGAAACGCTGGCGATTGTTGGCGAATCCGGTTCAGGGAAATCAGTAACTGCTTTGTCACTAATGCGTCTGATAGAACAGGCGGGCGGTGAAGTAAGTTGCGATGAGATGCTGCTTCGGCGACGTAACCGACAGGTAATTGAGCTCGGTGAACAAAGCGCCTCGCAGATGCGTCATGTACGCGGTGCGGATATCGCGATGATCTTCCAGGAGCCGATGACGTCACTCAACCCGGTGTTTACCGTTGGCGAACAGATTGCCGAGTCTATTCGCTTACATCAGGGCGCAAATCGTGAAGATGCGATGGCGGAGGCCAAACGAATGCTCGACCAGGTGCGTATTCCCGAGTCGAGGGCCATTTTATCGCGCTACCCGCATCAGCTTTCCGGCGGCATGCGTCAGCGGGTGATGATTGCGATGGCGCTCTCTTGCCGTCCTGCGGTATTGATTGCTGATGAGCCGACAACTGCGCTGGATGTCACTATTCAGTCACAGATCCTTCAGCTGATTAAAGTGTTACAGCAGGATATGTCCATGGGGGTGATATTTATCACCCACGATATGGGGGTTGTTGCCGATATAGCCGATCGTGTGCTGGTAATGTATCAGGGGGAAGCTGTAGAAACCGGCAGCGTTGAACAGATTTTTCACGCCCCCCAACATCCCTACACTAAAGTGCTTCTGGCAGCCGTACCGCAGCTTGGAGCGATGAGCGGGCATGACCTTCCGCGTCGCTTTCCGCTTATTTCCCTGCATGATCCTGACCATATTGAACCAGAGACTGAACAGGACACCGTGGTTGAGGGGGAGCCGATTTTGCGGGTACGCAATCTGGTGACGCGTTTTCCATTGCGTAGCGGCATTCTTAATCGCGTAACTCGCGAAGTTCATGCAGTAGAAAACGTCAGCTTTGATCTCTGGCCCGGTGAAACGCTATCGCTGGTTGGGGAGTCAGGCTGCGGTAAGTCCACCACCGGGCGCGCGTTGTTGCGTCTGGTGGAGTCCCAGCGTGGGGAGATAACGTTCAACGGCCAACGTATTGATACGCTGGCGGCCAGCAAGCTGCAGCCGCTGCGCCGGGATATACAATTTATCTTCCAGGATCCTTATGCATCACTGGATCCTCGCCAGACGGTAGGATATTCGATTCTGGAACCGCTGCGGGTTCATGGTTTACTGCAAGGCGATGCAGCGGCAAAACGCGTGGCATGGTTGCTGGAGCGTGTTGGCTTGCTTCCTGAGCATGCCTGGCGTTATCCGCATGAATTTTCAGGCGGGCAGCGTCAGCGCATTTGCATTGCCCGGGCGCTGGCGCTGAATCCGAAAGTGATTATCGCCGATGAGTCTGTTTCCGCACTGGATGTCTCAATTCGTGGACAGATTATCAACCTGTTGCTCGACCTGCAGCGCGAAATGGGTATCGCATACCTGTTTATTTCTCACGATATGGCGGTAGTAGAGCGTATCAGTCACCGTGTGGCAGTGATGTATCTGGGACAAATTGTAGAAATTGGGACCCGGCGGGCGGTGTTTGAAAATCCTCAACATCCCTATACCCGAAAATTGATGTCGGCAGTACCAGTCGCCGACCCATCTCATCACCGGCCGCAGCGCGTACTGCTGTCGGATGATATCCCCAGCAATATCCGCAAACGCGGTGAAGAAATCTTCCCCGTCTCACTCCAGTTAGTTGGGCCGGGGCATTATGTTGCGCGTTCGCAAGCGGATAATGCGCTTTCGCGTTTATAACAGGCAGGCAGGGTTCAGGAGAATAACATGACAAAAATTGTTGCTCGAAAATGGCTGGTTGCTCTGGGGGTAGCCTCTGCACTGGCTGCGTCTCCTTCCTGGGCTGCCAAAAATGTGGTGGTGGCGGTAGGGTCTAATTTCACTACGCTCGATCCGTATGATGCGAACGATACGCTGTCACAGGCGGTGGCGAAGTCGTTTTATCAGGGATTGTTCGGTCTTGATAAAGAGATGAAACTGAAAAACGTGCTGGCGGAAAGCTACACCGTTTCCGCCGATGGCCTGACGTACCTCGTCAAACTGCGCCAGGGCGTGAAGTTTCAGGATGGGACCGACTTCAATGCCGCAGCGGTAAAAGCCAACCTTGATCGAGCCAGTAATCCGGAAAACCATCTTAAACGCTACAATTTGTATAAGAATATTGATAAAACCGAGGCCGTCGATCCGTCTACGGTGAAGATCACGCTAAAACAACCGTTCTCTGCATTTATCAATATCCTGGCGCATCCGGCAACGGCGATGATTTCACCAGCAGCACTGGAAAAGTACGGCAAGGATATTGGTTTCCATCCTGTTGGTACCGGCCCTTATCAACTGGATACCTGGAATCAGACCGATTTTGTTAAGGTGAAGAAGTTCCCAGGCTACTGGCAGCAGGGATTGCCAAAGCTTGATACGATTACCTGGCGTCCGGTAACGGACAACAATACCCGTGCGGCAATGTTGCAGACGGGTGAAGCCCAGTTTGCTTTCCCGATCCCTTACGAGCAGGCTGCGTTACTGGCGAAGAACAAAAATCTGCAACTGGTTGCCAGCCCGTCAATAATGCAGCGTTATATCAGTATGAACGTCACGCAAAAACCGTTCGACAACCCGAAGGTGCGCGAGGCGCTGAATTATGCCATCAACCGTCAGGCGCTGGTGAAAGTAGCTTTTGCCGGTTACGCGACGCCAGCGACAGGCGTTCTTCCTCCGGCGATTGCCTACGCACAAAGCTATACGCCGTGGCCTTACGATCCGGCAAAGGCACGTGAATTGTTAAAAGAGGCGGGTTATCCCAACGGGTTTACCACCACACTGTGGTCGTCGCATAACCACAGCACCGCGCAGAAAGTTCTGCAATTTACGCAGCAGCAGTTAGCGCAGGTGGGCATTAAAGCACAGGTCACGGCGATGGATGCCGGACAGCGAGCCGCCGAAGTTGAAGGGAAGGCGCAGAAAGAGAGTGGGGTGCGGATGTTCTACACCGGCTGGTCAGCGTCTACGGGCGAGGCTGACTGGGCGCTGTCGCCGCTGTTTGCTTCACAAAACTGGCCGCCAACCTTGTTTAATACGGCGTTCTACAGTAACAAGCAGGTGGACAGCGATTTATCGGCAGCATTGCAGACCAACGATCCGGCGCAAAAAGCGCAGTTGTACAAAGACGCGCAAGATATCATCTGGAAAGAGTCGCCGTGGATCCCGTTAGTGGTGGAAAAACTGATCTCTGCGCACAGTACAAATTTGACCGGATTCTGGATTATGCCGGATACCGGATTTAGTTTTGATGATGCGGATTTGCAATAAGCTATTCATTTGGCCCCTGAATAACGGGGGCCGCCGAAGGGAGTCTGATGCTTAACTATGTTTTCAAGCGCCTGCTGGGGCTAATTCCAACCCTGTTGATTGTCGCGGTGCTGGTGTTTTTATTTGTCCACCTGCTGCCAGGCGACCCTGCCCGACTGATTGCCGGGCCGGAGGCCGACGCTGAGGTTATTGAACTGGTGCGCCAACAGTTGGGTCTGGACCAGCCGCTGCATGTTCAGTTCTGGCATTACATCACTAACGTTTTGCAGGGCGATTTCGGGACATCAATGGTCTCCCGTCGGCCGGTGGCTGAAGAGATTGCCAGCCGCTTTATGCCGTCCCTGTGGCTGACGATCGCCAGTATGGCGTGGGCGGTTTTATTTGGTATGACGGCGGGGATCATCGCCGCCGTATGGCGCAACCGTTGGCCGGACAGGGTGAGCATGGCGCTGGCGGTAACGGGGATATCTTTCCCGGCCTTTGCGCTTGGTATGCTGTTGATGCAGATATTCTCCGTTGAGCTGGGCTGGTTACCGACCGTTGGCGCAGACACCTGGCTGCATTATATCCTGCCTTCCATCACTCTCGGTGCAGCGGTGGCGGCGGTGCTTGCACGTTTTACCCGTGCCTCGTTTGTCGATGTGCTTAGCGAAGATTACATGCGCACTGCTCGTGCGAAAGGGGTAAGTGAAACCTGGGTGGTGTTAAAACACGGTCTGCGAAACGCAATGATTCCGGTCGTTACGATGATGGGATTGCAGTTCGGTTTTTTGCTTGGTGGCTCAATTGTGGTTGAGAAAGTGTTCAATTGGCCCGGGCTTGGGCGATTGTTGGTAGACTCTGTTGAAATGCGAGACTATCCGGTGATTCAGGCCGAGGTTCTGTTATTTTCTCTGGAGTTTATTCTTATTAACTTAGTGGTGGATGTGCTCTATGCCGCCATTAATCCCGCTATCAGGTACAAGTAAGGATGCGATTTTTTAACTGGCGCCGGCAGGCGATTTTAAATGCGATGCCCCTCGTGAAGCCTGAACAGATCCGTACGCCATGGCATGAGTTCTGGCGTCGTTTTCGTCGCCAGCACGTGGCGATGATCGCCGGGATATTTGTGCTGGCCCTGATCCTGGTCGCGATATTTGCCCGCTGGCTGACGCCGTTTGATGCCGAGAATTACTTCGATTATGACCGTCTGAATGACGGCCCGTCGATGATGCACTGGTTTGGCGTCGATTCATTGGGTAGAGATATTTTCAGCCGCGTGTTGGTCGGTGCGCAAATCTCGCTGGCTGCGGGAGTCTTTGCCGTCTTTATTGGCGCGGCGATAGGGACGGTATTGGGACTGGTGGCGGGCTATTACGAAGGCTGGTGGGATCGGCTGATTATGCGCATCTGCGATGTGCTGTTCGCCTTTCCTGGTATTTTGCTGGCAATTGCGGTGGTGGCGGTGCTGGGAAGTGGCATTGCTAACGTCATCATTGCTGTCGCAGTCTTCTCCATTCCGGCCTTCGCCCGTCTGGTGCGAGGGAATACGCTGGTACTTAAGCAACAGACGTTTATTGAGTCGGCGCGTAGCATCGGTGCCAGCGATATAACTATCATC
This sequence comes from Citrobacter sp. S-77, assembly GCF_963864895.1. NCBI lineage: Bacteria > Pseudomonadati > Pseudomonadota > Gammaproteobacteria > Enterobacterales > Enterobacteriaceae > Citrobacter > Citrobacter sp. S-77. Next base: position 1,386,526 of record NZ_CAWLWU010000002.1, read on the forward strand.
TTCAACCATATTCTGCCGGGAACCGTCTCCTCGATTGTGGTCTTTTTTACCATGCGTATCGGGACATCGATTATTTCAGCCGCGAGTTTGTCATTTCTTGGGTTAGGTGCTCAGCCGCCAACGCCGGAGTGGGGGGCTATGCTTAACGAAGCGCGGGCAGATATGGTGATCGCGCCGCACGTGGCGATTTTCCCGGCAGTAGCTATATTCCTGACGGTACTGGCGTTTAATATGTTGGGAGATGGCCTGCGCGACGCGCTGGACCCTAAGATAAAGGGATAAACCGTAGGCCTGATAAGATGCTTTAGCATCGCTATCAGGCATTGCCAGATGTCAGCATAAATGGCTTATCCGGCCTACGGTTCTGTTACGTGTGTTTAGACGCGGGAGCCCCACAGATCGTATTCGTCTGCGTTTTCAACTTTCACGCGGATGATATCGCCTGGTTTCACGTTGGTTTCCCCATTCATGTACACCGCGCCGTCGATTTCAGGTGCGTCTGCCATGCTACGGCCAATGGCGCCTTCTTCGTCAACTTCATCAACGATGACCATAATTTCGCGACCTACTTTTTCCTGCAAACGTTCAGCAGAGATCTGCTGCTGAAGTTGCATAAAGCGGTTCCAGCGCTCTTCCTTCACCTCTTCCGGGATTTGATCCGGCAGATCATTTGCGCCAGCACCCTCAACCGGGCTGTACTTAAAGCAACCAACGCGATCCAGGCGCGCTTCTTTCAGGAAGTCGAGCAGCATCTGGAAGTCTTCTTCTGTTTCACCCGGGAAGCCGACGATGAATGTCGATCGCAGAGTCAGCTCAGGGCAGATTTCACGCCATTGTTTAATACGCGCTAATTGTCTGTCCACAGAGCCAGGTCGCTTCATCAGCTTGAGAATACGCGGGCTGGCATGCTGCAGTGGGATGTCCAGATACGGCAGGATTTTACCTTCCGCCATCAGTGGAATTACGTCGTCAACGTGCGGGTACGGGTAGACGTAATGCAAACGGGTCCAGATACCCAGTTTTGACAGTTGCTCACACAGGTCAACCATGCTGGTTTTTACTGGTTCGCCGTTATGAAAACCAGTGCGATGCTTCACATCCACGCCGTAAGCAGAAGTATCCTGGGAGATTACCAGGATCTCTTTCACACCGGCATCAACCAGGCGTTTAGCTTCGCTGAGTACGTCGCCGATCGGACGGCTCACCAGATCACCACGCATAGATGGAATAATGCAGAATGTGCAGCGGTGGTTACAGCCTTCTGATATTTTCAGATAGGCGTAGTGACGCGGAGTCAGTTTGACGCCCTGCTCAGGTACCAGGCTCTGGAAGGGGTTATGCTTCGGCTTTGGCACATAGTGGTGAACATGCTCAAGAACCTGTTCGTAGCTATGTGGCCCGGTGATTTCCAGCACCTTCGGGTGAACTTCACGGATCTGATCGACTTTCGCGCCCAGACAGCCGGTGACAATCACCTTGCCGTTTTCGTTCAGCGCTTCGCCAATCACTTCCAGTGACTCTTGTACCGCACTGTCGATAAAGCCGCAGGTGTTAACGATAACCATATCCGCGTCGTCGTAGCTCGGTACAACATCATAACCTTCAGTACGAAGTTCAGTCAGGATGCGTTCGGAATCGACGAGGTTTTTCGGACAACCTAGTGATATAAAACCAATTTTTGCCATTTTCTTATACTGTACATTGCTCGTAATCGGGGGATTATACAGATGCCTTCACGCTACATCTATATCTGATAGCGAGAAGACGAACAGAATAAAGGGGAATTAATAGAATATCTGCTGGTGAAAGGTGTTTAGAGAGTCTAATTCCGGCTTTAAGTGCTACTTCTTGGCTATAGAAACGCATTGGCGTAAATTTTATTCCGTCGAGCGTTATCAATGAGGTTAAATTTGAAAGATATTGTTTTGCAGGCCAAACTTGAAATGGCTAAAACACTTTATGCTAATGGCGTGAGTTTATATTATATCTCTCTCGCGACAGGTCTAACTTGGCGTATTTTAATGGCAGAATTAAGTTTTATTACTCGCCACGAAGTTATCCTGCAAAAAAGTAAAAATCGAAAACCTGAGCTTTAAATAATTCGCCTGTCGATGTCTCATCCTACAATATTCTGAAAGGTAATGTTGATATGTATATTTCGCCACTTCCGGTCGCTGCAGATTCTGATGTTGATAAACTTAGAGATGATATTGCGAATAAACTCTTATTTACGATTGGTAAGGATCCCGCAATCGCGACAAAACGGGAGTGGCTAAATGCAACGTTATACGCCGTGCGCGATCGAATGGTCGAACGCTGGCACCGCTCTAACCGGGCCCAGTTTTCTCAGGATGCCCGCCAGGTTTACTATTTATCGATGGAATTTCTGATTGGACGCACTCTTTCCAACGCGTTGCTTTCTTTAGGTCTGTACGATGAAGTGAACTGCGCGCTTGAAGCTATGGGGCTGGATCTGGAAGAACTGATCGATGAAGAAAATGACCCTGGGTTAGGTAATGGCGGTCTCGGACGTCTGGCTGCCTGTTTCCTCGATTCGCTGGCGACGCTTGGGCTGCCGGGATGCGGATATGGTATTCGTTATAATTACGGTATGTTCAAACAAAATATCGTAAATGGAGTACAAAAAGAGTCTCTGGACTATTGGCTGGAATACGGGAATCCGTGGGAATTCAAACGACATAATACGCATTATAAAGTGCGTTTCGGTGGTCGCATTCAGCAGGAAGGGAATAAAACCCGGTGGATTGAAACCGAGGATATTCTGGCTGTGGCGCACGATCAAATTGTGCCCGGCTACGCGACAGACACCACCAATACATTACGCTTGTGGAATGTGCAGGTTAACAGCGAGGTTAATTCTGGCAAACTGAATCTGAATGATGATTTTTCTATTGAAGTGGAAAACAAATACCACTTTGAGAGGATCTCGCGGGTGCTATACCCGGACGACTCTACCGATGCTGGCCGTGAATTACGCTTACGACAGGCTTATTTCCTGGCGTCCGCAACAGTTCAGGATATTCTGAGTCGTCATTATCAGTTGCACAAAACCTACCATAATCTGGCAGATAAAATCGCAATCCATCTTAATGATACTCATCCGGTACTGGCGATCCCTGAACTGATGCGTTTATTGATCGATCAGCATCAGTTTTGCTGGGAAGATGCGTTTGATGTGACCTGTCAGATCTTTTCCTATACCAATCATACCCTGATGAGCGAAGCGCTGGAGACATGGCCGGTGGAGATGCTGAGCAGACTCCTGCCTCGTCATTTGCAGATTATTTTTGAAATTAACGATCGGTTCCTGAAATCGGTGAGCGATAAATATCACGATAATAGTGAGTTACTAAAACGTGTATCGCTGATTGATGAATCTAATGGTCGCGTGGTGCGTATGGCCTGGCTGGCCGTTGTTGTCAGCCATAAAGTCAATGGCGTGTCGGCATTGCATTCAAAACTGATGACGGAATCCTTGTTTGCTGATTTCGCACGTATTTTCCCTATGCGTTTTACTAATGTAACTAATGGTGTTACGGCCAGGCGTTGGCTGGCCCTGGCGAATCCTCCACTTGCCAGCGTGCTGGATGAGCATATTGGTCATACCTGGCGTACCAGACTTATTCAGCTTGGCGAATTGAAGCAGTACATCGATTATCCGTCCGTGAATGAGGCGGTGCATCGGGCGAAGCGGGAAAATAAACAGCGGTTGGCACACTACATTGCCACACAATTTGGTGTGGTAGTGAATCCTGATGCTTTGTTTGACGTGCAAGTAAAGCGTATCCACGAGTACAAGCGGCAATTACTGAATGTGCTCCACATCATCACCCGTTATAACCGCATTAAAGCTGCGCCGGATGCCAATTGGGTACCTCGTGTGAATATTTTTGCGGGAAAAGCCGCTTCGTCGTACTACATGGCGAAACAAATTATTCGCTTAATTAACGATGTGGCGCAGCGGGTCAATAACGATCCGCAAATTGGTGGCAGGTTGAAAGTGGTGTTTATACCGGATTACAGCGTCAGTCTGGCGCAATTGATCATTCCGGCCGCAGATCTGTCTGAACAGATTTCGTTGGCCGGTACTGAAGCTTCCGGGACCAGTAATATGAAGTTTGGGCTTAATGGCGCGTTAACAATCGGTACGCTGGACGGGGCGAACATTGAGATGCGGGAGTATGTCGGCGAAGATAACATCTTTATCTTTGGGAATACGGCACAAGAAGTAGAAGCCTTACGACAAAGCGGTTATAGCCCCAGAGCTATTTTTGAGAACGATATTGAGCTGCACCAGGTACTGACTCAAATAGGTACTGGCATGTTCAGTCCACAGGAACCAGGGCGATATCAGAATATACTGGATTCGTTGATTAACTTTGGCGACCATTATCAGGTTTTAGCGGATTATCGTAGCTATGTAGATTGCCAGGATGCGGTGGACGATTTGTATTGTAATCCTCGTGAATGGACGACAAAAACGCTGCATAATATTGCCAATATGGGTTACTTTTCTTCAGACAGAACGGTACAGGAATATGCTGATAACATCTGGCGTATTACCAAAATACACGTTTAACCTTTAATGACTACAGGTGCCCTTCCAGGTTTTCAGGACCGGGAGGCGCTTGTAATTCAGCCAGAATGGGAGCCAGTATCTTATGGGTACTGGTTTCTTTACGCGATGAAGCATAAATACTAAATTGCGGTAACGGGAATGGTGTGTTTATTTTTTTTAACCCGTAAAGTTTTGCGTGAGTGTTAAATACTTTTTCCGGGATCACGCCTACACATTGTGTATTAGATACAATGGTGAGTATTGCTGTAAAAGAAGAGGTTAGCAGGCAGCGCTCTCCAGTTCTGAATTTCTTATCAACGATGCTTCTGTGGTAAATAATCTTTTCATTTTTTGTGTTATAGCCGACGAGATTTGCGCGTCGGAACATTTCTTCACTAATCGAATTCTCATACAACGTATTATTCTGTGAAGCGGCCAGTACCAGGCGCATATCACATATTTTTTGGCAGGAGATCCCCCCTGATTCAACCGAAAAGGTTGAAAAAACAACATCCGCCTGCCGCATGTTTAACAACTCAATAATGCTTTGCTCATTTAAATCGGCGGTAAGATGCAGGAGGCTAATATCAGCGTCAGTGTTGATTATTTTGGCTGTGACATCGGGAATAACGATCGGAGAAATAAAAGATTCAGTGTACAGAGTAAGTCTTTTTTTTGTTGCCGGGGACGAATGTGGCATCAGCAGTGAGAGTTTATCGATAATTGGGATCGTATTGTCATAAAGCTCGTCGGAATAGACTGTCGGCAACAGAGCATTGCCGCTGCGGACAAATAAGTTATCCCCCATTAATTCGCGTAGCTTCCTTAATGATTGGCTGACGGCAGAGGGCGAAATATTCAGCATGTCAGCGACCCTGCTGATACTGCCTACGCTATAGATCAAACAGAAAATCGTCAGCAGATTGAGGTCTATCTTTGATAGCGTGCGTATTTTTTCTGCATCATTTGCTTTTGACATAGTCCCCTCATGCTAAGCGTCGCGCAGTAATCCCACAGGTATAGCAAAAAATGACCGGTAAGTCAGAGATCTGAGGGAGGTTGTCTCTCCGTGAGCACAACGACTCTGTCCGCAGCTACAGGTTGTAACATTGTAAATTATGTTAATCAATTAGGGTTTATTGATATAGAGCATCAATTTGTTCAAAAAACAACCATACTATTAAGTTGCACTATAGTTGGAAAGAGGAGGAACAAAGTATGGTTGTTGACAGACTGAGAACCGATCTTCTCAACAAGTTGATAAACGCCCGCATCGACCTCGCCGCTTATCTGTTGTTGAGGAAGGCGAAAGGCTACATGTCAGTCAGCGAGAACGATCGTCTGCGTGATGGTTTTTTTGCACTGAATCGCGAACTACACGATCAATCACAGCTCCACGGTATGCATCTTGATCAGGAAGAGTGGAATGCCCTTCATCGTGCTGAAGGGGCGTTAGCCGCCGCCGCTGTTTGTCTTATGAGTGGACATCATGACTGTCCAAATTTTATTGCTGTTAACGCAGAGAAACTTGAAAACTGCCTGACAACGCTGACGCTGAGTATCCAAAGCTTGCAGAGCTACTCAACATTGGAACACGTCTGAACCAGGGGGAGGGCGCTCCCCCTTTTCGTTAATATTATGTAAAAGTAGCAGGATATCTCCTCCTGCTGGCTACGCTTTATGCAGAGCCATTAAGGAGGTGTTATGCGTCGACTCTTTCTCTGTGTTGCCTCGTTTGCGTTACTTTCCCCTTTTGCCGGTGCTGAACTGTCTGCTGTGAAGGTTGAAGTGTTGCAAACCAAACTTGACCATCCCTGGTCACTTGCTTTTTTACCTGATAATCGCGGCATACTCATTACGCTTCGGGGAGGACAACTTCGACTCTGGCAACCCGGTAAGGGGCTTTCAGATCCGCTGACCGGTGTGCCAAAGGTTTGGGTAAATGGACAGGGAGGATTACTCGACGTGGTGTTAGCGCCGGATTTTGAACACTCCCGGCGGGTTTGGCTCAGTTATGCTGAAGCCAACCATGAAGGGAAAGCAGGGACAGCCGTAGGCTACGGACGACTGAGTGATGACCTCAAGCATCTGGAGGGATTCAAGGCGATTTTTCGCCAAATGCCTAAACTCTCAACCGGAAACCATTTTGGCGGACGCATGGTGTTTGATGGCAAAGGTTATCTGTTTATTGGACTGGGAGAGAATAATCAGCGTTCTACCGCTCAGGATCTGGATAAGTTGCAAGGCAAGGTTGTGCGTCTGACCGAGCAGGGCAAAATTCCGTCAGACAATCCCTTTGTGAATCAGGCTGGTGCTCGTCCTGAAATTTGGTCGTACGGCATTCGTAATCCGCAGGGCATGGCGATGAATCCCTGGAGTGAGGTGTTGTGGTTAAATGAGCATGGTCCACGCGGAGGCGATGAAATTAATGTCCCCGAAAAAGGTAAAAACTATGGCTGGCCGATAGCGACCTGGGGTGTTAACTACAGTGGTTTTAAAATTCCGGAATCACAGGGCGAAATAGTCGACGGTACTGAACAACCCGTCTTTTACTGGGAAAAATCTCCCGCAGTCAGCGGAATGGCTTTTTATAACCGCGATACCTTCCCGCAGTGGCAGCAGAAACTGTTTATTGGCGCGTTGAAAGAACAGGACGTGATCGTGTTAAGCGTCAACGGGAATAACGTGACGGAGGACGGACGCATTTTGCGGGAAAGGGGGCAACGGATCCGTGATGTGCGTGTCGGACCAGACGGTTATTTATATGTGTTAACCGACGAGTCCGACGGGGAATTACTTAAGGTGAGTCCCTGAATATTGCATCATTGACGCTATTAGCTGACTGGGATCATGACCACTTTCTGGAATGCCGGACGCTCGGTGAGCTGCTGATACCAGCGTTCAAGATGAGGTCGGTGGGTCCAGCTCAGGCCGACGTTAAACAGGTTATAGATGAACGGCGCGACGGCAATATCGCCGGTACCAAATTCAGCCCCGGAGAACCATGGTTGGTTTGCCAGCGCGTCGTCAAGAATGCTAAACAGGTTATCGCAAACCTTCGCCCCTGCGTCGATGGCTGCCTGGTCACGTTGTTCAGCCGGTGTTCTGACCAGACCGAATAAAATCACCCGGTGTGCAGGACTCAACGTCTGGTTAGCCCAGTCCATCCATTTTTCGCCTTCAGCGCGCTTTGCCGGAGCATCAATCCACAAACGCTTTTGCCCGTACTGGGCAGCCAGATAGCGGACAATGGTGTTGGATTCCCACAGTAATACGTCGGTTTCATCATCGCGCAGTAGCGGAACCAGGCCGTTGGGATTCATTGCCAGATAGTCCGCATCGTGGTTAATGCCATGCTGCCCGCCCGCCAGGATTTGGGTATACGGTAGTTCCAGTTCTTCGAGCGTCCACAACACTTTCTTTACGTTGGTCGAGTTATTTCGACCCCACAGTGTAATCATAGTAACTCCGCAAATTAATTGAGCAGCTTTATGTCTGCATTCGGCATCTGACAGGTTCACATGGTGGGGTAAACCTAATATTTACGCAACAAGGTGTAAAAAAATCGTGATGGGGGCAGCGCAGCGCAATGTTATTGCATAAACTTTAAAAACTTTACCAACTTACGGTTTCTTTAAGCTCGTTAGTGCGTTATTACTCACCGCACTTATTTTACACGTCATCCATCAGGCCTCTTCTGCGTTGGTTGGGCCGATGCAGTTTGTGTAAACACGGTGTGTTATGACGTGGTTTTTTGGAATGGATACTCGGGTGGCATTTATGACGCAATACTTCTCTTCCCTTCGCAGCCTGGCTGCAGGTTCAGCACTCTTATTCCTTTTTGCACCAACCGCACAGGCGGTGGAGCAACCAACGGCCCCGCCGAGCGTGGATGCGCGGGCGTGGATCTTAATGGATTACGCCAGCGGCAAGGTTCTGGCGGAAGGCAATGCTGACGAGAAACTGGACCCAGCCAGTCTGACTAAAATTATGACCAGCTATGTGGTTGGTCAGGCGCTGAAGGCGGGGAAAATTAATCTGACTGACATGGTGACCGTGGGGAAAGATGCCTGGGCGACGGGCAACCCGGCCCTGCGTGGATCTTCGGTGATGTTCCTGAAGCCTGGCGATCAGGTAGCGGTGTCCGATCTGAATAAGGGCATTATCATCCAGTCCGGTAATGATGCCTGTATCGCTCTGGCAGATTACGTGGCCGGTAGTCAGGAATCCTTTATTGGTTTGATGAACGGCTACGCGCAAAAACTGGGACTGACCAACACCACTTTCCAGACGGTACATGGTCTGGATGCGCCAGGGCAGTTCAGTACCGCGCGTGATATGGCGTTGCTGGGCAAAGCGTTAATCCACGATGTGCCAGAAGAGTACGCCATCCATAAAGAGAAAGAGTTTACCTTCAATAAAATTCGCCAACCGAACCGCAACCGCCTGTTGTGGAGCACCAACCTGAATGTTGATGGTATGAAAACGGGTACCACTACAGGTGCGGGATATAACCTGGTGGCCTCCGCGACGCAAGGTGATATGCGCCTGATCTCCGTGGTGTTAGGGGCGAAAACCGATCGTATTCGTTTCAATGAGTCAGAAAAACTGCTCACGTGGGGCTTTCGTTTCTTTGAAACCGTTACACCGATCAAGCCGGATGCAACTTTCGTGACCCAGCGCGTCTGGTTTGGTGATAAGAGTGAAGTCAATCTGGGGGCTGGAGAAAGCGGATCTGTGACTATCCCACGTGGTCAGCTTAAAAACCTGAAGGCCAGCTTTACTCTGACTGAACCGCAATTAACCGCTCCGTTGAAGAAAGGCCAGGTTGTCGGAACTATCGACTTCCAGCTTAACGGGAAATCTATTGAACAGCGTCCGTTGATGGTGATGGAAGCGGTTGAAGAGGGCGGATTCTTTAGCCGGATGTGGGACTTTGTGATGATGAAGTTCCACCAGTGGTTTGGTGGCTGGTTCTCTTAATTTCAGTCATTGCCGGATGGCGTTATCGCTGTCCGGCAAACCCCATCAATACATCAGCTTAATATGCTGTGCTTTAGCGTAATTAACAAATTCATCGTCAGGACGGTTATCACTGATGATGGTATTAAAGCGTTTTAATTCTCCCATCCGTGCGGGACGCACCTTGCCAAATTTACTGTGATCTACCACCAGAACGTGATATTGCGCCATCGACATCGCCCAATGTTTAACCGGTAACTCTTCCAGGTTAAAACAGGTCGCGCCCTTGTCAATATGAACGCCAGCGGCGGAGTAAAAGGCAATATCCGGGCACAGGTTATTCAGTGTTTCCTGGAAATCGAGTGGTTTGAAAATCGCATTGCTGGCATGGAATTCACCCCCACACAGGATGACGCGACACTGTGGTTTTTCCTGTAGTGCCAGAAACGTATTCAGCGAGTAACAGATAGCTGTGAAGGGCAGTTCATTATCTATCGCTTCGATGATCCACGGCGTAGTTGTACCGCAGTCAAAAAAAATTGTCTGATGCGCCTGAACGAGGCTTGCAGCCTGCTGCGCGGCGCGCCGTTTTTCATCCACCAGGCGGGATTTTTGGTCGCTGATTAGGTAGTGGCTGGCGCTGCGGGGTTCCAGAACAATATAACCCCCAAGCAATACCACAGGGGCATTGTTATTGTTCAGATCGCGACGGATGGTCATCTCAGATACGCCCAACAGCGTCGCGGCTTCTTTAAGGTGTAATTTATCGCTGCGTTTCAGTGCCTGCAGCAATTGACCAATACGCTCGTCGCGTCGTGTTTCCATATTTCCCCTGATGAGTAGAGTATGCGATCAGTATCGCGCGCCTAATACTACTCTTTTTACCAAGGGTTAGTCACGCACCCAGCCCTTACGGATGGGCAGGGCGAAGCAGGTGCGATAGCACGCTTGCAAACCGTTATACAGAGGGTCGCCAAATCGTTGCCAGATCATCTGTGCACTCAGGCAGCCGATCAGGCCTGCCAGCAATCCGCCCAGCATATCCAGCGGCCAGTGTACGCCGAGGTAAACCCGCGACCAGGCAATTGCGACAGCGATGACCATCAACAGTGCGCCAGACCAGAGGCGATGCCAGAACAAAAACGCCAGCGCAAAGGTAAAAATGACCGTACCGTGATCGCTTGGGAAAGAGTCATCTGGCGCATGGTGCAGGAAGTTGTAACCAATATGATTAACGAACGGACGATCGTGCGGGAAAAGATGGCCCATCAGCCACGAAATGGTTAAACCGACGATCAGCGCGATCGCCATTTTTATAACCAACTGACGCTGAATGATAACACGGCTACGCGGGCCCCAAAGCCAGAGTACAACGGCTAATATCGGTACGATATTGATCAGATCTTTGGCGATAAAAATGGCAAGCGAGATCGCCCACTGCGCAGAGTCTGGCGTGGCGTTGATCAGGTAAAAAAGCGAGTTATTCAGATTTTCCAGCATAACATCCAGACTCAGTACAGTGTTTAAAAAAAGGGCGAGCAATGCGCCTCATATCCGTATCAGACAGATCATAAAATCGCGGCCACCTGAGAAAAAGTGGTTTTGTCTTATTTATCTGTTAAATGAAGAGTTTTAATACAGCTATTGAGATTTAATCACCATGATAACGACTTCAACTTAAATTAACCTTAACGCGGGAGGATATTGTGAAAACGAGTGTAAAAATGTGCGCATTTTGCTTTCAATTCACATAATTCACTATCACCAGTTCGGCGCATTTATTACACTTTGCGCGTTTTTTCATTTGTTAAGAGACTGCATGCAGAACCGTTTATCTTCAGGCGCCCGTTTGGGGCGTCAGGCATTACTTTTCCCTCTCTGTCTGGTGCTTTACGAATTCTCTACTTATATCGGTAACGATATGATCCAGCCCGGAATGTTGGCAGTAGTGGAGCAATATCAGGCTGGATTAGATTGGGTTCCAACTTCCATGACTGCTTATCTGGCTGGTGGCATGTTTTTGCAATGGCTGCTTGGGCCGCTGTCGGATCGCATAGGCCGTCGCCCGGTGATGTTAACCGGTGTTGTCTGGTTCATTATTACCTGCCTGGCGACGCTGTTTGCGCAGAATATTGAGCAATTTACCTTCCTGCGTTTTTTGCAAGGGATCAGCCTGTGCTTTATTGGCGCGGTGGGCTATGCCGCAATTCAGGAATCCTTTGAAGAGGCGGTCTGTATTAAAATTACCGCACTCATGGCGAATGTGGCGCTGATTGCACCTTTGTTGGGGCCGTTAGTCGGAGCCGCCTGGGTGCATGTTCTTCCGTGGGAAGGGATGTTTGTTCTGTTTGCGGCACTGGCGGCCATCGCCTTTTTTGGCTTACAGCGCGCGATGCCTGAAACGGCAACCCGGCTGGGTGAAAAGCTATCCATTAAAGAGCTTGGCAAAGATTACAAACTGGTGCTTAAAAACGTGCGTTTTGTCGCCGGAGCACTGGCGCTGGGCTTTGTCAGCCTGCCGTTACTGGCCTGGATTGCGCAGTCCCCGATTATCATTATTAGTGGTGAACATCTCAGCAGCTATGAATATGGTCTGTTACAGGTGCCGATTTTTGGTGCGCTGATTGCCGGGAATCTGGTGCTGGCTCGTCTGACTTCGCGGCGCACAGTACGATCGCTGATTATTCTGGGCGGTTGGCCAGTTGCTGTGGGGTTGATTATCGCTGCGGCAGCCACGGTGGTTTCTTCCCATGCTTATCTGTGGATGACGGCAGGTTTGAGTATTTATGCTTTTGGTATAGGTGTGGCGAATGCAGGTCTGGTGCGCCTGACACTGTTTGCCAGCGAAATGAGCAAAGGGACTGTTTCAGCCGCAATGGGCATGCTACAGATGCTGATTTTTACCGTCGGTATTGAGTTGAGCAAACATGCGTATCTGAACGGTGGAAACGGCTTATTTAGCCTGTTTAATCTGGCAAGCGGTATAATTTGGCTGGTCCTGATGTTTATCTTCCTGAAGGATAAACGGGTCGGAGATTCCCGGGAAGGATAGGAATTCAATGCCTGATAGTTGTTCGCTATCAGGCATTGAAAGTGTTAGTGATGGTCGTCGATTTGATGTTCGATAATCATCCCTTCGCCAACGCTGGCAACATGACGTGCATAAGGATGCGCACGATAAACGGGGGCAGGTGCGGGGGCCGGTGCAACATAGACCGTTTGCGGTGCGGTCGTGACGCTTACCGCCTGTGGAACACTCACGGAAGAAGGGACCACCACCACTTTATACCCGTCTGGCACATCAACGGTTACGCTCTGCGCCATTGTCGTTCCCGCAACCCCCAGCAACAATGCTGCCATCAGTACACTTTTCTTCATCATCAGTTCACCTGAAATGTTCACTGGAGGTAATTATCCAGCGGGTTAATTTGATGCGGATTATGAAGAGATCATCCCAACGTTTTGTTGCCGTCCGTGCTAAGAGATTATTGTGTAAACGGCGCTTCGTTTTTGAGCACACGATCGATAATATCCAGCACGCCTTCTTCGTTATTTGAACCCGCGCGATATTTTGCCGCCGCGACCACCGTGTCTTTGGCGTTTGCCATCGCAAAACTAAAGCCCGCCTGGCGCAGCATCTCAATATCATTTCCACCATCGCCAAATACCACGACTTCATCGTCGGTAATATTCCAGCGTTTTTGTAGCAGACGCAGACCGTTTGCCTTATGCACTCCTGGAATAATTAAATCAATGCTGCCGTAGCCCGTATGAACCGGAACCATAATATCGCCAATTGCGTTATGGAGGTCCGCCTGAACCTGGGGGATACGATCGTCTGAGATATTCAACCCGAATTTGAAGAATACGTCGTTGATGTTGTCAAAGTTATCTACAAATTCAAGACGATGATAGTACATAGCCGCGACCGATTTTAGTTCATCACTGTATTGCTTCAGTGTGTAGGCGCTGCTTTTCCCGCAGGCAATAATGTCGATGTCCGTTCGCGTCAACAAATGTTCCACGACGACATCAAAATCATCCTTTGCCAGCTCACCGTTAAATACATCTTCCTCTTCGCTGACCACCCAGCCGCCGTTTTCCGCCACAAATGAGATTTCGTGAGCCAGTTCGGGGAAAAAGGAGATTAACTGGTAATACTGGTTACCGCTGGCGACAACAAAGCGGATCCCTTGTTTTTTCATCTGATGATACTGCGCCATGAACCGCTCACGGTTGTAGGTCTTTTGGTCACTTAAAAAAGTACCGTCCATATCTACCGCAATTAACTTGATACCCATTAGCCGTTCTCCATCGCAGTTTGAGTTTTTGAATCTGGTTTGGCGACAGCTTTCGCCACAATAGCCGCTACCAGCACCAGTGCCAGCACGACTAACATTGCGCTGCGTAATCCGTAGTGTTCACCCAGATAGCCCAACAGCGGCGGTCCAACCAGGAAGGCCAGGTAGCCGGTAGTCGCAACCACGCTCACGCGGGTTGGGGCATCGGGACCGGTATCACTGGCCGCCGAAATAGTCAGTGGGAAGCCAAGCGATGCGCCAAGTCCCCACAGGATGACGGAAACGCCCGCTAACCACGAGCTATCAACAAAAATAATCAGGCTAATCCCAAGCGCCCCCATTAGCGCGCTAGCACGCACGACAGCGACGCGGCTGTAACGGTCGATAAACCAGCCGCCAGTGAACCGTCCGACGGTCATTCCCAGCGTAAAACCGGCATAAATCAATGAACCGGATGTCGGGCTAAAGCCATGTCCGTCCACCATCAATAGCGGAAGCCAGTCGTTGGCGGAACCCTCGGCAAAAGCCATTGCCAGAACCACTACGCCGATGAGCAACAACTGGATATCACGGTAAAAAGGTAGCCCCTTTTCGCTCGAATGAGATCCGTCGGTGGCATTTTTGCCCGTGCCGTCAGGAATGGCTTTTATGGCGATGAATATTGGGGTAATCGTGACTACCGCCGCCAGCAGAATATGTACAGTCGCCGGTATGCTAAGGGCGGTAAGAATCATCCCGACGCCGGCACCGGCAAGAGTTCCCAGACTGTAAAAGCCATGCATCATCGGCAGAACGGTTTTGTTCATTTCGCGCTCAACTGCCGCGCCTTCAACGTTAATGGCAACTTCTGCGGCACCAAAGCTGGCACCAAATACGGCCAAACCAAATGCAAAAAACCATGGTGAGTGCAACCATAGCGCCAGGCTGAGGACCATCATTCCTGTGACTGCGCAAGACATGGTGGTGCGAATCACCTTTCGTGTGCCAAATCGTTTCACCAGCCAGGCCGAACATAGAATGCCACTCATCGAACCAATAGAGAGTCCAAACAATACTGCGCCCATTTCCGCAGTGGAAATGGAGAGGATATCTCTGATGGCTGGGGTACGCGTTGCCCAGGAAGCCATTAATAATCCTGGTAAAAAGAAGAATGTGAATAGCGCCCAGGTACGGCGTCTTAGGGCTTTGCGTGATGAGATGCCTGTCATGAATTCGAGCCAAAGAGAAGAGGAAAGAAGACAACATTAGCAAGGTTGTGTACATTTGTACATAAATGTACTCAGAGGAAATACAGTGCGACGCGCGAACGATCCACAACGGCGGGAAAAAATAGTTCAGGCTACTCTGGAAGCGATAATAACCCATGGTATTCATGCGGTTACACACCGCAAAATCGCAATAATTGCTCAGGTACCCTTGGGTTCTATGACTTATTACTTTTCGGGAATGGATGAGCTTTTAATGGCGGCATTTGGTCGTTTCACTGAAACCATGTCGCAGCAATATCAGGCATTCTTTGATGACGTTTCAAATGCGTCGCAGGCCTGTCATGCCATTACCAGTATGATCTACAGTTCACAGGTCACCACGCCGGACAATATGGAGCTAATGTACCAGCTTTATGCTTTTGCCAGCCGAAAACCAGCACTGAAAATGGTGATGCAAAACTGGATGCTACGCAGTCAGCAAACGTTAGAGCAGTGGTTCGATCCGGCCACGGCTCGGGCTCTGGATGCGTTTATTGAAGGGATGACTCTGCACTTTGTGACGGATAAAACGCCACTGCGTCGAGAAGATATTCTGGTTATGGTTGAACGTATTGCAGGGCTGCCGCAGGCGTGATTTTCTTAAAACGAACTGTCGAGGCGGGTAATCGCCTGACGTAAAAAGTCGATGACTCTCCGGGTTTCTGTTGTCAGCGGTTGATTCGCATTTGTCACGGTCCCGACATCCATATACGTAATAAAATCATCAATCGTTCTGCGCATGACGCGTAATCCGTCCAGCGACCAGGGGCGATATACCAGATCTGACAAAATAGTTATTCCTCTGCCTTTGGCGACCAGGCTGCGTATCGCCTCAAAAGAATTACTGCGAAAACAGATGTCAGGCGCGTAGCCACGCTGTTGCCAGTAGTCTGTGATGACGTCGGGATACTTGTCGGTTTCCAGCAGTAAAAACGGTAGCTTCACGACATCTTTCAGACGGATTGCTGGCTGGCTTTGCAACGGGTGCCCGATTGAGCTCCACAGGCGTCGTTGTGAGCGAATGAAGGTTTCGATTTTCAGGTCAGCGTCGTGGCTGATATTCGAAGTCAGTAGCAGGCAAAAATCAACGTTCTTTTGTCGCAGCGCCTGAACTAACTCTGGCGCTGTATCTTCATGAAAAATGATCTCCAGCAGCGGAAAACGGCGTTCAATGTCATCAAGTATATCCGGGATAAGATAGGCGGAGAGCGTTTCGGCAACCCCAATACGCACCGTACCGCAGAGGAGATCACTCCTGTCATGCAGGGCGTCAACGGCGGCCCGGCTACTGTTGATGATGTTACAGGCATGAGCCAGAAAGCGCTCACCCTCAGCGGTTAGCTTCACACCTTTGGGATATCGTACAAATAATTGTGCGTCTAATGCTTCTTCCAGGTTCCGCATGGCGATGGTCATCGATGACTGAGAGATATGACAACGTGCTGCTGCTTTGGAAATTTGTAATGTTTCGGCGAGCGCGATGTAAAACTCAAGTTGCCTTAGCGTGAATTTCATAGTTTTAATCTATGCACATGGATGAAAACGTTATATTAGCATTCATTCGGACACCGCCGTAGCCTTGTTGTTATACCGTGAATGTAACAAAAAGGCTTATTTATGCCCTATATTTTACTCAGTCTGGCAGCCTGTTTTTGGGGCGGGAATTATGTAATCGGCCACATACTGGTCGCTGACGTTAATCCTGTTGTTTTATCTGCGGTGCGCTGGATAGCTACCGCAATATTATTGATGACGCTTTATTTTCGCCAGGTTACAGAGCAGTGGCCGGCGATGAAAAAAAACATGAGTACTATCGTTTTCCTCGCGTTATGTGGTCAGGTCCTTTTTCCGTTGACCTTGTACATCGGCCTACAATATACGACATCTCTGAATGCGGCGATTTATATGTCGACCACACCAGCAATAGTCCTGCTAATCAATAAACTCTTTTTCAAGGAGAGGATCTCTTTGCGTAATATTGCTGGTGTGATACTCAGTACTGTTGGCGTTATCTGGCTAATATTGCAGGGTAATCTGATGCATCCGGAGGTGTTTAGTCATCTGAACCAGGGCGATTTCTGGACTATGGGCTCAGCGCTTAGTTGGGCCGTCTACTGTGCTTTTCTGCGAATTAAACCTCGTGAGGTTAAGGGAAATGCATTCGTCGCTGTGAGTGCACTGATAGGCGCAATTGTTCTTCTTCCGGTGCTAGCTATAGAACTGATGCGTGATGGTGTTCCGGACTGGAGTGGTTATGTGAATTCTGCAGTTATTTCCGGGGTCATGTACCTTATTATTTTTCCGTCCTGGCTGTCGTATTTACTCTGGAACAAAGGCATTAGCGCCATCGGGGCCACGCGTGGAGAAATATACTCACACCTGATCCCTTTGAGTGGAGGATTATTTAGCGTGGTATTTTTGCATGTGACGCTACATTCGTATCATCTGGTCAGTGCGCTGGTTATCGTCTTTGGTATTGCGCTCTGTTCACGCCCGGCAGTGCACAGGATAACGGAGCAACATACGGTGTGAGGGGGAACAGCTACATTAGCTGACGGTGGCGCCACTTGTTACATTCACCACCGTAGCAGTCATTGCACTGGCATGATCTGATGCCAGAAATGTTATAACTTCGGCGATTTGTAACAGAGTGGGCAGACGTTTGAGCATAGTGCTTTGTGCGGCGCCACCCAGCCATTGTTCCACGGTTAACCCCATTGACTGAGCTTTTGTGGTGAATATTTCCTCTGTGTAAGAGCCGGCCTGTATCGCATCCACAATTGCATGCGATCGCACGCCGAGGACTCGAATATTCTGTGGGCCAAGTTCACTGGCGAGCGCTTTAATAAAGGCTTCGGTTCCCGCGCAGCCAACGATGTGGCCCAGATGTCCTGGCATTGCCATCGGTGCCGCAGGAGCTACGATGGTGATAATACTGCCTGCACGTTCACCGCCCATATACGGAGTGACGGCCTTTGATATATTGAATTGTGCGGAGAGAAAAGGGGTGATGCCACTCATAAACTCAGCCAGAGATAACGCTTCTATTCTTTTGCCCTGTTCGTGCATAAAGCCAGTTGCGTTTACCACCACGTCAATACCACCGGCTTGCTGAGCCAGTTGCGCAATATGTTGAGTTGTGGACTGTTCGTCAAGTACATCGACGATGAAGATTTCAGCCGTGCCACCGGCCATGCGGATGCTGTCGGCAGCGCAGTCTAGCTTTCCCTTGCTACGTGCACCAAGGAACACATTCGCCCCTTCACGCGCCATAGTGCGTGCAACCGTACTACCGATCGCGCCACTTCCGCCGAAGATCACTACGTTTTTGCCTGAAAGCAACATTATGAATCTCCATCACCAGAAAGCATCAATCAAAAGTATGTGCCATAAACGGCATGCTGCAAATTGCGCGGATTATGGGGGGATTGTGGTATTTGAGGGGCGGGAGCTGAATTTCAGGCAACAAAAAACCCATCAACCTTGAACCAAAACGGCGGGGTTGATGGGCTCCACAAATTGGGGACATCAAAGAAAAGCAGTGGCAATAGTTATGACTGACACCTTGAAGAAAAGTTCTGCTTACCTGCAAAAAATTTTCACTTAAGGATAATTATCAGTCTTAACCGAGGCCTGGCCAGACAATGACAATAAGTGTCCCTGCCAGCGTCAGCAGGACGTTAGCAATTGCATAAGTGCCCGCATAACCTAAGGCTGGAATGTTACTGCGCGCCGTGTCGCTGATGATTTCCATTGCCGGAGCACAGGTACGCGCTCCCATCATGGCCCCAAACAACAGGGCGCGGTTCATACGCAATACGTAAGCACCAAACAAGAAGCAGATAACCACCGGAACCAGACTGACAATCAAACCGGCAATCAGCATTTGACCACCCACGGCACCGAGGCCGTTGCCAATACCGCTGCCAGCGCTTAAACCGACGCCTGCCATAAATACCATTAGGCCAAACTCTTTCACCATATTCAGCGCACCCTGCGGAATATAGCCAAACGTAGGATGGTTGGCGCGCAAGAAGCCAAGCATGATCCCGGCGAACAGTAATCCGGCTGCATTCCCAATGCCGAAGCTGAAATTACTGAACTGGAAGGTGATCATCCCGATCATCAGACCGATGATAAAGAAGGCGCAGAAGGCAAGGAGATCGGTCACCTGACTATGGATTGAAATAAAGCCGATACGATCAGCAATGGTTTTGACACGACGTGCATCACCACTGACCTGCAACACGTCGCCTTTATTGAGTACAACGTTGTCATCGATTGGCATCTCAATCTGGCTGCGGATCACGCGGTTAAGGAAGCAACCGTGATCGGTTAATTTCAACTGTGCCAGACGACGACCGACGGCATTGTGGTTTTTGACAACAATCTCTTCGGTGACGATACGCATATCGAGCAGATCGCGATCGAACACCTCTTTGCCATTACGAAAACTTGGGTCGAGGCGGGCATGCGCATCCGGGTAACCCACCAGGGCAATCTCATCACCCATTTGTAGCACTGCGTCACCATCAGGATTCGCCAAAATGCCGTTGCGACGGATGCGTTCAATATAACAACCAGTCTGGCGATAGATGCCCAGCTCACGGAGATTTTTACCGTCAGCCCATGCGACCAGTTCCGGACCGACACGATAGGCCCGAATCACGGGCAGATATACCTTACGGTTAGCGTCAGTGTCCAGACCGCGTTCACGTGCGATTTGTTGTGCGCTGGTTTGCAGATCCTGATGTTGCAGTTTCGGCAGGTAGCGTGCGCCGACGATCAGGCTGACCAGTCCAATAAGATAGGTGAGGGCGTAACCCAGACTCAGATTATCAAGGGCACTTGACAGCTGCGTACCTGCCATTCCTGAATGCCGCAATGTGTCGCCTGCGCCTACCAGCACAGGTGTGGAGGTCATTGAGCCAGCTAGCATACCGGCTGTCAGGCCGATGTCCCAGCCAAATAGCCGACCCAGCCCCAGGGCGATCAGCATTGCACTACCGACCATTACCAGAGCAAGCATTAGGTAATTTTTACCATCGCGAAAAAAAATGGAAAAAAAGTTGGGACCCGCTTCCACTCCGACACAAAAAATAAACAGCATAAAGCCGAGATTTAATGCATCAGTGTTAATACTAAAGTGCTGCTGCCCTAATAATAGGGAGACTACCAAAACGCCAATGGAATTACCGAGTTGGACTGAGCCCAGACGTAATTTACCCAGACACAGGCCCAGCGCCAGGACCACAAATAATAACAGGATGTAATTCCCATTTAACAAATCTGCGACGTTTATATTCACGGAGGCTAACTTCTTGTTTACTAGTAAGCTATTGAAAGAAATGGCAATTTACGCTAATGTTTTTGCCAGAAATTAAGGGGCGACAGCTTCGTATACAGCCCCAAATAAAAGCAGCATAACAATATATGTGGCTAGTTTAATCTCATTACGTATCAACGGCTATAAGAATCGTGTGGGTGTGTTTTTGGCATGGAATGCCGAGTAACTTTATCTGACTGGACGCCTTTGGGCGAAAAGAGTGTTCGATAGAGAAAAAGTCAGGAGGAACGGTTGAAACATAAGCAAGGTTGGGCGGGTGCGATCTGCTGCTTTGTGCTTTTTATTGTGGTGTGTCTTTCATTAACGCTAAACGTGAAAGGGGCATTTAAAGCGGCTGGACATCCTGAAGTCGGGTTGTTGTTTTTTATATTGCCAGGTGCAGCGGCAAGCTTTTTCTCCCACCGTCGGGAGGTGCTCAGACCTCTTCTTGGTGCAATGTTGGCGGCACCATGTTGCCTGTTGCTGATGCGGTTCGTCTTTATGCCCACGCGTTCGCTGTGGCAAGAACTGGCATGGCTGTTTAGTGCGGTGTTTTGGTGCGCGCTTGGCGCATTGTGTTTTTTATTTATCAGTAGCTTATTTAACCAACATCAACGACGTAAAAAAAACTAACGACGCCCTCCAGCGGAGGGCGTTGAAACACTAATCAGGCGAACAGGTTCGCATTTTCTTTTGCCCACGCTTCAAAATCCGTGCAGCCGCCGATGTGTTTTTGATCGACAAAAATCTGCGGTACGGTTTCAACAGGCTTACCTACCGTTTTTTCCAGATCCGCTTTGGTAATACCTTCAGCGTGGATATCAATGTAGCGGTAGTTAAAATCGTCATGCTCATTGCTCAATTTTTCTGCTAATTCTTTTGCGCGCACGCAATACGGGCACCCTGGGCGACCAAAAATAACAGCAAACATCTCTTTCTCCTCGAACTTATCAGGCCGGATGGCGAATTACCGTTATGATGCCGCGATTTACGATAGATGGAAAGCAGGTTGAGCCTGTTGCTTTGATATCCTTAGTCTATACCCTTTGTCTTTCAGGCTACATTTTGTGGTCTGCATCCGTTCACACCTGCCATAGAGTTATCTATGCTGCTGGAGATCACGGGCTTGCCGCTTCAGTACAACCCGAAATTCATAGCGTATACACTAAGCACCACTTCACCGGGAGGCCACTTATGCGCACAATTGGTGTGTTACCCAGGAGCGTATTGATTCTGGAAATGATTGGTATGGTATTGTTAGCGCTGGCGTTGCTGTCGCTTAACGATTACCTCACCTTACCCGCGCCGTTTAACAGCTCAGTAGCCTGCGTCGTGATGATCTTTTTGGGTGTATTGCTGATGCTTCCTGCGGCGGTGGTGTTGATGTGGCGCATTGCACGACTGCTTGCGCCGCAGTTGATGTCGCGTTCATCCGACGCGACTTCCCATTCAGTCAGAGATAAAAGAGATGACTCCAACCATTGATTTAATTCGCGGTCACCGCTCCATTCGCCATTTCACCGACGAGTCGATTTCGGATGCACAACGAGATGCGATTATTGCTGCTGCCCAGGGAACTTCAAGTTCCAGCTTTTTACAATGCAGTACAATAATTCGGATTACCGATAAAACTCTGCGCGAATCGCTGGTTACCTTGTCTGGAGGGCAAAAACATGTCGCCCAGGCTGCTGAGTTCTGGGTGTTTTGCGCTGATTTCAATCGTCATTTACAGATCTGCCCGGATGCTCAGTTAGGGCTGGCGGAACAACTGCTGCTGGGCGTGGTTGATACGGCTATGATGGCGCAAAATGCGCTAACGGCCGCGGAATCGTTGGGACTCGGAGGCGTCTATATTGGTGGCCTGCGCAATAATATTGAGGCAGTCTCCGAGCTCCTGAAACTCCCGCAGCACGTCTTACCGTTGTTTGGTCTTTGTCTCGGCTGGCCTGCCGATAACCCGGACATCAAACCGCGATTGCCTGCTGCAATCGTCGTGCATGAAAATCAGTACCAACCGCTCGATAAGGACATTCTGGCGCAATATGATGAACAGCTCGCGCAGTACTATCTGACCCGTGGCAGTAACACGCGTCGCGATACCTGGAGCGATCACATCCGCCGTACCATCATTAAAGAAAGTCGCCCCTTTATCCTGGAATATTTGCATAAACAAGGTTGGGCGACGCGCTAAAGATTCTAACCCGGTGTATGATACGTCAGCTTTTACCAGGTCTTTCAGAGAGGTGCAGGGTGAAAATTGCCATTTTGTCCCGGGACGGAACGCTCTATTCGTGTAAACGCCTGCGTGAAGCGGCGATGCATCGCGGCCACCTGGTAGAAATTATCGATCCCCTTTCTTGCTATATGAACATTAGCCCGGCGGCTTCTTCTATTCATTATAAGGGCCGCCAGCTACCCCATT
Organism: Citrobacter sp. S-77; assembly: GCF_963864895.1. NCBI lineage: Bacteria > Pseudomonadati > Pseudomonadota > Gammaproteobacteria > Enterobacterales > Enterobacteriaceae > Citrobacter > Citrobacter sp. S-77. Next base: position 1,409,363 of record NZ_CAWLWU010000002.1, read on the forward strand.
TTGACGCAGTCATCCCAAGGATTGGCTCGGCCATTACTTTTTATGGGACTGCTGCGTTACGTCAGTTTGAGATACTGGGCAGCTATCCGCTGAATGAATCGGTAGCAATTACCCGTGCGCGCGATAAGCTGCGTTCGTTACAACTGCTGGCGCGCCAGGGGATCGATCTCCCCATCACCGGGATTGCTCACTCGCCGGATGATACCAGCGACATGATTGATATGGTCGGTGGGGCACCGTTGGTGGTGAAGTTGGTCGAAGGTACACAGGGCATCGGTGTAGTGCTGGCCGAAACGCGTCAGGCTGCAGAGAGCGTTGTGGATGCGTTTCGTGGGTTGAATGCCCATATACTGGTTCAGGAATACATTAAAGAAGCGAAAGGCCGCGATATCCGCTGTTTCGTTGTAGGTGACGAGGTTGTGGCCGCCATTGAGCGTCGGGCGAAAGATGGTGATTTTCGTTCTAATCTCCATCGTGGCGGAGTTGCCAGTATTGCAAATATCACGTCTCGCGAAAGGGAGATCGCCATCAAAGCCGCTCAGACAATGGGGCTGGATGTGGCGGGGGTTGATATTCTGCGCGCAGATCGCGGGCCACTGGTCATGGAAGTCAACGCTTCTCCTGGATTGGAAGGCGTGGAGAAAACTACAGGGATAGATATTGCTGCGCGGATGATCCAGTGGATCGAACGTCACGCAACACCTGAATTCTGTCTTAAAATCGGCGGTTAAGCGCAATATCGATTGCGATCGTGGTATGACACGGTCTTTTTGCGTAAGCTGTGCCGGTAATTTTTTCATCGTAAGAGGTCGCACATTATTATGACATCACTGGTCGTTCCCACTCTGGATACGTTGCGTCAATGGCTCGACGACCTGGGCATGAGTTTTTTTGAATGCGATACCTGTCAGGCGCTGCATTTACCACACATGCAGAACTTCGACGGCATCTTTGATGCGAAAATTGATTTGGTAGATAACGTCATTCTGTTCTCTGCAATGGCGGAGGTCAGACCTTCTGCACTGCTGCCGCTTGCGGCCGATCTGTCTGCTATTAATGCCAGTTCGCTGACGGTGAAAGCGTTTTTAGATATGCAGGATGATAATCTACCAAAGCTGGTGGTTTGCCAGTCTTTATCCGTTATGCCTGGCGTGACTTTCGAGCAGTTTGAATGTTTTGTTCGTCAGAGTGAAGAGCAGATATCGATGGTGATCCTTGAGGCCGGGGCACACCAGCTGTTGTTTAACGCCGAAGAAGATGCGCAAAATAGCAGCACCGAAAACCATTTCCTCCATTAATTCTTTCTTAGCAGTGACACATTTAACGCAGCCGCTGCCATAGCGGTTGCGTATTGTATTTTTTTATTCTGCATTTAACCTTTTATTAAAGAATTATTCACTTCAATTCTTTGCCTTCCGCTTTATGTCATAGACAAAACTTGCATAAAAAATTGATAAAAGACGTTTTTTAATCTGAGCTATATCCTTGAATCCTGGCTAAAGTTATTCTTGCGAGGCTCTTAAACGTCATCCTTCATCTGCCCCTGTGAGCTGACTTATAGCCACTATGCATAGTGAATGATTTCGCGTTGATCAGCGAGCCATAGCGGCATGGGGAGAAGCCCTTCTTCTCATCGGTGCCCAATGAAAAAATATGCACATTTCTTGCATATCGTGGAGTGTGACTTTTTTGTTCGTTTGTTAACGAACTTTCAGAAGGAAAGAGATTATGACCGCCTTAAATAAAAAATGGTTATCAGGCCTGGTTGCGGGTGCTCTGATGGCTATCTCTGCCGGCACGCTCGCTGCTGAACAAAAAACACTGCATATTTATAACTGGTCTGATTATATCGCTCCGGATACGGTGGCGAATTTTGAAAAAGAGACCGGGATTAAAGTGGTTTATGACGTATTCGACTCCAACGAGGTGCTGGAAGGTAAGCTGATGGCTGGCAGCACCGGTTTTGATCTGGTGGTACCTTCAGCCAGCTTTCTTGAGCGTCAACTCACTGCGGGAGTATTTCAGCCGCTGGATAAAAGTAAACTTCCTGGCTGGAAGAACCTCGATCCCGAACTGCTGAAACTGGTAGCGAAACACGATCCTGACAATAAGTTTGCCATGCCGTATATGTGGGCAACCACCGGTATTGGTTACAACGTGGATAAAGTTAAAGCGGTGCTGGGGGCTGATGCTCCGGTTAATAGTTGGGATCTGATCCTTAAACCGGAAAATCTTGAAAAACTTAAAAGCTGCGGTGTTTCTTTCCTGGATGCGCCCGAAGAAGTATTTGCCACTGTGCTGAATTATTTGGGGAAAGATCCAAACAGTACCAAAGCAGATGATTACACCGGGCCGGCGACGGACCTGCTGTTAAAGCTGCGTCCGAACATTCGCTACTTCCACTCTTCTCAATACATTAACGATCTGGCTAACGGCGATACCTGCGTAGCAATCGGCTGGGCAGGGGATGTATGGCAGGCCGCTAACCGTGCTAAGGAAGCGAAAAATGGTGTCAATATTTCCTTCTCAATTCCAAAAGAAGGGGCGATGGCGTTCTTCGACGTTTTTGCGATGCCTGCGGATGCTAAAAACAAAGATGAAGCATATCAGTTCCTCAACTACCTGCTGCGTCCGGATGTGATTGCCCATATTTCCGATCACGTGTTCTACGCGAATGCTAACAAAGAAGCGACGGCGTTGGTCAGCCCTGAGGTTCGGGACAATCCGGGTATCTATCCACCTGCGGATGTAAGAGCCAAGATGTTCACGCTGAAAGTGCAGGATCCGAAGATCGATCGTGTACGTACCCGTGCCTGGACGAAGGTGAAAAGCGGGAAATAACCCGATGTTTGGGACATGACCCGGCGGTACTTGTGCCCGCCGGGGCTGCATTGATACCCGAACACGTATAACCCGGCAATACGCACCATTGTGGTGCGTTATTTGCACCGTTTTTTTGTTTTATGCCGGAGAGCACTTGAGTGAATGATGCAACCTCCCGCCCACAGGCGAAGACCCGTAAAGCGCTGACCCCGCTCCTTGAAATTCGTAACCTGACCAAGTCATTTGATGGCCAGCACGCCGTCGATGATGTCAGCCTCACAATCTATAAAGGTGAAATATTTGCCCTGCTTGGCGCATCCGGCTGCGGCAAATCGACCCTGCTACGCATGCTGGCGGGGTTTGAACTGCCGACTACCGGGCAAATTATGCTGGATGGTGTTGATTTAGCGCATGTCCCGCCTTATCTGCGCCCGATAAATATGATGTTTCAGTCCTACGCGCTGTTTCCGCACATGACGGTGGAGCAGAACATTGCCTTTGGCCTTAAGCAGGACAAGTTGCCGAAAGCTGAAATTACCAGTCGCGTGAACGAGATGTTAGGCCTGGTGCATATGCAGGAATTTGCCAAACGCAAACCGCACCAGCTTTCCGGCGGTCAGCGTCAGCGTGTGGCGCTGGCGCGAAGCCTGGCAAAACGTCCGAAGCTGTTGCTGCTGGATGAGCCGATGGGGGCTCTGGATAAGAAACTACGTGACCGTATGCAACTGGAAGTGGTTGATATCCTCGAGCGTGTAGGGGTTACCTGCGTGATGGTGACACACGATCAGGAAGAAGCCATGACGATGGCGGGTCGCATTGCGATTATGAATCGTGGCAAGTTTGTACAAATCGGCGAGCCTGAAGAAATATATGAGCATCCGACCACGCGTTACAGCGCGGAATTTATCGGCTCAGTAAACGTTTTTGAAGGTCTACTGAAAGATCGTCAGGAAGATGGTCTGGTTATTGACTCCCCTGGGTTGGTTCATCCGCTGAAAGTGGATGCCGATGTTTCCATTGTTGATAACGTGCCAGTGTATGTTGCGCTGCGCCCGGAAAAAATCATGCTCTGTGAAGCCCCTCCGGCTGATGGCTATAACTTTGCGGTGGGCGAAGTCGTACACATTGCCTATCTCGGTGATTTGTCTGTATACCACGTACGTTTAAAAAGCGGCCAGATGTTGAGCGCCCAGTTACAAAACGAACATCGCTATCGCAAGGGGCTACCGACCTGGGGCGATGATGTACGTTTGTGTTGGGATGCGGACAGCTGTGTGGTGTTGACGGTTTAAGGAGTGAAGATGAGTACACTTGAACCTCCGGCTCGTGTGGACAAAGCGGGCCGTTTCACGCTGTTTATGTCGCGGATGCAGATGAAGCACGGGCGCAAGCTGGTGATTGCGCTGCCGTATGTTTGGCTGGTGCTCCTGTTTTTGTTGCCGTTTTTGATTGTTTTTAAGATCAGCCTGTCAGAGATGGCGCGGGCTATTCCCCCGTATACTGACCTTGTAGGCTGGGCTGATGACCAATTATCCATTACGCTCAATCTGGGCAACTTCCTGCAGCTAACGGACGATCCGCTCTATTTTGATGCTTATCTGCAGTCTTTGCAGGTGGCGGGGATTTCGACGATCTGTTGCCTGTTGCTGGGCTATCCATTGGCATGGGCCGTGGCGCACAGTAAACCGTCAACGCGTAATATTTTGCTATTGCTGGTGATCCTGCCGTCCTGGACCTCTTTTTTGATTCGCGTGTATGCCTGGATGGGGATCCTGAAAAATAACGGGGTATTGAATAATTTCCTGATGTGGCTCGGCGTTATCGATCAGCCACTGACGATCCTGCATACCAATCTGGCAGTTTATATTGGGATTGTTTATGCCTATTTGCCATTTATGGTGCTGCCAATATACACCGCATTAACGCGCATTGATTATTCGCTGGTGGAAGCTGCGCTGGATTTGGGAGCCAGACCGTTGAAAACCTTCTTTAGCGTGATTGTGCCGTTGACCAAGGGAGGGATCATCGCCGGATCAATGCTGGTGTTTATTCCGGCGGTGGGAGAGTTCGTGATCCCTGAGCTGCTTGGTGGCCCGGACAGCATTATGATTGGTCGCGTGTTGTGGCAGGAGTTTTTCAACAATCGTGACTGGCCGGTGGCATCCGCTGTCGCCATTATTATGCTGCTGTTACTGATTGTGCCGATCATGTGGTTCCATAAATATCAGCAAAAAAGCGTGGGGGAACACGGATGAATAACTTACCGGTCGTTCGCTCGCCGTGGCGTATTTTTATTCTGGTGTTGGGATTTACCTTCCTGTACGCACCGATGTTGATGTTGGTTATCTATTCGTTCAACAGCTCCAAACTGGTGACGGTCTGGGCTGGTTGGTCAACGCGCTGGTACGGCGAGCTTTTCCACGATACAGCGATGATAAGTGCAGTCGGTATGAGCTTAACTATTGCAGCTTGTGCTGCGACGATGGCGGCGATCCTCGGTACTATTGCCGCTGTCGTGATGGTGCGTTTTGGTCGTTTCCGTGGATCTAATGGTTTTGCCTTTATGATAACCGCACCACTGGTTATGCCGGATGTCATTACCGGTTTATCGCTGTTGTTGTTGTTTGTGGCAATGGCACATGCGATTGGCTGGCCTGCGGATCGTGGCATGTTGACCATCTGGCTGGCGCACGTCACGTTCTGTACGGCGTATGTTGCGGTGGTTATCTCTTCGCGTTTGCGCGAACTGGATCACTCAATTGAAGAAGCGGCGATGGATCTTGGTGCGACGCCGGTGAAGGTCTTTTTTGTCATCACGTTGCCGATGATTATGCCAGCGGTAATTTCCGGTTGGTTGTTGGCCTTCACGCTGTCGTTGGATGATCTGGTGATCGCCAGTTTTGTGTCTGGTCCGGGAGCGACGACCCTGCCAATGCTGGTGTTCTCCAGCGTACGTATGGGGGTCAATCCGGAGATTAACGCGTTGGCTACGCTCATCCTTGGTGTGGTAGGAATTATCGGATTTATCGCGTGGTATCTGATGGCGCGAACAGAAAAACAGCGGTTACGCGATATCCAGCGTGCAAGACGCAGCTGAAAAAACTAAAATCTGCCAACCTGTCTACACGGTGCAGCGTTTCCCGTTGCACCGTTTTCACGGAAGACGACGCGTTGGGATTTTTTAAGAAATCATCCACATCACATGCACGCCTGAACGTACCTGCTCTGGTGCAGGTGGCGGCGCTTGCTATTATCATGATCCGTTGCCTCGATCTGTTGATGATTTTTAATACGCTTGGTGTTCGCGGGACGAGCGAGTTTATTCATCGCAGCGTGCAGACCTGGGATTTGACGCTGGTATTTTTGAGCAGCCTGGTGCTGGTTTTTATTGAAATTTACTGTGCATTCTCCCTGGTGAAAGGACGTAACTGGGCACGCTGGCTCTACTTGCTTACCCAGGTGATTGCCTCAGGTTACCTGTGGGCGGCGTCACTCGGTTACGGGTATCCGGAACTGTTCAGTATCGCAGGGGAGTCTAAGCGCGAAATATTCCACACGCTGGTGATGCAAAAATTGCCGGATATGCTGGTGTTGCTGCTTCTCTTTGTTCCTGCGTCCAGTCGGCGGTTCTTCCGTTTGCAATAACGTGTATAATCTTCGCCCCTGTTAATTTGAAGGTTTCCGTATGCAGTGCGCACTTTATGACGCCGGACGCTGTCGTTCCTGTCAGTGGATAACACAGCCAGTTGGCGATCAACTCTCCACTAAAACAGCCGATCTCCAGAATTTGCTGGTCGATTTTTCGGTCGGGGAATGGTGCGCACCGGTCAGTGGTGCGGAAAGCGCTTTTCGTAATAAAGCTAAAATGGTGGTCAGCGGCAGCGTGGAAAAACCGCTGTTGGGTATGCTGCATCGCGACGGCACGCCAGAGGATTTGTGCGATTGCCCGCTCTATCCCACTTCATTTTCCCCGGTATTTGCAGTGTTAAAGCCCTTCATTGCGCGCGCAGGGCTTACTCCTTACAACGTTGCACGCAAGCGGGGAGAGCTCAAATATATTCTGTTAACCGAAAGTCAGTTCGATGGCGGCATGATGCTGCGTTTTGTCTTACGTTCAGACGCTAAACTGGCACAGCTGCGCACTGCGCTGCCGTGGCTGCAGGAACAACTGCCACAGTTGAAGGTGATTACGGCCAATATTCAGCCGGTGCATATGGCGATTATGGAAGGGGAGATGGAAATCTTCCTGACAGAACAGCAGGCGCTGGCAGAACGCTTCAACGATGTTCCGCTGTGGATACGCCCGCAGAGCTTCTTTCAGACCAACCCGGAGGTGGCCAGCTGTTTATATGCCACGGCCCGTAACTGGGTCCGTCAGCTTCCGGTTAACCATATGTGGGATCTATTTTGCGGTGTCGGGGGCTTTGGTCTGCATTGCGCTACGCCACAGATGAAACTGACGGGTATTGAAATCGCGCCAGAGGCGATTACCTGTGCAAAACAGTCTGCCCAGGAACTCGGGCTACAGAACCTGCATTTCCAGGCGCTGGACTCGACTCAATTTGCCACGGCGCAGGAAGAAGTGCCTGATCTGGTGCTGGTTAATCCGCCGCGTCGTGGAATTGGAAAACCACTGTGTGATTTTCTCTCCAGAATGGCGCCACGTTTTATTGTGTATTCCAGCTGTAATCCGCAAACGATGGCAAAAGATATTCGCGAGCTGTCGGAATACCACATTGAACGCGTGCAGATATTCGATATGTTCCCTCATACCGCCCATTATGAAGTGTTAACGTTGCTCAGCAGACGATAATTCATTTTCATCAACGAGAATGCCGGATGCGCTGCTTGCATCGTATCTGACATGCGCAACAGGCGAAAAAAAAGCCCGTACTTGCGTACGAGCTCTTCTTCAAATATGGCGGTGAGGCGGGGATTCGAACCCCGGATACGTTGCCGTATACACACTTTCCAGGCGTGCTCCTTCAGCCACTCGGACACCTCACCATATTGTATTGCTGCCTGACCGCTTGGGGGGCAACGGGGCGCTACTATAGGGAGTTGCGCTAAAACGGTCAAGCAGAATTTACGCGTTCATACTCGTTTGGTCACGCAATGTACATATTCTTCGCTCTGACAAGCACGGAGAATATTATTAGCGCTGAGAGTCCAGTTTTTCGCCGTTTGTCACGACCTCCTGGGCTTTGCTGTAGCTTTCGATCAGTAACTGATAAGCCGGGAATACTTTTGTATACACTTCCGCCCATTCTGCGGCGTCTTCACGGTTCCATGTACCCTGCAGTTCGGAGGCGACTGCTGCGGTATCCATTGGTACGACACCAGCCTGAACAACACGCGCGAGGGTGATTTCCTGCGCCATTTTACTGTATGTACCCGATGCGTCGATCACGGCGAAGACTTTATAACCCTCCGCAACCGCGCTGATGGCCGGGAAAGCCATGCATACGCTGGTAATGGTACCGGCGATAATCAGAGTCTTACGCCCCGTCGCTTTTACAGCATTAACAAAGTCTTCGTTATCCCAGGCGTTGATCTCACCTTTACGCGCCACGTATTGGGCATGTGGCGCGTTGGCGTGGATCTCCGGTATCAATGGACCATTGGGGCCTTGTGGGACAGATGCGGTTGTAATCACTGGCATCTTCGCCAGAGTTGCCATTTTCGCCAGCGCGGCGGCACGAGCGCGAAGTTCCGGCATTGGCATATCGCCTACGGTCTGGAAGAGTCCACTCTGGTGATCGATAAGCAGCATGATCGAATCATTCACATCAATGACCGGGCGTGAACCATTAAAATTTGCAGGACTGGACATCGTATTCTCCTTCGATTCAGATTTGGCCAAAGCGGCCGGAGTTAAAATCGCGTACGGCTTCAGCGATTTCTTGTTTCGTGTTCATCACAAACGGGCCGTAACCTACAATCGGCTCATTCAACGGTTCGCCAGATAGAAGCAGCACGCTGGCATCGCTGCTGGCTTCAATGTGTACTGTTTTACCTTGCTGGCTTAATACCACTAGCTGCGCTTCACTCGCGGGCGTGGTGCCGTTGACACTAATATTTCCTTTCAGTACGACCAGCGCGGTGCTCCATCCTTCAGGCTGGGGCAACATGACCTGATGGTTGCGTTGCAGGTGCATATCCCAGACATTTAACGGGGAGAACGTATGCGCCGGACCTTTTATGTCCTGATAGCTACCCGCAATAACGCGAACAGTACCAGCATCATCTGGCAGGGTGACCGTAGGGATGACGTCGCTGCTGATACCCTGGTAACCCGGCGCAGTCATTTTGTCTTTTGCTGGCAGATTCACCCATAGCTGTACCATTTCCAGCTCGCCGCCTTTACGGGTAAATTCAGGCGAATGGAACTCTTCGTGTAAGATCCCGGCCCCCGCCGTCATCCACTGCACGTCACCCGGGCCGATAACGCCGCCGCGACCCGTTGAATCGCGATGTTCAACTTCACCACTGTAAACAATGGTCACCGTTTCAAAGCCACGATGAGGGTGCTCTCCCACGCCGCGCTTTTCGCTACCCGGCGTGAATGTATGCGGACCGGCATAATCCAGCAGCAGGAAAGGGCTTAACTGCTCACCATGAGACTGGTAAGAGAACATTGAGCGAACCGGGAATCCATCGCCAACCCAGTGTGGGCGAGGTGCTGTGTAGACGCCTGTTACTTGTTTCATATTTGTCTCCTCATGGGCATTAGCTTGATGTGAATAAGCTTATATTCATGACAGCGAGCTGAGTAGTCGCTAAAATAGTCTTCACAGTCTCATTAATAGGACAATGCGATGGCGAAGCTGGATCTCAATGATTTCGCGTGGTTTGTTCATGTAGTCGAAGAGGGGGGATTCGCTGCTGCCGGGCGAGCGCTGGATGAACCTAAATCAAAACTCAGCCGACGAATTGCGCAACTGGAGGAGAGACTGGGCGTCCGTTTGATTCAACGAACTACCCGGCAATTTAATGTCACTGAAGTTGGACAGACATTTTACGAGCATTGTAAGGCGATGCTGGTGGAAGCGCAGGCGGCACAGGATGCTATTGCCGCGTTGCAGGTTGAGCCGCGTGGAATTGTAAAACTGACCTGTCCGGTCACTTTGCTGCATGTGCATATTGGTCCCATGCTGGCCAGGTTTATGGCGCGTTATCCGGATGTGTCGGTACAGCTTGAGGCCACGAACCGACGGGTTGATGTCGTAGGGGAAGGCCTGGATGTTGCGATTCGCGTCAGGCCACGCCCTTTTGAGGACAGCGATCTGGTCATGCGGGTGCTTGCGGATAGGGGACATCGGCTGTATGCCAGCCCGACATTAATAGCTCAAATGGGCGCTTTACACTCTCCAGCAGACCTGACTCGCTGGCCGGGCCTGAGTCTGGCATCCGGTAAACATGTTCATCGCTGGGAGTTATTTGGCCCACAGGGCGCGCGTGCGGAGGTTCATTTTACGCCGCGTATGATTACTACTGATATGCTGGCATTACGCGAAGCGGCGATAGCGGGAGTTGGTGTTGTTCAACTTCCGCAACTGATGGTAAAAGATCAATTAGCGGCGGGTGAACTGGTGGCATTACTGGACGGGTGGGAACCTAAGCGAGAGATTATTCACGCAGTCTTTCCATCACGCCGGGGATTATTGCCGTCGGTACGCGCATTGGTGGATTTCCTGACGGAAGAATATGCGCGAATGATCGAGGATTAAATTCTTAACCCCGATCCACAAAAAAGGTCGGCTAAACCGACCTTTTATTATCTGGACGCCGGACTGGCGTGAAAACAATCAGCGACTACGGAAGACAATGCGGCCTTTGCTCAGGTCGTACGGGGTCAGCTCAACAGTCACTTTGTCGCCCGTCAGGATGCGGATATAGTTTTTACGCATTTTACCGGAGATGTGTGCAGTAACCACGTGACCGTTTTCTAATTCTACGCGGAACATGGTATTAGGTAACGTATCGAGAACGGTACCCTGCATTTCAATATTGTCTTCTTTGGCCATCTAATCCTCTGGGGTATCACTACCGTAATTTGAACCGGCAAGATAATGCCGAAGTTCTTTTAATAAGTAAAGATTTGCGCGTTTAAAACACAGCAAATCAGGTTTGGCGCATTACTCTAACCACACACGGCAAAGCCGCACTAAAAGCGCAACGTGTAAGGGAACGATGAGATAAACGATAGGCGTTGCCTGACGCGAACTGTTCCTTAACGGCGGCGGGGTAATGGGCTAAACCAACTCTGCGGCACAATTATAACACCCCGACAAAAAATGTGCCGAAAACATTCACACCTGAGGTGAAAATAACCTTCTCGGTACCCAAAAATGGCTGGGTAGCCGCTGCTGGCGCAGTCTGCTCAGGTGTTCAAGGTACTCCCGCCGGGGAGTTTCAACTGCGCCCAGCGACGCTGTATGGCTATTTAACACCTGGCAGTCGATGAGTTTTCCACCCTGACGTATAAATTCAGCGCAAAATACAAGCAGTGCGGTCTTGGAAGCATTTTCCTGACGACTGAACATCGATTCGCCACAGAAAAGTGTACCTTGTGATACGCCGTACATACCGCCCACTAATTCGTTTTGCCGCCATACCTCAATAGAATGAGCATGGCCCAGTTCATGGAGTCGATGGTATGCGTCAACCACATCATGCGTTATCCAGGTGCCTTCTTCCCGGTCATTTGCACAGCCTTCAATAACCTGGCCAAATGCATAATTGAGAGTTACGCGATAAGGTGAATGTTTATGAAAACGTTTCATGCTGCGGCTAATATGAAATGTCTCAGGCCACAAAATAGCTCGCGGATCGGGTGACCACCAGAGGATCGGGTCGCCAGGTGAAAACCACGGGAAAATCCCGCGCTGGTATGCCATGAGCAAGCGGGCAGGGCTGAGATCGCCGCCAAGCGCCAACAAACCGTTAGGTTCGCGTAAAGCGCCTTCCGGCGACGGGAAGGCGATAGAATTACGAGAAAGTTGCACCAGGCGCATGACAGCGAAACTCCACTACGCGAGTCGGATCGTTCAATAATAGCTTACAGACGTTGCTTAAACTGGTAATAACGACCCTGCCGGGCTAACAGATCTGCGTGATTACCTTGCTCAATAATGTGTCCGTTGTCCATCACTATTATTTGATCAAAACGTGACAGCCCGCGCAGACGATGCGTAACCATCAGTACGGTTTTATCTCGCATCACATCGCCAATTAATTCAAGCATTTGGCTTTCTGTTGTGGCATCCAGCCCTTCGGTGGGTTCATCCAGCAGCATCAATGGGGCATCGTGCAACAATGCACGAGCGATGGCCAGACGGCGGAGTTCGCCACCTGAAAGTTGACGACCACCTTCACCTAACCAGGCGTTAAGTCCATCATCCGCCAGCAGCTTTTCCAGACCGACCCGGCTGAGCATTCCGGACAATACCTCATCACTGGCGTGTGGTGCGGCCAGCAGCAGGTTATCGCGTAATGTCGCGCTGAACAGATGCACGCGTTGCGGCACAACGCTGATGCTTTGACGCAGACTGGATTCACTTAAGGCCGAAATTGGCTGTTCGTTGATCAGAATTTCGCCGCTTTGTGGGTCCCAGGCACGCGTCAGCAATTGCAGAAGCGTTGACTTTCCGCAGCCGGTACGACCAAGAATTGCAATATGCTCACCGGGTTTAGCCTGCAAGGAAAGAGTATCCAGCGCGTTTTGCGCCTGTCCAGGGTAGCTGAAAGAAACGTCGCGCAGCGTGAGCGTTATTTGTTCAGTGACCGAGGAGCCCGCCTCAGGGAAGGTGACTTCCGGCTGCTGTTCGCTCAGTTCAGTGATACGCAGAGCCGAAGCAATCACCTGGCCAAGATGCTGAAACGCCCCGGTGACAGGCGCCAGAGCTTCAAAAGCAGCCAGCGCGCAGAAGACAAACAGGGCAATCAGTGCACCCGGTTGGGTATTTCCGCCCACACCGCCAGAGGCCATCCATAACATCATTATTACGGCCAGAGCGCCAACGAGTAGCATGACAGCCTGGGACAGCGCGGTTAATTCAGACTGACGACGCTGAGCTTCATGCCACTGCATTTCTGTCGCTTCCATTTGTGCACGATAGCGTTCGCTGGCACCAAAAATGGTGAGTTCAGCCTGCCCCTGCAACCATGAAGTTAACTGCTGACGATATTGACCGCGCAGATGCGTCAGACTTTGCCCGGTGCTTTTTCCGGCCTGATAAAAGATTGGGGGCAAAATAAACAAGGTGAGCAGCATAATGCCGCCAAGTGTGATCGCCAGAGTTAGATCGAGAACGCTAAGTCCCAGCGTCACTACCACGATGACCACAAATGCTCCTGTTAGCGGGGAGAGCACGCGTAAATAGAGATGATCGAGCGTGTCGACATCAGCAACCACACGGTTAAGCAACTCCCCCTGGCCATACCGGGCCAGACCAGCAGGAGAAAGCGGCAGCAGTTTACTAAAGGTATAAATACGCAGGTGCTGCAGCACGCGGAATGTCGCGTCGTGGCTGACCAGTCGCTCAAAATAACGGCCTGCGGTTCGGGTGATTGCTGCTCCCCGAACGCCTGCCGCCGGGAGCATGTAGTTAAAACTGTAAATCCCGGTCACGCCAACAACTGCGGAGGCGGAAAGGAACCAGCCTGACAGGGTCAGCAAACCGATACTTGCCAACAGCGTGATTATCGCCAGAACAATGCCTAGCGTTAACATCCATTTGTGACGTTTATAAAGCGTCAGATAGGGTAGCAAGGCGCGCATTCAGATATCCTCCTGACGGTGAGCCAGCAACGTCGCAAAAGCGCCGTTGGCTGCGCTAAGTTGAGCATAAGTGCCTTGCTCGACGATTTGTCCATCCTGCATGACCCAGATAGCATCCCAGTCGGCAAGATCTTCGAGTTGGTGCGTCACCATCAGCGTGGTCTGGCGGCGTGATGCGGCATTCAATGCCTGCATTACGCGTTGTTCACTGTGAGCATCAAGGCTGGCAGCGGGTTCGTCGAGCAGCAGTAACTGACACGGATTAAGCAGAGCGCGGGCAACGGCAACGCGTTGTGCTTGTCCGACAGAAAGTCGAGCCGCCTGATCGCCTACTGGCGTATCTACACCCTGAGGAAGCAAAGGTAAAAACTCGCTTACCCAGGCACTGTCGAGCGCGGCCTGAAGCTGTTGTTCACTGGCATCAGGACGTGCCAGCAACACATTATCTCGTAACGTCGCGGCGGGAAGTTGCGGGTTTTGACCAACCCATGAGAGCTGTTTACGCCAGGAGTCAGGCGATAAATCGCGAAGCTCAAAGCCGTTAATCCGCAATGACCCCTGATAAGAGAGAAAACCGGACAGAACGTTCAGAAGGGAGCTTTTACCTGAGCCACTACGACCAACCAGCACCGCACGTTGAGCTGCTGGCAGAGAAAAATTGAGCGGCCCTGCCAGAATTTTGCCTTCCGGTGATGTAATGACCAGATCTTCCGCTTCAATCGAAACGGCTTCTTTTGCTGCCAACTCAATGTCACCACGCTCAGGGTGAGCAAGCGGCGTTTCCATGAATGTTTTCAGACTATCTGCAGCACCTACCGCTTGTGCTTTCGCGTGGTAAAACGTACCCAGATCGCGCAAAGGCTGGAAAAATTCTGGGGCAAGGATCAGAGCCAGGAAACCAGCAGCCAGCGTTACGCCAGTTCCGTAATGACCGAAGTTGAGTTCGCCGAGGTAAGAAAAACCAAAATAAACCGCCACCAGGGCGATCGACAGTGACGTGAAAAACTCCAGTACACCCGAGGAAAGGAACGCAAGACGCAGGACTTCCATGGTGCGCTGACGAAAATCTTGCGATGCGGCGCGAATGCTTTCTGTTTCAGCTTCTCCGCGACCAAATATTCTCAGCGTCTCCATGCCCCTTAAGCGGTCGAGGAAATGGCCACTGAGTCTGGCAAGTGCCTGAAAATTACGACGGTTAGCATCTGCTGCTCCCATACCGACCATTGCCATAAAGAGCGGGATCAGCGGTGCGGTGCCCAGCAGGATAAGGGCGGCTACCCAGTTTGAAGGGAAAATTGCTGCCACAATTAATATAGGTACACAGACGGCAAGCGCCATTTGCGGCAGATAACGCGCATAGTAATCATGCATATCGTCAATCTGTTCCAGCACCAGGGTGGCCCAACTCCCGGCGGGTTTACCTTGTATCCATGCCGGACCTGCCTGCTGCAGGCGGTCCAGAACTTGACGGCGAATTTCAAAGCGAATGTGTTGTCCCGCATGGAAACCGACTCGCTCACGTAACCAGACAACCCAAGCACGCAGGATAAATATCAATACCAGCACGATGAAGGGGAGGAGAAGGGCCTCTCGGGGAATGTTGTCCATGATCATATGCTCAAGAATACGAGCCATGAGCCAGGCCTGAGCGACAATTAACAGCCCGCTCACGAATCCCAGCAGACGTGAAATATTTAGCCAGCGTTGTGAAATGACACTTTGCTGTTTTAACCAGTGGGTTAGCTCTTTTTGACGGGTTTTATTCATTGCTCGCTTAGCAGGTGAGTTATTGGAATTTTTGGGCAGGACAATGTTACAACGAGGCAAAAATAAAGGCGACTTATAGTCGCCTTTTTTACTTTTGTTACTGATTTGTAAAAACTATTTGCAGGCGTCAGCCAGACCATCAAGATAGCGTTCAGCATCGAGGGCAGCCATACACCCCGTACCTGCCGAGGTAATCGCCTGACGATAGATATGATCCATTACGTCGCCGGCTGCGAATACGCCAGGAATGCTGGTTTGCGTTGCATTGCCATGAATGCCGGACTGGACTTTGATGTAGCCGTTTTCCAGTTCAAGCTGACCGTCGAAAATGGCGGTGTTCGGGCTGTGGCCGATAGCGACAAATAATCCTGCGACGTCGAGAGACTCAACGTTGTCAGTATTCTGGGTATCACGCAGACGCAGTCCGGTCACACCCATTTGATCGCCGGTAACTTCTTCCAGAGTGCGGTGAGTGTGCAGCACAATGTTGCCGTTCTCGACTTTATCCATCAAACGTTTGATGAGGATTTTCTCAGCACGGAAGCTGTCGCGACGGTGGATCAAATGAACCTCAGAAGCGATATTCGCCAGGTACAATGCTTCTTCTACAGCGGTATTACCACCGCCAATAACCGCAACCTTTTGGTTACGATAGAAGAAACCGTCACAGGTCGCACAGGCGGAAACGCCGCGGCCTTTAAATGCCTCTTCTGAAGGTAAACCAAGATAGCGTGCTGAAGCGCCAGTGGCGATAATCAGTGCATCGCAAGTATATTCGCCGCTGTCACCGGTCAGGCGAAACGGACGATTTTGCAGATCAACTTTACTGATGTGATCAAAAATGATTTCGGTTTCAAATTTCGTCGCGTGTTCGTGCATACGCTCCATCAGCAACGGGCCAGTGAGATCGTGCGGATCGCCAGGCCAGTTTTCCACTTCTGTCGTTGTGGTCAACTGACCACCTTTTTCCATACCGGTAATCAACACCGGTTGCAGGTTTGCACGCGCAGCATAGACCGCGGCGGTGTATCCCGCAGGGCCTGAGCCCAGAATAAGAAGTTTACTGTGTTTGGTCGTGCCCATGAGATCCCCATAGTTGTTGGCAGGCAATGAGCAGGATTGTAGGGAATTTACGAACGTAAAAAAAGAGTATGGCGATTTTGTTAACAATATGTGTAATAGCAGAAACCGATGATTGCTAAAAACGACGGTAATATTATAACGATTTCTACTTAAAATCGGTCAGTTATAAGGTGATAAAATGACGATTTTCCATCACTCCCAATGAATAACTGGCATGTTGTACTAAAAATCGATGTTTTGCTTTGACAATCCCCTGCTGTTTTGCGAAAACATTCAAGGAAGAAAAAAACTGTGTCATGTATATGCTGCATAATCATGCATGTAGATAACATGTTTACCGAGTTAGCGAAATCTACGCATGGCGTGGACAGATGCCATTCGTGATGTCGATAGCCGCCGACAGGCAACGGTCTTCTCACCGTAAACCCAGGCATTGCGCACCGTAAATCCCTCTGGGTTTCGGGTTATTATGATGGGTAGCGGCTCTAAACAGTGATGTTTGTAGAGTCAGGCAGGAGTAGGGAAGGAATACAGAGAGACAATAATAATGGTAGATAGTAAGAAGCGCCCTGGCAAAGATCTCGACCGTATCGATCGTAACATTCTTAATGAGCTGCAAAAGGATGGGCGTATTTCTAACGTCGAGCTTTCTAAACGAGTGGGACTTTCACCAACGCCCTGCCTTGAGCGTGTGCGTCGGTTGGAAAGACAGGGTTTTATTCAGGGCTATACAGCGCTGTTGAACCCGCATTATCTGGATGCATCACTTCTGGTTTTTGTTGAGATTACTCTGAATCGTGGCGCCCCGGATGTGTTTGAGCAATTTAACTCTGCAGTACAAAAACTTGAAGAAATTCAAGAATGTCATTTGGTGTCCGGTGATTTCGACTACCTGCTGAAAACACGCGTACCGGATATGTCAGCTTACCGTAAGCTATTAGGGGAAACCCTGCTGCGTCTGCCTGGCGTGAATGACACACGTACTTACGTGGTTATGGAAGAAGTAAAACAGAGCAATCGTCTGGTTATTAAGACGCGCTAACACGGAACAGGTGCAAAATCGACTCAGTTTGATTACACTCCTGTTAATCCATACAGCAACAGTGCCGGGGTAACCCGGTGCTGTTGTCCGTTTTAGCATCGGGCAGGAAAAGCCTGAAACCTGGAGAGCCGTTTTTGAGCCAGGAATACACTGAAGACAAAGACGTCACATTGACGAAGTTAAGCAGCGGGCGCCGACTTCTGGAAGCGCTACTCATCCTTATTGCCCTTTTTGCCGTCTGGTTGATGGCTGCCTTACTCAGCTTTAACCCTTCGGACCCCAGCTGGTCGCAAACCGCGTGGCACGAGCCTATTCATAATCTGGGGGGAATACCCGGCGCATGGCTGGCGGACACGCTGTTCTTTATTTTCGGCGTCATGGCCTACACCATTCCCGTAATCATTGTTGGCGGCTGTTGGTTTGCCTGGCGGCATCAGGCCAGTGATGAATACGTTGATTATTTTGCCGTGTCGCTTCGCATTATCGGCGTTCTGGCGCTGATTCTTACTTCTTGCGGACTGGCGGCAATCAATGCCGACGACATCTGGTATTTCGCCTCAGGTGGCGTGATTGGCAGTTTGCTAAGTACCACTTTGCAACCTCTGCTGCATAGCAGCGGGGGAACGCTCACACTGTTATGTATCTGGGCTGCTGGGTTAACTCTGTTTACCGGCTGGTCATGGGTGAGTATTGCGGAGAAATTAGGGGGCTGGCTGCTAAATATTCTGACATTTGCCAGCAACCGAACTCGTCGTGATGATACCTGGGTCGATGATGAAGAATATGAAGACGACGAGTTTGTCGACGCTGCCGAAGGAAAACCGCATGAATCGCGTCGGGCACGTATTCTTCGCGGCGCATTAGCGCGTCGTAAGCGCCTGGCTGAAAAATTTACCAACCCGCTTGGGCGTCACACCGATGCTGCGCTGTTCTCCGGCAAACGCATGGATGATGAAGATGAAATAGAATACAGCGCCCGTGGCGTCGTTGCCGATCCTAATGATGTCCTGTTCTCTGGAAATCGGGCGACGTTGCCAGAATATGATGAATTCGATCCGCTTCTCAATGGACACTCTGTAGCAGAGCCAGTGGCAGCTGCGGCGGCGGCCACTGCAGCAACGCAGGCCTGGAGCGCTCCCGTTGACCCATTGATGCAAACCCCGCCTGCATCGGGCACAGTTCCTGTTCAGCCTACTCCTGCAGTTGCATGGCAATCTGCGCCGGGGCCACAGACTGGTGAACCGGCTATCGCGCCTGGACCAGAAGGGTATCCGCAGCCAAATCAGTACGCACAGCCATCTGTACAACCTTATGAAGCGTGGCAACAACCGGCGCCTGTTGAGCCCCAGCCGCAATATTCCGTTCCTCCTGTGGCTGACGTTGGTTATGAGCAGCCGATGATGCCAGAATCGCAAATGCCCTGGCAGACGCAAGAGCCGGTAGCGGAACAAAGCTGGCAACCTGAACCGGTTTATCAGCAGAATGCTCCTCTCCAGCCACAGTCTGTCTATCAGCAGGAGACTATTCCATCGCAACCAGTTGTTCATCAGCAATCCATTGTTGAACCGCCACCTGTTGTTGAGCCGGAACCGGTTGTTGAAGAGACTAAACCAGCTCGTCCTCCGCTCTACTATTTTGAAGAAGTGGAAGAGAAACGTGCGCGCGAACGTGAACAACTCGCAGCATGGTATCAGCCAATTCCGGAACCTGTGACAGAGCCAGAACGGGTGAAACCGTCTATGCCGACAACTGCCGCCATACCGCCAGTTGAGTCTGTCGTTGCCGCTGCACCAATGGCCACAGGGGCGAAAAATGCAGCTCTGGCTACCGGGGCTGCCGTTGCTGCCGCACCTGTGTTTAGTCTGGCTGGTGGTGCGCCACGTCCGCAGGTGAAAGAAGGTATTGGACCGCAGTTGCCACGCCCGAACCGTGTCCGCGTGCCAACGCGTCGTGAACTGGCCTCGTATGGCATAAAATTACCGTCGCAGCGAATTGCTGAAGAAAAAGCGCGTGAAGAGCAAATTGATTCGGATACGCAATATAGTGACGATGAAATTGATGCAATGCATCAGGATGAGCTGGCACGTCAGTTCGCGCAGTCCCAACAGCATCGTTATGGGGAAGAGTATCAGGACGGTACAAACCAAGCTGAGGATGAAGATTCTGCTGCAGAAGCGGAGTTAGCCCGTCAGTTTGCATCTTCCCAACAGCAGCGCTATTCCGGCGAACAACCTGCGGGCGCTAATCCGTTCTCACTGGATGACTTTGCATTCTCACCGATGAAAGCTCTGGTCGATGACGGCCCGCATGAGCCGCTGTTTACCCCGAGCGTGATGCCGGAGGAGCCTGCACCAGCGCCGCAATATCAACAACCGCCACAGCCTGTAGCACCGCAGCAGCATTATCAGCAGCCGCCGCAGCCTGTAGCATCGCAGCAGCATTATCAGCAGCCGCCACAGCCTGTAGCACCGCAGCAGCATTATCAGCAGCCGCCGCAGCCTGTAGCATCGCAGCAGCATTATCAGCAGCCGCCGCAGCCTGTAGCGCCGCAGCAGCATTATCAGCAGCCGCCACAACCTGTAGCACCGCAGCCGCAGGATAGCTTGATCCATCCATTACTGATGCGTAATGGTGACAGCCGCCCGGTACAACGTCCAACCACACCGCTGCCCTCGCTGGATCTGTTGACGCCACCGCCGAGTGAAGTTGAACCAGTGGATACCTTTGCGCTGGAGCAAATGGCGCGTCTGGTTGAAGCCCGACTGGCGGATTTCCGCATTAAAGCTGATGTCGTGAACTATTCACCGGGTCCGGTTATTACCCGTTTTGAACTGAACCTGGCCCCTGGTGTGAAAGCTGCGCGTATTTCGAACCTCTCCCGCGATCTGGCTCGTTCGTTGTCGACCGTTGCGGTGCGTGTGGTAGAAGTGATTCCAGGTAAACCGTATGTGGGACTGGAACTGCCGAATAAAAAACGTCAGACCGTCTATCTGCGTGAAGTTCTGGATAACGCGAAGTTCCGCGAAAATCCATCTCCGCTGACAGTCGTGTTGGGTAAAGATATTGCAGGCGAGCCGGTCGTTGCTGACCTGGCAAAAATGCCTCATCTGCTGGTTGCAGGAACCACCGGCTCCGGTAAGTCGGTTGGGGTAAACGCCATGATCCTCAGCATGCTGTACAAGGCACAACCGGAAGATGTCCGCTTTATCATGATTGACCCGAAAATGCTGGAACTTTCCGTTTACGAAGGTATCCCGCATCTGTTGACTGAAGTTGTTACAGATATGAAAGATGCGGCCAATGCTTTGCGCTGGAGCGTCAATGAAATGGAGCGTCGCTATAAGCTGATGTCGGCGCTTGGCGTACGTAACCTTGCTGGTTATAACGAGAAAATCGCTGAAGCAGCCCGTATGGGGCGTCCGATTCCTGACCCGTACTGGAAACCTGGCGATAGCATGGACGTTCAGCATCCTGTGCTGGAAAAACTGCCGTATATCGTCGTGTTGGTAGATGAATTCGCTGATCTGATGATGACCGTCGGTAAAAAGGTGGAAGAACTCATCGCTCGTCTGGCACAAAAAGCACGTGCGGCGGGCATCCACCTGGTACTGGCGACTCAGCGTCCGTCGGTTGATGTTATTACTGGTTTGATTAAAGCCAACATTCCAACCCGTATCGCCTTTACCGTTTCCAGTAAGATTGATTCACGCACCATCCTCGACCAGAGTGGCGCAGAGTCTCTGCTGGGCATGGGGGATATGCTTTATTCCGGGCCTAACTCCACTATGCCAGTGCGTGTGCATGGCGCATTTGTGCGCGACCAGGAAGTGCATGCAGTTGTTCAGGACTGGAAAGCGCGTGGGCGTCCACAATACGTTGATGGCATTACCTCCGACAGCGAAAGCGAAGGCGGTGGCGGTGGTTTTGACGGTGGTGAAGAGCTGGATCCGCTGTTTGACCAGGCCGTCAAATTTGTCACGGAGAAACGTAAGGCCTCAATCTCCGGCGTTCAGCGTCAGTTCCGTATTGGTTACAACCGTGCCGCACGCATCATTGAACAGATGGAAGCGCAGGGAATTGTCAGTGAGCAGGGACATAATGGTAATCGTGAAGTGCTGGCGCCGCCTCCCTTCGATTGATTGCAAAGTTAAGTAATTCAGTATTTTCTACTTTCCTCATGCTGATTTTTGGCCTGGAATGGATAGCAGAGGGATCTCCCCGTCGGGAGTGACGTATTTTGAGGAATAACGATGAAAAGAATCGCAATCACCTGTGCATTACTGTCGAGCTTTGTGGTTAGCAGCGTCTGGGCTGATGCTGCCAGCGATCTGAAAAGCCGTCTGGATAAAGTCAGTAGTTTCCATGCCAGCTTCACCCAGAAGGTGACGGATGGCAGCGGAGCGGCAGTACAGGAAGGTCAGGGTGACTTATGGGTTAAACGTCCGAACCTGTTTAACTGGCATATGACACAGCCTGACGAGAGCATTCTGGTATCCGATGGCAAAACGCTGTGGTTCTTTAACCCGTTTGTTGAGCAAGCAACGGCCACCTGGCTGAAAGATGCCACGGGGAATACACCGTTTATGCTGATTGCGCGCAACCAGTCCAGCGACTGGCAACAATACAATATCAAGCAAAACGGTGATGACTTTGTGCTGACCCCGAAAACCAGCAGCGGTAATCTGAAGCAGTTCACCATTAATGTCGGGCGTGATGGAACAATCCATCAGTTCAGTGCTGTCGAGCAGGACGATCAACGCAGTAGCTATCAGCTGAAGTCTCAGCAGAATGGTGCAATTGAACCATCAAAATTCACCTTTACCCCGCCACAAGGTGTGACGGTGGACGATCAACGTAAGTAGAGGCGCGTGAGTGGGCAATCTGTCGCTCGATTTTTCTGATAATACCTTTCAGCCACTGGCCGCGCGTATGCGGCCAGAAAATTTAGCACAGTATATCGGCCAGCAGCATTTGCTGGCCGCAGGCAAGCCCTTGCCGCGTGCCATTGAGGCAGGGCACCTGCACTCCATGATCTTGTGGGGACCACCCGGTACGGGTAAAACAACACTCGCCGAAGTGATTGCTCGCTACGCTGATGCAGATGTTGAACGCATTTCGGCGGTCACCTCTGGTGTGAAAGAAATTCGTGAGGCCATTGAGCGTGCGCGTCAGAACCGCAATGCAGGTCGGCGTACAATTTTGTTCGTGGATGAAGTTCATCGTTTTAATAAAAGCCAGCAGGACGCGTTTCTCCCGCATATCGAAGATGGCACCATTACATTTATTGGCGCCACGACCGAAAATCCCTCTTTTGAACTTAACTCGGCATTACTGTCGCGTGCGCGTGTCTATCTACTGAAATCGTTAACCACCGAAGATATTGAGCAGGTGCTGGACCAGGCGATGACAGATAAAGCGCGTGGCTACGGGGGACAGGATATTGTCCTGCCGAATGAAACACGTCGGGCGATTGCGGAACTGGTGAATGGTGACGCGCGAAGGGCGTTGAACACGCTGGAAATGATGGCTGATATGGCCGAAGTCGATGACAGCGGAAAACGTGTTTTACAGACAGCATTACTGACTGAGATTGCCGGGGAGCGCAGCGCGCGCTTTGATAATAAAGGCGATCGCTTTTACGATCTGATCTCGGCGTTACACAAATCGGTACGCGGCAGCGCACCGGATGCGGCGCTTTACTGGTATGCACGGATCATTACCGCCGGTGGCGATCCGTTATATGTCGCGCGCCGTTGTCTGGCAATTGCTTCCGAAGATGTGGGAAATGCCGACCCACGGGCTATGCAAGTGGCAATTTCAGCATGGGATTGTTTCACTCGCGTAGGGCCTGCAGAAGGCGAACGAGCGATAGCTCAGGCGATAGTTTATCTGGCCTGTGCGCCGAAAAGTAATGCAGTCTATACCGCCTATAAAGCAGCGTTGGCTGATGCCCGCGAGCGTCCGGATTATGATGTGCCTGTGCATTTGCGTAATGCCCCGACGAAGCTGATGAAAGAAATGGGCTACGGACAGGAATATCGCTACGCTCATGATGAGCCGAATGCGTATGCTGCCGGTGAAGAGTACTTTCCGCAGGAACTGGCACAAACGCGCTATTATCACCCCACAAACAGAGGTCTTGAGGGTAAGATTGGCGAAAAGCTCGCCTGGCTTGCCGGGCAGGATCAAAATAGCCCTATAAAACGCTACCGTTAGCGCGATCGTTGCGGTAATGTTGGCAATGTATCCCTGTGATCGCAGGCTGTGGTCACTTTCTCCTATTTTAATTCGATAAGCACAGGATAAGCATGCTCGATCCCAATCTGCTGCGTAATGAGCCAGACGCAGTCGCTGAAAAACTGGCAAGCCGGGGCTTTAAGCTGGATGTAGATAAGCTGCGCGCTCTTGAAGAGCGTCGTAAAGTTCTGCAGGTACAAACAGAGAACCTGCAGGCAGAGCGTAACTCTCGATCGAAATCCATCGGCCAGGCAAAAGCGCGCGGAGAAGATATCGAGTCTTTACGTCTGGAAGTGAACAAACTGGGCGAAGAGCTGGATACCGCGAAAGCTGAACTTGATGCCTTGCAGGCCGAGATCCGCGATATTGCACTGACCATTCCTAACCTGCCAGCGGACGAAGTTCCGGTGGGTAAAGATGAAAATGACAATATCGAAGTCAGCCGTTGGGGTACTCCTCGCGAATTTGATTTCGAAGTGCGCGATCACGTCACGCTGGGTGAAATGCATACCGGTCTTGATTTCGCTGCTGCGGTTAAGCTAACGGGTTCTCGTTTCGTGGTAATGAAAGGGCAGATTGCACGTATGCACCGTGCGCTGTCTCAGTTCATGCTGGATCTACATACCGAACAGCATGGTTACAGCGAAAACTACGTTCCGTATCTGGTTAACCATGACACGCTGTACGGTACAGGTCAGTTGCCGAAGTTTGCCGGTGATCTGTTCCATACGCGTCCGCTGGACGAAGAAGCCGATAGCAGTAACTATGCGCTGATCCCAACGGCAGAAGTCCCGCTGACCAACCTGGTACGCGATGAGATCATTGACGAAGATGCACTGCCGATCAAAATGACCGCGCATACGCCATGTTTCCGTTCTGAAGCCGGCTCTTACGGTCGTGACACTCGTGGTCTGATCCGTATGCACCAGTTTGATAAAGTTGAAATGGTGCAGATTGTTCGTCCTGAAGATTCTATGGACGCACTGGAAGAGATGACAGGCCATGCTGAGAAAGTACTTCAGCTGCTGGGACTGCCGTACCGTAAGATCATTCTATGCACTGGTGACATGGGCTTTGGCGCATGCAAAACCTATGATCTGGAAGTGTGGATCCCGGCGCAGAATACTTACCGCGAGATCTCCTCCTGCTCAAACGTGTGGGATTTCCAGGCACGTCGTATGCAGGCTCGTTGCCGCAACAAATCCGACAAGAAGACGCGTTTAGTGCATACGCTGAACGGTTCTGGTCTGGCTGTGGGACGTACCTTGGTTGCTGTGATGGAAAACTACCAGCAAGCTGATGGCCGCATTCAGGTTCCGGAAGTATTACGTCCCTATATGAATGGTCTGGAATACATCGGTTAAGCCATCTTTTTCTGTTAAAAAAGCGCCTGTGGGCGCTTTTTTTATGCCTGCTTGATACCGGACAATAACCCTTACCTCATTAGTGGTAATACTACCTTCGAATGAAGGTCAGTATTTATCTCTGTCTTTACGCAAATTCACTATATACCAGTCTGTATAACGATAATATCGATATATAAATATCTATACAACGAGTATTTCTTTTTTGTTTATTGTGAGCAGCAGAGTGAGTCACTATGAAAACTAAGATCCCCGATGCCGTACTGGCAGCTGAGGTGAGTCGTCGCGGTTTGGTAAAAACGACGGCGATAGGCGGACTGGCGATGGCCAGTAGCGCATTTACCCTGCCATTTACCCGCATAGCAAATGCCGCAGAAGCCATTAATCCGGCGCAGATCAATGAGAAAGTGATCTGGAGCGCCTGTACGGTGAACTGCGGTAGCCGCTGTCCGTTGCGTATGCATGTGGTGGATGGTGAAATAAAGTATGTTGAAACCGATAATACCGGCGATGACAATTATGACGGCCTGCACCAGGTTCGTGCCTGTCTGCGCGGCCGCTCCATGCGTCGTCGCGTCTATAACCCGGACCGTCTGAAATATCCGATGAAGCGTGTCGGTAAGCGCGGTGAAGGCAAATTCGAGCGTATAAGTTGGGATGAAGCCTACGATATTATCGCCAGCAATATGCAACGTCTGATCAAAGACTACGGTAACGAGTCTATTTACCTCAACTACGGTACCGGTACGCTGGGAGGCACCATGACGCGCTCATGGCCGCCGGGAAAAACGCTGGTTGCTCGCTTGATGAACTGTTGTGGCGGCTATCTGAACCACTACGGTGACTACTCTTCTGCGCAAATTGCTGCTGGTCTGAACTATACCTATGGCGGCTGGGCGGACGGTAATAGCCCGTCTGATATCGAAAACAGCAAGCTTGTTGTTCTGTTTGGTAATAACCCTGGTGAAACCCGCATGAGCGGTGGTGGGGTAACGTATTACCTTGAGCAGGCGAGGCAGAAGTCAAATGCCCGTATGATCATTATAGATCCTCGTTATACCGATACTGGTGCGGGGCGCGAGGACGAATGGATCCCGATTAGACCGGGCACCGATGCGGCGCTGGTCAATGGTCTGGCGTACGTATTGATCAGCGAAAATATGGTTGATCAACCGTTTCTCGATAAATACTGCGTGGGATACGATGAGAAAACCCTTCCGGCAGGTGCGCCAAAAAATGGCCACTACAAGGCTTACATCCTCGGGCAGGGTAAAGATGGTATAGCGAAGACTCCGGAATGGGCTGCGCAGATAACAGGTATTCCGGCTGACCGTATCGTTAAGCTGGCACGTGAGATTGGTAGTGCCAAACCCGCCTATATCAGCCAGGGCTGGGGACCACAGCGTCATGCTAACGGTGAAATTGCTACCCGTGCTATTTCCATGCTGGCTATTCTGACCGGTAACGTCGGTATTAACGGCGGTAACAGCGGCGCGCGTGAAGGCTCTTACAGTTTACCGTTTGAACGTATGCCTACGCTGGAAAACCCTGTTGAAACTAGTATCTCGATGTTTATGTGGACCGACGCGATTGAACGCGGCCCGGAAATGACGGCGCTACGTGACGGCGTTCGTGGAAAAAATAAACTCGACGTTCCGATTAAAATGATCTGGAACTATGCTGGTAACTGTCTGATTAACCAGCATTCCGATATCAACCGCACTCACGAAATCCTTCAGGATGATAAGAAGTGCGAAATGATTGTTGTCATTGACTGCCATATGACGTCCTCGGCTAAATACGCCGATATTTTGCTGCCAGACTGCACAGCTTCCGAACAAATGGATTTCGCCCTCGACGCTTCGTGCGGGAATATGTCCTATGTGATATTCACCGACCAGGCCATCAAGCCACGCTTTGAGTGCAAGACTATCTATCAAATGACCAGCGAGCTGGCAAAACGCCTGGGCGTCGAGCAGCAGTTTACTGAGGGTCGTACTCAGGAAGAGTGGATGCGTCATCTGTACGAGCAGTCACGCAAAGCGATACCTGAATTGCCGACGTTTGAAGAGTTCCGCAAGCAAGGGATCTTCAAACAGCGCGATCCCGAAGGACATCACGTAGCTTACAAAGCATTCCGCGAGGATCCAAAAGCAAATCCACTTACCACGCCATCGGGCAAGATCGAAATTTATTCTCAGGAACTGGCGGATATCGCAGCAACCTGGGAACTGCCTGAAGACGACGTGATTGATCCATTGCCAATCTACGCCCCGGGATTTGAAAGCTTAAACGATCCGTTGGCGGATAAATTTCCCCTGCAGTTGACGGGATTTCACTATAAGTCTCGCGTTCACTCAACCTATGGCAACGTTGATGTTCTGAAAGCATCTTGCCGCCAGGAAATGTGGATTAACCCGCTGGACGCGCAAAGACGTGGTATTAACAACGGCGACAAAGTACGTATCTTTAATGACCGTGGCGAGGTGCATATTGAGGCGAAAGTAACGCCACGTATGATGCCAGGCGTTGTGGCGTTAGGTGAGGGGGCATGGTATGACCCGGATGTGAAACGTGTGGATCAGGGCGGTTGTATTAACGTGCTGACAACCCAGCGTCCTTCTCCTCTCGCCAAGGGGAACCCGTCACATACGAACCTTGTTCAGGTTGAAAAGGTGTAAGGAGTAACCGATGACAACCCAGTATGGATTTTTTATTGATTCCAGCCGTTGCACCGGTTGCAAAACCTGCGAACTGGCCTGCAAAGACTACAAAGATTTAACTCCGGATGTCAGCTTCCGTCGTATTTATGAATACGCTGGCGGCGACTGGCAGGAAGATAACGGCGTCTGGCATCAAAACGTTTTTGCCTATTATCTCTCCATCGCATGTAACCACTGCGAAGACCCGGCCTGCACCAAGGTTTGTCCGAGCGGAGCTATGCACAAACGTGAAGATGGTTTTGTGGTCGTTGATGAGGACGTGTGCATCGGATGTCGTTATTGCCATATGGCCTGCCCTTATGGCGCTCCGCAATACAATGCTGCTAAAGGGCATATGACCAAGTGTGATGGCTGTCATGACCGTGTTGCAGAGGGTAAAAAACCAATCTGCGTTGAGTCCTGCCCGTTACGTGCACTGGATTTTGGCCCGATTGATGAACTGCGTAAAAAGCACGGAGAACTGGCTGCGGTTGCGCCATTGCCGGGTGCGCACTTCACCAAACCTTGTATTGTGATCAAGCCTAACGCCAATAGCCGCCCTACAGGGGATACCACGGGTTATCTGGCAAATCCGAAGGAGGTGTAAGATGGGAAGTGGATGGCATGAGTGGCCGCTGATGATCTTCACTGTTTTCGGACAGTGTGTGGTTGGTGGCTTTATTGTTCTGGCACTGGCGCTGATGAAAGGGGATTTACGCCCTGAATCACAACAACGTGTGATTGCCTGTATGTTTGGCTTGTGGGTGTTAATGGGGATCGGTTTTATTGCTTCCATGCTGCACCTGGGGTCACCTGTGCGAGCCTTTAACTCACTCAACCGTGTAGGTTCTTCTGCACTGAGTAATGAAATCGCCAGCGGCTCGCTCTTCTTCGCCGTTGGTGGTATCGGTTGGTTGTTGGCGGTATTGAAAAAAATGTCACCAGCATTACGTAATCTTTGGCTGGTTGCCACCATGGTACTGGGCGTAGCTTTTGTCTGGATGATGGTACGTGTGTATAACACCATTGATACGGTACCAACTTGGTTCAGTATCTGGACGCCGCTGGGCTTCTTCCTGACGCTATTTATGGGGGGGCCACTGCTGGGTTATTTGCTGCTGCGCGTTGCCGGAATTGATGGTTGGGCAATGCGACTGCTGCCGGCTATTTCAGTACTTGCACTGGTGGTAAGCGCCATCATGTCCGTGATGCAGGGGGCTGAGTTGGCAACTATCCACAGTTCAATTCAGCAGGCATCTACCCTTGTGCCGGATTACGGTTCGCTGATGGCATGGCGTATTGTGGCATTGGCTTTAGCGCTGTGCTGCTGGATAGTGCCGCAAGTAAAAGGCTATCAACCAGCAATACCACTGCTTTCAGTCGCATTTATACTGCTGTTGGTGGGTGAATTGATCGGTCGCGGCGTGTTTTATGGTCTGCATATGACAGTCGGCATGGCAGTTGCCAGTTAAAGTCTGTTTGTCGGCATGATATGAAAGCCGGGGTTAATACCCCGGTTTTTTTACATCTGACTGGTAATAACAGAAAAAAAGACAAAATGAACCATGAAATTTTTCGACTGAACGTAACGGGGCAGTTTTGTTTTAGATCAATTTAAACAATCAGATGGCGTCAGGCAGATTATCATCATTGATGATGAGAATTAGTATTTCAAATCGATCACATTGAAATCGTGCTACAGGCCGTAGTCAGCCGATTGACAATGTTTTTGGCAGTGGCATGATGCGCATGAAATTTGAACTTCCTCACGGTTTTTATTCATGTCCACCTATACCCGACCCGTCATGCTGCTGCTGTGCGGGCTGCTTCTATTGACCCTGGCGATCGCCGTGTTAAACACGCTCGTCCCGCTTTGGCTCGCCCATGAAAATTTGCCAACCTGGCAAGTGGGAGTGGTCAGCTCGTCTTATTTCACCGGCAATCTGATTGGGACATTACTTACCGGGTATTTAATTAGACACCTTGGCTTTAATCGCAGCTATTACATTGCATCGTTTATTTTTGCAGTGGGTTGTGTGGGATTGGGCGTTATGGTGGGATTCTGGAGCTGGATGACCTGGCGCTTTATTGCGGGCGTAGGTTGCGCCATGATTTGGGTGGTGGTGGAAAGCGCGCTAATGTGCAGCGGAACTTCGCGTAATCGCGGACGCTTACTTGCTGCATATATGATGGTCTATTACGTGGGGACGTTTTTAGGACAGCTGTTGGTCAGTAAAGTATCGACAGAATTAATGAGCGTTCTGCCATGGGTTACTGGCACGATCCTGGCCGGTGTCTTACCGTTGCTCTTTACGCGCATTGTGAACCAACAGAGTGATGATCATCATTCGACGACCCCAATTGCCTCCATGTTGAAGCTTCGACAGGCTCGTCTGGGCGTGAATGGCTGTATTATTTCCGGAATTGTGCTGGGTTCTTTGTACGGTTTGATGCCGCTGTATCTCAATCATCAGGGAGTCAGCAATGCCAGCATTGGCTTCTGGATGGCCGTTCTGGTCAGCGCCGGGATTCTGGGGCAATGGCCGATTGGTCGTCTTGCGGATAAATTAGGCCGTCTGTTGGTTTTGCGTGTGCAGGTGTTCGTGGTGATCCTCGGTAGTATCGCTATGCTGAATCAGGCGGCGATGGCACCCGCGTTGTTCATGCTGGGAGCGGCAGGTTTTACCCTCTATCCGGTAGCAATGGCCTGGGCCTGCGAGAAAGTTGAGCATCATCAACTGGTCGCCATGAATCAGGCACTGTTATTAAGCTATACCGTGGGTAGCCTGCTTGGACCGTCATTTACCGCCATGCTGATGCAGAATTATTCTGACAGCGTGTTGTTTATTATGATCGCCAGTGTGTCGTTTATTTATTTGCTGATGCTGCTTCGTAAGGCTGGGCATACACCAAACTCTGTGGCGCATGTCTGAGTTGTATTAAGTAAAATAGCGTGAAGTTCCTGTTGGCTGCTAACAGTGGCGAGTTGTTGCAGATGCTCAGCCTCATCCAGCCAGCACACCAGCTGTTGAATAATCCTGATATGCTGAGTGCCATCAGATGCGACAAGTACAATAATTATCCGTACTTCAGGCTAGCCAGGAAAACATACTGGCGTGGTCAAGGCATAGCAATGACAAATGCGTCTCATGGCTGCTTTTCAGACGTTATGGTGCTCTTATTCCAGAGGCATAAGGGATTTGGGTACGACATAGTGCTTGCCATCATATCGTAGCAATGTTGTCGTTTTGCCTGGTTTGTCCTTTGATACACACTCGCCATTGGCGTCAGTATGTGTGGTGGATGCTACGTTTTTCTCGGTTACCCGTATATTGGCGTATCCCTTCTGTGAGCCGGGTTCCAGAGCCAGGGTGCGTTTAACATCGTTAAATGTGCCTGCACAGTTTCCATCCCATTCGCCGCTGCTATTTTCAAGCACAATACCGTTTAATATTGTCCGTAACTGGTTATCCTCAATGACAAACAGCGACAGTGCATCTTCACTCATAGGGTTCACTCGTGAGCTGCCGTTGCGCATGATATGCAAGCCGAATGCAGTCTGGTTAGGTTTAACTTTCCAGCGTGCTGTATCAAGAGTAATGCCTGTAATACGAAAAGCGTCATCGTCCATACGCGTAGGAAGATTTAATCGCTGTTTGACGTTGAGGGTAGCGGAATCCAGTACCAGAAGTTCCAGATCGCCTGAGTGATCGTAATCGGTATACTGCTGAGACATCAATGGAACCGCTGCCAGTGTCAGCTCCGGTTGTGCCGGCCAGACCTTGCAAATTGCGCTTTGGGGAGAATTGGCGCTGGTGGTGATAACCTGGTTATCTTTGGTGATGATGCCCTGCGGTGTAGATGTTGCATCTGGCCACGCATGCTGGACGATGGCATTGATATCGCAGCTGCTGGCGGCATTTACGCACTGGGCTGACAGCAGTAAAACTCCTGAGATGAATAAGCGCTTCACATCCTTTCCTTTGTTATGACCTGAATATCAGATGCTTTAGATAGCAAAACGGCTGCCCTGATGGCAGCCGTTTCGATGAGGCAAAAAATCAATACATCACTTTGTGACCATATTGCTCAAGGATACCTTTCACGCGCTCCATGGTCTCTTTCTTCGGCGGCTTAACACCATCCAGTTTGTACTCTTCGCCCATCGCCACCCATTTGTGTTTACCCAACTCGTGATAAGGCAGTAGTTCGATTTTTTCTACGTTGCCCATATCACGGGTAAACTCACCCAGACGGTGCGCGGAATCGTCATCGTCAGACCAACCGGGGACGACAACGTAGCGGATCCACACTTTAATATCTTTGTTGGACAGGTAGCGAGCAAATTCCAGTGTACGATGGTTAGATACACCCACAAGGTTCTGATGGATTTCGTCGTTCATCTGTTTAAGATCGAGCATCACCAGGTCAGTCACTTCCAGCAGTTCATCAATAACTGGATCGTAGCGGCGAACAAAACCGTTAGTATCAAGACAGGTATGAATGCCTTCTTTCTTACAGGCACGAAACCAGTCACGAACAAATTCAGCCTGCAGGATGGCCTCACCGCCGGATGCCGTTACGCCGCCACCGGAAGCATTCATAAAGTGGCGATAAGTCACCACTTCTTTCATTAACTCTTCGACAGTAACTTCTTTGCCACCGTGCGTATCCCACGTATCACGGTTGTGGCAATACAGGCAGCGCATCAGGCAGCCCTGGAAGAAAGTGATAAAACGGATGCCTGGGCCGTCTACGGTGCCACAGGATTCAAAGGAGTGAATGCGACCAATAACTGACATTGCGGTGTTTCTCCAGGTGTGGCCCATCCGGGGCCTGTGTTAGTGCACAGTTGTTCACTGTGTCGAGTCTGTTTTGGCAGTCATCCATAAGTATAGATAGCTGGCGAAAGAGACTTAGTTGTTAAAAAGGCCCCACTTACGTGGAGCCTTTATTGTACGCTTTTTCAGTCAGACTGGGAATTACATGGTCTGAGTGAAGGTACGAGTGATAACGTCCTGCTGCTGTTCTTTAGTCAGGGAGTTAAAACGTACTGCGTAGCCAGAAACACGGATGGTCAGCTGCGGATATTTTTCCGGATGTTCCATCGCATCCAGCAGCATTTCGCGGTTCATGACGTTCACGTTCAGGTGCTGACCACCTTCGATGGACGCTTCATGGTGGAAGTAACCATCCATCAGACCAGCCAGGTTGGTCTTACGAACTTCGTCGTCTTTACCCAGAGCGTTCGGAACGATAGAGAAGGTGTAAGAGATACCATCTTTAGCGTAAGCAAACGGCAGTTTTGCAACAGAGGTCAGAGAGGCAACAGCACCTTTCTGGTCACGACCGTGCATTGGGTTAGCACCAGGTCCGAACGGCGCGCCAGCACGACGACCATCTGGGGTGTTACCTGTTTTCTTACCATACACAACGTTAGAAGTGATGGTCAGAACAGACTGAGTCGGGATAGCGTTACGGTAGGTAGTCAGTTTCTGAATTTTCTTCATGAAACGTTCTACCAGGTCAACCGCCATGTCATCAACGCGAGAGTCGTTGTTACCAAACTGCGGGTATTCGCCTTCGATTTCGAAGTCAACAGCCAGGCCGTCTTCGTCACGAATCGGTTTAACTTTCGCATATTTGATTGCAGACAGGGAGTCTGCAGCAACGGACAGACCAGCGATACCACACGCCATGGTGCGGATAACATCACGGTCGTGCAGCGCCATCAGAGAGGCTTCGTAGCTGTACTTATCGTGCATGTAGTGGATAACGTTCAGTGCGGTGACGTACTGTTTTGCCAGCCAGTCCATGAAGTGATCCATGCGCTCCATAACTTCGTCGAAGTTCAGGACGTCGCCTTTGATCGGCTCAGACTTAGGACCAACCTGCATTTTCAGTTTTTCATCAACGCCGCCGTTGATTGCGTACAGCATGGTTTTCGCCAGGTTTGCACGCGCACCGAAGAACTGCATTTGTTTACCAACAACCATTGGGCTTACGCAGCAAGCGATAGCGTAATCGTCGTTGTTGAAGTCCGGACGCATCAGGTCATCGTTCTCGTACTGCAGAGAAGAGGTATCGATGGACACTTTAGCGGCGAATTTCTTGAAGTTCAGAGGCAGTTTTTCAGACCACAGAACGGTGATGTTCGGCTCCGGAGAAGGACCCATGGTGTACAGGGTGTTCAGGAAGCGGAAGCTGTTTTTGGTAACCAGAGTACGGCCGTCAACGCCCATACCACCGATAGATTCAGTTGCCCAAATCGGGTCACCGGAGAACAGTTCATCATATTCAGGGGTACGCAGGAAGCGAACCATACGCAGTTTCATGACCAGGTGGTCAATCATTTCCTGAGCGTCTTGCTCGGTGATTTTGCCTGCTTTGATATCGCGTTCGATGTAAGCATCCAGGAAGGTGGATACACGACCGAAGGACATTGCTGCACCGTTCTGAGACTTAACAGCGGCCAGGTAGCCGAAGTAGGTCCACTGGATAGCTTCCTGAGCGTTGGTAGCCGGACCAGAGATATCGCAGCCATATTTAGCAGCCATTTCTTTGATCTGACCCAGCGCGCGGTGCTGTTCAGCGATTTCTTCACGCAGACGGATAGTCGCTTCCAGGTTTACGCCATTTTCCAGATCGGATTGCAGAGAAACGAACTGAGCGTATTTGTCTTTCATCAGGTAGTCGATACCGTACAGCGCAACGCGACGGTAGTCACCGATGATACGACCACGGCCATACGCATCTGGCAGACCAGTCAGAACACCGGATTTACGGCAGTTCAGAATGTCTTTGGTATAAACATCGAATACACCCTGGTTGTGGGTTTTGCGGTATTCGGTGAAGATTTTTTTCAGCATCGGGTCCAGTTCGCGATTGTACGCTTTGCAGGAACCTTCAACCATTTTGATGCCGCCAAACGGGATAATTGCACGTTTCAGCGGAGCTTCAGTCTGCAGACCAACAATTTTCTCGAGCGCTTTGTTGATGTAACCAGCGTCGTGAGAAGTGATGGTAGAAGCAACGGAGGTGTCAAAGTCAACAGGCGCGTGAGTGCGGTTTTCCTGTTTAACGCCTTCCATCACGCTGTCCCACAGTGCGGTGGTCGCTTCAGTCGCGCCAGCCAGGAAGGACTCGTCACCCTCGTACGGAGTGTAGTTTTTCTGAATGAAGTCACGGACGTTTACTTCATTCTGCCAATCACCTTTGGTAAAACCTTCCCAGGCTGTGGCTAACTTTTCATTAAGCTCGGACATGTAACACCTACCTTCTTAAGTGGATTTTTTATTTACTGCGTGTAATGAACATCAACAAATTAATGATGATCGTTACCACGCAGGTAAATGACCCAGTATGTCAACCCGACCAACAAACCGCCGCCGATAATGTTACCGATCGTAACCGGAATCAGGTTATCGGTGATGAAATTCATCACGGTCAGGTGAGAAAAATTCTCCGGAGAGGAACCGACTGCGGTCCAGAATTCCGGGGTGGCGAAATCGCGTATTACGATACCCATAGGGATCATAAACATGTTTGCGATACTGTGCTCAAAACCGCTGGCAACAAACATTGCGACCGGTAATACCATGATAAACGCTTTGTCCATCAGGCTGCGACCTGAGTAGCTCATCCATACGGCCAGACATACCATCAGGTTAGCCAGAATGCCAAGGCTAACAGCCTCAACAAAAGTATGGTGCACTTTGTGATCGGCTGTTTGTAGAACGTTAAGCCCCCATGCGCCATTGGCGGTCATGTACTCGCCAGAAAGCCACATCAGTAACACGAAGATGAGGGCGCCAATCAGGTTGCCGACATATACGTTAAGCCAGTTCTTTGCCAGTTGGCCCCAGGTAATACGACCACTCGCCTTAGCGACGACAATCAGTACCGTTGAGGTGAAGAGGTCTGCACCGCAGACAACACACAGGATCAACCCCAGGGAAAAGCAGATACCACCCACCAATTTTGCCATACCGAAAGGCATTGTTCCGGTGCCGGTGGTGGCGGTGATATAGAAAACAAAGGCAATTGAAATGAATACACCGGCAGTAATTGCCAGATAGAACGTCTTAAGCGGATGTTTCGTTGCTTTATAGACGCCTGCTTCTTCGGCAACTTTGGCCATTGCAGCAGGTAGAATAAGATCAAAAGGGTTGTCAGCTTTCACACTAACTCTCTCTTTATTAAGTCGGCGACGAGATACTAACAAAGCATTATAGATGAGAATTTGATATAGATCATATCTCGCCTGGCTTATAGGCCCGTAAGACGCATGGTTTTTATGCAATTACGGTGTAACTTTTTGATTATCCAAGTAAAAATAAATTTTAAAAATTATAAAGTGAGTTGAATTTTTTCCTTTTGCCCCCTGTTGAGCAGTTAATTAAAATGGAGTAATTGCAATAAAAGGTAACATTACTAAGTTAATTTTTTTAATATCAACTACTAATATTTAACCTTGCTTTTACATTTATTTTTGATTACGCAAAAATAAAAAAATGGGGCACTAAAAGCGCCCCGTAATATAGCGTAGTCAATTGTTGAAGCCTACTCAGAGTAGGCTGTTTGCCACTATTTTGACCAGTGTGCTGCTTTAGCACGCTGCAATTTTTCGTAGGCTTTCAGCAAAGACTGATGTGCCGGGAACGCTTGCAGATCGTTGTCAACGGGCTGGAGGCCATAGAAAGGCGCTTCTCCGCTCAATGCCGCACTTGCCGCTTCAACGGCATCAGCACCGTACATGCGAACAAAGGCATTCAGATATTGCAGCGGTTGCCGATCTTCTTCTTGCGACAGCAGCAACAGCGTTTGCAGACAACGGTAATAGTTTGCACGTTCGGCGCTAAAGACAGAGGCGTTAAATTCCATCGTCCATTCCGTCCAAATCAATGCCTGCTCCAGGTCGCCACCAGCCAGAGCCAGCATGACTTTTAACTCGCCAATGCGCAGGGTAGACCAACCGTTGTCCGGACCAGTCGCCAGGCCCAGCAGTTCACGCACGCGAGTAAAGTCGTCAAAACCTTCTTCATCCAGTTGTTCGAGCAGATTGAGATAGTCTTCTTTATCCCATTCACTGCCCGGCAGAGAAAGGATTGTCTCACGCAAATGCGCGCCCATACCGTTGTTCGCTAACCACAAATCTTCAGCCGGATAGATGTCAGACATACCGGGAACGATAATGCGGCAAGCGTACACGCCCAGGTGTTCGTAGTCGGCGATATACACTTCTTTATCTTCAGTGTTGAAGATAGCCATCAGGGTGGCGAACTCCTGTTCCGTGGTTCCGGAGAAATTCCAGTCGACGAACGGATAATCAGCATCCTGTTTGAACAGATCCCAGGAGATCAAGCCGCTGGAATCGATGAAATGAGTTTCGAGGTTGGTGTGTTCAGCGACTTCTTCGTCGTCGAAGGTCGGCGGAGTGAACACATCGAGATCTTTCAGACCACGGCCTTGTAACAGTTCGGTGACTGTACGTTCCAGTGCCACGCCAAAATCAGGATGTGCGCCGAATGAAGCAAAGCAGGTGCCATTGGCAGGGTTAAACAAAACCACGCAGATTACTGGGTATTTGCCGCCCAGAGAGCCGTCATACGCGAAAATCGGGAAACCTTCCGCTTCCAGTTTGGCGATGGACTCGACAACCGCCGGATAGCGCGCCAGCACGTCGGCAGGAATTTCCGGCAGGCTGATGCTTTCCGCGATAATACGATTCTTCACATAACGTTCAAAGACCTCAGACAAACCCTGAACGCGCGCTTCATTAGGCGTGTTACCGGCGGACATCCCGTTAGATACGTACAGGTTGCCGA
Organism: Citrobacter sp. S-77; assembly: GCF_963864895.1. Taxonomy (NCBI): domain Bacteria; kingdom Pseudomonadati; phylum Pseudomonadota; class Gammaproteobacteria; order Enterobacterales; family Enterobacteriaceae; genus Citrobacter; species Citrobacter sp. S-77. The sequence continues at coordinate 1,446,991 of NZ_CAWLWU010000002.1, forward strand.
TAATGTTCATCGGAATATAGACGGTCTGGTTATCAGACTGGCGGGTAAACGGCAGGCCGCAGACACCGCGTTCTTCATTGCCTGACTGCAGATCGATAAGCATGCTTCCGGTCAGTTCATTTTCTGGATCGTAGAATGCGCGCAGACGCGGATCCAGCAGACCTTCCGGAACGTTGTCGTCTTCGGTCAACGGGAACCATTTTTCGTTCGGATAATGCACGAACGGACTGTTAGCGATGGTTTCACCCAACCAGAAATCAGCAAAGAAGTAGTTAGTGGACAGACGCTCAAAATATTCACCCAGCGCGGAAGCCAGCGCTGCTTTTTTCGTCGCGCCCTTACCGTTGGTGAAGCACAGTGCGCACTCTTTATCGCGGATATGTACAGACCAGACGTTAGGAACGGGGTTTAACCATGAAGCTTCTTCAATATGGAAACCGAGGTCGAGCAATTTTTGCTGGAAGCGGGCGATGGAATCTTCCAGAGCGGCATCTTTGCCGGGGATAAATGTTTGCGTCATGAAAATCACTTTTGTCGTACGGAAAGCGCGCAATGATACGGGTTTTAAATGAATGGCGCTATCGCAGCTACCACTGCGGCGTAAATAAAAGTATTGGCTATGCTTTCACACAGTCCACAACGTTTAGAGCGTAAGAATGAAAGCATTTGATTTGCAGCGTATGGCTCTTGATAAGGTGCCAATGGATTTTCTTGGCGAGGTTGCTCTGCGTAGCCTCTATACCTTTATATTAGTTTTCCTTTTCTTAAAGCTCACAGGACGGCGTGGCGTTCGTCAGATGTCACTTTTTGAAGTGCTGATTATTTTGACGCTGGGTTCAGCTGCGGGTGATGTGGCGTTCTATGACGATGTCCCTATGCTTCCGGTACTGGTGGTTTTTATGACCCTGGCGCTGCTTTATCGTTTAGTGATGTGGTTAATGGCACATAGCGAAAAGCTGGAGGATTTGCTGGAAGGCAAGCCAGTGGTCATCGTTGAGGATGGCGAACTGGCATGGTCAAAGCTTCACAACGCCAATATGACGGAATTCGAATTCTTTATGGAGCTACGTCTCAATGGTGTCGAGCAACTTGGGCAGGTCAGGCTGGCGATTCTTGAAACGAACGGGCAGATTAGCGTCTATTTTTTCGAGGATAAACAGATCAAACCCGGACTAAGCATTCTTCCCAAACACTGCACACAACGATTTAAGGTTGTACCTGAAGCGGGAGACTATGCCTGCGTACGTTGTAGTGAAGTGATCCAAATGAGTGCGGGCGATCATCAATTATGTCCGCGCTGTGCAAATCCAGAATGGTCGAAGGCCAGCCGGGCAAAACGCGTCACCTGACAGCGAAAATCTCGGTTTTTTTCCGTCAATCCGATAGATTCTGTTGTGTGATGCATCGCTCATTTTTACCCTGGTCATTTTTACCCATTGCGGCGCGTGTCACTGAATGATAAAACCGATATCCACAGGAATAACTTATACCCAATGTCTGTCACAGGAATTATCGTAACGACAGGATGTTGATCGGATAACAACACAACGTGGTGAGGGGAAATGGCTCAGGTCTTCAATTTTAGTTCAGGTCCGGCAATGCTACCGGCAGAAGTACTTAAACTGGCTCAACAGGATCTTTGTGACTGGAATGGTCTTGGCACGTCGGTAATGGAAATTAGCCACCGGGGTAAAGAGTTTATTCAGGTCGCAGAGGAAGCCGAGCAGGATTTTCGCGATCTTCTCAGTATCCCCTCCAACTATAAAGTGTTGTTCTGCCATGGTGGTGGTCGTGGGCAGTTTGCCGGTATCCCATTAAATATTCTGGGTAATAAAACTACGGCAGATTACGTTGATGCCGGTTACTGGGCAGCCAGTGCTATTAAAGAAGCGAAAAAGTACTGCACGCCGAATGTTATTGATGCCAAAGTTACCGTTGACGGCCTGCGTGCTGTCAAGCCAATGAGCGAATGGCAGCTTTCTGATAACGCGGCGTACCTGCACTATTGTCCGAATGAAACCATCGATGGCATTGCGATCGATGAAACGCCGAAGTTTGCCAGCAATGTGGTGGTGACGGCGGATCTATCCTCCACCATTCTTTCCGGCCCGCTGGATGTTAGCCGCTATGGCGTTATCTATGCTGGAGCACAGAAGAATATCGGTCCGGCAGGGCTGACGATTGTTATTGTTCGTGAAGATTTACTGGGTAAAGCCCACGTGTCCTGTCCGTCGATCCTTGACTACACCGTACTGAACGACAATGACTCCATGTTCAATACACCACCGACTTTTGCCTGGTATCTTTCTGGTCTGGTCTTTAAATGGCTGAAAGAACAGGGTGGTGTTAATGCTATGGATAAAATTAACCAGCAAAAAGCAGAGCTACTGTATAGCGTGATTGATAACAGTGACTTCTACCGCAATGATGTCGCGAAGTCTAACCGCTCACGCATGAACGTACCGTTCCAGTTAGCTGACAGCTCGCTGGATAAACTCTTCCTGGAAGAGTCGTTCGCAGCGGGTTTGCATGCGCTGAAAGGACATCGGGTTGTCGGCGGTATGCGAGCGTCTATCTACAATGCCATGCCGCTTGAAGGTGTGAAAGCGCTGACCGATTTCATGATCGATTTCGAGCGTCGCCGCGGTTAATTTGTTGTTTCTTTTCATCCCCGCAGCCAGCCTGTGGGGGTTTTTATGTCTGTTTTTGAGAGTTAAGTTTCATGGAATCCCTGACGTTACAACCCATTGCGCGGGTGGATGGCACCATCAATCTGCCTGGATCCAAAAGTGTTTCTAACCGCGCTTTGCTGCTGGCTGCATTAGCGAATGGTACTACTGTCCTTACAAACCTGCTGGACAGCGATGATGTTCGCCATATGCTCAATGCTCTGAACGCGTTAGGGATTAGCTATACCCTTTCAGCCGATCGCACTCGCTGTGAAATTACTGGCAATGGTGGCCCATTACATGCCGAAGGCGCTGTCGAACTGTTTCTTGGCAATGCCGGAACCGCGATGCGCCCTTTAGCTGCTGCGCTGTGTCTGGGAAATAATGATATCGTGCTGACGGGTGAACCGCGCATGAAAGAGCGCCCGATTGGTCATCTGGTAGATGCACTACGCCAGGGCGGAGCAGAGATTGAATACCTTGAGCAGGAAAACTATCCGCCTTTACGTCTGCGCGGTGGTTTTGTTGGCGGGCAGGTAGAGGTTGACGGCAGTGTTTCCAGCCAGTTCCTGACGGCGTTATTGATGACCGCACCGCTGGCACCGCAGGATACGACGATCGCGATTAAAGGCGAACTGGTGTCAAAACCCTACATCGACATCACACTGAATTTGATGAAAACGTTTGGTGTTGAAATTGAGAACCAGAATTACCAGCGCTTTGTGGTGCAGGGGGGGCAGCAGTACCAGTCTCCGGGTCATTACCTGGTAGAAGGGGATGCGTCATCAGCCTCTTACTTCCTCGCTGCCGGAGCGATTAAAGGCGGTACAGTAAAAGTCACTGGGATTGGCCGCAATAGTATGCAGGGCGATATTCGTTTCGCTGATGTGCTGGAAAAAATGGGCGCGACCATTACCTGGGGGGACGACTTCATAGCCTGTACGCGCGGCGAATTAAACGCTGTTGATATGGACATGAATCACATCCCGGATGCGGCAATGACCATTGCCACCGCAGCGCTTTTTGCTAAAGGTACGACGACCTTACGTAATATCTACAACTGGCGTGTCAAAGAGACCGACCGTCTGTTCGCAATGGCGACAGAGTTACGTAAAGTTGGTGCTGAAGTGGAAGAGGGGCATGATTTTATCCGTATTACACCGCCAGCATCGTTAACATTCGCGGACATCGCGACCTATAACGATCACCGTATGGCGATGTGTTTCTCTCTGGTGGCGTTATCTGATACGCCAGTTACTATTCTTGACCCTAAATGTACCGCAAAAACCTTCCCGGATTACTTTGAACAGCTGGCGCGTATTAGTACGCCTGTCTGATTTGATCGCCGCACCATCGGGTGCGGCACATTCTTACGCTTTCTGACATCCCCGATTGTCCATTTATTCTACACTCAGCTTCAATGACTCTGTATTTTTCACACAAAGATAACGATCGTTGACGTTGGCGCGTATAATGCGCGGCGTTCACGTTAACGGTATGCCTGTTTAAGGAGAAAAAGATGACGGCAATTGCCCCGGTTATTACCATTGATGGCCCAAGCGGTGCAGGTAAAGGCACCTTGTGCAAGGCAATGGCGGAAGCATTGCAGTGGCATCTGTTAGATTCTGGCGCGATTTATCGTGTACTGGCGCTCGCGGCGTTACATCACCATGTTGATGTCGCTTCTGAAGATGCGCTGGTCCCGCTTGCGTCGCATCTGGATGTGCGCTTTATCTCAACAGACGGCAATCTGGAAGTTATTCTGGAAGGTGAAGATGTTAGCGGTGAAATCCGCACCCAGGAGGTGGCTAATGCTGCATCTCAGGTGGCTGCGTTTCCTCGTGTTCGTGAAGCACTTTTACGTCGCCAACGCGCCTTTCGCGAAGCGCCGGGATTGATCGCTGACGGACGTGATATGGGGACAGTGGTGTTCCCTGACGCACCGGTGAAAATTTTTCTGGACGCGTCCTCGCAAGAACGTGCGCATCGACGTATGCTACAGTTGCAGGAGAAGGGCTTTAGTGTTAACTTTGAACGCCTTTTGGCCGAGATCGAAGAACGCGACGACCGCGATCGTAATCGTGCTGTAGCGCCATTAGTTCCTGCTGCCGATGCTTTAGTTTTGGACTCAACCCGATTAAGCATTGAGCAAGTGATTGAAAAAGCGTTACAATACGCGCGCCAAAAACTGGCACTCGCTTAAGTGCGACCGAATTTGCAGTACCCCCGTTGCAATGGAATGACAGCGGGTATGTTAAACAACCCCATCCGGCATGGAGCCAGGTGGACGTTAAATATGAAACCTGAAGATTAAACATGACTGAATCTTTTGCTCAACTGTTTGAAGAATCCTTAAAAGAAATCGAAACCCGTCCGGGTTCCATCGTTCGTGGTGTTGTTGTTGCTATCGACAAAGATATCGTACTGGTTGATGCCGGTCTGAAATCTGAGTCTGCCATTCCGGCAGAGCAGTTCAAAAATGCCCAGGGCGAGCTGGAAATCCAGGTTGGTGACGAAGTTGATGTTGCTCTGGATGCAGTAGAAGACGGCTTCGGTGAAACTCTGCTGTCCCGTGAAAAAGCTAAGCGTCATGAAGCTTGGATCACGCTGGAAAAAGCTTACGAAGAAGCTGCGACCGTTACTGGTGTTATCAATGGCAAAGTCAAGGGTGGCTTCACTGTTGAGCTGAATGGTATTCGCGCGTTCCTGCCGGGTTCCCTGGTAGACGTTCGTCCGGTCCGCGACACGCTGCACCTGGAAGGCAAAGAGCTTGAGTTCAAAGTAATCAAGCTGGATCAGAAGCGTAACAACGTTGTTGTTTCCCGTCGTGCCGTTATCGAATCCGAAAACAGCGCAGAACGCGATCAGCTGCTGGAAAACCTGCAGGAAGGCATGGAAGTTAAAGGTATCGTTAAGAACCTCACTGACTACGGTGCATTCGTTGATCTGGGTGGCGTTGACGGCCTGCTGCACATCACCGACATGGCATGGAAACGCGTTAAGCATCCGAGCGAAATCGTAAACGTTGGCGACGAAATCACTGTTAAAGTGCTGAAGTTCGACCGCGAGCGTACTCGTGTATCTCTGGGCCTGAAACAGCTGGGCGAAGATCCATGGGTAGCTATCGCTAAGCGTTATCCGGAAGGTACCAAACTGACTGGTCGCGTGACCAACCTGACCGACTACGGCTGCTTCGTTGAAATCGAAGAAGGCGTTGAAGGCCTGGTTCACGTTTCCGAAATGGATTGGACCAACAAAAACATCCACCCGTCCAAAGTTGTTAACGTTGGCGATGTAGTGGAAGTTATGGTTCTGGATATCGACGAAGAACGTCGTCGTATCTCCCTGGGTCTGAAGCAGTGCAAAAACAACCCATGGCAGCAGTTCGCGGAAACCCACAACAAGGGCGACCGTGTTGAAGGTAAAATCAAGTCTATCACTGACTTCGGTATCTTCATCGGCCTGGACGGCGGCATCGACGGCCTGGTTCACCTGTCTGACATCTCCTGGAACGTTGCAGGCGAAGAAGCAGTTCGTGAATACAAAAAAGGCGACGAAATCGCAGCAGTTGTTCTGCAGGTTGATGCAGAACGTGAGCGTATCTCTCTGGGCGTTAAACAGCTCGCAGAAGATCCGTTCAACAACTGGGTTGCACTGAACAAGAAAGGCGCAATCGTAAACGGTAAAGTGACTGCAGTTGACGCTAAAGGCGCAACCGTAGAACTGGCTGACGGCGTTGAAGGTTACCTGCGCGCTTCTGAAGCTTCACGTGACCGCGTTGAAGATGCAACTCTGGTTCTGAGCGTAGGCGACGACGTTGAAGCTAAATTCACCGGCGTTGATCGTAAGAACCGTGCAATCAGCCTGTCTGTTCGTGCTAAAGACGAAGCTGATGAGAAAGATGCAATCGCAACTGTTAACAAACAGGAAGATGCAAACTTCTCCAACAACGCAATGGCTGAAGCTTTCAAAGCAGCTAAAGGCGAGTAATATCGAGTACTCTCTCATTCCTTTGTGCTATCAACAGCACAAAGGGTGACGAGTAGCTTGACAGATGACAGGATTCGTCCTGTAATCAATGACAAAGGGCGGCTACGGCCGCCCTTAATCAATGCAGCAGCTAATTTTGCCTTTAAGGAACCGGAGGAATCATGACCAAGTCAGAATTGATTGAAAGACTTGCAACCCAGCAACCTCATATTCCCGCGAAAGCGGTTGAAGATGCAGTAAAAGAGATGCTGGAACATATGGCCTCGACTCTTGCGCAGGGCGAGCGTATTGAAATCCGCGGTTTCGGCAGTTTTTCTTTGCATTACCGCGCACCACGCACCGGACGTAATCCGAAGACTGGCGATAAAGTGGATCTGGAAGGGAAATATGTTCCGCACTTTAAACCGGGTAAAGAACTGCGCGATCGCGCCAATATTTACGGTTAAGTTTTAAAAGAAACTTAAGCGCGAAAAAGCACCTGAATGGGTGCTTTTTTCATTTTGACACCCATATTTGAATGCCTCCTCGCAGTTAATTTGCACGTTACATTTCCCATGTAAAAACCGCGGAACCCACCGCGTTTAACGGACAATTTTCACCAGACAACCGTTAAGCTGTACTGCACACTTCCGCCAACAGGGAGGTGTCTGATGAAAATAACAACGGTGAGTTTGTGTGCGTTGTGCGGCATGCTGCCACTTACGCTATTGCCAGTGCTGCCTGGAGCGCTGTATTTCAGTGGTCTGTTTTGTCTGGCATGTATGCTCTGTCTTATTCCTCGCAAATATCTGCAATACACCGGATTAACCCTGTTGTTCTTTCTCTGGGGAATACTGGCGGCGAAAGAAGCGATCTGGGCGAGTAATACGCTCCCTGCCAGGACCCAGCAGGCCATCGTCCAGATTACCAGTACGGACAATAAGACGACACACTACGGGAAAATAACGCACCTCCGGGGACGCCGGATATTTCCAGCAGTGGGGATCGTGCTGTACGGACAGTATTTACCCGGCGATGTTTGTGCGGGCCAGCAATGGGATATGACGCTCAAGGTTCGTGCGGTACATGGGCAGTTGAATGAAGGTGGATTTGATAGCCAGCGTTATGCGCTAGCACAGCATCAGGTGCTGACTGGGCGTTTTCTGCAGGCCACGGTTATCATGCCAAAATGCAGTTTGCGTGCTCGTTACCTCTCTTCACTCAATACCGCTCTGGCCACGTATCCCTGGCAGCAGGTCATACTGGGCCTGGGAATGGGGGAACGATTATCCGTTTCGCAAGAGGTGAAAACCATAATGCGTGATACCGGCACTGCGCATTTGATGGCCATTTCCGGGCTGCACATTGCTTTTGCCGCACTACTGGTCGGCGGGTTGATACGCGGCGGACAATTTTTTATGCCGACACGATGGCTCCACTGGCAGGTACCGCTGGTTGGCGGAATAGCCAGTGCGGCATTCTATGCATGGCTAACGGGTTTACAACCTCCTGCATTACGTACGGTGGTTGCACTGATTGTGTGGGGAGCGCTTCAATTAAGTGGTAGGCAGTGGAGTGGGTGGTCGGTCTGGGTATGTTGCCTGGCCGCCATCGTACTGGTGGATCCAGTCAGTATTCTTTCTCAGAGCCTGTGGTTATCGGCTTTTGCTGTTGCGGCACTGATATTCTGGTATCAGTGGGTTCCAGTGTCGGATCGACCGCTATCCCGTGTCGGACATGTAATCCTGGCGCTGATCCATCTTCAGTTGGGTATTACCGTTCTGTTGATGCCTGTGCAAATCGCTTTTTTTCACGGCATCAGCCTGACATCTTTTCTGGCTAATTTATTTGCCGTCCCGCTGGTTACGTTCGTTACCGTCCCGCTGATACTCGCCGCAATGATTGTGCATTTAACCGGTCTGGTGATGCTCGAATCGGGACTATGGTATTTGGCTGACCGTTCTCTGGCGCTTCTATTCTGGACGCTCAACAAGCTGCCAGAAGGGTGGGTTAACATTGATGAACGCTGGCAATGGCTAGCATTATCTCCCTGGTTGATGCTTATCGCATGGCGGCTGAATATCTGGCGTACCCTGCCGATAGTCTGTATTTCTGGACTGTTTTTGCTGAGCGTGCCGCTCTGGATAACGCCGCGAAATGACGTATGGCAGGTGCATATGCTGGATGTCGGGCAGGGGCTGGCGATGGTGATTACCCGTAATGGGAAGGCGATACTTTATGATACCGGTCTGGCCTGGCCGGAAGGCGACAGCGCGCAACAGCTCATTATTCCCTGGTTACGCTGGCACAACCTGGAACCGGAAGGGATTATTCTCAGTCATGAGCATATGGATCACCGGGGGGGATTACGCTCACTACAAAAGACCTGGCCATCTTTGTGGACAAGAAGTCCGTTGGGCTGGGAAGGGCATCTTCCTTGTTTTCGCGGGCAGAGGTGGCAATGGCAGGGTTTAACGTTTAGCGCACACTGGCCAATCAGAAGAAATAAAGAGCAGGGAAATAATCAATCCTGCGTGGTAAAAGTTGATGATGGAAATCACAGCATCCTTCTGACAGGTGATATTGAATCTTCTGCTGAACAAAAAATGCTAAGTCACTACTGGCAGCATCTTCGGTCTACTTTTATTCAAGTTCCGCATCATGGCAGTAATACCTCCTCATCATTAGCGCTGATTCAGCGGGTTGGCGGACAAGGCGCTTTAGCCTCAGCGTCACGCTACAATGCCTGGCGCCTGCCATCCAGGAAGGTGAAGCAGCGTTACCTGCAACAGGGTTATCAATGGCTGGATACACCTCATCAGGGACAAGTTACACTGGATTTTTATCAGAAAAGTTGGCGAGTACGCAGTTTAAGGGATCAGATTTTACCCCGTTGGTATCATCAGTGGTTTGGCGTGCCGGAGGATAACGGGTAGAATATGCGGCTATTCTAACAAATGCTGGTTTTTTGAATGCATAACGATAAAGATCTCTCTACGTGGCAGACATTTCGCCGACTATGGCCAACCATAGCGCCTTTTAAATCGGGTCTGATCGTGGCGGGTATAGCGTTAGTCCTTAACGCGGCCAGCGATACCTTCATGTTATCGCTCCTTAAGCCATTACTGGATGATGGTTTTGGTAAAACAGATCGCTCAGTGCTGCTGTGGATGCCGCTGGTGGTTATTGGGCTGATGATTGTACGTGGCTTAACCAGCTACGTCTCCAGCTACTGTATTTCATGGGTGTCAGGCAAAGTGGTTATGACCATGCGCCGCCGCCTGTTTGGTCATATGATGGGCATGCCCGTCGCCTTTTTTGATAAGCAGTCTACCGGTACGTTACTGTCACGTATTACCTATGATTCAGAGCAGGTGGCGTCTTCGTCTTCCGGCGCGTTGATCACCGTGGTGCGTGAAGGGGCCTCAATTATTGGCCTGTTTATCATGATGTTTTATTACAGCTGGCAGCTGTCATTAATCCTGATTGTGCTGGCCCCTATTGTATCAATTGCGATTCGTGTTGTTTCCAAGCGCTTTCGTAGCATCAGTAAAAACATGCAAAATACGATGGGTCAGGTTACAACCAGTGCTGAGCAAATGCTGAAAGGCCACAAAGAAGTTCTGATATTCGGTGGTCAGGAAGTTGAAACCAAGCGTTTTGATAAAGTCAGCAACAAGATGCGCTTGCAAGGCATGAAGATGGTTTCTGCATCTTCCATCTCCGATCCTATCATCCAGTTGATTGCCTCTTTGGCTCTGGCCTTCGTGTTATACGCAGCCAGTTTCCCAAGTGTGATGGAAAACCTGACTGCGGGGACAATTACGGTTGTCTTCTCCTCTATGATCGCCCTGATGCGTCCGCTGAAGTCTCTGACTAACGTCAACGCGCAGTTCCAGCGTGGTATGGCTGCATGCCAGACCTTGTTTACTATTCTGGATAGTGAACAAGAAAAAGACGAAGGTAAACGTGTGATTGAACGCGCTACCGGCGATCTGGAATTCCGTAATGTGACTTTTACCTATCCGGGGCGTGAAGTTCCAGCGTTGCGTAACATCAATCTGAATATCCCGGCGGGTAAAACCGTGGCGCTGGTAGGCCGTTCCGGTTCAGGAAAATCCACCATTGCGAGTCTGATTACGCGCTTCTACGACATTGATGAAGGGCAGATTCTGATGGACGGACACGATCTGCGTGAATACACCCTGGCGTCCTTACGCGATCAGGTGGCTCTGGTCTCGCAGAACGTACACCTGTTTAACGATACGGTTGCGAACAACATTGCCTACGCGCGCACAGATATGTACAGCCGGGAGCAGATTGAAAAAGCGGCGCAGATGGCTTATGCCATGGATTTCATCAACAAAATGGATGATGGTCTGGATACGATTATTGGCGAGAACGGCGTCCTGCTGTCCGGCGGCCAACGCCAGCGTATCGCTATCGCCCGTGCTTTGCTGCGCGACAGCCCGATTTTGATCCTTGATGAGGCTACGTCAGCTCTGGATACAGAGTCCGAACGCGCAATTCAGGCTGCACTGGATGAGTTACAGAAAAACCGTACTTCACTGGTCATTGCTCACCGCCTTTCAACTATCGAACAAGCGGATGAAATCGTGGTGGTGGAAGACGGGCTGATTGTTGAGCGCGGCACCCATAGCGAACTGCTCGAACAGCGCGGTGTGTATGCACAACTGCACAAAATGCAATTTGGCCAATGATTGCGCGCATTTGGTCTGGTGAATCGCCGCTGTGGCGATTATTACTTCCGCTCTCCTGGCTCTACGGACTGGTGAGCGGAGGTATCCGCTTATGCTACACGTTGGGACTTAAACGTGCATGGCGCGCACCAGTGCCGGTTGTTGTTGTCGGAAACCTGACTGCGGGTGGCAATGGTAAAACGCCAGTGGTAATTTGGCTGGTTGAACAATTGCAGCAACGCGGCATTCGCGTGGGCGTTGTTTCTCGTGGCTATGGCGGGAAAGCACAGGCTTATCCGCTTTTACTGACAACAGAGACGACCACGGCAGAAGCGGGTGATGAACCTGTGCTGATCTTCCAGCGTACCGGTGTGCCAGTGGCTGTCTCTCCGGTAAGAACTGATGCGGTAAAAGCCATTCTTGCCCGGCACGACGTGCAGATTATTGTTACCGATGATGGGTTACAGCACTATCGTCTGGCGCGTGATGTTGAAATTGTAGTGATTGACGGTGAACGTCGGTTCGGTAATGGCTGGTGGCTTCCGGCTGGTCCAATGCGTGAGCGTGCCGGACGCCTCAAATCAGTTGACGCGACGATCGTCAATGGTGGCACTCCATTGCCCGGGGAAATTCCCATGTGCCTTGAGCCAGGCCTGGCCGTTAATTTACGTACAGGTGAGCGGCGTAATGTAGCGCAGCTACCCAATATTGTTGCCATGGCGGGTATTGGTCATCCCCCCCGTTTTTTTGCCACACTTGAGGCATGCGGCGCCCGTCCGCAGAAGTGTATCGCGCTGGCAGACCACCAGTCTCTGACCTACAGTGACGTCAGCGTGTTGTCAGGTGAAGACCAAACGCTCGTCATGACGGAGAAAGACGCAGTTAAATGTCGCGCTTTTGCCGATGACAACTGGTGGTACTTACCCGTTGATGCTCATCTGTCGGGTGAACAACCTGGTGTCTTACTCGATAAGTTAACCTCGCTGACTCGCTAACAGATTCAAGCCGCGGCAGCGAATCATTTATGAGGTCATAAATGTCGTTGCCGCACCTTTCTTTGAAGGATGCCCGTCATCTCCACCTTGCTGCACAAGGTTTGCTGAAAAAAACTCGTCGCCGGGCAACCTCTGCTGACATTCTCGCGACCATTTCGCAAATGTCCTTACTCCAAATCGATACTATCAATATTGTGGCGCGCAGCCCTTACCTGGTGCTGTTTAGCCGTTTGGGTGACTATTCGCCGCAATGGCTCGATGAATCATTACTGTGCGGTGAGCTGATGGAATACTGGGCACATGAGGCCTGCTTCCTGCCGCGTAGCGACTTTATGCTGATACGGCATCGCATGCTGGCTCCTGAGAAAATGGGCTGGAAGTACAAAGCAGAGTGGATGAAAGAGCATGCCCATGAGATTGAACAACTGTTACAGCATATCCAGCATAACGGACCAGTAAGATCCGCGGATTTTGAGCACCCGCGTAAGGGAACCAGCGGTTGGTGGGAATGGAAACCGCATAAGCGTCATCTTGAAGGACTTTTCACCGCCGGGAAGGTGATGGTGGTGGAGCGGCGTAATTTCCAGCGAGTCTATGATTTAACGCATCGCGTCATGCCGCACTGGGATGATGATCGTGACCTTCTCTCAAAGGCTGAAGCGGAAATAGTTATGCTTGATAACAGCGCCCGCAGCCTCGGTATTTTTCGTGAGCAGTGGCTGGCAGACTATTACCGCTTGCAGCGTCCGGCGTTAAAAACCTGGTGTGAAGTACGGGCAGAGCAACAACGAATTATTCCTGTAGACGTTGAAGGCCTGGGAACTCTGTGGCTCCATAGCGACCTGCAACCACTTCTTGAGCAGGCACTGGCGGGTAAGTTAACAGCGACCCATACTACGGTTTTATCGCCATTTGATCCGGTGGTTTGGGATCGTAAACGGGCTGAACAGCTGTTCGATTTTAGCTACCGGCTGGAATGCTACACGCCAGCACCGAAACGTCAGTATGGCTATTTTGTCTTGCCCCTACTGCATCGGGGACAGTTGGTTGGGCGTATGGATGCCAAAATGCACCGAAAAACAGGCGTGCTGGAGGTCATTTCTCTTTGGCTGCAGGATGAGGCCAAACCTGGGGTTACCTTGCAAAAAGGATTATTCCAGGCGATCGATGATTTCGCTCGCTGGCAGCAGGCTGTGCGAGTCACGATAGGCAGCTGTCCTGACGGTTTATTTACTGACTTGCGTCAGGGCTGGGAAATAGACCCAGCCCTGTAAGCGATTATGTTAATATTTACGTATTCACAATCCGGTCCATCTGGAGGAACTATGGATCATCGTCTGCTTGAAATCATTGCCTGCCCGGTATGCAATGGCAAACTCTGGTACAACCAGGAAAAACAAGAACTGATTTGCAAACTGGATAACCTTGCTTTCCCACTGCGAGAGGGAATTCCCGTGTTGCTGGAAACGGAAGCTCGTGTCCTGACTGCTGATGAGAGTAAATCATGAGTTTTGTGGTCATTATTCCTGCGCGTTATGCGTCCACACGTCTGCCTGGTAAGCCGCTGCTGGATATTAACGGTAAGCCGATGATAGTACATGTGCTGGAGCGTGCGCGTGAATCTGGCGCTGAACGTATTATTGTTGCTACCGATCATGAAGATGTTGCGCGTGCTGTAGAAGCCGTTGGTGGCGAGGTGTGCATGACCCGCGCCGATCACCAGTCTGGTACGGAACGCCTGGCTGAAGTTGTCGAAAAATGTGGTTTTAGCGACGATACCGTCATTGTGAACGTTCAGGGTGATGAGCCGATGATCCCGGCGGTTATTATTCGTCAGGTAGCCGAGAATCTGGCGCAACGACAGGTCGGCATGGCGACGCTTGCAGTCCCCATTCACAGCGCGGAAGAGGCGTTTAATCCGAATGCGGTGAAAGTAGTGTTGGATGCTGAAGGGTATGCGCTTTACTTTTCCCGGGCGACAATTCCCTGGGATCGTGACCGTTTTGCAAAAAGTCTGGAAACCGTAGGTAATACTTTTCTGCGCCATCTGGGGATTTACGGTTATCGCGCGGGCTTTATTCGTCGCTATGTGAACTGGCAACCTAGCCCGCTTGAACAGATTGAAATGCTGGAGCAGCTTCGTGTGCTTTGGTATGGCGAAAAAATTCATGTTGCCGTCGCTAAAGAAGTGCCGGGGACAGGGGTTGATACGGCCGAAGATCTTGAGCGCGTCCGCGTCGAAATGCGTTAATCTTTTCACGGCACTCCACCCGTTTTTGGGAGGGGTGTCGTATCGTTACTCTTTTCCCGCCACTTTTCTTTTCATCAATTGATCTCATCCGGGTGACATCTGTCTATTCGACGCTCATTATGAAAGCAGTAGCATTTATGAGGGCAATCTGAAATGGAACAGTTGCGTGCCGAACTCAGCCATCTGCTGGGCGAAAAACTCAGTCGTATAGAATGCGTGAACGAAAAAGTAGATACGGCGCTGTGGTCACTGTACGACAGCCAGGGAAATCCGATGCCGCTGATGGCCCGAAGTTTCACCACCCCGGGCATGGCACAGCAGTTGGCATGGAAAACTACCATGCTGGCGCGCAGTGGTACGGTACGTATGCCGGTCATTTATGGGGTATTAACCCACGAAGAACATCCCGGCCCTGACGTTCTGTTACTTGAACGCTTACGTGGCGTGCCAGTGGAAGCGCCCGCCCGAACGCCAGAACGCTGGGAACATTTAAAAGATCAGATCGTGGAAGGTTTGCTGTCATGGCATCGTCAGGATAGTCGAGGCTGTGTTGGCGCGGTGGATAACACGCAGGAAAATTTATGGCCATCCTGGTATCGCCAACGAGTTGAAGTGCTGTGGAGCACGTTAAACCAGTTCAACAATACCGGCCTTACAATGCAGGACAAACGGATTCTGTTTCGCACCCGTGAATGTTTGCCAGCGTTGTTTGAAGGCTTTAACGATAACTGCGTTCTGATCCACGGTAATTTCAGCTTACGCAGTATGCTCAAAGATGCCCGTAGCGATCAGCTTCTGGCAATGGTGGGGCCTGGTTTGATGCTATGGGCGCCAAGAGAGTATGAGCTGTTTCGACTAATGGATAATGCCCTGGCGGAAAGCCTGCTCTGGCAGTATCTGCAACGCGCGCCAGTGGCAGAGTCGTTTATCTGGCGGCGCTGGTTGTACGTATTGTGGGATGAGGTTGCGCAACTGGTTAATACCGGTCGTTTTAACCGTTCCAATTTTGACCTGGCGACCAAATCACTGCTGCCCTGGCTCGCCTGACGAGCCTTTCAGCCACTGCCAGATCCTGCCCAGTGTTTCGTAACCGACGCGATCGCTATGCATAAGCCAGACGGGCGACGGAATGGCACGTTCCCACGGATTCAGCGGCGAGTCTATTGCCAACTGGTTGGCTGGTGCTGGCAGCGGATGCAGCCCGGCTTGTTGGAAGAAAATCATCGCTCGCGGTAAATGCGACGCAGAAGTCACCAGCAGGAAAGGCGCGTTGCCGATAGCCTGTTTTACCGCAGCAGCTTCTTCCTCGGTATCTTTTGGTGTATCCAGCGTAATAATGTTACTGCGAGGAACGCCCAGCGACTCGGCCACGCGCGCCCCCGCTTCTGCGGTACTGACGTTGTTGGTCTTCGCTGCTGCGCCGGTAAAGATCAGCTTTGATCCTGGATTGGCTTGCCACAGACGAATCCCCTCATTTAGCCGTGGAAGACTGTTATTGATCAGATTAGAACTCGGTGCCCACTGCGGGTTCCAGGTATAGCCCCCGCCCAGAACCACAATGTATTCCACTTTTTGCGTATCTTGCCAGGTGGGATATTTGTCCTCAATAGGTTTAAGCAGACTATCAGCAACCGGTTGCAAGCTGAGCAGTAACAGCGCGAGCCAGCTCAGGCTGATGAACACTTTCCCTGTTTTCTGAAAGCGACTAAACCAGACCAGCGCTAGCCCTGTGCCCATAACAATTAGCATCAATGGAAGCGGCAGCATCATACCGCCAATCACTTTCTTCAGCGTAAAAAGCATCCTTTTTGGTTCCTTTTTTAACCATACAGCAGGGGATCTGCAGGGATATTACACCAGGAAGGTTCATTCTCGGCGTGGGTGTGACAAAATAGCGGTTTTACTTAGTCACCCTAAAGCCAGTATGTGGAGAGCCCGATGCGGGATCGCAATTTTGATGACATTGCAGAGAAGTTTTCCCGTAACATTTACGGTACCACCAAAGGTCAACTGAGACAGGCTATTCTTTGGCAGGATCTGGATCGCTTACTGACGACGTTTGGTGGGCAAAAACTACACATTCTGGACGCCGGCGGTGGTGAAGGACAGACGGCCATCAAAATGGCTGAATGTGGGCATTTCGTGACATTATGCGATCTGTCCGGCGAGATGATTGCCCGTGCGCAACAGGCGGCAGAGGCAAAAGGTGTGAGCGGAAACATGCATTTTATACAATGCGCCGCTCAGGACGTTGCTTCGCATTTGGAAAGCCCGGTTGATCTGATATTGTTTCATGCTGTGCTGGAATGGGTGGCTGAACCGGTCAGCATGCTGCAGACTCTGTGGTCGGTATTACGTCCCGGCGGCGCGCTGTCGTTAATGTTCTACAATGCTAACGGTCTGTTGATGCATAACATGGTCGCAGGGAATTTTGACTATGTGCAGGTTGGGATGCCAAAACGTAAAAAACGTACGCTTTCACCAGACTACCCGCGTGATCCTCAGCAGGTTTACCAGTGGCTGGAGGATATCGGTTGGCAGATAACCGGTAAGACTGGCGTACGCGTGTTTCATGATTATCTGCGAGAAAAACATAAACAGCGTGACGGTTATGAAATGTTACTTGAGTTAGAAACGCGCTATTGCCGCCAGGAGCCGTATATCAGCCTTGGTCGTTATATTCATGTCACCGCGCGCAAACCGCAGATGCAAGGATAACTTATGAGTGAATTTTCCCAGACAGTCCCCGAACTGGTTGCCTGGGCCAGAAAAAATGACTTCTCTATCTCTCTGCCGGTAGACAGACTTTCGTTCCTGTTGGCTGTGGCTACGCTAAACGGCGAACGACTGGACGGCGAGATGAGTGAAGGTGAACTGGTGGATGCGTTCCGCCATGTGAGTGATGCGTTTGAGCAAACCAGCGAAACCATCGGCGTTCGCGCCAACAACGCGATCAACGATATGGTGCGTCAACGTCTGCTGAACCGCTTTACCAGCGAACAGGCGGAAGGGAACGCCATTTATCGTTTGACGCCGCTCGGGATTGGCATCACCGATTACTATATTCGCCAGCGAGAATTCTCCACGTTGCGGCTGTCAATGCAGTTGTCGATTGTGGCAGGTGAGCTAAAGCGTGCAGCAGACGCGGCGGATGAAGGCGGCGATGAGTTCCACTGGCACCGCAACGTTTACGCTCCGCTGAAATACTCGGTGGCGGAAATTTTTGACAGCATCGATCTGACGCAGCGCATTATGGATGAGCAACAGCAACAGGTTAAAGATGACATTGCGCAATTGCTGAATAAAGACTGGCGGGCTGCAATTTCCAGCTGTGAAATGCTGCTGTCTGAAACTTCCGGTACGCTGCGTGAGTTGCAGGACACGCTGGAAGCGGCGGGTGATAAGCTACAGGCTAATCTGTTGCGTATTCAGGATGCCACGATGACGCATGACGACCTGCATTTCGTTGACCGTCTGGTATTTGACTTACAAAGCAAACTTGACCGAATTATTAGTTGGGGCCAGCAATCCATTGATTTGTGGATTGGCTACGATCGACACGTACATAAATTTATCCGCACCGCGATTGATATGGATAAAAACCGCGTCTTTGCCCAGCGCTTGCGCCAGTCTGTGCAGACATATTTTGACGATCCGTGGGCATTGACTTATGCCAATGCCGACCGATTGCTGGACATGCGTGACGAAGAGATGGTGTTGCGTGATGAAGAGGTTACCGGGGAGCTTCCGCCGGACCTGGAATATGAAGAATTTAACGAGATCCGCGAACAACTGGCGGCGATTATTGAAGAACAGTTGGCTATCTATAAATCCAGACAAACGCCACTGGATCTCGGTTTGGTAGTGCGCGAGTATCTGGCGCAATACCCACGTGCGCGTCACTTCGACGTAGCGCGTATTGTTATCGATCAGGCGGTACGCCTTGGCGTAGCGCAAGCAGATTTCACCGGACTGCCAGCCAAATGGCAGCCGATTAATGATTACGGAGCCAAGGTACAGGCGCATGTCATTGACAAATATTGAAAAAGTGATGCCGGTTAAGCTGGCGCAAGCGCTGGCGAATCCGTTATTTCCGGCGCTGGACAGCGCATTGCGTTCGGGTCGACACATTGGCCTGGATGAGCTGGACAATCATGCCTTCCTGATGGATTTTCAGGAATACTTTGAAGAGTTTTACAGCCGCTATAACGTGGAATTGATCCGTGCTCCGGAGGGTTTTTTCTACCTTCGTCCGCGTTCGACGACGCTCATTCCGCGTTCCGTCTTGTCTGAACTGGATATGATGGTGGGTAAAATTCTTTGTTATCTCTATCTCAGCCCGGAACGCCTGGCGAATGAAGGGATTTTTACCCAGCAGGAGCTGTATGACGAACTGCTGACGCTGGCTGACGAAGCAAAATTGCTCAGACTGGTGAATAACCGCTCTACGGGTTCGGATGTTGACCGCCAGAAGCTGCAGGAAAAGGTGCGTTCTTCTCTCAACCGCCTGCGTCGCTTAGGTATGGTGTGGTTTATGGGCCATGACAGCAGCAAATTCCGTATTACGGAATCTGTTTTCCGCTTTGGCGCGGATGTTCGCAGCGGCGACGATCCGCGCGAAGCGCAGCGTCGCTTAATTCGTGATGGTGAAGCGATGTCGGTCGAAAACCGCCTGCAACTCAATGATGAGCCAGAAGAGAATCAGCCGGACAGTGGAGAGGAAGAATAATGATTGAACGCGGTAAATTTCGCTCACTTACGCTGATTAACTGGAATGGTTTTTTTGCCCGTACGTTTGATCTCGATGAACTGGTTACCACCTTGTCGGGGGGTAACGGTGCGGGTAAATCCACTACCATGGCGGCGTTTGTTACGGCGTTAATCCCGGACTTAACCCTGCTGCATTTCCGTAACACCACGGAAGCCGGTGCGACCAGCGGTTCACGTGATAAAGGCCTGCACGGTAAGCTAAAAGCGGGTGTCTGCTATTCCATGCTCGATGTCCTCAACTCGCGTCATCAGCGCGTAGTCGTCGGCGTTCGTCTGCAACAGGTGGCCGGGCGCGACCGTAAAGTTGATATCAAGCCGTTTGCCATTCAGGGGCTGCCGATGTCGTTACAGCCAACCGAGCTGGTAACGGAAACGCTGAACGAGCGCCAGGCTCGCGTCCTGTCTCTTCCTGAGCTGAAAGAGAAGCTCGATGAGATGGAAGGCGTGCAGTTTAAGCAGTTCAACTCAATAACCGATTACCACTCACTGATGTTCGATTTGGGCATCATCGCCCGTCGTCTGCGCTCAGCTTCCGACCGTAGTAAATTCTATCGCCTGATCGAAGCTTCACTGTACGGCGGGATTTCCAGCGCCATTACCCGTTCACTGCGCGACTATCTGTTGCCAGAAAACGGCGGGGTGCGTAAAGCGTTCCAGGATATGGAAGCCGCATTGCGGGAAAACCGCATGACGCTGGAAGCAATACGCGTAACTCAGTCTGACCGCGACTTGTTTAAGCACCTGATCAGCGAGGCAACGAACTATGTGGCGGCGGACTATATGCGCCACGCCAACGAGCGTCGCATTCATCTGGATAAAGCGTTGGAATATCGTCGCGAGTTGTATACCTCGCGCAAACAGCTGGCGGCGGAACAGTACAAGCATGTCGAGATGGCGCGCGAGCTGGGCGAACATAACGGTGCGGAAGGCGACCTTGAAGCCGATTATCAGGCGGCCAGCGATCACCTGAATCTGGTGCAAACCGCGCTCCGGCAGCAGGAAAAAATCGAACGCTATGAAGCGGATCTCGAAGAGTTGCAGATCCGCCTCGAAGAACAAAATGAAGTGGTAGCGGAAGCCGCTGACCGCCAGGATGAAAATGAGGCTCGTGCGGAAGCCGCCGAACTGGAAGTGGATGAGCTGAAAAGCCAGCTTGCCGATTACCAGCAAGCGCTGGACGTTCAGCAAACACGAGCCATTCAGTACACCCAGGCGATTCAGGCGTTGAGCAGGGCTAAAGAGCTTTGCCATTTACCGGATCTGACGGCGGACAGCGCGGCGGAATGGCTGGAAACCTTCCAGGCAAAAGAGCAAGAAGCTACTGAAAAACTGCTGACGCTGGAACAGAAAATGAGCGTGGCGCAAACCGCGCACAGTCAGTTCGAACAGGCTTACCAGTTGGTAGTGGCGATCAACGGCCCACTGGCACGCGGGGAAGCCTGGAGCGTTGCTCGTGAATTGTTGCGTGAAGGCGTTGAGCAGCGTCATCTGGCGGAACAGGTTCAACCGCTGCGTATGCGCCTGGGTGAGTTGGAACAGCGCCTGCGCGAACAACAGGAAGCGGAACGTCTGCTGGCGGAGTTCTGTAAACGTCAGGGCAAACATTTCGATATTGATGAGCTGGAAGCCCTGCATCAGGAGCTGGAAGCTCGTATCGCTTCCTTGTCTGATAGCGTGTCGTCTGCCAGCGAACAGCGTATGACGCTGCGTCAGGAGCAGGAGCAACTGCAATCCCGCATTCAGCATTTAATGCAACGTGCTCCTGTCTGGCTGGCGGCGCAAAATAGCCTGAATCAGCTCAGCGAGCAGTGCGGCGAAGAGTTCACCTCCAGCCAGGAGGTTACTGAATATCTGCAACAACTGCTGGAACGCGAACGTGAAGCCATTGTTGAGCGTGATGAAGTCGGTGCGCGTAAAAACGCCGTTGATGAAGAGATTGAGCGCTTAAGCCAGCCGGGTGGTGCGGAAGATCAACGTCTGAATGCGCTGGCGGAACGCTTCGGCGGCGTGTTGCTGTCTGAAATCTATGACGACGTTAGCCTTGAAGATGCACCGTACTTCTCCGCGCTGTATGGTCCGTCACGCCATGCCATTGTTGTGCCGGATCTCTCACTCATCACCGGGCAACTCGAAGGACTGACAGATTGCCCGGAAGATCTCTATTTCATCGAAGGGGATCCGCAGTCGTTCGATGACAGCGTCTTCAGCGTGGATGAGCTGGAAAAAGCGGTGGTGGTGAAAACCGCTGAACGTCAGTGGCGTTATTCCCGCTTCCCGACAGTACCAATTTTTGGTCGTGCCGCGCGGGAAAGCCGCATTGAAACCCTGCATGCTGAACGTGAGGGGCTGTCCGAACGTTTCGCCACGCTCTCTTTTGACGTCCAGAAAACTCAGCGTTTGCATCAGGCGTTTAGCCGTTTTATCGGTAGCCATCTGTCGGTTGCGTTTGAAGCCGACCCGGAAGCGGAAATTCGTCAATTAAACAGCCGTCGCCTAGAACTGGAACGTGCGTTGACCAATCATGAAAATGATAACCAACAGCAGCGTATGCAGTTTGAACAGGCGAAAGAGGGCGTCTCAGCCCTGAACCGCCTGTTACCGCGATTGAATCTGCTGGCAGATGATACGCTCGCCGATCGCGTGGACGAAATTCGCGAACGCCTGGATGAAGCCGAGGAAGCGGCACGCTTTGTTCAGCAGCATGGCAATCAACTGGCCAAACTGGAACCGATCGTTTCGGTTCTGCAAAATGACCCCGAGCAGTTTGAACAACTCAAAGAAGACTACGCGTATTCCCAGCAGGTACAGCGTGATGCACGTCAACAGGCTTTCGCACTGACCGAAGTCGTACAGCGTCGGGCGCACTTTAGCTATTCTGACTCTGCTGAAATGCTTAACGGCAATAGCGATCTGAACGAGAAGCTACGCGAACGTCTGGAACATGCGGAAGCGGAGCGTACTCGCGCCCGTGAAGCGCTGCGCAGCCATGCTGCACAGTTGAGCCAGTACAGCCAGGTCATGGCCTCACTGAAAAGCTCCTACGACACCAAAAAAGAGCTGCTGAACGATTTACAACGCGAACTGCAGGATATCGGTGTTCGCGCTGACAGCGGCGCGGAAGAACGCGCGCGTATTCGTCGTGATGAACTGCATGCACAGTTGAGCAACAACCGTGCGCGCCGAAACCAGCTGGAAAAAGCGCTCACCTTCTGCGAAGCAGAGATGGATAACTTAACCCGCAGGTTGCGTAAGCTGGAGCGGGATTATCACGAAATGCGTGAGCAGGTAGTCACGGCGAAAGCCGGGTGGTGCGCGGTGATGCGGATGGTGAAAGATAACGGTGTTGAACGCCGTCTGCACCGTCGTGAACTGGCTTATCTTTCCGGTGATGAATTGCGTTCGATGTCGGATAAGGCGCTGGGGGCGTTGCGTCTGGCGGTGGCAGATAACGAACATTTGCGTGACGTGCTGCGCATGTCTGAAGATCCAAAACGGCCAGAACGTAAAATTCAGTTCTTTGTAGCGGTTTATCAGCATCTGCGCGAACGTATCCGTCAGGATATTATTCGTACCGACGATCCGGTTGAGGCCATCGAACAGATGGAAATTGAGCTGAGCCGCCTGACGGAAGAATTAACCTCCCGCGAACAGAAGCTGGCGATCAGCTCACGCAGCGTGGCGAACATCATCCGTAAGACTATCCAGCGCGAGCAAAACCGTATTCGTATGCTGAACCAGGGACTGCAAAGCGTATCGTTTGGTCAGGTGAACAGCGTTCGTCTGAACGTGAATGTGCGTGAAACGCATGCCACCTTGCTGGATGTACTTTCTGAGCAACATGAACAGCATCAGGATCTGTTTAACAGCAACCGTCTGACCTTCTCCGAAGCGCTGGCGAAGCTGTATCAGCGTCTTAATCCGCAGATAGACATGGGACAACGCACGCCGCAAACCATCGGTGAAGAACTACTGGACTACCGTAACTATCTGGAAATGGAAGTCGAAGTTAACCGTGGTTCCGACGGCTGGTTGCGTGCTGAATCCGGTGCTCTGTCAACGGGTGAAGCGATCGGAACCGGGATGTCGATTTTGGTGATGGTTGTGCAAAGCTGGGAAGATGAAGGCCGTAGGCTGCGCGGGAAAGATATTTCCCCATGTCGCCTGCTGTTCCTTGATGAAGCAGCCCGACTGGATGCGCGCTCTATCGCGACCCTGTTTGAGCTTTGCGAGAGGCTGCAGATGCAGCTTATTATCGCTGCGCCGGAAAACATCAGTCCTGAGAAAGGCACCACCTATAAACTGGTGCGTAAGGTCTTCCAGAATACCGAGCACGTTCATGTGGTTGGCCTGCGCGGCTTTGCACCTCAGTTACCGGAGCCGCTGCCGGGAATCGAAGATGCCTCCTCGCAGGCAAGCTAAGTATAAGTAATAAAGCGGCCAAAAGGCCGCTTTATTCTTTTATGAAACCCCGGTTTGCTGGGTGAAATTTCTTTAAACTTCTTTACATTAGGTCAGGCAAAAAATTTTTGATGTTTATATACTGAAGGTAAGCCTGACGAGTAAACCAGGCTTGCTCGTCATACTTTAGATTGTATTGGCGTTTTTCAGGTCCAGCCCATGATGAATGGAGATGAGCATGCGGCCTGGCTATTCAGAGTATGATAAAGAAAACAGGGGGCAAGGGATGTTGCTTAATAAAATGTGTGGTCGTCGGCTGTCGGCAATCAGTTTGTGCCTGGCCGTAACATTCGCTCCACTGTTCAACGCACAGGCCGATGAGCCTGAAATGATTCCTGGTGACAGCTCTGCGGTTGTTAGCGAACAGCCAACCGCGCTATCACAACCGCAGGCACAATCTTTTGCGACAGCCATTATGGCGGGGATTCAACCTCTGCCGGATGGCGTGTCTGTGGATAAAGCCCGCGCAGAATTACAATCTCAACTTCCGGCAGGTTATACGCCGGTTTATATGAGCCAACTGGAACTGCTGTACGCCGCACGCGAAATGAAACCGATGTGGGAAAATCGTGATGCGGTAAAAGCTTTTCAGCAACAGTTAGCCGAGGTGGCTATTGCCGGTTTTCAGCCGCAGTTTAACACCTGGGTAGCGTTACTGACCGATCCAGGCGTAACGGGGCTGGCGCGGGATGCTGCTCTTTCTGACGCGATGATGGGCTATCTTCACTTCATTGCCAATATCCCCGTTAAAGGTAACCGCTGGCTTTACAGCGATAAGCCTTATGCGCTGGCGACGCCGCCGCTCTCGGTGATTAACCAATGGCAGGTGGCCCTCGATAATGGTCAGTTAACTTCGTTTATTGCCAGCCTGACGCCTCAGCATCCGCAGTATTCAGTGATGCATGAGTCATTGCTGAAGCTGGTGGGGGATTCACGCCCCTGGCCGCAATTAACCAGCACGACTACGCTGCGCCCGGGTGAGTGGAGTAAAGACATTCCGGCGCTGCGCGAAATTTTGCGGCGTACCGGGATGCTGGATGCGTCAGTCAGCACGGCAGCAAAAGAAGGGCGTAGCGCTTACGATCGTGAGCTTGTCGACGCGGTGAAGCGTTTTCAGGCCTGGCAAGGTCTTGGGGCCGACGGTACGATCGGACCTGCCACCCGTGACTGGTTGAACGTGACTCCAGCGCAGCGTGCCGGCGTGCTGGCCCTGAATATTCAGCGTTTGCGCCTGCTGCCGGGTGATTTATCGACCGGTATCATGGTCAATATTCCCGCTTATTCACTGGTTTATTATCAGAATGGTAATCAGGTGCTGGCGTCCCGCGTTATCGTCGGGCGACCTGACCGTAAAACGCCGATGATGAGCAGTGCGCTGAATAACGTGGTCGTTAACCCACCATGGAACGTCCCACCGACGCTGGCACGTAAAGATATTCTGCCTAAGGTATGGAACGATCCGGGATATCTTGAGCGCCACGGATATACCGTGATGCGTGGCTGGAACAGCAAAGAGGCGATAGATCCATGGCAGGTCGATTGGGCAACCATTACGCCTTCAAATCTGCCGTTCCGCTTCCAGCAAGCGCCGGGCGCGCGCAACTCATTGGGACGATATAAATTCAATATGCCAAGTTCAGATGCTATCTATCTGCACGATACGCCGAATCATACGTTGTTCCAGAAAGATACTCGCGCGCTGAGCTCTGGTTGTGTGCGCGTCAATAAGGCTTCTGAACTGGCGAATATGCTGCTGCAGGATGCGGGCTGGAATGATACGCGGATCTCGGATGCTCTGAAGCAGGGGGATACCCGGTATGTGAATATTCGCCAGAATATTCCAGTCAATCTCTACTACCTGACTGCATTTGTTGGAGCCGATGGTCGTACCCAATATCGTACAGATATTTACAATTACGATCTGACGGCGCGATCCAGTGCACAAATTGTGTCAAAAGCTGAACAATTAATCAGATAAATTAAGCAGTTCGAGGAAAATGATTGTCGTAAGTTATGCTGGAAACGGGGCAAAATGGCTGTAAGCCCCGTGTTTCCTGGGGTTGGGAGCCTTGACGTGGACTACTTAGCCAGATAAGGTTTCCCGCGTGCGCTGAAGCATACATACGATAACATTGACCTGTAGACTTAATACCATGGACAAATTTGACGCTAATCGCCGCAAATTGCTGGCGCTTGGTGGCATTGCCCTCGGCGCTGCCATCCTGCCTACGCCTGCGTTTGCTACACTCTCTACCCCACGTCCGCGCATTTTGACTCTGAATAACCTTCATACCGGAGAGTCAATTAAAGCAGAGTTTTTTGATGGCAGGGGCTATATTCAGGACGAATTAGCTAAACTTAATCACTTTTTCCGTGATTTTCGCGCGAATAAAGTGAAATCCATCGACCCGGGATTGTTCGATCAACTCTTCCGTCTGCAAGGCCTTCTGGGCACGCGTAAACCCGTACAGCTTATTTCTGGTTACCGCTCTATTGATACCAATAATGAATTACGTGCGCACAGCCGTGGTGTGGCAAAGAAAAGCTACCACACGAAAGGGCAGGCCATGGATTTCCATATTGAAGGCATCGCATTAAGTAATATTCGCAAAGCTGCGTTATCTATGCGCGCAGGTGGTGTAGGATACTACCCACGCAGTAACTTTGTGCATATTGACACCGGACCGGCGCGTCACTGGTGATCCATAAGCTTAATGAAACAGGAGCCGTATGAACTATCGTATTATTCCGGTCACTGCATTCGCCCAGAATTGCTCGCTGATCTGGTGTGAGCAAACCCGTCTGGCTGCGCTGGTCGATCCCGGCGGCGATGCTGAGAAAATCAAACAGGAAGTGGATGCCAGCGGCCTGACGCTAATGCAGATCCTGCTTACGCACGGTCATCTTGACCATGTAGGTGCAGCGTCTGAACTGGCGCAACACTACGGCGTACCGGTTATCGGTCCGGAAAAAGAAGATGAGTTCTGGTTGCAGGGGCTTCCCGCTCAGAGTCGTATGTTTGGTCTGGGAGACTGCGAGCCGTTGACGCCCGATCGCTGGTTGAACGAAGGCGATAGAGTAAGCGTTGGGAATGTGACGCTACAGGTGTTGCATTGTCCGGGTCATACCCCGGGACATGTGGTCTTCTTTGATGAACAGTCACAGTTACTGATTTCAGGTGATGTGATTTTCAAAGGTGGCGTTGGACGCAGTGATTTTCCACGTGGGGATCACAGCCAGTTGATCGATTCGATTAAACGTAAATTATTGCCGCTGGGTGATGATGTGACGTTTATTCCGGGGCACGGCCCACTTTCGACGTTGGGCAACGAACGGCTACATAATCCGTTCCTGCAGGATGAAATGCCAGTCTGGTAATCTACTCCGATAAATGAAAAAGGCCGCTATTGCGGCCTTTTTAGTGCTCAATAGCTTACAGCACAGCAACAATCGCTTCGCACAGTGGCGCCATGTTATCTGGCGTCATTCCTGCAACGTTTACACGTCCGGACGCTACGGCATAAACACCGAACTCTTCACGCAGACGCAGAACCTGCTCTTTTGTCAGGCCACTGAATGAGAACATGCCGTTCTGTTTAATGATAAAGCTGAAGTCGCGGTTCGCACCTTTCTCCTGCAGTGTATTAACAAACAGCAGACGCATGCGCTGAATGCGTTGACGCATATCGGTCAGTTCCTGCTCCCAGATAGCGCGCAGGGCATCATTGCTCAGGATGGTTGCCACAACTGACGCACCGTGTGCTGGTGGGTTGGAATAGTTGGCACGAATGACAGACTTCATCTGGCTGAATGCGCGATCGACGGTTTCGGCATCGGCAGCAACCAGCGTACAGGCGCCTACGCGCTCATTGTACAGACCAAAGTTTTTGGAATAGGAGCTGGCGACAATAAGCTCTTTATGTAACGCAGCGAATGCGCGCAGGCCTTCAGCATCTTCTTCCAGGCCACGGGCAAAGCCCTGATAAGCGAAGTCGAACAGCGGTAACCAGCCTTTTTCGACAGACAGTTGCGCCAGCGTCTGCCACTGTTCCAGTGTAGGATCAATACCGGTTGGGTTATGGCAGCAACCGTGGAATAACACCACGTCACCTGCCTGCGCTTCACTAAGGCTTGCCAGCAGCGCATCAAAGTCTAAAGAATGGTTTGCCGCATCGTAATAGTTGTATTCACGTACTTCCAGACCAGCAGAGTTAAATACGCTCTTATGGTTTGGCCAGCTTGGATTACTCACCCATACGCGTTTGGTTGCGGTGTTTTTTGCCAGGAAATCAGCAGCCACACGCAATGCACCGGTACCGCCAGGGGTCTGTGCTGTACGTGCGCGTTTGTCGTTAATCAGAACGCTACCTTTACCAAACAGCAATTCCTGAGTGCAACGACCAAACTCTGGAATACCGTCAATGCCAAGGTAGTTTTTGGTGGTTTCATTTTCCAGTATATACTGCTCGGCTTTTTTAACGCTGGTCAGCACCGGCGTTTTGCCTGTCTCATCTTTATATACACCAATCCCAAGGTTGATTTTTCCTGGGCGGTCATCGGCACGAAACAAATCAGCCAGACCTAAAATAGGGTCGGCAGGAGCGGCGGTAATGTTCTCAAACATGACGAGGTTCCATTGTGATTACAGAAGGGAAGTCCGCTATCAGGTTAACGGTAGATTTACAAAATGCCAACCGTTACTGACAAAAAGCAGAGGGGTTTTTTGAAGACGCAAGAATCCGCTGGCACAGATAAAAAAACAGGACCGAAGTCCTGTTTTTTAGGCATTTAACAAAGAGGTCTGCTATTAGAACTGGTAAACGATACCAACTGCAACGGTGTCGTCAGAGCCTACGCCCAGTTTGTTGTCAGAATCGATCTGGTTGATGATGTAATCAACATAGGTGGACATGTTTTTGTTGAAGTAGTAAGTCGCACCCACTTCGAAGTAGTTCACCAGATCTACGTCACCAATGCCTTCGATATCCTTACCTTTAGATTTGGTATAGGCGATGGACGGGCGCAAACCGAAGTCGAACTGATACTGAGCAACTAACAGCACGTCTTCAGTTTTGTTAGCATAGCCATTAGAAATACGGGTAGCGTTGCGGGTTTCGCTGTAGTTCGCCGCCAGGTAGATGCTGTTAGCATCGTATTTCAAGCCGGTCGCCCATTGTTCAGCTTTATCGCCATGACCACGCAGAGTCGGGTTCTGTTGTGCATCAGTACGATCTGCTGCACCGTAAGCACCCACGATACCGAAACCATCGAATTCGTAGCTTACAGAACCGCCAACGCCGTCACCGTTAGAGCGACGAACGTCATCACGCTCGTTTTTGCCCAGGTACTGGACAGCGAAGCTCAGGCCTTCAACCAGACCGAAGAAGTTGGAGTTACGGTAAGTTGCGAGACCACCGTTACGCTGTGAGAAGAACTGGTCAGAAGCGGCAGTATCACCACCGAATTCTGGCAGCATATCGGTGTAACCCAGTGCATCGTAAACGACGCCATAGTTACGACCGTAGTCGAAGGAGCCAGCATCACCGAATTTCAGACCAGCGAATGCCAGACGGGTTTTGTTACCGTCCTGAGCATTTGAGCCTTCAGCGTTGTTACCAGCAAAGTTGTATTCCCACTGACCGTAACCGGTCAGATCGGAATTGATCTGAGTTTCCCCTTTGAAACCAAGACGGGCATATGTCTGGTCGCCGTTAGCGGCGTAGGCATTGTCACCGTTGTGCTTGGAAAAATAGTGCAGACCTACTGCTTTACCATACAGGTCGACTTTGTTGCCATCTTTGTTGTAGATTTCTGCAGCGTTAGCTGCCCCGGCTACCAGCAGAGCAGGGATAACCACTGCCAGAATATTGCGCTTCATCATTATTTATTACCCTCATCGGTTTTTATATGACACCTGCCACTGCCGCCAATAAATTCCGTCAATAAAAATTTACGGAACTATTGATGAGAGTTTGGTGTCTTTATGTGTCTGACAGGCATCTTTCCATTCAAACTACCGTTCCGCTACCGTCAAAGTGCTACAAATATAAAGATTTAGTTTCAAAAAGAAAAAATGTGTAACTAAATGTTATTTTTGTGCAACTTTGTGAACGACTTCAAATTTCGGCTGTCTCTGTGCTTAAAATTGCTCCGTTTATTTCTATTTATATGATTTCCTTATACTTAATTTTGCTAATGGCATTTTCCCTGTGTCATATGAGAAAGATCCATTTTTACACTTGACTATTTATAGACGTCCAGAATGCCATGTGGTTGGTTAAAAAATGTGCTATATAATCAGAAAATGCTAATCCACAATAAAATCAGTGATTGTTTTTTGTGCAAATATGTTGCAGGGAAATATTAAGTAACAGGATGGGAGAGTTTTGGGATTGTGTTTAAGGAGTAATGCGAGTCTG
>NZ_CAWLWU010000002.1:1478577-1488864 GCF_963864895.1 Citrobacter sp. S-77
CTGAATATAAAAAAGGCCAGCATTGCTGGCCTTATAGGTTTAAAAATTCTGGATTAGAAGCTGGCGTTACGCGGAGTACGCGGGAACGGGATAACATCACGGACGTTTTGTACGCCAGTGACATAAGCGATTAGACGCTCAAAGCCCAGACCGAAACCGGAATGCGGAACGGTGCCATAACGACGCAGATCGCGATACCACCAGTAATCTTCTTTGTTCAGTCCCATCTCCAGCATACGGGCATCAAGCACGTCCAGACGCTCTTCACGCTGAGAACCACCGATGATTTCACCGATTCCTGGTGCCAGTACGTCCATCGCAGCAACGGTTTTACCGTCTTCGTTAAGGCGCATGTAAAACGCTTTAATGTCTTTCGGGTAGTTTTTAACGACCACCGGAGCTTTAAAGTGCTCTTCGGCGAGGTAACGTTCATGCTCGGAAGATAAGTCCACCCCCCAGTAAACCGGGTTCTCGAACTTTTTGCCGCATTTTTCGAGGATGCCCACCGCATCGGTGTAATCAACCTGCGCAAAATCTGCCTCAATGAAACGCTCCAGACGTGAAACCGCGTCTTTGTCGACACGTTCTGCGAAGAATTTCATATCATCTGCACGTTCTTCCAGTACGGCCTTGAACGCGTACTTCAGCATGGCTTCAGCCAGTCCTGCTACATCGTTCAGATCGGCGAAAGCCACTTCCGGCTCCAGCATCCAGAACTCTGCCAGGTGGCGGCTGGTGTTGGAGTTTTCTGCACGGAAAGTTGGTCCAAATGTATAAATTTTGGACAGGGCGCAGGCGTAGGTTTCGCCGTTCAACTGACCGGAAACAGTCAGGAAAGCTTCTTTACCAAAGAAATCTTTGTCGAAATCGACTTTGCCCTGATCGTTACGCGGCAGGTTTTCCAGATCCAGCGTAGACACGCGGAACATTTCACCAGCACCTTCGGTATCGGAGGCAGTGATCAGCGGCGTGGAGACCCAAAAGAAACCCTGCTCATGGAAAAAGCGATGCAGCGCTTGCGCCAGCGTATGACGTACACGCGCGACAGCACCAATCATGTTGGTACGAGGACGCATGTGAGCCACTTCACGCAGATACTCAATGCTGTGACGCTTTGCTGCCATTGGATAGGTATCAGGATCTTCAACCCAGCCAGCTACTTCAACCTCAGTGGCCTGAATTTCAAAGCTCTGTCCCTGTCCCGGTGACGCAACGACTTTACCCGTTACGATAACTGAACAACCCGTCGTCAGGCGTAATACGTCCAGATTGTAATTGGGCAGAGAATTATTGATGACGGCCTGTACAGGATCAAAGCAGGAACCGTCATAAACGGCGAGGAAGGAGATGCCAGCTTTTGAATCTCGGCGGGTACGTACCCATCCGCGCACGGTGACTTCGCTGTCAACGGCTACGCGGCCCTGGAGTACGTCGGCTACAGGCACAACGCTCATAATATTCTCTCTGTTAATAGTCGGATATATAAACACATGTCCACCCGTAATGGGGGGGATACCTATGTTACCTGGCATCTGCAATCAGACAAGCAGAATTCGTAGCTGGAGTGAAAGATTTCAGAAATAAACGTTAAAAGGGAGTCGAAACGACTCCCTGAAGGGATTAACTGGCTTTTTTGATATGTGGAAGGTCAAAGGCTTTGCGCAATGCGCGGACAAATGCTTTATCGTGGCAGATTGTTTTACCCGGACTGTCAGATAACTTTGCCACCGGCTTACCGTTGCATTCAACCAGCTTGATTACAATATTCAGCGGCTTAACCTGGGGGATGTTGCAGGTTAAGCGCGTCCCGATGCCAAAACTCAGCTGTACGCGAGAAGAGAAGTGACGATAGAGTTCAATCGCTTTCTTCAAGTCGAGATTATCTGAGAACACCAGCGTTTTGCTGAGCGGATCAATCCCCAGTTTCTCGTAATGCGCGATGGCTTTTTCACCCCATTCCACCGGATCGCCTGAGTCATGGCGTAAGCCCTGATAGCGGGTAGCAAACTCAACGCCAAAGTCGCGTAAAAACGCGTCCATGGTAATGCAGTCGGTCAGAGCGATGCCGAGTTGGTCGGGGTATTCATTAAGCCATGCAGCAAGCGCAACGCGCTGGCTGGTAGCCAGTTCGGGGCTGATTTGCTGATGCGCCTGGAACCATTCATGCGCCTGGGTTCCCATCGGCGTTAATGACAGACGACGGGCAAGATCGTAGTTACTGGTGCCAACAAACCACGGTTCCTGCTGGAGACGTTCAACAATTGCCTGCTGTACTTCACGAGAAAAACGACGACGCGTGCCGAAATCCATCAGATGGAAGCGGGACATATCGATATCTTTCGTTAAAGCAGAGAATTCGACTAGTTTGCCTTCCAGCTCATCCAGTGCCTGCGGTACGCCAGATTCTGGCGAACGGTAACGGTGCACCAGTTCGCTGATGACCGCGAGCAGAGGGACTTCCCACATGATCACTTCACGCCACGGGCCGGTTAAGCGGATATTCAACTTACCATTATTGTTGGTGACGCAGACTTGTTCCGGGTTGTAGCGGAAATCGCGTAACCAGGTAAGGTAGTCAGCTTTAAAGAAGGGCAGGCCGGAGAGCCACTGGTACTCGTCCTCCTGAAGTCGCAGGTGCTGCATAGCATTCACCTGCTCTCGAATAGTATCGGCATAAATACCGAGCAGGTCATCGCCACGGCAACGAAATTCAGCCGCTACTTGTACATCATAGTAGTGGTGAAAAACGGCTTGCTGCATATGCAACTTATAAGCGTCTGTATCCAGCAGCGAGTGCAGAACAGGAGAAGCGAATTGTGTCATAGGTGCGCAGTAGCATCCTCTCACGGGAGCGTTTAGTACAATAAACAACTAAGAAAACCGCTGGAGTATACCCTGTTTAGCGATTTATTGAACCCCGATCACACCATAAGCGCTCTTTCTGGTCGAGGGCATTTTGTGCCTCGTGTTATTAAAATGTAGTAATAATGCTATTAACTACCTGATTTATAAAATTTCTACTTGGTTGATACCATGCTTTGGGGCACTAATGGGGCAAAACGTGAAAGCGCCTGATTGAGCAGGGAAACCTGTTCGGCACTCTTCTCGGACATCCATTTTCCATACACTCTGTAAACCATCTGAGCATCTGTATGCCCCATCTGAGTTGCAATAAAGTTTGGGTTTGCACCCGCTGACAATGACCAGCACGCATAGGTATGCCGTGACTGGTACGCGTTGCGGTAACGAATACCGGCGCGCTTGATTATCGGAGCCCAAATTTTATTAATCGAATTAACCGCGTAGTGATATCCTCTTCGTGGCCCACGTTTTACGCATTGAGGACTGAAAACGAAAGTGCATGGATGTATGACTGACTGGCCATATTCCCGCAATTTCACTTCAACCTCATACTGCCGGCCAAGGCGCGTAAGCTGGGCCTGATTCCTCAGGGCATCAATAGCTGGTTGAATGAGATAAATCACCCTATCAGTGCCTGCGTCTGTTTTTGGCAGGGTGAACTCATCCGTCTGGGTAAGGTTGCGCTTCACAGTAATGGTCCCGGCATGCAGATCGATATCTTCCCAAGCCAAACCGCACAACTCCCCATGCCTCATTCCTGTATAGACTGCAAGCGACCAGAGATTTCGCATCTGCTGATGGCCGCATGCCTGGATAAACCTGATGAACTCATCTGTCGTGAGTGGATCTGGCTCACCCTTCGCTTTCTTGAGGCGGTTAATTCCGCTAAACGGGTTTTCCTTTGCATAACCGTTATCTGCTCCAAACTGGAAGATTTCGGCCATTAACATCATGTAATTGTTCACGGTGGAGGACTTCCGGCCTTTTACCTGCGTCCGGTGGTCCTTCTTCATTACATGAAATCCTGTCAGCAACTCCTTCCTTACGTACAGCAAATCCTCAGTGGTCACAGCAGAAACCAACTTGTTTTCGCCAATGCGCGGAAGCATGTTTTTTATGATGGATTCGTACCTACTCATGGTATTTGAGCTGATCTCCATTCTTTTCAGCTCCGACCATTTTTTAGTAAGTTCCAGCACAGTAATTTCCTTTCTATCCTCGCCGAACCGGGCAAGGTTCGGCGAGTTTGGGAATTTTTCCGCATAGTTAAAATTCCCCATCCTTATTGCAAAACAGACCGATGAACGAAGCTCTCCAGCTATCTTGCGATTTTTGGCTGTGTCAGGGACACCGAGGTTTTCCCTGACTCGTTTGCCTTTATACAAAAACCAGATGCGAAGTGAACCACCGTGGTTTTCAACGCCTGTCGGGTATGATGCATTAGCCATTAATCCCTCCTGACGTCCAGGAGCATGGGCGAGTTTACTGCTTTTCATGCTTTCTAAGCACCTGGTTGATTTTTTTTCTGTGCCTCGATCCACTGATCAACGGCTTTTCTGTTGTACATACATTCGCTCGATGGTTTGGGATTGCCGTCTGGCGAGACGTGTAGGTATTCTCGGCCAAGAAGCCAAGACTCTTTTCTGGCTCGGGTGATAGTTCCTGGCTTGAGCCCGGTAATTAAGATAAGAACGCTTTCACAAACCCAATCATTGGGGGTTAGTTGGATCACATTGCTCATGCTTACCTCAAACAACATTCAGCCCACGGCAGTGGCACCACACTTCGAACATTCGCTTCACAATTTCACGGTGGTAGAAACCGTCCACATCTCTTGTCAGATCGTAGCGATTGCCGTATCGCTGGCGGATCCATAGTTCAAAAGCTTTATGCACTTTTTACCTCCTGCGCAGCCTCGAGTAATTCGTTCCAGTGTCGTTCCTGGCAATACCTACAGTTGCAACGAAAACCTATTTTGTGGATTACGCTTTTAATTTCTGGTGTGGGTATCTTCGGTACCATTACCCAACCATTTTGCACTACTGGTATTGGCGGAGCGGTGTAAAGCGGTATCCACTTTGGCGCTTTATCTCCAACTGAACGCTGGTACCAATTTCCATGTTCAGTCTTATAGAAGTAGCCAACAGGCTCAGCTTCCATTGACGCCAGCGCACGACGTGCCAGCTCACGAATTTCTTCGCCATCGATATGATCCATATCATCACGACAGGAAAAGTGAGCAAGCCACTCAAGACGCTCTTTTGTAATTGTTGTCATGGGTTGGTCCTCGCTGGATGATTTCTCAATCGGTTTTGTGCAGCACTGAATTTCTCTTGAATACCCTCTCTGGTAATTCCAGAAGATGAGAACAACGCCACTCTGCGGTTGCTAACTTTCAACCATTGGCTTGGGTAATAACGTCTGTTTGCACGAGCAACTATCATTTTGGCTTTACGGTTTTTCATCTCACTCACTCTTCATCTCATGCCAATTTACCGTCAGGCTCAATGTTGATAATTTCCGCAGCGATAAGCATTTCTGCCAGCCAAGCTTCTCCAAGAACGTCTTCATCCATACATTCAAGTTTGCCAATTTGAATTGTGGCTACAATGTCTATTTCGCCAGTATCTACGTTCAAAATTTCTTCATACGGCAAACTCTCATAGAGGTTTTCAACAGCACAATTGATAACATCCAGTCCAGTCAGATTTCCGCCGACTGTTACTTCGAATGTTTCGCGGTATTCCCATTGACCGAAAGTCAGACGAACAGTTTGTTTCGCCAGACGTCCGCACATTGTCATATTGGGGTCATAATTCATTATTGTTTGTGAGTCATTGGAAATGTTTGAGGTTTTCATTTTCTTCCTCCGGATACACGACGGATAACTTTCTTTAATTTTTTACCGTTATTCACACCACAGTAAATTTCGGCTAACTGCTGTGATAACATCATTTCTCCACTATTTTTATCTATAGCCATGTGACCAGGATTATCACGGATAAACTTCCTTATCATTGGCATTGCCATAAATTCTTCTGGTGTATAAATTCGGGTCTGACGGCGAGCGTGTTTTACAACAGGAATTTTATGTTTTGACTCAACCTGAAATACATTGGTTTTATTTTGATTTGCCATGTTTAATCTTTAGTGTGTTACTGGTTTTTCTGGCATACCATGAGTATTCAGGTCGTTAATCATTTCATCCAGAAGGAGTTCAAGCCCTTCGCGTCCCATATCGGAAACCCTGAAGCCGTCTTCTGCATCAGCAACAAGCATGTTCTGGTATAGAAAAAGAACTCGCCCCATGCCTTCAGCTTCGCCATATTTTTCAATGAATCCCCATTCGACATGGTTTTGCAGGGCAATGCGAATAGGGGCGGGGTAAATACTCATGCAACCATATTTTCCCTTATAAACTACAGCGTGATCTGTTGTTCCGTTATCGTTCGGGATATCAATGGTGCCGTTCTTGTGTTCCTCTTCACTGATAAACGTCGCCACATACAGCCAGCGCCATTGGGCAACTTTTTTATCCACGGGAAATCTTCCCACTAATCCGGCATCATCAGCTTCTGCAATACATTGCATGATTCTTAGACCGTGCCAGGATGGATAGTCGTATTCACCCGCATCAAGACGTCGCACAGCTTCAACAAAATCAATAGTAGTGTCACCAATCTTTATTCCATGTGCTGTTACTTCAGGTTTGAATTCTGAATTTTTCATAAAGTTTGTTCCGCTTGTTTATTTGCTGGTGGAATAATCGTGTAGCCTGCTCTTTCCGCTATCCACAAAAAAGTGTCCATACTGCCAACGAATTCATCGTCTAACAGATGCTTTGAATAAGTGACCTTGCCGTTTTCGATGGTGAGGAAGAGTCTTACTTTTTCATGAGTTATGTTTTGCTGTTTTTCTTCCATTATTTTATCTCCCATATGCTTTGCGTTGGATAGGAGTTGTAATAATCCATGGCGATTAAACCGTAATTAATATTTTTATCTATTGCTGGAGGTGTTTATTTCGATAATTCTTTTTCAGCAGCGGCTTTTGCATACTCGCATGCAAAGGACAGTATTTCGTTACCTAACAATTTGGCATTATGGTTATTTGACATCTGTAATACTTGCGCTGCACTCAATAGACCATGAATATTTATCGCGAATGAATCTGATTCCAGACAAATCCCTTCGAAGTCATCATAGATATTACTATTCATCTTGCTCATTCCTTTACGACTGGTTCACCGGTTAACAGCCACATCGGATCGCACCCGAGTATATTGGCCAGTGGGATAAGCATACTGATGGTTGGTTCATAGTCATCGCTTTCCCACTGGATGATGATTTCTTCATCGAGATCGAGCAACCTAGCGAGTTCGGCTGTTGTTAAGTCGCAGGCCTCGCGTTGGGTACGAATCCGATTCTGTGAATTAATAGCTAAATTTTGTTTGCATGAACGCGACGCGGTGAGGCTATATTTTTGAGTTACAGCCAAGATGGAGTTGGCAAGTTCAATTAACTCAGGGTTATTGCTGCTATACAGTAGTGCACCAGCTCCTACTAAGAGATGAATATTTTCAAGAGCATCGTGCTGATTTGTTGGTAACCCCATATACGATGACATTTTTCTCATCCTCTATGATTGTTGTGGTGAGTTCGATTGCTATGTCATGATAATAGGTTTACCGATTTTAAGTGTCAATCGGTATATCGTATTTTTTTTAAAAAAAAGCCCACTTCGAGAGTGGGCAGATATGCTAAAGGATTATCGCTTATGCGAAACGGTGTAGCGTCATTGGCCAACTGACAACTACTTTTCCGTCAATGTGAAGTTGATCGTAATCTTCTGAGCCGATAGTCCAATCCTTGTAAGCCGGATTGTCCGAGATCACAGTTAAAGTGTCTTTGACCCTTTGAAGTCTTTTAATATGCGACGTTCCTGAGTATGTAAAGGCGTATATACCATCGCCATTGAATGAGCGAACTGATACATCTACAAACACCAGATCTTCTGGGTTGATAGTGCCTTTCATGCTATCGCCTTGGGCGTTTATTGCTTTAATCATTGATGCAGGCCTACCCCCAAAGATTCTGGATGCGTAGCCAGGCTCTATTGCTATAGATCTGACTATATCTGGGAAATCTGAGTTGTAGCTTCCCGGCCCACAGCTATATCTAATGTCCAAAACATGCACTACATACGAATCAGTAATCCAGTCTTCTGAAATGTTATGTATTTGATGTGAGTCTGAAGAAGTAACGATTTCCATAGGACCGACACCAGATGCGAGCCATTCCGGGTTAACGCCCAAAACTTTTGCTATTTCAACGGTTTTTCTGGAACCGTTGGCTTTGTTAAGCAGTTGATTGACGCTTGACTGAGCCATACCTACTTCTTTGGCCAGCCTGCCTTGCGTAAATTTTGCGTTGCGCATAGCTAAATCAAGTCGTTCTGAAAATGTCATTGCGATTTTCCTCCCCTCTCTATCTTGGCTAGTCTATCGGCTTTCCGATAAATGTTCTAGGTTTAACGTTGAATATCGTTTTTCCTGTTGTTATTATGTGTTCAATAGGAGATGCGATTATGAAACATAAAGCCATAGAGAAAGCTATTGAGATTCTTGGAAGTCAGCAAGCCTTAGCCAAGCGATGTGGAAAGGCTCAGTCAACAGTCTGCGATTGGCTTAACTGCAAAAACAAGATTTCACCCGAATTTGTTCCGTTATTGGTTGCTGCTGTCGATGGAAAGATCCAAGCGCATGAATTTCGTCCAGATCTGCCAGCGATTTTCCCGCACCCGGACCAGGTGCACACGGCGGACGAGTCGCATTAAGGAAAAATTGTATGGAATTTAAATATCTACCTGAGAGCATGCAGAACATTGCTGCAATGACCCTAAAAGAAAAAATTCTGAACTTAGAAGGAGCATGGGCAAAAGAGCCAGTTTTACAACTGGCTCGAGGAATTAATGAAGCATTTATAACTCTTTATTCTCATCCCGAGAACCGTTCAAAGAACGGTAATGATTCAACATCGAAGTGAAAACATCGGATGCAGTTGATGAATTTTTAATCGCGCCTGATTTTATCAACTCAAGCACAACTTCATGAGCTGCCTTATCGGGGTTAGCAAATGGGCTGGTTGTATCTGACATTCTTATCCTCCATTGAGAGCTGAATTGAAAATGGAGACCAACACGCGGCTACGTGTGGCCGTGCGCCGGACACGGGTAAGCATCCGGCCCTAAATAATATCACCGTACAAGAAGTGCGGAAAAGATAGGGAAAGCTAGAGGTTAATCATGGTTTTTCGTAAAGAGGTAACAGTGAACACTGCAATTTTTAACGACAAAGCATCCATGACCAGCGTTGAGATCGCAGAGTTGGTGGGCAGCCGACCAGACAGTGTTAAACGAGCAATTGAGCGTCTTGCTGAACGAGGTGTTATTCAGCTTCCACCAATGGTGATTTCTGAAAATATCAATGGGTTAGGCTTAACTCAAAAAAGTAAGCATTATCTTTTCGAAGGCGAACAAGGTAAGCGCGACAGCATCATCGTCGTTGCCCAGCTTTGCCCTGAATTCACTGCCCGCCTGGTAGATCGCTGGCGTGAACTGGAAGAACAGATCCGCAAGCCAATGAGCGAAATCGAAATGGTAGCCGCGATGGCTCTTGAAGCTGTTCGCCAACAGAAACGTCTCACTCAGGTGGAAGAAAAAGTCAGCCACGTTGCCGAAACAGTCGAGCAAATCAAAAAGGGCACCATTCGTGAGGGCTATGCCGGATATCGCCAACTGAAAGCGAAAACTGGTTTGTCAGATGATAAATGCCGCAATCTGGTGAACGCCTATCAAATTCCTACCGATACCCACGAGTTCATGACGCCGGACGGATTGTTGTCACGTCGCGCAATAGTTGCGGTGGAACCGTTTATGGCTGCTTTTTATCGGGTTATGGCGGAAGCAGAACCACGAGGTACCCGCTGGTAGCACCCGAAAATGGGGTTGTTTCAGGTTATTGGTTGGCAGCGGTGAAAAAAAAGCCGGGTAGTAACCCGGCTCGCTCAACGTTGATACAGGCAACTGCATAAAGCAGGCCCAAGAATCCAAGAACGTTAACAAAAATACCAGCAAGCATATGAACGTTTCAAGCCTAAATATTGATTCTGCAATTTCGGGACGGTACACTGTTCAGGCACCTTATAAAGCGGGTGCCGGGATTGGCGTCCTGGAAATGTTATCGGCGATATATGACGCGCCAGCGTCTTTTTTATCGTCTGCGTCTGCGCACACCCAAATTATGGTGGGCTGGACGGGGGCATCGAAAGATGCGCCGGTTTCCGATAACGCCGGTTACGCCAACCCCGTTCAGTTCACCACCAGCGAAATTGGCGTTTCCGGTGGTGAAGGTAATTCACTGTTATC
>NZ_CAWLWU010000002.1:1490167-1503650 GCF_963864895.1 Citrobacter sp. S-77
ATTGGCGTCCTGAAATTCGCACATGCGCATAACCGCGCTTCAGCGGTTTTTTTGCGCACGTTTCCTCACATCCAAATTATGGTGGGGCGTGCAGGGGCATCGAAAGATGCGCCGGGGTCATGTGCGACCGGTTACGCCAACCCTGTACGTCTCACCACCTCTATGATTGGCGTCTTATGTGGTGAGTTTTCAAAATTCGCACATGAGGATGTCACTATGGCAACCACCCCTACCCAAACTCACCCAAAAATCGATGTTATCCACGGTAAGGTCGTTACCTCTTCTTTGGCAGTCGCCGAATATTTCTGCAAGCAACATAAAAACGTTATTCAAAAAATCCAGATGCTTGAATGCTCGGTTGAATTTGCTGAGCTGAATTTTCAGCCCAGTGAATACATCGATTGCACAGGTCGCAAACTCCCTTGCTATCAAATCACCCGCGACGGCTTCGCGTTTCTTGCTATGGGGTTCACTGGTAAGCGTGCTGCTCGTTTCAAAGAGGCATACATCAATGCCTTTAACCAGATGGAGAAGAGTTTATCAGGTGCTGGTGCGGCTGATATGTCAGCCGTCGCACGAAACGCCAGAGGCGTATACCTGCATTTGCGTGAAATCCATCAAATCTGGAAAAGCCAGCTTTATCCCATGCTTAAGGCCGTTGAATCTCCGCTGGCGAGCAAACTGTACGACCGTGTAGGAGATGCTGTATTTGGCGCAGCACTTGTTGATTCCAGGCTCAATGGTTCTGACAAGGAGGTGCGCCCATGATTCGTCGAGTCGTTAATTCCCTGTATCACCGATACAACCGTTGCCCCCGTGTGGGGCAGTGGTTCGCCACCAGCAACGGTCACGTTCTGCGGGTTTGCCTGGTCAGCACCGAAAGCCAGAAAGTCGTGTGTGAACTACAGGGACGTAGCTACACCATCAGTTATCCGCTGGTGGCGTTTCAGTCCGGAAAAATGTTTAAACGCCTGGGAGGTGCTCTATGAGCATGGAGCTGATGGTTAAAGCGATGAAAATTCGTGTGGGGAATCCATTGCGAAAACTGGTTCTGGTTAAGCTGGCGGATAACGCCAGCGATCAGGGGGAGTGCTGGCCGAGCTACCAGCATATTGCCGATCAGTGTGAGATCACCAAACGCTCGGTGATGAATCATATTGCGGCGCTTTGTGAGTCCGGATTGGTAAAAAAAGTCACCCGGAAAGGTGAAAAAGGTAACTCAAGTAATATCTATCGTCTGTATCTGGATGGTGCAGGAAATTCACTAGGGGGTAGTGCAAATAATTCACCACCTAGTGAAGCAAATTCACCAGGTGGTGCAGGATATTCACTAGGGGGTAGTGCAGGAGATTCACCCAGAACCAGTCACTCTTTTGAACCAGTCAATGAACCAGTCAATGAACCAACAATTGGCGCATCCGCTGACGCGTCTGCACCAGCGCGTTCTGCTCGGCAGGAATATTCACCGGAATTTGAACAGGCCTGGCAGGAATATCCCAAACGTGCTGGTGGCAATTCCAAGTCAGCAGCCTTCAAAGCCTGGAAAGCCCGTATCAGGGAGGGAATAAAACCGGAGACCATGCTTGATGGCGTGAAGCGGTATGCCGCCTGGGTACGCGCTACAGGAAATACTGGCACACAGTTCGTGAAACAGGCTGCGACGTTCTTTGGACCCGATCGCCACTTCGATGAATTCTGGCAACAGCCAGCCGCTCCCGGAGGTGGGCGGCTGCGACAGGTTGATGTCCTGTCTGGCCTTGGTGCCATGTCTGACAAATTCGGTAAATCCAGTAACAAACTGACATTCTGAGGTGATAGCGATGATGACGTTTGGTCAGCGTGAAAAACAATCAAGACTGCAGGCGCAAATGGATGAGCTACAGGCAGAGCTGGCATTTGCGAAGACAGGGGAAAAACCGTGGCCTTACCGCGCCTGCCGGGAAGCAGAAGGCGCAGGATGCTGCGAAAAACACGGCGAATACAACACGCATATCCTGGAATGGGACGAGCGACATGGTGAGACAGCCTTAAAAATCTCCCGCTGTCCGGAGTGTCTGGCGGATGAGATTAGCGTGACACATCGGGCGTTAGTGGCGCTGAAAGCCGATGCTCTGATTGAAGACGCGGGCATTGCCTTCCGGTTTTGCGACTGTGAGTTTGAAAACTATCTGGAAATTAATCCTGACGCAGCCAGGAATCTTGCAGCCTGCCGTCGCTATGCGGAAAACTGGGCTGATGTTCTCGAGAACGGCACAAGTCTTGTTCTGACTGGCAGCTGTGGCACTGGAAAGAACCATCTGGCTGTGGCTATGGCAAAACACATCATCCGTAACCATCTGGCCAGAGTGGAGATTACTGACGTGATGCGCCTAACCCGCGCGGTGAAAAACTGCTGGCGGAACGACAGCGAAAAAACAGCGGATGAGGTCATCGAGCATTATGCGTCACTGGATTTGCTGATCATCGACGAGGTAGGCGTTCAGTTTGGTAGTGCGGCTGAAATGGCAATTCTTCAGGAAATCATCAATGCGCGTTACGAAAGCGTTTTACCGACAATTTTGATCAGCAACCTTTCTCCGGAAGAGTTGTGGGCGTTTATCAGTCCCCGAATTGCCGACAGGGTCACGGATGGTGGTCGTAACTGGCTGTCGTTTAACTGGCCCAGCTACCGTGCGCATATTGGAGGTGTGGCAGCATGAGCAATCCAGTATGGCGCAATGATGATCTTGAAGGCGCAGTAATTGGCGCATTCCTACTGCGTGGCGCGGATCCTGAAGTGCTGGATGTTGTTGCTCATTTGCCTGCTGAGGTGTTCTCTGTGCGCCAGTACCGCGATATTTACGTGGAAATTTGTCGGCAGGCTCGCAATACCGGTGTTATTGACCCGGTGTTGTTGTGTAACGACATGCCTGAATTGGCTTCTGTGATTACTGATGCCGGGCGTAAGGCCTGGGCGAAATCTTCTCTGGAGTATTACGTTAATGCGCTGCGGCGGAATGCGGCGCTTCGCGATGCAGAAAAAGCACTGAACGAAGCTATTCGTGGAATGCGTGAAGCACATACCAGTGAAGCAGCAGAAGAAGCGCTGAAAACCGCGCAGAACGTTATGGCTACCATATCCACGGATGCAACGGTTATTCAACCTGTTCATATTGATGACGTATTGCCTGATGTCGTTCAGAGGGTGGAAGAGAGAAATCAGGGCGTGGAAAATCCCCGTTCTTTGATGACGGGTATCAGTGAGCTGGATGAGAAAACAGGAGGCATAGAGCCTACAGACCTGGTATTCATTGCTGCCCGTCCATCGATGGGTAAAACCGAACTGGCGCTGGATATCATCGACAAGGTGACAGAGCAGGGATACGGGGTATTGCTGTTCACGATGGAGATGGCAAATATCCAGATTGCGGAACGTATGGTGTCTGCCGCTGGTGGGATGCCGGTATCACGCCTGAAAAATGTTGAGCGCTTTGAGGATGAGGACTGGGCGCGTTTTTCTCAGGGCATTGGACGCATGAGTGGCCGCAATATCTGGATGGTGGATCAAAGTGGTCTGACGATTGATGAAATTTGTGCAACGGCTACCCGCCACCAGATGAAATACCCGGAAACTGCCCTTGTCGTTGTCGACTACCTCGGACTGATTAAAACCCGTAGCACCAGCCGTCACGATCTTGCAGTGGGTGAAATTTCAAAGGGTTTAAAAGGGCTGGCCAAGTCTAACAGAACGCCGGTAATCGCCCTTAGTCAGCTGTCGCGTAATGTTGAATCCAGACCCAACAAACGCCCGATGAACTCAGATCTGAAAAACTCCGGCGAAATAGAGGCTGATGCAGACATCATTCTGATGCTTTATCGCGATGAAGTTTATAACCCAGAAACCCAGGCTAAGGGGATTGCGGAAATTAATATCACCAAGCAACGAAATGGTTCTCTGGGGACCGTTTATCGTCGCTTCTGTAACGGGCATTTTCTGCCTGTAGATCAGGAAAGTGCTCAGGTTCTTTCCACCCCAATGCAGCGGCCCCAGCCGCGCAGATACAGCAATACACGTACCGACAGCAGTAAGATGGAGCGTTTCTTTTGAACAACCAGACTTTAACTTTTACTCCGGAACAATTACGCAAACAGGCGCAGGAAATGCTGCGTCATGCTGAACAACTCGAAAAAACGGGCATAACAAA
Organism: Citrobacter sp. S-77; assembly: GCF_963864895.1. Lineage (NCBI taxonomy): Bacteria > Pseudomonadati > Pseudomonadota > Gammaproteobacteria > Enterobacterales > Enterobacteriaceae > Citrobacter > Citrobacter sp. S-77. The sequence continues at coordinate 1,494,352 of NZ_CAWLWU010000002.1, forward strand.
AGACGCCATCCGTAAAGATATGGCACCCGCGCTTCGGGAATTGATGCAGGCGAAGCATCGCGCACAGAAAGCGGTAGATGAACTGGTGGACTGTGTGGCAGAGCTGGAAACCAAAGTCGGAAAGTTTGAGAAACTTGTGCAGGAGGTTTTGCGCTGATGCGTGATATATATGAAGTTTTAGATCGCTGGGGGGCTTGGGCTGCGGCGGAAAATAGCGGTGTCGATTGGCAGCCTATAGCGGCGGGCTTCAAGGGGATTCTGCCACACGGTAAAAAGTCACGCCTACAGTGCGATGATGATGAAGGAATTATGATAGACGGGTGTGTTGCCCGCCTGCGGAAGTATAAACCAGAGGAATATGAGTTAATTATTGCCCATTTTGTTATTGGTATATCGTTACGAACTATTGCAAAAAAAAGAAAATGTTCTGATGGAACTATAAGAAAAGAGTTACAAACTGCATTAGGATTTATTGAAGGGATATTAACAATTTTATCCTAAAAGAAGAGGGCGTAGCCCTCTTAGTTGGCGAGTAAAATATTATCACTAATAGTTACAGCTTCTGTATCAATCAAATCAAAAGACGGTTGTCTTGAGTTTGTTGATGCAATCAGTAACTCTCTACCGATTTTAGCCTTGTTTATGGCGTAACTTAATTCAATGATATTAATTCCGGTTTTTTCATATAACTTGTGTATCAAAGGATGATCATCATAAGACAATAACCAATGAGCTTTGCTTCTTTTTAGTTTTGATGAAAACCGCCGATGATCCTCATCAGAGAAGCAGAAGTTACTGTATATATTGCGTCCCTCTTTAACATATGGGGGATCTGCATATATAAGACTATCTGAAGAAAGGTTGTGAATTGAATCACTAGCGTCCTTCTGACTTACAGAGATTTTATTAGACAAACCAGCTAATCTTTCAATGCGCTGTATTAATGTTTTTTTAGTAAAACGACAATCTAATTTATAATCTGAATTGGATTGTTTTTGTCCTCCAATAGGCCCTGCGTGCAGCATACCAGAACGATTTGTTCTATTTAGGAAAAAAGTTGCAAAACCTTTTTCTAAGGTTGTATGTTTTTTTATATCTGTTGAGTAATAAACTTCTCTCCAATGTTGCCAAGCATCAATGGTTACTGGCTCATTTTCAATCATATTTACTAACGCATTTGTGTTTTTGGTTAGCGATATCCAGAAGCTATATACACCAGGATTTAGATCGTTAAGAACCAGTCGGTCAATTAATCCGGCACATAATAATGGAAGGGTACCACCCGCGCCACCACAAAAAGGCTCAACAAGAGTGCATCCTTCTAATCTGTTTGTTACAACAAATAGAGCAATGAAACTGGATAGCTTCGCTTTGCCACCGGGATACCGGAACGGAGAAATGCCTGAAGGTATTGTAGGCAAACCAAGCATCTTCATAACTGATTGTTTTTTAATGTTTTTTATGTGTTCCAATTCATACGTTCGCATTTACTATATCCCCGGTGACGTCTCGAAGGCATTATACTTAATTATTGTTTTCATGGACACATTGTATTTTGTTGATAAAATAATCAACAAAAATCTGTAGTTTTCCTTGTATGTGAATGATTTCTTGGTCTGTTAGTATGTGTAAATCGTGGTGTGTTGTTAGGTTAGCGATTATTTTTCCTGAATCTTTATAGCTTGCGATTGTTTGCTTGATAAGCTTAGCATCAGGAGTTTTTTCTTCACCAGGAAATAATTTAGCAAAATTCTTGCTAAAAAAATCTAACAAAGAGTCTAAATCCAGATATTTGAATGTACTTGTCTTTTTATATTCTTCATGCATTGTTGATTGTTTTATGAAATGGGATAGAATCACTTGTATAAGTGTTCTACTTAGCAACATTGCACTGTGTTTGAATCTGATGAAGTGAAGTCTTTTAGCTTCTTCTATTAAATCATCGATTTTTTGGTGATAGTTTGTGAATGCTGTTTTTTTATTTAAGAGATAAACATTTTTTTATTTTTTCTTACAGGAGATTGAGAAGGAGTCATTTCATTCTTTTCTTTTACTCCGTCTGTTGAGTCGGCATCAAGAAGATTTTTTTCGGTTGTCTCATCACCATCGTCTGAAAGGTCAAGGTTCAGTTCTTCTTCTAAAAAATCACTATCATCTTCTTCGCAAGGTGTGAATTTTTCAGCAATCTTAATTAGCCTGTCCATATAAAGGCTGATTTTTTCGTCATTTTCTTGTCGGGTTGTGAGTTCTTTTGTAAAGTGTGCATCTCTTGCCATTTGGGCAAGTATATAATTAAATGCTGCTGGTGATATTTTTCTGATAATTAATTCACCAAAAGAATTAAGATTAATTATTCCAATTCTCTCCCTAAATTCAGAGCGTTGGATTAGTCTCAAAATAGCCTCTACTTTAGCGTTATCAATATCAGAAAGAATTAAATCTTTCTCTTGTGGGGTAAGAGTCTCGATTTCAAGAATTTTATCAGTTATCCTCGAGAAAAGGATGACGCTTTTTACCCTAGATGTTGGAACCGTATTGTTAATTGATGCACGTACGTCATTAATAGTTTTGAATTCACTCAGAAGGTCAATGTAATATGCCCCTTGTGTATATACACTCCATCTTCTTATTGATTCCTTTGTGTGCTTTGATGCAATGTATGTTCGTGCAGCAGCGCGATCTTTTAGTTCAATAATATTGATTTTTTTTATGGTTTCTACTGCAGCTTCATAATTCTTATGGTTTTTAATTTTTGATATTAAATGTGAGTGCGCAGTGTTTTTTAAAATTTCAGGTTTTTTTAATACTTTGCAGGCTGTTAACCTTCTGTTTCCTTCAACAATAATTCTCTTATTGCTTCCATTTTCACAAGGGATGGAAAATAACACTTCATCTGGGTGGTAACCATTCGTTAAAATAGATACAATTAGCTCTTTAATTGCATAGTTAGAGAGCATGACATTTATTATATCTTTTTCAGTTTTTAACTTTCCTTGTTTTCTGTAGCCAATAAGTCTTGGGTTGTTTGTATCTAATAATAATGATGATATTGCTTTGGATGTAAGATTGTTTTTACCAAACATTATAATCCCTCAAGAGTTTTGGGTAGTCTATTAACCAGAACATGATGATTTTACAGAAGTTCTAACGCGTACGCAAAAAAGTATGTAAGCTGTTAAGAGTGGTTACTTTGCCACACAACTTAAACCCGTCGCCGAGCAGGTTTTTTAGTGCCTGAAAAGTGGCGCAGTACGGTAAACGTGCTGGTGGTTGCGAATGTCGCGTTTTCATCTTGCTGGCTTTTTTGACAAGAGTTATTGGTATGTCACGTTAACCAGAAAAGGGAAAAAGACATGCTAAAACAGCAGGATATGACATCTGAGGCGAAAGCTATTTATGCTGAACTGACCACCGCACCGGCCACTGCCGGTGATATTGCGGAACGTACGCACACGAGTCTGGCCCGCTGCCAGTTTATACTGACGCAGCTGGTAATGGCGGGGCTGGCTTTTTATCAGTTCGGTTGTTACAAGCGCTGCCAGTAATGGCGGCTTCCCGTTGTGAAAATGGGCGACTGGTGGGTGTTAGCGGCACCTGCCAGCCATTTGCTCATGCATCCAGGTCACAAGCAAACCATGGCCCACTGCTTTCGCGCAAAAGCGATGTGAGCCTAACAAAGTTATGCTTACTGATCTATGAAAAATACTGTAAAAATATCCAGTTGTGAGTTGGTTAATGCTGATTGCCTGAAATTTATCCAGACACTGCCTGAAAACTCCGTCGATTTAATTGTTACTGATCCGCCTTACTTCAAAGTGAAACCCAACGACTGGGATAACCAGTGGAAGGGAGACGGCGACTACCTGAAATGGCTGGACTGGTGTCTGGCGCAGTTCTGGCGGGTACTGAAACCTGCCGGAAGTCTTTACTTGTTTTGTGGGCATCGCCTGGCATCTGATATCGAAATCATGATGCGCGGGCGTTTCAATGTGCTTAACCACATTATCTGGGCAAAGCCATCCGGACGCTGGAATGGGTGCAATAAAGAAAGCCTGCGGGCGTATTTCCCGGCCACAGAGCGCATTCTGTTTGCCGAACATTACCAGGGGCCATATCAGCCCAAAAGTGACGGCTATGCTGCAAAAGGCCGGGAGCTGAAACAGCACGTTATGGCCCCATTGATTTCATACTTCCGTGATGCACGCGATGCGTTGGGTATTACGGCAAAACAGATTGCCGATGCTACGGGCAAGAAAAATATGGCCTCACACTGGTTTGGTGTCAGCCAGTGGCAGTTACCGAACGCGGACGATTATCGGAAATTGAAGGCGTTGTTTGCGCAGGTTGCGGCAGAAAAACACCAGCGCGGTGAGCTGGAAAAACCACACCACCAGCTGATGGCTACATACGGTGAACTGAACCGGCAATATGCCAGCCTGCTGGAGGAGTACAAATCACTGCGGCGTCATTTTTCTGTGTCGGCACTGGTTCCCTACACTGACGTCTGGACGCACAAGCCCGTGCAGTTTTATCCAGGCAAGCATCCTTGTGAAAAACCGGCGGACATGCTGAGGCAGATAATTGAGGCCAGCAGCCGCCCTGGTGATTTGGTTGCGGATTTCTTTATGGGGTCCGGGTCAACAATAAAAGCGGCGTTGGCGTTGGGGCGTCGGGCAATCGGTGTGGAACTTGAGGAAGAAAGATTTAATCAAACTGTTAGTGAAATTCAAATGAGTTTTTAACTGGTATTTAATTTTTTTGTTTGGTGTTTGTATAAAATACAAAATTAAAGATATTTTTACTTATCTTGAATTTTCTTTCGGATTATTTTTGTTGAAATTGTTTTTTTCATCGTTATTATTCCCCCTCCGGTTCTGAGGGGACGACTTTTATCGCTCGGTCAAGTCTGCCCATAAATGAACCTTCATGCCGACTTAGCTCAGTAGGTAGAGCAACTGACTTGTAATCAGTAGGTCACCAGTTCGATTCCGGTAGTCGGCACCATATGCGGACATCGTATAATGGCTATTACCTCAGCCTTCCAAGCTGATGATGCGGGTTCGATTCCCGCTGCCCGCTCCAGGAATATGTAGGGTTCCTGAAAATTGAGAGACATTTCTGACCTCTATCCTTGTGCTATTGATGACACCAGGAATGACTCTCGAACTGAAAGGGTATTAATTGTTGTTGGTTATTGCTGATTTGTGGTGTGGATGAACCTGGTTTCATGGGGATGGTTAGGGAAACAAGCGTCGCAACACTTCCTGAGTTGCCGTTAACGTTACTGGCAATTCACGCATCACAGTTTTTTATTGGATTTGAATGACGTCTTTCGTAGTAGGCAGGTGCGAGCGTAGTGTTGGTAATACGATGAGACGTCATTTAAATGCAGTGAGCCTGCAAATAATGTGGGGCAAGGCAGCATTATCGTCTGCGTTTGATCAAAATCGTTGCGGGTTCAGGTTGCTGCTCCTGAACTCCCTGGGAACGAACCCAGCACTGCATTAACAATTGAGGTGCTCCCCAGGTGCGGGGATGGTTTGGAGAGCTTCAGACGAAGGCCATTGGCATATTACTTGAGGCAGGTGATATGTTTCGGGAGGCACCCGACACCTCAATTCTGTAACACTTATCACATGTAGCAAGTGATACGATCAATAATAAAAATCAATCACATGCGTTTTAGCCACCACCTCCCGTGAGGTGGCTTTTTTTATTTACTCTGTGGAGAAAAGGAGGGGAGAGTATTGGGAGTATGGTTTGTATTAGGTGGGATGCTTTGCTTCTTTATTGTGCATTTGGCAGATAAGCACTCGAATAAGCTGATAGCAGACATAACAATTTTTGCAGGGATATTCATGATAGCCCTTGCCGCCTTATTCTGAGGGGTGATTCTGGGAATGTGGTGAGCTGATGTCATATCTTATAACTTAGTTTTATTGTATAGAATTCGAATGGGTCATTTCCGAATAAGTAGCTGAGGCAGGCATAGGGAAATCATTCGGGGATGGCCCAACCGAATTTGTTATGCAAAAAATAAAAATAGCACCAGTTTATTGAAACCCGCCATCGTGCGGGTTTTGTCGTTTCTGAGGTCCGCTACGGCGGGCCTTTTTTATATCCGCGCCACGCCCGGCGCATATCAAAAACCACAGAGCCTTTCAGGGGTGAGCTTACGGGATGGTCAGTGTGACTTTCTCTGTGGGCTGGTCACTCCTGGGCGCAGGCTCACCCGCTAAAAGGAAAAGTCACGATGTTTGGTATTTTCAAAAAGAAAACCCGCAAGGCAATTGTTGAAGTGAAGAAGATGGAGAACCGTGATGCAGTAGAAGCTACCGTTTGGGGTGCGTATTCCATTGCATATGCTGACGGCACCTGTGACGCCAAAGAAATCGCGGTACTGGAGAAAACCATTGCTGCACTACCGGCTTTTGCGCCGTTCTCTGGTGAGATTACCCAGATGAGCGCCAATATCCGCGCACGTTATGAGGCATCTCCTCGTAGCGCAAATGCTCAGGCATTGCGTGAACTGGCTGATGTGGCGGGTACGCCTGAAGCGGTTGATGTGTTGTGCCTGTGTCTGGATATCGCTGACCAGGACGGTATCGGTCAGGAAGAAGAAGCGCAACTGAAGAAAATTGCACAGGCGCTGCAACTGCCGCTGGACCAGTACCTGTGAAGAGTGCGCGCCTTGTGCTGGCTGCCGTCCTGCTGTTTCTGGTAGTGGCGGTGGATTTTACCGGTCGCCTGATGTCGATACTGGCAGATGGTGTACTGGTGGCCGGAGTGGTTGCACTGCTCTGGCCATTACTTCGCAAAACGGAATAGCACCATACAAAAGGCATCTGAGGGTGCCTTTGATGGGGTGTTGTTTTTATGGGCCGCTGGTGGCCCTTTTTTATTACAGGAGATTCTATGGCTACGGAACCCGTATCCGGGACTGGCACTGCTGTGGCGCTTGGTGGAGCGACTGCCTACGGCGTGTTTACTGGTACGGATTTTGGGATTGTGTTTGGCGCGTTTGCCGGGGCGCTGTTTGTGGCCACGATGCCGCAGGCGATTTCAGCCTGGAGGATTGCGGGGCATTTTGTAGTGTCATTCATCATCGGTGTACTGGGGGCCAAAGTGCTGGCTTCATACCTTGCTGATAAGTCCGGATATGACAGCGCCTCGATTGATGCATTGTGCGCAGTGCTGGTGTCGGTAGTGTCAGTAAAAATTCTGTCGTTTATCCATCAGCAGGATATCGGTTCGTTGATATCGGGCCTGTTCTCCCGACTGCGGGGGGGAGGTGGCAATGGCAGGTAATCTTCCCGGACTGCTGAATGTGGCGCTATGTACGGTTATCGTGCTGACGCTTTTTTTCTACCGCCGAAAAGATGCCACGCATAAACCGCTGGTGTCGTGGCTGGCCTGGCTGCTGATGCTTGTTTATGCGGTCGCGCCGCTCAGTTATCTGTGCGGTCGTCCTCTTCCCGATAGCTGGGGCGTGGTGCTGGGTAATCTGTTGTTCTGTGCGCTTGTGGTATGGGCACGCGGGAACGTGTCAAAAATGCTGTCGTTATTGAGAGTCTAAAAGAAATTAAAAAAGATGTTTTTTAATTTCTCTGCTGGCTGAATTCGACATGGTACTGCTGAGGAATGAAACACAAGATTTATTTGCCAATGTCTCCAGTGTAAATTGGATTAGCTAAAGTTGTTATTTTCATGACGGTAACAGGTAAATTCAGAAGGATGTTATGAAAAAATTGGTACTGCTGTTTTTTTCTATTGCTTTTTTTTCGGTATCCGCCAGTGCAAATGACTTTTACAGAGCGGATGCCAGAACTCCTGAAGAGATTAGGCGGGCAGGAGGGTTATTATCTCGGGGGCAGAATGAAGCATATGATCGTGGAACGCCAGTAAATATAAATTTATATGATCATGCCCGTGGTACTGTAACTGGTAATACCCGTTACAACGACGGCTATGTATCTACTACAACGACACTTAGACAGGCGCACTTGATAGGTCAAAATATTCTTGGGAGCTATAACGAATATTATATATATGTCATTACTGCCGCTCCAAATTTGTTTAATATAAATGGTGTTTTAGGAAGATACAGTCCGTACCCTAACGAAAATGAATTCGCAGCTCTGGGCGGGATTCCATTGTCACAAATTATTGGGTGGTACAGGGTTTCTTTTGGCGTTATACAAGGCGGAATGCAACGTAACCGGGATTACAGAGGGGATTTGTTTCGGGGGTTAGCTGTTGCTCCGAATGAAGATGGTTATCAACTTGCAGGGTTTCCGGCCAACTCCCCTGCATGGCGGGAAGTGCCATGGAGTGCATTTGCTCCGGATCAGTGTGCGCCGAATAATAAAGCAATTAAAGTTTCGTCGTGCACTTCTGCCACAAATGTAATATCGAAATATGAGTTGACAAATTTCAAACAACTTTTAAAACGCAGGTCGGCCTTAATGATTCTAATGAGTGAAGACGATTTCATTGTTGTACATGGAGGAAGAGATGAACTCTAAAAAAATAATCAGTGCTCTTGTTTTGATGACTGGTATTGTATCTAGTCAGGTACATGCAGGTGTGAGTGAACACTTCAAAAGTATTTGCAATCAAACTACTGCAGGTATTGTGACTGGGGTGCAACTTAAGAAATATATAGCTGATATAAACACAAATACTCGAGGGGTTTATGTGGTAAGTAATGCTGGAGGTGTTTGGTATATTCCCGGGAGACGAGGTTATCCGGATAATGTCTTAACTAGCGAAATCAGGAAAACTGCAATGGCAGCCATCCTCTCCGACACGAAAGTAAATTTGTGTGCAAAGGCTTCTTCTAGTCCAAATCATATTTGGGCTATGGAGTTAGATCGAGAGTCGTGAGTGTCAATTATTTCTTGATTCTATTTTTTTTTGCCCCCATATGTTGGGGCAATATCTGTTTATAAAAGAAAAACTGAATACGAGAGCTAAGTATGTCGGGAAAATTCAGATTTAGTCGTCGCAGTGAAAAAAATCTGGAAGGTGTTAAGCCGCAACTGGTGGCTGTAGTTCGTCGGGCGTTGGAATTGACCGAAGTTGATTTCGGTATTAGTGAAGGGTTGCGCACGAAAGAGCGACAGAAACAACTGGTCGCCGAAGGCAAAAGCCAGACGATGAACAGTCGCCACCTGACTGGTGATGCGGTTGATGTTGTGGCCTACGTCGGCAGCCAGATATCCTGGGACTGGCCGTTATACGAGAAAATTGCCTGGGCATTTAAGCAAGCTGCAGCAGAGCGTGGGAACCACCCATTG
>NZ_CAWLWU010000002.1:1503670-1640010 GCF_963864895.1 Citrobacter sp. S-77
TGGGCATTTAAGCAAGCTGCAGCAGAGCTGGGAACACCCATTGAATGGGGTGGAGACTGGCGCACGCTGAAAGACGGACCTCATTTTCAGTTAAAACGTTAGTGTGCTGGTGGTGATATGAAGCGAAAGCACTGGACACACCGAACGCCACGCGCGGCAGCAAGATGGGCACTGGTATCGATACTGGTGCCTTTTTTGTTGGTGGGCTGTGTCAGCCTGGATAAGGCGCGTCAGCTTTTCGATATCGCTTCTCAGGTCTGCCAGCTTATTGATGGCGTTCGGCGGTGTGTAGGTGGGGTAGATAAATCTAGCGCAAACCATTCCCCGATATTTATTCAGGAGTAAATATGTTTATTTTTCCAAAGGCTTTTAATCTCGCCATGAAGTCAAAATTATCAAAACTTCTTAATAAAAAACCTGAGAAAGTACTAGATGATGCAGGAGCGCTTTCCTTAAAAGGAAAGATTACGTACACAAGGTAAAAAAGGGGGGAATTCCCCCCGATTTATTCAACTTATACCTTGGGATTGAAGTTGCTATATAAGCTGGCCTCTTCATTCAGCCCGAGTCCTTTCAGGTCAGCAATAAATTCATCACGCTGCTTTGGTGGTAGTTTAGCCAATAATATTCCAATCGTAACTTTTAGACGGGAGATTTCAGAAGCCACGTCGGCAAAGGTATCTACCTTTGTTGTCACATTTACGTTTATGTTAAAGGTTGTCATTGTCATTGTCATTCCTTGTGTGGGCTCGTCAGCCAAGGCCCTTTTTCACTGTTCATCCAGTGTCCAATCACTGGAGGGCTGAGGTTATATTTTAACAAGGGATAAAACACATAAAAACCAGGATATTCAAACAGTAAACAACAAAGATGAGTTTCATTAGCAGCATTACAGCAGCCCTTCAATGAGGGGCTGCGCTAATACTTTTTGATGGTCAGATTACAGGATAAAAATTAGATCGAAGTAATAACCTCCTTCCATTGTGATTTTCCCTTCATGGTATAAATCGCAAAGAGAATCGAAAGTTTCTTCATGATTATCGTTCTCAGGGAACCATGCTGGCTGGAAAGCAACTTTTCCTTTTTCATTCATTACTTTTAACATATAAGGAATTATCTCTTGTTTTTTCATAAAAACACCTCGTATTTTAATTGAAAAGTTTTACGTGGCTTTTAGAGTACTTGAAGTCACTTCTCATCTTTAACGCTCTCCGCAAATACATCGAAAACAATAATCACTTTGTGATTTGTAGTTACCTCGGAAAGGCACATGACTAACGAGAATTACTCTTATTTTCACGGGTCCTTCCTGAAATCTGAAACACCGAGGGGCGGCAGACGCGCAAAAACGCGCTATTTATGAAAATTTTTCGGGGAAAATCAGATCCGTTCTTCTTCTGTCTAACTTGTTGTTTAACAATATTTTCTTTAAAAAAAGAAAGGATCTGGTATCGGTGATTTTTCGCTAAAAAAGGCGTTTTGAGATCCTTTCTTATTTTTGTGAGGAATTTGTGTTGTGAAGGTTAACAAAAAGAAACTTGCGGAGATTTTTGAACGGGATGTCAGAACAATCACCGCCTGGCAAAGTCAGGGGCTGAAGGTTTTGTCGGGGGGAGGTAAAGGCGTTGAGGCCATGTTCAATTCTGCAGAAGCAATTGAGTGGTACGCTCAGCGGGAAAAAGATATCGAGAATGAAAAACTCCGCCAGGAAAATGCAGATTTACGAGCGGCGGCGGAATCTGAATTACAACCTGGCACTATCGAATACGAGCGCTATCGTCTCACCAAAGCGCAGGCCGATGCACAGGAACTGAAAAATGCCCGTGAAGAAAGTCAGGTGCTGGAAACGGAACTGTTTACCTACATTCTGCAACGTGTGGCACAGGAGATATCGGGGATCCTTGTTCGTGTACCGTTGACATTACAACGGAAATATCCGGATGTATCACCAGCGCACCTTGATGTGGTGAAAACTGAAATCGCGAAAGCCTCCAATGTTGCAGCTAAAGCCGGTGAAAACGTGGGCAGGTGGATCGATGATTTCAGACGCACAGAAGGCGGCTAATGCAGCTGGTGCGATAGCTACAGGCCTTTTATCTCTCAACATTCCGGTTCCCCTGACAACAGTTCAGTGGGCTGATCGGCACTATTATCTGCCGAAAGAATCTTCATACACACCAGGGCAATGGGAAACACTGCCGTTTCAGGTCGCCATCATGAACAGCATGGGGAATGACCGGATCCGCACTGTTAATCTGATTAAATCGGCACGCGTTGGTTACACCAAAATGCTCCTGGGGGTGGAAGCTTATTTTATTGAGCATAAATCCCGTAACAGTCTGCTTTTTCAGCCAACAGATTCTGCAGCCGAAGATTTTATGAAATCCCATGTTGAACCAACGATAAGGGATGTTCCTGTATTGCTGGAGCTGGCGCCATGGTTTGGGAGGAAGCACCGCGACAATACGCTCACCCTGAAACGTTTTTCTTCGGGCGTCGGTTTCTGGTGCCTGGGCGGTGCTGCTGCCAAAAACTACCGTGAAAAATCTGTGGATGTGGTCTGCTATGACGAACTCTCCTCGTTTGAACCGGATGTGGAAAAAGAAGGTTCGCCGACACTGCTTGGCGATAAACGTATCGAAGGTTCGGTATGGCCTAAATCCATACGCGGTTCAACACCAAAAATTAAAGGCTCCTGTCAGATTGAAAAGGCCGCGAATGAATCTGCGCACTTCATGCGTTTTTATGTGCCTTGCCCTCATTGCGGGGAGGCCCAGTATCTGAAGTTTGGCGACGATGCCACGCCGTTTGGTCTGAAATGGGAGAAGGGCAAGCCGGAAACGGTGTACTACCTGTGTGAACACAGCGGCTGTGTGATCCGCCAGTCAGAGCTGGATCAGACAGATGGGCGCTGGATTTGTGACAACACCGGAATGTGGACGCGTGACGGTCTGGCATTTTACAGCGCCAGTGATGAGGAAATGCCGCCGCCGCGTTCAATCACATATCACGTGTGGACGGCCTATAGCCCATTTACCACCTGGGCGCAGATTGTTTACGACTGGCTGGATGCGCTGAAGGATCCTAACGGCGTTAAAACATTCATTAATACTACGCTAGGCGAGCCGTATGAAGAAGCGGTGGCTGAAAAGCTGAGTTTTGAGCTGCTGCTGGAAAAAATCTGCCATTACGGTGCGCCGGTTCCCATGCGGGTGGTTTACCTGACTGCCGGGATCGACTCCCAGAAAAACCGCTATGAAATCTATGTCTGGGGCTGGGCACCTGGTGAAGAGGCCTTTCTGGTGGATAAGCAGATCATCATGGGGCGACCGGAGGATGAAGATACTCTCAAGCGTGTCGATGCGGTGATCAGAAAAAAATACCGCCATGCTGATGGCACGGAAATGTCCATTTCCCGCGTCTGCTGGGATACCGGCGGTATTGATCAGGACATTGTGTACAAGCGCTCCAGAAAGCACGGCACCTTTTTTGTGCTCCCCATAAAAGGGGCTTCAGTGTATGGCAAACCGGTGATCACCATGCCCAAAAAGCGAAATCAGCGCGGGGTGTTTTTGTGTGAGGTGGGCTCTGACACTGTTAAAGAAATGCTGTATGCCCGTTTTGCCCTTCCGGTGGTCTCTGTCAGCGAACCCTCACCCTATACCTTCCATTTTCCGGATAACCCTGATGTTTTTTCTGATGTTGAGGCGAAGCAGCTGGTGGCGGAAGAACTGGTCGAAAAGGTGGTTAACGGACGAGTGAAACTTCAGTGGGACGCTAAAAAACGGCGCAACGAGGCGCTGGACTGTCTGGTTTATGCCTATGCTGCCCTGCGTGTGTCAGTACAGCGCTGGCAGCTGGATCTTGAAGAACTGGCGAAGGCCAGAAGAGATGAGCAGGCCGACGATGAGATGAGTCTGGAAGAAATCGCGGCTGCACTGAGTGGAGGATAAGTGATGATTTATACGCATGAGATGCTTTGTGATGCCCGGCGGGCGTTACATGAACTGATGATCGGGCGTGCTGTGGTTTCCGTCAGCAAGGATGGCAGACAGGTTCAGTATTCGCGGGCAACCATCGGTGAACTACGACAATATATTGAAGAGCTGGAAAGTGCGTTGGGCGTATCTGGACGGCGTCGCGGCCCGGCAGGAGTGGGGCTGTGAGCGGAGAACTGGTGGATCTGCATGGGAAGCCCCTGCGGCAGAGTATGGGATATTCCGGTGGTGGTACCGGATTTGGCGGACAGCTTGCGGAATGGCTGCCTGCACCGGAAAGTGCCGATGTGGCGCTGTTACCTTCCATTCAACTGGGGAATGCCAGGGCGGATGATCTGGTCCGTAATAACGGGATTGCTGCTAACGCGGTGGAGATCCATAAGGACCATATCGTTGGCCATATGTTCCGTCTGAGTTACCGCCCCAACTGGCGATGGTTGGGGATGTCTGAAGCGGATTCGCATGCCTTTATCGAGGATGTTGAGGCCGCCTGGATGGAGTACTGTGATCCAACATTTGGCACGATGGATGTGGAAGGTCGGCGCTCATTTACCGAATTTATACGTGAAGGCGTGGGTGTCCATACTTTTAACGGTGAAATTTTTGTTCAGCCTGTGTGGGACGCTGAATCCACTACGTTATTCAGAACGAAATTCAAAACCGTCAGCCCGAAGCGGGTGAACTCACCCGGAAATGGTATCGGCGAGCGTTTTATGCGTGCCGGAGTGGAAATCAACCGGCACGGAAAGGCGCTGGCTTACCATGTTCAGGATGATGACTGGCCCGGCTACAGCGTCAGCAAATGGACGCGGATTCAGGCCACACTGCCCTCCGGGCGACCGGGGATGATTCATGTGTTCCAGCCACAGGAAGACGGACAGACGCGCGGCGCCAACCAGTTTTATTCCGTAATGGAACGTCTCAAGATGCTGGATACGTTGCAGGCCACGCAATTGCAGTCGGCGGTGGTGCGGGCGATGTATGCCGCAACAATTGAATCCACGCTGGATTCAGAAAAAGCATTTGAATATATCGCCGGTGTGGGTGAAGGCGGTAAAAACCCGCTGAATACCATCATGAAAGGTTATGCGCGTTATTACGCTGCCAACAAAATTAAGCTTGGCGGTGTGCGTATACCGCATCTTTACCCGGGGGATTCACTGAATCTGCAGACTGCACAGAATGCGGATAATGGTTTCTCTGAACTGGAAAAAGCGCTGTTACGTTACATTGCCGCCGGGCTTGGTGTGTCGTATGAGCAGCTTTCCCGTGACTACTCTCAGGTCAGTTATTCCAGTGCCAGGGCGTCAGCCAATGAGTCGTGGCGGTATTTTATGGGGAAACGAAAATTTGTGGCCAGCCGCCTGGCGTCACAGATGTTTGCCTGCTGGCTGGAGGAGGCGCTGATCCGTGGGGTGATACGTCCGCCAAAATCCCGTTTCTCATTCTGGGAGGCCCGTTCCGGATGGTGCCGTGCCGAGTGGATCGGTGCCGGTCGCATGGCAATTGATGGCCTCAAGGAAGTGCAGGAAGCGGTAATGCGTATTGAAGGTGGCCTGAGCACTTATGAGAAGGAGCTGGCGTTGATGGGGGACGATTACCAGGAGATTTTCCGTCAGCAGTTGCGGGAAAGTCAGGAGCGACAGGCCGCTGGTTTGCCGCGCCCCATCTGGATAAAGGACACGTTTCAGCAGCAGATCCGACAGACAACGGGAGAAAAAGGCGATGCGCCGTAATTTATCGCATGTTGCCGCAATGGCATTTAATGAGCCGCTTTTACTGGAACCCGCCTATGCGCGGGTTTTCTTTTGCGCGCTGGGTAAGGAGATTGGGGCGGGCAGCCTTGCCGTTCCGCAGCAGAACGTTCAGCTCGATGCGAGCGGAATGCAACTGGCGGTGACGGACTATATGGCAGATGGCCAGCGTCCGGCAAAAAATTACCAGGTGAAAAATGGCATCGCCATTCTGCCTGTCAGTGGGACGCTGGTCCATAAACTGGGCACCCTGCGACCTTTTTCCGGCATGACCGGCTATGACGGCCTGACGGCCCGCCTTCAGATGGCGGTGAATGATCCGGATGTACGCGGCATTTTGCTGGATATCGACAGTCCGGGTGGTCAGGCTGCCGGGGCGTTTGACTGTGCTGACATGATTTACCGTCTACGGGAACAGAAGCCCGTGTGGGCGTTGTGTAATGACATGGCCTGTTCAGCCGCCATGTTGCTGGCGGCAGCCTGTACGCGTCGACTGGTCACGCAGACGGCAAAAATTGGTTCGATTGGCGTGATGATGGCGCATACCAGTTACGAGAAGCAACTGGCACAGGAAGGGGTGGATATCACGCTGATTTATTCCGGGCAGCACAAGGTTGACGGCAACAGTATTCAGGCATTACCGGCAGGTGTGCGTGCAGATTTTCAGCGCCGTATTGATGAGGCCCGTCAGATGTTTGTCGACAAGGTGGCGCTTTATACGGGGCTGAGTGCTGAGGCGGTAATGAAAACTGAAGCCGCCGTTTATGACGGCCAGGCCGGAATAGATATCGGGCTGGCTGACCAGTTAATTAACGCTGCAGATGCTGTCGATACGATGGTTTCTGCACTGAATGACTCTGTTACAAAGGAGAATGCAATGACCGTTAAAAATCTCACCGTTGCTGAAGCGGTGGCCCAGGAAAATCAGCGTGTGATGGGGATCCTGAATTGTCAGGAGGCCAAAGGACGCGAACAACTGGCGCAGATGCTGGCAGGGCAACCAGGAATGTCGGTTGAGCAGGCGAAAACGTTGCTGGCGGCAGCGCCGATTGCCGGTACTGACAGCATGGGTGAGCAGATTATGGCGCTACCGGAAGCAAAGGGGCGTGAACAGCTGGCGCAGATGCTGGCAGGCCAGCCGGGAATAACGGTAGAACAGGCGAAAGCGTTTCTGGCGGCAGCCCCTGATGGCGGTGCAGCCAGCACAGGCGATGAGATTATGACGCTGCCGGAAGCAAAAGGGCGCGAACAACTGGCACAGGCGCTGGCAGGCCAGCCGGGAATAACGGTAGAACAGGCGAAAAGGTTGCTGGCGGCGGCGCCTGCTGCCGGGGCAGTCAGCACAGGCGATGAGATTATGGCGCTGCCGGAGGCGAAAGGGCGCGAACAACTGGCGCAGGCACTGGCCGGTCAGCCGGGAATGACGGTTGAGCAGGCGAAAACGTTGCTGGCAGCAGCTCCCGCGTCATCGCAACCGTCACAGGAAAATCTTTTTGACCGTTTTATGGCGCAGCATTCTTGTCCTGTAGTCTCTGGTGGTGGTTCAGCCAGCACTGAGGAAGAAAATCTGTTGCTGAGTCTGCCGTAAGCAGCTGCGGTTATTTTAATAAACTAGGAGTCGGGTTATGACCATTAAAACTACAACAGAAAAACGTGCGGATGTCCGCATTTTTGCCGGAAGCGATCCGGCGTATACCGCAACAGCCAGCTGTGGTATCAGTGCCGCCACACCAGTACTGACACCGCTGATGCTCGATGATGCCAGCGGTAAACTGGTCGTATGGGACGGTCAGAAAGCCGGAACGGCAGTGGGTGTGCTGGCGCTGGCACTTGCCGGAACAGAGCCCACGCTGACGTATTACAAAAGCGGTACGTTTGCCACAGAATCACTGGTATGGCCCGCGTCGGTAGATGCAGTGAAAAAAGCAAACGCGTTTGTGGGAAGTGCCATCAGCCAGGCCTGATGGTGAAGTGATTGACTGAAAAAACGGGTCGCGATGCGGCCCGTTTGTGTTTTTAAAGGATAGAGAAATTATGGGGTTATTTACCACACGCCAGTTGCTCGGTTACACCGAGCAGAAGGTGAAATTTCGTGCATTGTTCCTTGAGCTGTTTTTTCGTCGCACAATCACATTCCATACTCAGGAAGTGATGCTGGATAAAATCACCGGAAAAACGCCGGTTGCGGCGTATGTGTCTCCGATTGTGTCAGGTAAAGTGCTGCGCAGTCGTGGTGGTGAAACGCGCGTGTTGCGACCCGGTTACGTGAAACCGAAACACCGCTTTGATTATCAGCAGGCGGTTGAACGCCTTCCGGGAGAAGATCCGGCTCGCCTTAATGATCCGTCCTACCGTCGTCTGCGTATTCTGACCGATAACCTGAAACAAGAAGAGCAGGCCATTGTGCAGGTGGAAGAAATGCAGGCGGTCAGTGCCGTTCTGCAGGGTAAGTACACCATGAGCGGTGAACAGTTTGAGACGGTGGAAGTGGATTTTGGTCGCTCCGCTGCAAATAACATTACGCAGGCGGGTGGGAAGGAATGGTCACAGCAGAATGTTGACACCTTTGATCCGACGCATGATCTGGATGCGTACTGCGATTTTGCATCGGGAACCATCAATATCGCCATTATGGATGGCACGGTCTGGCGTCTGCTGAACGGTTTTAAACTGTTCCGTGAGAAACTGGATACTCGTCGCGGCTCCAAATCGGAACTGGAAACCGCCGTGAAAGACCTGGGTTCTGTGGTCTCCTTTAAAGGTTACTACGGCGATCTGGCCATCATGGTGGCAAAGACGACTTATGTCGATGAAAACGGCGATGAGCAGCGTTATCTGCCGGAAGGCACATTGATTCTGGGCAACACGCAGGCGGAGGGGGTTCGTTGTTATGGTGCCATTCAGGACAGCCAGGCACTGAGTGAAGGGATTACTTCGGCAACCCGTTATCCCAAACACTGGCTGGAAGTGGGGGACCCGGGTTGTGAATTCACGATGACACAGTCGGCACCGCTGATGGTATTACCTGATCCGGATGCGTTTGTGGTGGTGCAGGTTAAATAAGGCGAGGGCGGGATATTCCCGCCTTTTTCTTTATGTTCAGAGGGTATGCGCAATGACAAAAGAGCAGATGACGGAACGCCTGCAGGCGCTGGCGGCGATTCTGGGGCGTGGAGCGGATATTTCCGGTTCAAAGGCTGATCTTGAGCAGCGTCTGGCGGAATGGGAAGAAGAAGCAGAATGTATTCATCAGACTGATGATATTTCTGACGAAGTTTCAGAAGCCCAAAAAACAGAGAGAGTTACGCAAAATGCGACTGACCGGGTTCATGTGCGAATGAAAGTGACAGCTCACCTTTGTGCTTTTGATGAGCACGGTACCCGCCGGGTGGAATTTGCTCTTGCAGGTCAGGTTGTCTGTCTGGAGTCTCATCGCCTTGCCAGCGTAATTGCTGCCGGAGTGGCAGAGGTTTGCCATGCTGCCGATGCCTGATAATGATTTTGACCGGGCAATGGCGAAAGCCGATCACGCGATACTCAGGGCGATGGGGCGCGAGTTTCATATTCAGGCCGGTGGGCGTTCTGTCCATATCCGGGGGGTACTGGATGAGACTGAGTCTGATGTTCTCCTGAAAAAAGGAGGAGGGAGGTTTCATGATGTGGCTCCACGACTGTTTGTTCGCACACGTGATATCGCAGGCGTATCAAAGAAAAGCCGGGTTGAGTGCGATGGTGTTGTTTACTGGGTGGTCAGTATTGGCCCGGACGACAATGGTTTCTGTTATCTGACACTGGCGCGTGGTGAGCCTGGTACGTCACTGCCGGTTATTGACGGATGGAGTAAAAAGTAAACTGTATAAGGGGATATCACAATGGCGCGGGCATCACGCATCCGGCGAAATCTGTTGTTTGATATCGATGTCGATGAATTGCGGGATATTGTGGCGCAGGTCGGCGCGACGCAGCATCAGTTTCGTCTGTCATATTCCCGGGCACTTAAGCGTACCGCATCCAAAATGCGCATGAAGGCGCTGGCAGAGCTGAAAACCGGTCTGGCTCCCCGCAAAATGGACATGCTGCGCAAGCGTCTTTTTTCCAGTCGCATTACCCGTGGTAATGCAATGGATGAAGCCCGCTTCTGGTTTGGCCTTAATGCGATAAAAATAAAGGATTTGCGCGGGCGCATTCGTGGGCGACGTGTTCGTCATCATGACCTTCGTGATCCGGTAACCGGACGGTTTATTAAGGCTGAACGCGTCAGGCGTCGCCGCCGCAAAGCCAGCGATCCGGTTTTTGAGCCTAATGGTTCATTTTTATCGCCCACCGCGTATGAAAACGGCCTGGTGATACGCAGCCGTAAAGAGAACCGGCGAACGGTCATCATCAAAAATCCGGAAAGCGGACGTGTTCGTGAGGCTGAGGCCAACATTTACGCCCGCACGATGGATTACGTGGAGGATGTGGCCTTTGCGGACTGTCTGGAGATTTTTATAAAAGAGTTTGAGTCCGATATCCGGCGCCGCGCGAAATACGGCATTACCGTTGCGCCAGTGAAAAAAGCTTGAGGAAGCAATGGCTGAACCATTATGCATGGCGTCCTGGCATGCCGCAGTGCTGGATGCCCTGAAAAAACTCAAATGGATAAAAGATGCGGACACCTATCCTGAACGGGTTACGCAGCTGGTTACTCCGGCAGTTTTCCTCGCCGTGGAAGGCTGGGATGCGAAAAGCAATACAGACGGACAGATGACGGTGGTGTTGTCTGCCGCGTTGTGGGTGCTGGTTGACCGTGCCGGAGAGCCGGAGGAAGAAAAAACGGTGATAGCAGCAAAGCCGGATGTTTTTATCCGTGCGGCGGCAGCCGATCTGACGCACTGGATCGACGGGCAGACGTTTGGCCTCGAAAACGTGGAGCCTGCCGTTTTTATTTCTGCGGATGCGGATGAAACCGATCCGCGTCTGGATGATTACCTGGTCTGGCAGATTTCATTTAACCAGACGGTCACATTTGGTGTGGATCCCTTTGCCACGGATAACCTGCCGTTACAGCGCGTATGGCTTGGCGTGGCACCGCAGATCGGGCAGCAGCATGTGGACGATTACCGCCTGATTTTTGAGGGAGCGCCGCGTGAGTGAAATTCTGGGGGATTTGCAGCGCCGCCTGGCAAATATGGTCCGGCGTGGGGTGATCCACTCGGTGCGACTGGAAGGCGGTTTTCCAGAATGCCGGGTGGATCTGGGGGATATTGTGACCACCTGGCTGCCGTTGTGTCAGGGATTTGCCGGAAAAAATCGCGCTGATTTCGAGCCGTTTTCCGTGGGGGATGCGGTCACTGTGCTGTCAGAAGCCGGGGAACTGAATAACGGTCGCGTTTTTCCTGGCTGGAATACTGGGGCAGTGCCGGTGCCGGAGGGCCGCGACAGTGAGCATATCACCCGGTATGGCGATGGTACGGAGATCCGTTATGACAGAGAGGCTCATGCCCTGACAATTACGCTGGTCGGTTCCGGCACCTACAGGATCGTTGGCAAGGGTACGCTTGATGGCCCGGTTGAAATCACCGATACCCTGACCGTGCAGGGGGAAACGCAGATTAATGCGGATACGAAGGTGAAAGGGAATATTGGTGCGTCAGAGGAGATTACGGATAAAACCGGCAGCATGAGCCGGATCCGGGAAACCTTTAATAACCATGATCACCCCGGCGACAGTGGCGGAACCACGAAAAAACCGAATCAGAAAATGTGACCTGCTGCGGCAGGTTTTTTTATGTCCGGAGAACGCAAATGGGACAATTACATGGTGTGGAAACCATCGAGTTGACGGCTGGCACGGTGGCAGTAACCACAATTGAGACAGCCATTATTGGTGTGGTGGGAACAGCACCGGAGGCTGCCGGGGCTGTGACAGCAACACTGACAGCGGGGACACCGCTGCTGGGTAACGAGCTGACATTTACCGCAAAGAGCGGTGGACGGGCAGGAAACACTATCAGGATTATTGCGGAATCTGCACAGCCGTCAGCAAAAGAAAAAAGCGCGGGCGCGGTTCCCACGTCAGCAAAATGGGAAAACGGAAGTCTGTTGATTACGCTGGGATGCGGTGAAGACGGGGCGGGTAATGCCACTGTCAGCGATGTCGTGACGGCAGTCAATGGTGCGTCCGGAGTCGGGGTTAATGCCACCGGCAGCGGTGACGGCATGGTGTCGCCGTTTTCCGGCACGCTGAGTGGCGGAGAGGATGAGCCATTCCCGCTGAATACACCGGTGGCGATGGCAGGTACAACCGCGCTTTCGCGTCTGGGCAACGCCGGGACACTGAAACAGGCGCTGACAGAGATTAACAATCAGCGTAATGCCCTGTCGGTGATTGTCCGGGTGGAGGAAAAAACGAAGCCGGAAGAGCAGCGGGCTGCCATTCTTGCCGGGATCAGCATGTTGTCGTCGGCAAAATCGGTGACCACGTATCAGCCGCGCATCGTGATCGCGCCGGGATTCAGTGAAGACGATGCGGTGGGTAAGGCGCTGGAAACCGTGGCCGGAAAACTGCGTGCGGTGGCGTATGTGGACTGTGCGGCAGGCGCAACACTGCAGAAAGTGGTACAGCGCCGCCAGTCCTACGGTGCCAGGACTGAATTACTGCGCCCGCGTGTACAGGTCAGCAACGCAGACGGCCAGCTGGTGTACCGCCCGTATTCGGCCTTTGCTGCCGGGCTGCGTGCCCGTATTGACTACGAAAAAGGGTGGTGGTGGAGCAAATCGAACCAGGAGGTTTACAACATCCTGGGTGTGGAGCAGGTGGATGAATTTATCCTCGGTGAGCGTAACTGCGATGCCAACCTGCTCAATATGCAGAACGTCTCCACCCTTATCCGCCGGGCTGGATTTAAACACTGGGGCAACCGTCTGTGTTCGTCCCATCCTCAGTGGCATTTTGAGTCCGTTCGTCGTACCGCCGATGTGATTGAAGACAGCATTCAGGAAGCGATGCTGGGCTATGTCGACCGTCCGCTCGATCGCCAGAATGCGGACGACATTATCGGGTCGGTGAATGCCTATATGCGCCGACTGGTCGCAGAGGGGGCGATTTTTGGCGGACGGGCCTGGCTGGATCCGGAGCTGAATACCGCTGAAACGCTGGCAGCCGGTGAACTGTACATCAACTATGACTTCGGCCCCAAATCGCCGACGGAGCTGATCAGCATGCGGGTGAGCGTCAACAACGAATACGGTATTAAGGAGATGACGGCAACATGAGCAGTAAAAACACATTACGGGCCTGGACTTTTTTCCGCCAGGGGATCCGCATTCAGGGGGCGCATGAATTCACCCCACCAACGCTGTCCATTGTCAAAACGGATTTACGAACGGGTGCGCAGGATGCGCCAACCCCGGTTGATGATGGTATGGAAGCGCTGACCTGTCAGATTAAGTTTTATGGTCTGGATACGGATATGCTGTCCAGCTTCGGGTTTGTGAGTGGCAACCGTTCGCGATTTACGGCCTATCAGGGGTATCTGGCGAACGGCAGAGCCATGGGGACGACCGAAGAAATCGAAGGCTTCGTGATGACGGTGACGCCGGATGCACGGGGCAACAGCAATCTGTCGGAAAATGCCATCACAGTGGACATCGCGGTCAGTTACTACCGCCAGACGCTCGAGGGCATGGAGCTCATCATGATTGATACCGAGCGCTTTGAACGCCGGATCAACGGTGTGAACGTTCTGGCCGGACTGTCGGCAAAAGTGCGCCTCTGATTTTTTCGTTTTACTTATCACGGCCTGCGGGCCGTTTTTTTATGGAGCCGATTATGAACATTCCGGGAGAAACCCGCACCATCACACTGTACACCCCTGTCACCCTGGACGGGGGGGCCGTGCTGGAACAGATCACCATGCGTGAACCGCTGGTGCGCGATCGCATTGCCTTCACCAAAGACCGTGGCACAGAGGAAGAAAAAGAGGCTCGCATGATTGCGCAGCTCTGCAACCTCAGTGAGCAGGATATCTGGCTACTGACGGCGGCGGATTATGCTCAGCTGACGGATGCCTTTAACGTTTTTATGCTGCCACCCGGGAAGCGACCGAAGCCGAAATCATCAGAGGCTTAAGGTTTCTCGGGCGGCGGCTGCATTTTCCTCTTTCTGATTATCTGTCCATGCCGTTTGGCATGTTTACGGTTTTTCTGCTGGATGAAGTGGAGGCAATGAAACGTGGGAAGCGTAAGCCAGAACCTTAAGGCCACCGTGTCATTCGGGGGCAAACTTGACAGCTCATGGCGTCGCTCGGCAACAGATCTGCGCAAGAATTTACAGGATGTGGAGCAGCAGGCTGCGCGTTTGCGTAAGGAGCAGGCGGAACTGACGGCAGAAATGAAGCGGGCGGCGCTGGCAGGGAAGCGTTTTAAGTCGATGGAGGATGAATACGCACGCCTCACGGCTGAAATAAAGAAAGCAGACGCTGCCCAGAAAAAACTGAACAAGAGCCTCGAGCGGAGGGAAACGCTCGGGCGCTTTATGGGCAAAGGAAAAAGCCTGGTGGCCGGGACGGGTAAATTTGCCTGGAATGCAGGTCTGGCCATGGGCGGTGGGGTGGTGACCTCCGCGCTGGGGGCATTGATTGCCCCGGCAGCGGCAAACGCTGAAATGGCCGAAACGGTCGGGAAGGCGACGGCTTATGGTGTGGATGCGCAGACCTACATGAACTGGGACGCGCTGGCAAAGCAGTACGACATGACCGGTGACCACATTGGCGATCTGTTTGAGGAGTATCTGCATAAGTCCGGTGAGTATAAGCAGACCGGCAAACAGAACTCGCTCAATGATGCGTTTGAAACGCTGGGTTTTGAGGCGGGTGATCTCGCCGGACTGAGCGATATGGCGCAGTTTGAAAAAATCATTGATCGGGCGCTGGCGCTTGATGATGAGTCGAAAGCCTCCTTTGCGCTGGATTCATTGTTTGGGGGGGAGGCCAGCAAGCTGCTGATGCTGATCAAACGTTCGGGCAAAAGTTTTCAGGCGCTGATGGAAGAGCAACAGCGCTATAACCTGGTCACAAAACAGGGGACTGAGGGGGCGCTGGAGGGGCACAGGGCATTCAGCGATCTGCGAACGGTTTTTTCATCCGCTATCTCTGAAATTTCGGGGCAGCTTGGTGCTGAATTGTCCCCGACTATCAGGCAGGCGGCGACAGATCTTGCTCAGTGGTTCAAAAACGGCGGGATCACAAAAATCGTCAATTTTCTGCAACACACACTGTACCCGGCAGCCCTGAAATTTGGTGAAGGGGTGATTCTGGTCGGGAAAGTGGTTTTTGCGGTGGCCAAAAAACTGTCCTGGCTGTTACTGGATGAGCAGGGGGCGCAGAGTGATGTGCTGGAATACCTCGGTAAGTGGGGAAATCTGGATGTGGCCAGACGTATTGCTGAGGAAAACGGGCAGAGCGAGTGGCTTGAAAAGTTGTTAAAGGATAATCCCGGTTTTGTGGATGACGTGAAAAAAGCCTGGAGCATGTCACAGGGGCGCTTTTTTCATGACGGGGATGTCTTTAAAAAGGCAACTGAAAAATACCTGACGCCGGAAACAACGTTCGGTTTTTCCCTTCCTCAGCCAGAAGAGGGCAGTTCTGCTTACTGGAACAGCATCCGCGACGGGCTTAACGACCCTGACAGTGGATACGTCTCATCTCAGCTGACTGACAACAGGAAATTCTCTTACCAGTTTATGCTGAATACCCAGCCGGGGCAGAGTCCGGAAGCCATCGCGGATGCGATTGCCGGGATGACAAAAACAAACCCGGCGTTTAACGGTAATAACGCGCTATGGGACGGGGGGAGCGTCTGGTGACTATAGCAGGGCAAATAAGAGCCATCAGCGAAGATGACTTTCAGCAGCGAAACAGCGCCATCCGTGGCGCAGCAGATGCCCGGGTGATGATGATGCTCGGTGATTTTGCGTTTTCCGTTGATACCGCTGCCTATAACCAGCTGGCGCGTGAGGCGGCGTGGAAATGGAGCGAACAGGGCCGTATTGGTCAGCAAAGCCTGCTGCAGTATACCGGGAAAAATGGACGCACTGTCCGCGTTGAAGGTGAGTCCCATGCTTTTTTCGGGAAATCCGGCACTGAGGCGGTGGACACGCTTTATGACATTGCAGATCGGGCTGAACCCCTGCTGCTGGTGAGTGGTGAAGGAGATGTGCTGGGATGGTGGGTGGTGGAGCGTTTTTCTGATTCCACTGACCGCTTTTTACCGGGAGGTGGGCACCGTAATAAAAAATGGACTCTGGAGATGAAACATTATGCCGACGATCTGGACAACCCGTGACGGGGATGTGCTCGATGCGATTTGCGCTTCCCATTATGGCACAGAAAACCTTTCTGCCTCTGTTACCCGCGTACTCGAGGCGAATCAGGGGCTGGCAGATAAGGGCGCAGTTTATCCGGCGGGGGTAAGGATCATTTTGCCGGACGCAGTGCAACAGGTCACTGCGTCACCGTATAACCTGTGGGATTAAAATGGCGAAACAGACTAAATCTGAGTTTGCCCCGGCTTACCATGTGACAGCCGAAGGGCGGGATATTACACGTGTGCTTCAGCGGTTTCTCGTTGAACTGGCACTCACCGATTACGGTGGCGCCACGGCGAAATCGGATGAACTGAAGATCACGTTGTTGTCCGGGACACTGCCATTGCCGACAAAAGGTGCGCGTATACGGGTGGCACTGGGGTTTAACGGTAAGCTGGTGGATAAGGGCTGGTTTGTGGTCTGTGGCGTGAGCAGCAGTGGCCCGCCGCGTCGGATCGAGATCTATGCGACAGCGGCCCCGATGAATGCTCGGAAACAGCGCGGCGATGTGCTGAATCAGAAAACCCGTAGCTGGGATAATCTCACGCTGGCTGACCTGGTGAAAACCGTGGCCACGGAAAATGGCCTGAAAGCCCGGGTGGCGGAAAAGCTGGCGGGGATCCGTATTACGCATGTGGATCAGATAGCAGAATCTGATGCCAGCCTGCTTTCCCGTCTGGCACGGACCTATAACGCCGTCAGTAAGCCCGCCGGGGGATACTGGTTGTTTCTGGAGCAGGGGGCAGGAACCACGGTTTCCGGAAACGCTCTGAAAACGCTCACGCTGACCCCATCGGTAGTGTCCTCCTGGCATTATCAGGAAGGTGAGCGCGGTAGCTCAACGGGTGGCGCTGGCGGAGAGAAAAAAGAGAAAATCACGGTTCGTTATTTTGATAAGGCTGACGGGCGGACGAAAACGGCAACTGTGGAGCATGACGGTTCGTCAGTGACTAACCCATACACCCAGCCGGAAAAAGAGACGGCAGAACAACAGGCAAAATCGAAAAAAACGCAGGCGCAACGCAACAGCCGAAAAATGACACTGAGCGGCCCCTGTCGCCCGCCATTTGTTGCAATGACAGCCGAGTCCGGGGTGATAACATCCGGATTTGGCAAACGGGAAGACCGCCAGTGGGTGGTGGAATCCCTGGTATTTTCCCTTTCTTCTTCGGGCTTTTCCTTCACGTTTAATCTTGTTGCTGAGATTAAACGTGCCAGTAAATCAGACAAAAAATCCGGCGATAAAACAGGGCCGGACTATTTTGGTACCGGATCAGGAAAAAAATAATCATGAATGGTGTGAATTGCCGGACGGGAAAACGCCTGTCCGGTACGGCGCATCTGCGCCAGTCTGTCAGTGACATTCTGAATACCCCTGTCGGAAGTCGTGTTCTGGTCAGGGATTACGGCAGCGATCTTTTTGAACTGGTTGATTCGCCCCGCGATGATCTGTTGCGGCTGCGCATTATTGCCGCCACGGCGACGGCCCTGACGCGCTGGGAGCCGCGCCTGAAAGTCTCAAAGGTCACGGTGACGTTTCCGGCGGATGAGTCAGGGTGCGTGGTGGATATCAGCGGCACGAATCTGGAGAACAACACCCCGGTGACAACAGGAGGGATAGCGGTTTATGGCCGGAAGTTATGACGTGATCACGCTTTCAGACCTGCCCGTGCCGGATGCGATTGTGGTGCCGGATGCATCGACAATTTTCAGTGCCTGGCTGGCGCGCCTGCGTGAACTGGATCCTGAGTTTGATGCGCTTGTGGAGTCTGACCCGACGTATAAACAGGGGGAGGTGACTGCCTGGCAGCTCACTCTGGCCTTTCAGCGAGTGAATGATGCGGTGCGGGCGGTTTTTCTGGCCAGTGCGAGGAAGGCTGATCTCGACCAGATTGGGGCGGCGTTTAATGTTGAGCGGATGGTGATCGTTCCGGCAGATCCGGACGCCGTGCCGCCGACAGATGCGGTAATGGAAGAGGATGAGGCATTTCGTGAACGTATTCAGTTGTCCTGGTCACAGCTGAATACAGCGGGTGCCCGTAATGCCTACCGCTTTCATGCCCGCTCGGCGGATGAGGATGTGCTGGATGCCGATGCTTACGGGCCGGAAGACCATGGACGCGCGGGGGAGGTGGATGTGTACGTGCTGTCGAGGGAGGGGAATGGCTCCGCCTGCGAGGCATTGCTGAAAGCGGTCAGTGCGCGACTGAATGCCGATGAAATTCGCCCGCTGACAGATTTTGTGACGGTGAAGAGCGCCGTTATTAATGACTATTCTGTGACGGCAGAGCTTGAAATACCGGACGGTCCGGATGCTGGCGAAGTACTGGAAAATGCGAAAAACACGCTTATGTCTTATACCCGACTGGCAAACCGGATTAATGGCATGGTGCCGGTATCTGCCATTTATGCCGCACTGCAACAGACCGGAGTGACGCGAGTTATTCTGACCAGTCCTCGTACTGATATCGAACCGGCAACCGGCACGGCTCCCCGTTGTGCTGCCGTTAATGTGACGCGCAGAGAGGTGTGGTGATGACGGAGACGTTTCATTCACTTCTGCCGCCTTCTGCCATCAGGCCAGAAAGGGCACAAGAGCAGGCCACAACAGAAAGTATCCTGACGCTTGATACGGATATGGTCAGAAAGGTGAAGAACCCCGTCACCTGTCCGTCGCATCTGTTGCCGTGGCTGGCCTGGGAATTTGCGGTGGATTTCTGGCAGGACGACTGGGGTGAAGAACAGAAACGGCAGGTACTGCGCGATGCGGCATATGTGCATCAGCACCGTGGGACGGCTGGCGCTGTACTGCGTGCGCTGAGCGCGGTAGGGGTTCCGGCCACGATTAAAGAGTGGTGGCAGGATACGCCCAGAAAGGCACCGTACACCTTTCGGGTGGAGTTGACTCTGCGGGAAGGGGCGGACAGCGTACTTTACAGCCGTGTCAGGGCACTGGTGGTTAAGGCCAAAAACCTACGCAGTGGCCTGAGCACCATTGATCTGAACACAGATATCGGAAAAGACAGCGCGTTTTATGTTGGTGGTGCAGTGACGGCGCATACCGATGTAGTAATTGAGGCAGGAGAGTAAGCGTGGCCACGAAAAATTACAGCATTCTGACAAACAGGGGTAAGGCACTGGAAGCGGCTTCTGCAGCAGGAGGTGATCCTGTTGTTTTAAAAAAATTTGTTGTGGGTGATGGCAACGGGCAGGTGGTGACGCCGGATGCAGCACAGACGGCGCTGGTCAGGGAGGTGTATCGCGGCACGATATCGTTACTGGAGGTCTCACCGGAGCAGGAAAATCAGTTTATTGCGTATCTGTCGCTGCCGGAAGGCGTGGGGAATTTTACCGTCAGAGAGGCCGGGCTGCTGACAGATAACGATGAACTGTATGCGGTCGGGAGCTGCGCGGCGATTGAGAAGCCGGAAAATGGCGTGACGGTGACACTGCAGTTCAGGCTGGCGGTATCGGAAAGTGCGCAGATTACGCTGCAGGCGTCGACCGGGGACGGGCTGTTTCTGCGACAGGCCGCAAACCTGAGCGATGTCAGGGATAAACCGCAGGCTGTTGAACATCTTGGGCTAAAACCCACGGTGGATAAAGCGAACAATGCCGTTCAGCGCGACGGCGATACCATGACGGGTAAGTTGATACTACCGCAAACATCGGCGTTCGGTGTGAATACCGACAATGCCATCGGCGGTAATTCAATAGCTATCGGCGATAACGACACCGGCCTTAAACAGCAAGGCGACGGCATTCTTGATGTTTTTGCCAATAGCGCACATGTTTTCCGATTCATCAACGGTAACAATGAAAGCCTCCGCTCACTGGTTGTTTACGGGAACTGCCATGCAACAGGGGAAGTTCTATCTGGTAACGGGGCAGCCAAGATTGCTACAGACGGTAATATCTACGGGCCGGTCTGGGGAGGCTGGCTCTCTGCTTATCTGCAGGGCAGGACGGGAGTGCAGGACATTCGCCTGGGGGCAGTTGTCTGGGTGGGGCCATCAGCAAATGGTTCGAACGCGTCACTAACAGCCCCGGATGGACACGTATTAACAGCAATACTTGATGGAGATACAGTTCGCTGGCCAATGCCGGACAGTCCTGATGCGGCTTATGCGCGTCCTATTCAGAAATTGGTTAATGGGACCTGGTACAATGTAGGGAGTGTTTAACCGTGTTGCATTTTAAAAATATCACTATTGGGAATCCTAAAACACCAGAACAATACCAGCTAACTAAAAAAGAAGGTATTACCTGGTTGTATTCTGAGGATGGGAAGAACTGGTACGAAGAACATAAAAAATTCGCACCAGATACAATTAAAGTAGCCTATATCAAAACCGGACGGGTGGTCTGGGTCGGGAAAGATGCTTCTGCGATTAATCCTAAAGGTATGAGCGTTATTGAAATTGCTGATATTACAGCCAATCGTCGGATTGATATTTCGGGGTACTGGTTTTACAGGAATGATGAATTCACGTTTGATTATGCCCTTAAAGCAGAAGATGAGCGGAATATTTTACTGAGCAAAATCAGTAGCAAAACGTCTGAATGGGAAAAAGACCTGCTGCTGGGCTTAATCAGTGAGGAAGATAAAGAGAGGTTGAAAGCCTGCCGGGTTTACGCGAAGGCGTTACAGGCTATGGATTTTAGCATCGTAGCTGATAAAGCCTCATATAGTGCCATCCAGTGGCCTGCATTCCCGGAAATTTCTTTCTGAACTAATTCGCTACGAGAAATTTATGGCTGTACAAATATCTGGTGCGCTCATTGATGGCGCAGGCATCCCCATGTCCGGATGCCATATTATTCTGAAATCCCGCGTGAATACATCAGAAGTAGTGATGCGCACAATTGCTGATGTGGTGACGGGAAATAACGGGGAATATTCGTTTGAGGCGCAGGTTGGTAAATACTGCGTTTATCTCAAACAGTGGATTAGTGATGATTATGAGTATTGCGTTGGCGATATCTCGGTTTACTACGACTCAAAGCCCGGTACGCTGAACGACTTCCTGACGGCCCTCGATGAGGGAGATTTAAAGCCTGATGTGGTTGCCCGGTTTGAGGAAATGGTGGCGCAGGCGCAGCAGAGCGCCCAGGCGGCTGCGGAAAGTGAACAACAGGCAGGTCAACATGCCGCTGATGCGCAGCGGGCAAAAGAAGACAGTCAGAACCTGGCAGACGAGACACGGCAGAATGCGAATGCTGTAGCTGGTGACAAGCTGCGAGTCGAGAAACTGGCCGCAGAAGTTGCGCAGAACGCCGGGCAGGTGCAGCAGGGCGTCCAGGATGCAGGAGAGGCAGTGAGAGCGGCGCAACAGGCTGCAGAAGAATCTGCATCCAGCGCCGCAGAGTCAAAGGCCAGCGCTGAATATTCGGCACAGTGCGAGCAGAATGCACAACAGCACGCGCAGAATGCAGAGCAGAATGCGCAGAAAACCTCTGAGGACAGAAAGGCCACGACTACGGCCCGTGCTGATGCAGAGCAATTTGCCGCGGAGTCCCGGCAGAATGCTGAAGCTACAGCACAGGACCGGATTGCGACGGCTGAAAATGCCAGACAGTCGAAGCTAAATGCTCAGGCATCGGAACAAAGTGCGCAGGAGGCTAAAAGCTATCGTGACAGCGCGCAACAGATAGTTGATGGACTGAATGCAACTAACGCCACGACGACACAAAAAGGCCTGGTACAGTTAAGCAGTGCCACGGACAGCGACAGCGAAGAACTGGCAGCCACGCCAAAGGCTGTCAAAATCGTTATGGATGAGACGAATACAAAAGCGCCACTCGACAGCCCGGCGCTGGTCGGTGAGCCGACCGCACCAACGCCAGATTTAAATGCGAAAGGCCGCGAAATAGCGACTGCTGCTTTTGTCCGGGCGCTGATAGCGGCGCTGGTTGGTTCATCCCCCGAAGCCCTGGACACACTGAACGAACTGGCTGCCGCTCTCGGCAATGACCCGGAGTTTGCGACCACCATAACCAACGCGCTGGCGGGAAAACAGCCGCTCAGTGAAATCCTGACGTCTTTATCAGGGCTGGTTACTGCCGGGAATAAGCTGCCTTATTTCAGTGACAAAAACGTGTTGGCGCTTGCAAACCTGACGGCGGTCGGACGTGTCCTGATAGGACAGAACTCGCGGAGTGAAGTGCTTCAGTATCTTGGAATAACGGACATGCTTTCTTCCACAACCGGTAATCTGTGGGGGAGTCCTGGAATTGGCGGGCTTATCATGGCTGCATACTGTGGTGAATCCGATGATGACAATAACAGAAAATTGATTAGGGGGAATATTGTCCCGGGCTCGCGGCTGGGCATGATTACCCTTTCAGGCTCATACAGCACGACAGGTACATATGTTTCCACGCCGCGACTGTCAGTAGTAACGCCGAATAATTATCCGCAGGCGGGCACATTTATAGCATTATCGGGTAACACCATGAATACAGGTGATAAAACAAGCGCCCTGGTGGGTTTATTTGTTCGGATTGCGTGAGGTACGAATGAATATAAAAGAAATTAAAAACGCCCGTTATCTTGAAGGTGGTGAGATTGACTGCGATGTGCTGTTTGAGGGAATGGAGGACACGCTCCCATATACGGCAACGGCAGACGATACCGCATCGACAGGCCAGAAAATCTGGCAGGAACTGCAAAGCGGCAAATGGGGCGAAATAGCCCCGTTCACAGTAACGCCTGAAATGCTGGAGTCAGCAAAAGAGGCAAAACGCCAAGAAATCGAAGCCTGGCGTATAAAGCAGGAGGCGCAGCCGTTCACATTTGAATGGTGTGGTCGCACATGGAATGCCGGACACGACTCGCTGGCTCGTTTGTCTCCAGTGACAATGGCAATGCGGCCTGAAAATGCGCGCGATGCGTTTGTCTGGAATGATGCCAGTAACGAACCGGCACACATGACAATGGCCCTGGCTGAAGAACTGGCAGCAGTAATGGCCCAGGCGCAACTGGATCGGAACAATGAAATTTATCTGCGACAACGGGAAATGAAGGAAGAACTGAATGGCTTGAATGATTTACACTCAATCAGAGAACTGACAATCAGCAGCAATTAGTGGTCAATTCTGGGCTTCTTGATCGCACCGCCACTGTTCAGGATTGTGTGTCAACTGGCTCAGAAAAAATTGTGAAATTACATGCCTGCAACGTTGATGGCATCTAATGTTAGCTGAATTTAGCTGTGGGGCATGGATGGGGCAAAAGTGCTCTGTGAAGTTTGTTAAAGTTTGTTAATCCTGTTTTTTATCGATCTCGTTCATCCCTTATTTCATGCGCTCCTGGACGATCTTTATCGATTTTAAAAACTATGAGTTCATATTATTAAAATGTAGCAAAAAGGGTGTTTGTGCCTGAAAAGATGAACATTCTGCGTAGCGCGATTTACGCAACAGGAATAGACTGAAGCCGAGACTCTACAAAAGATGCTAAAGGTTTTTTATGACACAACAGCCACAAGCCAAATACCGTCACGACTATCGTGCACCGGATTACCAGATTACTGATATTGACTTGACCTTTGACCTGGATGCTGAAAAAACCGTGGTCACAGCACTGAGCCAGGCTGTCCGCCATGGTGCGTCTGATGCTCCTCTTCGCCTGAATGGCGAAGACTTGACCCTGGTGTCAATCCACGTGAACGATGTGCCGTGGACAGAGTATAAAGAAGAAGAGGGTGCTCTGGTCATTAGCCACCTGCCGGAACGTTTTACCCTGTGTATCGTAAATGAGATCAGCCCGGCGACAAATACCGCGCTGGAAGGGCTGTATCAGTCCGGCGATGCACTTTGTACACAGTGTGAAGCGGAAGGTTTCCGTCACATTACCTGGTATCTTGACCGTCCGGACGTGTTGGCGCGGTTTACCACTAAGATCATCGCTGATAAAACCAAATATCCTTTCCTGCTTTCTAACGGAAACCGTATTGCTCAGGGTGAGCTGGATAACGGTCGTCACTGGGTCCAGTGGCAGGATCCGTTCCCGAAACCGTGTTATCTGTTCGCGCTGGTAGCCGGTGATTTTGACGTGCTGAGCGACACCTTTACGACCCGTTCCGGGCGTGACGTGGCGCTGGAATTGTACGTCGATCGTGGCAATCTGGACCGCGCACCGTGGGCAATGACCTCCCTGAAAAACTCCATGAAATGGGATGAGGAGCGTTTTGGCCTGGAGTATGACCTCGACATCTACATGATTGTCGCAGTGGACTTCTTCAATATGGGCGCGATGGAGAATAAAGGTCTGAACATCTTTAACTCCAAATATGTTCTGGCGCGTACTGATACCGCCACCGACAAAGACTACCTCGATATTGAGCGCGTCATTGGCCATGAATATTTCCACAACTGGACTGGCAATCGCGTGACCTGCCGCGACTGGTTCCAGTTAAGCCTGAAAGAAGGTTTAACCGTGTTCCGCGATCAGGAGTTCAGCTCCGATCTGGGTTCCCGTGCGGTCAATCGCATCAGCAACGTGCGTACCATGCGTGGTTTGCAGTTTGCCGAAGATGCCAGCCCGATGGCGCATCCTATCCGCCCGGACATGGTCATCGAAATGAACAACTTCTATACCCTGACCGTGTACGAAAAGGGTGCAGAAGTGATTCGCATGATCCACACCTTGCTGGGTGAGGCTAATTTCCAGAAAGGGATGCAGCTCTATTTCGAACGCCATGACGGTAGCGCCGCGACCTGTGACGATTTTGTTCAGGCGATGGAAGATGCCTCAAATGTCGATCTCTCACATTTCCGCCGCTGGTACAGCCAGTCCGGAACGCCCATTGTGACAGTGCGTGATGACTATAATCCAACAACAGAGCAGTACACGCTGACTATCAGTCAACGTACGCCAGCTACGCCGGATCAGGCGGAAAAGCAGCCATTGCACATTCCTTTTGCCATTGAGTTGTACGACAACGAAGGTAAAGTGATCCCATTGCAAAAAGGCGGGCACCCGGTGAATTCGGTGCTCAACGTCACGCAGGCTGAGCAAACATTCGTCTTTGATAATGTCTACTTCCAGCCAGTTCCGGCACTGCTGTGCGAATTCTCCGCACCGGTGAAGCTGGAATATAAATGGAGCGATCAGCAGTTGACGTTCCTGATGCGTCACGCACGCAACGATTTCTCTCGTTGGGACGCAGCGCAAAGCCTGCTGGCGACGTACATTAAGCTGAACGTTGCCCGTCATCAGCAGGGACAACCATTGTCGCTGCCGGTACATGTTGCCGACGCATTCCGCGCGATTCTGCTGGATGAGAAAATCGATCCGGCTCTGGCGGCAGAGATCCTGACGCTACCTTCGGTGAATGAAATTGCTGAGCTGTTTGAGATTATCGATCCAGTGGCGATTACGGAAGTACGTGAGGCGCTAACCCGTACGCTGGCAACCGAACTGGCAGATGAATTCCTGGCAATTTATAACGCCAATCATCTTGATGAATACCGTGTTGAACATGCCGATATTGGTAAGCGCACTCTGCGCAATGCCTGCCTGCGTTTCCTGGCTTTTGGTGAAACCCATCTGGCGGATACCCTGGTTAGTAAGCAGTACCGCGAAGCCAATAATATGACTGATTCGCTGGCGGCTCTGTCTGCAGCAGTAGCAGCGCAGTTGCCATGCCGTGATGCATTGATGCAGGAGTATGACGACAAGTGGCATCATGACGGCCTGGTAATGGATAAATGGTTTATCCTGCAATCCACCAGCCCGGCGGACAATGTGCTGGGAACGGTACGTGGCCTGTTGCAGCATCGCTCCTTTAGCATGAGCAACCCAAACCGTATCCGTTCTTTGATTGGCGCTTTCGCGGGCAGCAACCCGGCGGCATTCCATGCAGAAGATGGCAGCGGTTATCAGTTCCTGGTCGACATGCTCACTGAACTGAACAGCCGAAATCCACAGGTTGCCTCTCGTCTGATTGAACCGCTGATTCGTTTAAAACGTTATGATGCAAAACGACAGGCGAAGATGCGAGCGGCACTGGAGCAATTGAAAGGACTGGAGAATCTCTCTGGCGACCTGTTCGAGAAGATCACCAAAGCGTTAGCCTGATAATTTTGCCGGATGGTTGCATCACCATCCGGCATTATCAGCCGTGTCGACGAACCGGCTGCTCCGTATATCCGCGTTGCATGACCCGATTCAATACCTCCGCTTCAAGCTCGGCTAATCGTACCGACCCCAGCCGACGCGGACGCGGAATATCTACAGTCAGATCCAGTCCGATTTTCCCGTCTTCAATCAGCAACACGCGATCGGCCATTGCTACAGCCTCGCTGACATCATGCGTCACCAGCAAAACGGTAAATCCGTGTTCCTGCCACAACGAAACAATCAGGTCCTGCATTTCGAGGCGGGTTAATGCATCCAGCGCACCAAGCGGTTCGTCGAGCAGCAGTAGGCCGGGCCGGTGTATCAATGCACGCGCCAGTGCGACGCGCTGTTTTTGTCCACCAGAAAGAGCAGCAGGCCACTCTGTCGCCCTGTTTTCCAGCCCCACTGCGGTTAGTGCCTTGCAGGCAGCATCTCGCCAGTTACCTTTGAGGCCCAGACCCACGTTATCGATCACGGATTTCCACGGCAGCAGGCGGGCATCCTGAAACATCATTCGGGTGTCATCCTGAATATCAGCCAGTGGAGTGATTCCGGCAAGTAACTCACCTGCGGTGGGCGATTCCAGCCCAGCAAGCAGTCGCAATAAAGTACTTTTTCCACCACCGCTGCGACCGACTACCGCAACAAATTGCCCTGCGGGAATATGCAAATCTAACTGATTCAGTACCGTATTCCCGGCGTAGCGTTTCGTCACGGCGCTTAGCAAAAGCGGCGTTCCCTGATTTAAACGAGCAGTATTCATACTGTAGCCTCCTTCACGTGGTAAGCCGGGTTCCAGCGTAGCCAGATACGCTCCAGCAATTGCGCGCTGACGTCGGCAAGTTTGCCAAGCAGGGCGTAAAGAATGATCGCCACCACCACCACATCCGTTTGCAGAAATTCGCGGGCGTTCATCGCCAGATAGCCAATTCCGGCATTAGCGGAAATGGTTTCTGCCACGATCAGCGTTAGCCACATCAGCCCGAGGGCAAAACGCACACCGACCATAATTGAGGGCAGGGCACCGGGTAAGATGACATGAATAAAAAGTGAAACGCCGGATAAACCATAGCTGCGAGCCATCTCCACCAGCCCGCGATCGATATTGCGGATCCCGTGCCAGGTGTTAATGTAAATCGGGAACAGGGTGCCCAACGCGACGAGAAAGATCTTGGCGGATTCATCTATACCGAACCACAAAATCACCAGTGGGATCAGCGCCAGGTGTGGCACATTACGCAGCATCTGTACGGAGGTATCCAGCAGGCGTTCGCCCCAGCGGGATAAACCACTTATCAGCCCCAGCGTCAGTCCAATGGATCCACCAATTGAAAACCCGATCAGCGCCCGCCATGAGCTGATCGCCAGATGCTGCCAAAGTTCACCGCTGGATGAGAGCGTCCAGAAGGCCTCTATAACACCCTCTGGAGAGGGCAGAATACGGGTGGACAGCCAGCCCATTGAGGATGCCAATTGCCAGAGCGTCACCAGACTTACTGGTAAAAACCAGGGGGCAAGACGCAGCAGCCATGTATTTTTCGGCGTTGCCATCAGCATACTCCTTAGCTTTGCGCGGCTTTACGCGGGATAAATTCATTAGCTACCGCTTCGCCTTGTTGATGCAGGTGCTGGGGTTGCGGTATTTCCGGGATCGCAACATCCAGATGCGGGAACAGCAGTTCACCGACTCTCCAGGCTTCCTCCAGGTGCGGATACCCGGATAAGACAAAACTGTCGATACCCAGTGCGGCATACTCGTTAATACGTGCTGCAACCGTGGGACCGTCACCAACCAGCGCCGTGCCTGCGCCTCCACGCACCAGACCTACGCCAGCCCACAGATTTGGGCTAATTTCCAGTTTGTCGCGCTTACCGTTGTGCAATGCCGCCATTCGATGCTGGCCGACAGAGTCCGTTCTCAAGAACGCAGCCTGAGCTTTTGCAATAGTTTCATCATCAAGATGGGCTATCAGACGATCTGCCGCCTGCCACGCCTCTTCAGTGGTTTCACGTACAATCACATGCAGGCGAATACCGAAACGGATCTTGCGTCCCTGTGCCGCTGCTTTTTCCCGGACCTGTTCAATTTTCTCCTTCACCAGTTCAGGTGGTTCACCCCATGTCAGGTAGAGATCGACCTGTTCAGCGGCAAGATCCTGTGCCACATCGGAAGAACCGCCAAAGTAAAGTGGAGGATGAGGTTGTTGTATCGGTGGAAAAAAGAGCTTCGCCCCGCGAACGTGAATATGTTTGCCGTTGAAATCCACGGTTTCGCCCTGCAACAGACGTCGCCATACCCGAGTGAACTCAGCAGAGGCTTCATAACGCTCAGTGTGATCGAGAAAAACACCATCACCCGCCAGCTCTTGCGGATCACTACCTGTGACCAGGTTAAACAGCGCCCGACCATTAGACAGTCGGTCAAGCGTTGCGGCCTGGCGAGCGGCAACCGTTGGCGACGTCACGCTTGGACGCAGAGCGACCAGAAATTTTAACCGCTGTGTAACCGGGATCATTGAGGCGGCGACCAACCAGGCATCTTCGCATGAGCGACCAGTTGGGATCAGTACGCCGGTAAAACCCAGACGATCGGCAGTTTGCGCGATTTGTTGCAGATAACTGTGATCGACCGGACGTGAACCTTCTTCTGTCCCCAGATAGTGCCCATCACCGTGTGTAGGTAAAAACCAAAACATATTCAGACTCATAATTTTGCTCCTGCCTGCTGAGTGGGTTGCCAGATGCGTTGGCGAATATCGATTTTTTTCGGTACCAGACGGTTGTCATAAAACAGATCGGCGGTTTGCTGCTGTAATGCGGCGACTGTGGTACTGACGGGCGTAATGGTGGTTGGTGGGCGATGATCCAGCCAGGAGGCAATAACCGGTTCTGGCAGCCCAATGGTTTTAGCCAGCAGCGTGATGCTCTGCTGACGTTGGCTGAGCGTTAAGGCATCGGCCTGGCTAAAGGTGTCGAGGACGCCGAGGATAAAAGCGCCATTTTTCTCGGCATAAGGACGTGCGGCGAGATAAAAAGAACCGGTCTGCTTGAGGTCGGTACCGTCTTTCAGCACGCGAACGTCACCTTGCAGCAAGGCTGCGGAGTAGTACGGATCCCAGATAGCCCAGGCATCAACGTTTCCCTGTTCGAAGGCGGCACGGGCGTCAGCGGGCGTCAGATAAGTAGCTTGAATGTCGGTAAATTTCAGCCCGGCCTGTTGCAGGGCACGGAGCAGTAGATTGTGTGAACTTGAGCCTTTCTGGAAGGCGACTTTGTGCCCTTTCAGTTCTGCAACGGTTTGAATTGGGCTATTTTTCGGCACCAGAATGACTTCGGCTTTCGGCTTGGCGGGTTCGACGCCCACGTAGACCAGGTCGGCTCCGGCAGCCTGGGCAAAGATCGGCGGAATATCACCGGTGCTGCCCAGATCGATGCTGCCGATATTCAATGCTTCCAGCATTTGCGGGCCGGCTGGAAATTCTACCCAGGAGATTTTCGTCTGCGGATAGCGTTTTTCCAGTAGCTGATGGTTTTTTGCCAGCACCATGCTGATGCTACTTTTCTGATAGCCGATACGCAGTACGTCTGGCGCCGCGTCTGCGGCGTGAGCCAGTGTTGACAGAGAAAGCAGTCCGCTCAGCGCCAGCCACGAAGTGTGACGCTTTAGTAAATTAAACATGGGCCGCACCTCGCAGAGCGTTCAACGGTGGAAGCTGCACATCGCGGCGATGCAACGCCAGCCAGAAAGTGTCGAGCGCGCTGTCCAGGCGCAATTGCAGGTTTGGCGTAAACTGCGGCTTATGTTGATAATCGATGATCTGCGAATCGTCGGCAAAAACGCCGTGCAGGATCTCCTGGGCTTTGAGTGCGCTCAGCACCGGTTTCAGCGCGTAATCGACAGCCAACAGATGTGCAACTGTGCCGCCGGTCGCCAATGGCAGAACAACTTTTCCTTCCAGCGCGCGTTCAGGAAGCAGGTCGAGCAACGTTTTCAGAGCGCCAGAGTAAGCGGCTTTATATACAGGAGTGGCAACAATCAGTCCGTCAGCATCTTTTAACTGTTCGATAAACGCCTTCAGGGCTGGGCTGTCAAAGCGTGCATAGATCAGATCTTCTGGCTCAAAATTGTGAAGGTTCCAGTGGTAAACGTCGACATCCTGCCCGTTCAGTTTTTCTCGTGCATATTCCAGTAAGGCACTGGAGCGAGAGGGAAAGCGTGGGCTTCCCGCCAGGGTGATAACGCGCATAATTTATAAACTCTCCTTATAACTAATTGTTCGATTTTATTTAACATTGATAACAATTTATGCAGTCTGGCAGAGAGATTTTGTTTATCGAAATGATTTATACGGAATAGAAAAGCTGAAAAATGCATAAAACGAACCTCGGGAGGGAAACGTTTGCTATTTATTGCCACAGGTCAATTCCCTTTTTGCTCGCGATCGCACATAATACGCCCCCGGTTTGCACACCGGGAATCCAGGAGAGTTCATGTACTACCCCTTCGTTCGTAAAGCCCTTTTTCAGCTCGATCCTGAGCGCGCTCATGAATTTACATTCCAGCAATTACGTCGCATTACGGGCACGCCGCTTGAAGCGCTTGTCCGTCAGAAAGTACCCGCAAAGCCGGTTACCTGTATGGGGCTGACGTTTAAAAATCCGCTTGGCCTGGCAGCCGGGTTGGATAAGGACGGGGAGTGCATTGATGCACTTGGCGCAATGGGATTCGGCTCGATTGAGATAGGCACCGTGACGCCACGACCTCAACCGGGTAACGATAAGCCGCGCCTTTTCCGTCTGGTGGATGCAGAAGGTCTGATCAACCGTATGGGGTTTAATAATCTGGGTGTTGATAACCTGGTGGAGAACGTTAAGAAATCGCATTTTGACGGCATTCTGGGGATTAATATTGGTAAGAATAAAGATACCCCGGTAGAGAATGGCAAAGATGACTATCTGATTTGTATGGAAAAAGTCTATGCTTATGCTGGTTATATTGCGGTGAATATTTCCTCGCCAAATACCCCAGGATTACGCACGCTGCAATACGGCGAAGCGCTGGATGATTTGCTGACGGCAATTAAAAATAAACAAAACGATCTGCAAGCGATCCATCATAAATATGTTCCAGTGGCGGTAAAGATCGCGCCGGATCTT
Organism: Citrobacter sp. S-77; assembly: GCF_963864895.1. NCBI lineage: Bacteria > Pseudomonadati > Pseudomonadota > Gammaproteobacteria > Enterobacterales > Enterobacteriaceae > Citrobacter > Citrobacter sp. S-77. The sequence goes on from NZ_CAWLWU010000002.1 coordinate 1,535,054, forward strand.
TCTGAGGAAGAACTGATCCAGGTGGCTGATAGTTTAGTTCGCCATAATATCGATGGCGTTATTGCCACTAACACAACACTCGATCGTTCTCTGGTTCAGGGAATGAAAAATTGCGATCAAATGGGTGGGTTGAGTGGTCGACCGCTGCAATTAAAAAGTACGGAAATTATTCGCATGTTGTCTCGTGAATTAAAAGGGCAACTGCCAATTATCGGTGTGGGCGGTATCGACTCCGTTATTGCTGCGCGTGAGAAAATAGCAGCGGGTGCTTCGCTGGTTCAGATTTATTCCGGCTTTATTTTTAAAGGTCCGCCGTTGATTAAAGAAATCGTCACCAATATCTGAACTTTGCCTTAATCAGACAACCAGGGCTTTATTTCTAGTCCTGGTTGTTTTATATTCCTTTACTGTTGCTTATTTAAACATTTTAGGCTTTTATTATTAGGGCAATTAGCGAAGCGGAAAAAGGATACTACCGCGACGGCGATGATTAAGGAAAGGAGAGAAACTGATGCGAATTAAACCTGACGATAACTGGCGCTGGTATTATGATGAAGAGCACGATCGTATGATGCTCGATTTAGCCAATGGCATGTTATTTCGCTCGCGTTTTGCTCGCAAAATGCTCACCCCTGATGCATTTTCTCCGTCCGGTTTTTGTGTTGATGATGCCGCACTTTATTTTTCTTTTGAAGAAAAATGCCGTTACCTGGATTTAGCCAAAGAACAAAAAGCTGAACTGGTGCTTAATGCGCTGGTGGCTATTCGTTATCTCAAACCGCAGATGCCAAAAAGCTGGCACTTTGTAGCGCATACCCTTAACTGGTCTCCGACCGTGGGAGATGCTGCCTGTGTCTGGTTAAGTGATACCGAAGAACAGGTGAATTTGTTAGTGGTTGAACCTGGTGAAAATGCCGCGCTTTGTCTGCTCGCACAGCCTGGAGTCGTTATTGCCGGACGCACGATGCAACTCGGTGACGCCATCAAAATTATGAACGACAGACTGAAACCGCAGATCCCTGCCGACAGTTTCAGCCTGGAGCAGGCGGTTTAACTCTCCAGCCTGATTGCCGTTTTCGGCACACAACTGCAGCAAAGAATCGTCCCGTCATCACCAATTGCTGTTTTTTTCAGCGGGCTGACTTCACCTTCTACCAGTCGAATTCGACAGCATCCGCAAATCCCCGCCCGACATGAATAGGGTACACGGATCCCCTGGTTTTCCAGTTGCTCAAGTAATACCTGCTGATTGTTTCCGCGAAAGGTTTGTCCCTGCCAGTCAATAAGTAGTGTTGCATCAGGAGACTGTTTTTCCGGTACGGTATCGTCAGATTCTGCCGCGCCATAGACTTTAGCTGGGGCGGTTGCCAGGATTTCGACTTCATCGCCAACACGGATCACGCCGCTGTTACGGGCAATGAGGTTTTGACCGAAATCGACGTCGCCGTTATCTGGCGCAGTACGGAAAGTTTGCAGTGTAGCCAGCGGTTCACCAGACGGGTGCTTCTGACCTTTTTCTGGGCTGACGGTGGTAAAAATACAACGGCTGCAGGGTTTGACGACGTCAAAGATAACGTCGCCAATGCGTATAACCTTCCAGGTATCTTCTTCCCATGCCGCGGCTCCCGAGACTACGAGATTGGGGCGAAACTGCTCCATCTTGACGCTTGCCGGGCAGCGCTGTTGTACGTCACGCAGTGATGCTTCATTAGTCAGGAGATAAGGAAAACCATCGGCGAAAGATAAAGGCACGCCAGCGTGGCGTTTTACCCGACGCGTCAGATGCGGACCAACCCAACGCAATTGTACTTCGCGGGAGAAAAAGCCGCTGAGCCACTGGTTGATCGCCGCCGGTGCGATACGCGCGGTAAAATGGTTTCCCCAGACTTCCGTTGGTGCATCCTGCGTGGCGAAGTCGGCAAAACGAACCAGTGCGCTACTGCCGTCTGGAGCTGTGAGATGCAGCCCGTCATGCAAAGGTGAGGGGGTGAAGCGTACCATCTGTGGGAACTGTCGGGCGGTGATGAACGTTCCGTCAGGTTCGGTAATCATAAATATGCGATCAAAGGCCAGACCGCTAACGTCTGCCAGGGCGTGTGTAAGCCCAATGCCGCGCATTGATTTAACCGGATGAATAAAAAGTCGGGTTAACGTTACCACTGTAAAGTCCCTCGAACGAAAATAAGCCTTCAACTTTATGACATGCGCGTGAGATTGGCTATAATGCGCAGCAATTTTCCTGGAGTAAAAGTGACATTATGAATTCTCTGTTTGCCAGTACGGCCCGTGGGCTGGAAGAGCTGTTAAAAACTGAACTGGAAAACCTCGGCGCCGTGGAGTGTCAGGTAGTTCAGGGTGGGGTCCATTTTAAGGGCGACACGCGGCTTGTTTACCAGAGCCTGATGTGGAGCCGCCTGGCCTCGCGCATTATCCTGCCGATGGGAGAGTGCAAGGTTTACAGCGATCTTGATCTGTACCTCGGTGTTCAGGCAATCGACTGGACAGAGATATTTAATCCGGGGGCTACATTCGCAGTTCACTTTAGCGGCCTGAACGATACGATTCGCAACAGCCAGTACGGCGCGATGAAAGTAAAAGATGCGATTGTCGATGCCTTTACCCGAAAAAATCTCCCGCGACCGAATGTGGATCGCGAATCTCCTGATCTACGTATCAACGTCTGGTTGAATAAAGATACCGCCAGTATTGCGCTTGATCTGAGCGGTGATGGTCTGCACCAGCGCGGCTACCGTGAGCGTGCAGGGCAGGCACCAATCAAAGAGACGCTGGCTGCCGCGATTGTTATGCGTTCTGGCTGGCAGCCGGGGACACCGTTACTCGATCCAATGTGTGGTTCCGGTACGTTGCTGATTGAAGCGGCGATGTGGGCAACCGATCGTGCACCTGGCCTGCATCGTGGCTACTGGGGTTTTAGCGGCTGGGCACAACATGATGAAGCTGTCTGGCAAGAGGTTAAAGCTGAAGCACAGGTTCGTGCGCGTAAAGGACTAGCGGACTATACGTCGCATTTCTATGGATCCGATAGCGATGCTCGCGTCATTGAAAAAGCGCGCAGTAACGCCCGTCGCGCCGGTATTGGCGAGCTGATGACTTTTGATGTCAAAGATGTGGCTAAACTGAGTAATCCGCTGCCGAAAGGGCCGTATGGTACGGTTATCAGCAACCCGCCATACGGTGAACGTCTGGATAGCGAACCGGCGCTGATCGCGTTGCACAGCCTGCTGGGACGCACGATGAAAAACCAGTTTGGCGGCTGGAACCTGTCGTTGTTCAGCGCCTCCCCGGATTTGCTCAGCAGCCTGCAGCTTCGTGCTGATAAGCAGTTCAAAGCGAAAAATGGTCCGCTGGATTGTGTACAGAAAAACTATCACGTTGCGGAAACGACAGCGGAGAGCAAACCTGCAACGGTGGCAGAAGACTATGCTAACCGTCTGCGTAAGAATATTAAGAAGCTGGAAAAGTGGGCGCGCCAGGAGGGGATTGAGTGCTATCGCCTGTATGACGCCGATCTGCCGGAATACAATGTTGCGGTAGATCGCTACGGTGACTGGGTAGTGGTTCAGGAATATGCGCCGCCGAAGACGGTTGATGCGCAGAAAGCGCGCCAGCGTCTGTTCGACATCATTGCCGCCACGCTGTCGGTGTTGGAGATCGCACCAAACAAACTGGTGCTGAAAACCCGTGAACGGCAAAAAGGGAAAAACCAGTATCAGAAGATGAATGAAAAGGGTGAATTCATTGAGGTTAGCGAGTACAACGCGCGCCTGTGGGTTAACCTGACCGACTATCTTGATACCGGTCTGTTCCTCGATCACCGTATTGCACGCCGCATGCTGGGCCAGATGAGCAAGGGTAAAGATTTCCTCAATCTGTTCTCTTATACCGGCAGCGCCAGCGTACATGCGGGATTAGGCGGTGCACGTAGCACCACAACGGTAGATATGTCACGCACCTATCTGGAGTGGGCGGAACGCAACCTGCGACTCAACGGGCTGAGTGGTCGTGCACACCGCTTAATTCAGGCCGACTGCCTGGGCTGGTTACGTGAAGCCAATGAACAGTTTGATCTAATCTTCATCGATCCACCGACGTTCTCTAACTCTAAACGTATGGAAGACTCGTTTGACGTGCAGCGCGATCATCTGGCGCTGATGAAAGATCTGAAACGTCTGCTGCGTAAAGACGGCACGATCATGTTCTCCAACAACAAACGTGGGTTCCGTATGGATCTTGATGGGCTGGCCGAGCTGGGACTGAAAGCACAAGAAATTACCCAAAAAACGCTTTCTCAGGACTTTGCCCGTAACCGTCAGATCCACAACTGCTGGCTGATCACCTCAGCCTGAAAGGAAAAGTAAATGTCATTAATCAGTATGCATGGTGCATGGCTGTCGTTTAGCGATGCGCCGCTTCTTGATAATGCAGAACTGCATATCGAGGATAACGAACGCGTCTGCCTGGTTGGCCGTAACGGCGCAGGCAAGTCGACGCTGATGAAGATCCTTAACCGTGAGCAGGGTCTTGACGACGGACGTATCATTTATGAGCAGGATTTGGTTGTGGCGCGTCTGCAACAGGATCCGCCGCGTAACGTGCAGGGTAGTGTCTACGATTTCGTCGCTGAAGGGATTGCAGAACAAGCGGTTTACCTCAAGCGTTACCACGATATCTCGCATTTGGTGATCACCGATCCGAGCGATAAAAACCTGCAGGAACTGGCGAAGGTTCAGGAACTACTGGATCATCACAATCTGTGGCAGTTGGAAAACCGCATTAATGAAGTACTGGAGCAGCTTGGGTTGGAGCCAGACATGGAGCTGGCATCGCTCTCTGGCGGCTGGCTGCGTAAAGCGGCGCTGGGCCGGGCGTTAGTCAGCAATCCGCGCGTATTGTTGCTGGATGAACCGACAAACCACCTGGATATTGAAACCATTGACTGGCTGGAAGGGTTCCTGAAAACCTTCAACGGAACAATTATTTTCATTTCCCACGACCGTTCGTTTATTCGCAATATGGCAACGCGTATCGTCGATCTCGATCGCGGCAAGCTGGTGTCATATCCGGGGGATTATGATCAATATCTGCTGGATAAAGAAGAAGCGCTGCGAGTAGAAGAGTTACAGAATGCGGAGTTTGATCGCAAACTGGCACAGGAAGAAGTCTGGATCCGCCAGGGTATTAAAGCGCGTCGTACCCGTAATGAAGGTCGCGTCCGTGCGCTGAAGGCAATGCGTAGGGAACGTGGCGAACGCCGAGAAGTGATGGGCACGGCGAAGATGCAGGTTGAAGAGGCGAGCCGCTCAGGCAAGATTGTCTTCGAGATGGAGAATGTTGATTACCAGGTTGAGGGTAAACAGCTGGTGAAAGACTTCTCCGCGCAGGTGCAACGTAGCGACAAGATTGCCTTAATTGGACCTAACGGCTGCGGTAAAACGACGCTGCTCAAGCTGATGTTAGGTCAGCTTCAGGCAGACAGCGGTCGTATTCATGTCGGGACAAAACTGGAAGTTGCTTATTTCGATCAACATCGTGCGGAACTCGATCCCGATAAAACCGTAATGGATAACCTTGCTGAAGGTAAGCAAGAAGTCATGGTTAATGGTAAGCCGCGTCATGTTCTGGGCTATCTTCAGGACTTCCTGTTCCATCCGAAACGTGCGATGACACCTGTGCGTGCTCTTTCCGGCGGAGAACGAAATCGTCTGCTGCTGGCGCGTCTGTTTTTGAAGCCCAGTAACCTTCTGATCCTCGATGAACCAACTAACGATCTCGACGTCGAAACTCTGGAACTGCTTGAAGAACTGATTGACGGCTATCAGGGCACCGTTCTGCTGGTGAGTCACGATCGTCAGTTTGTCGATAACACGGTAACCGAGTGTTGGATCTTCGAAGGCGGCGGCAAAATTGGTCGTTATGTGGGCGGTTACCATGATGCGCGTGGTCAGCAGACACAATATGTGGCGTTTAAACAGCCTGTAGCGAAAAAAACAGAGGAAGTTGCTGCCCCTAAAGCAGAAATTGTAAAACGCACGACTAGCAAACTAAGCTATAAACTACAGCGCGAACTGGAGCAGCTCCCCGTATTGCTTGAAGAGCTGGAAGCTAAACTGGAAACGTTACAGGCTCAGGTTGCTGACGCTGACTTTTTCAGCCAGCCGCATGAGCAAACGCAACAGGTACTCGCTAACCTGAGCGAAGCGGAACAAGAACTTGAGCAAGCCTTTGAGCGCTGGGAGTATCTTGAGTCTTTGAAGAATGGCGCATAATTAAAGGAGCACATATGTGCGAACATCACCATGCCGCGAAGCATATATTATGCTCGCAGTGTGACATGCTGGTGGCGTTACCTAGCCTTACGCATGGTCAGAAAGCGGCATGTCCACGATGTGGCACTACGTTAACCGTTGAGTGGGACGCGCCAAGACAGCGTCCCACTGCCTATGTTTTAGCGGCGCTTTTTATGCTGCTTTTATCCAACCTCTTTCCCTTTGTAAACATGAACGTAGCAGGGGTGAGAAGTGAAGTGACGCTGCTGGAGATCCCCAGCGTTCTCTTTTCAGAGAACTATGCCAGCCTCGGGACTTTCTTTTTATTATTCGTTCAACTGGTTCCCGCTTTTTGCTTGCTGACCATCTTGCTGCTGGTGAATCGGGTTCAGATGCCTGGCCGGCTTAAAGCCCGGTTAGCACGTGTCTTGTTCCAGTTAAAAAGCTGGGGAATGGCGGAAATCTTTCTTGCAGGGGTGTTAGTCAGCTTTGTTAAGTTGATGGCCTATGGCGATATTGGCGTGGGCAGCAGCTTCATTCCGTGGTGCTTCTTTTGTATTTTGCAACTACGCGCATTTCAGTGTGTCGATCGTCGCTGGCTGTGGGATGATATCGCACCCATGCCGGTTATTAAGCAAGTTTTAAAGCCTGGCGTTCCCGGTATTCGACAGGGGTTACGTTCATGTTCCTGCTGCACGGCTATTCTTCCTGCTGATGAACATGTCTGCCCCCGCTGTCAGACAAAAGGCTACGTTCGACGTAAAAACAGCCTACAGTGGACGCTGGCGTTATTGTTCACGTCGATCATGCTTTACCTTCCAGCCAATATTTTGCCGATCATGATCACCGATTTGTTAGGGTCAAAGCTGCCGTCAACGATTATTGAGGGTGTTGTTTTAATCTGGAGCGAAGGTTCATACCCGGTGGCTGCGGTAATATTTATCGCCAGTATTCTGGTGCCAACGTTAAAAATGATCGCTATTGCCTGGTTGTGTTGGGATGCGAAAGGGCATGGTAAACGTGACAGTGAGCGGATGCATTTCATTTATGAGGTCGTAGAGTTTGTTGGCCGCTGGTCAATGATTGATGTCTTTGTTATTGCGGTACTCTCTGCGCTGGTGCGCATGGGAGGGTTGATGAACATTTATCCTGCAATGGGTGCTTTGATGTTTGCTTTAGTCGTCATTATGACAATGTTTTCTGCGATGACGTTCGATCCACGTCTGTCGTGGGACCGTGAACCAGAACCAGATCATGAGGAGTCCTGACAGCATGGAATCTAAAAGTGGGGAAGCCAAAGTGCAGAAGGTGAAGAACTGGTCACCCGTATGGATATTTCCGATCGTCACTGCGCTCATCGGCGCATGGGTGCTGTTTTATCATTACAGTCATCAGGGGCCGGAAGTCACGTTGATCACGACCAATGCTGAAGGTATCGAAGGTGGTAAGACAACGATTAAAAGCCGCAGCGTTGACGTCGGCGTGGTTGAGAGCGCGACGCTGACAGATGATTTAACTCATGTAGAGATTAAAGCCCGTCTCAATTCTGGTATGGAGAAGCTGCTGCATAAAGATTCTGTCTTTTGGGTGGTGAAGCCACAGGTGGGACGTGAAGGCATCAGCGGTTTAGGTACGTTGTTATCCGGGGCTTATATTGAACTGCAACCCGGGAATAAAGGTAGCAGACTGGAAAACTATCAACTGTTGGACTCTCCTCCGCTGGCACCACCAGATGCGAAGGGGATCCGTGTAATCCTCGACAGTAAAAAAGCCGGCCAGTTAAGCCCTGGCGATCCGGTACTGTTCCGGGGATATCGCGTGGGGTCGGTTGAGACCAGTATGTTTGATGCGCAAAAACGTACGATCAGCTATCAGCTTTTCATCAATGCACCAAACGATCGCCTGGTGACAAGCAACGTACGCTTCTGGAAAGACAGCGGAATTGCAGTGGATCTCACCTCGGCAGGCATGCGTGTGGAAATGGGTTCTCTTACCACGTTGTTTGGCGGCGGAGTCAGTTTTGATGTACCGGAAGGACTAGAGCAAGGCCAGCCGGTTGCGCAGCAGGCCTCATTTACTCTCTATGATGATCAAAAAAGTATTCAGGATTCCCTGTACACAGACCATATCGATTACCTGATGTTCTTTAAGGATTCGATTCGTGGGTTGCAACCAGGAGCACCGCTTGAGTTCCGAGGTATTCGCCTTGGTACAGTAAGCAAAGTGCCTTTCTTTGCACCGAATATGCGCCAGGTCTTCAACGATGATTACCGCATTCCGGTGCTGGTACGTATTGAGCCTGAACGCCTGAAAGCGCAGTTAGGTGAAGATACTGATGTCGGTGCCCATCTGGCTGAATTGCTCAAACGTGGATTAAGAGGATCGTTGAAGACAGGGAACCTGGTAACGGGGGCTCTGTATGTCGATCTCGACTTCTATCCGAAAGATCCGCCGATTACGGGTGTGCGTGAGTTTAATGGTTATCAAATTATCCCGACTGTTAGCGGTGGCCTGGCGCAAATCCAACAGCGTTTAATGGAAGCGCTGGATAAGATAAACAATCTGCCGTTGAACCCGATGATTGAGCAGGCGACAAGTACACTGACGGAAAGCCAGCGTACGATGAAGCATTTGCAAACCACGCTGGATAACATGAATAAGATAACCGGTAGCCAGTCGATGCAGCAGCTTCCGGCGGATATGCAGAACACGCTGCGCGAGCTTAATCGTAGTATGCAAGGCTTCCAGCCTGGTTCCGCGGCCTACAACAAGATGGTGGCAGATATGCAACGTCTTGATCAGGTTCTGCGTGAACTGCAGCCGGTGCTGAAAACGCTGAACGATAAGAGCAATGCGCTGGTGTTTGAAGCGAAGGATAAAAAAGATCCAGAGCCGAAGAGGGCGAAACAATGAAAAAGTGGCTAGTGGTGATGATGGTGGTCTGGCTGACGTCATGCAGCTCCAGTGGAGAAAATAAAAGCTATTACCAGCTTCCCATTGCGCAGGGCGGTGTGCAGAGTACGGCCAATCAGGGGAACCGTCTGCTGTGGGTTGAGCAGGTAGCGGTGCCGGATTATCTGGCGGGAAATGGGGTTGTGTACCAGACCAGCGATGTTAAGTACGTCATTGCCAACAGTAATCTTTGGGCCAGTCCGTTAGATCAGCAATTGCGCAATACGCTTGTCGCCAACCTCAGTATGCAGTTGCCGGGATGGGTTGTTGCTTCTCAGCCTCTGGGAAGCACACAGGACACGCTTAATGTGACGGTGACAGGCTTTCATGGCCGCTATGACGGGAAGGTGATAGTGAGCGGCGAATGGCTGCTGAACCATCAGGGACAGCTGATCAAGCGTCCGTTCCACATCGAAGCCGTACAGACTCAGGATGGCTATGATGAGATGGTGAAGGTTCTGGCTGCTGCCTGGAGCCAGGAAGCGACGGCTATCGCTCAGGAGCTGAAAAGGATCCCTTAAGTTTAAATAATTGTAAATTTTACCGCCTCTGGTTTAGTGCCCGGGGCGGTTTTTTTTATTTTTTTAGCGGTTGAGATAGCTGTTCTGACAGCAAATTTTTGTACAAATGATTTACCAGCTAGCTCACAAATATGACACTGGCGTGAATTTTGCGCATTGACGGGCATGATGTTTCGGGGTATTCGTTTAGTGTGATTGCATACTTAGTAATCACTGTTTTCTTTTCCACCAGACCTAAAAATGAGGGAAACGAGGCATGAAGAGACAAAAACGAGATCGCCTGGAACGGGCACATCAACGTGGTTATCAGGCCGGCATTGCCGGACGCTCAAAAGAAATGTGTCCCTATCAGACGCTGAATCAAAGGTCATACTGGCTGGGAGGCTGGCGAGAAGCCATGGGGGATAGGGTGTTAATGGCCTGATTCTGTCTCTTTAGATAAAAGAAACCTCCGCACGCGGAGGTTTCGCCTTTTTGTAGGCCTGATAAAACGTAATAACGTCGCTATCAGACAGTCTACGCAGTCCTGAATCAGAACGCAGAAGTATCCTGGAAAAGACCTACTTTCAGATCATTAGCCGTGTAGATCAGACGGCCATCAACCAGCACTTCACCATCAGCCAGGCCCATGATCAGACGACGGTTAACGATGCGTTTGAAGTGGATGCGGTAAGTGACTTTCTTCGCGGTCGGCAGAACCTGGCCAGTAAACTTCACTTCGCCTACGCCCAGTGCACGGCCTTTACCTTCGCCGCCCAACCAGCCGAGATAGAATCCAACCAACTGCCACATAGCGTCCAGACCCAGGCAGCCTGGCATCACCGGATCGCCGATAAAGTGGCATCCGAAGAACCACAGGTCCGGGTTGATATCCAGTTCAGCTTCAACATAACCTTTGTCGAAGTTACCACCGGTTTCGGTCATCTTGACGACACGGTCCATCATCAGCATGCTTGGTGCAGGCAGTTGTGGGCCTTTTGCGCCAAACAGCTCACCGCGACCAGAGGCAAGAAGGTCTTCTTTTGTATAGGATTCGCGTTTATCTACCATGTTCTCTGTAAGCCTTATTTTATTGAAGCACGCAGGATAGCTAACACGTGTACGCTGAACAAGTCCGATCAGTTCGGAATAAATGCATTCAGCCAACGTAGCGGCCAGGGGAAACGATGACGACCTTCCTGTTGCGTTGCCGTGGCAATGCGCTCCTGGATAGTTTGCATCAGCGTTGTCTGGCCTTCACCATCCCACACAAGATTTAACAAAAGCGGCAGCGCATCGGTCACGTCGTCCACCGCCCAAATAGTGAATTTTTCTTCTTCAACGGCCTGTAGCAGAGCTGGTTGTAGACTCAGGTGCCTGACGTTGGCTGAAGGAATAATGACACCCTGAGTACCGGTTAATTCACGCTGCTGGCAGATAGTAAAGAAGCCCTCAATTTTCTCATTCAGGCCACCGACAGGCTGTGCGCGACCAAACTGATCAACAGAGCCGGTGATCGCAATGCTTTGATTTACAGGCACATCTGCGAGAGCGCTGATCAGCGCGCACAGTTCTGCCATTGATGCACTGTCGCCATCCACTTCGCTGTACGATTGCTCGAAAGTCAGTGAGGCAGAAAACGGGATCTGCTGTTCAAGCTGCAGCTCCGACATCAGGAAAGCCTGCATTATCATCATGCCTTTAGCATGAATATTTCCGCCAAGCTCGGCTTTACGCTCGATATCAGTAAATTCGCCATCGCCAATATGAACGACGCAACTGATACGTGAAGGTTCACCAAATGCGCGTGGATGACCCGGAAATTCAATCACTGACAGGGCATTGATTTGACCAATACGCTCACCTTCAGTCTCGATAAGGATCTGCTCTTGCAGGATCTCATCCTGCATACGTTCGGCGAGAAAACCTTCGCGCCATTCACGCTGTGCAAGCATCAGGCTGAACTGTTCGGCGTTGCAAGTATCCCCATCGCATAAAGGAGCTACTTCCTTAAGCTGTCGGATGATCCACAGTGGGTTAAGCGGCAAAGTATCCTGCTCACCGGTGTAGCGAACAGCTTCACGGATCAATACCTGCCAGGCATCAGGGGCGGGGTAAGGCAGAGCGTTGCGTCTGGCGGTATGCGTCACCCATTGACACCATTGCGTCATGGTTTCGGCATCCACTATCTGCAAATTATCTTCAAACTCGCTATAAATTGCCTGCTCTGCCAGTTCCGGCTCCATTTCCTGGAAGTCTGCCAGTGATTCGCGCTCTCCCACTAACACCACTTTCATTTTAAGCGGCATAGAAGGAACGGAGACAGGAAGTGGGCGAGACTCATCAAAGGCCACCCAGTCAAAGCGCTCGTGGCTGACAATGGCTTTCAGGCGCATCCACAGCAGTGGTTGAGCCAGAAGCGTGCGTAATGAGATAACCAGTACGCCGCCGTTGGCCTTATGTACCAGACCCGGTTGCAGGGTAATTTCGCCATTAAACTGACGCAGGCAGCCAAACAGTTGTTCGGCTTCAACCCAGTCAGCATTTACCACCTGAGTTAAGGTCGCAAAATTGTCTTCTGCATTTTCTGCTTCACGGTAACGAATAGTGTGGCCAGAGATATCGTAGTGACCCCCGGTCAAGCTTCCGGCATCCGTGTGCAATGTGCGTGCAGCTGATGAAATAAGATTGAGATACTCAAGCTCTTCCGGCGCTTTCACCAGCATAAAGGAGGACGTCGTCCAGTGCTGAAGAAGCTGCTCTAGCGCAAATTGTAAACGTGGCTGAGTATCACTGAGTAAGGTGTCGGTTTCGTCAGTGACGTGCGGCTGTGCAAATATTTCCTGATAACTGTCGGTATCAGGAACCAGATCACGCCATGCAAGTTTCGTAATGGTCAAAGTTGATGTTTTTTAGTCTGTTGTAAAAAACGAGATTATACCGTAACCGTCAGCACTGCACACGCGGAAAGCACGGCTAAACAGATGCGATGACGCGCGACAGTTCACAGGCTGGATATTCTTTTCTTCAGATGCCCAAAAAGCTGATATTCTGATAAGAGTTACACGGTAACATTGAGATCGCAATGAAATATCAACAACTTGAAAACCTTGAAAGCGGCTGGAAATGGAAGTACCTGGTGAAGAAGCATCGTGAGGGGGAGTTGATTACCCGTTACGTGGAAACCAGCGCTGCCGAAGAAGCCGTTGATTTGTTGCTAACCCTCGAGAATGAGCCGGTTCGGGTCAATGCCTGGATTGATGAACACATGAACTCTGCGCTGCAAAATCGTATGAAACAGACTATACGGGCGCGGCGTAAACGGCATTTTAATGCTGAACATCAGCATACGCGTAAGAAATCTATCGATCTGGAGTTCATCGTCTGGCAGCGATTAGCCGGACTTGCGCAACGGCGCGGCAAAACGCTTTCAGAAACGATCGTGCAACTGATTGAGGATGCAGAGCATAAAGAGAAGTACGCCAACAAAATGTCCACGTTGAAACAGGATTTGCAGGCATTGTTGGGAAAAGAGTAGGCAATGATATTTTCAATGTGTTGAGCAATGGTGTTCTTCAGATAAAAAAAACCCCGCATAGCGGGGTTTTTTTATAAGACGAAAACTTAAGCCTGAGGCTGAGTTACAACGTCTTTGATGCCTTTAACTTCGATCTCAACGCGACGATCCGGAGCCAGGCAGTCGATCAGTGCAGCGCGAGCTTTCACGTTGTCACAGGTGTTGCCGGTAACCGGGTTGGATTCGCCCATACCACGTGCGGAGATTTTGTCAGAAGGAATACCTTTAGAGATCAGGTAATCAACAACGGACTGAGCACGTTTCTCAGACAGACCCTGGTTGTAAGCGTCAGAACCGATGCGGTCAGTGAAGCCCAGAACCACTACGGAACCGTCTTTCGGATCCAGGTTGCTCAGCTGGCTGTACATCTGATCCAGAGCCTGCTGGCCTTCTGGTTTCAGAGTTGCTTTGTTGAAGTTGAACAGAACGTCAGACTTCAGGGTGAAGTGCTTGGTCTGTACTTCTGGAGCCGGAGCCGGAGCCGGAGCAACTACTGGAGCTACTTCACCCTGGCCGAAGCGGTAAGAAACACCAACGCTCAGCAGGCCGTTATCCGGACGACCACCAACTGTGTTCGCGTCACCGATGTTGTTGGTCCACTGGTATTCCAGACGGGTAGCGATTTCAGGAGTAATTGCATACTCTACGCCGCCAGCGAATACTGGGGATACACCAGTGTCGTGGTCTTTGAAGCCTTCGTTGTTTTTAGCGTCTGCACGCCAAACCATACCACCCAGACGAGTGTAAACGTCCAGATCGTCAGTGATTGGGTAACCCAGTTTAGCGGTCAGCTGAACGCCCTGAGCTTTGAAAGCGCCGTTTTGATGAGTAGAGTCGGTGTAGCCTTTGTACGGCATACGACCTAACCAATCGTAACCCATTTCAAAACCAACGTACGGGTTAACCTGATAACCACCGAACGCACCAGCACCCAGTTGGCTTTCATGGGTAGGACCAGCGTTGTTGATCTGGTTGTTGCCGATATCATGGTACTGAGACCAGCCCAGTTTAGCACCGGTGTACCAAGTGTTATCTTTCGGAGCGGCCTGCGCCACGGTAGCGAAACCAGCCAGTGCCACTGCAATTGCGATAGCTGTCTTTTTCATTTTATGCGCCTCGTTATCATCCAAAATTTGCCATGAATATCTCCAACGAGATAACACGGTTAAATCCTTCACCCGGGGACCAGTTCAATAGTTACTCTACCGATATCTGCGGCTTAAGCCGAGCACCCCTGGCGATGTAAAGTCTACAACGTAGTTGAAAACTTACAAGTGTGAACTCCGTCAGGCATATGAAAAAAAAAAGCTTGTATACACAATATTTAACATTTATGGATGATTAATTGTACTGCAAACATCGCGGAAACCGCTTCACACAGGCGTTCTCACAAAAAAAGTGTTAAAGCTCAAAGTCGAATTTGGACATGAAAAAAAATTCCAGGATAATTCCTAATTTTACTCAATGATACAAATTCGAGTGAATTTTTAGCCCAGAATGCTGTCTCCCGGCAAGAGACTGCGCACGAACAGGACGCATGATAAATCCCATCGCATTTCCCTCATCTGCAGCTTTTACCAGTTCAGTATGTTCATCTTCCGTTAATTCTTCGGTCAGCCAGCCGATTACCACACTGTAATTGCCTGTTCGCAAAGCGCGAACCATTGACTCCAACGTATGGCACGGTGAGAGTTGGCTAATTTGCATGACTTTTGTTAAAGGCAGCCCTGCAGACTGTACCCATTCACGGCTCAATTTTTGCTGAGGTGTAAGCCAAAGCTGCCAGCGCGATTGCTGCCCTAATTGCTGAAGCAAGGGGAGCAGCAGTAATTGCGTCATCATGGGCTGGTCCTCGCGATAGACCACTTCACTGATAAGCCCGGCGGTAACGTTCTCTGAAGAAACGCGCGCAATATTGCTTGATGTGGAAGAGAACGACGAAGAACGATTTGCGTAGCCTGAAGTGTACATAATCAATCCAGCCCTGTGAGTTACTGTATGGATATACAGTAACCCTGCTATCCATAAAGATCAACTTTATTTTCGGAAACTGGTTCGCAATTTTTCGCTGTCATAACAGCAAAAACAAAATTCATCTTGCTCCCTGAGAATAAGTTGCCTATTTTCGTCATTAACGGATCCGCTACTGCAAATCATTCTCTTATATTATGATTTAAAAGGATTTTTATGAAAAAGCTCTCTTATGACAAGATCTATAAATCACAAGAATGCCTGGCCTCTTTGGGGACGATTCGCTATCGCTCATTGTTTGGTAGCTACAGTCTAACGGTTGAGGATACGGTCTTTGCAATGGTCGCCAGCGGTGAGTTGTACCTTCGAGCTTGTGAGCAGAGCGTACAGTACTGTGTAAAACATTCGCCAGTCTGGCTGACGTTTATGAAGCGCGGACGACCGGTTATTCTCAATTACTACAAGGTGGACGATGCTTTGTGGCGAAACCAACAACAGTTGGTGTCTTTATCGAAGTTTTCGCTGGATGCAGCAGTGAAGGAAAAACAGAGCCGCTTTTTGCAACACCGCCTGAGAGAGCTGCCGAACATGACATTTCATCTCGAGACTCTGCTTAACGAAGCGGGTGTTAACGATGAAAGTACATTGCGTATGCTGGGAGCTCAAATGTGCTGGCTTAAATTACGGCAGATTAATCCTGCTCTGACAGTGAAAATACTCTATGCCCTCGAAGGGGCGATTGGCGGGGTCCATGAGGCGGCGCTCCCGGCGATTCGTCGCCAGGAGCTTGTTGAGTGGGTACGCTCACTTACTCCGGAACTGGAGTATTAGACGGCAAGGCGGCAATTTGCTGCTGGAGTCGCCTGATTTCCGGTAGCAATGCAATCAATAACCCAACTTGCTGAACGACCAGCGGTTCTTTACTGTCCGGGCGCGGTTCAAGATGCTGAATCCGTTGCTTCAGACCTTCAAGTGCCTGGTATACGCGTTGTTCATCAGCTGGCTGATGATGAAGCGCATCATCTACATAGCAGACGGCATCATCCAGTAACGCCAGAACGTCCGGGTTGGTCAGTTGTTCCCGGTGTGCACCCAGAGCCGAAATATAGCTGGTAAAAGTATGGTTGAGGCACAGCAAGCGGAATGCTGTTTCCCGCGTTTGCGCTGTGACGTCAGGTTCACTCGACATATTCGACACTACGGACGCAAGCTCAGCATCGCGATTATGTGCATCACGTCGGGCAATACGGTATGCGAGCCGATTATCACGACCCTGATGATATTGTTCGAGAATAGCGTCGAGGTAGCGACAGTTAGAGTCAGTTGCTCGTTCAATTACTCGTGGCAGATTACGAAAACGCCAGTCTGGCCAGATAAAACTGACGGCCGCCCAGGCGATTGCGCAGCCGATCAGCGTATCAATTACGCGTGGCAGGGCGACTTCGAAACCTTCGCCAAGCAGGTTAAAGCACAGCAGTACCAACAGAGTGATAAACATAGTTGCATGAGCATACTGTACGTTGCGAAATGCAAAAAAGAGCACGCCAGTAATCACTAATAGTATCAGTTGCCCTTCAAGTGAGGGAACGAACCACAAAATGGGCAAGCCGATGGCTATTCCCACTAGTGTGCCGATAATCCTTAGTGCCAGGCGATGGCGGGTGGCGTTGTAGTTAGGCTGACAGACAAACAGACTGGTCAGCAGAATCCAGTACCCATGGTTCATTCCAGTGATCTGAATAATGGCGTAACCGACGCAGAGCACCAGTGACATGCGGATAGCATGGCGAAAAAGGGCGGATTCAGGTGTGAAATTACGGCTCAGACGCAACCAGATGTCGCTGAAACCATGTGGGCTGTCATCAGCAAGCTGATTTTCTGATTCATTACGCGAGATTGCCTGAGCCTGTTCGGACTCAATGGTAGCCAGCTGTGCGTCGATGGCACGCAGGTTTGAGAGCAAAAATCCCAGTGTATTGAGCAGATCTGAAGGGGCACCGTTAGTGCGCATACGCTCGAGTGCGGCGTCTATATGCGTAAAGGCGCGTTCAAAGTGTGGATCGTGCTGGTATGGGGTGCGCAAGATAATGCAGCGCGACAACTGTGTGCAGGCTTGTCCCTGCATTGACATTAATCTCTGGAAGCGAAACATCACGTCGCTGTGACGGAAATGGTCGCGCAGCGTTTGGTATTGAATATGCGAGGAGCTTGCGCGCTCGTGGATATCCTGTGCCACAAAATAATAATGCAGTGTACGACGTGTTCCCCGCTGCCCTCGGTCACCGCGCAAGCGGGTCAGTAATGACACTTTAGTTTGGTTTAGCGTGGCCATTAGTTGCCCATTGGCCAGCGCTAAGTCATAGAGTGGTGCCTGACTTTCATCTTCGATATCAGGATCGAAAAGACGCGATTTCAGCTCCAGATAGTGCGCTAATTGTTCGTAGCTACGAGCCAAATTATCCTGCAGGGGGCGAATCGGGAACAAGAGATGTCCGGTCAGCGTAAGCAGGTTGTACCAGATGGCGCCAGCGAGCAGAAGTATTGGTTGCTGATACCACTGATCGTAGAGTGAAGTCCCCAGCATGGTATAAATCGCGATGAGCAATGCCCCAAAGGCGATTGTCGCATAACGCTGGCCTAATCCACCCAGCAGAATAAATCCGCTAGTGGAGATGGTTAATCCAATGGCAAAAAGCCATGGCCAGGGGAAGAGCAGTTCGACGGAGGCAGAGGCAATAAAGAAGCAGATCAGCGTAATGATCAAATTGCGTAGTCGTCCCGCAAGACGATCGTCCAGATCGGTAAGCGCAGCAGCAACCATGCCCAGTGTGAGTGGGATAGTGAGTTTTACGTCGCCCAACCACCAGGGCAGAGCCGTTGTGCCGCAAAGCGCGATGAATATCCGCACGTAATACAGCCAGGTGCTGTTCCAGGTATAGCGTTTGAGCAGAGGACTTAACATAAAGACCATGCGTCCTGATTATTCAAAGCGGCGACGCGCATTGGCTTCGCGAGCTGCGCGGGCAGTTTCTACTGACACCACGCGACGTCCGACGGGCCAGAGTGCAATCGCGGCGATCTTAAAGTTCGCAATGCCTACAGGAATACCAATAATCGTAATGCACTGGGCAATACCGGAGACAATATGCATCAGGCACAACCACCAGCCGAAGAAAATCAGCCAAAAAATATTGAGTAATGTCCCGCCGGTATTCATCAGTACACTTTGACCTGCTGGGTTGAGTTCATCAACATGAATCGCTTCGTTGCCAAAAGGGAACAATGAGAGGCGAGTTATCTCCCAGCACGAACGGGTCAAGGGCAGGGTGAAAATAAGCACGATACTGACCAGCGTAGCCAGTAACCAGGCTAAGGTAGTGGCGAACCCGCCCAGCACAAAATTTAAAATATTCAGAACAGTACGCATAAACTCTCGGTTAACTCTGGTTTTCAGTGAATTTGGCAATTGTAACGTTTTTTTGGGCTGGAGCACGTTTTCTCTGGCGGTTACACTGATAAGTAAACCTCTTCGTATGGATCCGCGTAAGTCTTATGGAACTGAAAGCAACTTCTCTTGGAAAACGTCTGGCGCAACACCCTTACGATCGAGCCGTTATTCTCAATGCCGGGATAAAGGTTTCCGGCGATCGTCATGAGTATCTTATTCCATTCAATCAGTTACTGGCTATACATTGCAAACGAGGCCTTGTCTGGGGGGAGTTGGAGTTTGTGCTTCCGGAAGATAAGGTTGTACGCCTGCACGGTACAGAGTGGGCTGAAACTCAGCGTTTCCATCACCATTTGAATACACTCTGGCAGCAGTGGAGCCAGGAGATGAGCGAAGTGGCAGCCGGTGTTTTGCAGGAGCAACTGCAGGCGATAGCCGTTCGTACCGGGGAGAATAAATGGCTGACGCGTGATCAAACCTCTGGGTTACAACAGCAGATCCGCCGCGCCTTTGCCGCGTTGCCTCTACCGGTTAATCGATTAGAAGAATTTGATAATTGTCGTGAGGCATTACGACAATGTCAGGCCTGGTTGAAGGACATTGAAGTGTGTCGTTTACAACATAATCAGGCGTATACCGACGCAATGTTGGCGGAGCATGCTGAGTTCTTTGCACATATCGAATCCTCGCCGCTGAATGCGGCCCAGGCGCGAGCGGTAGTAAATGGTGAGAAATCACTGTTAGTGCTCGCGGGAGCCGGAAGCGGCAAGACCTCTGTTTTGGTGGCTCGCGCTGGGTGGCTGTTGATGCAGGGGGAAGCCGTTGCTGAACAGATTCTGCTGTTAGCCTTTGGTCGCAAAGCAGCCCAGGAGATGGATGATCGTATCCGCGAGCGACTGCATACAGAAGAGATCAGCGCACGGACATTTCACTCGCTGGCGCTACATATCATTCAGCAGGGCAGTAAAAAAGTTCCAACGGTAAGTAAGCTTGAAAACGATACTGCCGCGCGGCATAAACTCTTTATCACCACCTGGCGTCAGCAGTGCAGCGAGAAAAAGGCGCAGGCCAAAGGCTGGCGGCAGTGGTTAGAAGAGGAGATGCAGTGGACTGTGCCTGAGGGCAATTTTTGGGACGACGAAAAGTTGCAGCGTCGTTTGGCCACAAGATTAGATCGTTGGGTTGGACTTATGCGCATGCATGGCGGAGCGCAGGCTGAAATGATTGCCAATGCCCCGGAGGAAATTCGCGATCTGTTCAGTAAACGCATTAAACTGATGGCGCCGCTGCTTAAGGCCTGGAAGGGAGCTCTGAAGGAAGAAAATGCTGTCGATTTTTCCGGGTTGATCCATCAGGCAATTGTCATTCTGGAAAAGGGGCGCTTTATCAGCCCCTGGAAACATATTCTGGTCGATGAATTTCAGGATATTTCCCCACAGCGTGCCGCTCTGGTGGCTGCATTACGTAAGCAAAACTCGCAGACCACTTTGTTTGCGGTGGGGGATGACTGGCAGGCGATTTATCGTTTTAGCGGCGCGCAGCTTTCGTTGACTACCGCATTCCATCATACCTTTGGCGAGGGTGATCGCTGTGACCTGGATACCACATACCGTTTTAATAGCCGCATTGGCGAGGTCGCAAACCGGTTTATCCAAAAAAACCCACATCAGCTTGCGAAACCGCTCAACAGCCTGACGTCAGGGGATAAAAAAGCGGTGACGCTGTTGGAGGAAAGTCAGCTGGATTTATTGCTGGATAAGCTTTCTGGATTTGCGAAAGCTGAAGAGCGAATTCTGGTGTTGGCGCGTTACCATCATCTAAAACCCGCCAGTCTGGAAAAAGCGGCTACTCGCTGGCCCAGGCTACAGCTTGAATTTATGACTATCCATGCCAGTAAAGGGCAGCAGGCAGATTACGTTATTGTCGTCGGGCTGCATGAAGGAAATGATGGTTTTCCGGCGCCGGCCCGCGAGTCAATTATGGAAGAGGCGTTGCTTCCTGTTGTTGAAGACTTCCCTGATGCAGAAGAGAGAAGGTTACTGTACGTGGCGCTAACACGTGCGCGGCATCGGGTATGGTTACTGTTTAACAAAGACGCGCCGTCGTGTTTTGTCGATGAACTTAAACAACAGGATGTACCGGTAAGCAGAAAACCCTGATAAGCAGGCTGCATGTACCGCCTGCCTGACTATTATTTGAGGCGCTCTGCCAGGTAACGGGCGTAATCCGGGATCAGGATTTCTGTCGCATCGCTGAAGTTTGGCGACTGGATGATAAAATCGGCGGTAGAAACGTTGGTCGCGACCGGAATGTTCCAGACCGTGGCCAGGCGCAATAGGGCTTTTACATCAGGATCGTGAGGGACGGCATTGAGCGGATCCCAGAAGAAGATCAGCACATCGATTTTCCCTTCAGAGATCAGCGCACCCACCTGCTGGTCGCCGCCCATTGGGCCGCTCAGCATAGCATTTACATCCATACCAGTAGCGCGTTGAATTAAGTTTCCTGTCGTTCCTGTCGCGTAGAGAACGTGTTTTTCCAGCAACGGTTGGTGGCGTTCTACCCAGCTCATCAACATCTGTTTACAGTGATCATGTGCAACCAGCGCAATATGCTTGCGCGCTGGCAAAGTGCGAGTCGTCAATTCCATAGTACAGCTCCCAAGTTAACCTCGTTACAGAGTACTGGAAGCACTTGACGCTGCAAGAGAAAGACAAAAAAAATGCGTATATAAACATAAATGTCATGAAGGTGGCTGTTTTTGCGCCCATTGCAAAAAGTTACTTCGCGTTTGTGAGTCGGCTTGCTGAAACCAATATTTTAAACGCTGCTCGGTGAGTGTTTGCGACTGAGGCGGAACCCGGTCCAGTTCAGAAACTCCGGAGAGCAATGAGCTGTCATCTGCCATCATGGGGGCAAATTGCGGTAACGAGGCATGCCTGGCGGCTTTGTTATAGCGCTCAGTCTCAATTTCATAATCCACGATTTTTGCCTTTGAAGTGATCGCCATAATATCCAGTTTCACTGGAATGGGCATGGAGTCCCCGTCAAGCAATTCGACGCGCGGGGCGCTATCAAAATGTGTTGCGTCACGCTCGTTGCTCAGGCGCGGAAGATGAAAATTAACCTGACTGACCATTTGAGTATTAAAGCTGATGACCAGTGGTGGGGAAATATAGAGGCGTTCTTCATGGCTGGACAGGCGGATAGTTTTCTCTACGCGAAAAACAAGCTGATGGGGGCCATTCTCAAGCTCAATACTGTCGGCACCACGCAGTAATGAGCTTGAGACCTTTTTTCCGTCCAGTACCAGTAGATCAATATCATTAGACAAACGTAGTGAGGTGGCCAAAACGGTTACCGGCAAACACAGGGCAATCAAGACTGTCACAATGCCGGCTCTCATAGGTTTCTCCTGTCCAGAAAATGCCTGAGTAAGATGTATCAAAATTTTTCGGTAATCATGTTTACTAACATATAGACATATTTGTCAGTTTAGCTCTCATGCGCCAGTATGGGATGAATGGTTGCAACGTCAGGTTTGTCGTACACTTTGCAAAACAGCCTGGAGGAAGATAATGAAAGAGACCGATATTGCTGGCATTTTGACATCCACCCGTACGATTGCGCTGGTGGGCGCGAGTGATAAACCCGAGCGCCCTAGCTACCGGGTGATGAAATATTTGCTCGATCAGGGCTATCACGTTATCCCCGTTTCACCCAAGGTTGCCGGGAAAACGCTGCTGGGACAGCAGGGCTATGCGACCCTTGCAGATGTACCTGAGAAAGTGGATATGGTGGATGTCTTCCGTAATTCAGAAGCAGCCTGGGGCGTTGCGCAGGAGGCAATTGCCATTGGGGCGAAAACTTTATGGATGCAGCTAGGGGTGATCAATGAACAGGCGGCTGTGCTGGCACGTGATGCCGGTATGGCGGTGGTGATGGATCGTTGTCCGGCAATTGAGATCCCTCGACTCGGGCTGGCGAAGTAAGCCTGTGTTATTGCCGAATGGCGCGTTACTTATCCGGCCTGCGGTTCGTGGCCGGATAAGACGCGTAAGCCCGATAAACGAAGCGTCATCGGGCAAGTGCTAAAATCAGTTGCGCAGGCGTGGAGCCTGAAGCTGTTTGCGGATTGTCCGCGCCAGTTCATCCATTGAGGGTTGCTCCGGATGCTCTTCCTGTAGCTCACTGCTCAACTGTGCTTCCGCCAGATACGTATGTACTGGCAGGCCATTATCATCTTCCATCACCACGTGATACCAGGGAGCGGCGCGAAGTTCGTCGTTTACCGCCAACTCATCGGGTGACGGTTCATCAAGCGAATATTCCGGGTCGATATCCACGACCACTCCGAGGTAACCTAACAGGGAATGGCGGACCTGCTGGCCGATACCGAATTTGCTGGCAATCATAGTCACCTCCCGGGAAATAGATACCCTTTATGTAAGGGTAATATTCCACTTTTCAAGTTACATGATGCGACAGGCAAACCCTTTCAGATACAGCCCTTCCGGGTAGGTAGCGATCACCGGATGATCGGCGGCCTGACGGAACTGCTCTATAAATTGTATATCACGACCAGCATCTATTGCGGCATCAGCGATGATTTTCTGAAATAAATCGGTGGTCATCAGGCCGGAGCAGGAGAATGTCAGCAGCACACCGCCAGGATTCAGAAGCTGAATAGCCAGCATATTGATGTCCTTATAGCCACGACAGGCGCCCATCAGCTGGTTTTTGTTTTCAACAAACTTCGGCGGATCCATCACGATGACATCAAATTTCTCTCCGCGATCGCGATAGGCTCGCAGTAGTTTGAACACATCATCACGCACAAACTCGGCTTTAGTCAGATCCAGTTTATTCAGTTCAACGTTTTGTCTGGCGATGTCGAGCGCTTCCTGAGAGGTGTCAACGCTCACGACCTGGCTGCATCCCCCCATTAATGCCGACACGGCAAAACCGCCGGTATAAGAGAAACAGTTCAGAACGCGCTGATTTTCGACGTAGCGACGCGTCGCCAGACGGCTGTCACGTTGATCCAGGTAATAACCTGTTTTGTGACCGCGCTGAATATCAACCAGCAGCTTCATACCGTGTTCTTCGATTGGCAGCAGAGCAGGGGGCAGTTCGCCGGTAACAGGTCCCTGCGTAAGCTCCATACCTTCTTTCTTACGTACGGCAACGTCGCTACGGTCATAAATGGCGCATTCAGGGAAAACTATCTGCAGGGCGCTAATCAGTGCGGCACGTTGATATTCGGCCCCTGCGCTGAGCAGTTGCAGAACCAGGAAGTTAGCGAAGCGATCAATGGTGACACCGGGCAGCCCATCAGATTCACCGGCAATCAGACGGTAGCTGTCCAGCCCGTCTTTCTTCGCCAGCCAGTCGCGCCACTTCTGCGCTTGTTGCAGACGACGGACAAAGAAATCAGTATCAATGGATTCAGATTTGTCGAATGTCCAGACACGCGCACGGATCTGTGATGCAGGAGAATATGCACCGCGTGCTAACCATTTACCCTGATGGTCAACAATATCGATGGTCTCACCAAGGTTGGCTTTGCCTTCAATACGTGCGACGGCACCGGAGAATACCCATGGATGGCGGCGAAGTAATGATTTTTCGCGCCCTTTAGCTAACACCATGCGGGGATATTGCGGAAATTTAGATTCAGTCATGCGGAGCAACCTCTCACAAACAGCGATGCGGGCTGGATGAGAACCAACCTGATACCGTTAAAACAAAATGGCGCGTAGGGTAGCACAGATGAAGGGGGCAATCATCAGAGTATGGTTGCGAGCATTTCAGCACAAAATGGAATCACAGCAGCACAGTTTCCTTAAAGCATAACCATTACATTGATATTTCTTCATATGGTTAAGGAAACACAATGAAAACAGTCTCTTCTCTGCTAGCCATGACGATAACGGCCATAAGTTTTAATGTAACTGCGGCATCAGCGTTCCGTATTAGCAGTACGGATATTACAGATAACCTTCAATTAACACAGAAACAGATTTTTAATGGTTTTGGCTGTAATGGTGAGAATATCTCGCCACAACTGAGCTGGCAAAACCCGCCAGCCGGGACCAAAAGTTATGCCATTACGTTATTTGATCCAGATGCCCCAACAGGAAGTGGTTGGTGGCACTGGACGGTGGTGAATATTCCAGCACACGTTCAGACTCTTCCATCTGGCGTTGGAAAAGATAAGTTACCCGCAGGGGCTATTCAGGGGAGGAATGATTTCGGTTATTCTGGATTTGGCGGTGCCTGTCCACCAGCAGGCGATAAACCTCATCGTTACCAGTTCACCGTGTGGGCGCTGAATACGGAAATGTTGCCCATCGATAGTAATGCGAGCGGTGCGCTGGTGGGTTTTATGCTTAACAGCCATGTCATCGCTAAAGCTGAATTAACGGCCACATACGGAAGATAAACTGAGGGACACACGGTGCAGGACGTATATTTCAAACATAATGTGCTTACCGCGGCAGAGGTAAACTCCAGCCAACTGCACCGCTTGCATCGTGTTAAGCTTTTTTCTGCGGCGATATGTCACATCACTCACGGTAGTAAAGTCATCATCCAGGATGATAACCGTCTGGTTGCCGGCACAGGCGAATTGCTTATTATCCCTGCAGATTCCTGTCTTGAGATTATCAATCAACCCGCACAGGGCGCTTTTCGTTCAGATTTGTTGCTACTCTCGCCTGAGATCATTACGCGATTTAAAAGTTCGTATGTGCAGGATTATCCCCCCGCGAAGCTAAGATCGTTATGTACACCAATGAGCCATAGCCTGGCGTTTATGTGGGCGAGTTTGCTGGATGCTGTGCGTAAGGGCCTGCCGGTAAAACTACAGGAACATCAGGCGATGGGATTACTTCTGGCTCTCTTACATGAAGGAGCTGCCGGGCCACTTCTGATTGAGCGCAGTTTTAAGCTGGTGGAACAGGTGAGGCAACTCATTATGTTGTCGCCTGCTAAGCTATGGACAGCAGATGAAATTGCCGGTCGTTTAGCGATGGGCACCTCTACATTACGTCGAAGGCTACAGCAGGAATCACAGAGCTATAGACAAATTGTCGAGGAAGTACGTATGTCATACGCTCTTTCTCAGTTGCAGTCGACGAAATTACCGATTGGTGAGATTGCAATACGCTGTGGCTATATGTCTGGTTCGAGATTTACGGCAAGATTCCGCCAGCATTACGGGTGTCTGCCGAAGCAGGTACGTTAATGGTATTCACATTTACAGTGTGAAAGTATGCCCATTTACAATAAGAGGGAGAACCTCCATGTCGAAAGTCTGCATCATTGCCTGGGTACACGGTCGGGTACAGGGAGTGGGATTTCGCTATACGACGCAGCATGAAGCGCAGCGACTCGGATTAACCGGGTATGCGAAGAATATGGATGATGGCAGCGTAGAGATTGTCGCCTGTGGTGAAAGCCAGCAGGTGGAACAACTGATGAAGTGGTTAAAAGCCGGTGGGCCACGCAGTGCCAGGGTAGACCGGGTTCTCAGTGAACCGCATCGCCCTGGCGACGAACTAAAGGGATTTAGTATTCGTTATTAAATACATTTTACCGGTTTTGGCAGGCCTGCGATTTTTGTCGCCTGTTTTGCCGGACCTTTGGGAAACAGGCGATAGAGATAACGACTGTTGCCTTTCTCTTCGCCAAACTTATTAGCCATCGCTTTTACCAGCATGCGGATTGCCGGAGAAGTATTAAACTCCAGATAGAAATCGCGCACAAAACGCACCACTTCCCAGTGTTCAGCCGAAAGGGTGATGCCTTCATTCTCAGCAATGACAACTGCCAGCGGTTCGCTCCATTCTGTAGTGTCTTTTAAATAGCCTTCGCTATCGGTACTGATTTCTTTACCTTCAAAGATCAACATATTTCTTCACTACGTTAGTCAGACTGGCGGCAGTTTACCAAAAAAGAAAGCCCCGCATAAGCGGGGCCGGGTAATACGTTTTGACGTCTTAGTCGCGGCTGGCGAAGCCCAGAATGCTCAGCAGGCTGACGAAGATGTTGTACAGCGATACATACAGGCTGACTGTCGCACGGATGTAGTTGGTTTCACCACCACGGATGATGTTGCTGGTTTCGAACAGGATTGCACCTGAGGAAATCAGAATAAACACCGCACTGATGGCCAGATGAAGAGCTGGCAGTTGCAGGAAAATATTCGCAACCATACCGATCAGCACCACCACAATACCAGCCATCAGCATACCGCCGAGGAAGGACATGTCTTTACGGGTGGTCAGCACATATGCAGAGCAACTGAAGAAGACCAGTGCAGTACCGCCCAGGGCCATAGCGATAACATCACCCATGCCTGCCGACAGGTAGGTGTTCAGAATTGGTCCCAAAATGTAGCCGAGGAAACCGGTGAAAGCGAAAGCTGACAGAATGCCAACCGGTTTATCTGCCGTTTTATACGTCAGGAACATCAGTCCGTACATACCTACCAGCGTCAGGATAAGACCTGGAGATGGCAGCATCAGTACCGTACTGGCGGTCGCCGTGATCGCTGAAAATGCCAGCGTCAGGCTCAACAGGAAATAGGTATTGCGCAGCACTTTATGCGTGCTGAGTAGCGATGTACGGTCGCGCGAAGAACTAATAATACGATCCATGAGTCACTCTCTTATGACAGATGTAATTAATGAAGGAGGATAATTAAATCGCTGGAAATGACACAGCGGTTTTACCCATCTTTACGCATTTTAACCCGCCAGGCTTAAGCATTTTATTTCAGCAAAAGCTCCTGAATTAGATGTTATCACTTATTGTCTGCAAATGTCAGATCGACATCTTATAGGTGGCTGAAAAATATTGCGTTATCACCTGAATCCTTTAAGAGTTACAGCGGTGTCATCATATAACAGAACAATAAGGTGAAGGGAATGGCTCAACATAGACCGAAGGTATTGACGTTTACGCTGTTGGCTGTCTGTTTGATGTCTATAAATGGTGTGGTACGGGCAGCAAATGTTCCTACAGGAACACCGCTGGCAGAACAACAGGAACTGGTCAGAAATAACGGCAGCGAGCCTGCATCGCTGGATCCACATAAAGTCGAAAGCAACGTTGAGTTTAATTTAATCAGTGATATGTTCGATGGGCTGGTTTCTGTCAATCTGCAAGGGGAGATTGAGCCGCGCCTGGCGTCATCCTGGGAGAATAAAGACAATACCGTCTGGACCTTTCATTTACGTCCAGGTATTACCTGGTCAGATGGTTCAGCCATTACCGCACAGGATGTTGTCTGGAGCTGGCAGCGTCTTGTTTCACCACAAACTGCTTCGCCGTATGCCTCTTATCTCGGCAATATGCACGTCGCGAATGCGCTCGACATTGCCCTTGGGAAAAAGGAGCCCGCTACACTGGGTGTAAAAGCACTCAATGACACCACCCTGGAGATTACCCTGACGCAGCCAACGGCTGCATTTCTGGCTATGTTGGCTCACCCGTCGCTGGTGCCACTGGATAAAGTGCTGATTAGCCGCTTTGGTGATAAGTGGACCAGGCCAGAGCATTTTGTCAGTAGCGGTGCATACAAGCTTTCTCAGTGGGTGGTCAATGAGCGGATTGTTGCCGTACGTAATACGCACTACTGGGATGATCAGCATACGGTAATTGATAAAGTCACTTATCTGCCCATCAGCTCAGAAGCAGCTGACGTTAACCGCTACAAGGCCGGGGAAATTGATATTGTCTTTAGCGTGCCGGTAAACCAGTTCGCGCAGTTGAAAAAGACGATGGGAGATGAGCTGCGCGTTTCACCTCTGCTTTCAACCTATTACTACCAGTTCAATACAACTCGCGCGCCGTTTAATGACCCGCGTGTGCGCCGGGCGCTGAATATGGCGTTGGATAAAGAGATCATTGCCCAAAAGGTCATGGCGCAGGGGCAGCGTGAAGCGTGGGTAATCAGCCAGCCTGAAATTGGCGGTGTCAAATTGCACGCACCGGAGTATGCCGCGTGGCCGCGCGATAAACGCATTGCTGAAGCGAAAAAACTGTTAGCCGCAGCCGGCTTCGGTCCGGATCATCCGCTCTCGTTAAATTTGCTCTACAACACTTTCGAAACGCATCAACGTATTGCGATTGCCGCATCGTCGATGTGGAAGAAAAACCTCGGCGTCGAGGTAAAGCTGCAGAATCAGGAATGGAAAACCATGCTGGACACCATGCACACCGGCAATTTTGATGTCGTGCGCTATGCGTGGATAGCCGATTATGACGATGCCTCGAGCTTCCTCAATATTTTCCGTACCGGTGATAGTGAGAACACCACTAAGTACAGTAATCCTGCCTATGATGAAGCGATGCTCAATGCGGCGAGAGCAGGCTCGCTGGACGAGCGAGGGAAATACTACCAGCAGGCTGAGGACATTTTGGGCGAAGATGTTCCGGCAATACCTGTTTATCACTATGTCCATACGCATCTGGTGAAGCCGTGGGTTGGGGGATTTGCTCCTGATAACCGTGGAAATTATTACACCAAAGATATGTTCATCAAAAAACATTAAACCAAAGAGAGCAAGATACGTGCTGAATAAACGGTCAATTTGTTGTTATTTCAGTCAATTAACATTATTTTGGCTGTTTTTCAGGCAAACGAACACTTTGGTGCTTTACAGGTCCGTTCGGGATGTTTATAGTGCGCCTCATTGGAAGCGTGGCCGAGCGGTTGAAGGCACCGGTCTTGAAAACCGGCGACCCGAAAGGGTTCTAGAGTTCGAATCTCTACGCTTCCGCCAAATTTAACAAGGGGTTAGCTAAATGCTAACCCCTTTGTTTTTGAAGCAAAGAATAAAAAAAGAATATCCTCAAAGAATTCGACCTACCTCAAAACTGCATAAAAAATCATTTTAACCCGAACTTGTAACCCTCTAAACTACATAGCATTATGTGTTCATGTGAGCACTTTTATGGTCATAATTTGACTATTAACAGCAATGTTAAGGTAGAAAAGATGGATTTTAATTTACGACACTGCGTAATTCATGAGCTAGTCAAAGAGAGTGGCAGGCAGAAAGTTGAAACAACAATCAAGCCGGTGCTTCCGAGCGATGATAAACACGTTTGTCAGTTGATAGAATCTTTGAACGACTTGATCGGTAAAAAAGAGAATCAGGCCGCACGAGGAACCTTCGATTCCGAGGATGTGACGTTTAAAGTACCTACTGCTTTTAAAACGTATTATGGCGGGGCAGCTTCATCCGATGATTTCCATAAGTTCTCGTTAACTTGCATGAGTGAACTATCTCGCCAAGCTAAAGATCCCACTAGAGTGGCAGCATCTGGGGGGGCCATAGTCTTTGCTCACTATACTCGTGGTCAATCCCATTTCCTTCTGATTACTATGGTTAAACAGAAGGATGCGTTGCGTTTGGATGAGAATCTAAAGCCAGTGGGGACGGTACAAATTGACTTAGCAAAAATTCATCAGGCTGCACGTGTTAACTTTGATAGGTTTCACTTGTTTGAAACACTTCCTGACGATGAAAAGCCAACTTATTTAGCATTTGTTAGCCCCAAAGTGAATCAGGATGCTTCTGGGTATTTCGTCGCAGCTCTGGGGTGTTCAGATAGTGTTCCCTCAGCTAAAGCTACAGACGCAGTTCTTAATGGTGTCAGAAGTTACTTTGATGCACACGCAGATATCAAAGCGTATAAAAATGCCGCTTACGATGCTGTGCTGTACCATCTAAAAGAGAAAAAACCGGGGGAAACTGCTTCTCTGGCCGAAATTGAGCATATTGTAAGACAAGCTGTGCCGGCAGGTAAACATGCTAATATCGACAATTTAGTTGAGTATCTCAATGGCGAAGAAATAGGGGTTCCATTAGAGTTTGCTATAAATAGGGCTGTCGTAAACAAAAGAACTAAAGTCAGGACAAAATCCAATGGATGGGAATTAAGTTTTGAAAAGAAATTCTTCGGTGAACAGGCTGGCTCTGTAATTCAGTATTTGCGTAAAGAAAAGAAATTAATAATTTCTCAGTTGGATGATAATACAATCCAGAAGCTAGAAGACGCACTCAAGAACGAAGGGTAAATTATGTCCTCAATATATTTTGAAAAGTTGGTTGCATTTTACAGAGGGTTAGGAAAACCTTCTGTTATTAACTGCTCATTCGAATATAGAGGACAACTTACTACCCAGTTCGATATTTTTAAAGACTTATGGAATAACGCGAATCAGAGTATTGCAGATTTTGAGTTGATTTTTGACTCAATATCCTGTGGTACATGCTATGAGGATGTTTTTCCTGACAGTCTGACAGCAGATAAAGATGTTATTCTAACAGTGTCGTTACCTGTTGGTGATTTTAAGTTTATTGAGTCATTAGAAGATTTTCTACTCATAGATAATAATTTAAATACTGGTGATCGAGTTGAGAATGTTTACCTTGTAAAAGAGGATTTTTTATTTGGTGAGGTAAACTCAAAAAATGAGCAAGTTCTGAAGGCGTTACAACTTTCAAAATTCATTACAGAACTTTATGATTTAGCGAATTATAACGATCGTGTAGAGCATAGTGGTCTGCTAAAACTTGTATTCATTGATACTAGCAACTCGAAAAAAACATCACCGATTGTTATTGAACCCAGAATAACTATTGAAAGCATTTCTTTTCCTATGGTTGACTTGGCTATCTTTAAAAGTATAAAGGAAAATGGAACGGATAATGCTCACATTCAAGAAAAACAAGCTATGTTTAGAGTGTCAATTATTGAGGTGCTTAAAGACATAGATGAGAGTAAGGATAAATTTAATTTTCTGATTGAACAATGGGAGTTATTGAAAGAAACATATTATGGTAACTTTGAGTGTTATTTAACTAACTTTTCATTTTTGAAACAGAAAAAAGAAGCAGCTGAAAATTACATGACTGTGTCTTCAAAAATTTCAGGCACTCTTTCATCTATATCTGGTAAGTTGTTTGGACTTCCAATCTCTTTTGCCGTGGCTGTAGCTATTTTAAAAGCAGATAAGTTTGAAAGTGTTTTAGCATTGTTAGGTGTTGCTATAACATCCCTGTTAATTGCACTTACTATTTACGATCAAAAAAAGGTACTTAAATCCATCATGGATTCAATAGATGCTTTGTTTAGCCATACAAAAGCTCAGCGGAGCGGGGAACTTGCAGAGCTAATTTCAAAGCATAAAAAAAATCTCTACTCTCAGGCAAAGAGTTTAGATACGGCGATGGTGTTTTTACTGATTATTTCTGCTTTGCCAGTTATGATTTCTTTAGGTGTATATATATTTAAATTCCACCCTTCTGTAATTTCACATTTCAATCATTTCATCGACATATTTATGGCTCAGCTGCTTAAGTGATTTTATTTATTAAAGGTTTATCAAGGCTAGGGCTGATTTGCACCTTCCTGTCATAAATAAGCACTTGGCTTTCCGTCTTGTGTCCGCTGAATATCTGCTTATCCCTACTGCTCCCTTCAAAATCTGAAATAGCTTTTGCCTTAATGTCGTGGAACGTGTAATCAAGTTGTCGATCAAGTTCACTCTGTGCTGCCCGCACGGCCTTTAGCCAGCGATTATTGAACGTCTTGCGGATGAATTGCCCGCGATCGCTGTTATAGAGAACCAATGCGTCAGGTGAAAGCTTCGGACATGCTGCCTGTGCCGTTTCCAGTGCTTCCTGCAGGCGAGGTGTCCAGACCTTTATCTGTTTTTTCCCGGTTTTGCCCTGTTGGATAAAAATCCCTTTATCAGATATTTGCATCCAACGTAGCTCGAGTACGTCAGCTTGTCGCGCGGCACATAAGTAAGATATTTCCATTGCAGCTCTGACGACGTGATCAGCATGTTTATAGATTGCCAGATAGTCTTCGTCAGTGATGTATTGCTCACGAGCCTTGAGAGAAAATTTGCTGACGCCGGCACAGGGGTTTCCCTTAACGTATCCGCGCTCATATCCCCAGCGGTAAACGCGAGACATGCTGCTCATTTCCTGGTTGGCCTGGTTTTTACTTTGCAGACCACGACGATCCATAAACTGGCGCACGTCTTCTGGTTTGATTATGTCAGCTTTAACCTTGCCGAATACAGCAAGTAGTTTTTTCTGATGTTGCAGATAGTCACGCTGGGTACGTATTGCCAGTTCTGTGTAGTAGGCGCTTTTCAGAAACATTCCCCAGAGCTTTTCGAACGTCATTACATCTGAATAATTGCGTCGTTCTTCCTCATACCGTTTCCATAAAGCTGACATAGTGAGAGTGATTGGCCCCAGTGTCACGGTCTCCCGTGACGTGGGTTTGTAGTAGTAACGCGTTTTTGTTTTAGATACGCGCGGCGGCAGTTTGTTATCTCCAGGATCCTTTCTTCTGCGCCCCATTTAAATAGCTCCGAAATCGGGTTTTTCTTCTGTGCTGGTCTGTACGGTGATCTGTCCGTTCAATACAGCGTTAATGTGCGTCCAGGTAACCATCGGGCGACCTTCCCGATCGGGTATGTACGAGACGCCGCCACGGTCGAGAATTTCCCTTTGTTTGGATGCCTTCTGATAACCGGTAAACTCAATCAGTTCTGCGTCTGTTAGCAGATCGTTTTCTCTGGTCATGTTGGTCTTTCCTCATCATCCGGTACACGGCGTCATCAGCATCACTGCATGCGTGTTCGATGTCGGACTGGGTCAGGGTCTTCTTTCGTACGCTTGCCGATAACCGGCCAATCTTTATATCGAAATCTGTGAGCAGAGTAGCTCCGGGTTGCCATCGCAGCATTGCAGCCTCCAGTGTTTGGTGAGGCCACAATGCTAGCGATAGTATGGTTTTATTTCTGATTACGCTTAATCAGGTTTTCGGGTAGGAATGCGCCTTTCTCACGAGTCACTTTAACGCTTTTCGGCAGGTGCATTCCCAACTCGCAACGGCTACGCGCTTCAATAATGCCGTTACTGCCATCTGAAAATACTACGTGAACCGCATCGCCACGTTTTAGGGATAGTTTCAGCATAGTTAACGTACCTGTAGTGAGCGTTCGCCGATCTCAAGGTGAGCACCCGGTACCGGATTTAACAATTCTGCTGGTACTTCTCCACCATCAGCCGTGATTTGCGCTGCGGCAGCTTCCGCAGCCTCGATCGCTTCTTTGATGGCTTTTTTGTCCGGAGCGACAATCGTCTGAACAGTAACCAACTCATCCGGTAATAGCTTTTCGTTGTCGATAACAACGCTGACGCTACCTTTTCGGGCAGTAAAGCTATTCTTAGGGGTCTTGAGCTTGTCCAGATTGGCAGCAAGCAGGCAAGACAGAATATATTTACGAAGCGTTTTATCTTTATTTTCGAAAGACTTTTTACGCTCAGCCAGGCGCTTGATTTCTTCATCGCATGTTTTGGCATGGCCAAGGTTATTACGCGCAATGACCATGATGGCATCCAGCTTATCCGCCAGTTCCCCTTCAATTCCTTCCAGTGTATCGGTGATCATCTCCGGAGTTAGTTCATCAGAGCTTTCCAGCAATTGCAGAAGGTTGGTGTAGTCAGCAGCTAACGCGATTGCAGTAGTCATTATGCATTCTCCTGGGATTTGTTCAGTTCAGCGATACGTTCATCTTTGATGGTTGTCAGGCGACGCAGGCGCCCACTTAAATAGCGCGCATGTTGCGTGTCACCCTTCGCCTCTGCATCCTTGCGATGCACTTCTGCTTCACGGGCAATCGAAGAATAAACCTTGTTGATCTCGTTCTCTGACACAGCTGATGCAAGAGTGTTTGCTACTCGGGTCAGTTTATCGTCCAGTTCCTGACGTACGCGGGCTGCATCCTCTGCGTTTTCGCTGGCGTTTTTGAGCGCAAATTCAGCTTTATTTTTCTGGCGATATTCCGGGTTGTCGTACAGGCCCATGAAAATATCTGCGCAGAAACCGAGTGCAGATAATGCTTTTTTGGTTGCGTCAGTCAGTGATTTTTTTGTCGCTTCACCATCGCAAATAGGACCGTGTTTGCTGCCGTAAATATACGGAGTACACCCGAAGGATATCTCTTCCCCGCGTTTGCCATTCCGGATGTACCAGAGCCTGATTTTGATAACATGGTTTTTCTCAGTCAGGATGCCGCCTATACCGTCAGGGATAAGCTCCCATGTATCGTTACCGTCAGATCCTTTTACCTTGCGAGTGATTGGTGCACCATCATCAAAGCGTTCCTCCAGAATATCCACACCCCAGCCGATACCTTTCGGACCAAACTCGCGGGTCGCGATCATGGTCATGTAGGTACCATTGATGGAGGTTCCGCCGCCATTCACAGAGAATGCGGAGGTAAAGCGCTCATCTGTTTTGAAAACTTCTTTCCACAACTCCAGGTTGTCGCTTTCGCCAGCCTGCATTTCATTAATGCTCTTAACCAGTTCGGACGCCTGAGGAAGTGATTCTTTACGCTTAACGCGCTCGACGATCTGATCCACATCCTGAACGAGAGTTTTCACTTTATCGCTCAGATTTTCATTCGGTTGGTCAGCGGTCTCCTGGCTGGTCGCATATACTCCGTAACCCATATTGTTTAGCGTTTCACGAGCTTGTTCCGCCTGGTCTTCTGTAACTGTTTCCTGTTCTGCCACTTCCGGTTTTTCATCTTCATTTGAGGCTGTTTCAGGCATAGTTCCATCACGCGAAAGTGTTCCGTCATCGTGGGTTGAATCCTGTGGTTGGGTATCGTTTTTAACCCATTTAGGATCATTTGGGTCGCTGATACCTTCCACATATTCGCCGCGTTCCGCCGCAAGCTGCTTGCCAGTTCTTTCTGCATCCGTTTCGGCACATTCGAGTTGACCATGTTCAGCCAGCCATGAATCAATATGGCGTCGCAGTGACTCAGGGAAATGGTATGTATCTTTAGATGGGACATTCTGAATAACCCCAAAGATACTCGGACGGTCATATTTGAGAATCTGCTCGGTAGTACGTAATGCCGCTGACCAACGTTTGAAATCTTCCCGGTCATCGGAAATCATTTTTTCCGCATCACGGAGATTTCCTGATAACACAGGCGCATCCGGAGCGATGGGAAGTAGGGCAACGGCAATTTCCTGATCCAGTGTTGCGTAGGTGTGTTTATAACCACGTTGTGGCGCCACAGCGACATTGTTTATTTTAACGCAGGTATTAAGTGATGATGTTTTGTTTGGCACCATCTCTTCACGCTTACTTGGGTTTTCCAGCCAGCGTTTAATAAATTGCGAAATCGCAGCCTTACCCGGAGTTTGATCTTCAAAGTTTGCGTAAATGGCCTGAATGAGATTATTCAGCCCTTCAACATGCATATGTTGCACGGGTTCGTTATTGTGCAGCGCGTGGAGAATATTGAGATTAACCCGATCATCCTCATCAAAGGATTCATCGTTATTTTCCAGATTATCGAGATAATCCAGCACCTGAGAGTAAAGAACTCCATCGATGGGAGAATCGCTGAACATAAGGACGGCCGCGAAGCGTTCTCGGGATGGTATCTTTGCCAGATCGATAATCTCGTTACTGGCTGGAAGGTTTGAAACGTTAGCCTCCGGTACGTTGATGACCCATTTTTCCCCGTCGAATGTGTGTGTCAGGGCAAATTGTTCATCAAACTTACCAACAGTCGGCAGCGGCAGACCTTCAGCATGTTCCCATAACTTGGGTTTGAAATAGTTGTCACCGTTGGCAGGGTAGGCTTCCCAGAGTTTTCCGGTCATGATGCTCTCTGCCACTTTTTTGTTTGGCGCATCAATTGCGATCGCCAGTTGTACGGCCCCGCAATCTTTAACCGCTGATTTTTTTGGCTCGAATAAGCCGTTGTAGATGGTCATTGGTCTTTCCTCTTTGGTTACTGGTGCTGGTCAGACACCTGATTTTGCAATCCTGATAGCTACTTTGATTCCTGCGTTCTTCTGTTTAAAAACAGGGAATTTACCTTTAACTGCATTGGCATATACCGTTTCAGTTGTTGGATAGAATTCAACGCGACGAACACCGCCGACGATGGTTAAATGCATTACACCGTCTCCGAAATCGCCGTTGTTCTCATGCTCGAAAACAGACAAGCCCGCGTCAATTACCTTTTCAATAATCATTTCAGTTTTCATTGTTACCTCAGAACGGAATATCGCTTTCCTGAACAGGGGTGTGATCAATGCACAGCAGTTGCTGAATTTTGTCGTCGACACGGTCTATCTGACGTTGTGCTTCCGCCGCAATAGTCTCTTTCTGGCCGCGCAGCTGGTCGACCTGCAGAGCAATGATGTCGAATGGTTCAGGCTGGTTTATATCGAGGGTAATTTCACGGGTTTCCAACAAAACGTATGTGTCCGGAAAGTTGCGTGACATGTCACAGGTGGCAACGATGTATTTATCCGAAGAAAACGTTTGGGTGTGGTAGTGAATGTACAGCTTTACTGGTATGGCAAGCGCTTCCATAGCGGCTCCTTGTTAGTTATACTCAGAGCTGGCTGTCAGCTCCTTCGGGAGAGATGGTCTTTCCTCGTCACAAGCTTGGTCGCTTGTGACAAATCCGAATGGTTTGGTCACCGTTCGGGGTAACTGGCCCGCTTTGTGCGGGCCTTTTGCTATCCAAAAGTTGCCCGTCTTTCCGGGCTGTCAGGGCTGGTCATGCCCAATTGGTCTTTCCTCCCGGACTTTCCCGGCGTCATACTGCTGGTCAGCTCTCACCTTCAGGGAACGCTATCGCAACAGCAAAATAGGGATGTGGCGCCAGGTGCTTATCTTCTGGTTGTCTCGATGGACTGCAATTCGCCACAATTCGAATTCTGTGCGGTCTTTCCCGCATGTCAGCGTACTGGCGGCGCCCCGCAGAATTCTTTGCCTGTCTTTCCAGACCGTCAGAACGTTTTTCTGAACAACTGCCGCGTGGTTAGTGCGTCGTTGATGTGGCTTATATTAGTTATGCGTATATTTATGGTCAAGATTAAAATAATCGTAATGCGAATATATTTTGTATGTTCTTGATAAGAAAGGATAAAAAAAATCCCGACGATGCGGGATTATTTTGGAGGGGAATTTACTGTTTTCTTGTGGCTAGAAGTTCTTCAAAAAGTCGGTCAAATCCACTAACTTTGTCTTTTAATTCAGATAGATGCCTTTCTTTTTCACTCTGAGGAAGTCTTTCATAAAGTGCTATCAACTCGGCATCTTCTGGTTTCAGGAGTCGCCAGCCAGCAGCTGAATAATCTTGAACGTGGGCTCCTGATTTCCGGACATAATTCATTAGTTCGGCAAGGTCGGGTCTAATGTCTTCAGGTTTTACACCGAGAAGAGCTGAAAATTTTAATGTCGCATCTGTGTTTAACGGAATACTTCCATTCAAATACTGACTGACTGTAGCCTGAGTACTAAAGCCGAGAGCATCCGCCGCCTTTTCCTGAGTAAGACGTAAAGTTACTTTTTTCTCGTTCCATATGTCGCGCAGCCTTTGGGCTGCATCAGCTTCAGCTGCATCAAGCGTTTTCTTTCTCATGACGCCCATATTATTCGTAAAATTAATTTCCTCCCAATCGTGTAACTATTGACACATGTGTATTCGCAATACTAATATTCATGTGTCACATACATTTTAGGAGGACAAATGGATCTCAAAACCTATCTAAAGACCTCTGGCGTTCGCCAGCAGGATTTCGCTCAAGTGGTTGGTGAGACGCAGGGCTATGTCAGTCGTGTTGCATCTGGAAAATGCCTTCTTGGTGCTGCAACTGCATTGAAATGGGCCGCAGCAACTGGCTATCAAGTTACACCACATGATCTACTCCCCAATATTTATCGAAAACCAACTGACGGACTGCCGGAACAGAATGCAGCTTAACAAAGGGCGTATTTGAAATCTGATTACGCTTAATCAGGTTTTCAGCGACAGGAGACGCGACGAAGTGGAAAACCTCGACGAACTGAAAAGAGAAATCTTCAATTGGGCTGCTGAGCGTGGGCAGGAACATGTTGCTATTGAGATCACTCGCATGTGGTTTCGAATGGGGGGCAATACCAACTGCGTAAAACTGCACCCGATGGAGGATTCGAAAGGTAATGCTGACTGGCGGGCTATCAACAACAACCGGCAGCAGATTTTTCGCTGGCTACGTGGTGAGACGAAAGCGGCAAGAATCAAAACTAAAGCGCTGGCCATGGCGATGGAAGCTGCATTACCTGCCGAACGATATGCACAGCTGGGAATGACCACTCAGCAGTTAATTTGCATTGCGATTCGTGATTTTGCCGCAGCGATTATTGCTCTGTTGCTTGATGCAAGGGATCGACCCCAGCGGATAGCACAGGCATTACAAGCCATACAGGAAACACAGCGCCTGACCAGCGTTTAACTTGTATCGAGGAAAGACCAATATGCAGACATCAACAGACCGCATCACCTGGCGGAACGGCTGGCGTTTAAATGGCGAACCATCCTGTGCGCATGATGTACGGGGAATATTTGAAGAACGCCTGTCCGCAAAAAAATGGGAAATCTATGAGAAACGCAAAGCTGAGATGATCGAGACGTGCGTTTTCCTCACACCAAAAGAATACGAAAAAGCCTGTCGTGAATTGGCTGAGCTGCTGGGGATCTGACTATGAGTATGACCCTAATGGCCCGGGCGATGGCAATAAAAACCGGAAACCCAATCCGTAAATTGGTTCTGATTAAGCTTGCAGATAACGCCAATGATAATGGTGAATGCTGGCCATCTTATCAGCACATAGCTGATCATTGCGAATGCAGCAGGAGTGCTGTTCGTACGCACATTGACGCGCTTATTGGCATGGGTGTTTTATCAAAAGAAAACCGTATTGGTATTAACAATGGTAAGGGAAATACATCGAATGTGTATTACCTGAATCTTGATAACCCTGTGTCACCAAAAAGCACAGCCCCTGTGCCGTCAAAAATCACAGGTATGCCGTTAGAAAACACACCCCCTATGCCATGTGGTGGCACCAGAACCAGTCATTCTTTTGAACCAGTCAATGAACCTAATGATCCCCCTAACCCCCAGAAGGGGGAGGGTGACGAATGGATCCTTGCTGACGCTAAAAAAGCCCTGGAATTCTACAACGAACAAACCGGTACCCGTTGCCGTGATGTTAAGCCGTTCGTTCTCATGCTTACGCCGACACAAACGCGGGAAGCATACACACTGGCTGAGCTGCAATTAGTTATTCGTTGGGTTCTGGCGACCTGGCGCCGCCGTGGTTCTGGATTACCTAAACCAGCCAATATCTGCCGCGTAAATCGCTTTGATGGTTATCTCGCAGATGCAGAAGCATGGGCCACTACGGAGGCTGATGTTGATCCGGATGCCGTCATGAACGGCTACAACGAGATATTCGCGGACACACTGCCTGCTGCTGAACTGGATGCAGATCGCCGCCGGATGATTATTCGCCTGGCGGCCCACATGAAAAATAAAACTACGGGAGCATTCCTGGGTTACTTCGAAAAATTCCGTGCTGATGCTCCTGATTTTTATTTCGGTTCTAACGGTGGATGGCGCGCCAGCTTTGACTATTTGATGAAACCAGAAACTTTACGTAATACCCGGGAAGGTTCGCTATGACTCCGCAGGAACTGGAAGCGTGTGTGCTGGCAGGGTTGCTGAATGGCGGTGCTTCACCTGACGCATTTGACGTGATCGCATCAACGCCAGAGGAATCATTCACCATTGGTTTTTATCGCCGCGCATTCAGCGAGATAAAAAAACAGGCACTGACTAACGGCATGATCGACATGCTTTTCATCAGTGAGGCGCTGGGCGGTTCAAGCCTGGCTGATTTGTCGGAAATTTCCCGCATACCTGCAACGATTCCGAATCTCAAAGGGTATGCAGGGAAGATGGTTAAGGCATGGCGTAGCCGTGCGCTGGCGAAACTTTTGCAGGATGGCGCCGACGGCATCCGCAATGCAGCCAACCAGGAACAACGTGATCAGGTTGTGGAAAAGGCTGTGGCGCAGCTGCTGGATATGACCGCTGAAAGCGGCGACGTCCAACCGGTACACATTAACGAGCTGTTGCCTGCCTACATAGACACCGTACAGAAACGCATGGAAGGCGATGAATCCACGCGTAACCTTCTGACCGGGATTTCGGATCTCGATAACGCTACAGGAGGTATTAACCCGCAGGATCTGATTGTTGTAGCTGGTCGACCTGGCATGGGGAAAACCGAATTTGCTCTGACTGTCGTGGAAGGTGTAACGGCAAAAGGTGGCGGCGCGCTAATTTTTAGCATGGAAATGGCTGCTGCTCAGATAGTTGAACGCTCCCTGGCTGGGGCCGGAAACCTGTCTGTTTCCCGTCTGCGTAACCCTCAGGATATGTACGATGAGGACTGGGCGCGATTAACGGCTGCGATAGGTGAGCTTACGGATCGTGATATCTGGATTGTCGATGCAACCGACCTTACGGTTGAACAGATTCGCGCCATTGCCGAAACACACAAACGACGTCACCCGCATCTGGCAATGATTATGGTCGACTATCTCGGTCTGATTAAAAAGCCAAAAGCAGAGCGTAACGATCTCGCCGTAGCGCATATTTCCCGAAATCTTAAAACGATGGCTATGCGCCTGCACACGCCAACCTTCGCGCTGAGCCAGCTCTCCCGCGCCGTCGATGCGCGCCCGGCGGCACAGCGCCGCCCGGTAATGTCAGATCTGCGTGATTCAGGCTCTATTGAGCAGGATGCTGACAGCATTCTGTTTCTGTACAGAGATGAAGTTTATAACCCCGAAAGCCCGGCTGCAGGTGTAGCTGAGGTCATCCTCGGAAAATGCCGCTTTGCAGCTGCTGGGACCGTAGTTTATCAGGAGTTTAAAAACGGACATTTCCTGCCGATCGACCAGCACATTGGCAAAGAAAAAACACGAATTCAACTGGAGGCAGCAAAACCAAGAAAACCGCACCGTAAATATGCAGAGAAGTACAACACCGACGCATTTTAAAACGCCTGACCAGCGTGAAATACAATGAGGAAAGACCAATGACCGACTTAATTTATCCTAAAGTAGCGACAGTTGACGATGCCTGTGACTGGACAAATGTAATCATCTGGCGGATGAACGCAGGCGCCAGAGCTCGCAGCCGTTCGGTTTATGTACCTTGCCCGCGCCCGGTCCCTGTTCCGGGATTAACTGCTCGCGCGGCCAAAAAAACTAAAAAATCAAAACCTGCTGAAACCAACCCACGGTGTTTCAGTAAGACACATACCGGAACCGTTATTTATTCAGGTGGAGAGAAGACAGTAAAACTTCGTGAAACGGCAACTGTATGGACTTCCGGAAGCAAAGAGAATTACGACAAAAAAACGGGCTATAGGGTGGGTATTACCAGCCGCTGTCGTCTGCTGCTGGATACCATAAAACCCATTGAGAATCCCACTGAATCCCAATTACCTCAAAAATCCAGCGAACTGCCGGCGGAACATCTCGTGGAGATTATGAAGGGCAAAACCCTGTCTTATCAGGGGATCATGTCTGCGATTAAAAAATATTACCCGGACATCAAAATAAGCCTGGAGCAGCTACAGAAACGCGTCTTTGCGCTTTGCATGTCGAACTTTGTTGGCATCGAGCGGCATGACGACATGCCTGTTACACACTTCACGCTGAAAAGCGTTGATCCCCGTTTCTACGTTCACTCAGAGAAAAATATGAGGACTTAAGGCATGACCGGGCAATCGGATTACCTCCCGCCCGGTCTCCCGTTCAATCGTGCGAAATGGCCGCAAGAATACCAACTCAAGGAGCATTACGACATGCGCGCCGCCGCGCTCGTTCGTCAGCTCTATGAACGGAAAGTTACACGCCAGACGGTTATTCAGCACATTGACGCGACGCCGGAGAGTTATCGGGATTTTTTCAGAGAACGTTTGAATTACTGGCGGCAGCAGCGCGAAAGGGGAAAGAGTGAATAAAAAGTACACATTAATTTATGCGGATCCTCCCTGGGCATACAGGGACAAAGCAGCAGATGGTGACCGCGGCGCCGGGTTTAAATATCCGGTGATGAATGTTCTCGATATTTGCCGTCTTCCTGTGTGGGACCTCGCTGCTGAAAGTAGCCTGCTGGCTATGTGGTGGGTTCCGACGCAGCCGCTTGAAGCACTGAAGGTAGTCGAGGCATGGGGGTTTCGTCTGATGACAATGAAAGGCTTTACCTGGAACAAATGCGGAAGCCGTCAGACAGAAAAACTGGTGATGGGAATGGGGCATATGACCCGCGCTAATAGTGAAGATTGTCTTTTTGCAGTTAAGGGGAACCTCCCCGAACGTATTGATGCAGGGATTATCCAGTCATTTACAGCGCCTCGCCTGGCTCATTCGCAAAAACCTGACATTGTGCGTGAAAAGTTAGTTCAACTGTTGGGTGACGTCCCACGTATAGAACTATTTGCGCGCCAGTCCTCTCATGGTTTTGACGTGTGGGGAAATGAGTGTGAGTCGTCTGATGTAATGCTGCTGCCTGGAATAGCTGAATTTATCAAAGAAGAGAGAGTGTGTGTGCAGCAAAACTAATGCAGCAACAATTCTTGATATGTACTTGGAGAGAGCAGAAAGAGATGAGTTATTGTTGAGTATTTGGATTCTTATTAACATCAGTATATTATAGGGGTTAACTATTTGTTCATTAAGGAAATCATGAGATGAGTAATAATGACAAACCAATAAATAACAAACAGGATGGTGATGCTTTATTTGAAAGTGTGAACCCAAAACCGGTTTCGTTTCAAAGACCACCTCCTCCAAGAGTCCCTGCTCCAACCCAACAGACTAAGAAATAGTTTTAAGGAGCAAAGATGGAGTCTCTAAGTTCAGAATTATTTAATATTCTGAAGTTCTTACTGCCCGGGTTCTTGGCTGCTTGGATTTTTCATGCTTTTACTTCTTATCCAAAACCCTCTCAATTTGAGAGGGTGGTTCAGGCTCTTATTTTTACGATTTTTGTTCAAGCACTGA
Organism: Citrobacter sp. S-77; assembly: GCF_963864895.1. Lineage (NCBI taxonomy): Bacteria > Pseudomonadati > Pseudomonadota > Gammaproteobacteria > Enterobacterales > Enterobacteriaceae > Citrobacter > Citrobacter sp. S-77. The sequence continues at coordinate 1,578,786 of NZ_CAWLWU010000002.1, forward strand.
CGTTCTGTCTGAAAGTCGGGTTACAACTAGCGGGTAAGCATCTTTATAGTTTTGGTCCTTGGTCAGAAACTGTAGGGCTAACGTGGTTATATATCTCAGCAGTAATCGTGGGGCTTTTATTCAGTGTTTGTGCAAATACTGATTGTTTTCATACAGTCTTACGGTGGTTAAAGTTAACGAAACAAACATCCTATCATTGTGAGTGGTTTGGTGCGTTCCATACAAGAGAAAAAAGCTGGGTTATCCTGCATCTTATTGATGACAAAAGAGTTTATGGATGGCCACATGAATGGCCATCAGATCCCACAAAAGGTCATTTTGTGTTGACCAATCCATCTTGGATTGAAAATGAGCAATACTTGGATCAGCCACAAGTTGAATGTATTTTATTTAAAGTGACTGATATTAAATGGGTGGAATTTTTACAGGACCCAACGGAGAATGAAGATGGCCAGAAAAGTACCGAACCCGACGCCCCCCAGAAATCCGCCTAATAGCCCTTCGCAGGGGGGAAGAAATCCCCCGCCAACTCAGGGAACTAGACCTCCGCCGCCGAGAGTCCCGAAGTCTAGCTGAATTGAAGAATTTCACATTAAACCGCCAAGTAAAGGCGGTTTTTCTTTATTAAACATATGATTAAAAATTAACCCTATCACCATTTTTAACGTTTTGTGCCTTTAAAAGTTTGCACTTACTGCCACTTGGGAGTATATATACTGTATGTTTATACAGTATGCTTGTGAGGGAGGGAACGTGTTCAAAAAGACGGAGGTAGGGGAACATCTCCCCGATAACGGTCGCGTTCTCATAACCTGCAAGAATGGCAAGGTGACAGCACTCAGAAAAATCTATGATGATGAGCATGTCGCATCGCTTAAGTCGTTGTTAGAGCTGGCAGAACAAGCAGGTTGTGTCGTTGTTCAAAGAGGCAAAACTAAGATATAATTACGGTACCGGACTGAACACCCGGAACCTGTATTTCTGAGCAATTGCTGCGCTAAAGGGGAAACCAATGGCGCAGTATTCATTCGTAAAATCAGCAGGCGGAGTATTAATTCCGGCGACGCCTGACGCACGGGAATTTATCGAGAAAAAATTCCGTCTTGGTGCTGTTTTATATGCAGACTTTAAACAGGCACGTAATGCGGCATTTCACCGTAAATTTTTTGCACTCCTGAATCTTGGTTTCGATTACTGGCAACCGTCGGGCGGTGCAATATCCCCAGCAGATAAAAAACTGGTTCGTGGGTATGTGCAGCTGGTGGCCCATTATGCTGGCCATGAAGAAACACTCCAGGAACTGGCCGATCAGTATCTGCGTGAAGAGGCAGAAAAACGCGCCGGTAATATCAGCGCTGTAAAATCCTTTGAAGCCTTTCGCGCCTGGGTAACTATTGAGGCGGGTTTTTATACTCAATACGAAATGCCAGACGGTACTACCCGCAACGAACCCAAATCCATATCGTTCGCCAAAATGGACGATCTTGAGTTTTCCCAACTCTATAAATCCGTACTTGATGTGCTATGGAATTATATTTTGTTCCGCACATTTCCCACCCAGCAGGCTGCAGAAAACGCCGCCTCACAATTATTCAGTTACGCCGCATGAAGAAAATCGATCTCACCAAACAGGCGCGCGGTCGCATGTGTACTGTGCGCATTCCAGGTATCTGCAATTTTGATCCAGAAACCAGCGTTCTTGCCCATTATCGCATGAGTGACACCTGCGGGATGGGAATCAAACCACATGACATGCAAGGCGCAATTGCCTGCAACTGTTGTCATGACGTAATCGATGGCCGTGTAAAAACCGATATTGAACAGGACACTCTGAGGCTATATCACGCCGAAGGTGTTTTCCGTACCCAACAAATCTGGAGAGAGGAGGCGTTTATATGATTAACCCATCAACGACAGGAAAAGGGGGGGAAATGCTGCGATTAAACACCCTCGAGTCAGTCTGGATTCAGGGTAAACTTCGTATGTGGGGGCGATGGTCATATATTGGATCCGGGTCTGGAGGACATATGTTTAATAACCTTCTCGCGTCAAAAAAAGTCAGTAAAACTGCCATTCAACAGGTATTGAAGCATCTCAAATCATCGGGACTGGATCACGGTGAACTGATGTCATATTTTCTGGACATGCTTTCCGGAAAAGAAAAAAGCAACCTGGCATTCTGTACCGATGAAGAAGGCCTGTTAATGGATGCTGTGATCGGTGAAATATTGGTTCGGACAGGTCATCAGCGTCTTTTTAAATTGGTAGTTGATCGGTACAAGAATCGTATGAGTAAGAAGGCTATGGCAAGAGAACTGAATACTCGTCACCCGGAATGGTGCCTACGTACTTGCGTAAGCCGAATTGATGTCTGGTTGCAGATGGCAGAAGCCATGCTGTACTTACCAATGTGTGATGTATTCGATAAAAAAGCTGATCGATTCCGGTTGCAAAGTTGCACGGGGATTGCTTAAATTCAGCTATGCTCGCGAAGCTACACCCGCAGCGACAAATCAAAAAGACCCGCTCACATAAGGCGGGTTTTTTATTGATTTAAACCTTCGACTCAAGTTTTGGTTATGTTATGTATTTACTTCCTTGCTTGCTTTAAATGGAGTGATGCAATGAGTAATACAGTGTGTAGTAACGAGAGTTGTAAGAAGGAGTTCATCTACTGGGAACATAGTGGAGGATTTCCCGGCGGAAAAGAGAAAGAACCTATTGTCTGTCCTTACTGTGGTCATATAAACGGTTATGAAATGACAAGTGGTTTGATTTCAAGCAAGAAACTAGAAGATCGGTAACTATCAATTATTCACATGGGCCTCGGCATACGCCGGGGCTTTTTCATTTAAGGCCGCTGACAGGTCCGTTTAGCGCAACGCCTTTCCCCGTTTCCGCTCCTAGATGTTCGGGGATTTTTTATTCCCTCAATTAGCACCCGCAATATGCGCGAGGTGAGAGATCATGAAAATGCCTAATAACCCCAATACCTGGCCGGACTGGCTGGAATTATTCCAGAGCTGGTGGCGCGGAGATACGCCGCTGGGCGCTGTTCTCATGTCGTTATTCATGGCTGGTTTACGCATCGCTTACTTTGGTGGTGGTGGCGGCTGGAAGAAAAAAACACTCGAAATTCTTCTTTGTGGTGCTCTGACTTTGACCTTCTCATCAGCGTTGGAATATTTCGGTTGGCCTAAATCTCTGTCTGTGGCCATCGGTGGCGGAGTCGGGCTGATTGGTGTTGATGCCATCCGAGGATTTGCAATGCGGTTAATTGGCAATCGACTTGGTGTCGGTAGCGACAATAACAAGGTGTGATTATGACAATTCAGACTCCGCGTGGGATCCGTAACAATAACCCCGGAAATATTCGCTGGGGTGACGATTGGAAAGGCCTGGTCCCAAAAGATCAACGAACGGACAAATCATTTTGCCAGTTCACTACTCCTGAATATGGCATCCGGGCAATGATTATCATTTTGCGTAATTATCAGCGTAAGTATGGATTGGACACGGTAAGCGGCATTATCAAACGCTGGGCACCACCGAACGAGAATAACACGCAGGCCTATATCAATAGCGTGGCTCAGGCGACGGGCTTCACTCCCGACCAGCGCATTGATACCAATGACAGTCGCTTCATGGTTAAGTTGCTACAAGCCATCATTAAGCACGAGAACGGGAACCAACCATACAGCTCTGATACATTTGATCGCGCTGTCGAACAGGCAGGTTAATTATGGTTCTCGCGCTGATACGAAAATACTGGAAGCCATTATCAGAAATACTGCTGGTGGCTTTTTTGTTATGTGCGGCAGCGTACTGGTGTTATTCACGCGGGTATCAGGAGGCGGACTCATCCTGGAAATTGCAGTGGGCGCAACGTGACCTTACTGATGCGACCATCACATTGCAGCGTGAAGTAACCGAAAGAGCAGAAGAGCAGCGCCGCCAGCGTGCCGTTAATGAGGAACGAGAGAAAGCCGATGAAGAACTGGCAAAAGTACAGGCTGATGCTGACGCTGCTAAGCGTGCTCGCGGTGGGTTGCAGCAGCAGCTCGCCGAAATACAACGGCAACTCGCAACAAGTGAAACCGGCAGAGTTTCCGCCCTTGCAGCAGCAAGCCAGGCAAAAGCCGAGGCCGGAATATTGCTCGCCCAGCTGCTTGGCGAAGCTGACGATCTGGCGGGAAAATTCGCAAAAGAGGCTGATGAGCGTTATGTCGCCGGAAGTACCTGCGAGCGCACCTACGACAAAGTAATAAGGCTCAATGATGAATAATGCCCGCATTTGCGGGCATTAACTTTTAACGATTTTCTGGATGCACTCTCGCGTTGAGTGTATCGATAAAATCCTGTTTAGTAATGCCCACATTGTGAACCCAATTCTTAGCTCTAGCAGGAAGGAAAACTTCAAGCATACGTTGGTAAATTGCAACAGAGGGCATGTGAGAGTTCCGGGTGAGATCGTCTTTGCCGCTAAACCGTCCCATTCGTTTCAATAAACTACCAATCAAAAGAAACTTTGATTCGTTGTTACCGTCAAATCCGGGGAATGTGAGTGATAATTTCTCATCGAAATTACGAATAGATTTGGCAACCTCTGCTTTGTCTTCCGCACTGAATCGTTCGTATGTGTATTGGAGAATGTCATACATATCATAGGTATCAACGAAAAGCTGGACTTCCCAGGGGGTCTCCTCTTCTTCATCTTGAAGGCTTGGGTATTCCCAGGATAAAGCCCAGTAGTTATCCGTGCTGACTGCTTCGTCAATGAGGTCAGGATCAAATGAGTTTTCAATTTCTAATGCTCGGTGAATATCACTGAGCATCATGATCTGTAGTTTTTCTTGCTGTGAGTATTTCATTCTAAATTCCTTGAATTAATAGAGCGTTGATACTGCGTTATCAAAGATACATCTGATTAAATAGTTTTCAAGAAACTGAGGGTTAAAATGGCAAAACCGGACTGGGGAGCACTGCAACACCAGTTCCTCGCCGAGCATGCTAAATCCGGTATTTCCCCCAAAGACTGGTGTGAAGCGCAGGGACTGAATTACACATCTGCCCGCCGCTACATAAAAAAACCGACTGCGCAAAATGCGCAACAATCTGCGCAGAAAAAAATGCGCACTGCGCAGGCAAGAAAAAGCGCAGAGAAACTTCTCGATAGTGAACTTACTCCCCAACAGAAACGCTTCGTTGCTGAATATCTCATAGACCAGAACGCGACAGCCGCAGCCGAGCGAGCTGGTTACAGTGACGCAAGCTATGGTAGGCAACTCCTAACATTACCTCACGTTGCGCAGGCAATTGCGCAGCAGCAAAGAGATTCACTTGTGCGCACTTTGGCGAGTGCGGATGAAGTGCTCGAAAAGATGTGGCAACTCGCCACATTCGACGCTAACGAAATCTCGCAATATCGCCGGGGATGTTGTCGTTACTGCTGGGGCTTTGGCCATCACTATCAATGGCGTGATGTTATCGAGTTCGAAGAGAGGGAAGCGGAGGCAAAAGCCAAAAAAGGGAAAGAACCGGACGATGCTGGTGGATATGGCTACAACCACAACCGCGAGCCTAATCCGGATTGCCCTCGCTGCAATGGTGATGGAGTTGGCAGGCCGTATTTTGCTGACACAACCAAACTATCCTCAATAGCCCGCCTGGCATACTCCGGTACCAAGCTTGTGAAAGGTGGGATCGAAATATCGACCATCAGCCGCGAAAAAATGTTTGAAGCGATTATGCGGCGTTTGGGGCTTACCGAATCCGAACTGGCGCAACGGCTGCTGGATCTGGAAATCCGAAAACGCACCGCCGAAGCCGAACGTCTGGAACAAGAAGTTGAGCTTAAGCGTAAAGGCAAGGGCAAAGACGACGAGCCGACAGTGGTCATTAAACTGGTGAATTCCCCTGATGGCGACTGAACATGTTATTGAGTTCCTGCCGTTCCATGCAGGGCAAAAGAAAATTTATCGTTCTCCTGCAAAACGAAAAGTTATCCGTGCCGGTCGTCGTTACGGTAAGACAACGATGCTGGAGCAGGCAGGAGGGAACTGGGCAGCGCGGCAAATGCGCGTAGGCTGGTTTGCGCCGTCTTATAAAATTCTGCTGCCGTCGTTTAAAGCTATACGCGACCTGTTAAAGCCGATCACGATTAGTTCCAGTAAGACCGATGCGATTATCGAAACCATTGGTGGGGGGCTGGTCGAGTTCTGGACGCTGGATAACCCTGATGCTGGTCGATCCCGTAAATACCACAAAGTCATTATTGATGAGGGAAGCCTCGTTAAGAAGGGCATGCGTGATATCTGGGAACAGGCAATAGAGCCAACTCTGCTCGACTTTGATGGCGATGCAGTAATGGCCGGTACGCCTAAAGGCGTTGATGACGAGAATTTTTTCTATCAGGCCTGTAACGATAAATCGATGGGCTGGGAGGAACATCACGCACCGACCGCTGCCAACCCGACTATTAATCCGGCTGCGCTGGCGCGAATTATTGATGGTCGTCCGCCGCTGGTGGTTCAGCAGGAATATAACGCCGAATTTGTGGACTGGCGTGGGCAGAACTTTTTCAAACTCGATTGGATCCTGGAGGACGGCGCTCCTGTCGACTACCCATTTTCCTGCGATACGGTTTATGGCGTCGTTGACTGTGCGCAGAAGGGGAAACTCCAGAACGATGGATCCGCATGCATCTGGTTTGCGCTGGATAACCTGCCGTCGCCACACCTCGTTATTCTGGACTGGGACATTATCCAGATTGATGGATATTTCCTGAAAGACATTGTTCCTCAGTGGGAAGGAAAGGCCAAACAGCTTAGCGAAATATGTCGCGCGCGTATGGGGACTACAGGCCTGTTTATCGAGGACAAGGCAACCGGGATCACCCTGTTACAGCAGGGGGCTAATGAGGGGTGGAACGTACACCCTATCGACAGTGATTTAACGTCACTTCCCAAAGAATCCCGCGCCATCAACATTTCTGGTTATGTGGCGTCCGGGAAAGTACGCATTTCTAAATACGCCTTTGACAAAATCGTTGAGTACAAGCAATCGAAGAAAAATCATCTTCTGACGCAGGTGCTCAAGTTCATCATCGGTGAAGAAGACCAGGACGACGATCTGTTTGACTGCTTTAACTACGGCGTCGCGCTTGGCCTTGGTAACGGAGAGGGGTTCTGATGCAGGACGACGACGATATTTGCATGGGCAGTAATGCTGGCGTCCTCAGTAAGATTCTGGAGGGCGGAAGCATTGAACCCGGCGCGCAGGCAGGGTACGAGCTCTGCAAGCTGATTTATTTGTTTCACCCGCTGGGCGGAAAGATGGTCGATCGCCCGATAAAACTGGCGATGTCAGAACCACGAACTGTACATGTTACTCGTGGACCTGAAAGGCGCCTGCGTGAAGCTTTCGAGCGCGAGTGGAAAGCGATTAAAGCCGATCGCATCATTGCTAACACTGCGCGCCAGTCCAGAATTTACGGTGTAGGCGCTGTGGTGATGCTCATTGACGGCGAGCCCACGAACGAAGCCGCTGAGTTTGACACGCTGTATAAAAAATCCATCACCTTCAACGTGCTGGATCCGATGAATACAGCTGGCTCTGTGGTACTCAATCAGGATCCTAATTCTGCTGATTTCCAGAAGGTGGGAAGTGTGACCGCCGCCGGGCAACCTTACCACCATAGCCGTTGCTGCGTGATGATGAACGAGGATCCTATTTATCTGGCTTACACGCCGTCATCCTTTGGTTTTGCCGGGCGCAGCGTTTATCAGCGTGCGCTCTATCCGCTGAAGTCATTCATTCAGTCGATGCGGGCTGATGACATGGTAACGATTAAAGCCGGGCTGCTGGTGGCGTTTATCAAGCAAGCTAGTTCTATCGTTAACAACATGATGCAGAAAATGTCCGGCATTAAGCGCTGGATGTTGAAGCGTGGAGGAAACGGAGATGTGTTACAGGTCGGTGAGAATGACAAAATTGAATCGCTCGATATGCAGAACCTAGAAAAGCCGCTGGATACTGCACGTAATCACATTCTGGCTAATATCGCTACGGCGGCAGACATGCCTGCCATTTTGCTTAACAGCGAGACATTCACACGCGGATTTGGTGAAGGTACCGAGGATGCAAAAGCGGTAGCGCAATACATCGATGACGTTCGCAAAGACCTTGAGCCGCTTTACGATTTCTTTGTGCGCATCGTGCAATACCGCGCCTGGTCCCGCGAATTTTTCGAAGCATTGAAAAACGACATGCCAGAGTACGAAAAAATCACCTGGGAGGCGGCATTCAATTCCTGGGTGAACAATTTCGACTACGTCTGGCCGTCAGCGTTGAAAGAGCCTGAAAGCGAAAAGGTCAAAGTTGATGAAACCCGCTTTAAGGCGATTACTGAGATGCTGAACGTGCTGCTGCCTCAGCTCACTAAAGACCCGCAAAACAGGGCAACGCTCATCAAATGGGGCTGTGAAAACGCCAACATGAACGAAAACCTGTTTGCTGATCGGCTTGAGCTGGATTACGAATTGCTGGAGCAATGCCCTCCGGACCCACCTCCAACAGGCAACGATAACGAGGATAACTACGATGGCCTCATTCGTGAAAGAGCTGCGTGACGCCATTAAACATTTTCTGGAATACGGTTACAGCAGCGAAGAAAGCCTGATCATGTGGACTGAGCGCCTGCGGAATGCCACAGAAAACAAAGTTGATGGAAATGACCTGTACCGATACGTCAGCCGCCGGCTAACTGCAGCTTATGATCTGGAGATCGGACGGGAAAAAGCGCTGAAACGCCATCTAGGTGTGAGTCGTTTCACGCTAAATTACCTTGAGCCGAAACTTCGTGCTGAGCTGGACCGCCGGATCATGGCATCCGCCGATCTGATAAAACTCAACCGTACGCAGGCCATTGATAAGACAATTCAGCGCTTCAGCGGGTGGGCAACCAGTATCCCGCCGATAAGCGAAATGAGCGTTGGTCTGTCGGCTTCTTCCCGGTCTGGTGTAATTGCTACTAGTCAGCACATCGCAAAATCAGCCCGCCAGATTGATTTCGAGCAGCGTCGGGTGATGGTCGATCAGACGCATAAGCTTATCGCCAACATTGATAACATCATTGCCACTGAGGGTGGGGCAATTGCTGCTGTCTGGCATAGCCACTGGCGACAGCCAAATTATGATTTCCGTGAACCTCATAAGGAGCGTGATTTGCTGGTGTATGCCATTCGTGGCAACTGGGCGATAAAAAAAGGATTCATGAAGGCTGGTCCGGCTGGCTATCTCGATGAAATCACTCAACCGGGCGAAGAAGTCTTTTGTCGTTGCTACCTGACGTTCATCTATAACGTCCGAAGCCTGCCTGATGAAATGAAAACCGAAAAATGGCGGAAATTCATTGAAGGCAACAAATCAGTCGGTCGTCGTTCTGCAAACTTCGAGACCATAAAAAACGGAGGATAAGTGAAAACCTACGCTGCCGGGATCCTGTTTAAGTCTGGCGGGAAAATATTTCTGGTTAAGCGTGGGGATGATGGTTCGTGGGCGGTACCGGGCGGAAAACTCGAAGAGGGGGAAACGCCGGAATCCGCGGCAAGGCGTGAAGTTCTGGAAGAGTGCGGGTTTGATTATTCCGCACCGCTGACGCCTCATACCCTGATTGATGGCTATGTTACCTACCTTGCTGATGATGCTGAGCAATTCGACGCGGTTTTGAACGATGAAAATCAAGCATGTGGCTGGTTTTCGCCAAATGAACTGCCCGATCCGCTACACCCTGGTATGGTGGCGATGCTTGATGCCGAACCACTCAATGAAATGGATGTTGCCGGGCTTATTGCCGACGGGCAACTCACATCCCCGCAATTTTTCAGAAATATGTACCTGTGGGCGCTGCGTATCACCGGAACGGGTGTTACATGGCGATCCAAATTCAGGCAATACGCCTACCGCTCCCCTGAAAATTACCTGACGGATGAATTTCTCGCCCGGTGTTCTGGCCTGCCGGTTATCTGGTGGCATCCAGAAAAAAACACACTCAATAGCGAAGAATTCGCCTCAAGGACGATTGGGGCGATTACGTTTGCCTGGATTAAAGGTGATGAGGTGTGGGGAATGGCCCGCATTTACGACACCGACGCCGCCGCGAATCTTTCAACGCGGCAACTCAGTACATCCCCCACGGTGACGGGCGGCGATGACGTTCTGATCGACGTCGATGGCGAACCGCTACTGCTGGAAGGAACTCCTGTTTTACTAGATCACCTAGCTATTTGTGAGCAGGGCGTCTGGGACAAGCTGGGGGAACCGACGGGAGTTAAATCCGACACACTTTTGAACGAGGTCCAGAAAATGGATGAAGAAAAAGTATTAGCACTCATTAACCAGGCGCTGGACGCTCGCGAAGCCCGCGCAAAGGCCGATGCTGAGGAAAAAGCGAAAGCAGATGCCGAAGCAGCAGAAAAGACGAAAGCTGATGAAGATGCTGCCCGTCTCAAGGAAGAGGAAGAAAAAGCGAAAGCTGACGCTGATGCGAAAGCCAAGGCAGATGCAGAAGCCGAAGAAAAGGCAAAAGCTGATGCTGAACTGGAAAAAATCCGTGCGGACATGGAAGAAATGAAAAGCCGTGTACCTCAGGAACTCAGCGACGAAGAACGTAACGAAATCGCTGATACCCAGTGCAAAGCTGACAGTGTATTCGCTTCTTTCGGGGAGCGTGCGCCGCAACCAATGGCGGGTGAACGTGCGATGCCATATCGCCGCCGCATCATGACACGTCTGCAAAAATATTCTCCTGATTATAAAGAAGTGGATCTGCATGCCATTGCAGACAGTCAACTCCTGAGCATCGCGGAGAAAAAAATCTATGCCGATGCGCAGGCATCAGCGGCATCCAGTCTGGAACCAGGTGCAGGGTTGCGTGAAGTCATTCGCACCGACGCCACCGGACGCCGTATCAGCACCTTTATCGGTGACCCGTCCGCAACGTGGGCTCCGTTCCAGGCAGTCAGCCGTAAGCTCGCTGGCATTAACCAGTAATCAACCGGAGAACAATTAACATGTCGAGCGTTCTGTCAGTAAACCCAATGCAGACCACAAATGCGCGCGGTACTTTCTACACGAAATCCGATGGTCTCATTCAGGGGGTTGCGCTGGATGATCCAGCTGCGCGCTATGCATTGGCGTCCGGTACCCTCTCCAACGATGAAGTAAAACCTCTCTGGGGCGGTCTGGCTGTCAATGAACTGGTGCCGGGAGCATCCTCAGCACCACGAGGCAGCGTTATCAAACGAGCTACCACTCTTTCACAACTGGTGGGGTTCTCTGTATTCAACCAGGCACACAATGGCCTGACTACTCCGCAATCGCCAGTACCTCTTTTTCTTAGCAACATGAGCGTGTCTTTCTATCGTCTTGGTTCCGGGATGCGTGTTCCGGTCAAAGCCTCTGATGCAGTGATCTCTCTGGCCAGCGCGGGGATTTCCGTTAACCAGCCGTTGGTCTGGAACTTTGCTGAGGATTGCCTCGATGTATTCAGCACAGTAGCGGCAGATGTGGCGACTACGGAAATCACATGGACTGCACCCACTGCCAATGCGGCAGGGTTCGCTACCGCGACGACAGCCAGTGCTCATGGACTGAAAGTGGGCGGTTATGCGGATATTACGGGCGCGGCTCCTGCTGCATATAACGGCATCGTTCAGGTGCTCAGTGTTCCTACGGCAACCACATTCACCTTTACCCCGGTTTCAGTACCTGCGGGCAATGCAACCACTCAGGGAACGGTAGGCGCGGCAAAAGTGCAGGACGTTGCCCTTCCGGTAAAAATCATCGAAATGCAGATGGGTAACAGCAAAACCGTTTCTTACGATTCGGCAACGGGTTTTGCTACCTGGAACGACAGCGGAAACGCTGCGGTAATTCTGCTGTAATCAGGAGAGGCTAAGAGATGCCAGCTATTACACCCGCTTATCAAATTGTAAATCCGTCGTACATCATGCCGGAAATGATCCTGTCCTATCAGCAGGCATCCGGCGCGTTTTCCGTTATGGCCAGCGGTAACCCGCTGGTTCGTCTGTCTGACGGTGACCAGTACGTTTACATGAAACGCCTGGATATTCGTACTCAGGTTACCTCCAGCCAGTCAGGGAATGCCAACCAGTTACCCTCCGTTGCATTGGATGCACGAATGGTTAGTACGCCAACGTATATGTTCCGCGCCCGAGCCATTTACGATCATCATGATATGGCCGCTGCGGGGAACTGGGGGATTGCATTGCCGGAAGCTCAGCGTCTTGGTACCCGGCAGGCAATTTTCCAGCAACTGCGAAATGCGCTGCTGTACGGCATGAATCCAGCTGGCGGTGAAGGTGTTCTGAATACCAACGGTGCGACCACTATCAGTCTTCCGGCAGACAGTGGCGGAAATACTACCGTCCTGACTTACGATCATGGCGAAATGGCTGTATTCCTGCTGGCACAGATTCAGGCAATCCGCACCCGCACTATGCAAATGGGCCGTCCGTCACGAATGGTTATTCTTGGCCCTCAGCGTACGCTGGGTACGATGGAGATGCAGCAGATTGTTCAGTTGACCAGTTACCAGCGTCCTGGCGGCGGTACTGCGACAGTTAAAGGGACCGTTGCTGGTGTTGCAGACGATGCAGACTGCGGCATTGACTGGGTTTATGACGATACACTAATCGGTGCTGGGGCAAATGGTACTGATGCAGTCATTATCGCCATGCCAGAAGTTGAACGGCCGGAGGTGAACGCGAAAATCAACACTAACGAATTCGCGAAACTTAGCCCGTCGTTGGAAGCGACATCACTGATGCTGTGTGACATGGCCGCACCGCGAGAAATCCCAACTCCGATTGCTGGCGGGGCGATCGACGTACTTTCCGAACTGCGCTCCACTTCCGGCTGGGTGCTTCGTCCTGAGGCGCTGACCATCATTTCGATGAAATACAGCAATTAATTTCCCCTCGCAGATTTCCCTGTGTACCTGGTGGTACGCGGGGATTTTTTTAACCAGGAGTACACATGAAACTGTATATCGCCAATACCACCAAGCAGCGTCACGATTTCGCCTATCGCAAACCTGAAACAGGTCGCCTCGTGTATCACCCGATTAATGCTGGTTCACAGGCTGTCGTTATTGACGGAACACGCGCAGAGATCGACCTCATTATTCAGCAGCACGCTGAGTACGGCCTGATTGACGCAACAAAAATTGACCAGAACCGTATTTATATCGGGCTGTGTTACAGCATTGATAAACCCGTGGCGTCAAAAGTGATCGAAAAAGCCATGCGGGATAACGATGGTCACCTGAATCGTGCTGCTCATGACCGCCGGCAAGCGTCAGTACTGGCAACAGACAGCGCGCTCAGTGAACAAGACAACGGCTATCGGGGAGAGTTGGAGGTGAGCGCAGAGCAACGCCTGAACGCTACGGATGATAAAGATGAAACCGAATTCGTTGACGAAACACTGGCGGTGAATGCGGGATCCAAAAAGAAAAATAAGTGAGGAACGCCATGCCTGATCTGGCCGGATTTATCCTGTTTATTCGCAATACGATGGGCGTAAATGTCGATGATTTACCCGATGATGCGCCCTCTATTTACCTTACCTGGTCAATGTCGCTGGACTGGGTGAACCGCCAGATTGCGTGTATCAGCCCAGTTCTTTATTCGCAGGCGGTTTATAACCTCGCGGCTTCCTTCCTGATTAACTTCGGACCCGAGGATGTTTTCGGCCCTGTACGTGAAAAACTGGGTATTAATAATTTCACTGCCGGTGTTATCAGTGCTTCCGCAGATGAGTCAACCAGCCAGACCCGGGAAGTCAGCGACGCGCTAAAAAATCTTTCTCTTGCTGACCTCCAACAACTCAAAGATCCCTACGGTCGCTGGTACCTGGCAATCGCTCAGCAATATGGTGATTTGTGGGGGCTTACATGAAACTTCACCTGGGCGTGATGGATATACCCTACGAAAACGAGAATACGACCACCGGAGATGTGGCCGAAATTCTTGAGGGAAAATATCACATCATGCAGACGTTCTTTGATCGGCATGGTGAGGAGATTGCTCAACTGATGAGTAATGACCTTGCTGCAGGTCTTGAGAACTTGCTGGCAGGTGCGCCGCCTCCCTCCGATCCTTTTGCGGAATCAATGTCGCAGGTTCATCACCTTTTTGTCGCTTTTCTCGATAACGCCGAAATGAACGGTACCGAAGGTGTCCCAACAGCCCGGGCGCTAGAAGGAATCAGCAAACGTTTCAAAAACAAGAAAGGGGAGCCGCGCCCCTCTTTCATCGATACGGGAATGTTTCAGGCCTCTATGCGGGCCTGGGTAAGCGGGGTGTTGAATGCCTTCCCTCAGTGAGCTATCTCAGGCAAAAACGGAGCTTAATGCTTCGCTGGTTCAGGGGTTGGACGATTTAAGCCGTTCGGCCTCAGTGACCTTCACAAAATATGTTCGCAAGGTGCTGCCGTTAGATGGGTTCGTTTTCTGGGTTAAGGCTTCGATTCTTGCAGATGATCCAGATAGCGAACCCGACTATAAAGACGTCAAAGGTTACCTGCATTTAACGACGGAAAGTATCCAGGATGAGGAGCAGCTCTACGATAAAAATGTGGTCACGTTCACTGCTCAGTCTGACATTGACCCGTTCAACGATATCGGTTCTGAGGTACTGTACATAGGTGAGTTTTACGGCATTAAGTTTGCGTTTTCCCGGCGCTCTGGGCTGAACGAACCTGCCAATATTTACCATTACACCGGGAATGCGATTTATCCACACATGCTGTCACAGATAGTTGACTCGCCTGACGATATTGATCTTGCAGATGTGGTGGTTTCTAACTCGCTACCGATCTGGCTCTCCCTGAGCCAATTCATGCCGATGTATCCGGCAAAACTTTCTTTGCAGAACCTTTCCCCACCTTATGCCACCGTGAAATGTGGGGATCCTGAGCCTGTAGCCGGTGCGTTTTACCTTGACGAAAATCAGAACCAGTATCAGCTGGTGACGGAGGATGTGACGGTATACGTCACCGGGCTACGGAATGCCGCAGCTGAGGATTTTCTTCGCTATGTGCAGGACTACACGCTGAATGATACGGCTGAAATGGGGGTGATGAATATCCCCGTTATTAAAGATGACCGCGTGACGCAGAACGAGCTCAACGTTATGGCGATGCGAAAAATCATCAAACTCAAAGTTAATTATTATCAGCAGCGGATGAGGAATGTCGCCCGTCAGCTGATCACGTCTGCAATTCCGTCCATTTACGTGGAGAAATAATGTAATGGCAATTGTTAATATTAATGTGTCGGTGACGAATCCGCCAAAGCCGTCGAACCTGTTAAAATCCGGCGCCCTAGTCTCTACCGGTGGCACGACGTTAACACCCGGTAGTTTTCAACTGCTGACTTCAAAAGACGATCTGAAATCGCTTGTCTCTCCGGCTAAAGCAATTTCAGCCATTGCATGGGCAACCAATACCGTCACCGTCACGCTGGTTGAGTCGCTCGGCTGGAGCGACGGCGATAAAGTTCCCGTTTTTATCGACGGCGTTGCACCGAAAGGCTACAACGGAGCATATACAGCTACGGTGACCGGCGATAAAACCCTGACCTACACGCTGAACACCGATCCGGGCTCTGCTACCACGATGGGGACCGTCACCGCCGTTGCAGCGGGTGAAATCCAGCAGATGAATACCACGTACTGGGCGCAGGGCACCAGCCGAGCGGTATATGTTCTGGAGCTGGGGGAATTGAGTGTTCCTGCTGCGGTTGCGGCGCTGGGAAACTTCATTGATGAAGATATTTCCCTGGGCAACACCTACCAGAAGTTTTTCTCTTATCTGGTGCCGCGGGAGTGGGATACAGAAACCACGTTTAAGACGCTGGCGAACAATTACACGTCGCCGGGCTCGCTGGTGAAATTTTTCGTTACTACCACGATCGCAACCTACGAAGCATGGGTATCGGGAAAATATCCGAACGTGTTCGCAGGGGTTGAGGCTCCGGCGATTGGCGCAACAGAGTTTTCGATGGCTGCTCCGTTTCAGTCGTCCCTGGCTAACGATCCGGGTTCGTCCAACATGGTGCCGCCGATGGCGTACCGGTTCATGTACGGCGTGACCGAGTACCCGCCAGCGGGCAACGGTACTTTGCTGAAAACGCTGCAGGACAACAACATCAACTATATCGGCACGGCTGCTGAAGGCGGCCTGAGCAATAAAATGCTGGTGGCGGGCCACATGCTCGATGGTATGCCGTTCAACTACTGGTACTCCGTCGCCTGGTGTGCCATTAACCTCGAGCTGGATCTGGCGAACGAGGTGATCAACGGCTCGAACACGACGACAAACCCGCTCTACTACGAGCAGCGAGGTATCGACCGCCTGCAGAACCGTGCGCTGAAAACGTTACGTTCTGGCATCAGCTATGGGCTGATCCTCGGGCAGGTTATCGACACCCGCCTGACTCAGGACGCTTTCAATGAAGCGTATGAGAAGGGCACCTATGCGGGCAGCGCCGTCATTAACGCGGTGCCATTCGCCAGCTACACCAGCCTAAACCAGTCCGATTACGCCGATGGTAAATATAACGGCCTGAGCGCCGTCATTACGCCGAAACGCGGCTTTGAGTCCATCACGTTTAATCTCAACGTAACCAATTTTGTGGGGGCGTAATAAATGCCAAATCCATTAGTACCACAGGGATTTCTTAACCGGGTTCGTGGGGCGGTGACCGTCACCGATAACCCGGCACTGAATGTCAGCGCGTCCTATCTCGGAAAAGAGGGGATTAGCATGCGGCCAGACACGGCCGCAACGGATATTTTACCCACGCTCACCGGGACCGTTGGCAGCCAGGCTCCGTATCAGCAGGTCACGCTGACGATTCATCTGCTGAAAACACAGGGGCTGGGAGCCAGCTATCAAAAGCAGTTTGCTACCGATACCGCGCTGGGCGAAGTAGTGGTGACGCCGGACGCGACCACGTTCGGCAACTACACCGTGCTGAACTGCTATCTGGTCAATTTTAACGAGCTACAGCTCAACGGTATGGATGCGGGTTACGTAGTTACGCTGTCCGGGTACCTGATCACCAACGATAAAATGTGGGATTAATTACCGTGAAAATTGATAAAAAACTTAACTTCGTCAGCACGATCACTCGCGATGATGGCTCAATGGTTTACCTGCACGTAGTGCCATTTCCTTATGAAGTGGTTGAGCAAAACTGCGTGTTGTTGGGCAATCTGTTCAATAACTTTTTTACCCTTGTTGGTACCGTTGGCGCGCCGCGTGTGGCTGCAATGATGCTACGAAATATCATCAAGTCGCGACAGGAGAATGGGGACATTGCTCCGGGTGCGCCGACGATCATTGATGATATTCAGCGCCTGACTACGGTTATCTGGAATGATAACGGGGTGTGGAAAACTTCCCCGCTGGACGCTGCATTTAAAAACGACCTCATTACTCCGGATGAATATCGGGAGATCGAGGGTGAAATCGTTTTTTTTATGGTGAGCTCTGCTATTCAGAAAGCGAACCTTGTGGCGGGCACGATGGGGCACGCGCTCGAAATGTACAGTGGGCAACTCGTCTCATTGAGCATTACGGAGTATCGCGATTCTTTGCCGAAGTCGAAAACGGCTACTGCTATCCCGACCCTGACAGCCCCGCAGGAACAATCACACATTCCCTCCTGACCTGGGCGTCCTGTGAAGGGTTCGCCGAACTATGCCGGGAACTGGACTGTGGTGACTACAAAAGCCCGCTCCACTTCCGGCAGCGGTTCATTCTCGAAGAGATAAGGAAAAAGGGCTATTTCAATGGTGGCTAAATCCGTTGTTGAAATTGATGTTCAGGATGAAAAATTTCAGTCATTTCTGGAAAAATTCAACGAATATCAAAAAGCGCTTGAGGAGTTACCCGAGCAGTGGCGCGGTGCCGTTCATGGCCTGAGCGAAACAGCAAAGGAAACGGAACGTGTTCGCGGCAGTACCGAGGCGATAACGCAGGCCTTCACTGATGGTGTGGCCGCAATTGCATCCGTCAATGATGGGCTGGACAGGCTGAACGGCAATCTGGAAAAGGCCAACAAATCCCAGACTGCGCTCAACAAAAAAACCAGCGGCGTTCGTAACTTTCTGAACAAAGCCAGCAAGGATGCCAAATCACTCGCGGGTCACATCAAGGATGCCACCACCAGCCTGTTATCCTGGGGGACAGTGCTGGGGCTCTTTACTGGGCTGGCTGGCGCTGGTGGGTTGTGGGGGATGAATCGTCTTGCGGGTACTGCCTCTGCACAGCGGTTTACGGCTATGGGGCTGGGCACGACCGCTGGCGGTCTTAATTCTGCCGCCATCAATTATCAGAAGGTACTGGGTAACCCTGTCGGTACACTCGGTGCTATCCGGGATTCACAACTGGACCTCAGCAAGCGCTGGCAGTTTAACGCGATGGGTGTTAACCCCAATCAGGATCCGGCAACGTTATTGCCCCAGATGATTAAGTCTGCCCGCGATATCTTTGTGCGCAATGGCAGTACTCAGCAAGGGGCCGAGGCCTACGGTCTGACCAACTACTTCACTCTCGACGATCTGAATCGCTTTAAAAACATGAGCGATGCAGAAATCGATGCGATGACAAAACAGGCCCAGAAGGATACTCAGAGACTACAGATTACCGATCAACAGCTGAAGCAATGGCAGGATTTCAATGTTCAGCTTGACCGCAGCAAAGTCAGTATCGGCAATACCTTTATCCGGGGGCTCGCTCCTCTGGCGCCAGAGCTGGGAAAACTGTCGGATGCATTTTCAGGTGCGATCGAAACGGTTCTGAAATCCCCGGAACTGGGAAAATGGATTGATGGCCTGTCTGAGGGGATCCGGAGCTTTGGTAATTATCTCGCCTCACCCGAATTTAAAAATGATGTAGCGGCCTTTATGACAGGTGTTGAGCGGTTAGCGACGGTTATTGGGAAAGTTATCGACTGGATAGCAGGAAAATCCAGCATATCCATAGACGATGTGAAATCTCACTCCTCAATACTCAGTAATGAGCCAGTAACAGACACTACAACCGGGGAAAGTTATGTGAAAGGCGGTCAGAACGATCCGGCCGTCTGGTCATGGCTGAAATCGGCCGGTCGTTCGCTCAATAAAATAACAGGCACGGCACCCTCAGAATATGACGAGTATTTTGAAGAGGCTGCTAAAAAGTACAACCTCGACCCCAAAATACTTAAGGCCACAGCCGCTGCAGAGTCATCGTGGGATCAGAACGCTAAAGGCCCGGTAACCCGTTCCGGGCTACAGGCTCAGGGGTTGATGCAGGTTATGCCGGCTAACTTCCAGCCAGGGGAAAATCCATGGGATCCCCGCGATAACATAATGGCTGGTGCGCGTGTTATGTCCTGGGCGAAAAAACAGGCTGGAGGTGATACAGAAGAAATGCTGCGTTGGTACAACGGCGGCAAAAACAGGGGCAGCAAAGAGAATCGCGAATATGCTGGCAGGGTTAACGAACAGTACCGAAAAATTTACGGTACTGATATGCCTGGCTCCAGCCAGAACACTCCGGCAACTCAGGGTATGCCTCCTCAGCGAAATACTGAAGATACGCAGCTTTTGCGACAAATAGCTGAAAACCAGCGGCGCGGTAATTCTCAGGGGGTGGTGATTTACAACAATACGGGAGGTAGTGCCGTGGTTTCCAGCACGCAACTCGGAGGATTTGGCTGATGGCATTTACTCGTGAACTATACAAACTAGGTTTTGAAATTTCCCCGGTGATCCTCTGTGACGGTATTGCGCAGAGTATTCCCGGAGGGATGCTCCCGATTGTGGCGTTGACCCAGAGCGCCAGTTTTGTTACCGGGTTGCTGGGCGGAGCAATGGAACTCACCGATCTGGATAAATATTTTTGCCACTGGCGGGCGGCGCAGGGGGCGACGATGATTGAATATGATATCGGTCGCTATCCTTTCGCTAACCAGGCTGTTGCCGCGAATGCGCTGCTTGCTCAGCCGCTACGTGTTTCTATGTTGATGGATGCGCCCGTGAACGATAATACCGGCGCTATGACAAAACTGGTCACGCTCAGCGCGCTACAGGCTGTGCTGCAGGCGCATGCGAATCTTGGCGGGACGTACATAGTTGCAACGCCAGCCATTATTTACAACAGCTGCATATTGAAGACTGTGCGCGATGTGACGGGATCTAATGATCCGTTGCCACAGCGGCAATGGTTGTGGGATTTCGAGCAACCTCTCATCACTGAAACAGGTACTGATCAGGCTATCAACAGCTACCTGAGTAAGATTGATAATGGTGATAAAACGACGGAAAGCGCATGGACAAATACTCTCTCTGCAATCGGTAACACTTCACTTGGTAGCAGTGTATCTGGGGCCGTAATCGGACTTATCGGTAAATTAAGTGGGGCATTTGGCCTATGAGCATAGCAATTTATCCTTTCTCAGGTAATGAGCAAAAGAGCATGATTTTTACGCCTGTGCTCGATGGTGAGGTTTATAACTGCCAGACGAAATGGAATATAGCAGCTCAGCGCTGGTATCTGAACATTACGGATAACTCCGGCAACCGGCAGTTGACTATTCCGATAGTAGCGTCTCCAGTTGGGTACGATATTAATCTGCTTGTCGGAGCGTTCAATATTTCAAAAATGGTCTGGCGATACTCAAAGGGGCAAATAGAGGTCATTAACTGATGCGCTATTATGATATCCAGATTTTTTCCCCTCCTGATGAAAACGGTAATCCCGGAAAACTCTTCAAACAATATTCCAGCCTTAAAAACGGTGTTTTCAACCCTGGTAATTTAATGATTGAGTTTGACCTACTGCGATTTGGTGAATCAACGCCAAAAGGCCAGAGCACAATCACCATCTGGGGGATTAGCCCACAGGATATGCAGCAGGCCAGACAAAATATGTTTGGTATGACGATCAAAATGTGGCTGGGTATGTCGAAAGGGCTCCCACTGGCCAAACCTGGTCAGAATGGTCTGGTGCTTGAAGGAACCATCTGGCAGGTTCTGGGTAACTGGCAGGGTACCGAGCTAAGAATGGATCTTATCGTTACCGCAGGTGCGGTTTCGAGCGTGAACCCTGCACCGCTTGCGCCGATTAATTTAACCCTTCCATGGAATAAGGGGATAAAACTCTCGGTAGCGCTCACTCAGTGTTTTCAGAATATGGGCGGGGATTATCGTTTCTCTATCAGCGTTAGTGACAGGTTAATAAATAACTACGATAGCGGAATGTATTGTGGAAGTCTGACTGAGCTTGCACAGCGGTTAAATACGCTGAGTAAAAGCATTATCAAAGACAGTAATTATTCAGGTGTGGAAATTACCATGGTGAATGGTAAAGAGATTCGCGTGTTCGATAATGATTTTGACCACCACCAGGATAAAGACTCAAACAAAAGCGCATCGTACAGAAGTAAAAATCCTATACAAATAGTTTTTACTGATTTGGTGGGGCAGCCGACCTGGGTGCAGTTCGGTACCGTCTCTATTCCCTGTGTCATGCGCAGTGACATTCAGGTGGGGGATTACATCCGGATGCCGCCGAAACTGCGGCCGATGATCCAGGCATCTTCATATTCTCAGTTTCGAGACGATTCTGCCTTTACTGGTGACTTTCTTGTGTCGTCGGTCCGTTTAATAGGAAACAGCAGGCAACCGGACGCTAACAGTTGGATCACGCTGCTCGAAGCTCACCCTACAGGAGGAGTTGCCGCATCATGAGCGTAAATCAAAAAATGAACTTTGGCGGAAATATGAATAATTTCGCCGAAAGTAAAATTGCCGATGCGATGCAGATGGCCGGTAAGGTGTTACCGGCAACGGTGGTAGCTCGGGATGGACACATGGTTACCGTCTCCTTTCTTCTGCGAAACATCCCCTATGTTCTGCCACAGCTAACGATCCCACTGTTTGGACCAGAATATATTCGTTACCCAATGCGCAAGGGTAGCAAAGGTATCGTTATTCCTGCTGATACCTATCTGGGCGGGGCCAGTGGCCTAGGCGGTGGAACAGCTGACCTGACACCTCCGGCAAATCTCAGCGCTTTGGTATTCCTGCCTATCAGCAATACGGAGTGGCAGGACGTTGATTATGACGTTCTGACGCTTTACGGACCCGAAGGCATCACGCTTCGGGATTCTGGCAGCAACACAACTTTTCTGCTTACCC
This sequence comes from Citrobacter sp. S-77, assembly GCF_963864895.1. Taxonomy (NCBI): domain Bacteria; kingdom Pseudomonadati; phylum Pseudomonadota; class Gammaproteobacteria; order Enterobacterales; family Enterobacteriaceae; genus Citrobacter; species Citrobacter sp. S-77. The sequence goes on from NZ_CAWLWU010000002.1 coordinate 1,601,063, forward strand.
CCGAGAGCATCACCATTGTTACGCCTGCACAATTTAAGGTAACGGTCGGTGGCACAGTGCTGACTCTGACGGAGGGCATGTGGTCTCTTACCGGCCAGAGTGGAAAAATTCAGGACAGTGCCGCCAGCACCAGCCCCAAGGTTATGCATGAGGGATGGAAGCAACTTCTAGCATGGTTGAATTCACATCAACACTCTAACGGCAACAACGGACAGAACACCGGAAGGCCAACGTCACAATTCAACGGGAGTATTACAGAATGAGGACATACGGACGAGATAAAGACGGGAAATGGGTGACAGTCACGACGGACGAAAACGGGTTTAACGATTCGGTGTATCTCACAACGCTGGTGCAAAATCTGAAACTGGCGCCGCAGGAATCCCCATTCTTCGCTAATCACGGCATACCGGCTAATGGCTCAGTCATTCAGCAGATACTGCCGACATTCTATGTTAACCGGCTACAGCAGCAGTTCAGCCCGTATTTTTCCTCTCTGCAGATTGCGCTGACAGAAACCGACCCTCCGGTATACAGCATTTCTGCAATTACCAACTCAGGCTCTAAAATTGTCATGCAGGTATATGTATGAGTGATTTACCCGTTAGTTACACAATTTCTGGCCCGGTGCCGCAGACGACTGATGCGCTACGGCAGCAGGTTATCAATACGGCCACCGCGTTGTCTCCGGGGATAACCACGGATTTACCCGGCTCTTTAATTGATGACATGGTTGGGACCAGCGTCGGTGCGCTGGTAGTTTGCGACCAGGCTCGTGTTGATTTGATTAACTCCTGCAGCCCGTACAGCGCCAATATTCACCTGCTGGCGCAGTTGGGCGCGATTTACGGCGTCCCGCGCGGGGTGGGTACAAACACCTCAGTTTACGTTGTCTTTATGGGGCCGCCAGGGTTTCCAATCCCGAAGGGTTTTACCGTCGGTGATGGAAGTTACACCTACACGGTGCTGCGTGATACGGTGATCCCTGAGAGCGGCCAGACAGCCCCTGTGTATTGCCTGGCGACAACAGAAGGGACATGGGCTGTGCCTGCGGGTTCTGTTAACCAGATCAAAACCTCGGTGCCGAGTGACTATGAGATAACCTGTACCAATCTCACCGCGGGGCTACCCGGCGCGGCGGAGCAAAACTACGCATCATATCGCGCGCAGGTTATGCAGGCGGGGATGTACGGAGTGCAAGGAACCCCAGACTGTTATCGTACCGAGCTAAAACTGGTCTATGGGGTGCAGGAAAACCTGCTCTCGTACAGACAGGCAACCTTAGGGCGCTGGGTTGCGGTTGTCGGCGGCGGTGACCCCTACGAAGTGGCCTACGCCATTTACAAGGCCGTGCCGGATATCTCCATTCTGACTAATGATGTTTCGAATCCATCCGGAGCGCCAGTGGAGAAGAAGACCATCGCGATCACTGTTTATCCGGACGTGTATCAGGTGCCGTTTGTGGTTCCTTCCTCGCAAAACGCGACAATCCTGATCACCTGGAACACAGCCTCCACTATCTACATCGATCCGGACGGCATAGCAAAAGCGGTACAACAAAACATCGCTGACTATATCAACGCAATCGCAGTAGGACAGCCCATAAATATTTTCGAGGTTCAGGATATCTTCCTGAGTTCGGTGTCGGGTCTGGTTGCGCCTTCCCTGGTATCAATGATCGATGTTCAGGTCGGCATCAATGGCGTTATCAAGCCGCCTGATGCAGGTTCAAGCCTTGTTTACGGCGACACGTACGCCTATTTCTCTACCTCAGCAGCTCAAATTCAGGTTAAGCAATATGCAGGCTCTAATTGAAAAGATTATTCCAGCTTATCCTTACACTCAATATAACGACGACTCCAACATTACCGCTTTCTTTGATGCTTTTAACTCACTGGCTCAGGCCAACCTTGATTATCTGAATGCACTAAATCTTCCGTGCTGGACATCACCGAGCATTACCGGCGATCTGCTGGACTGGATTGCGCTGGGGATTTACGGGGAAAGTCGACCTTTACTCCAGATTTCAGAGGATGCGATTGCGCGCGGGGCGTATAACACGATTGAGTATAACGCCATCACTTATGCAGGCCTTAAAAACTACGTTCCCGGTTCTGCTTCTTATGTCCCTGACGATTACTTTAAGCGGATCCTGACCTGGAATTTTTACAAAGGTGACGGCTCGCATTTTTGTATCGACTGGCTGAAAAGGCGTCTTGCGCGGTTCATACACGGAGCCAACGGGATCGACCCTCCAGTTCAGGATACCTTCGATATCAGTGTGACGCCCGATAAGGGCGTTTTTTCTATCACTATTCCGGATTACGGCGATGGTGTTGGCTATTTCCTCAAGGATGCGATCACCCAGCAACTGGTGAAATTGCCATTTATTTACACATTTACAGTAACGGTGGTTCAAAAATGATTACTGGATTCGGTAATAACGTCATTTCATCTCTGGCAGCAGACATTACCGCCGGGCAGACAACGATTCAGGTGATGCCAGGTACCGGGGCGAAATTTGCAGGTCTGCTTAGCTACGATTACGCCAATGCCTCTAACCCTCTGCAAACATACGCCAAAATCACACTTACGGATGCGAAAGAAACGGTTTTCGAAATCTGCCATCTGACTTCGGTCAATAATGATGTGTTGACGGTGGTTCGAGGCCAGGAGGGCACCACAGCGAAAGGGTGGGCACTTAATGACGTGATTGCTAACTTTGCTACCCGAGGTTCAGAAAACCAGTTTGTTCAGATTGAGCAGCTCCAGAGCGGGCATTACATTTCCGGGGTTGCTGGTGGCACTGCGAATGCACTGACGCTGGAGCTTCCGGCCACGTATTTTGTTAATGGTGCGACCGGTTGGACATTGCGGACGCCGATTGTCGTTTACCCGACGCAGAATAATACCGGGCCGAGTACATTGCAGTTGACGATGGGCGGTCGCGTTCTGGGGTCGTTCAAACTTTATAAAGGGAACAAGACCGAACTGGTCGCCAACGACATTCAGAAAGATGTTGGTCTGATGTGTCTTCTGGATAACACCAAAACGTTTTTCAACGTGACCAATCCGGGGGCTATTTATGCTGGTTTGGGTACAGCTGCATATCGGGATGTAGGAACCAACCCTGGTAATGTGATGGAGGTAGGTGCCGGCAGGCTTCTGGCTGGTACCTTTATCAGCGATGCAGCCGACAAAACTTCAATTGGCGCGCGGGCAGCTACTGGATGCCAGTTCATGCGAGCACACCAGGCACCTGATGCGCCAGACCAGGTTAGTTACTGGCAAATTATCACTCTTACTGAGGTCGTGAATTCGACTTCCGTGGTGGATGTTCTGGCCATCAGTGGCAATAACGTATTGTTTGGTCATGGCACTGGTGCGGGAATTACTTCATGGCGTCATGTGGCGATGCTGGAAGGCGCGGCCTTTACGGGGGATATTTCTGCTCCAAATGTGCGTGGCAGCACCTCGGTCACGGTTGGTGATGGTTCCGGGGGAATGGCTATAGGCGGCGTTGATGGCGCAGGTTTTAACGGCAATAACCTAAACATTAAGTCATGGAATGGTATTGGGTTTCCGAGCGCTTTAGATGGCATTACCCGAGCTTATATCAGCACCAGACTCGGCGTTATCGCTGCTGCTGAAAATTTGCGGGCTGGAGATGCGATATTCAACAAAAACGGCGATGTTTACGGCGATATATGGAGCCTCGGCAACGGTCCTGGCTGGCTAAGTGCTTTTGTGGCGACTAAACCAGAGCGTCATTACATTACCATGGTCGGTTTGTACCAGAGTGACAAAACAAAGCCATTCATGCTTCATGACGATGGCTCTGGTGTATTCTTGGCCACGACGGACATGCTTAGTGGGTATGTTCAGGATGTACGCCTTGGTGGTGCGGTATTTGTGGGGCCGTCTGTTAATGGTAGTTATGCTTCTCTGACTGCCCCAAGTGGTCATATGTTAACTGCCATTCTTGATGCGGATACCTCGCGATGGCCAATGCCTGACAGCCCGGACTCAGCTTATGCTCGTCCGATTCAGAAGTTAGTTAACGGACAATGGATTACAGTGGGACAATTATGAAACATTTCACAAATTTTAAATTATATGAACCAGACGATAAAAAACTACCTACTGCTCTGTATTTGCGTGATGAAAACGGAAACGACTGGTATTCGGTTATTGATAGTTTTTTACCCGATACGTTTAAAGTTTCTTATCGTGATGATGGCGTCGTTATTGGTTGCGAGCTGGATGCTACCGGGCTATTTCCGGTCAACCTTTCAGTTGCTGAAATAGCTCATGCAGATGTTCCGGCTGAATTTTCTGTTCCAGATGGGAGCTGGTTTTACAAGGACGGAAAACTACAGCAAATCCGTGACTACCAGTCTATGGCTTTAGCGGAGCGTGACATGCGCATGGCTGAGGCAACAAAGCGCATTGACTGGCTGGATAATGCACAGAAAGATGGTGATATTTCTGCTGAGGAAGAAACTGAACTGGTAACCTTACGGACTTATCGTTCTGAGCTACGCCGGCTGGATTTGAGTCATATCACCGACAAAGAGTCATACGATGGAATTGAATGGCCGAAGAAACCTGAATAGCCGCACACATTACAGGTTTATTTGAGGCGCAGTGGTGATGGTGTACACTGCGCTTATCGGTGCATATGTTTAGGAATGAAAAATGAATAAAATTGGTATAGTGGTTTTGTTGTCATTTTTTATGATCGGTTGTAGTGCTTGGGATAAAGGTAGAGCAAAAACAGTTGAGCAAAAGCGGGATTATCTATTGGAGTATGGCCCGCAGTACGTGCCCAGTTATTTAGTTCCTCAGTCATTGGTACATCAGCCTCCTCTAAGCGTTACTGTGTTACGAACTAAACTAGTTGATAATGGCGGGGAGACAAGTGAATTTCTCCACCGATTGGTTGATAAGTGCTTTGAATCTTCGGATAGGTATTGCACTGTTAGTCTGTATTATTCTGAGAACGAAAAAATAGAGAATAAACGGCAGAAAATAGCCAATAAAAATAAACAAATATCAGTAAAAAAAGGAGACCTTTTTACTGTCGAATGAGGTTCAATCAAGCTAGTGGGCCAGTTGATACAAGTCGCATGAGAGTTCGTGTAAAGGACAACGTTGATTCCGTTGGTTTCCTTTTTCCTGACGATAAGCAAATTATCTCACCAAAATTAGAAGTTGTTGATTCTGACTCAGGTGAGAGATATGGACGGGCGCCTGATGGCTCCATAACCGTATCGGCTAGTTATGATGGCCATGCTTACGCAATTCAAATATTTAATACTTTACCTGTAAGTCAATTTAACGGGGCGGTGGTAACACACACTTCGGTACTCGATTTTGCAGGCAGTATTGATGTATTTGATTGTAAAAAGGTTAAATAAAGCACATCTCAATATGATTAGAACCATAGAAATATATTGACTTAAATGGTGCACATTGGCCTATATTACAATGATGTTGGTTCAGTGATAACAGAGTGAGAAACAGTTATTGGTGAGGAAAAGCAAGCCGTTTTTGACGATGTATGCAGGGTTATTGGACGCGTAGTCGTCATGCTAAGAGAAACTATTCAGCCAGTTACCAAAAACAGCATAACCCTGATGTTGCAAGTTCACTCGGATCAGAGTGATGATGCGTATCTGTCAAGAATCTATGCTGTTGCAAAAGATGTAATGGAATAGGGTAATCTGTCCGTTTTTACTGGATTAGGTTTCCTGAGCGGCGTTCTATCCCCGCATTCATGTAGTCGATAGCCTTTTGAAGTTCTTCTATGAGTGCAACCGCCCGCGTACGAGAGATACAGATAAACTGGTCAGGAAACTCTTTAATTGGCCAGTTTGGTATACAGGCCATGTTATCTGTAAATGAAGCTGACAAGTAAACTTCATTAGTAAGAAGGGAATAGCCTACTTCAAAACTGGTGAGCTCGGGTAAGCTGCTAACGTTGGATTCTCTGTTTTTCATAGAGGGTCTCGATACTGTGTTTTTATACAGCAATTATGTTGAGTAGCAGATCATCAGTCAAGAAATTGTGCATAATTCAGAAGAATATCGATGGTTGTGATATGTATAACATATTGTTTTTCATATGCTTAATGCAATGCTGTTATTCTTTTTTATTGTGTTATCGTATTGATTTTAAATAGTTATTTTTCGGTCTTGAAAACCGGCGACCCGAAAGGGTTCTAGAGTTCGAATCTCTACGCTTCCGCCAAATAAAACAAGGGGTTACCGAAAGGTAACCCCTTCTTGCTTTGGGCGGTTGTATACTGTTGGTATCTTTTCAATATTATGAAGCCTACTACCGGGCTTTTGGGTGTGAATTTTCCTGTCCTTGCTCGTTCAAAACTGGCGTGGTTTTTATCTTTCGAACATAAGCCAGAAGCTGGTTTTCTGTTTTATCGCCTAAGAAACGTTACTTCTCCCGGCTACTGCTTTCGTAATTCGAAACTCTTTTGACTTTAGTATCGTGAAATGTACATCCACTGTGCACCAGTTGTATGGCGCAGCGCAGACGTGATGACCATTCTTGTAATCTGCTTCGTGTCGGTTTTGTTCTCCTCAATAATCGTACCTGTCAGCACGATTCTTACTTCTCCTTGTACACAAATCAAAATTCGCTAAAGGTTGCCTTACTTTTTATTAAATGATATTAATTATCATTATCATTGACGAATAATTATAATAATAAGAATACCTGGGAAGGGTGTGAGCTTAACGAACAACCACTTTAAAGTTAGGCATTTATTAGGGAATGGGTATGAGAATTAACAAGATCCTCTGGCCGCTAACCGCGATCCTTGTAGGGTTGAATAGTCAAGTATCAGCAGCCAAATCCACCGATGATAGCGGCGAGACCATGGTGATAGAAGCTACTGCTGAGCAGGTACTAAAACAACAACCTGGCGTATCGATTATTACCAGCGAAGATATTAAAAAGAACCCTCCGGTCAACGACCTTTCCGATATTATTCGCAAGATGCCAGGGGTAAATCTGACCGGTAATAGTGCATCGGGTACACGCGGTAATAACCGGCAAATTGACATTCGTGGCATGGGGCCGGAAAACACCTTAATTTTGATTGATGGTGTACCAGTGACGTCGCGCAACTCTGTGCGCTATAGCTGGCGTGGGGAACGCGATACCCGCGGTGACACCAACTGGGTACCGCCGGAACAAGTCGAACGCATTGAGGTGATTCGCGGCCCTGCGGCGGCGCGCTACGGTTCGGGTGCTGCGGGTGGGGTGGTGAACATCATTACCAAACGTCCCACCAACGACTGGCATGGTTCCCTGTCGTTATACACCAATCAGCCGGAAAGCAGCGATGAAGGTGCCACGCGTCGTGCCAACTTTAATCTCAGCGGGCCGCTGGTCGGCGATGTGCTGACTATGCGCTTGTATGGCAATCTGAATAAAACCGATGCCGACAGTTGGGATATTAACTCCGCAGCCGGAACTAAAAATGCGGCCGGGCACGAAGGGGTACGTAATAAAGATATTAACGGTGTGGTATCGTGGAAATTAAATCCGCAGCAAATCCTTGATTTTGAGGCTGGATATAGCCGGCAGGGAAATATTTATGCTGGCGATACGCAAAACAGCTCTTCTAATGCGGTTACCGAAAACCTCGCCAAATCCGGGGAAGAGACGAATCGCCTGTACCGTCAGAATTACGGCATTACGCATAACGGTATTTGGGACTGGGGACAAAGCCGCTTTGGTGTCTATTACGAAAAAACCAATAATACCCGTATGGATGAAGGGTTATCCGGTGGTGGTGAAGGGCGCATTTCGGCTGATCAGAGGTTCACTACCAACCGTCTCAACTCCTGGCGAACCAGCGGGGAACTCAATATTCCGCTGAATTTGCTGGTTGATCAGACGGTTACCGTTGGTGCGGAGTGGAGCCGCGATAGACTCGAAGATCCTTCTTCTACTGGCTTAACGGTGAGCGATAGTAATATCGGTGGTATTTCTGGCTCGGCTGCGGAACGCAGCAGTAAAAACCATTCCCAAATCAGCGCGCTATATATTGAAGATAATATTGAGCCTGTTGCCGGCACGAATATTATTCCCGGCCTGCGCTTTGATTATCTCAACGATTCCGGCGGTAACTTCAGTCCCAGTCTGAACCTCTCGCAGGAATTAGGTGATTACTTCAAAGTCAAAGCGGGGATTGCGAGAACCTTCAAAGCACCAAACCTTTATCAATCCAGCGAAGGTTATCTGCTCTACTCGAAAGGCAATGGTTGCCCAAAAGATATTACGTCCGGCGGTTGTTATCTGATTGGTAATAAAGATCTCGATCCGGAAATCAGTATTAACAAAGAAATCGGTCTGGAGTTCGCCTGGGAAGATTACCACGCCAGCGTGACCTACTTCCGCAATGATTACCAGAATAAGATCGTGGCCGGGGATAACATTATTGGGCAATCCTCATCCGGCGCATATATCCTCCAGTGGCAGAATGGCGGGAAAGCGCTGGTTGACGGTATCGAAGCCAGCATGGCGATCCCACTGGTGAAAGATCGTCTGAGCTGGAATACAAATGCCACTTATATGATCACGTCGGAACAAAAAGATACCGGTAACCCGCTTTCGGTCATCCCGAAATATACTATTAATAACTCTTTAGACTGGACTATCACTCAGGCGTTCTCTGCCAGCGTTAACTGGACATTATACGGCAGACAAAAACCGCGTACCCATGCGGAATCGCGCAGTGAAGATACTGGTGGTCTGTCAGGCAAAGAGCTGGGGGCTTATTCACTGGTAGGTACCAACTTCAATTACGATATTAATAAAAATCTGCGTCTTAATGTCGGGGTTAGCAATATCTTCGACAAACAGATCTACCGCTCTTCCGAAGGGGCGAATACCTATAACGAGCCTGGCCGGGCTTATTATGCCGGTATTACTGCGTCATTCTGATCGCATTGTTACAGTCATACTGCCCGCGTATTAGCGGGCAGTATTTAGCGGCTGGATTAATGACAGCTTGGGGTGTTATCCGCATTTTCACCGCTGATATCCAACAGTGCGCTGCGGAAAGAGGCGTTGAACATTGGGCCGTGCCCTTGCCCCGGGAAGTCCCAAAAGGTGGCATTGACACCTTTATCTTTCAGTATGGCGATAGTGGTATGAATTTTCGTCAGCACCCCGGCAGCATGCGTTTCCTGGTTATCGCCTGGCGCCGCTGACCCTTCCATTATCGTCAGGTGCTTAGCGCAGTTTTGTGAGGGCTTGATCGCCGTGATGCGGTCCAGCAGAGAATCGTTGCCTCTGCCCAATGACGGGCTGGCGCTGTAGTATGCCTGGAAGTAAGAGGATGTCAGCCAGGAATCCAGTACGAACAGTCCGCCGTAGGAGTGTCCCCACAGGCCACGACGCTGTCGATCGATATTTAATCCTTGCTCCGCTTTTGCCGCAATACGTGTTTCAAGTAACTGACGGAAGTCATTGCTACCGCCGCTCTTACGACCCTGGCGACCACTTCTGGCGTTTGTTTTGCCGTTTTCTGTCGCTGCCGGCGTATAGTCGTAGGCCCTGCCATTGAGATCGAAGGGGAGGTTGGTCTGATATCCGACGACCACTATCACCGGTGGTGATTTGTCTGTCAGCTGTTCGAGCAGTTCGTCATTCAGGCGATCCATCACTGCGTTGCCGTCGAGCATATATAAAACAGGGTAGCCTGACGCTGGCGCGGTTTTATTCGGTACTGCCGTCCATACGCGATAATGGCGGGTGCCATCGGCGGAGTCGAACTGGTTGATGCTAAAGCGGTAAAACGCGGAGCCTTTATCGGCGATATTTGGCCCCAGCGGTTGCATATCCGGCTTTGCAAAAGTGTGCGCGCTATAAATGAGAGTGAGGCAAGAAAGAAGAGAAAAAAGCGCCTTGCGTGGGCGTGTCGAACGATACTCGCGGGCATACATCTGATAATTATTCCTTTTCCGCAGGTGACATTTTATTTTTTCATGAGCACATACAGTTGCCTGAAAGTGCTCGCGGGTCAAGCTAACCCTGCAGTAAGCCGAGCCCGTCAATCAGCGCGCCGCGCCACCATGCATAATCGTGGCCGCCGGTATAAATTGCGCAATGGCTGTCAACGCCGGCGTCAAGCAACCGCTGATGGAGTTGCTGAACGTGCGGCACCGTCGAACCCTCCAGAGAGCCCACGCACAGGCGGATACGCACGCCCTGCGGCGGGGCAGAAAGCAGATGCTCGCTCACCCATGAAATATCGCTTTCGCTAAATAGGTTTGGCCGGCTGGCGCCATCTGGCGTCCACCACATTGACGGGGAGTGGCTGAGCGCAAGACCGAAGGTTTCCGGCGCGTGGCGCGCGGCCATCAGCGCGCTGACCCCGCCGAGGCTCTGCCCGGCCAGTACAGTGCGTGAACGATCTGCCCAACGCCGCTGCGGTTGTTCAGCACGGATCGCCGGTAGCAGATGTCTGGCGATATCTTTTATCAGTTCGCTGCGTCCGCCGAGTATTGCAGTCCGTTCGCACTCATCGATGTTATCGATGCCCAGCACGGCCACGGGAACGATACGCCCGTTATTGATGGCGGCATCAATTGCCGCGCATACGCCAAGGTGATCAAACCAGGTTTCGCCATCGGGCAGCACTACCAGGCCGAGAGGCTGTGTGTTATCAACATCAGGAAGATAGAGCCGAATCCGGCGGGATTGCCCGGCGACAATTCGTACTGAGGTAAGCAATTGCCCGGCGTGGGCGCTACCGCTCCATTCGGCCTGGGCGGGAGCCTTATCGAGCGCCAGAACAGATTCCTGCGCACTTCCCCGTACGTTGATGCCTGGCGTCTTGTTAAGTGGATCAGCCTGCCCGGCGAGGGCGGCAAAGCGACCTCCCAAATGAGCAATCGTCTCATTTGACGTACCGGGGGGAATTTCTACCAGCGAATAGGAGCCGCAGTAGCTTGCCGGCAAACGCAGCGTCAGAGTCCAGATACCCGTGTCGGGAATGGCGGTCATCAGCCCCTTTGCCACGTACTCTTTATCCGTCACCCGATTCAACCGCAGATAAACTCCCTGCAGTGGATGTCGGGCGTGCCACAGGAAGGTCACTTCACGCTCATCTTCCACGCCTTCAGCCGGCACAACCAGCGGTATATTCAGCGACTCAGCTTCGCGCCAGAAACGAGAAGGGTTGGTAATGCGGCCCGCGGCCAGCTGGTTGCGCAGGCTGGCGATGGCAGAGGGAGAGGCAGACGGATGTTGTGGCATGTTCAGCATTCTATCTCGTTAAAAAATTTGGATACCAGTATGGAAAACTCAAGCGGCTATTCCCGGAACAGCCGCTTGAGAGCGTGTTGATTAATGTCTTACGCGTGTAATAACTATCCCACGATATCCCCCGTGATGTCGCGTTGGCGATGTGGTTTATTACTGCCGACGCTGTCGTGCCATAAGCGGGTATAGAGGCCGCCCGCGGCTAACAGTTGTTCGTGGGTGCCGTATTCCACCAACTGGCCTTTATCGACAACGGCAATCAGGTCGCAGCGTTGCGCGGTGGTCAGACGGTGCGCCACAATCAGCGCCAGGCGCTTCCCGGTATGTGCTACCTCCGTTAACGAGGACATTAATCGCTCTTCGGACGTACGATCCAGACGCGACGTGGCTTCGTCGAGCAGCAGGATGTGAGCATTTGCCAGTTGGGCACGGGCCAGTGCAATCTGCTGGCGTTGACCCGCGGAAAGATCCGCGCCGCCGTTATTCACCGGCGTACGGAATCCTTGCGGCAGATTTTGCACGGTCTCAAACAGTCCCACACACCGTGAAGCGATCTCAACTTCGGCGTTAGTGCTGGAGGGTCGCGAATAACGAATATTTTCCGCGATATCTCCGCTAAACAGCACCACATCCTGATCGACCAGCCCAACCTGGCGACGGTAATCGGCAAGCGAGGCATCCTCAATTAGTTTCTCGCCGATGCGGATCCTGCCGCTGGTGGGGGAATATAACCCGGCGATCAGCTTAATCAGCGTCGACTTACCGGCACCGCTGCGACCGACGACCGCGACGACTGTTCCCTCGGGGATAGTCAGGGTAAGCGAGTTTAGCGCCGGTTCAGGGGTATCGGGATAGCTGAACGTTACCTCTTCAAGGTGCAGCGCGCCGGTGGCTGGCTGTGCGGAAGAGGGCTCGACGTTCTCTGTGCCTTCGGTCGTCAGCAGTTCATCAATATGTTTACTGCTGGCTGTCGCTTGTTGCCAGGCGTCGACTATTCCTGATAGCTGCTGCACTGGTCCATAGAATTGCCCCAATAGCAGGAAGAAGGCAGCCAGCACCCCGGCAGTCATCTCACCTTCGGCGACTCGTGACGCGCCAACCAGCAGAACGGCAGCATAGGAAGCCTCAGTACAGAAGGTCAGGAACGGGAAATAGACGGCAAGGTATTTTTGCGCACGTACGCGGGTAGCGCGGAAGCGGTCTGATAACGCGCGCAGACGGGCGGCCTCCTGCTCCTGCTGGCCGTGCGATTGCACGACGCGCAAGCCGGAGACTTTCTCCTGCAGGGTGCTATTTACTTTACCTATTTCCAGCCGCGCCTGTGCATAAGCGGGGGAGCTCAGGCGACGATAGAGCCAGGTCGCCAGTGCGACTACCGGCACTGCGCTTAATGCCGTCAGTGCCAGAAGCGGGTCGAGCCAGAACATAGCTGCGGCGATGGCAAACATTGTCACCAGGCTGGTGGCCGCACCGGCAAGGCCGTTTTGCAAAAAGCGGGCGAGAGAGTCGACATCAACGGTCATGCGGGTCAGGCGCGAATCGACATGTTTTTCATGCCAGGGCAAGCCAAGACGCAGCATATGACCGAAGCTACGTAAGCGCACCGTATGCTGGACCGACTCCGCAGCCCTGGCGGCGAAGACTGTCTGCAACGAATAACAGCACCAGCTCACAACTACCAGACACAAGGCGAGCAGGGCGCAGAGGCCGATAGTCGACATGTCACCTGCGGCGACGCCCAAATCAATGCCGCGCTGCAGCAGTATCAGTACCCCGACGCCTGCCGCGGAATCGATCGCGATCAGAAGGGCTGCGATGACGAACATCCACGCCACCGGCTTCAGCAGTGAGGTAACTTTGCGGCCTTTACCGGCTAACGCTTGCTGTACTGCATTCTCCGGTACATGGGTCATACGGGCGACAAAGCTTTTGCCATCCCCCTCCAGCGCATCGTTTTGCTCTACAGGTATTGTCGGCCATAATTCGCTGTGCCCACCAGGGGAAGGCGCGAGGAAATCGCCGTCGCCGGTTATAAGGGAGCGGAAGGCCGGACAGCGCGCTTCAAGCTCCGCCTGGGTTCCAATATCCACCACACGGCCTTTATCCAGCACCACAATCCGGCTGGCTAACTGAAGCGTTGAGCGGCGTCGGGCAATCACCAGCAGCATATGTTCCTCGTCGGCATAGCGGCCCAGAGCGGTATTGATCTCCGCTTCGGTCCCGGCGTCGACTGCCGAGGTGGTGTCATCGAGGACCAACACCTCTGGCGCAGTAATTAACGCCCGGGCCAGTGCGATTCGCTGCCTCTGCCCGCCGGAAAGATTGGTCCCGCGTTCGGTTAGCCGGGTATCAAAGCCTTTTGGCAAGGCGTTGATAAAACTGCTGGCCCCCGCTGCAGTTGCCGCGCGACGAATATCTTCTATCGTTGCCTGCGGGTGACCGTAGGCGATATTTTCCGCCACCGTACCGGCAAACAGAAAAGCATCTTCAAACACGACGCCCACCCGGCGACGAAGTGCCTCCAGCTTGAGGTCGCGAAGGTTCTGCCGACCTGAGCGGGTGTTAAGCCATATCTCTCCGGCGCTGGGATCGTAAAAACGCGCCAGCAGCATCAGTAGTGTCGATTTTCCGGAACCTGATGCTCCCACCACCGCCACGGTTTCACCGGCATGCAGGGAAAAGGAGACATCGCTAAGGATGCGTCTGCCATTACCGTAGTCGAAGCTCATTTTTTCCAGCTCCAGACCGACAACCTGGCCGTTGACTGCCTCAGTCCCGTCCTCCATTTGTGAACGGGTGTCGATCAGGGCAAATACCCGCTCCACGGAAGCCTGGGTTCGCTGGGCAATGACCAGAAATGACGCCAGCACACGAGTCGGCCCGGTCAGCATCGCGAGGAAACTGGCAAACGCCACGAAGGTTCCGAGATCAATCCGTCCGTGCATGACTGACCAGCCGCCGTAGCATAGCAGGACGATTTGCCCAAGTACTGGAAGCGCCAGCATGGTGGCGCCTGGTATTGCTTGCGAGATGGCCGCGCCGATGCGAACACGTACTATCTGCCGTGACTGGCGGTCCAGCCAGCGCGTTTCACGAAGCTCCGCCACGCAGGATTTCACCACAGAGATCTGTGCCAGCACTTCGCGCATATGTTCGGTGAGATTCGCCAGCCGGTCCGAGGCCAGACCGGTTTGTGAGAACACTCGCCGGCGGGCGCGTAGCGCGGTGATGGCCAGGCATGCCAGTACGCAAAAGACGATTAGCGTCATTGCTGGTGACATCCACAGCATTACTGCAATTCCGGCGATGTAATAGGTGAATACTGCCAGCGGTACCGGGCACATCTGCAACAGAGTATGCACCTGCTGCAGATCGCTGTTGGTCCGTGAAATCACCAGTCCGGTGCGCAGAGCGTCCTGACCCGCGCCATCCAGTTTCTGAATACTGTCGAAGGCCCGTCCCCGCAGGGTGTGCTGTACCCAGAGCGATAGCTCCCCGGCATAACCGCGGCGCACGTAGTTACCGATGAAATCAAAAAAGGCGATCAGCAGTAGCCCGCAGGCCAGCCACGGCAGGCGGGTAGGATTGCCTGCCAGCGCGTCGTTCACTGCTTGCCGCGTCAATAATGGCGTCAGCGCAGCCAGCAAAATGGTCGATACCGACGCCACTACCACGATGGTGCTAAGTTTCTTACGTTCCCAGCACACGCGGCCAAGGCGAACTATCCAGGAGCGCGCAGGGGTGGGAGAGTGAGTCGCAGGCATTAAGCCTCCTCCGTCTGTAAAAAATACGATCCGGAACGGATCGAACTGCAAAAAAAGAGCGCCAGCGCGTTCCGGTCTCGCATCGGTGCGGGAGAATAGAGCCGGGATTTGTGCTGGCGCATTATCTTCATGACAGCGTGGTGGCTATCCTTTTTGCGCCATCGCGATCAGGCTTTTCGCCACCTCAGTCGGGCAGGCTTGCGCCGCCATTTCCGCCGCCACCTCTTCAGAGGCGGCACGAAGCGCACGATTTTCAAGGAAGGCATTGATCATGGCGCTCGACAGGCCGCCGTCGCCGGGGATGATCCCGCAGCCGCGATCGACTACGGCGCGGGCATTCACTGGGCGATCGGCGCCTTCGCCGAATACGATTTGCGGAATCCCGGTGTGGAGCGCTGTCAGAGTGTTACCAGCGCCGCCATGATGAATAAATCCATCGGCGCCGTTGAGGAAGACACCCATTGGGATCCAGTCGACCAGGCGAACATTTGACGGCAGCGAGCGCAGATCGGATCGCGCATTGGGCGACAGATGCAGGATGATTTCGGCATCGACTTCACTGGCGGAATCCATCACCCAGGAGATCAGGTCAAGACCGTCAACCATCGGTTTGACGGTCCCGAGGCTGACCAGCAGACGTTTACGATCGGGCGTTCTCTCCCACCATTCTTCCCATACCGCGCCGCCGTTGTAGGGGACGTATTGCATAGGAATAACAGGCTCGCCGTCGTTTTGCAGAATGCTCATACTCGGCGGCGTTACGTCGATCCATGCCATATCACGCGGCGCGGCCTCGACCCCGTGTCGGCGATAGGCGTCTGCGAGCGATCGCGTCACGCCTTTGATATGCCAGGGAGTATGGCCGAAGCCGACGGTCTGCATCACGACCGGTATGTTGTATTTGGCGGCAATCAGCGGCCCGACGACCCCAAGTGGAGGGTAGACGATGAGATCGGGTCGCCAGTGTCCGGCGAACTCCACCAGGTGGTCGGCCATCTCTTCGCTGAAGAACGAGAAGTTGCCCATTTTGGTACCGATGTTACTTTCCTTTCGCTGCGCTTCACGGCGGCGATAGTCGGCTTCAGAATCAAAACCGGGAGCGGCGTCAAACACCACCAGCCCAGCCTCTGCCGCTTTCTGGGCGAATTTTCCTCCGCTGGCGATCAACACTTCGTGGCCGTTAACGCGAAAAGCTTGTGCCAGAGACAACACCGGATACAGCAGCCCATAGAGAGGCGGGCCTACAAACAGAATACGCATGAGAAAATCCTTCTCCGCTTGACGAATTAAATCAGGAAGTCGACGCAGTCATGTGCCAGTCAGCAGGTCGTTAATTTTCGTTAAACCTGCTTTGCCAGATGCTGCGCCATTTTTGAGTTTCTCCAGCGTTACGCACGGCCCTGCCGACGACTATCTCGCAGCAGGCTATTCCGTGACGTACACTGGAGAATCGGGAACTCCGTGTCCCGACTTCCATTAACGCTTGAGCGCCTTTGTCCTGTTGAACAGTCAAAACAGCGCCGTGCTGCCACGACGCAGTGTTCTGACGCATTTGTGCTGTGTGAGACCGGTCAACAAATCTGGAGATGTCCTTGATTCCTTAGACACACGGTTTGCATCATCCTGACGGAGTCGCCTTCGTTGGTCGGTAAGTGGAATAAACGTCGTTGTTCAGGCGATGTTTGTTCCCTTACAGCCTCTGTATACCTTGCCAGATAAACCACAAACGCAAATGCTAATGATAATCATTACTAATATCATTTGAAGATTGCAACAATAATTTAGATCATTGATGAAATGGGAAACGCTTATCGGAAAAATCGTATGTGGGTTTGAGGAGAGAAGACTGGCACGAAGCGCTGACCCGCTGCGGCCTGAGAAGAGGCTGAAGCGGTTACCGGTAACCTCAATGGCTGGTTTCAGGACATGACCTTTCGAGGCATCCGTTATGCAGGTGCAGCGGCATAATAATCTGGGTAGAAAATATCATAGGGTATCGCTAAAGATTTACCGTTGATCGTTCTTTGTATTTATGTAGACAATTGTTGTGATAATTGTTGCTTAATTGATAGTGGCAACCATTACTACTCATGTGAACGACCAGCCATTGGTTGGAAGATAATCATCTGTATCATTCCAACTTTTTCCTGTTGGGGGATTGAATGTTTCTTTACTACATACACTCTTGGTCGATAGCTACTATGCCACGTGAGTTACATCGTGCCGATTGTTGGTACTTGTTAAGACAAGATCTAAATAACTTCACTCTGCTGGGGTCGTTCAAAGACTCTGCGGCAGCACTTAAAAAATCCCATGAAGTAGTAAGCAATAGAGTTATTCAATGCCCGTTTTGCAGCGAATAATGACTACAGCGCGATGGATAAGGCGGGTAAGTCCCGCAAAAAGTAACGGTGACCACATAGCCTGCTCATTGAGTGGGCTTTTTAATGACGGGTTTCTGCTGTAGATGAATAAGCGACTTTATGGCAAAGCTTCGGCAAGTTATGTATGACTCAATCAGGGCACGTTTCACCCTCTGCATTGATAGTTCTCTCGTAGAATGGAGGTTGTTATTCAGATAAGTGGATGTTAGTTAATAATTATTTATATTCGTTGTTCTGTTCATCTTAGTCGCTATATATCCGAAAAACCAATAATAAAAGGTTACTTAATTTTGCGTCTATACTCACTAAGCCTTACAGATGTTCATATTCATTGATATGTAACATGCCAGTAAGACGTTGAGTGTTTGACTGATTTACCATCAAACTTTTGGCTGAATATCCTCACGAGGGAAATACAACTATGTCATTTGTAAAAACTAAAGATGGTGTAAACATTTTTTATAAAGACTGGGGAGCAAAAGAAGCTCAACCGATAGTATTTCATCATGGCTGGCCATTGAGTGCGGATGACTGGGATAACCAGATGTTATTCTTTCTGAATCAAGGCTATCGTGTTATTGCAATTGATCGTCGTGGCCATGGGCGCTCAGACCAGGTTAGCGAAGGTCATGATATGGACCACTATGCTGCAGACGTTTCTGCCGTTGTGGAGCATCTGGATCTTCGTAACGCTGTGCATGTTGGTCACTCCACTGGAGGCGGTCAGGTGGCTCGATATGTTGCCCAATATGGACAACCGCAAGGGCGTGTCGCGAAAGCCGTGCTGATAAGCGCTGTGCCGCCACTTATGGTAAAAACTGAAGATAACCCTGGTGGGACGCCCGTCAGCGTTTTCGATGAGTTCCGTCAGGCTCTTGCCGCAAATCGCGCTCAGTTCTATCTTGACGTGGCGTCCGGGCCCTTTTATGGGTTCAACCGGGAGGGTGTTGAGGCTTCAGATGGAACCATCCAAAACTGGTGGCGACAGGGCATGATGGGGAGCGCAAAAGCACACTATGAGGGTATTAAAGCATTTTCTGAAACCGATCAGACTGATGATTTGAAATCCATTACGGTGCCTGTTTTGGTCATGCAGGGAGATGATGACCAGGTTGTCCCTTATAAAAATGCCGCACTTTTACAGGATAAATTGCTCGTTAATAGCATTCTGAAAATATATCCGGGTTATCCACATGGTATGCATACCTCTCATGCAGATGTAATTAATAAAGATCTGCTGCAATTTATTCAGTCCTGAAAATATTCTGAAGCTGGGGTTATTTTTTCTCGGCTTCAGAATATGCATGGTGTTTTCATGTTACGCTTTAATTTTTAGCTATGCATGTTATGCACTAATTAGTGCTGAAATTAGTCATCGATTTTGCTATGTTACGTGGCAGATATACGAGTAAATCCTGAAAATAAGAATGCTATCAGCCAAATACGTAATATGAAAATATAAGGAACTGAAATGGCGACAATAAAGGATGTTGCATTGCTGGCGAAAGTCTCAACAGCAACAGTTTCACGTGTTATCAATCAAACCGCATGGGTCGAACCCGTGACGCGTGAGCGTGTGGAAAAGGCCATGCGTGAACTCAATTACCACCGTAATGCCGCAGCGATTGCACTGGCCAAACGTAGTGGTGACATGCTTGGATTATTAACCGGTAATCTTGCTGATCCCTTTTTCGCTCGCCTTGCACGTGGTGTGGAGGAAGTTTCACGCAAACAGCAATTTCGTCTGATGGTTTGCAGCGGTGGTCATGATGAAGCAATGGAAAAAGCCGGGCTTGATTTTCTAATTAATCAGGGGTGTGAGGCTATTGTGGTGCATGCCAGTAGATTGTCCGAGAAAGAGCTCCTTCGTTATGCGGCTCATTTCCCGGCGATGGTGATCGTGAACCGTTATATTGCCGGGATGGCCAATCGTTGTGTATGGCTTGAAAATTGTAATGCCGCTAAAACAGCAACACTTCATTTACTGGAAAAAGGGCATCGTTGTATTGCCTGTGTGACAACTGATTTGCCGATTATCGATCGCCGCGAGCGTCTGGAAGGATATCGCCAGGCGATGGCTGAATATGGCATTACCCCGGAAAAAAACTGGGTGATTAGCGTACCTTTTAACGAAGAAGGGGGGGAGCGCGCAGCGCATCAGCTTCTTAACTGCAATATACCTTTCACCGCAGCGGTGACGTTTAACGATGTGATGGCAGCGGGTATCATGCGCATCCTTCATCAGAAAGGGATTAATCTGCCACGTCAGCTTTCTATAGTCGGGTTCGATGATGTGGTAATGGCGCGTTATCTCTATCCGGCACTCACAACGATGCACTACCCGGTTGAGCGCATGGCGCGCTGTGCTTCGCAACTGGCGATACAACTTTTCAAGGGCGCAACTCAGCAGCCCAGCATCAACAAGTTCACTGCAGAACTGGTGATCCGGGATTCTGTTCTTCCTCTCCAGGTCAATGACTAAGCCGTCAAGGATTTCAATTGTGATCTGGTTCAAATTTAGTTATCTCATGTAATCGCTTACATGAAGGCGAATGGACGATCACATCAGGGAAAAGGGGGCTCCTCTACTCTTGAGCGACCTTACAGACAGGAGATCCATTTATGAATGCCTCTCAAAATCAGAAAAAAACACTCTCATTTGGTTTAGCGCTGATACCCATTGCAGCCATGCTGCTATTGCTGATCATTGGTTACGGCATCATGGGATTACGCATTGAACCCCTGCTGCTCTGTTCTGCTGCTGTAGCCGCAGGTATTGCATGGTGGCAGGGCTATACCTGGGAAGACATCATCAGTTCGGTGGTTGATAAACTCGCTAAAGCGATGCCGGTCATCATGATTTTGATCTGCGTTGGCGGGCTAATCGGAACATGGATGTTCAGTGGAACCATACCCTATATGGTGTACTGGGGACTTAAATTAATAAGCCCTGAATACATTCTGATCGCCGCATTCTTTTTGACCAGTGTGGTGTCCGTATGTACCGGAACATCATGGGGTTCAGCAGGAACGGTGGGGGTTGCGCTCATGGGCGTAGCTGCGGGACTGGATGTGTCTCTTGCCGCAGCGGCAGGAGCTGTTGTTTCTGGTGCTTACTTTGGCGATAAAATATCGCCTCTGTCTGATTCCACCAACTTTGCTGCGATTGTCGCTGATACGACTCTGTTCGAACATATTCAGCATCTGTTGTGGACAACTATCCCTTGTTTCCTGCTTGCCGCTGTGGTTTATCTGATTGCTGGCCATAGCAGTATGCTTGGCGAGGTCGCTACGCCACAGCGCGTCACCGATATCGTGAACTCCCTTGAGACTTTATATCACTTTAATATCGTTCTGATTTTGCCACCTGTCATTGTTTTATACGGGGCGATTCGCAAGAAACCTGTTATTCCTTTGATGCTGAGCGCATGCGTGCTGGCTCTGATTCTGGGTGTGATGATGCAGGGACTGAGCATCAAGCAAGGACTGGATGCCTTTATTGATGGATTCAAAATCGAGATGTTCCCGACCGGAGCTGAAGGGATCATTGCTGATGTCCCACGCCTACTGAATCGTGGTGGCATGTTCTCAATGATGAGCACTATCCTTCTTGTCTTTTGTGCCTTTTCTTTTGCCGGCGCCTTAACACTGACGGGGGCGCTCAACATCATTATCAACCGATTACTGACGATTATTCATAGTGTTGGTCAACTGATCGCCGCGACCATAGCAACCACTATTCTGGTTACAGGGGCAACCAGCGACGGCAAACTGGCGCTTCTGGTTCCCGCTGAACTGTTCAAAGATGCCTACCGGCGCATGGGGCTGGATACCAAAAACCTTTCAAGGACAATTGAAGACGCAGGAACCGTCATTGAGCCTCTGTTGCCATGGACATCTGCAGGGGTATATATGGCCACTACATTAGGTGTCAGTACGCTGGATTTGCTGCCCTGGGCTGTGCAGTGCTATTCAGCCATCTTTTTTGCTTTGATTTATGGCTTCACTGGAATCGGTATTGCCAGGCTATCCCCCATGCCTGGAAAAGAGAAGACGACTGTGGCTGCAGAATAGGAAGGGACAATAATGGATTTTAATAAGATTATCGATCGCCACAATACAGGCTCGCTGAAATGGGATTTTATTGCGCGCTATTTTGGCGAGGATACAAATGAACTGTTGCCGATGTGGGTTTCTGATTTTGACTTTACCTGCCCGGAAGCAGTTCAGCATGCTTTATCCCAAAGAATTGAACATGGTATTTTCGGTTACAGTGAACGCCCGCAAACGTACTATGATTCCCTCATTTCATGGTTCTCGACACGGCACCAACTGAAGCTGCAGCAAGAATGGATCTGCAGTATTGAAGGCGTGGTTCCTGGGTTATCTTTACTGGTGCAAATGCTGAGTCATCCTGGGGAAGGGGTGGTGGTTCAGGGGCCTTATTATGGTTCATTTTCCAAAATAATATCTCTAAATGGCAGGCGGTTACTGGAGAATCCGTTACATGAGGATGCGGAAACGGGTTACAAAATGGATCTCATTCACCTGGAAATGTTATTTCGTACTGAACGCCCTCCATTGATGATTTTGTGTAATCCTCATAACCCTACCGGGCGTTGTTGGTCTGCCCAGGAACTGGAGCAACTACTCCAGTTGTGTGAGACCTATAATGTCACGTTACTCTCGGATGAAATATGGGCCGATCTGTTACTTCCTGGGGAACGATTCACCTCGGTTTTACATCTGGGAGAACGCTGGCATTCGCGAGTGATATCTGCAACTTCCGCCAGTAAGACGTTTGGTTTATCAACTTTACGCATAGCAAACTTTCTCATCCCGGCCCAGGGATTACGCGAACAATTTTTACGCCGTCTGGATGCTCATGGACTGGATGTTTTCAATGCGCTTTCTATCGAGGCGAGTACTGCAGCCTGGCAACATGGTGCTCGCTGGCTGGACGAGTTACTGGGTTATCTGGCAGAAAATCGCCGATGGTTTGTTACACAGGTTAATGAATATCTCCCATGGGCACGTATTGTCCCCGCCCAGGGTACTTATCTGCTGTGGATAGATTGCAAAGAACTGGGACTGGATGATGAACAGCTCAAATGGGTAATGGTTGATGTTGCAGGCATTGCACCGTCTATGGGCAATGGCTTTGGGTCGGCTGGCAACGGTTTTATCCGCCTGAACCTGGGGTGTCCACGCGCATATCTCGAAAAAGCGCTAGAGGGGTTGAAGCGTATTGCATACATGCCTTCAAAGAAAGGGCATCCCATCCGTTAATCCAGAATGATAATGCTTTTATTCTTCTGCATACCCGTTGAAGTCTTTAACGTAAGGCCTGGCGGGGACTCTCGATATTGAGTCTGTATATACCGGCAAGGGGGAAGATAATCTCCCTTGCCGATAAAGCCCCGTTTTTATTACCCACTGATTTTCACCCTTTAATAGCCTCAGCCGTTGAACTTCGTCGCCCTTAGGCGATAGATACCCGTTTTAATAACAGAAGTTACAGCACCTCGGATGCATTTTCTGATTGCTATTGTGGCTTCGTTTTATGAGTTAGTGACGGGTAGAACATTACGAATTTTGATTGTTAGCGGTTGTGGTATTGATTGCTTTTATGGCCTGAGTTTTACGCCACGCCATTTATTGTTTATTAACGGTTGCCCTTACACTCTCTGTTGTTTAGTGGAAAATCTTTTTCATAAAAAATACGTATTGTTTTATTTTCATTGATTTCCATCATTATTGATTCTCTTCATTGTAAAAATTCCATTGTTTTTCACTCCCTCGGAATATGTTACCAGCGCTGAAGCAATCTGCAGGCAGAATATCCTGGTTTGCAGTGTAATTATCTATTAACAATCAGCAGAAAATTCTTATTTTTTACTAGGAAATAGATCTTCGATCTGTAAATTTGATCAAAGATCATATATTGCTCTATTATGCGTATGAAAATGACATGTACGACAAATACTACACAGCAATATAAAGAGGGATGAACTTATGGCTGACAGCTTTCAGAGTGAGGTGCCTAAGGCACGTATCAATTTAAAACTTGATCTGCATACCGGTGGGGCGAGCAAGAAAACTGAGTTGCCGTTGAAATTACTGGTTACGGGTGATTTCAGTAATGGTCAGGAGTCTGCGCCGTTATCCGAGCGCGAAAAAGTGAATGTTACTAAAAATAATTTCGACGCTATTCTTTCCGAATATTCCCCAAAAGTGAATCTTACCGTTAAAAATACGCTTGCCGATGACGGTAGCGAGGACAATATTAAACTGACGTTCCAGAGTATGAAAGATTTCACCCCGGAACAGGTTGCCAGACAAATTCCACAGCTGAAGGCAATGCTTTCTATGCGTAATTTGCTTCGTGATTTAAAAGCCAATCTGCTGGATAACCAGACCTTCCGAAAGGAGCTGGAAAAAATTCTGCTGGACCCCGCGTTAAGCGCAGAACTGCGCAGCGAACTCTCATCCCTGGCACCAAAACAGCCGTAACCATCACAAAGAAATAACGGATTAACCAAGGAATGCTCATGTCTGTACAAAATGAAAAGACTGCTGGTGGCGAAAGCGTTGTACTGGAACGCCCTTTAGCCGGTGGGGTTTATGCGTCTCTGTTTGAAAAAATAAATCTGAATCCGGTCTCTGAATTGAGCGCGTTGGATATCTGGCAAGATTCGCAGGCGATGTCCGATGCCACTGCTGATGAACGTCTGACTGCCGGGATGCAGGTATTTCTGGAGTGTCTGACAAAATCAGGTTCAAAAGTCGAGAAATTAGACAAGAATCTGATCGACCACCATATTGCAGAACTGGATTACCAGATTAGCCGCCAGCTGGATGCGGTGATGCACCATGAAGAGTTTCAGCGAACGGAAAGTACCTGGCGGGGATTAAAGTCGCTGGTGGATAAAACCGATTTTCGCAGGAACGTGAAAATTGAGTTGCTGGATATGTCCAAAGAGGATCTGCGGCAGGACTTTGAAGACAGCCCGGAAATTATTCAGAGTGGACTGTATAAACATACCTACATCGATGAGTATGACACTCCCGGCGGAGAACCGATTGCAGCGCTGATTTCTGCCTATGAGTTTGATGCATCCGCTCAGGACATTGCATTACTGCGTAATATTTCAAAAGTGTCCGCTGCTGCGCATATGCCGTTTATCGGCTCCGCTGGCCCGAAATTCTTCCTTAAAGACTCGATGGAGGAAGTCGCGGCGATTAAAGATATCGGCAACTACTTTGACCGCGCTGAGTACATCAAATGGAAATCTTTCCGCGATACTGATGACTCACGTTACATCGGACTGGTGATGCCGCGTGTACTGGGACGTCTGCCTTATGGCCCGGATACTGTACCGGTACGTAGCTTCAACTACGTGGAAGAAGTTAAAGGCCCGGATCACAACAAATACCTGTGGACCAACGCCTCCTTTGCTTTTGCCGCCAATATGGTGCGCAGTTTCATCAACAACGGATGGTGCGTACAGATCCGTGGCCCGCAGGCCGGTGGTGCGGTTCAGGATCTGCCAATCCATCTGTACGATCTCGGTACCGGTAATCAGGTGAAAATCCCGAGTGAGGTGATGATTCCGGAAACCCGCGAATTTGAATTCGCCAACCTGGGATTCATTCCTCTCAGCTACTACAAGAACCGCGATTATGCGTGTTTCTTCAGCGCAAACTCGACTCAGAAACCGGCGCTGTACGATACCGCAGATGCGACGGCAAACAGCCGCATCAATGCGCGCCTGCCCTATATCTTCCTGTTGTCACGTATTGCCCACTACCTGAAGTTGATCCAGCGAGAAAATATCGGTACCACCAAGGACCGTCGTCTGCTGGAGCTGGAACTCAACACCTGGGTACGTAGCCTGGTCACTGAGATGACCGATCCGGGTGACGAACTGCAGGCGTCACATCCACTGCGTGATGCCAAAGTTGTGGTTGAGGATATCGAAGATAACCCGGGCTTCTTCCGCGTGAAGCTGTACGCCATCCCACACTTCCAGGTGGAAGGTATGGACGTCAACCTGTCACTGGTTTCCCAGATGCCGAAGGCGAAATCGTAACCTAAGGCAGGAAGCCGATGAAAACGGAACAACCGTTATGGGGCAGGGGCCAGATGGTCTCTCCCCAACACTTCCAGCAACAGGCCGCGTATGCGGCCTGGTCAGTGGAATGCATCGCCCGCCTGGGCCTGGCTCATCCCTGGGGAATGATTAATGCCACTTTTGAACCGGATGCGCTGAAGCTGGGTCGCCTGCAGGCACGTCATCTGCACATCCGTTTCCCGGACGGAACGCTTATCGATACAGACAATGCTGACGCCCTGCCTCCGGCGCTGTCGCTTGAGAGCGAATCGCATGACGTGGTGGTGGAGTTGGCACTCCCGCTGCTGCGGGCGAACGGCGGCAATTGCCTGAAACCCGATGAGGTGGCTGAGCGCCCGGTACGTTTTCGCCAGCGCTGGCGGGATATCCGCAACACTTTTGGGGAAGACACACGACAGATCGCCGTAATGCAACCGGAACTGACGCTGAGGTTTGCTCATCAGAACAACAGCGATTACCTGACCTGTCCGGTCGCTCGTCTGCAGCAGGACTCTCAGGGGACCTGGGAACTTGATGAGACGTTTCTTCCTCCGCTGCTGACCATTCAGGGCAGCCGCTGGCTGGTGACACAACTGGAACAACTGATGATGCAACTGCGTGCTCGTCTGAGCCGCCTGATGGCCATGCGTCGTGAAAGTAACGAGCGGATGGCTGATTTTGCGGTGGCCGATGTGTCCCTGTTCTGGCTGCTCAATGCCCTGAACAGTGCAGAGCCTGTGCTGGGACAGTTTCAGCGCAATCCGCAAAGTCCGCCTGAACGTCTGTATCCGGAACTCGCTCGTCTGGCGGGTAGCTTGCTGACGTTCTCGCTGGAACATCAGGTGAGTGCCATTCCGGTCTGGCAGCATGAACAACTGAATACCGTTTTCCCGCCGCTGTTTGACTTACTGGGCGATCTGCTTGAAGCCAGTCTGCCATCGCGGGTGGTCTCGCTTGAGCTGGACTATGACGCACGTCTCCACTTCTGGCAGGCCCGTCTGCATGATCCACGTCTGCGCGAAGGGGCTGATTACTACCTCTCCGTGCGCTCACCGATGCCGGTGGCGCAATTGCAGGAGCAGTTCCCGCGCCAGTGCAAAGTGGGCAGCCCGGATCATGTCCGGAGCATTGTTAACTCTTCCCGGGTGGGGGTTCCACTGATGCCGTTGCGCCATGTCCCGGCTGCCATTCCGTTGCGCCTGGAAAACCAGTATTTCAGCCTTGATGTCTCTCATCCTCTGGCCACAGAAATGCTCCAGAGCGGCACCTGTATGTTTTACGTTCCGGGGATGCTCGGCGAGCCTGAACTTGAACTCTTTGCGGTACTGAGAACATGAGTGAGCGTAAACGCGGCACCGCCGCGTCCATTGATATTGATGCCCTGTTACAGGACACCTGGCTACAGGTGATCAGCCTGCGCCACGGCCCAAAATTCCAGGATGGGGAAGGGCGTAAGCTGTGGGAGCGTTGTATCGCCGATGTCGAGCGAGTGCAGAGTGAGCTAAAAGCGAGCGAACTCGATGAGATCAGTTGCCAGCATATTCTCACCGCGCAGTGTGCGCTGCTTGATGAAGCAGTCAAAGGTCGCGGTGTAGACGACGACGCCTGTGTGCAGTGGTATGACATTCCCCTGCAGGGACATTTTTTGGGCACGATGGATGCCGGTGACACTTTATGTGACCGGATGCGCGATGTGCTGCGCGAAACGGCACCCGAGCATGTCGTTGTGACCTGCTTCCAGCGAATAATGATGCTGGGATTCCTCGGCAGTTTCCGCTCATTAAATGATCCTGAGCGCCAGAAACTCGTCAGCGCACTCAATGAGCATGTCAGGCCCTTCAGCTATCCACAAAACCATCCTGTTCTGGCGGAAAGTCGTTCCGGGTCAGGGATAGGCGACTGGCTGTCGTCGTGGCCTGTGCGTATTGGCCTGAGTGTGATTGTGGTCGCGGCCTTGTGGTGGGGGCTGAGTCACTGGCTCGATCAGATGCTTCTGACGCTGTTGCCGGGAGCCGTGAAATGAGTCCTGCACAACAGCGTGGACTTGCGTTGTGGGCCGCTCTGCTAAGTACGGTGGTCAGCCTGAGCTTTCTGCCCGTTTCCCGGCTGGTTTCTGTTCTCGTTTTGCTGGCTGCTCTGGGGCTTATTGCCGCACTCTGGTACGTCGCGAGCCGTCGTGCTGAACACGATATTACGCTGCGCCTGGATGACCTCCCGGAAGCCACATACCACCAGCCTGTCGTACTGGTCTGTGGCGATCTGCCGCTGACCTGGCCGCATCTTTCACAGGTGCTGACTGTCACGCAGGGCTGCTGGATCCGTGTAGAGGATTTTCAGGATCTGGATCAGGTTGCCCGCCAGGTGCTTTGGCTGCGACCGGACTGGGGCCGACAGTTGTCGGTGATGGTCAGTGTCTGTCCGCAGAAACACGCTGACAGCGAAGCGTTGACCAGTCGTCTGCTGGCTCTGCGTTGGCAAATAAGCCAGTTGCGTAAGGAGACCGGGCATTCTGTGCCACTGGTTCTGAATGGTCAGGTCGGCAGTGCGATGACAAGTGACATGCTCTGGCAAGCGGCGATCCCTGGCGAAGGCGTGAGGGTCTGGCGTGAATCTACCGCGCCCTGTTCGATTGCCGCGTGGGTCACCACTGGCGGAGCACCTGCGATGCAACAGCAAGTGTTGATGAACAGCCTGATGAGCTGGTTTCATCAGCATGTCAAAGCGGTTTTTATGGATGAGAATCCTGATGTTCCGGCCATTGCGCCCACGGCGGTGCTGTGGGGGATGGGACCTATTCTTGCGGGTAGCCTGGCGTCTTCGGCGTGGACCGCGTGGTTGTCCCGTCACACCGCTATGCAGCATGTGGCTGGCTGGCAACCGGTAGGAACTGACAGTACGGTGATAGCGCCGTTTCCGGATTTCGTTCTGCCTTTGTTGCCGGAAGGACGGGGCTTAACCCCGCGGGGGCGAACCTGGCGCTGTGCGCTCGGGCTCTTTACCCTGGCCGCCATCGCGGCGCTGCTCAGCAGCGGCTGGAACAATCGTCAATTGCTGCACCGCGTGAGCTTCGATATTGCTCGTTATTACCGCATCCCGATGGATGATTACGGTCTGAAAGCCGACGCCGTCGCGGTTCTGCGTGAGGATGCCGCACAACTGGATGACTGGACTCGTAATGGTGTACCGGCCCGGATGGGGCTGGGGTTGTATCAGGGTGAACGCCTGCGCCTTACGGTGCTGGATGCTATCCGCTCTTACGTTCCGCCGCCGCCGCCCAAACCTCAGCCGAAACCCAAACCTGCACCGAAAATTGTGCGCCTCGACAGTATGTCGCTGTTCGATTCCGGCAAGTTCGTACTGAAGGCAGGCTCCACCAAAATGCTGATTAACTCCCTGGTGGGCATTAAAGCCAAACCGGGCTGGCTGATCGTCGTCGCCGGACACACTGACAATACCGGCAACCCACAACTGAACCAGACGCTTTCACAGAAACGTGCCGAAGCGGTACGCGACTGGATGCGTGACACCGGTGACGTGCCGGAAAGCTGTTTTGCGGTCCAGGGTTATGGCGCAAGCCGTCCTGTCGCAACTAATGACACGCCGGAAGGGCGCACGCTCAACCGCCGTGTCGAAATCAGTCTGGTCCCGCAGGCCAATGCCTGCCGGATACCAGGCAAACACCCGGCGCCATCGCAGGATGATGGCGCATCACAATTAAATGGAGAGTAATTCCATGGCAATTCCTGTTTATCTTTGGCTGAAGGACGACGGCGGCGCGGACATCAAAGGGTCTGTGGACGTTCAGGATCGTGAAGGCAGCATCGAAGTGGTGGCACAGGAGCATAACCTGTATATCCCGACCGACAACAATACCGGCAAGCTGACTGGCACCCGTATTCACACGCCGTTCTTGTTTACCAAGGAAATCGACTCCTCCAGCCCGTACCTGTACAAAGCGGTGACTACTGGCCAGACCCTGAAATCTGCGGAATTCAAGTGGTACAAGATCAACGACGCGGGCCAGGAAGTGGAGTACTTCAACACCAAACTTGAAAACGTGAAAGTGGTGAAAGTGAATCCGGTGATGCACGACATCAAGGATCCTTCTTACGAGAAGCACAACCACCTCGAAGCCATTGAGTTGCGTTACGAGAAAATCACCTGGACCTACAAAGACGGCAACATCATTCATTCCGATTCATGGAATGAGCGCGCCACCGCGTAAGTTACTCGTCATATTTCGCGCTGTAGCGGCGTTGGCGGTGTTCATGCACCCCGGTCACTTACTTATGTAAGCTCCCGGGGCTGCACTCGCTTGCCGCCTTGCTACGGCACGAACTATTTAGAGTAACAGCCTGACGGGCAGCCCATTCTGCCCGCTTTTTCTTCTTTGCTGAATGTCTGCAACGAGCGGGCTTTCAGCAAAGAAACCCACAATCTGCCAGCCGACCGTATGCGCTTTGGTCCCCTTAACGGGAAACAGCGAGGGGCGGTAGCGTGTCCAGGAACCGACAAAGAGAGAGAGTCATGGAAAATCCAGCCATCCTGCTGCGACGTCTGAACCCTTACTGTGCCCGTGCGATGGAAGGGGCGGCGTCGCTCTGTCAGATCCGCGCCCATGCAGAAATCCTGCCGGAGCACTGGCTGCTGAAGCTGCTGGAGCAGGGCGAAGGCGACCTCACCGTACTGGCGCGCCGTTACGAATGGGATATGGATGCGCTATGGCAGGATTTGCTCGGCTGGCTGGAGAAACAGCCCCGTTCGGTACGTAGCCGCCCGCAACTCTCGGCAAGTATCCAGACACTGCTGCAGGAAGCCTGGCTGCTGGCATCACTGGCCGGGGAAGAACACATCCGCAGCATCCATTTGTTGATGGCGCTGGTTGATAAACCCAAACTGGTTCGTTGCGATGGCCTGTGGCCGCTGCTGACGCTGGGGCAAAGCCAGATGGAACGTCTGCGTCCGCTGCTGGATGCACAATCAGACGAACGCCCGGACGTGCAGCTTGAAGCCGAACTGGCGCAGAGTCACGGCGGCGAGGTGGAATTTGCTGGTCGCCCGGTTGGGGCAGATCTGAAAGAAGGTGAACTCAATCCGGCCTTGCAGAACGCGCTGGACAAATTCACCCTCGATGTCACCGCCAAAGCGAAGGAAGGCAAAATCGATCCGGTGTTTGGCCGTGATACGGAAATTCGCCAGATGGTGGATATTCTCTCGCGTCGTCGTAAGAACAACCCGATCCTGGTCGGTGACCCGGGTGTCGGTAAAACCGCGCTGGTGGAAGGCCTGGCGCTGCGCATTGCCGAAGGGAATGTGCCGACATCGCTCAAACCGGTTATCCTGCGGACCCTCGACCTTGGTCTGTTGCAGGCGGGGGCCGGCGTGAAGGGGGAATTTGAACAGCGTCTTAAAAACGTCATCGATGCCGTACAGCAGTCACCGGTGCCTATTCTGCTGTTTATTGACGAAGCGCACACCATCATCGGGGCCGGTAATCAGGCCGGTGGCGCTGATGCAGCCAACCTGCTGAAACCGGCTCTGGCGCGTGGTGAGTTGCGTACTATTGCCGCCACCACCTGGAGCGAATACAAGCAGTACTTTGAGCGTGATGCGGCACTGGAGCGCCGCTTCCAGATGGTGAAAGTCGATGAGCCGGACGACGACACTGCGTGTCTGATGCTGCGTGGCCTGAAATCCCGCTATGCAGAACACCATAACGTACACATTACCGACGACGCGGTCCGAGCCGCCGTCACGCTGTCGCGTCGCTATCTGACGGGACGTCAGTTGCCGGACAAAGCGGTTGACCTGCTGGACACAGCAGCCGCTCGCGTGCGCATGAGCCTTGATACAGTCCCTGAAGCCATTGTGCGCCTGAAAGCCCGTCTGACGGCGCTGGAATTTGAAGAGCAGGCGCTGCTGGAGGATATTGCGGCCGGTTGCAACCGGCATGGCGATCGTCTGAGTGTTATAGAGCAGCAGCGTACGGAACTGGAAAACCGACTTCAGGAGCAGGAAAGCCGCTTCAGCAAAGAACAAACGCTGGCGCAACAGTTATTAGTCAGTCGTCAGGACATCAGCAATCAGGCTGAAATGCTTGCGCTTCAACAGCAACTGGAGCAGGAACAGCAGGGGGATGTGCTGGTGCAGGTGGATGTCGACACCCGCACGGTCGCCAACGTGATTGCGGACTGGACGGGCGTGCCATTGTCTTCCCTGATGAAAGACGAACAGGCTGAACTGCTGACGCTCGAAAATGAAATCGGCAGCCGCGTCGTAGGACAGGATCTTTCCCTCACTGCCATCGCTCAGCGTCTGCGTGCGGCCAAAACCGGCCTGACGTCTGAGAACGGCCCGCAGGGTGTATTCCTGCTGGTCGGCCCGAGCGGCGTCGGCAAAACTGAGACCGCACTGGCGCTCGCAGATGTGCTGTACGGCGGCGAAAAATCCCTTATTACCATCAACCTGTCGGAATACCAGGAGCCGCACACGGTTTCCCAGCTGAAGGGTTCGCCTCCGGGTTACGTCGGCTACGGGCAGGGCGGTATTCTGACCGAAGCGGTGCGTAAGCGCCCGTACAGCGTGGTGTTGCTCGATGAGGTGGAAAAAGCCCACCGTGATGTGATGAACCTGTTCTATCAGGTTTTCGACCGCGGTTTTATGCGCGACGGCGAAGGGCGTGAAATCGACTTCCGTAACACGGTTATTCTGATGACGTCGAACCTCGGCAGTGATCCTCTGATGCAGTTGCTGGATGAGCAACCGGGTGCGACTGAAAGCGATGTACAGGAACTGCTGCGTCCTGTTCTGCGCGACCACTTCCAGCCTGCCTTGTTGGCGCGTTTCCAGACAGTGATTTACCGACCGCTGAGTGAGATTGCGATGCGCACCATTGTCGAGATGAAACTCGGCCAGGTCAGTCAGCGTCTGAAGCGCCACTATGGCTTGAACACGCATATCGACGAGAATTTGTACGATGCGTTGACCGCTGCTTGCCTGTTGCCGGATACTGGGGCTCGTAATGTCGACAGCCTGCTTAACCAGCAGATTTTACCGGTGCTGAGCCAGCAGTTGCTGACCCACATGGCCGCAAAACAAAAACCGCAGTCATTACGCCTTACCTGGAGTGAAGAAGAGGGGATTGGGCTGGAGTTTGACCGCACACAAGGAGTGAGCGCATGAGCAGTAATCTCCCGATAAGATTCAGCCATAACCACCATCTGCTGTCAGTAAAAGGCTGTGAGTCAGAGCCCGATGTACTGGCGTTTGAAGGCGATGAAGCCCTGAGCACGCCGTTCCGCTACCGTATTGAATTCACCAGTGCAGACCATGCCATCAGCAAAGAGATGATGCTGATGAAGGCCGGTTCACTGACGCTGCAGGCACCGGCTGACCAGGGCTACGGTATTAAAATACAGCAGCCGGTGCGCGTCATTCAGGGGGTGGTGAGCGGCTTTGAACGTCTCAGCACCTCTAAAGATGAAACCCATTACGCCCTGACGCTTCAGCCGCGCCTGGCGCTGCTCGAACGTTCTCGCCAGAACGCCATTTACCAGGATATGTCGGTCCCGCAAATTGTGGAAAAAATTCTGCGTGAGCGCCACAACATGCGCGGCCAGGATTTCCTGTTCACACTGACCAGAGAGTACCCGCGCCGGGAACAGGTCATGCAGTACGGTGAGGACGACCTGCACTTTATCACCCGTCTGCTGGGTGAGGTCGGCATCTGGTTCCGCTTTACCACCGACACGCGCCTGAACATCGACGTGGTGGAGTTTTACGACAGCCAGCAGGGGTACGAGAAAGGCCTGACGCTGCCATCGGTCCCGCCATCAGGCCAGCATTCAGAAGGCGTGGACTCGGTGTGGGGAATGGAGAGCCATCACCACGTGGTGCAAAAGCAGGTCAGTACCCGCGACTACAACTACCGCCAGGCCACAGAAGACATGAACACGCAGGTCGATGCGACCCGCGGGGACACCACCACCTACGGTGATGCCTATCACTATGCTGACAACTACCTGACGCCGGGCAGCACATACGACCGCAATCCGTCCCCGGAGACCGGGGCGTTTTATGCCCGCATTCGTCATGAGCGTTACCTGAATGCCCAGACGCAGACCCGGGCTGTCACCAGTTGTCCGACGCTTTCCCCGGGGCAGGTACTGAAAGTCACCGGCGGGTATGAAGTGGCAGAGGTGTTCAGTCAGGGTGTGGTGGTGACGGCGATGCACAGCCATGCGCGGCGAGACGAGGACTTTGGCGTCAGCTTTGACGGTATTCCGGACAGCTCGGATTTTGGTTTCCGTCCTGAACCTGGCACACGCCCGGTGATGGCCGGGACCTTACCGGCCCGCGTCACCAGTACCACCGAAAATGACACCTACGGGCATATTGATAAAGACGGTCGCTACCGCGTCAACATGCTGTTTGACCGCGACCACTGGGAGACCGGGTTTGAGAGCCTGTGGGTGCGTCAGTCCCGCCCGTATGCCGGGGACACCTACGGTCTGCACCTGCCGCTGCTGGCGGGCACCGAAGTGGCGATTGGTTTTGAGGACGGCAACCCGGACAGGCCGTACATTTCCGGCGTGCTGCACGACTCGGCTCATGGCGACCACGTCACCATCCGCAACTACAAACGCAACGTCCTGCGCACGCCGGCGAACAACAAAATCCGCCTCGATGATGAGCGCGGCAAAGAGCATATCAAAGTCAGCACGGAGTACGGCGGCAAGAGCCAGCTGAATCTTGGTCATTTAGTCGATGCCGAAAAACAACAGCGCGGTGAGGGCTTTGAGCTCAGAACCGACAGCTGGGGTGCGATACGGGCGCAGAAAGGGATATTTATCAGCGCTGACGGGCAGGCAAAGGCCCAGGGTCTGCAGCGCGAAATGCAATCGGCGCTCAAAGAGCTTGACGCCGCCAGAGAGGTTACCTCCGGGCTGCGGCATGCCGCCCAGGCTGCGCAGGCCGAACTAGCCGACCTTGAGAAACAAACAGCACTAATGAATCAAACGCTCAATGATCTCAAACAACAGGCATTGCTGCTTTCAGCCCCTTCGGGAATAGCGCAGGTTACTCCAGCAAGTGTGCAATTGTCTGCAGGTGAAAACATGATAGTCACCGCAGGTCAGAATGCAGATTTTAGCGTTGCCAAAAAATTCACTCTGGCGGTGGGCGACATTCTGAGCTTTTTTGCCCATAAACTGGGGATAAAAATGTATGCCTCAGAGGGTAAAGTAGATATTCAGGCGCAGTCAGATGGGTTGAATTTATTTGCTAAACAACTGCTTTCCGTCGCTAGTGCAGATAATAGCGTCATTATATCGGCGAAAAAAGAAATCCTTCTGACTTGTGGTGGATCTTTTATCCGATTAAGTGATGCGGGAGCAGAGGTCGGAACAGGTAAAAATATCACGCTGAAATGTATCGCCGTTCAGCAGCAGTCCGCTGCCACGTTGAATTCAACCCTCAAGCTTCCCTCTGGCTGTAAACCTGGCGTTATTGCTGCAGCCCAGCAACAAGGGGCTGTGGTTGCTCTTAGCTGATATTCGTGGAGTAAATTATGACCAAAAAATTAGCTGTGCTGGGTGACAGAACCAGCAATGGGAAAATTGTGTCTGCTACTGCCAATTTTTTTAGTCATGGTAAGCAGGTAGCGCAAAATAATGACAAAGCTACATGTTCGGTCTGCAAAGGAACATTCCCTATTCAGGCCACTGCCGTGGGCATCATCAGTAATGGTGTGCTTCTGGTGCAGGATCAGGATCGTGTGCTTTGCCAATGTTCTGGACACAAGGTGATCGCGGGTTCAAATTTTTTCACTGGTTAAGTAAGAAACGCGTTATTTACAGGCTTAATTAAAAAAGGACGTGAATATGGCATGCCAGGGGTTATGCGCAACGAAGGGCTTAACGATATTGCCAGTGCGGTATGCCGTTGTGCCAGAAAATGTTACTGCTAATTTACCGGGATGGGCGAATGATCCGTGCATCACTGGGGTAAAACTTGCTAATAATGAAAAGTACACTCTTCGTGCTCTTCGTCAGGGTTACCTTTACGTTTTCTATGAAAAAGGGAAACAAGGTACTAATTACTGGCAGTGTTACAGCGTTGCACCTGACGGTTCGTTGTGGCTACAGCAGGTTGCCTCTAACCCGGCATCGGTAGATGAACCCCTTTGTACGACGGGGGAACACATCGCGCAAAACGTTGAATTTATGAGCATTGAGTCACCGGATAAATGTGGCAATGTGTGGTTTGCATTTAGCCAGTATCCGTGGGAGCAGGAAACGCTTGATCGGTATCGCTCAACGCCCAAAGATCGCAGTGAGAGAATGCAGAAAGTTATGCCTTCTGTGTCTGGGGCTCTGCGTACTAAAACAGGGACCGATGTCACGGAGTCAAACCTGAATCAGGTTCTGGACTATCAGATTCCTTTTGTTTTTGGTCTGTTGCCAGGGCCGGATGATGTGAAGGTTGCGAATGTCAGCCGGGCACCGTCACTCTGGGACCCGACGGTGGATGATCCCTGGAGGGTCAATGATGACGTGGTGAAATTGCAATCTAGCCTGTATCCATGGGCGCGAAACCGCAGTGGCATGGCAACCGCTACGGTCACTGCTATGCAAAACCGAAGTGAAGGGATGACGCCATTACTGCTTCCTCTTTGGGATCCGGTAGGGATAGTTCATGAACTTAATGGCTGGAGCCAGGATGCACTGGGACGTCAGGCGCAATTTTTACAGGAACGGGAGCTGGAACTGTCGACCAAAACCAACCTTGATGCGTTAAAAACAATACTGAGTGAGAAAGCGCAGTTAAAGGGGGAGACTATACTGGAGCGATTTGCTCAACCTGAAAATACGATGCTGTCGGAAAAATATCTTGATGCTCGTCTGAATACTCTGGAACAACGTTATCAGAATAAGCCCGATGTGCTGGCGCAAATCAGGGCTGATGACAAGCTGGTCAGAGCATGGCATGCACAGAATGTAGCTGCAACGTATTCCGAAAGTGTATTGATGAGTTCGCCAGAACCTCTAGCCCTCCACCAGAAACGGGTTGCTGCAATAAAGGCTCAGGTTGATAAGGAAGTAGCTGAACGTCCCCAGAATTTCAGTGATGCGCGTGCCAGAAGCTGGGCACCTTATCAGGCAAAGCTGAGCGCTAACCGGCAGGCAAATTTTGACACCTGTTATAAAAGCCTGGGCGACAAAGTTAACGAACTCTTTCAGAAGCGGATAGTCAGCGTGGTGAACTGGCTTAGCGCACCACTGCTGGTGACTATCCTGGATGATTTTCATTGCACGGCAGACAGGGCCGGAATGTTTTATCAGTCATCCGTGGGCATGGCGATGAACGGCATCAACAGCTGTCCGGTGGGAGCCAAAAAGCTTGACGGGTGGTGGGGGGAATACAGCACAGATAACCGTACCAATCTGCTGTGGCGGCATGTGACGGCAAACAATCCGGAGCTGATGGCGGAACTAGAGCCGTTTCTGGCGACTGTGAAAGGCCGGAAGGATGAAGAGGTGACGCCGCTGACGGCCACTGTCGTGACGTCGGGCTTGCTTCAGCAGGCCGGAAGCCTGAAAAAGCTGGAAGGGTATTATCAGAAGTCTCTGACTAACGTCGTGAAAGGGTTACAGGAAAATGCCAGTAAATTAGAGACCGAAATCTTCAAAACAGACGCGTTTATCGTGACAGTGGGAGACCGGGTAAGCCGGGTTCTGCGGGTTGATAAGATGGGAGAGAAGCTTTCGACCACCGCGTTCCGCCTGGTGTTTATGGTAAGGGCTGGTATCCCGTCAGAAAAAGTCCAGGCCATGGTCAATGAATATCTTCATGATGCCCCCGCTCTACGCAGTACGGTGCTGGCAGGCATTCGCAGCAGTCGACGCTTTATGGCAAGCCAGAGCGAAGTGACGACCATAAAACAGACGCTGAGCAGCAAGCTGGAAGAGCACTTTGCGACAGAGAAAGGCCTGGGTGAGTACCGTCTGGTGAAGATAAACAGCCTGTTGCTGGTGCTGAATGCAGTGGATTTTATCTACCTGTGCGGACAGGTAAGTGATGACAAGAAATCAATGGCAAGTCTGATGGCGAGTGGGCTGGCGATGGTAAGCCA
Source organism: Citrobacter sp. S-77 (assembly GCF_963864895.1). Lineage (NCBI taxonomy): Bacteria > Pseudomonadati > Pseudomonadota > Gammaproteobacteria > Enterobacterales > Enterobacteriaceae > Citrobacter > Citrobacter sp. S-77. Next base: position 1,638,757 of record NZ_CAWLWU010000002.1, read on the forward strand.
GGGTACTTCGGTGTTTTTACCGGCGATAGAGAAGGGGCTGGAAGCCCGGCCGCTGACAGTGGCATGGATTAAAGGGGCCGGAGCGGTTGCGGGTGGTGCGGCTTCGCTGTTTTCGGTTTATGCGGACTGGAGGTCAACGGAGGCAGAGTTCCAGAATAATCGTTTTGTTCTGATGAGCGTTCTGGGACTAAAAACATTCGTTGATGCTTTAGGGGCTGTAAAATCTGTTGGTCTACTCTTGGAAATAATTGATAAGCCGCTTGCCCAAAAATACGCCGGAAAAATCAGTGGCTTTCTGGCCGCAGAGTTTTTAGGTATCCGGGTACTTGCGGTGCTGATGACCTGGGAAGCAATAGTGGCGATAACGCTACTTCAGGTGATCGCGACTTGGATATCGGATGATGAACTTCAGTTGTGGTGTAAAAAATCTGTATTTGGTACAGCTCCGTTAAACCGTACTATGGTGGAGCAGGATAAAGCCCTGGAAGCGGCAATAAAGGATATTTCATGAGTCTAGTTGAACAGAAGCAGATATGTTCTCGGTTTATCAAGCCTGAAAAATTAGCCGATTTACGAACTAAGCAAGAAATCGAACTAATGAACGGCAGGCCGTGGACACGGGAACTACCACCCCCGCCGGTATTACCGCCATATGGTCCCCTGGAAAAAATTAGTGGCCGCCTGGAGTCCTTCAGTAGCGAATGTTTTCGGGAATATTTTGACGTCAAGGCGTACCGGACCAGCAGTCTGCCGGATACATCCGATGGTCAGCGTGGTGCAGCCGCAGCAATTGCTATTGCAGCAGGGAGTCCTGGCGTTGGGGCGGTAATTATGGCCGAGAGTGAATCATCAAATGACACGGCTGAATATGTTCAAGGCACAATTAACGGCAAACCCTTTCGGGGCTGGGTGGGAACAACCCGTCTTAAGGCTGGAGACAATGTGGACATGATTGCAGAGTGGAAGCATGACCATTATGAAGTATATGCCATTGCCCTTCCTGAAGAGCGAATAGTTTCAATTTGTCCGAAATGCGATATGGGGCATATTGCTCATATGCAGTGGCGAATTAAAAATATGTTTATTCTCACCGCAATATTCTTTTTCACTGTGGTGTTGTTTGGCGTCATTGGTGATATGGCTGAGGGTTCCTGGATTAGTTTTTTAAATTTCCTTTCGGTATACCAATGGCTATACATTATGGCTATGCTAGGGGGGGGGGGTCGGGGGGTTCTTACGGTTAGGTTAGTACGT
>NZ_CAWLWU010000002.1:1640228-1714183 GCF_963864895.1 Citrobacter sp. S-77
GGGGGGGGGCGTTTCAGGTTTGATCGCATATTCTGCATACAAAGCATGTGCACCAACCCGTTGTAAGCTGACTGAGGAAATATGTCAATTGCTGGGGTTGGAAAATGTATCAAAAATTAATCTCAATAAAATAACGAAAAAAAGAGAGCAGCAGTTGAAAGATAAAGGTAAGTGGCATGACCCTGGTGATAAGAATAGGCCTGCATGCCCGAGTGGAAAAGTTCTTTATTCAGCAGAATATTGGTTCTATTACTAAACATCACCTTTAAACATACTATGGAGTGCAGAATAGAGCGCTGGAAGCGACAATAGGCAATAGGCAATAGGCAATAGGCAATAGGCAATAGGCAATAGGCAATAGGCAATAGGCAATAGGTAATAAAGAATATCTCATGATAACAAAAACAGGTATATTCACGGTTTGTTGATCCAGAAAAGCTGGACGATTTGCGGACCAAACAGGAAATAGAGGTGATGAATGGCAGGCCATGGACATGCGAATTGCCACCGCCACCGGTATTACCCCCCTTATGGCCCACTGGAAAAAATTAGTGGAAGGCAGGAATCCTTCAGTTACGAGAGGTTCAGAGAGTTTTTTGATGTGGAAGCATATCGGACCAGCAGTCTGCCGGATATATCCGATGGGCAGCGTGGTGCAGCTGCAGCAGGGAGTCCTTGCGTTGGGACGGTAATTATGGTCGAGAGTGAATCATCAAATGACACGGCTGAATATGTTCAAGGCACAATTAACGGCAAACCCTTTCGGGGCTGGGTGGGAACAACCGGTCTTAAGGCTGGAGACAATGTGGACATGATTGCAGAGTGGCAGCATGACCACTATGAGGTTTACGCTATTGCACTGCCGGAAGAACGTATCGTGTCAATATGCCCCAAATGTGATATGGGACATATAGCTCACATGCTGTGGCGTATTAAGAATATGTTTATTCTTACTGCAATATTATTGTTTATGTTGGTATCTGTAGGAGTCATTCATACAATTATCGATGGTGACTGGAAGAGTGGATAGGATTTTCTCACGACTTATTTCTGGCTTTTTGTCATGGCATTAGGTGTAAATCTATCAATTGCCGGATTGATAGCGTTTTCTGCTTACAAAGCCTGCGCTTCAACACGATGTAAATTAACAGAGGATATACTCCACCTGCTGGGAATGAAAAATGTCGCAACAGTTAATCTCAATAAAATAACAAAAGAGCGAGAGCAACAATTGATGAAAAAAGGTAAGTGGTATGATCCTGGTGATAAGAATAAACCAGCCTGCCCCAGTGGAAAGTTTATTTATTCAGGGGAGAATTGGTTTTATTACTGATAACGTTAACAGGCAGGATGATAATGCAGCAGGCCGGAAGCCTGAAAAAGCTGGAAGGGTATTATCAGAAATCTCTGACTAACGTCGTGAAAGGGTTACAGGAAAATGCCAGTAAATTAGAGACCGAAATTTTGGCTGATCAGAATAAAGAGCTGCAATCAGCAATAAAGGATGTGCAATGAATTCGACAAAACAAAAGCAGATATGCTCACGATTTGTTAGGCCTGAGAGTTTATCCGACTTACGTACCAAGCAGGAAATCGAGGTGATGAACGGCAGGCCGTGAACACGCGAGCTGCCACGTCCCCGGCATTATCCCCTTACGGCTCTCTGGAAAAAATCAGCAGTTGTTTGAAATCTTTCCACAGCGCATGTTTTCGGGAATATTTTGATGTCATTGACACGACGATATGCACCTAATTAAACGTAATGCAGACATGGGGTTATTTATGATTTATGCCACCAGACATATGGTCAGATTAGTGATTATGATACTTTCACTCACAGTTATTTGGCCTACAATATCAGAGGCTTCTGCACGGCGGATCTATTCTCAGCGAGTCCAATCAGAAGAACCTTTGGTTGTTGCAAAAAATTTTGTCGAAGCATGGAAGAGAAATGATTTCTATGAAACATGGCAACTTCTTACTCCCGATACAAAATCAAAATTTTTCCAAAACATTGCAACAACTTACTCATTTAAAGGAATTTTGAATCTTAAAAATGATGCGTCAATATTATCTGGCGCTAAGTTCTGGGGGGAGAGGGAATTAACTCAGAAAGAGCGATCTGATTTTGAGATGGATCATGGATTGCAATTTGATGATGTTATGTACGCTGGTAGTAAACTGAATGCACTCCCGTTTAAATTCGGGCCGGAATATAAAATTACATTATTAGAGAATAATAAATTGAAATCAGTAGTGACGGTCGTGACAGATGGACATCCTTTGATATTGAAAATTAAAATGCAAAAAAACAACAAGGATAATAATTTTCGTATAGATCAAATTTCTTGGGAAGGTTCTGACTTGAATGCTTATCCATGGGGTATAATTTTCAGTCACTAAAGCTACGTAAGAGTGATGAATTCTCTGATTCATCTTCTGTTGTGATAATTAGTATAAGTTCTTGATGGGGGAAGATTACATAATGTTGCTATTTACGGAAATAGTAATCTGCTAATTCTAAAATAAATTTTGAGGCTGTATGGTAGGTGAGGGTATGAATAATAAGTATTATGATGAAATGAAGATTTTAAATGATGTTTTTGAAAGAAATGGATTTTGTTATCTTTTAATTGATTTTACTTTAATAAAATATCAGTCAGATAGCGCTTTGCTATCCCTCCTCAAAGACCGTGAACTCTACCCAGTTACAATGTGTCATGATGAACTTCAGGACGCGTTATTTTTATATATTGTTCCTCTCGATGCTCAAAAGGCCGGGGATGTAGAATTATTTAATAATAGTATTCAGCAGGCACTACATGAACTGAATGCTGAACGAATTAATGCAGGGGAAGGGCGAAGTATTTGCGCATGGATCTCGACACAATTAACCAAAGAGCAACTTTCTGAAAACATCTCCCGGTCTGCGGTACAACCTGTTCAATCAGGCGGTGATGTATTAATTCGATATTTTGATCCATCAGTTTTGGGACTGTTGTTGCCTGTTCTTGATGATTGGCAAAGACAACAGTTATTAAGCAACATTAACGTTTGGTGCTATATTAATGGAGATGGTACAGCACAAATAGTGAGCGGAGATGGGGAAGGCTTAAAAAAATTAAACTATTCACTGGGCTTAACAGCATTAAACTTAGCAGACATGAGTAATATTTTAGTTATCAATAATATATTGCGACAGTATCGTAAATTACAAGCTGTGGAAAGACTTAGTGAACAACAAGCCGCAAGGTTGTTGCATCCTGCTCTACATTATTTTTATTCACATTTTGCTTCAGTTGATAACGAGGCTATTGAGTTTGGTCTTGATGTACTTATAGCACAACACTTATTTTATCAAAGTGGGGTATTTGACCGATATGTACTGAATAACCGCAGTGAAAGCCTTCCTTTATATACTGATATAAAAAACAGAATACAAAGTCAGGATTAGCGAAAGGCAACTTCTTTAGCATAAGGAAAGTACACCAGATTTAATAATGGAGTTGAATATGAGTTGGCCGGTGCAAATAATTCCACCAAGGGAAAGTGTCCTGAAGATAAAGTGGAAAAGATGGTTTTTTTCGTTTTTATGTATTTTATTTATTATGGTAATGGCTGTGGTTATTGCTAGGTCAGCCGTTCCCACTGAAGGAAAAAATATTTTACCATTGTCACTTCCATTATTCTTTTCGGGGATGTTTGCATTTTTTGTCGCCCTTGCCATTCGGGTTTATTATTATGGAATGTGCTTGTCGGCATTTGAGGCTTATGAACAGGAATCTGTAATTGCAAAGCAAGAATGGACTGAATGGGCCAGCAAGAAGATTTTTGTATCTGCTTATAAATTGTTTATCCCTCCAGATATTTCTCAATCAGATCTGGCTTCCGGTAAATCTGTTGATATTTACAATAAACAGCGACTGGAGTTGCGAGGCCATAATGGAGAAGCCTTCACTGAAGAACAGTTGATTTGCGAACTTTTAGCGTCTGTCAGAGCGACAGTGATGGACCTTGCGAAAACATGTGTTTTCGATGTCATGTTTACCTATGGTAGTAGCAATATCACTTTCCCCACGTTTAAAGAGTGTTGGGTCGAAATCGGTTTCCCTCAAAAGTGTCTGAATAGACATTATTATTTGAATGACACTGTAGAACAAGAATTTAATAGGTTATCCAGCATGGAAAATAAGCTGGTGACCATTATTATTTCTGCCAACGTTGAAAGCGTAGAGAAATATGATTCTGAACTAACAGAATTTGCTTCAATTCTGTTGGTCACTAATAAAGAAGAGCTTCCTGGTAACACAAATAGTGGTATTGCTTTGCGTGCAATGGCGTGCGGGAAGGCGCTGACCAAACAGGAGTTTCTTCATATGATTGCTTACCAGTCAGATGTTCTTCAAACCTCAAAAGTGTTTTTTAGTAACATGAGTGAGGATGATATTTTAGATGTTTCAGATGTATTGCGAACTTCGAAATTATCCATGAATGTTGAGTGGGAGTATGAAACTCAAAACTTGAATCTAGTGCTGGGTCAATTAGGCAATGAGCATTTTTGGTTGGTATTTCCTCTGTCCCTGTTTATTTCTGAGAAGACTAGGGCGCCAGTATTGATGATCACCAGCGTTGGCAATGATTACGTTTTTAATGTCATTAAGCCGTTTGATAATAGCAGGGTGCAATAAATTGAGAACCTCAGCAAAATGGAGAGTAATTGGGCTTGTCTCATGCCTCATTCTCTTTGGTTTACTTACTTTTTTTGGGTGTTATTACTATGGGGACACCTTTGGATGGAGTTCTACAAAAGAAAAGGTAAATCTCTGGTTTTTATGTATGTTTTTATTCTCCGTGTTTCTGATGTTGATGAACTTCGGTGTTTGGTCCTACCAAAGAGGTTTGCGCATTCAGACCAGTAGAGTTGATAAGGCTACTGTATTTGATTCACGTAGTACGAGGAAAAAAGACAGAACAAAAAATCCGATAAAAGATCACCTCCGCCGCCGCTACGGCCTTTTCTGGCGCCGCAATGTTCGCCTCCTCTTAATCACCGGCGACGAAACCGCTATCGATCAACTGCTCCCCGGCCTGCAAAGCCAGCAGTGGCTTGAAGGCAACCGCACTGTTCTGATTTACGGCGGCAGTCTGACTGCTGAGCCCGATAAGGAAAAATACGCCGCGCTGCGCAAACTGCGTCGTGGTCGCCCGCTGGATGGGATTGTCCGGGTCATTGCGGAAGGGCAGACGCTCACGCCGCAAATCAGCGACAGCGACCTGCGGGGGCTGGAGAAAATCAGTGAACTGTTGCGCTATTGCGCCCCGGTCTGGCTGTGGAAACTGTGCGACAGCGACTGGTCGCAGACGAAGCGCCCTGAGCAGGCTGTCGGGGCAAGCTTCCCGCTGCGTGCCAAAGAAGAGGATATTACCCGCCAGCTTGAGCGAATGCTACCGGAGTTGCGGGCGCAGGGTGTCAGTCAGGTCATTGAGAATAACCGTCACGACTTTCTGTTACGTCTGGGTCAGCACCTGAAAGAGGGCGGTATCAGCCGCTGGGCTCAGCAGTTGACGCCATGGTTGTCAGCCTCCCAGCAACGTATTCCGCTGCGTGGCCTGATGTTCAGCCTGACGGGAAGTCCATCGCCTGAAAACGTCGTTGCTTACGCTGATGTTGAGAATAATATCCCTGGATCGCGGCGTCATGCTCTGACCCTGCCGGTGACCTGGGATGGCGTCGTTGGCGACTGTACCCGCGTGCGCGGCCGCCGTGTCGGGCTGCCCTGGGAGCAGACGCTCGCCTGGACGCTGATGACCATCATCGGTGTCTGGATGGTGGGGCTGATACTCTCCTTTGCCATGAACTATGGACAGATTTCATCTGTTGCGGGAAAAGCCCGCAACCTGGTGGAACATCCTTCCGTTTCTGATTTTCAGCTGACGGCATTACATGAACTGCGAAACGACGCGGGTCGTTTGCAACACCATGTTCAGGAGGGGGCCCCCTGGTATCAGCGCTTTGGTCTTGACCATAATCAGCAGCTACTTAATGCGATGCTCCCGTGGTATGGCGTCGCGAACAATCACCTGATCCGTGATCCGGCGAATATCTCCCTGATGCAGACGCTCACCGTGCTGGCAAATTCCGTCCCCAACAGCGACAGGCGTGCGCAACTGGCGAAACCGGGCTATGACCAGCTTAAAGCCTGGCTGATGATGGCCCGTCCTGATAAAGCCGATGGCGAGTTTTACGCGCAGACCATGAAAACCGTACAGCCGACGCACAGGGGCATTTCAACGGGCCTGTGGCAGAGCCTGTCGCCAGACCTGTGGGCGTTCTACATTTCCGAACTGCCCAATCAGCCGCAGTGGAAAATCACACCGGATGCTTCTCTGGTCAGTCAGAGCCGTCAGGTGCTGTTGCAGCAGATTGGCCGACGCAATGCAGAAGGGACGCTGTATGAAAATATGCTCAAATCGGTACGGCGCAACTTTGCGGATGTCTCACTGGAAGACATGACCAATGGTACCGATGCCCGACGTCTGTTTACCACCGATGAGGTGGTTCCAGGGATGTTCACCCGTCAGGCATGGGAAGGCGGTATTGAGCAGGCCATTGAGAATGCGGCCAACACTCGCCGGGATGAAATAGACTGGGTGCTGAGTGACAACCACAAGGCAGTGTCTGCGGAGCTATCCCCGGAAGCGCTGAAAGCGCGTCTGACCCAGCGCTATTTCATTGATTTTGCCGGAAGCTGGCTCAACTTCCTCAACAGCCTGCGACTTAACCCGGCGCACAACATCGCCGATGTGACCGACCAGCTGACGCTGATGAGCGATGTGCGTCAGTCGCCGCTGATTGCCCTGATGAACACCATCGCCTGGCAGGGACAGGCCGGGCAACAGACGGAGGGCCTTTCTGACTCCATTATTAAGTCGGCCAAAGACCTGGTCGCCGGGAAGGATAAACCGGTGATTGACCAGTCGGCCACAGGCCCGCAGGGACCGCTGGATGACACCTTCGGACCTTTACTGACACTGATGGGAAAAAACAAAGCCAGCAATGTGATGTCTGCTGACAACACGCTGAGCCTGCAAACTTATCTGACCCGTATTACACGTGTACGTTTGCGTCTACAGCAGGTGGCGAGTGCATCTGATCCGCAGGAGATGATGCAGACGCTTGCGCAGACGGTTTTCCAGGGCAAGAGTGTGGACCTGACCGACACGCAACAGTACGGCAGCCTGGTGGCGGCAAGCCTCGGGGAGGAGTGGAGTGGTTTCGGCAACACGATGTTTGTTCAGCCGCTGACTCAGGCCTGGGAGACGGTGTTGCAACCGTCAGCCGCCAGTCTGAATGACCGCTGGAACCGCTCGGTGGTGGCGAACTGGCACACGGCCTTTGAGGGGCGTTTCCCGTTTGCGGCGAGCAAGAGTGACGCTTCCCTGCCGATGCTGGCCGAGTTTATCCGTAAAGACAGTGGTCGTATCGACCGGTTCCTGACCACCGAGCTCAATGGCGTACTGCACAAAGAGGGGAGTCAGTGGGTACCGGACACTGCACACAGCCAGGGGCTGATATTTAATCCGGCTTTTCTGCGGGCGGTGAATCAACTGAGTCAACTGTCGGACATTCTGTTTACTGACGGCAGCCAGGGGATAAGTTTTGAGCTACAGGCCCGCCCGGCAGCGCAGGTGGTGGAAACCCAGTTAACGATTGACGGACAGAAGTTGCATTACTTTAACCAGATGGCCGACTGGCAGTCTTTCCGCTGGCCGGGCGAAACCTGGAAGCCGGGAACGATGCTGACCTGGACGTCGACCAGCGCCGGTGCGCGGCTGTTCGGGGATTACGGCGGCACCTGGGGCTTTATTCGCTGGCTGGAGCAGGGTAAACGCCAGCAGCTTGATCGCAGCCAGTGGATGCTGAGCTTTACCGCGCCAGACGGAAGAACGCTGCAGTGGGTGCTGCGCTCACAACTCGGAAACGGACCGCTGGCACTGCTGACGTTGCGTAACTTCAGTCTGCCGGAGCAGATATTCAGTGTGGATGCCTCTGCGACCTCGCAGACTCTGGACAGAGCCGGGAATTCAGCCATGGAGGGAATGGAATAATGGCGACATTACAAAGCGTACTTCACGCCTGCGGTGCTGATGAGCAGACTTTGCTGACAAGTGCGCGGTCACACAGCACTCAGTGGGCGCGCTGGCTGGAGCCGATTAGCGACAATGAGCCAACCGGCGAAGATCCAGGCTATGACGACGATTTTCAGCGCATTCGCGAAGAGGTCAACAAACTTTCCGGTATTGATACGGGACTGATTTGCGAGTTGACGGAAAAGTTGCTGACCGGCACCTGCAAAGATCTGCGCGTTATCACCTTTTATGTCTGGGCGCGCCTGCATCAGGACGGTGAATCCGGTTTTGCACAGGGGATTGAACTTCTGGCGGCAATGCTTGAGCGGTTCGGTTCCAGGCTGCATCCACGTCGTGAAAGGAGCCGTAAAACTGCCCTGGAGTGGCTTGGCAGCAGTCGCGTGACTGACAGCCTGTCTTTATACCCGGAAGTGGACATGTCTGTTATGCAGCGCATTACAGGCGGGCTGCTTCTGGCGGAACAGTCTTTTCAACTGTTTGATGAAGATGCCCGTCCGGAGCTTGGGGGGTTGTATCAGGCTCTGGACAATCGTCTGGTACAGAACGGCGGTGCCAACAGTCTGGTGCCACAGACCAGTCGGGAAGAGGGGGCAATAACGGTGTCAGACTCTTCTGCGCCAGTGATGAATGCTGTCACGTCGGGACGTGATTTACTCGATCAGGCTAAGGTGCTGGCGAAATACCTGCGCTCCCTGCCGGGAGGGTGGCTGGCCGGACATCATCTGCTGAAAAGCGTTCGCTGGGATACGCTAACTGAACTTCCGCCGCTGGATGCCTCCGGGCGCACTCGTCTGGTCCCGCCTAAACCCGATAACAAGGCGCACCTCAAACGTCTGTATCTGCAGAAAAGCTGGTCTGAATTGCTGGAACATACGGACACGTTGCTGGCTCAGGGCGTCAATCACTTGTGGCTGGATGTGCAGTGGTATGCCTGGCAGGCGCTGGTGAAACTGGATAATGACAGCGTGCGTGCCGATATTCTCTGCCGTGACATTAAAGGTTTGCTGGCGCGTCTGCCGGGGCTGGAAGCACTCGCTTTCAGTGACGGCACACCTTTCGCTGATGAAGTCACCATGAACTGGATAAACGAAAGTGTGCTTGATGACATGTCAGGATGGAATGATAAGCCGGTATCAGCCGTATCCGCTGACAGTGATGATGTGCTGACGCTGGAGTCTGAAGTGCTGGCGAAAGCGGACAGTGAAGGTATTGAAGCTGCGCTTAACTGGCTTCTCGTCCAGCCGGGATACACCTCTTCCCGGGATCGGTGGCTGATGCGACTGCTGATGGCTCGGGTAAGCGAACAGTACGGTAAAAACGAAATGGCGCTGCATCTGCTGCGCGAACTTGATAGCGATGCAAAGCAACTGACCCTCGAACAGTGGACGCCGGAACTAATGTTTGAAGTCAAAGCCCGCAGACTCAAGCTGCTGCGCGCTAAAGCCGGTCGCAGTGACGTGGATAAAACGCGCCTGCAGGTCGAAATGGATTTGCTGCTTTCCGGATTGGTTGCTTTAGATCCCGCCCGTGCAGTCGTTCTCTGCGCCTGATGATTCAATGAAAGATTATAAAAACTATGGAAGATTTAACCCTGCGTTATTACGACGCTGAAATGCGCTACCTGCTGGAAGCCGGCGAAGAATTTGCCCGTGCTCATCCTGAGCAGGCGGCAATGCTCAATCTTGATAAAGCGGGTGCGCGTGACCCGTACGTGGAACGTCTGTTTGAAGGCTTTGCCTTCCTGATGGGGCGTTTACGTGAAAAGCTCGACGATGACCTGCCGGAACTGACCGAAGGGCTGGTCAGTCTGCTGTGGCCGCACTACCTGCGCACCATTCCGTCTATGTCCGTGGTGGAGTTCAGCCCCGACTGGCGTGAAATGAAAGAGCAGATGCGTATCGTCAAAGGATTCGAAGTCCTTTCCCGGCCAATTGGGGAAAAAGGCACACGTTGCCGGTATACCACCACCAAAGAGATCGGCCTTCAGCCGTTGTCGCTGGAACATGCCCGTCTGTCGACCGATCCTGATGGACGCTCTGTTGTCACTTTGCGCTTTAACTGCAGCGAACTCGCGGACTGGAGCCGTATCGATCTCAGCCATATTCCTTTCTATCTCAATGCTGATGCGCCACTGGCCTGCGCCATGCATGAAGCGTTCACCATGAATGTGGCCAGAATATGGCTGCGCATGCCTGGTGATGTGGACAGAAGACCGCTGGCCGGGCATTTCACTGCACTCGGGTTTGGTGATGACGATACCCTCTGGCCGAAGGGCAACAGCAGTTTCAGCGGTTACCAGTTGCTGCTGGAATATTTTACCTTCCGCGAGAAATTCATGTTCACGGGCCTGCGTGGGCTGGAGACCGTGGCCTTTCCGACGGAGCTTCCCTGGTTTGAAATCGACGTGGTACTGGCGGAACGCTGGGAGCATGACTTCAGCTTTAGCGAAAAGCATCTGCGTCTGAACTGCGTGCCGGTAATTAATCTGTTCCCGCTGGAATCTGACCCGCTGACGCTCAATTCACTGCAGACGGAGTACATGCTGCGCCCGATGCGCGTACAGGATGGCCATACCGAGATTTACGCCGTGGATTCGGTGATGTCATCGAGCCAGCATACTTACGTGCCGTTCTCAAGCTTTCGCCACAAAGGTGGAATGATGCGCCATGAAGCGCCGGAATATTACTACCACACCCGTGTGCGCCGCGGCCCGTCCGGACTGCATAACACCTGGCTCATCCTCGGCGGTGAAGCGTTTGATAACCACACGGTGCCGGAAGATGAAAGCCTGTCGCTGACGCTTACCGGAACCAATGGCCAGCTACCTCGCAGAGCATTGCAAAGTACCGTGCTCGACACCGTGATGAAAACCACGTCGGCCAGTATTGCGGTACGCAACCTTTGTGCGCCAACGCTGCCCTGTTATCCACCTGCGCAGGACCGTTTTCACTGGCGCGTACTCAGCCATCTCGGCAGCGGATTTCTCTCGATGATGGATAACGCCGATGTGCTGCGCGGCACGCTGGCGCTGTATGAGTGGACCGACAGCGAGATGAACCGCCGCCGTCTGGAAGCCATTATCGACGTGAAGCACAGCGAAACCGAGCGCTTTGAACAGGGCTACCTGGTACGCGGCGTGCAGATTGAAGTGACGCTGGACAGTCATGGTTTTGCCGGACGCGGCGATATCTGTCTGTTCGGCGAGATGCTGAGCCGCTTCTTTGCACTCTACACAGACATCTACCTGTTTAACCGCCTGATTATCATTCTGCAACCGACCGGAGAACGCCTGGAATGGGAAGAGAAACACAATCGCCGTATTCCCGGTTGACACCACGGCTGGAGGCAGACCTTCACCGTATTAACTTTTACCGCTTATGCCAGTTGCTGGAGAAACTCAATCCCGACAGGCCATTGATGGGTTCAACCAGCCATCCAACCGATGATCCGGTGCGCTTTGCGCCGCATCCGGGGATGGGTTTCCCGGCGAGTGAACTGAAGGCTGTCGAATATGACGAGGATGATGACAGCAGGCCACCGCTCATCCGCACGACCTTTATGGGGATGTACGGTGTTGATTCCCCGTTGCCGACGGCCTATCTCGATGACATTACCCAGCGCCGGGAAGGGCATGAGGCGCTGCAGGGGTTTCTGGATATCTTCAGCCACCGCATCCTGACCCAGTTTTACCGCATCTGGCGTAAATACTCCTACCCGGCAGCCTTCGAACCCGGAGGTACCGACAGTATCTCACAGTCACTGCTGGGTCTGGTGGGGCTGGGGATCCCAGGCACGGCAAACCAAATTGCCACTCCGGTGTCACGCTTTCTGGCATTACTGGGTGTGTTGCGTCAGCCGGGTAAAACCCAGGAGGGGATGCAGTCGCTGATTAGCCTGCTTGCACCGGATACCACCGTGCAGGTCAGCCCCTACTGTCTTCGGCCGGTGGAAGTGAATCAGCCTCTGGGCTTTTACGGTAATGAGGATTTTCTACTGGACGGTAATACGCCCCTGGGTGACGAAGCGATGGATGCCAACAGCCAGTTGCTGATTGCCCTGTCCACGGATAATAAGCAGGAAGCGCAGGGCTGGAAGCCGGATGGTCTGCTGTATCAGGATTTTCTGGTGATGTTGCGGGTTTATCTGGGCTGGCGATTCAAGGCAAAAATTACCCTGACTACCCGTACCCGCCTGCTGGCTGTACCGCCGTTAGGTGAAGGGCCATTCTGGCTTGGGATGAATGGAGTGCTGGGTGTGGAAGACGATGAATGTCTGGACGATATCCCGCAAACCTTTACGACGGAACTGGGTTATTACACCGGGCTGGAGCCTGCGAAACCACAACAAGGAAACCGACGTGTTACGTATAAATTTAACTAAGACCACGTGCTGTCTACTGCCGCTGCTGGCATTCAGTCTGGCAGGCTGTGGGGTGACGCAGGGCGTCACCGATGGCACTAAATCGGCCTTCAATGCCATTTTTTACAAGAAGATTAAGGTACTACACCTGGATTTTACCGCTCGCGAAGCCCTGAACACCGATGCACGTGAGAACAACACGCTCTCCGAGTCGGTCGTGGTGCGAATTTATCAGCTCAAAGATAATAAAACCTTCGACAAGAGCGTGTACCAGCAACTGCTGAAAGACAGTGAAACGGCTCTCGGGGCTGATCTTTTGGCCACCCGCGATGTGGTGGTTAAACCTGGTGGAGATGTACTGCTCGATATGCCGATGGAAGAGGGGGCGAAATACGTCGCCGTGGTGGGATTGTTCCGCCATCCCGATATGGTGAAAAATACATGGAAGCTGATGATAGACCGTGAAGAACTCGATCCGGACAAGGCGCGGGTGATTGAGGCAGGGAATAACCATCTGACGTTGTTACCGATAAAGGATAAATAATGCCTCAGACTCACAAATCCCCCTCGCTGTACGAGATGCTCGCGGGTAATTTCTCCGGTGGTCTCGACCTTCACCAGGTCAGTGAAGAAAATCAGGTCATCCTGTCCGTACTGGACAACATGCAGCGCGTGCTTAACTGCCGCGCAGGGACGCTGGCGCATCTGCCAGACTACGGCCTTCCGGACATGACCAAAATCCTGCAAGGGATGCCCGGTACGGCGCATGAGCTGATGGGGACTCTGTCGGCCGTATTACTCAAATATGAACCGCGCCTGAAAACAATAGCGGTTGTGCTGCTGGAACAGGAAATCCCTGGCGAACTACGTTATGCCATTGACGCTGAACTCAAAGGTATTGGCCTGGTACGCTATGGCACGGAGTTTAAACCCGAAGGGCGGGTACTATTGAGACACCTCAAACAACAGCAGTACCTCGGCACGACTACCCGTGCGTAATCACTTTTGATCTCTTCGCTGTCGTTCTGCGTGACAAAAATCGGGCAATAAGCATACAGGTTAAATGGATATTTGGTCATGAATGACATTCACTCTCGTAAAGTTAAAACTGGCGGCGATCCGCGCCTGCTGGCGGATTATGCTGCTCTGCGTGATGAGCTTGCCAAACTCTCACACCCGGCGCGGCCTGATGTTGACTGGGGACGTGTTGAGCAACTGAGTCTGGCATTGTTTCGCCAGAACGGCGTCGAACTGCAAACGGCGTGCTGGTATACGCTGGCACGCACACGGATGGCGGGGCTGGTGGGGCTTAATGAAGGGCTGGCTGTTCTGGAAGCCTTGTTGATGCATCAATGGGGAACGCTCTGGCCGCAACCGGTCCATGCAAGGATGGAGATCCTCGCTGGATTCACCCAGCGCCTGCACTCAGTGTTGCGGACGCTGGAGCTGAATTATGTTGACCTGCCACAGGTTTACAGGGCGGAAGAGCACCTTGATGCTTTGTGTAAGCATTTGCAGCGTCTGGAGTTAAAAAACGCCAGTCAGATAGGGGAGCTATGCGCCTTTATGCATAATGCGGTGATACGCCTCGAAAATATTGATGCAGGCAGTGGTGACACGGGAGCTGTGACCATACCCGCGTCATCTGTTGGCTCAGTGAGTCCGGTATCTGCTGTTCCGTCTGAACCTCTGATTTACATTGTCCGTGAAGACCTCGCCACACCACGCATTGTGCCTGAATCTTCTGAGCCGGGAACGGGCTGTTCGTGGAAAAGTTTTGTGGGGGGAGTGCTGACCACGCTGGTGCTGGGTTCAGCAGGGCTGTGGGGCTGGCAGCAAATAAATCCGCCAGCCAGCAGCCCGTTACCCATAGTGGCAAATGAGGCCGCCCTGACAGAGCTGGCGCAGCTATCACCACTGTGGCTGCAAAACTACGGCTTTGTGCTTGCTGCTACTGCTCAACCAACTGAAGCTGAAAAATTGAAAGTGCAATGGCAGCGTTACATCAGCAGTAACGCTTTGCCTGCATCATCGCTTTCTGGCTGGCATGAGGGCATGGGTGGTCTGCAGGTATTAACTCAGCGCCTGAATGCACTGGATGAGCGCAAAGGGAAATACCTGACCGGCTCAGAACTGAAATCGATGGTCTTTGCCATCACACAGAATTTTAGTCGGGCGGTGCCAGTTGAAGAACAACTGTACCAACTGAGTCTGATGGATGCTGGAGCACAATCGCCAGAAGCCTTGATGCTGCAAACGGATATGCATCTGCATCAGCTAATTAACCGTTACATGCTGATAAAACAACAGACAGTAAAGCCCTAAAAGAAGGGTTATGAGTGTCCAACGACCGCTGCGCGCGGGAGCTGTTTGTCGCCGGGTTTGCGATTTTTTGCTTTAGTATCAGTAATAATCGCCATCGCGTAGCGCACCATCTGCCGCCAGATAAAAGAGGGAGTTGGACCTCTCTTTGTAAGGGATTCTCTTGCCCGAGTTTTTTATCCGTTACCTGCCACCCAGATCACTCATGATCCAGGTATCCCACGTTGATATACACGTCATCCTTCACGCTTCCTCGGCGTTGACTACGTTCGCTTACCCAAGTCACTTACCAGAGTAAGCTCATCGGGATTAATGAGAGACATCCATGTCTCTCACCGAAGGCCAGCCTGCTGATGGGCAAATTCGTTTCTGCTGCCCCCTCCAAAATAAACATACCCCCCTCAATTGTCGCCAAATAAAATAATCTCTATTCCATTTTTGCGCCTTTAATAAATGCAACTTTGAATCAAGTTGCATTTAAATGTGATCTACATCTTATTTTTTAGCCATAAATGCGAAAGTAATAAAGCTTAATAAATATATTTAATATCTGTATAAATTGATTTAATGCCTTCATTTGTTGACAATTAAGATGGTGCTTTTGTAATCTGAGGACGAATTAAAACTGATTAAATCCAAATTTAACCATTCTGCAACACTTATACTGGAGGTTTTTATGTCTACGAAGTTATGGGGTGGGCGTTTTGATATGCCGACAAATAAACTAGTCGAATCATATAACGCGACCATTATGCTGGAGCAGCGTCTTTGCCCTTTTGATATTAAAGGGAGTATTGCGCACGCCACAATGTTGGGCCGTCAGGGAATTATTACTGAGAGTGAAGCAAATACCATCATTGGTGGCCTGAGGCAGGTAGATAAAGAGATTGAAGATGGGCAATTTGTTTTCGATACGGCTGATGAAGATATTCATATGGCTATTGAGAGACGAATGACAGAAATTATTGGTCCTGTTGGTGGGAAGTTGCATACCGGGCGCAGTCGTAACGACCAAACTACCGTTGACTCTAAAATGCATATGAGAGCAACAATTCGGGAAATTCAGCAGGATATTGTCAATCTTCAAAAAATTATCATCGCCAAAGCTGAAAATAATATTAATGCGATAATGCCTGGTTATACCCACTTACAAACAGGTCAGCCTATTCTTCTTTCACACTGGATTATGGCGTATTACTGGATGTTACGCCGTGACTGGACGCGATTCGAAGATCTCTATCAACGCATGGGTGAGTGTCCGTTAGGTGCGGCGGCCCTCGCAGGTACCACTTTCCCAATTGATCGTGAGTTTACCGCTCATGAATTGGGTTTTGATAAGCCAACAGAAAACAGTATTGATTCCGTAAGTGACCGCGATCATATGGTCGAGTTTACCGCAGCCGCAGCTGTATGTTTTATGCATCTCACCCGTCTTTCAGAAGAACTGGTTTTATTCTCCAGCCAGGACTTCAAATTTATTGAGCTTTCTGATGATTTTTGTACGGGCTCCAGCATCATGCCACAGAAAAAAAATCCTGATGTTGCTGAGAAAATGCGGGGTAAAGGTGGCCGTATGTACGGAAATCTGATGGCAATGCTGACCATCATGAAAGGGATCCCTCTCGCCTATAATACTGATATGAGTGAGGATAAAGAGCAGGTCTATGATTCTATGGATACTCTGCAAACCAGCCTGAAAATTATGGCTCCTATGCTCGAGAAAATGACTGTTCTTTCGGAGAATACTCGCGGTGCCGCTGCCAGAGGATTCTCTAATGCGACTGATATGGCAGATTATCTTGTCCGCAAAGGGATCCCATTCAGGGAAGCCCATCATATTGTTGGTAGTGCAGTGAATTACTGTATTAAACATAAAAAGATGCTAGAAGAACTCACATTAGAAGAGTTCCATTCTTTTGATGATAAAATTGAGAACGATATTTACGATAGCATCTCCTTAGAATCCTGTATTAAAGCGAGAATGTCTTATGGCGGAACCGGACCTGATGCAGTTAAAAAACAAATTGAAAATGCCAAGTCTTATTTAAAGTAATCCCTGTCATAATAATCAATGCCTCCCGGGTGCAATATTCGGGAGGTGCTTTAAGGTGAAAAATGGACGCTTTATTCTTTATACAATTATTTATTGTGCTCGCCTGTATTGGTATCGGTGGGCGCTATGGCGGAATGGGGCTCGGTGCGGGTGGTGGGCTTGGTGTAACAATATTAGTTTTAGGTTTTGGACTAAAACCATCCGCACCATCAATTACGGCCATGTTAATTATTATTTGTGTTATTGGGGCAGTGAGTATATTGCAGGCCGCAGGTGGGCTTGATTATCTTGTGCGTGTGGCTGAAAAATTACTGCGTAAAAAACCTCAGGCTATTACGTTTGTTGCGCCAATATTAACTTCCATATTTACACTATTCTGCGGTACCACGTACGTTGCATTCTCATTGTATCCTGTTGTTGCTGAAGTTGCGGCGGAGGCGAAGGTTCGTCCAGAACGAGCGTTATCTGCAACTGTTATTGCTGCCAGTGTTGCGGTCGCAGCCAGCCCGATGAGCGCAGCTACCGCAGGGATGCTTGCTATTTTGCATGAATATGCCGGCATTACTCTTGGACAGATACTGACAATTGCTCTCCCTTCATTTTTTATGGCGGCAATTGTTACCAGTTTTTCTGTCTACAAACGCGGTAAAGAGCTGGAAGATGATCCAGAGTTTCAGCGCCGTGTTGCTGCTGGTGAATATGAGTTCATGCATAATGAGCAGAAAAAAGAGTATGTTGCTACGCCAGGTGCCAAAAAAGGCGTCGCGATATTTGCAGTTGGCGTGATGTTGGTGCTCATCCTGGGATCTTTTACCGGACTTCTGCCTTCATGGGATGGGAAAAGGCTATCAACGCCAATGGTTATTCAGATGATCATGCTGACAGCCGCGCTGTTTATTATGATTGTCAGCAAAGTCCCCAGTAATACGTTCAATACGGGGTCTGTCTTCCGCGCAGGTCTAATGGGGGTGGTAGCAATCCTCGGTGTTTCATGGATGACAGCGACCTTTTTTGATGCCTACCAACCAGAACTGATAAAAGTGTTTGGGGGGATTGTTAGTGGTGCTCCGATGCTCTTTGGCGTGGTTGTTTTCTTGTTCTCCCTGGTTATTATGAGCCCTGCTGCAACGGTTGCTGCTATTATGCCGTTAGGTGTTACGCTAAATATTCCCGCGCCGTTTCTAATCGCAATACTTGCCTGTACATGTGGAGACTTCATTATTCCAGGTGCCAACCAAATTGGTTGTGTTGCGTTTGACAGGACAGGTACGACTAAAATAGGGCGGTTTGTTATCAACCATAGCTACATTCGCCCGGGTTTTGTTATGGTCATTTCTCAGGTTATTTTTGCCTACCTGATTGCACAGGTTGTCCTTTAAAGTTTGCGTAGTAAATCTAATTACAGGCATCCTCTTCTGTGCTTCATCAGAAGGGGATGCCTTGCAGACTTTCACCAGTCGCTTCGGCGCTACGCCAGTAAATTAGAAATGAGAAAGCAGAAAATGGTTGAGGCGAGAACGGTAACCAGACCTGGTAACATATAGCTGTGATTCACTACATACTTACCAATACGTGTTGTTCCTGTACGGTCGAAAGCAACACAGCCAATCTGCGCTCCCCCCGGAATAATGAATGATCCGCAGGTTACCGGAAGCAAGGCAATTAATGTTTCTGCCGGATATCCCATTAACACACCCGCAGGCAGTAATGCCACAGCCGTCGCTGCCGGACTGTAAATCACAGCGGAAAGACCGAACACAATAATGCCAAACAGCACCGGATTATGAAAACCGTGGAAAGCGGTGTTAAATAATTCGTGCCATGCCTCAAAGAAGGAGTTCATCATCCATGACAGACCAAATATGGCGACCACTCCCACCAGTCCTGCTTTAAATACAGATCCTGAGTCGAGTTTTGAAGGCGAAATTCGGCACACCATCATAATAATACATGCTGTTGTCAGCATAATTATCTGCAACGTTGTCGGGATGCTCATGCGCTCCATCCCGGTACCGTTATTCCACACCGGACGTAATTCAGGAATTGACCCCATAACGACAACCAGGATGATACCGGTAAGGAAAATCAGCAATCCTCTCTTTGCCTCTTTTGTCACCATGCTGGCAGTGCGTTCTTCAGCCTTTATTGACTCAAACTCACCTTCCGCAATCCTGCGCTGAAATTCAGGATCATCTTCGAGTTCATGACCTCGTTTAAAGACAAACAAACAGCCAACAAGACAGCCAAGAAATGTGCCGGGGACTGTGACAGACAGGATATCCAAAGCCGATACATGTAATCCGGCAAGAACGGCGATTGTTCCGGTAACGACTGCACTTACCGGGCTGGCAATGAGACCGAAATTAGCGGCAATAACTGACATCGACATTGCTCGCTCTGGCCGAACCCTGGCATCGGCTGCAATTTCTGCAATCACCGGATAAACGGAAAAAGCGACATATCCTGTCCCGCAAATAGCGGTAAAAAGGTAAGCAACAGCAGGGCCCAGAAAGGTTATTGCACCTGGCCATTTCCTTAGGATCCGCTCCGCCATAGTAACAAATAAATCAAGACCGCCAGCTGCCTGAAGAATAGTGATACACGTGATAACAGCCAGAATGATGGAGATGACTGTTATCGGAGGAGAATCGGGGGGGAGTCCAAATCCAAAAGTCAGGATTGCCAGTCCTAACCCACCCGCAGCACCCAAACCAATCCCGCCAAAACGCCCGCCTATACCAATACATGTAAGAACTATCGCAAACTGAGTTACGAATAACATCATAATTAATTCCTTTTTATTAACAAATAGCTTAATATAATTTGAATAATAAGGGGTTATAATCTTATCATAACAATAAAATAATTAACTCAACTTATTGTATTATTTATACTTACGATTGTTTCGGTACCTTAATCTGAGAGTGTATATGGATAAGAAAAACGAACTATTTGAAAATATTAAAAATTATCTGCTTGATGATGCAAACCGAGATGCTGATGGACGTATCGAAACAGAAACTGAACTTGCAATTCGTTTTAATACATCAAGATATAAAGTTCGCCAGGCGCTCGGGACGCTTGTGCAAATGGGAATGCTTGAGCGCGCTCCCCGACGGGGTAGTGTGTTAAAAAATGTGGGTTCTCATAACATAAATAACCAACTGTTGATGCAGTTTGACCTGTCCGGGTTTGATATCTCAGAGTTTACTGAGGCAAGGATCTTAATCGAGTGCGCTATCATTCCTCTGGCAACGCGAAGAATTTTTCCAGCAATGCTGTCAAAACTTGAAAACGAACTCCGGTTTATTGAGGAAAACGCTGACAATCCGCAGGAAGCTGACCGTCATGACAGGGATTTTCATTTACTCCTGCTACAGGCGAGTGGCAATCGTGTCCTGCAGGTTTTTTCTGACGTTCTGATTACCTACTTTGAAAAAACCAGAGAGTCATTACCCGCCAACGACCGCCAGTATTTCATTGATACAGCGACGAAACAAAGAGAGATCCTGGCGCATATTAAAAAGGGTGATGCACAGGCCGCCTCGGAGTTGATGAGAGCGCATTTACTGGAAAAGCGACTGTAAATATTACGCCCGGGTGTCATTCCGTTCGGATGAGAGAAGCAGGCAAAAGCGGCTGGCGAAGAATATAAGGAGAGAAAGATGATAAAAGTGTTGGGCCTGCTGGCAGTGAGTGTTCTGTCATTGCCAGTGAACGCAGCGACAGTTGAGCCATACAGTCCGGCCCCGGGCGTGCTGTGTGATAAATCGATCTGTGCCAATAAGCACGGTATATCGGTGGCGCTGACCACCAGGTATGTCGGCAAGAAGCAGGGCGAAAAGCTGGCAGCGGCCGGGCAATTTGATACAACCGCTTTTACATTCCGGGGCGGTCTGTTTTGTGACACCAATGAGCGTCTGTGCCGGGACGATCGCTATTTTGGTCCGGACGGTAAGCGTAGCGGAAAAGTGAACCCCCATTATACCGCGTTACTGTTTGGTCACGCTGATAAGCCCTGATATGACATGATGTCCCCCCGTGACTGTCGCGCGGGGTGGCGGTGTTTTCCCCGGACGGCAACGCAACAACAATAACTCTCAAAAATGAGAGGCCGATCCTCTCAGCAGGACTTTTGTCCTCAATTCTCTGCATACGTCTGGTTACAATCCCTGCATATCTTCAATATAAATGATTCAGGAATTGTTATGACTGCACATATTAATGCCAAACCGGGTGATTTTGCTTCAACTGTTATTATGCCTGGTGATCCGTTACGCGCTAAGTTTATTGCTGAAAATTACCTGGTAGATTATCGGGAAGTTACCAACGTGCGCAATATGCTGGGTTATACCGGATACTATTTCGGACAACCTGTTTCAGTAATGGGTCACGGTATGGGAATACCGTCGATGACGTTATATGCACATGAGCTGGTACATGATTTTGGTGTCCAGAGAATTATTCGGGTGGGTAGTCTGGGGGCAACACAGCATCATATTAAAATGCGCGATATTATTCTTGCCGTCGCAGCCGGAACGGACTCAGTCACGAATCTGAAACGTAGTTCTGGCTATACAATGGCAACGTCGGCACACTTCCCATTATTACAACAAGCATGGGTTCTGGCGCAAAAAGCGGGCATTGATATCAAAGTCGGAAATGTTTTCAGTGGCGATCTTTATTACGATCCTGATGATAATTTAATTCCTGCACTGGAGAAGTTTGGTGTTCTGGGAGTCGATATGGAAGTGGCTGGATTGTATGCCTTAGCACATCAGTTTGGGATTGAGGCGCTGGCGATTTTAACAGTGTCTGATCACTGCCTGACGGGAGAAGAAACGACTGCGGAGGAACGGCAATTAACCTTTAATAATATGATTGAGCTGGCACTGAATACAGCAGTTACAGCTTAGCGAAGAAATTTTATTGAACCAATCAGGGATGTCTTTATATGAAGAATAAAATAGCACTTACGCTGATTAGTTTTCTGGCAAATTTTATTATGGCAGGGTTTGCCAGTCAGTTTGGTATGCTGATTGAACCGATTGCAATGCGTTACAATGCCGATGTGAATGCTGTCGCATCCATTTTTTCGTTACTGAACGGAGGGGCATTAGCGGGCACGATCGCCGCTTTTTTCCTGATTGAAAAAGTCGGTGTAAAACGTATGACGTTAATTATCTATTCGATAGTTTTCCTGTGCGCACTGACAATGCATTTAAGTAGTGGTTTATGGCCAGTGATGGTCGCTATGACCCTCGTCGGTTTTTGTGGCGGTATTGGCTTATGCGTGGCAGGTACGATCGTGGTTTCTGTCTGGCAGGATCGTATTCAGAGTACGATGCTGGTGGTACAGGATGCTACGTTTAACGTTGCGGGGGTGGTTTTCCCGTTGATTACGACCTTCGCGCTAACCCACAATATGTCATGGAGTTACAGCTACCTTAGCGTTGGTATGGTGGCCTTACTGACCCTTGGGATTGTGGCACTAACTCGCTTTGCAGCTTGCGAAACAACACATGTTTCTGGCCAGACAGAAGCGGTGAAGTCAGAGTGGAATCCTGGGATTATCAGCGGTGGGATTGGTCTGTTTTTAGGTATGTTGGCGCTTTATACCTTCCTGACATGGGCACCTCTGTTTGTTAAGAATAAATTTGGTATTCCATTTGAAGAAGCCGGAAATATTATTACTCAGTATTGGGGGGCCGCACTGGTCGGCGCGTTAGTGTCAACCGGGATTGTTGCCCGCGTGAAGATACATTATTTCCTGTTAAGTATTATTTTGCTGGCTTGTATTATCACTACGATCATTGTAACGAAGAAAGATATTTCAGGGTTAGATTATCTGGCCTACAGTTATGGCTTTGTGTGTGCCGCACTGTATAACTCCTTTATTGCTTACGGTGTTTCTTTTGTGAAGCGTGCAAGTAGCCAGAACGTTTCTTACATTTTAATTAGCGGTAGTGCAGGAGCAATGTTTAGCCCGGCAATCAGCGCGGTAATGGAAAAAACGATGGGATTGCAAAAAATTATGTACGCAATACCAGTATTGTATTTGGTTATTTTTATCATGTTGCTGGGAACACTGAAGCTCAAACGTCAATAATTATTGCAAAACACTTACCTTACTCTAATTAAGAACTATCGCCACACAACTATTCTGTGTGTGGCGCCGTTCAATCTTTCTCAAAGGAATTGAATATGTTGCGGAAAAATATATCAATGATTAAAAATCTGGTAGTTGGTGCTGTTATGAGTATGGGGTGTGCCCATGCTGTTGCTGCTGATTATACTGATGGCAATATTCGGAAGAATGATTTCAACTGGATGCAGATGAATTTAATGCAAAGCGTTGATGCTAAGGTTCCTTATGGCATTCGCAACGACACGTATCTTGAACTGGAATTTGGTGCTCGCTCTGGTATTGTCGATCTTTATGGTTACGTTGATTTCTTTGATGTTTTTGATAGCAAGCATGACGATCGTCACGGTGGTGATAACTTTTTTGCCAAAATATCACCGCGTTTTTCACTTGATGCCATCTTTAACAGAGATTTATCTGTTGGCCCGTTTAACGAATTCTATATCTCAACCGTGAACAACATTGGTGACCGGGAATTATTCGAACATTATATCGGCCTGGGAACAGATGTTAAGGTACCGTGGTTCGGTATGGTGGGGATGAACCTCTACGCTCACTACGTTCGTGAAAACTATGGTGCAGATAACGAAGGTAAGTGGGATGGCTACATGTTTTCAACAAACTGGTCGACGCCGTTTTATCATTTCGCCAATGGCAGCTATTTAAACTATCAGGGGTACTTTGACTACCAGTTTGCTGCCAATAAGATTGCTGATCAGGCGTTGTACAGCAACAATGCGATTGAATGGTATAACGGCATTTACTGGCATTCAGAGCACTACGCAGTGGGTTACGGATTGAAGTATTTCCGTAATATGGCATTGATGGAAAATCACGGCGGAGCAGGGCGTACAACGGGTATCGGCCATTACTTCAGCCTTACCTATAAGTTCTAATTGTTGTTGACGGACACGCCAACATTTCGGATCCGGTGTTGGTGTGTCAGTCGATGATGTCGTTTCCCAGAAATTGCCGTAGCCCATCCAGATCTTTGATTTCCAGGCCTTGCTTTGTTTGCGTTACCAGGCCTGCATCAGTAAGTGCTTTAACCGCCCGTCGGTAGACCCGGTCGGTAGTGCCGAATCGCTCAGCTTCCTGATATTTTTTACTGAAACCATCCATGGGTTGCTTGTTTTGATGCTGTCGATAAAGATCGTAAGCCACGTTATGCACGATCGGATAGAGCATCCGGTGCAGGAAAATTTCCAGCATATCCTGGTAGTCGACAGCCATTGCGCTGGCGAAGAAGATTGCCAGTCTGGGGTGCTGATTTAACGCTTCTTCCAGCCGATCGCAACTACATACCGCAACGGTGAGCGGCTCTTCGGCCACAATATCAAGCTGGCAGCGATAGCCCGTAAAGAACTCCATCTCACCAAAAAGTTGTTCGTCACACTCCATCGCGCCAAGTTGAAAACGGCGACCATTCTCAGCGCTGTAACGCAGAGAGATTCTTCCTGATTGCACCATAATCAGACGGTCGACAACCTGCCCCTGATGATAGAGATACTCATCCTCATGAATGAGCTGTGTCTCTGATAGCAGTTCCTGGAATGTCTTCTCGATAAAGGCATCATCTTGCTGCCAGATGTTATGAAAACGGCCTTTTGTGAGTGGTTTAAGCTGCATGGCTCAACGTCTTATGCTTTAGGATAATTCTTACCTCAGAATGTATGCTATCTGCCGGTTAATGTCATTAACGCTGGGGTGGGACTGACGGGAGAAAAAAGGGGCAGAGCGATGCTGCCCCCTGGTGACTGGCAATAAATGCGTCATGGATGAGAGATAAAGCGGGACAGACGCTGTCTCAGCAAGCGGTTTTCCTGTCGTAAATGTGCGTTCTCTTCCAGTAATGTCAACGCAACGGCTATTCCTGGCCAGTCAAGCTCCAGCTCCTGACGCAGGCGCAAAGCGCGCTGCACAACGGCCAGGGCATGATCGTCAAACTGCCAGTGGGCAGTCTCGTCTTCACGGGGTTCTATTACCCCTAAACCGACAATCTCATTAAGTTCCTCTGCAGAAACGCCGGTGTGCAGACAAAACTCGGTAATAGTAAAGGTGACGGTAACGTTAGCCATTATGCTTTCCCCCACTCTTTGCGCGGATCAAAGGACTTCTGTGCCTCTGCCAGCTGTTGCCACAGTGCGGCGCTGTAGTCGTCAGGTTTTGGTGGCATCACGATTTTGATCACCGCATACAGGTCGCCGGTATGTTTTTTGCTTACCAACCCCTTGCCCTTAATTCGTAAACGCTGCCCGGCCTGGCTACCAGGTGGGATAGTCAGCAGAATGCTCTCTTTGAGGGTGGGTACGGTAACTTTCGCGCCCAAAGCGGCTTCCCACGGGGCGAGGGGAACGACAATTTCCAGATCCTGATTAACAATGTCAAACAGCGGATGAGGCGCAATATGAATGACCAGCCATAAATCGCCGTTCGGTCCACCGTTTTCACCGGGAGTACCCTGGCCTTTCAAACGAATGCGTTGGCCGTTACCCACGCCGGCCGGAATTTTCACGTTCAGCGTTTTCGGAATTTCGCGCTCTACCAGACCAAAAGCATTGTATACCGGCAGGCTGTAACTGATGGTACGGCTATGCTCAGCAAGCGTTTCTTCGAGGAAAACGGCAACTTCGATTTCGATATCGTGACCCCGACTGGCATGACGCTGCCGTGAATGGTGAGCATGCTTGCCAAAAATAGAGGAGAAAATGTCGTCGAAGTCTTCAGCATTGTAATTCTGTCCATCGCCCTGCTGGAACTGACGGTTGAACTGCGGGTCGTTGCGGTGCTGCCACAACTGATCGTACTCGGCTCTACGTTGTTCATCGCTCAGTACTTCCCATGCTTCAGCAACTTCTTTAAAACGGGCTTCGGCATCAGATTCTTTACTGACATCGGGATGGTATTTGCGGGCGAGTCGACGATAGGCGGTCTTGATTGTCTTGAGATCGTCCGTCGGTTTCACGCCCATGATGGCGTAATAATCCTTTAATTCCATAGCGCTCTCTCGTGTAAATCAACACATAGAAGAAGGATACCTCTGGGGAAAGGCATCTACCAATAAGTTTAGGGTAATCCTCATAAGGGTGAATGCCAACCATGACATGAAAGGAGGAGAAGACGATATGACAAGGAACAGGCATTACACCACCAACAGTCACCAGAGAGGGGCTGGATCCTGTTGTGTGGTGCGTATAACGGTATTAACTCAACATCAGGGGCGGGAAATAAGATACTGGACAGTGTCAGCGTAGCTCTGCACAAAAGAATTTACGTCATCTGAATTTAATCCTTTAGGATTAATCATATATTTACCCTTGATAAAGATTGCGGGTACGCCTTTTAAATCTACAGCTTTAGCCAGCTCTTGTTGTTTGGCTGTCAATGATTTCACGGCAAAACTATTCCATGCTGCGTCATAATCACTGGCACTCACACCGGCGTTGATAAATATATTGCGAATATCGTCCGCTGTTTTAATGGTTTGTTTTTTCTGAACGGCATCAAACAGTAAAGGTTTGACTTTATCTTCCACGTTTAACAACATGGCAACTGACCAGGCATGCGTCATGTCTGGTCCCAGAGGACCTAAAAAGTCGACATGATACTCGGTGAGTTTGACATCAGCGGGCAAGACTTTTTTCACGTTATCAGTCACTTTGAAAACTTCATCATACTGATAGCAGGAGGGACAATAGAAGGAGAAAAACTTCAGTGCTGCTGGTGCTGCAGGTACGGGTTTCTCCAGTGAGATGAACTGCTTGCCATCGGTAAATGATGCGGCTTGAGTGCTAACGGTAAAAAGTAAGCCGATCAGGGGTAATAAATATTTTTTCATTTCCATATACTCTGAATAACATTTAACAAACAAAGCGTTTTTATAATGGACAAGATATTGGTCCGTTTAATTATAATATTGTTTTTATTGAGGAAATGCTCCAGTCCTTACTTTCATTTACGCATCAATACGCGAAAGTACATTTTTAATATTTTCTTATAATCTATCACGGGGTTTTCTCGGAGATGCCTCGAAAATAATGAATAATACCTGTGGTGATATTTTCATGTTGTTTCATTAGAGGTGCCATTTTTGATTGTGAAATTATTGCTGGCATTGATTATTATTTCGTGGCCGGGTGTGATAATGAACAGCAGATGTTAATCTCCGGTACCGACATAACTTTACAGCGTAAAGGTTGCCAAAACCTCACCAGTGGCTAAGATAACTCGCGTCAATCAGTGAGGGTATAATGGCGAAACGTCAACGGATGGGATGGTGGTTCCTCTGCCTGGCATGTGTTGTGGTGATAGTTTGCACCGCGCAACGCATGGCGGGTCTGCATGCGTTGCAGATGAATACCGCCGCCACTGCTGTCGTCGCGAGCGCGCAAACGGATACCGATGACGCCTCACCCGTTACCCCTTGTGAATTGAGCGCGAAGTCGTTACTGGCGTCGCCGCCTGTGCTGTTTGAAGGGGCGATTCTGGTGCTATGCCTGCTTCTGTCGCTGTTAGCGCCAGTGCGGGCTTTTCGTCTGCCTTTTTTCCCACCGCGAGCCATCTCGCCGCCCACGCTTAGGGTTCATCTCAGATTCTGTGTCTTCCGTGAATGACCAAACCGTTGTTGCTGACTGTTAGATAATCATTCACGGAGAAAAAATATGATGACTGTTTTCAGGCAGGCGCTGTTCTGTCTGTTATTGCTATGGCTGCCCGTATCCTGGGCGGCTGACATCGGCTGGCTGCGTTCACCCGATAACGACCATGCCAGCGTCCGGCTGCGTGCCGATACATCTGCTGAAGGGCAAGCCCGTCTACTGCTGGATGTGAAGCTGGAAGATGGCTGGAAAACCTACTGGCGTTCGCCGGGAGAGGGGGGTGTCGCGCCATCTGTCACCTGGAAAGGTGAAATGCCCGCAGTGGATTGGTTCTGGCCAACGCCTGCGCGCTTTGAGGTCGCCAATATCACTACCCAGGGGTATCACGATAAGGTGACATTCCCGATGGTGGTACACGGCACGCTGCCAGCCACGATCAATGGCGTATTGACGCTATCAACGTGCAGCAATGTCTGCCTGCTGACGGATTTTCCTTTTTCCGTAACACCTTCTGTTCAGGATCCGACATTTGCGCATGATTATGCCCAGGCAATGGGGCAGATCCCGCTTGCCAGCGGCCTGACAGATACGCTCAGCGCAGGGGCGCGGGCTGGAGAGTTGGTGGTCGAAGCGCACCGCGCGGGAGGCTGGTCCAAGCCCGGACTTTATCTGGATACCGTCGATGATGTGGATTTCGGTATGCCGCAAATCCGCATTGATGGAGACACGCTGCTGGCGACAGTACCTGTCCATGACAGTTGGGGAGAAGGCGCACCGGATTTACGCGGCAAGTTGGTCACGCTGGTCCTGGCCGATAATGGCGTTGCGCAGGAAAGTCGGCTTGCTATTGGAGATGCTCCGGCTGCGGATACCGCCGCGCCTGCGATGTGGAAGGTGGTTGCGATGGCGCTGCTGGGTGGTCTGATCCTGAATCTGATGCCCTGTGTGCTACCGGTTTTGGGCATGAAGCTGGGTTCAATTTTGCTTGTCGAAGAGAAAAGTCGTCGTCAGGTTCGCCGTCAGTTTCTGGCGTCGGTGGCCGGAATTCTGGTCTCATTTATGGCCCTGGCATTGCTGATGACGGTACTGCGTATGACCAATCAGGCACTCGGCTGGGGGATCCAGTTCCAGAACCCGTGGTTTATTGGCGTTATGGTGCTGGTAATGCTGGCGTTTAGCGCCAGTCTGTTCGGATTGTTTGAATTCCGGCTTCCTTCCACAATGACAACCACGCTGGCTACTCGCGGTGGCAACGGTCTGGCAGGGCATTTCTGGCAGGGCGCTTTTGCTACGCTGCTCGCCACGCCGTGCAGTGCACCGTTTCTCGGGACCGCGGTAGCGGTGGCGCTTACGGCTTCACTTCCAACGCTATGGGGACTTTTTCTCGCACTGGGGCTGGGCATGAGCTTGCCATGGCTGTTGGTGGCTCTCCGACCGGGTCTGGCATTGCGGTTACCACGTCCGGGGCGCTGGATGAACATCCTGCGACGTCTTCTGGGGGGGATGATGCTCGGTTCTGCTATCTGGCTGGCAACGTTACTGCTCCCGCATCTGGGTGTTTTCACACAAAGTGCAGTGAAAGAGAGTGTGAACTGGCAACCGCTTAGCGAGCAGGCCATCGACGATGCGCTTGCCCAGCATAAGCGCGTATTCGTTGATGTAACGGCCGACTGGTGCATTACCTGTAAGGTAAATAAATACAACGTATTGCATAAAGAAGACGTCCAGGCCGCACTGCAACAGCCTGATGTAGTGGCGTTACGCGGCGACTGGACGCTGCCTTCTGAAGCCATCACCGCATTTCTGAAAAAACGTGGCCAGGTTGCTGTGCCGTTTAACCAAATTTATGGCCCCGGTCTGCCGGAAGGTCAGGCGTTGCCAACATTGTTAACCCGCGAGGCGGTGTTAAAAACACTGGCAGATGCCAAAGGAGTCAATCCATGAAGATCCTGATTGGTTTGCTGTTAGCCCTGTTTTCAACCGTCAGCTTAGCGAAAGAGCCTGCACCGTTTACACCGGAACAGGAAAAGCAAATTGAAGCGCTCATTCAGGAAGCGCTGTTTAACGATCCTGACAGCCCGCATATTGGTACAAAGCAGGCGAAACTGACGCTGATAAACTTCACCGATTACAACTGTCCGTACTGCAAGCAACTGGATCCTATGCTGGTAAAAATTGTGCAAAAGTATCCTGATGTGGCGGTGGTGATTAAACCGCTGCCGTTTAAAGGGGAAAGCTCCGTACTGTCGGCGCGGACTGCGCTGACAACGTGGCGCGAGCATCCGCAGCAGTTTCTGGCGCTGCATGAAAAACTGATGCAGAAGAGGGGCTACCACACGGCTGCCAGTATTAAGCAGGCGCAGGAAAAAGCCGCAGCCACTCCGGTAAATCTGGATGATAAAAGTTCAGAGACACTGAGCACTAACCTGCAACTGGCGCGGCTGGTGGGTGTGCGGGGAACGCCGGCTACGATAATTGGTGATGAGCTTATACCAGGCGCTGTGTCGTGGGAAACGCTTGAAGAAGTGGTCAAAGAAAAACTGGCGGCTGCCAATGAGCGGTAAACTGCGTCGTTGGCTGCGCGAAGGGCTGATCTTACTGGCGTTGTTAGCCGGGGCGATGCTGCTGATGGATGTATGGCGCGCGCCTCAACTGCCAGCATCGTTTGACAGTACGCCTTTGCAGACGCTGGATGGCGAAACCGTCACCCTCGCCGCACTCAGTAATGAGGAGCCGGTGCTGATCTATTTCTGGGCAAGCTGGTGTGGTGTGTGTCGCTTCACCACGCCGGAAGTCGCCAGGCTGCGATCAGAAGGGGAAAACATTATGACCATCGCGCTACGTTCCGGCAGCGAAGCGGATGTTGCTCACTGGCTGTCGCGCAAAGGTGTGGCATTTCCGGTTATTAACGATGCTGAGGGCACAATATCCCGCAGTTGGGATATTAGCGTCACTCCCACGCTAGTGGTGATGTCGCAAGGTCGTGTGGTATCGACAACCAGTGGCTGGACCAGCTACTGGGGGATGAAGATACGGCTGTGGTGGGCGAAAACGTGGTGATTTTTGTGCCGGGGAAACCCGGCATTTTTTATACGATAAAATGGCAGTAAAAACATGTTGTTCTGATATTAAAGCTCAAAGCTATATCGTAATGATTATATAGTTTTCATCGCTTCTGTAGTTGCAAATCTACAAAGGTAATGGCATACCTGAAGGCGTTTTAAATATCTTATTTCTTACAGGGATTATAGAAGAATGCACAAGGGTAAAGTTATTGTTGCATCAATGATGGTGTTTTGTGTCCTTATTTTTATTGCCGCTATTGCCTGGTTTATGGTGTTCCAGGGGGAAGTCACCGAACCGACCAGTGAAGAGAAAAATGCCGCCATTCTGCATGCTGCGGGCTTGCTAAAATCAGATGCACAGGATGAAAAAACTATAAATAATTTATTTCAACGTTATATTTTAGCGCGAAAGGTCAATCTGGATTCCGGGGAGTGGGTAGCTGACGATGCCATAACGCAAGGATGTAAGAAGCTCGCTCCGGAGCATGATCCCGCCAGGATCCACCAGCGCTGCGTAATTGCAGATGTTTATCTGGTGAAAAATAAAAACAATAAAATTCAACAAATTATAATTCCTGTTTTCGGTAAAGGGGCGAAGTCTATGATGCACGCCTTCCTTGCTCTTGACCTTGACGGGCGTACAGTTAAAAACCTGTATTACTACCAGCAGCGGGAAACTCCTTTTTTGGGGGCCAGAGTGGAAGATGAGAACTGGCGTAAACAATGGCCGGGTAAAAAAGTGGTTGATAATAACGGGAAGCCGGCGCTGAGAATAATTCAGGAAAAACCAGAGCATATCGATGAATATACGGTAGATGGTATTTCTGGTGCGACTCTGACATCGACGGGGGTAGAGAAAAGTATTAACTACTGGACAGGCGAACAGGGTTATGGTCGTTTTCTACAACGTATTACTCGTGATCCTGATATAATGATGCCCTGACACTTTTTGTTTTAAATAACGTTTTCCCTCATGCCCGCTGTCGGCTTCATTTGTGTCAGCGAGTATGGGGGAACGCTATTCTGCACGGTGTATAAATACTCCTGAATTAACGGCTTCATTAATAAATCCTGCCAGCCTCAACTTCGTATCCATCACATTTTTATGAAATAAATTTACATAACTTGTCACCCGTTGACATTTTTATGATCCAGGTCATGTACAACGCAGTCAAAAATCGATAATGATAATAATTATCATTTGTGTTTTACGGGATGCGTACCGTGCGTAAGTTCTGCTCTTTCCTGCTGTTCACTTTGTGTGGCTTGCTTGTAAGCCTTCACGTATGGGCTGCAACAAACTATGCCCCGTTTATTGAGGATGTCGAGCAACGTCTTGATAAAACGGCAGAACTTTACTCTCAACAGCAAACTGATGAAGCGCGTCGCACGGTGCAAATGGCCTACTTTGAGGTATTCGAAAACCTTGAAGGTCCGATTCGTATCAACATTTCCGCCAGCAAGAGTTATGAGATGGAAAGCGCTTTCGGTGAGATCCGTCGCATGATTGGCGAAAAAAAATCTCTCTCTGACGTGCAGGCTAAAATCGACTGGCTGAAGGCATCGCTGCGTGAAGTTGAACCTGTGCTGGATGGCGGGCATCGCCTGGTTGCCGAAGAGCAGCACAATGCGTTTTCCAGAACCGATATCGCCGTACACTGGCAAGAGAGTTTCCGCACTATCGACGATTTGCTGGCCCAGGCAGTAAATAACTATCAGGCCGGGAATCTCAGCGTTGCCAGTCAGCACGTTCAACAGGCGCACTATCAGGGTTTTAAAAACTCAGAGATGGAAATGTCGATCAGACAGAATCGATCGGCAAAAGACGCAGCAGCGATTAATCAGCAATTTTCTGCGCTGATTGCGCTCACCACGCAGCCGGATCACCTCAATGATGTTTCTTATCAGGTCACAACGTTGTTACAGGATATTGAGGATCTTCTGCCCGGTCTGCCCACTACCCGTGACGAACAGCAGGTTGCAGCGTCGCAAAATACGGGTAACGCTCCAGCGGCAGAGGATGACAAAGCGCGCGCAGACTGGGCTGCGGTGTCGATGGGTATCAATCAAAGTATTCAGGAAGCGATTGCCCGCTATCAAGGGGGCGATGCGAAGAATGCCATTCTGGATGTGCAGGACAGTTACTTTGACCGCTTTGAAGCCAGCGGTATGGAAAACAAAATAGGCTCCCGTGACTCAGCGTTTAAAACCACGCTGGAGGCTTACTTTACGCGTCTGGTTAGCCTGATGAAAGCGGGTCAGCCAGTGGAAAGGCTCAACGCAGAAGCCAGCGCACTGGAGCAGGATCTACAAAAAGCGGTGGCGATGTTGGGAGAAGGCGAAGAGACCCAGTGGAGCCTGCTGCTCTATAGCCTGATGATCATTGTTCGCGAAGGGCTGGAAGCACTGCTTATTGTGGCGGCTATCGTGGCCTATATGGTGAAAAACAATCACCAGGATAAGTTACCGCTTATTCGTCAGTCGGTGATTGTCGCGCTGATCGCCAGCGTCATTACCGCTGTGATATTCCAGCTTCTGTTCACTAATTCTGGCGCCAGTCGTGAATTGCTCGAAGGCATAACGATGCTGATTGCCGTCGTCATGCTGTTCTTCATGAGCTACTGGTTACTGTCTAAGGTCGAAGCACGCCACTGGAAAGCCTGGCTGGAAGGAAAGCTGTCCCACTCACTTTCCCGTGGTTCACTGGTTGGACTGTGGCTGACCAGCTTCCTGGCTGTTTATCGCGAAGGGGCGGAAACCGTGCTGTTTTACTACGCCCTGGTCGGGGATGCGAATGATGTTTCCGGCCATATGGCGATTGCTGCAGGTTTTGTTATCGGCTGTGTTGTTCTGCTGGCCGCCTGGTTGCTCATGCGCTACTCGGTAGTACGCCTGCCGTTGAAGCCGTTCTTTATGTTTACCGGCAGTTTTATGTACCTGATGGCCTTTGTGTTTGCGGGCAAAGGGGTTCTGGAACTGGTGGAAGGCAAACTGTTCCAGCCGACGTTGATTAACGGCTTCCCTGAAATCAGCTGGTTGGGAATTTATCCCTACATGGAAACGTTATTACCGCAGGCCGTATTGCTGCTTGCAGCGCTGGTGGCGCTGTGGGTGATGCGGCGGAAAAGCACAGTCCCTGGGGAAACGATAAAAAATAATCTATAGCTGTTATTTAAGACGAGAGGATATGTCTGATGACCATGAAGAAAACCCTGATTGCCAGTGCAGTGATGGCCAGTATTTTCACTGCTCCGGCTGCGTTTGCCTTTAAGGAGTATCCGGCAGGCGAGCCTGTCACCATGAATGAGATGGAACTGGCTGCTGTCTATCTGCAGCCGATCGATATGGAGCCGCGCGGCATGGGGTTACCGGCAGCAAAAGCCGATATTCACCTTGAGGCGGATATTCACGCAGTGGAAGGCAGTAAAAATGGTTTCGGCGCAGGCGAATGGATCCCTTATCTGACCATCAGTTACACCTTAATTAACAGTGATACAGGTGAAAAACAAGAAGGTACCTTCATGCCGATGGTTGCCAGCGATGGTCCTCATTACGGCGCGAACATCAAAATGATGGGTGTGGGTAACTACAAAGTGACCTATCACATCGAACCACCGTCAAAAGCAGGTATGCACCGTCACACAGACAGTGATACGGGTGTTGGTCGCTGGTGGAAGCCATTTGATGTGAGCTATGAATTTAAATACGTTGGCCTGAACTAAGCGCTTTTCCCATCAGGCTGCTTTATTTGCCATTTTGGACCGGGCAGTGCTCACATCCCTAAGTACGATATGTACCCACGGTTTGTTCTGCGCTGCTCATCTCCCAACTGACCGCAAGCCTGAACGTTTGATGGGCAGGCTCTACATTATCGATGCACCTGGATAGTTACATCATTCAATCCGCCGTACAGAGTCGATGTTATGAGTTATTTTTTTGTCACGACGCTACAGGTTTTTTTCTGCATTGCGCTGCTCTCCGGGGTTCTGTGGAGTCGCAACGATCCTCCTTCTTTACGCCCACTCGTCTGGACCTTATTCACAGGCTTGATCGTTGGCGTGCTGGTGGGACTCACACTCCGTGGCACGCAGCCGGTGCAATTGCTGCTGGTCGGCACCGAAGTGATGATCACGCTGTTGTTTGTGTTGAGCTTCTGGTGGGTATCAAACCGCATTCGCTACCTGTGGCAGGGTATCCTTGTGTTTGGCGCTGCTCGACACTGGGCGCTGGATCCTAACCTTGGCGGATTAACCAGTACCCATGTGCTAAATACCGACCTGCTGCTGAATCTGACGGCAATGCTATTGGCTTTTGCGATCCTCTGCCTGACGGGAGTGCTTTGCGCCATGCTGTTACGGCGTATTCGCGGGCTCTACTGGCCGTTAACACTGATCCTGATGGTCATGATTTGGCTGCCATTAAGCGGCAATCTACTGCTGTTGTTAATGAAGCTGCAGGTGCTACCGCTGGCAAAATCGCTATTGAGCTTCGTGGCCAAAGTGACAAACAACGCGGCGTTATATAACTGGTTGGGAGCTGCTCTATTGCTTGTTCTGGCGCTGTGCTGGGTACCGGCGCTGCTGCGTGCTATCCGCCTGACGCGTGAAACCGATGAGCCGATTGCTCATCGACTGGCACTGGCGCATCGTCGAAATGCGTTCCGTCTCTGGCTGGTGACGCTGGGATGTGCGGTGGTTGTGATCGCCGGACAACTGTGGTGGGAAAAAGTCGCATCTCAGCCGCCGCAGTTATCAGAAGCAGTTCCGGTACAACTTGCCAGCGATGGCATGGTACATCTGCCGATAGAACAACTCCGTGATGGCAAGTTGCACCGCTTTGTCTGGGTGGCAGACGACGGTAAAGCTGTACGTTTTTTCGTGATTAACCGCTATCCCGACAAATTGCGTTTGGGCGTGGTTTTTGACGCCTGTCTGCTTTGTGGCGATCAGGGCTACGTGATGGAAGGGAATCAGGTTATCTGCGTGGCCTGCGGGGTACACATTTTCATTCCTTCGATTGGTAAACCTGGTGGTTGTAACCCGGTGCCGATTGAAAACTGGCGTAATGATGAGAAAGAGCTGGTGATCCCGGGTAAAGAGCTGGCAGCGGGCGTGAATTACTTCTCGACGGTCATGACCATTAATGTGACCGATCCGGTTGATGGTTCCCGGTTGACGAATACCTCGGCTGACTACAAATACAGCTATGGTGGCAAAACCTGGTTCTTCTCGTCTGAAGCAAACTACGACCGCTTCCGTAACACTCCGGAACAGTTCGTACCTGACGAACTGAGGGAGGAGTAACAATGCTGTGGCGAATGTTACGACAATCCTGGGGGCGCAATCTCCGGCGCAAGGGACTGGCTATTGTGACGGTATTTCTCGCATCCAGCCTGATCTCTGCACTGTTGGCGGTGTCGATTGATATTGGCGATAAAATGTCCAGAGAGCTGAAGTCTTACGGTGCCAATATTTTGATTGAACCCGCCGGGCAGGCGGCGTTGCCTGCGCTTTTCAGTGAAAACAGTAACCCACTATCGGGGCAGGATTTCCTTGATGAAGCGGAACTGCCAAACATTAAGGATATCTTCTGGCGTAACAACATTGTCGGCTTTGCCCCTATGCTCGGTGGTGAAGTCGACGTTGATGGCAAAGAGGTACGTATTCTTGGCACCTTCTTCAGCCAGCCGGTGGATATTCCAGATGAAGAAGGGTTTGAGACGGGGCAGAAAACAGTGAGCCCGTTCTGGCAGGTTACTGGCGACTGGCCTCAGGAGCCCGCAGGCGATGCCCCTCAAACTCTGGTGGGACATGCCCTGGCACGACAAACGGGCTGGAAGCCGGGCGATCAACTGGTAATACGTAACGGTAAAACAACATTGACCGTGACAGTCAGCGGAATCCTCTCCAGCGGCGGAGATGAAGATAACCAACTGGTTATGCCGTTGGGCACGGTGCAAACGCTTCTCGGTTTACCAGGCAAAGTGCAGGCCATTCGCGTCTCGGCGTTGACGGTGCCGGAAAACGAGCTTTCGCGCCGGGCGCGTGAAAATCTCGACGCATTAAATGCTGAAGAGTACGACCTTTGGTATTGCACGGCCTATGTCTCGTCTATTGCGCATCAACTGGAGGAGGCTATTTCCGGGGCAGAAGTCCGTCCTGTGTGGCAGGTTGCCGCATCTGAAGGTGTCGTTATCGATAAAATTCAGTTGCTGATGGGGGTTGTAACCGTCGCAGCACTGGCAGCTTCGGCAATGGGGATTGCGTCACTGATGACCAGCGCCATTATGGAACGCGCTAAAGAGATCGGCCTGATGAAGGCGCTTGGAGCACATCAGTGGCAAATCATGCTGTTGTTCTATCTTGAAGCGGCTTCCAGTGGACTGGCCGGAGGGGCATTGGGATGCGTAGCCGGATGGGGAATGGCGAAAGCGATTGGCTTGATGCTATTTGATGCGCCATTGAATTTTGCCTGGATTGTAGTGCCCTGTGTATTGGTGATTGCGGTACTAATTGCCCTGATTGGCACCTGGTTTCCGGCTCGGCGCATTGCTCGTCTGTATCCTGTGGAGGTGCTGTATGGCCGCTAAACGCACAATGCTCTGGCTACTTGTATGGCGGGCGCTGCGTCTGCGCTTTCAGCGGGTTAGCGTGGTATTTGCCGCATTGATGGTGGGGGCGACCATCGTGACCGCGCTATCTGCGGTGTGGTTCGATATCAATACCAAAATGAGTGAAGAATTGCGTACCTTTGGCGCGAATTTCTACATCGGGCCAGGCCACGGCTCCAGCATGACACAGCAAGAGTTGCAGACCATTCTGGATCAGGCACCACAAGGTCTGGTTCACGGAGCCAGCCCATGGCTATACGGTATGGCGCGCACTGAACTGGAGAAGGTGGTCATTGTCGGCGTGTGGTTTGAATCCTTGCAAAGGCTGGTGCCGTACTGGCAGGTACAGGGGAGTTGGATTGGTGTCAGCTTTGACGATCGCAATGCGATGATTGGCGTCAAACTGGCGGAACGTCTTAGTGTCCAGCCGGGCGATAGCATCACCCTGGTGGATCACAATCAACGTAAAAACCTACAGATTAAAGGCATTGTTGAAGCCGGTGATGCGACAGATAACATGCTGATTGTGAGTCTTGACGTGGCGCAGGCGTGGCTGCATCAGCCCGGTAAAATCAGCCATGGGCTGATGAGTGTCAGCAACGATGTCGGTCAGGTGGAAAACTATGCTAACCGCTTGCAGGCTCAATACCCGGATCTGGAGATCCGTCCAATACGGAAAGTCTCTGCTTCAGAAGGACAGGTACTGGATAAGATAAAAGGGTTAATGGGGCTGGTATCGGTGGTGATCCTTGCATTGTCCTCTTTGTGTGTGAACACCACTCTGATGGCCATTGTTGGTGAACGCGCCCGTGAGTTTGCTCTGCAAAAAGCGTTGGGTGCCAGCAACGGTGATATTGTCCGGCAAATTCTCCTGGAAACCTGCATTATCGCGCTGGCTGCGGTGGTTTGCGGGTGGATCTTAGGGTATCTGTTGGCCCAATTGCTGGGGCTGACCGTATTCAATGCTGCAATTTCGCTACGCTGGCCAGTGCTGCCTGTCACCCTGACGTTATCTTTACTGGTCGCCATTCTGGCGGCGATTGTTCCGGTCCGGCGCGCGGTCAGTGTCGAACCCGCAAAAGTGTTGAAAGGAGAGTAACGCCATGTCCGTTATGCAGACCCCACCAATGGCGATTGAAACCCGCCATTTATATAAACGGTTCGGTGATGTTACCGCCTTAGATGACATCAACCTGCAAATAGTGCAGGGCGAGTTTGTCGCTATTATGGGCGCGTCTGGTTCAGGTAAAACGACATTGATGAATATTCTTACCTGCCTGGACACCGCGACAGAAGGTCAGGTGTTTTTAGATGGGATTGATGCCGCAGCACTGGATGAAGAGGGGCGGCGCCGTTTTCGCGCTGAAAAAATAGGGCTGGTGTTCCAGCAGTTTCATCTGATCCCGTTTTTAACCGCGCTGGAGAATATCATGCTGGCACAGCACTACCACAGCGTGGTCGATGAAGCGGCGGCCAGAAAGGTTCTGGAACAGGTGGGGCTTGGGCATCGCGTGACGCACCTGCCGAGTCAGCTTTCCGGAGGGGAGCAGCAACGGGTGTGCATTGCCCGGGCGCTGGTCAATGAGCCGCCGGTGATTTTTGCCGATGAGCCCACGGGTAACCTCGATGAGGAGAATGAACAGCGGGTACTGGATCTGCTCACCGACCTGCATCGCCAGGGGCGCACGATTGTGATGGTGACACATAATCCGGCGCTTGGGTTGTTTGCCGATCGTATTATCCGCCTGCAACATGGCAAATATCAGGGCGAGGAGGCTAATCAACATGCGCTGGACTAACGTATTAATTCTCGCCGTTTTGGTTCTGATGAGCGGATGTAAAGAAGAGAAACTGGCGGTTGGGCAGCAAGCCCCGGCGCTGGCAACGTTCGACATGCAGGGAAGAGAATCCGGGCTTGAACACTGGCGTGGGAAGTCTGTTTATCTTAACTTTTGGTCGGCGGGGTGCGGCGGCTGTCTTGCCGAAATGGACGCGCTGGAAGCGCTGAGTAAAAAGTGGGGCGATAAGGTGGTGGTCGTGGCGGTGAATACCGATCCAGCGACGGTGATGATTGATGGCTTACTGGCGAAACATCAGGTTTCTTATCCGGTACTTCGCGATCAGCTTAAGATTTCCCAGGAGCGTTATCAGGTCATCGGTACGCCAACCTCTGTGTTGATTGATCGGGAAGGTCGCGTGCTGGAATTACACCAGGGGATGCGGAAACCGCCTGAGTTAGAGGCTACGTTTGCGCGTCTGGCAGCCCTATAAACGCGATACAGGGAGAAGCGCTAAATGGCATTTAGGTGGAATGAAGAGAGTCTGACCGTCCTGCGTGAAAACGCAGGAGTTCTCACAACGGAGCAGATTGCGCAGATGCTTTGCACCAATATTACGGTTGTGCGTAATATGGCGTATCGACTGAAAATCGGCCTGCGGGTGTCGGCTTACAATCAAAAACGCATTGAACAGGTACAAGCTCTCTATGCGTCTTCTGAACCATTAAATCTGAAAGAGATTGCTGCAAAAACCGGGCTGACGTTCAGTACGGTGCAATACATTGTGTATGTAAAATTAAAAAGTAAACCGTATACCACACGGGAATATGTCTCCTTTGAAACTGATGACGCAGTTCATTATCGGATACAAAAAGAGTTCATTGATACTGAGCGTTCCCTTTTACACAACATTCCAGATAACACACGTTTTCATCAATTGTACCTTACCGACGGGACCTTATATTGTGTGCGTAATATCCGTCGCGAAGTGATTATCTCCGAATAACCGGATGGCATATTTCGTCGCCCGACGAAGCAAGCATTACTATTAGCGTACAAACTGGCTTATCTTCTATTGCGGGAAAGTGAAGAATGGCCAATGTATATGCGAATGACCCATCCCTGGTAATAATGATTGCTGCTACGTTTGTGCTGGCGGGCATGGTGAAAGGCGTAACCGGCATGGGGTTGCCCACGGTGGCTATGGGGATCCTCGGCTCGCTCATCTCTCCGGTTGCCGCTGCGGCAATGCTGCTGTTGCCTTCTCTGATAAGCAATGTGTTTCAGTTTGGCGGCGGGGGTAATACAGGCAGGTTGCTGCAACGGCTGTGGCCAATGTTGTTGATGGTCGTCATATCCACTCTGCTTGCCAGTGTCTGGATCACCGCGGGCAACACGACCCGAACTCAGTTTGCGCTTGGCGTGGCGCTGGTTGTCTATGCCGTCTGGACGCTGGCGGGAAAGAAAATCGCCGTGGATCCGCAACGTGAAAAACCGCTTTCCCTCGTCATTGGATTTGTGACCGGTTTATTGACCGGTGGCACTGGTGTCTTTGTTATGCCTGCTGTGCCATGGATCCAGTCTTTGGGGTTTGAAAAAGATGAGCTGGTGCAGGCGCTCGGGATCTCTTTTACCTTTTCGACGCTGGCTCTCGCGTTGGGTTTGTGGTGGCACAATGCATTGCCCATTCAGTCGCTGAGCTTATCGGCGTTTGCCATTATTCCTGCGCTGCTGGGCCAGTGGGTTGGAACCCGTGTGCGGCGGCTGATTTCTCCTGTGGTGTTCAAACACTGTTTTCTGTTCTGCCTGGTAGGGCTGGGTGTGGAAATGATGCTGCGCGCGGCGTGAGTCCAGCTATGACTTTATGGTGATTTCATGGCATGTTAATTCCAACGATCAGGCGGTGGGGAGAAGTAATGGCATCGGTAATGCTCAATGATGAAGAGGGCGAGCTGGAGTCGCGGATGGCGCTTACTGCGGCAGTGATGGCCGATAAATCGCGCTCGCGCATGTTGTGCGCCCTGATGGATGGCCGAGCCTGGACCGCAACCGAACTTAGCGCTGTGGCTGATGTGTCAGCTTCCACCGCCAGTGCGCACCTGGCACGTCTGTGCGAGCAGCGATTCGTTGTTGCGCTCGCTCAGGGCCGGCATCGTTATTTTCGCCTCGCAGGAACGGAGATCGCCGAACTGCTGGAACGTTTGATGGGGGTGGCATGGGCAACATCAACGCCACGAAAAATTACCACGCCGCTGAGTTTGCGGCATGCCCGAACCTGTTATGACCATCTGGCCGGTGAAGTTGCGGTAATGCTTTTTGATACGCTGGTTGCCCGGCAATGGCTAACGTCTGATGGCGAAACGCTGACCAAACTTGGGCAGGAAATGCTGACGGAGATGGGGATTGTCCTGGCTGTGGGTTCATCCCGGCGAAAATTCAGCTGCGGCTGTCTGGACTGGAGTGAGCGACGCTACCATCCAGGCGGTGTGCTCGGCGCAACGCTTCTGCGTTGGTTTTCCGAACAGAAGTGGATTAAAACGCAGTCGGGCAGTCGCCATGTCACGTTCACTCCGCTTGGGATCCGCAAACTCCAGACGGAATTTGGCATCAAAGTTGTGCGGTAGATCTCCTGTTTTGCGAAAGCGTTCCCGGAAAAATGACATATTTCTGTCACACTCTTGAGGAATTGATAACAACAAGAGGTCGTAGGGATGAAAAAGTCGTTAATTGCCGCCGCCGTGGCAGGTGTTGTCTTATTGTCATCCGCCGCACAGGCGCAGACAACGCCGGAAGGCTATCAGCTTCAGCAAGTATTGATGATGAGTCGACATAACTTACGTGCACCTTTAGCCAATAATGGCAGCGTTCTTGAGCAGTCTACGCCAAAGCAATGGCCACAATGGGAGGTTCCGGGTGGCCAACTCACCACTAAAGGCGGCGTGCTGGAAATCTACATGGGTCATTACATGCGTGAATGGCTGGCAGAGCAGGGGATGGTGAAATCCGGTGAATGTCCGGCCCCTGATACGGTGTATACCTATGCTAACAGCTTGCAGCGTACGGTCGCGACCGCACAATTCTTCGTAACCGGTGCTTTCCCTGGGTGTGATGTTCCGGTGCATCATCAGGAAAAAATGGGCACCATGGACCCAACCTTCAATCCGGTTATCACTGATGATTCCGCCGCTTTTAGT
Source organism: Citrobacter sp. S-77 (assembly GCF_963864895.1). Classification (NCBI taxonomy): domain Bacteria; kingdom Pseudomonadati; phylum Pseudomonadota; class Gammaproteobacteria; order Enterobacterales; family Enterobacteriaceae; genus Citrobacter; species Citrobacter sp. S-77. Next base: position 1,682,504 of record NZ_CAWLWU010000002.1, read on the forward strand.
CAGCAGGCCGTTCAGGCTATGGAAAAAGAGCGCAGCAAAATGCAGCTTAATGACAGCTACAAGTTGCTTGAGCAAATGACAAACTATAAGGACTCACCGTCCTGTAAAGAAAAACAGCAATGCTCCCTGATCGACGCCAAAGACACGTTCAGCGCGAAGTATCAACAGGAGCCCGGTGTTTCAGGACCGTTGAAGGTGGGTAATTCGCTGGTGGATGCGTTCACTTTGCAATATTACGAAGGCTTCCCGATGGACGATGTGGCCTGGGGTGAGATTAAATCCGACCAACAGTGGAAGGTGCTGTCGAAACTGAAAAACGGCTATCAGGACAGTCTGTTCACCTCGCCGGAAGTTGCACAGAACGTCGCTAAACCGCTGGTGAAATATATCGACAATGCGCTGGTGACTGAACGGACGAAAGCGCCGAAAATTACCGTGCTGGTGGGGCATGATTCAAACATTGCCTCGCTGCTAACGGCGCTGGATTTCAAACCCTACCAGTTACACGACCAGAACGAACGTACGCCGATCGGCGGGAAAATCGTCTTTCAACGCTGGCACGACAGCAATGCTAACCGTGACCTGATGAAAATTGAGTATGTGTATCAGAGTTCGCAACAGTTGCGTAATGCGGAAGTTCTGACGCTAAAATCCCCGGCACAGCGTGTGACGCTGGAACTGAAAGGTTGTCCGGTTGATACCAATGGATTTTGCCCCATCGATAAATTCGATAGCGTGCTGAATGAGGCGGCTAAGTAAAGAAAACTCCCCCGTGGAAGCGGGGGAGTCAGAGCGCTAGACGTTTTTACGTTCGATAGTCTGTTCACCCCAAAAGAGTGAATCTTTGTCAGTTTTCTCAAAGGCTTTGATTAGCACTTCGTCGCTACCTTCTTCCCAAATTTTTTCCGCCAGTTTCTCGTCATAGTGGGCGACTTCAAAAATGGCTTCGGCTATTTCCGGCGATGTATTGCGCAGACTTGCCCATTCGCCGACGCGATGGGCTTTCGCTTCTTGAGTTGGCATTCGAATCCTCCTGTTGAAGATTAGCCGTTGAGTTTTACTGCCAGGCCTGCGACATATTCCCCCTGGTAACGGGCAATAGATAATTCTTCCTGGCTTGGCTGCCGTGAGCCATCCGCTCCGGCAATCGTGGTGGCACCGTACGGAGTTCCGCCGCGTACTTGTGAGACATCAAACAGTTCTTGCGCGGCGTATCCAATAGGAACAATCACCATTCCGTGGTGGGCAAGCGTAGTCCAGGTCGATGTAATGGTTTGTTCCTGACCGCCGCCGGTTCCTGTCGAGCTGAATACGCTGGCAAGTTTGCCGTAAAGCCCGCCAGAAGCCCACAGTCCACCGGTCTGATCCAGGAAGGTACGCATCTGACCGGACATGTTGCCAAAGCGTGTGGGGGTACCGAAAATGATAGCGTCGTAATCAGCCAGTTCCTGCGGGGTTGCGACTGGTGCGTTTTGTGTTTTACCGCCCGCCTTAGCGAAGATTTCCGGCTGCATAGTTTCTGGCACACGCTTAATAATAACTTCTGCGCCATCCACTTTGTTTGCGCCTTCTGCGACTGCATGGGCCATGGTTTCAATGTGTCCATACATGGAATAATAGAGCACCAGAACTTTTGCCATTTTACACTACTCCTCGATTTAACCGTGTCCGTAGCGATTCGCTACCTACCTTTAAAGATATGACGTACTGCCAGGAGTGCAAATTTCACAATCATTTCTTTGATTTATAACAATTTTTATAACACGGGTTTTTGTTGCAAAATGATACATTTTTAAGCTGGTGGATTTTAGCTGTCATAAGAAAGACTTATTGATTTCGCTCTGTGATTATCTTCGTATTACTACCGATCCTGTTGCAGAATATTACCGTTAGCAGGTCGTCTGGTCAGGCTTCACTATGCTTAATCCCACGCAGTGATAATCAGGGCAATGCCCAAACGCTGCGTGAGGTATCACTCCTCAGCACCTATGCAATATGATGTCTAATCAATGACGGAGGTCAGTAATGGCAAACCATCGAGGCGGTTCCGGTAATTTTGCGGAAGACCGCGAAAGAGCATCAGAAGCAGGTCGAAAAGGTGGCCAGCACAGCGGGGGCAACTTCAAGAATGACCCGCAACGCGCTTCAGAGGCAGGCAAAAAAGGGGGCAAAAATAGCCACGGCAACACGAAACCGTAATTGCCGTGCTGTCTGTTAGATATATCGTGACGGCTGAGCTTTCATTGCCAGACGTTACATCGCCACCGCCGCCGGTTCTTCCGGCGGTTTTTTTGTATGCAAGGTTGAACTGTAACAAAACACAACGCAGACTAATGACATTCGGTTAATTGGGTGTCTCATGTCATTACTTTCTCGTTATTCCTTCTCCGTTAAACCCCAGGAAGCGATCCTCATTGTGATCACCATGTTCTGGGGTGGAACGTTTTTGGCGGTGCAGTATGCCGTCACGATGAGTGGTCCCTTCTTCTTTGTTGGCGTGCGCTTTGCTACAGCGGCGCTTGCGGTGGCACTACTGTCGTTACGCACATTACGTGGGTTGACATGGCTGGAAGTAAAAGCGGGTGTGGCGATCGGTGTATCCATTGCGCTGGGTTACAGCCTGCAAACCTGGGGGCTACAGTATATTCCCAGCAGTAAGTCTGCATTTATTACCGCCATGTATGTACCACTGGTGCCGCTTTTACAGTGGCTGTGCCTGGGCCGTATGCCGGGACTGATGCCGTGCGTCGGGATTGTACTGGCATTTATTGGGCTGATATTCCTTGCCGGACCTGGCGGTAATTTACTCGCTCTCGGTGAAGGGGAGTGGATCACGCTCGCCAGCGCGGTGGCGATAGCCGCAGAAATTATTCTGATCAGCGCATGGGCTGGGAAAGTGGATGTGCGGCGAGTCACGGTGGTGCAACTGGCAACCGCTTCAGTGGTGGCGTTTATTGCTATGGTTCCGGCGGGAGAGTCCGTACCGCCAGCGTCGACAGGGTTACTGGTCGTTGCTCTGGGGCTGGGTATTTTTAGCGCGATTATTCAGGTAACGATGAACTGGGCACAGCGCAGCGTATCTCCGACACGCGCCACGGTTATCTATACCGGAGAACCTGTGTGGGCGGGGATCTTTGGTCGCCTTGCCGGTGAACGCTTACCGCTACTGGCTTTGTTAGGCGCTGCTTTTATTATCGTTGGCGTCCTGGTCAGTGAACTGAAGTTCAATAAGAAAAAAGCCATACCGCAAGACGCGCCGCCGGAGTCGCTTTAATGTAACCATTCACCGCGTGATTTGTTATGCTGACGCCCTCAAAACAAGGAGAGGGCGCATGGCTCAACGCGCAGAGAAAAAAACAGGTAAACGCTCGCAGGCCGTCAGTGCTAAACGTCAGGCTATTTTAACCGCTGCATTAAATATCTTCTCCCAGTACGGGATCCATGGCACGCGTCTGGAGCAGGTGGCAGAGCAGGCGGGCGTGTCAAAAACCAATTTGCTCTATTACTACCCGTCTAAAGAGGTGCTGTATATTGCCGTTCTGCGGCAGATCCTCGACATCTGGCTGGCACCATTGAAGGCTTTTCGTGAAGACTTTGCGCCGCTGGTGGCAATTAAAGAGTATATCCGCCTCAAACTGGAAGTTTCCCGCGATTATCCTCAGGCTTCCCGACTGTTTTGTATGGAGATGCTGGCGGGAGCGCCGCTGCTGATGACTGAGTTGACGGGCGATCTTAAAACGCTGATTGATGAGAAATCCGCACTGATTGCCGGATGGGTAAAGAGTGGGAAGCTGGCTCCGGTCGATCCGCATCATCTGATCTTTATGATTTGGGCTTCAACACAGCATTACGCTGATTTTGCCCCACAGGTAGAGGCAGTGACCGGCGCAACGCTGCGTGATGACGCTTTTTTTAACCAAACGGTTGAAAGTGTACAGCGGATGATAATCGAGGGGATCCGCGTGCGTTAACCGGCGGGCGGTAACGGGCAGCTTAAATCACCTTCTTCACACTGCAGGAGCGAGGCGAGAAATGCTTCGCGTTCGTTGGTTTTATCCATCAGACACTGGCTGGAAATCATCGACTGTACGCTGCCGCCTTCCGCACCGGAACTGATTAACGCGCAGTCAGCATCCCGCAGAGTTATCCACGCCACTTGCGCTTTTTTTAGCAGATCACGCTGAGCAGGCGCGGCGCGCTTAAGTGCATTCTGATAAGTATCATTTAGTTTTGCGTCAGCCGCTTTGAACTGCTCGGCAGCGCAGGTATTCATTTCAATTTGGTTATTGGCGTTGGCACAGTCATCAGCCAGTGCCTGGCTGCTGAGCAACAGTGCCGCACATGTCAGTATTATTCGTTTCATGCTTCCCTCTGGCTGCATAAATAAAGTTCCGTTACCGGAGTAATGTCGTTCAGTTAACGAAGACGAATGCCATAACGATAACTGTAAGTAGAACATCCGGAGGTAATGAATCTGTTGCCACCGTATATTGCTACGTTCACCCTATGTTTGTCACTTCTCTGAAACGATACTACCTGTGAACGTGTTAAGGGTACTATCGCCGTACCCTTAACAATCCCGGCTCCCGGCGGGAAAATTGCCACTTCGTGGTTCCCTCCGCTTATTCCTTCAGGCTACCGGGCCGGGCGCGAGGAAACTTCCCTGTAAAACGCGCCCTGAACCCGCATCCCTGCGGGTTCTCCCGGCCTTACGGAAACACGGCGGCAATTTTCAGCCGGACCAGGCCCTCTTTGACACCTGTATTTTTATTTGAATATGTTTGAACAGCAAAACAGATTTAACTGAAAGTCAGAAAGTTGAAGCGATGCCTCCGGTCCGGCTGAAAATCGATGAGGCGTTGACGGCTGACCGGGGCTGCCCGCAAGGATGCGGGCAGAGGGGACGGCCTGCAGGGATGCAGGCTCGGCCCCGACCCGACAGGCAGACGGAATAAGACGAATAACTCGCGCAGCGACGATTTTCCCGCCGGGAGCCTGGGTTGCAAGGGAGGCGGCGGTGAGCCTCCCTTGCACGTTCACGGGTATCTGCGCTTCAGAGAAATGACACCGCTGAGGTGAACGGAACCCTGAGCCGAAATCACATGTTCTCCATAATGCTTAACGGACAAGCATTACCCGTTACCGGAGCCTTAATTAACGCCCGCCTTAGCCGATTGTCATCAGGCTGGCATTACCCCCGGCGGCGGCGGTATTGACGCTCAGCGAGCGTTCAATATACAGCCTCTCCAGCAGAATGTTGCTTTCGCCACGGGCAAACCCTTGTACCGAGACAATCGCCCCTTCCCGCGCGGCGACTGCTTCACACAGCGCACGCAACTGGTCGGAATCACCGTGGAAGATAACCGCATCGAACGGTTGCGCGGTAAGGTTATCGGTTTTGGCAAACTGAATGCGCCCGGAAACAGCCGCAGGCAGACGCTTTGCCAGTTCACGGTGGAAAGCATCGTCTGGCCACAGGATCAAACTGCCAACAGATGTCACGGCGGCAACCTGCACCAGCGCATCCTGCTCGTCATCCGCAATACACAGTACGCGTTCACGTGGCAGCAGCGTCCAGGTGTTGCGCTCCCCGGTAGGACCCGGCAGCAGACGCTGAGTCCCGGCCTGCGCCAGTTCGGAAAATTGCTGACAGAGCGCATGCAGTGATGGGCGGTCGGCTGCCCACCCGGTGAGCGCATCAAGAGGCTGAATAAGCGCCGCTTTGAGCTGAGCATCAACAGGATAATCCGCATCCTGGCGGGCAAGCGTTACGCCCAGCGCATTTTCTGGGCGGTTTGCCAGCAGGCGATACAGATAGAGCGGGCCACCCGCTTTTGGACCGGTTCCTGATAAACCTTCACCACCAAATGGCTGTACGCCGACTACTGCGCCAACCATATTGCGGTTGACGTAGAGGTTACCTACATGCGCCGTACCGGTGACCTGGGCGATGGTTTCATCAATACGGGTATGCACGCCCAGCGTCAGACCGTAGCCGGAGGCATTAATCTGCTCAATCAGGCTGCCCAGATTGTTACGGGTGTAGCGCACGACGTGCAGTACCGGACCGAACACCTCTTTATGCAACTCGTCGAAGCTTTCCAGTTCGATAAGCGTGGGGGCAACAAAGGTTCCGGTTTGCCATTCACGCGCATCATCACTGTTTTCACGCACGGCCTGGAATACCGGGCGACCTTTGGCGCGCATCGCCTGAATATGGCGCTCAATATTCGCTTTGGCTTCAGCATCGATAACCGGCCCTATATCGGTCGTCAGGCGACCCGGATTGCCCATCCGGCATTCCGCCATTGCGCCGCGCAGCATTTTCAACGTGTGATCGGCGATATCATCCTGCAGACACAGTACCCGTAGCGCCGAGCAACGCTGTCCTGCGCTGTCAAAGGCAGAGGCCACCACATCCACAACAACCTGTTCTGTCAGCGCAGAGGAGTCCACGATCATCGCGTTCATTCCACCGGTTTCAGCGATAAGTGGGATCGGGCGACCCTGAGCATCAAGACGGGTGGCGATATTGCGTTGTAACAACGTGGCGACTTCCGTGGAGCCAGTGAACATCACGCCGCGTACGCGTTCATCGGATGTGAGTTGCGCCCCGACGGTTTCACCCTGACCAGGCAACAACTGCACCACGCCTGGCGGCACACCGGCCTCCAGTAAGATGGCGATGCCCTGGGCGGCAATCAGCGGGGTTTGTTCCGCAGGTTTTGCCAACACGCTGTTACCCGCCGCCAATGCGGCAGCAATCTGTCCGGTGAAAATTGCCAGCGGGAAGTTCCATGGGCTGATGCAGACGACCGGGCCTAACGGACGATGCGTTTCGTTGTCAAAATCATCACGAACCTGACCTGCGTAATAGTGCAGGAAGTCTACGGCTTCGCGCACCTCAGCAATGGCGTTGCTAAAGGTTTTACCCGCTTCACGCACCAGAATACCAATCAGTTGTTGCATCTGGCCTTCCATCAGAATGGCGGCACGCTGCAGAATAGCGGCACGTTCCTGTGGCGGTGTTGCGAACCAGATCGGGGCATTATTTACCGCGCTCTGTAACGCCAGCTCCACTTCAGCATGGGTGGCTTCGCGTACATAACCCACAATATCTTTGGGTTCTGCCGGGTTAATGACGGGGATCATTTCTCCGTCTGCTACTGAATGCTCCAGTATTGGTTTGGCATGCCATTTTTGCAGGGCACTATTGAGCAGAGCAGAGGACAGCGAGGCCAGACGATGTTCGTTCGCAAGATCCAGCCCGGCTGAGTTATCGCGCCCCTTGCCGTACAGGTCGCGCGGTAGCGCAATCTTCGGATGTGGCAGACCCGCCTGGCCTTCCTGTTGTGCCATTTTTTCAACGGCTTCGACCGGATCGGCAACCAGTTCATCCAGTGGCAAGGTGGTGTCTGCAATACGGTTAACGAACGAGGTGTTAGCCCCGTTCTCCAGCAGACGACGCACCAGGTACGCCAGCAGCGTTTCATGGGTCCCCACCGGTGCATAAATACGACATGGGCGGTTTAGTTTGCCGTCCGCCACTTTGCCTGTGACCTGTTCGTACAACGGCTCACCCATACCATGCAAGCACTGGAATTCGTACTGTCCAGGGTAGTAGTTCTGACCCGCCAGCTGATAAATCGCAGCCAGCGTATGCGCGTTATGGGTCGCGAACTGAGGGTAGATCAGGTTCGGTACGGCGAGCAGTTTTTTCGCACAGGCCAGATAGGAAACGTCGGTGTAAACCTTGCGGGTATAGACCGGATAACCTTCCAGTCCATCCATCTGGGCACGCTTGATTTCGCTGTCCCAGTACGCACCTTTAACCAGACGGATCATCAAGCGACGGCGGCTGCGTGTTGCCAGATCAATCAGGTAGTCGATAACAAACGGGCAGCGCTTCTGATAGGCCTGGATAACAAAACCGATACCGTTCCAGCCTGCCAGTTCAGGTTCAAAGCAGAGTTTTTCCAGCAGGTCGAGGGAGATTTCCAGGCGATCCGCTTCTTCAGCATCAATATTGATGCCGATGTCGTACTGGCGCGCCAGCAGGGTTAGCGACTTCAGGCGCGGATACAGCTCATCCATCACGCGATCGTACTGTGCGCGGCTATAGCGCGGGTGCAGCGCTGACAGCTTGATCGAAATTCCCGGGCCTTCATAAATCCCACGACCGTTAGAGGCTTTACCAATGGCGTGGATCGCCTGCTGATAAGAGACCATATAGGCCTGCGCATCGGCGGCGGTCAGCGCGGCTTCTCCCAGCATGTCATAGGAGTAGCGGAAGCCTTTATCTTCCAGCTTGCGCGCATTCGCCAGCGCTTCTGCGATGGTTTCCCCGGTGACAAACTGCTCGCCCATTAAGCGCATCGCCATATCGACGCCTTTACGCACCAACGGTTCGCCGCTCTTGCCGATGATGCGGTTTAGCGAGCGTGAGAGGCTGGCTTCGTTATGCGTGGAGACCAGGCGCCCGGTAAACAGCAGCCCCCAGGTTGCGGCGTTCACGAACAGGGACGGGCTGCGGCCAATGTGCGACTGCCAGTTGCCGTTGCTGATTTTGTCGCGAATTAACGCATCACGAGTGGCTTTGTCAGGAATACGCAGCAGCGCTTCCGCCAGGCACATCAACGCAACGCCCTCCTGTGAAGAGAGAGAGAACTCCTGCAATAATCCCTGTACCATGCCGGCACGGCCGCTGGCGGTTTTCTGGTTACGCAGTTTGTCAGCGAGTTGATACGCCAGCTTATGAGCCTGTTCCGCGATCGGCTGCGGCAGACGAGCCTGCTCCATCAGCATCGGTACTGCGTCAGTTTCAGCGCGGCGATACGCGGCGGTGATGGCCGCACGTGAGACAGACTGAGGCAGGATCTGTTCGGCAAACTCCAGGAAAGGCTGGTGTGTTTCATTCTGATGCGCGGTGGTTTCATCGCTCTCGTTCGCTGCACCAGCCAGTAGGGCAGGTAGCTCAGGAAGGGCATCGTCATTTTCCAGTCTTTCGAGATAATTAAAGATGGCTTGCTTAATCAGCCAGTGCGGTGTGCGATCGATTCGTGATGCTGCTGTTTTAATACGCTCGCGTGTGGCGTCGTCCAGCTTAACCCCCATCGTGGTGGTTCCCATGCCGTTTACTCCTGTTGTACTGAAATACGGGTCTGATAGTTACCGAGAAATATCTACCATGTTGCAACTTTGTGCAACCGTGTTAAATGTGACCTGGTTTGCAAGCTTGAAAATGAATGAAATGTTAATAAATATTGTTCTTATGATGAGCGTTGTAAAAATAACGAAATCTTTTTCTCTGCGGTAGTTAACACTTTTTAAAGGTGCAACCGAAAAAAATGTGAGGGAGTGCAACCTCCAGAAAAATGCTATCCAATCTGGATCAAATTTGATGTAAATGATGTGTTAAATCGATTGTGAATGACCATCGCTTCCGGCAGGATACGGTCGCCCTGGTAAACATAGATATCTTCGCCACGTTCCGGCAGGGTAATAAAACGGCAAGTCACGACATTGCCGATACATAATTTTGGAGAGTTTTGATGGCTATTAGCACACCGATGTTAGTGACATTCTGTGTCTATATTTTTGGCATGATATTGATAGGGTTTATTGCATGGCGTTCGACCAAAAACTTTGATGACTATATTCTCGGTGGGCGCAGTCTGGGGCCATTTGTAACCGCGTTATCCGCCGGGGCATCTGATATGAGCGGCTGGCTGCTGATGGGGCTGCCAGGCGCGATTTTCCTGTCGGGTATTTCAGAAAGCTGGATTGCTATCGGCCTGACATTAGGCGCGTGGATCAACTGGAAGCTGGTGGCGGGTCGCCTACGTGTTCACACTGAATACAATAACAACGCCCTGACGCTACCGGATTACTTTACCGGTCGTTTCGAAGATAAAAGCCGTATTCTGCGTATTATCTCCGCGCTGGTTATTCTGCTGTTTTTCACCATCTATTGTGCTTCAGGTATTGTGGCAGGGGCGCGTCTGTTCGAGAGCACCTTTGGCATGAGCTATGAAACTGCTCTGTGGGCCGGTGCGGCAGCGACAATCATTTATACCTTTATTGGTGGTTTCCTCGCGGTAAGCTGGACCGATACCGTGCAGGCCAGCCTGATGATCTTTGCTCTGATCCTGACGCCGGTGATGGTCATTATTGGCGTGGGCGGATTTGAAGACTCGCTGGAAGTGATCAAACAAAAGAGCATTGAGAACGTGGATATGCTCAAAGGACTGAACTTTGTTGCCATCATTTCCCTGATGGGCTGGGGTCTGGGCTACTTCGGCCAGCCGCACATTCTGGCGCGCTTTATGGCAGCCGATTCCCACCATAGTATTGTTCACGCACGCCGCATCAGTATGACCTGGATGATCTTGTGTCTGGCGGGTGCGGTCGCAGTTGGTTTCTTTGGTATCGCTTACTTCAATAACAACCCGTCTCTGGCGGGGGCGGTCAATCAGAACGCCGAGCGTGTGTTTATTGAACTGGCGCAAATCCTGTTTAACCCATGGATTGCCGGTATTCTGCTGTCTGCCATCCTTGCGGCAGTGATGTCGACGCTGAGCTGCCAGCTGTTGGTGTGTTCCAGCGCTATTACGGAAGATTTGTACAAAGCGTTCCTGCGTAAAAATGCCAGCCAGAAAGAACTGGTGTGGATTGGGCGCATCATGGTGCTGGTTGTCGCGCTAATCTCTATTGCGCTGGCGGCAAACCCGGAAAACCGCGTACTTGGTCTGGTGAGCTACGCCTGGGCTGGTTTTGGTGCGGCGTTTGGCCCGGTCGTGTTGTTCTCCGTCATGTGGTCGCGTATGACCCGTAACGGCGCGTTGGCAGGGATGATCATCGGTGCGGTGACGGTTATCGTCTGGAAGCAGTTCGCGTGGTTGGGTCTGTATGAAATCATCCCTGGCTTCATTTTCGGCAGCATTGGGATCGTCGTCTTCAGCCTGTTGGGTAAAGCGCCATCTGCGGCAATGCAGAAACGTTTTGCCGAGGCGGATGCCCACTATCACTCAGCGCCGCCGTCACGTTTACAGGTAGAATAACCTGCCCAACATCTCTAAAGCTCGCTGCGTGCGTAACACCGTTCACTTAAGATGCTTTGAGTGAACGGGATACTGGGTGTTGACGTATGACGTATGACGTATGACGTACGCCACGCAGTAGAAGTGTAAGTAAGCAAAAAACTAGCGGACAACCTGATCATTTCTTACAGCCAGGGGCTTCCGCTCACTGGAATGAAACCACCCGTTAAGCTCAATTCTCCTAACGCGGGAAACTATCGTTTTCCAAGCGGACCCCATTAAAAGCAACACTCCCACATCCCCTTTCTTAAGTTTATAAAAAAAAAGTCGCTTATGTTGTTGGAATCAAACAAAGGAGATTTTACAAGCGATGGTGCAAAACATAAATAAAACATTCATTTCAAATGCTGATATAGAATTATCTTCACAAACAGGAACCAGAACTTGCTCTTACCATATATGTAACCCTAAAAAAGACAACTTAATCCTTGTTTATATACCAGGGTTCGGAGGGGATCTAGGTAATTACTCTCATGGATTATGCGAAAAAATAGCTGAAACATATGACATAACAACAATGACTGTAGAGTATTTTTGCTATCATTCAAGACCAAATGTCGGTGGAAAAATATCATTTTCCGCATTTGATATAGCTCACATAAACAGTCTTGCACGACATTTTTTTATTGATGAATCTGAATCTATCAATAAAAAAATATCACTAATAAATGAAAGCGCAAAAAAAAACAACACTACATCTCAAATTTTTGCGATGATTGAACCAAAAAATAATGAATATCAAAATTTCGGATTGCTACCTGCGCTTGATATAATAAATGCAATTAACGATGCTATATTAAATTTTGAAATGGAAAATAGCAAAATAATATTAATTGGATCTTCATATGGTGGCTATATTGCAAACATGGTTGAAAAAATAGCACCAGGTTTAGTTAATGCCATTATCGACAACTCATCATGGAGCTCTCCAAACATGAAGTACTTAATAGGTAGAGAGCTTAACAATACTGAGTTCCGACAACAACTTAGCAGCAATATAATTATGGACCTGTATGTTAAGTCTCCATGGACCCTGACTAAAGGATTACCAAACACTCTATCAAAAAGTAGAATACAAATACGGTCATTTGATCCTGATCAATTATCCCAGATGATTAATCAAGGTGGAGGGCAATGTTTATATGTTTTTTATCATTATATAAATGATAATATTGCGCCGGCAAAAGATAAATTAGAAATGATTCTTCTACTTCAACAACACAATAAAGACAAAACAACATGTAGAATATTAAAAAATAAAAATGACATAGATGGCGTATTGATTAAATCTCTTGAGCATGGACTTGGTATGTCTATGGTTGAATTATTCAAAAAACATTTCCCATTAATAAAAGATCAAATCAAAAATCAACATCGGACATTAAAAACACAATACTTGTGTGATGATTTAATATATTTATTTAATAACTCAACATTACCGGTAACAGTAACTATACAAAGTCGCTCAAAATAAGGTGAGTGTCTAATTATTAGAACAACCTTCGTCATAAACTATAAGATTCAATCATCTGGAAAATCCATTCGAGATGTAGTGACCGCTGGAAGCAGGAAAGTGAAGCGGGTTCGGCCTGGATCTGGGTATTGTCGGGCCAGGAAGAAAGCATAAAAAAGCACCATCAGGAAATTGATGAGGCATTGTCGTCTACCCGTCGGATCGTTCAACCGCTGATTTTGCTTAACCCAGTGGTGTTAACTGCGTGCGGGCTTGTTTATTTGCTGTCCTTGCAAAGAGGCAGTAACCGTTACTCTCCTAACTGTTTACATTCAGTCATCATTCTCAAAACATTCTGCTTGAGTTTTTTGTTGCTGTAATGATAATCACTATCACTGTAATTTACTTTTCTTTGCATCAGTTGACTGAGAATAACGTTTTAGGGTGCTTCGCATGTTCGTTCCATTTCTAATTATGTTGCGCGAAGGGTTAGAGGCCGCGCTGATTGTCAGCCTGATAGCCAGTTACCTGAAACGAACTCAGCGAGGCCGCTGGATTGGCGTGATGTGGATTGGTGTATTGCTGGCGGCGGCGTTATGTCTGGCGTTGGGGATTTTCATCAATGAAACCACGGGTGAATTTCCGCAAAAAGAACAGGAGTTATTTGAAGGTATTGTGGCGGTCATTGCCGTTGTGATCCTTACCTGGATGGTCTTCTGGATGCGTAAAGTCTCACGTAACGTCAAAGTTCAACTGGAGCAGGCTGTCGATAACGCATTACAGCGCAGCAACCATCACGGCTGGGCGCTGGTGATGATGGTCTTTTTTGCTGTTGCCCGTGAAGGGCTGGAATCGGTCTTTTTCTTGCTGGCGGCTTTTCAGCAGGATGTCGGTATTTGGCCGCCGGTAGGTGCGATGCTGGGACTGGCAACGGCTGTTGTGTTGGGATACCTGATTTATCTGGGTGGGATCCGACTGAATCTCGGTGCATTCTTCAAATGGACCAGCCTGTTTATTCTGCTGGTGGCTGCAGGGCTTGCTGCAGGGGCCATTCGTGCGTTCCACGAGGCCGGATTATGGAATCATTTCCAGGATGTAGCGTTTGACATAAGTAACGTTCTTTCAACGCACTCTCTGTTCGGCACGTTAATGGAAGGGATCTTTGGGTATCAGGAAGCGCCAAGCGTCAGTGAGGTTGCAGTCTGGTTTATCTACCTGATTCCGGCACTGATTTTGTTTGCACTGCCGCCGCGTTCAGGCACTACGGCATCTCGTACCGCACCTTAAAAAAACGCGATGCAGAATATCATTTAGTTACAACATACTTATTTGTAGGGATGGGTCATGACGATTAATTTTCGCCGTAGTGCGCTGCAGCTGGGTATTGCCGCGCTGTTTACTTCCGCATTTGCCGCACAGGCTGCAGATATTCCACAGGTCAAAGTCACGGTAAATGACAAACAGTGTGAACCGATGACGATCACTGTTAATGCCGGGAAAACACAGTTCATCATCCAGAACCACAGCCAGAAAGCGCTGGAGTGGGAGATCCTCAAAGGTGTCATGGTGGTGGAAGAGCGTGAAAATATTGCGCCAGGCTTTAGCCAGAAAATGACCGCCAACCTGCAACCAGGTGAATATGATATGACCTGCGGTCTGCTGACAAACCCGAAAGGGAAGCTGATTGTGAAGGGGAATGCTACGGCGGATGCAGCGCAAAGTGATGCCTTGCTGAGCCTGAGCGGCGCGATTACCGAATATAAAGCCTATGTGACGGCAGAAACCGCACAGCTGGTTGCGGGTACCAAAGCATTCACTGATGCCATTAAAGCTGGCGATCTGGAGAAAGCCAAATCCCTGTATGCACCGACACGTCAGCACTACGAGCGCATTGAGCCAATTGCGGAACTGTTCTCCGACCTTGATGGCAGCATTGATGCGCGTGAAGATGATTACGAGCAAAAAGCCGCCGATCCGAAATTTACCGGCTTCCATCGCCTGGAAAAAGCGCTGTTTGGCGACAATACCACCAAAGGCATGGATAAGTATGCTGAGCAGTTGAACAGCGACGTTATTGACCTGCAAACGCGCATTAGCGAGCTGGCGTTCCCACCATCAAAAGTGGTTGGTGGAGCTGCCGGGCTGATTGAAGAAGTTGCTGCCAGCAAAATTAGTGGTGAAGAAGATCGCTATAGTCACACCGACCTGTGGGACTTCCAGGCCAACGTTGATGGCGCACAGAAAATTGTCGATCTCCTGCGTCCTCAGTTGCAAAAATCCAATGCTGAACTGCTGGCAAAAGTGGATGCAAACTTCAAAAAAGTCGATGCTATCCTGGCGAAATATCGTACCAAAGACGGTTTTGAAACCTATGACAAACTGACCAATGCTGACCGCAATGCGCTGAAAGGGCCAATTACTACGCTGGCGGAAGATTTGTCTCAATTACGCGGTGTACTGGGTCTGGATTAAGCATCATGCAGCATGATAATGAAAACGGCGTGAGCGAGCCGTCGCGCCGACGTTTACTGAAAGGGATGGGCGCGCTGGGTGGCGCACTGGCACTGGCTGGCGGCTGCCCGGTTGCGCATGCGCAAAAACCGCAGAGTGCGCCGGGAACGCTATCGCCGGATGCTCGCGGTGAAGCACAGCCATTTTATGGCCCGCATCAGGCTGGGATCCTGACGCCACAGCAGGCATCCATGATGCTGGTGGCGTTTGATGTTCTCGCCAGCGATAAAGCTGACCTTGAGCGTCTGTTCCGGTTACTGACCCGTCGTTTTGCGTTCCTGACGACCGGCGGGCCCGCGCCCGAGACGCCAAACCCGCGTTTACCGCCAATGGATTCCGGCATTCTCGGTGCCTACATTGCGCCGGATAACCTGACGATGACGCTGTCGGTGGGGCATTCGCTGTTCGACGAGCGCTATGGTCTTAGCACCAGCATGCCGAAAAAACTGCAAAAAATGACGCGCTTTCCGAATGATTCGCTGGATGCAGCGTTGTGTCATGGCGATTTGTTGTTACAGATTTGCGCCAACACGCAAGACACCGTCATACATGCGCTGCGCGATATCATTAAGCACACACCGGATCTCCTCAGCGTTCGCTGGAAGCGCGAAGGGTTTATCTCTGATCATGCTGCACGCAGTAAAGGCAAAGAGACACCAGTCAATCTGCTTGGTTTTAAAGACGGGACCGCTAACCCGGATGGCACAGATAAAAAGCTGATGCAAAATGTGGTGTGGGTGACGTCCGATCAAGACGAGCCGAAATGGGCGGAAGGCGGGAGTTATCAGGCGGTAAGGCTTATTCAGTTTCGCGTTGAGTTCTGGGATCGTACACCGCTTAAAGAGCAACAGACTATTTTCGGGCGAGACAAACAGACTGGTGCACCATTAGGTATGCAGCACGAGCACGATGTACCTGACTACGCCAGCGATCCTGAAGGTGAGGTGATTGCGCTCGACAGCCACATCCGTCTGGCAAACCCGCGAACTCGGGAGTCGGAGTCCAGCCTGATGATGCGTCGTGGTTACAGCTATTCGCTTGGCGTCACCAATTCTGGTCAACTGGATATGGGTTTACTGTTTGTTTGCTATCAGCACGATCTGGAAAAAGGTTTTTTGACCGTGCAGAAACGCCTGAATGGTGAAGCGCTGGAAGAGTATGTGAAGCCGATTGGTGGTGGATATTTCTTTGCCTTGCCTGGTGTCAAAGACCCTGATCGTTATCTTGGGCAATCTCTTCTTGAGGCCTGAAACCTGAGCCCCGCACTCCCGCGGGGTATTTCCTGACAACTTGATGAATGGACCAATTATTTTTCGTGATGTCTGCAGCGTTGAAATAATTTTGTCATCTCTCTGTAAGAGACTGTTCTCAGCGGCAGGATGTAATTTAGTTAACAATAAGTAAAAATATTGTTGCGCTGACAATAAATTCTGTTGTAATTATAGGTAACAGCGGTAGTTCCCGGCGGTGATGGTCATTCACTATGGAGATCGCGAATGGTAATGTCCTGTAATGGACTCGCTTTTCACAGCAGCAATACCATGTTATGCGGACGTTTCTCTTCCGCCAGCCATCTCGTCACCGCTAAATTCCTCTCCCTTCCATATCTTATCCTTGTTACCGACGCCCTGTACGGTGCGCGTAGCCGTGCGTGGTGTCTTATTCGAAGGCAAGCAATGGCTTACAAGGAAGCCAAACCTCAGATGTTCGTGCGCATAATCGTGCCGCAAGCGGTGCGTGTGATGTATACCTACAACTCAAGGTGCTATCCATGGGAAGACAAAAAGCAGTGATCAAAGCTCGTCGTGAAGCAAAACGTGTGCTGAGACGGGATTCGCGTAGCCATAAGCAACGTGAAGATGAATCGGTCACCTCGCTTGTGCAGATGGGCGGCGTAGAAGCGATCGGTATGGCGCGTGACAGTCGCGACGCCACACCTATCATGGCGCGAAATGAAGCTCAGGCGCAGTACCTGAATGCTATCGAGAGTAAACAGCTGATCTTCGCCACGGGTGAAGCCGGGTGTGGTAAAACCTGGATCAGCGCGGCAAAAGCAGCAGAGGCCCTGATCCACAAAGATGTGGACCGGATCATTGTAACCCGTCCAGTTCTGCAAGCTGATGAAGATCTCGGCTTCTTACCTGGAGATGTTTCCGAGAAGTTTGCTCCCTATTTTCGACCCGTGTACGACGTGCTGGTAAAACGACTGGGAGCCTCCTTCATGCAATATTGCCTGCGACCTGAGATTGGTAAGGTGGAAATCGCGCCGTTCGCTTATATGCGCGGACGTACCTTTGAAAATGCAGTTGTTATTCTCGACGAGGCTCAGAATGTGACTGCTGCGCAAATGAAAATGTTTTTAACTCGCCTTGGAGAGAATGTGACGGTAATTGTGAACGGGGATGTTACCCAGTGTGACTTACCGGCGCATGTTCGATCCGGGTTAAGCGATGCGCTGGCCCGCTTCGAAGAAGATGAGATGATTGGGATCGTTCGTTTCAATAAAGATGATTGCGTTCGTTCGGCGCTCTGTCAGCGGACGCTTAATGCTTACAACTGATATGTTCTTCGTCTTCAAGGCCCGGGAAACCGGGCTTTGTTTTTATTACGCTTACAGAATATCTTTTAGCTCAGCAGCCATCATTGTTGCTTCAAAAGGGATCAGCTCGACTTTTACAACCCCTGATTGTTGAAAGGGATCCTGGCTGAGATAACTTTTTAACGCTTCTTCATCATCGCATTTTGCCAGTATTACGCCTCCTGAGCGCGGGATTTTGCGTCCTGAGGCGAGGAATAAACCCTTTGCGTACCCTTTTTTCAGCCATTCCACATGCGCGGGAAGTAAATTATCGACTTCATTTAACGGTTTTATATAAGTTAAAACGACAACACCAATAACGCTCATTTTATTATCCATAATCCTGGAGGGGAGATTACGTTAGCATGTGGTTGACTAAGGACAGAATAGATTTGTTGGCCCGGCTGAAAGATATTCTGTTAACGGTTGTGTACAGATGGAAGCCGTTTCCCCTGGCCCATTTTGATTATTTCATTTCGTTCTCCAGCCAGGATGCAACTGCACGCAGGCCTTTTAATATCTCTTCTCTGAGGGCGCAGTTATCTTCCGGATGTTGTTCAACAGCCTCGCATGCGCGGCGGGCGGTAACCATCCCCATGCTGGCGCAGCTACTTTTTAACTGGTGTGCAAGACGTCTGATCTTCTCAACGTCTTTTTGCGAGCGAGCGGTATCAATTTCGTCGAGTAAAGGCAGTGTATGTTGGGTAAATAAACGCAGCCATTCACCAATTTTGCTATGTCCCATGATGCGAGCATCTTCTGATAATTGATGCGTATCCAGAAGACACTCGCTAAGTGGTTCAGCGACGTAAGGGGATTCTGAACCTGAAATATAGTGTGTGATGAGTTGACCCAGGGCGTCTCGCGGCACCGGTTTTTGAATAATACCGCGAAACAACGTACTGGTACGACGGCTTAGGGTCTCATCAATCACGTGAGCGCTGAACCCAATCAGAGGCAGGGTTGGATAAATCTGTGTCAGTTGTTGGGCGAGCGTAATACCGTCGGTATCCGGGAGATCAAAATCAACCAGCACGGCATCATAGTGCTCATTACCTTGCAGGACATGTAGTGCGTCGGCGGCACAACTTGCTACCATCACCAGGGCTCCGCTGGTGGTTAACATCTCCACGGTAATACGCTGGGTGAGGGGATTGTCCTCAATCAACAGTAAACGTATCCCCTGTAAATTGACCGGGCGATGGGGACATTTAGGGGTAGGGCGCGAAGCGGGACGTAAAGGAAGTCGCAACTGAAAGCAACTCCCAACACCAGGTGTGCTGGTCACGGTCAGTTCACCACCCATAGCCTGTGCAAGGCTGCTACTGATCGTTAACCCCAGTCCTGTCCCGCCACGTTTGCCGCTTACCTGAACAAAGGGCTTAAAAATGTCAGCCAGGCGAGAGGCTTCGATACCACTGCCCGTATCCTCAACCTCGATACACCACTGTTCACCTTCAGTGAAGCTGCGTAGCGTAATAAGACCACGATCGGTAAATCGCAGTGCATTGCTTAATAAATTAGTGATTATCTGACGAATACGGCGAGGATCGCCCTGTAATGCGAGGGGGAGAGCGCTGGAAAAGTCCGCAACAAGCGTAACCGGCCGCCCGTTGATGCGACTGTTCATCAACTGGAGTGTACTTTCCAGCAAAGGTCTGGGCTCAAAGGGCTCATCACTAACAGAGACATTCTTTCCACCGGCCTCAATTGCTGAGTAATCCAGAATATCGTTGAGAATAGTCAGTAGCGATTCGCCGGAATCGGTGATTGCACGCAGGTTTTCCTGATGTTGAGCCAGCGCCTGGTTTTCTGAAAGCAACTGCGCAGTGCCGAGGATCCCGTAAAGTGGGGTGCGTATTTCATGGCTCATTGCCGCAAGAAATGCTGATTTTGCCTGATTTGCTTTTTCAGCTTCAGCCCGCGCCTGACGGTGTTCAATGACCAGCGCGTGAAGCTCGGCGGTACGCGATTTTACCTGCGTAGCCAACTGTTGCCGATGATTATTGAGGGCGTGGACGCTGGCACGAAACGCATCCATTAAACGTCCAATAGTATCCAGTTCCCGTACGCCTGCGGTTTCTGGAAAGGGGGAGTCAATGTTACCTTCAAGCAGTTGCTGCAATGCCTGTGTTTGCTGGGCCAGAGGGCGCGTCACTGAACGGTAAACCACGCGCCAAAGGATTAGGATCAGCGATATCAGCGAAACAGCGCCGAGCAACAGCAGCCAGGTTTGTCCGCGCTCGCTGGCTTGTTTCAGTGAAGTTAACCCAGCACGGTTACGTTCTTCGATAGTGTTGACTAACTGGCTGACTTCACTGCTGAAACGGGTAAACTGATAAATGTTATTCTGCGACAGGATCTGTAGCCGGGTGCTGATGTCATTATCCTGCTGGTATAGCGCCAGCAGCTCGACATAACGCCCTACCGTATTCACTGACTCCGCAACCTGTTCGCGCACCACTGGATCTTCAATGCGTATTTGTCGACGATGCAGAATTCTGACTGCGGCATTCAATCGGTTATCCATCGCTGCGGCGTTATATTGCGCCTGATCGGCACTCAGATTCATAATCATTTGTTGCACGCGTAGTGCGCTCAGACGCACCTCGTTCATCTGATTAACGTATTCCAGATCGGTATCAATGAGACGATCCAGTGCCTGTTCAGCCTCCCGACGCTGATTATTTTCAATCAAATCATATATTCCCGCTTGTGTAGCACCTGCGGAAGTCGCCGCATTATTCGCCTGACCGTGAGCCATTTCAGCGATATCGCCTGCGGCGGTGACAATACGTTGACTGAGTTGTTGCTGCTGATCGCGGAGTCTCAGCCGTTGTCCAACCAACTCTCCCTGCTGACTTAACGACTGTGCGATTTCCTGCTCCTGCAGCTCTATCGCCGTGGTGTCAAAACCTTGCTGACGTAGCGTTTTAAGCAATGCGGTAATTTTGAGACTTTGTGCTGTTAACATTCGGCCCTGTGCCAGCCACATATTTTCACTGTCGGCGATGGTCAGGTTCTGCGCGGAAAAAAGCTCCCAGGCACTGGCTTCGCTCAATTGACGCGCCATGTTCATTGTCGGGATTAGTTCTTGTGTATTGGCTTGCTCAACCTGGCTGACAAAACGCAGACTGTACCAACCTACAAGTGTACTCATGAGGGTCAGTGCCGCCATCAGCGCGAAGCCCATCCACAGTCTTCTGGTCAGAGATAAATTCACGGAGTGTCGCCACAGATTAAAAAGGTTGAGTCCAAAAGCGGAAAGCAACTAGGATAAAGCCTTATTGATAATGAGGCTATCATGCGAGCATGCGTTTTTTGGGTGATGACTTTCTTTTCTGTACAAGGTCTGGCGGCCGGAGCAGGAGAGTCTCTGATCCGTTGGCACGACGAGCAACACTTTTCCCCTCAGCAGCAGGAAACGGTCACAGCGCATCAGGTCTGGAAACTTTGTGCGCTCTACCCTAGTCTCAAAGATTCCTATTGGCTCTCGGTTAACTACGGCATGCAACAAGCGGCACGGCGTTACGGCGTCAGCCTGAAAGTGCAGGAAGCTGGAGGGTATCGGCAGCTTTCGACGCAGAAAACGCAAATTGCCCAGTGTAAAGAGTGGGGCGCAGATGCCATTTTACTAGGCAGCAGCACCACATCATTTCCTGATCTCAAAAAACAGGTCGGCACGTTGCCGGTTATTGAGGTGGTGAATGCCATTCATGACGCGACAACCCGAACGCGAGTCGGGGTTCCCTGGTTTCAAATGGGCTATCAACCGGGTCGTTACCTGGTGAAGTGGAGTGGGGGAAAACCACTGAAGTTGCTTTTAATGCCAGGACCTGATGATGCCGGAGGCAGTAGGGAAATGGTCGCCGGGTTCCGCGATGCGATCGCCGGAAGCCAGGTGCAAATTGTGGATGTCGCCCTTGGGGACAATGATATAGAAGTACAGCGCAATCTGTTGCAGGAGATGCTGGAACGCCATCCGGATATTGATGTGGTTGCCGGGACGGCCATTGCAGCGGAAGCGGCAATGGGGGAAAGACGCAATCTGGCGACCCCTCTCACGGTGGTCTCATTTTACCTGTCACATCAGGTTTATCGCGGTCTCAAGCGTGGACGGGTACTGATGGCTGCCAGTGACCAAATGGTTTGGCAAGGTCAACTGGCGGTCGAACAAGCGATCAATGTATTGCAGGGACGTAACGTTCCCGATAACGTCAGCCCGCCGATTTTAGTACTGACCCCAGAAAATGCGGACAGCAAACATAGCCGTAGCTCGCTATCTCCGGGGGGATTCCGGCCAGTATATTTGTATCAGCATACGTCGGAGGCTAAAAAATAGCCTTCGCCATGCTGGGTAACGAACAGGTCGGGACTCAGTTTATGGCGCAAACGACGGATCAACACATCGACGGTACGCAGATCGGGGTCTTCCACTCTGCGTGCCGTAAGCATGCGGAGTAGCCTTTCGCGGCTGAGGATTTCACCCGGATTAGTCACAAATGCCACCAGCATTTCGTACTCAGCGCGGGTGAGCTTAATCGTTTCCTCTTCTTTTTCCAGCGTGTGGCGAGAAACATTCAGACAGTATCCCGCAAATTGGTAGCAATTATCTTTCGCAGCAGGTTGTGCCTGGCGGGCAAGATCGATGCGCCAGAGCAGGTTTTTCACCCGCACGACGAGTTCGCGCAATTCCAGCGGTTTGGTCACATAATCATCGGCACCCATCTCCAGTCCGACAATTCGGTCAATTTGATCGCATCGTCCCGTTACGAGAATGATCCCAACCGTTGAGCGCTCTCGTAGCGATCGGGTCAGCATCAAACCATTTTCATCCGGAAGATTAATATCCAGCAGGACAAGATCAACAGACTGTTGGTCCATAATGTCGCGCAGACCAGCGCCGCTAGCAACAGCCGAGACTTGATAACCTTCCTGCTCAAAATAAGCCTGCAGTCGTGCCTGGGTCACTGGCTCATCTTCAACAATGACAATGTGATGTGACATCCTGTGTTCTGTCTCTCTGTTCATATTCGTTCATATTTTGCAGTAAGTCGTTCATCCTGACCAGTGTCGCTGTTCACATTTGCTGAATAAGATCTCCCGTAACTAAACCATATATTTACAGGGGCTATTATGCGGAGACTATGGAGAGCGTTACTCAGGCCAAGTGCGCGCTGGTCAATACTGGCGCTGGTGATTGTTGGGATACTGATCGGTATCGCACTGATTGTACTCCCACACGTTGGAATCAAGTTAACCAGTTCGACAGAGTTTTGTGTCAGTTGCCACAGTATGCAGCCGGTCTATCAGGAATATAAGCAGTCGGCGCATTTCCAGAATGCCTCCGGGGTTCGCGCTGAATGTCACGACTGTCATATTCCATCGGATATTCCCGGGATGGTGAAACGTAAACTTGAAGCCAGCAACGATATTTACCAGACGTTTATCGCTCACTCGATTGACACACCTGAAAAATTCGAAGCCAAGCGTGCTGAGCTGGCGGAAAGGGAGTGGGCGAGGATGAAGGAAAATAACTCCTCAACCTGCCGCTCCTGCCATAACTATGATGCGATGGATCATGCTAAGCAACATCCTGAAGCCGCACGTCAGATGAAAATTGCCGCCAAAGACAACCAATCCTGTATTGACTGTCATAAAGGTATTGCCCACCAGTTACCTGATATGAGCAGCGGTTTCCGCAAGCAATTTGATGAATTACGCGCCAATGCTAACAGCGACGGCGATACTCTGTACTCTCTTGATATCAAACCTATTTATGCGTCTAAAGGTGATAAAGAACCTGCAGGCTCGTTACTGCCAGCTTCAGAAGTGACGGTGTTGAAACGTGACGGTGAATGGCTGCAGGTACAAATTACCGGCTGGACGGAAAGCCAGGGACGTCAACGCGTTCTGACTCAACTTCCAGGTAAGCGAATTTTTGTGGCATCCATCCGTGGCGATGTTCAGCAACATGTGAAAACGCTGGAAAAAACCACCGTCGCGGCGACTAACACTGAGTGGAGTAAGTTGCAGGCCACTGCGTGGATGCAAAAGAGCGACATGGTGAATGACATCAAGCCGATCTGGGCTTATGCCGACTCGCTATATAACGGTACCTGTAACCAGTGCCACGGCGCGCCGGAAAAATCGCACTTTGATGCGAACGGCTGGATTGGCACGCTCAATGGCATGATTGGCTTTACCAGTCTGGATAAACGAGAAGAACGTACCTTGTTGAAATATCTCCAGTTGAACGCGTCAGACACCACGGATAAGCCCCATAGTGATAAGGGAGAGAACAATGAAAAGTAAAGACACATTGCAGGTATCACGTCGGCGCTTTCTTCTGCAACTGGGGGGAATGACCGTTGCTGGTATGTTAGGGCCTTCGTTACTGACTCCCCGTAGTGCAACTGCGGCCGCCATGGGTGAACAAGGCGCTGTGGTAAAAGAGGGGATCCTTACTGGCTCCCACTGGGGGGCAATCCGCGCCACGGTCGTAGATGGACGATTTATTGCGGTTAAACCTTTTGAACGTGACAGATATCCATCGAAAATGATTGCAGGTCTGCCGGACCATGTTCATGGTGCATCGCGCATTCGTTATCCAATGGTACGCGTGGACTGGATGCGTAAACGCCACCAAAGCGATACTACGCAACGTGGAGATAACCGTTTTGTTCGTGTCTCATGGGATGAAGCGCTGGACTTTTTTTATCAGGAACTGGAGCGTATCCAGAAAACCTACGGCCCCAGTGCACTGCTGACGGCGAGCGGCTGGCAATCGACGGGTATGTTCCATAACGCCTCCGGTATGTTGGCCCGAGCCATTGCGCTGCATGGCAATAGCGTCAGCACCGGCGGAGACTACTCCACCGGGGCGGCGCAGGTGATTTTGCCGCGCGTGGTCGGATCCATGGAAGTCTACGAGCAGCAAACTTCATGGCCGCTGGTTCTGCAAAATAGCAAAACCATCGTGTTGTGGGGGGCCGATCTGATCAAAAACCAGCAGGCCAACTGGTGGTGTCCGGATCATGATGTTTATGGTTATTACGAGCAACTGAAAGAGAAAGTCGCACGGGATGAGATCTCGGTAATTAGTGTGGATCCGGTAGTGACGTCAACGCATGACTACCTGGGTCGCGACAAGGTTAAGCATATAGCCGTCAATCCACAGGCTGATGTTCCGCTACAGCTGGCGTTGGCGCATACGCTATATACCGAAAATCTGTACGATAAAAATTTCATTAGTAACTATTGCGTCGGTTTTGAACAGTTTCTCCCTTATTTGCTGGGGGAGAGCGATGGTCAGCCAAAAGATGCCCAGTGGGCAGAGAAATTGTGTGGTATTGATGCCGAAACAATCCGTGCTCTGGCACGACAAATGGCCTCAGGAAGAACGCAGATTATTGCAGGGTGGTGCGTACAGCGTATGCAGCATGGCGAGCAATGGGCGTGGATGGTGGTGGTACTGGCTTCAATGCTGGGGCAAATTGGTTTGCCAGGGGGAGGCTTTGGGTTTGGCTGGCACTATAATGGTGCGGGAACGCCCAGTCGCAAAGGTATTATTTTAAGCGGTTTTTCCGGCTCGACGACGGTGCCTCCAGTGCATGACAGCACTGATTACAAAGGATATAGCAGCACTATCCCTATCGCGCGTTTCATCGACGCAATTCTGGAGCCAGGGAAAACTATTAACTGGAACGGCAAAACAGTAAAACTACCGCCGCTAAAAATGTGCGTATTTGCGGGAACCAACCCGTTCCACCGCCATCAGCAGATCAACCGGATCATGGAAGGCTGGCGCAAGCTGGAAACAGTCATTGCGATTGATAACCAGTGGACTTCTACATGTCGTTTTGCTGATATCGTCTTGCCTGCGACAACCCAGTTTGAACGTAACGATCTTGACCAATATGGCAACCATTCCAATCGCGGAATTATTGCTATGAAACAACTGGTAGCACCGCAATTTGAAGCGCGTAATGATTTTGATATTTTCCGCGATCTCTGCCGTCGTTTTAACCGCGAGGAAGCTTTCACCGAAGGTCTGGATGAAATGGGCTGGTTGAAGCGCATCTGGCAGGAAGGCAGCCAGCAGGGGAAAGGACGCGGTGTCCACTTACCAGCATTTGATGTGTTCTGGAATCAACAGGAGTATATCGAGTTCGAGCATCCGCAAATGTTTGTACGTCACCAGGCATTTCGCGAAGATCCCGATCTTGAACCGCTGGGAACGCCGAGTGGTTTGATTGAAATTTACTCTAAAACGATTGCCGAAATGCACTATGACGACTGTCAGGGCTATCCGATGTGGTTCGAAAAAATCGAGCGTTCACATGGCGGGCCGGGCTCACAGCGCTGGCCATTACATTTACAGTCAGTACATCCGGATTTTCGCCTGCATTCGCAGCTCTGCGAATCGGAAACGTTGCGGCAGCACTATGCTGTTAGCGGTAAAGAACCTGTTTTTATCAGCCCACAGGATGCACAAGCTCGTGGTATCCAAAACGGTGATATTGTCAGGGTCTTCAATGGTCGTGGACAAGTATTAGCCGGTGCGGTTGTTTCTGATTTTTATAAGCCTGGCGTGGTCCGTATCCATGAAGGCGCCTGGTACGATCCCGATAAAGGTGGAGAGATCAATGCGCTGTGTAAATACGGTAACCCTAACGTCTTAACGCTGGATATCGGTACTTCTCAGTTGGCTCAGGCAACCAGTGCGCATACCACGCTGGTGGAGATCGAGAAATACAATGGTCAAGTGGATCGCGTGACTGCATTCAATGGCCCACTGGAAATGGTGGCGCAATGTGAGTATGTCCCAGCGCAGCAGGTAAAATAAATGGATAGCCAAAAACATCTGACGGAGGAACAAATTGCCTGCGTTTACGCGTGGCTGGCGCGACTGTTCTCCCGTGAACTGGATAGTGAAAGTTTGCTGCAACTTCACGCCTCGGACATGCAGGACTGGTATTCGCTGTTAAAACGCGAACCGTCGTTGAATCAACCGGTGACGATTCTGGAAGAAAAAATCGCCGCGCTTAAGCTACGTGAAGAGGGGCAACTGGAACTTGCCGCAGACTTTTGTGGCCTGTTTCTTATGTCGGATACTCAGGCCGCTTTGCCATATGCCTCAGTTTATGAGCAGTGCGAGTCGGGTGACAGCGAGATCAAACACCTGTTGTTTGAAGCGGGAATGCAGACGAGTGAGACTTTTAACGAACCCGGCGATCATCTGGCTATTTTTCTCGAGTTACTGAGTCATTTGCATTTTTCGTTGGGGGAGGAGAACCTTAACCATCTGCGCATCAATGCATTACGCAGAAAAACCGTATCAGTGTTACTACGATGGCTGCCGGAGTTTTCAGCCAATTGTTGTAAATATGACGCTTTTGGGTTCTACGCTGCTCTGAGTCAACTGGGGCTGGCGCTTGTGCAACTCGATAACCGGTGATGAGTGTGTTGGTATCGCGGCAAAGGTGCAGCGATACCACGCTATTCAGGGCGGATCACAGGCGAAAAAAAAGCCCGTACTTGCGTACGAGCTCTTCTTCAAATATGGCGGTGAGGCGGGGATTCGAACCCCGGATACGTTGCCGTATACACACTTTCCAGGCGTGCTCCTTCAGCCACTCGGACACCTCACCATATTGTTGTTCCTGCGTTACCGGAACGGGCGCTAATGTAGGGGAAATGCCTCCCCGACGTCAATCTTCTTTTTGAAAAAAACGTTCATTTACACAAACTTCAATCAACATGAAGCTTAAGTGAGCGGGAATTGCTTTTTTTGCCAGCACACTAAAATTTGTTATTCTGATGTTTCCTTAAGAAATGATGATAATAAGTGCGAGAAAGTTCCGCACAACAATATTCAGGAGGCAATATGGAAATAATTTTCTATCACCCGACATTTGATACAGCCTGGTGGCTGAACGCGCTGGCTAAGGCAATCCCTGGCGCTAATGTCCGTGAGTGGAAATCGGGTGATCATGCGCATGCAGACT
Organism: Citrobacter sp. S-77; assembly: GCF_963864895.1. Lineage (NCBI taxonomy): Bacteria > Pseudomonadati > Pseudomonadota > Gammaproteobacteria > Enterobacterales > Enterobacteriaceae > Citrobacter > Citrobacter sp. S-77. The sequence goes on from NZ_CAWLWU010000002.1 coordinate 1,710,155, forward strand.
ATGCGCTTGTCTGGCATCCACCGGTTGAAATGTTGGCCGGAAGAAAGTTAAAAGCCGTATTTGCGTTGGGTGCGGGGGTGGATTCCATTCTAAGCAAGCTGAAAGCCCATCCGGAAATGCTGGACGAGTCGATCCCGTTGTTCCGTCTGGAAGATACCGGCATGGGGCTGCAAATGCAGGAATACGCCGTTAGCCAGGTGTTGCACTGGTTTCGCCGCTTTGATGATTATCAGGCTCTCAAAACTCAGGCAAAATGGCAGCCGTTGCAGGAATATACCCGTGAGGAGTTTTCGATCGGGATTATGGGAGCAGGGGTGCTAGGGGCGAAAGTCGCTGAGAGTCTGCAATCATGGGGGTTCCCACTGCGTTGCTGGAGTCGTACTCGTAAATCCTGGCCTGCTGTGGAAAGCTTCGCCGGCACTGAAGAGTTAGGCGCGTTTTTAAGTCAAACGCGGGTGCTGATTAACCTACTGCCTAATACGGCTGAAACGGTGGGAATTATTAACGCCGGGCTGCTGGATCAATTGCAGGATGGCGCGTATGTACTGAACCTGGCGCGCGGAGTTCATCTTAATGAAGACGATCTTCTGGCGTCGCTGAATAGCGGAAAACTCAAGGGCGCTATGCTTGATGTCTATAGCCGCGAACCACTACCGGAGAATAGCCCATTGTGGAAACATCCACGTGTGGCGATGACGCCGCATATTGCTGCGGTAACACGTCCGGCAGAAGCGGTGGATTATATTTCCCGCACGATTTTGAATCTGGAGAACGGTGAAGCCGTAACAGGTCAGGTCGATCGCGTTCGGGGGTACTGATAACAACCCGGCGCTGGCCGGGTTTCGATTTAAATACCCGTCATACTCCAGGCTGGATGTGCGTTAGCTACGGTTGCTCGCCCGAATTACTGACCACAGTATGTTTATTGGGATTAAGAGGGACATCTCTGTCCCTTACCGTAGGCCAGTCTCCGGCTGGCCAAATTCGTTCCTGACGAATTTGTCACACCCTTGCCGCCTGCCTACAACTCGAATTATTTAGGGTATTAATGGCGTCGATTCCTGCTATCCTTGACCAAAAATGACTACAGGAGAGAGTTATGTATCCCGTTGACCTGCATATGCATACCGTCGCCAGTACCCACGCCTACAGCACCTTGAGTGACTACATCGCTGAAGCCAAACGCAAAGGCGTTAAGTTGTTTGCAATCACCGATCATGGGCCGGATATGGCAGATGCTCCACACCACTGGCACTTTATTAATATGCGTATCTGGCCGCGTATGGTGGACGGGGTGGGAATTCTCCGCGGTATTGAAGCGAACATTAAGAATATTGAGGGGGAGATCGACTGCTCCGGTCCGATGTTCGACTCCCTGGATCTGATTATTGCTGGTTTTCATGAGCCGGTTTTTGCCCCGCATGATAAAGACACCAATACTCAGGCCATGATTGCCGCGATGGCGAGCGGACATGTTCACATGATCAGCCATCCCGGAAACCCGAAATACCCGATTGATTTTACCGCAGTTGCGCAGGCAGCAGCGAAGTACCATGTTGCGCTGGAAATCAATAACTCCTCATTTCTGCATTCGCGTAAAGGCAGTGAAGCCAATTGTCGCTTGGTTGCTGCGGCTGTGCGTGATGCCGGGGGGTGGGTTGCATTAGGTTCGGATTCTCACACCGCTTTCACCCTTGGGGAGTTCGGCGAGTGTCGCAAGATTCTGGATGACGTAAACTTCCCCGAAGACCGAATCTTGAACGTATCGCCAAAACGCTTACTGGCGTTTCTGGAATCGCGAGGCATGGAGCCAATCGCGGAATTTGCTGATCTTTAATGTTACTAACTGGAATATATCGATGAACGAGTTTTCTATCCTGTGTCGTGTCCTGGGCTCGCTGTTTTACCGCCAACCGCAGGACCCTTTACTGGTTCCCCTGTATACCATGATCGGTGAAGGTAAACTGTCAGCAAACTGGCCGCTGGAGCAAGACGAGCTGCTGGCTCGTCTACAGAAAAGCTGCGACATGTCACAAGTGGCCGCAGATTATAACGCGTTGTTTGTTGGTGAAGAGTGTGCGGTACCACCTTATCGCAGCGCCTGGGTAGAAGGTGCAACTGAATCTGAGGTGCGCACATTCCTATCTGCGCGTGGTATGCCGCTGGCCGATACGCCAGCCGATCATATTGGCACACTGTTGCTGGCTGCTTCCTGGCTGGAAGACCAGTCTGCTGAAGATGAAAGTGAAGCGCTGGAAACACTGTTTGTTGAGTATCTGCTTCCGTGGTGCGGCACTTTCCTTGGTAAGGTTGAAGCACACGCGAGCTCGCCATTCTGGCGTACCATGGCACCTCTGACGCGCGATGCAATTGGCGCAATGTGGGATGAGTTGCAGGAAGATACAGAAGAATAAATGTGATTTAGATCACTATGCTATGCAACTTGATTTATCATCTTGCATAAATTGTGTGCACGATCTCATTAATATGCCGTTTTTCTGCTAAGATGAGCGGCATGAATATACTTATCTCTATTGCAATCACGACGGGCATTCTCTCCGGGATCTGGGGATGGGTGGCCGTTTCTCTTGGTTTACTCAGTTGGGCTGGCTTCCTCGGTTGCACGGCCTATTTCGCCTGTCCGCAGGGCGGGCTGAAAGGGCTGGGGATTTCAGCATGCACGTTACTAAGTGGTGTGGTGTGGGCGTTGGTGATTATTAATGGTAGTGCGCTTGCTCCGCATATGGACATCATCGGCTATGTCATTACCGGCATTGTCGCGTTTTTGATGTGCATTCAGGCAAAACAATGGTTGCTTTCATTTGTGCCAGGTACTTTTATCGGCGCATGTGCAACATTTGCAGGGCAGGGGAACTGGCAACTGGTTTTGCCTTCTCTGGCGTTAGGACTTGTTTTCGGTTATGCAATGAAAAACAGTGGTCTGTGGCTGGCGTCACGTCGTGAAAATCGGATATCACAATCGCTGACCAGTAAATAATAGAAGCGTGAGGTTTCCCTCACGCTTCCTGTGTTATATCGATAATCAGGATTCCGGCGGCACGGACATATGGCGGTATTTAACCAGGATATCGTTATCAACTTGTTTCTTATCCTGCAAATCCCACAACCCGCGATCAATCCCGTCATTAATCAGGAAGATTACACCAGTTTCAATGGCTGACATCAGACAAAGCATAACCGGCTCGTTAGAGGTATAACCAATTTCTCCTTCCAGAAGACGCTGGTAGTCAATAAAGCGGAATACCCCAGCCTGAACTTCATAAGACAGAATAGTTTTGCTGGTATTGACCGAAGAAAGGATCTCACCAGTACTGACGTTAACTACACGCAGGTTTACCGCTATCTGATCGAGTTGATACTGAGTATCTGCACCAATACCGAAATAGCGCGCACCTACACCACCCGATTTAACGTTACTTTCATAACCGATAATTGACCCTTCTACCATAATATTCGCAGCGGTCAGCGACTGGAGTGGAATGCGGTTATTAATGGCAACAGTGCCATTCTCTTGTGCCGCACGTATGATTTTCCGTTCATTCAGTAAGTTCTGCAATCCCTGGCGTTCCAGCGGAATAAACCAGCGCGAATCTTTCAGTGCAGTAACCAACATTGCCGTGGCGCTTTGCGGGACGGCGGTTGAGAAGTTACTTGCCGGGTAAGGTTTAAACTGACCCGTCTCATCCTGAATATTGTAAACTGAGACAAAGATCTTACCTGTCGGCATTGGCAGATGCGTTAAATCTTTATAGCTTTGGGCCCGAGGCATTAATGTTGGTTTAGCGGCTTCCTGGGGTGGGGATGTTAAGCAACCGCTGAGTAAAAACATGGCAACCAAAATAAGTAAGCGCTGCATGATTTTTTCCTTTCGTGGCTAAGTCTTAGAAATCGGTTGACTGTGTTTGCAAACCCGACACTTCGATAGTCGAAGTTTTCCCCGTTTTTCTGTCCGTGACATTCAATTGCAGTTGTCCATCCCGGTTGGCGATATCGATGATAAAATCATTG
>NZ_CAWLWU010000002.1:1714334-2001267 GCF_963864895.1 Citrobacter sp. S-77
TCAATTGCAGTTGTCCATCCCGGTTGGCGATATCGATGATAAAATCATTGGTTACCATCCTCCCCGGCTGACCAGTATTAATATTGGTCAGCAAGCCGCCGAGTATTTGTGACTGGATAGCCTGGGTAAAGTTATCCAGTGCTGAAGGGGTTTCAAACCCAAAATCATCACCACTCGGATCTTTATAAGAGTTTTGTGCCTGGGCGCTATTCAATAAAAAAGCACCGTTGTTAGGGTTGCCACCAAAGTTCGGGTTGCGGAACTGGAAAGTCATGTTTCCGGCCCAACTTAATGGTGAAATCAGCATGAGCAAAACGACTGCATGTTTGACACGCATGAAAGCCTCCGGACAAAATCATGTTTTAGAATTCATCGCGCGCTAAATCGCTCGTGCTTAATAGGGTCTGATCTATTTGCCGGCGACTTAATGCTTCCTCAGTTTGTGCCAATGCGAAGACCACTGTTTTTTCGAAGTCTCTTTTCGTTGGGAATAAAAAAGTCTGGAAGATAACGTCTTGATTAACCGTTATTGTGATCCAACTTCCCCAACGTGCACTGGGCCTTTCATTGATGGTTAAATTTCCTGTGTACTCGCTTTCCCACTTGTCACTAAATGCACGATAAAAATCATGCCCAATTGAGGAGACAGTGTGGTCAGTTAACAGTCCGGGTACCTCCACTTCTACAGCCGCGTGTAGATTCCCGGCAGCCAGGAATAAATTTGCTGCCACAATCCAGGTCAAATAGCGTTTCATGGCTTTATCGCCTGAGGTTATCATTGGCCCATGAGACCGCCTGCGTACGATTTTTGACAGCTATCTTTTTGAAAAGATTATAAAGATGCGTTTTTACCGTATTCTCACTGATAAACAGTGAGCGTGCGATCTCAATATTTGAGGCGCCGATACGCAGTTTATTAAGGATCTCTTTTTCACGATGAGTGAGTAGTGCCGACTCCGTGCTGTTATAACGGTAGTTTCCAGAATGAGTGATTAAGTAACTGGCCAATTTCTGCGAAAAGTAGCATTCGCCTCGCAAGACACCTTGCAACCCGCTAACGACACGCTGTTCATCTTCTGCTGCGTAAAACACACCATTGATATGCGGCCAGTTTTCGATATCCCGGTAAGGATAATCATCGGGTGTATTCAACAATAACGTCTTTATATTGTTGTTTTTACGGCTTAAATTATCTTGCCAGTAATGGATCAGTTTTTTATCTGCCTCCATCATATCCAGTAAAACAATGCAGCTAGCGGATATATCATCCAGAGAACGTTGAATATTATGTAGTTTTCCAGATAACGCCAACGATTGTTTTAAATGCTGTAATAATGCAGTTGCCTGCAGAGAGGGTTTAGTGATCAACAATAATGTATGACCATGAATACTATGGACTTCATTAAACATGATGAAACTCCACTTTTTAGTCGCACACCCGACAGCTGTCTCTACTAAAATAGAGGCACCAGAAGTACTGACAGATGTTGCACTGCTGTGTAGAAATAAAATATCGACCCACAGGGGTGAAAATATTAAAACAAATGGACTTCAACTGATTTCAATCTAGCTATTACAAATCTTAAAGCAAGTGTTAAACTTGTTACAGAATGTAAAATTATATATTAAAATGTGATTTTATGGTTTTTATTGAGTTTAGATTTGATAGTAAAGTTGTACATTTCACTGTTATTGCACAGATTTAAAAAATCATACAAATTATATTAATTGATTGATTTATATAGTTTTAATTTATACTTAGTAAGTTTTATCATTCTAATGAATTTCGATTATTTTGCCTCGCTTTACGTTGAACAATTTTAGATAGAAAAAAATGATGTTTGTCACGACTTGTACCTGCAGCTATCGCGAGGCCGCGCTGCGAGGCCCTGAAATCGTTGAATGCAGCTTTTTTCTACCATTGCATAGAAATGCATAACCAGCGATTGTCCAAAAATAAAGTCGATACATATAACAGCGTTGTTGGCTCTTAATTAGTACTTTGGTGTGAATCTAAATATAAAAATACCACTCGCGGGTGAGTTATTTAAAATGTTTCAACGGACATACTCTTCATCGTAACGTGGCGTTAACAAAACAAAGTCATGTTAACAACAAAATTGAGTGGTAAATAATTTAACTTCATGTACGACCAGGTCCAGGGTGACAACATGAAAAACAAGTTGTTATTTATGATGTTTACAATGCTGGGTGTGCCTGGGATTGCATCCGCAACAAGTTATGATCTGGCTAATTCAGAATATAACTTTGCGGTAAATGAATTAAGCAAGTCTTCATTTAATCAGGCAGCCATTATTGGTCAAGTTGGCACTGCGAACAGTGCAAATACTCGACAGGGGGGCTCAAAGTTATTGTCGGTCATTTCTCAAGACGGTTCAGGTAACCGGGCTAAAATAGACCAGACAGGATCATATAATCTTTCTTATATTGATCAGGCGGGTAGTTCTAATGATGCGAGTATAAAACAAGGTTCTTACGGTAATACGGCTGTTATTATCCAGAAAGGTTCTGGTAATAAAGCAAATATTACCCAGTACGGTACACAAAAAACAGCAGTTGTGGTGCAGAGACAGTCGCAAATGGCCATTCGCGTGACTCAACGCTAATCCATTAACGACGTTTAAATCAATCCGATGGGGGTTTACCATGAAATTTTTAAAAGTGGCAGCATTCGCAGCAATCGTTGTTTCTGGTAGTGCTCTGGCTGGTGTTGTTCCGCAATGGGGCGGTAGTGGTCATCATAACGGTGGTAATAACAATGGTCCGGACTCATCAATGAGTATTTACCAGTATGGTTCTGGCAACATTGCGAATGCGCTGCAAAGTGATGCACGTAAGTCCGATGTGACCATCACCCAGCATGGTCGTGGTAACGGGGCAACCGTTGGACAAGGTGCTGATGACAGTACCATTAGTCTGAAACAAACAGGCTTCAGTAACAGCGCTGACATCAATCAGTGGAATGCTAAGCATGCTGATATCAGCGTGACCCAATACGGTGGCCGCAACGGTGCAGTGGTTAATCAGACAGCGTCTGACTCCAATGTTCTGGTTCGCCAGGTTGGTTACGGCAACAACGCCACCGCAAACCAACATTAATTCAGTCTTCTGACTGAGAATAAACAGGGCGAAAGCCCTGTTTTTTTTCGGGAGAATATTATGCATACGCTATTACTTATTGCCGCGCTCTCAAATCAAATTACGTTCAATACAACCCAGCAAGGCGAAATGTACACCGTCGTTCCTCAGGTAACGCTATCGCAGCCGTGTGTGTGCCAGGTACAAGTTCTCGCTTTACGGGAAGGGAAAAGTGGACAAAGTCAAACTCAGCAGAAAACAACCCTTTCTATACCCGCTAATCAACCGATCGATTTAACAAAACTTAGTTTAAATATATCAACTGAGGATTCGGTTAAAATCGTTGTTACCGTTTCGGACGGACAATCTCTGCATCTCTCGCAACAGTGGCCTGACTCAACCAGTCACTCATGATTTTTGATGTATTTGCATAATGGGTGTGGCTGGTAATGCGCTGCTGTTCTATGAATATAGAAACGTTAATACGTTTTTATTTGTCCGTTAACCGCAGCGGTGAAGGACCACACCGATACCTCAAGGATGGTTAATCATTGAGGAACCCATATGCATACATTAGCAAAAAGTATTTTAGGTACCAGCTTGTGTGTTTTTTCTCTTTATACGGTCTCCGCAATCGCCCAGCAAATCACATCTGGCGGGGTTATTCACTTCCGTGGTGAAATAGTTGAACCGCCTTGTGAGGTAAACACCCATCAACAGCAGATTGAATTGTCATGCATACGTGACGGCGAAATGTACAATAGTCGCTTTAGCGGACAGCAGGTGACGATGGCTCCTCAGAGTTTTAAGCAACTAGCCTCGGTGAAAATGCATTACCTCAATACGCAGAAAAGCCTGGCTATTCTTAGCATTGAATATAAATGAACCGTTCTGGCGTAGATATGCAGCCGTTTCGTTAAAAAGTAAGATTTCATGGAAAACCCTGCTGTACACTTAGTAGAGAGTGTTTTGTCAGGGGAATCTTATGCAATCGCGTGTTCATGTGTTACATGGCGACATTACGACTATAGCTGTTGATGTGATCGTCAATGCCGCCAACTCTTCTCTGCTGGGTGGTGGAGGCGTGGATGGGGCAATTCATCGCGCAGCCGGGCCTGCATTGTTGGAAGCCTGCAAACAAGTAATACAGCAACAGGGAGAATGTCCAACCGGACATGCAGTGATTACCCTGGCCGGATCTCTGCCCGCAAAGGCGGTGATCCATACTGTGGGACCTGTCTGGCAAGGGGGCGGTCATCACGAAGCCGAACGCCTTGAAGAGGCCTATTTAAATACCCTGCAACTGGCATTGGCCAATGGGTATCAGTCCATTGCTTTTCCGGCAATCAGCACGGGCGCGTATGGTTATCCGCGCGCAGCAGCGGCGGAGATAGCGGTGAATACGGTACTGAAATTTATCACTCGTCGGGCGTTACCTGAGCAAATTTACTTTGTTTGCTTTGACGATGAAAACACCCGGCTTTATAACAGATTACTCACCCAACAAGGCGATGATCACACGGCCTGATATGACGCGACTCGAGCGTGCCATTACCCCTCTTTGTGCAAGCCATCCTGAACGATGCGGTATTCTTACGCTGGATGATAGCCTGGATGCTTTCGCGGCTCGCTATCGGTTAACTGAAATGGCGGAACGCTCACTGGATGTACAGTATTACATCTGGGAAAACGACATGTCCGGGCTATTGCTGTTTTCGGTTCTGTTAGCTGCGGCGAAAAGAGGTGTGCGCGTTCGTTTGCTGCTGGATGACAACAACACGCCGGGTCTGGATGATACGCTGCGCCTGCTTGATAACCATCCTAATATTGAAGTTCGCCTGTTTAATCCCTTTTCGTTTCGGATACTGCGCGCTCTGGGGTATTTAACCGACTTTGCCCGACTTAATCGCCGCATGCACAATAAAAGCTATACCGCTGACGGTGTTGTGACTCTCGTCGGGGGGCGCAATATTGGTGATGCTTATTTTGGCGCAGGCGAACAACCGCTGTTTTCCGATCTCGACGTGATGGCCATCGGCCCCGTAGTTAAAGAGGTCGCGGATGATTTTGAGCGTTACTGGCAGTGCCGTTCTGTTTCAACGTTACAGAAAGTACTGGAGCTGTCTGAACCTGAGCCGACCCAGCGTATTGAATTGCCTGAATCCTGGTACAATGATGATATTACTCGTCGCTACCTGCATAAGCTGGAAACCAGCCAGTTTATGACCAGTCTGGACCAGGGGGCCTTGCCGCTGATTTGGGCAAAAACGCGCCTGCTCAGTGATGACCCGGTAAAAGGTGAAGGGAAGGCGCCGCGTCATTCGTTGTTGCCCCAGCGTTTATTTGATGTCATGGGATCGCCTACTGAGCGCATTGATATTATTTCCGCCTATTTTGTGCCGACCCGGGCTGGCGTGGCGCAGCTTCTGCGTCTGGTCAGGAAAGGGGTCAGGATTGCTATTTTAACGAATTCACTGGCGGCGAATGATGTTGCTGTCGTCCATGCTGGTTATGCGCGCTGGCGAAAGAAACTGTTGCGCTATGGTGTGGAGTTGTACGAACTTAAACCAACCCGCGATCGGGCCACTGTGTTACACGATCGCGGGTTAACTGGTAACTCAGGCTCAAGCCTGCATGCGAAAACCTTCAGTATTGATGGTCGAAAAGTCTTTATCGGCTCGCTAAATTTTGATCCACGTTCAACGTTACTCAATACCGAAATGGGGTTTGTCATTGAGAGCGAAGTGCTGGCCGCACTGATTCATAAGCGTTTTATGCAAAGCCAGCGTGATGTCGCCTGGCAATTGCGCCTTGATCGCTGGGGCCGGATTAACTGGGTCGATCGCCAGCACGACACGGAAGTGGTGCTAAAAAAAGAACCCGCCACAGGATTCTGGAAGCGGGTTCTGGTGAGACTTGCGTCACTGCTACCTATTGAGTGGTTACTTTGAACCACGCAATGTCAGCTAACCGGCAACGGCTTTGCTTTTATCCTGCTTAACAGGCGGTTTACCCGAGAAGAGAAATTTCAGAACCGGAATACGTAAATGGATTTCGTACAGTATCAGCGCAATTCCGACCACAAATAGCAGCCCACACAAAAAGCCCAGAATATTCGATGAGATATGCGGCGTGATATAGGCGCCGAAAAACAGCGTTAACGGATGGTGTACCAGGTAGATAAACAACGACGCGTTTACGAAATAGGTGACGCGGGCTGACTGGAAATTCAACAAGCGGTAGCCGAGTGAAAAGACAACGTTAACCATCCACAGGCCCATGACCATGGTTATCACATATTCGGTTTCGTACATCCAGGCATCGCCATTTCCGTAACGCTGATTAAGCAGATAGGCGACGAACGCGGATCCTGCGGCTAACGTGCAGCCACGCGATGGCGTAGTAAACAGCGCTTTTAACCTGGGATTGATAAACGCCAGGGCGCCAAGCATAAAGAAAGGCACATAAAACAGCGTTTGCATGAAGATGAAATTAAACATGCCGTCACTGAGAATAGAAGGATAGAGGATAAAAATTGTCCGTCTGATAACGGCATATCCCACGCCAAGCAACAAAAAAACTAGTGTTAGCTTAGTCATTGAAGCAGGTGCTGAGCTCGAGTCATCTGCGCTTGTCAGCCGTTTTTTCATTTGGCTGAATACCCACATGCTTACGGTCGTTAAAACGACAAGGACCAGTAAAAACCACAGATGTGAAATAAGCTCCCACGCAAGCGCGTTGTATTTATCGTACCCGCTGAGAGTATGCCAGCTGTCTGCTTTTCCCTTCACAAATTGCAGCATGATAAATTGCGGCAGCGTAAGCAACGGAATCGCGGTTAACATAGGGATCCCCACACGTTCAACACGTACTTTCCACCAGCGTTTTAATGGGTAACGCAAAAAAAGCATGTATGAAAAATAACCCGAAATAACGAAGAAAACCTGCATGCGAAACGCATGGATGAAGTCGTTAAAAAGGGTCAGCCACCACGATGGCTCTGCACTGTTCACATGCCAGGTATGTGTGGAGTAGATCAATGAGATATGAAAGGGGATACCCAACAACATCAGCCAGGCGCGGATGGAGTCAAGAAAGTATTCACGCGGTGGAGATACAGAGCTCATAGACAGTTACGTATTCTCAGACTTTTCGTCTTATCCCTAAGGCGAATAATGGTTACATTCGAGGCCAACCCTACACGAAGTCTTACAACCTGTCTCCAGGATAAGCACGCAAAGTGAAAACAGGCATACGAACCTGATTAAACCATGAGCCAGCGCGCGAACAATACAGGGATTCAGTTGTCGGATTACCCGATTATCCATTAAAATGGATCGGATCAATATAAGCACACAAAGGGGGAAGTGCTTACTAATTATGAAACATAAACTACAAATGATGAAAATGCGTTGGTTGGGTGCAGCAGTCATGTTAACGCTGTACACATCATCGAGCTGGGCATTCAGCATTGATGATGTTGCTAAACAAGCTCAATCCTTAGCCGATAAAGGCTATGAGGCGCCAAAAAGTAACTTGCCCTCCGTTTTCCGCGATATGAAATATGCGGATTATCAGCAGATCCAGTTTAATCGCGATAAAGCCTACTGGAGTAACCTTAAGACCCCATTTAAGCTCGAATTCTACCACCAGGGTATGTATTTCGACACGCCGGTCAGAATCAATGAAGTTACCGCCACAGCGGTAAAAAAAATCAAATACAGCCCGGATTATTTTAATTTTGGCGATGTCCAGCATGATAAAGACACGGTAAAAGATCTCGGTTTCGCCGGGTTCAAAGTGCTGTATCCGATCAACAGCAAAGATAAAAACGATGAAATCGTCAGCATGCTCGGTGCCAGCTATTTCCGCGTCCTGGGTGCAGGTCAGGTTTATGGCCTGTCTGCGCGAGGTCTCGCTATTGATACCGCTCTGCCTTCGGGCGAAGAGTTTCCCCGCTTTCGTGAGTTTTGGATCGAACGTCCAAAACCAACTGATAAACGTTTAACCATTTATGCCTTGCTGGACTCCCCGCGTGCGACCGGAGCGTATCGCTTTGTGATTATTCCTGGGCGTGACACGGTTGTGGATGTTCAGTCCAAAGTTTACCTGCGCGATAAAGTGGGCAAGCTGGGCGTAGCACCGCTAACCAGTATGTTCCTGTTCGGGCCGAACCAGCCGTCTCCGACGACTAACTATCGTCCGGAACTGCATGACTCTAACGGTTTGTCTATCCATGCTGGCAATGGCGAGTGGATTTGGCGTCCGCTGAATAACCCGAAACACCTCGCAGTGAGTAGCTTTGCGATGGAAAATCCGCAAGGATTCGGTCTGCTGCAGCGTGGTCGTCAGTTCTCCCGTTTTGAAGATATCGACGACCGCTACGACTTGCGTCCGAGCGCCTGGATCACACCAAAAGGCGACTGGGGTAAGGGTAAAATTGAGTTAGTTGAAATTCCAACCAACGATGAAACGAACGATAACATCGTTGCCTACTGGACGCCGGATCAACTGCCTGAAGCAGGCAAAGAGATGAACTTCAAGTACACCCTGACGTTCACTCGCGATGAAGATAAGCTTCATGCCCCGGAAAGTGCCTGGGTACAGCAGACTCGCCGCTCAACAGGTGATGTCAAACAGTCAAATCTTATTCGCCAGCCTGACGGCACCATTGCATTTGTGGTGGATTTCGCCGGTGCAGATATGAAAAAACTGCCGCAGGACACCCCTGTCACCGCGCAAACCAGCATTGGCGACAACGGTGAGATCGTTGAAAGCACAGTGCGTTATAACCCGGTCACTAAGGGTTGGCGTTTGATGCTGCGCGTGAAAGTGAAAGATGCGAAGAAACCCACTGAAATGCGTGCTGCGTTGGCCAATGCCGATCAGACGTTGAGTGAAACCTGGAGCTACCAGTTACCTGCCAATGAATAAGACAACTGAGTATATTGACGCAATGCCGCTTTCGGATACCGAGAAAGCGGCACTGCCGAAAACTGACATCCGCGCCGTTCATCAGGCGCTGGATGCCGAGCACCGTACTTACGCGCGCGAAGATGATTCACCGCAGGGGTCTGTTAAAGCTCGCCTTGAGCAAGCCTGGCCGGACTCTCTGGCCAAAGAGCAGTTGATTAAGGACGATGAAGGGCGTGACCAGTTGCAGGCCATGCCAAAGGCAACACGCACTTCGATGTTTCCCGACCCCTGGCGTACTAACCCGGTAGGCCGTTTTTGGGATCGTCTGCGTGGACGGGATGTGACACCGCGTTATCTTTCACGTCTGACGAAAGAAGAACAAGAGAATGAACAGAAATGGCGTACCGTTGGGACGATCCGCCGTTACATTCTGCTGATCTTAACATTGGCGCAAACGGTCGTTGCGACCTGGTATATGAAGACAATTCTTCCGTATCAGGGCTGGGCGTTCATTAATCCTGCAGACATGATGGGGCAGAATCTGTGGGTTTCCTTTATGCAGTTGCTACCCTATGTGCTCCAGAGCGGGATACTTATTCTGTTTGCCGTCCTTTTCTGCTGGGTATCTGCGGGGTTCTGGACTGCTTTGATGGGCTTCCTGCAACTGTTGATTGGGCGTGATAAGTACAGTATTTCAGCCTCAACGGTAGGGGATGAACCTCTTAATCCTGAGCATCGTACTGCGCTGATTATGCCTATCTGTAACGAGGACGTTGACCGTGTATTTGCGGGTCTGCGTGCCACGTGGGAGTCGGTTAAAGCCACGGGCAATGCCGAGCATTTCGATGTCTACATTCTGAGTGACAGCTATAACCCTGATATCTGCGTAGCGGAACAAAAAGCGTGGATGGAGTTGATTGCTGAAGTGCAGGGTGAAGGGCAGATTTTCTATCGCCGTCGTCGGCGTCGTGTGAAGCGTAAAAGCGGTAACATTGATGATTTCTGTCGTCGTTGGGGGAATCAGTACAGCTACATGGTGGTGCTGGATGCGGACTCGGTGATGAGTGGCGACTGCCTGACCGGCCTGGTGCGTCTGATGGAGGCGAATCCAAACGCCGGGATTATCCAGTCTTCACCAAAAGCATCCGGGATGGACACGCTGTATGCGCGCTGCCAACAGTTTGCTACTCGCGTGTATGGCCCGCTGTTTACCGCCGGACTTCACTTCTGGCAGTTGGGTGAGTCGCACTACTGGGGTCACAACGCGATTATTCGCGTGAAGCCGTTTATCGAGCACTGTGCGCTTGCACCGTTACCGGGTGAAGGCTCGTTTGCAGGATCGATCCTCTCCCATGACTTCGTGGAAGCTGCATTGATGCGTCGTGCAGGGTGGGGCGTGTGGATTGCTTACGATCTGCCGGGTTCTTATGAAGAGCTGCCACCGAACCTGCTGGATGAACTCAAGCGTGACCGACGCTGGTGTCACGGTAACCTGATGAACTTCCGTTTGTTCCTGGTTAAAGGGATGCATCCGGTTCACCGTGCGGTATTCCTGACCGGCGTTATGTCCTATCTGTCGGCTCCGCTGTGGTTTATGTTCCTCGCGCTCTCAACTGCACTGCAGGTGGTTCATGCGCTGACGGAACCACAATACTTCCTGCAACCGCGCCAACTGTTCCCGGTCTGGCCGCAGTGGCGTCCGGAGCTGGCGATCGCGCTGTTTGCCTCAACGATGGTGCTGTTATTCCTGCCGAAGCTGCTGAGTATTTTACTCATCTGGTGTAAAGGGACGAAAGAGTACGGCGGATTTATCCGTGTAACACTGTCATTGCTGCTGGAGGTTCTGTTCTCCGTGCTGCTGGCGCCGGTGCGTATGCTGTTCCACACGGTCTTCGTAGTGAGCGCATTTCTTGGCTGGGAAGTGGTCTGGAACTCACCGCAGCGCGATGACGACTCCACCCCGTGGGGCGAAGCGTTTATGCGTCACGGATCTCAATTGTTGCTGGGTCTGGTATGGGCTGTGGGTATGGCGTGGCTGGATCTGCGCTTCCTGTTCTGGCTGGCACCGATTGTCTTTTCGCTGATCCTGTCGCCGTTTGTTTCCGTGATATCCAGCCGTTCAACGGTGGGGTTACGAACTAAACGCTGGAAGCTTTTCCTGATCCCGGAAGAGTATTCTCCGCCTAAAGTGTTGGTGGATACTGACAATTATCTGGTGATGAATCGTAATCGTTCGCTGGATGACGGCTTTATGCATGCAGTGTTTAACCCGTCATTTAACGCGCTGGCAACGGCGATGGCCACCGCACGCCATCGTGCCAGTAATGTGCTTGAAATTGCACGAGACCGTCACGTGGAGCAAGCGCTGAACGAAACGCCGGAGAAACTGAATCGCGATCGCCGCCTTGTGCTGTTGAGCGATCCGGTGACCATGGCACGTTTGCATTATCGTGTCTGGAACTCACCGGACAGGTATTCTTCGTGGGTCAATTATTACCAGGGGATCACCCTGAACCCGCTGGCGCTCAGGAAAAAATAAACGTTCTGACGTGAAAATACCGGCCCTGGGCCGGTATTTTTTTATACTGAATACAAAAGGTCATGAGGTATCAGGTGCGAATACTGGTTGTTGGAATAATGGTCTTACTCCTGAGCGGATGTGGCAGCATTATTAGCCGGACGATCCCGGGGCAGGGGCACGGCAATCAATACTATCCTGGCGTCCAGTGGGATGTCCGGGACTCGGCATGGCGTTACGTCACCATCCTCGACCTGCCATTTTCGCTGGTGTTTGATACGCTGCTGCTGCCACTCGATATCCACCATGGGCCTTATGAGTAATTATCGCTCATCCCATTCATCTGCTGCTGTCTGACCTTCTTCTGTATCAAGGGGCGGTTCAAGCTGGAATTCCCCCTCATCCCATTCGTGGAGGGTGTTTTCTTCCTGCCATTCTTGGCGAATTTCAATCTCATCATAATCGCCATCAAAAACGCTTTGCGCCGCTTCGCCGCTCAGCATTGGCAGACATTCGCCACCTTCGTCATCTTCGTCGGCGAAAAATTCGGCCTGCCACATGATGTCGCCATCCTGTAGTACGTATTTTTGTATGTTCAGTTGCTGAACACTGGCTTCGTCAGGTTCAAGATCGGGGTTATCAGCCAGAAACTCTTCACGGGCTGCATCAATTGCTTCTTCCAGCGTGGCATACATAGTCATCAGAGTCTCCCTTTGATTTAATGAGGTATTCAGGGAAATAATAGTTGATTCTCTGATATAGCAAGTATTAATGCGTAAAAATCATCCTGGGACCTGAGCATCTCGGCGGCGGCGCAGACTGTTCCACGAATAGATAGCGTTGAATAATACGATGCCCGCAGTCACACAGAAAACGGCACGGAAACCATAGTTTGCCGATATGGCGGCCCCCATCAGTGGCCCTGTCACGTTGCCAATATCCCGAAATGACTGGTTATAGCTGAATATTCGCCCGGCTATCTGGTTAGTTGAGTTATAGACCAGCAGGGTTTGTACGGCAGGTAGCAGAGCACCGTCGGCAGCGCCGAGTAAAAAGCGCAGAACGCCAAGCTGCCACGGCGTCTGTACTAATGACATTGGGATCAGTAGCAGCACTGAAATAACCAATGCGACAATCAGGATTTTCTCCGGGCCAATTCTGTCGCCTAACTTGCCGAGCCTGGGTGCACTAAGCAGGGCCGCCACCCCAGGAACTGAGGCAATCATCCCGCTGATAAAGGCGATGTTGCTGACGTTACCGGCAAGTTCGCGTACATACAACGTCAGAATAGGTGCAATAGAGCCAGTCGCTACCTGAATGATCAACGTCGTGACAAACAGGCTCAATACCAGCTTAGGATTCTTTAATGAAGCGACGACCTCCCGCATATGCAGCATTTCTTTCTTACTCACCGGCCGGAAATTCTCACGGATAAAAAATAACGTCAGAATAAAACAAAGCAGTAGTACGCTGGCGGTAATGAAGAAAACTGGACGCAGCCCAAAATGGTCGGCGAGTAACCCGCCAGCCAGTGGGCCAAGCAGGGCGCCACTGACGCCCCCGGTGGAAAGTGTACCCAGCGCCCAGCCGCTTTTATTGCGCGGAACCTGCGTGGCGATCAGGGCATTGGCGTTGGGAATGAATCCCCCCAGAAGTCCGAGCAGGGCGCGCAGGACCAGGAACTGCCAGATATTTTGCGCCAGCCCCATTAACAGCATCACGATCGCCATGCCCAGCGCTGAACGCAATAGCATTATTTTTCTGCCCTTTCTGTCAGCAAGCCCCCCCCAGAAAGGTGAGGCGATAGCAGAAAAGAGAAAAGTAATGCTAAAGACCAGGCCTGACCACATATTTAAGGCGCTATGACCCGTCACGCCCAGATTTTCGACATAGAGCGGTAAGAAGGGCATGACCAGGCTAAATGCCGCGCCGGTCAGGAAACAACCCAGCCAGGCAACAGTGAGATTGCGTTTCCAGTTTATGGGGACATCAGAGGGTGACATAGCGATCCGCAGTGTGGCGCGCTGTTTGCGCTATTGTTTGAATATTAAGTAAGCAGGCTAATTATGCGCCTGGTTTATAGGCGCTGCAATGCGGATAGCAGTTAAACCTAAAGAGGTTATCTGAGGTGTTGCAGCCCGGCGGGCTGCAAGGCGTTTCAGTAAAGGGAAGGGGCACCTTCAGGACGTGTTTTAAAGCGACGGTGTAGCCACATATATTGCTCCGGTGCCATCATGATGCACTTCTCAACAATTGTATTCATCCAGGCAGCAGTGGTCTCTGCGTCGTCCAGAGGTGGGGAACATTCCGGAGGCAGCATAATCAGTTGGTACCCTTTGCCGTCGGGTTTACGGCGGGGAACAAACGGTACCAGACATGCATTGGACAGACGTGAAAGCATCCAGGTCCCGGAGGTCGTTGCGGCTTGTTCAACGGCAAACAGAGGAACAAATACGCTGGATCGCGGACCGTAGTCATGATCTGGCGCATACCAGACCACTTCACCTTTTTTCAGCGCTTTGATCATCCCTTTCAGGTCTTTGCGATCGAGCATTGATTTATTGGAGCGCATACGCCCCCAGGTTTGTAGCCAGTCGAGAAGTGGGTTGTCATTGGGGCGATAAACGCCGATCCCGGGTTCCTGTAAGCCAAACTGACGAGCACCCAGCTCAAGCGTCAGAAAGTGCAGCCCGACAAGCAGGATCCCTCGCTTCTGCGCCTGAACGTCACGGATATGTTCCATTCCGATAACTTCAGTCCAGCGTGAAATTCGGCGATCGGACCAAAACCAGGCCATTCCGGTTTCTATCACGCCCATACCTACAGATTCGAAGTTTTTTACCACCATCTGCTGGCGTTCCTGTTCACTCATCTGCGGGAAGCACAGCTCGAGATTCCGGGAAACAATCTTTGCCCGACGCTTCATTACACGTAATGCCAGGTGACCTAATGCACAGCCTAACTTATAGAGGAGCGGATAGGGTAACTGCACGATCAACCAAAGGATGCCAATACCTGCCCAGGTTAACCAATAACGTGGATGCAATAATGCAGTCGAGAACTTGGGTAAATTCGTCATGTCTATCCTGTCTTTAAACGACCAATTCCCTGTATTGTCGCATTTTTTCGCGCGTATCAAAAATTTGTGACGCAGGAACGGTCATTAAATCATCATTTGTTGTTGTGTTTTTATCGTGAAGTATGAAATGTAGCGTAAAATGTGTGGATGTAAATTGGCGATGTTTGCTTTATGATGCCGGCCGATTTTCAATTTTTACTTCCTGCAGGATACGTACACCATGCCAGTGTTACACAACCGCATTTCGAATGACGCGCTCAAAGCCAGGATGCTGGCAGAGTCTGAGCCGCGAACGACAATCTCGTTCTATAAATACTTCAACATCGTCGAGCCTCAGCACACGCGTGATGCGCTGTACCAGATGTTCACCGCGTTAAATGTCTTCGGACGGGTTTATCTTGCGCATGAAGGGATTAACGCACAAATCAGCGTGCCGCAAAGTAATGTTGAGAGATTCCGCGATCAACTTTACGCTTTTGATCCTGCATTTGCCGGACTTCGTCTGAATATTGCACTGGATGATGACGGAAAATCATTCTGGGTACTGCGCATGAAGGTCCGTGATCGAATTGTGGCTGATGGTATCGATGATCCTGGCTTTGACGCCAGCAATGTTGGTGATTACCTGAAAGCTGCAGAAGTGAACGCCATGCTCGACGATCCAGACGCGGTATTTATTGATATGCGCAACCACTATGAATACGAGGTTGGCCACTTCGATAATGCGCTGGAAATTCCTGCAGACACTTTCCGCGATCAACTGCCGAAAGCCGTCGAAATGATGCAGGAACATAAAGATAAAAAAATAGTGATGTACTGCACAGGTGGAATTCGTTGTGAGAAGGCCAGTGCCTGGATGAAACACAACGGATTCAGCAAAGTATGGCACATTGAGGGGGGCATTATTGAATATGCGCGTAAAGCGCGTGAGCAGGGGCTACCCGTGCGTTTTATCGGCAAAAATTTTGTATTTGATGAACGTATGGGAGAGCGAATCTCTGAAGATGTGATCGCGCATTGTCATCAATGTGGTGTGGCATGCGACAGCCATACTAATTGTAAAAATGATGGCTGCCATTTGCTGTTTATTCAGTGCCCGGCATGTGCAGGCAAGTATAAAGGCTGTTGCAGCGAACTGTGCTGTGAAGAAAGTGAATTGCCAGAAGAAGAACAACGCCGCCGTCGTGCTGGTCGCGAAAATGGCAATAAAATCTTCAATAAATCTCGTGGTCGCCTGAATACGAAACTGGGTATTCCGGATCCAGCGTCATAACATTGTGCCGCATGGGACATAAAGTCTTATCCGGCATGCAAAACTCACTTTGCAGGCCGGATAAGACGCGCGAACAATTACTTCTGCTGTACGCCTTCCACCGAAATGATTAAATCGACTTCCTGCGAAGCAGGGCCGAGATCGGTGGTGATGTTGAAATCTTTCAGCTTAATTTTTCCTTGTGCTTCAAAACCTGCGCGCGTACCACCCCACGGATCGCCACCTTGTCCTATCAGCTTTGCATCCAGCGTTACCGGTTTGGTCACGCCGTTAAGGGTCAGATTCCCGGTGATATCAAGCTCGTTACCCTCTTTCTTCACGCTGGTAGAGGTGAAGGTCGCCTGTGGAAATTTAGCGACATTGAGGAAATCTGCGCTTCGCAGGTGTTTATCACGTTCAGCGTGATTGGTGTCAACGCTGTTGGTGTTAATGGTGACATTTACTTTATCGGCGGCAGGATTTTTCTCGTCGAAGGTAAACGAGCCATCGAAGTCTTTAAATGTGCCGTACAGCCAGCTGTATCCCAGATGCTGAATACGGAAATTAACAAAGGCATGTTGTCCCTCTTTGTCGATTTTGTAATCTGCCGCGATTGCAGAACCGGTGGTGAATAACAGAGAGGTGAGGGCGAGCCCCAGCAGGCTTTTCTTCATTTTATGCTCCAGAGTCAGATGACGATCTTCCCAACATGCGATTAAGGGTATCGTCGTTATCGATAAAGTGATGTTTCAGGGCCATCAGGCCATGCAGAAGGGATAAAACCACTACGCTCCAGGCCAGCCAAAGATGCAGACTACCGGCAAGATCGGCCTGTGCTCCCGCGTCAGCGAGCGTGGCGGGAATTTCAAACCAGCCAAAAACACTGATAGCTTTACCGTCAGCGGTAGAAATCAGATAACCGCTGATCACAATAGAAAACAGCAGGATATATAACGCGAGGTGGCCCAGTGCCGCAGCGAGGCGAGTTAAACGGGAATAGCTTTTCAGCGCCGGGGGCGGAGGGGAGAAAATCCGCCAGGCAATGCGGATGACCAACCCCATCATGAGGAGTACACCGATGCTTTTATGCAGTTCCGGGGCCTGGTGGTACCAGCCATCGTAATAGCTGAGTGTTACCATCCATAAACCCAAACCAAACATGCCATACACGGCAATAGCAATCACCCAGTGTAATGTCGCAGATACGACGCCATAGCGCTGTGGACTATTATTGAATTGCATAAACACACCGATAGATATTACAGGAGTGAATGAAAATGGCGTGAAAAAGACATTAATGCAACTAATAAATAACAATGGTGATGATATTTATTTTTAATTCAATAAATTTGATTTATTTACAAGGTAAACATCAGCGGATTAGTGTGAGTGGGCAGATTATGGCTTAATTTAAGGATGTTTGTTGGTTTGTTTGTTATTCAGTTTATTGCAATGAAAATTAAGAAATTCTAAATTTTTGTCAATTACTGTCAGTATTCTTTGGTCAGAAAAACATAATATATATAACGTCCATAATGGCCAGCAGTGACCATAAAATAATGTAGAGCATAAAATGCTCGCGAATATTATTAACCAGGTAATGAAAGATGCGACGCATCAAAAGTATTCCTTAAATAGAAATGGCCTCACAGAGAGGCCATTTAGTGATTATTGTTTAAAACGGGTAAGTTTGAAAGGGGACAGGTCAAAGGCTGACGGTTTGTCCTGGGCGAAATCCGCAGCGATCTCCCCCAACACGGAGGCAAATTTGAAGCCATGACCGCTCAACCCGGTAATGATTAGCGTATTGTCATGCTCTGGCAGCGTATCGATAATAAAGTCTTCGTCCGGAGAGTTATCGTAAGTGCAGGACGCACCATGCAGGCAACATCCAACACCGGGCAGAATAGTACGCAGGAATGGGAAAGCTTCGGAACCATCGCTGGCAACTGCGGCAAACGGTTTACGCTCTTCGGCGGAATGGATGATCTGCCCGCCGTTATGTTTACCAATCTTCAGCTCGTCATTTTCAGCCGGGAAACCGTAATACTGATCGCCATTCGGCAACTCACCGGTAAATGCCGGGAATTTGTTTTTAATGCTGTAGCGCCCGTCTGCCTGGTACCATGCAAACACTTTGCGCACCGGTTGTATTGGCAGTTCGGGCACCAGTGCCTGAACCCAGGTTCCGGTGCTAATCAGCGCTTTTTTAGCATGGTAGTCTCCGTCCGCTGTTTCAACCGTGACGCCATCATCATGATGATGAATTGCGGTGACAGGACATTTAAATAGCTGTGCACAGCCTGCTTCCTCAGCCAGACGGATCCAGGTTTTAATGGCTAGCTCACTGCGTAAAAAACCTGACTCTGCTTCAAACAAGCCAATATAGTTTTCAGGTACACGGATTTCGGGCCAGCGCGCCATAATCGCGGCTGCGTCCAGTTGCTCAACGTTTAGCTGCCACTGTTTTGCGCTTTGCGCCACGTTAGATAAGAAGGTTGAATCTGCCGGGCCGAGGTTGATAACACCTGAACGGACAAACACGGGTTCTTCATTTTGCGTGGAGAGTTCATCCCACAATGTCTGCGCACGCAGTACCAGCGGAACGTATTTTTCGCCTTCGCCATACGCATGACGAATTAATCGTGTGTCGCCGTGGTGGCTGCCCTGTTGATGTGGTGGCATATGTGCATCGATCATCAGAACATTCAGACCGGCGCGAGTGGCATAGTATCCAGCTGCGGCACCCACGGAACCGCTGCCAATAATGATTAAGTCGTATTTCATCCGCTTCTCTCTGCAATCGCGATAGTTGCAGGGTAAATAACTGACCAGCATTATTCAACCAGGAAATAAGAAAGGCACCGTTAAGGTGCCTTTTGATGGTTGGGTGCATCAGATTTAATGACGCTGATACTCATTCACTTGGTAATCGCCTGATTCAATTTTGGCGATTCCTGCTTCTAATATCGAAATAAATTGCCTGGCAACATCAGTGGTTAACCAGAGCGTTTGACCAATTTCAGTCCCATCCGGGTCCGGACGATTCGGGGTCTGGTAGTGCAAACGCAGCATCAGCGCATCATAGCTATCAACGGTGCTGATGTCCCATCCTACAAGCGGATGAGTCTGAATGACTTCATTATTCTTTTCCATCATGCCCCCTAATTCGTGTTACTAGACAACGGTTTTCGAGGTTCAATGCGTTTTTTCTGAAGCAACTTCAGTATATCAATAAATATGGGTATTCACTGGAAATTTAAAGAGGGAGACGCATAAATTTTATGTTTTAAGTGTTATCCGAACAATAAATCGGCACCTTATTCATATTTTTTTGGCATGTTATGCAGTTATTTTGATGCTCAGGCTAAAAGATAATCAGTTGCGTAAATAAACGTTACCCGTTTTGGTAGCAGGATTACGCTATTGATTAAAAGGCAATGTGTGTAAAAAAGCCGGGGCGACCCGGCAAATAAACATCACTGCATATCATTTATTATTCATTGATGAACCAGTCATCTGCGCTTTCCCATGTTTCCTGCAGGATCTCGCTGATGCGTTCTTTGTCCTCTTTGGTCGCGCCAATGACCGACAGATTGTTTGCGGTGGCATAACGAACGGTGACATTACCTTCGTTATCCGGGAAATGATGGTTAATACGGCGGGAGAGTTCACCTGCCAGGGCGTCAATCGCACCGGCAGGCAAAGGTGAAGTTTTAGCAATAGTGACTTCAATACGCATAATAGCCCCCTGTTGAATATACTGGTTATTTATACAGTTAACTTCAGTAATTGACAACAGTTGGCTATATTTTTTTTAGCTTTTTACAGACCAGCGTACCGTTTCTCCGCCGAGGAAGGGGACCAGTGTGTCATCTTCAAGCGCGATGCTCTCCGGTACCTGCTGTTCAATTCTAACCAGTTCAATAAAGGTTTCGTTAACCGGCAGTCCGTAGAATCGAGGGCCATTAAGCGAGCAGAAGGCTTCAAAATGGGCCAGAGCATTCATCTCTTCGAATACGGTGGCATAACTGCCCAGCGCGGTCGGTGCGTTAAAACAACCCGCGCAGCCGCAACTGGACTCTTTGCGATGACGTGCATGTGGTGCCGAGTCAGTGCCAAGGAATGCGCGGGTAAAACCGCTGGCGACCAGTTCACGCAGCGCCTGCTGGTGGATGTTACGCTTGAGGATCGGTAAGCAATACAGATGCGGGCGAATTCCGCCTACCAGCATATGGTTGCGGTTAAACATTAAATGCTGTGGCGTTATCGTTGCTGCGAGGAATTCATTCCCGTCACGCACGTACTCTGCTGCATCTTTGGTGGTGATATGTTCAAACACGACTTTCAGCGCGGTCAGGCGCTGACGCAATGGCTCCATCACAGTTTCAATAAAGCGCGCTTCGCGATCAAAAATATCGATGTCCGCATGGGTCACTTCGCCATGTACCAGCAATGGCATGCCGAGTTTTTCCATCCGCTCCAGCACTGGCATGATGGCATCAATAGATGTCACGCCGTGTGTGGAGTTGGTGGTGGCATTCGCCGGATAGAGTTTGGCTGCAGTGAATACACCTTCTTTGAATCCGCGCTCCAGCTCATTGGGATCCAGCGTATCCGTTAAGTAGCAGGTCATTAATGGGGTGAAATCGTGACCAGCAGGCACCGCGTCAAGAATGCGCTGACGGTACGCGATAGCGGCGTCAACCGTAGTGACAGGCGGTGCCAGGTTGGGCATGACAATCGCGCGCCCATAAATTTCACTGGTATAGGGCACGACAGTTTTTAACATGTCGCCATCGCGAAAGTGAAGATGCCAGTCGTCTGGGCGGCGGATCTTTAAAACCTGGGATGGTGCAGTCATCAATATGCTCCGGCTGAGGATAGTCATTTTTGCCGGAAACAAAGGATAAGCGGAAACGTTTTCGTTTGCACGAAAAAAAGGGTGCTGATGCACCCTCATTTTTATTAATCAGTAAACGGAATGATTATTTCTCCCGGTTTCACCTCAATACCTTTGGCCAGCTTTTTCGCCAGCGCTTCGCCGTTACTGCTATCTTCTCGCAGGATATAAGCCGGTTGCTGATTGAAATAATTCCGCAGCGACTGGTTTAAATAAGGCATCAGGGTTTGCAGAACCGATTGCATTTTTTCCGGTGTGACGGTTGCATCAACAACTTCCATCTCTTGCAGATAGATAGCGCCTTTTTCTTTGTTGAAGACCGGCAATGCTTTTAACTTCAGCTTCATGGTCGCTTTCTGACTGCCAAACAGGGAGTTCATATCCAGATTGGCATCCCCGGTCAGGGTCACTTTATTCGGCTCTTCACGACCGATCTGACTGGCGAGATTGCTCAGAACAATATGGGCTTCAGCAACACCGGGCAAGCCAATGTCTTTAGAAAAGTTATTGTGTTTCGCCAGCGCTTGATTAATTTCTTGCTCGCTAACCGTGTATTGCGTGAGTTGATTACAACCAACCAACAGGCCGCCGACAATTAGTGCAGCGGCAAAAAAAAACTTTTTCATGGGGTTCCTCAACATGATGCTTGTGGCGTAATCGTGACACAAAGCAGCATCTAGTACCAGCACGCCGGACACCAGCAGAAAAAACTGAAAATGTGTCCATGCGGCTGGCTAAATATCAGGCACCTGGCTCCAGCATACCGCGTGATGTGCGTTTGTGGCTGAACTGCCAGCCCAGAGCCAGAAAAGTGATAAGGCCGATAACCCCGAGCATCATCCATGGCAGTTCGGGTTGCGACAACGCTTTGCCCATGTCAAACAACCAGCCGCCGCCGATGTAACCTATTGCGCCGCCGATAGCTAATCCCAGCCGACTAAAGCCCATGTAACTCCCCCGAGCCCGCGCATTCGCCAGCGATGCGCTGAGCGTTTCCCGCGCTGGTTCCGCAATAATGGAACCGATATAGAACGTACAGATCAGAGTGAAAAGCTGCTGTAAATTACCGACCAGACCAATGGGCATCATACTGAGAGACATCACCAACAAACCGGCCATCAGGCGGTGTTCCAGGCGAAAACGCTTTTCACTCCAGCGAGCAATCGGGTAGAGCAGCGTTAAGGAGAGGCATGCTTCAATGGCATACATCCATTTCACGGCGGACGGTGAACCCGCAATATCGTTAACCATAATCGGTAGCATCAGCATGACCTGCACCGCCAGCATGTAATAACCCGCTAATGTCAGGACATAGGTGACAAATCGCTTGTCATGCATCACGTGACTCATCCCTTCGCGTACCGGAATTTTCACCGTCGACAGTTTCCACGCGGGGAGAAGCCAGGCATTAAAGGCTGCGCACAGGACAAACAAAATCGCGCCCGTGGCGCATACCAGTCGGAAGTCGTACTGTAGCAGCCAGCTTCCGAGTAACGCACCAACGACCGCGCCGGCACTATCCTGCATCATCAGGATAGAGAAGAAACGCCCACGTTTTTCCGGGCGGATCAGTTTGACCACCAGCGCGGAGCGGGGAGGATCGAACAGTGTGCCGCCTAATCCGGAGAGAAAACAGGAAAACCACAGCAGCCAAGGTTCATGGGCAATACCCATAGTGGCGAATCCGGCGGCGCGCATCAGCATGCCGGTGACAATCATCGGTTTTGCACCAAAACGGTCTGCAATCGCTCCGCCAAAAATACCCAGCCCTTGCTGAATAAATTGGCGTAATCCAAGTGCAATACCAACCATTACGGCAGCCCAGCCCATTTGGTCGACGAAACGAATAGAGATCAACGGGAATACGACGAAGAAACCCAGTACGACCAACATATTATCGATGAGCAGGAAATATTTACCCAGGTTCCTCGCCTGCGAAACTTGCGACATTTCCCCTCCAGGGAAAAACTCGTCACTCTGATTAGAGTTTAAAAGATAAGCACCTCCTATTCTGCGGTGTCGTCTGATCTTTTCCCACCCCTGGGGAAACAATATTTTTTTATCAAAAGCCAGTCTTGATAGAGAGTTTTCATCAAAATGTGTGAATAATTCAAAAAATGATGTTTTGCTCTTTTCACAGGGTGTATTTGCACAGGTATAGTATCGCAAATAGCGTATTGAAGACGTTACGGGAAGGAGTAGGTATAGAATGTTTGGCTATCGCAGTAACGTGCCAAAAGTGCGCTTAACCACGGACCGCCTGGTCGTGCGTTTAGTGCATGAGCGTGATGCCTGGCGTCTGGCAGATTATTACGCAGAAAATCGTCATTTCTTAAAACCCTGGGAACCTGTTCGCGATGAAAGCCACTGTTATCCTTCTGGCTGGCAGGCGCGTCTGAGTATGATCTCTGAATTTCATAAACAAGGGTCTGCTTATTATTTTGCGTTGCTCGATCCAGAAGAGAAAGAGATCATCGGCGTCGCGAACTTCTCTAACGTCGTGCGTGGATCTTTTCATGCATGCTATCTCGGTTATTCCATTGCGCAGAAGTGGCAGGGACAGGGGCTGATGTATGAAGCCTTAACCGCGGCCATTCGTTATATGCAGCGCTCACAGCATATTCACCGCATTATGGCGAATTACATGCCACATAATAAACGTAGCGGCGATTTGCTGGCGCGGCTTGGTTTTGAAAAAGAAGGGTATGCCAAAGACTACCTGCTGATTGACGGGCAGTGGCGCGATCACGTGCTAACAGCGTTGACAACATCAGAATGGACCCCGGGTCGCTAAGTTTCAGCTGTATTGGCTGATTAATGGAGAAGACGATGAAATACGAATTAACCGCCACCGAAGCCCGCGTGATTGGCTGTCTGCTGGAAAAGCAGGTAACAACGCCAGAACAATATCCGCTCTCCGTGAATGGCGTTGTGACCGCCTGCAATCAAAAAACCAATCGTGAACCGGTGATGAACCTGTCGGAATCGGAAGTGCAGGACCAACTGGATAACCTGGTTAAACGGCATTTTCTGCGTACTGTAAGCGGGTTTGGTAATCGCGTAACCAAATACGAGCAACGCTTTTGTAACTCAGAGTTTGGCAACCTGAAGCTCAGTGCAGGAGAAGTGGCGTTAATTACGACGTTGTTATTGCGCGGCGCACAAACGCCCGGAGAGTTGCGTAGTCGAGCATCCCGTATGTATGAATTCAGTGACATGGCAGAAGTTGAATCGACTCTGGAGATACTGGCCACTCGTGAAGATGGTCCTTATGTTGTCCGTCTGGCACGTGAACCCGGTAAGCGCGAAAGCCGTTATATGCACCTGTTTTGCGGTGAAGTTGATGAGCCGATCGCAACGGCAGATGAATCTCCGGCTGCTTCTGGTGGTTTGCAGGCGCGCGTCGAGGCGCTGGAAACTGAAGTGGCAGAGCTAAAACAGCGGCTCGATTCGCTACTGGCGCATCTGGGAGACTAATGTGAAAAAATTACGTATCGGTGTTGTCGGGCTGGGCGGCATTGCGCAAAAAGCCTGGTTACCCGTCCTTGGCGCGGCTCCGGAGTGGACACTACAGGGAGCCTGGTCACCTTCGCGGGAAAAAGCAGAGCGTATTTGCGAAACCTGGCGGATGCCATACGTTGATTCACTGGCGAATCTGGCGGCAACCTGCGATGCCGTTTTTGTCCATTCCAGTACCGCAACACATTATGCTGTGGTGAGTGAATTGCTTAATGCCGGGATCCATGTTTGCGTGGATAAACCCCTGGCGGAAAATTTGCGCGATGCTGAACAACTGGTGGCACTCGCGGCGCGGAAAAAACTGACGCTGATGGTGGGTTTCAATCGCCGGTTTGCGCCGCTTTACCGGGATTTAAAAGCGCAGTTAGGTGATGCTGCCTCTGTCAGAATGGACAAGCATCGTACGGATAGTGTTGGGCCGCACGATCTGCGTTTTACGCTGTTGGATGATTATCTGCACGTCGTGGACACCGCGCTGTGGCTGTCCGGGGGAGAGGCTTTGATAAATAGCGGTACGCTGTTGACCAACGAATCCGGGGCGATGCTTTATGCCGAACACCATTTTTCTGCGGGTCAGGTGCAAGTAACCACCAGTATGCATCGTCGGGCGGGCAGCCAACGAGAAAGTGTACAGATGGTGATGAACGGAGGATTAATAGACGTTACTGATATGCGGGAATGGCGTGAGGAGCGTGGACAGGGCGTAGTACACAAGCCGGTTCCAGGCTGGCAAACAACCCTGGAACAACGTGGCTTTGCCGGATGCGCGCGTCACTTTATTGAATGCGTGCAAAATCAGACGGTTCCTGAGACGGCGGGTGAACAGGCGATTCTGGCTCAGCGCGTGGTCGAAAAGCTGTGGCGGGATGCCATGGCTGAATAACCCCCTGTAACATCTGGCGGTAGTAATTCATCGTAATCCAGGTACTATATGCCCACTCAAAATAACTCCTCTTTCTAACAGTGAATGATGGCAACCTGTGGGGTGAACTGTTTGCCTGATAAGACTTTTATGCGTCTCCATCGGGTGCGGTGATGTTGCTGGATGACCGCTTAAATGCGTTATCTGGTCTACGGTTTCGCCATGCGGGGTTTTGCTCCAGGGTCTGGAATATAAAATAGATGAATTTATTAAAGTCGCTGGCGGCCGTCAGCTCGATGACGATGTTTTCACGCGTGCTGGGTTTTGCGCGTGATGCGATTGTCGCCAGAATTTTTGGCGCAGGGATGGCGACAGATGCCTTTTTTGTGGCATTCAAACTTCCTAACCTGCTGCGTCGAATTTTTGCTGAAGGCGCGGTTTTCTCAGGCGTTCGTGCCAATTCTTGCAGAGTACAAAAGTAAGCAGGGTGAAGATGCCACCCGTGTGTTCGTCGCCTACGTTTCTGGGCTGTTGACGCTGGCGTTGGCGGTGGTTACGGTTGTCGGGATGCTCGCAGCGCCGTGGGTGATTATGGTCACCGCGCCTGGCTTTGCCGATACGGCCGACAAGTTTGCGCTTACCACTCAACTGCTGCGGATAACCTTTCCCTATATTCTGTTAATTTCGCTGGCCTCGCTGGTGGGCGCTATTCTTAACACCTGGAACCGTTTCTCCATTCCGGCGTTTGCACCGACGTTTCTGAACATCAGCATGATCGGTTTTGCGCTGTTTGCTGCACCTTATTTTAACCCGCCGGTACTGGCGCTGGCCTGGGCCGTCACCGTAGGTGGGGTATTACAACTGGTTTACCAGCTCCCGCATTTGAAAAAAATTGGTATGCTGGTGCTGCCGCGCGTGAACTTTCACGATGCCGGTGCGATGCGCGTCGTAAAGCAGATGGGCCCGGCAATCCTGGGCGTATCTGTCAGCCAGATTTCCCTGATCATCAACACAATTTTCGCCTCATTCCTGGCTTCAGGATCGGTTTCATGGATGTACTATGCTGACCGCCTGATGGAGTTCCCGTCAGGCGTCCTGGGCGTTGCTCTGGGGACCATTCTGCTGCCATCGCTGTCCAAGAGTTTTTCCAGCGGAAATCATGATGAATATTGCCGACTGATGGACTGGGGGCTGCGCCTGTGCTTTCTGTTGGCACTACCCAGTGCTGTGGCGTTGGGGATCCTGGCAAAGCCGCTGACGGTTTCCCTGTTCCAGTACGGTAAATTTACTGCATTTGATGCTTTGATGACCCAGCGCGCTCTGGTGGCGTACTCGGTTGGTCTCATTGGATTGATCGTAGTGAAAGTGCTTGCGCCTGGGTTTTACTCGCGTCAGGACATTAAAACTCCGGTGAAAATCGCCATTGTGACGCTGATTATGACTCAGGTGATGAACCTGGCGTTTATCGGCCCGTTAAAACATGCCGGACTGTCGCTCTCGATTGGTCTGGCGGCATGTCTGAACGCCTCACTGCTGTATTGGCAACTGCGTAAACAGAAAATTTTCACCCCTCAACCTGGCTGGGGCTGGTTCCTGGCGCGTCTGGTGATTTCTGTACTGGTCATGTCTGCGGCGCTCGTAGGCATGCTTTACATCATGCCGGAGTGGTCGCAGGGAACGATGCTGTGGCGTCTGCTGCGTCTGATGGCTGTTGTCGTTGTTGGTATTACAGCCTACTTTGCTGCGCTGGCCGTTCTGGGCTTTAAAGTGAAAGAGTTTGTACGCCGGACAGCGTAACAGAAAGGGGGAGTTGCCGTCAGGTGGCTCCCCTTATCGCAATATCAGATAGAGATTTTTTTCCCGCCGCGATGCGTCGCAGAGGTTTGGCCATTAGCGCCATACAGAGTCGGTTCCTGGTGCGGTTTCAGCACCTTGATCGCCTGTTGATTACGCTCGATCTGCCCTTCCAGGAGCCAACCATTATGTTGGTTGAGATCGCGTAAATGCTGTGTTTTGTTCGTGATGGTCTGCCAGCGCTCGGCTATCTCATCGTTGGCGCTGCGCGTCGAGTCGTGCTCGAGACGTCGCTGCTGTTCCAGATAATCCAGGGTCGCCAGTAAAGAGCTTTTTTCTTCTGTAATACGCTGTAGCTGGCTACCGTTGATATGGCCCGCGGAAAGCTGCTGCTGTTCAGCATCCATCACTGTTTTCAGGTCATTGAGGACGGTCGTCATCTGATCAAGTATTTCTGACAAGCGAGTCATACTTTATTTACTCTGTAGGTAGCTCTGTGCCTCGCGGATCAGCGAGTCTGCAATTTTCCCAGTGTCCATTTTCAGCTCACCGTTACGGATCGCGATTTTCAATGCTTCAACACGCTCCATATTGATGTCATTGGTACCGGGTTGCATCAGCTTGGCCTGAGCGTCGCTTAACATCACACTGGTGCTGTTGGTCGCTGATGTTTTTTCCTTCCGCGCTTTTTGTACCGGCGTGTCGCTGGTTTCGCGTGGTTGGACAGTGCTTACTGGCTTCAATGGTGAGGTACGATCAATGCTCATTTTTTTATCCTCATCGAGGGGTTACGCTATAGCGACCCGCTTTAATCATTGGTTGATTATCTATCGGCATCCGCTAAAAAATCTTTAACCTATTATAGGTTAATAAGAATATTCCCATCAGAATCGACGACTCCGCTCACCACCTGTCCTGAAAGCATCCGCACTCTCGCGTTTTGCGCGACGGCCGCATTATTAAGCGCTTTACCTTCTGCATTCACGCGAAAGCCCTCGCCGTTTGCGATAACCAGAACGCGCTGGCCGGCTTTTATCCGCCATGCCTGACGCAACATCGTCAGCTGTAGCGGCTGGCCAGAGACCAGGTCGCGTAGGCTTACGGCATCCTGGACCTGATTAATATCCAGAACGGTTCGTGGCGGAAGTTGGTCCAGCCGACCGCGTTTTAAGGTCACGCTGGATGCGTTAAGCGCGCTGCCTCGTGCAATGGGAGCGGCGGCGACAACGTAGTTGCCCGTGGCTTGTACATTCACCTGTAGGTAGCGTTTTTCATTGGGACACCTGGCCAGGACGTTCACATTGCCCCATAACTTCGCGCTTCCAGCTACGCTCAACGTCGGCTGCTCACAGCCCGGTCGCAGGTTAGGCGGTGTGCGAACAGTGACAACCACTTCATCACTGAACCCCGACAGCCGTTCTGAAAACCATGCCGTTAACTGCGAATTGAGGTCTTGCGCCAGCGTCAGGGGACTGAACAGCAGCGCTGCCACGGCTATTCCTCGTTTAAACGTTTGCATCAAAACCTCATGCTTTTTCAGGTAGTGACTGGATTTTACCTGTGTGACGCAGTCATCAACGCAACAAATAGCGACGCATTTTGCGTTTATTCCGACGATAACGCGCGCGTGATGGGATTTAAGCTGTCGGCTGAATTTTGTCATTTGCGGAGGAGATATGCTCGATAAGCTCGACGCCGCCTTACGTTTTCAACAAGAAGCGCTGAATCTGCGCGCCCAACGCCAGGAAGTATTAGCGGCCAACATTGCCAATGCCGACACGCCAGGGTACCAGGCGCGCGACCTGGATTTCGCCAGTGAGTTAAAAAAAGTCATGGTGCGAGGACGGGAAGAAACCGGCGGTGTCTCGTTGACGCTGACCTCTGCACAACATATTCCGGCCCAGACCACCTCGGCTCCCACCACGGAGTTGCTCTATCGCATCCCAGACCAACCGTCCCTGGATGGCAACACGGTTGATATGGATCGGGAACGCACACAGTTTGCGGACAACAGTCTCAAGTATCAGATGGGGCTTACCGCATTGGGTGGACAAATCAAAGGCATGATGAACGTGCTGCAAGGAGGGAACTAATTCGTGGCGCTGTTAAATATTTTTGATATCGCAGGCTCCGCGCTGACGGCGCAATCCCAGCGCCTGAACGTCGCGGCCAGCAACATGGCGAATGCGGACAGCGTGACCGGACCCGATGGCCAGCCGTATCGCGCGAAGCAGGTTGTTTTTCAGGTCGATGCAGCGCCGGGTGCGGCTACCGGCGGCGTAAAAGTCGCTGACGTCATTGAAAGTCAGGCGCCAGATAAGCTGGTTTATGAACCTGGCAATCCGCTGGCCGATGCAAATGGTTACGTAAAAATGCCGAATGTGGACGTGGTCGGGGAGATGGTCAACACCATGTCAGCCTCGCGTAGCTATCAGGCAAACGTTGAAGTGCTCAACACAGTGAAAAGCTTGATGCTTAAAACGCTGACGCTAGGCCAGTAAAGGAGGCGCACATGTCAATTGCTGTAAAAATGAATGACCCGAGCAGTACGGGCGTTAATGCTGCCAGTAGCAAAAGTTCGCTGACAGGCAGCAATGCTGCCGATCTGCAAAGCAGCTTTCTGACGCTCCTGGTTGCACAGCTGAAAAACCAGGATCCGACCAATCCTATGCAAAACAATGAGCTGACCACCCAGCTGGCGCAGATTAGCACCGTGAGCGGTATTGAGAAGCTGAACACCACGCTGGGCTCGATCTCCGGACAAATCGACAACAGTCAGTCGCTGCAGGCCAGTACCCTTATCGGCCACGGTGTCATGATCCCGGGGACCACTATCCTTACCGGCAAAGGAACGGAAGAGGGAGCAACGACCACCACTACGCCGTTTGGCGTTGAACTGCAGCAGCCAGCAGATAAGGTCACCGCGACCATTACCGATAAGGACGGTAAGGTCATTCGCACCATTGAGATCGGTGGGTTGAAGGCGGGTGTGCATACCTTTAGCTGGGACGGCACCATGACAGATGGCACGGCTGCGCCGAACGGCTCTTACAACGTAGCGATTTCCGCCAGCAATGGTGGTACGCAACTCGTGGCGCAGCCTCTTCAGTTTGCGCTGGTGCAGGGGGTTATTCGCAGTAATGGCGGTAATACGCTGGACCTGGGCACCTATGGAACCACCACCCTCGACGAAGTACGGCAAATAATCTAAGCCTTCACACTTATCAGGAGTAAGTCATGGCCTTTTCTCAAGCGGTCAGCGGTCTGAACGCTGCAGCGACCAACCTCGATGTCATTGGTAATAACATCGCCAACTCCGCCACCTATGGTTTTAAATCCGGTACGGCCTCATTTGCGGATATGTTTGCCGGCTCTAAAGTGGGTCTGGGTGTTAAAGTTGCGGGTATAACCCAGGACTTTACCGATGGCACTACGACTAACACCGGACGTGGTCTGGATGTTGCCATCAGCCAAAACGGTTTCTTCCGCATGGTCGACAGCAACGGTTCAGTGTTTTACAGCCGTAACGGCCAGTTCAAGCTCGATGAAAACCGCAATATCGTCAACATGCAGGGGCTGCAATTGACAGGTTATCCGGCCACCGGGACACCGCCAACGGTTCAACAGGGCGCTAACCCGGCACCGATCACCATCCCGAATACCCTGATGGCGGCAAAAGCCACGACCACTGCGTCAATGCAGATCAACCTGAACTCAACTGACAAGGTCCCGTCAAAAGCACCATTCAACCCGAGTGATGCGGATTCGTACAACAAAAAAGGCACCGTTACCGTTTTCGATAGCCAGGGTAATGCCCATGACATGAATATTTTTTATGTCAAAACTACGGATAACAAATGGGATGTCTATACCCAGGATGCCAGCGTTGCCGGGTCAGTCGCCACTAAAAATGCTGTGATGAATTTTAGTGCTAACGGCACGCTGGCCTCAGTGAATAACTATGTTGAAGAACCAGTAGATCCGCTAGATCCAACTGGACCTAAACACCTGGTTGAAGGTCCTGCTAACGCTCAACCGCAGATTCAGATCACTACCGGTGCCATCAATGGCGCGGTTCCGGCTGGTTTCTCTCTCAGCTTCCTGAACTCTATGCAGCAAAACACGGGTGCCAACAACATCGTTGCCACCAACCAGAATGGTTACAAACCGGGCGATCTGGTGAGCTATCAGATTAACAACGACGGTACCGTGGTGGGTAACTACTCCAACGAACAGAAACAGGTTCTGGGGCAGATCGTGCTGGCTAACTTTGCCAATAATGAAGGTCTGGCTTCTCAGGGCGATAACGTCTGGGCCGCGACACAGTCCTCTGGCGTGGCACTGCTCGGTACTGCAGGTACTGGTAACTTCGGCAAACTGACTAACGGTGCGCTGGAATCATCAAACGTAGATTTGAGTAAAGAACTGGTGAACATGATCGTCGCGCAGCGCAACTATCAGTCGAATGCGCAGACTATCAAAACCCAGGATCAGATCCTCAACACGCTGGTCAACCTGCGCTAAGCGCCTGACGGGATGGCTTAATGGATCACGCAATATATACCGCCATGGGCGCAGCCAGTCAGACGCTAAATCAGCAGGCGGTGACGGCCAGCAACCTGGCAAATGCCTCCACGCCGGGTTTCCGTGCGCAGCTTAACGCGCTGCGTGCGGTACCTGTTGAAGGACTCTCTTTGCCAACGCGTACGCTGGTGGTGGCTTCAACGCCGGGGGCCGATATGACGCCTGGCCAGATGGACTACACCTCTCGTCCACTGGACGTGGCGTTGCAACAGGATGGCTGGCTGGCGGTGCAGACCGCTGACGGTAGCGAAGGGTATACCCGCAATGGCGCAATTCAGGTGAGCCCGACCGGTGAACTGACGATTCAGGGACATCCGGTGATTGGCGAAGCCGGGCCAATAGCGGTTCCGGAAGGGTCGGAAGTGACCATCGCTGCTGACGGGACGATTTCCGCACTCAACCCAGGCGATCCGGCGAATACGGTAGCACCAGTGGGGCGTTTGAAGCTGGTGAAGGCAACAGGGAGTGAAGTGCAACGTGGTGATGACGGTATGTTTCGTCTGAACGCGGCTGCACAGGCGACCCGTGGACCGACGTTGCAGGCTGACCCAAGCATCCGCGTAATGTCGGGTGTGCTGGAAGGCAGTAACGTCAAACCGGTTGCCGCGATGAGCGACATGATTGCCAGCGCTCGCCGCTTCGAAATGCAGATGAAGATTATCAGTAGCGTGGATGATAACGCGGGTCGTGCCAACCAACTGCTGTCGATGAGTTAATACAGGACATTTTATGATCAGTTCATTATGGATCGCCAAAACCGGCCTGGATGCGCAGCAAACCAACATGGATGTGATTGCCAACAACCTGGCAAACGTCAGTACCAATGGTTTTAAACGTCAACGTGCGGTGTTTGAAGATCTGCTGTACCAGACGATTCGTCAACCTGGCGCGCAGTCTTCGGAACAGACCGTACTGCCTTCAGGCCTGCAAATCGGTACCGGTGTGCGTCCGGTTGCGACTGAGCGTTTACACAGCCAGGGCAACCTGTCACAGACCAACAACAGCAAAGACGTTGCTATTAAAGGTCAGGGATTTTTCCAGGTCATGCTGCCGGATGGTACCTCAGCTTATACCCGTGATGGTTCTTTCCAGGTAGATCAGAATGGTCAGCTGGTGACGGCGGGTGGTTTTCAGGTTCAGCCTGCTATCACCATCCCTGCAAACTCGCTGAGCATCACCATTGGGCGAGACGGCATCGTCAGCGTTACGCAGCAGGGGCAAGCTGCACCTGTTCAGGTAGGACAGCTCAACCTGACCACTTTTATGAACGATACCGGTCTGGAAAGCATTGGTGAGAATCTGTACACCGAAACGCAATCCTCCGGCGCGCCGAATGAGAGTACACCGGGGCTTAACGGCGCGGGGCTACTTTATCAGGGCTATGTTGAAACCTCTAACGTGAATGTGGCGGAAGAGCTGGTGAATATGATCCAGGTTCAGCGCGCTTATGAAATCAACAGTAAAGCGGTATCTACCACCGATCAGATGCTGCAGAAACTGACGCAACTCTAAAGTGTTGTCCGGCGGGGCGGGTGTCTCGCCGGCACACTGATTTTGAAGATGAAGGCAATGCGAAAATACGCGCTTCACCCTTACCCGATTTTAGCCCTGTTGGTGGTTTCGCTGACAGGATGCGCCTGGATCCCGGCCACTCCGCTCGTGCAAGGCGCGACGTCTGCCCAACCGATCCCTGGCCCGACGCCGGTCGCGAACGGCTCTATATTCCAGTCGGCACAGCCGATTAACTATGGCTATCAACCGCTATTTGAAGACCGCCGTCCACGTAATATTGGCGATACGCTGACCATCGTATTGCAGGAAAATGTCAGCGCGAGCAAAAGCTCTTCCGCTAACGCCAGCCGTGATGGCAAGACTAACTTCGGCTTTGACACGGTGCCACGTTATCTGCAGGGATTGTTTGGCAACGAGCGTGCCGACGTGGAAGCTTCTGGCGGCAATACCTTCAATGGTAAAGGTGGCGCGAACGCCAGTAACACCTTTAGCGGCACATTGACGGTGACCGTTGACCAGGTTCTGGTGAATGGCAATTTACACGTTGTGGGTGAAAAACAGATCGCCATCAATCAGGGCACTGAATTTATCCGTTTCTCCGGGGTCGTTAACCCGCGCACCATCAGTGGCAGCAACTCCGTTCCGTCAACTCAGGTTGCGGATGCGCGTATTGAATATGTCGGTAACGGCTATATCAACGAAGCGCAGAATATGGGCTGGTTGCAGCGTTTCTTCCTTAATTTGTCGCCGATGTAAGCGGGGTATCCAGTGATTAAAGCTCTTGTTGGAATGGTACTGGTGCTGTCAGCCACGTTTGCTCATGCCGATCGTATACGTGATCTGACCAGCGTTCAGGGTGTACGTGAAAACTCACTGATTGGCTATGGGCTGGTGGTGGGGCTGGACGGTACGGGTGACCAGACAACTCAGACGCCATTCACCACGCAAACGCTCAATAACATGCTCTCCCAATTGGGGATCACCGTTCCGACCGGAACTAACATGCAATTGAAAAACGTGGCGGCGGTGATGGTTACGGCATCATTCCCGGCATTTGGACGTCAGGGACAAACCATTGATGTAGTGGTCTCTTCAATGGGTAACGCCAAAAGCCTGCGCGGTGGCACGCTGCTGATGACCCCTTTGAAAGGAGTCGATAGTCAGGTCTATGCGCTGGCGCAGGGGAATATTCTGGTTGGTGGCGCGGGGGCTTCAGCAGGAGGCAGTAGCGTACAGGTTAACCAGCTTAATGGTGGGCGTATTACCAACGGGGCCATCATTGAACGTGAATTGCCCAGCCAGTTTGGTGGCGGCAACACCATTAATCTGCAGCTCAATAATGAAGATTTCACTATGGCGCAACAGATTACCGACACCATCAACCGCTCTCGTGGTTTTGGTAGCGCCACCGCGCTGGATGCGCGGACGATTCAGGTGCGTGTGCCCAGCGGTAATAGTTCACAGGTACGCTTCCTGGCCGACATTCAGAATATTGAGGTAAACGTTACGCCGCAGGATGCGAAAGTGATTATTAACTCGCGTACGGGCTCCGTGGTGATGAACCGCGAAGTCACGCTGGACAGCTGTGCTGTTGCGCAGGGTAATCTGTCGATTACAGTTAATCGCCAGGCTAACGTCAGCCAGCCAGATACGCCGTTTGGCGGTGGCCAAACCGTGGTGACGCCGCAAACCCAGATCGATCTGCGCCAGAGCAGTGGTTCGTTGCAAAGTGTGCGTTCCAGCGCCAATCTGAACAACGTTGTACGCGCGCTTAATGCCCTCGGCGCAACGCCAATGGATCTGATGTCCATTCTGCAGTCAATGCAGAGCGCAGGTTGCCTGCGTGCCAAACTGGAAATCATCTGATGATTGGCGATAGCAAACTGCTCACCAGTGCTGCCTGGGATGCACAGTCGCTGAACGAACTGAAAGCGAAAGCGGGCCAGGATCCGGCGGCGAATATCCGTCCGGTTGCTCGCCAGGTGGAAGGGATGTTCGTGCAGATGATGCTGAAAAGTATGCGTGAGGCGCTGCCGAAAGACGGTGTGTTTAGCAGCGACTCCACGCGTTTGTACACCAGCATGTATGACCAGCAAATTGCCCAGCAGATGACTGCAGGTAAAGGACTGGGGCTGGCGGAAATGATGGTTAAGCAAATGACAGAGGGTCAGGCGCAGCCTGCTGATGATGCGCCGCAGGTGCCAATGAAGTTCTCACTGGAAACGGTGACCAGCTATCAAAATCAGGCACTGACCCAACTGGTCCGTAAAGCGATCCCCAGAACGACAGAAAGCAACGATGAGCCGCTGTCGGGCGACAGCAAAGACTTCCTGGCCCAGCTTTCGCTACCGGCAAAACTGGCAAGTCAGCAGAGCGGTGTACCCCATCATCTGATTCTGGCGCAGGCCGCGCTGGAATCCGGATGGGGACAGCGACAAATTCGTCGTGAGAACGGTGAGCCAAGCTTTAACATTTTTGGCGTGAAGGCCTCGGGAAGCTGGAAAGGACCGACAACCGAAATCACCACTACCGAATATGAAAACGGTGAGGCGAAAAAGGTGAAAGCCAGATTCCGCGTCTATAGCTCTTATCTTGAGGCGTTGTCGGATTATGTCGGGTTAATCTCGCGTAATCCGCGCTACGCGGCGGTGACCGTTGCCGCAACCGCAGAGCAGGGGGCACAGGCGCTGCAGAACGCAGGTTACGCCACCGACCCTAATTATGCGCGTAAATTAACCAGTATGATCCAGCAGCTGAAATCAATGAGTGAGAAAGTGAGTAAAACCTACAGTACGAATCTCGACAATCTCTTTTAAATAGCTCAAGTCTACAAAACCGCTGCCGATAATAACGAGTATTGAAGGATTACAAGGAACCTCCATGTCCAGCTTGATCAATAACGCCATGAGTGGACTCAGCGCAGCGCAGGCCGCGTTGAACACGACCAGTAATAACATCAACAGCTATAACGTCGCCGGTTACACTCGGCAAACGACAATTATGGCGCAATTGAACAGCACGCTGGGGGCGGGGGGCTGGGTTGGCAATGGTGTTTATGTTTCTGGCGTGCAGCGTGAGTATGATTCATTCATCACTAATCAGTTACGTGCAGCGCAGAATCAGAGTAGCGGTCTGACGACACGTTATGAACAAATGTCGAAAATTGACAATCTGCTTTCCAGTAAAACCAGCTCAATTTCGACTTCAATGCAGGGTTTTTTCACCAGCCTGCAAACACTGGTCAGTAACGCAGAAGATCCGGCGGCACGCCAGGCGCTGATTGGCAAAGCCGATGGTTTAGTCAATCAGTTTAAAACGACTGACCAGTACCTGCGCGATCAGGATAAACAGGTAAATATCGCTATCAACGCCAGCGTTGACCAGATCAATAACTATTCGAAGCAAATCGCCAGTCTAAACGATCAAATCTCCCGTTTGACCGGCGTTGGCGCAGGTGCATCACCTAACGACCTGCTTGATCAGCGTGATCAGCTCGTGAGCGAGTTGAACAAGATTGTGGGTGTGGAAGTCAGCGTTCAGGACGGTGGCACTTACAACGTGAACATGGCGAATGGTTATTCGCTGGTGCAGGGCAGCAATGCCCGTCAGCTCGCGGCGGTACCTTCCAGTGCCGATCCTTCTCGTACCACTGTGGCGTATGTTGACAGCGTTGCCGGAAATATTGAAATTCCAGAGAAACTATTGAATATCGGTTCGCTGGGTGGACTGTTGACGTTTCGCTCTGAGGAGCTGGACCAGACGCGTAATACCCTGGGCCAACTGGCACTCGCCTTTGCAGATGCGTTTAATACGCAGCACAAAGAGGGATTTGATGCCAACGGTGATGCGGGCAAAGATTTCTTTGCCATCGGCAGCCCGTCTACATACAGTAATGCCAAAAATATCGGTACAGGCTCGTTAACGGCAAAAATTACTGACAGCTCCGCTGTTCAGGCTACTGATTATAAAATCGTTTTTGATGGTACAGACTGGCAGGTCACCCGTCTGGCAGACAATACCAGCTTTAAAGCTACTGTTACCGGCGGGAAAATGTCCTTTGACGGGATGGAGATAACGGTAGGTGCTGGCGCGAAAGCGAACGATAGCTTTACTCTGAAACCTGTGAGCAATGCCATCGTTGATATGAAAGTTATGGTGACCGATGAGTCGAAAATCGCCATGGCCGAAGTCTCCAAAAATGACCTGGATCCAGATAAGGACAAGGGAAAAAGCGATAACCGCAACGGTCAGAAACTGTTGGATCTGCAAACTAAATCCACCGTTGGGAATAAAACCTTTAACGACGCGTACGCTACGCTGGTGAGCGATGTTGGCAACAAAACTGCCACGCTTAAAACCAGCAGCACCACACAGAACAATGTGGTTACGCAGCTCTCTAATCAGCAGCAGTCTATTTCCGGGGTTAACCTCGACGAAGAGTACGGTAACTTGCAGCGCTTTCAGCAGTATTATCTGGCTAACGCCCAGGTCCTGCAAACTGCGAACTCACTCTTTGATGCACTTCTGAATATTCGCTAAGGGAGAGGGACTCAATGCGTATCAGTACCCAGATGATGTACCAGCAGAACATGCGTGGCATCACTAACTCTCAGGCCGAATGGATGAAGTTCGGCGAGCAGATGTCGACAGGCAAACGCGTAATTAATCCGTCTGACGATCCAATTGCTGCGTCACAGGCTATCGTGTTGTCTCAGGCACAAGCGCAGAACAGCCAGTATACGCTGGCGCGTACTTTCGCGACGCAGAAAGTATCGCTGGAAGAGAACGTGTTAAGCCGGGCGACGACGGCGATTACTGCTGCGCAGGAAAAAATTGTTAACGCCGGGAATGGCACATTAAGTGACGATAACCGGGCATCACTCGCCAAAGATTTGCAGGGGCTTCGCGATCAGCTGATGAACCTGGCAAACAGCACAGATGGCAATGGTCGCTATATTTTCGGTGGATACAAAACGGAAGCAGCACCATTTACTCAGACTAACGGCACCTATACTGGTGGAACGGAAAACATCACTCAACAGGTCGATGCTTCCCGAACGATGGTAATTGGTCACACTGGGGACAAAATATTTAACTCTGTGACTAGTAACGCTGTTCCGGAGCCTGATGGAAGCAAGCCGGAAACGAATTTATTCGTCATGCTGGATACGGCTATCGCCGCGTTGAACACGCCGATAGAAGGCGATGATGTAGCCAAAGCCAAGGCTGCTGAAGCGATTGATAAAACCAACCGTGGCCTGAAAAACTCGCTCAATAACGTCCTGTCCGTTCGCGCAGAATTAGGAACCCAACTCAGTGAACTGAGTTCACTGGATTCGCTGGGAGCAGATCGTGCATTAGGGCAAACCCAGCAGATGAGTAATCTGGTAGATGTTGACTGGAATGCGGCAATCTCTTCCTATGTAATGCAGCAGGCGGCATTACAGGCTTCTTACAAAGCGTTTACTGATATGCAGGGCATGTCGCTGTTCCAGATAAATCGGTAACAACCATTTTTGAAACATATCATGAAACTGGATATGTTTGTCTGCCCGCTCCATTCACACCCCGGTGCGGGCATTTTTTTAGGCTGTTTCCGTCCGACTAACCGGCACTTTACCAGTCATTCTTATCACCAGCGCAATAGCGCTACTGAGGGTCGCTAGCCCCACCACGCCTTGCCAGTTCGCCAGCGCGTAGACTTGACTTCCGAGAACTGAGCCCAGCGCCATACCGATAAACACTATAGTAAACAGCAGAGCATTCAGGCGACCCCGGGCCTGTGGTTCCAGGCTATAAACCAGATTCTGATGGGCCACCAGACTTGACTGTAATCCGAGATCAAAGCCTACCGCAGCAAAGGCAATCAGCAACCACTGACCTGGCACAGGTAAGACAGGTAAAAAGAACATAAGCGCAAAAGATAACATAACTAACAAAGCACCAAGTTGAGTGACTTTTTCGGCGCCGACTTTATCTGCGAGGTGACCGGCCACTGGTGCTGCAAGCGCACCAGCGGCGCCAGCGACGCCAAAAGCCCCTGCTA
Organism: Citrobacter sp. S-77; assembly: GCF_963864895.1. Taxonomy (NCBI): domain Bacteria; kingdom Pseudomonadati; phylum Pseudomonadota; class Gammaproteobacteria; order Enterobacterales; family Enterobacteriaceae; genus Citrobacter; species Citrobacter sp. S-77. Next base: position 1,753,419 of record NZ_CAWLWU010000002.1, read on the forward strand.
CTGCACTGCCCATTTGGTAATGTTCGGATAACATGACCGCCAGTGTCGACCAGAAAGCGCTGAAGGCTATCGACAGGAAACCTTGTGCCAGCGCAGCACGGCGCAGTGCGGGGTAACGTTGCCAGAGCTGTGCCATTGAAAACATTAATGATGGATAGTTCAGTGTGGAATGCACCGTAAAGCGGGGCAGCATTCTCCACATGATTGCGGTAATTACTGCAATACTGACGGCTGAAAGTTGATACATTTCTCTCCAGCCAAATGCCTCGCCCACCAGGCCACTGACGGTACGCGAAAGCAGAATACCCAACAGAAGACCGGTCATAACGGTACCCACTGTTTTGCCCTGTTTTCCTTCAGACGCAAGGATAGCCGCGGCGGGAACAATATCCTGGGCCATTGTGGCTGCCATCCCCATCAGCAGACTGATCGGTAGCAGCGAATGAAGCTGTCCGGCAAAGCTGCATGCCAAAAGAAGTACGGCCAGAGAGACACTTTTCAGCAGGATTAATGTCCGCCGGTCATAGCGATCGCCCAGTGGTAATAAAAATAGAATGCCGAGTGCATATCCCGCCTGGGTCAGCGTCGGAATCAGTCCCATCCCGGTGATACTCAAGGCCAGATCCTGGCCCATCAATGGCAATAGAGGCTGGGCATAGTAGATAGCAGCAACGCTGAACCCAGCGCCCAATGCCATAACAAAAATGATCCAACGGGAGAGTGCGGTATGTGTGTTCACGAATGATTCCTCAATCACAAGATGTACGGCTATTTTTATCTTTCAGTGGGTGGTTCGGTAGCGAGTGTGGTGGTAAAACAGTTATACGTTTGGCGTATGGTGACTGCGGGAATGATTAAAACAGAACGTATAGACAGGGTTGAGCTGATGCGGACGTTTGTACGTATCGTTGAAGCGGGATCGCTCTCTTCGGCGGCAAAACAGATGGGTACAACCCAGGCAACTATAAGCCGGAGGCTGCAGTCTCTTGAAACATTGCTGGGCGTTAAACTGATTTTACGCACCACTCATGCGATGAAATTAACTGATGACGGTGAGCGTGGATATCATCACGCCAGGCATATTATTGATGCATGGCTGGCGCTGGAAGATGGTCTCAATGTTAAGGAAGACGACCCGGTAGGTACGCTTCGGGTACGGGCACCACATGCGTTCGGCCAGCAGCAGCTCCTTGAGCCGCTATTACAGTTTCTTTCACGCTACCCGCAGCTCTCGGTGGAGTGGATGCTCAATGACAAAACGGTTGATTTTCTCAGCGATAACATAGATTGCGCCATCAGAGTCGGGGCCGAGGTCGATCCGGCAACGGTCTCGGTATTACTGGCTGAAGTTCCCCGTAGCATGGTGATCAGTCCGAAACTGCTGATGCAGTATCACGAGATTACGCATCCTGAGCAGTTATCATCGCTGCCCTGGATCGCGCTAAGCACATTTTATCAACGTAGCGTGTCGTTGCTTCACCAACAGAACAATGAACCCTTTACGGTAAATATTTCTCCCAGGTTAAGCACGGACAGTATTTATGTTGCAAGAAATGCAGCCCTTGCAGGGCTGGGAGTGGCGATTGTTTCAAGCTGGATGGTAGAAGAGGATATTGTTCATGGGCGCCTGGTAGAGCTGTTACCAGACTGGCATGCAGCGCCACTGCCGGTTCATTTGGTGTACCCCTGGGCGCGCTATTATCCTACCCGATTGCGTAAATTTTTGGCGCTGATGAAGGATGTAATGCCACGACTGGCGGGAATGAAGCGCGTAGACGAGATATAAAAAAGCCGACCCGAAGGTCGGCTTTTGTGACGATTATGTCTTACTCAACAGGCTGTGGGCGCGTTGCTGGCGCTGTGGCCTGATGTGTGGCGCTATGCCCGCCTGCTGCACCTTTACCATCAAAGGCGAAAGCAGGGCGCTGCCAGTCGCTTTGACGCGGCGCTTCCGGCACATATTCCGGCGCAGGTGCGCGGGTCATTGGTGCGGTTGCATGGCTGTGGGCCGCCAGGATTTCCACAGTAGCAGGAGCGCTTGCTGTAGTGGTTTCTTCAGCCACCACGACGGGGGCAATAACGTCAACGTCATCTTTTGGTGCTTGAGCAACCGGTGTTTCATCAACAGTCTCTTCAACCACTTCTGGCTGGGAGACCGCGACTTCAACAGGCTCTTCGACAACTGGCGTTTCAGCCACTTCAGCGACTTCTGTAACAGGTTCGGCTTCTGAAGCAATTTTTTCAGCAACAGGTTCGTCGGATTCAGCGATGATCTGCGGTTGTTCCTCGACCGGCGCAGCAATAACTTCAGGATGCGTAGTTTCAACAACGGTAGCCTGAGGTTCAGCAACAATGGCTTCAGTCACAACCGATGCTTCCGCTACTGCTTCAACCACAGGTTCAGCTACGGTTTCAACGACAGCAGCAATGGCTTGCTGTTCAGCGACAACCGGTTGGACAGGTGTAACTTCCTGCTCGCGCTGCTCTTCAACATGCATATCCTGAGGACGCGCGACAGGGTAGCTGATCCACACTTTACCGGACGCTAATTCCGGAGAAGCACATGCAACAGTTAACGGCATCGGTGACTGAACCGGATAACGCTCGTCACGATAACGACGGCGACGTTGTCCGCTTACACGCAGATGGCGAGGAGAACGGCGGGAACGACGCGGCATACCGTTGGAATCGCGTGCTTCGCTGTTGTCTTCCTGCTCCGGTGCAACGACAGCTGGCAAATCAACTTTCGCCAGTTCGGTACGTTGGGCTGGTACAACTGGCGCAACCTGCTGAACAACTGGGGCTTCAGCAGCTATCGCTGCGGCAACCACTTCAGCTTCGACCGGCGCACTATCAGTGAAACGGACTTTCTGGTTTAACTGACGCTGTTTACGGCGGGTCTGAGGCTGGCGTACACGCTCTTCCTGTTCCGTATCCTGTGCCGGTTGTTCAGCCAGATTCAGTTCTTTAACTTCCTGCTGTGCCTGACGTTTATCATCGTTACGACGGCGATTGCGTTCACGGCGCGGAGCCTGCTGCTCGTCACCTGATTTCGCTTTGTCAGCGGCATCGTTAGACTGCTGGCGGTTATCACGTGTTTCAGCATTTTGCTGCTGCGCCTGGCGACGGTTACGGCGATTTTCATCGCGGTTCTCGCTGCTTTCAGCGCGCTCATTGCGGTTATCACGATCGCCACGGTTATCGCGATTATCACGGCGATCGTTACGGTCGCGACGATTGTTTTGACGTGGTTTGCGACGATCCTGCTGGCGTTCGGATTTCTCTTCAGCTTTCGGAGCTGGTTGCTCAACAGGTTTCACTTCGTCATTGCCACCGAAGATAGACTTCAGCGCGCCGAGGAAACGGCTAAACAAACCAGGCTGTGCGGCTTCAGTTGCGGTTGCCGTGGCTTTTGGTGCGGTAGCCGCTTTAACGGCCGGCTCCTGCAGAGCAGGCGCAGGCGGAACATCTGGCATTGCGAAGGTCGCAAGTGCCGGTTGTTCAGGCTGTTTACGCTCGACATATTCTTCTTCTGTCGGCAATGCCATCGCTTCTTCGTGCAGTTTCGGCAGCAGGTAACTCAGGGTTGGAGTCTCTTCCCCTTTACGCACGCGCAGTACGGAATAGTGCGGGGTTTCCATCTGATCGTTTGGCACGATCACACAGCGCACGCCGTTCTGGCGGGTTTCAATGGCATTGACCGCAGTACGTTTTTCGTTGAGCAGGTAAGACGCAATTGGCACAGGAACAATTGCGTGAACTTCCTGAGTATTCTCTTTCAGCGCTTCTTCTTCAATCAGACGCAAAATAGAGAGTGACAGCGATTCGTTATCACGCACGGTGCCAGTGCCGCTACAGCGCGGGCATACGTGATGACTGGATTCACCCAGTGACGGACTCAGACGCTGGCGAGACATCTCCAGCAGGCCGAAACGGGAAATATGGCTGATCTGAATACGAGCTCTATCCTGACGTACGGCTTCACGCAGACGGTTTTCTACCGCACGCTGGTGACGAACCGGAGTCATATCGATGAAGTCGATGACGATCAGACCGCCCAGGTCGCGCAGACGTAACTGACGAGCAATCTCATCGGCGGCTTCGAGGTTGGTGTTAAATGCGGTCTCTTCGATATCGCCACCGCGTGTTGCGCGTGCGGAGTTGATGTCGATGGCGGTCAGTGCTTCGGTGCTATCAATAACGATAGAACCACCGGAAGGCAGGCGGACTTCACGCTGGAATGCAGATTCAATCTGAGACTCGATTTGATAATGGCTGAACAGCGGAATTTCACCGGTGTAGAGCTTAATCTTGCTGCTGAAATCCGGACGACCTAACGCAGCGATATGCTGACGTGCCATCTCCATCACTTTCGGGTTATCGATGAGAATTTCACCAATATCCTGACGTAAATAGTCGCGGAATGCGCGAACAATTACGTTGCTTTCCTGGTGGATCAGGAACGGAGCAGGGCGGCTTTCAGCGGCTTTTTGAATCGCTTCCCAGTGTTTCAGGCGGAAACTCAGGTCCCACTGCAGCGCTTCGGCGGATTTGCCGACGCCTGCGGTACGCACGATAAGCCCCATACCATCAGGTAGTTCCAGGCTTGCCAGCGCTTCTTTTAATTCGGTACGGTCATCGCCTTCAATGCGACGAGAGATACCACCCGCGCGTGGGTTATTCGGCATCAGAACCAGATAGCTGCCAGCCAGACTGATAAAAGTGGTCAGCGCAGCACCTTTATTGCCGCGTTCTTCTTTATCAATCTGAACAATTACTTCCTGGCCTTCGCGCAACACATCTTTAATGTTTGGACGACCATGGGAGTTGTAGTTTGCGGGAAAGTATTCGCGGGCAATTTCTTTTAACGGGAGGAAACCGTGACGTTCAGCGCCGTAATCAACAAAAGCAGCTTCCAGGCTCGGTTCAATACGGGTAATTTTGCCTTTATAGATGTTTGCTTTTTTCTGCTCGTGTCCAGGACTTTCGATATCCAGATCGTACAGACGCTGCCCATCTACAAGGGCGACACGCAACTCTTCCTGCTGAGTTGCGTTAATTAACATTCTTTTCATCGTAACTTACTCATTATTCTTACATTGACGACTAAGCTGCGGGCAGAGTAATGCCTTTCCGGGTGTGAACCGATGGCCTCGTGTCTATTCGCGTCGCCAACCTCACGGTTATCGTCAGCTCAAAGAGGCGCAGAGTGTCGGTTGCCTGTATTTCATACGGAAACACAGCGCAATTATCAGGGGAACAGTCTGGGAAAACTCTCCAGAGAAGCTTCCTTTTACCGGTAAGGACTGCAACCCGCAGCCCGCTAACTGCCTGAAAGATCAATACGTCTTACGCCATTGCTGCGTTGATGATCGGTCGGGCAAAATTGGGTCATTCCGGAAAAGTTCTTGTTTTAACAAGATTCAACACGGAGACGACCACATTATTCCACTGCTAACCTTGTTATAGCAAGATGACTTTTGCCATTTATCACCCGGTTACTCACAGTTTTTGCACTTCCGCAGAGTGATTGGTTTAATAACCATCAAATTGGAACTGTCAAACTTAAGTAATAGGGTATAGCAGTTAATATAAGCATAGAAAAATGTGTGGCGCGAATCTTGATGGCTATTTAAAATCGGCCCCCATGAAAACAGAGACTCCAGCCGTAAAAATAGTTGCCATTACTGCCGATGAAGCAGGGCAACGCATCGACAACTTTTTACGCACCCAGCTCAAAGGTGTGCCGAAAAGTATGATTTATCGCATTTTGCGTAAAGGCGAAGTGCGGGTGAACAAAAAACGCATCAAACCCGAATATAAGCTCGAAGACGGGGATATTGTGCGTATACCACCTGTGCGCGTGGCTGAGCGTGAAGAAGAAGCTATTTCACCGCATCTGCAAAAAGTTGCGGCGCTTACTGATGTCATTTTATATGAAGATGACCATATTCTGGTGCTCAACAAGCCCTCAGGCACTGCTGTGCATGGCGGCAGTGGGTTAAGCTTTGGCGTGATTGAAGGCTTACGTGCGCTACGTCCCGAAGCGCGTTTCCTCGAGCTGGTGCATCGCCTCGACCGTGATACCTCAGGCGTGCTGTTAGTTGCCAAAAAGCGTTCAGCGTTGCGTTCGCTGCATGAGCAACTGCGGGAAAAAGGGATGCAGAAAGACTACCTGGCGCTGGTAAGAGGTCAGTGGCAGTCGCATGTCAAAGCCGTGCAGGCACCGCTGTTAAAGAATATTTTACAAAGCGGTGAGCGTATTGTGCGAGTTAATCAGGAAGGCAAGCCATCGGAAACGCGCTTTAAAGTAGAGGAGCGTTATGCGTTTGCCACTCTTGTACGCTGTAGCCCTGTGACCGGGCGTACGCACCAGATTCGTGTACATACACAGCATGCAGGGCATCCGATTGCGTTTGACGATCGCTATGGCGACCGTGAGTTCGATAAACAATTGGCTGGCACGGGGTTGTCCCGACTCTTTCTGCACGCTGCAGCATTGAAGTTTACCCATCCAGGCACTGGTGAAGTTATGAGAATTGAAGCGCCGATGGATAAACAGCTGAAACGCTGCCTTGAGGTGTTACGTAATAAAGCCTGATAGAGCTTTGCTTATCAGGCCTGTGGGGAGTGTTTCGTTGTGGGCCTGATAAGACGCTTTAGCGTCATCCGGCCCGTCAACTAGGCCTTCAGTGGGTTCATTTCTTCCCGGCGCAACATCTGGCACAGCGCTATCAGAGGCAGACCAATCAGCGTGTTAGGGTCGCGACCTTCCAGACGCTCGAAGAGAGCAATACCTAGCCCTTCACTTTTAAAACTTCCGGCACAATGTAGCGGACGCTCTTTGCGCACATAATCTTCTATTTCTGTTTCGCTTAAATGACGAAAGTGGACATCAAACGGTTCGACTTCGGTTTGTAAATGTCCGTTCGCGGAATTATAAAGTGCCAGCCCGGTATAAAAAGTGACAATATTGCCACTGGCTTTAGCTAATTGTAGTCTCGCTTTTTCTTCTGTTAACGGCTTTCCGGTTATTTCTCCATCAAGCACACAAATCTGATCTGAACCAATAATCAGGTGCGAAGAAAAACGGTGGGCAAGGGATTGCGCCTTCTCCTGTGCCAGGCGTAATACCAGATGTCGAGGTGTTTCGCCGGGTAACGGTGTTTCATCAACCTCAGGTGCTGCACATTCGAATGGGATAGCCAGTTTTTCGAGCAATGCGCGACGCCAGGGAGAGGTAGACGCAAGAATCAGTTGAGGCATATTTTTTCCCCCGCATATAGCGTAATGATGAGAGCCATTTTAAACTATGGACTTCGTCCTTCAAGCTGGCTGCGATGGCTTGTCTTGATCGATTTTAAGTCGATGACCCGCAATGTGTGCGAATTATTGGCAAAAGGCAACCTCAGGCTGCCTTTTTCTTTGACTATATGACGTTACAAAGTTAATATGCGCGCCCTATGCAAAAGGTAAAATTACCCCTGACTCTTGATCCGGTTCGTACGGCTCAAAAACGCCTCGATTATGAAGGTATCTATACTTCTGATCTGGTTGAGCGCGTCGCCGATTCTGTAGTCAGTGTGGACAGTGATGTGGAATGCTCCATGTCGTTCGCGATCGACAACCAACGCCTTGCGGTTATAACCGGCGATGCAAAGGTATCGGTTACGCTCGAATGTCAGCGTTGCGGGAAACCGTTCCCACTTCATGTTCACACAACATATTGTTTTAGTCCTGTCCGTTCAGACGAGCAGGCTGAAGCACTCCCGGAAGCGTATGAGCCGATTGAGGTTAACGAATTCGGTGAAATCGATCTGCTTGCAATGGTTGAAGATGAGATTATCCTCTCCTTGCCGGTAGTTCCGGTGCATGATTCTGAACACTGTGAAGTGTCCGAGGCGGACATGGTCTTTGGCGAATTGCCTGATGAAGCGCAAAAACCAAACCCATTTGCCGTATTAGCCAGCTTAAAGCGTAAGTAATTGAGGAGTAAGGTCCATGGCCGTACAACAGAATAAACCAACCCGTTCCAAACGTGGCATGCGTCGTTCTCATGACGCTCTGACCGCAGTCACCAGCCTGTCTGTAGACAAAACTTCTGGTGAACAACACCTGCGTCACCACATCACTGCCGACGGTTTCTACCGTGGCCGTAAGGTAATCGCTAAGTAATCACGCTATTGCTCGACGGACTTCGCACTTCTGTGAGAAAGATGAAGAGTACAAGCGTGATGAAGCTTAGTGAGGCTTTCCCCGGGTAACTGGGGAAACACCTAACCGGGCAGCGACGATACCTTGACACGTCTAACCCTGGCGTTAGATGTCATGGGGGGAGATTTTGGCCCTACCGTGACAGTGCCTGCAGCACTGCAGGCACTGAATTCTAATTCGCAACTCACACTTCTTTTAGTCGGGGATCCCGATACAATCACGCCATTACTTGCCAAAGCTGACTTCGAACAACGTTCACGTCTGCAGATGATTCCTGCTCAGTCAGTTATTGCCAGTGATGCCCGGCCCTCGCAGGCTATCCGCGCCAGTCGTGGAAGCTCAATGCGTGTTGCCCTGGAGCTCGTGAAAGAAGGTCGAGCACAAGCCTGTGTGAGCGCCGGTAATACGGGCGCACTTATGGGACTTGCGAAGTTATTACTCAAACCCCTTGAGGGGATTGAGCGTCCTGCGCTGGTGACGGTATTACCTCATCAGCAAAAGGGCAAAACGGTGGTACTGGATTTAGGTGCCAACGTGGATTGCGACAGTAATATGTTGGTGCAATTTGCCGTCATGGGTTCCGTGTTGGCAGAAGAGGTGGTTGGGATTGCCAATCCTCGGGTCGCATTGCTCAACATTGGCGAAGAAGAAACCAAGGGTCTCGATAGCATTCGGGACGCTTCTGCTGTGCTAAAAACAATCCCTTCTATCAACTATATCGGCTATCTTGAAGCCAATGAGTTGCTGACCGGCAAAACTGATGTGCTGGTTTGTGACGGCTTTACAGGTAATGTCACATTAAAGACGATGGAAGGTGTTGTAAGAATGTTCCTTTCACTGCTGAAGTCTCAGGGTGAGGGCAAAAAACGGTCGTGGTGGCTGCTGTTATTAAAACGTTGGTTACAAAAAAGCCTGACGAGGCGATTCAGTCACCTCAACCCCGACCAGTATAATGGCGCCTGTCTGTTAGGATTACGCGGCACGGTGATTAAAAGTCATGGTGCGGCCAATCAGCGAGCATTTGAAGTCGCGATAGAACAGGCAGTGCAGGCGGTGCAGCGACAAGTTCCTCAGCGAATTGCCGCTCGCCTGGAATCGGTATACCCAGCTGGATTCGAACTGCTGGACGGTGACGAAAGCACAAATTCGCGGGTGCACAGATAACAGTGTGGTCGTGAATGAAGTCAACGTACCAGTGATTTGCTCGTGGCGGTATATAACCAAAAAGTGACTGAGCGTACATGTATACGAAGATTATTGGTACCGGCAGCTATCTGCCTGAACAAGTGCGTACTAACGCCGATTTGGAAAAAATGGTCGAGACATCTGATGAGTGGATCGTCACTCGTACAGGTATCCGTGAACGCCATATTGCAGGGCCAAACGAAACAGTTGCGACGATGGGCTTTGCCGCCGCAAACCGCGCTATTGAAATGGCCGGCATCGATAAAGAACAAATTGGTTTGATCGTGGTAGCTACCACGTCATCAACGCACGCATTTCCAAGTGCAGCGTGCCAGATTCAAAGTATGCTGGGAATTAAAGGCTGCCCGGCGTTTGATGTCGCTGCGGCTTGCGCTGGCTTTACCTACGCGCTGAGCGTTGCCGATCAATATGTTAAGTCAGGCGCGGTGAAACACGCTCTGGTAGTCGGTTCTGATGTGCTGGCGCGTACTTGCGATCCAACCGATCGTGGGACGATCATCATTTTTGGTGATGGTGCGGGCGCAGTGGTACTGAGCGCCTCAGAAGAGCCAGGCATCCTCTCTACACATCTGCATGCTGATGGGCGTTACGGAGAATTGCTGACGCTGCCTAATGCCGATCGTGTGAACCCGGAAAACTCGATTCATCTGACGATGGCGGGTAACGAAGTATTTAAAGTCGCAGTTACCGAGCTTGCTCACATCGTTGATGAAACGCTGGAAGCAAATAATCTTGACCGTTCTGCGCTGGACTGGCTGGTACCACATCAGGCAAACCTCCGCATTATCAGCGCAACAGCGAAAAAGCTGGGTATGTCGATGGATAATGTCGTGGTAACGCTGGACAGACATGGCAATACGTCCGCCGCTTCCGTACCGTGCGCACTGGACGAAGCTGTCCGTGACGGGCGCATTAAAGCAGGGCAACTGATATTGCTTGAGGCCTTTGGTGGTGGATTCACCTGGGGCTCCGCGCTGGTTCGTTTCTAGTATAAGGATTTAATCATGACGCAATTTGCATTTGTGTTCCCGGGACAGGGTTCTCAAACCGTTGGGATGTTGTCTGAAATGGCAGCAGCTTACCCATGCGTAGAAGAAACTTTCGCTGAAGCTTCAGCAGCGCTGGGCTATGATTTATGGGCACTGACTCAACAGGGGCCGGCGGAAGAACTGAATAAAACCTGGCAGACACAGCCGGCACTGTTAACCGCCTCTGTCGCGCTGTATCGCGTTTGGCAGCAGCAGGGCGGTAAAACGCCTGCACTGATGGCAGGGCATAGCCTGGGTGAATACTCTGCACTGGTGTGTGCGGGTGTCATCAATTTTGCTGATGCCGTACGTCTGGTTGAACTGCGTGGTAAATTCATGCAGGAAGCTGTACCGGAAGGCACTGGGGGCATGTCTGCTATCATCGGTCTGGATGACGCATCCATTGCGAAAGCGTGTGAAGAGTCAGCCGACGGTCAGGTCGTTTCTCCGGTAAACTTTAACTCACCGGGTCAGGTGGTTATTGCCGGGCATAAAGAAGCTGTTGAACGTGCAGGTGCCGCCTGTAAAGCTGCTGGCGCTAAGCGTGCACTGCCGTTGCCGGTTAGCGTGCCATCTCACTGTGCGCTAATGAAGCCTGCGGCTGATAAACTGGCCGTTGAGCTGCAGAAAATCACTTTCAACGCACCGACTGTACCGGTTGTTAACAACGTTGACGTGAAATGCGAAACAACAGCAGATGCCATCCGCGACGCGCTTGTTCGTCAGTTATATAGCCCAGTTCAGTGGACCAAAACTGTTGAGTTTATGGCATCCCAGGGCGTAGAACACCTGTATGAAGTTGGCCCGGGTAAAGTCCTCACCGGCCTGACGAAACGTATTGTTGACACCCTGACGGCTTCGGCACTGAATGAGCCGGCGGCGCTGTCTGCGGCACTTTCGCAATAAAAGAGGAATATCATGAGTTTTGAAGGAAAAATCGCGCTGGTAACCGGTGCAAGCCGTGGCATTGGCCGCGCAATTGCTGAAACACTTGTTGCCCGTGGCGCGAAAGTTATCGGTACTGCAACCAGCGAAAGTGGTGCGCAGGCCATTAGCGATTACTTAGGTGCAAACGGTAAGGGTCTGATGTTGAATGTGACCGATCCTGCATCTATCGAATCTGTTCTGGGAAATATCCGCGCAGAATTTGGTGAAGTCGATATTCTGGTCAATAATGCCGGGATTACTCGTGATAACCTGTTAATGCGCATGAAAGATGACGAGTGGAACGATATCATCGAAACCAACCTGTCATCTGTTTTCCGTCTGTCAAAAGCGGTAATGCGCGCTATGATGAAAAAGCGTCATGGTCGTATTATCACTATCGGTTCTGTGGTTGGTACCATGGGAAATGCGGGTCAGGCTAACTACGCTGCGGCGAAAGCGGGTCTGATCGGCTTCAGTAAATCATTGGCGCGTGAAGTTGCGTCCCGTGGTATTACTGTAAACGTTGTTGCTCCGGGCTTTATTGAAACGGACATGACGCGTGCGCTGTCTGATGATCAGCGTGCGGGTATTCTGGCACAGGTTCCTGCGGGTCGCCTTGGTGGCGCTCAGGAAATTGCCAGTGCGGTTGCATTTTTAGCTTCTGACGAAGCAAGTTACATCACTGGTGAGACTTTGCACGTCAACGGCGGGATGTACATGGTTTAACCACGATGAAAAAGATTTGCGTTATTCTAGGGATTAGCCTCAAAATAACGTAAAATCGTGGTAAGAACTGCCGGGATTTAGTTGCAAATTTTTCAACATTTTATACACTACGAAAACCATCGCGAAAGCGAGTTTTGATAGGAAATTTAAGAGTATGAGCACTATCGAAGAACGCGTTAAGAAAATTATCGGCGAACAGCTGGGCGTTAAGCAGGAAGAAGTTACCAACAATGCTTCCTTCGTTGAAGACCTGGGCGCGGATTCTCTTGACACCGTTGAGCTGGTAATGGCCCTGGAAGAAGAGTTTGATACTGAGATTCCGGACGAAGAAGCTGAGAAAATCACTACCGTTCAGGCTGCCATTGATTACATCAACGGCCACCAGGCGTAAGTGAACATCTCCAGGCGGTCATTCGACCGCCTGAGTTTTATCTTTTTATCCCACTTGAATCATTTTTCCCTCCCTGGAGGACAACCGTGTCTAAGCGTCGTGTAGTTGTGACCGGACTGGGCATGTTGTCTCCTGTCGGCAATACCGTAGAGTCTACCTGGAAAGCTCTCCTTGCCGGTCAGAGTGGCATCAGCCTGATCGACCATTTCGATACTAGCGCCTATGCAACGAAATTTGCTGGCTTAGTAAAGGATTTTAACTGTGATGACATTATCTCGCGCAAAGAACAGCGCAAGATGGATGCCTTCATTCAATATGGAATTGTCGCTGGCGTTCAGGCCATGCAGGATTCTGGCCTCGAGATTACGGAAGAGAACGCTCACCGTATTGGCGCCGCTATCGGCTCCGGTATTGGCGGTCTCGGTCTTATCGAAGAAAACCATACCTCACTGGTAAACGGTGGACCGCGTAAGATTAGCCCGTTCTTCGTTCCGTCGACGATTGTTAACATGGTGGCTGGTCATCTGACCATCATGTATGGTCTGCAAGGACCAAGCATCTCTATCGCGACCGCCTGTACTTCAGGCGTGCATAACATCGGTCATGCTGCACGTATCATTGCATACGGCGACGCAGACGCGATGGTCGCGGGTGGTGCAGAAAAAGCCAGTACGCCGCTGGGTGTCGGTGGTTTTGGCGCAGCACGTGCGCTGTCTACGCGTAATGATAACCCGCAAGCGGCGAGCCGTCCGTGGGACAAAGAGCGTGACGGATTTGTGCTGGGTGACGGTGCGGGCATGGTTGTACTCGAAGAGTACGAGCATGCAAAAGCGCGCGGCGCAAAAATTTATGCTGAAGTGGTCGGCTTTGGGATGAGCAGCGATGCTTACCATATGACGTCACCACCGGAAAACGGTGCAGGTGCTGCACTGGCGATGGTTAACGCATTGCGTGATGCGGCTATTGAACCTGGTCAGATTGCCTATGTTAACGCACATGGCACATCCACACCGGCAGGCGATAAAGCTGAAACCCAGGCAGTAAAATCTGTCTTTGGCGATGCTGCACGTAGCGTAATGGTCAGTTCGACCAAATCCATGACCGGACACCTGTTAGGTGCGGCGGGTGCTGTAGAGTCAATTTTCTCTATTCTGGCGCTGCGCGATCAGGTTGTTCCACCAACCATCAACCTGGATAACCCGGATGAAGGTTGTGACCTGGACTTCGTGCCGCACGAAGCGCGTCAGGTTAGCGGTATGGAATATGCGCTGTGTAACTCCTTTGGTTTCGGTGGTACCAACGGTTCCTTGATCTTTAAAAAGATCTAAGTGCCTGCAGGTGATGCGTTAGCGTCCTTGCCAGATGAAAAAAAGGTCCGCTTGTCGGACCTTTTTTTATTCGATTTTCTGCCCTTGTCCTGGGTTACTCATCCTGCCAAACTAGCGGACCACGAATAAGGAGCCACCATGTTCTTAATTAATGGCTGTCAGCAGGATATGCTGGCTGCGAGCGATCGGGCGACGCAGTTTGGTGATGGCTGTTTCACCACGGCGCGAATTATCGACGGTAAAGTTAGCCTCCTTGCGGCGCATCTCCAGCGTTTACAAGACACCTGCCAAAAATTGCTGATCTCCTTCGAGAAATGGCCCGAACTGCAACGGGAAATGGAAATGTTAGCAGCAGCCCATGCCCGTGGTGTACTGAAGGTGATCATCAGTCGTGGCAGCGGAGGTCGAGGCTACAGTGGCGCCAACTGCCATAGTGCCAGCCGTATCCTCTCTGTTTCTGCCTGGCCTGCACATTATGATTGCTGGCGAGAGCAAGGAATCACCCTCGCGTTAAGCCCCGTCCGTCTGGGGCGCAATCCAATGCTTGCCGGACTGAAGCACCTAAACCGTCTGGAACAGGTGCTGATTAGGTCTCATCTTGAGCAGACAAACGCCGATGAGGCTCTGGTCCTTGACAGCGAGGGATGGGTTACGGAATGCTGTGCGGCTAATTTATTCTGGCGTAAAGATAATGTGGTTTACACTCCCCGCCTGGATCAGGCAGGTGTAGATGGCATTATGCGACAATTCTGTATGCGAGTGCTGGCACAATCTCCTTTCCAGATTGTCGAAGTAAATGCCCGGAAGGAGGAGGTTATGCAGGCTGATGAGATGATCATTTGCAATGCGTTAATGCCTGTTATTCCCGTGCGTGCATGTGGCGACATACAGTTGTCTTCACGTTTATTATTCGATTTTTTAGCCCCACTTTGTGAGCACCCAAATTAGTCATGAAAAAATTGTTACTCGTTGTCGTTTTATTGCTGGTTGTGCTGGGCATTGCCGCGGGAGTGGGAATGTGGAAAGTTCGCCATCTGGCGGATAGTAAATTATTGATCAAAGAAGAAACGATTTTTACGCTTAAAGCCGGCACTGGTCGACTGGCGTTAGGCGAACAGTTGTATGCAGACAAGGTTATCAATCGTCCGCGCGTGTTTCAGTGGTTGTTGCGTATTGAGCCGGATCTTTCGCATTTTAAAGCGGGAACCTATCGCTTTACACCTGACATGACCGTGCGGGATATGCTGAAACTGCTGGAAAGCGGTAAAGAAGCGCAGTTCCCGCTACGTCTGGTAGAGGGGATGCGCCTGAGCGATTACCTCAAACAACTGTGTGATGCGCCATTTATTAAACATACGCTCAGCGATGATAACTACGAGACCGTTGCTAAGGCGTTGAAACTGGAAAACCCTGAGTGGGTGGAAGGTTGGTTCTGGCCTGATACCTGGATGTATACCGCCAATACCACAGATGTCGCGCTGTTGAAACGCGCGTATCAAAAAATGGTTAAGGCTGTGGATACCGTCTGGGAAGGTCGTGCTGAAGGTCTGCCTTACAAAGATAAAAATCAACTGGTGACGATGGCCTCTATCATTGAAAAAGAAACGGCGGTTGCCAGTGAGCGCGACCAGGTAGCCTCGGTATTTATAAACCGGTTACGTATTGGCATGCGTCTGCAGACCGATCCAACCGTGATTTACGGGATGGGGACACGTTATAATGGCAAATTGTCGCGTGTGGATTTAGAAACCCCGACCGCCTATAACACCTATACCATTACGGGGCTGCCACCGGGTCCGATTGCCATGCCTGGAGAAGCCTCGTTGCAGGCTGCTGCACATCCGGCAAAAACGCCGTATCTCTATTTTGTGGCTGATGGAAAAGGTGGTCACACGTTTAACACTAATCTTGCCAGCCACAACCGGTCGGTACAGGATTATCTGAAAGTGCTTAAGGAAAAAAATGGGCAGTAATTACATCGTCATTGAGGGCCTGGAAGGCGCCGGAAAAACCACTGCGCGCGATGTGGTAGTGGAGACACTTGAGCAACTCGGTATTCGCGACATGGTTTTTACCCGCGAGCCTGGCGGCACCCAGCTCGCAGAGAAATTAAGAAGTCTGGTGCTGGACATCAAATCGGTCGGTGATGAGATTATTACCGATAAAGCGGAAGTCCTGATGTTTTACGCCGCACGCGTACAACTGGTGGAAACCGTTATTAAACCTGCGCTGGCAAAAGGCAGTTGGGTGATTGGCGATCGTCATGATCTGTCGACCCAGGCTTATCAGGGCGGCGGACGCGGAATTGACCAGACTATGCTGGCAACGTTGCGTGATGCGGTACTGGGGGATTTTCGCCCTGACCTGACAATTTATCTGGATGTGACACCCGAGGTAGGTTTAAAACGTGCCCGCGCTCGTGGCGAACTGGATCGCATTGAACAGGAATCGTTTGATTTCTTCAATCGCACGCGTGCCCGCTACCTTGAACTGGCCGCTAAAGATTCCAGTATTCGGACTATTGATGCGACGCAACCCCTTGAGGCTGTGATGAGTGATATCCGTAATACCATCACCCACTGGGTGCAGGAGCAGGGCGCATGAAATGGTATCCATGGTTACGACCGGATTTTGAAAAACTGGTAGCCAGTTATCAGGCGGGTCGTGGTCACCATGCGTTACTGATTCAGGCGTTACCAGGCATGGGGGATGACGCGCTGATTTACGCCCTCAGCCGCTATCTGATGTGCCAGCAACCTGAAGGTCATAAAAGCTGTGGACACTGTCGCGGATGCCAGTTGATGCAGGCGGGAACACATCCTGACTACTATTCGCTGCTCCCGGAAAAAGGCAAAAGTACACTGGGCGTTGATGCGGTTCGCGAAGTCAGTGAGAAACTGTATGAGCATTCTCGTTTGAGTGGTGCGAAGGTGGTGTGGATCCCTGATGCAGCCCAGTTGACCGATGCCGCTGCCAACGCTCTGTTGAAGACTCTGGAAGAGCCACCGGCACAGACCTGGTTTTTCCTCGCCAGTACGGAACCTGCACGTTTATTGGCTACATTACGTAGCCGTTGTCGCTTGCATCACCTTGCTCCCCCGGCAGAATCGTACGCAATTTCCTGGCTTGCCCGTGAGGTGACGGCCTCACAGGATGCACTTCTTAGCGCATTACGCTTGAGCGCAGGCTCGCCTGGTGCGGCATTAGCGCTGTTACAGGCAGAAAGCTGGACGCACCGTACTGATTTCTGTGCGGCACTGGCCAATACATTGCACTCTGGCGACTGGTATATGCTGATGGCCGTGCTAAATCATGAGCAGGCTGCTGTCCGCTTACACTGGCTGGCGACGCTGCTTACGGATGCTCTTAAACGTCCATATGGTGTTTCCCATCTGACTAATCCCGATGCTCTGGCATTGATATCATCAATCGCTGAACGCTTCACTGCCGCACAGATACAGGCAATACTTGGTGATGTTTGTCATTGCCGTCAGCAGTTGCTAAATGTGACGGGCGTAAACCGTGAGCTGGTATTAACCGATCTTATCCTCCGCATAGAGCATTATCTGCAACCAGGCACTGTGCTGCCTGTTCCCCATATTTGAGAGAGACATTATGTTTTTAGTCGACTCACACTGCCATCTTGATGGCCTGGATTATCAATCTTTGCATAAGAACGTGGATGACGTGCTGGAGAAAGCGGCCGCGCGTGATGTGAAGTTCTGTCTTGCCGTTGCGACCACGTTACCAGGATACCGCAGCATGCGTGAACTGGTTGGTGTGCGTGACAATGTGGTTTTTTCCTGTGGCGTGCATCCGTTAAATCAGGATGAGCCATATGATGTTGAAGAGCTGCGTCGTTTTGCCGCCGAGGAGGGCGTGGTGGCGATGGGCGAAACCGGGCTGGACTATTTTTATACGCCAGAAACGAAGGTTCGCCAGCAGGAATCATTCATTCACCACATCCAGATTGGTCGCGAGTTACAGAAACCGGTGATTGTTCATACCCGCGATGCGCGAGCGGATACGCTGTCGATTCTGCGCGAAGAAAAAGTGACGGATTGTGGCGGCGTACTACACTGTTTTACAGAGGACAGGGAAACTGCGGGCAAATTGCTGGATCTCGGATTCTATATTTCCTTCTCTGGCATCGTCACGTTCCGTAACGCCGAACAACTACGCGATGCTGCACGCTATGTACCTCTGGACCGTTTGTTAGTTGAGACCGATTCTCCCTACCTTGCGCCTGTGCCGCATCGTGGAAAAGAGAACCAACCGGCAATGGTTCGTGATGTTGCAGAGTACATGGCTGTCTTGAAAGGTGTTGCCGTTGAAGAACTGGCGCAGATCACCACCGATAACTTTGCCCGCCTGTTTCACATCGACGCATCTCGCCTGCAATCTGCCTGTTAACTGAGTTTTTTTAAAGCTCGTAATTAATAAGTAAAGCGAGTAAAGTTCACCGCCCCAGAATGGGCGGTGAGTAACCAGTTGGAAACATTCAGATACTCATTTTATCGGAATGTGCGAATTTTGCGGCCACCCACAACTGAATTGTGATAGCCGTCAAACAAAAACGAACTGAATTATTTTACTCTGTGTAATAAATAAAGGGTACTTAGATGCCCTGTCCACGGCGAGGTTCTCCCCCCTCGCCAATGCGTGAGAACGTAGAAAAGCACAAATACTCAGGAGCACTCCTAATTATGTTTAAGAATGCATTTGCTAACCTGCAAAAGGTCGGTAAATCGCTGATGCTGCCGGTATCCGTACTCCCTATTGCAGGTATCCTGCTGGGTGTCGGTTCCGCTAACTTCAGCTGGCTGCCAGCCGTTGTATCGCATGTAATGGCAGAAGCAGGCGGATCTGTTTTTGCAAACATGCCGCTGATTTTCGCCATCGGTGTTGCGTTAGGCTTCACCAACAATGACGGTGTATCCGCCCTGGCTTCAGTCGTCGCCTATGGCATCATGGTTAAGACCATGGCTGTGGTTGCGCCGCTGGTTCTGCATTTACCTGCAGAAGAAATCGCCGCTAAACACCTGGCTGATACCGGTGTTCTCGGGGGGATTATCTCCGGTGCGATCGCAGCGTATATGTTCAACCGCTTCTACCGTATCAAACTGCCTGAGTATCTGGGCTTCTTTGCCGGTAAGCGCTTTGTTCCTATCATTTCTGGTCTGGCTGCCATCTTCACGGGTGTGGTTCTGTCCTTCATTTGGCCGCCAATCGGTACTGCTATTCAGACGTTCTCCCAGTGGGCTGCGTATCAGAACCCGGTAGTGGCATTCGGTATCTACGGCTTCGTTGAACGCTGCCTGGTACCGTTTGGTCTGCACCATATCTGGAACGTTCCTTTCCAGATGCAGATCGGTGAGTACACCAATGCTGCGGGCCAGGTGTTCCACGGTGATATTCCTCGTTATATGGCAGGTGACCCGACTGCGGGCAAACTGTCCGGTGGCTTCCTGTTTAAAATGTACGGTCTGCCGGCTGCTGCTATTGCAATCTGGCACTCTGCAAAACCGGAAAACCGCGCGAAAGTGGGCGGTATCATGATCTCCGCGGCGCTGACCTCGTTCCTGACCGGTATTACCGAGCCGATCGAGTTCTCCTTCATGTTCGTGGCGCCGATCCTGTACATCATCCACGCGATTCTGGCAGGTCTGGCATTCCCAATCTGTATCCTGCTGGGTATGCGTGACGGTACATCGTTCTCCCACGGTCTGATCGACTTTATCGTACTGTCCGGTAACAGCAGCAAACTGTGGCTGTTCCCGATTGTCGGCCTCGGCTATGCAATCGTCTACTACACCATTTTCCGTGTACTGATCAAAGCGCTGGACCTGAAAACTCCGGGTCGTGAAGACGCCACCGAAGACAGCAAAGCTGGCGCGACAGGTGAAATGGCTCCGGCTCTGGTTGCTGCGTTTGGTGGTAAAGAAAACATCACTAACCTGGATGCGTGCATCACTCGTCTGCGTGTCAGCGTTGCTGACGTTGCCAAAGTTGATCAGGCTGGCCTGAAGAAACTGGGTGCTGCGGGCGTCGTGGTTGCTGGTTCCGGTGTTCAGGCTATCTTCGGGACTAAGTCCGATAACCTGAAAACTGAAATGGATGAATACATCCGTAACAGCTAAGCAGTAAGACGTTGGGGAGAACTAAGGCAGCCTGAGGGCTGCCTTTTTTACGTTAATTGGCCTGAACACGAATCGGTGCTGTGGCTGCAAATAGCCATGGACGTGCGTCACTGTCCACGCGTGGCGACAGTGTTTCTCTTACCTGCTGGTGGTAGTCATCAATCCACTGCTTTTCTGTTTCGCTCAACAGATGTAACTCAACCAGGTTCAAATCGATAGGGACCTGCGTCAGTGAGGCGAACCGGCAAAAGCCTGGACGACTCTCGATAATCTCTACCTGATTCTCGATGCGGATCCCATATTGACCTGCCAGATAATATCCCGGCTCGATAGTAATAATATTGCCTGCGACCAGAGGCCAAGGATTTACTTTTTTGGCAATACGGTGGGGCTGCTCATGAATCAGTAGCTGGTGGCCCACGCCATGTCCGGTGCCATGATCGTAATCCAGCCCCAGCTCCCAAAGAGCCCGACGACTAAACGCATCCAGTTGATGACCCTGAGTGCCGCTGGGGAATTGTAGCGTGATCAGCGATATAAAGCCTTTCAGTACTGCCGTATAGTGCAGTCGGCGCTGCGGATCCTGTGGGCCAAAGGCGAGGGTACGCGTCGTATCTGTGGTACCGTTTTGATACTGACCACCGGAGTCATTCAGATACATGGCCTGTGAGGTAATCGGCGTATCTGTCTTTTCACTGGAATGATAATGACACATCGCCGCATTACTGGCTGAAGCTGAAATAGTGCCAAAACTTTGCTCAATAAACCCGGGTTGTTGCTGGCGAAACGCCAACTGTTTGGCTTGTGCTTCCAGCTCGGTTACCGGATTACCGGCCGCCTCACGTAGTGGTACCTCATGCGCCAGCCAGGCGAGGAAGTTAACCCATGCAGCACCATCCTGTTCATGGCATTCACGATAGCCTGCCAGTTCAGTGTCATTCTTATGAGCTTTAATCAATGTGATTGGATCCGGGGCCCAAAGAACTTCACCTCCGTTCTGTTCAATCGCAAAACGCAAAGCAACCGGGGCATAGTCCTTATCAACCAGAAAACGTTTTCCCTGTGCCAGTTGCTGGCAGCGAGAGAGAAAACCCTCTTGTGGTGCAAGGGTCAACGTGCTCAGCAGGGCTTCGGGTAACTGCTTTGTTTTGTTGGTATCAACAAACCACTCCAGTTCGCCGGTGCGGTGCAGCAGGGCAAATGAAAAAGGGACGGGGACCATATCAAGATCTGAACCACGCACATTGAGCAGCCAGGCAATATTATCAGGAAGGGTAATAGCCAGAGTATCAGCCTGATGCCGGGCAAGTTGGTCTACGATCCGTGCACGTTTTTGTGTACTGCTTTCACCGCTGATTTCAACAGGCATTTCCCGGATGATGCCGCACGGTGCCGCAGGACGATCGAGCCATACCTGGTCGAAAGGATCGGTTTCCAGAGCCACCAGTTCGCAATGGGTGGCCGACAGGGATTCAAACTGGCTGTTAACCATCAACAGGGGTTCAAAGCCAATACGAGTGCCTGGTGCGACGTGTTCCTGTAAATAGTCCGCCAGCGGCTCATCGTGCAGATGATGAATTTCAAAATCATCAAGGGAGACTTCGTTACGTACCTGAACCTGATAGCGTCCATCGACAAACATTAAGGCGCGATCGCGAAGGACTAACGCCAGGCCTGCTGAGCCGCTAAAGCCTGTGAGCCAGGCCAGTTTATTGTCGTGTGGCGTGCAATCCTCGCTCTGGTGTGCATCAGCGCGTGGAACAATCATACCGTCAAGCCCCAGGGCCAACAGTAGATTGCGCAGAGCGGAAAGGGGAGTTGAGTTGTGCATAGTTACCTTCAGGCCTTAACGGAACGGCGGTTCGTTGAACGTACGTAATTTGCGGGAGTGCAGTCGGTCACCTTCAGCACGAAGGCGGTCGATAGCCCGGATGCCAATCTGCAGGTGCTCAGAAATCGCACCTTCATAAAATCGGTTAGCCTGACCAGGAAGCTTAATTTCACCGTGCAGCGGTTTGTCGGAAACACAAAGCAGAGTGCCGTAAGGGACGCGGAATCTGTAGCCCTGAGCAGCGATAGTGGCGCTTTCCATATCGATAGCTACGGCGCGGCTGAGGTTAAAGCGCAGCGCAGAAGCGGAGTAGCGTAATTCCCAGTTGCGATCGTCGGTCGTAACGACAGTGCCGGTACGCAACCGTTGCTTCACCTCTTCACCGGGCATACCGCTGACCTCTTTGGTGGCGTCATACAGTGCGCGCTGAACTTCCGCTATGCTCGGAATAGGAATGTCAGGAGGCAGTACGGCATCAAGCACATGGTCGTCACGCAGATAGGCGTGGGCAAGAACATAATCACCAATTGCCTGGCTTTCGCGCAGACCACCACAGTGCCCAATCATCAACCAGACATCAGGGCGAAGGACCGCCAGATGATCACAAATGGTTTTAGCGTTAGACGGGCCTACGCCAATATTTACCAGCGTGATCCCCTGGCCGTCGGCGGTGATTAAATGCCAGGCAGGCATCTGGTGTTTTTTCCAGGCAAGGTCGGAGATAGCCTCTTCCGGGGCTTCTGTTTCAGCGGTGATCCAAATCCCTCCCGCACAGGAGAGCGCGATATATGGACTGTCAGGATCGAGGATCTGGCTGCATCCCCAGCGTACGAATTCATCAACATAACGGGTGTAATTGGTGAACAGTACAAAGGGTTGGAAATGTTCAACCGGCGTGCCCGTGTAGTGACGCAGTCGTGCCAGTGAAAAATCTACCCGTCGGGCGTCGAAATGTGACAGTGGGGAGAATTCCGCCGGATGATAAGTCCCGTCTGCGGTTTCATCGCCAATCTGTGACAGCTCGGTGGTAGGGAAATGACGCGTTAATCCGGCACTCATCGATCGATCAAGTGTCAGTTCAGAACCGTCAATCACATAGGGATAGGGGATTTCGTGCTGCGATGGCTCGACGGAGATGTGAGCATCATAATCTTGATACAGCAGCGTCAGCTGTTCTTCAAGATAAGGGCGAAAGAGCGACGGGCGGGTAATGGTCGTGGTATAGCAACCAGCATGGGTAAAACGTCCGTAAGCGCGAGTTTTTGGTGGATTGGTGGCGCTGCCATCCCAGGTTACAGAAAGTGAAGGGTAAACAAAAAGACCTTTATCTCGGGCGATTACATCAGGAAGTGTCCCGGTGTCAATGTACTTGCCAATGGCGCTACGCAGAGCCTTAACTGATTGCTCATACAATGCGTCCAGTTTATCCAGCGCCTGAGCCGGGGTCAGGCTGGAGCCCTTATTGTTCATGTCTGTCTCCTTGTTCCACAGATGTGCTGCTCTCCCGATAGTATGTCACAGGAATGTGAAACAAAAGTCAGACGTTGAGGAAGAAAATGCGAAGACCAGATGGTCTTCGCGAAAAGACTTAACCGTGCTGCTTATCTCTCATCATTATTGCTGTGGCAGCAGAAATCAGACAACCCGCCATCAGGTAAATGGCTACACTGTGCCAGTCTCCGCCGGAGAACGTGACCAGTGCTGCAGCAATAAACGGGGTAAAGCCGCCGCCAACCACGCTGGCGACCTGATAGCCAACTCCTGCGCCACTGTAACGGTAGCTTGCGCCAAACAAGCCGGTAAACATGGGTTGCTGGACACAGACCACCATGTCGTGGGCGATGTTTGCCAGCATAATCGCGAAAAATACGATCCAGAAGATTGACTGTGCTTCCAGGGCCATAAAGAACGGGAATGCGCTGAGTGTGCCGACCAGCGCCCCGGTAATGTAGACCCGGCGACGACCAAAGCGGTCGGCAAGCCAGGCAAAGCAGGGGATAGTCAGACAACTTAGCCCACCTACCAGCAGCCCGATATTGAGAAACAATTCGCGTGGTAGTCCCAGATTTTGGGTGGAGTAGTTGAGTGCAAAAGCGGTGACTATATACATCGTCAGCAGTTCACAAAGGCGCAGGGCAATAATTTTTAAAAATGCCCCCGGGTGGCGGGTTAGCGCTTCGATGACCGGCAGTCGTTTTTTCGCCTGCGGTGGTTCTTGTTTTTGCAGCTCGAACTCTGCGGACTCTTCCATTCTGTTACGCATCCACAATGCGCCCAGAACTAATACGATGCTGAACAGGAACGGAATACGCCAGCCCCAGCTCAGGAACTGTTCATCAGTCGTTTGCGAGCTAATCAGCGAGACTAACCCTGTAGAGAGCAGCAAGCCGACACCGTAACCCACCTGAACGCCGCTGCTGTAGAACGCTTTTTTATTTTTTGGGGCACTTTCGACGGAAAGTAATGCCGCGCCGCCCCATTCACCGCCGACGGCGAATCCCTGAACGGCGCGCAGTGTCACCAGTAAGATGGGGGCCCACCAGCCGATGGTGTCAAAAGAGGGGATAATGCCAATCAACGCAGTGGCAATCCCCATCATCCAGACAGTGAGCATCAGCATGCGCTTACGGCCAAGGCGATCGCCGAAGTGCCCGAATATTATTCCACCCAATGGGCGGAACAGAAATCCGACACCAAAGGTGGCGAACGCGGCGAGCGTACCCATCGCGGGACTTATCTGTGGGAAAAACTCGCGATTGAAGACCAGTGCGGCAGTGATGCCATAAAGCAGAAAATCATACCAGTCGACCACGGCACCAGCGAAGCTACCGAGTGCTGCGCGTCGGGCGCGGTTAAGCGAAGATGTGTCCTCCTGGGGACCCGTGGAGATGAGGGTGGAATCCATAGTTATCCTGTCTGTACTGATTTCTAATTATTAGTATTGGAATAAGGTTACGCACATTGCAGTCGATATATTAACGACTGTTATGAGACTACCGCGACAGACGGGAAGAGAAAACGATTTTATCCCTTATAACGGGGCAAGATGAAAAATAAGACGAAAGGAAAAACAGAAAAACAAAAAGCCCGCTTAAGTTTCCTTAAGCGGGCTTTTCTAAATATGGCTCCTCTGACTGGGATCGCCCTTGCCAGTAACTGGCTAATAAATAAGCTAAACCTGAATTCCCTTTCTGTCAAGACCACCATAATGACCACCCAATAGGCCGGGTTACATAAATTGATTTGAGCGGTCTACGTTCATTTGGTAATCGTTACTATGGTTTTATCTACGAGGGTAGTGTTGTTTCTGTCCTCGTAGTGGAATTGTACCCGTGAAAATGCCCTGGGAGCCTGTTCTGTGCATATGTTGTGTGAAAAGGTGTTTGGTCAAAGAGAGACGGCCGAAAATAGAGCTTAAAACCGTGCTCGTGTGTAAAATTGGCCCTAACTATCCAATTGAGCAATTTCATATTTTGCGTAGACGCGCGCCCTAAGTTTATGGCAAGGGTTTTCACACAGTCTGCGCCAATAGCGGATATTAAAGGTATTCAAGTAGTTACAATAGTATGTTCTGGCTTAGGTCTCTAAACGTGGATATGGTGAAATAAAATAATTTTTAAGGGTCAAGATTTCTATGAATATAGCAGTAAGGAGCGTAGACAAAGTCAGAGTATCACGTGCGGGACACACTTTTCATGAACGGTGGGCAGCGCGGCGAGCTCTTCAGCTTGTGTTCCCGAAGGATGATCTTTTCGCGATAGTGATCGAAGGCCTATCCCCTAACGAAGATCTAAAGCTTGGAAAAGAGGCAGAGGATATAGCTGACCTTGTTCTTTATTATGGCAATGGAGATACTTTCGAGACCTGCATAGCCCAGCAGATTTTGCAGTTCAAATACAAGGAAGCTTCCGAGCCCGTCACATCATCCTATCTGAAAAAAACGATCAAGAAATTCGCTGCAACACTGCGAAACTTTAAGGCCAGCATTTCGGATGAAGATATAGCGAAGAAATTGTCATTCGGGTTCGTGACGAATGCGGAATTTTCTTGTGAGCTTTGGGATGCTATCGCGTGCTTGAAATCGGGTCGTGCACCGGGGTCCAGTAGCGCCAAGAAGCAACTTGAGTACCTCAAAACCTGGTGCAAGGAAGAGAAGGTCGAAGCGAAGGATATTTTCCTGCTCATCGAGTTTCGTGCTGCAACAAATGATTTACCTGCGCAGAACCGATTCTTGCGACGAACAATCAGTGATTGGTCGGCTGACTCAAGCGGACTGGCTGCAAGGAGGCTGTTTGCACTCGTAGAGCTTGTCCGAGAGAAGTCGCAAATCGAGGGGCAGGGCAAGAATTCTATCAGGCGTGAAGATATCCTCGATGCTCTTGAATGTGATGAGGATCAGTTATTTCCAGCGGATACGCGGTTTGTTGATGTTGGTGATGTCGTTGAGCGCAGCGCCTCGCAAGATGTCAAAGACGAGATCGAAGCCAGCAATCTTCCCGTATTCCTCCATGCTGACGGCGGTGTTGGAAAAACCGTCTTCATCCAGAGCCTGACCACATATCTGACAGATACTTTCGAAATCGTGGTGTTCGACTGTTTCGGTGGCGGGTCGTATCGCTCTGAAGCCCAGGCACGTCACCTTCCTCGGGTTGGCCTTCTGCAAATCGTCAATGAACTGGCGACCCGTGGACTCTGCGATCCACTTTTTCCAACCGACAGCGATCAATATGGGTTGATCGAAATTGCCCGCAAGCGTTTCAAGCAGGCGAGCGAGACTGTCAAAAGTCAGTCTTCACTGCAAGGTATACTGGTTGTTTTGGACGCAGCAGACAATGCGCAGTTGGAAGCTGAGGCGCGAAATGAAATCGCCTTCCCTAGACTTCTCCTTGCATCGCTGAGCGCAGAACCTATCGAAGGTGTGAAGCTTCTGCTTACTGCGCGTCCTCACAGGATGGAAAGTGTAATCGGAAAGAGCCAGACGAAGCGTCTCGCGCTCGAACCATTCACGAAGGAGGAAACTTGGAGCTTTCTTGAAACAAGGCGTAAAAATATCACCGATGTGGAATTTTCCGCAGTTTTTGCGCGATCGCAAGGAAATGCCCGCGTCCTTGAGTACCTCGTCGAAAGTTGGGACTCGCATGTGTCCGGCAATGCGCCGCAGAGCGAAATATCCGTCGAAGAATTGATCGCACAAAAATGCGTGAAGATATTCCGGGATCTACATATGGCAGGCTGGCTTGAGAGCGAGATTCGCGAATTCTTCGCCGCTTTATCGCTTCTTCCACCACCCATTCCGTTAACTGAACTTGCTGAGGCTCTGGGCTGGTCAGAAACGCAAGTCAAAAGCGCGGCATCCGATCTTGCGCCGATGCTTGAGCTGGTCAAACATGGTGTGATTTTTCGCGACGAACCCACTGAAACCTATATCAAGGATCACTATGCAAGAGAGGCAGCAGCCCAGCAGTCCATTGCACATAGGCTTCTAACGCGCCAGAAAGATTCAATGTACGCTGCAGAAGCGCTTCCGCATTTCCTTGTGGTAATTGGCGACAGCGACAGAGCTTATCAGCTTGCTGGCTCCGATGAGTTTCCTTCTATGATCGAGACTGAATATGGACGGCGAAAATTGAAACTTGCGCGCCTTTATGCGGCATTCTCGCTTGCCATACGAGGCGACAACCTAGACAGAGTTCTGAGCTTGACCATGCAACTCTCACAGGTAGCTTCGGCAAATGCGAGGGGTGATCAGTTTATCCGGCGTTCTCCGGCACTGGCGACGATCCTTGGAGATTCTGATGCCTCTCGCCGCCTGTTCAATGATCGATCTGGCTGGCGCGGTGGGCGTGATGCACGTCTGATCGTCGCTTACAGTTTTACCGATGAACTGGACGAAGCGCGCATTCATCAAAACAGGGCCATTGGGTGGATAAATTGGCATCTTAATAAAGATGATGAGACCAAACGGTTTGACCGCTCGGGGCCGGAGGCATCTGACGTCGCGGCGATTATGTTCTTGAGTGTACTGAAGAACGAGTACTCGTCGTTTAACCGGAATATCCAGATATGGAGTTTCAAGTTTGCACTTTCCGTAATTGAAGAACTGATCACTCTTTGCGCACAACACGAAGTCTCGAATGGAAGTGATGCTTTGCAGGCCCTCGCCAAATTCGCAGCATCGAAAAGGTGCCTGTCTCTTACCTTGCAAATCGGTCTCCTGTCTAAGGAGTATGGCCTTTCGAAAAGCCAACTCAAGGCTGTTTCGCTAGCGACGAGTTTGCTTTCACAGAGTTACAAGAACAAAGTTCCGCAAGATAACTCCGACTATAAAATGGAGCTGCAGGGGGCTATTGCTGGTGCGGCGATGGACTCCTTAATCGTGAATTCAAGGCAGGCCGCGAAGCGGTTGCTCAAGTTATGTCGATACCGTAGGCCATCATGCTACGACTATGGCGAACGTCATGGCATTAACGGTGTTTGGATGTCTGTTCAATCGGCTTGCATCACGTCCTGGTCGTCAGGCAAAGAGCTGTCTTTTCATCATCTTTTGCCGGAGGAAGTGAAAACAGGGCGAAAGGCAAAATCTATAGCCACCGAAGCTGACTTCAGCGCGTTCCTTGATAACCTCATCATCACAAGAGACCACAACAGGGGGCGAAAGGGTCGGAAGCCAGAGAAACGCAAGCAGTTTTCCGGGCATGAACGAGAAGATATTGTGAAGGGCGTGGCCTGCGTCCTGCAGCTAGTCAAACCTATTGAGTCAGCCCTTCTGTCGAAGGTTACGCTTTCAAATGACGTTCTGGCCGAGTTCTTGACTGTCTGGAAATCTTCGTTGAGACCCGATGTCCACTGGAGAGCTGAAACCGGAAGAGACAATGTTGCGCGACACGTCGGCATTGGACTTGCCAGACTGCTGCTTCGCCATTGCGAAACGGTCGAAAAGAAAGAGGCTGAAGAGCTCATTGAAATCATTGGCTTGAACCGGTTTTCGCTGGGTGACAAGCTAAGCGTACTCGCTCTTATCGCTAGGTGCCCCAATCTGTCCGATGTCGCAGGAGCGTACTCCGCGATGATTTCCAGCGACATAGTAAAGGATGACTACATCGAACAACGCGGCGAGTCCTACCAGGATTTGGCTGCATCGTTGCTACCGATGAGCATTGGCGAAGCACAGGAGTACTACGCACAAGGTTTGGTTGAACTTGATCAGATGGGTGGTAATGACTTCGACTTGATTTACTCCGCCTTGCACTACGCCGCAGAACAGCCTGGAGGGTTTGTGAAGCCGGAGGTCTCGCACCGGCTCATGAACCTTTGTCAGACGATCTTCCAGCATGAGCCATCAAAGTTCGGATGGACACTGTTCGGACGTGCCGCCGCTTCATCCATCGGCTTTCCGGCGATATATAAGCTGATACGCTGGGATGATCAGGATGTTGTGGATTATTCCTACGGACTTCCACAGCTTGCCTGCTACCTCGCGAAAGCGGGACATCTTGATGCGCGCCGTGCGGCGGTGCTTCTCACAATATGTGAAGATCATGGCTGGCATGAGTGGCAGGTCGGTAAGGGTTTGCACGATCTGCTTTCGGTTGCCAATCCCAAGGAAAAGGCTGCAATCTTCTCTCTTGTGGCAACGAAGCTCGATCAAGAGCACAGTTTTGGTGGGTGGGAAGGGCTCTGGGAGAGCCTGCTGGGCTGTGTGGATGCCATTGAAGAGATCAATGACGTGAGTTTACGTGATCATCTCCAAGGTCAGCGGGAAGCTGCGCGGCGTAGGCGCGTTATCGAAAATACCAAAAGAAATTATGGTGGGGCGAGCGCTGAATACGGAGTACAGGAGCGTAGCAAGAAGCAGGATGAACAGGCTCGAAACAAAGCCGTCGCGACGATTGTTGCCAAATGTGACTTTACATCTGCATCATCGGTGGATGAGGCAATTCAAAAAATTAAGTCCAGTGATGGGCTGCTATTCGTTAGCAGAGGTCGCCTGCTAGAGGAACTCCGGACTGCTTGCCCGTATGCCAAAAGGGTCAAGTTTCTTGAGGCACTTTGTGAGTCTACCGAGCTTGAATTTGATCGCGCACTCGACCTTATAATCGAATGCGTGGAGGTTTGGGGCAATAGTTCGGTGCATGCAAGGAAGAGCGCACCTGATCTGATCAAGAAGCTTTTTGCATTCAAGGGATCCGAGCTTTTCGAGCTCCAATATTCGGGCATCTCCAGACACATCCTTCGTCTATCCAAACTTTGCGGCGATCCAAAATTCGTGTTGCAAACCGTTTTAGAAACGGTAGCGAAGGAGCGCCTTGAGCTCGGAGGAGACGAATGGCTTCAACTGGCGACCAGTCTATCTCGCCACACTGACCCTTCGACGGCTTTAGATGCTTTTGAGGACTTGCTTTCCAGTTCAGTTGCAAAGGTTGGTGATGAAATTGGCGAAGGTGAGTATCGCGCTGCGTTCGCAGGCAAGAGTGACGAAAGTGACGTCCTCGCTGATATCATCTGGCATCTGCTTGGTGATAGTGATGCCTTTGTCAGATGGTGTGTCGCACGAAGTCTGAAGGGCATGCTTGATGTCGGATTGACAGAAGATATAGGTTGCTTGCTTGATCGTTTTGATTCGGTTGACAACTCATCTTTGGCCTCAGATGTGCATCATTTTGCTTTTCTGAATGCACAGCAATGGCTGTTGATGGGATTGGCGCGCGCGGCTCTGCACAATGGAGAAAAGCTCAAACCTCTGAGTTCAAAAATTGCAGCGCTAGCAAAGCGAACCGATTTGCACGTGCTCAACAAACTTCATCTTGCCCGATGCCTCAGACATATCGAGGGCGATAAATTCATGAGTTCCGAACTGGAGAAACTGTGGGTAGATGTTCAAACGCCTCTAAAATGTATCGTTGAACGCGATGGCTGGCCGATCAATAAAGACCGACGAACTGATTTTGATTTTGGATATGAATTTGATAAAACCGATATTCCAAGCTTGGCAAGACTTTTTGATATATCGAAAAATGAAGCCAGTGATTACATAACCGATGAAGTGATCAAACGTTGGCCAAGTGCAAAAAGCATTTCCGATTTTCCCGAAACGGTTCGCTACTGTCCCGACGAACAGTTCGAGACCTATGCTGAACACATTCAACGGCATGCTCGCCTTTTTGCAGCAACCACACTCGTGAAGACCTTGCCCGTGGCACGGCAATGCTATTATTTGGATGGCCTGAACCCTTGGCAAGAATTCCTACAAGACGAAGATGTTTCGTTTGATGATGGCTCATGGTTATCAGATCATAAAGACTGTGTTCCAGAAGAGGCTCGGGCATACCTACTCGGCGAGCGCAAAGAAAATCAAGAAACGCTTCTTGGCAAAGAGTCGCTGTTTGCTAAGGTCGGTTTTTCCCAAGACTCGGATGATAAGTTCCTACCGCTTTACGGTTACTGGACTTCACCGGATGGCGTACATGTCCGTATAGATTCCGCGCTGATTAAGGGACGTGGTGCGGTCGGGCAATGTACAAAGTTTTCAAGGTCCCCTGATTACGATCTTTGGTTGCCACATTTTGGTTCAGATGGACGTGTTGATCGCTACACTGCGAATAATCCGTTCAACCCATTGATTTGGGAACCGGAGAAATATCCCATTGGTATTGACGAGGGTGAAGAGTGGGCCGCTCGGGGAGCTAAAGCCCGTCCAAAACTAGGGCTGTCTCTCAACAAGTTGCTTAGACTGGCCTCCGATGATGATGAACGGCTGTGGCATGACGATATAAATAGACTGGTATTGAAGAGCGGAGTCTGGGGTGAGTGGAGGCAAGAACCAGGTGCTCGTAGTAAATATCGGGATGAGGGGGCAATCCTGTGGGCAGAACGTGACTGGCTCGACGAAGTGCTCAAATCCAGCAAACGAGGCCTCATCTTCACGCTCAGTTTCTCAAAATACAAATCAAGCGACTCATCTGGCATCCGAGAACGGTATGTAATCTTGAAGCGAGATGGTGTTCCCCCCCGCATTTGGTATGCCAAGAAGGCATCTAAAAGGGCGTAATAGTTGAATAATACACTCTTTGTCGTGAGGCGTGGCTGGTTGACTGAAACAAATCTGAACACCTTCTAACCCTGCAAACAGGAAATGCCGGGTTAGGAGAGTTTGCATACACCGCTTAGGTAAATGACGGTGTTAATGAGCTGCCTCGATAAAATCAAATGAGAATATGAAGAGCTTTCAAAATACCGCTTGATTCTGACGCGTCTGCTAAGTGGGATACTTAAACGTTATGTAGAAATCTTATCGGAACACATATTAAATATTTCCGAAAATATGTTGCAAAAGAGGTATCTCGACGTTAATTTTGTATGAGTAATGATCAGAGAAGAAGGTGGGGAGTGCACCACTTACGGGTGAGGCACCATCTATTAAATTATTAGCATTCAATCGTGTAATGTTAGAGTATGGAGTTAAAATTGAGAGACTTTAACAATGGCGGTGACATAAACGTTAACGGGGATTTTAACGTAAATGATAATTCTAAAAGTGAGTTCAAACTCTATGTTCATTGCACAAACGAAGAATTACTGGCTGACCGTCCCTTTAGAGCTGAAAACATCAAAATTGAACAACGAAATAAAATTCAGCGCTTGAAGCCGTTCTATGCTTTTACCGTTTTGTTAGCTTTCGCTGCGGCTATCTGGGCTATGTACAACGGAAAAACTGATCTTATTACGATATTGATGGGAGCTGTTTCGCATTTTTAAGTTATCAATCTTTGATTGCGACCATTGAACCAAATACGTTCCAAAAAGAAGAGCAGGCGGCAGTGAACGAAATAAGCAAAATATTAAAGCAGCGTCGAGTTGAGTGATAGCAATGAATGCTAAAAAAGTGCTCAAGCAAACAGGTTGCTGAATTCGGTGTTTACATACGTTTTTCGCTCATAGTAGACCGATTGCAGCATGCATTGTTCCATTCTATACAAATATCGGACATAGCTCACTCAATAACAAGTTAATCGTTGGAAGACTGTTCACCTCAAATTGAAAACTTTCATTACACCCCATATATCGATGTAGAGGGCTTCCCTCTTAAACCGTTAAAGGATAACTATCATGGCTCTTAAACGTGGTCCTAAACCAATTGCTAAATCGACAGGAAAACCTGATAAACGTCGTCGTGATAATAAGGATACCCCCGGTAACACTCCGGAGCTAAAGCCTAGTAAATCCACTGGGAAGTAAAAAAATTAGGGTGTAAATAATTAAGGTTATAAATAATTTATTTATACCCTCATTACAATAATAGATTATAGAATATTTTTCTGTAGCCAGATCTGCGTACCTTCTGTAAGCATCCCTGCAAACCGGCCCACTCATTTTAGAGATCTTCTGACATACTAATTATGTCCTCATGAGGAGTTCGCCATGCGTAAAGCCCGATTCACCGAACACCAGATCATTGCCGTTCTGAAGTCTGTCGAAGCCGGGCGCACCGTCAAGGATGTCTGCCCTGAAGCCGGTATTTCTGAGGCCAGCTATTACAACTGGAAAGCGAAGTATGGCGGTATGGAAGCCTCTGATATCAAAAAAATGAAAGATCTGGAGAACGAAAACCACCGCCTCAAACAGATGTTTGCCGACTTGACTCTCGAGTGCCGCGCACTGAAAGATGTCATTGAAAAATAGCTTTAAAACCAGCGATAAAGCGTGAGCTTGTCAGCTATCTGACCGCACAATTTGCGATGAGCATACGCCGGGCATGCAGGATGTTATCGCTGAGCAGGACGGTATTTCTTTACCAGCCGGATACGCGGCGTGATGAACCACTGTTGAGTATAATTTAAAACCGGCATGCTTCGATCATCTTCTTAAATGATTCCGGGTCTTTCTTGTATCGCTCTATTTGATTTAAGTCCTTTTCCCTTTCCATTACCATTATTAACGTATCTAATTCAAAAAGTTTTATATGAAACTTCCCTTTTTCTGAGCTTGCCTCTTTAACTGGAATTGAACCATTCCAAATTATTTCTATTGCAGGATCATCAATTTTGGGATGTATAAATAAAAAATCAAATTTAGTATATTGCTCTGACATACAATCGTATTGAATATGATTCTCAAATTTACCGTTTACCTTCATTATATGTTTAAATTTACGACCTTTGCGACTTGAACCATTACAGTTTGAACAGACCACTATTAGGTTTTTAGAGTAAAAACTGAACTGTGGGAATTTACTTTTGAGTGCTATGTGCTCAATTTCTCCACGGCCAGTGCCCCCAACTGGTAGGCCACAATATCCACAGCGCGTTACTTCAAGATCTTTCATTTGTGAACATTTTTGATGTTGATATAATATTGGGACAATTTTTTCTCTAATGCTTATTATAGAATCCCATGACTCTTTAGTGAGAGCGCTCGCATTATTTATTTCTAATGTTAGTTGATTGTAAAACTCATAACTTGTTATTTTATATATCATTTTATTGTTCCATTAATTCTTTGAAGTAAAGTAAAGAGTGGATCGTTTTCACTCAGTTCAAGGCTATTTAATTTCTGTAATATACGATAAAATTCTTTGTTTTTTTCATTATTACTAACAGCTGAAATCAGACTTTGTACATCATTTTCAACATAGTAATTTCTATTTGTCTTTACATTGAAAATTTCATATAAAATTTGCTCGATAGACCAACCATACGGAGATGACGGTAGTATTTCTGACTTTCTCTCTAAAAAATCATTAATATATAGCTTATTCACGCTTGAACAAGCAATATCTAACCCTGAAATAATAAAGTGCGAATGAGTCCCTAAAATAAAATGACAAGAAGGGAATTCTTTAAATATCTTTCTTAATAAGATTATATAATTTAGTTGCCAATTAGGATGTAAAGATATCTCTGGCTCATCAATCAAAATAAGTGACTGATCTCTAATTTTTGACAGTATTCCAATTAGAGTAAATATTATATTCTTTTCCCCTGAGCTAGAATCATCAAAATTAAAATGATCTAATTTTTTGAATTGTATTTTAGGGTTTTCAATGTATCCTAAGATTAATAAAATTTTTATGTTTTTTATTTCTTCTAAGAAAAGCTCCATTGACTCTTGAGCTAACAAATCTAAGTGGTATGTGATGTTGTCGGAGCTTTTTTTCTGTTTTTCCTTAATAAAAACTATTAGATTATCGAAGCTTTCCACGTTGACATTATTAATCTGATAGTTTGTTAACTTCGATTTAGAATCGGAATTCTTAATGGATTTATATTTCCTTATAATTGTTTTTGTGGTTATCTTACGATTAAGAAGAGATTTTATTTTTGGAGTGTAAATCAATGTTATTTTAGGTGAAAAACGTAACAACTCGAACATTTCAACAAGTAAATGTGTTTTATTATTTAATATTAAAAATTCTAGATGTTCGAAAACTCGCTTCTCTATACTGCTAATCCAGGCTGCATTAGATACCTGCCTAACACCTAGATAATGGTAAAAACCATCATAGTTAGAGGGTTTCGAAAAAGTAAATTTATCACCTAGCATATAGGATGATGCTAGAACTGAACATGGCAGATGGGATTTATTTAAAGTATCTACCTTAACACCGTCTAAATAAAAATTTATTTTTCTATGATCATAAGAAATTTTTATTTTAGCTTTATTTATTATATATTCAATATTAAAAAAATCATATCTAAAAAAAATATCCTTCTGCGTGTTGTCACATTTATCATTTATAAGTATAAATATGTCACAAATTAGTTTTAGTAGATAGCTTTTACCGCATCCGTTCATACCAATAATCACTGAAGTGTAAAAAGACTCAGAAGTATTATTATCTCCATTTAAAAAATTTATATCGAAAATTGAATTATTATTATGAACTATTTTTAAATGGGTTAATCTGAAGTATTTATTCACTTTCTGATCCTTATAATTCTGGGTTTAACAATTGTAAGAAGTTTAAGATTGTAAATCAGTAATGATTGAAATACTGCCATCATTAAATCCTACTAAATCACCACCATCAATAAATCTTTCTAAGAATTTAAAGGTTTGCTCTATCGGAGTGGACCACATCTTTTTTATTTCGCTGAGAAAAAAACCAAACTCATCATCTGGGAATCTATAATTCATATGCGGGCCATAGAGAAATAAAAGTTTCAGGCAATTTAACACTTCTAAAAAATCAGCAATAAAAAAATGTGATCTTTCAAACATGAGATAAACACGAGGAATTCCTTTATGGAGTGATTCTTCGAAATAAATTAATTTTTGACTACCATCAACAACACCTACACCGAAAACACAAAATTAATTTTTCTTTCCCCAATAGCTTTCAGTTCGAAGCTTATTACCATAAGTGCCTTCAACTTCGCCAAAAATACCAACTGCGGAACCGTTTAACGAATTCTCCAACACCAAGCAGAGATCTGAATATCCAATCAAATCAGATAAAGATCCTTTCATTTCTTTATAGGGAAATACATCAGTAAAAAGGTTTGAAAGTTTGTGACTAAGTTGAGAGTCATTACCAGAAACATAAAACGAAAATTTATCTAACTCTTTGTTGAAGCAAACTCCATATAAATCCTCCAATCGTTCAATCAATTCAACGATGATATGCCCTCCGATTTTTTGATTAAATAGGCTCGCAAAAAAATACTGAACCCCCCAGTTGCGAATGTAGGTTTCAATTTGGTCGAAGAAGTTTGGAGGTAAATTTCCTCTAAGTAAACTTAATGACCATAAAGGAAACTCTTTAAACCTTCTGGGAGAGTGCATTAGGTTTTTGTGATTATCTAAACACTTCAAAATACTGTAGAAATGTGTTGCCCAATATGATTTTTGATCTGGTATTATGATGGGGTCCACTGGTGTGACTATGCTTTTCTTACCACTTCTCATATTCGCTCATTCTTCCGATAGTTATGATTTAGATGGTTGCGCTCTATGAATGATAATATTGGTTTTTTCAGCGTGTTTGGACATTAACCATAAGTTAGCACATAACAATTTATGCTCATATCTCCTTGAACACAATAGAAAAATGGTAAAAATATTTCCGCGTGTCTGTAAATGCATATGGCTGATAAAAAGTGGAGTTTGTAAGTATCCTGGCAAAACGGCCCATTCACTTTTATAGATCTTCCTACATACTGATAATGTCTCTGTGAGGAGATCGCCATGCGCAAAGCCCAGTTCATTGAGCACCAGATCATCGCCGCTCTGAAGTCCGTAGAAGCAGGGCGCACTGTCAAGGATGTCTGCCGTGAGGCCGCTATTTCAGAAGCTAGTAATTACAACTGGAAGGCGAAGTATGGCGGTATGGAAACCGCTGATATCAAAAAAATAAATGACTTTGTAGACGAAAATCGTCACCTGAACCAGATGTTTTCCGATCTTAGTCTTGAGTGTAGGGCTTTAAAGGATGTTATTGAAAAAAAGCTTTAAAACCAGCGATAAAGCGTGAGCTCGTCAGCCTTCTGACCGTTCAGTTTGCGATGCGCACACGCCAGCATGCAGGACGTTGTCGCTGAGCAGGACAGTGTATTTTTACCAGCCCGATA
Source organism: Citrobacter sp. S-77 (assembly GCF_963864895.1). NCBI lineage: Bacteria > Pseudomonadati > Pseudomonadota > Gammaproteobacteria > Enterobacterales > Enterobacteriaceae > Citrobacter > Citrobacter sp. S-77. Next base: position 1,790,776 of record NZ_CAWLWU010000002.1, read on the forward strand.
CTCGGCGTGACGAGCCGGTGATTAGTGCGCTGACTGAATTGGCAGAGCGCTATCCGCGGTACGGTTTTAAGAAGCTTTTTCAGGTAATTCGCAGGCAGGGTCACGCTTGGAATCACAAGCGTGTACATCGGATTTACTGCCTGTTGAAGCTGAATTTTCGTCGTAAGGTAAAGCAACGTCTGTCGGTGCGTAATCCGGCACCACTGGTCACGCCGCAAGCTCTGAATCAGAGCTGGTCCATCCACGATGCGCTGGTCAGCGGCAGGCGGTTCCTTACTTTCAACGTGGTAGATGATTTTAACCGTGAAGCGCTGGCCATTGAAATTGATCTGAATATCTCGGCTCAGCGTGTAGTTCGGGTACTGGACAGAATCGTCGCAAACAGGGGTTACCCGCTGAAGATGCGTATGGATAACGTACCTGAACTGATTTCGCTGGCACTGGCTGAGTGGGCCGAAAGCCATGGCGTGATACTGGAGTTTATCAGGCCAGGTAAGCCAACAGAGAATGCTTTTATCGAACGCTTTAACCGGGCATACCGGACAGAAGTTCTGGATTTTTATCTGTTCAGAACGCTGAATGAAGCACGGGAGATCACAGTGCGCTGGCTGAATGAATACAACAGCGAGCTACCTCATGAATCCCTGAATAACCTGGCGCCGGAAGAGTTTCGGCTGATGGCCGAGAAACAGGAAATATCAAAAAGTAGCTGGAACTAAAAGCGGTCTTCTTACGGATACGATTAGGCTTGGCATCAAAAGGGACTCCTGATGATATGTTTACGCGAGTATTCGAGTTAAAAAAACTTGCGGACAAAGCTGCTGAAGAGAATAACTTCTACGACAAAAAAGTAGCAATTGAGAAAGAAGCGTTGTTATCTGAAGAACGCTTGAAAGCGATATACGTGGACATTTTTCTCAGTATTGAAACTGTAATGAATATAAAATTAAAAAACTTTAATAATGTTGTATACGGACCAAGCAGAAATGCCTCTCAGCTGAGAATAAAAAACGCAAATTCATACAACTTCATCTCGCCGGAAGATACTGGAACTGGAAAGTCGTATGCCGGTTTAGTTGGATTTGATCTTGCTATGCTTTTGTAAATAGACCCGTTTTAGTTCCAGGCATTTTTTGAGATCCCGGCCAAATGATTGTGTTGCCGATATTCCTCCGGCGTCATATTGTTCAGTGATTCATGAGGGGTTCACAGTTATATTCTGACACCCATCTTTCCGTGATTTCCCGCACTTCATTCAGCGTTCTGAACAGATAAAAATCGAGTATTTCTGTACGGTATGTTCGGTTAAAGCGCTCAATAAAAGCGTTCTGCGTCGGCTTACCCGGCTGAATAAACTCCAGTTTTACTGCATGTTGCTCTGCCCATTCAGCCAGTGCAAGTGAGATAAATTCCGGACCATTATCCATGCGTAGCATGACCGGATAGCCGCGATTTGCCGCGATCCTGTCGAGTACACGGACCACGCGCAAAGCTGGCAGATTCAGATCGATTTCAATCGACAATACCTCACGGTTAAAGTCATCAACGACATTGAACGTGCGAAAACGACGGCCACAGACCAGGGCATCATGCATAAAATCGACAGACCAGCTCTGGTTCAGCGCTTCCGGTGTGGCCAGTGGCGAGGGATTACGCACCGGCAACCGTTGTTTGCATTTACGGCGAAAATTCAGCTTCAGCAGACAATAAATACGATGGATCCTTTTGTGATTCCACGGGTATCCCTGCCGCCGCAGAACCTGGAAAAGTTTTGGAAAACCGTACCGTGGGTATCGCTCTGCCACTGCCTGCAACGCGACAATAACGGGTTCGTCACGCGTGGTATCCGGACGGTAATGGTAAACCGTTCTGCTCAGGTTCAGACTCCGGCAGGCCTGACGGATACTGAGTCCAAATGTCGTTATCAGATGAGTGACCAGTTCACGCTTAACGGCTGGTTTTAAAGCTTTTTTCCGATAACGTCTTTCAGCGCCCGGTTCTCAAGGCTCAGGTCGGCAAACATCTGTTTGAGACGCCGATTCTCGTCCTCAAGATCCTTGATCTTTTTAATATCAGAAGCCTCCATGCCGCCGTATCTGGACTTCCAGTTGTAGTAGGTGGCTTCAGATATACCGGCCTCCCGGCAGACATCTTTAACGGTTCGTCCGGCTTCAACCGATTTAATTACGGCAATGATCTGATGCTCAGTAAAACGGGCTTTACGCATAGCGATCTCCTTTGTTGGCAGATTGATTATGCCGGAGGATCTCTAAATGTGAATGGCACGATTATGCGGAATACTTACAGTAACTGAGTCGCGATGACTATAGCTTCTGGTATCGTAATCCAGTTAAACTTATCACTCAGGGTATCAAAAAGACTATTTTTCATTATCATGATTCATCTCCTTTATATGAAAATGATATATGCACAAGTGTTTTACGTTCCCTTGTGCAGTCATGACGTATAGATAGGATTTTAAAGGTGGGGAATAGGATTAGTGAGGGGTTGTAGTGATAACGGAGATGTTATTATTTTCTTTTCGCTGGCTGTCACTAAAAATTTCGAACTAAGTCGCTATGAAATGACGTGATAAATTCCTCATGTCATTTTTACGCCATGCTTCGAAGATTCCATTAAAAGCAATGCTATTAAGATCTTCGTTGAAAATAATATAAAAACTTAGCTCAGAGCATAAAGTTTATATGTGGTAATTTACGAATTAATTGATGAGACACGATTGGATACAGAGTGAATCAGAATGTCATTATCTGAAACTGGCGCTCAATTCAGCAAATAATATTTTTTTTAAAAAGTATATCTCATTGCATGCGCTGCCTACGTGAATCGAAAAAGGGATTCGACACATTTCACTTGTTGTTATGCACAGTGAGCCTGCAATAAGTCGTTCACCTTACGGTTGGAGGCATTTTAGTGCATTTGGGAGTGTTGATGAACTAAGACCTGTCTCGGATGCATTATGGAATTCAATTTCAGTGTATCTACTCTTCTAAATTTGATTGTTTAACTATTTATAAATTAAATATTTATTTTGAAATTTGAAAAAATAAAAAACTTTCGATTAATAACCACTTTAAGAGCGGCATGGCGGAATAGCGATAAACGGCATATGTTAATCTGCGAAGTCGGTAATACCGTGATTGGTAAACGATTAAGATTGGCCCGAGTGAATACAGGATTAAAACAGGTCGAGCTTGGTTGTCTCGCTGGGCTGGACGAAGAGACGTCGAGTTCCCGCGTAAGCCAATATGGAAGAGAAGTCAGTTCACCGGATTTTGGTCTGGTTTACCGATTTGCGGCGGTGCTGGATGTGTCGGAAGCCTATTTTTATGCTATCGATGAAGATCTCGCAACGCTAATATTGCAATACCATCGTTATAAGAAAAGTAACCCTAATTCTACGTTGTTGATTACCCCGCAATAGACCTTCATTTATGTATCTGGCCTGAGTAATTTCCTGACGCTTCTCGATTCTTTGTGAAATGCTGAGGGGACGATTTCTCACAGTCTGAAGAGCAGATCCTGTTATCAGGCTCTGCTCTTAGGTGCGTTATCGATCAAGCTGCTCCGGTCGTCTTATGTTGTTGAGCATAAATGTATGGTGCAACACATTCTTCTCGGTTGGTATCCAGATAATCCGACCACCATTGCATCATCGCTTTACGGGCATCAAGATATTCTGCTTTATGGATGTAAGCTGCTCGAACGCTATTGCGTTCCTGATGGCTCATTTGGCGCTCAACCACATCCTGCGCCCACAGTCCAGATTCCATCAGCGCACTACAGGCCATCGCTCTGAATCCGTGGCCGCAGATTTCATCTTTTGTGCCATAACCCATCAGGCGCAAAGCCTTGTTCACCGCGTTTTCGCACATTGGCTTATGCGGATTGTGATCGCCAGGAAATATGAGTTCCTGATGCCCGGAGATTTCCCGTATCTGTTTCAGAATAGCGATGGACTGACGGGAGAGAGGAACGATATGCTGCGTGCGCATTTTGGCACCACGCCCGGAATAACGCACTCCGGGGATGGCTTCACGGGCAGCCGGAATGGTCCAGATTTTGTTTCTGAAATCGATCTCAGACTAACGGGCGAAACGCAATTCGCTGGAACGGATGGAAAGGTGCAGGGTGAGCGATACTGCCAAACGGGTTAATGCTCTCCCTTGCTTGTAGTCCTCAATGCGAGTCAACAGTTCCGGTAGTTTCTCCAGCGGAAGGGCAGGGTAATGGCGTTTAATGGGCGGAGCGATGATACCGTCCAGATTGGCCGCCGAATTATGTTCTATCAACTCTTGATGCACGGCATGACGCATGATGTTGCACATATGCTGCCGGGTACGCGCCGCCACTTCCAGCAAACCTTTATTCTCAATCCCTTTCAGCAGATCGATGAAGTGGCGAGTTTTCAATTCTGTTATCGGCAGATGTCCAATGATCGGGAATATATGGTTATTCATGCTGGCGAGCAAGCGGGCGGCATGGTTTTCTGACCATGTTAGGTTGCTTTTATGCCACTCCAGTGCCACATACTTGAAGGTTTTTTCTGGTGAGGAAGTGGTTTTTTCAGCAGAGCGCTGTTGTGCTGGATTGATATTATGCGCCAGCAACTTGCGAATACCGTCACGCTGCTGACGAGCGTCGGCTAAAGATACGTCTGGATAGGCACCTAGGCCGAGGCGGGATTCTTTTTTATTGATACGATATTTGAGATACCAGAGACGTGAACCGCGAGGATTAACCAACAGATACAGACCATGAGAATCGGAAACTTTGAAGGGTTTAGCGAATGGTTTTAAGTTGCGGATTTTTGAGTCGTTAAGAGACATTTGGGGGTCACTCCGTCATCGAACCAACTTGACCCCAAATCTGACCACCAAATTCTCCCGATGCGGAGGATAAACTAGAAATGCATCTGGAAGATTTTTCACACTAACCTATTGAATCTGAATCACATAAGATTTCGCAAAAAGACATAAAAAAACAAAAAGCCCGCTTAAGTTTCCTTAAGCGGGCTTCTCTAAATATGGCTCCTCTGACTGGACTCGAACCAGTGACATACGGATTAACAGTCCGCCGTTCTACCGACTGAACTACAGAGGAATCGTGTGAACGGGGCGAATATTAGCGATGCCGGTCAGCGTTGTCAAAGCCTGAATGTAGAAACGCGATCGTTTGCTGAAATATTCTTCATTTCGCCGTTTATTCAGACGCAACGGGTTGTTTTATACACTTTTCACGTTCCTGGCGCGGATATTTCCACAGCCATCGACCGGTGACCATTCGCCAGTAAAATAGCGCGGCGCGGACCGCCCAGTCGAAGAACATCCCCATCCAGACGCCGACCACTCCCCATCCTAATACGATCCCTAGGGTATAACCTGCTACAACACGGCAGCCCCACATACCCAGCATGGAAACCCACATAGCAAAACGTGCATCACGCGCTCCCTTAAAACCAGCGGGAAGGACCCAGGATGCTGCCCATATCGGCATAAATGCCGCATTGAGCCAAATCAGTATGACTATGACCTCTTTTACGTCCTGATCGTGGGTATAAAACGAGGCCATGACACCGGCAAACGGTGCAGTCAGCCAGGCGATGGCAGTTAAACCGATTGTGGATAACCAAAATACGTGTCGCAACTGAATTTCTGCCTGGGCAATCTGCCCATTACCCAGGCGTCTGCCGGTAATGATGGTGGATGCGGATCCTAATGCGTTTCCCGGCAGGTTAATCAGAGCCGCAATAGAAAATGCGATGAAGTTACCGGCAATAACGCTGGTACCCATACCCGAGACAAACATTTGAGTTAATAGCTTGCCACCGTTAAACAAAACGGATTCGATACTTGCAGGAATACCTATCCCCATCACCTCCCAGATAATGGCGAGATTTAACGGCTTAAAATAACTTTTCAGTGAAATACGCAGCGCTGGGTTAAAACCAATCATCAGCACCCAGATAATGGCGATAGCACCAATGTAGCGGGAAATCGTTAACCCAAGACCTGCGCCTACAAATCCCAGCCCTTGCCAGGAAAAAATGCCGTAGATCAGGATGCTACTGATGATGATATTCAGTATATTCATGCCGCCGTTAATCAACAGCGGTATCTTGGTATTCCCGGCCCCACGCAGTGCTCCGCTACCGATCAATGCAATGGCTGCTGCCGGATAACTGAGCACCGTTAATTCCAGATAGGTCAGCGCCAGTGCCTTTACTTCGGGAGTCGCTTCACCGGCGACAACATTAATAATCTGCTCGCCAAAATAATGAATCACCGCTGCCAGCACGATGGCAAAAATCGTCATGATTACCAGTGACTGTCTGGCGGCAGCTCTGGCCCGTCGGCGATCGCGTTTCCCAAGGCTAAAAGCAACGACCACCGTCGTGCCAAGATCGATAGCGGCGAAAAACGCCATGATAACCATATTGAAACTGTCGGCGAGTCCGACACCCGCCATTGCTTCCTTACCCAACCAGCTAACAAGGAAAGTACTCAGTACTCCCATCAATAATACGCAGGTATTTTCCAGAAAAATGGGAATGGCTAAAGGAGTGATTTCACGCCAAAAGAGTACTTTGTAACTCTTGCGTTTGGCATACCAGGGCGTACGGGAAACGACCTGACGTAAGGCAGCGGACACGTTCAAAGTGGACCTTAATGAAGAAAGTTGAAACCTCATTTCAAATGATGAGGGAGAATCAAAAAAGCTGCAAAGTTTTTTCCATATAAAATGTCTGTAAATGCAACAAACTGTCGAGAGAAGCACCAATTGATACTCAATGAAGGAAATGGGGTTTGACAAAAGATTTTTCGCCGCTAAGATAAGCCTCCACAACGATTCCTCTGTAGTTCAGTCGGTAGAACGGCGGACTGTTAATCCGTATGTCACTGGTTCGAGTCCAGTCAGAGGAGCCATATTTAAGAAGCCTGCTTAGGAAACTAAGCAGGCTTTTTGTTTTTTTAGCGTTTACATTTCTCTGCCTGGGTAAGCGTTAACGTCAGCTTTAGTCCCCCGTATTTTGGCTATGAGTGCAAAATCCACCCGATGAGCAGGTGGAATTTTTGCCAGTATGAAATATTGTTTCAGTACTATGTCTGAGCAATAGCAACGGGAAATGGTTATAAGAGCAGCATAAGGAAAACTTTTTGCTTAAAAAATCGAGGGTTAAAGTTGAAAGAGCGTGAGTAACTCACTCATACTCTATACTCGCAGAGTAGCTCGGCGTAGCATGGCACAACGAAGGGCTCTTAATGAAAAAGGAAAACGTCGTGGCAGAAGAAACTATATTCAGCAAAATTATTCGTCGTGAAATCCCCTCAGATATCGTGTACCAGGACGAACTGGTCACAGCGTTTCGCGATATTGCACCTCAGGCGCCTACGCATATCCTGATTATTCCAAATGTCCTGATCCCAACCGTTAATGATGTTACGGCTGAACATGAGCAGGCGTTGGGGAGAATGATCACGGTCGCGGCGAAGATCGCTGAGCAGGAAGGCATTGCCGAAGATGGATATCGTTTGATCATGAATACCAACCGCCACGGGGGTCAGGAGGTGTATCACATTCATATGCATCTACTGGGTGGGCGTACTCTTGGTCCAATGCTTGCGCATAAAGGTCTTTAATAATGACCAGAGGATGCTTAGTGCTGTCACTGGGGGTGCTGTTACTGGCAGGCTGTCGTTCACATCCTGAAATTCCGGTGAGTGATGAACAGTCGCTGGTGATGGAATCAACGATACTGGCTGCAGGTATAACAGCAGAACAGCCTGCGTTAACCACGTCTGATATTCAGCCCTCTGCATCCTCACGACTCTATAACGAAAGACAAGAACCCGTTACCGTTCATTATCGGTTTTACTGGTATGACGCCAGAGGGCTGGAGATGCACCCTCTGGAAGCGCCACGCAGCGTCACTATCCCGGCACGTTCGTCGGTGACTCTGTACGGCAGCGCCAATTTTCTGGGGGCGCACAAGGTTAGACTTTATCTTTATTTGTAAGGGGTGAATCTTGATGATCAAAATGAATCGCTACGCATTGATTGCCGCGCTGGCGATATTTCTCTCTGGTTGTGTGGCGCAACGAGAGCCAGCGCCGGTAGATGAAGTCAAACCGGTGCCGGAGCAGCCCGAGCAACCGCAACAGCCGGTACCGGTTGTCCCAACGGTGCCAACCATACCGCAGCAGCCTGGTCCGATTGAACATGAGGATCAAACGGCGCAGCCGACGCCCCGGGAACGTCATTATGACTGGAATGGCGCAATGCAACCGATGGTGGCGAAAATGCTGCAGGCTGATGGCGTCAAAGCTGGAGGTGTCTTGCTGGTCGACAGCGTGAATAATCGCACCAATGGTTCTCTCAACTCTGGTGACGCAACCGAAACATTGCGTAATGCGCTGGCGAATAACGGCAAATTTACCCTGGTCTCGGCACAACAATTGTCGCTGGCGAAGCAACAATTAGGTTTATCACCACACGACAGCCTGGGTACGCGCAGTAAAGCCATTGGTATTGCCCGTAATGTAGGAGCGCAGTATGTGCTGTATTCCAGCGCTTCCGGCAACGTCAATACGCCGGCACTGCAAATGCAATTAATGCTGGTACAAACTGGCGAGATAATCTGGTCAGGTAAAGGTGCTGTTCAGCAACAATAACAGACTGACGCGCGACGAGGTTTTGTCGCGCTATTTCCCGCAGTATCATCCCGTCGCGGGCAGCCAAAGCGGCTTGAGCGGCGGGAGCTGTATCATCGAAAATCATCCCCATCGTTTAGTGCTGCGCTGCCATCATGATCCTCACGCGCCCGAGTCCCATTTTTTACGGCACTATCATGCGCTAGAAAAAACTGCCCGAAAGTCTTGCTCCCAAACCCTGTTTTTATACACAAGGGTGGATGGCAGTAGACTATTTTCACGGTAAGGTAGAATCCAGATTACCGGAAGCCGACGAACTTGCAGGCTTACTGTATCATCTTCACCAACAACCCCGTCTGGGCTGGCAAATCAGAGTGCTGCCATTACTTGAACAGTACTGGCAGTGTTGTGATCCGGCGCGCCGGACGCCTGGTTGGTTGCGCGTGCTAAAGCGGTTAAGAAAACAACGCGAACCTCGCCCGATACGTCTCGGGCCGTTACATATGGATGTCCACGGCGACAACATAGTGCGCACAGCGTCGGGGCTGCGGTTGATTGACTGGGAATATGCCGGAGACGGTGATATTGCGCTGGAGCTGGCTGTGGTGTGGACCGTTGATGAATCTCAGCACCGGCAACTGGTGAACGCCTATGCTCAGCATGCGCACATTGATCCGGATGCCCTCTGGCGGCAGGTCAGACAGTGGCAACCCTGGGTGATGGTGCTGAAGGCGGGGTGGTTCGAATATCGCTGGCAGCAAACCAGCGATCGACAATTTATCAGGCTGGCCGATGAAACCTGGCGGCAGCTAACAATGAAAGGATAAGGAGAGCAGTGTGGGTCCAGTAATGTTGGATGTCGAAGGGTATGAGCTGGACGCTGAAGAGCGTGAGATTCTGGCGCATCCGCTGGTGGGTGGGTTGATCCTCTTTACCCGAAATTACCACGACCCGGAACAGTTGCGTGAACTTGTTCGCCAAATCCGTGAGGCATCACGTAATCATCTGGTGGTGGCAGTGGATCAGGAAGGGGGGCGTGTACAGCGTTTTCGTGAAGGGTTTACCCGCCTGCCGGCGGCACAATCTTTTGCTGCACTGCACGGACTGGAAGAGGGAGGTAAGCTGGCTCAGGATGCCGGATGGCTCATGGCCAGCGAAATGATTGCGATGGACATCGACATCAGCTTTGCCCCCGTCCTGGATGTGGGCCATATTAGCGCGGCGATTGGCGAGCGTTCTTACCATGCCGATCCAATAAAGGCGCTGGCAATGGCAACCCGCTTTATTGATGGCATGCATGCCGCGGGCATGAAAACCACCGGTAAACATTTCCCCGGGCATGGGGCGGTGACGGCGGATTCGCACAAAGAGACACCAACCGATCCGCGACCGGAAGCGGAAATTCGCGCCAAAGACATGTCGGTGTTTAAGACGTTAATTACGGAAAATAAACTTGATGCCATTATGCCGGCACACGTGATCTATAGTGAAGTCGATCCGCGTCCGGCGAGTGGTTCCCCCCACTGGTTAAAAACGGTGCTGCGTCAGGAGCTTGGTTTTGATGGGGTGATCTTCTCCGACGATCTGTCGATGGAAGGCGCAGCTATCATGGGGAGCTACGCAGAGCGTGGGCAGGCATCGCTTGATGCAGGTTGCGATATGATCCTGGTCTGCAATAATCGTAAGGGAGCGGTCAGTGTGTTAGATAATCTGTCGCCGATCAATGCGGAACGTGTTACACGTTTGTATCATAAAGGTTCATTTTCGCGTCAGGAACTGATGGATTCGGCACGCTGGAAAACGATTAGCGCCCAGCTCAACCAGCTTCATGAGCGCTGGCAGGAAGAAAAAGCAGGTCATTAACGCACGTTTGGTGAGGATGCGATGATTATCTATTTACACGGTTTTGACTCTAACAGTCCGGGAAACCACGAGAAAGTGTTACAGCTGCAGTTCATTGACCCGGATGTCAGACTGATCAGCTACAGTACACGGCATCCTAAGCATGATATGCAGCATCTGCTGAAAGAAGTGGACAAAATGTTGCAGCTTAATGTGGACGATCGCCCGTTGATTTGCGGCGTGGGGTTGGGTGGTTACTGGGCTGAACGAATTGGTTTTCTGTGTGATATTCGGCAAGTCGTGTTTAATCCCAACTTGTTTCCGTATGAGAATATGGAAGGGAAAATCGACAGGCCCGAAGAGTATGCGGACATCGCCACAAAATGCGTGACTAATTTCCGTGAAAAGAATCGCGATCGGTGCCTGGTTATCCTTTCACGCCATGATGAAGCACTGAACAGTCAACGCTCCTCTGAGGAGCTGCACCACTTCTATGAAATTGTATGGGATGAAGAACAAACCCATAAATTCAAAAATATCTCTCCTCATTTGCAGCGAATCAAAGCGTTCAAGACGTTAGGTTAGTCGCCGATTTACGTTGAACAAAGCCAGCCTTCGGGCTGGTTTTTTTGTTGTTAAAGCTAGGGTTGTCTATCTTTTCATCATCAAAACTTGATACATATCAATTTTGGTATGACCAATGCACCGTTCGTGTTATTCTCAGTCTCGAAGAAGATTTTCATTATCGTAACTTGTTGTTAATTAAAGGCTATGTTAATAACTTTTAATTAACAATTGGTTAATAAATTTAAGGGGGTCACGTTGACTACACCATTAAAAAGAATCGTTATTGTCGGCGGTGGTGCTGGCGGACTGGAAATGGCGACTCAGCTGGGGAAAAAACTGGGACGTAAGAAAAAGGCAAAAATCACGCTGGTAGACAGAAACCACAGCCATTTGTGGAAACCCTTACTACACGAAGTGGCGACAGGATCCCTGGATGAAGGCGTTGATGCGCTGAGCTATCTGGCACATGCGCGTAACCACGGCTTCCAGTTTCAGCTTGGCTCGGTTGTAGATATCGATCGTGAAGCGAAGACCATTACTATTGCTGAGCTGCGCGATGAGAAGGGTGATCTACTGGTTCCTGAGCGTAAAGTGCCTTACGACACGTTGGTGATGGCGCTTGGCAGTACGTCCAACGATTTCAACACGCCGGGTGTCAAAGATAATTGCATCTTCCTCGATAACCCGCATCAGGCGCGTCGTTTCCACCAGGAAATGTTGAATCTGTTCCTGAAATACTCTGCGAATCTGGGCGCGAATGGCAAAGTGAATATCGCCATTGTGGGCGGTGGTGCAACAGGTGTAGAACTCTCCGCCGAGCTGCACAATGCGGTAAAACAACTGCATAGCTATGGGTACAAGGGACTGACTAACGAAGCGCTGAATGTGACTCTGGTGGAGGCCGGTGAAAGAATTCTGCCAGCATTGCCGCCGCGGATTTCCAGTGCTGCGCATAATGAACTGACCAAGCTGGGCGTGCGTGTATTGACTCAGACGATGGTGACCAGCGCTGATGAGGGCGGGTTACATACTAAAGATGGCGAGTACATTGAAGCCGATCTGATGGTGTGGGCGGCAGGTATCAAAGCGCCAGACTTTATGAAAGACATTGGTGGTCTGGAAACTAACCGCATCAACCAACTGGTGGTGGAGCCTACTCTGCAAACCACACGCGATCCGGATGTTTATGCTATTGGTGACTGTGCTTCCTGCGCCCGCCCGGAAGGTGGCTTTGTTCCACCGCGCGCTCAGGCTGCTCATCAGATGGCTTCCTGCGCGATGAACAATATTCTGGCGCAGATGAATGGCAAGCCGCTGAAAGCGTATCAATACAAAGACCACGGCTCTCTGGTTTCCCTCTCCAACTTCTCTACCGTGGGTAGCCTGATGGGGAACCTGACGCGCGGTTCGATGATGGTGGAAGGGCGTATTGCGCGCTTTGTGTATATCTCACTGTACCGTATGCACCAGATTGCGTTGCATGGTTACTTCAAAACCGGTCTGATGATGCTGGTTGGCAGTATTAACCGTGTGATTCGTCCGCGCCTGAAACTGCATTAAAATATCAAATAACCGGGCCACACAGTGGCCCGGTAGACGTTTTTCAGCTCCTGCCCTCCTACTATATTGCAACTTGGCCTTCCTTGAGATCCAATAGTGAACCTGACCGATGAGCCGCGCGAGTCGATGAGTCTCTCCACTGAAGTGCTAAGTATGCAGTTTGTATTCTGGCAGATACCGATCACCGGGTTAACCAATGTACCAACCGGAATGGTAGTGGCTGCAGGTTTTTATTCGAACAGCATTATATGACATCCTGTTCTGCGTGATTCAGAACCGTCTGAATCACGCTGCTTTCGCGCTTACCCTCGCTATTTTCATCCCCATTCTGATTGGCATTCCTTACATCCTGTTGCAAAGTTGTTGCTAATAGCAAAAAAGGAGGATGTCCCGTGAATAAATCAATGTTGGCGGGTATAGGGATTGGCGTGGCGGCTGCGCTGGGCGTGGCGGCGGTAGCCAGTCTGAACGTTTTTGAACGTGGCCCACAATATGCACACGTCGTCTCTGCGACGCCGATAAAAGAAACGGTAAAAACGCCGCGTCAGGAGTGCCGTAACGTTACCGTTACCCATCGTAAACCTGTGCAGGATGAGAATCGTATTGCCGGTTCGGTACTGGGCGCTGTTGCGGGTGGTGTTATCGGTCATCAGTTTGGTGGTGGACGAGGTAAAGACATTGCGACCGTCGCTGGTGCTTTAGGTGGCGGTTATGCTGGTAACCAGATCCAGGGTTCAATGCAGGAAAACGATACATACACCACCACACAGCAGCGTTGTAAAACGGTGTATGACAAGTCGGAAAAAATGCTTGGTTACGACGTAACGTACAAAATTGGCGATCAGCAGGGCAAAATCCGGATGGATAAAGATCCTGGTTCGCAAATTCCACTGGATAACAATGGCCAGTTGGTTCTGAATAACAAAGCGTAAAAAAGCTTTACTCTGCACATCAATTAGCCCCCCAATCGCTCAGGCTGGGGGGCTTTTTTTATCAGAAGGTTAAGGCATAGTTCAGACCAAAGGTGCGACCGCGGCCTTTGTATTCATAGAGTGAAGGGCTACCGTAGGTTGGGCTGTAAAGTAACGGTGCACGTTGTCCCCAAAGTGTGGTGTATTCTTCATTCAGCAGGTTTTCAACGCTGAAGGTCAGTTTACCCAGCGGGAGCTGATAGCTGCCTATGAAATCCATGGTGTTATACCCGTCCAGCTTGTTGCCGCTGGCGTCGCTCAGGTCAAATGTCTGCTGACTCTGTATACGTAACGACCACAGTTCAGGCGCCCAGCCGACCCAGGCGGTTGCTTTTGATGGCGAGGCCAGTGTGACGTCCCACTTCTGCCATTTACCGTTCTGTTTGACTTCCGATTTGATGATATTGAAGTTACTTCCCAGGCTCCAGTCAGTGTCAGCAATGAAATAATCCACGGCACCTTCGAGGCCATATATCCGGCGATCGTCTGGTTGCACGTTAATGGTCATATCGCTGCGGTTAATGACAATCGACTTATCCGAGGTAGAGTAGTAGGCCGCCAGTTGAGTGCGCAGGCTATCACCGGTGTAGCGCCAACCCAGTTCGAAAGAGTTTACCTTTATGCCTTCCAGCCGAGAATCTGCCACATTGACACTACGCTGGAGTTGATAATGGTCACCGACAAGTGAGTAAGTACCGTTCCCGTAGTATTTCCCCGGATCGGGAAGCTCCACACCCTGAGAGAAATTAAACCATGTCTGCTGACGGTCAGTCAGATGTGCAAGAATGCCCGCATTAAACAGGAAATTATCGTAATCAGTTTTCCCGCCAGGAATCACATCTGCAGAGTGCGCCAGCCCATTAGCAATCCCTTGTTGCTGCGCATAGCCGACAAAATCATCAACCCGGTTTTCGGTCCATTGATAGCGAACGCCGGCACTTAACGTGAAGATGTCGTTTATGTCATAGCTGTTTTGCAGGAAAGGCGCGAAGTTGGTAATGCTGTAACCAGGATAACGCCCGGTGGTATAGGCGGTGCGGTTATCCATGCCGCCAGAGGGCAGGGACCAGGCAAGATCAAAGAATTTCTGGTTGGAGTCGAAGGTTTCATGGTCCGCATCGATACCCCATGTCAGCTCCCAGTTCTCCATCAGTTGGCTATTAAGGGTAATTTTTGCGCCAAATTGATCGGTATCCTGCTGTGATGCGGAGAAACTGGTGACTTTGCCTTTGCTCAGTGTAGGGAAGGGGTAGAATGTCAGAGATTCATCACGGTAGTAAACCTGACTGACCAAATTCTGGCCGAAGAAGTCAGCATCGGAATATTGCAGGCTGATAAGATGACGCTCCGTGCCGGGAATGCGATCGGAACTCAGACCGCTGCTGGTGTAGGCTTTCCCCGTTCCCGTCACCGCCGACATATTCTCGCCCAGATATAATCCGTAATCATCATCCCCCTGGCTTTTATAGTACTGGGTTACCAGTTGTAGTTGACGGTTGTCATCAATCTCTATTGTCCCGGTGCCCATGATGTCGAGACGATCGGAATGCTGCAGGCCGGTTTGAGTGTTATCCAGCATTAAGGCATCGTTGTTGCCGTCATACCAGCCGCCAAATCGTTGATAAGCGACGGACATGCGTCCGGAAGCGTGATCGGTTCCTCCGCTGACAGCTGCGGCGACACGTTCGTCATGATCGTTACTGTTGTTGAAGCCGCTTTTGCTTCCCAGTTCGAGTTCAACTTCGCGTTCTGGCTGGCCTTTTTTGGTGACAATATTGATCAACCCACCGGTACTTCCACCGCCATACAACGACGTTGCACCAGAGATAACCTCGATATGCGCAATATTAAAGGGGTCAATGGAATCCAGTTGGCGGCTGTCGGTACGGGAGGAGTTCAGGCGAACACCGTCAATCAACACAACGATGGCGCGTCCACGCATGTTCATCCCGTAGTTCGTCCGTCCCTGACTGCTGACGTCAATTCCAGGGATTAACTGAGCCAGCACATCTTTGAACTCTTTACCACCCTGAACCTGCTGTTCAATCTCGCTGCCTTCAATGACCCAGGTGGTTTGCGCCATTTCAGCCACAGTTCGCTGGCTACGGTTGGCGCTGACGATGAGATTTTCTTCTTCATTCTGTGCCGCCATTACCGGCAGGGTTAAAGATAATAAGATTGGATTGAGCACCCAAAGACGCTTATTCATTCGCATTCCTTTTAAAAAAGAGTCGGTCTGTTTTTTTTATTGCGGCGTAGAAACCGATAGTTACATTGGGAAATAGATGTTAAAACAAATGCAAATATTGCTGATATTGATTGTGATTATCAATTGTTTTTACAAAAATGTAGCATTAAGGTTATGAAAACAATGATAAAAGTAGGGTGATTCAGAGGGGATCGGGAGCGAGATAAACTCCCGATAATCTTAGAAATGAAAAGTTGTCACGGTAAAGCATTACTCTTTGAGTAATTCAGGCCACAGCCGCAAGGTTGTATGGGTTATCTGCATCAGTTTTTCGAACGTTGCGCCTTCACGGGCACTGATCGACATTCCTTGTAAAATACAGTTCAGAAATTCGGCCAGTTTCTGCGGATCGCAGTGGGCAGGAATTTCACCATGTTCCTGGCGTTGGCAAAGAAACCGGGCAAGCGTCTGTTCCTGCATAGCGTGGCGGGTTTTAACCGTGTGTGCAATGTCACGGGAGGAGGCAGCAAGCGTTGCGGAGGTATTAATCATAAAACATCCCGCAGGTGTGTCCTTGCTGGTGAAACAGGTGGCTATGGCTGTGAAATAGTCTTCCAGTGCAGACTCAAGACTTTTTTCTTCGCAAAAAAGCTGAGCTTCATGTTTTGCCGCAAAACGGCTGATGTAGCGGTCCAGCACGGCGCGAAATAATCCTTCTTTATTGGTAAATTCCGCATACAGCGTGGGCGCTTTAGCACCGGTTGCTTCCACGAGATCGGAGAGCGATGTCGCTTCATACCCGTGCTGCCAGAAGAGTGTCATGGCCTTATCAAGCGCGGCTTCCCTGTCGAACACTTTTGGTCGGCCACGGCTTTTCTTTGTACAACTCGTTGTTTCAGTTGTCATGGTGCCGTCGTACCTGATTGGGTTTGTTGAATAACCATTATAAAAATATTCGACCACACTCTCCAGCAGATTCACGATAAAAATAATTCATGGCTATTAGCATGAAAGATAAGGCCTTTATGATTTGTATAACGATCATTATAAAAAATTGTTGACGTGTGACCTGGATCACATCTATGATTTACCTATCGATCGTTAAGTTAATCTTTGCGACGCACATTCATCTGCTAAAGGTCACAATTATGAAAAACGTACAAACACTCCTTCTTGCTACCGTTCTGAGCTCACTTTCATTCGCCAGCTTTGCTGCTGTTGAGGTTCAGGCAACGCCTGCAGACCAACAGAAAGTTGGGACTATTTCTGCTAATGCAGGTACCAACTTAGGTTCTCTGGAAGATCAACTGGCACAGAAAGCGGATGAAATGGGCGCGAAGTCGTTCCGCATTACTTCCGTTACCGGTCCTAACACCCTCCACGGGACTGCGGTTATTTATAAATAAGTTTTAACCCATCGTAATGCCACTGCGATTTAAATAAAAAACCCCGCTGAACAACGTCCAGCGGGGTTTTTTCATGGGTTGTGTTTTACAGTGTCTGCTGAGTAACGTCGTGATGGCGTGTCACGTCGACCGGCATCCCTGAGCGTAGCTCCATCGCATGCTCCATGACGGTCTGGTCCGTTTGCACTGCATTTTTAAAGTTCTGCATTGACGTATTCAGTACGATCGGCAGTACCTGCGGGTCGTCATCTATATTTTTCGACAGCGGTTGGTGCACTTCAACCAGACGCATACCGTTTGGTTCAACAGACGCTTTAATTGGCGTGTTAATGATATTGACCTTTGTTCCAGGAGTTACCTGGCGGAATAAGGTCTCAATATCGCCATCGCGCAGGCGAATACAACCAGAGCTGACACGCATACCGATACCAAAATCAGCGTTTGTGCCATGCAGCAGATAAACACCACCGTATGCCGCTAAGCGAATGGCATGGTGGCCCATGGGGTTGTCCGGGCCAGCAGGTACCACAGCCGGTAGGTCGATCCCCTGCGCTTTATAACGTGCTCGAATATTAGCGGTTGGCGTCCAGGTTGGGTTGGCTCGTTTATCTGAAATGGTGGTAACCATTGTTGGTGTCAGTGTGTCTCCGCCCAACTGACCGATGCCAATGGGATACACGGTCACCGAATTTTTACCCGGATGATAGTAATAAAGACGCAGCTCAGCGAGGTTAATCACAATGCCTTCGCGCGGTGCATCGGGCAGCAAGGTCTGCAACGGAATAGTCAGCACACTGCCCGCCCGAGGTACGAAAGGATCAACGCCAGGATTCGCCTGTAGCAGAGCTAAAAAACCAACGTTGTATTTTTTCGCAATAGCTTCCAGTGAACCGCCATTATTTTCGACAACGTGAACGGCGTTTTTACCAACCACCTTGCTTCCGGGAGGAGGTAGCGGCCAGGTATTTGCCTGAGCCGGAAGGGCCAAAACCATGGTTGCGGCGAGCGTAACAAATGTGAACCAGCGAGAGATAGATATATTGTTTAACATCACCATAAATCCATTGTTTTTACGTGGTTATTGTTATGTAAAAGTAAACAGGAATTATGGCGGTTTGCTCTGTCGGGAAGTGCAGGGAAGTGCAAAGAGTTTGTAAATACCGGGTCGGGTGAGCGTTGTACTCACCCGACCCGCCGTTTACGCTACCGCGTTCTCTTCAAGCTGGCGCATAAACTGACGCACCCATTCGATGCGTTTTTTTCGCTCGCTCAGTTCCTGCATGAATTTCAGACGGGTAGGGCCATCCAGACGGAAATGTTGCGGCTGTTTTTGCAATAGTCCAATCAACCAGACCGGGTTGACGTGGTTTTTCTCTGCAAACTCAATCGTGCCACCTTTTTCATTTCCCTCGAGCTTTCTGATACCCAGTTTCTGTGCCTGCTGGCGTAAACGGGCGACATCCAGCAATGTCCTGGCCGGATCGGGCAGCAGACCGAAACGGTCGATCAGCTCGACCTTGATCTCTTCCAGCTCATTTTCGTTCTTCGCACTGGCGATGCGTTTATAGAACGACAGTCGTGTATTAACATCGGGAATGTAGTCATCCGGTAGCAGCGACGGTACCCGTAATTCCACTTCAGTTTGCTGACTGGTGAGATCTTCCAGCGACGGTTCCCGGCCTTCTTTCAGAGCATCGACAGCGTTTTCCAGTAGTTCCATGTACAGCGAGAAGCCGATGGTTTCCATTGAGCCACTCTGGTCTTCACCCAGCAGTTCACCCGCACCGCGAATTTCGAGGTCGTGAGTTGCCAGCGCAAATCCGGCACCCAGATCTTCCAGCGAGGCGATAGCTTCAAGGCGTTTTTGGGCATCAGTCGTCATTGCTTTCGGATGCGGTGTCAACAGCCAGGCGTAAGCCTGGTGGTGCGAACGCCCGACGCGACCGCGTAACTGGTGTAACTGTGCCAGCCCAAAATGGTCTGCGCGCTCGATAATAATGGTGTTGGCGGTTGGGATGTCGATTCCGGTTTCAATAATGGTGGTGCACACCAGCACGTTAAAGCGCTGGTGGTGGAAATCGTTCATCACGCGTTCCAGTTCCCGCTCGCGCATTTGTCCGTGTCCAATGGCAATGCGCGCTTCAGGCACCAGCTCCGCCAGCCGATCTGCAGTTTTCTGGATATTCTCGACATCGTTGAACAAATAATAGACCTGACCACCGCGCAGAACCTCACGCAGGATTGCTTCACGCACCACCAGATTGTCGTACTCACGAACAAAGGTTTTAACCGCCAGGCGACGGGCAGGAGGTGTAGCGATAATCGACAGATCGCGCATGCCGCTCATTGCCATATTGAGGGTTCGCGGGATGGGGGTTGCCGTCAGCGTCAGAATATCTACGTCAGCGCGCATCGCTTTAATGCGCTCTTTATGTCGTACGCCGAACCGGTGCTCTTCGTCGACGATAAGCAGGCCCAAATCTTTTAGCTTCACATCACTTTGCAGCAGTTTGTGAGTACCAATCAGGATATCGATTTTCCCCTCAGCGACCTGTTCGAGAATTTGCGCCTGCTCTTTGGCACTGCGGAAACGGGATAGCATCTCAATGCGTACTGGCCAGTTGGCAAAGCGGTCGCGGAAGTTGTCAAAGTGCTGCTGGGCGAGCAGGGTGGTCGGTACCAGCACGGCGACCTGTTTGTGGTTCTCTACGGCAAGGAATGCAGCACGCATCGCCACTTCGGTTTTACCAAAGCCCACATCGCCACAGACCAGTCTGTCCATTGCCAGTGGCTGACACATGTCGCTGAGTACAGCGTTAATGGCCTGGGCCTGATCCGGTGTGGTCTCAAACGGGAAGCTGTCACAGAACAACTGATACTGTTCACGATCATGCTTAAAGGCAAAACCTTCTTTTGCGGCGCGTTGGGCGTAGATATCCAGCAGTTCTGCTGCGACATCGCGAACTTTCTCGGCGGCTTTCTGACGGGCACGCGACCAGGCATCGCCGCCAAGTTTATGCAGTGGCGCATTCTCTTCCGCACCACCGGCGTAGCGGCTAATAAGATGTAACGACGACACCGGCACATACAGTTTGGCGTCATTGGCGTAGGTGAGCATCAGATACTCACCAGTGATACCGCCGGCTTCCAGGGTGGTCATACCGGCATAGCGTCCCACGCCGTGTTCAAGATGCACCACCGGCTGACCAGGGTGCAGTTCAGCGAGGTTACGGATTAATGTGTCCGGGTTGATGGTGCGGCGCGAGTCCTGACGGCGACGCGCCACTCGCTCACCGAGAAGATCGCTTTCGCAGATCAGCGCCAGATTCCGGTTGCTGTCGATGAACCCGTGTTCCGCTGAGCCAATCATCAGATAGCGACCGGCATCGACCGCTTCATCGAGGCGTAAAATACGTTTCGGAGCAATCTTGATGCGGGCGAGAAGGTCGCCAAGCGCTTCACGGCGCCCTTCACTTTCAACCGAGAAAATCACCGGGCCATCAAATGATTCGAGAAATTTACGTAACGCATCCAGTGGTGCTTTTTGCTGCGCTTGTACCGCCAGGTCCGGGAGCTTCTTGAATCCCAGGTTGGTATTTGCAGCTTTTTTCGGCAGGCTCTCAGTTTTGAGCTGAACGCGTGGCCAGCGTTTAAGCTCAGAGAACAGCTCATCCACGCGTAACCACAATGATTCCGGCGGCAGAAGAGGGCGCATCGGATCGACGCCCCGGTTTTCGAAGCGCGATAGCGTATCGACCTGAAAGCGTTCTGCGCTGGTCTCTAAATCGCTAGTATTCACCAGCAGCGTATTTGCGGGGAAGTAGCTGAAAAGCGGCGGCAGCGGTTCGCTGAAAAACAGCGGCTGCCAGTATTCGATCCCGGCAGGCAGCGTGCCTTTACTGACCTGCTGGTAAATATGCTCCGCGTCGCGTTTAACTTCAAAAGTATCGCGCCACTGGCTACGGAACAGCTCGATGGCCGTTTTATCCGTAGGGAATTCGTGTGCGGGTAATAAGTTAATAGCGTCGACTTCTTCCAGTGTGCGTTGAGTATCTGTATCAAACAGACGCAAACTGTCAATTTCATCATCAAAGAAATCAAGGCGGTAAGGCAGTTCACTGCCCATCGGAAACAGGTCCAGTAACGCGCCGCGTGTGGCATATTCGCCGTGTTCCATGACCTGGTCAACGTGGCGATAACCGGCGCTGTCCAGTTGCTCACGCAGGGCATCGCGCGACAGGCGTTGGCCTTTTTTCATCACCAGTGCATGACCGTGCAGATAGCTGTGTGGGCACACGCGCTGCATCAGAGTGTTTACCGGCACAATCAGTACACCGCGCTGCATGGAAGGCAGTTGATACAATGTAGAGAGCCGTGAGGAGATGATTTCCTGATGAGGGGAAAAACTGTCGTATGGGAGTGTTTCCCAGTCTGCAAGGTTCATCACCATCTGGTCGGTGAACTGACGAATTTCATCATGCAGGCGCAGGGCATTTTGCATGTCCGGCGCGATGAGCACCACCGGACCAGCGTGGTGCTCGGCGATTTCTGCCACCAGCGTAGCGCAGGCGGCACCGGTAAGTTCACCTAACTGGCGCTGATCGCCAGCTTTCGCTGGGAGCGTATAACGATGTTGTTCAGGCATAACGGTTGTCAGGATCTCGTTTAGATATACGTCTGATAAGCAATGTTCTTTATTATCCGTGATCGTTTCTCATAAGCAAATTGAATCGCCCCCAAATGGGGGCAAAAAACGGTGAGGTTAGCGGGTGACGGTCGCCAAAGTCGGCGGGGAAAAAAGCAGATCGGCCACGGCTTTCTGCGAAAACTTTCGCACTATAAGTCCGGCGAGGGTGCACAATAACAAACTGGCAAACGGATAAATGAGTAACACAGCCAGTTCCACTTTTGCAGGCCATGCGGCGTGATTCAGTTTGGGGATTAGCGTTAAGCTGAACGCCTCGACCAGGATACGGTGCGTGGTGTAGATAGCGATGGTGTTCGCGCCAATCACACTTAATAGACTGTTGGCCCGCATGCCAAAGCGCTGCTCGAACTGATAAAACATTTTCATAATAAGCACAATGGAGAGCAGTGACAGTAGCAGCGAAACATTTGCCAGCCAGGCCATGACGGACAGTAAGGCGGTAAATGTAAATATCAGAGCGTGGCGGCCCAGGGGAACTTCTTTAATCCACGCCATCAGCGTTGCGCCAGACCAGGCACCGAGGCTGTAATACGGCAGATTGCGTAATACGCTGTTCATTCCCCACCACGGCGTTGGGAAGAAGTTTATCGCTATACTGAGCAACATCAACAGCGGCAGCAGCGGAAATGCCCAGCGGTTGAAAGTTTTACACAGGATAAAGTAGACCACCAGTGCGTACAGATACCACAGGCTGGTGCTGGCAGTAAGCATGCCACGCGTAAAGTCACGCGCGGAATCGGCATAAGCGGCATTGGCTGCATGGGCCAGGTCGCGTTCCGGGGCCAGCCAGCCATTGAGCGTCGTTAATGCCAGCCATTGCACTATTCCCCACAGTACCAGTACCCAGACAATATTCCAGATCCGCTTATCCACACAGGTGGTCCAGGAGACGCTGTCGATATAACGACGAATGAGATAACCCGAAATAAAGAAAAATACTGGCATCCGAAACGGTGCCAGATACAGGTTGAGGTAAATCCAGCTTTTGGCCAGCATTTCTGCAAGAGGATGCTGAAAAGTGGTGAGATGAGGGTAAAAGGTAATAACTGAGTGGTAAATAACCACCAGACATATACATAACCCTTTGATTTGATTAATCCATAATTCTTTTTGATTCATTGCGACAGCGTATCCATATTGAGTGAGATAGTCTGTCATCCTGCGGATACCGGGGAACGCTGTAATGCGTAACCGTCTGCTTTTTATTTTTTTCAGATTAAGATCAGGGACAAAGAACGATGCGAGGAGAGATAACTATAGTGAATTGATTTGTTTATGCTTTTCAGATTAAAGCTGACGAACACTTACGGTTCAGTCATTTACCCATTCCGCTTTCGCTTATATACTCGTGGCTTTGCTACAGCAACCAGACGGATTTCATGTATCAACCTGTCGCTCTATTCATCGGCCTGCGTTATATGCGTGGGCGTGCAGCTGATCGCTTCGGTCGCTTCGTTTCCTGGCTCTCAACCATAGGCATTACTCTCGGGGTAATGGCACTGGTAACGGTATTGTCGGTAATGAACGGTTTCGAGCGCGAGCTGCAAAATAACATTCTTGGTCTGATGCCTCAGGCCATTCTCTCTTCTGAACAGGGCTCCGTTAACCCGCAACAGCTGCCTGAAAAAGCCGTGGTATTGAATGGCGTCAATCGTGTTGCACCGCTGACGACGGGAGATGTCGTCCTGCAAAGTGCGCGCAGCGTTGCTGTTGGCGTTATGCTGGGCATCGACCCGGCGCAAAAAGATCCGCTGACGCCGTATCTGGTCAATGTGAAGCAAACAGATCTCGCACCGGGCAAGTATAATGTCATCCTCGGTGAACAGCTTGCCGGGCAGTTGGGAGTGAACCGGGGTGATCAAGTCCGCGTTATGGTGCCGTCAGCCAGCCAGTTCACGCCAATGGGACGTCTGCCAAGTCAGCGTTTGTTCAATGTGATTGGCACTTTTGCCGCCAACAGCGAAGTCGATGGCTACCAGATGCTGACCAATATCCAGGACGCATCACGTCTGATGCGCTATCCAGCGGGCAATATCACAGGCTGGCGTCTGTGGCTGAACGAACCATTGAAGGTCGATACACTGAGTCAGCAAACGCTGCCGCAGGGGACTAAGTGGCAGGACTGGCGTGAGCGCAAAGGCGAGCTGTTCCAGGCTGTGCGGATGGAAAAAAACATGATGGGACTGCTGTTGAGCCTGATCGTGGCTGTCGCGGCGTTCAATATTATTACTTCGCTGGGCCTGATGGTGATGGAGAAGCAAGGGGAAGTGGCAATTTTACAAACCCAGGGGCTAACGCCGCGACAAATAATGATGGTGTTTATGGTTCAGGGGGCCAGCGCAGGTATTATTGGCGCGCTGCTGGGCGCTGTGCTGGGAGCGTTGCTTGCCAGCCAGTTGAATAACCTGATGCCAATTATCGGGACGCTCCTGGATGGCGCAGCGTTGCCGGTCGCTATTGAACCACTACAGGTTATCGTCATTGCGCTGGTGGCAATGGCCATCGCGCTGCTGTCTACGCTTTATCCTTCCTGGCGCGCTGCCGCCACTCAACCCGCTGAGGCTTTACGTTATGAATAAGATCCTGTTGCAATGCGACAACCTGTGCAAACGCTATCAGGAAGGCTCCGTACAAACTGATGTGTTGCACGATGTCAGTTTTTGCGTCGGCGAGGGTGAAATGATGGCGATTGTCGGCAGCTCAGGCTCCGGCAAAAGTACCTTGCTGCATCTGCTGGGTGGCTTGGATACGCCGACGTCAGGCGATGTGATTTTTAGCGGCCAGCCAATGAGCAAACTTTCGTCTGCGGCAAAAGCGGAGTTACGTAATCAGAAGCTCGGTTTTATTTACCAGTTCCACCATCTGTTACCGGATTTTACCGCGCTGGAAAACGTGGCGATGCCTTTGTTAATCGGTAAGAAAAAACCGGCTGAAATTACCGAGCGTGCGCGCGATATGCTGAAAGCGGTTGGGCTGGATCACCGTGCCAGCCACCGTCCTTCTGAACTTTCGGGCGGCGAGCGCCAGCGTGTGGCTATTGCTCGCGCATTGGTGAATAACCCGCGTCTGGTCCTCGCGGATGAGCCGACGGGTAACCTTGATGCGCGCAACGCGGACAGTATTTTCGAGCTTCTGGGAGAACTGAATCGTTCTCAGGGCACGGCATTTCTGGTGGTGACGCACGATCTGCAACTGGCGAAGCGAATGAGTCGTCAGCTTGAAATGCGCGATGGTCGTCTGACGGCTGAACTGAGCCTGATGGGAGCAGAGTAATGGCTTCGCCTTTATCGTTATTGATTGGGCTGCGCTTTAGCCGTGGTCGGCGGCGCGGTGGCATGGTCTCGCTGATTTCCGTTATTTCTACCATTGGTATCGCATTAGGTGTAGCGGTATTGATCGTTGGTTTGAGCGCCATGAACGGCTTTGAGCGCGAGCTGAATAACCGCATTCTGGCGGTTGTTCCGCACGGTGAGATTGAAGCGGTTAATCAGCCCTGGAACAACTGGCAGGAAGCACTGGACAACGTGCAGAAAGTGCCGGGTATTGCGGCAGCAGCACCCTACATCAACTTTACCGGACTGGTGGAGAGTGGGGCGAATTTACGCGCCGTACAAGTGAAAGGTGTTGACCCCAAACAGGAACAGCGTCTGAGTGCGCTGCCTTCGTTTGTGCAAAACCACGCCTGGGACAATTTCAAAGCCGGTGAGCAACAGGTCATTATTGGCAAAGGTATTGCCGATGCGTTGAAGGTGAAACAGGGTGACTGGGTGTCGATTATGATCCCTAACGCCAGTGCCGATCACAAGTTACAGCAACCTAAGCGCGTGCGATTACATGTCACAGGCATTCTGCAACTGAGTGGTCAGCTCGATCACAGCTTCGCTATGATCCCAATGGAAGATGCGCAGCAGTATCTGGATATGGGATCCAGCGTTTCCGGGATCGCCCTCAAGGTTAACGATGTCTTTAATGCCAATAAACTGGTCAGAGATGCCGGTGAAGTAACCAATAACTATGTCTACATTAAGAGTTGGATTGGCACCTACGGCTATATGTATCGCGACATACAGATGATCCGCGCCATTATGTATCTGGCAATGGTCCTGGTGATAGGCGTCGCCTGTTTTAATATCGTTTCGACGTTAGTGATGGCGGTAAAAGACAAGAGTGGCGATATTGCGGTATTAAGAACGCTGGGCGCTAAAGATGGATTGATTCGCGCCATTTTTGTCTGGTATGGATTGCTGGCGGGTCTGTTTGGTAGCCTGACAGGCGTCGTTATCGGGGTTGTTGTCTCGCTGCAGCTGACGCCGATTATTAACGGGATTGAAGCAATTATCGGCCATCAGTTCCTCTCTGGTGATATCTATTTTATTGACTTCCTGCCATCCGAATTACACTGGCTGGATGTTATTTACGTGCTGGTTACAGCATTATTGCTGAGTCTTTTAGCGAGTTGGTATCCGGCGCGGCGCGCCAGTAATATTGATCCTGCGAGAGTACTTAGCGGCCAGTAAAAATAATAAGGAGCGGTGATGTATTACGGATTTGACATCGGCGGGACTAAAATTGCGCTAGGCGTGTTTGATAACCAACGTCGTTTGCAGTGGGAAATTCGTGTCCCTACGCCACGCGACAGCTATGAGGCTTTCCTGGATGCAGTTTGTAATCTGGTGACGGAAGCCGATCAGCGATTTGGTGTCAAAGGTTCGGTGGGTATTGGTATCCCCGGTATGCCGGAAACTGAAGACGGTACGCTGTACGCGGCTAACGTTCCTGCCGCCAGCGGCAAACCACTCCGCGCCGACCTCAGTGCTCGGCTGGATCGTGATGTTCGCCTGGATAATGATGCCAACTGTTTTGCACTCTCCGAAGCCTGGGACGATGAGTTCACCCAGTATCCCTTAGTGATGGGATTAATCCTCGGCACGGGCGTTGGTGGAGGCCTGATCCTTAATGGGAAATCCATCACTGGACGCAGTTATATCACCGGTGAGTTCGGTCATATCCGTTTACCAGTAGATGCGCTGACGCTGATGGGGTTTGACTTCCCGTTGCGTCGCTGTGGTTGTGGTCAACTGGGATGTATCGAGAGCTATCTATCCGGTGGCGGATTTGCGTGGCTGTATCAGCATTACTACCATCAATCGCTGGATGCCCGCGAAATTATCTCGCTCTGGGAGCAGGGTGATGAGCATGCGCGCGCGCACGTCGAACGCTATCTGGATTTGCTGGCGGTTTGCCTGGGGAATATCCTGACTATCGTCGATCCTGATTTAGTGGTGATTGGTGGTGGTTTGTCGAATTTTACCGCGATAACAACGCAACTGGCAGACCGACTGCCACGCCATCTGCTGCCGGTTGCCCGTGTGCCACGTATTGAACGGGCACGACACGGTGATGCGGGTGGGATGCGCGGGGCCGCTTTCCTACATCTTACCGATTAATACAAAGAGGTTGTTATGCTGTCGCGTCGGGGTCATCGGTTAAGCCGTTTTCGTAAAAATAAACGCCATATGCGCGATCGCCTGCGTCAACGGATCTTTTTCAGAGACGGAGTGGTGCCTGAATTGATGGAAAAACCAAGAGTATTAGTCCTGACGGGAGCGGGGATTTCTGCCGAGTCAGGTATTCGTACCTTCCGCGCTGCGGATGGCCTTTGGGAAGAACATCGGGTTGAGGATGTTGCGACCCCGGAAGGATTTAGTCGTAATCCAGGGCTTGTTCAGTCGTTTTATAACGCTCGCCGCCAACAACTTCAGCAGCCCGAGATCCAACCAAACGCTGCGCATATCGCGCTGGCGAAACTCGAAGAAGAGCTTGGCGACCGTTTTTTGCTGGTGACGCAGAACATCGATAATCTGCATGAACGTGCGGGTAGCCGGAATGTTATCCATATGCATGGCGAGCTGCTCAAGGTACGCTGTTCGCAAAGCGGGCAGATTTTAGACTGGACGGAGGATGTCACTCCGGAAGATAAATGTCATTGCTGCCAGTTTCCGGCACAGCTTCGCCCACATGTCGTGTGGTTTGGTGAAATGCCTCTTGGTATGGATGAAATCTATATGGCGCTGGCAATGGCGGATGTTTTCATTGCCATTGGCACATCGGGCCATGTCTATCCGGCTGCGGGTTTTGTGCACGAAGCCCGACTGCATGGGGCTCATACGGTGGAGTTAAATCTTGAACCGAGCCAGGTGGGAAGCGAGTTTGAAGAGAAGTATTACGGTCCGGCAAGTCAGGTAGTACCTGAGTTTGTTGAGAAGTTACTGAAAGGGCTGTAAGCGTCTTTTGTGCCAAAGCCCTTACCGGCAACGTTCTTTAAGCCTGTACAAGCTGGCGGCTCTCGCGCAGGGCCGCCAGAATCAAAAATCCTGTAATGTAAAAACAGCAGATCAGTGCCAACACGCTCAGCCATATGGGCAGTCGGGTAATGTAAACCAGGCTGCACGAGATAATCACTAAAATAATCCCGGTGTACATAGGGTGCGCAATCCAGGCAAAAATGCCGCGTGTAACTCGTTTAGCGTTGGGTAAATAATATCCTGTCCAGGTGTGGCTGCCGCCAAGATCCCATTTCCCCTTGATAACCAGCGCGTTACCGATGATCGCTATCGCCAGGTACCCCCAGTCCGCTGGATTAATCTGATGATCAAAAAACAGACTGTAGCCAAAAGCCAGAATCGGCAGTAAGAAGGTCAGGCGCAATAGTCGGGTTGCTGCTATCGGCAGCAAAGGACGAGCGCCTACCGGTTGAGGGCGAGGGAGAATAAAAAGAGTGAAAACAATGAGGTTAACCAGCTCAAGTAGCATCCATAGCGTTGCCATTGGGAGCCTCACAGCAGAGTCGGAATAGAGTAAGCGTAGCTGGTGGCGGGGGTAAATAAATCAGTCGAAAGACGTAATCAACTTCGGGGATTGCAGCTAGCAACCCGGCGTTGCCATGTTTCGCCGGGTTGCAAGAGTATTAGCGTCCTGCCTTCAGCTTCTGATAATACTCTTCATAAATAGCGCTGGCTGAACCGACATCGTTTTGCCATTCGCCTTTGCTGATAGTTTCCGCGTCAGGGTAGAGCGTTTTATCATTCGCTACGGCCGGGCTTAGCAACTTACGCGCCGCCAGGTTAGGTGTCGGATAACCAATGGTTTCTGCTACTTCTTTCGCCACGTCCGGGCGCAGCAGGAAATTAATCAGTTTCAGCGCACCTTCTTTATTTTTGGCGTTCGCCGGAATAGACAAGCTGTCCATCCAGAAAATACCTCCTTCTTTCGGCCACACGACTTCCAGTGGTGTGCCAGCCTGACGCGCGACAAATGCGGATCCGTTCCACACCATGCCCAGGTTCACTTCACCTTCCATATAGGGGTTCGCCGGGTTATCGGAGTTAAATGCGGCTACGTTGGGCATTAGCTTTTTCAACTCGTTATAGGCGGCTTCAATCTCTTTCGGATCGGTGGTATTGCCGGAATAGCCCAGTTTACGTAGTGCCATCTGGAATACTTCACGGGCATCATCAGTTAACAGCAGACTGCCTTTGTATTCAGGTTTCCACAGGTCTGCCCAGCTGGTTACGGTTTTCGGATCAATGGCATCACTATTGACGCCAATCGCCGTTGCCCCCCAGATGTACGGAATTGAGAAGTCATTGTTCGGGTCAAACGGCTTGTTGAGCATTTCCGGATCGAGGTTGTTGAAGTTGGTTAACTTCGACTTGTCAATTTTCTGGATCATGCCCTCTTTGCGCATCTTATCCACGTAATAGGTGGAAGGTACCACCAGGTCGTAGGCGCCTTCTTTATAGGTTTTGAGCTTGGCATACATGGTTTCATTCGACTCGTAGGTTGAATAAATAACCTTAATACCAGTCTCTTTTGTAAACTGTTCCAGCAGTCCTGGTGGAACGTACTCGGTCCAGTTATAGAAATAGAGTGTATTGCTATCGGAAGCTGTGGCAGTGTTCATGCCCAGTGCCAGAGCACCCGCCGCGAGCAGGTGGCGTGACCATTTTTTCATTTAACGTCCCCTGAGTATCGGCCTTAGCGGCCCTTGGTTTTATCACGTGCAATAAGCTGGCTGGCGATAACCATAACCAGCGACAGAACCAACAAAATGGTAGCCAGCGCGTTAACTTCCGGTGAAACGCCTACTTTAACCATTGAGTAGATTTTTAGTGGCAGAATTTCATAGCCAGGTCCGGTAACGAATGATGAGACAACGACATCATCCATCGACAGGGTAAAGCTCAGTAACCAGCCTGCAGCTACCGCAGGCATGGCCAGTGGTAGAATAATTTTGCGCAAAATAGTCACTTCACTGGCCCCCAGATCCTTCGCTGCCTCAAGCATACGCACGTCAAATCCTTTCAGGCGCGAGTAAACTGTCACTACCACAAAAGGCAGGCAGAAGGTGATATGCGAGAACAGCAGTGACCAGAAGCCGAGTTGGATCCCGATCAGCATAAACAGCACCAGCAGTGAAATCGCCATTACGATATCTGGTGACATCATCACCACAAACAGCATGCCGCTGACAAACGGTTTGCCGCGAAAACGATAGCGATAAAGTGCAACTGCCGTCAGTGAACCAATCAGGGTCGCAAATGTTGCAGATAACACGGCCATGGTCAGTGAATGCTGCGCTGCCTGCAACAGGCTGTCATTATTCATCAACAGGCCATACCATTTGGTGGTAAAACCTTGCCAGTTGATGCCAAATCGCGAGCTGTTAAAAGAGTTCACAATCAAAATAATGATTGGGATGTACAGATACGCGTAGATTGCGGTCATAAAACCGCCGCGAAGCAGTCGACCGATCATTCGAGTTCCACCTTCTTGTTCAGTAGGCGGGAAGCACGCCAGTATATCAATAGCATCAGCCCCATCACGATGGTCAGAGTAATGCTGGTAGCTGCACCAAATGGCCAGTCGCGGATATTCAGGAACTGAACTTTAATCACGTTACCAATTAACAGGTTTTTCGCGCCGCCCATCAGATCGGAAACGTAAAACAGTCCCATCGCGGGCAGCATAACCAGCAGACAACCAGCGATAATCCCCGGCATGGTCAGCGGAATAATGATGCGGGTAAAGGTCTGAAATTTGCTTGCTCCCAGATCGCGTGCCGCTTCCAGTAGTGGCTTGTCCAGCTTCTCAATGCTGGAGTAGAGCGGCATCACCATAAACGGCAGCAGGATGTAAACCAGACCGATAATTACTGCACTGGGGGTAAACATGATGCGAATTGGCGTGTCAATCACACCGAGCCATAGAAGAAACTCGTTGAGATAGCCTTTGGTGCTGAGAAAAATTTTGAGTCCATAGATGCGAATTAACGAGTTGGTCCAGAATGGAACAATCAGCAGGAACAGTAGCAGTGGTCGAACTTTTTCTGGCAGCTTTACTAAAAACCAGGCGAAAGGATAGCCGAGCACAAGACAAGCAAGTGTGGCAATTAGCGCCATATTGAGGGAGTGAACCAGTACCTCAAAATAGAGCGGATCGAGTAGACGAGCGTAGTTTTCCAGCGTAAAGACCATTTTGACGAAATTTGCATCGTCTCGGGTCAAAAAGCTGGTGCCAATGATCATCAGGTTGGGCAGAAAGACAAATAACACAAGCCAACCGACAATGGTGACGATCACCACACTCTGGAATTTACTTGTGTTCTTCATCAGCCAGTACGACCTCCCAGCTTTCTACCCAGTTAATGGCCATTTTCTGGTCGAGAGAGTGATCGAAGTCAGGGTCGTCTTCATTGAAGAATTCACTGACCATCACCATCTTGCCATTTTCCAGTTCGACAACTGACTCCAGCGTCATGCCTTTGTAGTTGCGCTCGCGCACGTAGCCGATAAGTCCTTCGATATGATTATCATCATTGATCTCATCAACGCGCAAATCTTCCGGACGCAGCAGGACGTTTAATTTCTGTCCTGGAACAACCGCGAAATTCACATAAATGTTGCACTCGCGACCCTCAACGTTAGCGCGAACGCGCTGTTCGTCCAGACGTTCAATAACGGTCGCATTAAACATATTGATCTCACCGATGAATCCGGCAACGAACAGATTTTTTGGCTCTTCGTAGATTTCACGCGGCGTACCGTCCTGTTCTATACGGCCATCACGCATCACTACGATGCGGTCTGACATCGTCAGAGCCTCTTCCTGGTCGTGAGTGACAAAAACAAAAGTAATGCCGAGCTTACGTTGCAGTGCTTTCAGTTCGTTCTGCATCTGCTTGCGCAGTTTGTAGTCCAGCGCAGAGAGTGATTCATCCAACAACAGCAAACGAGGTTTGTTGACTACCGCACGGGCAATCGCCACACGCTGTTGCTGCCCACCGGAGAGTTGATGTGGTTTGCGCTGGGCAAACTCTTCCAGTTGCACCATACGTAAGGCTTCGGTGACGCGAGGAGGAATGTCAGCTGCGGGGGTCTTCTGCATGCGTAAACCGAAAGCCACATTTTCGAAAACGGTCATGTGGGGGAATAACGCATAGCTTTGGAATACGGTGTTCACGTAGCGGTTTTCCGCAGGAACGTGAGTGATGTCCTGGTTGTCCAGCATGATATGACCGGAATCAACCGTTTCCAGACCCGCAATCAGGCGAAGAACGGTCGTTTTACCGCAGCCAGAGGGGCCAAGCAGCGTGAGGAATTCGCCATTGTTGATGGTCAAATCCAGGTTAGAAATCACCTCTTTACCATCGAAACTTTTGCGAATTCCCGCTAATTGCACCAGTGGAGAAAGCGAACGCGGTTGTTTATTCAATTTTTTACTCTGTCCCATGTAAACGCAACGGATTTCTGACCATTGCGGGGTTTGTGGTTGACCACCTTGATGTCTCTTAATGAGGGCCGTTATTCTACGGCAAACCATTGTAATCGCCAATCCTTGTTGCGAATTACTGACTTAGCTTTATATTCAGAAGGATGTCATGGCGAAATATTCTCATTTGCGGGGATAAAAGTGACCTGACGCAATATTTGTCTTTTGTTGCTTATTGATAATGTTGTCACAAAAAGTGAGGGTGACTGCATGGATAAACTACTTGAGCGTTTTTTACACTACGTGTCGCTGGACACCCAATCAAAATCGGGCGTGCGGCAGGTTCCCAGCACCGAAGGACAGTGGAAGTTATTGCAGTTGCTTAAGCAGCAACTCGAAGAGATGGGGCTGATTAACGTTGCATTGAGCGACAAGGGAACGTTGATGGCAACGTTGCCCGCTAACGTGGCAGGTAATATTCCCGCTATCGGTTTCATTTCCCATGTGGATACCTCACCGGATTTCAGTGGCAAAAACGTCAATCCGCAAATCGTTGAAAACTACCGTGGCGGCGATATTGCGCTAGGTATTGGTGATGAGGTTCTGTCGCCGGTGATGTTCCCGGTGCTGCATCAACTTCTGGGGCAGACGTTGATTACCACAGACGGCAAAACGTTACTGGGAGCTGATGACAAAGCGGGCGTGGCGGAAATCATGACCGCGCTGGCCGTACTGATACAGAAAAACATTCCGCATGGTGATATTCGCGTGGCCTTTACGCCTGACGAAGAGGTTGGCAAAGGGGCAAAGCATTTTGATGTTGCAGCCTTTGATGCGAAATGGGCTTATACCGTTGACGGTGGTGGCGTGGGTGAGCTGGAGTTTGAAAACTTCAATGCGGCATCGGTCAATATCAAGATCGTCGGCAATAATGTGCATCCTGGCACGGCAAAAGGGGTAATGGTGAATGCGCTGTCGCTGGCAGCCCGCATTCATGCTGAAGTTCCAGCCGATGAAAGCCCGGAAACCACTGAGGGTTATGAAGGTTTTTATCACCTGGCAAGCATGAAAGGTACGGTTGATCGGGCGGATATGCACTACATCATCCGTGATTTCGACCGCAAACAGTTTGAAGCACGTAAACGTAAAATTATGGATATCGCCAAAAAAGTCGGCAAGGGGTTACACCCGGATTGCTATATTGAACTGGTGATAGAAGACAGTTACTACAATATGCGCGAAAAAGTCGTTGAACATCCACATGTCCTGGATATTGCACAGCAGGCGATGCGTGATTGTGATATTCAGCCGGTGTTGAAACCCATTCGTGGCGGCACCGACGGCGCGCAGCTGTCGTTTATGGGATTACCATGTCCGAATCTGTTTACTGGTGGCTACAACTATCATGGTAAGCATGAGTTTGTGACGCTGGAGGGAATGGAAAAAGCAGTGCAGGTGATCGTGCGTATTGCGGAATTGACCGCAAAACAGAAGTAAGTTTATCTGTAGATGCCGGATGACGGCTGACGCCTCATCCGGCATGACGACAACAATTATCCTTCGAAGAACCAGTACCCGCTGTTTACCAGTGCAGCAAGCATTGCAAGGAAAGAGGGATCTTCCAGCGCATCATCGAAGTTTTCGGCTGTCAGCACAATATGGTTGGCCAGCGCCTCAAGGGCAGGTCGATGCGGAGAGTCAATTTTTTCACCGTTAGCGTAGACATCATCACCTACACGTAATACGCGCAATCCACCGAGACGCACCAGCACATCACCCTGTTTCAGGGCATCATAGATTTCGTCTGGCTGATAAGGCGGCTCTGGTGGGGCGATATCCAGCTCGTGACGAGACTGGGAAATAAACTCGCCAAACCACTGTTTAAAATGTTCAGGCTGGTTAATCAGCCCAAGCATCATTTCGCGCAGTTTGTCCATTTCCTGCGGCAGAACATCCGCCGGATGATCACGGGCTGGCAGATCCGGGTCGCTGTAGTAAGTGCTACCCAGCTCGCGTTGCAGAACGTAATCAGCAAATCCGCTGATAAGCTCCCGGGTATTGGGCGCGCGAAAACCTACCGAATAATTCATCGCGTTTTCCAGCGCATAACCTTCGTGCGGGAATCCTGGTGGAATATACAGAATATCGCCAGGCTCCAGCTCTTCATCAATAATGGCTTCAAACGGGTCGACCTGTAGCAGGTCCGGGTGCGGACAATGTTGCTTGAGCTGGAGTTTTTCACCCACACGCCAGCGACGGCGACCGGTACCCTGAATAATAAATACATCATACTGATCCAGGTGCGGGCCCACGCCGCCACCAGGTACCGAAAAGGAGATCATCAGATCGTCGATACGCCAGTCCGGTAACTCCCGGAAAGGGCGCATTAGCGCAGCGGTGGGTTCGTGCCAGTGATTGACAGCCTGCACCAGTAGCGACCAGTTGTTTTCGCCAAGGTGGTCATAGCTCTCAAAAGGACCGTGGCTAACCTGCCATTTACCGTCCTGATGGCTGACAAGTCGACTGTCTACTTCGCTTTCCATTGCCAGGCCAGCCAGTTCGTCAGGGGAGAGCGGATCAATAAAATTGTTAAAACCACGCTTTAAGACCACAGGGCGCTTTTGCCAGTGGCGTTCAAGAAAATCGGGCCAGTTGAGGTTTAATTGGTATTCCATAATGAGCATCCGCAGGCTGTTAGTTGCTCCGATTATAACGGATGCTTAACCAGATAAGTGATGTCTGCACATAAATATTACAAACAGCTTACTCGTCGTTTTGCCCCGGATGCTGACGGCCAAAAATAACTTCCATTCGTGCACCGCCTAACAGGCTGTCTCCGGCGATAATTTGTCCGTCATATTGTTCGGTAATTTCACGGGCTACCGCCAGCCCCACGCCCTGACCTGGTCGTAACGTATCAACACGCTGACCGCGATCAAATACGATTTCACGCTTGCTTTGTGGTATTCCTGGACCGTCGTCTTCAACCAGAATATGCAGGCGGTCCTCCGACAGTTGCGCTGAAATTTCGACGAACTCCAGGCAGTATTTACAGGCGTTATCCAGGACGTTACCCATCACTTCGACAAAATCATTCTGCTCGCCAACAAAGCTGATTTCGGGTGAGATATCGAGACTGATATTGACGCCTTTGCGCTGATACACCTTATTGAGGGCGGATGTCAGTTTATCCAGTAAAGGGGCAACAGGGTGCAGTTCGCGGCTGAGGAGAGCGCTACTGCCTCGCATACTGGCGCGATGCAGGTAATAGCCAATTTGCTGAGAAATACGGCTGATCTGTTCCAGCATAAGGGGTTCCGCATCACTCATGCTCATCTTTTCACTGCGCATAGAGCGCAATGTACTTTGCAATACGGCCAGCGGTGTTTTCAGACTATGCGTGAGGTCGGTTAAGGTAGTGCGGTACTTATCGTAACGTTCACGTTCGCTTTTCAGCAACCGATTGAGGTTGCGTACCAGACTGGTAAGCTCGCGCGTGGTTGCGGGGTTAAGCATCTCACGATGGTGCTCTTCGAGTTCACGGACCTCGCGGGCCAGTGATTCAATGGGACGTAAGCTCCACCAGGCGGCGACCCATAATAGCGGTATGACTAATAACAGGTTGGCTACCAGTACGTAGATAAACCAACTCCAGACCATATACGAGCGCTTCAGCTCAATAGGGATGGTATCGACAACGACAATAGTAAGCTGGGGCATTCTGGCCGTGGCAGGGTAAACGTTTACTGCGACGGAGTGGGTCATTTCGGCGTCGTCGTCATCTTCCCGGACTTCTTTAAGCTGCTGCTGTGCTGAATGATCCTCGCTGAGTAACGTGCTTGTCGCATTGACGTTGGCTTCAATCTCATGGAAGCCATTGGTTTTTAACCAGTCCGGACGAATGCTTTGTATCAGCCAGGGGACATCGCGTTGCGCCCATAGCAACTTGCCATTTTCATTATAAATCAGCGACATTGTGGGGCTTTGCATATCGAGATTTTCAGGCAGTTCGACGTTTATCTTACCGTTTTCCCATTTCGCAAGGGTGTAGAACAGATTACTTTCACCGCGCAACAGGCGGAAGGTTGTCTTATCAAAGCTCAGGCTGTAACCAACTAAAGCGACCATGCCATAGGCCAGAGAGAGCACCAGTACCACGCCTGCAGTAGCCAGCAAAAAGCGTACACGCAGCGATAGCGGGAAAAAATGTCGCAAGAATTTATTCATTAGCGCAGTTCGAAAAGGTATCCCTGACCACGTACGGTGGTGATCACTTCATTCGGATATTGAGCCTGAATTTTTTTGCGCAGACGTCCCATCAAAACATCGATGGTGTGGCTCTCGCGCAGCTCGGCATCCGGATAAAGCTGCAACATCAGCGAATCTTTACTGACCACTTTGCCGTTATTACGGATCAGCGTTTCCATAATGGTGTATTCGAAAGCCGTGAGCTTAATGACTTCGTCATTGACAGACAATTCACGACGTGAGAGATCAACCTGAAAAGGCGGAAGGGAGATAATTTGTGACGCCAGACCGCTGTTGCGGCGCATCAACGCCTGCATTCGCGCCATTACCTCTTCAATGTGAAATGGCTTGGTCACATAGTCGTCAGCGCCTGCGCTGAGCACTTCCACTTTGTCCTGCCAGCCTTCCCGGGCGGTTAATACGAGAATGGGAAGGGAGACTTCACTGCTGCGCCAGCGGCGGATCAGCGACAAGCCATCTTCATCAGGAAGTCCTAAATCGACGATCGCAATATCTGGCAGGTGTTCGTTAAGATAATAGTCTGCTTCCTTTGCATCCTCTGCGTCATCAACCTGGTGGCCTAAATCCTGTAACTGAACTTTCAGGTGGTGACGTAATAATGCATTATCCTCAACAACCAGTACGCGCATCATCGCTGCTCCATTAATTAACGGTATGAATAGTTTAACGCTGATTATGGTGCTGTGGGGATAAACATTTAATAAACCAGAAGGGATGTGAAGCGCCGGATGGCGGTAGAGAAAGCTTATCCGGCATCCGGGGGAGGCAGACAGGCCGGATAAACATAAGCGTCATCCGGCGCAGGAGAGATTATTTCAGCTCATCAACCATGGTGATAGCGCGACCAATATAGTTGGCAGGCGTCATCGCTTTCAGACGAGTTTTCTCTTCTTCTGGCAGTGCCAGACCATCAATAAACTGTTTCATGCCTTCGGCGTCAACACGCTTGCCTCGGGTCAATTCTTTCAGTTTTTCGTATGGTTTTTCAATACCGTAGCGGCGCATTACGGTCTGAATTGGCTCTGCCAGTACTTCCCAGTTATGATCCAGTTCGTCCAGCAGATGGTCACGGTTCACTTCGAGTTTACTCACACCCTTCAGCGTGGACTGATAAGCGATGAGCGCATAGCCAATACCCACACCCAGATTACGCAGGACGGTTGAGTCCGTCAGGTCACGCTGCCAGCGGGAAACCGGCAGTTTGCTGGCCAGATGCTGTAGCACCGCATTAGACAGGCCCAGATTTCCTTCGGAGTTTTCGAAGTCGATTGGGTTAACCTTGTGTGGCATGGTGGATGAACCAATTTCGCCAGCGATGGTTTTCTGTTTGAAGTGGTTCAGCGCGACATAGCCCCAGACGTCACGATCAAAATCGATCAGGATGGTGTTAAAACGCGCCACGCAATCGAACAGTTCGGCAATGTAGTCGTGCGGTTCAATCTGTGTGGTATACGGGTTCCACTGAATGCCCAGAGAGGTGACAAATTCTTCACTGAACTGATGCCAGTCAACTTCCGGGTAGGCGGCGATGTGGGCGTTATAGTTGCCGACTGCACCGTTGATTTTACCGAGAATTTCCACCTGATTTAGCTGGCGATACTGGCGTTCCATACGGTAGGCCACGTTAGCCATTTCTTTGCCCAGCGTAGATGGTGTGGCGGGCTGACCGTGGGTACGGGAGAGCAGGGGAATGTCGCGATACTGCACTGCGAGATCTTTCACTGCGTCGATAAGTTTGCGCCAGTAAGGCAGGATCACTTCGTCGCGAGCGGTTTTTAGCATCAGCGCATGAGACAGGTTATTGATGTCTTCAGAAGTACAGGCGAAGTGGATAAATTCGGCAACTGCGTGCAGTTCCGGGATATCAGCCACTTTTTCTTTCAGGAAATACTCAACTGCCTTCACATCGTGGTTGGTCGTACGCTCAATGGTTTTGATACGCGCGGCATCTTCTTCATTGAAGTTAGCGACGATCGTATCAAGGAAACCGATTGCGTCGGCAGCAAAAGCAGGAACTTCCTTGATCGCTGCGTGCGCGGCCAGTTTTTGCAGCCAGCGTACTTCAACTTGTACACGGAATTTCAGCAAACCGTATTCGCTGAAAATCCCGCGCAGCGCGCTGACTTTATCGCCGTAGCGTCCATCGACAGGGGAAACGGCGGTCAGTGAGGATAATTCCATAGATCACAACTCCGGGGTTAAATGAGCAAGAATTTGTTTTGCCTGAGTGGTCAGGCGATTACGAGAAAACATGAGTTGCAGACGGCCTCCACCAACCTGATGCCAGAGCACAGCGGCACGAATGCCAGCCAGAAGCGAAGCGCGTACTTTTGCCTGTACCTGCGGGCTCTGGAGGATGGCTGGCGAACCTGTTACCTGAATACGCGGACCGAGTGGGCTGATGACGTCAACGTAGATACCCGCCATTGCACTCATTAACGTTTCTGACTGCAAATCAAAATGGTCTAACTGGCGTTGCAAGCCGTTGATACGGTCTCCCAGCGTGTCCATTGCGCCTTTGGCTGCTGACAGCTTACGCTCCAGCACCATCAGGCTTAGTGTGTAGCGAGTGAGTTCCGCATTCAGCCCCTGACGGCTGCTGGCATTAAGTACGCCAAGCAGTGTTTCCAGTCCGAGACGTAAATTGGCTTCGCTACCACCAAATACGCCCAGCGTAGAGCTGGGGTTCATATCGATAACACTGTTCAGTGAAACGTGTAGGGCATCGGCATCACAGTGCCCCTGGTGTGCCAGTTGTTGCACCAGGCGTGCTGACTGGCAAATGCCTGCCAGGGCGAGGGTGATGTCATAATAATTCTTTGCCACGTTCACTGCTTCCTTGTATTAAACCAATAAAATAATTATACCGGCAGAGGCAAGCGCTGCTCGATAATACCGCCGCCGAGGCACACTTCACCGTTGTAAAAGACGGCTGACTGACCCGGGGTTACCGCTGCTACCGGCTCATCAAAAATAACTTCAATACGTTCGTCATCCAGTGCTTTAACGGTGCACGGAATGTCTGTCTGGCGATAGCGGGTTTTCACCGTACAGCGCATTGTGCCGGTAAACGGTTCGCGGTCGACCCAGTGTAATTGCTGTGCGATAAGGCCAACGGACATCAGACGTGGGTGTTCATGGCCCTGCGCGACAATGAGGATATTGTTCTCAACGTCTTTGTCGACCACATACCATGGATCTTCTGTACCTTCTTTCGTACCGCCGATGCCGAGACCTTTACGCTGACCCAGGGTGTGGTACATCAGCCCCTGGTGCTGGCCAATTTCTTCGCCATCAACGGTGATGATTTTTCCTGGCTGAGCAGGAAGGTAACGACCGAGAAATTCGCGGAATTTACGTTCGCCAATAAAACAGATACCAGTAGAGTCTTTTTTCTTCGCGGTAATCAAACCGAGATCTTCGGCAATTTTACGCACCTGCGGCTTGGACAGTTCGCCAACCGGGAACAGGCTTTGTGCAATTTGCTCATAACCGAGAGTGTAGAGAAAATAGCTCTGGTCTTTATTACCGTCGAGGCCACGCAGCAGGCGGCTTTTGCCGTCCACATCCGCGCGGCGAACGTAGTGACCGGTGGCGATGTAGTCAGCACCTAAATCTTCAGCGGCAAATTCCAGGAAGGCTTTAAACTTAATTTCTTTGTTGCACAGAATATCCGGATTCGGTGTACGACCCGCTTTGTACTCCTCAAGAAACAACTCAAAGACGTTGTCCCAGTATTCTGCAGCAAAGTTTACGGTATGCAGCTCAATGCCGAGTTTGTCACAGACAGCCTGTGCATCCGCAAGATCGGCGGCCGCTGTACAGTATTCCTCACCATCGTCCTCTTCCCAGTTCTTCATGAACAGGCCTTCTACCTGATAACCCTGTTGTTGCAACAGCCAGGCAGAAACGGAGGAGTCGACACCGCCGGACATGCCGACGATCACTTTTTTTGGGCTTTCAGACATAGGAATACTCACGACATTGAACTTCAAGGCGGCATATTCTAGCACGCAGCCCTTTACTTGACACCCTCTGTAAACGGCCAGTTAAATTCACCGATCATTGTTAGTGGGTACCGTTGTCCGCTCTGATAACAGCGGATACTCTCAGCAACCAACGGAGACCGCAGGTTTGGCGCAGCGATGATCTCTTCCGCACTCACCCAGCGACAGCAGTCTATATCGCTGTCATGAGGTTCAGTAGCGCACATATTGGCAAGCTCAATAGCGAACAGAAAACGCAAAAAGGGTGTTTTGTCAGGCGCGATCCACTGATGCATGCGAATGAAGTGTTGCGGCTGTGCCTGAATGCCGGTTTCCTCCCACAGTTCGCGCGCGGCAGCTTGTACCAGGGTTTCATCCGCCTCCAGATGTCCGGCAGGTTGGTTCCACAACGCTTTACCGTTGATGGTCTCCTCAACGACTAAAAATTTATCTTCTGCATGCACAATACAGGCTACGGTGACGTGCGGTTTAAACATGGTTCACCTCTTATTCTTCTTTAAAGCCTTCAGCTACATCTGGCCAGCTAATTTCGCCAGTGGTTTTATGGATACTGATATAGGCCATCGGAGGGGATGTTTGTGGATCGGCTGCACCTCGGCATAACTCCGTTTGATGGTCTTCGCGAACGATAATCTCAATTGCGTTCTTAGCATTCCAGCTCTCATAAAAAACACATTGATAGTCATGGCGCAAATCGAGGGTAGCGACTCGTGTCGCTTTATCCGTAGATAATGGATTAATGTCGTCGCGATAGCGGTCACCCTTGTTTAAAGGTTGCAGCTGTGATTTTTTTAACCAGCCGCGTACGATATGGCGATCGGCGGTGTAGTAGACTACTTCAATAAAATCATCTTTTGACTCTTCCTGAGCAGAAACGATGTCGCCGGGAATCAGGAAGGTGGAGCGGCTCCGACACTGCTCATCCGGCATCGAATAGAATCCTGCGCGCGTGCTGCCGTTTATCTGATAAAGGTTGCTTGCGGCTGGGGGCATCTTTTCGCGCTGTGACATCGCTTTATTTGCCCACGCCTCACATGCTGGGCTCACAGGTAGCGGATTAGTTAACGGTGCGAGCCCATCTACTGTGACCCAACCGGTAGCGAAGGTGCCGTTTGTGTCCCGATAACGGACATAACGAAAGGGTTCGTCTTTGGAAAGCATGCCTGTGCTTTCATAACGCTGCGAACTTCTCAGCACCTCTACTGTGTCGCTATTGACCAAAAAAGCGGGAAGCTGGCATTTGCTGGCTGGAGCGGAGTAGAAATGCAGCCTGGACCCAGTGTCCACTTTAGCAGAGGCGTAAAGATAATTTGCCTCTCCTGCCGCGATTCCGGCTATTCCTTCACAATCCTGATTTGCATAGCAAAATGGTGATATGCCGCACAGCATCAACGTTGCAATGATCCGTTTATCCATGATGTTGTTTCTTCCCTGTTAATGGTTGCATTAAGAGACGATGCTATGGCTGCACTTCCCGCCATTCACCGTTAGCAAGGCTTTCCAGGGTGTAGTTGCCCATCGCATAACGGATCAGACGCAGCGTAGGGAAACCAACGTGCGCCGTCATCCGCCTCACCTGGCGGTTACGACCTTCATACAAAGTGATTTTCAACCAACTGGTGGGAATATTTTTCCGCTCGCGTATAGGCGGATTTCTTGGCCACAACCACTCTGGTTCTTCAACAATCTCAATGCCCGCTGGTAGCGTTGGGCCATCGTTGAGCGTCACACCATTACGCAGGGCCTCCAGGGCTTCCGGTGTTGGTTCACCTTCTACCTGGACGTAATAGATTTTTCCGGTGCGCTTGCCCGGTTGTGTCAGACGGGCCTGTAGTGCTCCATCATTAGTTAGCACTAAAAGTCCTTCGCTGTCCCGATCTAAACGGCCAGCGGCATAGACACCCTGTACAGGAATAAAATCTTTTAACGTTCTTCGGCCCGCTTCGTCAGTAAATTGCGGCAAAACATCGTAGGGTTTATTGAACAAAACCACGCGTTT
This sequence comes from Citrobacter sp. S-77, assembly GCF_963864895.1. NCBI lineage: Bacteria > Pseudomonadati > Pseudomonadota > Gammaproteobacteria > Enterobacterales > Enterobacteriaceae > Citrobacter > Citrobacter sp. S-77. Next base: position 1,833,735 of record NZ_CAWLWU010000002.1, read on the forward strand.
TGGCTGGTTTTCTTTACGCTGTTTAGTGACTTGTCGTGAGCTGAATCGCTCAACCCGGTGATTTCTAAAAGAAGTTTTTTGCATGGTATTTTCAGATTATATCAATTGCCGCATTATAGCCTAAGAACGAGTGTCTTTCATGGCGGCGAACAATAGGGTAGTATTGACACGCTCATTACAAATCATTAACAAAAGTTGCTCTAACGCATCCGTGTAGCAGGACGCAAACGCACATGCAGCGTGATGACAGACGAGCAGAACCAGAAGCGCTCGAAGGAGAGGTGAATGGAAAGCAAAGTAGTTGTTCCGGCGGAAGGTAAGAAGATCACCCTGCAAAACGGCAAACTCAACGTTCCTGAAAATCCGATTATTCCGTTCATTGAAGGCGACGGTATCGGCGTTGATGTAACCCCACCGATGATTAAAGTAGTCGATGCTGCTGTCGAGAAAGCCTATAAAGGCGAGCGTAAAATCTCGTGGATGGAAATCTACACCGGCGAGAAATCCACCCAAGTCTACGGCCAGGATGTCTGGCTGCCTGCTGAAACCCTTGATCTGATTCGTGACTACCGTGTTGCCATCAAAGGCCCACTGACTACGCCAGTTGGCGGCGGTATTCGCTCTCTGAACGTAGCACTGCGCCAGGAACTTGACCTGTACGTTTGCCTGCGCCCGGTACGTTACTACCAGGGCACCCCAAGCCCGGTTAAGCATCCTGAACTGACCGATATGGTCATTTTCCGTGAAAACTCTGAAGACATCTACGCAGGTATCGAGTGGAAAGCTGACTCGGCTGATGCTGAGAAAGTGATTAAATTCCTGCGCGAAGAGATGGGCGTGAAGAAAATTCGCTTCCCGGAACATTGCGGCATTGGTATCAAGCCGTGTTCTGAAGAAGGAACCAAACGTCTGGTTCGTGCAGCGATTGAATACGCCATCGCTAACGACCGTGATTCTGTTACCCTGGTACACAAAGGTAACATTATGAAGTTCACCGAAGGCGCATTCAAAGACTGGGGTTACCAGTTAGCGCGTGAAGAGTTCGGTGGTGAACTGATCGACGGTGGCCCGTGGGTTAAAATTAAGAACCCGAAAACTGGTAAAGAGATCGTGGTTAAGGACGTTATCGCAGATGCGTTCCTGCAACAGATCCTGCTGCGTCCGGCTGAGTATGACGTTATCGCCTGTATGAACCTGAATGGTGACTATATCTCCGATGCACTGGCTGCACAGGTTGGTGGTATCGGTATCGCTCCGGGTGCAAACATCGGTGACGAATGCGCACTGTTCGAAGCAACCCATGGTACCGCTCCGAAGTATGCAGGCCAGGATAAAGTGAACCCAGGTTCAATCATCCTGTCTGCTGAAATGATGCTGCGCCACATGGGTTGGGTTGAAGCGGCTGACCTGATTGTTAAAGGTATGGAAGGCGCGATCAACGCTAAGACCGTAACCTATGACTTTGAACGTCTGATGGAAGGCGCTAAACTGCTGAAATGTTCAGAGTTTGGTGACGCGATCATCGAAAACATGTAATGCGGTAATTTGTTAAATTCATTAACGGGAGCGTAATGCTCCCGTTGTTTTTTGTTAGGCTGCTAACGGTTATCAAAATTTTATCAAAATAAGTTATCAAAACTTCCTGGTAGTTTGGGGGAGGTTGGTCGGTCAGATGGAAGTTCTATTGCCAGGTTCCCATTAGGCATTCCTCAGTTTTTTATTATTTCTGGTGGACGCCCGTTAATATTTAGGTTCGCTCTTTGCCAAGTGCGGACGTTAATGACATTCATATGTTCTATAAAACGAGGAGTACTTATTACGGGCATTCCCCTGACGTTGCAGGTATTAGTGATGATTTTTTATATACTCAACAAAAGCCTGAAATGCTGCGGAGGCATATTTTCGATTGGAATAATAAAGATAGAAGCCGGGAAGATCTGTCAGCCAATCCTCAAGTAATGAAACGAGTTTGCGACTGTGTATATGGGGTTCAGCCATTTCATACAACACGTAGCTGATACCAGCGCCATTCAGTGCGAGACTTAGTGCAACATCGAGGTCATTTACCTCAAGCATTCCCTTCACATTAATCTCAATGCGCTCGTTATCTCGACCAAATTGCCACTGATAGCTGCGCCCACCAGGATAGCGAAACTGGATACAGGAGTGATTCAGAAGATCCTGAGGCTGCTTTGGGCTGGTATGCGTTTGGAGGTATTCTGGGCTTGCCACAACGGCGTAACGAACAGGCTGACCAAGTGGGATAGAAATCATGTCTTTTTCGATGATATCACTCAGCCTCACTCCGGCGTCGTATTCACTACTCACAATATCAACCAGATTATCGTCCTGAATTATTTCCACTCTGACGTCGGGATAGTCCTTGTTAAACCCAGCAACCAAAGGGGCGAGTCGGTAACGCCCCCCCAGCCTGACCGCGTTAATGCGTAGCGTGCCTATGGGTGTGGCACGATAATCATTTATTGCTTCAATGGCATCCATCGCATGATTGAAAAGTGGGGAAAGCGATTCAAATAATTTATGCCCGGCATCCGTTAGAGATACGCTGCGAGTCGTGCGATTAAATAATCGTACCTTTAATCGTTCCTCGAGCTGGCGGATCGAATGACTCATTGCCGAAGATGTCACGCCTGCGGCTTCTGCTGCCAACCGGAAACTACGAAAAGTTGCTACTGCGATAAAGGGTTCAAAATCGGAAATTTTAACATTCATTGCTGATTTAAACTCACTAACTCATAAAAATTAATGAGCTTAATTAAAGTTTATTTGTGTTCTAAAGTCACCTCATCAGCAACGTTAAATGAGGAAATATGATGAATTTCAAACTGACACAGCAGATTTTTATTGCCGGCGGATATGGGATGATAGGCAGTAATCTAGCCACCCAGTTGCGGACGCGTTTTCCGGATGCGAAATTAATCCTGGCAGGCCGCTCGCCGCAAAATGGCGAAAAACTTGCGGCCCAGTTGGGAAACGCCATGACTGTTTGTCTTGATTTGATGAGCGGGGAGCTTCCGCCGCTTGTATCGACTTCACAGCTTATTATCAGCGCCGTACCCGATCCAAAACATACGCTAGGTGAATACGCTATTCGCAACAATATTGCTTTTATTGATATTACGGTAGGGACTGCCGACGGCTATGCACCTCTACTGAACATGGCGCTGCTCCATCATGCGACTTCGCCGATCGTACCATTAGGTTACTATGAGGCGGGAATGTTTTTACCGCTGGTTGATAAACTTGCCAGCCAGTTTAATTCTGTTAAACGTGTACAGCTGACCGCAGTGCACGACCCAGAAGATCCTATAGGTAAAGTCACTGAAAAAGAGCTTAATCAGGCGATAGCTCCTGCATTTGTACGGGAAGATGGTATCTGGGGTTATACCGCTGAGCAGAGTAACATTTGCCTTATCAGTGGTGAATGTGTCGAGACTACGCCGTTTGGTATCCTGGATGTCAGCGCTATTGCGGCAATGACTCGTGCTGACAATATCAGGCTTGATGTCGCCGTGGGGACTTCAGAGGGTAAGAGAAATGCCACTCAAGCGTCGGTAGAACTGTATGTTGATATACAGGGTGTTAACGTGTCAGGCGCTTCAGAGTCCAAACGAATTATCGCTTCAGACCCACAAGGACAGGCGCATTTCACAGCCCTTGGCGTTACTATCGTCATCGAAGCGCTACTCAAAAGCCCATTGACCGGTTTTATGTTGCCAGAGCAAATAATGGATCAAGAGGCGGCCCTCACAGCGATGCAGGATGCAGGTGTCGTATTGATTACGGCCTAACCAGTTTTCGTACTCGTCATTTATGAGTTTTGATTCGTACAAAGACAAACTCATACCTACGGGGATTGATGCCAGTAAAAACACTTCAAGTAAGTCGTACTTACCAGAAGTAACTTATATCCCCCGAAAGGACTTTATTCAACGTATGCTTCTCGCTCATAGCGGATCTATACGGCTGTATGGCTTTAGCATGGTAGGCATTGAGAGTTGCCATTAGCGGTAACCATTTTGAATGGTCGGGTGGTTGTATTTACCCAAAAACGGTTATCAAAACCCTAAAACATATATTGATCATCAGTGGGTTATGAGAGTCCCAATAGTCAGTGAGATATATGGAAATTGATTAAATTATACTTTAATATCAGATTGTTGTGATTGAACGATCTAACTACTTCACCGACATATGGGTAGAAGTGGCTGACCTGATCGTTAAGGGTATGGAAGGCGCGATTAACGCGAAATCTATAACCTATAATTTCGAATGTCTGATGGACGGCAGCTAAGCTGCTGAAATGTTCGAGTTTGGTGACGCGATCATCGAAAAACATGTAATGCGATAATTTGTTAAATTTACTAACGGGAGCGTAACGCTCCCGTTGTTTTGGGTTAGGCTGCCAAAGGTTATCAAAATAAGTTATCAAACCCCCGCAGTAGTTTGGGGGAGGTTGGATGGTCAGATGGTAGTTATACCGTCAGGTTTCAGTTAGATATACCTCAATTTTTTTGCGGTTATTACTGGTGGATGTTCGTTAATACTCAGCTCCATTCTTGCCTGGAGCGGACGTTGTTTTTGATAGTTTTGCAAGAAATGAATTGTCATTTATCTGTGAATGACAACATATTTTGGGTTGTTTCTTACTATTTCCTATACTTACTTAGTAATGTTATAAATTAAAGAATAACTTTTGCCAAAGCGAAACCTACTGGGACTGCAGTCAATATAGAAATGCAGCCTGGCAAAAAGAATGGATGATTAATTATCTTAGATCCATTCCACCGATTACTTAAAAAAGATCCTGTATCATCAGTTGCAATTGCAAATGCAGTTGTTGGGTAAATATTAGTGAGATAAAGCGCGCTAACAGCGACGAAACTAGCTAATATTGCGTCAGCGCTAATGCCAATAGAAGCAGCAATGGGCATTAATAAAGCACATGTAGCACCCTGGCTGAACAACATTGCGCTGGTACAGAAAAAAACTACCGCCAGTAGTCCTGGATACATACGTAACATATCACTAGCTTGTATTTTTATCTCGTCGATATGGGCGCCAATAAGCGTGCTGCTTAACCATACAATACCTAACACCACAACCAGTGATTCAGCACCAGATTTAAATATAGGTGAGTTCTTCAGTTCTTTCATATCTAGTTTACAGATAAAAATAATTAGCGTGGAAACTATAAACATGGTAATGATTATTAAATCACGGGAGTTAATTGTATGTCCGATAACCGATTTAAACATCAACATGCAAACAACAAATACAACACCTACCAGGAATATTACTACCGAGGATTTAGCACTGGCGGGGATTTTACAGCTGATGTGTTTATTTATAACGACTTTATTTTCCTGCATGATTTTTTGGCAAACGGGATCGTTAGCCAGACTTTCACCTTGTCTGCTGGCGATGAAAGCTGCGACCAACATAGCAAAAAAAGCGGTGGGAAAAACAATCAACATAGCATCACCAAAACTGACTCCCATTATCTCCACGGTGCCATACATAATTGCCGTGGCTGCAGAGATTGGTGAGGCTGTAATACCTAGCTGTGAAGCTACAACGGCAGAGCTTAATGGTTGGCTGGGTCTAATGCCGTTATCTTTTGCAACTTCCTGAATCACATTCATGACCGACATGGCGGTATACCCCGTACCGGAAAGTACAGTCAGGATAAAGGTCACTGTTGGCGCGAGAATATTTAGGTAACCTGGGTTATTGCGTAATAATTTCTCTGTCAGAGTTACTAAATAATCCATTCCACCAGCCTGTTGCATTGCAGAGAGCGCAACAATAGTAGACAGAATAATGAGCATGACGTCGACAGGTGGAGCACCAGCCGGAACATCAAAAATAAAAACTGAAATTGCTAATCCGATCCCGCCAGCAAACCCTACGCCAATTCCCCCCCAACGGGCGGCAAGCATGATAGTTCCCAGCAATAACACGATATGTAACATCACCATAAAATTGACCTGTTTTTATTTATAATTCTCGCAAAAGGGATGGTTAGGTAATGAATATAAATATTCATTACCTCCGGTTAAAACTGATTATTTATTTAATTGATAAACTACGAAATATTCATTTCTTTTTGATAGCGTTTAATCACTGCTGTACTTTTTTGTGGATCGGTCATATTCATTGGATCAAGCAAATAATCTGCCTGTACTGGCGTCAGCAGCTTTTCTGCTAACACGACCTGCTTTACACTGGTCCGTTGCTGAAACGCAGCCTTGGCAATTCGAGAGCCAACCTGATAGCCAAACAGTGTTGCGATAATGGTCGCAAGCGCTGTACTTTCCTCTGCATAACGAGCGCTCACTTCTTCATTGATCGCGATATCCTTCAGGCACTTGTCAATAAATAAAGGTATCCCTTTAGTCAATAACGAGCAGGATTCAAAGAGCGCTTTCAACAGCACCGGTTCCCACACGTTCAGATCAAGTTCACCACCCTCAACAGCCATCGTCACAGTTAGGTCATTGCCAATCACCTGATACGCAATTTGATTTATCAGTTCGGGCATTACAGGATTAATTTTGCCTGGCATAATTGAAGAGCCCGGTTGCACCGCAGGGACAATAATTTCATTAAAGCCAGCTCTTGGTCCTGAACCCTGAATACGAAAATCGGTAGCCATTTTGGAGAGAAACGCAGCTATTTTTTTAAGCTGTGCGGAAAATTCAATATAAAAGTCACCGTGCTGGAGACCATCAAAGAAATCTTCTTCCGGGGTATATTTATCACCAGTAATAATTTCCAGCCACTGATAAACTGCCGGGATATATCCTTCGTGAGTGGACAATCCCGTACCTATAGCTGTCGCTCCCAACGGTAAAAATAATGCTTCTTCTCTGACTTCCACCATTTTTGCTTTAAGTCTGCTTACCTGCGTGCGATAAGCGCCAAATTGCTGGCCAAACGTCATCGGCACTGCATCTTGTAAGCAGGTTCTCCCTAATTTCACCTTGTCAGCAAACAGGCAACTTTTTTCTGTTAACACTGCTTCCAGTTTTTCCAATTGGACTAACAATTGATCTATATTCATGCGGCTGGTCATTTTCATTGCCGCTGGGATGACGTCATTCGTTGACTGTCCCATATTTACGTGGGTATTCGGGTGAATCTCATCATATCCACGTTTTCCGGTAATTAGCTCATTAGCACGGTTTGCGACCACTTCATTCATGTTCATGTTGGTTGAAGTGCCGCCGCCTCCCTGAAAAACATCAATGGGGAAATGGGCATCAAAATCACCGGCCATTACCTCCTTCAATGCTGTAACGATGGCCGACGCTTTCTGCTGATCCAGCGCACCAATTTGTCTGTTCGCCTGTGCTGCCGCTTGCTTGATTGCGGCGATAGACCATAAAAAGTGTGGGATTTCTCCTGCTGTTTTGCCCGACACTGAGAAATTCAGCACCGCACGTTGTGTTTGAATACCGTAGTAAGCTTCATCTGGCACCATTAAAGTTCCTAATAAATCCTTTTCTTCACGCATTTCTGTTTCTCTTGTGTATTAAGGTGGCTATACCTTAATTTAGTGATATGACAGATAGTTTGAAGTAGCTCAAAGAAAAAATACCATTTAAAAGTTAGATAGATACTATTAAAAAATGTAATGTTAAGGGATGAGAATGAAGGATATTAACTTCGATTTTAAGCAATTACAGGCATTTTTAGCCGTGATAGACACAGGCTCATTTACAGCTGCAGCCAGGAAACTCAACGTGACTCAGTCATCAATTTCGCAGCAGGTTGCAAACCTGGAGGTAGGATTAAATACTGCTCTGGTCAACCGTTCACAGCGACCAATCCAGATGACAATTGCCGGGCAAGCACTCTACCCGCTAGGAAAAAAAATTATTGATAACGGTGTTCACCTGCAAGAACATATCAATGCAATAAGCGACGGACATATTTCGAATCTGAAAATTGGTTTTGTGGATTCAATTAGTAAAACCGTTGGCCTGGATATCCTTAAGTTTCTGCAACCACAGGTTAAGCATATTTTTCAGGTGACAGGCACAGCATCTGGATTGCTCCAGGCGCTTAATAAGGGGGATATTAATCTGGCTGTAACCATGTTACATACTGAAATGCCGCCCAATGTTAGAATGTACCCGTTGATTGAGGAAGAGTTTCTATGTATTTGTCCCAAAACATGGCCGGAAACAGAGTTGGAAGAATTATGTAAGCAGCGGAACTACATTGCTTATACCCAAAATACGCCAACGGGAATCCAGACACTCAACTGGCTAAAATGGCAAAACTTTTCTCCTGCCATTCAGTTTGAAATGGACAATGCTGATGAGATTTTGAAACTGATAGCCTGTGGTTACGGGTGGACGTTAACTACGCCGCTGTTTATTACTACTATTCCAGCTTTTTCTGACTCGCTAAAGATCATCCGGATCAAAAAACGTAAAGAGCGTCGCAAAATTGTTCTGTTGTGCAAAAATGACGAGTTTTCGGTTTTTTATAAAAATCTGGCATTTGAGATTCGTTCGATACTGGAAACGAAACTGGAGCAGGAGTTTTATAACCAGGTGGATTTGGATGCTAATTTGCCATCATAAATATGTATACGAACATAGCATCTCTCCGACACAGTAGGTGTTTTTGTCTGGATTATCACTTTTGTTTCTCTTGCCTTATGTATTATTGCTGCAGATCAATTATTAAGAAAAAACAAAAGAACCAGAAGGAAGTTCGGAAGTAGCTTATCTACAATATTAGCTATTGATAAAATCAAAGTAACATTTCGTAAAGTTTGGATGTTTTATTTCTCATAGACGAGTATTTACATATTATGATATAATATGACGGAAAAAACTGGCAGGTTATTAACCTGCCAGTAATGTAAATAAATTGTCGAGGAGAGCATTCCAGTGGGACGTAAATGGGCCAATATTGTTGCTAAAAAAACGGCTAAAGACGGTGCAACGTCAAAAGTATATGCAAAGTTCGGTGTGGAAATCTATGCTGCTGCTAAACAAGGCGAACCAGATCCAGAATCAAACTCATCTTTAAAATTCGTTATTGAACGTGCAAAACAAGCACAAGTTCCAAAGCATGTTATTGATAAAGCAATTGATAAAGCCAAAGGTGGCGGAGATGAAACGTTCGTGCAAGGGCGTTATGAAGGCTTTGGGCCAAATGGTTCAATGATTATCGCTGAAACCTTGACATCAAATGTTAACCGTACGATTGCTAATGTCCGCACTATTTTCAATAAAAAAGGCGGGAATATCGGAGCGGCAGGTGCTGTCAGCTATATGTTTGACAATACTGGCGTGATTGTATTTGAAGGCACAGACCCTGACCATATTTTTGAAATTTTGCTTGATGCTGAAGTTGATGTTCGTGATGTAACCGAAGAAGAAGGAAACATCGTTATTTATACTGAACCTACAGATCTTCACAAAGGAATTGCAGCTCTAAAAGCAGCTGGAATTACTGAATTCTCAACAACAGAATTAGAAATGATTGCTCAATCAGAAGTTGAGCTTTCACCAGAAGATTTAGAAATCTTTGCAGGACTTGTTGATGCCCTTGAAGATGACGATGATGTACAAAAAGTATACCATAACGTTGCAAATCTCTAATTATAAATTAAAGGAATCTGTCATTCTGGCAGATTTTTTAATTTCATAAATTTGTATAAAAAACATATCTAGCCAGATATATTAATGATGACAAATAGATAAAAACTGCTATCTTCCAAAAGAAATTCCATTAATGGAAGACGCAATCAACGCCAAAACCGTAAGTTATGATTTCGAACGTCTGATGGGCGGTGCTAACCCGCTGGAATGTTCAGAGTTTGGCGACGTGATCATCGAAAACATGTAATCCAGATTCTGGGTTGTGGGAGAACGGGAACCGAACGGTTCCCGTTTTTTTGCCTGTCGATCCTTATCGTTTATGGCCTGCACGATGATAAGTTTATCAACATCCAACTTTTATATGTGAAATATTATTGAAATAACTTCGGTTACAATATTTTGTTATATATTGACTAATAAACTTATACATTTTTGCAACGTTCTGTGTCGGGCAATGTTTAGAGCAGGTGCTTTGCAAATGAATGTCTACATTATTTCATGCGCAATACTCGCAGTCAGAATAATCCCATTAAGGGGTGGGTTGTAAAAACTGTTTGCATATCTGATATGCGTGGTGATATTTATTAATACAGCAAAGATGCATTTGGTTTGCGTGTTAATAGCATGTTTAAGATAAACTAAATGCCATGTTTTTGTCGTTAGTAATCTGCCGTCATGCAAATAAATGTCAACATTGATTCCATCGTGAGTCAGAAGTCTATATTTATTAAGATGTTAAATTCGACTTGTGAATGAAAGTAAAATATGCGGTTTATCATTGTGAAGTTGTTATTTTTTACGGAGTTAATGTCTATATTGCCAGAGTGTTTCAGGTTACTGAATGAAGAGCTTCCATTGAGAAAGGGCCGGGATTAAAGGGCGTCCAATATCAGATGAAATAGTTTGTGCTGACAGAAAACTTGAAGCATGTCGTGCGGGCTTTGATACCGCTGAAAATATTTAAGAGGTAATATTATGAAGAAGTTAATTGCTGTGGCTATTGTTGCTGTAATTCATACATCACCGGCTTTAGCTATTAATGCTCAATACCGCGCTCAGCTTGAGCGTTCCGGTTGTACTGAAATGAATGCAGGTACCACTTGTAATATTCACAAAACTGCAGAGCAGAATGAGCGAAATGCTCGTCGTCACGGAGGATATAATTCTCCGGATGTAATCCGCGCGCATTTAAATCAGATGGTTGTGGGATCCTTTCGTGGGGAAGCTGTTGATGTAATGGAGTCTGATGGGTGGACACGTATCTCTCAGGACGGTAGTAAATATCGTAAGGATGACCGTTATGCGACTCTGGTTTGGGGACAGGATGATGCTGTTGCATCGGTAGTTGTTCGCTAATTTATAATAAAAGAGACACAACACATGAAAAAGTTAATCACATTTATTGTATTCACGACTTTATTGTCTGGCTGTTCTGCGGACTTCGCACAACGTTATGCAGATGCAAAGCGTGACCAGGAGCGTAAGGAACATCACCATCATGAACATCAGAACGACGATTACACCAGTTCCGATGGATATCGCATGGTTACGAGACACGGTGTAACTCTTCCTGATTGCGAGGAACTGCCGGATGCGAGTCAGGCAGATAATGGTGGACGCTGCTGGTATAAGTAAGACAGCCATTTTTATACTCAGAACCGCTATCTCGCAGATTCATCATTCTTTAAGATTTCAATCTCCGGTTTGTACAACCTGAGCCTCCTGCGCCATCGGAGAACCCTTGGCGCAAAATCCCCCCAGATAATGACGTTGATCGATGACAGCATTTTCTTTCTTTCACTAATAGGGCTTTAATATTTTGATATAAGATTATCAGCCAAATTTACTGTATGATTTGCAGTGGCTTACAATAAATTTCATCCTCTTTTTATTGGGAAACTTCACTTGTTCTTCTGTGTGTTGGAAGAAGTAATGAGTCAGGATGAAACTAAAGCTTGCGATGTTTGGTTAACCATGCGTTAATGGTTGTGCGGTTTGATACAAAATTATCTGAAGTAGTTATTGAAGTATTTCTCTTCACTTTCACCTCTTAAGAATCCTTTTGGTTTTTTCTGATAAATTTTTTTCGGACCATTCTGCCTAAGGGCTTACTCATAAAGGTAATAGTGATGTCTAATAAAATGACTGGTTTAGTTAAGTGGTTCAATCCTGAGAAAGGATTTGGATTCATTACTCCTAAAGACGGTAGTAAAGATGTGTTTGTCCATTTTTCTGCCATTCAGGGAACCGATTTTAAAACTCTGAATGAAAATCAGGAAGTCGAGTTTGGTGTGGAACAGGGACCCAAAGGCCCATCGGCAGTTAATGTCGTGACACTTTAAGGTAACTGTTATTACTAATCATATTCACTTCCGGTGTCCATGTTGTCATGGTTCTCAATACAGAACATCGACTTTCGATGTTACTGACAGAAATCCTTTCGGGGCAAAATGTATTTTTTGCAAATCTACAATGATTACATTTGATAATATTGCACTGTACATTCGTTCCGGCCAGGCTCCATTGGATTTCAGGAAATAATTTTATTGGGCTCCTTTATGGGGCCTTTTTTTCAACCTGTTAAAAGGTGTTCCAGTCAGGAGCATCATGGTGCGGTTATGAAAAAAGTGATTGTTTTTTTTAACACAGAACCAGCGGTTACTGTGTCATTGATGGAAGGCATCACCACGATATTACGTGAGTATCCAAATGGTGAGAAAGCTCACCTAACCGTGATGTCAGCTGGCTTCCCTTCACTAACAGGAGATCATAAAGTGGTCTATGTTGCCTCTGATCGTGATGTTAGTTCTGATGAGATTCTTGAGGCTGCATCGAAGTTGTTGTAATGGCTGTCGGGCGTTTTTACTACCAAGTTGTATAAACTCTTCTGCTGTTGTTTCATCTATGAACAATTCTTGTCTAACTAATAGACAGTAACTCTGTGGTTATTGAATCTTCTTACTGAATAGTCTATAGATATCAACGGTTGCATATACTCGTCGTACTTCAGGTTGCATATATGCTAGCTGTGCTTGTCCATCCGGATCACTTACCGGAGTCAGGTCCCCGAGATCGTCTCGCTGGCTGTCTTCCTGCAACTCGATTTATTTAGAGTATAGTTAAACTGAATCATACCTACTGGCGCGTTGATGCCGTTACAGACCAGAAGAGGTGCATAGTGAACGTCGAAGATTTGAAACGTAAAACTGAAACAGATATATCTGAATTTATCACAAAGAAAATAGCTGAGCTCAAAAAAAAGACAGGAAAAGAAGTTTCTGACATTCAGTTTATTGCTCGTGAGAAAATGACGGGTCTTGAAAGTTATGATATTAAGATTAAATTGATCTAGTTCCCCAAAGCAATTCAACATTATCAAAAGCATCATCATCCATTAGATGTGATGCTTTTTTGCCCATGAAAAACTGCAGTGAATTTTATCCTATCAGTTCAACCGCCAGGTCAGTCCATCTTGTTTAAAACGGTTCTTTCACACATAGTGTGTAGTCAGATTTAGCCTGGAGGTTCGAATGTTAAAAGTTATTGCCGAAGATTTCATAAAAGTTGAGTGTGTTGATATCGTTATCCCTCTGTATCATGAGCTGGTATCGGCAACGAAAAAAGAAACTCTCTGCATTTCTTATGATTTGTATATTGATGAAAAGGATCCGGGACACTTTATTTTTATCGAAGAATGGCCGGACCATGCAGCACTCGACGAACACTGTGCAAGTGAACATTTCAGAAGGCTTGTGCCATTAATTGATCAACATAAGCGGCAGGATGCTCGTTATATTCTTATGAATTACTTAGTGAGCGCAGATGGCTCGTAAATCTGATACGGTATTATGCTAAGTTAACATTACTTTCCAGTTGAGTCCGGGCTATAAGTAATAGCCCGGGATGATAAATTGTCAAAAATTAGAACTGATAGTTTAATGAAACCCAGTAGTTACGGCCAGGTATCACATAGCCGATCGTGGATTGCGCTGTCTGGAAGTAGTCACCCGCGTAGGTGCTATTGCGGCCTACCTGATACAGTGTGACGTCGCTAAAGTCTTTATCCAGTACGTTATTAACTGCCGTATTCAGCGTCAGTTCTTTGGTCAGTTTATAGGACAGCCCCATGTCCAGAACGGTCCAGGCTTTTAAATTAGCGCCTTTGTCGTCATATACTTTCTTTTGTACCGCGCTGAGATTGTCGTAATTCTCGGTAAAACGTGGGGCTTTACCACGATAACGTGCGCTCAGCCAGGCATTCATATCTTCCGTAGCCTGCCAGTTCAAACGTGCGTTAGCCATATGTTTAGGTGTATAGCTCAATGGCGCGCCTTTATTATCGCCATCTTTTTGTTTGCTCTGAGTGTAGGTGTAGTTGAGGGATAAACTCAGCACGTCCGACCAAAGAGGGAAGGTGCTGGCGAATTCAACACCATCAGTTCTTGCTTTGCCGCTGTTGGTGTAGCTATTGGTATAATCATCAATAGAGTACGAGACAATTTTATTTTTATATTCGGTATAGAAGCCGGTAATGTTAGCGTTCAGTCCCGTATCGTTTTCATAATACAGTCCGGTTTCATAGCTGGTGCTCTCTTCGGGCTTAAGGTCCGGGTTGCCGACCGTATTGACGGTTCCCTGGGCGGTAACACCACTGATACCATTGTGTAATTGGCTGAGTGACGGGGCTTTATATCCTGTCGTGACGCCGCCTTTCAACGTCCATTCTTCAGATACATCCCAGACCAGGTAGGCGCGAGGGCTGAGATGACCGCCAAAGACATCGTTATGTTCGTAGCGTGTCCCTGCGGTTAATGCCAGTGAGTCGAGAATGTGCCACTCATCTTCAGCGTAGGCAGCCCATGTTTTCTGGTGGAATGTTTCGCCAGTATTGGCCAAAACAACACCGTCTTTCATACGCGCATCCCAGTATTCTCCCCCGAGGGTTAAGAGGTGCGAATCACCTAATGGTGTCAGCAGCAGAGAGTCCAGAATGACGTTGGTATTTTTCAGTTCACGGGCATCACCGGCCCGGCCAGCATTTTCTGGTGTGAGCGCGGAAGAGACCAGTTGTCGGCCTTTATTCTCGGTTTCATTCCAGCCCAGGGATGACTTCCAGGTTCCGAATGTTAATGCGGTATCGTGGCCGAGGGTCACTTTGTTACGCTCATAGCGCAGCGTCTTGTCATAACCCCCGGTCAGGCTACCAAGCTGTCCGTCAACGTTATCGTAACGCTGTCTGGCTGAGTCGAGATCCATCCAGAGTGTATTGTTTTCGCTGGTTTTCCAGTCCAGTCGAGTACCGATATTGTAGTTTTCAGATTCAGTTGGGTAGGGCACACGTGTCGAAGATGTATCGCTCAGGGAAGTGATGCTTGAGCCTTGCCGTTGAGTCGTGCTGCCGCGAACCTGCATATCCAGGACGCCTGCGATTAAAGGACCGCTTGACCAAAAGTTGGCGACAGTGCTGTTACCCCATTTATTACTTTCTTGCAGGTTCACGCCGGTATTGATGGAAGTACTCCATTTATCGGTGCTTTTTTTGGTAATGATATTAACAACACCACCAATTGCGTCAGAGCCGTAAAGCGTAGACATGGGACCGCGGATCACTTCAATATGATCAATCGCCGCCAGTGGCGGCATAAAGCTGGTGTTCATGGCAGAGAAGCCGTTTGGTGTAACGTCGCTGCTTCCGTTTTGACGAATACCGTCTATCAAAATCAGGGTATAGCTGGCGGGCATACCACGGATACTAATCTCCAGACCACCGGTTTTACCGGTACTGCTTTCAACATCTACCCCTTCAACTGAGCGCAGGGCTTCGCCTAAGTCATTATATTTATTGGTTTGTAATTCTTGCTGTGAAATAACGGAAACGCTGGCAGCAGCGTTGGTGATTTTTTTTTCGTAACCGGAAGCGGTCACGACCATAACGTCTTCTGCGAAGGCATTAGTACAGCTGAATCCAATACAGGACAGAACGACAGAAGCAACGGGCTTTAAACGCATAGTCAAACTTCCTTTGTTAAAAATTAGAAGGAAGTAAGATAAATGATGGTAATGATAATACAAATAATTATCATTATTAATTTACATAAATTGTCACTTCTGGTGTCTTTCTTGAATAAATATACATAAATTGTCATAAATTCGAGTCAGAAAGGACGACAAAATCAGCCAGTAGTTATCTTTGTAATTATTGACATTCATTTAATATCGAATTGAATAAATCAGATGTTGTTAAAACATGCTTTCAGCAAAGAATGTCATGTCGCTTGCTGAATATTAGAAAGTCGTATGATGTTTTTTTAAAATCGTCATACTTTTCTGCGCTGTATCATTTTTTTCGTCGATACTGTCCGCCATAATCCTTTCCCCAGGAAGTCGCCCAACGACAGCGGGTTGTTGTGTGGCATAAAAAAACACAAAATCTGGATAAGATAATGATTAAAGGCAAGCTGGCGCTGCTTACGTGCGCATTGACTCTCGCATTTACCTCACCACTTATCGCTGCGCAAAAGGCGGTTGACGGTCAGACATTAAAGCTGGCTATTGGATCCGAACCAACGGAAGGGTTTGACCCGATGCTGGGCTGGAGCCACGGCAGTTATCTTCTTCTGCATGCACCACTATTAAAACAAAATGCAGATATGAGCTGGGGTAACCTGCTGGCAGAGAAAGTGGTGACCAGTGCCGATGGTAAAACCTGGACGTTAACGCTAAAACCTGATCTTAAATTCTCCGATGGTTCAGCGCTAACGGCTGAAGATGTGGTGTTTACCTATAACAAAGCAGCTCAAAGCGGTGGGAAAATTGACATGGGTAATTTCACCCATGCCCGGATTCTCGACAGCCGCACGGTGGAAATTACGCTTCGTAGCCCGCAGAGTACCTTTGTCAACGTACTCGGTTCTTTAGGTATTGTGCCGGCAAAACTGTATGACGAAAAAACATTCGCCAAAAATCCGATTGGTGCAGGCCCGTATCGGCTGGTGAGTTTTCAACCGGGGCAGCAACTGATCGTGGAGGCTAACCCCTGGTATGTTGGCAAGAAAAATGATTTTAATCGGCTGGTATTTGTTTTCCTGGATGAAGACAACGCTTACGCAGCCGCGCGTAGTGGTCAACTGGGCCTGGTACGTATAGCGCCATCGATGGCCGTAGCACCACAGCAGAAGGATCTCAAACTCTGGGTTCGCAACAGTGTAGAAAACCGGGGAATTGTGTTCCCAATGGTTCCGGCAGGTAAAAAAGATGCCAATGGCTATCCTGTCGGTAACGATATCACGGCCGATGTTGCTATCAGACGGGCCATTAACTACGCCATCAATCGGCAGCAATTAGCTGATCAGGTTATGGAAGGGCACGCTATCCCTGCTTTTAGCGCGGTTCAGGGGCTTCCATGGCAGAGCAAATCCGTCACTTTCAAAGATGGCGACAGTGAAAAAGCACGGACTATCCTGGAAGAGTCCGGCTGGAAAGTGGGTAAAGATGGTGTACGCGTGAAAGACGGCAAAGAAGCCCGTCTGACCTTATGGTATACGAGTGGCGACAGTACTCGTCGGGATCTCGCTGAAGCCGTTCGTTCAATGCTGGAACCTGTCGGTATTGCAGTATCCCTGCAATCAGGAAGTTGGGAAACCGTTGAGCGCAATATGCATGCTAACCCGACGCTATTTGGATGGGGGAGCCTGGATCCGATGGAGCTTTTCCATCATTACAGCGGGCAGGCTGCGGGTGTGGAGTATTACAATCCCGGTTACTACAGTAACCCTGTGGTGGAGCAACATCTCAAACAGGCCATTGATGCCCCGGACTGGCAGCATGCGTTACCTTTCTGGCAACAGGTGGAGTGGGATGGGAAACACGGCGCTGGCGTACAGGGCGATGCTGCATGGGCATGGTTGCTAAATATTCAGCACACCTATCTGGCAAATCCGTGCATTGACTTAGGCTCTGGTGCTCCGGAAATTCACGGTAGCTGGTCACTACTCAATAATCTTGATGAATGGACCTGGACCTGCCGTTAATGAAGTTTGCTTTGGCGTATGTTCTTCGGTTGGCCGTTTTGTTGGTGCTGGTAGCTGCTGGCACCTTCATCTTACTCAGCTTTTCACCGGTCGATCCCATTCGTGCCTACATTGGCAACGATCTCCTGCACGTTCCACCCGAGCAATATGGGCGAATTGCCGCTCGCTGGGGGCTGGATCAGCCGCTGTGGGAGCGCTTTGGACACTGGTTTTTGCGCGTGCTACAGGGCGATCTCGGCTATTCCATGTTGTTTAATGCGCCGGTAGCCAGCGTGATCAAAGAGCGTTTTACGACGTCCTTTGCACTGCTTGGCGGGGCATGGTTGATGTCAGGTTTGCTGGGAACAGCAATGGGATTTGTCGCCGGACGTTTCCTGAACCGCTGGCCAGACCGAGCTATTTGCCGACTCAGTTATCTGCTTTCTTCCTTACCGACCTTTTGGATCGGCATGCTATTGCTGGCAGTATTCGCGGTGCACTGGCCTGTGTTGCCCGTCTGCTGCGCATGGGAGCCGGGCAATAATGGTGAAATGGCGACGTTTGCTGAACGTCTTCGTCATCTGGTGCTTCCCGTATGTGCTCTCAGCTTACTGGGACTGGGGCAGATTACGCTCCACACGCGAGAAAGTATCGCCAGCGTGATGAAAAGTGAATTTGTCCGTTTTGCCCGTTCTCAGGGGGACAGGGGATGGTCGCTTTTACGCCACCAGGTACTGCGTCATGCCATTACGCCTGCGCTGTGCCTGCAATTTGCTTCGCTCGGCGAACTGTTTGGCGGCGCATTGCTGGCTGAAAAAGTCTTTGCTTATCCCGGACTGGGTCAGGCTACGATTGATGCCGGATTACGTGGTGATGTGCCGTTGCTAATGGGGATCGTCTTGTTTAGTACTGTGCTGGTGTTCATCGGCAACTCCGTTTCAACCTGGCTTGTCCATTTTCTGAATCGTGCTCTGGAGCGTCCTGATGCTCTATAACCCGACACCAACGTTAATTCGTCTTTTGCTGTCCGTAGGCTGTTTATTATTTATTGCCGTGTATGGCTCAGTTTCGCTGGATAATCCAGTAAACGTCAATCTTCTTGCCCGGCACTTGCCTCCGGATGCGCTGCACTGGTTTGGTACGGATAATCTTGGGCGTGATTTATGGCTTCGATGTTTTCAGGGGGCGTTAACCAGCCTGCAAATTGGGATTGGTGCAGCGTTGTGCAGCGGTTTGATTGCCTTGTTGATGGCTGCCGTTTCGCGTTTGCATCCGCGTTTGGATGTTCTTATGCGGTTAATAACCGATGCTATGTTGTCGATGCCGCATCTGCTGTTGCTGATCCTGATTTGTTTTACGCTGGGCGGTGGAAAAAGCGGGGTGATTATGGCGGTTGCGCTAACCCACTGGCCGCGTCTGGCATTGATCCTGCGTGCTGAAGCGGAACGCGTTGCACACAGTGACTACCTGACACTGACCTGGCGGTTGGGACACGGTCATTTTTACTGTTGGCGCCATCACTATTTCCCGGCGTTATTGCCTCAATGGTTGACAGGCACGCTGCTGATGTTCCCTCATGCGGTGTTACATAGCGCGGCGCTGAGCTTCCTTGGGTTTGGGCTGGCACCGCATGAACCTTCACTGGGTTTGTTGCTGGCGGACGCCCTGCGGTTTATCAGTCATGGTAACTGGTGGTTGGTGTTGTTTCCGGGGCTCATGTTGTTCAGCCTGGTGATGTTATTTGACCAGTTCGCCAGGGCAGTGCATCGTTTGTGGCTAAGGGGTAATGCATGTTGAGTTTGAAGCAGGCCTCGCTGGAGGTGGCTCGTTATCGCTGGTACGGCGCGAGAAATTGGTCATCGCTGCTGCAAGATATCTCTTTTGATGTTGCCCCTGGTCAGATGGTGGCGTTAGTCGGGGGAAGCGGAGAAGGTAAGAGCCTGCTGTTACAATGCCTGCTTGATCTTTTGCCGGAAAACTTGCGCTTTCAGGGGACCATTACTTTGGATGGTAAGAAGCTGGAGCGCAATGACATCCGGGCGTTTCGCGGTAATACCTTCAGCTATGTGCCACAAGGTGTGCAGGCGCTTAATCCGCTGCTGACTGTTAAAAAACATCTGAAAAGGGTAAGTCAGCTCTCCGGTCAGGCATGGAAAACGGAGGAAATAGAGCATTTGCTCCAGCGTAGCGAACTTGAGTCAAGCGTGCTGGAAGCGTTTCCGCGCCAGCTTTCCGGCGGGATGGCGAAACGTGTCCTGGCGTGTCACGCGTCGCTCAGTCAGGCTCGTTATATCCTTGCTGACGAAATTACCGCCTGGCTTGATGCCCCATTGGCGAATCAGTTGCTTGAGCAGTTGCGTGGTCTTTGCGAGCAAGGCCGTGGCGTTTTATGGGTGACACACGATCTTACGCTGGCAGCGCGACATGCCGACCGGATTGTCGCGCTGCATCAGGGGCGGGTATCGGATAACGTGAGCCGGGAACAGCTTCTGCGAGGTGATATTAGTGAACATTTGCAGCGACAATGGCAAGCATTACCTGAACAAAATCAACTTTTTGGAGAGCTGAATGCTGTGCTGTCGTGATGTTGTGATTCGCCAGGGAGGGAAAGTGCTGTGGCAAAACCTGAACTTCTCGCTTGTTGCCGGGGAACGCATGGGAATTTGCGCGCCCAGCGGGACTGGGAAAACAACGCTGGGACGCGTTCTCGCTGGCTGGCAAAAACCGACATCAGGCGAAGTACTGGTGGATGATTCACCGTTGCCAACTCATCAATATTGCCCGGTGCAACTTGTCCCACAACACCCTGAGCTAACTTTTAACCCCTGGCGAAGCACCGGTGATGCGGTACGAGATGCGTGGCAGCCAGATGCTGACATGCTTGCCCGTCTGCATATCAACCCTGAATGGCTAACCCGCCGGCCCGGGCAGCTTTCAGGCGGTGAACTGGCCCGTATTGCAATACTCCGTGCGCTCGATCCGCGTACGCGTTTTCTGATCGCAGATGAAATCACTGCCCAGCTCGATCCTTCCATTCAAAGAGATATATGGATGTTGCTCCTTGAGGAATGCCAGCGCCGCCCATTAGGTATGCTTGTGATCAGCCATCAGCAGGCATTGCTTGCTCAGATTTGCCCCCAGGCGTTACTCTGTCCGACATCCACCTTAATCTGAATTTGCCGTCGGGTTTGCTTCGGCGTTTCTTCTTCTCCCGGTAATACATGAAAGTGAGTATGAAACATATTGTTGCTGCTGCCATTTTATTTGGGTCAGTGATCCCGCAGGCTAATGCCTCGATACAGGTGGGTTTTTCTCCGGAAGGCTCTGCTCGGGCATTAGTACTGGATTCAATTAACCATGCAGAACACACCATCGATATGATGGCTTATTCCTTCCAGTCAGCAGACATTGTAAAGGCGCTGGTGAATGCGGAAAAACGAGGCGTAGTGGTGCGGGCCGTGGTTGATAAAAAACGCAACCAGGGCAAGGTCAGTCAGAAAGCTATCACCTTTGCCACTGCCAATGGGATTGATGTTCAACTGGACGGTCATTACCACATACAGCACGACAAAGTGATGATTATTGATGGCGATACGCTGGAGACCGGATCTTTCAATTTTGCCAAATCCGCAGAGTTTGAGAATTCTGAGAATGTTCTGGTTATCAGGGGAGAGCCTGCCGTTGTGGCACAGTATCAGGCCCATTTTGACAGCCGCTGGAAAATCGCCCACCAGCAAGGTTGAATTTATAACATCAGTGTTGATTATGTTGTGATGTTATATTATAACAATTCACTCGCAAACATTTTGAGGGTGAAATTTTGGCTATTCGTTTTGAAAAACTGGCAGTCGCTCTGGGGATGCTTTTAGCCAGTGGTCAGGTTCTAGCTCATGGTCACCATTCCCACGGTGCACCGATGACAGAAATAGAGCAAAAAGCGTCAGAAGGTGTTTTCGATGATAAAAATGTCAAAGACAGGTCGCTGAGCGACTGGGATGGCATGTGGCAGTCTGTATACCCATATCTGGTAAGCGGTGAACTTGATCCGGTATTCAAAAAGAAAGCGGAGAAGGACAAAAGCAAAACGGCGGATGAGATTAAAGCCTATTACCGTAAAGGTTATGTAACCAATGTGGACACCATCGGCATTGAGGATGGGGTGATGGAATTTCATACCGGTAATCAGGTTGAATCGTGCAAGTATGATTATTCCGGATATAAAATATTGACTTATCAGTCAGGTAAGAAAGGCGTTCGCTACCTGTTTGAATGCAAAGATGCTGGCAGTAAAGCACCAAAGTATGTTCAGTTCAGCGATCATATTATCGCACCGCGCAAGTCGAGCCATTTCCACATATTTACCGGTAATACCTCACAGGCGGCTTTGCTTGAAGAGATGGACAACTGGCCGACGTATTATCCGTATCAGCTAAAAGCGGCAGAGGTCGTTGACGAGATGCTGCATCATTAATTTGCGCGACGACCATTTATTTAAACCCGCCAGCAATGGCGGGTTTTGTATAAAAAGTGTCACTTGCGAATTATTTTTCGGATGTCAGCGTGGTATAGCTTGTCATGAGGTTGCGGTAGTCAGGAATATGGTTGGAGAACAGGGTTCCCAACCCTTCAATATCATTACGCCAGTCGCGGTGTAGTTCACAGGCCAGACCGAACCAGGTCATCAGCTGGACGCCCGCGGAAGACATACGATTCCATGCGGAGTCACGGGTCAAAGGATTAAACGTGCCAGACGCATCGGTGACCACAAATACATCAAATCCCGCTTCAATTGCGGACAGCGCAGGAAACGCAACGCACACTTCCGTTACAACCCCGGCAATGATCAACTGCTTTTTGCCCGTTGCTTTAATCGCTTTGACAAAATCTTCATTATCCCAGGCGTTTATCTGCCCTGGACGAGCGATGTAAGGGGCTTCAGGGAACAGCGCCTTCAGCTCGGGTACCAGTGGCCCGTTAGGGCCCGTTTCAAAGCTGGTGGTCAGAATGGTGGGTAGCTTGAAGTATTTCGCCAGATCGGCCAAAGCCAGTACGTTGTTTTTGAATTTGTCTGGATCTATGTCACGAACCAGAGACAGCAAACCCGTTTGGTGATCAACCAGCAGTACGGCAGCCTGATCTTTATCAAGACGTTTATAAGCAATAGTCATTTTTCTTTCTCCAGGTGATGAAAGGGCGCCTCGGAAGGCTTGAGTTATGGATAAACATTAGTGGCTGAGCTGGGTATTGGGTAGGCGCAAAAATGAGTTTCATCGTTGCAAATCTGGAACGAGAAAAATAATGCTGCAATATAGCTGCAACAGAGAGCATTATTCTCAACCATTCCTTTCCATCGCACGGCGCATTCGTTAGCATATTGTCTCGCAGTAAGTGCATGTGTTTTTTCAGGAAGAGGTTAACGTGTTCGCAGAGTATGGAGTTCTGAATTACTGGACGTATCTGGTCGGTGCTATTTTTATCGTGCTGGTGCCGGGACCCAATACGATATTTGTGCTGAAGAACAGCGTCGGACGAGGAGTAAAGGGGGGATATCTTGCAGCAAGCGGTGTGTTTATCGGCGATGCTGTATTGATGTTTTTGGCTTATGCAGGTGTCGCTGCACTGATCAAAACAACGCCTGTTTTGTTTAATATCGTCCGTTATCTCGGTGCTTTTTATCTGCTGTATCTCGGCGCGAAGATCCTCTATGCAACATTGAAATCGAAAAATGGTAATGCGGCGGCGGAAGAAGTTCCGTTTGGCGCGATTTTCAAGCGTGCATTAATTCTGAGCCTGACAAACCCTAAAGCGATATTGTTTTATGTTTCGTTTTTCGTGCAGTTTATTGATGTCAATGCGCCGCACTCAGGGCTGTCATTTTTTATTTTGGCCATCACGCTTGAGATAGTGAGCTTTTTCTATCTGAGCTTCCTTATTTTCTCCGGCGCGTTTGTGACGCAATATATTCGCACGAAGAAAAAACTGGCTAAGATTGGCAACTCTCTTATCGGTTTGATTTTTGTCGGTTTTGCTGCGCGTCTGGCTACGCTTCAGTCATAATGCCACTGGCCCGCTGTTGGCGGCGGGCTTTCAAAATTCCCCGCTCTTGCTTATTAATTGTGAAAACCCGCAGTAACCAATAAATGGTATTTTAAATATATATTTTGAGGCGTACCCTGTTCACAGCAGCGATTCAATAAAGGTCGCTGGTTGTCGACTGGAAAAGGGAAGAAAAATGCTTCAAATTCCACAGAATCATATCCATACACGTTCAACTCCGTTCTGGAACAAAGAGACCGCACCTGCCGGAATTTTCGAACGCCACCTTGATAAGGGAACCCGTGCCGGGGTATATCCTCGACTTTCGGTTATGCAGGGGGCGGTCAAATATCTCGGATTCGCGGATGAGCACAGCCCGGAGCCAGAAGAAGTGATGATTATTGAAGCCGGTCAGTTTGGCGTTTTTCCGCCGGAAAAATGGCACAACATCGAAGTAATGACCGACGACACCTATTTTAATATCGATTTTTTTGTTGCGCCTGAAGTCCTGATGGAGAGTGCTAATCAACGAAAAGTCGTGCGTACCGGTAAGGAGTAAATCATGGGTAAAGCAACCTATACCGTCACCGTCACTAACAACAGCAATGGCGTTTCTGTTGATTATGAAACTGAGACACCGATGACGTTGCTGATCCCAGATGTGGCAGCTGAAGTCGTCAAAGACCTGGTGAATACCGTACGTTCATACGATACCGAAAATGAGCATGAAGTCTGTGGCTGGTAACATTACACATACTGTTACTGGTTAATTTTGTGGTCCTTTCTGTAAAGCCGCAACGCGTTATGAGAGCGTGTTGCGGCTTTTTGTCTTTATAAATTAACCAGTTCCATCATTGGTTATTTATGAAACAACATTAAGAAAACCTTAAGAAATACGCATTCATTGCTAATAGCCAACTATTCACAAGGGTTATGATCGTAAGCCAGACACTGAAAAGAACACTGCGCTTATGAAATTTGATACCCGACTTACATTACCTTCAATCATTCTTGGACTGATTGTCGTGGCGATCCCGTTCACCGCAAACTGGAATCTGCCTCTGCTTAACGGCCTTGTTGTCCGAAGCATTGAGAACGGGCAAGCGTTATGGTTGCTGTTTGGTGCTGTATTTACCGCACTGTACATTCGGCCCTTATCCCGTCCTGAAGGTGGGAAGCAATTTTGGTTATGGGCGACGGTGTGGTGGTTAGTATTGCTGGGAAGAAGTACCAGCTGGGGACGTGATTACTTTCCTGAATATCCAAAGCTTGTATTCCGCGCCATCTCTGTGGTTCTAATCGCCATGATTATACTACCCGTACTGATCTCGAAACGCTTACGTCAGGAAATCGCGCGACGCTTTCGTGAGGAACCGCTGCCGATCTGGTTGCTGGTGATTACGGTATGTGCGTTTTTGATTTCCGACACCGTGGAGCACCATCGTCTGCTGGCACCGCTATTCCTGCACAATGCGCATTATGGCGATCTTATTGAAGAACTGTATGAAATGCCGTTTATGGTGGGGTTATTTTTTATTAACTTCGGCTTTATGCACCGTGATAAGCAGGAAGAGTATGCGTCTGTTCACGTAGGCAAAGCGCAACTGGCCGAGTGACAGGACATGCAGCCTGAGTCCGGAAAGTAAGACTCAGGCTGGTTTTACTACCGCTTACTCAATGGCTTCGCACAGACGTGACTTCATTTCGCTGTACGATTGCGCTGCGTAGTTCTCCGCCCAACTTTGATCGGCAATGTGTTCAATATTCACCGCACAATATTTGGTTTCCGGCGTTTTAGAGATAGGATCCAGGTTATCCTGCGTCAGCTCGTTACATGCGCCAATCCACCATTGATAGGTCATATAAACCGTTCCGCGATTGATGCGCTCTGAGACATCCGCCCGGCTGATCACTTTCCCGCGACGAGAACTGACCCATACCAGATCGCGATGACGGATCCCGTGTTTTTCTGCGTCACTGGCATTGATCTGTACATAGCCAGGCTCATCTGCCAGCGCTTGAAGTGCCGCGCAGTTACCTGTCATAGAACGACAGGAATAATGCCCGACTTCTCGCACGGTACATAACACCATCGGATATTTTTCATCAGGGACTTCTGCCGGCGCCCGCCAATGTGCGGCAAACAGTTTGCCTTTGCCGTTGGCGGTATCAAACTGGCTGTTTTCGTACAGATAGGGGGTGCCTGGATGATCGAGATCCGGGCAAGGCCACTGGACGTGTCCCATATCGCCCATTTTTTCGTAGGTAACACCGTAGAACAATGGGCACAGTTCGCGCATCTCATCCCAGATTTGCTGGTTATTTTGATAGTGCATTGGATAGCCCATTTCGCTAGCCAGCAGACTGATAATTTCCCAGTCGCGTTTCACATCTCCGCCTGGTTCTATGGCTTTTTCAAAACGCTGGAAGCCACGGTCGGCACAAGTGAAAACACCACCATGTTCACCCCATGAGGTAGCAGGCAAAATAACGTCAGCCATTTCCGCCGTCTTGGTCATAAAGATATCCTGCACAACGACAAAATCGAGTGCGTTGAACCCTTCGCGAACCAGACCCAAATCGGCTTCGGTCTGCAGCGGATCTTCCCCCATGATGTAGTAGGCTTTGACTTTGCCTTCTATTGCCAGGTGTGGGACTTCAGTGATTCGTGTACCGACCTTGTCATCCATCAGATTGACGTCAATACCCCATGCTTTGGCAAATTTCTCCCTTACTGCAAAATCGGTCACGTCCTGGTAACCCGGGAACTGGTTAGGCAGAACCCCCATGTCACACGCGCCCTGGACGTTATTTTGTCCACGTACCGGACCGACGCCAACATTGGGACGTCCCAGGTTCCCGGTCAGTAGCGCCAGGGATGATAGTCCACGTACAACGTCAACGGCCTGCCCAAATTGCGTTACTCCCATCCCCCACATGACGGTGGCAGAAGGGGCTGATGCAAATGTGCGCATCGCCTGACGCACCTGTTGTGCAGGAACGCCAGTTAAGTGCTCAACGGATTCCGGGGCATAATCCTTAACGGTTTCCCAGTAGGTTTCCAGACCCTCAGCATGTTTTTGCACATACTCACGATCGTAGAGTTGCTCTTCAATGAGAACATGGCCGAAGGCATTTACCAGCGCCATATTACAGCCGTTTTTCAATTGAAGATGCTGGTCTGCAATACGTGCTGTTTCAATACGGCGAGGGTCGCACACAATAATTTTAGCGCCATTCTGACGCGCTTTGATAACCCTGCGGGCCACAATCGGGTGAGAATCTGCGCAGTTATAACCAAAGATGAGCAGGCATTTGGAGTTTTCAATGTCGCTGATGGAGTTACTCATTGCACCATTGCCTAACGTTTCTTGCAGGCCGGCGACGGAAGGGCCGTGGCAGACGCGGGCACAGCAATCGACATTGTTGGTATGGAGCACGCCGCGGGCGAATTTTTGCATCACATAATTGGTTTCATTCCCGGTACCACGGGAAGAGCCCGTTGTCATAATGGCGCGGGGACCATAGGCGTTTTTGATTTCGGATAAGCGTTTGGCGGTGTAACGAATGGCTTCATCCCAACTAACGGGCGTGAATTTTCCACCTTTTTCATAGCGGATCATCGGGCGAGTCAGACGGGGGGTCAGAAGGCGAGTGTCGTTAAGGAAATCCCAACCATAGTAGCCTTTCAGGCATAACTGATTTTGATTTGTTACACCCTCTGCGGCTTCGGCGCGGATGATTTTGTTATTTTCAACAACAAGCTTGAGCTTGCACCCGGCCCCACAGTATGGGCAAACACTGGTGATTTTTTTCATCAATAACAGACCTGTTAAAAGCTGAAATAGCGCGAATTGTAGACGAAGCCACGCGATTGCATCGCGGACTACGATTTGTCGTAGCGACGGGCTGTATAAGCATAAAGTGTGCCATAAGTGAAAACGCAGTTACGGCAAGGGCTGGCTCCGAAAATTGGATGAAAATGACAGTCGATTCGACATTAATGACGATAAACGTCAGATAAAAAACAGTGGATCTGACTGTTTAAACCGGTGAAACATAAGAAAAAGATGAAAATCAAAAGTGATTAAGATCACAAATTTTAATTTTTCAGGTCTATGCTATGCTTTTATACGGCGAGTAAATCGTTCACGTAAAAACATAAGTGAGGAAAACAAATGGGTATTATTTCATGGATTATTTTCGGTCTTATCGCTGGGATTTTGGCAAAATGGATTATGCCGGGTAAAGATGGCGGCGGGTTCTTTATGACCATTATCTTAGGGATTATCGGTGCTGTTGTTGGTGGGTGGATCAGTACACTCTTCGGTTTTGGTAAAGTTGATGGCTTCAACTTTGGTAGTTTTGTCGTTGCGGTTATCGGTGCGATCGTTGTTTTGTTTATCTACAGAAAAATCAAAAGCTAGGTTAAGAAACAGACAACAAAGGCCACATATCGGTGGCCTTTATTCTGTGTTACCACCAGCCCAGTTCCGTCCCCAGCACCACAATAATGGCTACCCCAATCATAATGAGCGTTGTTTTTTTCATCAAGATGCTCCCGGTGCAGCATAGCCGCCAATAAAAAACCAGGATAAGAAAACGACCGCGGAAATGAAAATGATAATGGGGAATATAATACCGAGTCGCATGCTCTTATCTGCCAGAGTTATTTAAAGATGAGCCAGAATAGCAGGGCTTAATGCGTGACAAAAGTGGTTTTATCCTGACGCTTTTTATCCTGGTACATTGCGCCGTCTGCAATGTGCAGCGCGCAGTTCACGTCGGTCTCCTGTGGGTCTATTTCCACAACGCCCAGGCTGGCACCAGGATAGAACAGCTGGATATTCCCCAAATGGTAGTCGCCGCAAATTTGCTGTCGTAAATGATCCTTCACTCTCTGCAGACGGTCACGTTGTTCTATTTCATCTTCTTGTGACATCCCGGCAACCAAAAACTCGTCACCGCCAAGCCGACCGAGAATATCATTCTCACAACATCCAAGACGCAAGCGTCGACCGATCTGGATCAGAAACTGATCGCCAACTTCATGTCCAAACCGGTCATTGATGAGTTTGAAATCATCTAAATCGATATAGGCAACGACAACCTTGTGTTTCAGATGACGGGCAAGTGAAAAGAGGGTTTCCATATTTTCAAAAATAGCCCGACGATTAGGTAACCCGGTTAATGCGTCAGTATAGGAGTGCGCAATCAGCGCGGCGTTTGCTTCACGCAGCTGAGCAACCAGTGATTCTTTTTGAATAGACTGGGCGATAAGACCGGCAAACAGATGCAGCACTTGTTCACCACGTTGGCTTAGCGTCTGCTGTTGTCGGCTGGTGGCGCAAAGCGTACCGTAGAACGTGCCATCCGGCAGATGAACCGGGGTGCTCAAAAAAGTGGTGATCTCCAGAGCCCGAGCTGCGCTACAGTCAGGCCAGCGCGCTGGCACGTTATCGCTGTACAGGCAGTTTTCTTCTATAGCACGTTTGCACAATGTTTCATCCCACGGCACGGATAGCCCTTCGGGGATCTGCATCTGCTTGCTGTTACGCGCATACAGAATATGCTGCAGGCGGGCATCTAAATCGACTTTAGTTAAATAGGTCGATTCCATGTCAGTCACCACTTCCAGCATTTCCAGAAGTTGCCGAACCAGACTCTCAACAGACTGCTCAGTGGCTAAAGATTGTGAGACTCGGGCGAGGATCATGTCCGACATGAGATCTAAGTACTCCTGGGTACTGATAAGGGCGATATTGGTCTGCATGATAAAACATCACTGTGAAAGATGAAACATGCCACACTGGTCATAATATAAACATCAGATTGAAACAGTTCAGTAAAACATGGAGATGGACTGGAAGTAGGGGTAATCTGCCGGGATAACATTCTGAACAGGAGTTAACATGAAATCCGGGTTTATCGTATTGGCAGGTATTCTGGTACTGGCTGGATGTAAAACGCAGCCTGAAGCGCCAACCCCACCGAAAATTGGCATGGCAAATCCTGCTTCTGTGTACTGCGAACAAAAAGGCGGCTCGCTGATTGCAGTTCAGACTCCGCAAGGAGTACGGTCTGACTGTAAATTACCCGGCGGGGAAGTCATTGATGAATGGGCGCTCTGGCGCAGGGATCATCCGACTGCCGGGCAGTGATGGCCAGTCACCATTGACGTAGCCACTCAGCAAGGACGAGCGCGTGGTTTTGCTGCGTGTTTTTTGCTGCATACAGCAGGGTTAAGGTTTGCTGACGCGCAATCGCAGCGAGTCGCTGGCCTTCCTGCTGTTGCCGGGCGAGTTCTGCGCGGTATTGCTCGGAAAAGTGTTCAAAATCAATCAACTCTGCGTGGAACGCTTTACGTAAGTCTGATGATGGAGTGAGAAGTTTATTCCACTCGTTGAAGGCCAGATCGGTTTTTTTTATCCCGCGCGGCCACAATTTATCCACCAGAACTCGATAGCCATCACTCTTTTCTGCCGGATCATAGACGCGTTTACACTGAATATTCATCTGTTTCCCTCTACGCAATACAGTCTGTTAAGAAACCGCGCTTGTCATTTTCTGGCTGTTTGTTACGGTCAGATAAGATCACTAAAACGTGAGCATTATAGCATTTTGAATATGCACACTCCCAATTTAAGGGATTGTGATAACAACAAAAAATCAGTAGGCTGAGGCTCCTTATGTTGTCCCTTATTGCTCTGACATAAGGAATTTCTTATGGAAATGTCTCCTGTGAAAGATACGCTTCGTATTGCGCTGGTGGGCGATTACAGTCCTGAAATTGTGGCACATCAGGCTATTCCCCTTGCAATCGATGATGCTGCCGCTGTTCTCGAATTGATGGCTGATTATGACTGGTTAACTACCGCTGATATCAGTAGTAGCGAAGATCTGGTCGGCTATGATGCTATCTGGGTCGTACCCGGTAGCCCGTACAAACACCCTGAAGGCGCGTTGATTGCGATTCGCTACGCTCGTGAAAACAGCATCCCTTTTCTTGGAACCTGCGGCGGTTTTCAGCATGCTATTATCGAGTATGCCCGTAACGTTTTGGGCTGGAGCGATGCCGCCCATGCAGAAACCGATACTGAAGGTCGCATGGTGATCGCACCGTTAGCTTGCTCACTGGTTGAAAAGACCGACGATATTGAACTGCGGGCAAATACGCTGATCGCAAAAGCCTACGGACAAGATATTATCTCTGAGGGATATCACTGCAATTATGGCGTATCTCAGGCATTTGCCGTCGAGCTTGAACGAGGTGATTTGCGTGTGACGGGCTGGGATGAAGCCGGTGATATTCGTGCTATTGAGTTAGTGACGCATCCTTTTTATGTTGGCACGCTTTTTCAGCATGAACGCGGAGCGCTGGTGGGAAAACCGGTTCCACTTGTCCAGGCGATGCTGCGCGCGGCTCGCGAGTAAAAGGAGGGCAGGTTTACCATTAACCTGCCCGCTGCGTTATGAGGTAGCTATCTCCCGATTGCTACCGGCACAAAATCCAAACACAGCCATCACTGTTGCTAACAGGGCGACGCCGATCAACGGTATTTGCCAGTTACCGTTGAGGTCGTGAATTTTGCCCATCAGGGGCGGTCCGCATGCGGCCAGTAAATACCCGACAGATTGCGCCATGCCGGATAAGGCAGCAGCCTGATGTGCTGAACTTGCACGCAGGCCGATGAAAGTTAATCCCAGAATCATCGATGCCCCTGACCCAAAGCCAAACAGAAGGGTCCATAGCACCGCCCGGTCGGGCATCAACCAGAAACCAGCAGCACCGATAGCGCACATTAGGGCGACCAGGGCGGCGATGGCCCGCTGATCTTTAAATCTGTACAGGATCAGGGGGATCAGTATTCCCGGCGCGGCGGTGGCTAATTGCAGTAAACCGTGCAGCGATCCGGCCTGAGCTTCACTGTAGCCATGACTAATCAAAATGGCGGGTAACCAGCCAATTACCACGTAATAGATAAGTGAGTTGATCCCCAGAAACAGAGTAACCTGCCAGGCAAGACGGGAGCGCCAGATAGCGCGGGAATGCAGCGCACGTGAGTTACTCATCGTGGCATGGGCTTTCTGGCGCCACTGCGGCAGCCAGATAAACAGAGCCAGCAGAGGAAAGGCCATTAACATCAACAACGCGCCACGCCAGCCGAATCCGTTAAGCGCCAGTGGTACCACGATTGCTGAACCAATTGCTGCCGCTGCGCCCATCGTCAGTGAGTATGCGCCGGTGAGTTTCGCTACATGCTGCGAAAAATCGCGCTTGATTAGCCCTGGTAGCAGAACGTTTCCTAATGCTATTCCGCAGCCAATGAGGGTGGTTCCGCCAAAAAGGAACAGTGGTGAGGATAAAGATCGTATACCAATACCTGCGCAAATCAGCAGCATGGCGGCAAATAAGCTGCGTTCAATTCCCCATCGACGTGCAACGGCCGCAGCCAGAGGCGAAACCAGCGCAAAAGCGAGAAGGGGAAGTGTTGTCAGGAGTCCTGTCTGGGCGGTGGTTAACCCGTAATCAGCCCGGATAGCATCCAGCAGTGGGGCTACGCCGGTAAAGGTCACGCGTAGCGTGGTTGCGATCATCAGGATACCCGCGATAAGCAAAGCACCCTGTTTGCCGTGGGGGGAAGAGTAATGTGTCATTGTTTTCTCATGTCGTCAGGCGAGGCGATACCTTACCGTTTTTACATGATGGATGAATCAAGCTAAAATGACAGTTTATCGCTAAAATCGGACATTATTATGTTGGGACTGAGGCTGGATGGATATCAACCCGACCTGTATCACGACGCCGCTGTGGCTTTTTGTATTCAGGCCCGGGAAGACGAACTCTTTAGCCCACTGCATCAGCACCGAAAGGGTCAGTTGATTCTGGCGTTGCACGGCGCGATTACGTGTGAAGTGGAAAATGCTATGTGGATGGTTCCTCCTCAGTATGCGGTTTGGATCCCTGGTGAAATTCCACACAGTAATCACGTTACTGTTGGTGCCGGCTTATGCTTTCTGTTTATTGAACCGAATGCAGTGGTGATGCCGGAACGCTGCTGCACGCTGAAAATTGCGCCATTGTGTCGGGAACTCATTCTCTCGCTGGCGTCGAAAACCGATGCTCAGCGGCTGGATCCGTCAACACAACGTCTTACGCAGGTATTATTTGATGAGCTACCGCAGCAGCCGCAGGAGCAAATGCAGTTGCCGGTATCCGACCACCCAAAAATTCGTAAGATGGTGGCGACGATGGCGCAGGAGCCAGCGCAATGGCAAACCCTGGGCCAGTGGGCCAGTGTATTTGCTATGAGTGAACGTAATCTTGCCCGGCTGGTGGTCAAAGAGACTGGGCTGAGTTTTCGTCGCTGGCGTCACCAGCTACAGCTGATCCTGGCATTACAGGCGTTGATAGAGGGGCGAAACGTACAGCAGGTCGCTCAGATGCTGGGTTACGATTCGACTACCGCATTTATCACCATGTTCAAAAAAGGCCTGGGCCAGACGCCAGGCCGTTATCTGACAGGGTTGACTACTGCTTCCCAACAATCAACGAGACCAGACCCGCCGCAATGAGTGGTCCAACCGGTACGCCGCGAAATAAAGCCACGCCCAGCACAGTTCCCACCAGCAGGCCGGCGACCAGCTGCGGCTGATTACCCATCAGCGTGACACCGCGCCCACCAAGCCAGGAAACAAATACGCCGATAGCAATGGCCACCAGCGACTTCCAGTTCACAAATGAATGGATGAGCGTGGAAGGGGGGAGCGTACCGCTGGCGATTGGCGCCATCACGCCGATGGTCAGAATGATAATCCCGACGGTCAGGCCCTGTTTTTCAATCCACGGGAAGAAGGTATTCAGAGGCGTAACACGGACTATAATCAGCACCAGAATTGAAACGGCGACAGTGGTGTTATGGCTGACAAAGCCCAGAGCTGCCAGTCCGAGCAGGATCAGCAGAGTGACATCAAACATCGTAGTTTCCTTGCCAAAAAAAAGATAAGCCTGCTTACTGTACGCGCAAACGCGTGACGGAACAGGCTTTTTTTATTGATAAAGACAATTTTTAGGCGAACGCATAAGATCGCGTTTTTATGCCGATAAACCGGTCACTATTTCTGGCTATTGTGCGCGGCGGAACTGGACTAATTCTGGTCGGGCTATGCGCAAATAATCTTTAGTATCCATGATGACCGATTTTTCCAACATCCCGGCATTAAACGCAATCTCATTAAAGCGCTCGAATAAAAGCGGATCGGCGACCAGCTTGAGATTAGGATGAAAACTGAAGGGGGGGATGGCGCCAAACACACAACCTGTTAGCTCATCCACTTCTGCCGGGCTGGCAAGAGAAGCTCTTAAACCGCCGAGATGGCTGGCTAGCTGACTCAGGTCGGCCTGTTGGTCAGCGGACAGAATAGCCAGCACATGCTGATTGACTCCATTGCCTTTCACTTTGCATACCAGAGCTTTTGCCCCCTGACCCAGCGCAGTGCCGCGGATCTCTGACACGGCTTCACACTTGCCGACTGCTTCATGGCTGATTACGCGGTACGTGGCGCCTTGCTCTGACAACAATGAAATCAAACGTTGATGGGTCTCATTACCTTTATTCACTTCCGTCATTTCTTACTCCTGGTACAACGATAAAAATCCTGCGCAGAAAAATTTTCACGAACGAAGGTGTTTTTTCTGTTTATTAAGATAGAGCTGAGCATCAGATGCTTTATAGGCATCATTAATGGTGTCGTTTGGTTGCATATTATATATCCCTGCGGAAAAGCTGACTGATTTATCCGGCGCAATAATTTGTAAGTTATGGCTAATGCGTTCCAGCAGGCGAGGTGTAAGTTCGGTGGCGTAATCGATGAGAATAATACAGAACTCGTCCCCACCGAGGCGAATCGCATAGTCACTTTTGCGAATAGATGACTGAATAGCTTTTGCCAGAATGGTGATAACGCGATCGCCTTCCTGGTGCCCCAACGTGTCATTAATTGTTTTCAGTTTGTCGCAATCAATAGCGATAAATGTCACAAGTGTTCCTGCATTGACCAGTTGCTGCAACCGCTGTTCAAGCGTAGGGGTTAAAATTTTGCGGTTATAGAGACCGGTCATCGCGTCACTGATATTTTCGCGAGTTACGTTGTGATACAAACGGAAATGCATCCTGACCATATTCAACAGAAGTACCGTTGCCAACAGATAAAAGGCGAATATCTTCCATGACGAGACAATAAAGTACATGAAATCAAGCGATAACGTGATGCGTATTCCACCGGGTATGTCATTGATATAATGCACATACTGAAACAGATTGCTCTCGCTTTGGTTAACGATAATCTCCTTTCCCGAGCTGATATCAGACAGGGTGACGTTAAGATAACGCCATACAAGAGGACGATCGTTGGTATAAAAAATATGTTTCAAATTCTCTTTGTTCACATCCACCATGACCACGCCTTTTAGTTTGCCGTCTGAATAGACTGGCGTTAAAAAGCTCATGACTTTTTCTTGCGTAAGGTCATCTTCGTAAATACTGGAAATGACGGTTCGGCCAGTAAATACATCGTCAATATCATTCTGATTAATTCCCAGGGTGCCTTTTTGCAAAAAGGACCAATGGTTCATGGTGAACTGGAGTGAGTTAACGAGATTGTAGAAATAGATGTAATTATTTTTTAGGTCAATGTAATAACGAAACTTGTATTCCAGCGTTCCTAACCCCTGACCGTAATCGACCAGCTCACGATTCACATTTACCGCCTGGTCGAAGGCCGGCAGCAGGAATATGTCATCAAGTTGTTCGACGCAATTACCGGAATGGGTCTGCAATGTACCGCGTAATGGAAGATAGTTATGGTTGGTGAGGTTGAGTCCATGCGTGCCGTTAACGCTCTCGAAAGCGTTGCACAGCGCTTTTCGTTGCTCGGGTGAAATACTCTCTTTGGGGGATGAAAAACGGCGCATAAGATGGGCTGCGATGCTCTGATTTGTATACTTATCATAGAGAAATGATGAATCTGCTTTCTCAATGATATACCGCATATACGCGCTCATTGCCCGATCGCTGGCAACAAGTTCGTAAACCAGAAAGGTCGATGTCAGAACAATAACGCTTACGGAGATAAAGTGCCTGAGCGCTTTATGTTGCAATTTCATAATGATTTACAGCCCTGTAAGTCAGATACTTCAGTCTATCACACGCTATACGTCCGCTCTAACGGTATGGGAATTGTCGCAGAGGTCTATTTTGTAATAAAAATCATTCGCACACTTCACCTTTGAATCTTAATGTTGTATTTATAATGCAACTTATGAAAAAGGAGACAGGCAAATGAGCACGACTGAAAAAGCGGGCCATACATTTTTAGCCAGCCTGGGTAAAACCCGTCTACGCCCAGGCGGAATTGAAGCAACTGACTGGTTGTTCAACCAGTCACAACTGACGCCTGATTGCCAGGTACTTGAGGTGGCATGCAATATGGCGACGACGGCGATAGAGCTGGTTCAGCGCTTTGGCTGTACGGTTTATGCCATTGATATGGATAAGGACGCGCTCGCCAGAGCGAGAAGTAATGTGGCTGTTCATGGGCTGGAAAATCACATCCATGTAATGGCTGCTAACGCGAGCACTCTCCCTTTTGCTGATAACAGTTTTGACGTTGTGATTAACGAAGCCATGTTGACAATGTATGCCGACAAAGCCAAGGCGAAGCTGATTGCGGAATACCATCGGGTGCTGAAACCCGGGGGACGGTTATTAACTCACGATATTATGTTCACCAGCCAAAAACTGGGTGAGGGCGATCAAAGTCAGCTAATGCAGGTGGTGAAGTCAAACGTAAGCCCGATGACCCGGCAGGGCTGGAGTGAACTCTTCCTGAATGCCGGGTTTGAGCATGTTATGCAGAAAAATGGCGAAATGTCGTTAATGTCGCCTCGCGGATTAATTCGTGATGAGGGGTTAGGTGGCGCACTCAAAATTGCATTTAACGGCTTACGTACGCATGAAAATCGGCGTCGGTTCCTTAAAATGTTTCGCTTTTTTAAATCCCAGCGACATCAATTAAATTACATCGCTTGCTGTTCGGTGAAGGGAAAATAAAAACAGGCCAGAACGTATGTTCTGGCCTGTTAGCGATATCTAATTATTGCTGGTGGTACTCTGCTTATGGAACAACTCGCGGAATACCGGGTAAATATCATCCTGGTCACGAATATGTTGCATAGCAAAGTTTTCAAAGGTCGATTGCAAATGTTCGTACTCACGCCATAAGGTTTGGTGCGCACGACGGGTGATTTCGATATAGCTATAATATCGCACCACCGGCAGCAGTTTTTTCGCCAGAATCTCATGGCACAGCGGCGAATCATCAGCCCAGTTATCTCCATCCGATGCCTGCGCCGCGTAGATATTCCATTGGGCAGGATCGTAGCGGTCTTTCACCACTTCATCCATCAATTTTAGGGCGCTGGAGACAATCGTCCCCCCGGTTTCCTGAGAGTAGAAGAACTCGTGCTCATCTACCTCTTTCGCCTGAGTGTGGTGGCGAATATAGACCACTTCTACGTTCTTGTAAGTCCGGCTTAAAAAAAGATACAGCAGAATATAAAAACGCTTTGCCATATCTTTTGTCGACTGGTCCATTGAACCGGAGACATCCATCAGGCAGAACATAACCGCCTGGCTGGAGGGATCGGGGCGTTTTTCATAATTCTTGTAACGTAAATCAAAGGTATCGATAAACGGTACGCGTTCGATTTTTGCCCGTAGTTCAGCAATCTCTTTACGTAATCGTTCTTCTTCCAGCAACTGAACGGGTTCACTTTTGGTGATGGTCTCCAGATCGGCTTCAAGGGCGTGTAACTCCCGACGTTTACCCGCTGTCATTGCCGTACGGCGCGCCAGTGAGTTTTGCAGGGATCGCACCACGCTGATGTTGGCTGGCACACCATTAGAGGTAAAACCTGCACGATGCGTTTTGTACTCCGTTAACTGACGCTGCTGATTTTGCTTCAGATTAGGGAGGGCCAAATCCTCAAAGAGCAGATCCAGATACTCATCTTTAGAAATCTGAAACACGAACTCATCCTGGCCCTCTCCATCCTGGCTGGCCTGGCCTTGTCCGCTGCCAGAACCACCGCCGCCGCCCTGAGGACGTTCAATACGGTCATTCTGGACAAAATGGTCGTTACCCGGATGTACACGATGGCGCAGCCCCCCGCGCCCCTGATGAAACATCGGTTCGCTAATATCATCGGTCGGGATAGAGACAGATTCGCCACTATCGACATCAGTCACCGAACGCTTGTTAATGGCCTCGGAGATAGACTGCTTAATTTGCGATTTATAACGGCGTAAGAAGCGCTGACGGTTAACCGTGCTCTTGTTTTTGCCGTTAAGACGCCGGTCAATAAACCAGGTCATAAGCTCCTCCCGTGCTGCCAACTTTTCGCAGTGTGCATAGTGCCGGAAGTCGCTTACGCGCGTCCGGCCTACGCTGCATGTTTTTGTAGGCCCGGTAAGTGCAGGCACCACCGGGCATTTGCATCACGATGATTTACGCACGCGCAAATACCATTCGCACAATAAACGCACCTGTTTACGCGTGTAGCCTTTTTCCATCATACGGTCGACAAAATCGTCGTGCTTTTTCTGCTCGTCAGTCGAGGTTTTAGCGTTAAAGGAAATGACCGGCAGCAGTTCCTCGGTATTCGAGAACATTTTTTTCTCGATAACCGTGCGCAGTTTTTCGTAACTGGTCCAGTTTGGATTGCGACCGCTGTTATTCGCTCTGGCGCGCAGAACGAAGTTGACGATCTCGTTACGGAAATCTTTCGGGTTACTGATGCCTGCTGGCTTCTCAATTTTCTCCAGCTCTGAGTTGAGCGACTCACGGTCAAACAGTTGGCCAGTATCCGGATCGCGATACTCTTGATCCTGAATCCAGAAGTCCGCATAGGTGACATAACGGTCAAAAATGTTCTGCCCGTATTCGGAATAGGATTCCAGATAAGCCGTCTGGATCTCTTTGCCAATAAACTCGGCGTATTTCGGGATCAGATAGCCTTTCAGGAACTCCAGATAACGTTCTGACTGCTCCTGCGGGAACTGTTCGCGCTCGATTTGCTGTTCAAGAACATAGAACAGGTGCACCGGGTTGGCCGCCACTTCGGCGTGGTCAAAGTTAAACACGCGGGAGAGGATCTTAAACGCAAAACGCGTGGACAGGCCGTTCATGCCCTCATCAACCCCGGCGTAATCCCGATATTCCTGGTAGGATTTCGCTTTTGGATCGGTATCTTTCAGACTTTCGCCATCGTAAACGCGCATCTTCGAGTAAATGCTCGAGTTTTCCGGTTCTTTCAGGCGCGAAAGAATAGTAAAGCGAGAGAGCGTTTCCAGCGTGCCTGGTGCGCAAGGCGCGTGGGTCAACTCACTGTGGTTAAGCAATTTCTCGTAGATCTTGATCTCTTCGGAAATGCGTAAGCAATACGGTACCTTCACGATGTAAACACGGTCGAGGAAGGCTTCGTTATTCTTGTTATTGCGGAACGTTACCCATTCGGATTCGTTCGAGTGCGCAAGAATGATGCCGTTAAACGGCAGGGCAGAGATACCTTCTGTGCCGTTGTAGTTTCCTTCCTGAGTCGCGGTCAACAGAGGATGCAGCACTTTAATCGGTGCTTTAAACATCTCAACGAATTCCATGATCCCCTGGTTAGAACGGCACAGTGCGCCTGAGTAACCGTAGGCATCAGGATCGTTTTGGGCGTGGTGTTCGAGTTTACGAATATCCACTTTCCCGACCAGGGCGGAGATATCCTGGTTATTTTCGTCGCCAGGTTCTGTTTTGGCGATAGCAATTTGCTCCAGAATAGACGGCCAGACTTTGACGACGCGGAATTTAGTAATGTCCCCGCCGAAATCATGTAAACGTTTTGCCGCCCATGGCGACATGATCGTACCGAGATAGCGACGCGGGATCCCATACTCTTTTTCCAGGATCTGGGCATCTTCCTGTGGATTAAACAGGCATAACGGATGGTCGTTGACCGGACTCCGCTCGCCGTTAGCACTCAGGACATAAATCGGTACTCTTTGCATCAGCGATTTCAGCCGCTCGGCAAGAGACGATTTCCCACCCCCAACAGGCCCCAACAGATACAAAATCTGTTTCTTCTCTTCCAGCCCCTGAGCCGCGTGTTTCAGATAAGAGACAATCTGTTCAATCGCGTCTTCCATGCCGTAAAACTCTTCAAACGCGGGATAACGAGCGATCACCCGGTTAGAAAAGAGTCGAGAAAGTCGAGGTTCATGGGCAGTATCGACCATGACAGGCTCACCAATAGCCATTAATAGCCGCTCTGCCGCGTTGGCATAAGCACTGCGATCTTGCCGACAAGTGGTAAGAAACTCCTGCAGCGTGAACTCTTCGTCCTTGGCAGCTTCATAACGCTGGCGATAGTGATCGAATATATTCATGGTATGCCGTCCTTTCGTTTTTTAGCACATGTTAAGAGCCGTTCATATGAATAGTAGAGGCCCCTGAAGAGGTAAACTGAACGACGTCGCTGCTGAAGAAATAAGCAACTCTCATGCCATTTTGGTGGTCAGGAGATCAACGTATTCGGTGATACACCTTCTAAAATTAAGCGTAGATGGCATTTGCAAAACTTGCCTGTGTGCGCAAACGAATTTCAATGGCATATCAATAACTCATCAGCAAAAAAAGCACATCTAATGTAAAGAAATAGGGTTGGATTCATGCGGTATTCATCGTTCTGCAAGCAAAATGTCATCACTCGCAGAGAAATTAGGGGGTTACATTACGTGGCTAATACGTAAAATAGTTGGGCTGTAACGTAATGACGGTTACACTTCTGTTGCTATACATTTGAATAAGGAATTATGGATTGTGACCAAACTCAAACTTCTGGCACTTGGCGTGCTTATCGCCACTTCCTCTGTTGCGCAAGCAGAAAGCAACCTGACGCTGGGCGCAGGCGTTGGTGTGGTTGAACACCCCTACAAAGATTATGATACTGACGTTTATCCCGTTCCTGTCGTGACCTACGAAAGCGAGAACTTCTGGTTCCGTGGTCTGGGCGGTGGCTACTACCTGTGGAATGACAACACAGATAAATTATCAGTCATGGCGTACTGGTCGCCAATGTACTTTAAGCCGGGCGACAGCGATGACAGCCGCCTGCGCAGCCTTGATAAGCGTAAGAGCACCATGATGGCTGGTCTGTCTTACGTTCACAATACGCAATATGGTTTCCTGCGCACCAGCCTGGCGGGAGACACGCTGGACAACAGTAATGGTATCGTATGGGATCTGGCGTGGTTGTACCGTTACACCAACGGTGGTCTGACGCTGACACCAGGTATTGGTGTTGAGTGGAACAGCGAAAACCAGAACGATTACTACTACGGTGTATCGCGTCACGAATCTTCCCGCAGTGGTTTGCGCAGCTACGATCCTAACAGCAGCTGGAACCCGTACCTTGAATTAAGCGCAAACTACAATTTCCTTGGCGACTGGAGCATGTACGCCACTGCGCGTTATACCCGTCTGTCTGATGAAATTACCGACAGCCCGATGGTGGACAAATCCTGGACGGGTCTGATCTCAACCGGTATTACTTATAAATTCTGATTTCACTAAATGAAGAACAGATGATTACATGGAAGCCCGCAGAAATGCGGGCTTTTTGTTTTATCACCATGGGTAAGCTCCGATACTTATTTTTAAACGAGGAAAGTTGTCTTTTATTCACTGCGCGTGAATCACACTATTAACGCATATTCTGTATCTGGCTGCAGACATCTTGTCACTCATGATCCGCGTAAAAATCAGTCCAAACTATGATGGTGCAATTTGTGCACCATTACAGGACACACCCGCGTTGTTTTGCTTTACTGTGGTGCATAAACACAGGAGGGTGTGATGACAAACAAGCAGGTGATTTTTGCTCAGCAGATTGCGCTTCCAGCTATCGGGCAGGGTACATGGTATATGGGCGAGAATGCCAGCCGCCGTCGTGATGAAGTAAATGCGCTGCGGGCAGGGCTGGATCTTGGTTTACAGCTTATTGATACGGCCGAAATGTACGCTGATGGTGCAGCGGAAGAAATCGTTGGCGAGGCATTGACGGGGCGACGCGAACATGCGTTTTTAGTGTCAAAAGTTTACCCATGGAATGCGGGCGGCCAAAAAATGATTGCGGCCTGTGAAGGGAGTCTGCGTCGGCTGAACACTGACTATCTGGATCTCTATTTATTGCACTGGATGGGGGATTACTCATTTGAAGAGACCGTGAGTGCAATGGAAACATTGATTGCGCAGGGGAAAATCCGTCGCTGGGGAGTCTCTAATCTAGATTACGATGACATGCAGGCGTTATGGCAGGTTACGGGTGGGCAACAGTGTGCCACTAATCAGGTGCTGTATCATGTGGCATCGCGGGGTATTGAGTATGATTTACTCCCCTGGTGTCAGCAACAGCAGATGCCGGTCATGGCCTACAGCCCGCTGGCCCAGGCAGGGCGTTTACGCAGTGATGTGCTCACGAACACCGTGGTTAACGATATCGCGAGAGCTCGCAATGTCAGCGCCGCTCAGATTTTGCTGGCGTGGGTTATTCGTCATCAGGGGGTAATGGCGATTCCAAAAGCGGCAAACGTGGCACATGTGGAGCAGAATGCAGCCGCGCTCGCGATTACGCTGTCCGCCGACGAGCTGAAATTGCTGGATAAGGCATATCCTGCCCCGAAAGGTAAAACTGCGTTGGATATGGCCTGATTTTACCGGATGGTTGTCCGCACACTTTTTCGGTCAATCATCCGGTATTAATTATCGCTTATCGTTTAGCAACACGAATAGTTTGCGCCAGACGAGAAGGTTTCTCTGCCGTTGTTTTCTGCGTTTCGGTGGCGTAAGCAGTTTCTACGCAAACAAACGTTTTGTAACCATCATCCGGCATATCTCCCATGCTGACAGACAGCGCCGGGCCTGGGTTCCAGCCGACTACATTCAGATGGTGGTGATGCACAACGTCGATATTGCGGTTCAGTGAATCATCGTGAATGACGCTGCATGCTTCCGGGTTCAGATACACACGATCGGTACGGTCCGGGAACGTCTGGATACCATCAGCCAGTACATCTTCTTTTGCATCGTTAACTTTATCGATCAGGCGGTCGCCAAGGCCACTTACTTTCACCGCTGCGATATCTCCTACATTAAAGTAGGTGTGGAGTGCAGAAGTGGTTTCAAACTCACCATGGGCTTCCAGCTCGATCTCACAGGTTTTACCCACTTTGAAGCGTGCTAACAGCGTAAACTCATGCGGCCAAAGCTGACGCGTTTCAGCATTGCTTTGCAATTCAAATGTCAGAACAGCGCCGTTGTCATCTTCATTGTGCGCTTTCAGCGTCCAGGGCAGGTTACGGGCAAAGCCGTGAGAAGGTAGACCCTGCTGGGCAGCCGGACCGAACCACGGCCAGCAAATTGGAACACCGCCACGCAATGCGACGCCCGTCTTAAACGGTGTGTTGTTGCTGAGCCAGAGGACTTCTTCTTCGCCGTTTGGTTTCCAGGAGAGGAGATGAGCGCCCTGCAGCGCGAAAGAGGCTTTAACCTGCGGGTGATCGACAACAATGATTTCAAGATCATCAAGCTGGCGACGAGAGAGGACAGGGGTAATTTGCTCGATTACCGGAAGTGCAAAAATTTTATTAATCATTACGCAATCCTTTTTTACCCTGAATAATTCGAATTACAGGAAGCGGCAAGTGAACGACAAATTCGTCAGGAACGAATTTGAACAACCGAAGGCAACCTTCGGCCAGGACATGAATGCCCCTGATTCATCCCGATGAGCTTACTGTTGTAAGCGAACAGGGGGAGATAACGTAGCCAACACACCTGCAAGTTGAAGTATGGCGGGTATATCTTCAGGCAAAAAAAAGAGCGACCTGAGTCGCTCTTACAGATTACTGTCTCATCTCAACTTATTTGGAGATGTGAGCAATCAGATCCAGAACCTTGTTGGAGTAACCGGTTTCGTTGTCGTACCAGGATACCAGTTTCACGAAGTTGTCGTTCAGTGCGATACCAGCTTTAGCATCGAACACAGAAGTGCAAACTTCACCGTTGAAATCGGTAGAAACAACGTCGTCTTCGGTGTAACCCAGAACGCCTTTCATCGGGCCTTCGGAAGCAGCTTTGATTGCTTTCTTAATTTCTTCGTAAGAAGCAGCTTTTTCCAGACGTACGGTCAGGTCAACAACGGATACGTTCGGAGTAGGAACGCGGAACGCCATACCAGTCAGTTTGCCATTCAGTTCTGGCAGTACTTTACCTACAGCTTTAGCAGCGCCGGTAGAGGACGGGATGATGTTCTGAGCTGCGCCACGGCCGCCGCGCCAGTCTTTGTGAGACGGGCCATCAACGGTTTTCTGAGTAGCGGTGGTTGCGTGAACGGTAGTCATCAGACCTTCGATAATGCCGAAGTTGTCGTTGATAACTTTAGCCAGCGGAGCCAGGCAGTTAGTGGTGCA
Source organism: Citrobacter sp. S-77 (assembly GCF_963864895.1). Lineage (NCBI taxonomy): Bacteria > Pseudomonadati > Pseudomonadota > Gammaproteobacteria > Enterobacterales > Enterobacteriaceae > Citrobacter > Citrobacter sp. S-77. The sequence goes on from NZ_CAWLWU010000002.1 coordinate 1,878,003, forward strand.
GGATGCGTTAGAAACGATGTCCTGACCTTCGTATTTGTCAAAGTTAGCGCCTTTAACAAACATCGGAGTGTTATCTTTGGACGGACCAGTCAGAACCACTTTTTTCGCGCCAGCAGTGATGTGCTTACGAGCGGTTTCGTCAGTCAGGAACAGACCAGTTGCTTCAGCTACTACGTCAACACCAACTTCGTCCCATTTCAGGTTAGCCGGATCACGTTCAGCGGTAACACGGATTTTTTTACCGTTTACGATCAGATGACCGTCTTTCACTTCAACGGAACCGTTGAAACGGCCGTGAGTGGAGTCATATTTCAGCATGTAAGCCATGTAGTCAGCGTCTAACAGGTCGTTGATTGCAACGATCTCGATGTCAGAGCGTTCTTGAGCAGCACGGAAAACAATGCGACCGATACGGCCAAAACCGTTGATACCTACTTTGATAGTCATATATTCCACCAGCTATTTGTTAGTGAATAAAAGGTTGCCTGTAAAATTACAAAAACCTTACGCAGCGTCAAGCGGAATCGTGTCAATCATTGCGACAAATCAATCTGCTGCCTAAGCTTTGCGCAACTGACTCGCCTCACTCTTCCTTTGGGCTTGAAACCACATGGGGGCGGCGGCCCGAATTTTAAAGGGCAATCAAGATAAAAACGTGATTGTGATCACGATTAACAGGCTGCCATTTCGCAAGTATCAAGTTTAGAACAAAAGTTCGCACTACGGTGTTAATGTTTTGTTAGAATCTGTCTCGCGATGTGAGTATAGATAAAGTGAGATGTGAGCAAATGGCTAATCAACCTTCTCCAGAAGAACTGAAAAAAAATTTGTCCGAAATGCAGTTCTACGTGACGCAAAATCATGGGACAGAACCGCCATTTACCGGGCGTTTGCTGCACAATAAGCGTGATGGCGTTTACCATTGCCTGATCTGCGACAAACCGCTGTTTCGTTCAGATACTAAATACGATTCCGGCTGCGGCTGGCCCAGTTTTTACGAGCCTGTTAGCGAAGAGGCCATTCGTTACATAAAAGATACGTCACACGGTATGCAGCGCATCGAAATCCGCTGCGGAAACTGTGATGCACACCTCGGACATGTCTTCCCTGATGGTCCAAAACCTACCGGGGAACGTTACTGCGTAAATTCGGCGTCTTTGAACTTCACCGATGATGAAAATGGTGAACAAATCAAAGGCTGAGGAAACGATTCAGCAAATTATTCTACGGGAATGGATTTAACATGAATCTTGATGAGATGATCAACAGCATGACGCCGGAAGTGTATCAGCGCTTATCTACTGCCGTTGAGCTGGGAAAATGGCCGGATGGCGTCGCGCTGACGGCAGAACAAAAAGAGAACAGTTTGCAGTTGGTGATGCTATGGCAGGCACGCCACAATGTTGATGCGCAACATATGACTATCGACACGAAGGGTGAGATGGTGATGAAGAGTAAGCAACAGCTGAAAGTTGAGTTTGGTATTACGCCAGAGCCCATTGCGACGTTCAAATCCTGAGTCACAGGCCCGGTAGCACATCACGCCGGGCCTGCTGTATTTGTTATTTCTTGTTCATCATCGCTTTAAGATCGGCAAACGGGTTATATTTCGCTTCGCCGACAGCCTTCTGCGCATCTTCTCCGGCAACCACCGTTGAACCATACTGTTCCGTTTCCGTATATTTGGAATGCTCGTGATCGTGACAATACAGGCACAACATTTCCCAGTTGCTACCATCTTCCGGGTTATTGGAGTGATCGTGATCGATATGGTGCACTGTCAATTCACGCAGGTTGGAATAGACAAACTCACGGGAACAGCGTCCGCAAACCCAGGGGAAGAGTTTAAGTGCCTTTTCCCGGTATCCGACTTCCAGACGGGCATAATTTTTAGGGATAAAAGCCATAACGCTTCATGCCTCCTGTAGAAAATAAAAAGCCGCACCAGAGCAGCCTGGTGCAGCGGATTATGATAATCATAACCTATTGTGCCAGGCGTTGGGATCAGTGTTTAATCCCTAACGACTCGGCCAGCTGCTTCGCTAACTGATTTTTATCATCTGCGCCGTACTCCCAGAACATAGCCCCTCCCAACCCCTTGCTCTTGATATAGTCCGCTTTGATGGCGACCGAACGCGGGTTTTCAAAAGAGAGGGCGAAAAGTGCTTTACCGTTGGCAGACTGTACTGACAACCACGGCACTTTGGCCTCATCATCCCAATGCTGACTAAAGCGCTTTTGCGGATCGTTGATTAACTTAGCCACGATATCGTTGTACTTCACATAGGTATCTTTGCTCAGATCAACCCCCAACGATTTGAACAACTCAATGTGTTGTGGTTCGAAGTAGGGCTGGGTTGCCGGATTTTTCTGGGCATTAGGTTTGCTCCAGTCAATACCAGGTTCGATGGCGCGTTTTGGTACCCGGCCGTAGAAGCCTATCCCGAGATTCATCTGACCTGGTTTTAATCCTGCGGCGAGATAGTTATTGACCACAAAATCGGCGCTGTATTTATCTGCTGCAGCCACCGTTGGCCACTGGGTCGAATCATACAGGTTTGAGTTGAAGTACTGAGTACCGTAAGCCATGTCGTAGGTCATCAGGTTGATATAATCGAGCAACGGGGCAATCGCTTTCACATCTACCCAGCTTTTCGGACTTTCAGCGTTCGCTCCGACGGCGATAGTGACCAGCTTATTATGGCCAAATGTGGCGCGTAGCTCTTTCAGTAACGCGGTAAAGTTATCGCGGTCAGCCGGTTGGCTTTCGACCAGCCCCCATGCGCCGTTGACCGGATATTCCCAGTCGAGATCGATGCCATCCAGGCCATATTTCTCAACAATCGCCTGTGCAGACTGAATAAACACCCTGCGGGATTCCTGCGTAGCCGCCGCGCCAGAAAATCCGCGCGCCCCCCAACCCCCAACAGAAAGCAGAACTTTAAGGTTTGGGTTTTGCTTGCGTAGCACCGGAATTTTTTGCAAATCAGCCTGTACTTTTTCTGACAGCCAAATCTGGTGTAGCTTGCTGGCGTCTTTCAGGGCGTCATTGGTTTCGTCTTTTTCATTGTTGTAGACAAGACCAAACGAATAGTTGAGATGGGTTATCTGGCGGACATCCAGCTTATTGATATCACCGCCAGGGCCGGCAGTAACATCGCCACCGCCGTTAAAGTAGCCGACAGACATCAGGGAGTTTGCGGAAACAACGCTTGCACAAAGCAGGGGTAATGCTGCCAACAAAGGCAATAGTTTCATCGGTGTTCCTCTTTGACATTTAAAAAAGCAAACACGCCACGCCAGTGGGTGGCGAAAAAAACAGCTCTTGCAGACTAACAGTTTAAAAAAAGGAAAAATGCGAAGCTGTTCACGCCATGCTGGCGAAGCGGCGAAAGCGATGTGTCGGGTATCGCGGGGATACCAGAGAAGGCCGAGAGGGGAAGTTAACAGGGGACCTGGTGACGACATAAGTTCCGCCACCAGGCATGGTTTAACGCTGGGTTTCTTCCCAGTCTGCCAGCGTGTACAGCGTTGCACCCGCTGCCGCCATTTCCATAAAAGCATGCGCGCTATCTTGCGGCTGAATGTTCACACCACGACAGCCATCAGTAATGACGTTGACGGTATAGCCAAGATCCAGCGCATCAAGAACAGTAAATTTAACGCAATAATCAGTTGCCAGGCCCATGATGATGAGTTCAGCAATACGATTCTCCAGTAGCCACGCATTCAGCGCAGTTGCCTGTCGACGGCCGTTATCAAAAAACGCGCTGTAGCTGTCGACCAGCGGATTCTCGCCCTTACAAAAGGTCTTATTAATTGCGTGTTGATTCAGCAACGGATGCAGGGCTGCACCCTCAGTGTTCTGAACACAGTGATCCGGCCAGAATGTCTGCGGCAGACCGTCAAGTTGTCCCTGACTGTAAGGCGTGACATGATGCTGGCTGGCAAAACTACCGTGATTTGCCGGGTGCCAGTCCAGACTGGCAACTATCACGTCACCACGCGATGTACACCAGTCAATAAGACGATTGGCGACATCCACGGTGCTATCTCCCTCAGGGACGGCGAGAGCACCGCCTGCACAAAAGTCGTTTTGTAAGTCAACCAGCAGTAATGCTCTGGCCATTATCGTTTACTCCTCTATTCGTCCGGCGTGAGCTCACCACGCAGGTTTTGCGTCATCGCCGTGCGAATGGCCTGCGTATCCAGCCCCTGGCTCAGCAAGTAATGCAGCTTGGTGAGCGTTGCTTCAACGGTCATATCCGCGCCACCAATAACCCCGGCATGCGCCAGCGCATTCCCTGTTGCGTAACCGCCCATGTTCACCTTGCCGGACATACACTGGGTGAGGTTAACCACCACAATGCCACGCGAGCTCGCATCTTCAAGCTCTTTCAGGAACTCTTTATTTTGCGGCGCATTGCCCACACCGTAGGAGCGAAGAATTAATGCTTTTACCGGCTGGCGCAGGAAATTGCGCACCACGTCAGCGGAAATGCCAGGGTAAATAGTGACGACGCCAATCGGCTGCGGGGTGATAGGGTGAACAATCAGTTCGCCTGCCCCGTGTGGCGCTGGTGGCGTTCCCAGGCGGCGGATATGGATCCCGGCTTCCAGCAACGGGGCAAGGTTTGGTGAGGCGAAGGCGTCAAAACCGTCTGCATGGGCTTTGGTTGTACGGTTACCGCGAAACAGTCGATTGTTGAAAAACAGGGTAACTTCGTTGATGGGGTAATTCGCTGCGACGTATAGCGCATTCAGCAAATTGATTTGTCCGTCAGAACGTAGCTCTGCCAGCGGTATTTGTGACCCTGTCACAATTACCGGTTTACCCAGATTCTCCAGCATAAAAGAGAGCGCTGAGGCAGTAAACGCCATGGTGTCGGTGCCATGAAGGATCACAAAACCATCGTAATCGTCGTAGTGCGCTTTAATGTCTTCAGCAATATGCTGCCAGTCTTCTGGCGTCATATCGGATGAATCCATCAGCGGGACGTATTCGTGGATAGTGAAATCAGGCATCTCGGGGCGGTGGAATTCAGGCATCAATGCCAGCTGGCGCTGAAGATGGCCGGAGACCGGAATATAACCTTGTTCTGAGCGCTGCATACCAATAGTACCGCCGGTATAGGCAACGTAAATCGATTTCTTCTGCATGACTTTTTCTTCTGTCTCAAAGAAAAACCCCTCTTCATCCCGAAGAGGGGTCAAGAGTTAGCGAACGTTGGCGCAGGTCAGACAAAACGCATAACGGTTCTGCGGATCGTTAAACGCCGCCAGCTTATCACCTTCGGCTTTTACCGCACTGGCAGCAGAGGCCAGCGGTGCCGGAAGCATTGCCTGGATGGCTTGTGGCAGCATGGCGCGAACTGAACCCGACATACTGTCCATAACCATATCGACGAATGTCGGTTCGTCTTGATAATACTCAATGTGCCATTGTTTCAGTTTGGCAAGCTCTGCCGCTTTTGTCACCGCATCGTCAAAGTCGCCCAGACTGTCCACCAGACCGTTAGCTTTCGCATCCTGACCGGTCCAGACGTGGCCCTGAGCAATCTTATCAATCTGCTCTGGCGTAGTCTTACGTGCATCCGCAACCAGCGTGATAAAGCGCTTATAGCCATTCTCAATGCTCAGTTGCATCATCTGCTGGACTTCTGGCGGTAACGCTTTGGTGATAGAAATATCAGCCAGCGGCGAGGTTGAAACGCCATCAGTATGGATGCCAATGGAATCCAGGCTGTTTTCAACGGTGTTGATAACGCCAAAAATACCGATTGAACCAGTCAGAGTACTGGGGTTCGCCACAATGTAGCTTGCCGGTGTGGAGATCCAGTAACCCCCTGAAGCCGCCATACCGCCCATAGAAACGACCACCGGTTTACCCGCAGCCTTAGCTGCAGCCAGTTCAGAGCGAATCACTTCAGAGGCGCTGACGCTACCGCCAGGACTGTTAACGCGCAGAACAATCGCTTTCACTTTTGGATCGAGGCGTGCTTCACGGATCTGTGCGGCAGTGGTGTCACCGCCTACGTTCCCTGGTGTTTCTTCCCCGTCCATAATTGCGCCATTGGCGAAGACCACGCCTATGCTGTCGCCGGTCTCAGCCGGGGTTTTCAGCGAGTAATCGTAATAGCTGACGGCGCGGTAATTTTTGTCCGCTTTGCTCCAGCCAAACTGTTTAGTCAGCAGTTTTTCGACTTCAGCGCTGGAGGCGAGGGCGTCGACAAGTTTGTTATCGAGGGCATACTTAGCGGTATCGCCATCCACTTTCGTCAGACCGTCCAGCATCGCCTGCGCGCCCGGGAACACCTGCTGGGCCGGGATCTGGCGATTGGCCGCAACGGTGTCGAGATAGTTTTGCCATAACTCGCCAATCCAGCGGCTGTCGGCTTCACGTGCGGCCGGGGACATATCGTCACGAATAAACGGCTCAACGGCGGATTTATAGGTCCCGACACGGAATACGTGGGTGGAGACTTTCAGCTTATCCAGCAGTGACTTGTAATACAGGCCATTGGTAGCAAAGCCGTGCAAGTCAACCGAACCTTGTGGGGAGAGCCAAATTTTGTTGGCAAAACTGGCGAGGTAATACTGACCCTGGCTGAAGTTATCGCCGATGGCAAAAACGGGTTTCCCGCTGTCGCGGAATTCACGCAGCGCTTTACCGATGTACTGCATGGAAGGCTGATCGGCCCCGGCAAAGTTTTTCAAATCCATCACGATGCCGGTAATGTTGCGGTCATCTTTCGCCTGGCGAATGGTATTCACGATGTCGAACAGGGAGTTTTCCTGTAGACGATCCGAGCTGGCGCCAAACAGCTGGCGACCAATGACGCTTAAGCGACTGGTACTTGAGGGCTTGTCGACAATCACCCCTGAGATATCGAGCAGCAATGCGCCACGTCCGGCCTGTTCGCTGGTATTAGTGCTACTGACCTGCATCCAGATACCGACGCCAACCAGCACCAGAAAGATAAAGAACAGGTTAAGCACAAATTCACGGACGAAATTCAGTAATCGCCACGTCCATTTAAAAAATCCGGCAATAAATCGCCACAGGGTTCGCATGTATTCTCCCTACAGATTAACAACACGCCTCCCCGTTAGACGGGAGAAAGGCGTTAAGATGTGGCTATCGTAATGACCCGACAGGCACTTGTCAGCAGGAATCACCGCCTGTGCTGTAACAAAATCCACTCACGTGTTAATTTTGTGAACAGATTTTATTGTTGGAGTTAAGCAAATGGATGCACTCGAATTACTTTTGACTCGTCGTAGCGCTTCTCGCCTTGTCGAACCGGCCCCGGCGGGGGAGCAGTTACAAAACATTCTGCGGGCGGGGATGCGTGCGCCTGACCACAAATCTTTGCAGCCATGGCGTTTTTTTGTGATAGAAGGCGATGGTCGCGAGCGTTTTAGCGCTGCGCTGGAAAAAGGTGCGATTGCCGCACAGGGTGACGAAAAAGCGGTAGAAAAAGCGCGTAGCGCGCCGTTTCGTGCACCGCTAATTATTGCAGTAGTGGCAAAATGCGAAGAAAACGGCAAGGTTCCTCTCTGGGAGCAGGAAATGTCAGCCGGTTGTGCGGTAATGGCTATGCAGATGGCGGCGATTGCACAAGGCTTTGGCGGGATCTGGCGTAGCGGTGCCTTAACGGAAAGCGCGGAAGTGCGTGAGGCTTTTGACTGTCGACCACAGGATAAAATTGTTGGTTTCCTCTATCTGGGTACACCGCAGCTAAAAGCTTCCACCTCGATTAGCCTTGCCGATCCGACCTCATTCGTCCGTTATTTCTGATATCAACAGCAAAACTGTCTGGATTATGAGCAAAGACACCCTAATTCAGACAGTCACTCTTACCACATCATGGAATGAGCGCTACCATATCCGGATTGCAATGACAGGAGATGTCCATGAGCGAGCAAGCTATTCGTTTAACGCAATACAGCCACGGAGCCGGTTGCGGTTGTAAAATTTCCCCCAAAGTGCTGGAAACCATCCTGCACAGTGAGCAGGCGAAGTTCGTCGATCCAAACTTACTCGTGGGTAATGAAACCCGCGATGATGCGGCAGTGTACGATCTGGGAAATGGCACCAGCGTTATCAGTACCACCGATTTCTTTATGCCGATTGTCGATAATCCGTTTGATTTTGGCCGTATCGCTGCGACCAACGCTATCAGCGATATCTTCGCGATGGGCGGCAAACCGATTATGGCAATCGCTATTCTGGGCTGGCCTCTCGATAAGCTGGCACCGGAAATTGCCCGTGAAGTCACCGAAGGCGGACGCTTCGCCTGTCGTCAGGCGGGTATTGCCCTGGCGGGCGGTCACTCTATTGATGCTCCGGAGCCGATTTTTGGTCTTGCGGTTACAGGCGTCGTTCCTACCGAACGCGTGAAGAAAAACAGCACCGCCGAGGCGGGATGCAAACTGTTCCTCACCAAGCCTTTGGGTATTGGCGTGCTGACTACCGCAGAGAAAAAATCGCTGCTCAAGCCTGAACATATTGGGCTGGCAACGGAAGTGATGTGTCGCATGAACGTCGCGGGTGCAGCGTTTGCGGATATTGAGGGCGTGAAAGCCATGACCGACGTGACCGGTTTTGGTCTGCTGGGACATCTGAGTGAGATGTGTCAGGGCGCGGGTATCCAGGCGCAGATCGTTTATCAGGACATTCCAAAACTCCCTGGCGTTGAAGAATACATTGCGCAGGGCGCAGTACCGGGTGGTACGCAACGTAATTATGCCAGCTATGGGCATCTGATGGGCGAAATGCCGAAGTCGGTACGTGACCTGTTGTGCGATCCGCAAACTTCGGGTGGTTTGTTGCTGGCGGTAACGCCGGAGGCCGAAGCCGAAGTCAAGGCGGCGGCTGCGCAGTTCGGTATTGAACTCACTGCGATTGGTGAACTGGTGGAAGCTCGTGGCGGTCGCGCCATGGTTGAGATCCGTTAACTTGATGCGGTTGTTTATTGCCGAAAAACCGAGTCTGGCTCGCGCGATTGCGGATGTGCTACCTAAACCGCATCGCAAAGGTGATGGTTTTATTGAATGCGGAAATGGGCAAGTGGTGACCTGGTGCATCGGCCATCTGCTTGAACAGGCGCAGCCAGATGCCTATGACAGTCGCTATGCTCGCTGGAGTCTGGTCGACTTGCCGATTGTCCCGGAAAAGTGGCAGCTACAGCCGCGTCCCTCGGTGACCAAACAGCTCAACGTGATTAAGCGCTTTTTACATGAAGCAAGTGAAGTTATTCACGCGGGAGACCCCGATCGTGAAGGGCAACTGCTGGTGGATGAAGTGCTTGATTACCTGCAACTCGCCCCAGAGAAACGTCAGCAGGTACAACGTTGCCTGATCAACGATCTTAACCCACAGGCGGTGGAGCGGGCGATTTCCCGCCTGCGCGCTAACAGTGAGTTTATCCCGCTATGCGTGTCGGCGCTGGCGCGTGCGCGTGCGGACTGGCTGTATGGCATCAATATGACGCGAGCCTACACCATTCTTGGGCGTAACGCGGGCTATCAGGGGGTGCTCTCCGTTGGTCGCGTACAAACACCGGTTCTCGGACTGGTGGTTCGCCGTGATGAAGAGATTGAAAACTTCGTCGCAAAAGATTTCTTTGAAGTGAAAGCACATATCGTGACGCCTGCCGATGAGCGGTTCACCGCTATCTGGCAACCCAGCGAAGCGTGTGAGCCGTATCAGGATGAAGAAGGACGTTTGCTTCACCGCACGCTGGCAGAACACGTGGTAAATCGTATCAACGGCCAGCCTGCGATTGTCACCAGCTATAACGATAAACGGGAATCAGAATCCGCACCGTTGCCGTTTTCGTTATCGGCGTTGCAGATTGAAGCGGCTAAACGCTTCGGTTTAAGTGCGCAAAATGTGCTGGATATCTGCCAGAAACTGTACGAAACCCACAAGCTGATTACCTATCCACGTTCCGATAGCCGCTATCTGCCGGAAGAGCACTTTGCCGGACGTCATGCGGTAATGAACGCTATCAGCGTTCATGCGCCGGATTTGTTACCGCAGCCAGCGGTTAACCCCGATACGCGTAATCGCTGCTGGGACGATAAAAAGGTGGATGCGCACCACGCCATTATTCCCACTGCGCGCAGTTCATCCATCAATCTGAATGACAACGAAGCGAAGGTGTATAACCTGATTGCGCGTCAGTATCTGATGCAGTTCTGCGCAGATGCAGTATTCCGTAAATGCGTCATTGAACTGGACATTGCGAAAGGGAAATTTGTTGCCAAAGCGCGTTTCCTCGCCGAAGCAGGATGGCGTACGTTGCTCGGCAACAAAGAACGCGATGAAGACAACGACGGCACGCCGCTGCCGGTAGTGGCAAAAGATGATGAGTTGCTGTGCGAAAAAGGCGAAGTCGTTGAACGCCAAACCCAGCCGCCGCGCCACTTTACCGATGCTACGTTGCTGTCGGCGATGACCGGGATCGCGCGGTTTGTGCAGGATAAAGATCTGAAAAAGATCCTTCGTGCAACCGACGGTTTAGGAACGGAAGCCACGCGCGCCGGGATTATCGAACTGCTGTTTAAGCGCGGATTTTTGGTGAAAAAGGGCCGTTATATACACTCAACGGACGCCGGAAAAGCGCTGTTCCATTCGCTTCCTGAAATGGCGACGCGCCCGGATATGACCGCGCACTGGGAGTCGATTCTGACACAAATCAGTGAAAAACAGTGTCGTTATCAGGATTTTATGCAGCCGCTGGTAGGGACGTTGTATCAGCTTATCGATCAGGCTAAACGTACGCCGGTGCGCCAGTTCCGCGGGATTACCGCTCCGGGTGGTGGTGAGAAGAAAAAGAGTGCGCCGCGCAAACGCTCGGCGAAAAAAAGCCCGCCATCAGTTGAGGCGGGCGGAGATACTGCGTAAGCCTGATGAGCTCAGCATCATCAGGCAGAAGGGGCAAGATCAGATAACACCCTGACCCAACATCGCGTCGGCAACTTTCACAAAGCCCGCGATGTTGGCACCGCGCACGTAGTTGGTTTGTTTGCTCTCGCCACCGTACTCGACGCAGGCATGGTGAATATCCAGCATGATGTGGTGCAGGCGCGCATCAACTTTCTCTGCTTTCCAGCCAAGACGCGCAGCGTTCTGCGCCATTTCCAGACCTGACGTCGCCACACCGCCAGCGTTGGCCGCTTTACCCGGTGCAAATAATACGCCCGATTCGAGGAACAGATCGGTTGCTTCGATGGTGGTCGGCATATTTGCGCCCTCAGCGACGGCTTTCACACCGTTAGCGATCAGCACGCGAGCGGCGTCGACATCAAGTTCGTTCTGTGTGGCGCACGGCAGAGCGATATCTACCGGCACAGACCACGGCTGCTTGCCTTCCAGATAAGTCAGACCAAATTCACGGGCGTAATCCGCCACGCGTCCGTCACGACTGTCTTTGATCGCGCACAGACGTGCCAGTTTTTCTTTGGTGAAGCCGCTTTCGTCTACCACGGTGCCGCTGGAGTCAGAGGCAGTAACCACTCGAGCCCCGAACTCCATCGCTTTTTCAATGGCGAATTGCGCCACGTTACCGGAACCCGAGACGGCGACACGCATGCCTTCAAAACCCAGGCCATGACGTTTAAGCATGGCTTCGGTAAAGTACACCAGACCGTAACCGGTCGCTTCCGGGCGGATCAGGCTGCCGCCAAAGGAGAGACCTTTACCGGTAAAGACGCAGGCGCTGTTGTTGGACAGTTTTTTCATCATCCCGGCCATAAAGCCAACTTCACGACCGCCTACGCCTATATCGCCCGCAGGCACGTCGGTATCTGGCCCTAAGTGGCGGAACAGCTCGGTCATCAGTGCCTGGCAAAAACGCATCACTTCGCCTTCACTTTTGCCTTTTGGATCGAAATCGCTCCCGCCTTTACCACCGCCCATCGGCAGCGTGGTGAGGGCGTTTTTAAAGGTCTGCTCGAAGCCGAGGAATTTCAGGATCGACAGGTTTACCGACGGATGGAAACGCATGCCGCCTTTGTAAGGACCAATTGCAGAACTAAACTGCACGCGCCACGCACGGTTTACCTGTACCTGATTCCGATCGTCCAGCCAGACTACGCGGAACTGAATCACGCGCTCAGGCTCAACCAGACGTTCCAGCAATGACATTTGACGATAGCGCGGGTTTTGTTCAAGAAATGGCCACAGCGTGGTCATTACTTCACGAACGGCTTGCGCGAACTCCGTTTGATTCGGGTCGCGCTTTTGTACATGGTTGAGAAATGACTCCAGAGAACGTGTCTGATCCATAGATATAAAAACCTCTTATGTATTGATATGGTTATATTTTTGATATTTGTGTTAAGTGTTTTGCAGTTTTTGACTATACCATCAGCCATGTGACGAAACGCAAGAAAAAATTAACCCCGCTAAGGAAATTAATATTGCGACGTGGGTCATAACCAAAAACGATGATGGAAGGGACTAAAGTTTCTGCCAGTATCTACCGTTATACTGAGCATTGATGTCGGTTTAAAAGGAAAGAGTATGCGCCGTCTTATTATGGCTGGAGTGCTGGTGATGTTATCCAGCGCGACACTGGCAAATCAGTTATATCGTCCGGATGTGCAAGTGAATGTTCCGCCAGAGGTGTTTAGCTCCAGCGGACAACGTGCACAACCCTGTAATCAGTGCTGTATTTATCAGGATCAGAATTACTCAGAAGGGGCGGTGATAAAAGCCGATGGTGTACTGTTACAGTGTCAGCGCGACGAGAAAACCATCAGCACGAATCCGCTTGTCTGGCGTCGCGTAAAAGGATAAACGCCTCCAACAACGGAATGTCAGCAGGCGCCAGCGGATAACGCAGCGCGTCCTCTGGCGTACACCAGACCAAATCCTGATGCTCATGAGCCTTCAGTTCGCCCTGATAAGCAGGAACATGCCAGGCATGCAGATGTATCAACCGGCCTGATACTTGGCGCTGATGGCTGGCAACGTATTGCCCAATGACTGCCTCGATACCCAGTTCCTCCCGCAGTTCACGAATCAGCGCCTGCGGTTGGCTTTCTCCTGGCTCAATCTTACCGCCGGCAAACTCCCACATTCCTGATTGGTCGGCATGCTCCGGGCGTTGAGCGAGTAAAATATTGCCATCATGTTCAATAATAGCGGCGACAACGTCGAGGGTTTTCATCATATTCATCAAGATTCAACATCAGAAGATGACATACTATCGCTATCTTTGTTTTATCTGAAGTATTCAGGAGTCACCGTTGAACGATCCTCAGTCGTGGGTAAAGCCGTTAACGCGTATCCCTTCCAGTTTAAAACCGCTTGTGGCCACACAGAAAAAACACTATGGAGATGTATTACATCCCACGCGATGGTGGGGGCGGGTGCCGTTTCTGTTCTGGTTGGTAGCGTTGTTTGTCGGATTTCTGGAGCGAAAACGCTCGCGATTAACGCCGGTGATGCGGGCGCTATTGATGACACGGGTTTCTCAGGCGTGCCACTGCGCTTTTTGCATTGATGCCAACAGTTTACGTCTCGCCGAACGTTGTGGCGCCCTGGATAAAGTGTTGCAGGTCGCAGACTGGCAAGCGTCAACGCTGTTCAGCGAAGAAGAGCGTGTGGCACTGGCCTATGCGGATGCGGTTACCGCCACGCCGCCACAGATTGATGATGGACTGAAGGCGCAAATGAAGCAGTATTTTACCGACGACACGATTACCGAAATGACTGCGCTAATTGCCTTTCAAAATCTCTCGGCGCGCTTCAATGCCGCGCTGGATATACCCTCACAAGGATTATGCGACAATTTGAAAGGACACCCGCATGCTTGACCGTCATCTTCACCCGCGATTAAAACCACTTCTGCACCAGTGCGTACGGGTTATTGATACACCCGCTATCACGCCGGATGGCCTGACGCTGGTCGGTTTCGCTATTGGCGTGCTGGCTTTGCCATTTCTGGCATCAGGCTGGTATCTGGCCGCGCTGGTGGCCATTGTGCTCAATCGTCTGTTTGATGGTCTGGATGGGGCGCTGGCGCGTCGCAGAGGATTAACCGATGCGGGGGGATTCCTCGACATTGCGCTCGACTTCCTGTTTTACGCCTTAGTACCGTTTGGCTTTATTCTGGCGGCACCGGAGCAAAATGCGCTGGCGGGTGGCTGGTTGCTATTTGCTTTTATTGGCACCGGCAGCAGTTTCCTGGCCTTTGCGGCACTGGCAGCGAAACACCAGATTGATAACCCTGGCTATGCACATAAATCATTTTATTATCTGGGTGGACTGACCGAAGGCACTGAGACAATTATGTTGTTTGTTCTGGGCTGCCTTTTCCCTGGATATTTTGCAGTGATGGCCTGGGTGTTTGGCGCGCTGTGCTGGATGACAACCTTTACGCGGATCTGGAGTGGCTACCTGACGCTGAAGTCACTTCAGCGTCAGGGCTAGCGAGAGGTTACTGACTGCTTTCCGGGCCGCGTTCACCGCTGGCGACCGGGTTTTTCGGATGGCTGCTCCACTCGTACCAGCCGCCGTCATAGACGGAGACGTTTTTCCAGCCCATCGCGCGGGCATACATAAACGTCTCAGAGGCGCGCCAGCCGGTGCCGCAATAGAAAGAGACCTGCTGATCCGGCAGGATATTCCACTGCTTCCATATTGCGGCGATGTCATCCGCGCTACGCATGGTGCCGTCTGGGTTATGGAAATCTTCCATATGTGTGGAGTCGCTCCCTGCGTGGCCCCAACGAGCGCCTGCAATCTCACCTTTTGGCTTAATGTAGCTGTATCCGCTGGTGGTGCCGACAAACTCTGGCCACGAGCGGATGCTGACCAGCGATGCGTCCTGGCGGTGCAGCAGGCCACGCGCCTGTTCCATATCCAGCATCAGCTGCGGTTGGGCAGGGATCGTTACGCCGAAATTCGGTTCTGGTTTCACCGTTGGCGCCGTACCGCGTTCAACCGGTAATCCTGCATCGGACCAGGTTTGCCAGCCACCGTCGAGCAGGCGAACGTCTTTTACACCCGCGTACAGCATGATTTGTGCGACACGTGCTGCGGCGTAAACATCGCGGCCATACAGAATGACCGTTGTGTCGTGGCGAATTCCATGTTTGCCAGCATCGCTTTTAGCTGAGCGTCCGAGACTTTATTCCACAGCGGTTCGCTTTCGACTTCGTTAGTATCAATGTATCCGGCTCCCGGGATGTGGCTGAGCAGATAGAGTTTCGGCGCCCCCCAGGCGGCCTCGATCACTTTCCAGTCGCCAGCCGGTTTAGCTGTGACCTCTTTACCCTGTTGAAGGTCGTGCAGCCACTGCGGATAGACCAGTTGTTCGAAGTGCGGCAGGCGTTGCAGGCGAGCTGGATCCTGCAGCGCATCGCTGAGCGTTGAAATATGGCTAAAGCCAGCCTTTTGCAGGCGATTTTTGACGGCCTGCATATCAGTGTCGTTGCCATAGAGTGCAACCGGGGCATCGGTTTTTAACTGATGTTGATGAACCCAGGCGGAGAGTTGCTCATCATTCATCTTGTCGAGCCATGCGGCAGACAGATTCAGGGCGGAAGGTTCATGTCCAGAAGGGCCATTAAGCGATTGCGGCCAGCCGTTATAATAAGCGCTCTGACGGGTATCGATTGCCGCGCCTTGTTTTTGCTGTAACTGGTTGAAGGTGAGTGTCTGCGCGGTTTCAGCAGCCCAGGAAGAAGCGCAAGCCAGCCCTAAAGCCAGTGCCAGCGCGGTCATTTGAGAAACACGTTTCATCGAATAGCCCGACGTTGAAAAAAGAAGACGACATTCTGTGCCGCCAGTTAAGTAAAATCCTTGCGTTAACGCAGCATATCGCCACATTCACGTCCACTGCACCATCTGCAAAACAGAACCCCCAGGCGGCACGTCCTGCGCGTCATGGGTAACCTGTACCACGGGAATACCCTGCTGATGAACTTCGTTAAACACCCACTGACGAAATGTGTCGCGAAGCGACGTATCCAGGCGACTGAACGGTTCGTCCAGTAGTAGCGCCTGTGGCTGCGCCAGCAGCGCGCGCAGCAGCGCGATACGCGAGCGCTGTCCCCCGGACAATGACGCCGGATCGCGGTGAAAAAAACCGGCCAAATCTGCACGTTTAAGAGCGTGTTCAACTTCATCGCGTCTGGCGGAGCCTTTCAGGGAAGCCGGTAATGCCAGCAGTAAATTTTGCCCAACGCTGAAGTGGTCGAACAGCAGTGCATCCTGGAACAGGATGCCAATCTGACGTTGTGCTGTGGGCAGTGAATCAATGCGTTTATCGTTGAGCCACAGTTCGCCAGACGCCTGAAGTTGAGGCGAAAGGGCTCCAACCATCCATGAAAACAGCGACGATTTGCCGCTGCCCGATGGGCCCATAATAGTGACAATGTCACCTTTCTTAACCTGGAAATTGACTGCTTTTAGCAGCACGTTCGCACCCTGACATAGTGAAACGTTTTTCACGATAAGCATTAACGGAGTCCTTGTCGTAAGCGGCCAATCCACGCAGAGAGTAATGCCGCCAGTGCGAAAACCAACAGAGGCAACAGAAGCTGCCATAACGCCTGTGTTGCAAGCATAGCGGTGCTACCGCCACTGCTCAATGCCACGGCTTCGGTGGTAAGCGTGGGAAAACGCCCGGCGCCTAACCACAGGGTGGGCATGTACTGGGCGATGCTGACGGAGAATCCTACTGATAAGGCGATCAGCGCCGGGCGCAATAACAGCGGGCATTTTACCTGCAAGAAGATGCGGCCCTGCGTCCAGCCAAGAGTTTGGGCGATCAAAATCAGTCGTGGATCAATACGCTGCCACGCCGGTTTGAGCACAAACAGCATCCATGGCGTTACCCACAGCAGATGCCCCCAGATAACCGTCAGGAACAGACCATCCAGCTCAGCGTGTAGAGCCAGCGTATATTGCCCGGTGACCAGGGGTAGCGCAGGCAGGATAATCGGCAGCCACACCCAATTATTCCCACTTTGTGGTCCCCATTCCAGCCATAAGAAAAGTGTTATTAATGCCACTACGCTGGAGATTAATCCCATTTGCAGGCTGGTCAATAGTGTCTCAGGAACCACTGAAGAGAAGTCTGCAACCCATACCAGAATCCCTGCACATAACACACCGCTAACGGGCAGTAGTTGTGCCAGTGAGCGCCCGGATGAACAGGAGGACAAACGTTGACGTACTCCGCTTATCGCCGGGATTGCTCGTTGCCAGCATCGCCAGAAAAGAAAACCGATCAGTGCGAAAATGGCCAGTAACAGCACCAGCAGAAAACTGGCAAGCGCACCTTTCGTCTGCTGGTCGCTGTCTCCCTGACTGAGCCATTGCCAGCTCAATACAGCAAGCGTCGGCGGATTGCCAGGTCCGAGGATTATCGCCACATCAACGACGGACAACGACCAGGCAACTACGGCCAGCATAACTTTACCTAATGCCGGGGCGATGGAGGGTAATACCAGCCAGTTCAGGCATTGCAGTCGGCTATAGCCCAGTGAGTCCAGGACGATAACCTGCTGCGAGAGCTGTTTTTCGCTCAACAGAGCGGAGAGGATCCATAATACAAAGGCGCTCTCTTTAACCGCCAGCGCAATGCCAAGGCCAATTCCGTAGCGGTCGGTCTGCGGGGTAAGAAAGGGCAGTGCGCGATAGAACATACCGCCCTCAGCAAATAGTAACAGGACGCTGGTGGCAAATGCCACGTGTGGAATGGCCAGCAACCAGGGGAGTCGGGTACACAGACGAGCCCAGCCCGCGCCGGGCCACAATGCGAGGAGCGCCATCAGTGCAATGACCAGCGCAACAGTGGCTGCCAGGGTAACGGAAACCAGCGTCGCCAGTAGTGCCTGCGGTAACTGTGGATCGGCAAAAAGCACCAGCCAGTTGAGGCTGGTAAGCGCAGGTGTGATGAGATCGAAAGCAGCGGGCGCCAGCGGCAAATAGATTGCCGCCATGATGCCCCATATCAACAGGATTAATGCGTACCGTAACGGCGTAGCCATTCTTGTTCCAGTGCGTTTACCCAGGCTGCATGGGGTTCAGGAAGTACAGCGGGCAGGCCTTTTGGGATCCGTGCCAGTAGCGCTTCACGCTGCTCAGCGGGTAGTTTTTGCGGGTCAAGCACCGAAGGATCGCCCCAGTAAGTGGGATCGGCCTTGCGCAGTTGCGCTTCGGGAGAGAGCAGGAAATTAGCGACGACTTGCGCCCCGGCGCTGGCCCGTGCGTTAGCCGGAATAGTGACAAAATGCACATTGCCAATCATCCCTTGTGAAAAGCCAAAACTGTAGCTGTTTTGAGGCAATTCACCGCTGGCCACTTTTTGCTGGGCGTGCGCGGGATTAAAGGTCAACGACAAACGCAGCGCTCCGCTATTCAATAGTGCATCCATGCGCGCAGGAGTGGGAGGAAAGTCTTTACCTTCACGCCATAACATGGGATGTAATGTATCAAGATACTGCCACAATGGGGCGGTAACGTCGGCAAACGTCGCAGGTTCGGGCGCAATTTTCAGCGCTTGTGGCTGAGTGGTGAGCATAATTAACAACTGTTCGAGAAATGCTGTACCGGTAAAATCAGGGGGACGCGGATAGGTCACCGTACCGGGATAGGCTTTAGCAAACTCCAGTAATGCCTGCGGGGTTTGTGGTGGTTGTTTGCTAACATCGCGATTGGCGATAAAGGTTAACTGCGCGCCGCCCCACGGCGATTCAGCCCCGTCAGTCGGGATGGAGAAATCTTCGCTCACAGGCTTCAGGGTATCAACGTAGCGCCAGTTGGGCAGCGTTTGCGCCCAGTGCGTTTGTAGCAGATTAGCCTCTTTTAGCGTACGGAAATTTTCGCCGTTAACCCACAGCAAATCGACTGAGCCGCCGGTTTTACGCCCGGAAGCGGCTTCCGTTTGAATGCGTTTAACGGCATCGGCTGCATCTGCCAGACGTACGATTTTCAGGTTAATAGCATAATG
The DNA here is from genome assembly GCF_963864895.1 of Citrobacter sp. S-77. Classification (NCBI taxonomy): domain Bacteria; kingdom Pseudomonadati; phylum Pseudomonadota; class Gammaproteobacteria; order Enterobacterales; family Enterobacteriaceae; genus Citrobacter; species Citrobacter sp. S-77. The sequence goes on from NZ_CAWLWU010000002.1 coordinate 1,896,983, forward strand.
TGTTTTCATCTCACCGCTAACCCAGTCGAGATACTGGTTAACCGCGTTATCGCCTCCCCAGGCGTTAAACCAAACCGTTTGCCCTCGGGCTTCGTTTTTGATTTGCTGCCAGTTCGCATCCTGCGCAAAAGTTGCCAGGGGGAAGAGCAGTAAACCAAGGCACAATAAGCAGTAACGCATAATATTTCCTTGATAATGAGTGAATGCAGGCTTCAGGACTGTTTCCTCTGCCGCTCAAGATAGAGGCTTCGCGCGACCGGGATAACCACGGTCAGCGCAAAAAGCACAAACAGCCCGGTAACAAACCAAAATGCGCCTCCGGTTAACAGGCTCCCGGCCCATGAATAGACGATGGTAGCGGGCAACTGACCAATGCCGGTGGCGAGGAAAAAGTGGCGAAAGCGGATCGATGTCAGGCCTGCGGCATAGCTTATCGGGTCAAAAGGGACGAAAGGGAGGAGGCGGCACACGAGAATAGTATGTTTGCCGTAACGCTCAAAAAAGGCATCCATATTTTTCAGCACCGTTTTTCCGGTCAATTTTTCCACCGCACTACGGCCTAAAATACGGGCAATAAAAAAGCATAACGTCGCACCCGCCATGGCACTGGTCCAGGACAGTACGCCTCCCCAGAATGCGCCGAACAGTGATGCGTTCGCAAATGTGATCAGGAAGGCCGGAAGCGGGGCGATAATTGCCTGCAAGATCATCAAAAAGAAGGAAACTACTGCTGCCTGAGTACCCCAGGAACGAATGAAATTCTCAAGCGCATGCTGATCAACCGTGGCAAATGCCGCCAGGCTTTGTCGGAGAAAGTCGCTTACGGCAGGTATCCATACCCACGCCATCAGCGCCATCAGCAGCAGTATAATCAGCCCGATCCGGCAAAACTTTATGAGGTGCGCTTTATTTCGCTTCATCATTTACCTGTTTGCTCACGATGGGCAGAGGGATCGACACGTTTACACCGGGCCCAGGCTTTTGCCGCCTGTACCAGGGCGAATAATGCAATGCCTGCCCCACTGAGTTTAATGATAAATGCCAGGGTGATGCCTTCCTGGGCAAGCTCGTGCGACATCAGGGTATAGATAAAGATACCGGGCAAGGTGGTAACTGCTGAAGTAAAAGTAAACGACCAGAAAGAGATTGCGGTCAACCCGTAAGCATAATTTTGAATATTATATGGAAATAGCGGAACGAGCCGGGTGAGGATCAAAAAGTCAATCCCACTGTGGGCAATGCCTTTTTCGATTGCCTGAAAGGTGGTGGTATGACCGGCATATTTCAGCAGCAGATCGCGGCCAAGCCAGCGGGCCAGTAGAAACGACAACGCCGAGGCTACGGTGGCCGCTACCAGGGAAATAAGGGTGCCAACCAGTGGGCCATAGAGGATCCCGCCGACGATCACCAGAATACTGCCGGGGATCAGACATAGCGCCGCCACGATAAAAAGCAGGATATATAACGTGTAGCCAAAGATACCGCTCTGACGGATGGCGTCTTGTAGATGATGGAAATTAGTTATCAGGTCAGTCAGACCGTAATAATGGACAGCTCCCGTCAGAACGCAGAATAATGCGGCGACAATCAGTAGCCTGTATTCTGCCTTATGCGAACTTCTTTTTCATAGGGGCACTCCTGTAAACCATGTGCGATGACGCGTTTTCGCAAGCGAAAAGTGGGCGGAAGATATAATAAATTCCCGGACGTAACAATGTATTACCGTTATTTTATTGATTTTGCTCAGGATATATCCGCTCTCCAGAGCGGCGATGCTCTGGAGAAAACGCGATGGTATGGATTACACGCGGAATTTTGCCCACACCGGTGCGTGGTCGGATGGTTTTTCCATGCTGCGGATCTCATAGTCGATCCCGGTTTCTTCGCAGCGCTCTGCCAGCGGAGTGCTTGCCAGCAGCAGGTCGATACGCAGGCCACGGTTGTCGTCGAAGCCTTTTGAACGGTAATCAAACCACGAATACTGGTCGTTTGTTTCCGGATGAGCATGACGGAAGGTGTCCACCAACCCCCAACCCAGCAGGCGCTCCATCCATTCACGCTCTTCCGGCAGGAAAGAGCATTTTCCGGTACGCAGCCAGCGCTTGCGGTTCTCTTCACCGATGCCGATATCAAGATCGGTTGGGCTGATATTCATGTCTCCCATGATCAGCACTGGATTGTCGCGCTTCAGTTCGGTATCCAGATAGTTTTGCAGGTTCTGATAGAACGCTGCTTTGGCCGGGAATTTGGTTTCATGGTCACGGCTTTCACCCTGAGGGAAATAGCCGTTGATGACGGTGATGTTACCCAGAGATGAAGGAATTTCCGCCATGATAATACGGCGCTGGGCTTCTTCGTCATCGTTCGGGAAGCCACGACGTACAGACACCGGGGTTTCTTTCGTCAGTAACGCTACGCCGTAATGCCCTTTCTGACCGTGATAGAAAACGTTGTAACCCAGCTTTGCTACCTCTTCGAGAGGGAACATATCATCATGAACTTTTGTCTCCTGCAGGCCAATAACATCGGGTTGGTGTTTTTCGACAATAGCTGCCAGTTGATGAGGACGGGCGCGCAGGCCGTTGATATTAAAAGAGACAAATTTCATAGTCGCTGCCACTTTGCAAGGTGAATAGTGCAAGGATGGTAGCAGAATTTCTGCTGGCTGACTGCCACTTGTCACCTGATTCCAACAATGACTGCTAAAGGTGTTAACGATGGGGCAAAAACTGCACTGTTTTGGCGCGGAGTGCGTCAGAATAGAGCAATAATTTCCGATAAATTTCGTATATGATCACAATTCCAGAATTATATTTGGCAACTGAATAATATTTCGCTTTTTCCTCTTTTTAGTCGCCCAGTGCGCAAACATATTCACTTTATATGCACGTACAGTGAATATCGCTGGGTTATAACCTATTGATATTCCGTTCCCTCACTCCGTTTATGCATTTTTTTCGCTGGCTGGCACGAACCCTGCAATCTACATTTACAGCGCAAACACTATATTATTTAACATATAAATAACTTTTTATTTACCGTTGAGGTCGCTATGTCTCTGTCAGTTACGCGTGAAAATTTTGATGAATGGATGATGCCCGTATACGCTCCAGCGCCTTTTATTCCGGTTCGTGGTGAAGGCTCGCGTCTGTGGGATCAGCAGGGTAAAGAGTATATCGATTTCGCGGGAGGCATTGCGGTTAATGCGCTGGGGCACGCACATCCGGCGTTACGTGAAGCATTAAACGATCAGGCGAGTAAATTCTGGCATACCGGAAATGGCTATACCAACGAGCCGGTACTGCGGTTGGCGAAACAACTGATTGATGCAACTTTTGCCGAGCGCGTTTTCTTTTGTAACTCTGGTGCGGAAGCTAACGAGGCCGCACTAAAACTGGCGCGTAAATATGCTCACGATCGTTTCGGTAGCCAGAAAAGTGGCATCGTGGCCTTTAAAAATGCCTTCCACGGTCGCACGCTGTTTACCGTAAGCGCCGGGGGGCAGCCAGCCTATTCGCAGGATTTTGCACCGTTGCCGCCGGATATCCGCCATGCCGTGTATAACGATCTGGATTCTGCCAGCCAGTTGATTAATGACGCAACCTGCGCGGTTATCGTGGAACCAGTCCAGGGCGAGGGTGGCGTGATACCGGCAACGAAAGCATTTTTACAGGGGCTGCGTGAATTATGCGATCGACACAATGCGCTGCTTATTTTCGATGAAGTGCAGACCGGAGTCGGTCGTACTGGCGAGCTGTATGCCTATATGCATTACGGCGTGACGCCGGATCTGCTGACGACGGCCAAAGCGTTGGGCGGTGGTTTTCCTGTTGGCGCGTTATTGACGACTGAGCAATGCGCCAGTGTGATGACGGTGGGCACACACGGTACCACTTACGGCGGAAATCCGCTGGCCTCTGCGGTGGCCGGGAAAGTGCTGGAAATTGTTAACACACAGGAAGTATTGAACGGCGTCAAACAGCGTCACGACTGGTTTGTGGAGCGTATCAACGCCATTAACGAACGTTTTGGATTATTTAGTGAGATTCGTGGACTTGGCCTGTTAATCGGCTGCGTACTGAATGAAGAGTTTGCCGGGAAAGCCAAACTGATCTCGCAAGAAGCCGCCAGTGCAGGGGTGATGGTGCTGATTGCTGGTGGGAACGTAGTGCGTTTTGCGCCAGCGTTGAACGTCAGCGAAGAAGAAGTTGCCACCGGACTGGATCGCTTTGCACTGGCCTGTGAACGCATTACAGCAGGAGGTTCATCATGATGGTGATCCGTCCCATTGAACGCGCAGATATTACGGCGTTAATGCAACTTGCCAGTAAGACCGGTGGCGGATTGACGTCGCTTCCGGCGAATGAAGCCACTCTTATGGCGAGAATTGAACGTTCGCTGCAAACCTGGCAGGGCAAGTTGCCGAAAAGCGAGCAGGGGTATGTTTTTGTGCTCGAAGACAGCGCCACAGGTACGGTAGCAGGAATTTGCGCAATCGAAGTGGCGGTTGGACTTAATGATCCCTGGTATAACTATCGGGTGGGTACCCTGGTGCATGCCTCGAAAGAGCTGAACGTTTATAACGCGCTGCCGACGCTGTTTCTCAGTAACGATCATACGGGAAGCAGTGAGCTGTGTACCCTGTTCCTCGATCCGGACTGGCGAAAAGAAGGCAACGGCTATTTACTGTCGAAATCGCGTTTTATGTTTATGGCCGCGTTCCGTGACCGGTTTAACGAAAAAGTAGTGGCAGAAATGCGCGGAGTGATCGATGAACACGGTTACTCCCCGTTCTGGCAAAGCCTTGGGAAGCGCTTTTTCTCAATGGAGTTCAGCAGGGCTGATTTTCTGTGTGGAACAGGGCAAAAAGCATTTATTGCTGAATTGATGCCCAAGCATCCTATTTATACCCATTTCTTGTCGGACGAAGCGCAAAGCGTGATTGGCGAAGTGCATCCGCAAACCGCACCTGCCCGCGCGGTGCTGGAGAAGGAAGGGTTTCGCTATCGTAACTATATTGACATTTTCGACGGTGGGCCGACGCTGGAATGCGATATCGACCGGGTTCGGGCGATTCGCAAAAGCAGGTTGGTGGAGGTTGTTGAAGGACAACCGGCACCAGGCGAATATCCGGCCTGTCTGGTTGCCAATGAAAACTATCACAACTTCCGCGTCATGCTGGTTCGCGCCGATCCGCATACTCAGCGCCTGGTGTTAACGGCGGCGCAGTTGGATGCCCTGAAGTGCCACGCGGGCGACAAGGTCCGTTTAGTTCGTCTTTGTGCAGAGGAGAAAACAGCATGACATTATGGATAAATGGCGACTGGGTAACGGGTCTGGGTGAACGTCGGGTGAAAACCAATCCGGTGAGTGGCGATACCCTGTGGCAAGGAAATGATGCTGATGACTCGCAGGTGGCCCAGGCATGTCATGCAGCGCGTGCAGCTTTCCCAGGTTGGGCAAAACAGCCTTTTGCCGCACGTCAGGCGGTTGTGGAGAAATTCGCCGCCTTGCTGGAGAGCAATAAAACAGAACTCACAGCGATTATTGCACAGGAAACCAGCAAACCACGCTGGGAGGCCGCGACAGAATTGACGGCGATGATCAATAAAATCGCTATCTCCGTAAAAGCCTATCATGTACGTACCGGTGAGCAACATAATGAGTTGCCAGATGGTGCTGCGACGTTGCGTCACCGTCCCCACGGCGTGCTGGCGGTTTTTGGTCCGTATAACTTCCCCGGTCATTTGCCCAACGGTCATATTGTTCCGGCTCTGCTGGCGGGTAATACACTGATTTTCAAACCCAGTGAACTGACCCCGTGGACCGGTGAGGCAGTAGTAAAATTGTGGGAGCAGGCAGGATTACCGCCAGGCGTGCTGAATCTGGTGCAGGGTGGGCGCGAAACGGGGCAGGCGTTGAGTGCGCTGGAAGACCTTGACGGCCTGCTGTTTACCGGCAGCGCCAATACGGGCTATCAGTTGCATCGACAGTTATCCGGGCAGCCGGAAAAAATCCTCGCGCTGGAGATGGGGGGCAACAACCCGCTGATTATTGAAAATCCGGAAGATATTGATGCGGCAGTGCATCTGACTATTCAGTCGGCGTTTGTCACCGCCGGGCAACGTTGCACCTGCGCTCGTCGGCTGCTGGTAAAAAAAGGGGCGCAGGGGGATGCATTTCTGGCGCGCCTGGTTGAAGTCAGTCAGCGTCTGGTTCCGGGAAACTGGGATGACGAGCCGCAACCCTTTATCGGCGGGCTTATTTCCCAACAAGCGGCACAGCACGTATATGATGCCTGGCAACGTCTTGAAGCCCTTGGCGGTCGCACTTTGCTGGCTCCACGGCGAGTGCAAGTGGGTACCTCCCTGCTGGCACCGGGGATAATCGAACTGACCGATGTGGCAAACGTGCCGGATGAGGAAGTCTTCGGTCCGCTGCTCGGCGTGTGGCGTTACGACAACTTCGACGACGCCATTCATCTGGCCAACAATACCCGATTTGGTCTGTCGTGTGGGCTGGTGTCGCCGGATCGCGTTCAGTTTGATCAGCTCCTGTTGGAAGCGCGGGCCGGAATTGTCAACTGGAATAAACCCTTGACCGGTGCGGCAAGCACTGCGCCATTTGGTGGGGTAGGCGCATCCGGGAACCATCGCGCCAGTGCCTGGTATGCCGCAGATTATTGCGCCTGGCCGATGGCGAGTCTGGAGTCACCACTATTAACGCTGCCTGCGGCCCTTAGTCCGGGACTGGATTTTTCACGCGGGGGTAAAATATGAAAGCGCGTGAGGTCAATTTCGACGGGCTGGTAGGGCTGACGCATCACTATGCTGGGTTGTCATTTGGCAATGAGGCTTCGACGCAACACCGTTTTCAGGTGTCGAATCCCCGTCTGGCGGCAAAGCAGGGTCTGTTAAAGATGAAAGCGCTGGCGGATGCGGGATTTCCTCAGGCGGTGATCCCTCCCCATGAACGTCCGTTTATTCCGGCGCTGCGCCAGCTTGGATTCAGCGGCAGCGACGAGCAGGTGCTGGAAAAGGTGGCGCGCCAGGCGCCTCACTGGCTCTCCAGCGTCAGCTCCGCATCGCCAATGTGGGTGGCGAATGCGGCAACGGTTTGTCCTTCTGCTGATTCGCTGGATGGGAAAGTGCATCTGACGGTTGCCAACCTGAATAATAAATTCCACCGTTCGCTGGAAGCACCGACCACTGAGTCGCTGTTGCGGGCGATTTTCCGCGATGAGAAAACCTTTGCGGTTCACGGTGCGCTGCCGCAGGTCGCGTTGCTGGGCGATGAAGGGGCGGCGAACCATAACCGTCTCGGTGGTGACTACGGCGGGCCTGGTGTACAGCTGTTTGTTTATGGCCGCGAAGAGGGAAATGCAACGCAACCGAAGCGCTATCCGGCGCGGCAATCCCGCGAGGCCAGCGAAGCCGTGGCGCGGTTGAATAAGGTTAACCCGCATCAGCTAATTTTTGCCCAACAAAACCCGGATGTCATCGATCTCGGAGTCTTCCATAACGATGTTATTGCGGTGTCGAATCGTCAGGTGTTGTTTTGCCATGAGCTGGCGTTTGCCAGACAGCAAGCGTTGTTGAGTCAGCTACGTACACAGGTGGCTGGATTTACTGCGCTGGAAGTGCCCTCAGCGGAAGTTTCAGTGCAGGATGCGGTAGCGACATACCTGTTTAACAGCCAGTTGTTGAGTTGTGATGATGGCTCGATGATGCTGATTTTACCGCAGGAGTGCCGGGAACATGCTGGCGTATGGCGTTATCTGCACCATGTGCTGGAAGGTGATAACCCGATCAACGATCTGCGGGTATTTGATCTGCGGGAAAGTATGTCTAACGGCGGTGGTCCTGCTTGTCTGCGCCTACGGGTAGTATTAACCCCACAAGAGCTACAAGCTGTTAATCCGGCGGTTATCATGAATGATACGTTATTCAATACGCTGAATAACTGGGTCGACCGTTACTACCGGGATCGTCTGACCGCCGCTGATCTCGCCGACCCGCAACTGCTGCGTGAAGGCCGCGAAGCGCTGGATTCGCTGACACAATTACTGAACCTCGGTTCTGTTTACCCCTTCCAGCAGGAGCTGTGAGCTATGGAAAATTTTCTTGCCCTGACGCTCGCGGGTACTGCGCCGGATGCTATCCAGGGTAAAGCACATGGTTTTAACTGGCAGTGGCGCGGACATGGCATTCTGGAACTTACGCCTCTTGCTCCGGTTGAACGTTCGCTGGTGCTTTCCGCTGGTATACATGGCAATGAAACTGCACCGGTAGAAATGCTTGATGTGTTGTTGTCAGGATTGTTTAGCGGCAAGCTGACTTTAACCTGGCGAATGTTGGTGATACTGGGTAATCCGCAGGCGCTGACTGCGGGTAAGCGCTATTGTCATAGCGATCTGAATCGCATGTTTGGCGGTCGATGGCAGATATTTGCCGCAAGTGGTGAAACGCTGCGAGCCCGTGAGCTGGAGCTGTGTCTGGAGGATTTTTATTCACGTGCAACAGAGACGGTGCGTTGGCATCTGGATCTCCATACCGCTATTCGTGGTTCACATCATCTGCGCTTCGGTGTATTGCCGCAGCGCAACGTGCCGTGGGACGAAGGGTTTCTGTCCTGGTTGGGGGATGCGGGGCTGGAGGCGCTGGTTTTCCATCAGGCGCCGGGCGGAACGTTCACTCACTTTAGCGGAGAGCATTTTGGTGCGCTGGCTTGTACGCTGGAACTGGGTAAAGCATTGCCGTTTGGACAAAACGATCTGACTCAATTTGCGCAGACAGCAGATGCGCTGGCCTGTTTGCTGAAGGGGGAATGTAGTGGTGCAGAGGACACATTCCCGGTGCGCTATCGCGTGGTGTCGCAAATTACACGGCGTAGCGACGATTTTATTTTGCATATGGATAACCAGACGCTGAACTTTACGCCATTCAGGGAGGGGACGTTGCTGGCACAGGATGGCGATGAGCGTTTTATTGTCACCCACGATGTTGAATATGTTCTCTTTCCAAACCCCAATGTGGCTTGTGGCTTACGTGCCGGGTTGATGCTGGAAAGGTTGTGACTGAAATATTTGCCCCAGGAACCAGATAATCAGGTAACTGGGGTAAGCCAGAGCAGCTACAAAAATATAATTTGGAAGATAAAGGATATATTACAGATTATTCCTGGTAAGTTGCTTTCTTAATAATCAGAGTTCAGGTATAGTTCTTCATAATCCTTTCAAAATCATCTTGTTGTAATTTTTTATTTCAACTCTCCGCAATTTATTCTTTTTTTCTTCATAATTGATGAAAGTTTGTTTTTTACACTTTCATTGTTTTACCGTTGCTCTGATTAATTGACGCTAAAGCCGGTAAAGTTAGTCTCGTCAACACGACATCACATTGCATGAGTGTCGTAAGAATAACTGAAAGGAAGGACAGAAATTATGCGTAAACTGACTGCTTTGTTTGTTGCCTCTACCCTGGCGCTGGGCGCCGCGAACCTGGCACATGCTGCTGATACTACAACTGCTGCACCGACAACTGCCAAACCTATGATGCACCACAACGGTAAGTTTGGCCCACATCACGACATGATGTTTAAAGACCTCAATCTGACCGATGCACAGAAACAACAGATCCGCGACATTATGAAAGGTCAGCGCGATCAGATGAAACGTCCGCCGCTGGAAGAACGCCGTGCAATGCACGATATCATCGCCAGCGATAGCTTCGATAAAGCGAAAGCTGAAGCGCAAATTGCGAAGATGGAAGAACAGCGTAAAGCCAACATGCTGGCGCACATGGAAACCCAGAACAAGATCTACAACATTCTGACGCCGGAACAGAAAAAACAGTTTAATGCCAATTTTGAGAAGCGTCTGACAGAACGTGAAGCGCAGAAAGGTAAAATGCCAAAGGCTGCTGAGTAATCGATCAGCGTCTACACTAAATCATTCGCGTTGTGTCTGATACGGCGCGAATAAAAACTCAAGACCGCCGGTCTTGTCCACAACACGTTTAACGAGGTGGGCAGGATCGGCGGTTTTTTCTTTACTGCCTATTGCACCTCGCAACCGACACGCTATTCTCCTGAAGCCCGCGAAAATTCTACCTGGATCAGCGCGTTAATCTTTTTTGCAAAACGCCAGGTTCATCGCTAAGGCAAATCAACTCTGCTGCCGATAACAACAATGTGCAGGGTGAATGATAACTACGATGATTAGGGTGCCTGTGTGCGGCATACTGGCGTACTGCGCCTTTCTGGAGAGATGATGGAATACTTTGATATCCGCAAAATGCCGGTCAATCTTTGGCGTAATGGTGCGGGAGAAACGCGTGAGATTTGTTGTTTTCCGCCTGCAACACGTGATTTCCACTGGCGGGCGAGTATTGCCTCTATTGCCGCGAACGGCGAATTTTCACTTTTCCCAGGGGTCGAACGCGTGATTACGCTGCTGGAAGGGGGGGAAGTCACTCTGGAAGGCGTGAATGCTTTCACGCATACGCTCAAGCAGCATCAACCGTTTACCTTCGCGGGGGACAGGGTGGTAAAAGCCAGGCTGACAGAGGGACAGATGTCGATGGATTTCAATATCATGACGCGTCGTGATGTCTGTCAGGCGAAAGTCAGAGTTGCTGATCGTACTTTTACAACCTTTGGTTCGCGTGGCGGCGTTGTGTTTGTGATTAGCGGAGCCTGGCAACTGGGAGATAAATTGCTGACAGTTGACCAGGGCGCATGCTGGCACGATGGCAAGCACACGTTGCGACTACTAAAAGCGGAAGGGAAGCTGTTATTTAGTGAGATTAACTGGATGCCGGGGCATTCTCCGGATCCAGTTCAATAATTTCATATTGCCCTGACATGACCGGCCGGCAGAGGATTTTATAACCATCATGATCAAAGCCGGCAGGCATGCGTGCCAGCGTTGTGGCCTCATCCAGTGTTGACACAGCGCCGAGCCACAGCCAGTTATTGATGATGTGGTACTGCGTCAGTTCCGCCGTGCTCTCTTTCAGTGCAATTGCACTTTTCCACGGCCAGCAGATTACGCGTAGTCTTTCCAGCGCTTCCTGTAGTCGCAACTGATGCGCCTCGGGACTCTCCTTTCCGCAACATGCTCCGGCGCAGCGTTTAAGCGCTGAACGGAAGCAGGCTCGTCCGCGACTCAGCGGTTCCAGTCCGAGTAAACCGTAGCAAAGCTTCTGTTCATCAGCGAGGCTTTGCAGCGCCTGTAGCGCGGCGCGGCGATGAGCAAACAGGCCGAACAGATGGGGCGTTTGTGAGAAATCAACTTCGCGTGCATAGACAACTTGAACAGTTCGGTCGGTTAATCGCAGGGAACAGAGCTGGCGCGTACGCCGCAGTCGTTTGTTAAACAGGGGTTGTTGCTCTTTGATCAGCCGGGCTTCCAGCAGGAGCGCGCCGATTTCCCCGGCTGTACAAATCCAGGTAATACGTCGGGACTGGCGCAACATCGCCGCTTCGTCTGCTGTACGCAGATGCGATAACACCCGGCTGCGAATATTCACACTTTTGCCGATATAAAGCGGCATCGTATCGCTATCGCTGTGAAACAGATAAACGCCAGGTGCCGCTGGCAGCTCGCGCAGAAACGGGCGCAAGTGCTCGGGGTATTCATAGATTGCTGCTGGTTCAAACGAAAGACGAGGTGCTGATTGACGCCGTACCACTTGTGACTCCGGATGCTGGTTATTCATCCAGTGTAACAAAAGTGTTTCGCTCAAAAAAGAGGCTGGGATGATGTTTCCAGTTCTTGTGCCGGACAGGACATAAATTGTCGCTATCCGGCATCATGCTGGAAGAAGTGAGTTACGGTTTTTTCCAGAAGTCGTCAAACACCGTAATTGGTGGGCGACGTTTATGCTCTGTCTTCATATACCAGCCTTCGATTTTATTTGCCACCGCGGCATCCAGTGTTTTCCCTTCCAGGTAATCATCGATGTTGTCGTACGTCACGCCTAATGCGGCTTCATCAGGCAGAGAAGGACGATCGTCCTCGAGATCGGCGGTTGGTGCTTTCTGATAGAGATGCTCAGGGCAACCCAGCGCGGCAAGAAGCTGTTTCCCCTGACGCTTGTTGAGGCGGAAAATAGGGTTAATGTCGGTGCCGCCATCGCCATATTTGGTGAAGAATCCGGTGATAGCTTCTGCCGCGTGATCGGTACCAACGACAACACCGCTGGTCATCCCGGCGATACTGTACTGTGCCTTCATACGCTCACGGGCTTTCTCATTACCTCGCACAAAATCACTTAGTTCGATACCCGCTTCACGTAATGCTTGCTCACTGGCAAGTACCGCGCCCTTTATATTAACGGTTAACACGCGATCCGGCTGGATGAATGCTATCGCATCCTGGCAGTCCTGTTCATCGGCCTGAACACCGTAAGGCAGACGAACGGCAATAAACTGCAGTGCGTCGTTGCCGGTTTCTTCACGCAGTTCAGAAATCGCCATTTGGCATAATTTTCCGGCCAGGGTTGAGTCCTGGCCACCGCTAATCCCTAACACCAGTGATTTCAGAAAGGGGTAGGTTTGCAGGTACGATTTCAGAAAATCCACGCTGCGGCGAATTTCCTCTTCTGCATTAATGTGCGGTTTGGCGCCAAGCGCCTGGATTATCTCTTGCTGCAGAGTCATTTAACCCCCTCCGAAAAATAAAATGATCAAAAATAATGATGTGTTAAAGCTAACGCGTTGACGCCCAAACGACAAGGGATGCGGCCGGATATAACATCATTTTGTTTTAATAGAATTTTCCGAAAGGGCTTAAGTATCAACTGTCAGCTTGAAAAATGAGTTGTTGTGCTCCAGGCTTATATAACACGCTGAAATATACGGCATCATTCAAATCGTCTCTTTGCTGGCTGCCTTTGCTCACCTCAGTCACTTACTGATGTAAGCTCCTGAAGATTTGCTCAGTTGCCGCTTCGATGTATTTTGAATGATATTGTGTACCAACAAGAGGAAGAAAAAATGAACAAGAATCTAACAGGAATTCTGGGTGCAGCGGCGGTAATGACTATGCTGGCAGGTTGTACGGCCTACGACCGTACGAAAGACCAATTTGTCCAGCCCGTGGTGAAAGATGTGAAGAAAGGGATGAGCCGGGCGCAGGTTGCGCAGATTGCTGGTAAGCCTTCATCTGAAGTGAGCATGATTCATGCGCGTGGAACTTGTCAGACTTACATCCTGGGTCAACGAGATGGTAAAGCTGAGACCTATTTTGTTGCATTGGATGATACTGGACACGTGATTAATTCTGGCTATCAGACATGTGCAGAGTACGACACAGACCCACAGGCGGCGAAGAAGTAACAACTGTATATTGCCTGTGCGTTCTGGAGAACCGGCCATTGCGCCGGTTTTTTTGTCTCTAGCGATCTTAATTATTGTCGCGAATTATTTGCCCGAAATGTGAGGGGTGTCATAACGACAGGTCAAGGAGAAGCAATTTTGTTGGTCAAGGAAATACCATCCTCCAGTGCAATCCCGTATACTCATTTCAGCCACCTAAAAAAGTAATTTAGCTGACGCAAGTTACCCAGAGCATGGATGCAGGTTATGGCTTGCGGACTGTCTGGTTGACAGATAATCGCATATGAGGATCGTTTTTATGGAAAAGAAACACATTTATCTGTTTTGTTCTGCGGGCATGTCGACTTCCTTGCTAGTATCGAAAATGCGCGCGCAGGCTGAAAAATACGAAGTACCGGTTATTATTGAAGCGTTTCCTGAAACGCTGGCCGGAGAAAAAGGTCCCGTGGCCGATGTCGTTTTATTAGGCCCACAAATTGCTTATATGTTACCCGAAATTCAGCGTTTGTTACCAAACAAGCCTGTTGAAGTGATTGACTCGCTGTTGTATGGCAAAGTCGATGGTTTAGGCGTGCTTAAAGCTGCTGTTGCAGCAATTAAAAAAGCCGCAGCAAATTAATTATTTTATTTTAATTTTCCCGTCAAAGAGTTATTTCATTAACATTCACCGCAATTTTTTATTGCGGTATTTAAGGGTATTTTTCTATGAGTAACGCTATTGCTTCACTTGAAAAGGTACTCCTTCCTTTTGCTGTAAAAATTGGAAAGCAGCCACACGTTAATGCAATCAAAAACGGTTTTATTCGTTTAATGCCGTTAACCCTCGCAGGGGCCATGTTTGTATTAATAAATAACGTTTTCCTGAGCTTTGGGGAGGGGTCCTTTTTTTATTCAATGGGCATTCGGCTTGATGCTTCTACTATTGAGAGTCTCAATAGTTTAAAAGGCATTGGTGGAAACGTCTATAACGGTACGCTGGGTATTATGTCATTGATGGCGCCATTCTTTATAGGTATGGCGCTAGCGGAAGAACGCAAAGTCGATTCACTGGCGGCCGGACTGTTATCTGTTGCAGCATTTATGACCGTAACTCCATATAGCGTGGGCGAAGCCTATGCCGTTGGTGCAAACTGGTTGGGTGGTGCGAATATTATATCCGGTATTATTATCGGTTTGGTTGTCGCGGAAATGTTTACCTTTGTTGTCCGTCGTAATTGGGTGATTAAATTACCTGATAGCGTGCCGACATCCGTTTCGCGCTCATTCTCTGCATTGATACCGGGCTTTCTTATCCTCTCCGTTATGGGGATTATTGCCTGGGCGTTGACGACTTTCGGCACGAACTTCCACCAGATCATCATGGACTCAATTTCTACTCCGCTGGCATCACTGGGCAGCGTGGTGGGCTGGGCCTACGTGATTTTTGTCCCGCTGCTGTGGTTCTTTGGTATTCACGGTTCACTGGCGCTGACTGCGTTGGATAGCGGTATCATGACGCCATGGGCGCTGGAAAACATCGCGATTTACCAGCAGTTTGGTTCTGTCGACGCTGCACTGGAAGCCGGTAAAACGTTCCATGTCTGGGCAAAACCAATGCTTGACTCCTATATTTTCCTTGGGGGTAGCGGAGCAACGCTGGGTCTGATTATTGCTATCTTCCTGGCATCCCGCCGTCCGGACTATCGTCAGGTGGCAAAACTGGCACTGCCGTCAGGCATCTTCCAGATTAACGAGCCTATCCTGTTCGGCCTGCCAATTATCATGAACCCGGTGATGTTTATCCCGTTCATTCTGGTTCAACCAATTCTGGCAGCGATTATGTTGGCCGCCTATTACACAGGCATTATTCCACCGGTTACCAATATTGCACCGTGGACCATGCCAACCGGGTTGGGTGCTTTCTTCAACACTAACGGCAGCGTCGCCGCGTTGTTAGTCGCACTGTTCAACCTTGGGATTGCAACGCTGGTGTATCTGCCTTTCGTGGTTGTTGCCAACAAAGCGCAGAACGTTATTGACCAGGAAGAAAGCGAAGAAGATATCGCTAACGCATTGAAATTCTAAATTTAATCCGGCATGTCTACCCGGGCATGCCGGACTGAACCAGAGGAAAAGAGTATGTTGGATATCGAAAACATCGTAGGTACGCCGTCAGAGGCTGAAGAGCTGGAAGAAGTGGTGATGGGACTTATCATCAATTCAGGTCAGGCCCGTAGTCTGGCATATGGCGCGCTCAAAATGGCCAAGCAGGGGGATTTTGAGTCGGCGAAGACGATGATGGAACAGTCTCGCATGGCGCTTAACGAAGCGCATCTCGTACAAACGAAACTGATTGAAGGCGATCAGGGTGAAGGTAAAATGAAGGTCAGCCTGGTTCTGGTTCACGCGCAAGATCATCTGATGACGTCAATGCTGGCGCGCGAACTGATTACAGAACTGATTGAGCTTCACGAGAAGCTGAAATAGTGAGGAGTGCATGATGCAACTACAGATTAACGCACCGGAAATCAAGACCGTCTATGAGCAGCAGCTTTTTAATGGCAAAAATTTCCATGTGTTTATCTATAACAAAACTGAGAGTATCAGTGGACTGCATCAGCACGATTACTACGAATTTACCCTGGTATTAACCGGGCGTTATTATCAGGAAATCAACGGGAAGCGCGTACTGCTCGAACGTGGAGATTTTGTTTTTATCCCTCTGGGATCGCATCACCAAAGTTTCTATGATTTCGGCGCGACACGGATCCTTAACGTCGGTATTAGTAAACGTTTTTTCGAACAGCATTATCATCCTTTATTACCGTTTTGTTTTGTTGCTTCACAGGTGTATCGGGCTAATAACTCATTTCTCACCTACATTGAAACGGTTATTGCATCGTTGAATTTTCGCGAGAGTGGTCTGGATGAATTTGTAGAAGTGGTCACCTTCTATATTATTAATCGGTTACGGCATCATCGTGAAGAGCAAGTGCTGGATGATATTCCACAATGGCTTAAAACCACCGTGGAGACTATGCATGATAAAAGGCAGTTTAGTGAAAACGCGCTGGAAAACATGGTTCGCCTGTCCGCAAAGTCTCAGGAGTATCTGACCCGCGCTACCCAGCGTTTTTACAGTAAAACACCTATGCAGATTATTAATGAAATCCGCATTAACTTTGCTAAGAAACAGCTGGAGATGACTAACTACTCGGTAACCGATATTGCATATGAGTCTGGTTACAGCAGTCCTAGCCTGTTTATTAAAACGTTTAAAAAACTGACGTCGTTTACACCTAATAGCTATCGAAAGAAATTAACTGAATTTAATCAGTAAATAATATTCATCAATTACTAATTTTAACGCTTGCCCTAAATAATGCCGGGACTGCCGCGTTATTCCTGACGAACGGGCAGGGCGTAATACACGTCAGTGTTTTTACACTGAAGGGAGAAATTATGAATCAGAAATTAAAAGTCGTCACTATTGGTGGCGGAAGTAGCTACACCCCTGAGTTACTTGAAGGCTTTATTAAGCGTTATCATGAATTGCCGGTTTCTGAACTGTGGCTGGTGGATGTCGATGGTGGAAAAGAGAAGCTGGATATTATTTTTGACCTGTGCCAGCGAATGATCGACAAAGCTGGCGTGCCGATGAAGCTGTATAAAACGCTGGATCGCCGTGAAGCCCTGAAAGACGCTGATTTTGTCACAACACAGCTGCGAGTTGGTCAGTTGAAAGCGCGCGAAAAGGATGAGCGAATTCCGTTAAGTCATGGTTATCTGGGACAGGAAACTAACGGTGCTGGCGGCCTGTTTAAAGGTTTACGTACTATTCCGGTCATTTTTGACATCGTGAAGGATGTGGAGGAACTGTGTCCGAACGCATGGGTGATTAACTTTACTAACCCGGCCGGGATGGTGACTGAAGCGGTTTATCGCCACACTAATTTCAAGAAATTTATTGGCGTGTGTAATATTCCCATCGGCATGAAAATGTTTATCAGCGATGTGCTGGCGCTGAAAGAGAGCGATGATTTATCCATCGATCTGTTTGGCCTGAATCATATGGTCTTTATTAAAGACGTACTGGTGAATGGGGAGTCGCGTTTTGATGAACTTCTGGACGGCGTGGCTTCTGGTCAGCTTAAAGCCTCTTCGGTGAAGAACATTTTCGATTTGCCGTTTAGCGAAGGACTGATTCGCTCACTGAAACTCTTACCTTGCTCTTACTTGCTGTATTACTTCAAGCCAAAAGAGATGCTGGCGATTGAAATGGGTGAATACTATAAGGGCGGTGCACGTGCTCAGGTGGTGCAGAAAGTCGAGAAACAGCTGTTTGAACTCTACAAAAACCCTGAGCTGAATGTTAAGCCGAAGGAGCTTGAGCAGCGCGGTGGGGCCTATTACTCCGATGCGGCTTGCGAAGTGATTAACGCCATCTACAACGACAAACAGACCGAGCACTATGTCAACATCCCTCATCATGGGCATGTCGATAATATTCCCGCAGACTGGGCGGTTGAAATGACCTGTACGTTGGGACGTAACGGTGCGACACCGCACCCGAGAATTACCCATTTTGACGAGAAAGTCCTCGGCCTTATCTATACCATTAAAGGCTTTGAAGTGGCGGCGAGTCAGGCGGCGCTGAGTGGTGAGATTAATGATGTGCTGTTGGCGCTAAACCTTAGTCCATTAGTACATTCTGACCATGATGCCGAGATTCTGGCTCGGGAATTAATTCTCGCACACGAGAAATGGCTGCCTAACTTTGCCGGTTGTATCGAGAAACTCAAAAGCGAACAACATTAATCGAGGTTGGCTATGGAACGCGTACTGATAGTTAATGCTGATGATTTTGGCCTGAGTAAAGGACAAAACTACGGCATTGTGGAAGCCTGTCGCAATGGTGTTGTGACCTCGACAACGGCGCTGGTCAATGGCGAAGCGATTAACCACGCGGAGCAGCTCAGCCGCGATTTACCCGAACTGGCTGTGGGAATGCACTTTGTTCTGACGCTGGGAAAACCGTTGACGCTTATGCCGGGGTTGACTCGTGACGGGCTTTTGGGGAAATGGATCTGGCAGATGGCTGAGGAAGATACTTTGCCGCTGGATGAAATTTCACAAGAGCTGACCGCTCAGTATCAGCGTTTTATTAACCTGTTTGGGCGGGAGCCGACGCATCTGGATAGTCACCACCATGTGCATATGTTCCCGCAGATCTTCCCAATCGTAGCTAATTTCGCTGCGCAACGGGGCATTGCGCTGCGTATTGATCGCCAGACAGTGATTCAGGCGTCTGACATACCGGTAACGTTGCGTACCACCCAGGGGTTCAGCAGCGAGTTTTATGGCGAAACTATCTCTGAGGCGCTGTTTTTACAGGCTCTGGATGCATCTGCTGAAAGAGGGGAGTCTTCGCTGGAAGTGATGTGTCATCCGGCCTTTATCGATAATATTATTCGTCAAAGCGCCTATTGTTACCCCCGTTTAACTGAACTCGATGTGCTGACGTCTTCGTCATTGAAATATGCTATTGCGGAGCGCGGTTATCGTCTTGGCAGTTTTCTGAACGTGTAATTCCTGAGTTTGCGGCGCTGAGATGCGCCGCACTTTTTTTGTCTATCATTCCAGCCTCAGCAGCCTGCCCGTAGTCCTCGATTTGCCATTATTTTAGCGAGCAAACTGTTTTTACAACGCCCGATAAGAAAATCAGCTAAGATAGCGCTTTTCAGTTTTTTAGAATTTGTCTTTAGTGAAGCAACTGATTATGAAACCTCTTCGCCAACAAAATCGTCCGGTTATCAGCTATGTTCCGCGTGTGGAGCCTGCACCACCTGAACATGCGATCAAAATGGATGCGTTTCGTGACGTATGGATACTGCGCGGGAAATATGTCGCTTTTGTCTTAATGGGGGAGGCGTTTCAACGGTCGCCTGCGTTTACAGTGCCGGAGTCGGCACAACGCTGGGCGAACCAGGTTCGCCAGGAAAATGAACTGAGCGATTAACCGGACATAAAAAAACCGCCGGAGCATTACTCTCCGGCGGTTTTTTACATTTCAGGAATCAGGGTTAGCGGTGTGCCAGTTCGGCATTATCGTCGTTATCCAGAATCGTTTTATCGGTTTGCTTCAGCCATTGGCTGGTGAGCGTACCGGCGGTCATGGAACCGCTGACGTTCAACGCAGTACGGCCCATATCGATCAGTGGTTCAACGGAGATCAGCAGAGCGACCAGTGTCACCGGCAGGCCCATCGCAGGCAGCACAATCAGCGCGGCAAAGGTTGCGCCACCGCCCACACCAGCCACACCTGCGGAGCTGACGGTGACGATACCTACCAGCGTCGCAATCCACATTGGATCCAGCGGATTAATACCGACAGTTGGTGCAACCATCACGGCCAGCATGGCAGGATACAGGCCGGCACAACCGTTTTGCCCAATCGTTGCGCCAAAAGAAGCCGCAAAGCTGGCAATGGACTCCGGTACACCCAGACGACGAGTTTGTGCTTCAACGTTCAGCGGAATAGACGCGGCGCTGGAACGGCTGGTGAATGCGAAAGTCAGTACAGGCCAGACTTTACGGAAATATTTCAGTGGGCTAACACCGTTAATACCCAGCAGGATACCGTGAACCACGAACATAATACCCAGGCCGAGATAAGAGGCCACGACAAAGCTACCGAGCTTAATGATGTCCTGCAGGTTTGAACCCGCAACGACTTTAGTCATCAGCGCCAGCACACCGTACGGCGTCAGTTGCATAACCAGACGAACCAGTTTCATCACCCAGCTTTGCAGGGTATCGATAGCGGTTAATACACGTTCGCCTTTCGGGGCATCATCTTTCAGCAGTTTAAGCGCTGCAACACCGAGGAATGCCGCGAAAATAACCACGCTGATAATCGAGGTCGGGTTAGCACCGGTCAGATCGGCAAACGGGTTTTTCGGGATGAACGACAGCACCAGTTGCGGAACGCTGAGGTCAGCGACTTTGCCAGCATAATTGGTTTCAATGGCGTTCAGACGTGCGGTTTCAGCACCGCCCTGCACCAGACCTTCTGCCGTCAGGCCGAACAGGTTGGTGACCAGCACCCCTACCAGAGCAGCTATCAGCGTGGTAAACAATAACGTTCCGATAGTCAGGAAGCTAATTTTACCCAGTTGGGAAGCGTTATGCAGACGAGCAACGGCGCTAAGGATAGAGGCAAACACCAGCGGCATAACAATCATTTGCAGTAGTTGGACATAGCCATTGCCGACAATGTTGAACCATTGTACGGAATCTTTCAGCACCTGGCTGTCAGAGCCGTAGATGGTGTGCAGGGCAAGGCCAAAAACCACGCCCATGACAAGACCAACCAGTACTTTTTTGGCCAGACTCCACTGTTTGTGACGGGTTTGCGCCAGCAGTAACAGCAGTATGGCGAACACGATAATGTTCGCGATTAATGGAAAGTTCATCCCCGTTCTCCTGATCTTTTTATATATATCACCGTGCTACAGTGATTCTGTTGGCGCAAGATTAGCAGAATCTGTGATGTGCCTCTTATATTCAAATGGAATTGTTTATTCCGAAATGACATTTTGGCTGAATTATTAATCAGCCTGGTGTTTTATAAACCGATTAAATTGCATTTGCAGCGTGTTAATCATCTGCGATGACCAGCGTACGGCACTATTCTCTGGCATTGTTTGTGGCATCCAGATAGACCATGCGAACAGCGCCATGCATAAAAAACGCTCCAGTTGATTACCTTTTTGCGGCACGAGGATCGGCAAGCGAAAGCGCCAACGGCAAGGCCAGAGCAGGGGAACACCGGCGGGCGTCAACATATCCGCCACAATGTGGCTGAGATAACCAAGTACCATCCCTTGTAACGCATCAGCCGGGATTATCCAGGTATCGGGTACTTTCAGGTAAAATGTTGTCAACAGGGCAAAGACCGCCAGCAGGCTGTGTGTAAATCCACGGTGGCCAAACGCCCGGGCAATTGGTTTTGATATCCATTTCAGACGCTGACCAAGCAGAGATTTAGGATGATCAATATCGGGCAGCAGGCACGTCAAAATTGCTGAAGGAACAATATGCCACCAGTCACCCTGAGCGAGAACGGGCGTCAGCTCGGCATTTTTGGCAAATACCGCACAGGCTATAGAAAAAAGAAGGTGGCCTTCCGCCGTCATGATAAAACCCAATAAACTGTCAATTCATACAGTATAGGGGTTTTATACAGTAGGCGGAAGAGGTGACGTTGTAACCCTTTGTCACAATTATGCTCTCAGCGTGCGCTGGAACACGATCGACAATCTGCGGGCAATGCTGCCATTGCCCGTTGGATGATTACTCGTGCAGATGCACGGCGGTAAGTTCGGTCAGTGATGTCAGTTTGACGTCGGCAAGAACAAATCGCGGATCGTCCTGATTCTCATGCGCCGGTACGACAATGGAGCGCATTCGTGCCGCTCTGGAGGCGATCATGCCGTTCACGGAGTCTTCCAGTGCCACACAGGATAATGGATCAACGCCCAGCTTGGCTGCGCAGTCGAGGTAAACCTGGGGATGCGGTTTGCTGTAGGGCAGTTTTTCAGCAGAGGCCAGCGCATCGAAGCTGTCGCGGAGATCAAACATTGCCAGCACTTTTTCCAGCATGTGCAGCGGTGAGGCAGACGCAAGCCCAACCAGCAGCCCCTGGGATTTACACAGCGCGACAGCTTCACGTACGCCGGGTAACAGAGGCCGGGTCTCTTCAACCAGCGAAATAGCCCGGGTGATGATACGATCCGTGACTTCCTGGCGTGAGGGGCCGTTCCATGGTTGCTGGGCAAACCAGAGATCAACAACCATGTCGATACGCAATCCCAGTGTATCCGGAAGCTCATGGCGGCGAGTGATATCTACGCCTAAACTTGCGATGACATCCAGTTCGGCCTGATCCCAGAGTGGCTCTGAATCGACCAGTAATCCATCCATATCGAAAATTGCAGCAAGAATTTGACGCGGGGTTGACATCACAACCTCTCCTTTGAGAATTAAACAGCGGGATTAAGAGCGTAACTGAACTCGCTCTAAGCGTTCATTATGGCTAATCCTTTATTATATCGCCTTTAAAGATCAGGCGAAAACAGTTATCAACGGGTAAACTTAGGCCAAAATGACACGTCTTAATCAAGGGGAACTCATGACGTATCAACAAGCTGGACGCATTGCTGTCTTGAAAAGGCTGGTGGGGTGGATAATCTTTATCCCGGCGCTGATTTCAACGCTGGTTTCAGTACTGAAGTTTATGTATGCGCACAGTGAAAAACAGGAAGGCATTAACGCCGTAATGCTCGATTTTGCTCACGTTATGATTGACATGATGCGGGTGAATACACCATTTCTTAATGTGTTTTGGTATAACTCGCCGACGCCAGATTTTCAAAGCGGCCTGAACCTCGTTTTCTGGCTGATTTTTATTCTTATCTTTATTGGTCTGGCGTTGCAGGATTCTGGTGCCAGGATGAGCCGCCAGGCGCGCTTTCTGCGTGAAGGCGTTGAAGACCAACTGATTCTGGAACAGGCTAAAGGAAGTGAGGGGCTGTCACGTGAGCAAATTGAATCGCGTATTGTCGTACCGCACCATACGATCTTTCTACAAATCTTCCCGCTCTATATTTTGCCGGTGATTGTCATCGTAATCGGCTATTTCTTCTTTTCGTTACTGGGCTTTTTGTAAGTAATGTCTTATCAGGCCTACAGTTCTGGCGTGGGACTGTAGGCCTGATAAGCAGAGTGCCAACAGGCAATTGTTTTAAGCAGCCAGTAACCGTTCCATCGCTTTCTGCGCGACTACAAGATGCTGACCACCGAACAAAATCGCCCGGTTGAGCAGCGTGTACAACTGGTAGATGGGCTGACGATCCAGAAAATCCAGCGGCAAAGGCGAGACAGACTGATAGCCATCATAAATCTGCGGCGGTTGATCGGTATGTAACGGCAGCATCGCCAGATCGCATTCTCTGTCCCCCCAATAACAGGCGGGATCAAAAATGTAAGGGCCGTTGGGGCCGAGAGCACAGTTTCCTGACCAAAGATCGCCATGTAGCAGCGAGGGCTGCGGCTGATGTGAGGAGAGTCGCTGTTGAACATGTTCTACAATTGCGTCAATGCTACCAAACGCAATGCCTTTTTCAGCGGCCAGTTCCAGTTGCCAGCCAATACGTTGTTCTGCAAAAAAGGTTGACCAGCGACGTTGCCAGGTATTGGGTTGCGGAGTGGTGGAGAGTGCATTATCGAAGTCGAGACCGAACTGCGGTTGATCGCTCCATTCATGCAGATGTGCCAGCTGTTGTCCCAGAATAAAGGCGTTGTGAGCATCAAGTGGGCGCGGAGGAAGGAAATCCATCACCAGAAAACTGTAGTCCCTGTCTGCACCTACCGCCCAGACTTTTGGAACTGAAACAGTATTACTCCGGGAGAGCAGTTCCAGTTGATCGGCTTCCGCCGTAAAGCCGGATAACAGCTCCCTTTCATCGCATTTGACGAAAAAATCGCGCCCCGCATAGCGTAAATGCCATGCGGCGTGGATCTCTCCGCCAGGCAGTTCATTACGCAGCTCGATTTCGCCTTCACCTAATTGCTCGCTTAAAAGACGACTGATTGCCTGCCACATGATGTCTCTCCCCATGTTGTCTGCCAGATCATAAGGTTAGCGCAATAATGCGGAAAAAAAACACGAACTGACGCACACCCTGAACGCGTCATTACTGGAAAGGCACTTAATGTTTGTCGTTCTTCCACACCTCCCTGAGATAGGGCGACTTTCGGCTTCACGTGATTCACTTCTTTGTAATCACGTGATTTTTTATCATAGACGTATAACACGTATGCTGACAGCTTTGTGGGTAAATCCCCCTTATTTTCTATAAGGGGGAGAGGGCTATCATTGAGAAAGATACGAATATATTTTTTGCGCATCGTTTAAAGAGCACAGTCGTGTGCCCTGATTTAGCGTCGCTGCGCTGCCTGCAGCTACGCCAAAACGAACAATATCCTCAAATGGCGCGTTTTCAGCCAGTTTAAGCGTCATGGCGCCGACCATACTGTCGCCCGCGCCAACGGTACTTTGACTTTTCACCGGAGGCGGAACCACCTGAACGCAGGTTTCACGATCAACGCCTAATGCCCCTTGTGGGCCAAGAGAGACCACTACTCGATGGGCTTTACCACTTTGCACTATTTCCTGTGCGGCTTTACGGACATCATCAGGCTGCGTGAGTTCACGATTAACCAGGGCGCTCAGTTCTTTAAGATTGGGTTTGACCAGTTCGATATTGCCAATAGCTAACGCCGCTGTTAGTGCGTCACCGGAGCTATCAATGATGCAACGGATACCCTGCTTTTGTGCCGTGGTGACCAGTCGGGTTAATTTCTCAAGTTTTACACCGGGGGGCAGGCTACCGCTAATGACCAGTAGCGCACCTGATTCAATTTCCAGTACCTGATCCTGAAGCTGGTGAAATTCGTCATCAGTGAGCGCAGCGCCGGGCATAACAAAACGATATTGTTCGCCGCTGGACTCCACATGGACATGAAGATTTTGTCGGGTCCAGTCTTTGGCTTCTATCGTCGATACTGGAACATTTTCATCAGCGAGTAAGGACACCAGGTGTTCACCAGTGGCGCCGCCTGCCGGGAAAATCGCTGTTGCGCTACCGCCAAGATGCGCGATGGCGCGAGCCACATTGATGCCGCCGCCACCAGGTTCAAAAACTGGCGAGG
The DNA here is from genome assembly GCF_963864895.1 of Citrobacter sp. S-77. Lineage (NCBI taxonomy): Bacteria > Pseudomonadati > Pseudomonadota > Gammaproteobacteria > Enterobacterales > Enterobacteriaceae > Citrobacter > Citrobacter sp. S-77. The sequence goes on from NZ_CAWLWU010000002.1 coordinate 1,922,078, forward strand.
TGCAGCGAAGTTTACCTTCGGGGTAGATTTGTGGGGTGATTGTTGCGCTATCGAGAGAGGGCGCGAGTGTTAACGTATAGATACGTACCATCTTTACCTCCTGTTAGGCTGACCTCAGTCTGGCACTTAACGTCACGAAAGTGAAGCAATTAACAACATGATTTATCGCATCTTTATTTAAAACTATCCCTCTATTTATATATAAATAAAATTATGGTTTAAGAACGCTCTTATTCAAAAAATGAAATAAGAATATATTGCTATGTTATTCGAGTCTTTTTATAATTTGTTACCTTTCCTGGGTCTTTTGTCATTGATCCATATGAAAGTTTCCGAGACCGTAATGGTCTCTTTTTTTGTTGTACGGACTCTTTATAAATGAAGCTTTTGAAGACAGTACCCGCAGCATTCGTGCTGACGGGGTGCGTGTTTGCGTCAATGCATGCCGCCGCCGATGATTCCGTTTTTACTGTCATGGATGACCCTTCCAGCGCGAAAAAACCTTTTGAAGGTAACCTGAACGCGGGATACCTCGCCCAGTCAGGCAACACAAAAAGTTCTTCTTTAACTGCAGATACCACCATGACCTGGTACGGTGAAACCACGGCGTGGTCTCTGTGGGGAAATGCCAGCAATACCTCCTCGAATGATGAGCGATCTTCGGAGAAATATGCCGCGGGCGGTCGTAGCCGTTTCAACATGACCGACTATGATTACTTGTTTGGGCAGGCGAGCTGGTTGACAGACCGTTATAACGGCTATCATGAGCGTGACGTGCTGACCGCAGGTTATGGTCGTCAGTTCCTCAGTGGACCGGTGCACAGCTTCCGTTTTGAATTTGGTCCTGGCGTTCGCTATGACGAGCACACTGACGGTAAGACTGAAACTCAGCCGTTGGGTTATGCGTCTGGCGCCTATGCGTGGCAGATGACGGACAACACCAAGTTTACTCAGGGTGTATCGGTGTTTGGTGCTGATGATACAACGCTCAACTCTGAATCAGCCTTAAATGTTGCTATCAATGAACACTTCGGGTTGAAGGTGGCTTATAACGTTACCTGGAACTCTGAACCGCCGGCAACAGCGCCGGAACATACCGATCGTCGTACAACTGTTTCTCTCGGCTATCGTATGTAGTAATAGGCCAGGTCAATTAAATGACCTGGCTTTTCTTTTTATTATTGAGCGTAATGATTCTTTAAATATACTTTCTACTTTAACTTATAAAAAAATGAAAACGCCTGGCGAATGTCAGTAACGTTTTTCAAATTAGCCCCAAATTATTGCCGCCCAGCGTAACATCAACATTGCCGCACAAATTACGAGCAATACCACAACCATTTTCCAGTGTTTTTTTGCAGAGCGATTTGTTGGCATGGTTCTTTTCCTGCTCAGATCAGACTATTACTGCACAGTGTAACAAAGGCTGCAGGTCGTCAGTGAATTGATTTAAATCATAGATGGCGCGTTGATTGCTGCTTTGAACGACTCGTAATGCCGTGTACACTGTCAGACGGTGTTATCAAAAAGCGGGTGTAGGTTACGTTGTTGCCAGTCCGGTGATATGTGACATATTTCGCAGAGTGAAGCGGGAATCAGCCCACACCTTTTTGGTAATTTTAAATATTGAAACTTTGTATGTGATCTTACGTGTGGGTCACCACTGCAAATAAGGATATAACATGCCTGTTATTACTCTTCCTGATGGCAGCCAACGCCATTACGACCACGCTGTAAGCCCCATGGATGTTGCGCTGGACATCGGTCCAGGTCTGGCGAAAGCCACCATCGCAGGCCGTGTAAATGGTGAACTGGTTGATGCTTCCGATCTGATTGAACATGATGCGAAGCTCTCTATCATCACCGCTAAGGATGAAGAAGGTCTGGAGATCATTCGTCACTCCTGTGCGCACCTGTTAGGGCACGCGATCAAACAACTCTGGCCGCACACCAAAATGGCGATCGGACCGGTTGTTGACAACGGTTTTTACTACGATATCGATCTTGACCGTACGTTAACTCAGGAAGACGTCGACGCGCTCGAAAAGCGGATGCACGAGCTCGCTGAGAAGAACTACGATGTCATTAAGAAGAAAGTCAGCTGGTACGAAGCGCGTGAAACGTTCGTGAAGCGTGGCGAGACCTACAAAGTCTCTATTCTTGATGAAAACATCGCCCATGATGACAAGCCAGGCTTGTACCATCATGAAGAATATGTCGATATGTGCCGTGGCCCGCACGTGCCAAATATGCGTTTCTGCCATCACTTTAAACTGATGAAGACCGCTGGGGCGTACTGGCGCGGTGATAGCAACAACAAGATGCTGCAGCGTATTTATGGTACTGCATGGGCAGATAAAAAAGCCCTGAGCGCCTACCTGCAACGTCTGGAAGAAGCGGCCAAACGCGACCACCGTAAAATTGGTAAGCAGCTTGACCTGTATCATATGCAGGAAGAAGCACCGGGTATGGTGTTCTGGCATAACGATGGTTGGACTATTTTCCGTGAACTGGAAGTCTTTGTTCGTTCGAAACTGAAAGAATACCAGTATCAGGAAGTTAAAGGTCCGTTTATGATGGACCGTGTACTGTGGGAAAAAACAGGACACTGGGACAACTACAAAGATGCGATGTTCACTACCTCTTCTGAGAACCGTGAATACTGCATCAAGCCAATGAACTGCCCAGGTCACGTACAGATCTTCAATCAAGGTCTGAAATCCTATCGTGACCTGCCGCTGCGTATGGCTGAGTTTGGTAGCTGCCACCGTAACGAACCATCTGGTGCGCTGCACGGTCTGATGCGTGTACGTGGTTTCACGCAGGATGATGCACACATCTTCTGTACTGAAGAGCAGATCCGTGATGAAGTTAACGCCTGCATCCGTATGGTCTACGATATGTATAGCACTTTTGGCTTCGAGAAAATCGTCGTCAAACTGTCCACTCGCCCCGAAAAACGTATCGGTAGCGATGAAATGTGGGACCGTGCTGAAGCGGACTTAGCCGTTGCGCTGGAAGAAAACAACATCCCGTTTGAATATCAACTGGGTGAGGGCGCATTCTACGGTCCGAAAATTGAATTTACCCTGTATGACTGCCTCGATCGTGCATGGCAGTGCGGTACTGTACAGCTGGACTTCTCCCTGCCGTCCCGTCTGAGCGCCTCTTATGTTGGCGAAAACAACGAGCGTCAGGTGCCGGTTATGATTCACCGCGCAATTCTTGGGTCGATGGAACGTTTTATCGGTATCCTGACTGAAGAGTTCGCTGGCTTCTTCCCGACCTGGCTTGCGCCAGTTCAGGTTGTGGTCATGAACATTACCGATTCGCAGTCTGAATACGTTAACGAATTAACGCAGAAACTACAAAATGCGGGTATTCGTGTAAAAGCAGACTTGAGAAATGAGAAGATAGGCTTTAAAATCCGCGAGCACACTTTACGTCGTGTCCCTTACATGTTGGTCTGTGGCGACAAAGAGGTAGAAGCCGGCAAAGTTGCCGTGCGTACCCGTCGTGGCAAAGACTTGGGCAGCCTGGACGTAAATGAAGTTATCGAGAAGCTGCAACAAGAGATTCGCAGCCGCAGTCTTCAACAACTGGAGGAATAAGGTATTAAAGGCGGAAAACGAGTTCAAACGGCACGTCCGAATCGTATCAATGGCGAGATTCGCGCCCTGGAAGTTCGCTTAACAGGTCTGGAAGGCGAAGCTTTGGGTATTGTGAGTCTGAGAGAAGCTATCGAAAAAGCTGAAGAAGCTGGAGTAGATTTAGTTGAAATCAGCCCTAACGCCGAACCGCCAGTTTGTCGTATTATGGACTACGGCAAGTTCCTTTATGAAAAGAGTAAGTCTTCTAAGGAACAGAAGAAAAAGCAAAAAGTTATCCAGGTTAAGGAAATTAAATTCCGTCCTGGCACCGACGATGGCGATTACCAGGTAAAACTCCGCAGCCTGGTACGCTTTCTGGAAGATGGCGATAAGGCTAAGATCACGCTGCGTTTCCGCGGTCGTGAGATGGCCCACCAACAGATCGGTATGGAAGTGCTGACGCGCGTCCGTGACGATCTGAGTGAACTGGCAGTAGTCGAATCCTTCCCTACGAAGATCGAAGGCCGCCAGATGATCATGGTGCTCGCTCCTAAGAAGAAACAGTAAGGCCTTCAAGTAGCAATGTCTGTGGAGCCTACGGGTTCCACAGCCGTTGTTCGCCTACGTTTCGTTTATTAACAATGCGAAGTGGAAGTTATTAAAATGCCGAAAATTAAGACCGTACGCGGTGCTGCTAAGCGCTTCAAAAAAACCGGTGGTGGTGGATTTAAGCGTAAGCACGCAAACCTGCGTCATATTCTGACCAAAAAATCTACTAAGCGTAAACGTCACCTGCGTCCAAAAGGCCTCGTTTCTAAAGGCGATCTGGGTCTGGTTATCGCGTGCCTGCCGTACGCATAAGCCGTTAACGTTTAATCAATTTTTTTACTAAGAATATAGATACAGGAGAGCACATATGGCTCGCGTAAAACGTGGTGTAGTTGCCCGTGCACGTCACAAGAAAATTTTGAAACAAGCTAAAGGCTACTACGGTGCGCGTTCTCGCGTATACCGCGTTGCCTTCCAGGCTGTTATCAAAGCTGGTCAGTACGCTTATCGTGACCGTCGTCAGAAAAAGCGTCAGTTCCGTCAACTGTGGATTGCGCGTATCAACGCAGCAGCACGTCAGAACGGTATTTCTTACAGCAAATTCATCAACGGCCTGAAAAAAGCCTCTGTTGAAATCGACCGTAAGATCCTGGCTGACATCGCAGTATTCGACAAAGTAGCGTTCTCCGCTCTGGTCGAAAAAGCGAAAGCAGCTCTGGCATAAGCCGGTGAAAAGAGGGAGCCTGGCTCCCTCTCTTTTATTTGTAATCCAATCAATTGGTTGACAATTTACCCGTAAGCCTTTTCAATAAAGGTTGTACGGTTTTTACCACACAAGGTAACGCAAGCATGAATGCTGCTATTTTCCGCTTCTTTTTTTACTTTAGCACCTGATTCCAGGAGGCTAGCGCGTGAAAGAAGAAACGGAAAACAGCGCCTAAAAGCCTCCCTGGTGGAGGCTTTTTTTATACACGTCATCCTTCACGCTGCCTTTGCGTTGGCTGCATTCGTTTATCTCAGTCACGTACCTATGTACGCTTCTGAGGATTTGCTCTCTTGCAGCCTTGATGCAAGTTGAATGATTTTGTGTATATACGTGCGACTAATGAATATCGCCACATAACGAGGAAAACCATGTCACATCTCGCAGAGCTGGTTGCCAGTGCAACGGCCGCCATAAACCAGGCTTCAGATGTTGCCGCGTTAGACAATGTCCGCGTCGAATATTTGGGCAAGAAAGGGCACCTGACCCTTCAAATGACTACCCTGCGCGAACTGCCGCCAGAAGAGCGTCCGGCAGCAGGTGCGGTTATCAACGAAGCAAAAGAACAAGTACAGCAGGCGCTAAACGCGCGTAAAGCTGATTTAGAAAATGCAGCGCTGAATGCACGTCTGGCTGAAGAAACCATCGATATCTCCCTTCCAGGGCGTCGTATCGAAAACGGCGGGCTGCACCCGGTAACGCGTACTATTGATCGTATTGAAAGTTTCTTCGGTGAGCTGGGCTTTACCGTGGCGACGGGGCCGGAAATCGAAGACGACTATCATAACTTCGATGCCCTGAATATTCCTGGCCATCACCCGGCGCGCGCTGACCACGACACTTTCTGGTTTGACGCCACGCGTCTGCTGCGTACCCAGACCTCTGGCGTGCAGATCCGTACCATGAAAGAAAAACAGCCACCAATCCGTATTATCGCCCCGGGCCGAGTGTATCGTAACGACTACGATCAGACGCACACGCCAATGTTCCATCAGATGGAAGGGCTGATTGTTGATACCAATATTAACTTCACCAACCTGAAAGGTACGCTGCACGATTTCCTGCGTAACTTCTTTGAAGAGGATCTTCAGGTTCGTTTCCGTCCGTCCTACTTCCCGTTCACGGAGCCTTCTGCGGAAGTCGATGTAATGGGTAAAAACGGCAAATGGCTGGAAGTGCTGGGTTGCGGTATGGTCCACCCGAATGTGCTGCGTAATGTGGGCATTGATCCGGAGATTTACTCTGGCTTTGCATTTGGCATGGGTATGGAACGTCTGACCATGCTGCGTTACGGCGTGACCGATCTGCGTTCTTTCTTTGAAAACGATCTGCGTTTCCTCAAACAGTTTAAATAAAGGCAGGATAAAACAATGAAATTCAGTGAACTGTGGTTACGCGAATGGGTTAACCCGGCGATTGATAGCGATGCGTTGTCAAACCAAATCACTATGGCTGGTCTGGAAGTCGATGGCGTTGACGCCGTCGCTGGTGAATTTAACGGCGTTGTCGTTGGTGAAGTAGTTGAGTGCGGTCAGCACCCTAACGCAGATAAACTGCGCGTCACAAAGGTGAATGTAGGCGGTGAGCGTCTGCTTGATATCGTCTGTGGCGCACCTAACTGCCGCCAGGGGCTGAAAGTCGCGGTGGCTACTATTGGCGCCGTTTTGCCGGGTGATTTCAAAATCAAAGCCGCGAAGCTGCGTGGTGAACCGTCAGAAGGGATGTTGTGCTCTTTCTCTGAGCTGGGTATTTCTGACGATCATAACGGTATTATCGAGCTGCCTGCGGATGCACCGATTGGTACTGATATCCGTGAATACCTGAAGCTTGATGATAACACTATCGAAATTAGCGTAACGCCGAACCGTGCAGACTGCTTAGGCATCATCGGGGTGGCGCGTGATGTCGCTGTACTGAACAAAGCTCCTCTGGTAGAGCCAGAAATCGCGCCGGTTGCTGCAACCATTAACGACACACTGCCAATTACCGTCGAAGCTGTTGAAGCGTGCCCACGCTATCTTGGCCGTGTGGTAAAAGGCATTAACGTTAAAGCGCCAACGCCGTTGTGGATGAAAGAGAAACTGCGCCGTTGCGGGATCCGTTCCATTGATGCCGTGGTTGATGTAACCAACTATGTGCTGCTTGAACTGGGTCAGCCGATGCACGCATTCGACAAAGATCGCATCGAGGGCGGAATTGTGGTGCGTATGGCAAAAGAGGGGGAAACCCTGGTATTGCTGGACGGCTCCGAAGCGAAACTGAATGCGGATACGCTGGTCATCGCTGACCACAATAAAGCGCTGGCAATGGGTGGTATTTTTGGTGGTGAACACTCTGGCGTGAATGACGAAACGCAAAACGTTCTGCTGGAATGTGCGTTTTTCAGCCCGCTGTCAATTACCGGTCGAGCACGTCGTCACGGTCTGCACACCGATGCCTCTCACCGCTATGAGCGTGGTGTTGATCCGGCACTGCAGTACAAAGCGATGGAGCGTGCTACGCGCCTGCTGATTGATATCTGCGGTGGGGAAGCTGGCCCGGTTATCGATGTTACGAACGAATCCACTATGCCAGAGCGTGCAACCATTACTCTGCGTCGTAGCAAACTGGATCGTCTGATCGGACACCATATTGCTGATGAGCAGGTGAGCGATATTCTGCGTCGTCTGGGCTGTGAAGTGACAGAGGGTCAGGATGAGTGGAAAGCGGTAGCGCCGAGCTGGCGTTTCGATATTTCAATCGAAGAAGACCTGGTCGAAGAAATTGCTCGCGTATACGGTTATGACAATATCCCGAATATGCCAATTCAGGCGGGTCTGGTCATGGGTACACACCGCGAAGCGGATTTATCCCTGAAACGTGTTAAAACCATGTTGAATGACAAAGGCTACCAGGAAGTTATCACCTATAGCTTTGTTGATCCGAAAATCCAGTCACTGCTGCACCCAGGCGAAGAAGCACTACTGCTGCCAAGCCCAATCTCTATTGATATGTCGGCAATGCGTCTGTCGCTGTGGACGGGGCTGCTGTCAACGGTAGTTTATAACCAGAATCGCCAGCAGAACCGCGTACGTATTTTCGAAACGGGTTTACGTTTTGTTCCCGATACACAAGCTAACCTGGGGATCCGTCAGGATCTGATGCTGGCAGGCGTTATCTGCGGTAACCGCTATGATGAACACTGGAACCTGGCAAAAGAGACTGTTGATTTCTATGATCTAAAAGGTGATCTGGAAGCGGTTCTCGACCTGACCGGCAAGTTGGGTGACATTCAGTTTAAAGCTGAAGCCAATTCAGCTCTGCATCCGGGTCAGTCTGCGGCGATTTATCTGAAAGGTGAACGTATTGGTTTCATTGGGGTTGTTCATCCTGAGCTGGAACGTAAACTGGATCTGAACGGTCGCACTCTGGTGTTTGAACTGGAGTGGAATAAGCTCGCAGACCGCGTGGTGCCTCAAGCGCGTGAAATTTCTCGCTTCCCGGCGAACCGCCGTGACATCGCAGTCGTTGTGGCAGAAAACGTTCCCGCTGCGGATATTTTATCCGAATGTAAGAAAGTTGGCGTAAATCAGGTAGTTGGCGTAAACTTGTTTGACGTGTACCGCGGTAAGGGTGTTGCGGAGGGTTATAAGAGCCTCGCTATCAGCCTGATCCTTCAGGATACCAGCCGTACACTTGAAGAAGAGGAGATTGCCGCTACCGTTGCCAAATGTGTAGAGGCATTAAAAGAGCGATTCCAGGCATCATTGAGGGATTGAACCTATGGCGCTTACAAAAGCTGAAATGTCAGAATATCTGTTTGATAAGCTTGGGCTTAGCAAGCGGGATGCCAAAGAACTGGTCGAGCTGTTTTTCGAAGAGATCCGTCGTGCTCTGGAAAATGGTGAGCAGGTAAAACTCTCTGGTTTTGGTAACTTCGATCTGCGTGATAAGAATCAACGTCCGGGCCGTAACCCGAAAACGGGCGAAGATATTCCCATTACAGCACGGCGCGTGGTGACCTTCAGACCCGGGCAGAAGTTAAAGAGTCGGGTCGAAAACGCAACGCCCAAAGAAGAGTAATTTAACTATACGCTAAATTATTTGTGCTGCATCGCGGTGACAGGTGAGGGAACCCCGGAAGCATAGCGTGCTATGTGACCGGGGGGCTGAACGTAGCTACCAAAGAAGCGGCATAAAGGATGATGCGTATAACTAAAAAGGCCGCGTAGCGGCCTTTTTCCTTTCCACTGCCGAATCGGCACCGTAGAATCATCCCCATCTTTTTTCAGCAGAATGGAAAACATGCTGACTTTCGCTCATCAACAACAGCGACGAAATGTGCGCTGGATACTGTCTCTGTCAGTACTGATGTTGCTGGCAACAATTCTAAGCTTGTGCGCAGGAGAACAATGGATCGCTCCCGGCGATTGGTTTAGCGCTCGTGGCGATCTGTTTGTCTGGCAGATTCGGCTTCCCCGCACGCTTGCTGTTTTACTGGTAGGTGCTGCGCTGGCGCTATCCGGCGCGGTGATGCAGGCGCTATTTGAAAACCCGCTCGCGGAGCCAGGCTTACTGGGTGTGTCTAACGGTGCAGGGGTTGGGCTAATTGCTGCGGTGTTACTGGGGCAGGGGCAGCTTCCTGGATGGGCATTGGGCTTATGTGCGATTGCGGGGGCGTTGATTATCACGCTCATTCTTCTGCGTTTTGCCCGTCGTCATCTGTCCACCAGTCGTCTGCTGCTTGCGGGCGTGGCGCTGGGTATTATCTGTAGTGCACTGATGACATGGGCTATCTACTTTTCCACCTCTTTTGACCTGCGCCAGCTCATGTACTGGATGATGGGGGGCTTCGGCGGCGTAGACTGGCAACAGACCTGGCTGATGATTGCATTGCTCCCTGTTTTGCTGTGGATTTGCTGTCAGTCGCAGCCAATGAATATGCTGGCGCTGGGCGAGACTTCTGCGCGACAACTGGGACTGCCTTTATGGTTCTGGCGTAACCTGCTGGTGGTCGCGACAGGCTGGATGGTGGGTGTCAGCGTGGCGCTTGCCGGCGCGATTGGTTTTATCGGGCTTGTCATCCCTCATATTCTGCGACTGTGTGGGCTGACCGATCACCGTGTTTTACTGCCTGGCTGCGCGCTGGCAGGGGCGATAGCGTTACTGCTAGCGGATGTTGTTGCTCGTTTGGTGCTGGCTTCAGCCGAGCTGCCTATCGGCGTAGTGACAGCCACCATGGGGGCGCCTGTTTTCATCTGGCTATTGTTAAAGTCCGGGCGCTAGAATGCCCCAGTTCGGTCTATGATTAAAAACTGAAAATTGAACGCTTACTATCCACCTGTTGTTCTGGAGAGGCTATGCAAAATACTATTTTCAATACAGAAGTGACGACCATCGATGGGGAAGTTATCACATTGCAGGCGTATGCCGGAAAAGTGTTATTAATTGTCAATGTTGCTTCGAAATGTGGATTAACGCCGCAGTATGAGCAACTGGAGAATCTCCAGAAAGCCTGGCATGAACAGGGATTCACCGTACTGGGTTTTCCCTGCAATCAGTTTCTTGGGCAGGAGCCTGGCAACGAAGAAGAAATTAAGACCTGGTGCACGACCACGTGGGGCGTTACTTTCCCAATGTTCAGTAAGATCGACGTCAATGGCAAAGCGCGCCATCCGCTGTATCAGAAGCTGATTGACGCTATACCGACAGCTACTGCACCTGCTGACAGCAGTTTTTTGGCGCGTATGGTGAGTAAAGGCCGCGCTCTGCTCCACCCGGGCGATGTCCTGTGGAATTTTGAGAAGTTTTTAGTCGGGCGAGATGGACAGGTGCTGCACCGTTTTTCACCGGATATGAAGCCTGATGATCCGGTCCTTGTGCAAAGTATTAAGACGGCGCTGGCAAAATAATGTCTCTATTGATGCAGCTACAGGATGTGGCGGAATCGACCCGGCTCGGCCCACTATCCGGTGAAGTAAGAGCGGGGGAGATCCTGCACTTAGTGGGGCCAAACGGTGCCGGTAAGAGCACGTTATTGGCGCGTATGGCGGGTTTAACCAGTGGAGAGGGAACCATCACCTTTGGTGATATGGCGCTTGATGACTGGCCCGCAGCAAAACTGGCGCGATACCGCGCTTATCTTGCGCAGCAACAAAACCCGCCGTTTGCGATGCCGGTCTGGCATTTTCTGACGCTGCATCAGCCCGACAAATCGCGTACTGACCAGTTACAAGAGATAGCAGATGCGCTTGGACTGGGAGATAAGTTAGGTCGCGGTGTTAACCAGCTTTCAGGTGGTGAATGGCAGCGCGTGCGTCTTGCAGCGGTTATCCTGCAAATTTGCCCACAGGCTAATCCGCATGGTCAGCTTTTGCTGTTAGATGAACCGATGAACAGCCTGGATGTCGCGCAACAAAACGCGCTGGACAGGCTATTGGGGCAGCTTTGTCTGCAGGGGATAGCGATTGTAATGAGTAGCCATGACCTTAATCATACATTACGTCATGCGCATAAGGCCTGGTTACTCAAGCGAGGGAAGCTGCTGGCCAGCGGCTCTCGCGATGTGGTGCTGACGCCTTCCAACCTGTCTCGGGCTTATGGCGTAAACTTCCGTCGTTTGGATATTGAAGGCCACAGAATGCTCATATCAACCACTTAAGTTAAATGGGTTCTTGAAAACCACATAATTTCCACGCTAAATTGGCACAAAAATAAAAATCAGAGGATTCGTCCTGAATGCGTTTTTGGCTCATTTTCATCACAGCACTGTTTTTAGCAGGGTGTAGCAGCCATCGCGCTCCTGCGCCAAATGCCCGATTGTCGGATTCTATCGCCGTCATCGCTGGTCTTAACGACCAGCTACAAACCTGGCATGGAACACCCTATCGTTATGGCGGCATGAGCCGCAGCGGTGTGGATTGCTCTGGATTTGTACTGATGACGATGCGCGACAAATTCGATTTACAACTGCCACGCGATACACGCACACAATCGAAGATTGGTACGGAAATCGATAAAGATGAATTGCTGCCTGGCGATCTGGTTTTCTTTAAAACCGGGTCGGGAGAAAGTGGTCTGCATGTCGGTATTTATGACACCAATAATCAATTTATTCATGCGTCAACCAGTCGTGGGGTGATGCGTTCATCACTTGATAATGTCTACTGGCGTAAAAACTTTTGGCAGGCACGACGTATTTAATCTCAAGGATGATGAGGCTACCGGCGAGTGAGTAGCCTCACCATCATCATTTAAAAGCTAACTTTCATTTATGACTTCCAGTCAGCAATAACCTTGCGCAACAAGAGTGTATTTTACTAAAAATATGATTTATGGCGAGTTATTAAAAAGTACAAAACTGGATATTCGTTTATAATCAGGATAAGCTAAAAAAAAGGATTCGATTTACTGGCTAAAAGGGAAAAATGAAAGGGCCTCTATTTGCATCTGAAATGACGTATTTTTCCATCCTTTGCTACAGGATGCCGGATAACACCCATGCTGCGGGGCTGGCACAATGATTGTTTCACTGGATAATATTTATCATTCTGAGTTCTCTTTTCTTCCTGCGAGAAGCGAAAATGGCGACCTTGAGTTCGTCGATATCATCACAAATTTTGTCAGCCAGGATGGGGTCGTACACATGCCAACTGAGCTGGTCTTACCTCGTTTGTCGGATGATGAACAATGCCGTTTATTTGCCGAAAAACTTGAATTAATCGAAACGTGCCAACACTTTTTTATTCAGCGCGGAATTTCTGCCTGGATTAATTTAACACCGGCAGTTGCTAATTCTTTATTATCAGATACGGAATATGCATCACGTGTTGAACGATTTTCATTTCTTGAACTGGCGATTAATGAAAGTTATCCAGAGTTAAACAACGGAAAAGAAAATCCAACACTGGCAGCATTAGCTACGCGCTTTCCATTAATACTGACAAATTTTGGCGCCGGAGGCATATCAACACGGGCCATTTTTGATGGTCTTTTTAAACGAGTTGTGCTGGATAAAAACTTTGTGCAACAACGGATTGCGCATATTTCGTTTGAGCCGTTTATGCGAGCTATCCTGGCGCAAATATCCCCAAGTTGTGAATCAATCATTATTAGCGGGGTTGATTCGCAGGAGATGTTGACGCGAGTATTGCCTCTGGGGTTTAACGCCATGCAGGGCGCACTGTGGCCTGCAGTATCTCCCGCGAAGATAATCTCGCTGGTGAAGGGATAACCCTGTTCTTTGCTGGTGTTTAACAGACCATTAACAGTCTACACTAGTGACAGGAGGCCCTATGACCCTGTCTTTTACCACCCGCTGGCGTGATGAATTACCAGCAACCTATACCGCACTTTTACCCACCCCTTTGAGAAATGCGCGCGTAATCTGGCATAACGATGTGCTGGCTGAACAATTAGGCATTTCTGCAGACCTGTTTGATATTCCAGATGGCTCTGGCGTTTGGGGGGGAGAGTCGCTTTTTGCCGGCATGTCGCCTTTAGCACAGGTTTACAGCGGGCATCAGTTTGGTGTTTGGGCCGGCCAACTTGGCGACGGACGCGGGATCCTTCTCGGCGAACAGCAGCTCGCAGATGGTTCAATACTTGACTGGCACCTCAAGGGCGCCGGGTTGACGCCATATTCCCGCATGGGTGATGGACGCGCAGTGCTACGTTCTACGATTCGGGAAAGTCTGGCCAGCGAAGCGATGCACTATCTTGGGATACCGACTACACGAGCGCTGTCTATTGTTACCAGTGACACGCCGGTACAGCGAGAGACCACGGAAGCGGGCGCGATGCTCATTCGTGTGGCACAAAGCCATATGCGCTTTGGTCATTTTGAACACTTTTACTATCGTCGCGAACCGGAAAAAGTCCGCCAGTTGGCAGACTTTGCTATTCGCCACTACTGGTCGCAATGGCAGGATGAATCAGACTGTTATCAACTGTGGTTTCAGGACGTCGTCACGCGTACCGCGACGTTGATCGCTGACTGGCAAACAGTGGGATTCGCGCATGGGGTGATGAACACCGACAACATGTCGATTCTGGGGCTGACGATGGATTACGGTCCGTTTGGTTTTCTGGATGACTATGTGCCTGACTACATCTGTAACCACTCCGATCATCAGGGGCGATACAGTTTCGACAATCAACCGGCGGCAGCTCTGTGGAATTTACAGCGTCTGGCACAAACCCTGTCGCCTTTTATCCCGGTCGATGCGCTAAACGATGCGCTGGATAGCTATCAATTGGCGCTGCTCACACGTTACGGGCAACGGATGCGGCAAAAACTGGGCTTCTTTAGCGAGCAAAAAAACGATAACGAGCTGCTTAGCGAACTGTTTAGTTTGATGGCGCGTGAAGGAAGCGACTATACGCGAACGTTTCGTATGCTAAGCCAGACGGAGCAGCACAGCGCATCATCTCCACTGAGAGATGAGTTTATCGATCGCGCCGCATTTGATGACTGGTTCGCACGCTATCGGTCGCGTTTGCAACAGGATAATGTTGATGACGATATCAGACAGGCGCAGATGAAAGCGGCTAACCCGGCACTGGTTTTACGTAACTGGCTGGCGCAGAGGGCAATCAGCCTGGCAGAGAAGGGGGATTACACAGAGTTGCACCAATTGCACCTTGCTCTACGTACTCCCTTTGACGATCGTAATGATGATTATGTCAGCCGTCCACCTGACTGGGGTAAACGGCTGGAAGTGAGTTGTTCAAGCTAAGGTGTGAGAAAAACGTGGGGAGAATCGTTGGCCGGGTGCTGGCCAACATGAATTTGGGCGCCGTACCAGCGCATCAAATCATCGGCCTGCAATACGACGTCCGGTGCCCCCTGCGAAACAATATTACCGTTATGGAGCAACACGATTCGGTCAGCCCACAGAGCTGCAAGGTTGAGGTCGTGAAGTACGATACAAACATGCAGATCGCCCTGAATTGCCAGTGTCTTCAGCAGCCTCAGCAGATGCTGTTGGTGGTAGAGATCCAATGCTGAAGTGGGTTCATCAAGGAATAACCAGCCACGTGGCGCGCCGTTACGCCATAGCTGCGCCAGTGCACGCGCAAGCTGGACGCGCTGCTGCTCACCACCAGATAGCGCGGTGTAGTGTCTACCGGCCAGCGTTAAACAACCGGTCATTTCCATCACCTGGGCGATAAGTGCAGGTTCGGGCTGTTGGGTCCAGGGGGCACGCCCCATGGCAATAACGGCTTCTACCTGCCAGTCGAATCCTACCTGTGTTTGCTGACGCATGACCGCGCGATGGCGCGACAGTGCTTGTGTACTCCAGTCACCAAGCGTTCTCCCGTCCAGTAAACAACGCCCGGCATCGGGTTTAAGAAATCCGGTCAGCAGTCGTAGCAAAGTCGATTTTCCTGCGCCGTTAGGCCCGATCAGCGCGACCAGTTCGCCCCTGGCGAGGTTGAGCGAAACGTCGCGAATAACCGTTCGGCCAGCAACGTGGTAGCTCAGCCCTTCGGCAGTTAAATATTCAGCCATGCGGCCCTCTCTGACGAAAAATAAGCCACAGAAACCAGGGCGCACCGAGAATACTGGTTAACAGACCGACCGGCATCTCAGCAGGCGCAACGGCAGTGCGGGCGAGGGTATCGGCAATCAGCAGCAAAAAAGCGCCAGCCAGGACTGAGCCGGGGATCACGGCGCGATGATCCGGACCGAGCCACATACGTAGTAAATGCGGAATAACCAGTCCGATAAATCCAATCACACCGCTAACCGCCACTGCGGCGGCAACTAACAGTGCGCTGCAGAGCAGCAAAATACGCTGAACCATGCGCACATCGACGCCGAGATAGTGAGCTTCCTCTTCCCCCAACTGCAGCAGGTTCAGCGCCGGGGCCAAACGCCAGATGACCAGTACAGTCGGCAGCATTAGCGATGCTACCGCCAGCAGAGTAGACCACTGCGCGGAGCCCAGGCTGCCCATTCCCCATAGCGATAGCTGGCGCAGTTGGGCATCATTGCTGACCCACGACAAAACGCCCACTGCGGATCCACAAAGTGCATTGATGGCAATACCGACCAGCAACAGACGCGACAGCGAACTGTCACGTTGTTGGCTGAGGATAAAAATCACCACCGTTGCAGCGAGCGCACCGAGAAACGCCGCCAACATTGGCGCATACAGCATCAGCAGAGCGGGCAACGTGATCGGCAATACCACCCACAATGCGACGGCGCAGGCAGCACCGCTGCTGATCCCCAGCAATCCTGGATCGGCAAGTGGGTTACGAAATAGCCCCTGCATCACACAACCCGCCAGAGCCAGCGAACCGCCAATCACTAGCGCCAGCAGTACGCGGGGAAGTCGAATGGTTAGCCAGATTTGACGCAGGGCATCATCGCCATCGCGCCAGAAAAGACTCACCGGCAGACGCAACGCGCCAAAACCGGTAGCCAGAACTGTCGTCAATGCCAGCGTAAAAGCCAGTATCCACAGAGAGCAGGTGATATGCCGTGACATCAGGGCAATTGCTCCGCTTTGGTACGAAGTTGCTGGATTGCCTGCGGAGTGCGGACGCTAAAGCCCAGCAATGCCATATCGTCAATCTGTAACACCTGTTTATTGCGACCAGCCGGTGTTTGCGCAAGTCCCGGTAGCGACCACAGGTTAGCTTCTCCGCCCATTGCCTTGACGCCATCCTGCGAGATCACCACCAGATCGGGCTGGCTGGCGATTACACCTTCTTGCGACAGTGGCTGGTAGCGGTTGAACCCCTGCATCGCGTTTTGTAAACCAGCGGCACGGATGGCAGCGTCAGCTCCGGTTTGTTGCCCGGCGGCCATCGCGGTCATCCCACCGTGATTGAGAATGAACAGTACGCGTTTATTGAGTGTCGATGATGGCAGCATCGCCAGTTCCTGACGCAAGGTTTGACGCAGCGCTTCGCCTTGTGACTCGCGATGTGTAGCCTGCGCAATTACCTGAACTTTCTCATCAATCACGCTCAGTTCGTTACTTGCAGGCACCGTGACAACACGGACTTTGCTTTGCCCGACCTGTTTAAGCACCAGAGACGGCTGTGCCTGCGCGCTGGCAAGGACCAGCGTTGGGCGAGTTGCAAGGATCCCTTCGGCGTTGAGTTGGCGTAAATAACCCACATCAGGTAATGCGGTTGCTTCTTCAGGCCATTGGCTGGTGCTGTCTCGTGCAACGAGGGATGACTGTGCACCCAGCGCATACACAATCTCAGTGACATCGCCGCCAAGAGAAACTATTTTTTCCTCGGGTGTAGCCAGCGCCGCCGCAGGCAGGAGTGCAATCAGGACGAGCAGTTTTTTCATGCGGCCAGCCCTTTTGGCGTTAATGCGTCAATTTGCGCACGCCATTGCTTCTGCTCTGGTTCGCCTTCTGTACGCTGACCATAGAGCTGAGCGATTTGCGTCCCGTCTGCGGCAAACAGTTCCAGACTGGTCACGTGGCCATCCGCAGTGGGTTTGCGCGTTACCCAGGTTTCTGCAATGGTCTCTTCCAGCAGATGCAGGGTAAAGGTTGGATTGAAAATATTCAGCCAGCCTTTCATTGGCACCAGTTTTTCTACAACACCGGTAAAAATCTGCACGCAGCCGCGGTTGCCAACAAATACCATAATTTCGTTACCATCCTGACGTGCTGTTTCCAGCAGTTGTGCCAGTGCCCCATTGGTGACTTTACAGGCCAGATCGTCGCCCACCAGGCTAAATGCCTGCTGACGCGTAAGGTTGTGACGTTTCAACAAGCCGAAGAACTGATGCACATCGGTCATGGCGCGCCACTCTTTATCAACGGTTTCAGCGTCTACGGTAACCGCGGCAGGGGCAGCATTCTCAATGGATTGCAACTCCAGCGGCGGGTTTTCGGCGAAGATGAAGCGGGTCAGCAGCGAGCCCCATTCCGCGACGTCGGTATTCTCTGTGGTGTAGACTTTTAACAGCGCATCACCCTGATTATCAAAAAATTGAATGCTCTGGCGCTCTCCGCGGGCGGTCGCTTCGCTGATATGAAACGCACTTGCCCACTGGTTCAGAAACAACCGCAGGTCGAGGGCGCGGGGATTCAGCACCAGTCCGGCATGTCCATTAAGGTGCTGATTGGTGAATGCGCCAACTTGCTCATGAACGGCGTATTCGTTACGGCAGATACATTTAGTTTCCCCTACGGCTTCCAGTGCGCCCAGGATCTCGCGTACTTCGCCACGTAAACGCCATGCGTCATGACCGACGCGTGCAAAGGTCAGCTCAGCTTCACTGATGTTCATCAGACCCGCGATGTCACGCGCATATTTTCCAGGATTTTCTTTTTTCAGTTCCAGCCAGCGTGTGTAATGATTCATTGCCTCTTCCTTCCAGATTGCTGCCCCGGCGAGCCGGGGCAGGGTGATTACCACTGATAACTCACGAAAATTTTGCCGTTACGACCATCCTGCGGAATGCCCTGCGGAGACCAGTATTCTTTGTCGAAGGCGTTACCCAGAACCAGCGTAGTGGTCACGCCTTTCAGTGCCTGTTGGCCCTGATAGCTCACATAGAAGTCGTTTACCGCATAGCCTGGTTGTTTAGTGTAGCTACTGCTGATATGAGTGGAGCGATCGGCAAAGGTACCGAGCCAGCCGACTGAGAAGCCGCTGTGTGCTACAGGAATGTTTAGTTTGCTGGTGACCGTGTCCGGGTTAATGCTGGAAATGTATTCACCGGTGTCAGTATCTTTGCCGCGCGTACGGTTATAGGCCAGATCCAGACTGAACAGGTCGGTGGTGTATTTCGTCATGACGTCCCAGCCCCAAATTTTGGCGTTGGGTACGTTGTAGGACATCGTTGTCGCAGCGGCAAAATCGACGCTGGTGGAGATGTAATCTTTTGCTTTGGTATCAAAATAGCTGGCTTTAAATTCGAGGGCGTCGTTCGCCAGCATCAGATCATCAAAGCGCAGGCCAAAACCATACTCCTGGGTTTCGTTGGTTTCCGGGCGCAGGTTAGGGTTTGGCACCCAGTAGTTGGTGTAAAACCGACCGATGGAGAAGTGTTTCGCATCGTTATACATCTCACCCATAGTCGGTGCGCGGAAGGCTTGCGCCCAGGAGCCAAACAGCATCAACCAGTCAGCAGGCGTAACGGTCATTCCCGCGCGAGAGGACCATTTATCAGCATCAACATCCGCATATCCCTCACTGCTGCCGCGGTAAGAGTCATAACGAGTGCCACCCAGTATCGTTATCGGCAGGTCTCGCAAGGTGATCTCGTCCTGTAGCCAGCCGGAGCTGAAATCAATTTTTGCCTGCGGGAAACCTGTGGTCGAGCCACCTGGACGTTGCTCCTGGCGATAATACTCACCGCCATAGGTCAACAGATGAGAGCCAGGGGAATCGGTAAACAGGCGACTGCGGTTATCAATTTTCCCGCCTTTGGTCGTTTGTTTGCGAAACTCGTTGGTTGCATCGGGGTTCTGCGCGTTAATGCGTGCTTCAGACCAGTAAATGCGAGCATCAGCATTCAGCCAGTCATTATCCGCTGGTGCGAGGGTATACGTCAGTTGGGCATCACGCTGGATAGTCGAACGATCGGTCATAGGATTACTGCTGCTATCCGCATCACTGGCCTGTGGATTTTTAGGTTCCTGCGCATCATTGTTGTAATAACGTAGCGAACCTGCCAGTGTCTGGGCGCTGTCAAGTTTCCAACTGCCTTTTGCCAACATATTGTTAATCGTTTCGTCGTTCGGCGCGGTGGTACCGTTGCTCTGACGCAAATCACCACGGTCACGGCTGGACCAGGCGAGCAGTCCGTCCAGCGTATCGCTGCGACCATATGCGCTGGCTCCCATTCCGAGGCTGTGATCGCCCGTTGCTGCGGTACCAAATACGCGGTAGCCGCTGTTTTTGCCGACTTCCAGCAGATCTTTAGCATCTGCGGTTTCGTACGCGATCACGCCACCCAGCGCACCGCTGCCATACAGCAGAGCAGACGGGCCGCGAACCACTTCAATTCGTTTGATGAGAGCAGGGTCGAGGAAGGTGCTATTCAGGTGCCCGGTATCGGTACCCTGACGTACACCATCAACCAGGACCAGAACGCCGCGTCGGTCGTAACCACGCAGATTAACGTCCTGTCCATTAGTACGCCCCGTACCGTCCAGAGTCAGACCAGGTACTTTACGTAACAGATCGGCAGCCGAGCTGGCGGTTTGGTTTTCCGGTGCGCTGGCGTCGATGACGCTGACCATCATCGGCGCTTCAAAGGCGCTACGGGCATTGCCGGTGGCGGTAACGGTAATATCATCAGTCGCGGCATAAGCGGTTGCGGACAGATGACTCATGATCGCCAGCGCCAAAAGTGATGGGCGCAAAGCCGCGGTGTGCAGGTATGGCATAGCAACTCTCCATTAGGAAATCGAAAAGCGCTGGCTGCCTGGGGATCACCTGGGTGGCTGGCGAAATGTGTTGTTTATTTAGTCAGAATCAGTTTTCCGGCATGCGTTTGTCTCAGCAGGTAATGCTGTCCGTCATGCTCGATAATCACCCGACCCTCGTTTCCGAGCAGACTTTTGCTGTCAATTCGACGCTCAGTTTGAACGGGAGAAGGTGGTGTATTGTCTTTTACGGGTGTTGCCGTGGTGTTATCCATACGTGACATAGTGTTTAAAAATAACAATCAATGTAACAATGATAATCATTATCAACAAACTAAAATTTTGCGGCAAGCCTTTTTGTGAAAAAATTGTGACGAGAATATTTTTTGAGCAAAAATGAAGGGAAAAACAAGGGATTGTCACCGGGCGAAGCTATTCCACCCGGTGAAAAGGTCAGAAACGACTATCAACGGCAGAGGCGAGTTTTTCGACCAGCAGTTCAGTATCTTCCCAGTTCAGACATGGGTCGGTGATCGACTGACCATAGACCAGCGGTTGGCCACTGACGATTTTTTGCGTGCCTTCACGCAAGAAACTTTCCGCCATAATCCCGGCGATAGCCGTCGAGCCATTGCGAATTTGCTGACAAACATCATCGCAAACCTCTAACTGACGACGGTGCTGCTTCTGGCAATTGCCGTGACTAAAATCGACTACCAGATGCTCCGGTAAGGAGAACTCATGCAGGGTATCGCAGGCGGCGGCGATATCAGCTGCAGAGTAATTCGGCTTTTTACCTCCGCGCATGATGATATGTCCATACGGGTTACCGCTGGTCTGATAGATGGTCATCTGCCCGGTTTTATCCGGAGAGAGGAACATATGACTGGCTCGGGAAGCGCGAATAGCATCGACGGCAATACGTGTATTACCATCCGTCCCGTTTTTAAACCCTACCGGACAGGAGAGCGCAGAGGCCATCTCTCGGTGGATCTGGCTTTCAGTTGTACGCGCGCCAATGGCCCCCCAACTGATTAAATCGGCAATAAACTGGCCGGTAACCATATCGAGGAATTCCGTTGCCGTTGGCACCCCAAGCTCGTTAACCTGCAGCAGTAATTTACGCGCCAGCTCAATACCGTGGTTGACGCGGTAGCTGCCGTTTAAATCCGGGTCAGAAATTAAGCCTTTCCAGCCAACAACGGTGCGCGGCTTTTCAAAATAGGTACGCATCACGATTTCCAGACGCGCCTGGTGCCTGGTACGCAACGTCTGTAAACGAGTGGCGTACTCCATAGCTGCGTCAAGATCGTGAATCGAGCAGGGCCCAACGATCACCAGTAAACGGGGATCTTCACCATTCAATATTTTTTCTATCCGGCGTCGGGAATCCGTCACATGACGGGCGACGGAGGACGAAACAGGATGCCGCTGCGCAAGCTCTGCTGGAGTGACCAGGTTGTCAATACGCGCAGTACGGAGTTCATCGGTTCTGTTCATTACTTGTCTCAGAAATTTGTTGCTTCAACGGCAGGACTACCGGGAAGTGATGTACATCACAATAACACACTCATCCTGCCTACTGGCGAGCATAATAACAAAAAATTGAACCAATGCACTAGCGTTCTAGTACATTCGGCGATTCAGCCCCATAATATCGAGGATCTTAGTGGCAATTTCTTCTACCGAATAATTAGTACTGTTTAACCACGGGATCTGATTCTTCCGGTATAGCGCTTCTACTTCTGCCACCTCCATCCGGCACTGGCGCAGTGATGCGTAACGGCTATTTTCCCGGCGCTCTTCACGGATCGCCGTCAGGCGTTCAGGGTCGATCGTCAGGCCAAATAATTTATGCTGTAACGGTTTCAGTGATGCCGGTAACACGAGATTATCCATATCATCGGCAATAAAGGGGTAGTTGGCCGCCCGGATCCCAAACTGCATCGCCAGATACAGGCTGGTAGGGGTTTTACCGCAGCGGGAAACGCCGAGCAGGATCACCTGAGCCTGATCGAGGTTGCGCAACGAAATACCGTCGTCATGAGCGAGCGTATAATCAATCGCCGCGATGCGTGCGTCGTACTTGATGAGATTACCCGGATTAAGACCGTGCGTGCGATGGGCAATCGGCGTGGGGTCGAGCTTCATCTCATGTTGCAGGGGAGCGACCAGTGCCTGCACGATATCCTGGCAGAACCCTTCACTTTGCAAAATAATAGAGCGGATTTCCGGCAACACGATGGAGTAAAACACCAGAGGGCGCACGCCAGTTTGTTGATAAATGGCGTCTATCTGGTCTTTTACCGCGCGGGCCCGACTCTCATTTTCCACAAACGGCAGCGTGATACTGCTGATCGTAACTGGAAACTGCGACATTACCGCGTGACCTAATACCTCTGCGGTGATGGCCGTACCATCAGAAATATAAAATACATGACGATCAACAGCATTATCCATTTTGCTCATCCTGGGGGCTGACATAATTCTCTGAAAGCATAAATTAAAATTCGCCAGAAGCGAATATAACGATACTTATTTTATAAAATGAAACGGTATTTTTATATTTAATGAAAAGTACATTTCATTTTTCGGAACAAATGTTTATACCGACAGTTTTTGTGGTGATCCCGTGCCGCTCGCGGGTTTGCGCAAATGCGTAAACAATCTTAAAAAATAAAAAATAAAGTTGCTTGAACGATTCACCGTTTTTTTCGCTGAAGTAAATATGCAAAGATAATTACGCAAAATTGAGTTTCCTAACCTCGTTCATATATAAGGATTGTTCGATGTCCAACAATGGCTCGTCACCGCTGGTGCTTTGGTATAACCAACTCGGCATGAATGATGTAGACAGAGTTGGGGGCAAAAATGCCTCCCTGGGTGAAATGATTACTAACCTTTCCGGTATGGGTGTTTCCGTACCGAATGGTTTTGCAACGACCGCCGATGCGTTTAACCAGTTTCTGGACCAGAGCGGTGTAAACCAGCGCATTTATGAGCTGCTGGATAAAACGGATATTGACGATGTTACCGCGCTTGCGAAAGCCGGTGCGCAGATCCGCCAGTGGATTATCGACACTCCTTTCCAGCCTGAGCTGGAAAATGCCGTCCGCGATGCCTACGCGCAGCTTTCCGCGGATGATGCTAATGCCTCTTTTGCCGTGCGTTCTTCTGCAACCGCAGAAGATATGCCAGATGCTTCATTTGCCGGTCAGCAGGAAACTTTCCTCAACGTCCAGGGTTTTGATGCGGTGCTGGTGGCAATAAAACACGTATTTGCTTCGCTGTTTAACGACCGGGCGATCTCCTACCGTGTTCACCAGGGTTATGACCACCGTGGGGTGGCGCTCTCTGCGGGTGTCCAGCGTATGGTGCGCTCTGACCTTGCGTCTTCCGGCGTGATGTTCTCTATCGACACCGAATCAGGTTTCGACCAGGTGGTGTTTATCACCTCAGCCTGGGGCCTGGGAGAAATGGTCGTGCAGGGCGCTGTCAACCCTGATGAATTCTACGTGCACAAACCGACGCTGGCCGCTAACCGCCCGGCAATTGTGCGTCGCACGATGGGTTCGAAAAAAATCCGCATGATTTACGCGCCGACGCAGGAACACGGTAAACAGGTTACGATTGAAGATGTTCCGCAAGATCAACGTGATATTTTCTCGCTGACGAACGAGGAAGTGCAGGAACTGGCGAAGCAGGCGGTACAGATCGAGAAGCACTACGGTCGTCCTATGGACATCGAATGGGCTAAAGATGGTCACACCGGCAAGCTGTTCATTGTGCAGGCTCGTCCGGAAACCGTACGTTCTCGCGGTCAGGTGATGGAGCGTTATACGCTGCATGCTCAGGGTAAAATCATTGCTGAAGGTCGTGCTATCGGTCATCGCATTGGCGCGGGTCCGGTGAAGGTGATTCACGACATCAGCGAAATGAACCGCATTGACCCAGGCGACGTACTGGTCACCGACATGACCGACCCAGACTGGGAGCCGATCATGAAAAAAGCGGCAGCGATTGTCACCAACCGCGGCGGTCGTACCTGTCACGCGGCGATCATCGCACGCGAGCTGGGGATCCCGGCTGTCGTAGGTTGTGGTGATGCTACCGAGCGCATGAAAGATGGCGAGAAGGTGACTGTCTCCTGCGCCGAAGGCGATACCGGCTATGTGTATGCTGACATGCTCGACTTCAGCGTGAAAAGTTCCAGCGTGGAGACCATGCCGGATCTGCCGTTGAAGGTGATGATGAACGTCGGCAACCCGGACCGGGCTTTCGATTTCGCCTGTCTGCCGAACGAAGGCGTTGGACTGGCGCGTCTGGAATTTATCATCAACCGCATGATTGGCGTGCATCCTCGCGCACTGCTGGAGTTTGATGATCAGACGCCTGAGCTGCAAAAAGAAATCCGCTCAATGATGAAAGGGTTCGACTCCCCTCGCGAATTCTATGTTGGTCGTCTGACCGAAGGGATCGCGACCTTGGGTGCAGCGTTTTATCCAAAACGTGTCATTGTCCGTATGTCGGACTTTAAGTCCAACGAATACGCCAACCTGGTCGGCGGCGAGCGTTATGAACCGCATGAAGAGAACCCGATGTTGGGCTTCCGTGGCGCGGGTCGTTATGTTTCAGATAGCTTCCGCGACTGTTTTGCCCTCGAATGTGACGCGGTGAAACGCGTGCGCAACGAAATGGGACTGACGAACGTTGAAGTGATGGTACCGTTCGTACGAACTGTGGCCCAGGCAAAAGCGGTGGTGGATGAGCTGGCGCGTCAGGGGCTGAAACGTGGCGAGAACGGGCTGAAGATCATCATGATGTGTGAGATCCCATCCAACGCCTTGCTGGCTGAGCAGTTCCTTGAGCACTTCGACGGCTTCTCTATTGGCTCTAACGACATGACGCAGCTGGCGTTGGGTCTGGACCGTGACTCTGGTGTTGTTTCTGAGCTGTTTGATGAGCGTAACGACGCGGTGAAAGCACTGCTGTCGATGGCGATTCGCGCAGCCAAGAAACAGGGTAAATACGTTGGTATTTGCGGTCAGGGTCCATCTGACCACGAAGACTTCGCTGCCTGGCTGATGGAAGAGGGGATCGACAGCCTGTCGTTGAACCCGGATACCGTTGTACAGACATGGCTGAGTCTGGCTGAACTGAAAAAGTAATATCAACCAGGATGGCGGCGTTCGCGTCGCCATCCTGTCATCTCTGCCACACTTATACCTCAACACATTCAGCCTGCAGGCGCTGAATAATATCCTGACGTAACAAGAACTTCTGAATTTTACCGGACGCCGTTCTGGGTAATTTTTCGATCACCACAAGATGTTCCGGATATTTGTACTTTGCCACCCGTTTACGACTAAAAAAAGCTACCACAGATTCCAGCGAAAGCGAGTGATGCGGGGACTTGAGCACTACGTAGGCGCACGACCTTTCCCCTAATCGATCGTCTGGCATGGCAACAACACAGGCATCATGTATGCGCGGATGCTGCAATAGAATGTCTTCAACCTCACGACTACTGATATTCTCGCCACCTCGCACGATAATATCTTTCTTACGTCCGGTAATTTTTATGTATCCCGCGTCGTCCATTCGGCACAAATCACCACTGTAGTACCAACCGTCGCTATCCAGCGCTCTGGCAGTCATTTCTGGCTCATCAAGGTAGCCCATAAAGACGTTGGGCCCGCGCGAAGCTTCTTCACCTTCTGTGCCTGGTGGCAGCGTTTTTCGCGCTTCATCGACCACTTTTATTTCGACGCCAGCGGCGGCGTAGCCGTCGGTATTCATCATGCGAGAAAGTGAGTCATCAAGGTTTACTACTGCATGCGGTGAACTTTCCGTCGAGCCATAGACGCTTAACAGTTTGATGCCGAGCTGCTGACAGTCGCGGGCAATTTTTCTTGGAATAGTTGTGCCACCGCATAAGAAGAAGCGCAGTGATGAGAGATCGTAAGGTTGCTTTTCGACACAGCACAGGATGTCATAGACGAAGGGTGTTGCGCCGAGTACGCAGGTACAACGCTGTTGCTGCAACAGTTCGAGGCAGGCCGTTGGGGTAAAAATATCCAGCAGCACGCTGCGCGCACCAATTAAAAACGGCGCTGTTACGCCATGCAGAAAACCGGTGGCGTGCCCAAGCGGAGCAGGCATTAAAAACACATCCTGCCAGTTGAGGTTGAGGCGGGCGCAGTAGGCGCGCTCGCTGGCAAGGATGTTGTTATGGGTCAGCATCACGCCTTTCGGCATCCCTTCAGTACCGGAGGTAAAAAGCACTGCGGCCAGTTCGTCGGCATGAACGCTAATCGCTTTGGTTAACGGTGGGGTCGTAAGTAGCTGACTGAGCGCTAATGATGCCGTTGCAGGGGCCAGTTTATCCACGGCGACAATCTGTTGCAGATGCGGTAACTGATTTTGTAGGGGCAGGATCAGATCGACCGATCGGGTCTGCTTAAACAGGGTCGGCGCGAAAAAGATCTTCGCTTTACATTTGTTCAGTACCCACACCAGTTCTGCCTCGCGCCAGGCGGGTAACAGGGGAACGGAAACGGCCCCCGTTTTCAGACAGGCCAGATAAATAAGAGTAAATTCGCACCAGCCCGGCAGTTGAAAAGCAATACGATCGCCAGGTTGGATCCCGCAGGATAAAAACCATGATGCCAGGCTGTTGGCTGCACTGTCGAGTGCGGCATAGGTATATGAATCGCCCTGATTATCGACTACAGCGGTTTTGTCCGGCACGGCCTGAGCAGTTTGGTGCCAGTAGTCGCCGAGTGATGCATCTCCCCAAAATCCCTGCTGTCGGTATGTTTTTCGACGCTCGGCATTAAACGTTAGCGTGACTTTCATTGTTTGTCCCTGGATTATTTTCGGCATACTTCTTGCCGGACGGCAGTAGCATCCGATCCGGCCTGTAAAATGCAAAATCCGTTAGCCGTAGCGGAACTCCACACCAAATGTCCCTGCCGGGTATTCCCATTGTTCGAGGATTGTTTCACCGCAAAGTACCCGACAAGTCCCACACTCCAGACACCCTGCAGAATCAAAATGAATATTTCCGCTTTCGTCCTGCTTATACAGTCCGGCGGGGCAGGCTTTCAGTAATTTGCGAAATTCATTAACGTCAGGATGATCGGTCAGAATAATATGCGGATGGCCTTCATCGACATTGAATTTGTTGACGCCCAGTTTGACGTCAACGTTAACGGTATTGTCCTGACTCATAGCGCTGTTGCTCCCTTAATGCCGTCTTTGAGTAAGTTCATTAACCCAATCTGTTTTGCATGGGACATAAATATCTTGCGAACCGGTTGATTCGGACGTCCGTCAACGGTGAACATATCGCTCATGATATCTGCCACCATGCGTGGGTATTGGGTAAACAGACGCGGGTTTTCCATCAGCGCCGGGATCTTGCGAAAATGCTGTAAATCGCGCATTACGCAACTCTGTTCGAGAGCGTGCTTGTAGTCCATCAGGCTGTTGGCGGAGTAATCTTGCCGTTCTTTCGCGGCAATCGCTGTTTTAGCTGCCGCCTCCGCAGAAGCAATGGCTAAATCCATGCCGCGTACCGTATACCCCAAATTCAGACAGAAACCGGCGGCATCGCCGACGATCATCACGCCATCATCGAACAGTCTGGGCACCATTGCCAGACCACCTTCAGGCACCATATGTGCCGAGTATTCCCGCAATTCACCTCCTTCAATCAGCGGGCGAATAGTGGGATGCTGCTTAAAATCTTCCAGCATTTGCGGAATACTTTTTGTGGCGTGGTCTATGTCCCCCAGGCCGCACACCAGCCCCAGAGAAACAGAGTCATGGTTGGTATACAGAAAACCACCGCCCATGAGTCCGTTAGATGGCGAGCCGGCAAACAGCCAGGCCGCACCTTCATTGCCCGAAAGATTGAAACGATCTGCAATAACAGAGGGAGACAAGCCGATCAGTTCTTTTACACCGACGGCATAATGATGTGCTGAGGAGGCGGGGACTAAGCCCAGTGAGCGGCCCAGCATGGAATTAACACCGTCGGCAAGGATGACAATATTGGCTTCGAGGATATCGTCACCAGCCTGTACACCGGTAACTTTATTGCCCTCGCGGATCAGCGCATCGACGCGAACGCCAGGAATGAACTGCGCGCCTGCTTGTTCGGCTTTTTCCATCAGCCAGGGATCAAGACGGTTGCGCAAAACGGTATACGACTCCTGCGCTGGGGCATCGGTTTTTTCACGGTGAAAGTCCAGGGTCACGGCACTTTCTTCGGTCAGGAATGAGATTTTTTCGCGGGTCACTTTACGTTCGATGGGCGCTTGCTGAGCGAATCCAGGCATGATGCTTTCAAGGCTATGTGCGTAGAGCCGGCCACCGGTCATATTTTTACTGCCAGCGCTGTTTCCACGCTCAATAACCAACACGTCCAGTCCTGCACTTGCCATCACATAGCCTGCTACCGCACCGGCCACGCCAGCACCGACCACAATGGCATCAAATTTTTCATCTGACATGCTTTATGCTCCCTTCCCGCCGCGAGGGCGGCGGGATCTGTGCGTTAAATAGGGGGTTAGCGGCTTAGCTGTTCGATAAGGGCTGGAACAACTTTGTAGATATCGCCCACCAGACCGTAATCGGCGTAATTAAAGATGGGGGCTTTTTTGTCTTTGTTGATGGCGACAATAATTTTCGCACCGTTTCCGCCGACCATATGTTGAATTTGCCCTGAGATGCCCAGCGTCAGGTAAAGATCAGATTTCAGCAATACGCCTGAAACGCCAATATAGCGTTCGCGCTCCATCCAGTTTTCACCTTCAGCAATCGGTCGTGAGCATCCCACCTCAGCGCCCAGTACAGCAGCCAGGTTATGCACCATTTGTAAGTCGTCCTGTGCAACCAGGCCACGACCAACACCCACGACGCGTTTGGCTTTACTGAGATCAACACTGCTAAGTGGTTTGGTGCGACGCTCCTGGCAGATAACTTCATGGTGCGGAGTGATATACGTTGCGGAAG
This sequence comes from Citrobacter sp. S-77, assembly GCF_963864895.1. Taxonomy (NCBI): domain Bacteria; kingdom Pseudomonadati; phylum Pseudomonadota; class Gammaproteobacteria; order Enterobacterales; family Enterobacteriaceae; genus Citrobacter; species Citrobacter sp. S-77. Next base: position 1,951,339 of record NZ_CAWLWU010000002.1, read on the forward strand.
TAACCGGACAGCTGTTTTCCTGATTCTCTTCTACCGGCTCCAGCACTCCGGCGGCGATTGTGATAATCGCCAGAGCACTGTTGAGTTTTTCTTTGCCGAATGCGAGACCGCCATACATGCGGTGCTCAGCGAAAAGCGCCCCGGCATCAAGACTTACCGATGTGGCATCGTTCACCATCGCTGCATTGAGTTGAATACTCAGACGCGCACCGAGGGCCTTGGCGCGTTTGGTGGCAGGCAACAGCAACAGGCCAGAGTGCTCTTTTATCAGGGCGACGAGGGTCTCCGCATAGTTTTCAATACGCTGTAAGGGGGAGATTTGTTCGAGGACGATTATTTCATCGGCACCCAGCCGCTTAGCCCTGCTTGCCTGTTCGCTACCTTGCACAATGATGTGCACCTGCTCACCCCATTGGCGAGCTCCGGTCATTAACTCTGCATAGCGTTCTACGTTATCGCTGAACACCCAGACGTTGGCTAATTTACTCATGATAATCTCTCTCCGTTGGGTTTAGTTCAGGGCTTTTTTCAGATGTTCAGCCAGTTCGGCAATGGCTTCTGGCGAGTCGTTTTCCAGAATGATGCGCTTGCGCTCGGCTTGCGGCGGAACCACGATCTCAACCAGCTCTGCTAATGGTGGCGTTGGTGTCCAGCCAATATCACTGGCCTGCCACTGCGTAACGGGTTTTTTACCCGCGCCAAGAATGGCTTTCATCGAAGGAATACGCGGTGTATTGATATCTGACGTGACGCAAAGCACGGCGGGAAGGGGGAGGTCGATGACTTCAATTTCATCTTCAAGCGCGCGCTCAACCAGAACATGGCCGCCGTTACGTTGAATGCTGCTTACTGCGTTAATAATGGGAAGTTGTAGCAATTCTCCCACCAGCAAGCCCACCTGCTGCGCGTAGAGATCGCCTGATCCTTCACCAAATATCATCAGGTCAAATCCAATACTTTTCGCGGCGCAGGCCAGGGCCTGAGCAGTGTCTCTGGGCAGTGAATGTTCCAGTTGCGCATCCTGTACCAGAAACAGACTATCCGGACCGCGGGACAACACGTCTTTCCGCACTTTAGAGTTCTGTAACAATGAACCTCCGACCGTTAAGGCGACGATCTCATCACCCTCAGCGGTTAGTTGTGCAGCGGCTTCCATCGCGTTCAAATCAAACTGGCTGATTTTGGCTTCGGCTCGGTCAAAGTTAAGCGAGCGCTCCTGGGTAACAACAATGTCCTGTTCTTCAGGTACCAACTTAAAGCAGGTTATTATTTTCATGGTATCTCCAGTGGGTCACGTTCGGATGATGACGGAGTGCGTCATCATCGGCAGTAGGTAAAATTTGACTGAAAATAGTGTGCGGTAGATGTAATGTGTTTTCGACGGGGCAATCTGTTTTCATTCCTAACAATCTTGCAAAAAAAAATGAGATCAGAGTGCAACGTTGATCAGAATGGAAGGAAAACGGATTGTGGAAGAAATAATTGGACCAGGCAAACTGTAGGAGATCTTTGCGAAGTGCATCATATTTTTATTCACTATTGAGCGATATTTGTTTCCGTTATGTAAATTATTGCCTCTAAAGAAATAACATTTATCCTTTTCAATAAATTTAAAATGCAAATAAATAGTGGGGATAATTCACTCCAACCGGGAGTATCATCTTGCAGTTGGCACAAATAATTTTGTTTCGCTAGTATGGATTATCATTGTATAACATGGCTCATCGCTTTAATTTGTCATTATTAAATGTTCCTAAAATTACTGTCTTAAGGTGGAGGTTGTCATGTATCAACGATGTTTTGATAATGCGATGGAAACCCTTTTTGAGCAGGGGAAAACGCCCAGATTTTCACGCTTCGTCATTAGTGATGATCCTAACTGGGAGTCTGGCCACCATGTTCATGACAATGAAACAGAGCTCATTTATGTCAAAAAAGGGGTCGCCAGATTAATTATTGATTCTTCACTGTATGTCGCGCATGCCGGCGATATTGTCGTGATAGAACAAGGGCGGCTCCATGCTGTCGCCTCTGACAGCAGCTCGCCTGCGACCACTTATACCTGTGCATTGTACGGCTTCCGTTTTGAAGGCTGGCAGGAGAATCAGCTATTGCAAGGGCATTCATGTCCGGTCATCAGCGCCGGGCAAGGAAAGGAGGTCATTAAAAGTATCTTTAATGAACTTAGCATCATGCTCCCGCAGAGCAAAAATAACCTGACCTCCGCGGCTTATGATGCTTTCGCTTATGCCTTAACCGTTTTATTTTATGAAAACTTTAAAAATGCTTATCGTTCGGAGCAAGGGTATATTAAAAAAGATATCTTAATTAAAGATGTACTGGTTTATTTAAATAACAATTTCCGCGAAAAAATAACGCTGGATCAGTTGTCCAAAAAATTTCGTGCCAGCGTCAGTTATATCTGCCATGAATTTACCAAAGAGTATCGTATTTCACCGATTAACTATGTTATTCAGCGACGGATGACAGAAGCGAAATTCTCCCTGACAAATACTGAGGCTTCGTTAGGTGAGATTTCGTGGCGGGTGGGATATGAAAATGTCGATCATTTTGCCAAACTCTTTCAACGGCATGTGGGGTGTTCACCCAGCGACTATCGTAAGCAGTTTAAAAACAATCTGATTGAGCAGGAATGCCTGCTACCGGAAGTCTGATCCCTGGCATAAGCCCGGATAGCATTTATACGCTATCCGGGTTGCTACCATCACTTATTTGTTTTGATAATCTTTCAGGATCTGACGACCAGCTACGTAAATCATGATCTCATCGGTGCCGCCACCAATACGTTCGCAACGTACGTCTCGCCAGAATCGGGAAACGCGCGCTTCATCGGTATAACCCAGACCACCCATAATCTGAATTGCGTCGTCGATCACTTCCATCGCAGTGCGAGCACAGTACAGTTTTGCCAGTGCTGCGCTGGTACGCAGCGATTGCTCCTGGTCGGCCTGCCAGGCGACTTTCAATACCATATTGCGCATGTTCTCGATTTTAACCGCCATGAGTGCCAGTTTCTCCTGGATCATCTGGTTATGCCCAATGGGCTTGCCGAATGCAATGCGCTGGTTGGCGTAACGTGCTGCGTCTTCGAAGGCACACTCCGCAAAACCGGTGCTGCGCGCAGCGTTGATCAACCGTTCCATTTCAAAGTTATACATCACGTTGAGGAAGCCCATGCCTTCTTCACCGACCATGTCGCTTTCGTCAACTTCGACATCGTCGAGATAGACTTCGCAGGTACTTAACATGTGCCAGCCGATTTTGTGTAACGGGTTAATCTTGATGCCGGGTTTACTGGAGTCAACCCACCACAGCGTAAAGGCTTTCTTCGGATCTTTAGGCTCCGGATCACGCGCCAGTACCAGCATGTATGGATACTCTTTGGCTCCGGTAATGAACGTTTTTTGTCCGTTCAGGTACACCTTGCCATTTTTACGCGTATAGCTGGTCGTGGCACTGTTGTTGTCGGACCCGGCGCCAGGTTCGGTCAATGCCAACGCATACGCTGGATCGCCCGTTTCCATTGTGCTTTCTGCTGTTTTACGTAGTTGCTCGGCTGAACCAAAACGACGCATGCTGTGAATGCACTGACCGTTGGTAATTAAAAATGCGGGAGCTCCACATTTTGACACTTCCATCAGAGCCAGCATCTGTGTGACGTAGTCAGCCGGTATACCGCCAAACTCTTCCGGTACACCCAGCATCGAAATACCGTTATCCGCAAGGGCACGCATAAATTCTCTGGGGTAGGTGGCGGTCTGATCGCAGGTACGGAAATACTCTTCCGGGAAATTACTGGTAATCAGATCCCGAATACTGGCAAGCAGCAGCTCTTGTTCTTCAGTTAATGAAAAGTCCATCTGGGTACTCCTTTTAATTGGCGGCGTCGGGCAATACAAAACCCATCGAAGAATCAATAAATAATCTTTCGTCCATCAGTTTCAGGTTCGGAGAAATAACGGGTGTGAAATCCATTTTGTCCAGAATGTCTTCTTGCAGAGAGACTCCTGGTGCAATCTCAACTAAATGGAGGCCGTCTTCTTTTAACGTAAACACGGCGCGCTCGGTGATATAACGCACATCAAGTCCGCGTTCGAGAGCAATTTTTCCGCTGAAAGTTATTTCGGGTAATTCATTAACGAATTTCTTCACCCGACCTTCCTGCACGATATTTAATTTACCATCGGTCACTTCTGTTTTCAGACTGCCGGCGGTTAATGTGCCGCAGAAAATAATTTTCTTCGAGGTGGCGCTAATATCGATAAAACCGCCAGTGCCCATAATCTTGCCATTAAATTTATGTACGCCAACGTTGCCATGCCGATCCACCTCAGCAAAACTTAAATAGCACACATCCAGTCCGCCACCGTGGTAGAAATCAAACTGGGAGGTCATATCCATAATGGCACGGGTATTAACGTTAGCACCAAAGGCAATGCCTTGAGAGGTAATGCCACCAACAGGGCCGGTTTCGACCGTTAGAATAAAGTCGTCGGCACATCCTTCTTCGCGAGCGACAAGGCCAATACCATCGGCAATACCTACACCAACGTTACCGACAGCGCCTTTGCGCATTTCGAAGAGAGCGCGTCTGGCAACAAGCTTACGCTGGTTGAGTGGCAGGGCGGTCTGGTGGCTGTCATCAAGGACAAAATCACCTGAAATAAAGCGGTTAACTGGCGCACCGCCGTACAGCTGAGTCTGATCGGGATCAACCACCACAATGTCCACCAGATAGCCCGGAATACGAACCGCTTTAGGATGCAGGGTGGCTTTCTTAACCATCTTTTGCACCTGCATCATGACGATGCCACCGTTGTTGTGAACGGCCTGGGCAATGACCAGCGCATCGAGATACATCACTTCATCTTCAAAGGTGGCGTAGCCTTCGCTGTCACAGGTAGTCGCGCGAATAAAGGCGATATTTGGCGCGATGGCCTTATAGTAGAGGTACTCTTTGTTATCGATCTCCACCAGTTTAATTAAATCTTCAGTGGTCACTTCATTCAGCTTGCCACCCTGTTGGCGAGGGTCAACAAATGTGCCAAGGCCGATATCGCTTAAAATACCTGGCTGGTGGGCCGCGCAGGCGCGTAACGTTTGAGTTAATACCCCCTGTGGGTAGTTGTACGCAGCGATTTTGTTCTGTTCGGCTAAATCGGAGATCCGTGGTGATTGTCCCCAATGCCCGCAAAGCGCCCATTTAACTAAACCTTCCTGCGCCAGCGGGCTAATCCCCCGGTCTGCCCGATCTCCTAATCCTGTCGGACTGATCAGTGATAAATTACGCGGGGACTGGTTGTTTTTATATTTATCAGCCAATGCAGTAATTAATTTGGTAGCTTCAAGAATACCGCCACCTGCACCTAATACGCAAAGAGTCGCTTCATCAGGAATATAATTCACTGCGTCCGCTGCCGATAATACCGGTACCCGACCTTGAATACGTTCAGGTCTTTTAAGTTTCATATAAACTCCAGATTATATGTGTGCGAATACCTATCGATATATTCGATGAAATAGTATTCACTTTAATAATGCTTAGCTGATTGCCAGATATACGCTGTTAAACGAATATCTGAGCCAGCGAGTTATTTATATTTATACCCGTGATCCTGCAAGCTGCTTCTGCGTTGGCTGCACGCTCCCACCCGAATCACTTACCTTAAGTAAGCTCATCGGGATTCGCTTATTTACTGCCTTGATGCAACTTGAATGATTTTGTGTATCGTGGAAATATTTTGTTATTAAGCCTGATGTAATATTGTCAGTACGGTACGCAGATCGGTAACGGAGATCTGCCCCGGGGCTGAAGCTTTTTTTACTGCGCCAAAGGTTGCAGCTGAGCCAAAGACTTCACCTGCCAGACGTGAAATAACGCCAGTTTTGGCCATTGACATAGTAATCACCGGGCGATCGGCGTAGCGTTCCTGCATCTCCAGCGTGGCGCTGAGTAACGTCAGAACATCCGTTTTACTTTGCGGCATCAGCGCAATTTTAGGAATATCTGCGCCAAGTTCCTGCATTTTGCGCAGACGCTGAATAATCTCTTCTGCCGCCGGTGTTTTATGGAAATCATGATTAGACATAATCACAAAGACATTTTTCGCATGCGCGTGTTCGACGGTTGCTTTAACCTGCTCATCGCCGGTGAAAAGTTCCAGATCGATCATATCCACCAGACCGCTATCTACTGCCGCACGGTTAAGCGCAAGGTACTCTTCTACAGACAGCGCCTGTTCGCCACCTTCTTTCGCGCTGCGGAAGGTAAATAACAGCGGTTTGTCGGTCATCACATCGCGGATTGCGCGGGCGGCTTCCAGTACGGCGTCAATTGATGAAACATCCGCAAAATGGTCAACGCGCCACTCCAGAATGTCGAAGTCTGCTTCACGATAGGCCAGCGCTTCGCTTTTTACCGTTGAGATGTCTTTACCCATCAGCGAGACAATGATCTTCGGCGCACCCTCGCCAATAACGAGGTTTCTTACGGTTACGGTTTTCATTGATTACCCTTTAAATATTTACTGATACTTGCCCGTCAGGCTGCAAACCCCATAACCTGTTTAACGTACTCCAGCGGGAAATCTTTTCCTGTCCAGAGCTTGAACTGCTCAGCTCCTTGCCATAACAACATGCTGTAACCGTCAATCGTTTTGCAACCTGCAAGTTGTGCCTGTTGCAGCAATTTGGTCATATGCGGGTTATAGACGCATTCGGTTACCAACAGATCCGGACGTAGCAAAGAGACGTCGGTGACGATGGATTCATTTTCCAGTGGCTTCATGCCGACTTTAGTGCCATTAGTCAAAATATCCGCACTGGCCAACGCTTCTGCAAACGCCTGCTGGTCAGCGAGATCGATAACGGTCACCACGCAGTCAGTGTTTTCATTCACGCGTTTGGCGAACTCAACCGCTTTTGCGAAAAACTCATCTTTACGGTTAAAGAGTTTAATCTCTTTTATACCTTCAATTGCCGCTTGCGCACCGATAGCCGTAGATGCGCCACCTGCGCCCAACAGTACCATGGTTTTACCTTTAATATCGAAGCCGCTTTCTTTAATTGCGCGAATATGTCCGGTACCGTCCGTGTTGTAGCCACGAAGGTAGCCGTCATCATTGACGATGGTATTGATTGCGCCCACCAGTTTGGCGGCGGGGGTTAATTCATCAACATACTCACATGCCAGCTGCTTGTTGGGCATAGATACCCCAGTACCGCGCATTTTTAATGCTTTCAACCCGGCAATCGCATTGGCAAACGTTGAATTATCAACTTCAAATGCCATGTAGGTAAACGGTAATCCTGCTTTTTCTAATGCTTTATTTTGCATTTCGGGCGACAGACTGTGCCTGATAGGATAGGCCATCAGACCGATCAGTTCATATTTTGCAGTTACGTCCATTTGAAACTCCTATTAAACTGTTTATTGAAAATAACGTTCGCCCAGGCGCACATCGTTTTGGGGAATATTGAATACGCGGTAGTAACGGACAAAGACGATAATGGCAGTGATAAATGCCAGCAGAGCAAATGCGAGGTCCAGCAAAATAATGTATTGCAGACCAATGTTAGAAAGGTATCCGGTGATTAGTGGGATAATAAAGTTGGCGACACCTCCCATCATCATATAAACACTGGTGACTTTGGCTTTGCTCTTGGGGAAAAACTCTGACATCACGGAAACACCGAGCTGTAAAATACCGCCTGCCGCAGAGAATCCGATGAGAAATGAGCCTGCATTACACACCAGCGGTGAGGGGTACAGATAGATAACCGCCGCCGTAATGGTTGCCAGACCCGCGTTAAAAACGTTGGCCCAGATAGGACGAACCATTTTCTTCAGTAGCGCAGCAAAAATAAAGACGCAGACCAGCGACCCCATACTGTAGTAGGAGATAGTTTTCAACGCGTCGGCTTCCGCCATACCGGCAAACGCCATGGCGTATTTGGGCATCCAGACCACGATGACATAAAACGTTGAAAATGCGGCAACCCCAAACATCACGGATGCCACTCCCTCCAGCCAGACCAGTGGCTTGCTGTTCATTTGCGGCAAATCTTTCGCGACGCCAGCATCCACTATCTGACTCGGGAAGCGGCTTTTTAATAGCATTAGGGTAATCAGGACGAACAATACGCCGGGGATAATAACCGCATAGCCGTACCAGATATGATTAAGCAGCAGGGTACTGACGATGATGGGGTAGATCATCTGTCCAAATGACACCATGGCTTTCACCAGAATAACGGCTGAACCTGATGCTTTGGGAAAACACTCCATTAACGCCGGATAACCGCCTGTATCGAGGGCTGAGTTTGCCACGCCGACACAAACAGCCAGAATAAATGCAATCATTAAATTTGGGCTGGCAGGAATACCGAAGAAGAAGAACATATACAGAATAGCGCCCAACAGGATGATGGCCCGACGACCAAATTTATCTGAGAGAACGCCAAAAAAATAGAATACTGACCAGTCGCCCGAGGCCAATTCCCGAAATTAAATAGGCAATGCCTGCATTATCTGTTGAGAATTTTTCTGCCAGGGATGTCATGTTTTGCGCCAGCGTAATGACACTAATGCCGTGTAAAAAGTAGCTTAAATAAATACAGGTTATCGCCAGAAGAAATGGCGTATTAAAGGCCTTGTGTTGAGACATTTTTCACAACTCCTTGCGGATGTTAAAATTATTATATTGTCGTCGCTATGATTTAAATGACGGCGTTCATGTTATTAATATACCGAGAGGGTGTCATTTCACCCACATAGCATGGCGTTTTAGTTACCAGGTATATTGCATGCTAATTTGTGAAACCCAATTCTTACTGCCGTTGTTTTACTGATGTTTTAAAAATTAACCCAATTATTTTGCAGCAGGTATGAACAATATTGCAGTGGTGCTATTCCACCAGCGATGCCATTTTTAACTGATATCTGGACTCAACACGGCTGCGATAGCCAATAAACAGCGCCAGAACGAAACCAATGGCGGCTATACCGGTATCAAACCACATGATGTGGGCAATGCTGGTTTGCGAAAGCTTTGCCGTGATCAGTGGGATCGTGAAGGTAGCAATGCTGCCCGCGCTGTAATAAATGCCGGTTGCTTTTCCTTTTGCATGCGGAAAACGGGCCGCCATTAACGTTAAGCCAATTTGTACGACGCCGCCGGCGGAAGAAAACCCGATAACAAACGCAAATACGACCACCACGTAAGGGGTGGGGTGCAGACAAACCGTCAGCAGGGCAATAAATGAAATTAACGTGTAAAGCATCAACAGCGGTGTCGCGCGGTCTGGTTTCCTCGCAAGCGGCGCGGTGATCAGCACGCACAGTAGCGAACCGCAGGTGTAGATACTCAACAGCTTAATCGCCGAGGTGTACGGCATTCCGGCGACGAACTGACCATACTGAGCCAGCCACTGGCTGATCAGGTAAAATGTCGCCATAGCAATGTAGCCATACAGGGTGTAGCTGACCAGGTCGATAATGGAACACCGATGTTTAGGTAGAGGGCCTTCCTGTGCGGGAGGTGATTTCTTGACGAAAGGTTTAGGCCCGGGATGTGCCGGGAATTGGCAGCGAAATAAAAACACGCCGTTGACAATCATAATCCCCGCAGCGAACAGGAATGACCAGCCAAACCAAAGCTCAGCCCACACCAGTACACTAATGACCATCGGTAACAGAAACTGCCCGCCGGACACAAAAGCTTTAATCAAAATATTGGCGGTGCCAGGGGTGCGGGGAAACGCCTCCATCAGGCTGGGATAGGTCCCGGCATCAAGAAAACTGTTAGACATACCCGCCAAAAAGCCAAATGCGTAGGCTATGAAAATACTGTGAGTATTGATAATGCCAAAAAAGAAGAGCAGATAGCAGAGCATGCCGAAAATGACGAATGGTCTACGGCCAAAGCGATCGGAAAGTAAGCCCGCTAGTAATAAGACGCTTAATCGACCGATGCCGAGAGATGAGATGACAATTGACACACCTGCTGCATCGGTTTGCCACTGTTGTTCAAGCGAGGACATGTTGAGGCTTATCAGAATAACCCCCATGCCGTGTACAAGGTAATTAAGGTACAGCCCTATCGCAGTGGAGAAATAGGCGTTTTTCATAATGTGTTACTCAGCGAAGAGGCTAAATGGAAATTTTGTATTTCGAGTCGGGTGTACAGGCCATAGCAATATGCCGTATTCGCATCAGCGTGGGCATTATGTCAGTTACTAATAGTACAAAGTTATAATCGTCAGATTTTCTCCTAACACAAACGCTCAAGATCGTGCGCATAGAGTTCAACAGCAGTCGATTGATAGAGTTTCCATTCGAGAAAATTTTCACTGTTATAAACCGCCTGAAAAGAGGCGAGGTTAGGAAAAAAACGCATGGTGTTATTACCGATACGGTTGTTTATTTTTTCAATGATCGCGTTAATTCTTAACTTTCGTTTTGCTAACATTTCTGAACATTGACGAGAGATGTTCTCCGGGATTTCGTGTTCGCCATTTTCCCATTGTTGCCAGGCGGTAACGTTGCCATCAGCAGCGATATAAGTTGCGCTTTCTTCAATCGTCATAGCAAAAACATGCCGGAATGCCTGCAATTCAAATGCGTTCATAATTTCATCACCTTAAAAGACGGTGGAATAGTAATAGCATTACTGTGGATATTTCGGCTTGAAGAGAGTCACAGTATCTTGTGCAATATTATTTGTTAATAATGAGTGAATGGGCGCATTTAACCAACCGGATGGCGTATAAAAGGGCCGGGTGGTTGAAGGAGGAGCTGTACTTCAGGTGGTGTTGTTTGAAGAATAAAAAAAAGCCCATCGTGGGAGATGGGCAAAATACAATGTGGTACACATTTCTGGAGAATATGAGGTTTTATCTCTTTAATCTCTATGTGATTTCTCTCAAACCCCAGAATTGGCGCGGCTTTGCGTGTAACACACAAATTACACACACTTTGCACACAGCTATGTAGGAAGCTTGTTTGCGGAATTGTGTAATGCAATAGAAAAAATAATGTGAATTGTTTTTGTATAAAACGAGATGCAAAGGTTTCTGATTGTTATCTTAATTAACAATATGTAGTTAAGTGATTGAATTATATCTGTTTTTAACGATATGTGCAGTGTGTGCTATTTATGTGGTTGCACACATTTTTAGACTTATTTTTTCTAATAGTTAATCCATTGAAAGATAAGAAAAAAAAAGCCCAACGTGGGAGTTGGGCAAAGACTACACACAGCAATTCGTTGTTTCACTCAGGGGATTTCCATGCTTATAAATCAATGTGTTGATCTAAAGCCTTGAGCTAATAGTAGGCATGCTGGTTTTTTACGTCGATCGGATTCATCTCAATAGTTTAAAGGCCGTGAAGAATTTGCGACGCAAATGTGTATGTGAAGTCGGAATATGTTGAATTCAGATAACAGGAAATACGGAATTGATTAGCAATGTTAAACAATCAGGCGGCAGCGCCGCCTGAGCTGGGGTTATTTTTTATCTTCTATTTCGGCGATCTCTTCGAGGATCTCGTCCGGGTCGTTGCCGGGTACCGGGGCTTCGTTCACCCAGGCTGAGAACAGACGCCAGGAGACAGCCAGTACAACCGGGCCGATAAACAAGCCAATCATGCCGAAGGCAATCAACCCGCCGATAACGCCGGAGAGAATGAGGATCAGCGGTAAATCAGCCCCCATACGAATCAGCATTGGACGGATAACGTTATCCAGTGTACCCACCACGCCGCTCCATACCAGCAGCACTGTGCCCCAGGTTGAATCACCCGACCAGTAAAGCCAGATAATGGCCGGGATCAGTACTGGTAAGGGACCCAACTGTACCAGGCAGGAAAGGATCATCAGTACCGCCAACAGCGTCGCGTATGGTACACCTGTCACCGCCAGACCAATACCGCCGAGGACAGCCTGTACCAGAGCGGTAACAACAACGCCCAACGCTACCGCACGGATTGCTTGTGCAGCCAGCAGGACGGCAGCATCGCCGCGTTTAGATGCCAGACGGCACGCGAAATGGCGAATACCTAACGCAACCTGCTCACCTCGCCAGTACAGCAGGGCGCTGAACAACAACATCAGGCCACAATGCATCATAAAGCGACCAATATGCGCGGCCTGACCGACAAACCAGGTGGTGGTGGTGCCAATATAAGGACGAACTTTGGCCATAATGGCCGAACCGCCCATATCAAGCAGGCTGTGCCATGCGGCATAAATTTTTGCGCCAACCAACGGAATACTGTTCAGCCATGCAAGGTCCGGCAGTGTCATATCTCCTGCTGTCACGGCATGGATTAACGGTCCACTTCCATCAACGATGCTATTCACCAATAACGCGATGGGGATGATAAACAAAAGAACCAACAGCAGAGTCATTACCAGGACGGCCAGCGAACGGCGTCCCCACAACAGTTTCTGTATGCGTAGTAAAATGGGCCAGGTTGCAATAACGACTGTTCCCGCCCACGCAAAACCGAGAATAAAGGGCTGCACAATCCACAGACATGCCACAATCATGATGGCCAAAAACAGCACCGATAGCATCACTTGCGCGATATTGCTGGGCTGACGAAAATTTACCATAAATACTTTTCACCTTTTTTGTGCGTCAGACCGTTGACGCGACGTGAACACTTAAATCACACCCTATAATGATGAGCAATTTCAGCGGTTTTTAACAGGCCGATTCTGCCTGTAATTGTGTTGGGCGTATTAGAAAAAAATGTGATACAACAAACAACGCAACACGCAAACGATAACTTCACAATACAGACCGCAGGAAAGGGTCACTATAATGATTCCACAAATTTCTCAGGCACCCGGTGTTGTTCAACTGGTGCTCAATTTTTTGCAAGCGCTGGAGCAGCAAGGATTCACGGGCGATACGGCAACGAGCTATGCCGATCGTCTGACAATGTCGACGGATAACAGTATCTATCAGCTTCTTCCAGATGCCGTGGTTTTTCCGCGTTCGACGGCAGATGTGGCGCTTATCGCCCGCCTGGCGGCTGAACCTCTTTTTTCCTCGTTGATTTTTACCCCTCGTGGCGGCGGGACAGGAACAAACGGTCAGGCTCTGAATCAGGGCATCATCGTCGATATGTCCCGCTATATGAGCCGCATTATTGAAATTAATCCGCAAGAGGGGTGGGTGCGGGTGGAAGCCGGGGTGATAAAAGACCAGCTCAATCAGTATCTGAAACCCTACGGCTATTTCTTCGCACCAGAATTGTCCACCAGTAACCGGGCGACGCTTGGCGGGATGATCAACACCGATGCGTCCGGGCAAGGGTCGCTGGTTTACGGTAAGACCTCCGATCACGTACTGGGTGTACGTGCGGTGCTAATGGGCGGCGACATTCTTGATACCCAACCCATGCCGGTTGAACTTGCTGAAATGCTCGGCAACACGAATACCTCCATTGGTCGCATCTATAAGACGGTATACCAGCGCTGTCGCGAAAAGCGCCAGTTGATCATCGATAAATTCCCTAAGCTCAATCGCTTTTTAACCGGCTACGATCTGCGGCACGTTTTTAACGACGAGATGACCGAGTTTGATTTAACCCGCATCCTCACCGGCTCTGAAGGCACGCTGGCGTTTATCACCGAAGCCCGCCTGGATATCACGCCGTTGCCGAAAGTTCGACGCCTGGTAAACGTCAAATACGACTCTTTTGATTCGGCGCTGCGTAATGCGCCAGTGATGGTTGAAGCGCGTGCGTTGTCGGTGGAAACCGTCGACTCCAAAGTTCTTAATCTGGCGCGTGAAGACATTGTCTGGCACTCCGTTAGTGAACTGATTACCGATGTACCGAATAAAGAGATGCTGGGTCTGAACATCGTGGAGTTTGCGGGTGACGACGAAGCTTGGATTGATACGCAGGTTAGTGCCCTTTGCGAGCGCCTTGACGGGTTAATCGCCCGCCAGGAGGCCGGCGTGGTTGGCTGGCAGTTGTGTACCGAACTGGCAGGTGTTGAGCGTATTTACGCGATGCGAAAAAAAGCGGTTGGTCTGCTGGGTAATGCAAAAGGCTCCGCAAAACCGATTCCGTTTGCGGAGGATACCTGCGTACCGCCAGAACATTTGGCTGATTATATTGCCGAGTTCCGCGCATTACTCGACAGCCATGGCCTGAGCTATGGCATGTTTGGTCACGTGGATGCGGGTGTACTGCACGTCAGACCGGCGCTGGATATGTGTGATCCGCAGCAGGAAGTGCTGATGAAACGCATCTCTGATGATGTAGTGGCACTGACGGCAAAATACGGCGGTCTGTTGTGGGGTGAGCACGGAAAAGGGTTCCGGGCAGAATACAGCCCGGCGTTTTTCGGTGATGAACTGTATAGCGAACTGCGCCAAGTGAAGGCGGTGTTTGACCCGCAAAACCGTCTGAATCCTGGCAAAATCTGTCCACCAGAGGGCGTTGATGCCCCGATGATGAAAGTGGATGCGGTTAAACGCGGCACTTATGACCGCCAGATCCCGCTGGCCGTAAGGCAGGAATGGCGTGGAGCTATGGAGTGTAATGGCAACGGGTTATGTTTTAACTTTGATGCGAAAAGCCCAATGTGCCCGTCGATGAAAATCAGCCTCAACCGTATTCACTCGCCAAAAGGGCGGGCAACGCTGGTACGTGAATGGCTGCGTCTGCTGGCCGATCGCGGGATCGATCCTGTTAAGCTGGAAAAAGAGTTACCGGAGAAACGCGCCAGTTTGCGTACCCTGATTGCCCGAACCCGCAACAGCTGGCATGCGCGCAAGGGCGAGTATGATTTCTCACATGAAGTGAAAGAGGCGATGTCCGGGTGTCTGGCCTGCAAGGCATGTTCCACGCAGTGTCCGATTAAAATTGACGTACCGGAATTCCGCTCGCGCTTCCTGCAGTTGTACCACACGCGCTATCTGCGCCCGCTACGCGATCATATGGTGGCGACCGTCGAAAGCTATGCGCCGTTAATGGCGCGCGCTCCGAAAACATTTAACTTTTTCATCAACCAACCGCTGGTGCGCAATCTGGCTAAAAAGCATATCGGTATGGTGGATTTACCATTGCTGTCAGCTCCGTCGTTACAACGCCAACTGGTAGGACACCGTTCCGCCAACATGACGCTGGAGCAGCTTGAGGTATTGAGTCCGGAACAGAAGGCTCGCACGGTACTGGTGGTGCAGGATCCGTTTACCAGCTACTACGATGCGCAGGTGGTGGCGGATTTCATCCGCCTGGTGGAAAAACTAGGGTTACAGCCGGTACTGCTGCCGTTCTCGCCCAATGGCAAAGCGCAGCATATTAAGGGCTTTTTAAACCGTTTTGCTAAAACCGCGAAAAAGACATCCGAATTCCTTAATCGTGTGGCGAAGCTGAAAATCCCGATGGTTGGCGTCGATCCGGCGTTGGTACTGTGCTATCGCGACGAGTACAAACTGGCACTGGGCGAGCAGCGGGGTGATTTCCATGTACAGTTGGTTAACGAATGGCTGTCGACTGTTCTTGAATCGCAGCAACCGACTGCCCTCGGCGGTGAATCGTGGTACTTCTTTGGACATTGCACCGAAGTGACGGCTTTACCCGGCTCACCTGCACAGTGGGCGGCCATTTTTGCCCGATTTGGGGCAAAACTGGAAAATGTCAGCGTAGGTTGTTGTGGGATGGCGGGGACGTATGGTCACGAAGTGAAGAATCACCAGAACTCACTGGGGATCTATGAGCTATCATGGCACCAGGCAATGCAGCGATTGCCGCGTAACCGCTGTCTGGCCGCAGGATATTCTTGCCGCAGCCAGGTTAAACGCGTTGAAGGCACGGGCGTTCGCCATCCATTACAGGCACTGCTGGAGATTATAGGATGATCTGGAAACGTGAAGTCACACTCGAGGCCCTGAATGCCATGGGTGAGGGGAACATGGTTGGGTTGCTTGATATTCGTTTTGTGCACATCGGTGACGATACTCTGGAAGCGACAATGCCGGTGGATCATCGCACGAAACAACCATTTGGCCTGTTACATGGAGGAGCCTCCGTGGTGCTGGCTGAGAGTATTGGATCGGTCGCCGGATATCTTTGCACTCAGGGTGATCAAAAAGTGGTGGGACTGGAAGTGAACGCCAACCACATTCGTTCTGCGCGTGAAGGACGCGTCAGAGGCGTTTGTAGCGCTCTGCATACCGGTTCTCGTCACCAGGTCTGGCAAATCGAAATCTTCGATGAGCAGGGGAGATTGTGCTGCACTTCGCGTCTGACGACAGCGATACTGTGACGCATTTTGCTTTTGGTCATAATGTGTGCAGAGGAAGGTGCTATACTGTGCAGGTTTTGAACACAAGCGAGGATGATATGTCTACCCAATTAGACCCGGCCCTACTGGCAATAGAATTTTTACGTCGTGATAAAACCGATCTTTCACCGGCTCAGTATTTGAAAAGACTGAAACAACTGGAGCTGGAGTTTGCCGATTTACTGACGCTCTCTTCGACTGAACTGAAAGAAGAGATCTATTTTGCCTGGCGCCTGGGCGTTCATTGATTCCAGTATGCTAATCGTGATGAAACCCCGACACCTGTTCGGGGTTATTTTTTGCGTTAAATCTTGTTTACCACTTCATCTCACCTGTATTTACTTTCGCACTCAATTCCAGAGAGCTGGCATCCGCAAGGCCGGGCCAGGCGGCAGTCATCGTTTTAATCACGTAGTCTGAGCCTTTTTTAGCTCCAAGTGCCTGTTCAAACGACTGTAAGTAATCCTGGGTGAAGCGAATCGCTTTATCGCCCGCCGGCAGTTCGCCAATGTAATGGCCTGGAATGACCTGAGTTGGCTGCAAAGCCTGCATTTCACTGAGTACATTACGCCATTGCGCACGTTGTTCAGAGGACTGAGTATCCGCCGTCCAGACATGAATACCAGAAGCTACACCGGTTCCACCGAGGATTGCGCGATTGGCTGGGATCCAGACGTAAGCGGCATAATCATCAGGATGGCGGAGTTCCAGGGTTTCACCATCAACGGTAAAACGCGTTTGTGTTGTGGCTTGCGGTACGGTGAGAGACGCTGGCGCACCGTCTTTCATCTGGGGGCCCCAGAATTGCAGTTTGGCCTCTTTAGTGGCGCGAATATGATCCACCACGTGAGGCGTTGCCAGTATTTTTACGTCAGGGAACGCTTTTACAATCGGTTCAAGGCCAAAATAGAAATCCGGATCGCCGGAGGTAATTACGATAGCTTTGAGTTTTTTTCCGCTGGCGTGGATCATCTGCACCAGCTTTTCGCCATCTTTGGTGCTGAATTGCGCATCAAACAAAATGGCCTCTTTCGGACCAGACACCAGCGTTGAGGAGACAGGGAAAATAGCTTTTTCCTGCGGGTTGTAAACATCAAGCTGGAGTGGGGCAGCAAATACCGGGGAGGCGAACAGTGGCAACAGCAGGGCCAGGTTTTTAACTTTCATAATGGAATAACCTTTTGCAGATGAAATTGTCTTTTGCACGTCTCTTATTTTAAGGAAATTCGGATCTGTTAGAATTCCTCTATCAGGACATGCTGAGTTTCATAAAACGATCGGATGGGATGCGATGGACAGAGTCATGGCGGCAACAGTATTTAATCATATTTGTGATTTGGGCAGTCTGAGTGCCGCCGCGCGAGCGCTGGGTCTTTCCAGACCGATGGTCAGTCGCTATCTCGATGAGATGGAGAAATGGGCCGGTGCACGGTTGATCCACCGTTCATCTCGTCGGTTAACGATCACGCCTGCCGGTGAGGAGGCGTTGGTGAAAACCCGCTCGCTGGCGCAATTGTCGCTGGATATTGGTGCCGCCAGCGCGACCGAAGTTCCTTCCGGTACGTTACGGGTGGCCTGCGCACATTTCACCGCTATGCATATTCTTGCCCCGGTGCTGCCCGCTTTTCTGGCGCGTTATCCTGAACTCCGTATTGAGGTTGAAATTAATAATCAACCGGTTAGCCTTGTGGGGGAACGTATTGATGTGGCGATCCGTATCACGGACAACCCCGAGCCAGGAAGCATCGCCCGTCGGTTAGGAGACTGTGAGTCGGTGCTATGTGCCTCTGCTGATTATCTTCGTCTGCATGGTACTCCCCACACGGTTGCAGAACTCGCACAACATAATTGCCTCTACTACAGCGGATTTGCCGGAAAATCATGGCATTTTCAGAATGAGAACGCCGAGGTTGTCTCTGTGGCAATAAAAGGGAATTTGAGCGCGGGTATCTCTTCGCTTTTATGCGAGTCGGCGCAGGCGGGAATGGGGATCGCGCTGGTACCAGAGCAGGAGGCGAGAGAAGGCCTGGCGCAGGGACAATTGGTGCGACTACTGCCACAGTTGCAGCCGAGACGCTTGCCGATTTACGGATTATACCTTTCGCGTGAGCATCAGCCAGCAGGGCTGCGTCTGTTGCTGGATGCCCTCAATCAGACACAAAATTAAAAATGTGAAGTGAGCCAGATTATAAAACAGGCGAATCGCAGTTTGTGTTAAAAATGGCTCACCGGGATATGAGACTATTCCTAACGCCCCTTCAAGAGCTAAGCCATCGTGAGTGCCGGAGATAAGCGCCGGATGGGGCCGGAACCCTTAAGCCTGCTAACCAGCAGCCTTAAGGGTTTTTTATTACCTGTGTTTACCCGCATCCAATTCTTCTCCTATTCCTTAAATAGACATTATCTATACATCTTTTCGTGTTTGACCTGCCTGAACGATTTGGTTTTCATAATCTATTATTTATCAATGCATTGAACAAAATAATCCATCTCTGTGAACCCTCGCCGCAGGGTCTATGCTTAATAAAAGTAGCCAAAAAGGGCGGTTAACCCGAATGCCCCTGCTGTTGAGGGGTTGAAGTGATAATCATTATCACTAACATGATGTTATAGCTTGAAGGCTAATTACTCGAGGTAACCCTATGGAATTGCATTCAGGAACATTTGATCCGGACGACTTTTCATGGCGTGGATTGTCGTTAACGCCCGCTGCTGCGGCACATATTCGCGAGCTGGTGGCAAAACAGCCCGATATGTTGGGCGTCCGATTAGGCGTGAAGCAAACGGGATGTGCGGGATTCGGCTATGTGCTGGGCACCGTCAGTCAACCGGATAAAGACGACCTGCTATTTGAAACGGATGGCGCCAGACTCTACGTAGCGTTACAGGCGATGCCGTTTATCGACGGAACTGAAGTCGATTTTGTTCGTGAAGGATTAAATCAGTTATTTAAATTTCATAACCCGAAAGCACAGAACGAATGCGGCTGTGGCGAAAGTTTTGGGGTATAGGCGGTACTATGTCTCGTAACACTGAAGCAACTGACGATGTCAACACCTGGTCTGGCGGACACCTCAATTACAAAGAGGGGTTCTTCACCCAACTAAAAACCGATGAACTCGCGAAAGGAATCAACGAAGAGGTGGTTCGCGCGATTTCCGCGAAGCGCAACGAGCCTGAGTGGATGCTCGAATTTCGTCTTAACGCGTTCCGAGCGTGGCTGACGATGGAAGAGCCGCACTGGCTAAAAGCGCATTACGAAAAACTGAATTATCAGGATTACAGCTATTACTCTGCACCTTCTTGCGGTAATTGTGATGAAACCTGCGCGTCGGAGCCGGGAGCGGTGCAACAGACGGGCGCGAATGCGTTTTTAAGCAAAGAAGTTGAGGACGCGTTTGAACAGCTTGGTGTGCCGGTCCGCGAAGGTAAAGAAGTGGCGGTAGATGCCATTTTTGACTCGGTATCGGTTGCTACGACCTACCGCGACAAGCTGGCAGAGCAGGGTATTATTTTCTGTTCGTTCGGTGAGGCCATTCACGATCACC
Source organism: Citrobacter sp. S-77 (assembly GCF_963864895.1). Classification (NCBI taxonomy): domain Bacteria; kingdom Pseudomonadati; phylum Pseudomonadota; class Gammaproteobacteria; order Enterobacterales; family Enterobacteriaceae; genus Citrobacter; species Citrobacter sp. S-77. The sequence goes on from NZ_CAWLWU010000002.1 coordinate 1,971,218, forward strand.
CGGATCTAGTGAGGCAGTATCTCGGTACTGTCGTTCCGGGTAATGACAATTTCTTTGCCGCGTTAAATGCGGCGGTAGCTTCAGACGGTACGTTCATTTATGTGCCGAAAGGCGTGCGCTGTCCGATGGAGCTTTCCACGTATTTCCGTATTAATGCGGAAAAAACCGGGCAGTTTGAACGCACGATTCTGGTGGCGGATGAGGGCAGTTACGTCAGCTATATCGAAGGTTGTTCGGCACCAGTGCGTGACAGCTACCAACTGCATGCGGCGGTGGTGGAAGTTATCATCCATAAAGATGCTGAAGTGAAGTACTCGACGGTACAAAACTGGTTCCCCGGAGATGGAAATACAGGCGGCATCCTGAACTTCGTCACCAAACGTGCGCTGTGTGAAGGTGAGAACAGCAAGATGTCCTGGACGCAGTCGGAAACCGGCTCGGCTATCACCTGGAAATACCCGAGCTGTATTTTGCGCGGTGACAATTCTATCGGTGAGTTCTATTCCGTCGCGCTGACCAGTGGGTATCAGCAGGCTGATACCGGCACCAAAATGATCCACATTGGCAAGAACACCAAATCAACCATCATATCGAAGGGAATTTCCGCCGGGCACAGCCAGAACAGCTATCGTGGTCTGGTGAAAATCATGCCGACCGCCACCAACGCCCGTAACTACACCCAATGTGACTCCATGCTGATTGGTGCGGACTGCGGGGCGCACACCTTCCCGTATGTCGAGTGTCGTAACAACAGCGCCCAGCTTGAACACGAAGCTACAACCTCACGCATCGGTGAAGATCAGCTGTTCTATTGCCTGCAGCGCGGTATCAGCGAAGAAGATGCCATCTCAATGATCGTCAACGGTTTTTGTAAAGACGTGTTCTCTGAACTGCCGCTGGAATTTGCTGTGGAAGCGCAAAAACTTCTCGCCATTAGTCTTGAACACAGCGTCGGCTAAAATTTAAGGAAAGCACATGTTAAGTATTAAAGATTTACAGGTCAGTGTGGAAGATAAGGCGATTCTGCGTGGGCTTAGCCTTGAGATTCGCCCCGGCGAAGTGCACGCCATTATGGGACCAAACGGTTCAGGGAAAAGTACGCTGTCTGCGACGCTCGCCGGGCGTGAAGATTATGAAGTGACCGGTGGTACGGTTGAATTCAACGGAAAGGATTTGCTGGAACTGTCGCCTGAAGACCGCGCCGGAGAAGGCATATTTATGGCGTTTCAGTATCCGGTGGAAATCCCGGGCGTCAGCAATCAGTTTTTCCTGCAAACGGCACTTAATGCGGTGCGTAGCTACCGCGGGGAAGAGGTTCTGGACCGCTTCGACTTCCAGGATTTGATGGAAGAAAAAATTGAGTTGTTAAAGATGCCGGAAGATTTGCTCACCCGTTCGGTGAACGTGGGCTTCTCTGGCGGTGAGAAAAAGCGTAACGATATTCTGCAAATGGCGGTACTGGAGCCGGAGCTGTGCATTCTCGATGAGTCCGACTCCGGGCTGGATATTGACGCGTTGAAGATTGTCGCGGATGGCGTGAACTCGCTACGCGACGGCAAGCGGTCGTTCATTATCGTCACCCACTATCAGCGCATCCTGGACTATATCAAACCCGATTACGTTCACGTTCTCTACCAGGGGCGAATTGTGAAGTCCGGTGATTTCACACTGGTCAAACAGCTGGAGGAGCAAGGATATGGCTGGCTTAGTGAACAGCAGTAATGTGCTACAACAGTGGCACCATCTGTTTGAGGCGCAGGGCGAAAATCGTTCGCAACACGCGCAACAGCACCTGCAACAGATGCTGCGTCTGGGGCTGCCTACGCGCAAACATGAGGACTGGAAATATACCCCGCTGGAAGGATTAACCACCGGACAGTTTGTCAGTCGTTTTTCAGAAATTAGTTCGACACAGTGCGAGGCGCTGTCGACAGGTATTGATGCCATCCGTCTGGTTTTTGTCGATGGGCAGTTTTGCCCGACGTTCAGCGACAGCGTGGACGGTAGCGGTTTCGACGTGAGTATTGACGACACACGCCTGGGGCTACCGGCGCCGATTCAGCCTGAAGTGTTTCTGCATCTGACTGAAAGCCTGTCTCGTAGCGTGACACACATTCACGTCAAGCGTAATCAGCGCCCGACGAAACCGCTATTACTCATGCACATTACCCAGGGACTGGCGGGAGATGAGATCAATACAGCGCATTATCGTCACCATCTTGAACTGGCGGAAGGCGCGGAAGCCACTGTCGTTGAACATTACGTCAGCCTCAACGATGCGCGTCATTTTACGGGCGCACGCTTAACAATGAACGTGGCGGCAAACGCCCATTTGCATCACATCAAGCTGGCGTTTGAAAACCCGGTCAGTCATCACTTCGCTCATAACGACATGCAGTTAGGGGCGGATGCGACGGCCATAAGCTACAGCTTTTTGCTCGGCGATGCGGTATTGCGTCACAACACCAGCACTCAACTGAACGGCGAAAATACCACGCTGCGGATTAACAGTCTGGCGATGCCGGTAAAAAATGAAGTCTGCGATACCCGTACGTGGCTGGAGCATAACAAGGGCTATTGCAATAGTCGTCAGCTACATAAGACGATCGTCAGCGATAAAGGTCGGGCAGTGTTCAATGGCCTGATCAATGTGGCGCAGCATGCCATCAAAACCGACGGGCAAATGACCAACAATAATTTGCTGCTTGGTAAACTGGCGGAAGTGGACACCAAGCCGCAACTGGAAATATACGCTGATGACGTGAAATGTAGTCATGGTGCGACGGTAGGGCGGATCGACGATGAACAGATGTTCTATCTCCGATCCCGCGGGATCGGCCAGCAGGATGCTCAACAGATGATTCTCTATGCGTTTGCCGCTGAGCTAACAGAAGCCCTGCGCGATGAAACGCTGAAACAACAGGTTCTGGCGCGGATCGCTCAACGCCTGCCGGGAGGCGTAGCATGACATTTCCGATTGAAAAAGTGCGGGCTGACTTTCCTGTCCTGACGCGTGAAGTGAACGGTTTGCCGTTGGCCTACCTGGACAGCGCCGCCAGTGCACAAAAGCCGAATCAGGTGATTGATGCCGAGGCTGAGTTTTACCGCCATAGTTATGCTGCCGTCCACCGGGGTATTCATACGCTCAGCGCCCAGGCCACGGAGAAAATGGAGAATGTGCGTAAGCTGGCTTCTCTGTTTATTAACGCCCGTTCAGCCGAAGAACTGGTGTTTGTGCGTGGTACGACGGAGGGTATTAACCTGGTAGCCAACAGTTGGGGCAGTAGCAATGTGCGGGCAGGTGATAACATTATCATTAGCGAGATGGAGCACCATGCCAACATTGTTCCGTGGCAGATGTTGTGCGCCCGCGTAGGCGCAGAGCTGCGCATTATTCCTCTCAATACTGATGGCACGTTGCAACTGGATCTGCTGCCGACGCTGTTCGATGACCGCAGCAAACTGCTGGCTATTACCCATGTATCAAACGTGCTGGGGACAGAAAACCCGTTGTCGGAGATGATTGCGCTGGCGCATGAGCACGGCGCGAAAGTGCTGGTGGATGGCGCGCAGGCTGTGATGCACCACAAAGTGGATGTACAGGCGCTGGATTGCGACTTTTATGTCTTTTCCGGGCATAAACTTTACGGCCCAACCGGCATCGGCGTGCTGTATGCCAGGGAATCTCTGCTGCAAGAGATGCCGCCGTGGGAAGGCGGGGGATCGATGATAGCGACAGTTAGCCTGACCCAGGGGACGACATGGGCTAAAGCCCCCTGGCGCTTTGAGGCTGGAACACCTAACACCGGGGGGATTATCGGTCTGGGAGCCGCTATCGAGTATGTCAGTGCGTTAGGGCTCGAGGAAATCAGCGAGTATGAGCAGTTCATGATGAGCTATGCGCTTGAGCAACTGGCGAGCGTCCCGGACCTGATCCTCTATGGACCTAAAGACCGACTGGGCGTCATTGCGTTTAATCTTGGTAAGCATCACGCGTACGACGTCGGCAGTTTTCTTGATAACTACGGGATTGCCGTGCGGACGGGACATCACTGCGCCATGCCGTTGATGGCGTACTATAACGTTCCCGCAATGTGTCGGGCTTCGATTGCCATGTACAACACCCATGAAGAAGTGGACCGTCTGGTGACGGGACTGAAACGTATTCATCACTTACTGGGTTAATAGAGAGGCGTTATGGCTGCGCTACCGGATAAAGAAAAATTGTTGCGTAATTTTCTGCGTTGCGCTAATTGGGAAGAGAAGTACCTGTATATTATTGAATTGGGTCAGCGTTTGCCGGAATTAAATACCGACGATCGCTGTCCGGAAAACAGCATTCAGGGATGCCAGAGTCAGGTATGGATAGTAATGCGTCAGAATGCTGACGGTATTATTGAATTACAGGGCGACAGTGATGCGGCAATTGTGAAAGGGCTAATCGCCGTGGTATTCATTTTGTATAACCGGATGACAGCCCAGGATATTGTGAATTTTGACGTGCGTCCGTGGTTTGAAAAAATGGCGCTCGCACAGCATCTCACACCGTCTCGTTCACAGGGGCTTGAAGCGATGATTCGCGCTATTCGCACGAAAGCTGCAACTCTTAGCTAAACTGATAAAACATATCATCCTTCAGGTTGACCCGGATGATTATGTACAGAGCAACGCAGTGACTCGTAGGCCGGATAAGGTATTCACCAGTATCCGGCAATAACGCCAGGGGGGTGAGTGAGTATGAAACGCGCGTCTATTATTACTCTAATGCTGATCGGCGCTTACAGCGCTATACAGGCCGCCTGGGCGGTCGATTATCCTTTGCCCCAGGCAAACAGCCGTCTTGTTGGGCAGAATCAAACCTATACCGTACAGGAGAGCGATACGAACTTACAGGCAATAGCCCGTCGGTTCGACACCGCGGCGATGCTGATCCTCGAAGCCAATAACACCATCGCTCCCGTACCGAAACCCGGAACCCTGATTACTATTCCTTCGCAACTGCTGTTACCGGATGCCCCGCGTGAAGGCATTATTGTAAATCTGGCGGAACTGCGTCTCTATTACTTCCCGCCGGGAGAAAATATTGTTCAGGTTTTCCCGATTGGCATCGGTCTGCAGGGGCTGGAAACTCCGGTGATGGAAACCCGGGTCGGGCAAAAAATACCTAATCCCACCTGGACACCTACACCAGGCATTCGTAAGCGTTCTCTTGAGCGTGGTATTACGTTGCCTCCTGTGGTGCCCGCTGGGCCAAATAACCCGCTAGGACGCTTTGCACTGCGTCTGGCGCATGGAAACGGTGAATACCTTATTCACGGAACCAGCGCACCTGACAGCGTTGGCCTGCGCGTGAGCTCCGGATGTATCCGCATGAATGCGCCGGACATCAAAGCCCTGTTTGCTCAGGTCAGAACGGGAACACCGGTCAGAGTGATTAATGAGCCGATAAAATATTCTGTTGAACCAAACGGTATGCGGTACGTGGAAGTGCATCGTCCATTATCGCCGGAAGAAGAACAGAACGTTCAGACCATGCCGTATGTGCTGCCGGCTGGTTTTACTCAGTTCAAGGAAAGTAATACAGTAGATCATAGTCTGGTGGAACGCGCGCTTTATCGACGTGCGGGATATCCGGTCACCGTAACGGCCGGACAGACGCAAGAGACCACCAACGGGGTGGAAGTTAAATCTGCGCAGAATGGAATGCCTGGCGCGGGAGAGGAAATGCGCACAATGCAGTAACAGGGAAGCGTAAATTAAAGGCAAAAAAAATGGCGCACAATGTGCGCCATTTTTATTACACAGATACTATTACTTACGGTATTTAGTAGCTGCGTTGTCCAGACGCTGGTTAGCGCGAGCTGCGTCATCTTTAGCAGCCTGAACGTCGGAACGCATTGCGTTCACGTCGTTGCTCAGCTGGTCAACTTTAGCGTTCAGAGTCTGAACGTCAGAAGACAGCTGATCGATTTTAGCGTTGCTGGAGCAACCTGCCAGCAGAGTAGAACCCAGGATTACCGCGCCCAGTACCAGTTTAGTACGATTCATTATTAATACCCTCTAGATTGAGTTAATCTCCATGTAGCGTTACAAGTATTACACAAAGTTTTTTATGTTGAGAATATTTTTTTGATGGGAATGCACTTATTTTTGATCGTTCGCTCAAAGAAGCATCGAATTGTGCAAAAACGGCTAAAAAACCGTGTGAAAACAGAAAGCTTCCATCGGATTCATCTTAGATAATCTCTAATTAGATAGTGAAATCCGATTTGATTTTTTATTAATCATGACTATTGATAAAATAAAAAAAGCGCCACCAAGGCGCTTTTTTAGCAAATTAATTCACGTCGGAATTATTACAGCACGTGAACAGATGCAGTATTGGTCGTGCCGCTTGGTACCAGCGCGCCGGAAACCATCACCACAACGTCGCCTTTCTGTGCCAGACCGCTTTCCAGTGCAACTTCTTTACCCAGACGGTAGAAATCATCGGTAGAGCTGATTTCTTTCACTACCTGCGCAACTACGCCTTTGCTCAGCACCAGTTGACGGGCAGTAGTTTCGTTGGTGGTCAGCGCCAGGATGGTGGCATCCGGGAAGTATTTACGTACTGCGCGTGCAGATTTACCGCCCTGGGTAGCCACTACGATCAGCGGAGCATCCAGTTTTTCAGCAGTTTCAACTGCGCCACGGCAAACGGCTTCAGTAATGCGCAGTTTGCGGCTGTCGTTGTTGAAGTCCAGACGGCTGGTCATTACGCGGTCGGTACGTTCACAGATGGTAGCCATGATGGTCACAGCTTCCAGCGGGTACTTACCTTTAGCGGATTCACCGGACAGCATTACTGCATCGGTACCGTCGAGGATGGCGTTCGCTACGTCGCCAGCTTCAGCACGGGTCGGACGTGGGTTTTTGATCATGGAGTCCAGCATCTGGGTCGCAGTGATAACGACTTTGCGCGCGCGGATACATTTTTCGATGATCATTTTCTGTGCGAAGATAACTTCTTCTACAGGGATCTCAACGCCCATGTCGCCACGAGCAACCATGATACCGTCAGATGCTTCGAGGATTTCGTCGAAGTTGTTCAGACCTTCCTGGTTTTCGATTTTGGAGATGATCTGGATGTTTTCGCCGCCGTGCGCTTTCAGGTGCTCACGGATTTCGATAACGTCAGAACGTTTACGGATGAAGGACGCTGCAACGAAGTCAACGCCTTGCTCGCAACCAAAGATCAGGTCTTGTTTATCTTTTTCAGCCAGTGCTGGCAGTGCGATGGAAACGCCCGGCAGGTTAACGCCTTTGTTTTCGCCCAGATCACCGTTGTTCAGCACTTTACAAATAACTTTGTTACCTTCGATAGCGGTAACTTCCATGCCGATCAGACCGTCGTCAACCAGCACAGTGTTGCCTACGGACAGGTCTTTGGTGAAGCCTTCGTAGGTAACAGCAACGATTTCGTTATTACCAACAACAGATTTGTCGGTAGTAAAAGTGAAGGTCTGGCCCGCTTTCAGAGAAACGTCATTGCCGCCTTCCAGTTTAATGGTACGGATTTCCGGACCTTTAGTGTCGAGCAGGATGGCTGCTTTTTTGCCAGTTTTGCTCATCACGTTGCGCAAATTCTTGATGCGCTGACCATGTTCTTCGTAGTCACCGTGGGAGAAGTTCAGACGCATGACGTTCATGCCCGCGTCCAGCATTTTGGTTAACATCTCTTCGGATTCGGTTTTCGGACCGATGGTGCAAACAATTTTCGTCTTTTTCATGACAGTCTTAGTCTTTAAGTTGAGAAGGATATGGAAATCTGGCTTCCGTCGCGCACGGCCGGGAAGCTAAACCTGAGTTGCGAAAGTTGTGATGCCTCGCTCTAAGGATAGGTGACATCAATAAAGCGTGCAGAGGAATGTGTGCTTGCGTTTCAGCCCAACGGGAAGGTGAGTTTTGTAGTCGTTGAGTATTACAGGTCAATGTGCTGAAACCATTCAAGAGACAATTGGCGCGCATTATACGCTGAAAATTATCAAAAAGGAAAATGGAAACAGCGTTTCAAAAGAGTTCTGTGCAGTTTCACAAAAAATATTCACGCATTTGTTCATCGGTATGGATAAAGAGGTTGCCCACGGGCGTGGTTTGTTGCGCAACAAGCTACATTTGTCGTCTGAAATGGCTGTTTTCTGTACATGGTAATGTGATTTTTGCATATTTCTAAAAGTTATATCAAATTCGTTTTAATTCATTTTAAAAGCTAACTTCACTGATTACACTCGTTTGGACATCCATACTGCTAAACAGCTAAAGGCACTAGCAGGATAACGATAAGCAGCAGCGGATACCAAACGACATGATTGTCCTGAAAAATATTTCAAAAGTGTTTACGCCAGGCAGGCTTTCCATTACCGCTGTCGATGACGTCAATCTGACGGTTGAACAGGGACAGATTTACGGAATTATTGGCTACAGTGGTGCCGGTAAGAGCACCCTGATACGCCTGCTTAATGGACTCGAAAAACCGACATCCGGCAGTGTGATTATTAATGGTCATGACATCTCAGCAGCAAGCGGAGAATCTCTGCGTCAGGCGCGACTGAAGATCAGCATGGTTTTTCAGCATTTCAATTTACTGTGGTCGCGAACCGTTTTCGAAAACATTGCGTTCTCGATGCAAATTGCCGGCGCTCCGAAAGCGAAAATTAAAGCACGGGTTGCCGAACTGATTACGCTGGTTGGGCTGAGTGGCCGTGAAAATGCTTATCCGTCGCAGCTCAGCGGTGGTCAAAAGCAGCGCGTTGGGATTGCACGGGCGCTTGCGAACAATCCGGACGTGCTGCTGTGTGACGAAGCCACATCGGCGCTGGATCCGCAAACCACCGATCAGATTTTAGATCTACTGCTCGATATTAACCGCCGCTTCAAATTAACGATTGTGCTGATTACTCATGAAATGCATGTGGTGCGCAAAATCTGCGATCGCGTGGCAGTGATGGAGAACGGCAGAGTTGTTGAAGAGGGCGATGTACTTAGCGTCTTCACCCATCCGCAGCAGCCGATTACACGCCAGTTTGTCCGTCAGGTAAGTCAGTATGCTGAGGAGGATGAGTTTAACCCACAGCTGGCAAGCGAACTTGGCGGGGTAGTAATCAAATTAACCTTTACCGGAAACCGCACACACCGGCCTGTTGTTGGGGAACTGACTCTGCGTTACGGCCTGCCATTTAACATTTTGCACGGCAAGATGACGCAAACCGCCCACGGCACATTTGGTCAGCTATGGGTGCACGTTGTGGCCACCGAAGAACAGCTCAGCAATATTCTGGCCGATCTGCGCCACAGCGACATCGACGCGGAGGTAATTCAACATGGTTGAAAATCTGTTTCCCCATCTGAAATGGGACCAACTGTTTGCCGCGACCCAGGAAACGCTCTACATGACCGCGCTGTCCGGCGTGGCGACATTTGTGCTGGGGATTGCGCTTGGACTGGCGCTATTTCTGACGGCTCGTGGAGGTCTATTTCCGAACCGTGCGGTGTACAGCGCCATTTCACTGGTGGTGAATATCTTCCGCTCGATCCCGTTCATCATTCTGATCGTGCTGTTGATCCCGTTTACCAAAGCGATGGTTGGCACCATTCTCGGGGCCAATGCCGCGTTACCTGCACTAATTGTTGGCGCTGCGCCGTTTTATGCACGCCTGGTCGAAATCGCTCTACGTGAAGTGGACAAGGGTGTCATTGAAGCGACCCGCTCGATGGGCGCGCGTCTGAGTACGCTTATTTTTCGGGTTTTACTGCCTGAATCATCACCGGCTCTGGTGTCCGGGATCACCGTGACGCTGATTGCGTTGGTTAGTTACAGCGCGATGGCTGGTGTGATTGGTGCAGGTGGTTTAGGGAATTTGGCTTATCTGGAAGGATTCCAGCGCAACCACAGCGACGTCACGCTGGTGGCGACGGTGACCATACTTGTCATCGTCTTCATTATCCAGCTTTGCGGCGATGTGATCACCTCTCTGTTAGATAAACGCTAATAAAATACGGAAACCATAATCATGAAAAAATCACTGACATTACTCGCTGCAGCAACCCTTAGCGCCCTGAGCTTTGCCTCGTGGGCAGATACCCTGACCGTTGGCGCGTCTAACGTGCCGCATGCTGAAATTCTTGAGCAGGCGAAGCCTATTCTGGCGAAGCAGGGGATCGAACTGGAGATTAAACCGTTCCAGGATTACATTTTGCCGAACACCGCGCTTGCAGGCCGTGAGATTGATGCTAACTACTTCCAGCATATTCCGTATCTGAATAGCGTATTGAAGGATCATGCAGGCGATAAAACTTATGATTTCGTCAGCGCCGGAGCGATTCACATTGAGCCAATCGGTATTTACTCCAAAAAGGTGAAATCGCTCAAGGACCTGCCGGAAGGTGGCAAGGTCATCATGCGTGACGCAGTTTCTGAAGAAGGTCGTATTCTGTCGATTTTCGAAAAAGAGGGCGTGATTAAACTTAAGCCCGGGGTGGATAAAGTCACTGCACGCATCAGCGACATTGTTGATAATCCGAAAAAGCTGAAGTTCCTGCCTAACGTGGAAGCGGCACTGTTACCGCAGATGTATAACAATGACGAGGGCGACGCGGTCGTTATTAACGCTAACTACGCTATCGACGCCGGCCTGGATCCGGTTAAAGATCCGATTGCCGTTGAAAGCGGTGAAAATAACCCGTATGCCAACATTATTACCGTACATCGTGGCGATGAGAAGAAGAAGGATATTGTGGCACTGGTAGATGCGCTGCATTCTAAAGAGATCCAGGACTGGATCCGCACCAAATATAAAGGTGCGGTGATCCCGGTAAATAACTAATCCAGACTGCGCCGGATGGTATAGCCACCATCCGGCACACGGATCACACCCGTTCGATTTTCGCCGGAAGCCCCTGACGTACCGAGGCACCAGAAACCCAGTCCAGCCAGGTATTGGCGACCTGACGTGTCGGATCGGCAAAGCCGAGATCGTTAATATTGATTCCTGATTTTATCTGGGTGTCAGACGCCATCAGCTCTCCATCAAGCGTATGCTGCGCCGCGCCCATTTCTCTGTGTCCGTAACCATGCTCTATCGCGATCACCCCAGGCATTACGCCATTGAGCAGACTGATCTGCGCCTGTGCCTGACCGCCAGGGGTCGTAATACGAACTACATCGCCATGGGACACCCCAAAACGCCGACCATCTACCGGATTTAGCGCTACCAGATTCACCGGTTTAAGATGATGCAGGCGAGGGATCACCGCCGACGCGCTGGACATGGTATTGGATTTAAATGAAATCAGCTTCAGCGGCCACTCCCGTTCAGGGAATAATTCATCAATGGAACGACCGTCACTGAGGCGCGCAGGATACCAGGCCGGACATCCGCTATAGCGTTCACCGGTAATCGCATGACGGTGCGCGGCAACGTCCGCATTCCAGATTTGCAGTGGTTTCTCCCACGCATTACCGACGCGGTTTTCCACCCGACCGCTCTTGTCCGGAGCAAAGCGACCACCGCGCGAATAGACAAACGCGACACGGCTTATTTCATCGGCTTTCAGCGTTTGCGTTATTACAGGGAGGATCCGCGTCACGCCAGTTAGCGAGATATCGTCAGGTGTGGCTTCAGCGACAGGCGCTTTTCCCATAAACGCAATGTTTGCGGCGACCCTGAGGTAGTAATCTTCTGCGCGGTTAAGTGGGTAGTGGTTACCTTGCGGATCGGTGATCGCGTTGTCACCAAAGCCCGGCAGCCCGATGCGTTTGGCTACTGCAATGCAGAAAGACTCCATCGACGCTGGTTGACCGTCCTCGGTTTTACTGGTCGCTGGTGCAACTACCGGCCAGCGCGCGGTTGTGGCTTTGCTGGCAACGCCTGCCCACGGTGCGCTGAATCCCCAGCTTTCGAAGTTGTGCGTATCCGGTACGATGTAATCCGCCAGTGCGGTTGTTTCGTTCATGAAGGCGTCAATTGCGATAAACAGCGGCAGACGAGCAGGATCTTTGAGTTTTTCTTCCGCTACGCCGCGCAACCCTGCCACACCGTAGAACGGGTTGGTCATGTTGGAGATCCACGCTTTCAGCGGGTAAGGGTAACCTTCAAGCGCCGAGGCGAGTAATTCGGTCAACTGACCTGCAACAAACGGATACCATGGGGCTTTGGCCGGGAAGGGCGATTGCCCGGCGGCGACTTTATTACGGTACTCTTCAGAGGATTCATAGGCGGTTTTACTGCGTGCGATGCTTAGCCCTTTTGGCTTCACCTTTCCGGCGAAACTGTCCATATTGTAGCGAGGACCATCGGTCGCACCATTGAATTTGCCTCCACCAACAAACACGCCGCCTTCCAGGCTGAGGTTGCCAATCAGCGCATTCAGCATCATCACCGCCCAGGCATTATAAAATCCGTTGCCTGCCATCATCCCGCCGTGGGTGATCACTGCGGCTTTACGCCCGTGACGGGTGAATGCGTCGGCCAGGACGCTTATTTTCGCTTCCGCCACGCCGCACTGCTGGCTGTATTGCGCCATCGAGAGTTTTTCGGCGGACTCTTTCAGACACTGGAACCCGCTTTTTACCGTTACCGTTTGTCCATCAGTCAGCGTAACCTGGCGTGTCACAAACAGTTGTGCGCGTTGGCAGTCGCTGGCGGCTACACACTCTCCAGCCTCGTTAACAACCACCGGTTCACTGGTCGCGCCTGCGTGTAAATGCGCAAGGGTTAAATGCTGTCCGGCAAGCGTTGGGATTTCATCGGTGATCACCAGATGCGTGGCATTGGTCCAGCTTTTTTCCCCGGCCTGTTGCATCGCCTGTACACCGGGAATGGTGAGGTAATCAGCGTTGTAGCGCTGGTTGTCGATTATCCAGCGGATCATCCCCATCGCCAGCGCGGAGTCGCTTCCCGGACGCACGGGTTGCCAGTGTCCGCGATCATCAGCCAACACCGTGGTTAACGGTAGGGCGGGCGCAACCACGACATACTGAAAATCGTTGCGTAAACGGGCGCTGGCAAGCTGCCGGGCCTGGCGCTTAAACGGGTTGCCGGACTGTGCCGGAGAGGTGCCCATAAACAGCGCGAATTCGACATTGTCCCAGTCAGGTTTGACGTGGGTATTCTTATCCAGATCGCCCATTAACGCGCCAGATCCAGCCCGATATGCCAGCCCACAGTAAGCGCCGTGTGCGCCGAAGTTTTTACTGCCGAAACTGTTAAGGGCAAAGCGACGTAAAAACGTATCGCGCCCCTCATCGCTGGTATTGGTGACCAGTAACTGATTTGATTTCGGACCAAAGCCGGGATGACTGGCATCAATTGGTGTATTGGGATCGTGTATTGCCCGTAGACCGTCAACATGGCCCTCACCAAACAGATCGCCACCTTCCACGACCTCTTTGATCAACTGTTCGAAGCTAATGCGCTGCCATTTACCCTCGCCACGCTTACCAACGCGCTTCATCGGCTCCAGAATGCGAAGTGGACTGTACAGGCCTTCAAGTAAAGTTGCGCCACGAGCGCAGGCGGTAGAACGTGCGTCAAGACCGCTTTCACCCGCCAGTTGTTCCATAGCGGTGGCAAAGGGTACAGAAGAATCAATGTGGTGTTCGTGAGATAACGGATGATACGGGTTGCCCGCAATACGCAGCACTTTCCCTTTTTCGCTGTCGACGCGAACGCGTACACCGCATTGAGTCCAGCAACCGAAGCATTGCGTCATTGAGATCACCTGTTGCGGATTCTGCTGCCAGCGTGACCGGGCGTTGGCTTCGGGGATTAATGCGTTGCCAATGATTCGATCGCGGGTGATTTTTCCTGAAGATCCATCAAGTAAACCGTAAATTGCACGTTTTGCCACGTCCCGGTAACTCAGCCCAAAGGTTACCATCCCTCCAACGGTGAGACCGACTTTAAGCCACTGACGACGGGTTAAATTAGCCATGTTGCATTCTCCTTGCGATCGCATTCAGGACTTCACGAACAATAATGATAAGTGCTATCCACAGGCCAAAGGTGCCGAGTATGGCAAGCCAGCCATCCGTGCCGGCAGGCAGGGAGTATGGGTTAAACTGCGCGTTAAACTTGGGTATGGTTTGGACCTGAATCAGGAGTGTCCAGCGCATCAGCCAGCACAGCGCCATTGCACTTAAAGCCAGCAAAATGCGCAGCGGAAGTGACAAAGGATGACGCAACACCAGTCCACAAAAGCACAGAGAAACAACCCACAGCACCACCCAGCCGATGGCGTAATGGCGTGCTGAAGACGCAATATCCAGCCAGTAGCGGATAGCCGAACCTGAAAGCGTATTACCGCTTACCCAGATAACCATCACCATCGCCAGCGCGATTAACGTTGCGATTTGTCCCCATGCCAGCTTGCGCAACAATGTGCCTTCACTTTTCGATGCGGCGATCAGCAGAGCTAAGAAGGTCTGTAGCGCACTCAGGAACATCGCGACCGGGAAGGCATAACTGAACCAGATGGGGCGCGCCTGAACCACCGATACTTCACGGCCGGTGTACACCAACAACCCGATTGCAGAAAGCGCGCTGCCGATGGTTAACCATTTAGTGACACTGTAACTTTTGAGCGTAAACTGTTTGATGTGTTGTGCCAGAAACCATAGCCCAAGAAACCCGGTGAACAGTGGTAAAAATAGCGCCCCCCAGGGCATCCATGACCACGGCGTTGGGTAAGCGTAGAAATGCCAGACGCGGGCGGTTTGGTGTAAATCCGCTGTAAGCGCCAGTGGGGCGGTGATCGCACAGGTCAATGCGATAAGCAGAGTGAGGTTTTCTAACTCCGGTTGCTTTTTTTTTCGCCAGTAGAGAACGCAGGCGAATAGCGCGGCGCAGGCGGCAATACCGATAAAAAGGAAGTATTGTACAGCCCACGGTAGCCAGCTTACGTCCTGTGGATGCGCCAGTACCTCTTCAATAACCAATGAGTGGGTCATTTAAACCTCCTGCCAGAGAGCGGGTTGAGCACGTCCCATCAACGGGGTAACAAAGGCTTCATCCAGTCCGAGATAGAACACGTGGGGCGAAGTGCCGCTTTCGGGTTTCAGGACTTTGATGGCGTCATGATGATCGTGCAGCATCTGCGAAATCCGACTGTGTGGATCTTTTAGATCGCCAATGATTCGCGCACCACCAACGCAGGACTCCACGCAGGCAGGGAGCAATCCGGCTTCCAGTCGGTGAACGCAAAAGGTGCACTTATCGGCGGTTTGGGTTTCATGGTTTATAAAGCGTGCATCGTAAGGACACGCCTGTACGCAGTAGGCGCAGCCTACACAGCGCGTGTTGTCGACCACCACAATGCCATCTTCACGTTGGAAGGTGGCCTGCACCGGACAAACGGGAACGCAGGGTGGATTATCACAATGGTTACACAGGCGCGGCAGCAGGACGTTGGTTACGCTTTTCTTGCCTTCAAGCTGCACCTGATACTGGTTAACGTGGGTACGAAACTCCCCCTGAGGTGTCTGGTTTTCAATAGCACAACTGACGGTGCAGGCCTGACAGCCGATACACCGCCGCAGGTCAATCAGCATGCCGTAGCGGTGCTGAAGAGAGCCTTCATGCCGTTCAGGTGAGAAAGGGAATTGTGCCTGAGCCAGGGGAACCAGTGATGCGCCAGCGGTCAGGACACCCAGTTGCTGGAGAAACTGCCGTTTACTGCTGTCCATATTTTCTCCCGTCACGATGCAACAACGAAACATTGGTCACGCCGTTGGTTTGCGTATGATGAATAAAGAATGTTGATGATTTACAGTGTAAAAATCGCGGCGGGGGAAGCACTATTGTGGTTAACCACATACCCGGCTTGTTGTTGATCTAAAACAACATAATTGACAGGGATAATTGCGTGGGATGTAAAGTCGTACGACGCCTGGCGTTGTTGGTATCCGTATGGATATTTAGCAGTGTAACCTGGGCAGATACATGGAACATTGGCATTTTGGCGATGCGTGGTGAAGTATCTACACGAAACCACTGGCAACCGCTTGAAACCCTGTTGAATCAGCAAATCCCCGGTGAGCGCTTTCATATTCAACCTCTGGATTTGCATCAAATGCAGGATGCAGTCAATCGGGGAGACGTACAATTTGTGGTGACCAATCCGGCGCAATTCGTGCAGCTAAACAGCCGCTCTGCGCTACGCTGGCTGGCCTCTTTACGTTCCACACGCGGCGGGAAAGCGACGAGTAATGTGATAGGCAGTGCGATCCTCGTCAGACGTGACAGCGGGATAACTTCCCCACACGATCTGATAGGTAAAACAGTCGGCGCGATTGATGCTCAGGCGTTTGGTGGTTATTTACTCGGGTATAAGGCGCTCAGCGATGTCGGCCTGCGCCCTGAGCGCGATCTGCGTCTGAGATTCACTGGATTTCCCGCAGATGCCTTATTGTATTTATTACGCGAAAAAGCCGTTCAGGCGGCGATCGTACCCGTCTGTTTACTGGAAAAAATGGACGAAGAAGGGTTGATCCATAAAGCGGATTTTATCGCAGTGCTCAATTATCCCACCTCCATTCCCTGCTTATCCAGCACGCCGCTCTATCCTGACTGGTCATTTGCGGCACTGCCGGTGGTGAATGATGAACTTGCCGATCGCGTCACACGGGTACTGTTTAACGCGTCGCAAGGTGCTACTTTTCGCTGGGGCGCGCCTGCGTCTACCCGTGAAGTTGAGGCATTGTTACGCGACGTTCGGCAGCATCCGCAGCAGCGGCATCTGTGGTTAGATGTCAAAAGTTGGTTTATTCAACACCGGCTGGCAATGGGGGCTGTGGTTGTCATGCTGTTGTTGCTCACGCTCAATTATATCTGGGTCATGCTGCTGGTCCGCAGGCGCGGACGAGAGCTGGAACGCAACAATGTGCTGTTGCGCAAGCAGGAACAGGCACTGGAAACAGCCCGGCAAATGAGCGTCCTTGGAGAGATGACGTCCGGATTTGCCCATGAAATCAATCAACCGCTTTCGGCCATCCGCCACTATGCGCAAGGCTGCCTGATTCGCCTGCGCGGACAAGATCAACAGCATCCACTGTTGCCCGCACTTGAACAGATTGATGTCCAGGCGCAACGGGGAGCAGACACATTGCATAATCTTCGTTTGTGGGTCAGCCAGGCGCAGGGAAACCCGGTGATGGCTGATGACTGGAAGTCGATTAACGTGCGTGACGCCATTCACCATGTATGGCAATTATTACGCATGGCGCAGCAGTTCCCGGCAGTGACGCTACAAACGAAGGCCAGTCATGCGTTAATGGTGACACTACCGTCCGTTTTGCTCGAGCAGGTGTTGGCGAATCTGGTGCTGAATGCGGCCCAGGCAGGGGCCAAAACGGTGTGGTTTACGGCTCAGGATGAGGATATGGGGATCAGCATCATGGTGCAGGATAACGGCGGAGGTATTGATGAAGCTCAGCTCTATCAGGCTTTTCAGCCCTTCATGACCACCCGCAAGGAAGGTATGGGGCTGGGACTGGCAATTTGCCAGCGACTGGTTCGTTACGCAGGCGGTGAGATTACGATTAAAAACCAGACAGCCCCTGACGGGCAGGCGGGTGTCAGGGTGACATTATCTTTTAAGCAGACACAGGAAGGAGGGCGCTGTGGCGATAATTCATCTGCTGGATGACGACGTTGCCGTCACCCAGGCCTGCGCATTTTTACTGGAAAGTTTGGGATATGACGTTCGATGCTGGGAGCAAGGCGAAACGTTCCTGGCTCAGGCCTGTCTGCATCAACCTGGCGTATTGTTGCTGGATATGCGTATGCCGGTACTGGACGGGCAAGGTGTACATGAGGAGATGCTGAGACGCGGAAGTACGCTGGCAGTTGTGTTTCTCACCGGGCATGGAGACGTACCAATGGCGGTTGAGCAAATGAAGCGCGGAGCGGTCGATTTTTTGCAAAAGCCGGTTTCAGCCGAACCGCTGCAGGCCGCGCTGGAGCGCGCACTGGAGGTATCCGCAGCGGCTTGCTCGCGACAAGAGATCGTCAACTGCTATCAACAACTCACTCCCAAGGAACGTGAACTGGCGACGCTGGTGGCGACAGGGTTGATGAACCGGGAAATCGCTGACGCCATGAACATCGCCGTGCGTACGGTTGAGGTCCACCGGGCAAGGGTGATGGAAAAAATGCAGGCCGGGAGCCTTGCAGAGCTGGTTAACCGACTGCAACGGGTGCTGTAGATTTATGACATTTCATTGATTTTCATTGATTTTTGTCTAACGGGGTAGAGTGATATATGCTGTTGGTTTGAGTCAATGACGAGCAGGCAAATATGGGAAATCAGACTAAAGACGACGAGCTGTACCGTGAGATGTGCAGAGTAGTCGGGAAAGTAGTGCTGGAAATGCGCGATCTGGGGCAAGAGCCTAAGCATATCGTCATTGCTGGGGTGCTGAGAACGACTCTCGCCAATCAGCGTGTAAAGCGCAGTGAGTTAGAGAGACAGGCCATTGAGACCGTGATTAAAGCACTGGCGGGTTAATGCAGAAAAGAGGGCGGCGGAAATATTCTGCCGCCCTCTTATTTTAATCACAATAATCTTCCAGTTAATATAATTTAGCTTTGTCACTAATGTTGTCAATGTCGTTATATATTTAATTACATATCGAATTGTATATTGCACTGTATTTTGAAGCATAGTCACAAATATTTGTTGCGCATATAAAATACTATTTCAAATTTCCTTAATGATAATAAATATCACTCCACATTAATTATTTTTCTTCCGTTTTTTAATTGATAACGATCAAAGTTATAGGGGGAGAATAACCACATTATTCATATGCCTAACCCTAAAGGATTAGATTCATTCAGTTTAACCGCCGTCATTTATGCGATCAGGTTAGGGCAAATAATCACGTGTTGTTGGCAACATGAGTGGCCCGAAATGGCCTGACCTGCGCTCATTAATATTAGCCTGGAAGTGTTGCTGCTACAGCGTTTGCGAAGAGGATGCGAAATAAATGAACCAGGTTGATCGTCCATTTTTAGATTGTGGTTTAACGCGGCTTGAATTTCTGCGCATATCCGGGAAGGGGCTGGCGGGATTAACCATTGCACCCGCGCTGCTATCGCTTTTTGGCTGTAAACAGGAAGATGTGGATAGCGGCACTGTGGGGCTCATCAACACCCCAAAAGGGGTGCTGGTGACTCAGCGAGCTCGTTGCACCGGATGCCACCGCTGCGAAATTTCTTGTACAAATTATAACGATGGCGCTGTGGGTACCTTCTTTTCCCGCATTAAAATTCATCGAAACTTCTTTTTTGGCGACGATGGCGTAGGCTCCGGTGGTGGCTTGTATGGCGATTTAAACTATACCGCCGACACCTGTCGTCAGTGTAAAGACCCGCAATGTATGAAAGTCTGCCCGATTGGCGCAATTACCTGGAAACAGGAAGATGGCTGTATTGCGGTAGATCATAAACGCTGTATTGGTTGTAGCGCCTGTACCACGGCTTGCCCATGGATGATGGCAACCGTAAATACCGAAACGAAGAAATCCTCAAAATGCGTTTTGTGTGGGGAATGCGCCAATGCTTGTCCGACTGGAGCATTAAAAATTATCGAGTGGAAAGATATTACTGTTTGATTGATAGCAGGGATGTCTGATACGCGTCACTAATTGCCAAAAATATCGCAGTTTTGAATGAAAAAGCTGCCTGCAAAGTGACGGGTATATCTATCGAACCTTCTTGCAAAGGAATATATGATGGCTAATGGTTGGACGGGTAATATTTTACGGGTCAATCTCACTACGGGTAATATCACCGTTGAAGATTCCAGTAAATTTAAAAAATTTGTCGGTGGGATGGGCTTTGGTTATAAAATCATGTACGACGAGGTCCCGCCAGGTACCAAACCTTTTGATGAAGGTAATAAACTGGTTTTTGCCACCGGACCACTAACTGGTTCTGGTGCGCCTTGTAGTTCCCGCGTCAATATCACCTCCTTATCGACCTTCACAAAAGGTAATTTAGTGGTTGATGCCCATATGGGCGGATTCTTCGCTGCGCAAATGAAATTTGCCGGCTATGACGCCATTATTATTGAAGGAAAGTCGCCATCACCTGTCTGGATCAATATTAAAGATGACAAGGTGAGCATCGAAAAAGCCGATTTTCTGTGGGGCAAGGGCACGCGTGCAACGACCGAAGAAATCTGTCGCGTAACCAGCCCGGAAACCTGCGTCACCGCTATCGGCCAGGCAGGTGAGAACCTGGTTCCGCTCTCCTGCATGATCAACAGCCGTAACCATAGTGGTGGTGCCGGAACTGGTGCAGTGATGGGGTCGAAGAACCTGAAGGCTATTGCGGTCGAAGGGACAAAAGGGGTCAACATTGCCGATCGCAAAGAGATGAAGCGGCTGAATGACTATATGATGACCGAGCTTATTGGTGCTAACAATAACCACGTTGTGCCGAGTACCCCGCAGGCATGGGCAGAATACTCCTCACCAAACTCACGCTGGACGGCGCGTAAAGGACTGTTCTGGGGCGCAGCGGAAGGTGGACCTATCGAAACGGGTGACATTCCCCCTGGCAACCAGAATACCGTTGGCTTCCGTACCTATAAATCCGTATTCGATCTCGGCCCTGCGGCTGAAAAATACACGGTCAAAATGAGCGGGTGCCATTCATGCCCAATTCGCTGTATGTCTCAGCTCAATGTCCCGCGAGTTAAAGACTTTGGCGTACCGAGTACCGGCGGTAACACCTGTGTGGCGAACTTTGTGCACACCACCATTTTCCCGAACGGCCCTAAAGATTTTGACGATAAAGACGATGGACGTGTGGTGGGGAATCTGATTGGCCTGAACCTGTTTGACGATTACGGCATTTGGTGTAACTACGGACAACTGCATCGCGACTTTACGTACTGCTACTCCAAAGGCGTCTTTAAGCGCGTACTCCCGGCTGAAGAGTATGCGGAGATCCGCTGGGATCAGCTGGAAGCGGGCGATCCTAACTTTATTAAAGATTTCTACTACCGCCTGGCGCATCGCGTCGGTGAACTCAGCCACCTCGCAGATGGCTCTTACGCCATTGCTGAACGCTGGAATTTGGGTGAAGAGTACTGGGGATATGCCAAAAACAAACTGTGGTCGCCGTTTGGCTTTCCTGTTCACCATGCCAACGAAGCCTCGGCACAGGTGGGGGCGATTACCAACTGTATGTTTAACCGCGACTGTATGGCGCACACCCATATCAACTTCATTGGTTCTGGTTTGCCACTGAAATTACAACGGGAAGTGGCGGGCGAACTGTTCGGTTCGCAAGATGCCTACGACGAAACCAAAAACTACACCCCCATCAATGCGGCCAAAATCAAATATGCCAAATGGACGCTGCTTAAGGTCTGCTTGCATAACGCCGTGACGCTGTGCAACTGGGTCTGGCCAATGACGGTTTCACCTCTGAAAAGTCGAAACTATCGTGGGGATCTGGATCTGGAGGCGAAGTTCTTCCAGGCCGTAACTGGTGATGAAACGACGCAGGCGAGTCTGGATTTAGCTGCGGAGCGTATCTTTACCCTGCATCGTGCTTATACGGTAAAACTGATGCAAACCAAAGATATGCGCAATGAACACGATCTCATCTGCTCCTGGGTATTCGATAAAGATCCTAAGATTCCGGTCTTCACAGAAGGGACGGACAAGATGGACAGAGAGGATATGCGCCAGTCACTTACGATGTTCTATCAGGAAATGGGCTGGGATCCGGAACTGGGATGCCCAACTCGCGAAACCCTGAATCGACTCGGTCTTGAAGATGTGGCAGCCGATCTGGCTGCGCAGGATCTGCTGCCGGCGTAAGGAACGTGAGATGACTAACGTGAGCAACGTTCTGGTGCCTGTTGAGGAAGCGTCTGGTGCGCTTCCTGACGAGGTCGACAGCCAAAAGAGACAATGGCTGCATGCGTTACATCAGCCTGTAGAACACAGGAATGCGCCGCAGATCCAAGAGCCCGCTACCCCGGAGTCAATTGTGGCGGATTTTATTCGCCAGCACTCCGCAGCGGGTCAACTGGTGGCTCGCAATCTCTTTTTGCTGCCGCCTTACTCGGTTCCAGAAACCGACCTGGCGGCGCTCCTGGACACGATGCGTCAGCATGAGTCCGGGGCGGATATTGCCAGTGTGCAGGGGGCTGAAGATACGTATTTCTACTCGACGCAAACCATGGCAGAAAACTACGCCAGCATGTGTGTGCAGGTGGTTGAAAACGATATCTGCCGCGCGATCGCTGAAGCGGTACGTTTTGACTGTCGAACGTATCCTCGCCCTTATAAGGTCGCGATGCTGGAACAGCCACCTTATCACTTCGAGCCTCAGCAGGTCGCCGCAGCGCTCACGGCAATGGAAACGCATCCTGATTACGCAGACATACGCACTGTGGAATCGTCGAATGCGGAACCTTACCTGTTCAGCGAGCGCTTTATGAGTTACGGCAAAGCGTACGGCTTGTGCGAATGGCTTGAAGTTGAGCAGTATCAGAACCCCTGAATTCTTCAGGTTGATGTCATGGAATGTGTGGACGATCACTGTCACAGTATTAGAGGATAACCCGATGTCCTTCACCCGACGAAAATTTGTCATTGGCATGGGGACGGTGATTTTTTTCACCGGCCCAGGTCAAAACCTGTTAGCGAGTACCAAGGCAACCAAAGATGTTCGTTACGTTATGATCCATGATGAATCATTGTGCAACGGATGTAATATTTGCGCTCGTGCGTGCAGGAAAACGAATCATGTTCCCGCTCAGGGGAGCCGTTTATCGATAGCCCATATTCCGGTATCGGATAACGACAACGAAACGCTGTATCACTACTTCCGCCAGTCCTGTCAGCACTGTGACGATGCGCCGTGCATTGAGGTATGTCCGACCGGGGCTTCCTGGCGTGATGAGAATGGGATTGTGCGTGTAGACGCTTCTCGCTGCATTGGATGTAGCTACTGTATTGGTGCGTGTCCGTACCAGGTGCGTTATCTCAACCCGCAGACCAAAGTGGCGGATAAATGCGACTTCTGCGCCGAATCTCGTCTGGCGAAAGGTTTCCCTCCGATCTGTGTTAACTCTTGTCCGGAGCATGCGCTGATCTTTGGTCGCGAAGACAGTCCGGAAATTCAGACATGGTTACGGGAAAACAAGTATTACGAATATCAACTTTCAGGCGCCGGGAAACCCCATCTGTATCGTCGGTTCGGTCAACATTTGATTAAGAAGGAAAATGTATGAACGCGTCGCAGAATGCTGAGCAGTTTCACGCACAACTAGCGCAGTATGTCCCCATGTTTTCGCCGGACTACTGGCCTGTCTGGTTGGTGATCGCGGGATTAATGCTGGTGGGGATGTGGCTGGTACTTGCGCTACACGCCATGCTGCGCTTCCGTTCAGCCAATAAAGCATCAGCCGGGCATGGCGAAAAGGTGTATTTATACTCGAAGGCCGTCAGGTTGTGGCACTGGTCGAATGCGCTGTTATTTCTGCTGCTGCTTGTCAGCGGTCTGGTGAACCATTTCTCTGCGGTCAGCGCATCGGTGATGAAAAGCTTACTGACCGTACATGAAGTTTGCGGCTTTTTGCTGCTCGCCTGCTGGATTGGTTTTGTGCTGATCAACCTGATAGGGGGGAACGGACATCATTATATTATCAAACGTCAGGGCTGGGTCGGAAGGGCGCTAAGACAGACGCGGTTTTATCTGTTTGGCATTATGCAAGGTGAGTCACACCCGTTTCCTGCATCTACGCGTTCAAAATTCAATCCATTACAACAGGCTGCTTATGTCGGCGTGATGTATGGCTTGTTGCCGCTGTTGCTGATATCGGGTCTGTTATCGCTCTACCCACAGGTGGTGGGCGATGTATTCCCTGGCGTGCGTTACTGGTTGCTACAGGCACACTTTGCCCTGGCGATTGTCAGTCTGTTTTTTATTTTTGGGCATCTTTATCTCTGTACCACGGGGCGCACACCGGGCGAAACCTTCAAATGTATGGTCGATGGCTATCACCGGCATTAAGAGATGATGATTACTCGCAGTGACTTACGGGCCTGGCGCGTTGGGTCCGTAATGTATCGTTGGTTTTTACGCGCTTTTCCTGAGGGGGGGAGCTATGCAGATGTGCATCGCGCTCTCCTGCGGGAGGGGTATATTGATTGGGCAAACAGCCTTGTGGAGTACGCCTGGTCAAAATGGCTGGGTGAGGAGAGTTTTGTTCAACAGGATATTTGCGCCATGGAGAGTATTGCTGGTGCGCAAACAGCAGGTGAAAACGGCAGGCAACTGGCGAGTGCCGTGGATAGCACCAACTTTAGCTGTGCGGGCGATAACGTCAAAATCGCCAGTGCCGGATATGCCGCGCAGATTGCCAGTGCCGGACACAGCGCACGTATTGGCAGCGTCGGATATAACGCGCACATCGGTAGCTCCGGGGATCGTGCCAGGGTAGCAATCGCGGGAAATTCCTCACGTATCAGCAGTGTCGGTGATGGCACGCGCATCGCAAGTACTGGCATGCGTGTACGTATCAGTTCTCTGGGTGACAGAAGTCGTATTGCCAGTAGCGGCGATTTGACGCAGATCGCCAGTTTTGGCGCAGAGTCGAAAATAGTAAATTGCGCTGACAACATCCATATTAATGCCTGCGGCGAAAATGCTGTTATTGCCAGCACCGGTGTTGTCGATTCGATCATTCTCGGCCCTGGCGGATGCGCGGCGTTAGCCTATCATGACGGCGAAAGAATGCGCTTTGCGGTTGCCATTGAGGGGGAAAACAATATCCGGGCGGGCGTGAAATACAGGCTCAACGAAGATCACCAGTTTGTAGCTTGTTGAGCCGTAGGATTATCTCAAGGCAAACCGACGCCGGGTAATTTTCTCCAGCCCAAAACACAACAGATAATAGACCAGCCCGGTGAAGATAAAAATCGCTGCCGGGTAAATTTGCACCCGACTGTTAACCTGACCGGCTACCGTTGTCAGTTCAGGAACGTTAACGATAAACGCCAGCGACGTATCCTTCAGCAAGCCAATAAATATCCCTGTTAGTGAAGGCAGAATGTTCCGCAGCACCTGCGGCAACATGATGAGCCATAATGCCTGAAACGGGCGAAAACCCTGAACCACCGCTGCATCATATTGCCCTGCAGGGAGTGCATTTATCCCGGCATAAACTGAGTGCATCACTGAGGCTGCGGTAAACCAGGCCAGAGCCAGCGTGACGGTAACAGCACCAGGAAGATCGCTTCCGCTCAGCATTGGTAGCAGATACCACATCCAGAAGATCACAAAGATCAACGGAATACCGCGAATGAACTCCGCCCAGATAAACAATCCTTTGCGAACCACTCCCGGAAAACGCCAGGCACAGCAGGCCAGTATTATCCCCGCAGGAAGGGCCAGAATTGCCGCGCCAATTGCCATCAGTAGTGTAAGCAGAACGCCACCCGGTTGACCGTCCGCTATGCGTCCCCACAGGAGATAGTCCAGATTGTCGGTAATGACCGAAATATTAGCGATCATGCTGTGGACTCCTGAGACTGAATACGCGCGTTTTTCTGGCAAATGCCCTGGCTGACACAGGGGCCGGGCCAAGACGCGTTAACAACATACCCAACGCAATGCCGGTCAGCAGATAGAGCGCGGTACCGACGGCAAATGCTTCCAGCGCGTGCGCGTTATAGCTTTCAACTTGTCGCACCTGGTAGGTCAGCTCGGCAAAACCGATACCACTGGCTAGCGAAGAGAGCTTCATCAGGTTGAGATATTGCCCAACGATCGGTTGCCAGGCGTTCACCAGCCCCTGAGGAAGCAATATGTGACGCAAAGTGGCCCATGATGAAAAGCCCTGCGCAATGGCGGCCTCTCGCTGCCCGTCAGACACGGCCTGTAAACCTGATGCGATTTCCTCAACCAGAAAGGCAGAAGTAAAGACCCCCAGGCCCCAGGCAGAGCAGATAAATTCGGGTGTTAGCCACCAGACGTCTCCTGGCAGAATGGACCAGCCATGCTCTGCATTGACGAACGTAATAACCCCCCTGGGTAGCAGATTCCATGCGGCGAAATACCAGAACATCAGTTGCACAAGTAACGGTGTATTGCGAAAAACTGAAACCCATACGTTAACCACACCGATGCCAAAGCGGTTGCCCGTAAGACGCAGGCTGAGCAACAAAATAGCCAGCAGTGTGGCGAGTACAATACCTGCCACTGTGACCCATAGCGTGGTTAGAAAACCTGAAATTATCCATTGCAGAGGTTGCCCGCTCAGCACTCCCTGCCAGTCCATTGCATGCATTATAACGGTGACTCCTGGTGTAACGGGTCGAGCACTTTTTTCAGGAAACGCTGGGTTCTGGGGTGCTGTGGACGGGTGAAAAAATCTTCTGGCGGTGCCACTTCCAGAATATCGCCGCCATCAATAAATACCACCCGGTCAGCAATCTCTCTGGCGAAATGCATTTCATGGGTAACGACGATCATGGTGATACCGCTGTGTGCTAGATTTTTCATCACCTGTAATACTTCTCCGATCATCTCAGGATCCAGCGCAGAGGTGGGTTCATCAAAAAGGATAATTTGTGGTGAGGAGGCCAGAGCGCGGGCGATAGCAACACGTTGCTGCTGCCCGCCGGAAAGCTGGGCGGCATACGCATCAGCTTTCTCTCTCAGCCCGACCTGATCCAGCAGTTCAAGCGCGCGGTGTTCTGCGTCCGCTTTGTTCCATCCGTGAACATATTCCAGTGCCAGCGTGATGTTTTGCTGTGCCGTCAGATGGGTATACAGATTGAATTGCTGGAACACGAAACCAATACGACTGCGTAACTGACGTAATGCCGCACCGCGAAGCTGACCAATCGGTTTACTATCAATGTATATATCGCCGCCGCTCAGTGACTCAAGCTGATTAATCAGGCGAATCAGCGTGGATTTGCCTGATCCTGAGGGGCCAAGGATGGTGACCACTTCACCGGGCTCAACGGACAGACTGACACCGTTCAAAACGGTGTGCGCGTCATATTGTTTAACGACATTGCGCAGTTCAACGCGAGCCTGGCGCAAATGTGTAAAATCCGCAGCGGGAGCTGCGGAACGAGGAAACAGACCTGAGAGCATATTACTTCGCTTCTATTTTAAAGGCGCGCGGCTGTGGGTTT
The DNA here is from genome assembly GCF_963864895.1 of Citrobacter sp. S-77. Taxonomy (NCBI): domain Bacteria; kingdom Pseudomonadati; phylum Pseudomonadota; class Gammaproteobacteria; order Enterobacterales; family Enterobacteriaceae; genus Citrobacter; species Citrobacter sp. S-77. The sequence continues at coordinate 1,998,432 of NZ_CAWLWU010000002.1, forward strand.
TTGGTTTCAGGGCCAAACCAGACGTCATAGATTTTGGCTGCCTGACCGTCAGATTCGAGTTTAAGTAGCTCATCATTTACCGCTTTTAACAGCGCTGATTCGCCTTTTTTCACCCCAACGCCGATCTCTTCTTTGCTCAGCAGGTCGGGCAGGATTTTGAAATCCGCTTTATCCGGCGCGCCGCTCAATAAACCCGCCAGAATAGTGCTGTCCTGCGTGATTGCCTGGACATTACCGTTACGCAGTGCAGTTAATGCCAGCGGAATATCGTCATAGGCCAGCACCCGCGACTGCGGGAATCGCTGATGCAACGCCTGCTCTCCCGTGGTGCCTTTCACCGCACCAATTCTGGCACGACTGTAATCATCAAGTTTGTCCGGAGACTTTGCCGGAACGAGAAATTGCTGGCCGGTGACAAAGTAGGGGACGGAGAAATCGATAACCTGTGCCCGTTCAGGGGTAATCGTGATATCCGCCACGATTAAATCCGCCTTCCCGGATTGCAATAGCGGGATACGGTTTGCCGGATTGGTCGCTACCAGTTCAAGTTTAACGCCGAGGGATTTGGCCAGCGCTTCGGCAAAATCAACGTCGTATCCGACAATTTTGTGACTTTTCGCATCGACTGAGCCAAACGGCGGGTTAGCGTCGAATGTCGCGACTTTTACCACACCTGCGGCTTTAATATCTGCCAACTGGTCGGCCTGAGCCTGCGTGGCGGTAACACCCGATGCCAGCAGTACGCTGAGAGCCAGCAGAGTTTTTTTAGCGCTGTGAATTTTCGTTGCCATCATTTTATGAAATCCCAGTAGTTATTGGTTTGTGCTTTTTACGCTCCCATAACTTAGGGTTGTCACCAAATATGAAAAAATTCTTATCTATATACAAAAAGATATTAGTGACGGAGGTGTTAATAACGGGTAAATGCAATGAGCGAATGGAATGCAAAATTGTGCAAAACCTTGGCAATAATTCGCATTTCATTTTTAGGCGAGAGTGCGCTGGAATAAAACGCATCCGACATACAGAGGAGGCGGAGAAGATGAAAGGGCTGAAACAGCTTTGGCTGAACGTAATAAAACGGCGTCCACTGACCCCACAATATGGTGCAGAGTCTAATCTTCAGCGTGTTGTGGAGTCTGTTCTTCCTGTCGCCAGCCTGTATGGGGTGGATATCGCCAATATTGATCCGGAGTGGTTCCGTGATAAAACAACACGCTGAACTTCGCCTGACGCGCGAGATGTACTGGAATGAGGTGTGCAACGTCGCTACCGGATGGCAATTCAGATCGTAACAGCACACTGCAGTATTCGCGCAACGGGTTGAAACATTATGCCATTTGATTTGGCGCGGGCAGGATGAACCGAATATAAAAAAACCGGCATTACGCCGGTTCAGAGATTAGATCTTGCAGGCGTCGCCGCAGTCATTATCAGCAATAATTTCCTGCGCTTTTTTGTCAGCATCTTCCAGACGTTCAGCATTACGCTCTTGCGCTTCTTCCAGTCCATCAAAGACCAGATTATCGAGATCAATTTCCATCATTCACCTGTTCAGGTTCGGCGTTAAACATCTCCCTATTATATTGCAAATATGTTGCTTAACAGCAGCGATTCTTGCGTTTTTTCAGTTCAGATGCCGCTTAACGGTGCGCTGTGTCTTCTCTCATTAGTGGAAATCATACGATTTTATTTAACAAATATGTGACAAAATCACTATACATATAACTTAATATCTTTTATACATTAATCGTTCACCCCTGCGACTATTCCACAAAAGAGAAAGATATATGGAACAGACACCTGATAAGAAAAACGATAGTTTTCATAAAGATGGCAAAGAACAGTTCAACCGGTCGATCGGACTTATCTCTAACTTTGCGTTGGGTTTTACCTACCTGTCGCCACTTACTGCTGTTTATTCTCTGTTTGCTCTGGCAGTGACTCTGGCTGGGCCACCCGCGGTATGGTGGATTTTGATCGTCGCGTGCGGGCAGCTTCTGGTGGCATTGGTATTTGGTGAAGTGGCATCCCAGTATCCTATTACCGGTGGACTGTATCCCTGGGCCAGAAGGTTATGGGGGAAAAAGTATGCATGGATCGCGGCGTGGATTTACCTTTGGGCGTTGGTTGTCACCATAACGTCAATCGCTGAATACACTTCGACTTTTGTAGAGTCTCTGTTCCACTATGGTCAAACGCCCGCCACTATGCTGCTGACATCTGTCGTGCTGCTGTTTTTGATGATGGCGGTGAATATGTCAGGGACGAAGAATCTTGCCCGCGTCGCCAAAATTGGTTTCTGGTGTGAAATTGTCAGCGTTATTGCGCTGGGAATATATCTGCTGATCTTTCATCGCTCACAACCGTTCTCGGTCATCTTTGATTCGATGGGCGTACTTGCTCAGGACGGAAGTTATTCCAACGCATTTATGTCAGCCGCGCTGATGGGCTTGTTTATGTTCTTTGGCTTCGAGGCATGCGGTAACGTCGCGGAGGAGGTGAAGAACCCAAGCAAAAAAATCCCGGTAGCTATGATTTTGAGCATCGTGTTTGGCGCGATCTCCGCCATCATCTCTGTGATGGGCTATCTGCTTGCTTCACCAAACCTGGTCAGCATTGTTAACGGTAAAACGGCCGATCCGATCCCGGCTATCCTTAATGAGGCTCTGGGGGAAACGGGCGCAACAATCTTTATTGTCGTGGCGATTATAGCCATGTTGTCGTGCATTCTGTCCCTTCAGGCTGCGCTGAGCCGCCTCATCTTTTCCTTCTCCCGTGACAAAATGCTACCGGGAAGCGAGTGGATGGCAAAAATTTCCAAAAATGGCGTACC
>NZ_CAWLWU010000002.1:2001287-2070619 GCF_963864895.1 Citrobacter sp. S-77
ATTTCCAAAAATGGCGTACCGGATAATGCCATGGTTGTTAGCTGCTTACTGCCGGTGATCATTTGTATCTGGGTTTATTTTCAGCCGGATAATCTGTCGCGCATTACCGCGTTTGCCGTCATCGGTATTTACATTTCGTTCCAGATGGTGGTGCTGGCCGCGTTGCGTCAGCGTCTGAAGGGCTGGAAACCAGCGGGTGAGTGGACCATAGGTGGTTGGGGGACTCTCGTCAACGTGCTGGCGTTAGCCTATGGGCTGTGTGGTATCTGGCTGCTGGCGCAGCCTGCCGACAGCAGCGACTTCATTGATCGTTGGACGGTGTTGTTTGGTCTGGCGATTGTCGTGGGCTCAGGGCTGGTCTATATGTTCCTGACCCGTCCGTTCGGTCGCTCCGCTGCGCCTGAAAATGATGCTATTGCCTACGCAAACAAGCTAACTATGGGGCAGGACAACTGAAAACAAGGGCCTTCGGGCCCTTAGTTTTGATAGTGATAAAGGATAAAGTAGTCGCTCTGATAAACAAGGGTGGTGTTCGTCGGCGACAACAATTCACCTACGCGATAACGCGGCCAACTGGAGAAAATAATTCTGTTTTCCAGATTCGTCAGAATCACATAATCAGGCTGGGGGCAGGAAAGCAATTCAGCTTCAATCTGGCTGACCAGCAGATCGACGGCGGCGACACCAAGAAACTGATCATTGAAGTAGACGGGTACAGCTGACGTCAGTGTGTAAGAGATGTTGCAAATATAATCGACATACGGGCCGTGAATATAAGCTTCGCCGGCTGGTGGGGAGTGTTTAAACCACTCGAACGTTCTGAAATCCAGCCGCTGCTGTGTGGCCTGATCCAAATCCAGATTTGCCTGACTCAAACCATTATCTTTTTTATACCACCATTCCAGATGCCAGTACTCTCTCGTTGTCGGCGTGCTCTCAATATGGCTGGCGAATCCGGCACCGGAGCAATAGTGATTGTCATTGAGTGTACGTTTAATGTGCTGCTGAACGGTTGCTCTTACAGCAGGGTCGAGGACCACCTCCGCTGAGCCTTTTTGCACACCGGCAATAGCCTCATGGATACTCCTCGCCAGCGCAACGGTAGAATCTACGGTAGAAGCAGTAATATCATCAATTTTACGGATTAATGCGCTTAAGGATGTCGAAGAGGTCATTGTCTGTCCTGCCTTCACTGATTGTTAATTCGAATTATATTTCAGCTTTTTTTCTATAAGGTAATAGGTAAATGTGTTGATAATCTGCGTGGCGAACTGTACGGATTCCACCTCGTTATGGGCAGCCAGCGCGTCGGCCAGCGCCGCATAGAGCGCAATAATTTCTGCATGAATATTGCCAGAGCGATAAAGTATGGCAACCAGTGAGGCCCATTCAGCCTGAACCTGCAATTCCTGATTGGCCAGCCGCGCCGAATGAGAACTGGCTGCTATTGCCAGCAGGCAACGCATATCGGCCTGTGTCATTAATTCTGGCGAATCCGCTTTTCTTAACACCTCGACAAACTCGCGAAATTTAGAGATATCGGCACCGGTCATACGCCTGGAAGCGAGTCTTGCGCTGTGGCTAATAATAGCGCAATGCATTTCCCCTAAATCGGAAAGGTAATCTGTACTGATCGATTTGAACGGATGCAGGGCGCTATTTTTGCCGTCGATGTTTTCGCAAACAAAACTCCCGCCATTGCGACCACGAATCGTATGGATAAGATTATTAGCCCGAAGCGTGTTTAATGCTTCTCTGATTGTGATATGTGAGACACCCATCATCTTTGCCAGATCGGTTTCGTTTGGGAGCTGCTCTTTTGGCTCCAGTAATCCCGTAATAATGGCGTTCGAAAGGCGCTGCACTATCTGGTCAGAACGACTGACCTGCCCGATAGGCGCAAATATGACCGCATGAGTAATCATAATCTTTTCTGCACTCAATTCCCTGAAACAACGACCATTTCTAACACAAGCCCGTCAGGCAAGGAAGGTCAGAATGGTCGCGTTATTTTACATGCCCGCGCGTGATGCCATTGCACAGACGGATGCGTGTTCCGATAGCGTCAACTGGTGATGAATTGCCTCTCACTTGTAAATGTAAAATATAAGTTAAAAATGCGAGGCTTATCATAGTGTCAATGTTGCGCATTTGAAAAAGTTTTACAATATATATATTACATAAGATTCTTTATGTATTAAATGGCAGGAGATACGCATGAAAACCCTGAAGCACTTTATTAACGGGCAATATGTCGCGGGTAGCACAGATGAAACCTTTGAACTGGTGAGTCCGGTTGATGGTGAAACGTACGCATTATCTCCCAACGGCAGTGCGGTTGAGGTGGATCTTGCTTACTCGGCGGCGGCAGCAGCGTTTAGTATCTGGAAAAAATCGACGCCCGCGCAGCGGCAAAAAGCGCTTCTGGCGCTGGCTGATGAAATAGAACGAAACGTAGAACGTCTGGCGAGGGCGCAAAGCCAGGAAACTGGTCAACTGCTGCATTTTATTGAGAAAGAGGAAATAGCCGCTTCATGCGATGCAATTCGCTTTTTCGCCGGTGCAGCACGCTGTCTTGAGGGAAAGGCCGCCGGAGAATATTCCACCGGTTTTACCTCTACTATTCGTCGTGAACCGCTGGGTATTGTCGGGCAAGTCACACCGTGGAATTACCCGTTTATGATGGCGGTGTGGAAGATTGCTCCGGCGCTGGCGGCGGGTAACACAGTAGTACTAAAACCGAGTGATACCACCCCGGTCAGTACGTTGCTGCTGGCGGAACTGGCTGCACCACTGTTCCCGAAAGGAGCATTTAACGTGGTATTGGGAAAAGCCAATACTGGTTCGCTGGTGGTTTCTAACCCAACGGCTTCACTGGTTTCTATTACCGGTTCCGTCCGTGCGGGTTTGCAGGTCGCGGCATCTGCGGCTGCAAACCTGACTAAAGCCCATCTGGAACTTGGCGGAAAAGCACCTGCCGTCGTTTTTGCCGATGCGAACATAGACAAGGCTATTGACGCGATCACCACGGCGGGCTTTTTCAATGCCGGTCAGGATTGCACGGCCGCCACGCGTATTCTGGTGGAGCAGTCCATCTACCCTGCGTTTCTGGAAAAACTGATCCAAAAAACAAAGCAGATAAAATTTGGCCCTCCTGAAGACCAGGAGGCTCTGTATGGCGCGCTGAACAGCCGAAATCAGCTTGAGCAGGTAAAAGGCTTTATTGCACGTCTGCCAGCACATGCAAAAGTTGAAACGGGTGGAAGAGCAGGAGCAGGGCCGGGTTTCTACTTTGAACCGACCATCATCTCTGGCCTGCATCAGCATGATGAAGCCATCCAACACGAAGTGTTTGGTCCGGTGGTGGCCATTCAGCCGTTCTCAACTGACGAAGAGGCGCTGGACAAGGCCAATGATGTTGAATACGGCCTGGCTGCCAGCGTCTGGACCAGCAACCATGGTCGCGCGCAACGTTTCAGCATCGATCTTGATTTTGGCACGGTGTGGATTAACAGCCATATTCCGCTGTGTGCTGAAATGCCACACGGCGGCTTCAAAAAGTCGGGTTACGGAAAAGATCTCTCTTCTTATTCTCTCGATGAATATACCCGTGTGAAACATATCATGACCGATATTTCTGAATAGCAGGTAATGTGATGAAAACATTGAAAATAGCTGTGCTTTCACTGGTGATGTTCTCGGGCCTGAGCATGGCGGCAAGTACCTCGCTGAGTACTGTGAAAGAGTATATGGCGGCATGGAATGCGCACAATGCGCAACTTGCTGCACAGTACCTGGCAAATGACGTGGTTTATTACGATGCAGCGGCGGGTGAGCCGGTAAACGGCAGAGAAAACGCCGAGAAAGAGGTCATCGGGGCATTTATAAAAGCGGTTCCTGATTTAACCTGGAAAATGATTGGTAAGCCCGTTTATGACGAGGATACCGTCGCTTTCCGGTGGGAATTTTCAGGCAAAAACAGCGGTGAATGGGCCGGAAGTCCGGCAACAAATAATCCGATCAAATTTGAAGGTGTCAGCTATATTCATGTTAAAGCAGGAAAAATTACCTGGCAGGGTGATTATTATGATTCGAAAAAACTGGATGAAGAACTGAAGCCAGTGAAGTAGTCGATTGTCTCTCCCTCAAAAAAGAGGGGGAGACTCTGATTTTTTTAGGGCAGTGTGCAAGTGGCAAAAGGACAAAGTTAATGGCAATTACCAGACGTGATTTTCTCAACGGCGTGGCGGTCACTATCGCTGCGGGACTGACTCCTCTGGATCTGGTCAGGGCGGCAGGAAATGGCAACGAATTCATTAATGGAAGTTATTATCCGCCTGCGTTGACGGGTCTGCGGGGTAATCATCCAGGTTCGTTCGAGATGGCTCATGCATTGGGCCGTGAGCATAAACGTTTTGACTTAAACGCTCTCCCCATCGAGGAGGAGTACGATCTGGTTATCGTCGGCGGCGGCATTAGCGGGCTGGCTGCCGCGTGCTTCTGGCGTGAACTCGCCGGGCAGAGCAGCAGGATCCTTATCCTCGACAACCATGATGATTTTGGCGGGCACGCCAAACGTAACGAATTTAATTCCGCGGGCAAAAAACTTCTTGGCTATGGCGGCAGCGAGTCATTTCAGTCACCAGCGCACAATTTTAGCCCCGTGGTCCAAAAACTGATGGAGACAGTTGGCGTTAGTGCTACGCGTCTGAAAGACAGTTTTGACGTGAATTTCTACCCTGACTGGCAACTTAGTCGCGGCGTATTTTTCGACAAAAAGAATTTTGGTGAGACCAAAATAGTCAGTGGCGATCCGGGGCGGGCCGTCTCCGATGATATTCCACCGGACAGACTTAATGGGCGAAATATCGAAGCGTTTATCAACGACTTTCCATTAAGTGAAAGTGACCGAAAGGCGCTCATCGACCTGCATGTGCGCCCGGTCGATTATCTTCAGGGCATGACGGTGGACGAAAAAAGCGACTGGATGGATGCCCACAGCTACAGTGAATTCCTTGCAACAAAAGTCGGATTGAGCAAAATGGCGCTGCTCTATTTTCAGCAGCGTTCCAATGATTTCTTTGCTATTGGTATCGAGGGAATTTCCTGCAGTGATGCCAGAGCCTGCGCACTACCTGGTATGGAGGCATTAGGGTTACCGCCACTGGACGGGGAGTCGCTGGCCGATCTCGAAGAGCCATATGTCTATCATTTCCCGGACGGCAATGCCGGTCTGGCGCGACTACTGGTCAGACACCTGCTGCCCGACGCGCTGCCAGGCAATTCAATGGAAGATTCAGTCCTCGCAAGGCTGCATTACGAAAAGCTGGACCAGCCGGAAAATACAACCCGTCTGCGCCTGAACAGTACCGTGATCAACGCGGCGAACGTGCCGGACGGCGTTGCCATAACCTGGTTACGTGATGGCAAGATGCATCGCGTTCGCGGTAAGAATGCCATCATGGCGGGCTATAACATGATGATCCCATACATTGTGCCTGAAACGCCGGAACAGCAAAAAGCAGACCTCAAACTGAACGTAAAAGCACCGCTTGTGTACACCAACGTGGTGGTCAAGAACTGGAATGCGTTTAAGCAGCTTGGTGTGCATGAGTTTTACTCTCCCGCTGCGCCTTACAGTCGGGTGAAGCTCGACTATCCGGTTAGTATCGGAGGTTACCAGCATCCGGCGACACCGGACGATCCAATGGTTATTCATATGGTCTATGTGCCTACTTATCCGGGCAGTAATCTGTCAGCCAGGGAACAGTTCCGCCTGGGGCGGGCATGGTTACTTGGTACCACGTTTGCGGCGCATGAAGAAATGATTCGCGCCCAGTTGCAGGAGATGTTTGGTTCTACGGGTTTTGATAATCAACGGGATATTTCAGCCATTACGGTTAACCGTTGGGCGCATGGTTATGCGTATTACCCCACGTCGCTGTTCGATGATATGGACAAAATGCCCGAGATTATTGACCGGGCGCGTAAACCAGTCGGTCGAATTGCCATTGCTAACTCGGATTCTGACTGGAGTGCTTATGCGCATGCTGCGATCGATCAGGCATGGCGTGCGGTCAACGAACTCAAGGATATGGGGTGATCTATGCGTAACGTAACCTTTCTTATCGCTTGTTTATTTAGCGTCGGTGTCTCTGCTGCTGAATCTAACGGTGAGTACATCGCGCGAATTTCTGACTGTGTGGCATGTCACACCGCTGAGGGCGGAGCGGCGATGGCGGGGGGCAAAAAGTTTCCCACGCCCGTTGGCGATATTTATTCGACGAATATTACCCCCGACAAGACCCACGGTATTGGCAACTACTCTTACGACGAGTTTGAAAAAGCGGTGCGCCAGGGTATTGCCAAAGACGGTCATCCACTTTATCCGGCGATGCCTTATCCGTCTTATGCGAAGCTTTCCGATGAGGATGTTCAGGCGCTGTACACCTATTTTATGCATGATGTCACCTCATCTGCAGAACCCAATAAAGAGAACGCCATCCCCTGGCTCCTCTCGGCCCGATGGCCGCTGCATATCTGGAACTGGTTGTTTACCGACGCACCTGAGAGCAAAAAAGCGGATGTAAATACTGAGCTGGTCAATCGGGGGGCTTATCTGGTTGAAGGGCCTGGTCACTGCGGTTCGTGTCATACCCCAAGGGGGATAGCGATGCAGGAAAAAGCGTACACCAGTAGCGATGATGAATACCTGAGCGGCGCGATGATCGACGGCTGGTACGCACCATCACTCAGAGGGACCGCCTTGTCAGAGCAGGAGTTAACGTCGCTGTTACTGACAGGAAAAAGCAAACATGCCGCGGTTTCAGGATCAATGGCCGAGGTTGTGAGTCAGAGTACTCAGTATCTGACGGATGATGACGCTGCGGCGATAGCGCAGTATTTGCTGAGTCTGAAGCGCGATAAGGCTGCCCCGGCGCGCCCGACGGCTACGTGGTCAAATTCGCCTGAAGCGGGCAAGGTTGTCTATAACCGCTATTGCTCAACCTGTCACGGCCTGGAAGGCAAAGGAACGGATGATAATGTGCCTTCTTTGATCAAAAACCCGCTGGTCATGATTGACGATCCGACCCCGCTGTACAGAGTGATTACGCAGGGGGCGGAAACACCCACGACGCGGGGAAATGTCTCCTTCAAAATGCCAGCGTATGAGGGAATGATGACTAAGGGTGAAATGCGCGACGTTATCAACTATGTGCGTAAAAGCTGGGGCGAAGGTAATGGCGAGATAACTCAGGAGGATCTGGCCGGACTTAAAAAAGCCACACACTAGCAGAACGCCGGATGGGGGGGCAAACCTCATCCGGTGTACAAATCCGACGTTCGTCAGCTATGGGCTTTAATAATCCCGGCCAGTCTGGAAAACGCCGATGCCATCTCATGTTCTTCAATGCTGGCAAATCCCAGCAACAGACCGCGGTGTTTCTCTTCACTGATGTAATACCGCGACAGCGGCCGAACCAACAAACCTTCGGCATTTGCCAACCGTGCAATGGCAACGTCATCGCTATCGGCTGGCAACTGTAAAATCAGATGCAGCCCGGCGTTACTGTTGAAGGAGCCCAGATAATGTTCACCGAGCATCCTGGTGATCAGTTCAACCAGCATATGGCGACGGCGGCTGTAGAGCTGACGCATTTTGCGGATATGGGCCGCGTAGTAACCCTCTTTAATAAACTCAGCCAGCGCGGCCTGAATCAGAAGATGACCACCGCGATAGAGGTCAGTGTGAACTTTCTTCAGTGGGGTAGCGAGTGCCCGGGGCAGGACGACATAACCGAGTCGGAGTGCGGGATAAAGTGTTTTGCTGAACGTGCCGATGTAAATGACTGGACTCTCTTCCTCCAGTCCCTGTAATGACGGAATGGGCTGACCCGAGAAGCGAAACTCACTGTCGTAATCATCTTCCACTATCCAGCTTCGTGTTTCACGCGCCCGAAAGAGGAGCTGCCGCCGCCGGCTGAGGCTCATTACCGAACCGAGGGGATATTGGTGTGACGGTGTCACAAAAATCAGTTTCGGCGCAACCTCTGATGCTCCTGGCGGAACCATACCTTGTTCATCAACGGGGATCGCCGAAAAGTTAACAGCGTTGATACGCAGAATGTTTTTTATTCCCCAGTAGCCAGGTTCTTCAATCCAGACGTTATCACCTGGGTCACACAGAGTGCGGGTCACCAGATCCAGCGCCTGATGAATGCCTTCGGTGATCAGTATCTGTTCGGGAGAGCATCTGACGCCGCGCGCGGTACGCAGGTAATCGGCCAGCGCCTCTTTCAGCTCACTTACGCCGCCTGTAGCATCGTAGGTAAGAAACTCCGGGCGCAACCGTCTTGCCAGCCGGTCCTGAATCTTTTTGAGCGTGCGGTGAGGAAAATACTGCACGTCAGGTACGCCGGGGATAAAAGGTCCCCACTGTCGGGGGCTCGCGCTGGCGTAACCCAGCAGTTCAAGACAACGGGCTGATAAGCTGGTGTGGTCTTCTTGCGCGGGTGAGGTGGGTTCCCTGTCGGTGCGCAGGTTGAGATTATCCAGTACGCTGTCAGTAACAAACGTCCCGCTGCTGGTGCGTGCAGAAATATACCCCTCGGCCTGTAACTGCTCATATACCCGTAATACGGTGTTGCGAGATAGCGCCAGCTCACTAGCCAGATCCCGCGAAGGGGGCATGCGGGTTGCTGGTTTCAGGTTACCTTCAAGAATACAACTGCAGATGGCGGCATACAGACGACGATGAAGCTTTTCGTCAGTCTGCTGGCTAAATGCTTGCTTGATCACATCTCCGGCAAGTGAACGCATTTGGATCCTTAAAATAAAACGATTTGGCTCTCGATTAAAGTACCAGATGGCGTCTAAATTTAAAGGGTAATTCAACCCGGATATGTTTATGGACAAGGTGTAGATAATGAACAATAAAAACCTGCAACAACGTCGTTTGGATGCCACCCCGCGTGGCGTAGGTGTGATGTGTGATTTTTTCGCTCAGTCAGCGGAAAACAGCACAATTACCGATATCGAAGGCAATCAATATATTGATTTCGCTGCCGGAATTGCCGTGCTGAATACCGGACACCGTCATCCTCGTATGGTGCAGGCAGTCGAGGCTCAGCTTCAGGCTTTTACTCACACGGCATACCAGATAGTCCCGTACGAGAGCTATGTTTCTCTGGCTGAGAAAATCAATGCAGTTGCGCCTGTTGATGGGCCGCGTAAAACCACATTCTTTACTACCGGAGCAGAGGCGGTAGAAAACGCGGTTAAAATTGCCCGCGCACACACAGGTCGGCCGGGTGTTATCGCCTTTGGCGGCGGTTTTCACGGACGCACATACATGACCATGGCACTTACCGGTAAGGTCGCGCCGTATAAAAAAGGATTCGGTCCGTTCCCTGGATCTGTTTACCATGCGCCTTATCCTTCTGAACTACAGGGTATTTCCACCGCAGATTCGGTTAAAGCAATTGAGCGGCTGTTTAAAGCTGACATTGACCCCAGCCAGGTGGCGGCGATTATTTTCGAACCCGTGCAGGGCGAAGGGGGATTTGTTGTAGCTCCGCCTGAATTTGTCGCGTCTATCCGTCGCATCTGTGATGAGCACGGCATTGTGATGATTGCCGATGAGGTGCAAAGTGGTTTTGCCCGTACGGGTGAGTTGTTCGCTATGGATCACTACGATCATAAAGCTGACCTGATGACCATGGCGAAAAGTCTTGCTGGTGGTATGCCGCTGTCAGGTGTGGTCGGTAAGGCCGAGATTATGGACGCACCAGCGCCGGGTGGTTTGGGCGGCACCTATGCCGGAAACCCGTTGGCTGTGGCAGCGGCCCACGCGGTGCTTGATATTATTCATGATGAACAACTGTGCCAGCGTGCAGAAGCACTTGGTGAGCAACTGCGTGCGGCCCTGAACGATGCTCGTGCAGGGTGTCCGGAGTTGGCCGAAGTACGCGGATTAGGCTCAATGATTGCTGCTGAATTTTGTGATGCAACAACGAAGGAGCCAAGCGCTGCCGTCGCGCAACGTGTGCAGAAGAAAGCGCTTGAGCAGGGGTTACTGCTGTTAACCTGCGGTCAATACGGCAACGTGATCCGCTTCCTCTATCCGCTGACTATTCCGCAAGATCAGTTCGCCAAAGCGTTAGATATCATCAAAATGGCCATTAAATCGTAATATCTGACGAGCAGTACGCACGCAGGCCGACGGTAGTGATTGCCGTCGGCTTTTCTTTTATCGCCGTTAAGTCCAGCGTGACGTAACACGATCCTGTCTGTTTCACGTCATAAATTGATCTTCATCTTTTGAATGGCTCGATTTATAGATAATGGGTTGCCAGTCACATCGTTATATAATTTAATGCATATCGTTTTTTCCTTTCCAGATGGTATCTATGTTAACTCTTCGTTCTTTTGTGCTGGTTTGTGCCAGCCTGTTGTTTGCGTTTTCCGCGCAGGCAGACCGCAGTGTCACCGATCAGCTAGGCCGTCAGGTCACGTTACCAGACCACGTCGATAAGGTGGTTGTGCTGCAACACCAGACGCTGAATATTCTGGTTCAGTTGGATGCTCAACAGTCAATTGTTGGTGTCATGTCGAGCTGGAAAAAACAGCTTGGCCCTGAGTTTGCCCGCTTTATGCCAACGATTACCTCATTGCCAACGCCTGGCGATCTCACCAGCGTGAATATTGAAAGTTTGCTGGCGATTCATCCGCAGGTGGTGTTCGTTGCCAACTATGCGCCAGCGGAGATGATCCAGCAGATCCAGAATGCCGGTATTCCGGTGGTGGCTATCTCGTTACGCCAGGATATTGACGGGCAACAGAACAAAATGAACCCGACAATGGCCGACGAGGAACAGGTCTATAACGAAGGGTTAAAGCAGGGCATTCGGCTGATTGCTGATGTGGTTGGGCGCAAATCCCAGGCTGAATCGCTGATTAACTACGTTTTTGCGGCGAGGGAAAAATTTAATGCACCGGTCGCTAATATTCCTGAAGCGCAAAAAGTCCGTATCTATATGGCTAACCCCGATCTCATGACCTATGGTTCCGGGAAGTACACCGGGCTGATGATGCAGCACGCTGGCGGGCTAAACGTTGCGGCTGCGAGTGTTAAAGGGGCGCGGCAGGTTTCGCTTGAGCAGGTATTACAGTGGAACCCGCAGGTCGTTTTTGTTCAGGATCGCTATCCGCAGGTGGTGGCTGAGATCCAAAACGATCCCAACTGGCAGGGAATTGATGCGGTGAAAAACCATCGTGTCTGGCTGATGCCTGAATACGCTAAAGCCTGGGGATATCCGATGCCGGAAGCACTGGCGATTGGTGAGTTATGGATGGCAAAAAAACTCTACCCGGATGCCTATAAAAACGTGAATGTTGATGCGCAGGCGCAGGAGTACTACCAACGTTTTTATCGTGTGAACTGGCAGCCTGATGCTGGTAAGTAAGCGCATTTTATCCTGGCAACCGATCCTCATAACGGCTGTGCTGTTGCTGGGAGTGGGCTCGCTGTGTCTTGGACATTATCCATTGTCATTGGGCGATGTGTTTTATCAGCTTAGCCATTATTCCGACACTCAGGGCATTGCAAATCAGGTCATCTGGACTGTCAGACTTCCGCGTATTCTGATGGCATTGTTAGCGGGGGGAGCCCTTGGGCTGTGTGGCGCCACCTTGCAAGGGGTGTTTCATAACCCGTTGGTTGACCCACATATTATTGGGGTAACTTCCGGTTCAGCTTTTGGCGGCACGCTGGCTATTCTGCTCGGGCTGGATCCGTGGCTGATGATGGGCTCAACGTTCTTCTTCGGTCTGGCAGCCTTAATCCTGGTGTACGCCATTGCCGCGCTCCAGGGACTGGAGAATACGCTTGTTCTGATCCTGTCAGGTATCATTTTGAGTGGTTTTTTTGCGGCACTGGTGAGTCTGATTCAATATCAGGCCGATACCGAAGAAACATTGCCTAATATTGTGTTCTGGCTACTGGGTAGTTTTGCGACGGCCAACTGGCATAAAGTGCTGATGCTGACCGTTCCGGTCAGTATCGCGGCGACAATTTTGTACCAGTTGCGCTGGCGGATAAACCTGTTATCACTCAATGATAAAGACGCTAAAGCGCTCGGCGTGGCGGTGATTCCTCTGCGACGCAGTGTGCTGGTCTGCTGCGCGTTTTTAGTCGCGGCACAGGTATCTGTCAGCGGCAGCATTGCCTGGGTTGGGCTGGTTATTCCGAATCTGGCGCGACTGCTGGTGGGTGTCGATCATCGTCGATTACTTCCCTGCGCCTTCTGGTTGGGGGGCGGTTTTATGATTGCTGTAGATGATATTGCGCGTACCTTGATGTCGGCGGAAATACCTCTGGGGATCATTACCGCATTGCTCGGTGCGCCGCTATTTGCCTTTTTGTTAATTCAGTCCAGTCGTCGGGGAAAACGATGAAATCTGCGGCTCTGTATGTTGATCACCTGGCATATGGTTACCAAACGCCGTTATTTGAGCCACTCACATTTCGTTGTGAGAAAGGTGATATATGGGCCGTACTGGGGCGTAATGGGTTGGGGAAAAGCACTCTGCTGGACACGTTAACCGGTACGTTGCCTGCGCTTGGTGGAAGTATAGAAAGTGAAGGTGGAACCGGGATTGTCGCTCAGCATTCCCATCTACCATTTCCCTATACGGTGAGTGATGTCGTGCTTATGGGGCGAGCACAACATGTGAAGCTGTTTGCCCAACCCCGTCATCAGGACAAGCAACGGGCGGCTGAGGCGCTGGAACAGTTAAACATTGCGCATCTTGCTGCGTGTTCGTTTAGCTCGCTCTCCGGTGGGCAGCAACAGCTGGTGATGATCGCCAGGGCACTGGTAACCGATTGCCAGACGTTGTTGCTTGATGAACCCTGTTCCGCACTGGATTTAGCCAATCAGCAGGTAGTGTTGCAACTCATCAGCGATCTGGCCCATCGACAAGAATGCTGTATTCTCTTTTCCACTCACGATCCGCTGCATGCACTGCAAATAGCAACCCATACGCTGTTGCTGTTACCGCAGGGGAAATGGCTTGCCGGTCCTACAGACAGCGTTGTGACGGAAGATAATCTGTACAGGGCTTATGGATTGCCGCTGCGAAAATTAAGCCTGGAAAATCATCCGACGCCGTTTATTGCGCCCCTGTTTGCGATCCATCGCTGAGGGGTAAAAATCCGGCGGCGGTTAAAAATTCCTGACCGCCGCTGGTGAGAATAAATTCAACCAACGCCATGACCTCCTTAGACGCGTCGAGAATGGCAAGCTGATATTCGCACTGAACGTTGTGTTCTGGCGGGATTGCAACACAACGGACATCGGGCTGCCCACACAGCGTTTTCGCATAGTGCGCGTAACCAATGAACAGATCGGCAAATCCCTGACGAATAACCCATGCGCTGGCCAGTTCGCCTTTTGGCACGTTGAGACTGTCGCGACCTCCAACCAGCGCAGTGGCGCGTTCGCGCAGTTGTTGCCCAAGACCCGCTTCAAGCAAATCCAGCTTCTCGAAAAAGGCCCAGGTATAATCGCCACAGGGATCGCATCCGGGGGTTGATGTACCGATACGCAGGGTGGGGTCACGCAGCAAATCCAGCCATTCGCCGGGACGAGCGGTGGTAAGACTCAGTTGATTACGGCTAAACGTCTGTACGGATACGGCTTTACGACTGGACAGTAACTGTTGGGGATGTGCTCGATTTGCCGAAGCAAAAAGTGCGCACGGTTCACCGGCCTCAATTCGCTCCCGCAATAAACCTGCCGGGCCATATTCAACAGTGAAATCTATTCCGCTCAGGCGGGTGAAATGGCTTATCAGCGGGGTTAATGCCGGCCGTAAACTGCCAGCAGCAAAGAGGGGAACAGAAGCGGACATAAGATCAGATCTCTGTGATAAAGAAGATGGTGGAGACAACTATACCTGCTTACCACCTCGCGATAATGCTTCTTTTGATGGTAATAGCAGTGTGTTTTAGTCATGTCTCATAGAACGGCAAACGTCGACGAAAACGGACTGCCGGTTGCACAATAGCTTTCGCAATACAGTCGCCTATTTCCGCGCAGGCAGTAAGACCTTGTACGAACGGTTGATCGTGCATCAGCCAGGGAATGGCGGCAAGTGCAATACGACCACGAACAATATCCGGTGCCTGCAAGGTGTAGTCTTCACCGACATCCGGTAATTCCTCGCCTGTGGACTGAAGCTGTTTTCGTAACGTCGGAAATGGCAGATCTTTTGTTTTTAGTGGTTTTTGTCCTCTGGCGTCGATAAACACGTCAAATTTATACGCCTTATCGTTAGCGGAGATCACGGTTGCTGCACCTTGTTGCTCCAGCTGGTAATCCGGGCCGAGGGCGAGAATACTCACTATCCCGGCTTCACGCAGTGCCAGTAATCTGCGAATTGACTGTGAGGGGATGGCGGCATAATTATCGATAAAGACGCGCGCAAGTCCGTTGTTGAAGCGTTTTCTGTCCTTCTCATTGAGCGAGGGAACAATCTCCTGCACGGCCTCATGCAAGCGAAGAATAGTGTAGCGCCAGGCGACAGTTCGTCGGTCACGCTTATTACGCTCAACTTCTTCAAGGTTAGTTTCGGCCCACTGAAAAGGGTCGTGTTTTTTGCGTGCGGCAAACCAGGCCTGCGTAAAACTGTCCGCATTGAGCGATGACAGAGCGATCTGTTGGCTCCATACAGGGTCAGTATGTTCAATTTCTTTTACTATCAGCGCAAAGACCCGGTCGAGCAGGCCTTCTGAGCCGTCGGCTATCTGTTTTTCCAGTGCTTGCCCGGTAACAAAACACAGCGGTTCATAGGGGATAGGGCAGTAAAAATCGGCTTCCGGTAAAATGCCAGAGCGGGACATGAGTACAATGTGCAGATCCCGACTTTTGTCATCTTTTTCGAAGCGAATATGCTGCCCGTTATAGGACACAAATTTGCCATGCTGCGCCACGACAGCCATTGCCGCATCAAGAGCGCTCAAAGACGTGCCCATTATCCCTATCTGGCATGCCGGGATTTCTGCATCCATCAGACCGGTCCACGGGCTGGGAAAAAAGGTGCGAGTTAGCGTCTCCTCATCAGGCCAAACGTGCCCCGTTGCTATGACGGCGAGGTCAAATAGTTCAGGTGCAGCCTGCTCAGTGCAAACAACAATGCCCTCCGCTGTTGCCTGGATGTCGTTTACCAGGCTGGATTCATTCACTTTGATATTAAACCCCTGTCTTTCCGCCAGGCTGACAAGTTGTAAAAACTGGTCACGGAAATATTCACCAAGAAGAATGCGCGGCAGAAACTGGCGGACGTGCAGTGAGCCATGTTCAACGCCATAACGCGCTAAATGTGCTTCACTTTGCTGGCGTAACCAGTCGATATAGGGCGAGATAATGGGGGGAATTTCAATGCTGGCGATATTTGCCAGCATCATCCTTGAATTTTCTTCGTCGCTGTAGGGCATACCAACCCCGGCTTCTTTGGCTTGTTCATAGAGGGTAATTGACAGCGGTGTTTGATGCTTAAGCAGCGCGAATAACGTATAAATACCAGTAGGTCCCGCACCAACGATTGCTATCTTTTTCATCATTCTCCGCCTGTTTTTATTTAAACCTTTCGAATAATGCTGTTTGCTATGCCTGTGTTGAATCAGTGACATAGAATTACAGTTAATCGCTTATACGTTTACTCGACAATCACCTTAGCTCTGGCTTTTGACAGCAGAATTTTGACCAGTCCGGTGAAGGTTACCGGTTTGTAGAAATAGTAGCCCTGCAGGAAGGTAATGTTATTTTGGTTCAGGTAGTCGAGTTGCTCTTTCGTTTCGACCCCTTCGGCGACAATGCTTAACGACAGTTTACGAGCCAGATCCAGCACACAATCCAAAATGCGGGTTGAATCCGGATCGGCATTTACTCTACCAACGAAACTCTGGTCAATTTTAATATAATCAATATGCAGATCATGAAGATAAGAAAGTCCTGAATAGCCGGTGCCGAAATCATCCAGGGCAATTACGAAACCATTTTCGTGCAGGACATTAAGTCGCTGAACGAGGTGTTCATCCACATGTAAGGGTTCACGTTCGGTTACTTCAATAACCAGATGTAAATCATTTCGTCTGAAACTGTCCCTGTATTTCAGACACTCCTCAACAAATGTGGGGGAGGTGATATGGGATGCACTAAAGTTAATCCCGACATGAAATCCCTCGGGCAACTTACTGGCAATGACATTCATCTGCGTCACGACCTGTGTCATCAGACTTTGAGTCAGGGGAATTATCAGACCGGATTTTTCGGCAACTGGAATGAATGACGCCGGGGAGATATATCCGGCTCTCGGGTGTTTCCATCTGGCTAATACTTCAACACCGCGCAGCGTCAACGTTTTGCCGTTAACGATCGGTTGATAAAAAGGTACGATCTCTCCGTTGCTGATTGCTTTGCGTAACGTCTCTTCAGGCGTCGCATTCTTGTTCAAATATTTTTCCAGTGCGTAAGCCGCGATACCGGATATCAGCAGGATGAATATCAGTATGCCTGAACCTTTAGTGACCAGTCTGGCTAAGCTGAACAGCGGCGGTTGATTGTAAATTATACTGTAATGATATTTAGCCGAGTCAATTCGCCCGGTTAGTGGCGTATTTGCGTCTATTGTTGCCACATCTCCCGACAGGCCGATGGTGTTATTTCCCACGAGTAGTGAATACGCAACCCTCTTCAACGGAACATTCAGCGCTCCGCGAATATGCTGATCGCTGATGGTGACCAGAATACGGCTCGTTGCAAAAAGTGTCTGGTATAGCAGTACGGGCAGGCCGTTGACGGTGTTTTTGGCGGGTGCCAGCAGTAAGTTTGTTTCAGGCACAACGGGAATGTGGGTCAATAACACGCGATTACCCGGCAGCGATGAACACCATACTGCCCCATTTTTGATGATAAGAATGGTCCGCAGGTGAGGCTTCAGAGCAGCTTCTGTGCCGAGCTGATATTGTTCTTCCAGATCGCAACCCTTCACGACGATGTCCTTAGCCGTTTTGGTCGCCAGAGTAGCCTCATCGAGTATATTGTTTATGTTGTTTTCTGCATATTTAGCGCCAGCAAGGCTATCGGCCCTTGATGAATACCAGAGCTGAATATTCAGGACAGAAACGCCGAAAACAAAAAGACACGCTGCGAGTGTTAGAGGAAGCAGTATGCTGCGCATTGTCGTGTCCTCGGCCAAAAGACGTAATCTCTGGGGATGAGTGGCTCGCTTAACTGACGAGTAGGCAAAGCATGGTAGACAGAATAAAAAATATCCATAACCCCATCGACATTTCTACTCTATTTCTTATCGTTTGAGTTATGTATCACGCGGCCATCGTGCCGGATTGACAGCGCCACGCTGTGTTGTACCTATCCGCAGGCCACGAGGGATGGATTGATGCTATACTTGAGCTTATTTCTTGGAGGTACAACAAGGAGTTAGCCATTTTGTCGAGACAAAAATATATTAGTGCGATTATCTTGACTGTGGTTTGTACCACCTTAGTGTTCATCGCGCTGGCCGTGCATGAAGCGCGAAATTTACAGAATTATATGGGATATGTCGCTGAAAATGGCAAATCGGCACTATTCCATGAAGAGTCAATTAATCAGAATATCGCCAGTCGGCTTTCGCGGGAATTCTATTCCAGAACATCCTCCGATAACCTTACCGATAGTGAACTGGCAGAGATCTGTCGACATGTAGAAAACGAGGGCAACATCTACGGGTTTAACCTTCTGTCTAAAACTATGAAAAACCTTGAAGGGACCTTACAGACTCAGAATAAAACGTGTACAGAGTGGGGGCGTGATATTGGCGCGATGTCCATAATTCAAAGTCCAGGGAGTACGGTCTCACAAAAGTACAGTTTTTCAAACTATACCGGCTATGCTTTCAGGAATATCAGATACTACATAGATCTTTCACATAACTATATTTACATCAATAAACTGGTTAATACCCGTGACTATACCTTTAGTAACTGGTTAGTTAATAATGGTCGCAGCATTAATATCGCGCGTAGCGCACATACTATTACCATCGATGAGAACGCTCTGGATGACCTGATACGAGGGGAAAGCATTGTGTCTCATATTTACCAGGATGGTTATACTCAAAATAATATTATCAGCATGCTTACTCCAGTGTTCCTGGGAGATAAAGTGAAAGGCATTCTGATTACAGATATCAATATTAACGATCTTATCGTTTCATTCGAAACAGTTGACCGGCCGTTGCTATGGAAATTCCTGTCTCTGTATGTTACGGATAATGCAACCGGTGCGAATATTATTTTTCATAACCCGGATCTCAAATCTTTTGGTTTGATCAGTTACCAGGACAAAATCACCCAGTATTACACTCTCCATGTCAAACTGGATGCTATCTACGTCATCATCGCTAATCTGTGGCTATTTATTTTGTATGTTCTGGGGACCTGGACATTATGCCGATATGCGCATAAGCAGTTAATCAGACAGGAATCGCTTTCGCGGGATAACGTGACGGATGTGATGACTGGCCTGTATAACAGAAAAGTTATTACACCTGAACTTGAGCAAAAAATACGCGCGCTCGTTGATCGCAACATCCCTGTCACGATCATCGCGATTGACAGCGATGGACTCAAAAAAATAAATGATACGCTTGGCCACCATATGGGTGATAAAGCGATACAGGCACTGGGTTTGGCGCTGGGAAATACTATTCGTAAAAGTGATTATGGCATACGGCTGGGGGGGGATGAGTTCTGCCTGGTTCTTATTGATTATTCACTGAATAAGTCGCGTGATGTTATCGATCGCGTGCAGGAACAATTGCTCACTATTGATCGCGATAAACTGGTGGCGTTCTCCTGGGGAGCGCACCAGATGCAGCCAGGCGATACGCTTGAAGTTGCAATGTTGAAAGCGGACGAATTACTGTATCAACACAAACGTAGCAAATATGCGGAACGCCGATAGTGATGGGTGATAAATACCGTTTTCGTAGGCTGTGTAAAGGGCAAGGAAGCGACTGATTTCGACGTGATAACTCACCATAATCGCTTCTCTTTTTTATCGTAAAGTAGTGCTAACGCTACTAATTTGCAGGTTTTTTATGGCTATTATTTCCCCTAAATATCAACGTGCATACCAGCGAGAATACGAAAAAGAGGCTGTAAAAAATGCCCTTGTCTGGATGAGCATGAATGACTATTTAGCGGAGTGCCTGGCTATTCATGATGAGTGCCACGAAGGTTATTCCCTTCATGAGCAGGTAAGTTCATGGCTTTTTATGCTTCGCATGAAAGGTAAGCCAGAGTTATTGGGGTACAAAACCGCGATACAGTCAAAGGACATGGAACTTCTACATTCAGCCCTGCGTCAGTCTGCCATGGTCAGGCACGTGACGTTGGGTGTGGATTCCGGATGCGATCACTGCATCAATATATGGACGACCCTGGATATTCTTGCCGCCGGCATGTTTTATCGTGTGTCACTTCTTTTACCTGAAAAGTGTGGTCTGAGTGACAATGGTCATCCTGTTACAATAGCGATTACCAATTTAGTTATGGCTTTATGGTACAAACGTACTGACTTTGAAACAGATGCAAGGGAAGGCGCAAAAAGGGTACTTGCGACTAAGCAGGCCACTCACGATCTCCTGGCTATTCGATACCTGATTGCACTTCTTGATGGAAACGTTGCCGAAGCGGGAACACTACTCGATCTATATTGTAAAAGTGTTCCACAAGTAAGGGAGTTTGGTGTCACTAAGCTCAATAAAATGTTCTGGCCATATGCACATGGGTTGTACAATCTTGCTTTTATTGTTTTAGGTCACGATAAAGCCAGCGCAATACCAAAACCAGCGTCGGATTGTTTCCTGAACGAATTGTCCGAGTGGCAATTCACCCATAATTATTGCTCCGGCTCGCTATTTTTTGAATATCCGCAGCCAGTTGGAATAATTAACTCAATTATCTCGTGTACGCCTCCAGAATGTTTTTTACATCAACCCGATCGGGATACAAGTAAAAATTATAAAGAAAAAAGATATCTGCATGCAGAGCATTTTGAACAACAGGTAATTAAAACAGTTCTGGATAACATGACAAATAAGTCCAGCATCGAGATATAACGGTCACTACAGGAGAACCTACAGGGGTTGATTTGTTGTAGTATTGTCGTGTTTTTTGCGGCGCATGTTTTAATGTTGACTTGTTTATAATTTAACTTTCAATTAATCAAATGCCCATTAATGGACATTTGTCGCGCTCCCTATCTGTTTCACAGGTAAGTATAATATTTTTATGCACGGCATCCTTCAAGCTGCCTCGGCGTTGGCTACGTTCGTTCGCCCGAATCACTTACCAGAGTGAGCTCATCGGGATTCACTCACTTGCCGCCTTGATGCAACTTGAATGATTTTTTGTATATACCCATCATACTTAAACCGCTTAGGTGTTGGCTGCCTTCCTGCAATTCAAGTTATTTAGGGTGTGGCTATTTAATATATTTATTTTTTATAAAAATAATGATGTTCTCCAGGAGAGAAAGCTGTGAGTAATTTACTCGGTGTGATTAAAACGATAGTTGGCCAGGTTTATGTCATGGAAGCGGATGGCTCGCAGCGCCTCCTGAAAGAAGGTGACAGAATTTACAGCGGTGAAGAGGTTATTACCGGCAGCAGCGGTGCGGTTAGCGTAGCGCTGTCTGATGGCCGAATCCTGGATCTTGGACGAAACAGTCAATGGGGCGAGAATGGCCTGCACACCGTAAACTCCGATGATCATAACAATCAGGATGTTGCATCGTTACAGAATGCGATTGCATCAGGTGAAGACCCGACTAAATCATTTGAAGCGCCTGCCGCCGGTAATGAACCTACAGTACAGATTGAAGGTGGCGGCGGTGGACATACTCTGGTGCAACTGGAGCTTACCGGGCAGATAGTGAACCCGACGGCTGGTTTCAAAACGCGGGGGATCGGTGAGCCAGAATGGGAGCGTAGATTACCTGATAGCGGCGTCGCAGCAAGCGATTCAGCTGGCGCCCTCCATGTTCTTCCTCCCGTGGTTCACATTGATGATTTTGCGGGTAACGATGGCTACGTAAGTAAAAATGAAATAAATCATGCCAGCGTTCGCGGTACCAGCAACCAAAATCATGTCACGCTCATTTTCACTGATAGCCAGAAAAACACATTAATCATCGATGTAGCTGTGACTGACGGTCACTGGGCTGCACGGCCTGATTTAAGCCAAATGGTTGAAGGGCGTATTACCGTAGAGGCAACGGCTACAGACGTTTCGGGCCGTACTGCGCAAGTTACCTCTGTCGCAGTTATTGACACCATCGCTTTGCATGACAGCATCACCATAGACAGTGTTACGCCAGATAACGTTATCAATATCGCGGAGTCCCATAATCGGCAGACGCTAATTCACGGTATTGTTGCGGGTGATGCAAAGATTGGCGATAAAGTCATTTTATTGGTAGACGGGCAGACCTATACCAACACTGTTATCGATTTGGGTAATGGTAAGCTGGGTTATCAAATCAACGTCTCCACTCAGGGATTGCTCTCCGATCCCCATGTTCAAGCCACTGTGACGTCGACGGATGCTGCAGGTAATACATCGCAAGCCTCAACCCGCCATCATGTTGATATCGATCTGGATATTCATAACACCGTCACGATTGGTACTGTTGCTGACGATAACATCGTCAATTCAAATGAAGCCCGCATGCCCGTTATGATTACTGGTTTCGTCGGTGGCGATGCCAAAGCGGGGGATCAGGTGACGGTGACTGTTGGGGGGCATGATACCCATGGGGTTGTCGTCAGTGATAACGGTCAGTTGCGTTACGAGGTTGTTGTCCCGACAAACCGGCTTCGCGAAGGTGAAAACGATGTCCTGGTCCAGGTTATCAGTCATGATGCTGCTGGTAATGAAGCTATTGCTACTGAGCACAAAATTGTCACCCTCGACAGGTTTGCCCACAACGAACTAAGTATTAACACCGTTGCTGGCGATGATGTGGTAAACGCGATGGAAAATTGTATGCCAACGTTTATCAGTGGTGTTGTGACCGGAGATTCTCAGGCCGGAGACCCTGTGGTGGTCAGTGTTAACGGATTGCCGTTTTACGGTACGGTGAGTGATGAAAACGGCACACTGCGTTACAACGTCGCTGTACCGAACGGTACGTTAAACGAAGGTCGTAATGATGTAGAGGTGATGGTTTCCGGCGTTGATTCATCTGGCAACTCGTCGATTTCAGTAGCGTACAAGACAATCACGCTTGATACGCAGGCTGATAATTCTCTGACCATCGGCACCGTGGCTGGCGACAACACAGTAAATGCCATCGAAAATCGTATGCCGACAGTCATTAGCGGAGATGTCGCTGGTGATGCGCAGTCAGGGGACCGTGTGATAGTCACGGTTAACGGAATGACGTTTTACGGCAAGGTGGTGGATGACAACGGTCATCTACGTTATGCCGTCCCTGTACCAGGCCATGCGCTGGGTGAGGGCCACAATAACGTGCAGGTCATGGTGGTGAGCCATGATATGGCGGGCAACGAAGCGATAGCTGTCGAGCACAAAAATGTGACGCTGGATACTTACGCCTTTAACGCCGTGGATATCAGAACGGTCTCGGGCGATAACGTAGTGAATGCGGCGGAATCGCAGCATGACACTTATGTTACCGGTGTAGTGAGCGGGAAGGATGCCAGAGCGGGCGACAGGGTTGTGGTGCATGTAAACGGAAAGGACTTCGTGGGCGAAGCGTTTGCCCATGCTGGAGGCCAGTTACAGTATAAAATCGCAGTAACGCCGGGCGTACTTCTGGACGGTGACAACGACGTCCTGGTTACGGTGACCAGTCACGATAAAGCAGGCAACGAAGCGATCGCAGTAGCGCACCATAATGTGGTGCTGGACACCCATGCCGATGCCACGATAAGCGTGGATGCAGTGACAAAAGATAATGTACTGAACCACGATGAGCTGGATGCGAAGCAATGGGTTCATGGCAGCGTAGGCGGGGATGCTCGTCCGGGAGATCGGGTTGATATTGATATCCGTGGGCAGCATTTCACCGGAGACGTTATCGTCCTGAACGACGGTTCGCTGGGTTACCGCATCCCGGTGGATGCCGGTGCATTGGGTAATAACGGCGGTGAAGTAAATGCCGATTTGAGGTTCACTGTCAGTGTCACCGCCCATGATAAAGCCGATAACGTTGTCACTCAGACGACAGAGCACACTGTCCATCTTGATAACCATGCCGAAAATGCTGTGGTTATCAGAACGGTCTCGGGCGATAACGTAGTGAACGCCGCGGAATCACAGCATGACACCTTTATTACTGGCGTAGTGAGCGGGAAGGATGCCAGAGCGGGTGATCGGGTTGTGGTGCAGGTACAGGGGCAGAGCTTTGCCGGTCGGGTCGTTGAAGATGGCCACGGGCAACTGCATTATAAAGTCGCGATTTCGCCGGGTCTCCTTCAGGAAGGTGACAACGACGTCCTGGTCAACGTGATCAGTCATGACAAGGTGGGCAACGAAGCGATTGCGCTGGCGCATCAAAACGTCGTGCTGGACACCCATGCGGATGCTTCCGTCAGCGTTGATCGCGTGACGAAAGATAACACACTAAGCCACGCAGAAATGAACGCGCAAAAGCAGATAATTAGCGGAACAGTCGGTGGGGATGCTCGTCGCGGCGATGTCGTGACTCTGGATATTAACGGGCATAAATTCATCGATAACGTTGTCGATCTCGGTGATGGAACGCTGGGATATAAAATCTCTGTGGATCCTGCGGTATTTGGTGATAATCACGCCATGATTGACGGAGATATTAAATTCACCGCCTCGGTCACCTCTCATGACGCCGCTCACAATGACGTCACCGTCATTACCGAACATACGGTTCATATTGATAACTTCGCGTCTAACGAGGTGCATATTGGCACGGTTGCGGACGATAACATCATTAATATGAATGAATCTCGTCTGCCAACCTTGATCAGTGGCAATGTCGGTGGTGACGCTCAGGCAGGCGATCCGGTCGTTATTACTGTGAATGGCCGGGATTATGCTGGTGAAGTGGCGGGTGTTGCCGGTCATCTGTATTACAGCGTGCCTGTACCGACCAGTGTGCTGCACGAAGGCAAGAATAATGTGAAGGTCATGTTGACCAGTCATGACCACCTGGGAAACGAAGCGGTTGCTTATGAGCATAGGGTCATTACCGTTGATCGTCATGCGCATAATGAGGTGACGATCGGTATCGTGGCGGGAGATGATACCGTCAACGCCCATGAGTCTGCGGAAATTAGCGGCACTGTTCGTGGTGATGCACAAGCAGGCGATCCTGTCGTGATCAGCGTAAATGGCAACAGTTATACAGGCTTAGTTTCAGAGGTAAATGGCCATCTCGGCTATCATGTCACCGTGCCGCATAGCGCGCTTGTTGAAGGCAAAAACGATGTGCAGGTGATGGTTACTGGCGTCGATAACGCCGGGAACACGGCTATTGCCGTTGAGCATAAAACTATCATTCTGGATAGCCATGCCTACAACGCGCTGAACATTGATACAGTGGATGGGGATAACATCGTGAATGCCAGCGAGTCCCGTATGCCGATGATTATCAGTGGCAAAGTCAGTGGCGATGTACATGCGGGCGATCCTGTTGTTGTGAGCGTCAACGGCCATACTGTTAATGGCGTAGTGGTGGTCGATAACGGACATCTGCGTTATGAGGTTGCGGTGCCAACACATTACCTCCGTGAAGGTAAAAATGATGTGCAGGTGACGGTAACGGGTAATGATGATGCAGGAAACATGGCGAGTTCAGTCGAGCATCACCAGGTCACTCTTGACAGACAGGCCCACGCCACAATTTCCATTGGTGCAGTGACGAATGACAACGTACTTAACTACAGTGAACTGGAGACACCCAAACAAACTCTCACTGGCATTGTGGGGGGCGATGCGAAGGTGGGTGATGATGTCGTGCTCAAGATTAACGGATATCACTATTCCGGGCATGTCGTGGAGTTACCTGACCATCAACTGGGCTACAGTATTGCGGTTGATTCCTACGCGTTCAGCGATAATCGCGGACATATCGATTCGGGCGTTAAAGTTACCGCGACGGTAACTTCGTTTGATCACGTGCAAAACGAAGTCATCCAGACCACCGAACACATTGTCCATATTGATAACCACGCGGATGTGAGTATCACTGTTGATCCAGTGACGGGTGATGACATCATCAACCATTCAGAGTCGAGAGAGCATTTCACTAAAGTATCCGGAACTGTGAGTGGGGAAGATGTCCATGCGGGCGACAAAGTTGTCGTCACGGTGAACGGGCGAAACTATGAGACGGTTGTGGCGTCGCTTGCACATCAGAATGGGACGCTGGGTTACAATGTCGATGTGCTGACAAGAGACATGCTTGCCGATCCACATCATACGATAACAGCGCATATTACGGGTCAGGATGCGGCTGGTAACAGACAGCTCGTGGAGGCGTCGAAAGAATTAGTGGTCGATCTGAATGCGGAGGCGACGATTACCATCGACCCGGTGACCGCTAATCATGACAATATGATCAACGCCGCAGAGTCGGGACATGAGTTCACAACCATTACCGGGACGGTAAGTGGCGACGCGAAAGAAGGCGATTTGGTGACTCTGCATGTTAATGGCCTTGATTTAACCGGTCGTGTGGACGCTAACCTTCATTACAGTATTGATGTCAGCACCTACGATTTGATGAGTGATCCGCACCTCAGAGCCTCGATTTCTGTCACTGATAACGCCAATAACACGGCCCTCATTGAAGCTAAGCAGGATATTGTTGTCGATACACATGTTGATGCCACCATTACGGTGGATCCTGTGACAGCAGATAACACGCTAAACGATGAGGAGCTTAATCACCGCTTTACCCTGGTAACCGGCAATGTAACCGGCGAAATGCACGTCGGTGATCCGCTGACATTGACAGTGAATAACCATGTTTATCACGGGACAGTGGAAGACCTGGGGAATAACCAGATGGGCTACCGTATCGCGGTGGAAACCACGGATATTCATTCTGGCGATCATAAAATATACGTCAGTATCGGCGTGACAGATGCAGCGCAAAATAGTGCAGTGGTAGCGGCTGAACACCTTGTTGGCATTGATGATCACGCGGATGCTACGGTGACTATCAATATTATTTCAGGCGACGATGTCCTTAATCAGCTGGATCAATCGTCACCGACCACTGTCATTAATGGTTTGGTCACCGGAAATATTAACGCGGGAGAATTCGTGCATCTTACGGTGAATGGTCATACGTACGATGTTGAAGTGAAGCCTCAGGCATATCTTGATAACAAGCTGGGATATTCCTTTGCCGCCAGTACTGCAGATTTGCTTGCTGATCCGCATATTGTTGCAACGGTTAATGCCAGCGATGCAGCAGGCAATACCATAACAGCCGGGGCGACACACGATGTATCAAGGGATGATCGTGCTTATGCAACCATTACGATTGACTCTGTTACTGACGATAACGTCATTAACAATACCGAAGCGCATCAGGAATATACGACTGTCACTGGTCTTGTTAGTGGCGATGTCCATAGTGGCGATCGGGTTGAGTTAATTGTAAATGGACAGCATTATTTTGACTGCGTTAGCGATCAAGGTGGTGGTCTTCACTACAGCATTGATGTCAGTACTGCAGATTTAATTTCAGGTGATAGTAAGCCCGTGATCCACGCTTCTGTAATGGGTTACGACGCAGCAGGTAATACCGTTCTGGCTGAGTCTGATCATACTATAAATATTGATACACGGGCTGATGCGGAAATAAAAGTGGGGTCATTAACACTTAACGGCTCCCGGGATTTTTGGGTCATTGAGGGAACGGTTGGTGGTGACGCAAAAGAAGGCGATGTGGTTAAAATCTTCGCCAACGGGAAAACCTATGAAACGGCGGTGCAGAAATATTCTGATGGTCATCTTGGATTTAACGGCGATCGCCTTATTGATGCTGCAACCGGCAACCCTGTTTATATTAACGCGCACGATTTAGATAATAATGCCGATGTCAGAGTAGAGATAACCAGCACCGATCCTTACGGTAATAGTGAAACGGCAAGCGCTCAGATACATGCTAATGTTCCGTGGCCAGCGACCAGCAATAATGGCACGGTTAATAATGGCAACACCACCACGCAACCTCATAACAACCAACCATATGCCGTTATCACCTTAAATCCGGTTGCAGGTAACGACATTATTAACCAGTCGGATTCGCAGTCACCGCACACGGTTATCCGCGGCACAGTCTCAGGCGATGTGAACCTGGGTGATGAGGTGACCTTACATATCGGAAAAGACAGCTATACCGGCTATGTTACTGAACGTCCTAACTTGCCGGGCGAGTACGGTTATGAGATTAGCGTTGATACGCAAAATCTCATTAATCATCCGGATATTACAGCGACAGTCACGGCCCATAATGATCATGGCAGCCAGATTGTTACTGTGTCTAAACCACTGATTATTGATACTGATGTCAGCGCCACAATTAAGCTCGATGATATAGCCGGTGACAATGTTATTAATAGTGTGGAATCCCGGTCTGGCACGACGACCGTTAGCGGTACCGTAACCGGTGACAATGTACATACGGGAAGCAACGTAACATTGACCGTTAACGGCCACCAAATTACGACGCAGGTGTTTGAAGATGCCAGTCATGTACTGAGATTCAGCAAAGAGATAAGCATTGACGACTTACGCCACGACCCTGTTATTACCGCCAGCGTGACCGGCAACGACGATCATGGCAACGTAATGACGGTAACGGATGGTAAAACGATTGCCGTTGATACCGACGTTAAGGCGACGGTAACGATCAATAGTGTTACGGATGACAACGTCCTTAACCTGTCAGAAACAAAGAGTCCTGTCACACAAATAACCGGTACCGTGTCAGGCGATGTGAATCCTGGCGAATATGTCACGCTGACGGTTAATAACCACAAGTATCATGCCAAAATTGCGCCGGATATGACTTACAAAGCAGATATCAGGACTGTCGATCTGCTGGCCGAACACCGTATTGATGCGAAAGTGACCGGGAATGATACAGCGCAAAACTCGATTGATGCATTCGCGGACCGCACTATAGGTGTGGATACGACTGCCTCGGCAACTATCACCATTAATACCGTTTCAGGTGACAATATCCTCAGCGCGAAAGATCTCAGTTCCCAGCAGACTGAAATTAGTGGTGTGGTTGGTGGTGACGCCCGGATCGGTGATGACGTGAAAATCATGCTCAATGGTCATCTGACTGTTGGCAAAGTCATCGAACTGCCTGGCATGAACGGACAGCCTGGCTACACGATGAAAGTCGATACGGCAGATTTAAAAGCAGAGCTGACGGCTGAATTAAAAGCCCATCCAACCGACACGCCAACGATTACAGTGACTGTTTCCGGCACAGACGATGCAGGAAATTCCTTTAGCCAGCGTGCCGTCAGAGCGGTGGCTATCGATGATCATGCTGATGTGGAGCTGCATATCTACAAAGTCTCAGATGACAATGTGCTTAATCTGGATGACAGCCAAAAACCGACGACGGAGATCAGCGGCACAGTTACTGGCGATGTGCATGCGGGTAATAACGTGATTGTGCATGTTAACAGCAATGATCTGAACGCAATAATTGAACATGGTCCGAGCGGTGAATTAACCTTTAAAGTACGGGTTAATACCTCTGAACTGCTTCAGAACCCGGAAATTACCTATACGGTCACAGGAGTTGATGCTGTTGGAAATACGGTAACCCTGTGCGAAGCCAATAAACTGATTATTGACCAACATGCGGAAAACAGTATTCACGTTAATACGATTGCGGGCGATGGCAAAGTTAATTTCACTGAACTGATGTCAGGGAAGACGGCAATTACGGGGAGTGTGCAGGGTGATGTTCATGTTGGTGATACGGTAACGCTCGCCGTTAATGGTCATACTTATACTGGCATTATCGTTGAACATACTGACAAGCATCATAGTTCACTGACCTATGACATCCCCGTTGATAGTAATGTCCTCAACGAAGGTGAAAATAGCGTTACGGTTACCGTTAGCGGTAAGGATGCTGCTGGTAATACGGCAACCTCGACCACAACTCAGACTGTCATACTGGATACGCATGCTGATGCTTCCATCAGCATGGATCCCGTCGCGTCGGATAACATCATCAATGTGGCAGAATCTGGTCATATTTCTGTCAGCGGCGTGGTTGATGGTGATGCAAAGGATGGCGATATTGTCACGCTGTTGGTTAATGGTCACGCTGTTCAAACTAAAGTGGTCACCGTCGGCAATCACCTGGGCTATGACGTTGAAGTGAAGAAAGGGTGGTTGCATGAAGGAGACAATGATTTCACGGTGAGTGTGCGGGCAACAGATGATGCGGGCAACAAAGTCACACCGGCCTGGCATCAGAACGTGGTGTTGGATACTCATGCTGATGCCACGATCATTGTGAATAAAGTGACGGGTGATAACCGTATCGATTGGCATGAAGCACGCAACCCGGTCAATCACATTACGGGTTTTATAGACGGGGATGTACACAAAGGCGATCACGTTAGCGCGACGATTAACGGTAAACAATACGATGCAAGATTGCATGAAACTCATGGGCATCTGAGCTATGACATTCCGGTTCAGACCGACAGTCTTCTTAGCGGACACAACGACGTGATTGTTTCGGTGATGGCGCATGATGACCATGGCAATGTGACACGGCAATCACAGCATGTTGATGTGATAGTCGACGCCCCCATTCATCATGGAAAGCAGGAGTTTCATATTGCGGATAAAAACCATCATGCAGCACGGCACGACAGTGGATTAGGCAAGCTGTTTGATGATAATCATGATTCGTTTGCTTTCAATTTTCATCATGGTGAAGCAGGTCAACCCGATGAAAAAGGTCATAGCATCTTTACCGGTAAAGAAAGCGGCGAGCATGGGAAAGTGGATCTTAGCGATCTGGCGCATGAGTTACATGAAATCGCCGACATTACCCTGTTGATGAAAGTTGGCGAAACTCATCATGGGACAATTGCT
This sequence comes from Citrobacter sp. S-77, assembly GCF_963864895.1. Taxonomy (NCBI): domain Bacteria; kingdom Pseudomonadati; phylum Pseudomonadota; class Gammaproteobacteria; order Enterobacterales; family Enterobacteriaceae; genus Citrobacter; species Citrobacter sp. S-77. The sequence goes on from NZ_CAWLWU010000002.1 coordinate 2,031,517, forward strand.
GCAGCACCTGCAAATCCAGGACATGCCGGTGATACCTCACAGATTCCGTTAAGTGACTCGCATGTTACCTCTACGTATTCGCTGGATCATCTTATAGCCAAACCTGAAAATTACTCGCACTAATGGATCCCCACCGCTGCTGGTACAAGCGGTGGGGGCTTCATTTCAAGATGAATTTTCAGAGAGGGGCCTCTTTGAATACTGAAAACATATTCGATAAAAAGAATATGTTTTTGACTTTTCATCTACGCAGAGAGAAACTTACCCCATGGCAGGAGGTTATTATGTCGCAAATTTCATCCCTACAGTTGTTCAAAAACCTTTCTGACGAGACCCGTCTCGGTATCGTGCTATTACTCCGGGAGATGGGGGAGTTGTGCGTGTGCGATCTCTGTACGGCATTGGATCAGTCGCAGCCTAAGATTTCACGTCATCTGGCGATGTTGCGAGAAAGTGGATTACTGTTGGATCGCAAGCAGGGGAAGTGGGTTCATTACCGCTTATCTCCGCATATTCCTTCGTGGGCGGCGCAGGTTATCGAGCAGGCCTGGTTAAGCCAACAGGACGACGTACAAGCTATCGCCCGTAAGCTGGCATCGGCAAATTGCTCTGGTAACGGCAAAGCTGTTTGTATCTAAAAAATTTGCCTAAACATATATGTTTTTTCGAATGTGAGATATTGAAGATGAAAACGTTAACGGTGTTTGATCCGGCTATGTGTTGCAGTACCGGCGTTTGTGGAAGCGATGTCGATCAGGTTTTGGTCGATTTCTCTGCCGATGTGCAATGGCTGAAACAACGCGGGATTCAGGTTGAGCGCTACAACCTCGCGCAACAACCCATGAGTTTTGTACAGAACGCGAAAGCAAAAACATTCCTTGAGGTTTCAGGTGCTGAAGGACTTCCATTGCTATTACTGGATGGAGAAACGGTGATGGCAGGACGTTATCCAAAACGTGCTGAACTGGCTCGCTGGTTTGGCATTCCACTGGAGAAGGTGGGATTAGCACCGACAAGCTGCTGTGGTGGTAAGAGTTCCTGTTGTTGAGTATGTCAGGAGGACGTATGCGTTTCTTACAGAATATCCCGCCTTATCTGTTTTTTACTGGTAAGGGCGGAGTGGGTAAAACCTCCATTTCCTGCGCGACGGCTATCCGTCTGGTTGAGCAGGGCAAGCGAGTTTTGCTGGTTAGCACGGACCCCGCCTCGAATGTTGGTCAGGTATTCGATCAGACTATCGGCAACACCATTCTTCCCGTGAAGTCTGTGCCGGGATTGTCTGCTCTGGAGATCGATCCGCAGGCCGCCGCTCAGCAATACCGGGCCAGGATCGTCGATCCTATTAAAGGGCTTCTGCCTGATGATGTTGTTAACAGCATCAGTGAGCAGCTCTCGGGGGCATGCACGACGGAAATCGCGGCATTTGATGAGTTCACCGGCTTGCTGACTGATGCGGATCTGCTGACCCGCTTTGATCACATTATTTTTGATACCGCGCCGACAGGCCATACTATCCGCCTGCTGCAACTTCCCGGCGCCTGGAGCAGCTTTATTGAAAGTAATCCGGATGGTGCTTCCTGCCTGGGGCCAATGGCCGGGCTGGAAAAACAGCGCGAACAATATGCTCATGCTGTTGAGGCGTTGTCCGATCCCGAGCGTACCCGGCTGGTACTGGTCGCACGATTGCAAAGTTCAACATTACGTGAAGTTTCACGTACTCATGAGGAGCTCGCCGCGATTGGTCTTAATAACCAGTATCTGGTCATTAATGGCGTATTGCCAGAAACCGAAGCGGCAGGCGACACATTAGCCGCAGCTATATGGCAACGGGAGCAGCAGACTCTGGCAAATCTTCCCGCCGGTTTATCTGGCCTGCCGACAGACACCTTATTTCTTCAGCCGGTGAACATGGTTGGCGTATCCGCGCTGAAAAATCTTTTCACTATGCGTGCTGAGGCTGCATCGATACCTGAACAGGTTAATCAGTACCAGCCTGAGAATTTGTCTCTCTCTGAGATGGTCAATGATATCGCCCGCAGTGAGCACGGTCTGGTTATGCTTATGGGGAAAGGTGGCGTCGGTAAAACAACGCTGGCGGCTGCTATAGCCGTCAGGCTTGCGGACATGGGATTTGATGTGCATCTAACGACATCAGATCCTGCCGCACATCTCAGCACAACCCTCAACGGCAGCATCAATAATCTGCAGGTCAGCAGGATCAACCCGCACGATGAAACCGAACGCTATCGCCAGCATGTTCTTGAGACAAAGGGCAGGAGTCTGGATGACGCCGGGAAGCGACTGCTGGAAGAAGATTTACGTTCTCCCTGCACTGAAGAGATTGCGGTATTCCAGGCATTTTCCCGTGTGATCCGCGAAGCAGCAAAGCGGTTTGTTGTCATGGATACGGCTCCTACAGGACATACGCTTTTACTTCTGGACGCTACAGGGGCTTATCACCGCGAGATTGCCCGGAAAATGGGGAATAAAGGACACTTTACAACGCCAATGATGCAGCTTCAGGACCCGGAGCGAACCAAAGTGCTACTGGTCACGTTGCCTGAAACGACTCCGGTGCTGGAGGCTGCAAATTTGCAGGCCGACCTTGTACGGGCGGGGATTCAGCCCTGGGGATGGATTATCAACAACAGCCTCTCTGTTGCAGACACGCGCTCGCCACTGCTGTGTCAACGTGCCCAGCAGGAGATACCGCAGATTGAGGCCGTCAAGCAACAACATGCTACGCATATAGCACTGGTTCCATTACTTGCATCAGAACCTGGCGGCATCGAAAAACTCAGAGGTCTGGTGGGTTAATTGAAAGTATTTACAGGGCAACTCTGTCGCCCTGTCTGGAGGATTTATGTTACTGGCAGGCGCTATTTTTGTCCTGACCATTGTTTTGGTTATCTGGCAGCCGAAGGGATTAGGGATCGGCTGGAGCGCCACATTCGGCGCTGTACTCGCACTGATTTCTGGCGTTGTACACATCGGTGATATTCCGGTGGTGTGGAATATCGTCTGGAACGCAACAGCGACATTTATTGCTGTTATTATTATCAGCCTGCTGCTCGATGAGTCCGGTTTTTTCGAATGGGCTGCACTGCACGTTTCTCGTTGGGGCCATGGTCGTGGTCGTTTGCTATTTACGTATATCGTTCTGCTTGGTGCGGCGGTCGCAGCGCTGTTTGCCAATGATGGCGCGGCGCTTATTTTAACGCCTATTGTTATCGCCATGCTGCTGGCTCTGGGGTTCAGTAAAAGCACTACACTGGCATTCGTTATGGCTGCCGGATTTATTGCTGATACGGCCAGTCTGCCGCTTATTGTGTCGAACCTGGTAAATATCGTTTCGGCAGATTTCTTCGGGCTTGGATTCTCGGAATATGCGTCGGTCATGGTGCCAGTGGATATCGCTGCTATTGTTGCCACGCTGCTGATGCTGCATCTGTTCTTCCGCAAGGATATTCCCCCCACTTACGATCTGGCCCGGCTGGAGGTCCCTGCAAAGGCGATTAAGGATCTGGCAACATTCAGAACGGGCTGGATAGTTTTGATCCTTCTTCTGATTGGCTTTTTCATTCTTGAGCCGCTTGGTATTCCGGTTAGCGCAATCGCGGCAGTTGGGGCAGCCATCTTGTTTGCTGTTGCTAAACGGGGCCATGCCATTAACACGGGTAAAGTGTTACGCGGCGCACCCTGGCAGATTGTCATTTTCTCGCTGGGAATGTATCTGGTGGTCTATGGTTTGCGTAATGCCGGGCTGACGGAGTCTCTCTCCGGGCTACTGAACGTGCTGGCGGACAGAGGGCTCTGGGCAGCTACCTTGGGTACAGGTTTCCTGACAGCGTTTCTGTCTTCCATTATGAACAATATGCCTACTGTGCTGGTTGGCGCGCTGTCTATTGATGGCAGTACCGCAACAGGGGTGATTAAAGAAGCGATGATTTATGCCAACGTTATTGGTTGCGATCTGGGGCCGAAAATTACACCGATCGGTAGCCTGGCAACGCTGCTCTGGCTGCATGTTCTCTCACAGAAGAATATGACAATCACGTGGGGATATTACTTCCGCACCGGGATTATCATGACGTTGCCTGTGCTGTTTGTCACGCTGGCTGCACTGGCGTTACGCCTCTCTTTTACTTTGTAATGAGATACTGAAATGAGCAATATTACTATCTATCACAATCCGGCATGCGGTACGTCGCGCAACACCCTGGAGATGATCCGTAACAGCGGTACTGAGCCGACCGTTATCCATTACCTTGAAACACCGCCATCGCGTGACGAACTGGTCAAACTCATTGCAGAGATGGGGATTGCGGTACGGGCACTGCTGCGTAGAAACGTTGAACCGTATGAAGTGTTGGGGCTTGCTGAAGATCGTTTTACTGATGAACAGCTCATCGAGTTTATGTTGCAGTATCCAATCCTGATTAACCGTCCAATTGTGGTGACACCGCTGGGAACGCGTCTGTGCCGACCGTCGGAGGTCGTGCTGGATATTCTTCCACAGCCACAGAAGGGGGCTTTTACCAAGGAAGACGGTGAGAAGGTTACTGACGCCAGCGGAAGACGCATCGACAGTAAGTAAAATTCAATCAATGGAAGGGCTGATCCTGTAGCCCTTTCATCGTTCTCATCTTTTCCGGCAATACAGGGTAGGGGACATTTCCCTGTGCTTAAAACAGGACAACGTATAACCAAGTTTATATGTGTTCTGGTTTGGGAATATTAGGAAATTCAGGGATATAACTGAGTGGTGCGTCCGAATGGACTCGAACCATCGACCCCCACCATGTCAAGGTGGTGCTCTAACCAACTGAGCTACGGACGCACAAATTTGGAATGGTGCGTTCAATTGGACTCGAACCAACGACCCCCACCATGTCAAGGTGGTGCTCTAACCAACTGAGCTATGAACGCAATGTTGTAGGTGACAACGGGGACGAATATTAGCGGCAGAGGCCGAATGAGGCAAGAGGGAAATGCTATTTTTCTTCATGTTTTCACGCGATTGCAGAGTAATTAAGCAAGTTGATTATATTTTGTTGATTTTGCTGCGTGTTTTTCGTTCATCCCAACCGGTAATAGGGCACAAGTCTACAGAGATATTCCCATGATCTTAAGAATGCTCCGCTGCGAAGCTGTTTCGAAAGCGATCGCTTTAATAAACTGCATGCCCTGTTTGTCGTAGAATTTGCGAGCGCGTTCGTTCTGTTCAAGAACTTCCAGCCATAAAAAATCTTTTCCATTACTCCGGGCAAGCTTTTTAATTCTTTCGAACATTAACTGACCGTAGCGTTTACTTGTCTCAGCAGGACAAAGGTAGAGCTTGTTAAGCAGCACGCCTGAAAGCTCCGTCTCAGGTATTGTGCTTTGCCATGTCAATTTCGCAAAACCAATTGGGCGGTCGGTTTCGGCCACATACCAACTGACACTACGGTCTCTCAGGCTCTTTTCAAGCGTGGACAGAGAGTATTCACTTTCTAAAAAATCGTTCATCTCCGCTTCAGACACCCACATATGCTGAAAGTGAGCACGATAGATGCGAAACCCCATCTCATTGAGCAACACCGAATCGGCCAGCGTGGCCTGGCGTATTTGTAATGTCATGGAACGGAACCTGTCTCAGTAGAAAGGTTTAAAGATATCTGATTGTGAGAGAAATATCTCTTCCCGGCCTGCCGGTATGCGGTATTCGCCTTGATCACTTTGCCTGAAGGCGTTGTTGTCTGACCGGCAGGCGCAGGGTTTATTTGGTGGCGAGTTTGAGGAGCACTACACCGGAAATGATGAGTCCGACAGCGAGCAGACGAGTAAAGTTAACAGCTTCCCCAAATAGGGTAATTCCGACGAAAAACGCACCTACTGCACCGATGCCGACCCAAATAGTGTAAGCCGTTCCCAGAGGCAAGGATTTCATGGAATAGGCCAGGAGACCAAAACTGAGGAGCATAAACAACAGGGTAACAACACTGGGTATGAGACGTGTAAACCCGTGCGATTCTTTCATTGCTGATGCCCATACCACTTCAAAAATACCTGCCAGAAACAGAGATAACCAGGCCATTGTAATATCCTTACATACGGGTCGTCCCATTGAGATTAATAAGCGGCAGGTCGTCCTGCATAGAGTCCGGAATGCCCGGCATCGCTATTTATCAATACACGAAGTGAGTTGCGTTCCCGCTCCGTGATGCACATACCTTCAGGATGTGTTAATTCATATCGGTTTTTAAAACGATCCACCTGAAGAAATGGCCCGCGAGATATCCCAGACAACCCATTCCCAGGGAAAGCGTTACGTTTACCCACGGCATCACACTGGTGGGGAAGACGGATATCTGTGCAAGCAGTTGGCTGATGACAAATCCAGAAAGAAAACCAGCCAAAGTTAATAACCACACGAGTCTACGCATAATAACACCTTATAGTTCTGTGAAGGGGCGTCCCTTTATTTAACTGAACACGACCGGTCGTCCCGGCGCTAAATATCCGGTACCGTGTTACCGGCCCTGCATTCTCATTTTGCATATAGTGGTTTTTAGTGCTTACACCTCTTTCTGACCTTATTTTTCTGCCCCTGACCGCCATTCAGAACACCCATCCGTGATTCGTAAATGAGCCCGACGAGGAGGATCAACACAAATATGCTTGCCGCAATAAAACCGCTCCAGCCTGCTTCCCTCACCGCTATGGCATAAGCAAACAGGAACAACGCTTCAGCTTCAAAAAATAATAAAAAGGAGTGCGACCAAATAAAATTTTACAGACAGTTTCAAACGGGCACTGCCTACTGGCAATACCCCGGATTCGAAAGGTTCATGTTTACTATGTCCGCTGGATCGTCCGCCCATAAAACGGGCTAGCAGAAGTAGTAATGCACCAAGGCCGATCGCTCCGATTATAAATATCGCCAGTGACCAGTGATGGGAGAGATTAGCGATATCCGGGCTCATTCAGATGTCCTCAGTGGGTCATTTGAATGGTATCCCGACGGGCAGGCCTGATATGGCTGGTATTCTGGCAGGGAGCAGGAACCAAAAGCATCTGAGGCGTGTAATATAAGTAATGGAGTTACTGAACAGCAGAAACATGAACGGTCCATAAAATCTTCCTACAGAAGAATGGGCCGTCCCGGTTGATGGATCGTACCTGAGGTCGTCCTCAGGTAGATATAATGTCAAATTTCAAATCACTATAGCACCACTTTTTTTTGCTGCCCAGTATTTATCGCAATAAATACCGCATTATTCACCGCAAAATGGTAGGTAAACATGGATATATACATTAAATAATTCAAGTTGCAGGAAGCCAACAGACCTGCAACTTGACGTATGACGAGTATAGCTATTTCTTAAACACCGTGACCATTAGGCCGGTAATTATTTATTTTATTGGTTTAAATATTAGTAACCAGCGGCCTTGTTAGCGGCTTTTATGCGATTGCTTCTGGTGTCTTTTTCGTGTTGGTCTTTAGCTTGCATTATGCCACCTGCAGCATCAACCCAATCACTTGCGGTACAACTGGATAATCCCACAGTTAACATAAGGGCAAATACATACTTCATTTTAGCTCCATCATCTTATTATTTGTATAAATAACGTCCATGTAATACGCAAAGTATTTGACGTTGATTTTTTGACTTTAACAAAAAGTCACATTATGGGCAAGGTACGGAATTTCACTGTATAACACTTAATCTATAATCCAATTAATTTAAGGGCAGGGTGGATAATAGATCTGATTCTAAAAATAGCCACCCTCCCGGACATCATCCTGTAACTATAAGATGTGAATGATCAGAACGACAAAGTCCGTGATGGAAATTGACCGGATAGTGCGCACATAGCTGACGCTCAGGAAAGTGAAAACGGATAGAACTGATAAACCGCCGCCATTGCTGAGACACTCAATATCACGCTGATGATGAAGTATGTTTTGAATGGCTGTTTTTGTGTTTTATGGCGGAAGAGTTGCTGCCCAATAATCGCGCCAGCCCACCCACCTACAACGCCAAACACCAGCAAAGTGGATTCTGGCACTCTGCGCCAGGCCTTACGTGCTGCTATTTTGTCCACACCGTAAATTACCAGCGTCAGTATGTTGGCGAGCAGGAACCACATGACTAAAGGAGACGACGTAAAAAAGCTTCCGATCGCCGCGACGATCAGTAGGAAATAACAACAGCGATTGAGAGTCATATCATTAGCCACGGCAATTTTCAGAGTTTATCGCAGCGCATTATACGCAATCATCGCCATACCGATAGTTCCTGCTGTTTCCCACGAGGCGCTGGTAAACGTGGCGATACATTTTTACACTAATGCTCTGACACTGTAGGTAACCTCTTGCGCAAGGATACATTTTGAAAAGAAAGCTTCGTCAGCGCAATCAGCGCTGGCTATCCATTCAACTGCGACGTGCGAAAAATGAGGGACTGCCATTTAGCTTTTTTATTCATTTCCCTTCCATGCGGGCTGCAACATGCAATGGGGAGCGGCTCAAGCGGCGTGGTCTCATTAGGCCAGACTGGCACCGGGCACTGTTTCATCAGGGATGGGGAGAAGTGCCGATGGTAGGTCCTGGCGGTGATATTTACTGGTTTATAGGTTTCGATAAAGAGCAAGTTCCCATTGAGTTTCAGTCAGTGTGGCGGGACGAGTAGCTTCTCTTGATTCTCTTCTCACGAGCCAATCTTCTGCTTTTTAGCAGACTCATTAAGTCAGCTCGAATAATTTATACTGCGGGCGTGAAATAAGCTTCCATCCCAGCCATTGTTGGATTATCTCCGCGTAATGCCCGATAGATTTTATCGACGTCCGCTCCTGACATTTTGCTGCCATGAGATTGCTTATGCTGCGCGGGCCAGAACCCAGGCCCAATCGGAACTGCAGAGAATGCGATAGAAGGGCTTCACGCGGCATTTTACAAATTCAAGAATGTCTGCTTCGCTCATCGCTGAGGCCTTAGAAGGATATTCAGGTCCCCAATCATCATAGAGTTCGTCGTATATGCTGTAAAACTTCCAGCAGATGTTGCTAAAGATACGGGAGCTCGGAGATAAGTGAAACGCTGGGATTTGATGCAGCCGTAACTCTACTTCTTTGGAAGTACCGGCATTCATTAGAAACCAGGCTTTGATCCTTAGCCACGTAATTGCACTCGCGCTGATGCTGGGTATAACTATGTTTTTTTCAAGCATATATGCATGAAGGTAGCGCTCAATTTCATCTGAATCAGGATGTTTATCTAAATTGAGGGAGGCTAAAATTAACAATGATTCAGAACTATTGCCGGAGAGTAGTTCTCTTTCTGCCCACTCAATGATCATTTTGTCGTAATCATCGACGCGATAAGCTTCGAAAGCTTCACCAACCGTTTTCAAACAAAGAATTTCGTGTAGGTCATGTTTGTATTTATTTTCCATAACATCATTTAATCCATGTTGTTAAGAGGGGTAAAAGTATGCTTTCGTTGAGATGATCCGGTACAAAATGAGCGTACTTTATTGTCACCCTAATGTCTGTATGTTCAAGTGTAGTGGTCGCCCAAAATTAGGCCTCGGCATGAGAGATTTCTAGAACTACTAAAAGTCTGCTATTGGTACGAAGCGAACAAGTTACCTGAGCTGAAGGTCCGCAGTGAGCAAATAGCAGATGTTAGTGTTGACTGTGGGTTAGCATACCAACGCCATCTTAAATGACTCTGAGGTGTCTGCTAAACCAGGGCGATTCACTTGCCTGCGTCAACTGGTATAGCTTTTCAGCTATACCAGTGTCCTCCTTCAAATTAACGTGGCATTAATGCAAACACGCCCCAACCCAAATACTCTCTCGTCCATCTAACATGGCGTATGGGGGCTATCGTCAGTTCTGCCCGAACGACTTTCGCAAAGTCATCGTCTGGGTTTTCTTCCAGCCACCGGCGCATGGTCATCCACTTAGCGGCTTCATACCTGTCCCAACCCTCCTGGTCCGCCAGCACCATTTCTACTACGTCATAACCTTGTTCATCAAAAGACGATACCAGTTCGGGAAGAGGGAGAAAATCAGCCACGGACGAGACGCCACAGGCTTCGGCGATCTCCTCCGTGGCTGGGACATGACGCCAGTACGGTTCCCCGATGAGAATAATTCCTCCAGGCCTGAGGCTCTTTGCCAGCAATTTAATCGTCCCGACGACGCCACCTGCAATCCAGGTGGCACCGATGCAGGCCGCTATGTCACATTTTGTATCAACAACGTAACCGGCCGCGTCGTTATGAATAAAATGGACTCGTTCGCTGACGCCGAGTTCATCTGCACGTCGTTTTGCCTGCGCGGTGAAGAGGGGACTCATGTCAATGCCGACGCCTGTAATACCATAATCGCGCGCCCAGGTGCAGAGCATCTCACCCGAACCGCTGCCGAGATCGAGAATACTCGTACCCTGCTTCATACGTAACATGTGGCCCAGTGTGGCATACTTTTCTGGTGTGAACGGGTTATGAATGCGGTGTTCACTTTCGCTAATGGTAAAAATACGTGGGATATCCATTAGTTAATTCCTTTTATCGATGGCGTATTCAGCGGGTTTTGTTCACAGGGGTTAGCTTTTTCAGCCAGCAGAGCAAATAGCTTGCCAGCAAACGTCTCGCTGACCGGCCACTCTGCACTGTCCGGGCACTGTTTTATGCTAAGGCCCGCGTTAGCGAGCAGGCTGGTATATTCATCACCATGCCAGGCCTTCATTTGACTGCCGAACCGGGTAGCTCGACCATTCGCCTCTATTGCCCAGAACCGTGTTGAACTGATTTGTGCCTCTTCATCCCAACTGTTTTCGGTCAACAACAGATGAGGAACAGCAAGGAACAATCCCTGTGGACAACGCTGCCAGTTCGCAGGCGCCATACCCTGACGTTTAACTTCATCGTAGGTATGAACCTCAATGAGCATCCTGCCACCTGGTACCAGCCATCGCCCACAGTTGCTGATGAGGGAGCAAGTGTCTGATGCGCTGAATACGTTCAGTTCCCCAAAGGTCATCATGATGAAATCGAACGGATCATCCGGGCTGTATGTTCGGATATCCTGTTGGATGTATTCAATATTCAGACCGGAGATTTGCGCCTGCTGGCATGCCCATTGGATGGATGCCGGTGAAAAGTCCACTCCTGTGCAGCTAAAACCGCGCTCCGCTAACAGGCGGGTATAAAAACCAGGGCCGCAGCCGAGATCAAGAATGCGTGCCCCATCAGGTAACTGGCGGGCAATCCACGCTATCTGTTGTTCAATTACGGTCAGTCTGCGGCTTGCCCAGTCATGTTCCTGCGACAAATGATTTTCCAGCATACGCTGGCTAAAAGCGGGTTCGTCCCAGGGGATTTTGTCTTCATCCGGTGACAGCTGTATGTGACCCGCGGTAAAAATAATGCTATCGATATCCATCATCCTCTCCTTAACGGTTATCGGACTGGGCGCGAACATTGTTCAGCCCGGTGGTATTAATGCGGTAGGGCTGACCATTGACGGATTTAATCAGTTTTTTTGTTTTGAGTTTTTTGAAGACGGCGAGCGTACAGTCTGCGAGCAAAAGTCCTTCGCGACTGTAGCATTCAACAGAGGTAACGCGGCCTGACGAATCACGGACGTGCGCAATACGCCCACCTTTGGCGAGAACGTGTAAGGTACGTTGTTCCTGACGGGATAAATTCATACTGGAAAACCTGTTTAATCATGATGTGCAAAACGTGCAAACACACAGCGGTGTCCGCATACAATTTCGGCGCATTGATAATCAGTCCGGCCTGAAAAGGTCGGGAAGCTGATTATCGGATGATTACATTCTCCAGCATCAAAGCCTCGGATTGAGTTGATAGGTATTTACGGCGTGAATGATAACACCTGGTTTTTGTAAGTGAATAACCAGGTCTGAAAAGTGTGATCCCGAAGGGAGCCTGTAGTTCATTCAAGCCAGTGGAGTGTATGAACCTGCTGAATATGTTCAAACGCGCGGGCGCTCAGAAAGCGTGCAATTGCTGAACTATAATAATGAAGGTAGTTAAACCACGCTATACAAGCGATGTTAACCAGAAATCTCTAAATATTTCATTGTATTAAATACCTTTCCCCTTCATGGGAACGTTATCTATCTCTCTCCGTGTCTGCTGATGATTTCCACTGGAATGGCATGCAGTTTGATTTTCAACCTGGTTATCAATGACGTTTTCATTGTCGTATAACCGCTAATGGAATGATTAGTATGAATAAATTACCAGGTCTTGCTGTTTCACTTACTATTCTGACAGCTCCCGTTTTTGCTGCACCAGCTCCCGACTGTGTGAAGGTGAATGAAGCTCAAATCGAAGCCCTGTTTGATAAGTGGAACGAGTCGCTGAAAACGGGCGACGCGAAGACAGTTTCTGAAAACTATCTTAGTGATGCGGTATTGTTACCTACAGTATCCAATAAAGCCCGTTTAACGGATGCTGAACGCATTGATTATTTTGAGCATTTTCTTGCGAAGAAACCGACCGGGAAAATCGACACTCGTACCATTCGTCTTGGCTGTAATAAGGCGATAGACACCGGAACTTATACATTTACCTTCGCGGATAAGTCCACAGTTTCAGCGCGTTACACTTTCACCTATGCCTGGGATGGTAAAGAGTGGAAAATTTCTACGCACCATTCTTCGGCTATGCCTGAGGGGTAAAAGACGGAGCAGGGGACGGGAATTGACCGTTCCCTGCAGTGAAACTGATATCCAGGTGATGCACCTGGTTTCCGGGAGCTATAGGGATTGAGTGATGAGAGGTATTGGGGATCGTGCAGAAATTTGTTACGGTTTCAGAGTTGCGAGAAAAACTAATCAGCGATTACCTTACATTCGCTCATCAATCTATTGGAAAATTAAGCGATGGACAACCTGGCCGACTATGTAAATGCAATTAAAAATGGGAAAAATGTCATTTGCATTGAGGAGCTCTGGAATCGAGATGATTTGGCGGAAGTAGAGATCTCCCATATGACCTGGCATCATGATTCAGGGGTCGTTATCAGTTGTATTTGCGAAAATGAGTTGGTTCAACCGCTATCAGACATATGCCCGGAATGCTGTATCAAATGGGGGATTGTTGATGCGGCGGGTCGGGATATCAGACCGCGGGAGAAAACTTTTCGCAGTAAATGCCAGGAGTCGTACTGGCTAAAAATGAATCGCTAAAATTCGCAACCCGTATCAACAACATGTGCGGTATTTTGCGAGTATGGCGGATGGCGGTAATAACCGTGCTGCGGTGAAAATAATCAACTCTATAACACCGCGGCTTTCACTGGCTCAGAAAGGACCATCCGGGGGTTAAACAACGTGCCTGGCTATTGCTGAGTACAGGCTGCATCATTCAACACCCGCTGGTGATACAAAATTCCTCCGTGTCTTTTACATTATTGCGAGTCGTTACAGGCGATGTCTTTATGCCTGGCCCAGTCCACCATTCCCTGGAAATCAACGATGACTACAGATTCATCCCCAACCACCCAGGCATCGTGACCCGGGGGGATGCGTGACAAGTTACCGGGCAGACAATCGAATTCACTACCATCATCCATCTTCACCCGTAGCACCCCGGCAACGTGATACTGAAAGTGAGGGGCTTCACAACTCTTCGTACCTGCGATGGGTTGAACGGATGTAGCCCAACGCCAGCCTGGTTCCAGTACTGCACGGCCGACGATCGCTCCTCCTATATTGAGAAGCTCCAGTCGTCCATGTGGAAATTCGCGAATTTCGTCTGGAATACCGAATGACTTCACTTCTGCTTTGTCCATTGCGCACCTCCTTAGATTGAATACGCGCATGGTCGCACTTAAATTATATCTGCTTTGGTTGTTTTTTGTTCTATTTCTCGAGGGGACAACGTGGTGACGGGATGGTAAATGATTCCTGTCGGGGGCTGGTTTTGACCGTGGTGTTAGTAATGCCAGCGCAGATAGTAGTAAAATATTGCCCTGGTGGTGCTACTGCACGGATTCACTAAACAAGGTTAACTCGATGAAAAACAAACATGCGCTCTCTCTGATGTGTTATCAGATGCTGGAATCTGGCGCGTCTCGCCGTACAGTGAAAAGAGCGCTCACATCCCATCGTGTAAAAGGTCGCCAGGCAGTAGTACTGCTCTGCAAGCAAGAGATGGCGCTGTTGAGATCCGGGAAGATAGCGATACAAAGCACGACAGCCCGGTGAGCCGCCGGTAACTCGTCGGCAGGGTGAACGCCTTAAAATAATTCGCATAATTATCAGGGAAGAAGACCATGACGGAGTATTGGTGGCAGGATCTTTGTGATCGCGATAATAACTGGCAAGGCCTGGAGTTTACCCTCAAGAAGAGTCATAAAGCCGGGCCGGTGATGGATATGCTAAGTGGCCGCTACGGTCGGATGGCGTTGCAGATCTCTGGAGAGACATTATTCTGGGCTTCAATGCTGGAAGATCATTCTGGTGTCTGGGTGGTGTTTAATTCGGAACATTCAGGCCCGCAGGCGTTATTACCTTGCGTAACGTCTGAAGATATTGAACGGATCAAAAGCAAAGGGAAAAGGGCATGGACGAGTGAATGGTGTCGTTATTTTTCTCGTCAATTAATGAATGCGCCAGCGCCACTACTGTCACCTCGCCGTTGGTTACTCAGTCCAATGGAGTTGACCCGACGTTCATCGCCATACTCATTACAACAGTCTCTTTCTGTTAAAAACTGGCGTTTTGACTCTCCTGAAAGTAGCGGTAATTTTGGCTGTCGCTGGACGCTTTACGGTGAAGATTTTCCCGATCTTGTCCAGCCGGAAAAAGTCAGACTGGTCGACTGGTGGTGGGGAAACCATCTGCTACTTGGGCGTTATCCCGTAAGCCCGGATGCCGGAAGGGTTAAATGGTGGCGTAAAAAATCTCGCGAGGGAACATTGCCTCCAGTGCTGGTCTGGTATATCGGCGGGCTGGGAGCGTTTGTGATCCTTGATGGTCATTACCGTTTGCAGGCTGCAGTTAAAGAGGAAATTGCGCCGTCTTTCTTAGTGTTGAGTGAACTTAATGAAAGAGAGTTCCCCTCAGATCCTGTTCACCAGCAACGAATTATGCGGGCGCTGGAAAAGCAACAGCTCAATAATCCTGAGCATCGAATTGCAGCGATAAATCAGACGCTGATAAATCTCTACGATACACGTTATTTTTATACATCAACGCATAGCCGCGCCGTTCTTGGTGAGGGGATACGATGGGCTCAGGAGGTTGATGGCTTTTTGCAAAAATATCACCTGGAAGCCTTCCGGGAAAAGATATTTAAACGGACAAACGCATAGATGGATTGGCCCACGAGTTGCATCAGAAAAACTCCATTTTTTCATAAGGATGTGCTTTGCACTCGTTGAGTCGACTCTCTAAACTACCAATATGTACTTCCAGCTTGTGTCCATCCGGATCCAGAAAGTAAATGGATTGGCCTTCGCTCTTGTTCGACTTCCATTCGACAATGCCGGATGACCGCAGTTTCTCAACGAAAGGGGCAAATTTATCGGATTGGATGCTGAATGCGTAGTGGGTATAGTCCAACTGAGGTTTAACGACATCGGCGGAAAGGCATAACCATAGCTCTCCCAGCGAAAGATAGGCCCCGCGACTCCACCTGGCCTGAGGGACAAAACCAAGCTCGTTCACGTAAAAATCAAAACTTCTTGCTACATCACTAACAGCAAGAGTGAGATGGTTAAGTCCTGTCAGCATGTTAAACCCTCATTTCAGGATGGAGAATATTTCAGCCTGCTTCCAGCATACCAAAGCTCACAATACGCGAACGACCCAACTCTTTTGCGCGATAGAGCGCCACGTCTGCGGCACGTAGCAGGTTGTCGCTTTGCGCGTGTTGCGGGTAACTGGCAACGCCGATAGAGACATCAACATGGCCAATATCCGACACGCCAAAACGCAGTGACAGTTCGCGTACGCCGTTGTAAATATCCGTCGCGAGTCGGTTCGCGGCCTCTTCACCCATGCTGGTCAGCAGGACCAGGAACTCTTCGCCGCCGTAGCGAAAGGCCATTCCATTGTCGTGTACAACGCGCTGAATAATGGCAGCGACGCTTTTGATGACGCCGTCACCCGCTTCGTGACCAAAACGGTCATTTATGTTTTTGAAGTGATCGATATCGATCATCAGGCAACTGAGTGGCTCCTGATTGCGTATTGCCTGGCTCATCTGGGTTCGCAGGGTATCTTCCAGATGATGACGGTTGCGCAGACCGGTCAGGGGATCATAGAGCGCCTTTTCCAGCAATGCGTCGCGTAGACGCTGGTTGGCTAAGGCCAGGCCGAGTGCCTCCGCCATCAGTTCCAGATAGGCTCGGGAAGGTGCGCTTTCCTCGCTTAGATTCTGGAATGAGAGCAGACCAATCGCTTCGCCCTGGGCAATCAGCGGCACACACAGCGAGTGATTTTGGCACGATTCCGGCAGATGGTAGCAGGCGATATCCGGCTCACCGTGTACCGGTGGATGGCTCTGCCCACGACGAACTGCCCAGCATTCATCCGGGTGGAAAGCATCCGCTTTGCCCTCAGGTGAAAGCCATTCAGCGACACAGCGCATCTGCCAGGGATCCCGATCAAGGATGTAGAGTCGACCAGCAATCCCGGGCGCAATGTTTGGTGCAAAAAGCTCCGCTACGTTGATCACATCCGCAAAATTCTCGCAACCTTGTAAACGCTGCGTCATACGTGCCAATAATTCGCGTATCGCCCAGTCTGCATCACGCTCTTTCTCCAGTCGCTGTCGCACCAGACCGTTCTCGCGAAAAATTCGGATTGCCTGCGCCATATCTCCGATCTCATCAATCTGGTTGAAATTGGGCGTTTCAACGGCGTAATCCTGTGAAGCCAGTCGGTGAACAACGTCACTGAGGCGCACGACGGGGCGTAGCACGCGGCGTTTTAGAATAAATCCGAGGACAAACAAAAATAACAGCGCCGTCAGTCCAACCATCACTTCTGACAGCGTGCGCAGGGTGCGGGATGCCTGAGTAGCTTCCTGAATCGTGTCGCGAACACGATTGTCGAGTATCTGCCGAAAATGGTCTATCCGATCCTGCGCTCGCTCCAGTTCTTGTTCATAGGCTTTACTGAAGAGCAGGGCGATGGCTTGCTGATCTTCTCCGCGCGCCACGCTGGAAAACGCCATCGCTTGCTCTTCCTGCAATGTATCAACGATTTGTAGACCTTCATGCAATAGCGCCAATTCTTCGCCCGTTGCCCCGGCGTCTTTCAGGTTCGCCAGCCGGTGCTCAATCTCTTTTAGCGACGTTTCCTTCTGGCGATAGGTGTCCAGGGTGTCAGGGTTTTTAGTGACAGCGTACAAACGGGCCAAATCAGACAGCGACCAGGCGTCGGTTTCCACCTCCCCGGTCAGTTTGTCGAATACATACCGCTGCTCTACCGCCTGGCGTTCGGTATTATCTGCGTTGGACGCCATCAGCATGACGACGCCGGAGACAATGGTCAGACATACCGTCGCGCTATAGGCCCAGTTAGTTATTGTGGCGATTCGCACCTGTGAGTTCCTTTTGCGACGATTAATGAATAAGCATGATTGAAATTATAGGAAACGTATGATTTTGCGTGAAAATAAAAAGGCGACCATTGGCCGCCTTTTGTTATCGTCACACCATTACAAATCTGGAGGATTTTTTCCTTCTTCCATAAACGCTTCGTCGATTCCTTCGGCATTTCCTTCGTGGTCACGACCGGAGAACAGGTTCCAGCTGGCAAGGAACAGCGCGGCAATCAGAGGGCCGATAACAAAGCCGTTGATTCCGTAGATCTCCATCCCGCCGAGTGTGGAAATCAGAATCAGGTAGTCAGGCATTTTAGTGTCTTTACCCACCAGTAGCGGGCGCAGGATATTGTCCACCAGACCGACAATAATCACGAAAAATCCGACGATAAACAGCCCCTGCCAAATTTGCTGTGTGGCGAAGAGGAAAATGGCTGCTGGTACCCAGACAATCGCTGAACCAACCGCGGGAACCAGTGAAAGAAACGCCATCAGCGCGCCCCACAGAATGCTACCGTCAATGTCGACTATCGCAAAAGCAATGCCCCCCAGCGTACCCTGAACAACGGCAACCACCGCAGTGCCTTTTACCGTCGCCCGCGTAACGCCGACGAATTTGGCGAACAGATGCTGTTTGGCAAAATCTGAGAGTGGTAACGAATCCAGAATCTGTCGAACCAGATACGGCCCATCCTTCAGCAAGAAAAACAGTAAATACAGCATAATGCCAAAACTGATGGCAAAGCCGAAGGTCCCCTTACCGATCAGGAACGCGCTACCAGCGAGGTACTGCCCGCCCTGTAACGCAATGTCAGAGAGTTTTTTCTGGATCTGCGTGACATTATCGAGATTGTGTTCCGCGAGGAACGTTCTGGCCCAATCCGGAAGGTACGACAGGATCGAGCTAACCACTTCCGGGAACTGCGTATTGTTCTGTTGCAGCTTGGTGTAAACCACATTCAGTTCAATCGCCAGCGATGACAGGATCACCATCAGAGGGATAAAGACAATCAGACAGATAATACCGATGGTAATCAGCGATGCCAGCCCGTTGCGATCCCCCAGTGCGCTGCGAAGTTTATTTTTCACCGGGTTAAAGATTGTGGTTAATATTGCGGCCCACAGAATCGCGGAAAAGTAGGGGGACAGCACGTCGAAGAACGCCCATGTGACGAGGGCAAGAATGAAAATGAAGAAACCTTTGGTCAGTCCGTTAAATCGCATTAGTGAATCCTGTAACTGAGAAGCAGCCTCGACTATAGAACCGTTCAGCAAATTTACCAACTTTCACTGCGAATACCCGCTAATTTGTGGGGGGATAGGACGTGTGCCAACAGCTATATTATTTCTCGGTCATTTTCCCGGTGAAGAAACTAAATTCATCATTATTGATATATTCAGTCATTTCTCTGTAAGCGCTCTGTTGATTAAAGAAGACAATGTCTCAAGCTGAACAGTGAGTTGTATACTTAACCAGACGTATCCGTGAATCGCGCTTTCCATGACTTCATCACTTTCACAAGAAAGTAAAAGGTCATGTAATTCTTGAGTGATTTCATTCAGACGTTCACTGTTTGAGGCTATTGGTGAGGGGTTTCCTTTATGCAGGGCATGAGCCAGTGCTCTGAGCGTGTGTTGAGTCATTTCCTGCATATCGGAAAGAGCATGGGAGTTTAGAATCAAAAAGCGACTTCTGCGTGAGGCCCAGTGAGCGTTGAGCTGAAATTTTTGTGCGGCAACCATATCACGGGTTATTGACTGAATTTCTTCAAGCAGTTTTATCGGTATCCGGGTTTCATTATTTACTGGCGTGATCAGATTGCGCATTTTGACGACTTTATTCAATGCCCGGGTTTGCAGACTGGTCATTCTGGGAGGATAAAGCACGTTACGCGAGACGCCCGCAGTATTGATTTTTAAATAATCAGATAAAAAATCAGCCAGCTGAATACGCCAGTTAATGAATGCCCTTTGGGGAAGTATGCTGGTAAACAGCATCGCCAGAATACAGCCTAAAATGATATTGGTACTACGCCATAGCGCTGTTTGTATATCTCCGGCAGGAGCACTGCTAACTACTGCCAGCGTTATCCCTACCAGTAAGGCTGCATATGGACGTTTGCTGATAGCCAAAAAACCACAAAAGAAAGCAGCGCAGCCGCACCACAACAGCATTAAGGGTAGAGAATAGACTTCAATGTGTAGTGCGATGATCCCCAGAATCGCTCCCGTTACGGTACCCGCCATGCGTTCAAACGCTCTGGGAATTACGTTGCCCATGTAGCTGACAGGCCCCATAACGACGATAAGTGTAATAAGGGGCCACGAATGATCGGGTAACTTCATCATTCTTATAAGTAAAAAAGTCAAAACAAATGCCACAGCAATGCGTATTCCATGAACCACACGATAGTTGCGGTAAATCTTTAACTCGAGTGAACTAATGGGTCTGTCTCGTTGCACTGAAAAGAATGATTTCGTCATTTCATGTGAGCTTATAAGCGAAGATCATACGCTAAAGAGTATTCATATTTGTTCTGGTTTTTTTACCAGGGAACTGTATACAGATTTGAACTGCATTCATTTTTATATAATGCAGGCAATCAATTGACAATATGTATTAACGAAATGCCAGTATGTAAATGACCAGTGCAATTGCGAGGAATACCCAATATTGCGAGTGATAATGGAAATATTTTTGCATTGAAAGCCTCCTTCTGAGTTGGTCCTTAAGTAATGACAGAACTAAATGTCAACATCAAATATAAAATGGCGATGCTCAAATTCTAAATCATTACATAATGTTTCAACTATGAACTGAATGAGAGTAACGAACAAAATAGTTTGTCAACATTGTAATTCTGTTATCAGAAGATCTGGCATTAAACCGCGGGTTAACAAAAGGAGTAAGCTATAGCGGCACCGAACTGCAAAAGTGCAGCAGGCATTCCAGGAATGCCTGCTGACAGGGATCATTTGGAGCAATAGACTCTGGCTTCTTTAGGGGTATAGATACCAATAGTGATGATTCGTAAGAAAACATCCATACCTGATTCCTGTACTTCGGTACGAATAACTTTATCAGCACCGCCACAAACCCGCGCTGCATTAATGGTTTGCGACTGTCCAATACCGTTAACAAAAAAGGTTTGTCTGGTTTCTTGAGTTGGTTTCTCAGAAATTCCATGATTTATTTCAAAGGTTTGTTGTGCGCAACCTGATAATGCTGTAGCGACAACCATTACCGTCATTAACTTTTTCATTTTTACCATTTCATCGTAAGGGAAAGGAGTCGCATATTCTTATTTATTGCAATGGACTCATATCCGACCAGTTACTAATTTTATGTTTATAATAAACTCGTTTAGTCATTGTTTATTTATAGGGGGTGGCGTGTATTTTTGAATTTTGCGCATCAGCGTGGAATAGTAAGCCATAGCGTTTAGTCTCCGGCTAAAGTCTATATTAATATTTTGCTAACCATTAAATTTAACCTGGATTCGCCAGCAGGCTGAAAATTCGTTATGATCCGCGCCCACACTCCATCCGGGCAGCCTGATGTCTACTATTTTCGATACCTTTATTGCCCCGCCGTGCCATGATGAGATAGAGACGCTCTATCAGGATGAACACCTGGTGCTTATCAACAAACCCGCCGGGTTACTCAGCCTTTCCGGGAAAAATCCGCAAAATCTCGATTCAGTGCATCACCGGCTGGTACAGATTTTTCCCGGCTGCACTCTGGTCCACCGTCTTGACTTCGGGACATCCGGGCTAATGGTCATTGCGCGGAATAAAGCTATCAACGCCGCACTTTGTCAGCAATTCAGCCAGCGAACGGTGACGAAAATGTATAGCGCCTTACTCTGCGGGCATCTGGATAATGACGAAGGGGTAATCGATGCGGCGATAGCCAAAGATCCAGCACTGTTTCCGCTGATGACGATTTGCCCTGTGAACGGCAAGCCTGCGCGCTCGCATTACCGGGTTGTCGAGCGCTTTTATCACGAAGTGGAGCAAGGGACGTTATTGCCATTGACGCGGGTGCAGCTCAGCCCGGAGACCGGACGCACACATCAGTTGCGCATTCATTGCCAGCAGTTGGGGCATCCTATTTTAGGTTGTGATCTGTATGGTGGTCGCTTGTTGCCCGGTACTGAACGAACGCCCCGGCTGATGCTACATGCCAGTGAATTGAATTTTGTGCATCCCATTAGCGCAAAGTTGATCAATGCCCGTAATGCCAGTCCATTCTGAAACTGGTAAAAAAAATAGCCACCATGCGGTGGCTATTTGCGTACTATCGGGCGGCGCGTTGCAAAATAATGGATGACGGCTGGCGTTGCAGATAGCGCATCCGCAGCATCATCAACACTGCAGCGGAGGTCAGGCCAATAATAAAGCCTATCCAGAAGCCTGCAGGCCCCATGCGATCGACAACCAGATCGGTCAGCGCAAGAATATATCCACTCGGTAAACCCAGCAGCCAGTATGCCGTCAGGGTAATAAAGAAAATAGAACGTGTATCTTTATAACCACGTAAGACCCCGCTGCCGATGACCTGGATAGAGTCTGAGATTTGATATACGGCGGCCAGTAACATCAACTGGGCGGCCAGCGTCACGACTTCAGGGTTATTGTTGTAAAGCAGGGCAATTTGCTCACGCAATGTGACGGTGAAGATTGCGGTTATCATCGCCATGCAAACGCCGACCCCTAAGCCTGTTCTGGCGGCGGTTTGCGCATCCAGCGTAGAGCCCTGGCCCAGACGATAACCGACGCGGATCGTAACGGCGGCAGCCAGCGACATCGGCAGTACGAACATTAACGAGCTAAAGTTCAGTGCGATTTGGTGTCCGGCGACATCAACAATTCCCAGTGGGGAAACCAACAGTGCGACTACGGCAAACAGTGTGACTTCAAAAAATAACGCCAGCGCAATGGGTAAACCCAACTGGACCAGACGTTTCATTACTGCGGTGTCTGGTTTCTGGAAGCCACGCACATTACGGATATCTCGCATTGATCGTGCATGTTTGACATAAGAGAGCATGGCGATAAACATCACCCAGTACACTGCCGCCGTCGCTACGCCGCAGCCAACGCCCCCGAGTTCCGGCATACCCAAATGTCCATAGATGAAAACATAGTTAACCGGAATGTTCACCAGCAGGCCGAGAAACCCCATTACCATCGCCGGTTTGGTTTTGGCCAGCCCCTCGCACTGGTTACGGGCAACCTGGAAGAACAGATACCCCGGTGCTCCCCACAACAGCGCACGCAGGTAACCGACAGCTTTATCTGCCAGCGCCGGATCGATGTTATGCATGGAACGGATAATGTATCCCGCGTTCCACAGCACTACCATAATCAAAATGGATACGCTGCCCGCAAGCCAGAATCCCTGGCGTATCTGATGGGCAATGCGATCGCGGCGACCAGAGCCATTGAGCTGCGCAATCACTGGCGTTAATGCCAGCAGCAGTCCATGACCAAACAAAATGGCCGGTAGCCAGATGGAGGTCCCGATGGCAACGGCCGCCATGTCCGTCGCGCTGTAACCTCCAGCCATGACGGTATCGACGAACCCCATTGCGGTTTGGGCGATTTGCGCAAGAATCACCGGAATTGCCAGAGCTAATAACTGACGCGCTTCTATTACATACTTTTGCACGTTTACACCTTATTACTCTTCATACTCCAGGCTGCAGGTTTGTTGGTTGCGTTCGTTTGCCCCGGTCACACAGTGGTTTATGTCCCGGACCTTACTCACCGCTTCCCTGCAACTCGAATTATTTTGAGTATCTATTGTTGTTATTTAAGAGACAAAAAAGCCGCCTTAAATGGCAGCAAGGAGAAAATGCTGAGGAAATTGCAGTCTATTGTAGCGAGGAATGCATAATTCTCCAGTGAAAAAACAGGTGGGGGCGGTGCATTGCTGGCAACCTGTTTTTTCACCTGCTATTGTGCTCAGCAGAGATGTCTTAATTGAGTTCAGGAGTTACAGGTATGTTTACGGGTATTGTGCAGGGCACCGCAAAACTGGTGTCTATTGATGAGAAACCAAATTTTCGCACGCATGTAGTGGAGTTACCTGAATACATGCTGGAGGCGCTGGAGACCGGCGCATCGGTGGCACATAACGGTTGCTGTCTGACAGTGACTGAAATTAATGGCAACCGCATCAGCTTTGACCTGATGAAAGAAACACTACGTATTACCAACCTTGGCGATCTGCGGGTAGGTGACCTGGTAAACGTAGAACGTGCAGCAAAATTCGGCGATGAAATTGGCGGACATTTGATGTCGGGTCATATTATGACCACCGCGGAGGTGTCGAAAATTCTGACCTCCGAGAATAATCGGCAGATATGGTTCAAGGTCCAGGATACGTCGCTGATGAAATACATCCTGTATAAAGGATTTATCGGTATTGATGGCATCAGCCTGACGGTAGGCGAAGTGACGCCGACGCGCTTCTGCGTGCATCTGATCCCGGAAACGCTGGAGCGTACTACGCTTGGCAAGAAAAAGCTTGGTGCGCGGGTCAACATTGAAATCGACCCACAAACACAGGCTGTTGTTGATACCGTTGAGCGCGTACTGGCCGCGCGAGAAGGTGCGATCAGCAACATCACCGGTGAGGCTGGGGCCTGAGTCATGATGAAAAGCCCCCGTCGCGAACGGGGGCCGAAAGAACTAGCGGGGAACGCGCAGGCCGTGTTCCACACCGCGAGAGAAAACCACCTGCCAAAGCTGAATATCACGTGCGCGAAATGCACCGGCACAGGCGTTGAGGTAATAACTGAACATGCGTTTAAAACGCTCAGTATAATTATCGGCAATCTCCGGCCAACTCTCCATGAAACGCTCATGCCAGGCCATCAACGTGGTATCGTAATCCGCACCAAAATTGTGCCAGTCCTCCATCACAAAATGTGACTCGCTGGCGTTGGCAATCTGGCGTACCGATGGTAAACAACCGTTCGGGAAGATGTATTTGTTAATCCATGGGTCAACGTTATTGTCAGTTTTCTTAGAACCGATACTGTGCAGCAAAAACAGACCATCTGGCTTTAAATTGCGATCAACCACGTCAAAGTAGGTGTTGTAGTTTTTTGGCCCCACATGCTCAAACATACCGACGGAGACAATGCGGTCAAAGCGGTCGTTCAGGTCGCGGTAGTCCTGGAGTAAAATAGTAACGTCCAACCCTTCACAGCGCGCCTGCGCCAGTTTCTGTTGTTCCGCTGAAATCGTCACGCCCACCACACTCACGCCGTATTGTGCTGCCATAAACTGGGACAGGCCTCCCCAGCCGCAACCAATATCGAGCACGCGCATTCCTGGCTTCAACTGCAGTTTCTCGCCAATCATTCTGAGCTTCGCCTGCTGGGCAGCTTCCAGGGTGTCGGCATCTTTCCAGTAGGCGCAGGAATACTGCATATAGGGGTCGAGCATGCGGGTAAAGAGATCGTTGCCAAGATCGTAGTGCTCTTTGCCGACAACCCACGCGCGCTTTTTAGTCTGTAGATTAAACAGACGCGCCGTTGCGATACGGAGAGTATCTTTGAAATGGCGGGGGAGTTGGCTTTCCAGATCTGCGCGTAAGACTTTGGTAAAAAACATATCCAGACGATCGCATTCCCACCAACCATCCATATAGCTTTCACCTAAACCCAGCGACCCTTCCTGCAGGACACGTTTGAAAAAAACGGGGTTTTTAACGCGAATATCCGCTGGCGCAGCACCATTAATCGTAATACCCGCACGGCTTAGTAATTCATTGGTGATTCGGTACCAGTTATCATCCGGTACGCTGACGTCTTCTATACACGATGAACTCATAGCTTCTCCATCACTGGTCGGTGATCAGAACCTTAAAACAGCGTAGACGCTTTTTTGGTCTTGTGAGAAATTTCACGGAATTAATCCGTAATCTATTATCCGACGTAGAACAGAGGAAGGGAGAACCCCTTGCCGAAAAGACCATCCGTGGAAAAACGGGAACAACCTTGTTCCCGTTAACACAGAATAATTATCGTAATTTTAACAACTGGAAATCAGTATAGGCCTGAATATTTGGTGATTCAACCGAAAATTGTTAGCCAGCTAATTAAGTTATGACGGTTATTAATGTGACTCACCATGTGCAATCTGAGAGCCCTCATTCGCCAGGGAATCATTCTCTTTTTGCGACTGCATTTTATATCCAAGCGCAGCCAGGAACACCGTTGACAGCATTACGCTGGTGGTTGTGAGCAACGGAGTACTGATTAACCACGACACCACAAGGCTTGCCAGGAAGCATAAACCCAGTTGTAGCGTGTTCTGCATCGCCGCTGCGCGTCCTGTTGCCTGCGGGAAAGGACGTAGTGCCTGAGCGACGACAATCGGATAGATCGCGCCGTTCGCTATCGCCATGACGCAGAATGGGATCAAGATTTCGGCCAGTGCAACGTGGTGAATAAAACCGGTTGCCCATGTGGCAATAACGCTGATTGCATACAGGATCAGTAGCCATGGCAGCAACTGGCTACCCTGCCATTTTTGCAGTGCGGCGCGGCAACCGTACCCGCCGATCAGGAAGGCGATAGTTTGTGGAACATAGCTCAGTCCAATTACTGCCGGGCTATAGCCCATCTCGCTCAGGATAAACGGTGAGCCGGTCAGCCATGCGAAAAAGCTCGCAGAACATGCCGCATAAATCAGTACATTTCCACGGTATGTTTTAGAACGCAGTAGCGTCGCGAACGTCAACGCGTCCTGACTATCGTCACGCGCTTTTGCTGTCGGTTTTAACCGCAGGGCAGGCAACATCAGGATCAAGGTAATCGCAAACAGGGTGGCAAAAATGGCCTGCCAGGAAAAATGTACCAGGATCCAGCTACCTAATAAGGGCGCGAGGGCAGGTGATAAGCCGACCAGCGGCATAATGGTGGCAAAGATACGGTTAACTTTTTGCGAGGGATAGTAATCGGTAACCAGCGCCTGCCAGATTACTGATGCGGCACAAACGCCGACGGCCTGGACGAAGCGCAGCACCAGCAAGCCGGTGGCGTTTTCAACCCATAGCATCCCCAGACTACCCAGGGCGAAGATGGATAATCCCAGCAATAAAATTGGCTTACGACCATAGCGGTCGGAGAGTGGCCCCCACAGAAGCTGCGCAACGGCAAAACCGGCTAAGAACAAACTAAGGCTGGCGCTGACGGCAGACGCAGGGGTTTGCAGATCGGACTGAATAGCAGCAAAGGCGGGCAAATACATATCCGTTGCCAGAAAGCCGAGCACGCTAAGACCGGCCAGCCAGACTAAAAACCCTTTTCCAGGTTGCATCATCATTTCTCTTTTTAAGCAGTAAAACAGTGTCGCAGAGTGTAGTGAGTGAAATTCTCGCTGTGAAACGCTAATATTTGTTTACTGATTTCAAAATTTTTGTAGGCAGACTATGTGGTCGGAATATTCACTTGAAGTCGTTGATGCGGTTGCGCGTAACGGCAGCTTTAGTTCGGCTGCGCAGGAGTTGCACCGTGTACCTTCGGCGGTAAGCTACACAGTTCGTCAACTGGAGGAGTGGCTTGCAGTTCCGCTTTTCGAGCGACGTCATCGGGATGTGGAACTAACACCCGCAGGGGCGTGGTTTTTAAAAGAAGGTCGGTCTGTTATCAAAAAAATGCAGATCACTCGCCAGCAATGTCAGCAAATCGCCAACGGCTGGCGAGGGCAGCTCGCGATTGCAGTCGATAATATTGTGCGACCGGAACGCACCCGGCAGATGATTGTGGATTTCTATCGTCACTTCGATGATGTGGAACTGCTGGTTTTTCAGGAAGTGTTTAACGGTGTCTGGGATGCGCTATCGGATGGTCGCGTCGAACTGGCGATCGGTGCAACGCAGGCGATTCCGGTGGGGGGACGTTACACGTTTCGTGATATGGGAATGCTGAGCTGGAGTTGCGTGGTGGCGAGCCATCACCCGCTGGCTTCGATTCCCGGGCCATTAAGCGATGACACGTTGCGCAACTGGCCGTCGTTGGTTCGTGAAGATACTTCGCGCACGCTACCGAAACGAATCACATGGCTGCTGGATAACCAAAAACGTGTCGTGGTACCGGACTGGGAATCCTCTGCTACCTGTTTATCGGCTGGGCTATGTGTGGGCATGGTGCCAACACATTTTGCTAAACCGTGGATCGATAGCGGTAAGTGGGTTGCTTTGCAGCTGGAAAACCCTTTTCCTGATGCCGCATGTTGTCTGACCTGGCAGCAAAATGATACGTCGCCAGCACTGCTCTGGTTGCTAGACTACCTGGGAGATAGCGAAACGCTGAATAAAGAGTGGCTACGGGAGCCGGAACAGGCTCCCGTATAACAGGTTTAACGACGGTAATCGCGGAATGGGCCGTCGGCAACGGAGCGACGCTCCACCAGTCGAGGGTGGACCTCAATAGATTGCGACTCTTCGCGCTTGTTTACGATACGGTCTAACAGCATATTGAAGGCAGTCTCACCTAACGAATCTTTCGGCTGGTGAATCGTGGTCAACGCTGGCGTGAAGAAGCGGGCGTTGCGCACGTTGTCATAACCGATCAACGACACATCCTGCGGTACACGCAAACCCATCTCGTCAGCGGCGCAAAGAGCACCCATCGCCATAATATCGCCACCGCAGAAGACGGCAGTCGGACGATGCGACTGGG
Source organism: Citrobacter sp. S-77 (assembly GCF_963864895.1). Classification (NCBI taxonomy): domain Bacteria; kingdom Pseudomonadati; phylum Pseudomonadota; class Gammaproteobacteria; order Enterobacterales; family Enterobacteriaceae; genus Citrobacter; species Citrobacter sp. S-77. The sequence continues at coordinate 2,059,802 of NZ_CAWLWU010000002.1, forward strand.
AGAGGATTTGCTGCATGGCGCGATATCCGGATTCTGGTTCAAAATCGCCCTGTACGATCCAGTTTTCAGGTACTTTAATCAGCGCTTCTTCCATCGCTTTCATAAATCCTGCCAGGCGTCCGGCGCCGGTGTTGCGCTCCATAGGGCCTGGGATCACGCCAATCTCGCGGTGGCCGCGTTCTACCAGATATCGACCCGCCATATAACCGCCTTCGAAAGCGTTATCAATGACCGTGTCGGTAAAGTCGGCTTTCGCTTCGCCCCAGTCCATGACGACCATCGGAATATGGCGATACTCTTCGAGCATGGAAAGCAGTGATTCCGGATACTCAGAGCACATTACCAGTAAGCCATCGACGCGCTTTTGCGCCATCATTGAGAGATATGCCTGCTGCTTTTCGAGGCTATTCCATGCGTTACCCAGAATCAGCGTGTAGCCTTTCTGGAAACAATTTTTCTCAACGGCTTCGATAATTTCCGCGAAATAGGCGGCTTCGCTGCTGGTCGCCAACAAGCCGATCGACTTGGTGTGATTTACCTTCAGGCTGCGCGCAACTGCGCTGGGAGAGTAGTGCAACTCTTTAATGGCTGCCCAGACAGCATTACGCGTTTCTTCCGCGACAAAGCGCGTCTTGTTAATTACATGTGATACGGTTGTAGTGGAAACGTTTGCTCGCTTCGCTACATCTTTAATTGTTGCCATTACATCTCACTCCAGACCATATCCTAAGCTCCTGAGAATACTCCAGGTAAACGTTTGCCTTTACACACCCTTAACGCAACGTCAGGGTTGCGGCACGCCGGGAAAACGACACGGAACGTCAGGAAGGGGTCAATGGCCGGTACGCTAATCAAGTAAGCGTGGAATTTTGTCTGATCTTAACGAAAAGGGGAAGAGTTAAAAGCATTTATCAATATAAATCGTGAGAGATTTTTGCGTTCAAGTATGCAAAAATGCGCAATATCACTTTTTGTGTGGGAATAAAAAGGAGAAAACTTGATGAGCACCGATCTGAAATTTTCGTTAGTCACCACCATTATTGTTCTGGGCCTGATTGTAGCAAGTGGTTTGACCGCAGCACTGCATTGATTTACTCCGAGGGAGAGCAATCTCCCTCATCCCTTCAGCACGTTTTTCCCGTTCTATTATTTGCGAATTTGCAAAAGTCTTTTGCAAATTTGTTAACTTTATTATTTTTGCGATCAATGTCATGCTTTTGACTCTTATTACGTGTCGTGCCACGGCTCGACGTTATGGAGTCGAAGTATGAAAATAAATTATCCGTTACTGGCACTGGCGATTGGTGCGTTCGGTATTGGCACGACCGAATTTTCTCCTATGGGATTATTACCCGTCATTGCCCGGGGGGTGGATGTATCGATTCCTGCTGCCGGAATGTTAATCAGCGCATATGCGGTTGGCGTGATGGTGGGTGCTCCGCTGATGACATTGTTGCTTTCTCATCGTGCGCGCCGTAATGCGCTTATTTTTCTGATGGTGATATTTACACTGGGTAATGTGCTTTCGGCAATTGCACCGGATTACACGACTCTCATGCTGTCACGTATTTTGACCAGTCTTAATCACGGCGCTTTTTTTGGCCTTGGTTCTGTTGTGGCGGCGAGCGTGGTGCCAAAACACAAGCAGGCCAGCGCGGTTGCTACCATGTTTATGGGCCTAACGATCGCCAATATTGGCGGTGTCCCTGCGGCAACCTGGCTGGGCGAGACCATCGGCTGGCGAATGTCCTTTTTGGCAACTGCGGGTCTGGGCGTGATTGCGATGATCAGTCTGTTCTTCTCGTTACCTAAAGGCGGGGCAGGAGAGCGTCCTGAAGTGCGTAAAGAACTTGCGGTGCTGATGCGTCCGCAGGTTGTCTCGGCGCTACTGACCACCGTATTGGGGGCAGGTGCGATGTTTACGCTTTATACCTATATCTCACCCGTGCTGCACAGTATTACCCATGCCACACCAGCATTTGTCACCGGGATGTTGGTGTTAATTGGTGTTGGTTTCTCTATAGGTAATTATCTTGGTGGTCGGCTGGCAGACAAGTCGGTCAACGGCACGCTGAAAGGCTTTTTATTACTGCTGATGGTCATTATGCTGGCAATTCCATTTCTGGCGCGTAATGAGCTGGGAGCGGCTATCAGTATGGTGGTCTGGGGCGCGGCGACGTTTGCGGTAGTCCCGCCTTTGCAGATGCGCGTGATGCGCGTTGCCAGCGAAGCGCCAGGATTATCTTCATCGGTTAATATTGGGGCATTTAATCTGGGCAATGCCCTCGGGGCTGCGGCTGGTGGCGCAGTGATATCCGGTGGGTTAGGTTATAGCTTTGTGCCGGTGATGGGGGCGATTGTGGCGGGGCTGGCTTTGCTGCTGGTCTTCATCTCAGCGAAAAAGCAGCCTCAGGAAGCGTGCCCGACTGTAAATTAACACTAAAACGCAGAAGGGGATCCCTTCTGCGTTGTCATTTTATGCTGCGAAGTTTTTCGCAACAAACTCCCAGTTTACCAGCGCCCAGAAATGCTCCAGGTAGCCAGGACGTGCATTGCGATAGTCGATGTAGTAGGCGTGTTCCCAGACGTCAACGGTCATCAGAGGTGTCGCATCGGTGGTCAGTGGTGTACCTGCGTTAGAGGTGGAAACGATAGCCAGTTTGCCATCCGTCCCTTTTACCAGCCAGGTCCAGCCGGAACCGAAGTTCTTAATTGCGGCATCGGTGAATTGCGCTTTGAAGTCTGCGAAGCTGCCAAAGGATGCAGTAATGGCCTCGGCCAGTTTTCCGGTCGGTTCGCCACCAGCGTTTGGTGCCAAGCAGTTCCAGTAGAACGTGTGGTTCCATACCTGAGCTGCGTTATTAAATACACCGCCTTCAGAGCTACGTACGATCTCTTCCAGTGACTTGCCTTCAAACGCTGTGCCTTTAATCAGATTGTTCAGATTGGTCACGTAGGTTTGATGGTGTTTGCCATAGTGGTATTCCAGCGTTTCAGCAGAAATGTGCGGTGCCAGAGCATCTTTGGCATACGGTAATGCAGGTAATTCAAACGACATTGCTTCTCTCCTTATTATTTATATTGAGTACACACAATAACCTCATTGTGCGTAAGGATAGGGTAGCAAATTGAAAGGTTATGCAAAAGAAGAACTTACCCTACAGCACACGCTGTAGGGTAAGTTTTTAGCGAATTGTTTTAGGCGTCATTACGCGTCGAGCGCCGACATAGTGGCGCTGCCAGTAATCTTCGCTCAGCGAGGTGATTTGAATTTCCTGACCGCTACGAGGCGACTGGATAAATTTGCCGTTGCCAACGTAGACACCGACGTGATCGGCGGTACCCCGGCCCTGTGTCCGGAAGAAGACCAGATCGCCGTTTTTCAGTTCGCCACGTTCGATAGGTGCTGCGTCCCGCAGGTGGTACATTTCATTGGCGGTGCGCGGAATGCGAAACTTCACCAAATCTTTATACGCGTAATACACCAGACCGCTGCAATCAAAACCGGTCCTTGGTGATGTGCCACCCCAACGGTAAGGTTTACCGATTTGGTTCATCAGGGTGGACATGGCGGTTTTGGTCGCTTTTTGCACTTTAACTTTATGTGTCTCAGCAAGCGTTACAGGGGTTGTCGACTTCACTTTCACACAGCGCGGTTTATGACCTTTACGCGGGGTGCATTTTTCAGTCCAGGTGACGGCGGCGGTTTGCGCTGTGGCTGCTTTCCCCCGACGGTTTGCTGTTTTAGTCGATTTTGCTGGAGTGGTTGTGCGTTTTTTTACTGAGGCGGTTTTACTGCTGGTTTTGCTGGTGGATTTTTTAGCCGTCTTCTGAGTGGTTTTGGTTGTTTTTTGACTGGCTGTTGAGCTTTTCTTTTTATCTACCGTTTTGATGGTGTGCGAAACAGTAGGCGTCGTCCTGGCTTGCTTGGAAGCATGGGCCATGGGCGTAAAAGGCAGTGTGGTAAAAAGTAAAGCACAGAGCGTGATCGAGATTCGGTTTATCCGCGCCACTGAGCAGTCCTCTGGTAAGGCAGGTCTATCGTGCCTGCGTGTGATTTACAAAACTTGATGATTCTAATCTATAGAAACGGGAAGCTTAATAGCTTTTTTCGTTTAAAACTATGTTTCGTTACCGACCGCAAAAAAAAACAGCAAATAAAGATAAAACTGGTGAACAGATAATCAAATCCACACCCTTTAAGGGGATAAGTGAGATTGTGAATGCAACTTTTAGCGACAGGGGATAAAATAATAAGGCGTAATGAAAATGTTATTTTCCGTTGCCAGCCTGACCCGCTACAATGTCAGACTACTGCCGTAAAAGAAGTTTAAGGAAGCAAGATAATGAGCACCACTATCGAAAAAATCCAGCGCCAGATCGCTGAAAACCCGATTCTCCTGTACATGAAAGGTTCTCCAAAACTGCCAAGCTGCGGTTTCTCCGCACAGGCCGTGCAGGCGCTGTCAGCCTGTGGTGAACGCTTTGCTTATGTCGATATTCTGCAAAATCCGGATATTCGCGCCGAGTTGCCGAAATACGCAAACTGGCCAACCTTCCCGCAGCTGTGGGTTGATGGTGAACTGGTTGGCGGTTGCGACATTTTAATCGAGATGTACCAGCGCGGTGAGTTGCAGACTCTTATCAAAGAGACTGCGGCGAAGTACAAAACCGAAGAACCAGATGCTGAATAATCAGCAGATATAAAAAACAACATCATCGTTGGTGACTGCCAGGCGGTTGGCCGAACAGATGGTTGTATAAGAATCCGGAAATGTTCATTCGTTTCCGGATTTTTTTGTCTGTAGCTTCCGGCAATACCTGGGGGCTATAAACAAAAAGCCAGCCAGTTTTTCAACTGACTGGCTTTATGCCAGCGAAGACGTTGTGTCTTCATAAGAACTTAGGCTTTCAGTACGTCCAGTGCGGCAGTGTAGTCTGGCTCGTTGGTAATTTCGTTGACCAGTTGGCTGAAAATAATGTTGTCATTTTCATCAATAACTACCACGGCACGTGCGGCCAGGCCTTTCAACGGGCCTTCGGAGATTTCAACACCATAGTTTTTCAGGAATTCAGCATTGCGCAGAGTTGACAGCGTGATAACGTTGCTCAGACCTTCCGCGCCGCAGAAACGAGAGTGGGCAAATGGCAGGTCGGCTGAAATGCACAGCACGACGGTATTGTCGATTTCTGTCGCCAGTTGGTTAAACTTACGTACCGATGCCGCGCAAACGCCGGTATCGATGCTTGGGAAAATATTCAGCACTTTGCGCTTGCCTGCGAACTGGGCCAGCGTAACGTCAGACAGGTCTTTAGCCACAAGAGTAAAAGCCTGAGCTTTGCTACCAGCCTGAGGAATGGAGCCGGCGACTGAAACCGGGTTGCCCTGGAAATGAACGGTTTGTGACATGGTTATCTTCCTGTTTACATATAGTTAACGTCGTGGCTAGTTTATGCCATCAACAGTTAACACGGCAAACGCTATTTGCGGATATCCGCTTCCGGGATTACATAAGGAAAATAAATGAGATCAGTTAAGGTATATGAGGAAGCCTGGCCGCTACACACTCCCTTTGTGATTGCCCGAGGCAGCAGAACAGAAGCACACGTCGTGGTGGTTGAGCTGGAAGAAAATGGCGTAAAAGGCATCGGGGAATGTACGCCTTATCCCCGTTATGGCGAAAGTGATGCTTCGGTACTGGCACAAATTATGAGTATTGCCCGGCAACTGGAAAGCGGGCTGACCCGCGAAGATTTACAGAAACTGTTGCCTGCAGGGGCTGCGCGTAATGCGATTGACTGTGCTTTATGGGACTTGAGTGCCCGGCAACAGCGACAAACGCTGGCTGAATTTATTGGCACTGAGCTGGATGCAGTTGTGACGACGGCCCAGACCGTGGTGATCGGTACCCCAGAGCAGATGGCGGCAAGCGCAGCAGCTCTGTGGGAGAATGGCGCGAAATTACTGAAAGTTAAACTGGATGCCCGCCTAATCAGCGAGCGGATGGTCGCTATCCGTGCGGCAGTTCCAGACGCCACGCTGATTGTCGATGCCAACGAATCCTGGCGTGCCGAAGGGCTCGCAGCACGTTGTCAATTGCTGGCAGATTTAGGCGTCGCAATGCTGGAACAGCCGTTACCTGCTCAGGATGATGCCGCTCTGGAGAATTTTATCCATCCGTTGCCCATCTGTGCAGATGAAAGCTGTCACACCCGCAGTAGCCTGAAAGCATTGCACGGGCGTTATGAAATGGTGAATATCAAACTGGACAAAACGGGCGGCCTGACGGAAGCGCTGGCGCTGGCGGCCGAAGCGCGCGAACAGGGATTTGCTCTGATGCTGGGATGCATGCTGTGTACTTCCCGGGCCATTAATGCCGCATTGCCGCTAACACCGCAGGTCAGCTTTGCAGATCTGGATGGCCCAACCTGGCTGGCCGATGACGCAGAGCCAGCCCTGCATTTTACGACCGGGCTGCTCCATCTCTAGGATGCCAACGCAGCAGATTAGACATCGCCAGCAGATATTTTTCGCTGGCCTCATCTGAAGAGATGGGCGGAAACTCAGCGGTAATGCAGTGTAAGTTCAGATCGGCGCACCAGCTGCCGAAAGAACCGGGCGTTTCATAACCTACGCTGGTGACCAGGGGTAATTCAAACGTCTGCGCCAGCCACTCGCCTAATTCGCTGTGTCTGGGATCTTCAATACAGGCCAGCGGATCGTGAAAAGAAACCACCCAGGCGGGATGAATGCGGTGAATAAGCTGACACAGTGCCTGAGTTTCTGGTTCAGACCCCGGATGTTCACCGGTTAACAACACCACATCGCGTTCTTCTGCACTACTGTTCCAGCGATATACTGTTTCTCCCGCTTTCCAGTTTGCCGCCGGAAAATTACGATTGAGATCCACACCATTAGCATTCGCGCGCAATCCAAGCTGGCAACCGTCAGGGTTAACCGCCAGCACAATATGATGGCGGCGCAGCGAAGGGTTAAGCGTACGCAACGCGCAGGAAAGGGTAACCACTGAAGAGTTTTCATCACCGTGAGTTCCCGCCAGAATCAGACCACTCTCGCGATCGGCCGCGGGGGCGGGAAACCAGATTAACGGTGCGCCCAGCAGTGAACGTCCGTAATGTTCGGTTCCCGGTGGAAATGCGCCGCGCTCGGCACGAGGACGGGTAACGGTCATAATCTTCTCTGAAAGCATGAATTGTTACTCGCAGTGTTGTGCAAAATGTCTGGATAATCAAATCGTTTTCACACACTTATCTTTTCAGGTGTAATATCACTTTCTTGTCGGAAGTTAATTGCATTTCCTGCTGGCGATACAAATAATTACACATTCACTTAATGGCCGGATCTGAGGGTATTTTATGAGGCATTCTGTTTCAGTAACCTGTTGTGCGCTGTTGGTTAGCAGCATTTCTTTATCGCATGCTGCGGATGTTCCCAGCGGAACGGTACTGGCAGAAAAACAAGAACTGGTGCGTCATATAAAGGATGAGCCTGCGTCGCTGGATCCGGCGAAAGCTGTAGGACTGCCTGAAATTCAGGTTATCCGCGATTTATTTGAAGGGTTGGTCAACCAGAATGATAAAGGTGAAATCATTCCCGGTGTAGCCACGCAGTGGAAGAGTAACGATAACCGCATCTGGACATTTACGCTACGCGATAACGCGAAATGGGCCGACGGTACGCCGGTAACGGCACAGGATTTTGTCTATAGCTGGCAGCGACTGGTTGATCCAAAAACACTTTCCCCGTTTGCATGGTTTGCAGCTTTGGCTGGTATCAATAATGCACAGGCGATTATCGACGGCAAAGCCACACCCGATAAACTGGGAGTTAGCGCGGTAGATGCCAGGACATTAAAAGTTCAACTGGATAAACCACTGCCCTGGTTTGCCAATCTGACGGCGAACTTTGCGTTTTACCCGGTACAAAAAACCAATGTTGAAAGCGGTAAAGAGTGGACAAAACCGGGTAATTTGATCGGCAACGGGGCCTATGTATTGCAGGATCGTGTCGTTAACGAAAAACTGGTGGTTGTGCCGAATACACACTATTGGGACAACGCCAAAACCGTATTGCAAAAAGTGACGTTCCTGCCAATTAATCAGGAATCTGCGGCAACAAAGCGTTATCTCGCCGGTGATATTGATATTACGGAATCCTTTCCGAAAAACATGTATCAGAAACTGTTGAAGGATATTCCGGGGCAGGTTTACACCCCACCTCAGCTCGGTACTTATTATTATGCGTTTAATACGCAGAAAGGGCCGACGGCAGATTCGCGAGTGCGCCTGGCGCTCAGTATGACTATCGATCGCCGTCTGATGGCGGAAAAAGTCTTAGGTACCGGGGAAAAACCAGCCTGGCATTTCACGCCGGATGTCACTGCAGGCTTTGTACCTGAGCCTTCTCCATTTGAGCAAATGAGTCAGGAAGAGCTGAATGCTCAGGCGAAAACGTTGTTACGTGCAGCGGGCTATGGGCCGCAGAAACCGCTTAAACTGACGCTGCTGTACAATACTTCGGAAAACCATCAGAAGATCGCCATCGCCGTTGCTTCTATGTGGAAGAAAAATCTCGGTGTTGATGTGAAGTTGCAAAACCAGGAATGGAAAACCTATATCGACAGCCGTAATACCGGTAATTTCGATGTGATCCGCGCCTCCTGGGTAGGTGATTACAATGAACCATCAACGTTCCTGTCGTTATTAACATCGACTCATTCCGGGAATATTTCCCGGTTTAATAATCCTGCATACGATAAAGTGTTGACCCAGGCCACGATGGAAAACACGGAAAAAGCACGTAATGCGGATTATAACGCCGCAGAAAAAATCCTGATGGAACAGGCTCCCATTGCGCCTATTTATCAGTACACCAACGGGCGTTTAATTAAACCATGGCTGAAAGGGTATCCCATTACCAACCCTGAAGATGTGGCCTATAGCCGTACAATGTATATTGTGAAGCACTAGTTGAATACATGCTCCTGATAGCCTTCGTTAACCTCATCTAAAACCAGAGCTGGCGCGGATTACAGCGCCAGCACCTCTCGTGAACCTTTGTTAACCGCATCAGGAAACCTCATTTTTTTGACGGTATAAATGACGTATTAAACGAATTACCGTCATAATCTATCACCCATGACGGTATTTATTGAAACTGGATACCGTCAATGCTTACCGATACAAAGCTCAAAAACCTGAAACCTAAAGAAAAAATGTATAAGCAATCAGACCGTGATGGCCTCAGGCATTTGACGTGCTTGTTGCGTTAAATGGGTTGTATTCCAGGGCTGATTTTATTCATCAAACCCTGCCGCGGACTATTTATTGGAGCAATAGAGTTGTACTACGCGAATATTGCCGCAATGGCTCGGCGAAGCTCGAGATAATCAGTGCAATAGTGGAATCAGGGCAGCGGCACTGAGGCTGACTAGCTATATATTTTTCGGAATCACCTTAATTTTATCATACAAATTTCATGCTAACTGCATGTTAAAATACTATCAATAATTTCATGTGGTTGCCCTACAGTAATGGCTGGGTTAAATAATAATTAAATTTGTCCCCAATATGTTTCATGTAATTGTGATGTGTTTAGTCTCATTGAAATAGTGTTTATCAATAGTAATGGTGAAGTGAGGAAAAATTGAATAGCAAAAAAAAATTAATTGCCCTGGTTGTTTCTAGTGCTGTATTTGGCCCTGCAACCACACAAGCCCAAATGATAATTAATGATAATATATCTGTCAAAGATACATGGGGGGTCTTTAATCCCGGAGGTGCCGGTTTGTATTTAATTGATAATACAACCATTAATGTTGAAGTTACAGGAAATGGTTCGCAGGCCCATGGGATATTAGTGAATGCTTCTCCTACAGAGAGCACCGGTGATACCAAAACAATAGTTAAAAACAGCACTATAACTTCCCAAGGAAATGGGGCTTATCTTGTTGGTGGTTATACCCAATTTGATAACTCTAAAATCATCTCTTCTGGCAATTATGGTATTGTCACAAAAGGTGGAATTGTTCAACTTGAAAATGGTAGTTCTATTAATACTAAAAATAACACTATCGGCCTCTATCTGACTAAGGGTTATGATGGTACCTATGCCGATAATGAGGTTACACTAAACAATTCATCTATCGCGACCGAAAATGGCCCCGCAATAGCGGTAGGTGCTGACGCTACTGCACATATACATGTATATAATTCTAAAGTTGACAGCGGTAATGATATATTACTCACTACCAGTGATAATTCTGTTGTTGATATGGACTTTAATGGAAGCGTAGCTACAGGTAATATAACCGCAGCAGGAAATGCAGCGATTGATGTTTTATTGTTCAATAAATCATATATTTATGGTTCAATGAATAATGTTAACAGCCTTAACATTGATTCGTCTTCAGAGTGGAAAGTCTTCGGGGACTCAGATTTAAACTCCTTGATAAATTCCGGCGTAGTTAATCTTTCAAACGCAAGTACAGTCGGTACAATACTAACCATTAACAATAATTACAAAGGTGATGGCGGCGTAATCATTTTTAACTCAAAACTATCTGATGATAGCTCGCTTACCGATAAACTGGTGATTAATGGTGATAGTGAGGGGGATACTAATGTTATTGTTAACAACCTTGGTGGTACCGGCTCCCAGACACTAAATGGAATTGAAATAATAACGGTCAAAGGAAACTCAAATGGTGTTTTCACGCAATATGGACGTATTGTTGCAGGAGCCTATGACTATAATTTAATAAAAAACGGTAATGACTGGTATTTAGTCAGCACTAT
>NZ_CAWLWU010000002.1:2071784-2104756 GCF_963864895.1 Citrobacter sp. S-77
GGGGGATTATCCCCGGTTTTTATCTGAAGAAATCTCCTACGGACCTTGTCCAGTATGTTGTGGACGAAGTTATTTCCGAAACAGTGGTGTTGAGGATAAATGTAATTTACCGCGCCTAAGCTGATTAACTGCCCATAACTTGAGCAATAAAAATCTTAAAACCTGAGAACCCGCTATGGCGGGTTTTTCTTTTTTACGCCTGACAGAAAATTGACAATTTGTGCTCTTAAGACATTGATCATTTCTGAGCACAGTTGTGCTGTATGAACACTCAATTTCTCGAATACGTGCTCCAGCAACTGATGGTTGCCACCGCCGATTTAAGAGGTGCGACGAAAGGTCAGTTGATGACCTGGCTTGAGGGTTGGCGGCGCAGGATGTGAAAGCGGAACTGGCTGGTCGTGATGTTTTTCAGCAACAGGACTTAGCCGCTATGCGTGGTGTCAAACCGGACAACTGGAGCCACTACTATGCGGACTACTGCGAGTTTTGTGCAGCATCTTCAAGGGGCTCGATAGCGAATCCATGCTTTGTACGGTGAGAACCCGATCACAACAAATGACGTCTTTTTCGCAGCAGGGTATTGCAAAAGTCAATTAAATAGCATGCATTTCGTGTGAATCTGATATTGTGCCATTGTTGTATGTACTGGCAGTAAATTAGTTTTCGAGCCCGAGGTTAACGCCTTGGGCTTTTTATTTGCCTGTAGGTAAGCTGTAAAGCACTCAAGTCATAATTGAATGCTCGCTGGTTAGATCCCTGTCAGGCGCGCCAAGTCTAAGCCCACTTCGAGGTATCAAAGGTAGTTATCAATTTGATATATTTCACTTCAAGGAAGATGAGAAATGGATTAATGATAATGAGGTTGCCAACAAAGGTAGAGTTGATTTCATTCTGCTTCGCAGTCATTTGGGTTATTTGGTGTGCGTGGGCAGACAAAACAACTCACGACACATACCTTTTTGATGGGGTGCTTTATAAGTCAGTTATTGTTGGGACTTCCTTCCTGATAGGAATGTTCATTGCTTGGCGTGTGTACCTAAGTAATAAGGTCGCAGCAGGTATGGTTAAGAGGCTTTTCGGCGTTTGCCTTACTGTTATGATGTGCCTGACATTTACTTTTTGGAATGTTCCAGAGTTAATAATGATCTCATCAGCTAATAAGCATGTGAGTGACAATTACCGATTCAAGATGAGATATCCCACACAATCTGGAGGAAAAACCAGGCCATGTAAGGCTCGTGTTATCTACTATGACACATATCTGAAGCGTGAAATCGCACTCTGTCACTGGGATGATGCTCCATCTTTTTTCTATACGGATTATATTCGAGTAGATAAGCTGATTTCAGGTATGGGCGGGCAGATTATTTATCACGAAGCCGTTCATTGAGAAAATCCTATTCAAAGTTTAGAGGTCGCCATATGGTGGCCTTTTTCATTTCAGGCTCACGGGAATCAACCACTGCGTGCTTTGTTGATAAATCCAGCCCGTGAAGATAGAACTCTTTTATCCCATCGTAAATGTGTTTAAGAAAGTATCATTTCTACAGCTATAACCAATAAATTATGGTTGGTATCATTTTGTAAAATATTTTTATAAAATCTTTTGACCGTTACTCTGAAGACGAATGCAGAATCACAGTGACGTTCACACTGTTGTACTATTTTCTACTGTTTTATCCCACCGGAAGGGTTGTAAGTGATTGATTTTAAATTATGTGTGTTTGCAGTTTTTCTCCTCTTTGGCTGTAGTTCTGATGTTGTCATCAAATCACCTGCTAAACCTGTCTACAGGTCGATGCCTGAAATTACCCAGTCAATTACACCTTCACAGCAGAGGGCAATTATGACTGGCGCACGACCTGACTGGTCAGAAAGAACACCGGTTAACACAATTAAGCGATATTAATTAGCACTTTTCACCGAGTTAAGGCTGCCATCTGGCGGCCTTTTTCGTTTAAGGGGTCATGGGAATCATCCGCTACGTGCTTTGTTGATAAATCCATCCCGTGAAGCCTGACCCTTTAATCACCCACAGCGCCATCCGAAAAATCGGAGGTGAGGCTATGACCAGAATGAGCACCATTTACAGCAGACTTTCATATGGAACAGGCACCACGCTGACCGGCTGCGGTGTATCAGCGAAGGCATATGCCGAAACACCTAAAACAGCAAAAGAGTTGCCCAGGATGTTGGCCGACAGAATTGCAGGATTAAGCCTGAGTGACCGGGCAATTGTTGTCGTTATCGCATGCACCGTTATTACCTGTTCAGTGAACTGGTATTTTCACAGGAAGCGAATGCACAGACCGTAGCCCGTATGATTGAACAGGGGCGAACAATTCCCGAGATGAGGTTGTTAAAGATGCTCAAGCTCAAGCAGCGCGTGTCAGGCAGCGATTCGTGTGGGGTACAGCGCTAAAACTGCTACGGTACTGCTACAAAATTGCTGTCAAAAGCTGTCATTCAAAACAGGATTGCCGAACTTAAAGCCAAGCGCAACGAAGATGTGGGCATTGATGCCGATTATGTGCTCCGGCGCTTGGTTGAAATCGACCAGATGGACGTGCTGGACATCCTCAATGACGATGGCAGCCTAAAGGCGATTAGCCTTTGGCCCAGGTCGTGGCGGACGACACTCACTGGACTGGATATCAGCACGACTATCCAGAACTGATATAAAGGCTGGTGCGTAAACGCGTGCCAGCCTCTGCTGTTATTACTCTTCCGGGGGCTGATGTTCCCGACAAATCAGTTTTGAATCATCCTCACTCAGCGGTTCTTTCGTGAGATTGCAAAATCTCTGGCCATTATTTTTTAGATGGAACTGACAGCTATGGCAAAGACCGAAGCCAGGAACATTGTTGGTTCTCTGGATTTCACGCAGAAGTTCGAACAACAACTCTTTTAACAAGTCAGATCGTTTCCCCATAGCAGACTCTCCCGCCACCAAAAATGAGGGGGGAAGTAGGGCATCGAGTAAGGTTTTCGCTGACTCAGAGACCTGTAAATGGACGCTGCGTTTATCCCGAACGTCCTGGGTTCGCACAATCAGTCCTTTTGTTTCCAACAACTTTAGCGATTGTGAAACGGTTCCTTTGGTGAGTCCAAGATAGTCCGTCACGCCTAGCGGCGTATTGGAATAGCGGTTACAGCGAGCGAGATACATCAACGCGCTGAGCTGTACCGGTTGAATATCCGCCAGTAAAGGATGCTGGCGAAACCACATCCGCGTCAGGCTGGAAAGCCTGTCCAGTACGTCGAAAAGTGACATGTCGTGCATAACGAAATCCTCCTTGATATATAGTATCGATTAAAAACTAAATTGACAAAGCATAAAAGCAGCGTAGTATGAATTATAGTATCGAATCGATACTATAATTCATAAGGAGATATATCATGACAAAGGCTACCTATTATCATGCCGGTTGCCCGGTTTGCGTTTCCGCGGAAGAGGCGCTGCTTCAGCATCTGTCCCCAAATGTGAAAGTCGATATTATTCACCTGGGTGAACAACCTGATCGAGTCGCTGAGGCTGAACGGGTTGGTGTGAAGTCTGTTCCGGCATTGGTGATCGACGGCAATGTGCTACACATCAACTTTGGTGCGCCAATTGAAGCACTGAAATAACGTCTGGCGTTCGGGAGGTCGCTCCGGCTATTTCCCGAACAAGCGTTCAAACGGAGGAGGGGGCTACGTTTATCATCGTTATATTTATTTGATTATATGAGATAATTTTTAGGTACAGACGTTATACCGTATAAATCCGGATGTCATGCGCCTGAAAGGCGGTTGCGTACTCTTTGCTGATATTTTCCTCTACAACAATGACATCAATGTTGCTGCTTTCGGTAACAACATACCGGGCTACTGCCGGGATTTTATCTGCCGTCAGTGCGACGATAGTTTCATTGCACTGTTTAATCACCGCTTTTTTAAACTCACAATCTGCGTAATCAAACCCCGTCAATCCTGACTCGGGCGCCATTGCGCATCCGCCAATAAATCCCTGATCAAATAAAATGCCCTGCAATTGAGATATCGCCGTGGCTCCAACACAACCACCTGACGATCTCTGTACCTGGCCACCCAGAGTAATGACCTCAAACAGTGGTTTCTTTAGCAGAACGGCGGCAATTTCTGGCGAATTAGTCACTACTGTTAGTGCAAGCTCGGCGGGCAGGGCTTCAGCCATCGCCAGGTTAGTGCTACCCGTATCGATGAAAATGCAGCTCCCGGATTTAACCAGCCGGGCACATCTTTGCGCGATGTTGCTCTTTTTCTCCGCATTGATGTTCTTACGAACGGCGATCTCCGCTGATTCCGGCAATGAAATAACGGCTCCGCCATATACCTTCTTGCATACACCTTCTTTACTAAGTTCATGTAGATCACGGCGAATTGTGTGTTCTGAAACGCCTAATCGTCCGGCGAGTTCGGAGCAGACCACTCTACCGTTTTCCTGAAGGATCTGATGAATTAGTGCCTGTCGCTGTTGTGGGAATGCAGCGTAATCGAGCATAAAAACTCCTGAATAAATAAAAATCGAGCAATACTAAGCATGATCGTGCATTATGATTAGCGTTGTCAATGTCCCGTTAGTACGGAATGTATAATTATGAATAAAACCAGTGGAGGTTCGCGATGAAGGTTGCCCATATGGCATTGTGGACACAGGATCTCGAGCGACAAGCTCATTTCTGGGTCACGTTTTTTGGTGGAGAGATTAACGAAAAATACTGCAGTAAAACGAATCCGGGGTTTGAGTCCTATTTCGTCAATATTGGTGATAGCATTGCGATTGAGTTGATGACCAAGACTGGACTTACATCCTGTTCGCCCGACAACAACACGGTTGGATGGGTTCATCTGGCCATCTCCGTCGGCAGTGTCGAGAGTGTTGACGCAATGGCGCTGCGTGCCCAGGAACAGGGGATTTTAGCATCAGCCCCACGCACTACTGGTGACGGATACTATGAAGCCGTGATACGCGATCCTGATGGTAATTTAATCGAGATTGTTGCCTGATTTTTAGTCTGCCCGTGACAATCGAAGACAGGAAGTTAAAAGTGCTGTTTGCCCACTATCTGCGGCATGTCAGGCCACTATAACTTGGCTGTTTTTAGCTCTCGAGGCAGAACCATGCTGCTCTAAGTAAATAAGACGCGAAATTTCGCGTCTTATTCTTTTAGTGTGAAGACGCTTGTGCTGTGGCATCTTCCATATACAGCGTCTGGCTTGGGAAGGCAAAATCGGCTCCGTTTGCCTGGACGATAGTAATAATCTTTAAATAAACATCCTGCTGAACGGCGAGCCACTCCTGCCATACGGTCGTTTTTGTAAAGCAATAGACCATAATATTCAGAGAGGAATCCGCAAACTCATTAAAATAAACCAGCAAGGTTTGCTTCTGGTCTATACCGGGATGGTTTTGCAGCATCTGTCTTACTGACTCGACAATTGTACTTATTTTATCGGCATCTTCATAACGTAACCCGATCACCGTTTTTATCCGTCGGTTAGTCATTCTGCCTGGATTTTCTACACTAATTGACGAGAAAATTGAGTTCGGCACATACAGAGGACGATGATCAAAGGTGTTTATTTTGGTCATTCTCCAGCCAATTTCTGTTACTGTACCTTCGATATTTCTGTCCGGAGAACGGATCCAGTCACCGATACTGAACGGTCTGTCGAAATAGAGCATAATTCCGGAAAAGAAATTACTCAGAATGTCTTTCCCCGCCATACCAACAGCTATACCGCCGATGCCACCAAAGGTTAGCAGTCCGGATAAGCTCATTCCAAAATGTTCGCCATACAGCAGAATGATGACGACAACGATAGTTATCTTAATAATTCGCGACAGGATCCGGGCACTGGTGATATCTCTGCCTTTGCTGATCTGTGATTTTTCAAACTGGTTGATCACCAGAAAGAGTTTTATGGTCAGAATGAGCGCAATCAAAGAGGTACAGAGGAAGTCGACAACGCTCGGGGATATAAATTTCAGCCTGTAGCTTTCAATCACATTATTGGCGATGCTGCCGAATGTTCCAATGATAATGGCATAGACGAAAAATTGCGCCGCGTGGAATATGAATCCTTTTTTACGTTTCTCGCAGCGATGAAACCAGACGCTCATCAGGACTAATGCCGCACAGCAACTGAGAATTACCGTCAGATTAAATGCATTGTTCATAAACAGTTCAGCGATCATGATTCTCCCAGGCTACTCCGTGTTAGCTAAATATCATCTGACATATCCAGTCCAGATATTTTATCCAGTTCAGGGTGTCAGATCATTAAGCATAAAGAGAGAGAAATAAGATAATCAGCGCTGTTTTCAGGCGAATAATGCTGAAGGCAACCTTTTAGCGAGTCTTATGTAGCAGACAATGAGCTGATGTCATGGTATTGTTATTGCAAAGTAACAAGGTATTCATCTGCAAATGAAAAGGACGATACTATGGTCATGGCTAAGCTGAAAACAGCGAAGGGAAGGAAATTTCTGTTGTGTCTGCTTGGGGTGTTCATCATCGCAGCATCGGTGGTTACGCGAGCCACAATCGGTGGGGTAATTGAGCAGTACAATATTCCGCTTTCAGAGTGGACCGCTTCAATGTATGCCATTCAATCTGCAATGATTTGCGTCTACAGCATGGTGTTTACTATTCTGCTGGCGATCCCGCTTGGGATCTATTTCCTTGGCGGTGAAGATAAGCGCTAAGTGTTTTTAATGCCGGATGACGTCGCCATCCGGCATTTTTCTGTGCGGTTAATCGTCTTCTTCGTCGTCCAGTTCAACCGGGGTCTGATATTGATCGGGTTTGATAACCAGCAGGTCACAGCGTAGATGGTCGATGACTTGTTCCGCTGTATTTCCGAGAAACGCAGCTGAAATACCGGTACGCCCAACCGTTCCTAATACCACGATACCTGCCTGTAAATGTTCAGCTAAATCAGGGATAACCTCTTCAGGTAATCCTTTTTCAACGTGGGTGACTTTCTCGTCGATACTGAACTTTTGGCGCAATGCTTTCATTGCCAACAAGTGCTGCCCACGGATGGCGTCGTTATAGACGCTGGGGTCAAATTCAGGCAGCTCAATGGCGATGTTGATAGGTGTGACCGGATAGGCTCCAACCAGATGCACTTCGGTATGGTTAACTTGCTCTGCGAGTTGCAGTGTCTCCTTAACGAGTTTTTCGTTGAGGGCGTTGTGATATGCCTCTTCACTTGCCAGGTTAACTGCAACCAGCGCTTTACCACCTTCCGGCCACGGTTGGTCTTTAACCATCCATACCGGGCTTGGGCATTTACGCAGTAAATGCCAGTCAGTTGGTGTGAAAATCAC
This sequence comes from Citrobacter sp. S-77, assembly GCF_963864895.1. Taxonomy (NCBI): domain Bacteria; kingdom Pseudomonadati; phylum Pseudomonadota; class Gammaproteobacteria; order Enterobacterales; family Enterobacteriaceae; genus Citrobacter; species Citrobacter sp. S-77. The sequence goes on from NZ_CAWLWU010000002.1 coordinate 2,079,145, forward strand.
GGCTTCCAGACGGTCGTGTTGGTGCGCCATTTTCAGGACCAGGTCATGCTTAGCACTGATAACTTCCTGGATGATGGCTTCAAACGGACGGTTGTGCCAGACCACTTTTATATCAAGAGGAATACCTGCCTCGATATAGTATTTTGCTTGTTCACGTATCCATGCTGTTCGCTGGCTGATGACACCCTGACGCATTGCTGTACGCTCATCTGGTGACAGCAGGGTGGTCATCTCATAGGAAAAGTCATAGATCGGCAAAAAGGCTTTAATTTTGCCACCAATCCGTTGATGCAAATAAACAGCGCGCCGTAATGCTGGTTGATCGTCCTGGTTAGGATCGATGACTACCAGCATGTTTTGATACATAGCCATACAGGGTCTCCTTACAACTGTCACCGCAGTTTGTCATTAAAAGAGTAACCCAATAATGTGGATTGAAACAGGGGATAACCTCCTGCCAGATCAATAAATTGGGAAAATATATTCTATTTGCCCACATCCGGCTAAATTTAAACAACTTTTGTCGAGGTATGCGCCCTGAGGACTACGCAAAGGGGCGGCCTATTGCGCGTTTGTACATTCAACGGATACTGCCATCTCCTGATTAGAACCGGAAGCAAAGTGTTCGGGTGTCTTATATGATGATAGGGTGATCGCAATATTTTCTTAAGATCTGGCATATAGTCTTTCTTCCAATTAAGCCACCATTCAGGATGATAATATGTTGAAAAAAGGGGTACTAGCTTTAGCGTTGTTCATCGGTATGCCGATTTTTGCCGCAGAACATTGGATCGATGTTCGCGTGCCTGACCAATATCAGCAGGAGCATATTCAGGGAGCGGTCAACATTCCGTTGAAAGATCTCAAAGCGCAAATCACCTCCGTTGTTCCGGATAAGACCGACACGGTGAAACTGTACTGCAACTCAGGACGGCAGTCAGGGCAGGCGAAGGATATGCTGATTGATATGGGATATACGCAGGTGACGAACGAAGGGGGGATCAAGCAGATTGACCTTCCAAAAGTAGAGCAAAAATAATCCGCGCGGTTTTCATCTGTAACAGGCGGCATACATAAATGATGTCGCCTGATATTTCTCAGGTAGTTGATAAATAAGAATTGCCCCCAATCTTTACTTCCTGTTTGTTATAATTTCTACGGCTCCTTCAGCATAACGGGATGGCGATGAAGCGACTTAAAAATGAACTCAATTCGCTGGTTAATCGCGGCGTGGACAGACATCTGCGTCTGGCTGTCACCGGGCTTAGCCGCAGCGGTAAGACAGCATTTATCACCGCGATGGTAAACCAGCTACTCAATATTCACGCAGGTGCGCGTTTGCCGCTGCTCAGCGCAGCGCGCGAAGAGCGCTTGCTCGGCGTTAAACGGGTTCCACAGCGCGATTTTGGCATTCCTCGCTTTACCTATGATGAAGGGCTGGCCCAGTTGTATGGTTCTCCGCCGACCTGGCCTACGCCGACGCGTGGTGTAAGCGAAATTCGCCTCGCGCTGCGCTACAAGTCCAACGACTCTTTACTGCGTCATTTTAAAGATACCTCCACGTTGTATCTGGAGATTGTGGATTACCCCGGTGAGTGGCTGCTTGATTTACCGATGCTGGCCCAGGACTACCTGAGCTGGTCACGACAAATGACCGGGCTACTACAGGGGCAACGGGCTGAATGGTCGGCAAAGTGGCGGCAGTTGAGCCAGGGATTAGATCCATTAGCCCCCGCCGATGAGAATCGTCTGGCGGAGATTGCGGCTGCCTGGACGGATTATCTGCATCAGTGTAAGCAGCAGGGACTGCACTTCATTCAGCCTGGGCGTTTTGTCCTGCCGGGTGATATGGCTGGCGCGCCGGCACTGCAGTTCTTCCCGTGGCCGGATGTGGATGCCTGTGGTGAGTCCAGGCTGGCGCAAGCGGATAAACATACCAACGCAGGCATGCTACGCGACAGGTTTAATTACTATTGCGAGAAGGTGGTGAAGGGGTTTTATAAGAATCACTTCCTGCGTTTCGATCGCCAGATCGTGTTGGTTGATTGCCTGCAACCGCTCAACAGCGGACCACAAGCGTTCAACGATATGCGCCTGGCATTAACTCAGCTAATGCAAAGCTTTCATTATGGTCAGCGTACGCTGTTTCGGCGGTTGTTCTCGCCGGTTATCGACAAGCTGTTGTTTGCCGCGACTAAGGCAGATCACGTGACGGTCGATCAGCATGCCAATATGGTGTCACTGCTTCAGCAACTGATACAGGACGCGTGGCAAAATGCGGCGTTTGAAGGCATCAGCATGGATTGCCTGGGCCTGGCGTCGGTTCAGGCAACCACCAGTGGGCTGATTGATGTGAAGGGCGAGAAGATACCGGCACTGCGTGGAAATCGCCTGAGCGATGGCGCGCCGCTGACGGTCTATCCGGGAGAAGTGCCTGCGCGTTTGCCAGGGCAGGCGTTCTGGGATAGCCAGGGCTTTCAGTTTGAAGCGTTTCGCCCGCAGGTTTTAGATGTGGATAAGCCTTTACCGCATATTCGTCTTGATGCTGCGCTGGAGTTTTTAATAGGAGATAAATTGCGATGAGCGAGCCGTTAAAACCGCGTATCGATTTCTCAGGTCCGCTGGAAACGGAAAATAATCCGGCGTTTAAAGCGCAGCAGATGTTTAACGAAACGGAAGCGCAGACGTTTGCTCCGGCTACGCTGGATGTACCGTTGGAAGATGAAGGCCAGGCAGAAGCCGTAATTGATGCAGCTTTACGTCCCAAACGTAGCCTGTGGCGCAAAATGGTTATGGGCGGGCTTGCATTGTTTGGTGTCAGCGTGGTCGCTCAGGGTGTGCAGTGGACAATGAATGCCTGGCAGACTCAGGACTGGGTCGCAATGGGCGGATGCGCCGCCGGGGCGCTGATTATCGGTGCGGGTATCGGTTCTGTCGCAACCGAATGGCGTCGCCTGTGGCGTCTGCGCCAGCGAGCCCACGAGCGCGATGAGGCACGGGATTTACTGCATAGCCATGGTACAGGGAAAGGGCGGGCATTTTGTGAAAAACTGGCACAGCAAGCGGGGATTGATCAGTCTCATCCGGCGCTGCAGCGTTGGTATGCTTCAATTCACGAAACACAAAATGATCGGGAAGTGGTGAGTTTGTATGCCCACCTGGTGCAACCGGTGCTGGATGCACAGGCCAGGCGCGAAATCAGCCGCTCAGCGGCTGAATCGACGCTGATGATTGCCGTCAGTCCTCTGGCGCTGGTGGACATGGCATTTATCGCCTGGCGAAATCTGCGTTTAATTAACCGCATCGCGACCCTGTATGGCATTGAACTGGGTTATTACAGTCGCTTACGTTTATTCCGGCTGGTGTTATTGAATATTGCGTTTGCCGGGGCCAGTGAACTGGTGCGGGAAGTCGGTATGGACTGGATGTCGCAAGATCTGGCAGCCAGATTATCCACGCGCGCTGCACAGGGGATTGGCGCCGGATTGTTAACTGCGCGTCTGGGGATTAAAGCGATGGAACTGTGCCGCCCACTCCCATGGATAGACGATGACAAACCGCGGCTTGGTGATTTTCGGCGTCAGTTGATTGGACAGGTCAAGGAGACCTTACAGAAGAACAAATCCCCCCGCGAAAGCTAAGACTAAAAGGGCTCCGATCGTATAACTTTACGCCTCGGTGCCCAATTTTCCAGCGTGCTGTCAATATTTGTTGACAGAGTCCTTCCTGCTAACGGAATACTGGCTTATCATCTTACATATGATCCATTGTTTAGGTGAAGGTTCCCATGCGTCTGGAAGTCTTTTGTGAAGACCGACTTGGTCTGACTCGCGAATTACTCGATTTACTGGTGCTTCGAAGCATTGATTTACGCGGTATCGAGATTGACCCCATCGGGCGAATTTACCTTAATTTTGCGGAGCTGGAGTTCACAAACTTCAGCAGCCTGATGGCTGAAATCCGCCGTATTTCAGGGGTAACGGACGTTCGCACCGTACCCTGGATGCCTTCCGAACGTGAACATCTGGCGCTTAGCGCGCTGCTTGAAGCGCTTCCGGAACCGGTCCTTTCTCTGGACATGAAAAGCAAAGTTGAAATGGCGAATCCCGCGAGCTGCCAGCTTTTTGCGCACACTCAGGATCGTATGCGCAACCACACGGCCGCACAGTTAATCAATGGATTTAACTTCCAGCGATGGCTGGAAAGCAATCCTCAGGATTCTCACAGCGAACATGTCGTGATTAATGGACAAAATTTCCTGATGGAAATTACACCGGTCCATTTACAGGGTGAAAATAACGAACTGATGTTGACCGGCGCTGTGGTGATGCTGCGTTCCACCATTCGTATGGGGCGTCAGCTGCAAAATATGACCACTCAGGATCTGAGCGCGTTTAGTCAGATTATCGCGGTCAGTACCAAAATGAAACACGTCGTGGAGCAGGCGCGCAAGCTGGCTATGCTGAGTGCGCCATTGCTGATTACCGGGAATACCGGTACGGGAAAAGATCTTTTTGCACGAGCCTGCCATCTGGCGAGCCCACGTGCGGAGAAACCATACCTGGCGCTGAACTGCGCTTCGATTCCTGAAGATGCGGTTGAAAGTGAGCTGTTTGGCCATGCACCGGAAGGCAAGAAAGGCTTCTTTGAACAGGCTAATGGCGGTTCGGTTCTGTTGGATGAAATTGGCGAAATGTCGCCGCGTATGCAAACAAAATTGCTGCGTTTTCTTAATGACGGAACGTTCCGCCGCGTCGGCGAAGATCATGAAGTCCATGTGGATGTGCGAGTGATTTGTGCTACGCAAAAAAATCTTGTGGAACTGGTACAGAAAGGCCTGTTTCGTGAAGATCTCTACTATCGTCTCAACGTACTGACGTTAAACCTGCCGCCACTGCGCGATTGCCCGCAAGATATTATGCCGCTCACTGAGCTGTTTGTCGCAAAGTTTGCCGACGAGCAGGGCGTACCGCGCCCGAAACTTTCCGCCGATCTCAGTACAGTGTTAACCCGCTATGGTTGGCCGGGTAACGTGCGTCAGTTGAAAAATGCTATCTATCGGGCGCTAACCCAGCTTGAGGGATATGAACTGCGTCCGCAGGATATTTTATTGCCGGATTATGATGCGGCGACGGTTGCTGTTGGAGAAGAGGTTATGGAAGGCTCGCTGGATGAAATCACCAGCCGCTTTGAGCGCTCAGTGCTTACGCAGCTCTATCTGAATTATCCCAGCACACGTAAACTCGCCAAACGACTGGGCGTCTCGCATACCGCGATTGCCAATAAATTACGTGAATACGGTCTGAGTCAGCAGAAGAAGAGCGAAGAGTAACGCAGTAAATAACAATGCTCGTCTGGCGTCATGCCGATCGGTTAAGACGCGCTTAACCGATCGGAGGCGCATGTTACGGAACAGATTTTGAGGCGGATATATGCATTTTGCATCAATTCCGCCCCCTCAGCATTTGAGAAGTGAGCCAGTTACGCTCCTTCAGGCACCGGAAGAGGCCAGCCGCCCAGGCGCTTCCAGCGGTTAACGATTTCGCAGAACAGAACTGCAGTACGTTCAGTGTCATACAGCGCAGAGTGCGCCTGAGTTCCATCAAATTCCATTCCAGCCGCAAGGCACGCTTTTGACAGCACGGTTTGTCCCAGAGACAGACCGCTCAGCGCCGCTGTATCAAAGGTAACGAACGGGTGGAACGGATTGCGTTTCAGTGAGGCACGCTCCGCTGCCGCCATCATAAAGCTGTGGTCGAAAGTGGCGTTATGCGCAACCATGATCGCCCGATTACAACCACTGTCTTTGATGCCTTTACGCACCATTTTAAAGATTGCGTGCAGAGCATCGTATTCGCTGACAGCTCCGCGTAGCGGATTGCTCGGGTCGATACCGTTGAACGCGAGTGCTTCCGGCTGTAAATTTGCCCCTTCAAAGGGTTCGACGTGGAAATGCAACGTCATGTCCGGCATCAGCCAGCCTTGTTCATCCATTTTCAGCGTGATGGCTGCAATCTCGAGCAGCGCATCGGTTTTGGCATTAAATCCTGCTGTTTCTACATCAATGACGACAGGATAAAAACCACGAAAACGGTCACACAGACCGGAAAGTTGAGCGTTATCGGACATCTGGGTCTCTTAATACGGGAAAATTGCAACGGGTATTATGGCAAAATGATGAGTATAAAACTACGGGCACAGACGATCTGCGCCCGACGGGAGATTAGTCACCCAGGCCGCGACCTGCGTCTTTTTCTTCGATCAGTTCAATTTTATAGCCGTCCGGATCTTCCACAAACGCGATAACCGTCGTACCGCCTTTAACCGGACCCGCTTCACGCGTCACGTTACCGCCGTTCTGACGAATACGCTCGCAGGCTTCTGCCGCATTGTCTACGCTCAGGGCAATGTGACCGTAAGCAGTACCCAGGTCGTATTTGTCGACGCCCCAGTTGTAGGTCAGCTCAATGACGGCTTCGCTGGTTTCAGGGCCGTATCCGACAAACGCCAGAGAGTATTTGTATTCAGGGTTTTCACTGGTACGCAGCAGCTTCATGCCGAGTACTTTGGTATAAAAATCGATGGAACGTTGCAGGTCGCCCACGCGTAGCATGGTATGAAGTAAACGCATCTTTTCTTCCCCTTCAAAAATGGCTAATACATTCAAAATGTTGTTTTAGTATAGCGGCGTTGTGACGCCGCTATCAATGCAGGATTATAACCGCTCTCTTTGAGACCACATTTTATTGGCGGCAACTCAAAACCCAGTGCTATCGTCAGGGCAGTTACAGAGTCGGATAATCAGTGTAACCTTCAGCGCCACCGCCATAGAAACTCTCAGCGCGCTGTGGATTCAGTTCAGCTTTATGCTGCAGACGAGCGACCAGATCCGGGTTAGCAATATAGGCACGGCCAAAGGCGACCGCATCGATCAGGCCTTTTTCAATCAGCGCTTCAGCTTTCTCTGGCGTGTAGGCTCCCGCTCCAATAATTGGACCATGGAATCGAGCACGAACTTTCTCGCGGAACGCATCGCTATACGGCTCACCACCGGCCCAGTCCGGTTCGGACATATGCAGGTAAGCGATCCCGCGTTTGCCGAGTTGTTCTATCAGATACAGTGCATCGGCTTCTTCATTCGGGCCGTTATCCACGTTCTGGAAAGAACCAATAGGGGAAACCCGAATACCAATACGGTCTGCGCCCCATTCTTTGATCCCGGCATCGACGACTTCCAGTACGAGACGCGCACGATTCTCTACGCTGCCACCGTATTGATCGGTGCGGTGGTTAGAAGTAGGGGACAGAAACTGATGCAGCAAATAGCCATGGGCGGAGTGCAACTCTACCAGGTCAAAGCCCGCTTCACGCGCGTTAGCTATTGCCTGACGGAAATCATTGACGATACCTGGAATTTCTTCGGTTTCCAGTGCGCGCGGCATAGAGGTGTCCACTCGCGTCGCCAGTCCGTTTTCATCGCGCAGTGAAGTGCGGGTTCCTGCGCTGATGGCGGAAGGTGCAACCGGTGGCTGTCCATTTGGCTGCAGGCTTGAATGAGAGATTCGCCCGGTATGCCACAATTGTACGGCGATATGACCCTGCTCAGCATGAACGGCATGGGTGATTTTTTTCCACGCTGCAATTTGCTCTGCGCTGTGTAATCCTGGCGCACCCGCATAGCCTTTTGCCTGAGCGGAGATCTGCGTGGCTTCACTGATGATCAGACCTGCACTGGCCCGTTGGCGATAATATTCGGCCATGAGCGGAGTCGGGATGTCGCCAGGTTCGATGCTGCGCAGACGCGTCAGTGGTGCCATGAATACGCGGTTTGCGGCTGTGATAGCACCCACTTTCAGCGGGGAGAACAGTTTTTCAGATGACATAATAACTCCAGATATGAATAGACCGGTCGTCTAGTGATAATTTAAATAAAAACGCCTGTTAAACGTCAGGCGTTGTAATGACGGTTTTAACGTGTGCCAGCGCATTTTCCAGCGGTGTAGCACTGCGAGAAATCTTAGCTTGCAGGTTGGCCCCCAGCCACAGCGCATACAGCACCTGCGCCTGCTGTAAAGGTTCGCCAATGAACGACAAACAGTGGCAGTCCCGTCCTTTTTCCAGCGCTTGCGCTAACAGCGTAATAATATGTCGCGCGCCTTTATCCATCGCCGTACGCATGTCTTCAGAGAGATCGCATACTTCGGCGGACAATTTGACGGTCAGGCATCCGCTAATAATGCCATGCTGGCTAAACTGATTCAGGGTTTCCTGATAGTAGGCCAGGATCCGGTCGCGGTAATTACCAGCACCCGCATCAAAATGCGCGCCGAGTCGCTGATGATAGGCCGCATAATGGCGTTCCAGCATAGCCACACCAAATGCTTCTTTTGAGCGAAAATAGTGATAAAACGAACCCTTGGGAACCTCAGCGGTTTTCAATAATTCGCTTAAACCCATACCGGTGAATCCGCGTTGCATGCAAAGCTGCTCGCCGGTCGCCAGAAGATGTTCGCGCGTGTCGTGTTCAGTTACTTTGTTCATGTGAAGGAGTGTAATAGACCAGTCGGTCTAATGCAATAGCGCTTGCCAGAAATTCAGTTAACGTCTTCAATAGGTATATCGAACTTATTTAAGGAGGGGATGTGGCCGAACAGCTGGAGTTTTTCCCCGTCCAGAGCCCGTGCCGTGGGATCTGTCAGTCTGACGAACGCGGTTTTTGCCGCGGATGTTTTCGCAGCCGGGATGAGCGTTTTAACTGGCAAAAAATGAGCGATGCCGAAAAACAGGATGTGCTGCGGCTTTGTCGCCAGCGGCTTATGCGTAAATTACGTGCAAACAAAACCAACCCGCCGGAAGAACCGCAACAACCCTCACTCTTTTAAAATCGCAATTGCGTATACTCGATACACATTCACTTATTAAGGAAGCTGCTATGGTTCAGCGTATCACTATTGCGCCGCAAGGCCCGGAATTTTCTCGCTTTGTCATGGGGTACTGGCGGCTGATGGACTGGAATATGTCCGCGCGCCAGTTAGTCAGCTTTATTGAGGAACATCTGGAACTGGGCGTAACTACTGTCGATCACGCGGATATTTATGGCGGATACCAGTGTGAAGCTGCGTTTGGCGAGGCACTGAAGTTGGCTCCACATCTGCGGGAAAAAATGCAGATTGTGACCAAATGCGGTATAGCTACCACGGCGCGAGCGGAAAATACACTTGGTCATTATATCACCGACAGCGCTCACATTATTGCCAGCGCAGAACAGTCTCTGAAGCTTCTGGCGACCGATTATCTTGATCTGCTGCTGATCCACCGTCCCGATCCGTTGATGGATGCAGACGACGTGGCTGATGCCTTTAAAAAGCTGCACCATAGCGGCAAAGTGCGCCACTTTGGGGTATCAAACTTTACACCCGCTCAGTTTTCGCTGCTGCAATCGCGTCTGCCATTTACTCTGGCGACTAACCAGGTCGAAATATCACCGGTACATCAGCCGCTCTTGCTGGATGGCACCCTGGATCAGTTGCAACAGTTGCGCATCCGGCCGATGGCCTGGTCCTGTCTGGGCGGTGGTCGACTGTTCAATGATGACGCTTTCCAGCCGCTGCGTAATGAGCTTGCTGCGGTAGCGGAAGAGCTGAATGCCCAGTCTATTGAGCAGGTGGTGTATGCGTGGATTTTACGTCTGCCATCACAACCGCTGCCTATTATTGGTTCTGGCAAAATTGAGCGCGTTCGTGCCGCTATTGCAGCTGAATCGCTGACAATGTCTCGTCAACAATGGTTCCGAATTCGTAAAGCGGCGCTGGGATACGACGTGCCTTAATCGTGTTTTCTGCGCTTCGTCGTTCAAATTTTCGGCACTGGTTTACACTTATCAATCAAGTACCTGTTCGAAGGAGGATGTATGAAGCGTTTGAGTTTGGCCGTTATTACCTTACTGGCCTGTGCGGGTGCACAGGCAGCCAGTGAGCAAGTTGAGATGAACCTGGTGACGTCACAAGGCGTCGGGCAGTCGATTGGTTCAGTGACCATTTCTGAAACGGCGAAAGGGCTGGAGTTTACGCCAGATTTGAAAGCTCTGCCGCCGGGAGAGCATGGCTTTCATGTGCATGCTAACGGCAGTTGTCAGCCAGCTATTAAAGAAGGTAAAGCTTCGGCCGCCGAAGCGGCAGGTGGACATTTTGACCCGCATAAAACCGGTAAGCATGAAGGCCCCGAGGGTGGTGGACACATGGGAGATCTCCCATTGCTGATGGTTAATAATGAGGGGAATGCCACTACGGCTGTCGTCGCTCCGCGACTGAAATCGCTGGATGATGTCAAAGGCAAGTCGCTGATGATACATGTGGGCGGAGATAATATGTCCGATCAACCCAAACCACTCGGTGGTGGCGGGGCGCGATACGCCTGTGGTGTTATCAAATAATCAGCGGGTCAGCGTACCTGGCGGTGGTGCTTGTTCAAGCTGAGAGAGCGAACAGTGTAATCGCCAGATTAGAGCGGCCAGCTCTTGTGCGGCAGACTGATGATGATGGGCAAGTGTATCGCATATACGTTGTAGTTCATTAAGCGTGGCATTCAGCGGACGTTGCTGCACGCCACGCTCGCTCATTACATCGCGAAGTAATGAGATGCACACATCCCTGACGCGAGATAACGGATCTGAGCGTGCCTCCCAGGCGCGCAACTGCCATACCACATGTGAGCAATTTAGTAGTACCACTCCCCACCGTAATAACCAGCGCCGTGCCAGTGCATCCTGGCTGTTGCTGAGCTGACTGACATGATGATAGGTCAACGACTCAAATTCATTTTCGCTGAGCGACGGATGTCGGCTGAGCTGATCGACAAAATCCCGGCGCAGAGCGCGAATGTGGCGCCGACTCTTCCTGGCGTCTGAACCAGGGCGCAGAATGGCAAAGGCCAGCCATGACAATGCCATGCCGGTAATTTTTGCCATATTGTCATTCAGAAAATCAGCAAAATCATAGACGGGAGGATTGGTCACGGCGATGAACGATCCCATGAACACGATCAACTGTCCCCAAAGTCCCGCCAGCGCTGGCATCTGCAATTTTAATAACTGCATGGTGGCAAGCAGTGGAAAGAGGAACAGAATGAATTGCCAGAGGTCGGTGATTTGCACCATCAAGCCAAATTTAACCACAAAGCTGAATAATGACAGCAGGACCAGCGTTCGCATCAACAATGAGAGTGATTTGAACGGGGTGGCAACGGCGGAATACAGCACACAGCTGATGGCGGCAAGCGTCAGTGCTCCGGAACCCGATTCCCACTGTGCGCCGATGCTCCATGCACCGATTACCATCAGCGTGCAGAAAGTACGTAATCCGCTCCATACCGCTTCCGCATTGTCAGTATGACGGGCAAGTCCAGGTGTTCGATTCACGATAATGCGATCAACGGTTACGCCATTTTCCAGCAAATGCAGGTAGTGACTGCTTTGCAGGTAGATACGGCAGAAATAACGCAGCCGCTGCCAGAAGGCGATATGTCGATAGTCGCTTTGGTCCCGCGGGCGCAGGGGGGCAATAATACGCGCCACGGTATAGCTGTCGGTATTTGCCTTCACCAGCGCATTCAATAGTTGTTCGATGATATCCCGGGTATTCGCAGGGGGATTGGGCCAGTTCAGCAGCATCCTGCGCAGACTGGAAATCACGCTGGTCATACGAAGCTGCTGGTGTAACAGTGAATTGAGCAGTGCATTCTGGCGGCGAAAGCGATAGTGACTCCAGAACGCCTGGATCCGCAACAGATTCATAGTCAGAATTTGGCCGATTACGCCCTCGTGAGCCGAACGAATCGCATCAGTGGTTTCTGGTTGCCAGAGTAAACTGGCATGTTCCAGCAAGCGTGCGTGCATGTTTTTCAGTGCGGTCAGCAGTGTTGTACCATCGGATGTGCTTGGCAGGATCATCATCATCATCCCACCACAGAGTATCCCGACGAGGACTTCGCATACACGGGCCTGGGCGATATCCCACAATTGAGTTATCTCAACGGTATTCACCATTGGAAACGCGATGATGGCTGCCGTGTAGCCAGCCAGTTGAAAAGCGTAGGCTACGTTATTGGTAAAATGTGCGCAGGCCCACGTGCATAAGCCAATCCACGCCGACATGCTCAGCAGAAATAGCCAGGGTTCATTGAGGGTATGGCCCGCAATGATCAACGCCGCCGTTGCCCCGAGTAAACTGCCGGCAACACGCCCCAGACTCTTACTGATAACACCACCGACGGTGGGGAAGCTAACCACGGCGGCAGAGGTCATCGCCCAATAAGGTTCATCCAGGTTCAGATAATAGGCGAACGTTAATGCCAGACACATTGCAATGGTATTACGCAGAGCGTAACGCCACTGTCCGGCCGTGGCTTTAAACCACGGCAAATTACCTGGCGTCAGATGAAACCGTTTCATTGATGCTGACCAATGGAGACGCTACAGGTCGTTCCTGAAACCAAAGTGACATCGTGAGGGAGGGCGCTAAATTCGATGCGAACAGGAACCCGTTGCGCCAGACGAACCCATGGCACGTTAGGTTTGATATCGGGAATGAGGCCGGAATCACTTTCAACACTCTGATCGTAAATAGCACGGCCAATACTTGATACGTGACCCTGTAACTTTACATTGCCGCTGTACAGTGTAATAAGAGCCGGTGCGCCTTCGCGAATGTGGCGTAGCTTGGTTTCTTCAAAATACCCCATCACATAAAAAGAGTGGCTGTCGACAAGGGCAAACAGCGGCTTGCCCGTGGAGGCGTAGTCTCCGGTTCGGGTCGAAAGATTGGTCACCCATCCCGCAACAGGGGCTTTAACTTCCGTTTGTGTCAGTTGCCACTGCGCCTGGCGCAATATGGCCTGAGCGGCTTCGACGCTGGCCTGCATCGCTTTAACGTTAAGGTTCGCCGTATCAAGATCCTCTGCGGAGATGTAATTTTGCGACAGATGACGGCGACGGTTGGCTTCGTTATTGGCTTTTGCCAGGTCGGACTGTGCTTTGGCTAACTGAGCCTGTGCATTCAATTCGGCGATATGAAACGGTGTCTTGTCGATAACCAAAAGCACATCACCGGCGTCAACGAACTGGTTATCCTTTACGTTGAGTTTGCTGATACTTCCGGAGACCTGCGGCGTAATGCTGACCTGCTCAGCGCGGACTTTGCCGTCGCGCGTCCACGGTGACTGCATGTAATAATTCCACATCCACCATCCCGCGAGGACCGCAATAACAGCGACTATAATTGTGGAGAAGTATTTAACGGTTTTAAGCGACATAATCACCACGCAATTAGCAGATAGAAGCCCAGGCATACGCAAAGCGTAAAGAGAGACAGATCCATTAACAGGGGATGCCATATTTCGCCGGAGTAGATCCAGTCGCGTAGTAGACGGTGAGCAACCAGCCAGAGAATGAACCCCGCGACAAACGCCTTGAAAATAGGAGGGAAATAGACAGATGCGCCGATCATTAAATCTTGTAAGGGCAATCCTGTTGCATTAAACATAAACTTCACGGGCAAAATCCTTGGCGGAAGAGAGCATTGCTATAGGTTTAGCAAAAAAGGGACAATGAGTCTCTTTAACACAGAATGTCTGAAAAAATGTCATCCGGTAAGCAAATTTGGCAATACATTTGTTTTGAGAATACAAATGCTGCACACTATTCTAAAATCAGTATAATAACTTAGCAAGCTAATTATAAGGAGATGAAATTGGAATCGCCACTAGGTTCTGATCTGGCACGGTTGGTGCGCATTTGGCGTGCTCTGATTGACCATCGCCTGAAGCCTCTGGAGTTGACGCAGACACATTGGGTTACGCTGCACAACATTCATCAGTTGCCGCCGGATCAATCGCAGATTCAGTTGGCTAAAGCGATAGGTATTGAGCAGCCTTCACTGGTGCGTACGCTTGACCAACTGGAAGAAAAGGGACTCATTTCGCGACAGACTTGCGCCAGCGATCGTCGGGCAAAGAGAATAAAACTCACTGAGAAAGCGGAACCGCTAATCGCAGATATGGAAGCGGTAATCAATAAAACGCGCGGAGAAATTCTGGAAGGGATCTCGGCCGAGGAGATTGATTTGCTGATTAAACTGGTCGCCAGGCTGGAACACAATATCATTGAGCTGCAGTCTCAGGGCTGATGTGAAATTTAACGTGTGGCCAGAGCCTGACCACACGTTAATTCGATTAGCGCGGGGAAACGGTAACTTCTCTGCCGTTGCTTGCCATTACGACACGCTGGCCTGCGGCGAATTTGGTTGCGCCCTGTTTCTGCACTACCATGATGGTATTACCGTCATCCTTACGGATTTCCAGTTCCACACCCTGGGTTTTATTCATTGCACCCTGCACGCCCTGGCCAGCAACGCCGCCAGCTACAGCGCCTGCAGCAGTTGCTAATGAGCGGCCAGTACCACCGCCAACGGTGTTACCGAGGAACCCGCCGAGTACCGCACCACCGATAGCGCCAATTACGTTTGCGTCATCACCACCCTGAATTTGAACCGGACGAACATGAACAATCGTGCCATAGGTTACGTTCTGAACCTGTTTTGCTTCGGATGCGGTATACACGTCACCTGAAAGGCTGTCATTGTTAACGCAACCGGCTAAAGATACGCCCATTAATGAAATAATAAGCACACGTTTAATCATTTAAAAATCTCCTTGTCACCACGAAACGCTGAAAAAAACACCCTTCATGATAAAATTATATGGCATTTGTGAGCCTAAGGTCACATGTTCTACTGGAACAATATGAAAATCATAATTGGGTCCGGGTTAACCGAGTATAAACGAACCATTCATCAAATCGATTGAAATGATGACCTGTTGCCATCAGTAACCCGCAAAAATCATCAATGAAGCATGGAATTACGCGGCACTTTATGGTTGAGTGTCAAGGCTAACATGCTTAAAAGGATGACATATGAAATCGGGCCGTTTTATCGGTGTTATGTCTGGAACCAGCCTTGATGGTGTTGATGTTGTGCTGGCGGCAATAGATGAAACGATGGTTGCGCAACAGGCGAGTCTTACCTGGCCCATCCCCATCCATTTGAAACAAGCCATTCTGGACATTTGCCAGGGGCAACAACTCACGCTTTCTCAGTTTGGTCAGTTGGACACCCAACTGGGACGTTTGTTCGCTGAGGCGGTGAATGCGCTCCTGTCGCAGCAAAAATTAAAGCCGCAGGATATCGTTGCTATTGGTTGTCACGGACAAACTGTATGGCATGAACCTACAGGCGCCGCGCCTCATACGCTGCAAATTGGTGATAACAATCAAATTGTGGCGCATACGGGGATCACTGTGGTCGGGGATTTTCGCCGGCGTGATATTGCGCTGGGTGGGCAGGGGGCGCCGCTGGTTCCTGCGTTCCATCAGGCTTTGCTGGCGCATCCGACGGAACGCCGGATGGTGCTGAATATCGGTGGGATTGCCAATTTGTCACTGCTCATACCTGAAAAACCTGTAAGAGGATATGACACCGGACCGGGCAATATGCTGATGGATGCCTGGATCTGGCGGAAATGCGGTCGACCTTACGACAAAGATGCGCAGTGGGCCAGCGAAGGAACGGTGATTATTCCTCTGCTGCAAAATATGCTTAGCGACCCCTATTTTTCTGCACCCGCGCCAAAAAGCACTGGTCGCGAGTATTTCAATTATGGCTGGATAGAACGTCACCTGGCGCAGTTTCCGGGGATTAACCCGCGCGATGTGCAGGCGACGCTTGCCGAACTGACGGCGGTGACCATTTCAGAGCAAGTCTTGCTGAGCGGTGGTTGTGAGCGACTGATGGTTTGTGGCGGCGGAAGCCGTAATCCGCTTCTGATGATGCGTCTGGCGGCGTTGTTGCCGGGTACAGAAGTAACATCAACGGATGAGGCAGGCATTAGCGGTGATGATATGGAAGCGTTAGCCTTTGCCTGGCTGGCGTGGCGTACCTTGGCTGGATTACCGGGTAATTTGCCTTCGGTGACCGGTGCGGCAGAGTCCAGTGTTTTAGGGGCGATTTTCCCTGCAAACCCACGATCTCAGAGTTAACTGAAATTATCCTCGCCTGTATGCCGGTAAACTAGGGAAGTTAGGGAGGGTGTCATTGCCCTCCGGGACCAGGAAAGTCTTCAGGATATGGCTATGAAAAAACTGTTAATTGTCTGTCTGCCCGTACTGCTTAGCGGTTGTAGTGTTTACAATCAATTTGTCGAGCGCATGCAAACGGATACACTCGAATACCGCTGTGATGAAAAACCGCTTACTGTGAAGTTGAACAATACTCAACAAGTTGCGAGCTTTGTTTACGATAATCAGTTAGTGAAACTCAAACAGGGTGTGTCGGCATCCGGTGCGCGTTACACGGACGGCATCTACGTCTTCTGGTCTAAAGGAGACAATGCAACGGTCTATAAACGCGACAGAGTTGTGTTAAATAACTGTCAGTTACAGAACCCGAAGCGTTGAGATTTTCACCTGGGCGGCGCACAATAGCGTCACCCACTGACAATCCGTAGCCCAACATCATGTCTGATAACGACGAATTGCAGCAAATCGCGCATCTGCGCCGTGAATACACGAAAGGCGGTCTTCGCCGCCGCGATCTTCCCGCCGAACCCCTTGCGCTTTTTGAGCGTTGGCTGGGGCAAGCCTGTGACGCCAAACTGGCGGATCCTACTGCGATGGTTGTCGCAACCGTCGATGAAAATGGTCAACCCTACCAGCGTATCGTGTTGCTCAAACATTATGATGACAAAGGGCTGGTTTTTTATACCAACATGGGCAGCCGCAAGGCGCATCAGATTGAGAATAATCCCCGCATCAGCCTTTTATTCCCCTGGCATACGCTGGAACGGCAGGTCATGGTTATCGGTAAGGCTGAACGTCTTTCCACGCTTGAGGTGGTGAAGTATTTCCATAGCCGCCCACGCGACAGCCAGATTGGTGCCTGGGTCTCTAAACAGTCAAGTCGGATCTCCGCACGCGGTATTCTTGAAAGTAAATTTCTTGAGCTGAAGCAGAAGTTTCAGCAAGGAGAAGTTCCGTTACCTAGCTTCTGGGGCGGTTTTCGCGTGAGTATTGAACAAATGGAGTTCTGGCAGGGCGGTGAAAACCGTCTACACGATCGTTTTTTATACCAACGTGAAGATAACGCGTGGAAAATTGATCGCCTCGCTCCGTAAAGATGCAAAATTCTTGTTTTAAGCGCTGGTACTGATGAATCCGGCGCTTTATTCTATGTCTCTTTCGCATCAGGCGAAAAGTCGTGTACCGGCAAAGGTGCAGTCGTTTTATACATGGAGATTTTGATGGCAAGCAGTAACTTGATTAAACAATTGCAAGAGCGGGGGCTGGTGGCCCAGGTGACGGACGAGGAAGCGTTAGCAGAGCGACTGGCGCAAGGCCCGATCGCGCTCTATTGCGGCTTCGATCCTACCGCTGACAGCTTGCATTTGGGGCATCTGGTTCCATTGTTATGCCTGAAACGCTTCCAGCAGGCGGGCCATAAGCCTGTCGCACTGGTAGGTGGTGCAACGGGGCTGATTGGTGACCCGAGCTTTAAAGCCGCCGAGCGTAAACTGAACACCGAAGACACCGTGCAGGAGTGGGTGGATAAGATCCGCAAACAGGTTGCGCCGTTCCTCGATTTCGACTGTGGCGACAACTCTGCGATTGCTGCGAACAACTACGACTGGTTTGGCGGTATGAACGTACTGACTTTCCTGCGTGATATCGGCAAACACTTCTCCGTTAACCAGATGATCAACAAAGAAGCGGTGAAGCAACGTCTTAACCGTGACGATCAGGGGATCTCTTTTACCGAGTTTTCATACAACCTGTTGCAGGGTTACGACTTCGCTTGCCTGAACAAACTGCACGGCGTTGCGTTGCAAATCGGTGGTTCTGACCAGTGGGGTAACATTACCTCTGGTATCGACCTGACTCGCCGCCTGCATCAGAACCAGGTGTTTGGCCTGACTGTTCCGCTGATCACCAAAGCAGACGGTACCAAATTCGGTAAAACAGAAGGTGGCGCAGTATGGCTGGATCCGAAAAAAACCAGTCCGTATAAGTTCTACCAGTTCTGGATTAACACCGCTGATGCTGATGTGTATCGCTTCCTTAAATTCTTCACCTTTATGGACATTGAAGAGATCAACGCTTTGGAAGAAGAAGATAAGAACAGCGGCAAAGCGCCTCGTGCTCAGTATGTTCTGGCTGAACAAGTGACACGTCTGGTTCATGGTGAAGAAGGGCTGGTGGCGGCAAAACGCATTACCGAAAGCCTGTTCAACGGTGATCTGGGCTCCCTGAGCGAAGCTGATTTCGAACAACTGGCACAGGATGGCGTACCGATGATTGAGATGGAAAAAGGTGCCGATCTGATGCAGGCACTGGTTGATTCCGAACTGCAACCCTCTCGCGGCCAGGCGCGTAAGACTATTGCGTCTAACGCGGTCACTATCAACGGTGAGAAACAATCTGACCCGGAATATTTCTTCCAGGAGAGTGATATTTTGTTCGGTCGCTACACCTTACTGCGCCGTGGCAAAAAGAACTATTGCCTGATTTGCTGGAAGTAAGTAAAAGTCAGCGGGGGCGTGGGAAACTACGCCCCTTTATTATTCTAGGGTTGTGGTAAGTTAAATGAAGAATATCCTCGCCATCCAGTCCCACGTTGTTTTTGGCCATGCGGGCAATAGTGCAGCAGAATTTCCGATGCGTCGTCTTGGCGCGAATGTCTGGCCACTTAACACCGTTCAGTTTTCCAACCACACGCAGTACGGTAAATGGACAGGCTGTGTCATGCCGCCCAGTCACCTGACTGAAATCGTCCAGGGTATTGCTGATATCGATAAACTCCAGCAGTGCGACGCAGTTCTAAGCGGATATCTGGGGTCTGCAGAGCAGGGCGAGCATATTCTGGGCATTGTGCGCAAAGTTAAAGCAGCCAATCCACAAGCGAAATATTTCTGCGACCCGGTAATGGGCCATCCAGAAAAAGGATGTATTGTTGCGCCGGGTGTTGCCGAATTTCATGTACGCCATGCGCTACCGGCCAGCGATATTATCGCACCCAATTTGGTCGAACTCGAAATCTTGTGTGAGCACGCAGTTAACAATGTGAATGAGGCAGTGATAGCGGCTCGTGAACTGATTGCTCAGGGTCCGGAAATTGTGTTGGTTAAGCACCTTGCTCGCGCGGGTATCAGCACGGATCGTTTTGAGATGCTACTGGTGACTGCTGAACAAGCGTGGCATATCAGTCGGCCATTAGTGGATTTTGGTACTCGTCAGCCTGTTGGCGTTGGTGATGTTACCAGCGGTTTACTGCTGGTGAAGCTGTTACAGGGCGCGTCTTTACAACAGGCGCTGGAACATGTGACTGCGGCGGTGTACGAAATTATGATCGCGACCAAAGAGATGCAGGAGTATGAGCTGCAGGTGGTTGCCGCTCAGGATCGTATCGCTAAACCGGAACACTACTTTAGCGCAACGCAGTTGTAATAGCAGTTGTAATAAATGCCGGATAAGCGTTAGCGCTATCCGGCACTAAACAGTTAGTTTAACCCTTCAGCTTTTAGCGCCGCAGTCACTGCCGGACGCTCCGCCATACGCGCCATATACGCTTCGATATGGCTGAATCCTTCCATATTCAATTTCACTGCATATGCCCAGCGCAGCACGGTGAACAGATAGGCATCCGCAATGCTGAAACGTTGACCACAGATCCACGGATTGTCTTTTAATGACTCATTTACATATTGCATTTTTTTCTCCAGCAGAGCACGAACGGTTGGTTTGTACTCTTCTGGTGTATCGGGGCGAAACAGAGGGGTAAAGCCTTTATGCAGCTCTGTAGCAATAAAGTTAAGCCACTCGATTGTTTTGTAGCGGGAGAGGCTGCTGGTGGGGGCAAGGAGCTGACGGTCTGGTACAGAGTCGGCCAGGTACTGCATGATGGCAACGCCTTCGGTCAGTAGCGTTCCGTCATCAAGCAGCAGCGCGGGAACTTGTCCTTTTGGGTTTACCGCGAAAAAATCGTCGCCGTTTTCCAGACGTTTCTTCATCAGATCAACACCATCCAGCGTGAAATCTTTACCACTCTCACGCAGTGTGATGTGGGAAGCAAGAGAACAAGCGCCCGGTTTGTAGAACAGTTTCATCGGTAACTCCTTTTGGCTGAGGTATATCGTATGGTAGTGCTACCTCAGACAAAAAAAAAGCCGCTAACATAAAGTTAGCGGCCTTAAGATAAGTTTCCCTGAGAATTACGCTGTTGCGGCCTTAGAGGCTTTCTCGCTTACATCGTCGTCCTGAGTCATACGGTTCAGTTTCGGTGCTGTCAGCAGCATCAGAACAGCAATAACCGCTGTAGCAATACCAATCTGCAGGAACACACGTCCGTATACTTCAAGAGACATCAGCGGGTCAGTAACGTTTTCTGGAACTGCCATCATGTTAGCAACGTAGCCACCAATAATGTTGGCGCCTGCGGTAGTCAGGAACCAGCTACCCATGATAAAGCCCATCAGGCGCTGCGGAACCAGCTGTGCAACCATCGCCAGACCCAGACCAGAGATCATCAGTTCACCGATACTTTGCAGACCGTAGCAGATGATCAGCCAGTTAACGGAAACGATGCCCGCATCAGTTGCGAATTTCGCACCCAGCGGCAGGATCAGGAACGCGCCAGAACACAGAACCATACCAATAGCAAACTTGGTTGGCATCGGCAGGGTGTCACCCATCTTGTTATAGATGGCGGCAAGGATTGGGCTGCCAATGATGATCCAGAATGGGTTCAGTGCCTGGTACTGCTCAGGTTCGAAAGCGATGCCCAGAATAGAGTGTTCAACGTTACGAATCGCAAAGAAGTTCAGTGACGTAGGCATCTGGCTGTAAAGCACGAAGAAGATAATCGCTTCCAGCATCAGAATAAAAGCGACGATCATTTTACGACGCGCAGCACCGTGCATGGAGAACGCTTCTTTACCGAAGATAACCACGATGCCCATAGCGATAACGCCCAGAACCATACGTGCGATACCCTGGTTGTGCAGCAGCCATGTCGCGATAGCGATCAGAACTACAACGCCACCAATTGTCAGCAGCAGGTTACGGTAGTTGATTGGCTCGAAGTCAGGTTTAGAACCGTACTGTTTGACCCAACGCTGGCAGAATGCGAAGTTCACGACGGTGATCAGCATACCAACGACGCTCAGTGCGAACGCGGTGCTCCAGCCGTAATGTGCAGCCAGCCATGGAGTTGCCAGCATAGAGAAGAATGAACCGATGTTGACGGACATATAGTACATGGTAAATGCACCATCAAGACGCGGGTCATCTTTTGCATAGCAGGTAGACAGCAGGGATGATGGGTTTGCTTTGAACAGACCGTTACCGACCGCGATGGCCGCCATGCCCATATAAACGATACCCGCATCGTGACCAGACCATGCAACCAGTGCATAACCGATGGCCAGGACAATAGCACCCAGCATGATGACACGCTTCGTTCCCAGAACCTTGTCACCTAACCAGCCGCCAATGGCAACAAGACCATAAACCAGGGCGCTAAAGGATGAGAAAAGGGTGATGGAATCCGCTTCTGACATACCCAGTTGCTTCACCAGGTAGACGGCCATAATTCCTTGCAGGCCGTAATAGCCAAAACGTTCCCACAGCTCAATCGAGAAAATGAGATAGAACGCTTTTGGTTGTTTGAAGGCGTTTAAACTGACGCTTTCAGTTGGTTTATTGTTTGCAGTAGACACTTTTACCTCTTTTTTTACATCCCATATCAACGGGGGTGTTCAGGTACGTGATGAGTCAAGTTCATCCGTCCGATTGTTATAGTGGGAGGGGAAACGGCAAGTAATGTTCACTATCTTGACCATTCAGACAAGGGGTTTGTAATAATCTGTTACATATATCTGAACTGGTGAAATCATCCAGGCTAATAAATGTTATCTAGCGTTAAATTTCTTCAATTGAAAAATGGCAGATTTTTACACTGTCAGATAGGGGCGAAAACCGCAATGTGGCGATATGTTCTGCTATTCAAGGTTGAATCCAGTGATATAGGCCATTATCTTAAAAATAGCCAGTGTAATGTTTTGTATCGAATTGGCGGGGTCAGGTCATTTGCTTGTCATTTTAACTACAAAATAAAAAATATTTTACATTGTGTTATCATGGTGATCTTGATCACGGATGGATAGAAATTTCTATTACTAAAAAAACGATTAACCTGCTCAGGTGTTAATTTACAAGAATATTACATCAGATATGCCCGCGACTATGGCATCATTGACGGGAAATGAGAGATTAAGAAGTGCATAACTAATCGTTATGGAAGTGGGCAAGGGTTCTTGCCCCCAACATTATCAGATATCGACTTTCTCTTTGAATTCGCAGAGGTCTTCGATGATACAAGAGCCACAACGTGGTTTCCTGGCAATGCAGGTGTAGCGACCATGAAGAATTAACCAGTGATGGCAATCGACTTTAAATTCACTGGGAACAACTTTCAGCAGTTTTTCTTCTACCTGCTCAACGTTTTTACCCGGCGCGAATTGCGTTCGATTACACACTCGAAAAATATGGGTGTCGACGGCGATGGTAGGCCAACCAAAGGCGGTGTTTAGCACCACATTCGCTGTCTTGCGCCCGACACCGGGCAGTGCTTCCAGTGCAGCCCGATCTTCAGGTACTTCGCCATGATGTTGTTCCAGCAGAATACGGCAGGTTTTAATTACGTTTTCTGCTTTGCTGTTAAACAAGCCTATCGTTTTAATATACGACTTAACCCCTTCGACACCGAGATCCAGCATCGCGGCAGGGGTATTGGCGACGGGATAGAGCTTTGCAGTGGCTTTATTGACGCTGACATCGGTGGCCTGCGCCGACAGTAGAACAGAAATCAGCAACTCAAACGGCGAGGTAAAATTGAGCTCGGTTGTTGGATGCGGGTTGTTGTCACGCAGACGTGTGAGTATTTCCAGCCGTTTCGCTTTGTTCATTACACATTCCCTGTCTCGCCTGCCGGACTGTCCGTCACTGCAGCCTCAGCACGACGCTTTTTCATTCTTTCATCAATAAGATATTTAACTGCCAGCATCAGTCCCAGACCAATGAACGCTCCCGGCGGTAGCATGGCCAACAGGAACGGCGTATCCGTATGGAAAATCTCGACGCGCAGCACTTTGGCCCAGCTACCCAGCAGGCCGTCTGCGCCATCAAACAATGTCCCGTTACCAATGATTTCACGCAGTGATCCGAGGACAAACATCGCGCCGGTTGCTCCCATGCCGATGGAAAAACCATCGAGCGCGGATAAAGCGGGGCCTTTTTTAGCGGCAAACGCTTCTGCACGGCCAACCACAATACAGTTGGTCACAATTAAGGGAATGAAGATCCCCAGGGACTGATACAAACCAAAGGCATATGCGTTGATAAGCATCTGCACCGCACTCACCACTGAGGCGATGATCATGACATAAATCGGGATACGAATTTCAGGCGGTGTCCAGCGGCGCAGGGCTGAGATAGTCAGGTTAGTCAGCGTCAGTACCAGTGTTGTAGCAAGCCCCAGACCCAGGGCGTTGGTGGCGGTAGAGGTCACCGCTAACAGTGGGCACATGCCGAGTAACTGCACCAGGGCGGAGTTATTTTTCCATAGCCCCTGAACAATGACGTCTTTAATTTCGCTCATGGTTTATTCTCCACAGGCGGTAAGTTGAGGAAGCTGCGCAGGCAGCGTTTGCGCGTACAGACCAGCGCGTTTAACTGCATTAACTACCGCACGCGGGGTGATGGTCGCGCCAGTGAACTGGTCAAAGTCACCACCGTCTTTTTTAACCGCCCAGTGTGGGTCATTTTCAGTGCTGATTTTTTTGCCACTAAAATGGGTTATCCAGTCGGACAGACGCAGCTCTATTTTATCACCCAGCCCCGGCGTTTCATGATGTTCCGTTACGCGCGAACCCAGTACGGTACCATTGAAATCGACGCCGACCAGCAACTGAATAGCGCCAGAGTATCCATCAGGTGCGGTAGCTTCCAGAATTGCCGCTACCGGACGGTCATCCTGACGGGCAATATAAACGTGGTGTGTTCCTTTACCCAACGCCGGTGCATTAACCAGATAGCAGCTTTCAGGCAGATTATTATTGTAGCGATCGCCAGGCAAAACCTGATCGAACAGCGCCTTTTGCTGCAGTGCGGCCTGTTCATCAATGGTGGACTTGGTTAACTGATTAATGGCTGCCGTTAACCCCGTAGAGCCCGCAGCAAACAGTGCCAGAGTGATACCGTGTTTACGAATCGTTTTCAGCATATGTTGTCCTTAGCGATGTCCGTACACGCGAGGGCGGGTGTAATAATCAATCAGGGGAACAGTGATATTTGCCAGCAATACGGCAAAGGCCACGCCATCAGGATACCCACCAAAACTGCGAATCAGCCACACTAACAGACCTGCAAGCGCGCCAAAAATCAGGCGACCACGGTTAGTTGTTGATGCCGTAACGGGATCGGTAAGAATAAAGAATGCGCCGAGCATAGTTGCACCTGAGAGCAGGTGCAACTGTGGTGAAGCCAGTGAATCCGGGGAGAAAAACCAGCCTAACGTCGCACAGATGGCGAGCGATAGCAGAAAACTGACCGGGATATGCCAGCGAATTGCTTTTTGCCACAATAACACTACACCGCCAGCCAGCCAGGCCAGGTTCACCCACTGCCAGCCAGCGCCTGCGAGCATTCCGCTGTAAATAGGATACTGCATGACTTGTTCAACGGAGTGTCCTGCGTGTAACGATGTTTTGAACGTATCCAGCGGTGTGGCCTGACTGATGCCATCGATCCCCATGCGTAGAGCGTTCATATCACTGCCGCCCACGGTATGTCCGGTAAAGATTACGTTCAGGGCATCAAAGAAACCCGGCACCGTAGCCGCAATTTCATGCGGTGGCAACCAGCTGGTCATCTGCACCGGGAATGAAATAAGCAGGACGACATAGCCTATCATTGCGGGGTTAAATGGATTCTGCCCGAGACCGCCATACAATTGTTTGGCAATGATAACCGCGAATACAGTACCTAATACCACCATCCACCATGGAGCAAGCGGCGGAATACTGACGGCAAGCAGCAATCCTGTCAGCAACGCGGAGTTGTCTTTCAGGATTGCGACGACGGGCTGTTTACGCAGTTTTAGCACGCTGGCTTCGGCGGCGATAGCGCTGGCAGAGGCGAGAACTATCTGCAATAACGTTCCCCAACCAAAGAACCATAACTGAGCGGCAATACCCGGTAATGCGGCAATTAACACCAGCAGCATAATGCGTGATGTCTGGCGCTGATTATGGGTATAAGGGGAGCTTGCTATTCTGAATACCATTTATTCCTCGTTAACAACCTGCTGCTGTGCGGCTTTTTTAGCCTGCGCGCGTGCAATAGCGGCCGCGACGGCGGCTTTGCGTGGATCTACCGGTTCGGCCGTTTCAGCGACGGTCTGCTGCTCAAGTTTGCGTGCTTTAGCCCGGGCAATCGCGGCTTCGACAGCGG
>NZ_CAWLWU010000002.1:2105206-2171854 GCF_963864895.1 Citrobacter sp. S-77
CTTTGCGCGGGTCTACTGGCTCGGCCGTTTCAGCGTCTGTCTGCTGCTCAAGTTTGCGCGCTTTAGCCCGGGCAATCGCGGCTTCGACGGCAGCTTTGCGCGGATCAGTCGCCGTAACGCTCTCTTCAGACAGTGAGTTTTCCGCCTGTTTAGCTCGTGCCTGTGCTTTGCGCGCCTCACGGGCGGCAATGGCGGCGCTGTTGTCGGGTTTTTCGCCAGCCTTGATCACCACCGGCTGCATTGCCTGCGCCTGCTTTTCTTTTACGCGGGCAAGTGCGGCGGCAATGGCATCATGATCTTTTGCGGCAGGTTGTACCGCCGCGCTTTTGTGGCGTTCAAGTCGAGCCGCTTTTTCACGTTCCAGTCGCGCTTGTCTGGCTTCAAAGCGTGCTTTTGCTTCAGCGGCGCGTTTTTCTTCCTGACTAATGGCATAAAGCTCAGCTTTTTCCTGGCGGAAATATTGCACCAGCGGAATATTGCTTGGACAAACCCAGGCACAGGCTCCGCATTCAATGCAGTCAGCGATATTGTGACTGGTTGCCTTATCGTGCTGTTGTCCTTTACTGAACCAGTAAAGTTGCTGAGGCAGAAGATCCGCCGGGCAGGCATCGGCACAGGCGCTACAACGAATGCAGCCTTTCTCTTCCTGCGGTTCACCCATTTCACTGACAGATGGCGCGAGAAGACAGTTAGTGATCTTAACGATGGGAACATCAAGCCAGGGAAGGGTGAAGCCCATCAGTGGGCCACCCATAATCACCATCTGTTCAGCAGAAGGGCAAAAACCGGCGTCATTCAGCAGATGACGAACAGGGGTGCCTAACCGTGCCCAGACGTTACCCGGACGGCTGACGGCTTCACCTGTCAACGTAACAACACGCTCGGTGATTGGTTCTCCGTCTATCACGGCGCGTTTAATCGCATAGGCAGTACCGACGTTTTGCATCAGTACACCGATATCCGAGGAGCGTCCACCGTGCGGAACTTGTTTCCCGGTCAGTATTTGGGTCAATTGCTTGGCCCCGCCGGAAGGGTATTTAGTGGGAATGACGCGTAAGCTTATATCGTGCGAGTCTGCCAGCACCGCACGCAGCATTGAAATTGCCTGCGGTTTGTTATCCTCAATCCCGAGTAATATTTCGCGTGGCTGCAAAATATGCGCGAGTATACGGATGCCTTCGACGACCTGGGCCGCACAATCCTGCATTAAACGGTCATCAGCCGTAATGTAAGGTTCACATTCAGCGGCATTGATGATTAGCGTTTCAATTTTATCACCGCCGCCCTGCAGTTTGACGCCGGTTGGAAAACCTGCACCACCTAATCCGGCTACACCGTATTGGTGAATACGTGCAATTAACTCTTCCCGGCTGTGGGAGCGATAATCTGCCCAACAATCGCGTTCAATCCAGCGATCTTCTCCATCCGCATCAATGATGACACTCAGCTCGGCTAATGCCGAAGGATGCGCAGTGGAGTGAGGGGAGATGGCGGTAATCGTGCCCGAGGTCGGAGCATGAACCGGCAGCATTCTGCCACGCCCGCGGGTCAGCGCCTGGCCGCGCAGAACGTGATCACCCACGTTTACGCACAGCTCACCTTCAGCACCAATATGCTGCTTCAGCGGAATGATAAAACGCGGCGCCAGCGGAACCTGTCGCAGCGGAGTACCATTTGACTGGGTTTTCATCTCCGGTGGATGTATGCCGCCATCGAAGTCCCAAATTTTGTTTTTTCTGAATGCAGAGAATAGATTAAACATGTTGTTCCACGGGAATGATGCGCACGGGGATAGTGTTCAAATCCCACTTCCAGCTATCAGGTGTTTCGGCGACTGGACGTAATTCGATACATTGGGTCGGACACGGATCAACACACAGATTACACCCCGTGCAGAGATCGCTCATCACCGTGTGCATGGCG
Organism: Citrobacter sp. S-77; assembly: GCF_963864895.1. NCBI lineage: Bacteria > Pseudomonadati > Pseudomonadota > Gammaproteobacteria > Enterobacterales > Enterobacteriaceae > Citrobacter > Citrobacter sp. S-77. The sequence continues at coordinate 2,107,130 of NZ_CAWLWU010000002.1, forward strand.
CGCGTCGCGCCCACGATGGCATCGACCGGACAGGCCTGAATACACTTTGTGCAGCCAATACAATTATTTTCATCAATGACTGCCAGCATGCGCACGGGCGTAAGGTCCTGCTCTTCGCCATCAATAGGTTGCGGATCGACGTTAAGCAGAGTAGCAATTTTCAACATCACCGCTTCACCGCCAGGCGCGCAGCGGTTAATTTTTTCACCCTGGCAGCCTATGGCTTCAGCATAAGGGCGGCAGCCCGGATAACCGCACTGTCCACACTGGCTTTGCGGGAGAATTTCATCGATTTTCTCCACGACTGGATCGTCCTCTACGGCAAAACGACGAGAGGCGTAACCCAAAATAGCGCCGAACGCCAGACCCAGCAGACTCACTGCGGCAACGGCAATCCAGATAGCATTCATTACAACTTCACCAAACCACTAAAGCCCATAAAGGCCAATGACATTAAACCGGCGGTAATTAGCGCAATCGCATTACCGCGAAAAGGGGCAGGGACGTCTGCCACGGCGAGGCGTTCGCGAATCGCAGCAAACAGTACCATCACCAGTGAGAAGCCGACAGCAGCGGAAAATCCGTACAGCGCCGACTGTAAAAAATTATGACCAAGATTGATGTTCAGCAATGCGACGCCCAGTACCGCACAGTTTGTGGTGATCAGCGGTAAGAAGATCCCCAGCAGACGGTACAGCGCAGGGCTGGTTTTGCGCACCACCATTTCGGTAAATTGCACGACCACAGCGATGACCAGGATAAAGGCCAGCGTGCGCAAATAAATGAGATCGAGCGGGATGAGGATCCAGGTGTCAATCAACCATGCGCAAATAGATGCCAGCGTCATGACAAAAGTCGTGGCGAGGCCCATACCCATTGCGGTTTCCAGTTTTTTGGAAACACCCATAAAGGGGCAAAGCCCCAGAAACTTGACCAGTACAAAGTTATTGACCAGTACAGTTCCGACAAACAGCAGCAGGTAATCAGTCATTTTTCGGCCTGAAATAAAAAAGCCGCCTATTATCTGTCAATCTACAACAGGCGACAACAGGTTAACTGTAAGGTTATTACGGGTTCACAAACGTTGTCTTAACGCGTTGCGAGCGTTTGAAATAGGGCACCAGCAGTGCAGCAGCTAACAAAGGGAACAATAGCTGGCGTACGGCAAAAGCGTCCGGGACTGGTGAAAACGCAAACGCTTTAATCGCCAGCAACACGGAAATTAGCAGCCATATAATGTAATGCTTAGGGACGCACTGTCTGCGTTTGAAAAACGCGATGGTCAGCCACAGCGTGTAGTACCACATGGCGATAGCTGTAATAAAGGAAATACCCCACAAGAACAGATTCATCGGGCTTTGTTCACCGAGCATTTTAAATGTGTGCGGCGTTGCCAGCGCAGTGAGATAAAGCAATAACGCCAGCGAAGCGCTCAACAACGCAACTAACAGCCAGGCCAGTGGCCCAAGTAGCCAGCCTCCGATACGTTGTGCCGGTGTCGTAGTCATCTCTTCTCCAGGTTTACGCATATGAACAGACGTGCCGTTCATTTTGGGGCAATTATTATAAAGCTTTTAACGTTGAGCGCTACTTCTTGTTTATTGCACGTAATGCCAGACTGACTTTGGCACCTGGCCTACATCAAACAGGCGTCCACCGGAGATAAGCTCCGCGCGGCGGTGGTCCGCAGCACGATACATATTGATAATGTCCCGATCGTCGGTCAGCGTGTAGTTAAGATGATCGAACAGTTTTTCCAGACTTTCGAGTGAACTGATTTTGCGGAATTTTAATAAGTAGTCCTGAACAGTCATAAACGGAGATCCATATTAATAAAATAATACCAACGGAGTAGTGAATATTAAGAAATAAACAATGTTGCACAGATAAAAGCGAACCAGTGTGCAAATACAAAAATAAGATTATTCATATCGGTAGAAAAGCAGATGCTGTCTGCACCAGGGGAAAGGGTAACGCGCTTCGCAATCGCAGGCAATATGCCCAGGGGCGGAAGCGCCATAATTCGCTTTTTCTGACAAAATTTCATCTTTTGCAGCTAAACCCAGCAGTCACTGCGGACAGTGCTGGGCTATAAAGAATTGGTGAGGCTTATTTTTTCTGCACTGAGGTTGCTGTTGGTTCCGGCGGCTGATAGTTATCAATATGATTGGCAACACCCAGCAGGATGACAGAGACCGCGAGAACAATCCAACCAGTTAATTCAATAAGACGATTCATTACTGACGACATTTGCTTTGATTTATCCTTAAACACAAGGCACAAATGTTACTAATCAATAAATAATACGGCAAGAGCATTGGGAACGATTTCTCTGACTTTTTCGCAGCAAATTTACTCTAAGTGACATATGTTTGACTTAAGTTAAGTAACAACCATTATCGTGTAGAGGTTATTAAACGGTTGTGACGTTGCTATGTATGGTGTGAAATAGATCGGACCTGAAATGAGAGGCAAAGCACTCGTCCCAGACTGCGCGCCAGCATATCCAGCTCACGAGCTTGTGACAGTGTCACGGTAAAAGGTTTATCAACAACCACATGTTTCCCGGCTTCCAGCGCGGCTTTTGCTAACGGGAAATGGGTGTCATTCGGCGTGGGGATAACAATTAAGTCAATGCTGGGATCATCAAACAAATGCCGTGGCTCAGACACAACCGCCACCGAAGGCCAATCCGCTTTAACTTTTGTTTCGTCACTACTGGACACCGCCGCCAGTTCAAGACCCGGTGTACCGACTATCAGGGGGGCATGGAAGGTTTTACTGGCATAACCGTAGCCGATTAGCCCAACGCGGATGTTGTCACTCATGTCTTTCTGTGTTCCATAATCGTCGTTGGGACAGTGATTTTCTGACGCTGAAAGCTCTGCTGGCAGATGGTGTTTTGGGCGAAGTGGCTTATTTTGAATCCCACTTCGATCGTTTCCGTCCCCAGGTCCGAGACCGCTGGCGCGAACAGGGGGGGCCTGGAAGTGGTATCTGGTACGATCTGGCACCTCATCTTCTGGATCAGGCGATCAACCTGTTCGGCTTGCCTGTCAGTCTGACGGTTGATCTGGCTCAGCTTCGTCCCGGCGCGCAATCGACAGATTATTTCCATGCTATTTTGACTTATCCGCAGCGTCGGGTGATTTTGCACGGCACAATGCTGGCTGCTGCTGAATCTGCACGCTACATCGTTCACGGATCGCGCGGGAGCTATGTAAAGTATGGTCTTGATCCTCAGGAAGAACGTCTGAAAAATGGCGAACGTTTGCCGCAGGAAGACTGGGGCTACGACATGCGAGATGGCGTACTGACGCGGGTTGAAGGCGAAGAACGCGTTGAAGAAACCCTGCTTACCATACCGGGTAATTATCCCGCTTACTATGCGGGCATCCGAGATGCGCTAAATGGAAACGGTGAGAATCCGGTTCCGGCCAGACAGGCAATTCAAATTATGGAATTGATTGAGCTTGGTATTGAGTCGGCTAAACACCGCTCCACGCTGTGCCTTGCCTGATCGAGTTTATCAACCGCCTGCAATTATCTAATTGCAGGCGGTTGATGCGTTAATGCCATCATGCATTAACGCATCACACGGTTACGCTGTTGCCACTTTCTGGCGCAGAGCCCGCTTTTCTTCATCACTCAGGAATGCCATTTCCAGGCCATTGATTTGCGCCTGGCGGATTTGCTCGCGCGTCAATCCAGCAGCCGGGGCCGCAATGGTGTATTCGTGAATAATATCTACGCCCTGAACCGCCGGATCGTCAGTATTCAGACTGGCCAGAACACCATGCTCAAGGAACGTTTTCAGCGGATGTACTGCCAGTGAAGCGACCGTACTGGTCTGGATGTTAGATGTCAGGCAGGATTCAATACCGATTCGTTGCTCGGCGAGAAAATCCATTAATGCACGATCTTCTACCGCTTTGACCCCGTGACCAATACGCTCTGCACCCAGTTCTCTGATGGCTTGCCAAATGCTTTCCGGGCCAGCGGCTTCACCTGCATGAACGGTAATGTGCCAACCCGCGTCGCGCGCACGGTTGAAGTGTGACAGGAATAAACTACCCGGAAAACCGAGTTCGTCACCGGCAAGATCCAGTGCGGTAATGTGGTCGCGATGTGCCAGTAATGCCTCCAGCTCCTGCAGGCAAGCAGTCTCGCCGAAGGTACGACTCATAATACCAATTAAGCGTGCTTCAACGCCGAAAGTCTTACAGCCTTCGCGTACACCTTCGATGACCGCTTCAACCACACCCGCTACCGGAAGTTGATGCGCCATTGCCATGTAGCCCGGAGAAAAGCGCAACTCAACATAGTGCAGACCGTTACGCGCGGCGTCTTCAATATTCTCAAATGCCACGCGGCGACAAGCATCCAGAGATGCCAGGACTTTCACACCCCAGTCAAGCTTCGACAAAAAGCTGACCAGGTCCGGTTCTGTCGATGTGACCTGTACGTGAGGAATCAGTGTTTCAAGCGTCTGAGCCGGGAGTGTCAAATTAAACTGACGGCCAAGATCGAGAATTGTCTGCGCGCGGATATTACCATCAAGGTGGCGATGGACATCGGTCAAGGGTAGGGAAGTATCAATCATGGTCGCACTCACGTCATTTAGTTAAAGTGCGCAGTATTATACAACAGAATAATAATCCTCTAATAACTTTGAAAAAATGGCACTATCACTTTGTAATTGGAGCATATTTGGGTATTCATTTCAGTTTTTCGTTGAGCAGGGCTATCTGCACACAATCCTTATTGGCCATCCGACTCAAGGAAACACCGTAAAGCATGTTGCCATAGGGAAGATCCATCAGGCTGAATATGAGAATGCTGGAGTTACACTGGCAGACAGTTGCTCAGCTCCGGTAGTCACCCGCTTGTTTTATCACCGTTTCGAATAACGCAGAGTCAGTTTTGTGTGGAAAACTCATAATTCCTTTCTATTCGTTGAAGTTATTTACTCATGTTGGGGGTAGGGTTATCCCTGCGCTGGGTAAGGACATGCGACGAGTTAAAATATCCGGCACAACGTTGCTGACTGAGTGTCTGACACTCGAAATTGTTAGACAATTTGAAGGATAGAAAGATGATGCAAGAGCACATTCCGCTTAACGAAGGGCGGGCTTTATTTGGCAGAGATACGAATGCATATCAGCAGGGCAGGCCTGATTACCCGTTACATATATTTGCATTACTTAAAGAGCATTGCGGACCAGAAATCTGCCGGAGGGCCTTCGAGATTGGGCCTGGGACCGGGCAAGCAACGGAACATCTGCTTGATATGGGATATCAGGTAAGAGCAATCGAACCTGACCACAATCTGGCTATAAAGTTAAAGGAAAGACTGGGTCGGTATTCGCAGGACTCATTCTCGATTATAAATTCCACTTTTGAGGACGTACTACTACAGCCCGGCTGCTTTGACCTGGGGATTGCAGCCACCTCTTTTCACTGGATCGAACCCGTGAGCGGACTCGAAAGGATATTCCAGCTTCTGCGTCCCGGAGGATGGTTTGCTATGTGGTGGACTGTTTTTGGCGACCCGCATAACGAGGATGCATTCATGCAAAGAACAGATCGCTTGTTTGCCCCCCTTAGCGCCAGCCCTTCACATAAGGCGGGTCACCGCCATCCTTACCCACTACAAAAAAGAGAAAGGCTCGATGATCTGGCAAACGCCGGGTTTACCGAGATTATTAGTGATGAGTTCAGATGGGCATCAGAAATGGATGCCCGACAGACCAGACAATTGATTTCAACATTTTCACCGGTTGCTCGACTGAGTGAAATGGAGCGCACGCAATTCCTCAATGAGATAGAGAGGGTAGTGAAAAAGGATTTTGGAGGAAAGGTGAAGCGTAATTTTGTTACCGCTATTTACCTTGCAAGGAAGCCTTAGTTTCGAGGCAATTACCATTCGAAATTAGTCTGGAACCCAGAGACCCTCAGTACTCAGCCATTTCTGAGCGTCTCAGCAATATGGCTTCATCCGTCGTTTAAAGATGTGTCGAACAGGGGCATGCATCAGATACTGTGCTATGAAAGATAGACATTGGCGGCAGTTGGTCCTCTCAGACCATTGATCCGGCAAAACTCTACACGTATGCCTGGAGTGAGTACTTCTGATTCGTGGGGGCTTAACGCTGAAATGTGAACCTGAACATCTTTACGACCATCTGAAGGGATGATGAGTCCTTTGCCACTCTTGCAGTCAAAGGTTTTGACAATTCCTGTCATTTTACGAGACAAATAAATTCCTTAATAGATATAACGGGGTGCACTATACGTATCAGGAGAAATAAAGCCAGAACTATTTTTTAGCACTAAGGATATCTGGACGGCTAAAATAAAAGTTGCGTAATCCAGAGCATCATGAGTTAATAGCGTCGTCGGTTTGAATGACAGACAGCATACAAAGTAGTTTACTAAAGCAGTTCTCATCACCAGGTATTTTCAGTAATCCCTTTCTTGAGTCTCCCTACTAAGCACTACGTAGTTTCTGTAATAAAGCCCCTGTTCGCCGAAAGGCTCAAGTTAAGGAATATTTAATATGTCTAATAAAATGACTGGTTTAGTAAAATGGTTTAACGCTGATAAAGGTTTCGGTTTTATCTCTCCGGCTGATGGCTCTAAAGATGTTTTCGTACATTTTTCTGCTATTCAGTCGAATAACTTCCGTACCTTGCTTGAAGGGCAGAAGGTCGAGTTCTCTGTTGAGAATGGCGCTAAAGGCCCGGCTGCTGCTAATGTCGTAGTGGCAGAGTAATAATTCCTGCTTATGCCTTTTGCGACAACGAAGACGGCTTTGTCCTGAGTAGACAAACTGGCAGAAGCACTGGAATTATACATACTTAATTATAAACCCGCTGATAGCGGGTTTTTTGCTATTTGGATTGCAGATAGAATGGATAACCGCTTTTCATCATTATAATTTTGAGCAGCAGTTATCTTAATAGCAAATTACGCGACGAGTTTAGCGTCGGACTGGAATAATTTATTGCAATGGGGGCAAATTAACATTGCACCTTTTTGTACCCGAGAGTGACTGTGTTCTGATTGTGCGGTGCAGTTTGGACAAAGACATTTGACAAGAAAATTACGGCGGGATTTATTATTTTTACGATCTGACATAGGCTCTTCCTGATTTGAGTGGAGGGCCACTATACACGATCAGATGATAAATAGCCCTTTTTACTCACAGAACCCTATAGATAAAAATTAGACAGTAATTGAAAGCGGGAAACCGGCGCCCAAATTAAGAGTTTGCGCAATGAATGGCTCATTGCGCAAACATATCAACGTACTGAACGGATTGCGTTAATCAACCCCTTAACGCCTTTTTCAAGTTTTGAACGTGGACATCCGGCATTCAGGCGAACAAAACCGCGGCCTTCTTCTCCGTAGGTATATCCCGGCATGATCGCCACTTTTTCCTGCTGGATAAGTGCATTCTGCAACGCCTGGTCATCAATGTTGAGTGGGCGCAGGTCAATCCAGGCCAGATACGTGGATTGTGGTATCTGCCAGTTCAGTTCAGGGAAGGCGGCATTGAGTTCCCGGGCGATGTAGCGCAGGTTACAGGCAAGATAATCCCGCAGTGCGTCGAGCCAGCTTGCACCGTCCTGATAGGCGGCAATATGTGCAGTAAGCGCCAGTACTGCAGGTGAAGAAAGTCCGTCACGGCCTTTCAGTGCACTGAGGTACTCATTGCGACTTTGGGCGTCCTCGATAAGTCCATAAGCGCCGGTTAATGCCGGAATATTAAAACTCTTCGAGCCGGAGGTGAGCAGTGCCCAGTTTCCTCGCGCCACGTTACTCCATGGAATGTGCGGTTGTTCTCCCCATACCATATCCATATGAATCTCGTCGGAAATAACTTTTACATCGTGGCGCTGGCACAGTTCTGCCATGGTTTCCAGTTCATCGCGGGTCCAGACTTTTCCCGTTGGGTTTTGTGGACTACAGAGCAGAAGAATTTTGCTCTCAGCCCGCGCGAGGACGGCCTCCAGTTTTGCCATGTCGCAATACCAACCATTTGCGCGTTTCTCCAGCGCAACAGGAAGTACCGCACGCTGGTTTCCTTCAATCGCCTTATAAAACGCATCGTAAGCCGGAGTATGAATAACCACGGCATCACCGGCACACGACCACTGGCGGATCAGCTCTGACACCATATAGATGACGGAGGGGCCGTAAACCAAAGACTGAGGGTCAATCCTGGTATCGTGGCGGGTAAGAAACCAGTGGCTGATCGCCGCTAAAAACTCATCATTTTTCCAGCGACTGTAGCCCAGCACTCCGTGTGAAAGGCGCTTTGTCAGCGCCTCCAGGATGCAGGGGGCGGTGGTAAAATCCATGTCAGAGATTGTGAATGGCAGCAGATCCGCAGAGCCAAAACGATCGGCGACGTAATCCCACTGGGTACACCATGTGCCATGCCTGTCCACAACCTTTGAAAAATCAAACATTTCGTTGTCCTTAAGCCTGTACGGTATTCATCAGAACCGCGATTTCGTCTTTGACTGACTGGACCTGCGGACCAATAACGACCTGAAGGTTATGCTGATTAAGTTGTACTACGCCAATCGCACGATTGTCCTTCAGTGCCTGGACGTTAACAAGCGACATATCTTTTACTGATAAACGCAAACGCGTAATACAGTTATCCAGACTGACGATATTTTCCGCACCGCCCAGCGCTGCCAGAATAGCTGGTACGTTGTAGCCAGATTTACCCGGTGTTCCCGCCATGACTTTTTCGATATTGCTGGCAATTTCAACGTCACGACCCGGTGTTTTCAGATTAAATCGCGTGATCGCAAAGCGGAAGATAATGTAGTACACCGCGAACCAGATGGCCGCCACAACAGGGACCAGATACCATTTGGTGGACAGCCCGTGCAGGATACCGAACACCACAAAGTCAATCAGGTTGCCGTCAGTATTGCCGATGGTTACGCCGAGAATTGCCATTACGGTGAAGCCAAGGCCGGTCAACAGAGCGTGAATAACATACAGGACTGGCGCTACGAACAGGAACAGGAACTCCAGAGGTTCGGTGGTACCACCGATGACGCAGGCGATGAGGCCGGAAATTAATAACCCTTTAATTTTATGACGATTTTCAGGTCGTGCGCAATGGTACATCGCTAATGCAGCTCCTGGTAATCCACCAAGGAACGCCGGCATTTTACCCTGCGACAGGAAGCGAGTTGCGCTTTCAGAGAAGCCCTGCGTTGTCGGGCAGCTCAGCTGCGCCTGGAAAATCGTCAGCGCGCCACTTACGCTATGACCACACACTTCCTGTGTACCACCTGCTTCGGTGAAACGAATGAGTGCCACCAGAATATGATGCAGACCAAAAGGCAACAGCAGACGTTCACCGGTACCAAACAGCATCGGACCAAATTCACCCGCGCTATTGATGATGTGGCCTAGCCCGGTAATACCCATGGCAAAAACAGGCCATATCAGTGGAATTACCAACCCAACCAGTCCCATCACGACCGAGGAGATGATAGGAACAAAACGGGTGCCACCAAAGAATGCCAGCGCATCAGGAAGACGGATATTGTGGAAGCGTTCATGCAGCATCCACACGATGATCCCGGCAATTACCGCCCCCAGAATCCCGGTATCGATCGACTGGATCCCAAGAATATTTTGTACGTTGTTGGCTTTCAGGATCGCCGCATCAGTCGTGGGTAAAATCCCTTTGGCCGTTAACCAAAAGTTGACGGCGAGATTCATTACCGCATAGCCGACAAATCCCGCAAATGCGGCCACGCCTTTATTTTCACGTGCCAGACCGAGGGGGATGGCGATACAAAACATCACGGGCAGGAAGCTAAAAGCGAAAGAGCCGACTTTACTCATCCAGGTAAAAATAGCCTGTAGTACTGGATTACCCAATGCCGGGATCAACGTTAAGACATCATGACTGCTTAACGAGCTGCCGATCCCCAACATGATCCCGCAAAAGGAGAGCAGAGCTACGGGCAGCATAAAGGTTTTGCCCAACTGTTGGAAAAATTCCCATAACGTTATTTTTGGTGTGGTTCTCGTCGTCATCTAACGACTCCTCATGTAAAGCTCGGTGACTAATGATGGCGAGAAGATAAAACGTTTTACCTAATTTTAGTGCGGTATAAATCACATTATCGAATGATAATAGGGCGTATAAATATAACCGATTGATAAAACGTTTTATCTGTCACGTTATCAGGGGGTTTTCCGTTTTTATGGCTATAGCCAAAAAAATCACCATCCATGATGTTGCACTGGCTGCGGGGGTTTCGGTCAGTACAGTCTCATTGGTACTCAGTGGAAAGGGGCGTATCTCATCAGCAACCGGCGAACGGGTAAATGCGGCCATAGAGCAACTGGGTTTTGTACGCAACCGGCAAGCATCAGCACTTCGCGGTGGGCAGAGCGGTGTTATTGGTTTGATTGTTCGCGATCTCTCCACCCCTTTTTATGCTGAACTTACCGCAGGGTTGACCGAAGCGTTAGAAGCTCAGGGACGTATGGTGTTTTTATTGCATGGCGGTAAGGATGGTGAGCAACTGGCGCAGCGCTTTGCAATGTTACTTAATCAAGGCGTTGATGGTGTGGTGATCGCCGGTGCTGCAGGCAGTAGCGATGCGCTTCGATACCTGGCCAATGATAAAGGGATCCCCGTTGTATTTGCTTCCCGCGCCAGCTACCTGGATGATGCAGACACCGTCAGACCTGACAATATGCAGGCAGCACAACTGCTGGTTGAACATCTCATCCATCATGGGCATCAACGGATAGCCTGGTTGGGGGGACAAAGCTCATCGTTGACCCGAGCTGAACGCGTGGGAGGGTATTGTGCAACGCTGCTAAAATTTGGTCTGCCATTTCACAGCGATTGGGTTCTGGAGTGTTCTTCCAGTCAGAAGCAGGCCGCTGAGACCGTTACGGCGCTTTTACGCCATAATCCGACCATCAGCGCGGTGGTTTGTTACAACGAAACCATTGCGGCTGGTGCATGGTTTGGCCTGATGAAAGCAGGGCGTCAGAGCGGCGAAATCGGTGTCGATCGTTACTTTGAGCAACAGGTCTCACTGGCCGCTTTTGCCGATGTGGCGGAAAACGCGCTGGACGATCTCCCTATTACCTGGGCCTGCACGCCCGCGCGTGAGATGGGTTATACCCTTGCTGAACGCGTGCTGCAACGAATTGGACATGATGAAAGTCACTCGCGCAATATGACGCTTTCCGCCCGACTGGTAACGTGCTAAGCATAAAAAAGCCCGATCAACAAAGTTACCGGGCATACGCTGATAGCAGATAAGGATTACTGCTGTGGGGTCGCCGGTGCATCCGGCTCTGAAAGCGTCGGCATACCAAACATGCCAACAAATTCATCCAGCGACATTTTTTGGCCGTTGAGAGTTACCTGACCATTTGCATACTGCAGACTGGAGCCGATGGTGTTGTCCTGCATCGTAGTTACACGGAACATTTGACCCATTGCCGCCAGACCATTGACTTGCTGCCTGGCAAGCCCTGCCGCTTCTTCCTGCTGGTATCCTTCCAGTTTGGCAATCTGTGTCATGAACTCAGTTGCCATATCTACGGGGATAGCAAGCTTAGCGTCCAGTGATTTGACTGAACGATCAACTTCCTGCGCCAGCGTTTGCGGCTCGTCCTGATTTGTCGATGGATCTTTCAGGAACAGTGACAGATTAAAGGCCGTCTCACCTTTGGCATTCTTCCAGCTTAGTGGGGCAATGGTGATAACCGGTTCGCCTTTCATCAGCACTGGCAGGGCGCTAAAGAACGCTTCTGTCACTTTTTGTTGATAAAGTTCAGGATTCTGTACCACATCGATCTGCGCCATCAGCGCCTTGGTTTGCGCGGTATACTGCTGACTGAACTGATGTAACGCCTCACCATCAATCTGGGCCACTTTCAGCGTCAGCTTGCCGCTACCTAAATCCTGACCCTGCAATTTAAGGCTGTTCAGTGCGTAATCCAGCTGGCTGTTGACAGTTTTACCATCGTTAACCAGATCGGATTTACCATCGATGCCCATGCCTTCAAGGACGGCCAGCTCTTTACCTTCAACCGAAATCGACAGCTTATCGAGAGACAATTTTTGATCGCCAATGCGTTCGCCAAAACTGGCTACGCTGCTGGAGCCTTCGGTTGTCAGGTTATTAAAGGTAACTTGTACTTTCTGGTTGTACTCATTGACTGCATTCACCACACCGCTCTGCGCTTCTCCTGTCACAGAGACTGCGTTCCCGTCTTTGTCTGCCGTGAACTGGAATTCTCCGCCGCTAAAGGCCACTTTTTCGCCGCCTTTTTCGTAGTTCAGTGGTTTGAGAGAAAGATCGGAACGGGTGTCGCCGCTATAGCCAATACGGGAATTAATGGTGAAAGGAGATTCCCCTTTAGCGATGTCAAATAGCGGTTTTGTAACGTCGTTATTCACCAGCGTTGTTTTCACTGCCGCCATGGCTGGCATAAGATTCAATGATTTAAGCTGCGCCAGCGGGAAGGGGCCGTGATCAACAGATTCATTCAGAACGATAGTTTGCCCAGGTTTCAGCCAGGCATTTTCCTGACCGGCAATAGGTTTCACCACCAGTTGCAACTGGCTGTTAAACACGCCGCGCTGGTAGTTCTGATAACTCAGTTCAATACCGGACTCAGGTGAGTAGCGTTTGATCTGATCATTTGCCTGCGTCACCATCTCGGCGAGATGCGTTTCAAGTTTCTTTCCGGTGTACCAGGCGCCGCCTGTCCAGACGATACCCAACGCAACTACCACACCCGCAGCTACCAGCGATTTTTTCATTTCGATATCCATAAAATAAATCCAGGCGTTTGAAAGCGCCTGGAGGAGTGACATGTCTTTGACTCACTATTAGCTTAGCAAGAGTTGCTAAAAATATCAGTATCTTGCTAGAGCTTGTTGTAAACCCGAGCTAAACGGCCGACGCCGCTGACATTAATCGGTGATTCGTTTGCACTAATAAATGCCGATTCACCCGGTTTCAGTACCAGTCGCTGCTCGCCTTTATGTAGCACGGCCTCTCCCTCGATACAGAACAGGATGGCGGCGCTTTGTTGGCTAATTGCCGCTTCTCCGGCTGACAGTTCATGCAGGGAGAAAGCGAAGTCATCAACCGGGATCGGGAAGTCCAGCTCTCCACCTGTTTTATTTGGGGTCGTTAGCAGTTGGTTTGCCGGTTTAGCTTCAAATTTAACGTTGGCGACCAGTTCAGGAATATCAATATATTTTGGCGTGAGTCCGGCGCGCAGAACGTTATCGGAGTTAGCCATCACCTCGAGCGCAACACCCTGCAGGTAGGCATGGGGCGTTTCAGCAAACAGAAACATAGCTTCGCCAGGATTCAGCTTAACCACGTTGAGCAAAAGAGGAGAGAAGAGACCGCTATCGTCAGGGTAGAAGTCAGCGATTAGGCGAATAGTTTGCCATGGTTCACCCTGTTGGCTGTTAAGCGCAGATTTCAGGACTGCCAGTGCGCGGGATTTCTCTTCGCCCTGCATATTCAGCAAGCTGGCGAAAAGATGGCTCAGACGCTCTGCACCTGGTTCCTGCAGGAAATGTGCAATGGCAGGATGCGCACCAGCGACAGGTTGTAACAATGCCACAATGTCAGAGAACTCGCGGAACGCATTCATGGCCAGGAAGGGCGTCAGGGCAAAAACCAGCTCAGGCTTGTGGTTAGGATCTTTGTAATTACGCTCCGCGGCGTCCATCGGGATCCCTGCGGCGTTTTCTTTAGCAAATCCAATTTCAGAGTTGCGTTTGTTAGGGTGTACCTGAATAGAAAGAGGTTGTGCGGCACAGAGCACTTTAAACAGGAAGGGCAATTCACCAAATCGCTTTGCCACGGCATCACCTAACACAGCAGATTTATCGTGTTCGATAGCATCACGCAGAGAAATTAACTGACCCTCAGCGCTCTGAACCTGAGAGCTGCTTTTCGGATGGGCGCCCATCCACAGTTCAGCCATCGGCTGGTTTGACGGATTGGCAATGCCATAAAGTTCGGTTAACGCCGTTTTACTTCCCCAGGCGTAGTTCTGCACTGAGTTGATGAGTTTTTGCATTATCAATGCCCTGTTTCAATGTTGAAATTTCTCTGTCCATTAAACCAAGAAAACCGGGGGGAAGTAACCTGCACATGTAAAAAGTCGTCTTTGTCTCAGTTTTTGTTAAAAAATTGTGTAGGATATGGTGACTCGCTTTTAATACCCTGAGCAATTCCGGTTGCAGAAAAGCCACGCCTTCTACAACCCGAGCTGCGACAGGGAAGCAGGGCAACGGAACATCTGCCCAGAGAATAACCAGACCGAGCTGTAAGTGAGAGCACAATGTCAAACAAACCCTTTCATTATCAACATCCTTTTCCCCTCAACAAGGATGATACCGAATACTATCTGCTGACCAGCGACCATGTTTCCGTTGCCGAATTTGAAGGGCAGGAAATCGTAAAAGTTGCGCCTGAAGCGTTAACTCTCCTCGCGCGTCAGGCATTTCATGATGCGTCGTTTATGCTGCGGCCTGCGCATCAGCAGCAAGTCGCTGATATTCTGCGCGACCCGGATGCCAGCGAAAACGACAAATATGTTGCCCTGCAATTCCTGCGCAACTCAGATATTGCGGCAAAAGGTGTTTTGCCGACCTGTCAGGACACCGGGACGGCCATTATCGTTGGTAAAAAAGGTCAGCGTGTCTGGACCGGAGGTGGCGATGAGGCTGCGCTGGCGCGAGGTGTCTATAACACCTATATCGAAGACAACCTGCGCTATTCACAAAATGCTGCGCTGGATATGTACAACGAGGTGAATACCGGGACTAACCTTCCTGCGCAAATCGATCTGTATAGTGTGGATGGTGATGAGTATAAATTCCTGTGCATTGCCAAAGGCGGTGGCTCGGCGAACAAGACCTATCTGTATCAGGAAACCAAAGCGCTTTTAACGCCGGGGAAATTGAAAAATTACCTGGTGGACAAGATGCGCACGCTGGGAACCGCAGCATGTCCACCGTACCACATTGCGTTTGTGATTGGCGGAACTTCCGCAGAAGCCACTTTGAAAACCGTCAAGCTGGCTTCTGCGAAATATTATGACGAGTTGCCTACTGAAGGTAACGAGCATGGACAGGCCTTCCGCGACGTTGAACTGGAAAAAGAGTTGCTGATTGAGGCGCAGAATCTGGGGTTAGGCGCGCAGTTTGGCGGGAAATACTTCGCCCATGATATCCGCGTGATCCGTCTGCCGCGTCACGGTGCATCGTGCCCGGTTGGAATGGGCGTCTCCTGTTCGGCCGATCGTAATATTAAAGCCAAGATCAACCGTGAAGGTATCTGGATCGAGAAGCTGGAAAACAACCCAGGCAAATACATCCCGGAAGATCTGCGTCAGGCAGGCGAGGGCGAAGCCGTACGTGTGGACCTTAACCGCCCGATGAAAGAGATCCTGGCCCAGTTGTCGCAGTATCCTGTTTCCACCCGTCTGTCGCTCAATGGTACGATCATTGTCGGGCGTGATATTGCGCATGCAAAACTGAAAGAACGTATGGATAACGGCGAGAGTTTGCCGCAGTATGTAAAAGATCACCCTATTTATTACGCTGGCCCGGCCAAAACGCCGGAAGGTTATGCTTCGGGCTCGCTGGGTCCAACCACTGCTGGTCGTATGGACTCATATGTTGACCAGCTTCAGTCCGAAGGCGGGAGTATGATAATGCTGGCAAAAGGAAACCGTAGTCAGCAGGTCACAGATGCCTGTCATAAACATGGCGGCTTCTACCTGGGCAGTATTGGCGGTCCCGCAGCGGTGCTGGCACAGGGCAGTATCAAAAGTCTGGAATGTGTGGAATATCCGGAACTGGGGATGGAAGCCATCTGGAAAATTGAAGTGGAGGATTTCCCGGCGTTTATCCTTGTGGATGACAAAGGTAATGATTTCTTCCAGCAGATTCAGACGTCGCAGTGCGCACGCTGCGTTAAGTAACGTCAGCCGCCCTTCGGGGCGGTTTTTTTTACCGCACGAACCACTAAACGACAGCTTTATCCTCGTTAATACTCATAAGACCAATGGCAAGTGGGCAATGTCGAAACATAACCTAATCAATAGATAATATAAGGAGCAGGTAATGGTAACGGTACGCCGCGAAAATGATTCAATGGGTGCGATAGATGTTCCGGCTGATAAACTCTGGGGGGCGCAAACCCAACGTTCGCTGGAACATTTTCGCATCTCAACGGAGAAAATGCCGGTCTCGCTGATCCATGCACTGGCGCTGACTAAACGCGCCGCTGCGAAGGTTAATCAGGATTTGGGACTGTTGGCGGCAGACAAAGCGAACGCCATCATGCAGGCGGCGGATGAGGTGTTAGCGGATAAGCATCGTGATGAGTTTCCGCTGGCTATCTGGCAGACCGGTTCCGGTACGCAAAGCAATATGAACATGAACGAAGTGCTGGCAAATAGGGCCAGTGAATTGCTGGGCGGCGTACGGGGTATGGAGCGTAAAATACATCCAAATGACGACGTGAATAAAAGCCAAAGTTCTAACGACGTCTTTCCCACGGCGATGCACGTTGCCGCGCTGCTGGCTCTGCGTGAGCACCTTATCCCGCAACTGAATGTGTTAACCACCACGCTGCGAGAAAAATCGCATGCTTTTGCTGATATCGTAAAAATCGGACGAACCCATCTGCAGGATGCCACGCCGCTGACGCTGGGCCAGGAGATCTCAGGCTGGGTCGCGATGTTAGAACATAACCTGAGGCATATCGAATACAGCTTACCGCACGTTGCTGAACTGGCGTTGGGTGGTACTGCGGTCGGCACCGGGCTGAATACCCATCCTGAATATGCCGTGCGTGTCGCGGATGAACTGGCGGCGCTAACCTCCGCACCGTTTGTTACCGCGCCGAATAAATTCGAGGCGTTAGCTACTTACGATGCGCTGGTACATGCTCATGGGGCGCTAAAAGGACTGGCTGCGTCGCTGATGAAAATCGCTAATGATGTGCGCTGGCTGGCATCCGGCCCACGCTGTGGTATTGGCGAGATATCAATTCCTGAAAATGAGCCGGGTAGTTCTATTATGCCGGGTAAAGTTAATCCGACTCAGTGTGAAGCGCTGACTATGCTGTGTTGTCAGGTAATGGGTAATGATGTCGCGGTTAATATTGGTGGGGCGTCAGGTAATTTTGAGCTGAATGTCTATCGTCCGATGGTTATTCATAACTTCCTGCAATCAGTTCGCCTGCTGGCAGATGGTATGGAAAGTTTCAACGAGCACTGTGCTACCGGGATTGAACCGAATCGCGAGCGAATTGATCAGTTACTCAATGAATCGCTCATGCTGGTTACCGCGCTCAATACTCATATTGGTTACGATAAAGCCGCAGAGATTGCCAAGAAGGCCCACAAAGAAGGACTGACCTTAAAAGCGTCCGCCCTGGCGCTGGGGTATCTTACCGAAGCCGAGTTTGACAGTTGGGTACGTCCGGAACTGATGGTCGGTAGCATGCGACCAGGACGTTAATCCGCAACATACAGGTGCAGCCGGGGGATAATGAGTCTTAACGGCTGTGCCTGAGGTTTAAAGCGGTGCTGCACGTTTTCAGCATCGTAATTCAGCAGTTCACCGATATCAGGCACACTCATACCATTGTCGCTATTAATCAGTGCAATTAGCGGAGTCGGGCAAGCATATTGCACCTGTTTTTGCTGTCCTTTGTACCAAACGCGGGCAATGGGCTGGACTTTTACCGGTCTTTTGATCTTCAGTTTGGCCTGCTGTGGCAGTGCAGCGATATCCTGATATTCACGCTCCAGTCTGGCCTGCCACTCTTCACGCGTCCAGGGATGCACGCTGCGTGGTGAGTTTAGGCTCTTTTCCAGTTGTTCCAGCACCTCATCACGTTTCAGGTTTTTAATGATGTGTTTGTTCGCCCAGCCAAATCGCAGGGTAGCCGGTTCCCTGACAACGGTTAGCGTGCGATAAGCGTTTAGCGTAATCAGGCCGGGTAAGTGTCGATGTACCCATTCGAAACGTGCTGCCGGAGCCAGCCCGGAATCCACTGTCACAATGCGTTCAAACGTTGTTTTCAACTGGTTAATGCGTTGTATTTGCTCTTCAAGTGCGGTCTGTACGCTGTTATTGACCTGGTAGCACAACACGCCAGGCAGGCGAACGGCCGCTTTGCTGCTGCGGTTCTCAGATTGCTGCTGAATAAACAGGTGGCGGAAGTGGCGTAGCGCCAGCATTTCAGCCTCTTTGCCTAAATGCTGCTTAACATCAATGCTCTCCAGCGGGGCATGTTCTGCCTCTTTTGCCACTTCTGGCAGAGAAAACACGCGCGCAATCAGCAGCGTTCGCTGCTGCAAATTTTGAGTCAGTTGCGCCAGTTCCTGTTCCATCTGGCGAAAGGTGCCGTTCAGTCGTTCGACGAGATCGTAACGAGTCATAGGGTTACCATTTTAGTTACAACATACTTTTTTATAGCACAATGTTTAGCACCTGACCACCGAGCTGTATAGGTCAGGCAGCGGAAAATTCGGGAATGTTATGCCAGACGGGCCAGCTAAAAGTGAATCTGGCTCCGCCCAACTCGCTTTCGTCACAGACTACAGTACCGCCCATTGCCAGCGCGATGGAGTGCACGATAGCTAAACCCAGCCCGCAGCCACCGGTGGCGCGGTCGCGGCTGGGATCAAGGCGAACAAACGGTTCAAAAATTTGCTCGCGGGCGTTGGGTTCGATACCCGGACCGTCATCTTCGACAACCAGTGTTGCCTGATTTCCGTGCAGCAGCAGGCTGGCTTGTACCGTAGACTGGCAATAGCGCAGGGCATTATTTAGCAAGTTATCCAGTACGCGCTCCATCAGACGCATATCCAGTGCGCCGTAATCACCGGTTATAAGATGACGCAAACGCACCGAACGCTCAGGGGTGACGCTTTGTACATCTTCCAGATGGGTTACCAGCCAAACGGGCAGGTCCGGTACACTGAGCTTTAGCTCATTCTGCGGGCGATCCAGTCTGGCGTAAGTGAGTAATTCTTCAATTAGCGCTTCCAGTTGGCCAATATCGCGGTTCAGAGCCTGAGACTCTTGCTCGGTGAGGTTATCACTCATCTCCAGTCGGTAACGTAATCGCACCAGGGGGGTACGAAGTTCATGGGCAATACCATCGATAAGCTGCTTTTTGCTGGCGATCAGCGCATTGATATTGTCCGCCATCTGATTAAACGCCACGCCCAGCCGTTCAAAACTGGATCCGCTGTCAAAGTGCAGTCGCTCACTCAGATGTCCTTCTCCAAAACGCTGCGCGGCGGCTTCCAGTCTAAGCATCTCCTGCCAGTGTGGGCGCATCCAGATTAGCACCGGGAAGGCGAGGGAGATGGCAATAAACGCCATTAGCGCGACATCCAGCAAGCGCATTTGATGCAGAAAATAGAGATAGGGAACCGGACCTACGGCCAGCACGTAATGGCTGCGGGGAATACGCTGAATAAACGTGTACTGATCGTCGAGTGCAACGATATCGCCTTCGCGCAGCCGCTGCATGGTCGGAGCATCCAGATGGTATTTATTCAGTGGCTCAACGCGGAGATCAAACGAGAGGTTCAAATCCATCTCCTTCAGCGTTTTCCCCCAGTCGCGTGGGGGAATTTCACGTAATTCGCTGCGCATCAGATACAACGAGCTTTTCATCAAATCATCAAGTGACTGTCTGCCAGCGCGCTCTGCGGTAAATTTGTACACCAGCCCGACCAATAAGGTCATGACCAGAAAGCAGACGAACAGCAAGAGGTAAAACTGCACAAACAGCTTCTTCATAAAAATTCACCGGATACTTAACATGGTAGCGATGCGTTTTAGCTATGGAGGCGTTTTTCGGTTCAGAACTGCTCTCCGTTTACCATCACGCGCACTTATCCTGGCAGAGTACAGTTATACTGCTGCAAAAGAAACTCGCTAAACGTTCTTACCCGGCAACCAAAAATGTTGGAAATAACACATGTTCAGTAACTATCTCAGTCGCTGGGGACTTATTCCTGATGGCGTTCCTGTCATAACTCATACGTCGCAGCTTTTACCGGTAATGATGCGTAAAGATCACCAGAAAGCGATTCTAAAACTCACGAATGATGATAGTGAGCGTCGAGGTTGCGAGCTAATGGCCTGGTGGAACGGGCGGGGAGCAGCGAACGTGTTGGCTCATGAGGATGGGGCAATACTCTTAGAGCGGGCGACAGGGGCTGGCTCTTTATCTACCCTGTCGATCACAGGACAGGATGAGCAAGCATGTCGTATAATCTGCCACACGGCAAGGCAGCTCCATGTACCGCCAAATGCATCTTTGCCAACGCTAATTCCACTGCATCACTGGTTTCATGATCTTGCGCCTGCTGCACAAATTCATGGCGGTATCATGATGCGTTGCGCAGAGTTGGCAAAATCATTGTTCTCCAGTCCTCGCGAGGTTGTAGTTCTTCACGGTGATTTGCACCACAACAATGTTCTTGATTTTGGTGTTTCAGGATGGCTGGCAATTGATCCCAAAGGATTAATCGGTGAGCGTGGGTTTGATTATGCCAATATTTTCACTAATCCCGATCTTGCGGATACCACAATGTCAGTTGCTATTGAACCTGAAACATTCGTACAACGCGTAGACGTTGTCTCTGAGGTTGCCGAACTTGAACGTGAACGACTCCTGATGTGGATAGCGGCATGGTGCGGGCTGTCTTCCGCATGGTTTCTGGAAGAGGGTGATAATGCGGCTATAACCCTGCGGGTGGCTGAGTTAGCCATAGCTGAACTTGAGCATAGCTAGCATCAACTTTGATCTACAGCACTGGTTGGTAATTTTTAAACGTTATCATTAGGCTGGTAAATGTTTTATTAATCAACCAGAGAACAGCGGTTCAGTTGTGTCTTTGACTACAAAATTAATTTGGCGGAAATAGTGAATTTGTTGTTTTCCTTACTTAAAAAACGCCCACACATTATTCTGCTGGTGACTCTTCTGGTCGGTGCAAATGTTGTGGCCTGGCTCTGGGCGCTCACTGCGTTTAGCAATAACACTTCACTACTGGCGCTATGTCTTATCGCATGGTGTTATGGGCTGCGCCACGCTGTTGACGCCGATCACATTGCCGCCATCGACAGTGCGACACGAAAACTTATTCAGCAGAAAAAACGCGCGCTGACCACCGGGGCTTGGTTTTCATTGGGGCATTCCACCATTGTGGTGCTGGCCAGCATTGGTATCGCCCTGACTACCAGTGCCTTTAAACAGCATATGCTATGGTTGCAAAATGTCGGGGGAGTTATAGGGACCGCAGTTTCTGCCGCATTTTTGCTTATTCTGGCTACCATCAATCTCATCATTTTTTGTCAGGTATGGAAGGCATTTCGTCACCTGAAAAAGACGGGTATCTATGCTGGTTCCACTGAAGATGTCACCGTTGCTGGTCCGCTGAGCTGGATCTTCCGCCCGGCATTCAGACTGGTGGGCAAAGACTGGCATATGTACTTTGTCGGTTTTTTATTTGGTCTGGGTTTTGATACTGCTACGGAAATTTCGCTGTTAGGTATTTCTGCTTCAAGCGCTTCGAGTGGTATGTCCATCTGGTCAATCCTGATATTTCCTGCGCTCTTTACCTGCGGAATGGCGTTGATTGATTGCCTTGACAGTATGTTGATGGTCGAAGCCTATGGCTGGGCGTTTAATAAGCCGCAACGAAAACTTTATTACAATATGACCATCACCGGGACATCAGTAATTGTTGCTGTATTTATCGGTGGGCTGGAAGCTCTGGGTCTGTTGTCAGAGGTATTTTCACTGCAGGGCGGTTTATGGGACACAGTAGGCCGCCTGAGTGAACATATGGGGAATGTTGGGTTCGTTATTATCGGCGTATTTATTACCTGTTGGATTATCTCTGCATTGAATTATCGCTGGAAAAAATACGATGGGTTGACGTTCAGTTGAAATATTAAAGCCTTTCTGTGGACAGAAAGGCTTTTGTCTGCAGAGCAATCAACGGGTTTATTGAGGACGATTAATTCGCATTGACCCGTTGCTGTGCAGGCGACTCCTTATTCAAAATACGGTTTGCTAGTACCCCAGACATCATCGAGCCATTAACGTTTAATGCCGTCCTTGCCATATCGACAATGGGTTCAATGGCAATGAAAATACCCACCAGTGCGACCGGAAAATTGAGTGTTGAAAGGACGATCAGTGCGGCAAATGTGCCACCGCCACCGACACCAGCAACCCCAATCGATCCCAGCGCAATCGCCGGTAGCATGGCAAGGAGAAAGTGAATTGAAAGCGGATCGATGCCCATCGTCGGGGCAATCATTGCTACCATAATCGCGGGGTAGATCCCGGCGCAGCCATTTTGCCCCATACTGGAGCCAAATGAAGCAGCGATATTGGCAATGGTATTTTGAACGCCAAACTTTTCCTGCGCTGTAATAGCCAGCGGAATCGATGCCGCGCTGCTGCGCGAAACAAACGCAAAGGTTAATACCGGCCAGACAGTTTTAAAATAGCGAATGGGGTTGTTACCACTCAGTACCAGTATCAGTGCGTGAACGATAAACATCATCAGTATCGCGATGTAACAGGCACCAATAAATCCCAGCAGACTGGCAAATTGCTCTAAGCGATAAGCGGAGAAGACTCCTGCCATTAATGCCATCACGCCATATGGGGTCAGCGCAATAACTATCCGCACCATTTTCATGACCCAAATCTGGATGGCATTGATCCCTGCGCTTAATTTTTCACCTTCCTCTGGCGCGTCCTGTTTGACTTTTAATAATGCCACGCCGGCGAGGAGAGTGAAGATAACAATACCAATAACTGAAACACTTCTGGCCCCCGTAAGGTCGAGGAAAATATTGGTGGGAATTAAAGAAGTGACCAGTTTAGGCAGCGAAATGGCCGCTGTTTTACTCACATCTGCATCCGTCAGCGTAGACTGCATATGACCGAAAGCACTGGCATCCAGACCTAAAACATGCGCCGTCAGTAGCCCAATAAACCCGGCAATCATCACCAGACATAACATGCATCCGACGATAGTTAGCGACATTTTGCCAATGCCAGCACTGTTTTCGAGCTTGTTAATAGCAGAGAGAATAGAGATAAATATCAGAGGGACCGCAACCAGTTTCAGTAAATTTACGTAACCGTTGCCGATGATATTATACCAGTCGATAACCGTTTTACTGCGGTCAGGAGTTATAAGATGAAGGGACAAGCCGATAATGGCACCCAAAAAAATGGCAATGAAAACACTTTTTGACAGGGAATTACTTTTTTGATTGATTCTGAATATTGCCCATGAACAAACCAAAAAAAACGCGATATACGCGAGTGTAACGAACATATTGTAGCCTCTTGCCTCATTCAGCACCTGAAATGCCGGAAAGAGTTTTGATTTCTGAAATAAACCTACGAACCCTAAGGGTTCAGGACCGGGACGGATTATAGGGAGAGAGAATGCCTGGGGCCACACAAAAAGTGTGGTTCTGACTCAGGTGTGGTTCTTATGCTTATCCAGCATACAATTTGTGTGACAGTGTCACTTTGAGGGGCTGTATTAAAGACAATAATATGTCTGAACGCAGGGGGGAACTCACCAGACCGGTTGAATCAACCAGCCTGGCGAGAACAGTTTATTTGCGCTGTTCGTCATCCCAGGCATGCGGGGCGAACAGGTAACCTTTATTGCGGATGGTTTTGATACGGTACGGTTCCGTGGCGTTATCGAGCAGCTTTTTACGCAGCCGGGAAATCGCCACATCCACACTACGGTCAAGTCCGTCATAACTCACGCCGCGCAGATTCTTCAATAACGCATCGCGATCCATAATTTGTCCCGCGTGTGTAGCCAGTTCCCAGAGTAACTCGAAATCAGCGGTCGAGAGGGCGACTTGTTCTCCGGCGAGCAGTACGGAACGGTTGGTAGGGTCGATAGTTAGTGTGCCAAAGCGCAGTGTGGTATGCGGCGTAATCGTGGCTGCCTGAATTCCTTTTGATTGTGCTGAATGTTCATTCTGACGTAAATGCAGACGCAGGCGAGCCAGTAGCACTGCCGGAGGCGTCGTTTTCAGTATGTAGTCGCAGGCGCCCATTTCAAGCGCCAGAATATGGTTCATGTCGCTGTCCAGCGATGTCAGAAGGACTATTGGACCTTGCCAACGGCTGCGTAAATCGCGGCAGATAGTCATTCCGTCTTTACCCGGAAGCATAATATCTAACAACACCAAATCGGGTTGAACGTGCAGGATCTTCTCTTCGGCTAGATCACCACGAGGCTCAACAATAACCTCAATGTCATGCCGGGCCAGATAGGCGGCAATCAGCGAGCCTACCTCGGGATCATCTTCAACAAATACGATGGTGTTCATATCATTCATTTTGAATATAAAACGCCAACATACACCGCCCCCGTTTTTCCTTCCATTAATCTTTTCTAAACGAGAACGCTTCCGTTATGCTAGAGGCTGATGTTGTCAATGTGTTAAGGCTAAGTGATGGGGCTCGTTATAAAAGCGGCGCTGGGTGCGCTGGTCGTGGTGTTGATTGGTTTGCTGGCTAAAACAAAGAATTACTATATCGCGGGATTAATTCCTTTGTTCCCGACATTTGCGCTGATCGCTCATTATATTGTGGCCAGTGAGCGTGGAATTGAAGCGTTACGTACCACCATTGTGTTCAGCATGTGGTCGATTATTCCCTATTTTGTCTATCTCATTTCGCTTTGGTACTTCACCGGTTTTATGCGCTTACCCGTTGCGCTCGGCGGGGCAGTTGTATGCTGGAGCCTGAGCGCGTGGTTACTGATTTTCTGTTGGATAAAACTGCACTAACGCAGATGACGACCGCCATCAACGGCGAAGCTACGGCCCGTGACAAAACAGCTGGTCAACAGATAGTCTATTAAATCAATGACCTCTTTTTCACCTGGAGCTGTTTTCATCAACGATTTGTTCAGCGCCTGTTGGCGATACTCGGCATCATCACCCTCGTTAAACAGGATCAGTGAGGGGGCGATAGCGTTAACTTTTACCTCTGGTGCCAGTTTTCGGGCGAATGAACGGGTCATATTGTCCAGTGCAGCCTTACTGGCTGCATAGGCAATATGCTTGTCGCTGCCACGCTCCACGACGTAATCCGTAAAGTGGATAATGTCGCTGGCTGCGTGTCCGTGACCGCGAAGGCAACCTTCCAGCGCGTGGTTAAGCAGGTAGGGGGTATTGACGTGGATCTGCATCATGCTGGACAACACTTCAGACAGCGGGGTGCCTGGTTTTTCTGCTATCCAGGCGCTGGCGTTATGCACGATAGCGCGTAACCCATTTGTGCGTGTTTTGACCTCGTCTGCGAAAGTCAGTACACCTGCATCGGTTGAGAAATCAGCCTGGATACACAATGCGCCAGCGTCACGTAGGCCATCAATGGCCGGATAATGCGTTCGATAACTGACGATTACTGGCTGTTTTTGATTCAGAAAATGCCATGCGATAGCGAGGCCGATGCGACGACCTCCGCCGGTGATAAGAATTGGTAAAGGGGGCTTATTACCCATCGTAATCTCCATTTGCATCAAACGATGGGACTGACGCTTACCCCATCAACATCCAGGTTGCCGGAACGGCGGCTACGAGTAGCAGACCGATCAATGCTATTTCCTGGCGTTTTAATACGTTATCGTGCGTGAGCGTTTTGCGGGCGTAAAGAAAAACAAGTAACCCTGGCGCATACAGCACAACAGACAGCAACAGGTGCATTGGGCCTGACGCATACAATAACCATAAGCCATAAATACATGCACCGATACCGACAGCCTGATGAATCGGACGGGTGGCGATTTTCAGCAGGAATGCGCCGACCAGGAAATAGGGCACCAGAATCATCTCTGAGGCAATAGTCAACAGCGTATTGTAGTCAGAACCTGTGAGCCAGATCAGAACCAGACAAACCTGTACGCAGATGTTGGTCAGCCACAGGGATGCTGATGGTGCTCCCTGTGCATTTTGTCGGGCAAATATACGCGGGAAGGCTTTGTGCGTGGATGCCAGGAAAGGCACTTCTGCAGCCATAATCGTCCAGCTTAAATAAGCACCGCAGACGGAGACAATCAGACCGGCGGCAATGATAATTTCGCCCCACGGTCCCATCATTTTGACCATCAAACCGGCCATCGACGGGTTGCGGATCTCGGCCAGTTCAGGACGGGCAACAACGCCAAGAGATAGCAGGGTAACTAACAGGTAAACACCCAATGCGGCGAGGACCGCCAGCAGCGTAGCGCGACCAACATCGCGTTTATTGCGCGCACGCGCAGAAACCACCACTGCACCTTCCACGCCAATGAACACCCATAGCGTGATGAGCATGGTATTTTTGACCTGCTCCCAGACGGGGACACCAAGCTTCACGCCGGTAAAATCAAGAGTAAAGGTATCGAGCTTAAACAGCATAAATGCCAATACGATAAACAATCCCAGCGGCAGTAATTTCGCCAGCGTAGCAACCAGATTGATGCTGGCTGCCGTTTGTACTCCACGCAGAACCAGAAAATGGACTACCCACAGCAGCACCGATGCCCCAACGATAGATTGCCAGGTATTGCCGTCGCCGAACAGACGCCATTCAGGAGTATCAGTGAAGAAGCTGAGCGCAGAAAAAACGATAACCAGATAGGAAACGTTAGCGATAACGGCGCACAGCCAGTATCCCCACGCAGAGCAGAAGCCAATCAGCTCACCGAAGCCTTCACGCGCATAGGTAAAAATACCGCCATCCAGGTCCGGGCGAATACGCGTCAGAATTAGCATAGCGAAAGCGAGCAGGAGGATCCCCGCACCGGTGATCGCCCAACCAATCAGTAATGCCGCCGGGCTGGCTACTGCCGCCATGTTTTGTGGCAGACTGAAAACACCAGCGCCAAGCATTGAGCTTAAAACCAGCGCTGTTAGTGCGCTCAGACCCAATTTCTTTTCCATTTGTATCCAGTTACAAAAACGAGAGTGAGAGAATAATTATTTTGGCAAACCGCATAAAAATGGTGAAAGCCACTAAGGCGCGGGATTTTACGGAGAGAAGAGAGCGCATGCAATGGGGTTAGAGAGATTTGTGACTGATAGTGTGAAAAGTCGGCTTAATCGTGATGTTTGAGTCTGGCCTGATGGCATTCTGGCTGTGAATAATCTGGCCTACAGAGCTGTAGGCCAGATAAGACATTTATAACGTCATCGACATTATTTATACAGATCGGCGCTGATGGTCATGTTGTTACCACGTTCCTGCCACTGGCGGGTAATGTGGTAGTACTTAGCACCTTTCTTCGCGGCACGTTTAGCGACCTGATACGACACTTCAGTCATATTGCCGTAGTTACCGGTGAACTTGATGCTGTCGAATGGCACCATCATTGCGGCGGTTGCTTTGTTCAATTCTTCGACTTTGGTTCCATCCGGCAGAGTGACAGTGTAACGTCCGCCTTTGGTTGACTGGGTTTCGAAGAAGCGGCCCACTTCAGCACTCGGAGAAGCGGTTGTTGCTACGCCTGGGATCTCAACTTTCTTCGCTGCCTCGCCACCTGCAGCTAACGCTGCACGACCAGCATCAGAATCCGCAGGGATTGCATCAGGGCTTTGGACAATACGTTTTTTAGCATCGGCTTTATAGATAAACGCAGTAATACGCTGGTTGCCGCCCTGGTTGGCATCGACCTGACGAACGATATAGAAAGAGTAAGCCCCTTTTTCTTTCGCCGCTTTGGTGATGGCGTCGTTTACTTCAGGTTGGCTGCGGTAGAAACCCTGTACCGTAACGGTATCAAAAGGTTCCAACAGAACGGCCTGATCTTTCGGTAATTCTATAACGCCATTGATCACGCGATTTTTGGAGACTTCCGCTTTTTCCGCGTCAGCTTTATAGACGTCGGCTACAACGCGCCAGTTACCACCACTGCCAAAATCTGAGGTATCAACAACGTAAAAGGAGGCTGCACCGTCTTTATCTGCACGGCGGGACACGGCGGTAACCGCATCGCCAATAGCATTAAAACGGCCGGTAACCACAATGCGGTCATAGGGTTTCAGGGCAGCCGCTTGCTCCGGCGTCAATTCTGTCGCTGCATTTACAGAAAAAGCAGTCGCAGAAAGGAGTGCGGACGCCAGGAGAGTGTTCTTAAGCTTCATAAAAATAATCCTTCGCCTTGCGCAAACCAGGTACTGGTATTGTTATTGACTAGAAACGTGGCTGATTATTGCATTTAAATTGTGTCAGTGTCTGCGTCATTTTTCACTCATCGTGCCACGCAAAGTAACAACGGCGATAACATTTTGTGATATGTCCAAAAATTCGACGTTTGAGCGCTAAAACTAATGAAGCAGTTGAATTTCATAAGTTAATTTAATGTTAAGCAATTGTTTTATGGTGGCGCTTAATCATGTTTTGCCGCTTCGCTTGAGCGAATTATCGGCCTTTGTGGGCTATTTCAAGGGCATTATCCCTGTCTGAGGGGAAATTCATCCCTGTTTTGCGAATTTCATAATAAATACTGTTTTTTGGCGCTAGATCACAAGCGCTAATTTCAGTAGGTTATACAGAGTTTGTTACTGTTTTATTTTGTTGAGGTAACGCTTACCTCTTACGTGAGTGCGCAGATGCCTCTTGCGAACATTGATAAACCATCATCAAAAATACAGATGGAAGGGAACATTATGCGAATTGGCATACCAAGAGAACGGTTAACCAATGAAACCCGTGTTGCAGCGACGCCGAAGACGGTTGAGCAGTTACTGAAGCTGGGTTTTAGCGTCGCGGTTGAAAGCGGCGCGGGTCAACTGGCTAGTTTTGACGACAAGGCGTTTGTGCAAGCGGGCGCAGAAATTGTTGACGGGGATGCTGTCTGGCAGTCAGAGATTATCCTGAAGGTCAATGCACCGGAAGAATTCGAAATTCCGCTGCTGAATCCGGGAACTACGCTGGTCAGCTTTTTGTGGCCTGCACAAAATCCTGAGTTATTGCAAAAGCTCGCTGAGCGGAATGTAACGGTAATGGCAATGGACTCCGTGCCGCGAATTTCGCGCGCGCAGTCGCTTGATGCCCTAAGTTCAATGGCTAATATCGCCGGATATCGCGCCATTGTTGAAGCTGCGCATGAATTCGGTCGGTTCTTTACCGGGCAAATCACCGCTGCAGGTAAGGTTCCTCCTGCGAAGGTGATGGTTATCGGTGCCGGTGTTGCAGGTCTTGCAGCCATTGGTGCGGCAAATAGCCTGGGGGCGATTGTTCGCGCTTTTGATACACGTCCGGAAGTTAAAGAACAAGTTCAGAGTATGGGCGCTGAGTTCCTCGAACTGGATTTCAAAGAGGAAGCAGGCAGCGGCGATGGTTATGCCAAAGTAATGTCCGAAGCGTTTATTAAAGCCGAGATGGAGCTGTTTGCCGCTCAGGCGAAAGACGTTGACATTATCGTAACAACCGCGCTGATCCCGGGCAAACCGGCACCGAAACTGATCACCCGTGAAATGGTTGACTCCATGAAAGCGGGCAGCGTTATTGTCGATCTGGCCGCGCAAAACGGCGGTAACTGTGAGTACACCGTTGCCAATCAGGTGACCACTACCGAGAACGGTGTGAAGGTCATTGGTTATACCGATCTTCCGGGCCGTTTACCAACCCAGTCCTCCCAGTTGTACGGTACTAACCTCGTTAACCTGCTTAAACTGCTATGCAAAGAGAAAGACGGCAATATCACCGTTGATTTCGATGACGTGGTCGTGCGTGGTGTGACGGTAGTTCGCGAGGGTGAAATAACGTGGCCTGCACCGCCAATCCAGGTTTCCGCTCAGCCGCAGGCTGCGCCAAAAGCAGCTCCTGCACCAGTAGAAGAGAAGAAACCGGTATCGCCGTGGCGTAAGTATGCATTGATGGCACTGGTAGTTATTCTGTTTGGCTGGCTTGCCGATGTGGCGCCAAAAGAGTTCCTGGGGCACTTTACGGTGTTTGCGCTTTCCTGCGTGGTTGGTTACTACGTGGTGTGGAATGTGTCGCATGCGCTGCATACACCGCTGATGTCTGTGACTAACGCCATTTCAGGGATCATCGTTGTGGGCGCATTATTGCAAATTGGCCAGGGTGGCTGGGTGAGTTTCCTGAGCTTTATCGCGGTGCTTATTGCCAGCATTAATATTTTCGGTGGCTTCACCGTGACTCAGCGCATGCTGAAAATGTTCCGGAAAAACTAAGGGGTAACACATGTCTGGAGGATTAGTTACAGCTGCATACATTGTTGCCGCGATCCTGTTTATTTTCAGCCTGGCGGGACTTTCAAAACACGAAACATCCCAACAGGGAAATAACTTTGGTATCGCTGGGATGGCGATTGCGTTGATTGCGACGATTTTTGGCCCGGATACCGGCAACGTTGCATGGATCCTGGTGGCGATGATCATCGGCGGCGCGATTGGTATTCGTCTGGCGAAGAAAGTTGAGATGACCGAGATGCCAGAGCTGGTTGCGATTCTGCACAGCTTCGTAGGCCTGGCCGCGGTGCTGGTAGGCTTTAACAGCTACCTGTATCACGATACCGGTCTGGAACCGATTCTGGTGAATATTCACCTGACCGAAGTGTTCCTTGGCATCTTCATCGGTGCGGTGACCTTCACAGGTTCCATCGTGGCATTTGGCAAACTGCGCGGCAAGATCTCTTCTAAGCCGCTGATGCTGCCGAACCGTCATAAACTGAACCTTGCAGCGCTGGTTGTTTCGTTCCTGCTGTTGGTGGTATTTGTTCGTACCGAAAGCGTAGGGCTGCAGGTTCTGGCTCTGCTGGTGATGACCATTATTGCGCTGGCTTTCGGCTGGCATCTGGTGGCGTCTATCGGTGGGGCAGATATGCCGGTTGTGGTTTCAATGCTGAACTCCTATTCAGGATGGGCGGCAGCGGCAGCAGGCTTTATGTTAAGCAACGACCTGTTGATTGTAACCGGCGCGCTGGTTGGTTCTTCGGGTGCGATCCTGTCTTACATTATGTGTAAGGCGATGAACCGCTCGTTCATCAGCGTTATTGCCGGTGGTTTTGGTACCGATGGCTCTTCCGCTGGTGATGCCGGGGAAGCAGGCGAACATCGTGAAATTAATGCGGAAGACACGGCGGAAATGCTGAAAAACTCGCATTCGGTGATCATTACCCCAGGCTACGGTATGGCAGTGGCTCAGGCTCAATATCCGGTCGCTGAAATCACCGAGAAACTGCGTGCGCGCGGCATTAAGGTGCGTTTTGGTATTCACCCGGTAGCGGGTCGCCTGCCTGGTCATATGAACGTTCTGTTGGCGGAAGCCAAAGTGCCGTATGACATCGTGCTGGAAATGGATGAGATCAATGATGATTTCGCCGATACCGATACCGTGCTGGTTATCGGTGCGAACGACACGGTGAACCCGGCGGCGCAGGACGATCCGCGCAGTCCAATTGCCGGTATGCCGGTGCTGGAAGTGTGGAAAGCGCAAAACGTTATCGTGTTCAAACGTTCAATGAATACCGGTTATGCTGGTGTGCAGAACCCGCTGTTCTTTAAAGATAACACCCATATGCTGTTTGGTGATGCCAAAGCCAGCGTGGACGCTATTCTGAAAGCGCTGTAATACGTTAGCAAAAAATACGACGGCCTTTTCGGAGGCCGTTTTTGTATAAAGAACCCGTGCATTGGGTATGCCATTCTTCCGATGCCTGATCCGATGCGAAAAAACACTCTGGTACCGGCCATCTTGTATACATCAAAACCGTGCAGAGTATCTCTATAGCGCTCTTTAGCACAACTGCGATTTACGTTTTGTTGAGGTCGCTAAGCAGGACGGCAATGCTTTGACCGCCTTCAGTTTGCTCAAGCGCAATTTTAACGATGATGGTCAGCGGCACGGAAAGTAGCATACCCACCGGTCCGAGCAACCAACCCCAAAAGATTAACGACAGAAACACTACCAGTGTGGAGAGTCCCAGCCCGCGTCCCATAATGCGGGGTTCGAGGATATTGCCGAATACCAGATTAATCACCAGATAACCCGCCAGTACCACCAGCGCATCATAAAAACCACTAAATACCAGCACCTGAGCAATAGGTGGAATGGCCGCCAGTACTGAACCGATATTAGGAATATAGTTGAGCGCGAAGGCCAGTAAGCCCCAGACAAAGGCGAAGCGTACATCCAGCGCTGCAAGCATGCCCCAGGCAACCAGTCCGGTGACGATACTGATAGCCGTTTTTAGTACCAGGTAGTGAGAGACGCTGTCGATCGCTCGTTGAATTGCCGCCATTCCTTCAAGTGGTCGGCTCATCATCTGTTGCAGTTTACAGGGCAGTTGCGGTACTTCCAGCAGCATAAAAACAACCGTCAACAGCAGCAAAAAAATCGATGACATAGCATTGGAAAGTTGTGTCAGTAAATTGGTGACCAGCGTCATTGCAGCGTTGGGATCGATATATTTGACAAGCTCGTCCACGGAGACGCCGATCCCAGCGCGCTGTAGCCACGGCTCGATATTTTTCAGCGGGATAACCAACGATGAACGGTATTGTGGAAGCGTGCGTGCCAGTTCATTTAAGGATGTACCTAAATAAGCCAAAAGCAGCACCATTAGCATGACAATAATAACAATCAGCAATGACACTGCTACTACTCGAGGTATGCGAAGTTTTACCATGCGCCGTACCATCGGATTAAGTACCACCGCGATAAATAACGCCAGGATAAATGGCACGATGATATCGGCGGCGAAGCGAATGCCGGTAAGAATGATAACCAACATGCCCAGCATGATGACTAATTTTAGACCGTTAAGGGTGATGATCGGTTTCGCCATGTTTATTCCTGATTTTTTATTTTTGAAACTGTACCTGAAATAATAATGTGACTTGTGTCGAGCCGTCCTAACAAAAAGCAAACGAACCGGGTAAAGAAGTGAAAAGGTTTTGAGTTCGTAATGAACCTATGATACAAATCATCTGTGTTTAACTACCGAGGACAATTATCATCCGCGATGACGAGAAGCAACACTGCGGATAATTGTAATATTATGGACAATATGTTCAGGCTTTTTTTGCGTTTACCTACACTTCTTCGTACCTCCTCTACTTTCCTGCTTGCGGGTGAGCAACACTGGCGCAACGCGCTTTAGTCTCTTCTTCTGCCTGAGCTGGCGTTATGCGCTGAGCTATCTGATTCTATTTTTTGGTTTGCTGCATGCAGTAGGCCCAAAGGACTATATTCTCAAGCAGGAGAAGCATCATGTTTTACTGGATTTTATTAGGTCTGGCCATTGCGGCTGAAATTACCGGAACGCTGTCGATGAAATGGGCAAGCGTAGGCCATGGCAATACAGGCTTTATTTTAATGCTGGTAATGATCGCCTTATCGTATATTTTTCTCAGTTTTGCCGTTAAAAAAATAGCACTCGGCGTGGCCTATGCTTTGTGGGAAGGCATTGGTATTTTATTTATTACGTTGTTTAGCGTGCTGTTATTTGATGAAACCTTATCCACGATGAAGGTTGCCGGTCTGGTCTCGCTGGTGTTAGGCATTGTCCTGATCAAGTCGGGTACGCGTAAGCCGTCTAAAGCGAGGAGGGAGGTGACCCATGCAGCAGTTTGAGTGGGTTCACGGTGCATGGTTGGGTATGGCCATTGTTCTGGAAATCGTCGCTAACGTATTTTTGAAATTTTCTGATGGTTTTCGTCGCAAGGCGTATGGCGTACTGTCATTGGTTGCCGTATTGGCTGCCTTTAGTGCACTCTCTCAGGCGGTAAAGGGCATCGATCTTTCAGTTGCCTACGCTTTGTGGGGCGGATTTGGGATTGCCGCAACGCTGGCTGCAGGATGGGTGCTTTTTGGGCAGCGCCTGAATAATAAAGGCTGGATTGGCCTGGCATTACTCCTGGCCGGAATGATTATGATAAAACTTGCCTGATGTTAGTGCTGCCTGCAAACGCGGGCAGCACAATGTTAATCCTTCATCAAAGCGTTCAGCTTATCGCGAAATCCGGTAACGGAAATGGCACGATTATCGGCCCGCCAGCGATCTTTTGCCGCCGGAGCAGAGCTTTGCACGCCAATCAATTGCCAACCGGAATCGGTTTTCAACATCAGTGGAGAACCGCTGTCTCCCGGGAGCGTATCGCATTGATGTGACAACACGGTATTTTGCGCCCAGCCGGTAACAACGCAGTCCTGATGCGCATACAGGTCATCCAGGTGATCTTCGGGGTAGCCTGACTGAGTCACTTTGCGATCGGCGGCTTTCAACGCCGCAGTTAACTCAGCTTTATCGCCTTCAAATAAGGGAAGTGGTGTGATTCCGCTGGGAGGATAACGCAACACCACCAGACCAAAATCCCAGGGAGCCGCGGAAGGTGGCACTATCCAGCCGTCGCCATCCGCTTTTAAACGCTTGCCAAGTGAAGCATCAACCCGACCCTCAATACCGTGGATTTCATAGCGCCAGACGCCTTTTTTCGATACGAAGCGCAGCGCGACAGCTTTATCTGGTCTGCCTTTGGGTGGGGTCAATAAACAATGTCCGGCAGTCAGGGCCAGATGAGGTGAGATGAGCGTTGCTGTACACAGGTTACCGCTGGCGGTTTCCAGTTGTCCTATAGCGTCCCAGGGGGACTGTGTCGGGTCAGTAATCTGTACGCGATCGTCAAGCCCAAAAAATAGCGTTTTTATATCGTCAGCATCTTTGCTGGTCGTTGTGGACTGCTCCGCATGCGCAACGACAGGAAAAAAACAAATTGAACCCAGTAATACCGCAATGGTTTTATGCATATCACACTCTGGTGGGGAATTATGATTATTAACAGCAAACCCTCAGTTAATACTATAGACGGGACGGTGGGAAAGTGGGAGTAAAATCAGATAACTACACTCAGGAAAGATAAAAGTGCGTAGCAATTAGGGCGCAAATTATCAGTGTAATAAGAATGAACTCAAAGCGGTAATGTGACACCATTTTACCCTCCGAAAGGCGGCGCTAAATCAGGAAGACTTAGCGCCGTATGCGATGGCGTGGGGGACGCCATTGTTATTACTGATGTCTTATGCGGCAGGTTGAGCAGCAGGTTTAGCGGCTTCGCGTTTTACTGCTTTTTTGCTGTGTTTTTTAGCAGCCTGAGCTTTCTGCTCTGGTGCTTTTTGTTCTGCAGCAGGTTTAGTTGCCGCTTTTTTGGTATGTTTTTTCGCAGCCTGAGCTTTCTGCTCTGGTGCTTTTTGTTCTACAGCAGGTTTGGTTGCAGATTTTTTAGTGTGTTTTTTAGCGGCCTGAGCTTTCTGCTCAGCGGCTTTATGCTGTTTTTTATGATGCGTTGTTTTTGCCGGGGCTGCTTTTGTGGTCGCAGCAGCAGCCGGAGCGGTGGTAGCAGTTGTTTCAGCAGCAAAAGCAGCAGAAGACAGACCCATAGCAGCGGCAACAACCAGAGCTAATACTTTTTTCATTCTCATACCCTCGATTTGGTTTTTCATTCAACCCCACTGCGGGGCCGTTGAAATAACTATATCGCTGTAATCACAAGGCTTCCGTGAGTCATTGGTATCGGCATGTAACGATATGTACAATGACTCACGGTAAGCGATTACAGATAACGGGCTTCCAGATGGGCGCGGAAATAGCGACTGCTGAGAGGTTCGCCGGTGGCCTGGATAATAAGCTGTTCGGTGGTATAACGGCTGCCATGTTGCCAGACATTCTGATGCAGCCAGTCAAACAGGGTGCCAAATTCACCTTGCGCAATGGCACTTTCTAAATCAGGCAATGCGCGGTTTGCCGCACTAAACAACTGTGCTGCATACATGGCGCCCAGCGTATAAGAAGGGAAATAGCCAAACCCACCGTCGGTCCAGTGGATATCCTGCATACAACCATTGCGATAATTGCCGATTGTTGAAAGTCCGAGCCATGCCTGCATTTTCTCATTCCACAACGCTGGGATATCATCAACTTCAATGTCGCCGTTAATCAACGCACGCTCAATTTCATAGCGCAGAATAACATGAGCGGGATAGCTGACCTCATCAGCATCCACGCGGATAAAGCCAGGCTTCACTTGTTGGTTCCAGGCGATGAAGTTTTGTTGTTCAAACGCAGGCTGATCGCCAAAATGCTTTTTAACCGCTGGAATTAGTCCCTTCAGAAATGCCTGACTGCGGCCAAGTTGCATTTCAAAGAACAGACTTTGGGATTCATGAATTGCGGTTGAACGAGCCAGTGCGATAGGTTGTCCGGCCCAGTTGCGCGGCAGATTTTGTTCATATCGGGCGTGACCGGTTTCATGGATGACGCCAAAAAGTGCGCTGAGCAATTCGTTTTCATCATAACGCGTGGTAATACGAACATCTTCCGGTACGCCGCCGCAGAATGGATGCGCACTAATGTCCAGTCGACCGGCCGTAAAGTCGAATCCCAGCCGAGTCATCGTTTCAAGGCCTAACTCGCGCTGGATTGCTGTTGGGAAGGGGCCAACCGGCGCGATGAGTGACTGTTGAGACTGTTTCGCCACTACCTTATTTAACAGATCCGGAAGCCAGCTTTTTAGGTCTGTGAAAAGTCCGTCCAGCCGCGCGCTGGTCATTTCTGGTTCAAATACATCCAGCAACGCATCGTAAGGCGTACATCCTTTGGCCTCGGCCCGCAGTTTGGCTTCTTCACGGCTATATTTAACAACGTCTTTCAGATTCTCAGCAAAACCTTCCCAGTCATTTGCCGGACGTTGACTGCGCCAGGCATGTTCACAGCGGCTACCCGCCAGTGATTTTGCTTCTACCAGCGATTCCGGCAGCAGTGCAGCCTGATGATGCAACCGCGACATCTCGCGCAGATTCGCCTGCTCTATATCGCTAAGATCCTCCTGCTCGGCGGCGGCAATCCATTTTGCCACATTAGGATCGGTTAAAAGTTGATGCTCAAGTACGCTCAGTTCTGCCAGAGCTTCACCCCGGGCTTTGCTGCCGCCGGAAGGCATCATGGTAAACATATCCCAACTGGCGATAGCCGAGAGATGGGAGAAGCGAGAGAGCCGCTGGAAGGTGCGGGTGAGCTGTTGATAATTAGCAGTGTTACTCATTTTTTAGTTCTCGTTCTGATGGACCAGACTTGAGAGTCTAACGTGATTTTAGGCATTTACCCATTCATCACGGATGCGATGTAATTTTGGTAGGTTGTAAATGATAATGATACTTTTTATCATAAACAAAAATTATCTTTAGAACGACTGACATAACATTTTGTCAAGGAGAGGGTGTGCGACAGGAAGTAAGTAACGATTATATTGCCAGGACAAAGGCGGTATCTGGCTGCTTTTCGATGTTTTTGTTGATGTTTGGCATCACGTTCATCCCGCTATTCTTTTCTGAAAGCCAGACATTACAGGCGAAGGGTTTACTTTTTCCGCTGCTGTTTATCGCGGAGTTCGTCGTGCTGGTACCACTGTATTATTTCTTCTTTCGTCAAAGAAAAGGCTTAGGGAAAGGGAGCTTCAACATAAGATGGTTTGCTATTTTGTTCACGGCGCTTTTGGTGGTGCAGTTCGTCATGCCATGGGTGCTGGGTATCAGACAGAATGAAGAATGGGTTACAACTCAGGTGTCACTGAGCAGTTACGCGCTCTGGTTATCGAGTCTGACCCTGATATTTGTTGCGCCGATTTATGAAGAAATGGTGTTCAGAGGTTGCCTGTTCAACGCCTTTCAGTACTGGTTCAATGATAAAACATGGCTGACGTCGCTAGTGGTTTCGGCGATATTTGCGCTGATGCATACGCAGTATATGGACATGAGAACGCTACTGCTGCTGTTTATTGTTTCGCTGGTGTTGATCATTGCCAGAATAAAAAGCAACGGAATTCTGATGCCGATAGTGCTGCATATTCTGATGAATGGAACGGTTATTGGCCTGCAAATTGGAGCCCAGGCGATGCTGGCATCATCGTAGTCCATATTGCTGCCCTGGTAATGTTTTGCATTCCAGGGCAACATATTTTATGCATGTAATCGGTGGTGCAAGCAGGAGCCAACGAGCAGGGCGAGGATCAGCATCAGCGCAATAAATCCGCCCACGCCGTTCCAGCCGTAGTTATGCCAGAACACCCCCCCCAGCGTACCTGCAATGCTCGACCCCAGGTAATAAGAGAACAGATACAGTGAAGAGGCCTGGCCTTTAGCACGTTTAGCCCGTGGGCCGATCCAACTGCTGGCCACGGAATGTGCCGCAAAGAAACCCGCAGAAAAGAGCAACATTCCGGCAAATATTAACCATAGCGACGTGAATAACGTCATCAGCAGACCAAACAGCATCACCCCTGTTGAGAACAACATCACCGGACCACGACCATAACGCGTGGTCATTGAACCCGCTTTTGGCGAACTCCAGGTTCCGGTCAGGTAAGCGACGGACAGCAACCCAACAATCGCCTGGCTGAGTTCCCAGGGAGACAGCATCAGGCGATAGCCGATGTAGTTAAACAGCGTGACGAATGAGCCCATCAACAAGAAACCTTCCGCGAAAAGCAGCGGTAAACCTCTGTCACGCCAGTGCAAACGGAAGTTGATAAACAGCGTCTTAGGTCGCAACGATGTGGGCCTGAAGTGACGGGATTCCGGTAATATTTTCCAGAACATCAGCGCGGAAGCCAGGGCAAAACAACCGATAGCTGCCAGCGCGATTCGCCAGTTAAAAAAGTCGGTAAATACGCCACTGATCAAACGACCGCTCATGCCACCAATCGAGTTACCACTGATATATAAGCCCATCGAGAAGGCCACAAAGCTGGGATGAATCTCCTCACTGAGATACGTCATTCCTACTGCTGCGACGCCACTTAGTGACAGACCAATCAGCGCGCGCATGATTAAAATTCCGTGCCAGCTGGTCATCATTGTCGAAAGCAGGGTACAGCAGGATGCTAACAGCAGCGCGGTCACCATCACCGGCTTGCGGCCAATTGCATCGGAAAGAGGACCGGTAAACAGTAAACCAATAGCGAGCATCGCGGTTGAGATAGAAAGTGAAATACTACTACTGGCTGGAGATACCCCAAATTCATGCGACAGCACTGGCAGTATGGGCTGCACGCAATAGAGGAGAGCAAATGTCGCCAGTCCGGCAGAAAAGAGCGCCAGTGTGACGCGCATAAAAGAGGAGGTACCGCGTTTTATATAACCATCCGGCGGGGTGATAATTTGTTTATCAATATCGCTTGCCGGTGCGGTATCGACAATAGTTGTACGACTCACTTGAAATCCTTGCTCAATCATTACGTCTACAGTACCAGCCTTAAGGGTATGAAAATCCCAATATTCTGTCTAATATATTAATAATCTCAAATAATATTTTAAAAATATGAATATTGAACTGCGTCACCTGCGCTACTTTGTGGCGGTTGCAGAAGAACTTCATTTTGGCCGTGCGGCGGCAAGGCTGAATATTTCACAACCTCCGTTGAGTCAACAGATCCAAATCCTCGAACAGCAAGTTGGGGCACGTCTTCTGGCGCGTACAAATCGTAGCGTGGCCCTGACAGCCGCAGGCAAGCAGTTTCTGGCAGACAGCCGACAGATCCTGGGGTTAGTGAATGAGGCGGCGGCAAGAGCGGAGCGTTTGCATCTGGGAGAAGCAGGGGAACTGCGAATTGGCTTTACTTCGTCAGCACCATTTATTAAAGCAGTTTCAGATACGCTGTCTCTCTTTCGCCAGTGCTACCCCGCGGTGCATATGCAAACCCGTGAAATGAATACGCGTGAGCAAATTGCTCCGCTCAATGAGGGGACGCTGGATCTGGGACTCCTGCGTAATACGCAACTCCCTGACACGCTAAGCTGGGAGGTCATCCTGCATGAACCACTGATGGCAATGATCCCTCGTGTATATCCTTTGGCGCAAAAGCCGGTTGTCACACTGGCTGAACTGGCGAATGAACCGTTTGTCTTTTTTGACCCGCATGTGGGGACCGGCCTGTATGATGATATTCTTGGCCTGATGCGTCGCTATGGCCTCACGCCGACCATCGCTCAGGAGGTTGGGGAAGCCATGACCATTATCGGACTGGTGGCCGCAGGATTAGGGGTTTCCATTCTGCCAGCCTCATTTAAACGCGTGCAGTTGTATGAGATGTGTTGGATCCCCATTGCGGAAGAAGATGCCGTGTCTGAAATGTGGCTGGTGTGGCCCAAACACCGTGAGCAGAGTTACGCTGCGCAACGCTTTCGCCAGCAGCTTTTAGCGGCCGTTCAGTGCGGTTAATTTAGTTTAAAAATGGTTGAAAATGTGCAGTAAATCACACGGCTAAGTAAAAAGTTGACGGAAGCCATTGAAGTGCTTCACCATAGCCTACAGATTATTTCGGAGCGCGAAAATAAAGGGAGTAAGTGGTGGTTGCTGATAGTCAGCCTGGGCATATCGATCAAATTAAACAGACCAATGCGGGCGCAGTTTATCGCCTGATTGATCAGTTAGGACCGGTGTCGCGTATTGATCTCTCTCGCCTGGCACAATTGGCGCCTGCCAGTATTACAAAAATTGTTCGGGAAATGCTTGAAGCACATCTGGTGCAAGAACTGGAAATAAAAGAAGCAGGGAGTCGCGGGCGTCCGGCCGTTGGTCTGGTGGTCGAAACGGAAGCGTGGCACTACTTATCGATTCGTATCAGTCGTGGCGAGATTTTTCTTGCGTTACGCGACCTCAGCAGCAAGCTGGTGGTTGAAGATTGCCTTGAAATGCCGCTTGTCTCCGAGATTCCTCTGCTGACTCGTGTTATTACACAGGTCGATCAGTTTTTTATCCGCCATCAGCAAAAGCTTGAGCGATTAACCTCTATCGCTATCACCTTACCAGGTATCATCGATACAGAAAATGGCATCGTTCATCGCATGCCGTTTTACGAAGATGTTAAAGAGATGCCGCTGGGCGAAGCCCTCGAGCAGCACACCGGTGTGCCCGTGTACATTCAGCACGATATCAGCGCCTGGACCATGGCTGAGGCACTTTTTGGCGCTTCGCGCGGTGCCCGCGATGTTATTCAGGTGGTGATTGACCACAATGTGGGTGCAGGGGTGATCACCGACGGTCATTTGCTGCATGCCGGGAGTAGCAGTTTGGTTGAAATTGGCCATACGCAGGTCGACCCTTACGGGAAACGGTGTTATTGCGGAAACCATGGTTGTCTGGAAACGATTGCCAGTGTTGACAGTGTTCTTGAGCTGGCGCAGGTACGACTTAAGCAGTCGATGAGTTCCTCACTGCACGGACAACCGCTGACGGTGGACTCACTGTGTCTGGCGGCCATGCAGGGCGATTTATTAGCGAAAGATATCATTAGCGGCGTCGGCACCCATGTTGGTCGAATTCTGGCCATTATGGTGAACTTGTTCAATCCGCAAAAGATTCTTATTGGATCTCCGCTCAGTAAAGCAGCAGATATATTGTTCCCGACTATTGCTGACTGCATTCGTCAGCAGGCGCTTCCGGCATACAGTCGACACATTGTGGTAGAGAGTACGCAATTTACTAATCAAGGGACAATGGCGGGGGCCGCGCTCGTGAAGGACGCGATGTATAACGGTTCTTTGTTGATTCGTCTATTACAGGGTTAACATTTTTTAACTGTCGTACGAAAAATTGCGCTATCTCAAGCTGGTCCTGGCTCTCATACCTTAGACTTTCTCCACTGTTTTATTTTCCTGGCTTATATTTCGAAGCATAACGGTGGAGTTAGTGATGCTGAAGCGTTTCTTTATTACAGGTACAGACACTTCTGTTGGGAAGACAGTGGTTTCCCGCGCATTACTACAAGCGTTA
This sequence comes from Citrobacter sp. S-77, assembly GCF_963864895.1. Taxonomy (NCBI): domain Bacteria; kingdom Pseudomonadati; phylum Pseudomonadota; class Gammaproteobacteria; order Enterobacterales; family Enterobacteriaceae; genus Citrobacter; species Citrobacter sp. S-77. Next base: position 2,149,058 of record NZ_CAWLWU010000002.1, read on the forward strand.
GCGTCAGGTGGTAAAAGTGTTGCGGGTTATAAACCCGTGGCCAAAGGAAGCAAAGAAACACCTGAAGGTATGCGCAATAAAGATGCGCTGGTGCTGCAAAGTGTTTCTTCAATTGAATTGCCTTACGAGGCAATCAACCCTATTGCTCTGAGCGAAGACGAAAGTAGCGTGGCACATAGCGGGCCTGTCAATTACACCTTGTTGTCAAACGGGCTTGCGAGTCTGAGCGAGAAGGTTGATCACGTTGTCGTCGAAGGTACCGGTGGCTGGCGCAGTCTGATGAACGATCTGCGTCCTTTATCGGAGTGGGTGGTGCAGGAACAACTGCCCGTGTTGATGGTGGTGGGTATTCAGGAAGGCTGTATTAATCATGCCATTCTGACGGCGCAGGCTATCGCCAGCGATGGACTGCCGCTAATTGGCTGGGTAGCGAACCGAATCAATCCGGGACTGGCGCATTATGCGGAAATCATTGATGTGCTCAGCAAAAAGTTACCGGCACCGCTGATTGGCGAATTGCCTTACCTGCCTCGCGCTGAGCAGCGCGAGTTGGCTCAGTACATCCGCCTGTCAATGCTGGGTAATGTGTTGTCGGTAGACAGAGTCCTGGTGTAACGTTCGGGACAGCACTGAAGCAACGACACAAGCAATCAACAAGCCGGGGAGCAGACGATACTCCCCGGTCATCTCGCAAACCATCAATGTTGACATGATCGGCGCATGCGTTGTTGCAGCTAAGAGTGTGGCCATCCCCGCTAATCCAAGCAGAACTGCAATCTCATCCGTACCGGGAAGCCAGAGTCCCCACACGCGACCAAACAGCATACCAATTGACAGTCCGACAAACAGAGTTGGCGTAAACACGCCCCCAGGCGCGCCTGACCCACTGCTGGCGAGCACAGCGAGTAATTTGCAGATAAAAATCCCACTGACAATCGACAACAGCGGTGGGGAGAGTAAAAACGACTGCACTACGCTGTAACCATTTCCCCAGACAGTCGGTGTCAGTAACGAGAGCAGGCCAACAATAAGTCCTCCCAATGCCAGTTGCCACGGAGGTGAAAGCTTCAGACGTAAAAATACGTTGTGGCTGATGGTCATAAGCCATATGAAGAGTGGCCCGCAAACCCCAGCAACCAGACCGGTGCAGACAATAATCACATACTCAAGCGCATGCAGCTCCCGCGATAAGTGCACGGTATATAGCAGGGCGTTGCTGTCGCTGAGCACATCCGTGGTCAACAGTGCAACGACGGCAGATACGACCACCGGTCCCAACGATGCCAGAATCAATGTGCCAAACAGAACTTCGGCAATAAACAAACTGCCCGCCAGTGGCGCATGATAGGCTGCGGCCATACCAGCGGCAGCACCGCAGGCAATCCACAGTTTCCATTCTGTACGCGGTGTAAAGCGTTGGGCAAAATATGAGGCTGCCAACGCTGCCAGCAAGATCATTGCACCTTCCCGACCAATGGCACTCCCGCTGGCGACAACCAGTAATGACGCCAGCGATTTCACCAGGCTTGCGCCAACGTCGAGCTGCCCGTCAGTTTGCAAAGCTTCCATATAATCTGTGGGCGCTTGCGGACGCAACTGGTTGAATTTTTGCCAGCCCCAGAGCAGTAACCCTGCAGCAAGTCCACCTAACGCAGGTGTGAGCATCCGACGCAGTGGTGACAGGTTCGTGGCCGCATTAACTAAACTGCCCGTATCGTTGCTCAGGAAAAGCCATTCAAGGAGTAGCATGGCGTGGCGAAACCCTGCGACGGCTAACGCGGCCAGAATGCCAGTCAGTGCGGCAAACAGCAGGCGGCGAAACATGGTGCGCAGGTCAGGATAAGCATGTAAATGATGCATGGTTTGCCAGACAGGAAAATTCAGACGATCTATTTTGCGGGGAATTGTTGCCGGAAGCAAAAGCACCGCGTGCGAAACGCCGGACAAAACGGCAGGGCAAAACCCTGCCACGGAAGAAATTAACGAAATAGCGGCTTAATGGCTACGGGGATCAATAACTGCGACTGCCATTCTGCCAGCGTCAGGCGAGCCAGTTCTCCCAGAGCCTGATAAAACGGATGATCCGCTTTTTCGGTAAAGACCTCAAGGAAACGTGCGGACCACGGTAACAGATGCCAGGCCAGCAATTGTTCGCACTCGGTGTGACGTTCGTTTTCGGCAAGCCAGGCAGTCAGTAACAACAGGGAGCCAAAGTGATCTTCCGGTTCATTCTGCTGCATTTCAAACTGGATGCCGTTGTCACGCATCCACTGACGTAATGCCAGCGTTGAGTCGCCAAATAGAACGTTCTCACGATCCAGCCAGACTGAGCCCCAGGGCGGAGAGGGAAGCGTATAAGGACCGATAAACAAACGCTGCCAGGCCTCTGGGAGCGTTTCATCGACTTCGGTCTGAAACTGTACAACCAGCGGGGAGAGGATATTCTCTGACAGCGGCCACTGGGCCTGCCAGCCATCGGCGGTTAATGATGAGACTAACGGAGCCGCTTCATCGCTGTCTGGCGCAAAGTAAAACAGCGCTCCCAGCACGCGCGCCGCGGTAGAAAAGTTGTCACGTTGTGAAAAATGGGTCATGCAAACAATCCTGAAAAGTGCGGGTCTCCCCGCACTCGAAAGTTAACCTGCAACAGCCATACCGACTGTCATATGCAAACCATAAAACAAGCCACGTCCGATGAGTTCACCGGCAAGCACTAAAATTAAACCCAACGCCAGCTCTGCAATGTGCGGGTCTTTGCGACGGATCAGAGGGCAAATCCAGCAACCCAGACCCGCGGTCAGCAGCATGATGCGCCAAACCTGCAGAATTCCATAGTCAGGAACCAGTGAATTTGCCTGTTGTACTGAACTGTGGATAGCGCCAAGTGACATGCCCTGTAGAACAATGACGGCCACGCAAATTAGCAAACCCAGCACACTAATAGTAGCGAATGTGGCGGCGTTAAATGAGACGCCAACGACACGCAACAGGAGCGCGGCGAATAGTGGGCCAGTCAGCAGCACGGTCATGAAAAATGCCGTGGTGGTATATCCATTATACCAGGTTGGCACCGTATCTATCTGATAAACGTTCGTCATTGCCCAGACAAACACTACGCCGAGGATCATGCTCACCAGTAGCCAGATTTTACCTAATGTGGTCGGCATTTTATCGAGAAAAGCCACCAGCCACCAGAATCCACCAACCGCAAAAAAAAGCGATCCACTGGCGATTTCATTACTCAGCGCTGATGCGCCAACTCTGTTTAGTGAGTTAAGCGCACGAAGTGGTGAACCCAGGTGCATTACCGAGGCAAGAAACCCGACTCCCATTACTACCCACAGAAAGAACATGCTGCGAACGATATGTTTTCTTGCGGCATCGTCTTTGGCAGTAAACCAACACAGTCCGCTAACAATAAGCGCGCCAGCCACGCATTGACCGAGAACTGTAAACAGTACCAGCGGCCATTCATGCCATCCATTTCCCATTTTACACCTCCCTCGGGTTTGCCAGATAACCGGAGGTATCCCCGGTTGGACGGCTATTGGTGTTAGGTTTGATCACGATATTCGGTTTAGTGAAGTGTGCACCGGGCAGTGGCGCAACGGCAGCCAGCTCTCCGTGCTTTTTACGCAGTTCATCAATCGGGCCGAAATCCAGCGCACGTAGCGGGCAGGATTCAACGCAGATTGGTTTTTTCCCTTCGGCAACACGATCGTGGCAGCCGTCGCATTTGGTCATATGCCCTTTGGCGGCATTGTACTGCGGCGCGCCGTAAGGGCAGGCCATATGACAATAGCGACAGCCAATACACACGTCCTCATCCACGACAACAAAGCCATCTTCGCGCTTGTGCATTGCGCCGCTCGGGCAGACCTTTGTACAGGCCGGATCTTCGCAGTGGTTACACGCGATGGAGAGGTAATAAGCAAAGACATTCTGATGCCAGACACCGTTATCTTCCTGCCAGTCGCCACCTGCGTATTCGTAAATACGGCGGAAACTAACATCCGGAGTTAAATCTTTATAGTCTTTACAGGCCAGTTCGCAGGTCTTACAACCCGTGCAACGGGCGGAATCAATAAAAAATCCGTATTGCGCATTCATAAGCTAATCCTTAAACCTTCTCAATCTCGACCAGGTTTGTATGCTGTGGGTTGCCTTTGGCTAACGGTGACGGACGTTGGGTCGTTAGTGTGTTCACACATGCGCCATGGTCAATTTTGTCGCCAGACATATCGGCGTCGTGCCAGGCACCCTGGCCCATTGCGCTGACTCCTGGGAGAATGCGTGGCGTCACTTTTGCGGGAATTCGTACCTCGCCACGGTCGTTAAATACCCGCACCATATCGCCATTGGCAATCCCACGTTTCTGCGCATCCACAGGGTTTATCCAGACTTCCTGGCGACATGATGCCTGCAGGACGTCAATATTGCCGTAGCTTGAGTGCGTACGAGATTTGTAATGAAAACCAAACAGTTGGAGCGGGAATGTGTTGCGTTTGGGATCGTCCCAGCCTTCAAATGTTGACGCATAGACAGGAAGTGGGCTAATGACTTCATCTTTTTGCAGTTCCCAGGTACTGGCAATTTTTGCCAGCCGGCTGGAATAGATTTCAATCTTGCCCGAAGGTGTTTTAAGCGGATTTCCCTCAGGATCTTCACGGAATTTTTTGTAAGCGACAAAGTGTCCGTTAGGATCTTTTCGTTTATAGATCCCCATTTTCTTCAGTTCATCATACGAAGGGAGTGCAGGGTCTTTTGCCAGCATTTTTGCGTACAAATACTGTAACCACTGCTCCTGAGTGCGTCCTTCAGTAAACTTTTGATATACGTCGTCGCCAAGACGTTTCGCGACTTCGCTCATAATCCAGTAGATCGGCTTACGTTCAAACTTTGGAGATGTTGCCGGTTGAATGAAAATGAGATATCCCATGTTGCCAGCGTAATCGTTAGGAATGATGTCTTCCTGTTCGACGGTCATCAAATCAGGTAGCAGGATATCGGCATATTTGGCCGAGGACGTCATAAAATTCTCAATGACCACGATCATTTCGCATTTCGTGTCATCCTGGAGGATCTCGTGCGTTTTATTGATATCTGAATGCTGGTTAGTGATGGTGTTACCTGCGTAGTTCCAGATAAATTTAATCGGTACGTCGAGTTTATCTTTACCACGCACACCATCCCGGAGGGCGGTCATTTCCGGGCCACGGGTGATAGCGTCTGTCCAGGTAAAGACGGAAATCTGCGTTTTGACCGGGTTTTCCGGTATCGGCATGCGTTCAATCGTAATGGTGTAGGTTGACTCACGTGCACCACTGTTGCCGCCGTTAATGCCGACATTGCCGGTAAGAATAGGTAGCATCGCAATAGCGCGTGAGGCAAGTTCCCCGTTAGCCTGGCGCTGTGGCCCCCAGCCCTGACAAATGTAAGCCGGTTTTGTACTGCCGATTTCTCTCGCCAGTTTAATAATACGGTCGGCTGGGATCCCGGTGATATGAGATGCCCACTGTGGTGTTTTAGCGATACCGTCATGGCCGTTGCCCAGGATATAGGCCTTGTAATGTCCGTTGGCTGGCGCGTCTGCCGGAAGCGTTTTCTCGTCATAGCCGACGCAGTATTTGTCGAGAAATTCCTGATCGACAAGCGCCTCATTAATGAGCACCCATGCGATTCCCGCTACCAGTGCAGCGTCTGTGCCTGGGCGGATAGGGATCCACTCGTCTTCACGACCGGCTGCGGTGTCGGTATAACGCGGATCGATGACAATCATTCGGGCATTTGAACGTTCCCGGGCTTGTTCCAGGAAGTACGTGATACCGCCTCCGCTCATGCGCGTTTCAGCGGGGTTATTGCCGAACATCACCACCAGTTTTGTGTTTTCGATATCAGAGGTGCTGTTACCTAAGTTTGAGCCGTAGGTGTAGGGCATTGCGGCAGCGATTTGCGCGGTACTGTAAGTACCATAATGACTAAGGAAACCGCCATAGCAGTTCATCATACGAGCAACCAGCGAGGCGTAAGGGGAGGAGCGTGTAATATTGCCGCCCACAATGCCTGAGGTGTAGTTGATATACACCGCCTCGTTACCGTACTTCTGCACTGTATTTTTCAAGCTGGTGCTGATGGTATCTAGTGCTTCCTGCCAGCTAATACGCTCAAATTTACCCTCGCCACGTTTGCCAACGCGTTTCATGGGGTAATTAAGCCGGTCCGGATGGTTAATTCTCCGACGAATCGAACGGCCTCTCAGGCAGGCTCGAACCTGGTGATGACCATAGATATCATCCCCTGTGTTATCAGATTCAACCCACACCACCTCGTCATCTTTAACGTGGAGTTGCAGAGCACACCGGCTGCCGCAGTTGACGGAACAAGCCCCCCAAACCACTTTTTCTTTAGCTGGTTGTATCGCCTGTTGCACCGCAGCGGCTGCGGTACGCATTCCAAAGGGGAGCGAGATACCCCCAGCTGCAAGCGCTAGCGATCCTATCGCTGAGGATTTAACTAACTCTCTACGACTAATACCTCCATATTGCTTTACTTCAGACATCATTCACCCCATTTTAGTTATCGCTATATATTTGATTTTACAACGAAATAAATAGCATGCTAATGATAGGGTTATTTTACCTACTTATGGGTACGCCGTATTAATGCATATCAAACCAGGGATAACCCTCCGCGAACGGAGGGGGGGATTTATTGCGGTTCGGCTGCGTGCCCATCCTGGGCAGCGCTATTATTAGTGGAGGTATTTCCGCTGTTGGTACGGATATAGAGGATCTTATGTGTATCGTTCGCACAGTGCCCAACAACCTGGGAATCCGGTTGATCGGCCTGGTCGTTGGGCACGATATTCAGCGTAAAGCTCGATTCCGCAACACCATTATTAATGATGCGTTGCTCGATATCACTTTTAACTCTCTCGCATGAGGCTGGCGCAGCCAGAACCTGCGGAGAAGCGATTATCAGCAAGCTCGCGGCAATTCCTGTGGTGAATTTCATCATCAACTCCTTTCATGACAGACATTAACTAAGATTAGCATTTCTGGTGTAAATAACTGTATTTGCTAATATGATTGAGAATTATCTCTTTATCCCGGTGAAAAATGTGAAGAAACAGACGCTGTTAGGTTTCCTGTGTGTGGTGCTGGTAGGCTGTGACAACGCCAAAGGACTGGTTTCCTTTACGCCGGAGATGGCCAGTTTCTCCAATGAATTCGATTTCGATCCGCTGCGTGGTCCGGTGAAGGATTTCAGTCAGACGCTGCTTAATGATAAAGGTGAAGTTACGAAACGTGTTAACGGTGCGCTCTCACAGGAAGGGTGTTTTGACACGCTGGAACTGCACGATGTGGAAAACAATACCGGAATGGCGTTAGTGCTGGACGCCAACTACTACCGTGATGCTGAAACGATGGAAAAAAGGATCCGGCTACAGGGTAAATGTCAGTTGGCGGAATTGCCGTCTGCGGGAGTGGTGTGGGATACAGACGATAATGGCTTTGTTGTCTCCGCAACCGGGAAAGAAATGAAAGTACAGTACCGGTATGATGCTGAAGGGTATCCGCTGGGAAAAACAACTATCAGCAAGGATAACACGTTGCAGGTGAAGGCCAGTCCATCTGCCGATCCGTTGAAAAAACTGGATTATACCGCTGTGAGTTTGCTGAACGATCACCCTGTAGGTAACGTCAAACAGACGTGTGAATATGATGATTATGCGAATCCGGTCAACTGCCAGCTTGTGATTGTAGACGAGAGCGTGAAGCCGGCAGTTGAACATCGTTACTCAATTAAAAACACCATTGACTACTACTAACCGCTCTTACTGCGCAGTAGGTTGTAACAGGTTGGAGCCTGGTGCTTTGTGTTCCGCCAGATACTGATGCTGGAAGATACACATACGGATGGTGTTACGGTATTGGCCATTGATAAAGAATTCATGGATCAATTCACCTTCTACCATAAATCCAAGTTTGCGGTAGATATGAATGGCTTTTTCGTTTTCCTTATCAACGATCAGATACAGCTTGTATAAATTAAGTACGGTGAAGCCATAATCCATCGCCAGTTTTGCTGCTCGCGTGGCCAGGCCTTTGCCCTGGAAATCCGGGGAAATAATGATCTGAAATTCAGCCCGACGGTGTACATGGTTTATTTCAACCAGTTCCACCAGTCCTGCTTTTTCACCGTCACACTCGACGACAAAGCGTCGTTCGCTTTGGTCGTGGATGTGCTTATCATAGAGATCTGACAGCTCAACGAAAGCTTCGTATGGTTCTTCGAACCAGTAACGCATGACGCTGGCGTTATTATCAAGCTGATGAACAAATCGCAAATCTTCACGCTCCAGCGGGCGCAGCTTAACACTGAGGGCGCTTGTCATATCGTATCCTTACAATTCCTTTGGTGAGTACAACTATTATGGTGCAACGGTACGGCCAGTGCGGCGGTCTAAGCAGCGCAGAGTATTAGGTTCCCAGTACGCATTGATATTAGCGCTCTGTTCGCACTTATCACGGCTGTCAAATGCCGCGTCGGCTTTGTCCCACTCTTTCTCTACACGCGTGTTGACCTTATGACGCAAATTGCGCGTATCGTTCCATTGCTCCTTTTCCATTGCAGCTTGTTGACGGCTTTGTGCACTGTCCCCGGACTCAATGATCAGTTTGCTGGTTTCAGCAAATGAGGAAGAGGTGTAGACAACTGCCGCCAGCGTCAGCATTGCCGTCAGACACAGGCGTTTGCTCAGTGTATTATTCATGGCGAATTCCTTTTATGAGAACGAGAAAAACGATAAAACAGGGCTAAATTCTACACTATTCCGGCTGTAGGGCATACCCGGTCGGCGGATATCAGTATTCTGTCGTATCATGCTTAAACCTAATGTAACTGAATAACTTCAATGCTTAAGACCACACTACTTTTTTTCATAACAGCGTTGTGCGAAATAATAGGCTGTTTTTTGCCCTGGCTATGGCTAAAGCGCGGTGCGACAGCATGGTTGCTGATCCCGGCTGGCGTGTCGTTGACCGCATTTGTCTGGCTGCTGACGTTGCATCCGGCAGCGAGCGGGCGGGTATATGCCGCTTATGGTGGCGTTTATGTCGTTACTGCGCTTCTGTGGCTTCGCATTGTTGATGGCGTAAAACTCAGTCTGTATGACTGGTCTGGTGCGCTGATCGCACTATGCGGAATGTTGATCATCGTAGCGGGATGGGGGCGCGCATAGCGCCTTTTTTGTGACCGGTTAGCGTTTTTTTGATCATCATACTTGTATGGTAGTAGCTCAGTTGAGTAAATTTCCTGCATCACAAGAAGAGATGTAAGGAATAAAGAATGAAGATTGTAGGGGCTGAAGTTTTTGTCACCTGTCCGGGACGTAATTTTGTCACACTGAAAATCACGACGGAGGACGGGATCACCGGGCTGGGGGATGCCACGCTGAACGGACGAGAGTTATCCGTTGCATCCTACCTTAAAGATCACGTGTGTCCGCAGCTCATTGGGCGTGACGCGCACCGCATTGAAGACATCTGGCAATTCTTTTACAAAGGCGCTTACTGGCGTCGTGGTCCGGTAACCATGTCAGCAATTTCTGCTGTCGATATGGCGCTGTGGGACATCAAAGCGAAGGCCGCGAACATGCCGCTGTATCAGTTGCTCGGGGGCGCATCCCGCGAAGGCGTGATGGTTTACTGCCACACAACAGGCCATACCGTTGATGACGTGCTGGAAGATTACGCCCGTCATAAAGAGATGGGCTTCAAAGCGATTCGCGTGCAGTGTGGCGTACCGGGTATGAAAACGACCTACGGGATGTCTAAAGGTAAAGGTCTGGCCTACGAACCTGCTACCAAAGGCCAGTGGCCGGAAGAGCAACTGTGGTCGACGGAAAAATACCTCGATTTCACGCCTAAGCTGTTTGAAGCCGTACGCAACAAATTTGGTTTTAACGAACATCTTCTGCACGACATGCACCATCGTCTGACGCCGATTGAGGCCGCTCGTTTTGGCAAAAGCATTGAACAATACCGCCTGTTCTGGATGGAAGATCCGACACCTGCTGAAAACCAGGAGTGCTTCCGTCTGATACGCCAGCATACGGTCACACCCATTGCGGTAGGGGAAGTCTTTAACAGCATCTGGGATTGCAAACAGCTGATTGAAGAACAGCTGATCGACTACATTCGTACCACCATTACCCATGCCGGTGGCATCACTGGTATGCGTCGCATTGCTGATTTTGCCTCTTTATACCAGGTCCGTACCGGCTCTCACGGTCCTTCAGATCTGTCTCCGGTATGTATGGCCGCCGCACTGCATTTTGATTTGTGGGTTCCGAACTTCGGTGTTCAGGAATATATGGGGTACTCCGAGCAGATGCTGGAAGTCTTCCCGCATAACTGGACATTCGATAACGGCTACATGCACCCAGGCGAAAAGCCGGGTCTGGGTATTGAGTTCGACGAAAAACTCGCGGCGAAATATCCGTACGATCCGGCTTATCTGCCCGTCGCACGCCTGGAAGATGGCACATTGTGGAACTGGTAAGGAGTCATACAATAATGAAAAGCATTTTAATTGAAAAACCGAATCAACTGGCAATTATCGAACGTGAAATTCCTAACCCGGCAGCGGGTGAAGTGCGGGTAAAAGTGAAACTTGCCGGGATTTGTGGATCGGATAGCCATATATATCGTGGACATAATCCTTTTGCGAAATATCCGCGTGTTATTGGTCACGAGTTTTTTGGCGTGATTGATGCAGTTGGAGAAGGAGTGGACAGCGCCAGGGTCGGTGAGCGTGTTGCGGTAGACCCGGTAGTGAGCTGTGGACATTGCTATCCGTGCTCTATTGGTAAGCCGAATGTTTGCACAACGTTAGCAGTACTCGGCGTCCATGCTGATGGCGGTTTCAGTGAATATGCCGTTGTTCCGGCGAAAAATGCCTGGAAGATCCCCGATGGAGTTGCAGATAAATTTGCAGTAATGATCGAACCTTTTACTATTGCTGCGAACGTCACCGGACATGGTAAACCAACCGAAGACGACATCGTACTGGTGTATGGCGCAGGCCCGATTGGCCTGACCATCGTTCAGGTATTAAAAGGGGTCTATAACGTCAAAAACGTGATTGTTGCTGATCGCATTGATGAACGACTGGAAAAAGCTAAAGAGAGCGGAGCGAACTGGGCGATTAATAACAGTCAAACACCACTTGGCGAGATTTTTGCCGAAAAAGGCATCAAACCTACATTAATTATCGATGCGGCTTGTCATCCTTCAATTTTGAAAGAAGCGGTTACGCTGGCTTCTCCGGCGGCACGGATTGTGTTAATGGGCTTTTCCAGCGAGCCGTCTGAAGTCATTCAGCAAGGAATCACCGGTAAGGAGCTCTCTATATTCTCTTCCCGGTTAAATGCGAATAAATTCCCAGTGGTTATTGACTGGTTAAGTACAGGGTTAATTAATCCTGATAAATTAATTACCCATACGTTTGATTACCAGCATGTTGCTGATGCTATTAGTTTATTTGAACAGGATCAGAAACACTGCTGCAAAGTTTTACTCACTTTTTCTGAATAATATAAATAACGGCGAGTAAGTAGTACGCATCTTACCTCTTTTTCAGAGATAACAATTATGACAATAGAAAAACATGAAAGAAGCACAAAGGATTTAGTGAAAGCCGCGATATCCGGCTGGCTAGGGACTGCTCTTGAGTTTATGGATTTTCAGTTGTATTCGCTTGGTGCAGCATTGGTGTTTCATGAAATATTTTTTCCTGAATCATCAACTGCGATGGCATTGATTCTGGCAATGGGAACCTACGGTGCTGGCTATGTCGCACGTATTGTCGGCGCATTTTTCTTCGGGAAAATGGGTGACAGAATAGGGCGTAAAAAAGTACTCTTTATTACAATCACCATGATGGGGATCTGTACCACCTTAATTGGTGTGTTGCCAACCTATGCACAGATTGGTGTTTTTGCTCCAATCTTACTGGTCACTCTGCGTATTATTCAGGGGCTGGGTGCTGGCGCGGAAATTTCTGGTGCGGGTACGATGCTGGCGGAATATGCGCCGAAAGGTAAACGCGGCATTATCTCCTCGTTCGTGGCGATGGGAACGAACTGTGGGACCTTAAGTGCAACAGCAATCTGGGCCTTTATGTTCTTTATTCTCGACAAAGAACAACTGCTGGCGTGGGGATGGCGTATTCCGTTCCTGGCGAGTGTGGTGGTAATGGTCTTCGCTATCTGGTTGCGTCTGAACCTGAAAGAAAGCCCGGTCTTTGAGAAGGTGAATGACAGCAAGCAATCCGCACCAGTAGCGGTTTCTTCCGGCAGCATGTTCCAGAGTAAATCTTTCTGGCTGGCAACGGGTCTGCGTTTTGGACAGGCAGGAAACTCAGGTCTGATTCAAACCTTCCTTGCCGGTTATTTAGTCCAAACTCTGCTGTTCAATAAAGCAATTCCAACCGATGCATTGATGATCAGTTCCATTATCGGTTTTATGACGATTCCTTTCCTCGGTTGGTTATCCGATAAAATTGGTCGTCGTGTTCCCTATATCATTATGAATACTTCTGCCATTGTGCTGGCATGGCCAATGTTGTCTATCATCGTGGATAAAACCTATGCCCCGAGCACTATTATGATTGCCCTGATTGTAATTCATAACTGTGCGGTACTGGGATTATTTGCTCTGGAAAACATTACCATGGCAGAGATGTTCGGTTGCAAAGATCGTTTTACCAGGATGGCAATTTCCAAAGAAATTGGCGGTCTTATCGCTTCTGGTTTTGGTCCTATCCTGGCCGGTATTTTCTGTACCATGACTCAATCCTGGTATCCGATTGCGGTGATGATTATGTCTTACTCTGTTATCGGTTTAATCTCTGCGCTTAAAATGCCAGAAGTGAAAGACCGAGATTTAAGTGCGCTGGAAGATGCTGCGGAAGAGCAACCGCGCACTGTAAGTGCAGTACAACCTTCAAGAAGCGTGTAAATTCTGAAACCCTTCTCTAACTGGAGAAGGGTTTTTTACTGTTAAATAATCTTTCATAAAACAAAACAGTCAGCTTGCCATATTTAAATTAAAGGAATTGTCATGGGAAATAATTTGTTATCAGCAAAGGCCACGCTCCCTGTCTATGATCGTAATAAGTTGGTACCTCGGATAGTGCATTTAGGCTTTGGCGCATTTCACCGCGCTCATCAGGGTGTTTACGCTGATATCCTGGCCGCTGAGCACAGCAGCGACTGGGGTTATTATGAGGTGAACCTGATTGGTGGCGAACAGCAAATCGCCGATCTTAAGCAACAAGATAATCTCTATACCGTCGCGGAAATGTCTGCCAATACCTGGACTGCTCGTGTAGTTGGCGTTGTGAAAAAAGCACTTCATGTGGAATTGGATGGTTTAGAAACAGTACTGGCAGCCATGTGTGAACCGCAAATCGCTATCGTCTCCCTGACCATCACCGAAAAAGGCTATTTCCACGCTCCAGCGACCGGACAGTTAATGCTGGATCACCCAATGATTGTCGCCGATCTGAACAATCCTCATCAGCCCAAAACAGCAGTGGGGGTTATCATTGAGGCACTGGCACGCCGTAAAGCCGCAGGCTTACCAGCGTTTACTGTGATGTCTTGCGATAACATGCCAGAAAACGGTCAAGTTATTCGTGACGTTGTCACTTGTTATGCTCATGCAATTGATGTCGAGCTGGAGAAATGGATTGTTGAAAACGTCACTTTCCCTTCGACCATGGTTGACCGTATTGTACCGGCGGTGACGGCCGACACGCTTGATAAAATTGAACAACTTACTGGTGTGCGCGATCCGGCTGGCGTAGCCTGTGAGCCGTTCCGTCAATGGGTCATAGAAGATAGCTTTGTCGCCGGACGCCCGGAATGGGAAAAAGCGGGTGCTGAACTGGTCAGCAATGTGCTTCCTTATGAAGAGATGAAACTGCGTATGTTGAACGGCAGCCATTCATTCCTCGCATATCTGGGGTATCTGGCTGGTTATCAGTATATCAATGACTGTATGGAAGATGAAAATTACCTCCGGGCAGCGCGTGAGCTAATGTTGCAGGAACAGGCACCGACACTGAAAGTGCAGGGCGTGGATTTACAAGGATATGCCGATCGCCTGATCGCCCGTTACAGTAACCCGGCATTGCGTCACCGCACCTGGCAAATTGCGATGGACGGTAGCCAAAAACTGCCTCAGCGTATGCTCGATTCCGTGCGCTGGCATCTTGTGCACGACAGTCGTTTCGATCTGCTGGCACTGGGCGTAGCGGGCTGGATGCGCTATGTCGGCGGTGTTGATGAACAGGGACAAGCGATTGACGTTAACGATCCGCTATTACCGATTATCCAGAATGTGGTGCAGAACAGTAATGAAGGTGAAGATCGTGTGCAGGCTTTACTGGCTATCGATGCGATTTTTGGCCGCGAACTGCCTCAGGTTGAACGGTTCAAAACCAAAGTCACAGAAGCGTATCTTGCTTTGCTGGCTGATGGAGCGAAGGCAACGGTTGCGAAGTATGCCGCGAAATTGAAGTAACACAGTAAAACTTATATGTCGCCATCCGGCTTTTACTACATCCAGATGGCGCGTTATTTTCTGGCATTCACACCAATTAGTTCATTCCCAGACGAATCAGTTCGAGGGGGGCATATTTGCCTTCACAACCTTCAATTTCCACTGTTTTACCGCGACGAATTTGTTCAGCGGTCAGACCATCGGTGTCAATTGTTTTGATTCGACCAGTGATTCCGGTGTCGCTAATCATGACACGGCTGCCAGTAGTAATTGCGTTACGGTTACGATCGTATGTTTTCATGGTGTTTTCTCCTTTCCAACTTACCGTTAAAGCCCGTGGGCTTTTACTCCCACGTAACGGGCGCAATATAAATACGCTTATCGTTAAGGATTTTTTTTGTTTTCGATCAAAATCACAGCTTTTTTTATGTGGATATGCAGACAGGGATAAAGTACGGGGAAGCTCACCTCTGTACGAGGTGAGACAAGGGTTATTCTTCGCTGAACCAGTCGCTATTTTCCTGGCGGATTTGTTGCACGGATTCGCTGATCTCTTGCAAATGCAACGTCATGGCGCGTTCTACTGCGTCGCCATCGTGTTTTTGTAGCGCAGAAAAAATATTCATATGCTGGCGCAACAACATTTCCGGTGGTGAAACATGGTCAAAACTCATATAGCGCACCCGGTCAACGGTTGCTTTCAGGTTTTCAATGGTGTCCCACGCTAACTGACAGTCGGCAATCTCGGTAAGAAGTTGATGGAAGTTATCATCAAGCTCAAAAAAGTCATCAAGTTGCTTGCGCTCAATGGCAATGCGTTGCTGATGAAGATTTTGCTCCAGTTGGTAGCACTGGCTTTCAGTGATCATCGATGCAGCCCGACGCGCCACAGCACACTCAATGGCCTGGCGGATAAAACTGCCGTTGCGTACTTGGGTCATTGAGATTTTATTAACGTAACTGCCGCGCTGCGGACGGATCTGAATCAGACCGTTCTCCGCCAGTTTAATGAATGCTTCGCGAACGGGTTGGCGTGACACATTAAAGCGTACGGAAACCTCTTTCTCTGAAAGCGGTGTGCCAGGTGCAATCAGGCAATGCACGATATCGCGACGAAGAATACGGTAAATCTGCTGATTTACTGGCTGTGTAGGGTTGAGCTGCGTTTCTACGGTCATTCATTCTTACTTTTTAGAGAGTTAACCTGTCTACTTTATCACTTATTTGATGCTATCTATACCCGGCACGAGGCCGGGTATAAAAATTAACGCCGATGGACGCTAAGACCTGCAAAAGACTGTGTGACTGGCATCATTTCAAGGGTGTTAATGTTGACATGGGCAGGTAACGAAGCAACCCACCAAACTGCCTCGGTAACATCTTCCGGTGTCAGTGCTGTGGTGTTTTCGTAGGTTTTTCCGGCTTTATCATCATCACCTTTGAAACGCACATTAGAGAACTCCGTCCCTCCAACCAGGCCCGGCTCAATATCGGTAACGCGCACCGCTGTTCCATGTAAGTCCGTACGTAAATTCAGACTGAACTGGCGAACAAATGCCTTTGTCGCGCCATACACGTTACCACCAGCATACGGCCAGCTACCGGCGGTAGAGCCGATATTGATAATATGACCGCGATTGCGTTCGACCATGCCGGGCAGGACGGCACGGGTCATATAAATCAGACCTTTGTTGTTGGTATCTATCATCGTTTCCCAGTCATCGACGTTGGCCTTATGGGCAGGTTCGAGACCCAACGCCAGGCCCGCATTGTTGACCAGAATGTCAATGTTGCGCCATTGTGCAGGGAGGGACGCCAGCATCTCTTCAATAGCCGCGCGATTACGGACATCAAGTTGTGCGGTATAGATGTTGTCGCCCAACTCATCTTTCAGCTCCTGCAGGCGCTCCTGACGGCGTCCGGTGGCAATAACTTTATGCCCATTCTCAATAAAACGACGCGTAATGCACTCACCAAAACCTGCGGTTGCTCCGGTTACTAAAACGATCATCTCACTGTTCCTCAACGCTTTTTATGTGCTATTACCATAGCACGTCATTTCTGTTCAGGGCTATTGCTGCTTAACGAGATTGCGGTCGATTCCCGCGAGGCATACTCTAATAAACAAATCGTTTTCAGGAGTGAAAGATGTTGTTAACGAACCCTTTTTTGCAATGCAGCACCTTGCCTTATCAGGCCCCACAATTTGATCAAATTAAAGAGTGTCATTATCGTCCCGCTTTTGATGAAGGTGTGCGGCAAAAACGAGCTGAAATCGCTGCAATTGCGCAAAACCCACAGGTTCCTGATTTTGCGAATACGCTGCTGGCGCTTGAACAAAGCGGGGCATTGTTAACGCGTGTTACCAGTGTTTTCTTTGCGATGACCGCGGCGCACACGAACGATGAACTACAGCGGCTTGATGAGGAATTTTCCGCCGAGCTTGCAGCGCTGGCGAATGATATTTATCTCGATAGCGCGCTTTTTGCACGTGTAGATGCCGTCTGGCAACAGCGTGGATCACTGAAGCTGGACAGCGAATCATTACGTTTGTTGGAAGTGGTTCACCAGCGTTTTGTTCTGGCAGGCGCGCAGCTTAATGAGGCCGATAAAACTCGCCTGAAAGCACTCAATACAGAATCGGCCACCTTAACCAGCCAGTTTAATCAGCGATTGCTCGCGGCAAATAAATCAGGCGGTCTGGTGGTAGATGATGTCCGACTGCTGGATGGCTTAAGCGCGGATGAGCTGGATATTGCCGCTCAGGCAGCAAAGGAGAGGGGGCTAACTGCCCACTGGGTTATTCCATTACTGAATACCACCCAACAACCTGCGCTTGCTGTGTTACGCGATCGTCAGACTCGCGAAAATCTGTTTACCAACGGCTGGACTCGAGCTGAAAAAAACGATGCAAATGATACCCGCGCAATTATTCGTCGGCTGGTGGAAATCCGCGCCCAGCAAGCCAAATTACTTGGCTTCGCGAATTATGCTGCGTGGAAAATTGCGGATCAGATGGCAAAAACTCCGGAGGCGGCGCTTTCTTTTATGCGGGCTATCGTTCCGGCAGCGCGTCAGAGAGCGTTAGCTGAACAAAACGAAATTCAGAAAGCGATTAATCAAGAACAGGCTGGATTTAGTGCCCAGGCCTGGGACTGGGCCTTTTATGCCGAACAGGTACGCCGTGAAAAATATGCGCTTGATGAGGCTCAACTCAAGCCCTATTTTGCTTTAGAGACAGTGCTCAGTGACGGTGTGTTCTGGACGGCAAATCAGCTCTTTGGCATTAAATTTATTGAGCGTTTTGACATTCCTGTTTATCACCCTGATGTGCGAGTGTGGGAAATTTTCGATCACGACGGTGTGGGGTTGGCACTGTTCTATGGTGATTTCTTTGCACGGGAAACGAAAAGCGGTGGTGCCTGGATGGGGAATTTTGTTGAGCAATCGGTGCTTAACGAAACCAGACCCGTGATTTACAACGTGTGCAACTATCAGAAACCCGCGAACGGTCAGCCGGCGTTGCTGTTGTGGGATGATGTCATCACACTGTTTCATGAGTTTGGGCATACCCTGCATGGATTGTTCGCTACACAACGATATGCAACGCTGTCAGGAACCAATACTCCACGCGATTTCGTTGAGTTTCCATCGCAGATTAATGAGCACTGGGCGAGTCATCCGCAGGTTTTTGCCCGTTTTGCTCGCCATGTTGAAACGGGGGAAACTATGCCCCAGACGTTGCAGGACAAGATGCGACGAGCCAGCCTGTTTAACAAGGGTTACGATATGACTGAGCTGCTGAGTGCAGCGTTGTTGGATATGCACTGGCACAGTCTGGACGGGAACGTATCATTTTCATCAGTAGACGAGTTTGAGCAACAGGCGCTGGAAGAGGAGGCGTTAAACCTCGAGGCTGTTCCGCCACGCTATCGCAGCAGTTATTTTGCCCATATCTTCGGCGGTGGTTATGCCGCAGGCTATTACGCCTATCTGTGGACGCAAATGCTGGCTGACGATGGTTATCAGTGGTTTGTTGAGCAAGGGGGATTAAACCGCGAGAATGGGCAAAAATTCCGTGAGGCGATTTTATCGCGTGGTAACAGTTCTGATCTCGCTGAACTTTATCGTCAGTGGTGTGGTCGTGATCCGCGTATGGAGCCTATGCTGGCCCATCGTGGGTTAAGCGCGTAAGGCTTGTTCAAATAGAGTGAAGAACCGGGTGTAAAACCCGGTTTTGTCCTGGATTTCGTTCCCAAAAGCTTCACCTGATTCACAGAGCGGTCGTTATTCGTACTAGCGAGCCGCATCATCCAGTTTATTACTCAGTCCCTCGCAGGGACTGAATATAAAACAGCCAAAATCGACCATCAGGAAAACATGGCCATCAGAGTTTGCCGCACAAATCAGGCGATAAAGGAACGGGAAGGCATAAACAGGGCGGATTTGAGGTTCGTTGCCTGGTGCTGATAAGCCTGGTTATTCAATCGTATGGATGATTTTCATATATTTGATTAATAAATTTAAGGTGTTAATAAGATCCTGTTGGGTTTTTAGCCCAAGCTTTGTCATTGCACTCCTTTTATGGGAGCTAATGGTTTTAATGCTATTGCCAGTAAGTAGACTGCAGGTGTCGGGAGTGATGCCGCAGGCAAGAGCATGAATGGTGGCGACTTCCTTTTCTGATAACCTATATCGATGTTGAACGCTGTTAATAACATCATTACTGCCACAAGTTAAGGCATTAATCTTTTTCCTGATGTCTTTCACTGACATTGTCATATCTATGGTTTCTCCCTGTTTAACCTCAGTTGAAAACAACTCCTTCCATCCAATGTTATATTTTTTGGGTGTAATATAAACAATAAACCCGTCAAAATCAGCAGCCGATAGCTCTGACAGATATGTGATATCTATAAAGACAAGCCTCTTGGTTTTGCTCTCATCGAATGCATTCTTAACTAACGAAGATAGTCCTATATGAAGATATAAATTTTCAGTAATGATGCGCATAACAGCACTCACAGTCGTAAATTACCTAAGTCCCCCCAAATTACTGTATCACTTTGTGAGTTCCTTAAGAGCTAAGTAGTTCACCACATATCTCTTGCAAATGGTTTGCTACCAAACAATAACTAATGAAACAATAAGTGTTGAGCAGGGCGTAACAATGACACGCTTCTCGTTAATTTCGCTGCATATAAAAAACAAAAAAAACACATAATGCAAATTAATATCATAAAAACAACGATTGAATAGTTTTAATTTCAAAAGCAGTGTTGCATAACCTTATGATTTTTAATTGGTTATATTGTGTTGATTGCAATTTGAACAAATTAATGTGTCACAAATCATACTGTGATATCTATTTGATTTTAATGTAAAAAACAAATATCAAAACTAAAGTAATACTAAATGTTTCATTTGAAGGTTGGCTGTGCTGAATATCCGAAAGTTATTAATAGTTTGATTCTATTGATTCAAAAGTATTGATTACTGATAGCCCGTTAAAACGCTGTCTGAATTGGCGTGCAAGAGGTAGGATATTATTAATTTGTAAAACGCCACGCGCTAATGGTGATTTTAGGAGTCAAGCTTCATTTGCATGGAAAGATCCTAAATTGTCATTATCATCCCGATTAAACTTTGAATAATTATGGAGCGGCGTTATTATTCGATAAATCAAGAAATGGCTTGCCATAATCTGCACTTGTGCCTGTGTTTAGCTAACTTTTCGTGAATTAGAATGTAAGGATATTCATTTGTATGTTGTGAAAGTGTTATCTGTAGTTTAATGACTTTCATTTAAGAATGTTCTGTGTGAAATACATCAGAGTCCTGAGTTACTACCCCTTGGTTATTATTGCAGGGGGAGATTAAAAATCTATTCATTCTGAACATGTGCCGCTGTCTATGCAGGAATGAGCATGCTTAACTGATTCACTTCTAATTCTGACCTATGAAGGTATCCCTTCCTGTAAATGTAAAAAATGAAAGTATTACCTATAAGGTGGCTGCGCTACCTTTTTCATTATGCAACTAAGCACATATGCAGGCGATATCATCTACGGAGCTTGACCTTATATAGGTTTGGGAAAAATCTCATACCAAAATCTTAACTACCTGAAGGGTATGGCTGAAATTTATGAATACTATTTATAATATCGTCTGGAACCATTCACTTATGGCGTGGACTGTTGTTTCAGAATTAGGAAAAGGGAAGGTAAAAAGCTCTTTCTCTAAAGGAACCAGTTATAACGGAATTAAAAGTACATTAATTATTGCCCCGGCGTTACTGATTATTGCTGGCGGGGTAAGCGCCCATGACGTAAGCGGTATTGTCTATACCGACGGTTCGTCTTTCTCAAATTCACTTTCAGGCGATGAGCACGCTATCGTTTCCGGTAAAGTGCGCATCGTGGGTGCGAACCAGCCTTACGCGGGGAGTAACGGGAATATCACCGGTACGGTGACGACGGATAAAAACGCATCGTCAACTCACGACGATTTCGGTACGGATGAAATCAATATTACGAACGGCGCCACCCTGATCGCGCAAACCACAGGCAAATTTGATTTTGATAACAAACTGGTTGGTGATGGTGCTCTTATCGCCGACAACAACAATGGAAATTTCAACTTTACCGCAGCGGCGGGCGATCAATTTGCCGGGGATGTGACTCTCAAAAACGACCACTTCGCCCTGGAAAGTACCAATACCACCGCGCTCACCAATGCGACGCTGCATATCGGAATTGGGAATATCACCACCGTTGGTACCGGAACACAAAATATTGGCGGGCTAGTTTTTGAAGGCGGTACTCTGGTATTTGGCGATGTTTCGCCGGGTACTACCACCAGCGATCGTGTTATTGAGACCAATAATGAACTCGATTTGACCGGTAGTGGGACGGTCAAAATCACCAACGATGGATTCTTTGATAACCAGCCGCAAACGCCAAACTCCGTTGCACCGCTGCTTCAGCAGGATAATACAGGGACAATGGTTGAGCTGATCGGCGCTAACGGGAAGGTCACCGGGAATGGCGGCAATCTCACCCTTATCGACCAGGACGGTAAAGTCATCTCAAATAAGGTGACCACAACTGTTGTAAGAAACGGATATATCGCGGCTGAAGCTATCTACGATTACCGTCTGACCAGTGGCGATAATAGCGATGGCTTGTATGTTAACTATGGCTTAGTCGAGCTTGAACTGGTGAATAGGGGCGACAATTCGCTGACGCTGAATGCGGAAGGCAACACCGGCAACGCCGCCGATCTCAGTGCTAAAATCACCGGTACCGGGGATTTGCGTATCGACACCGACACCGACGTGAGCTTATCTAACAATGCTAACAGCTACACAGGTAATACTGATGTGGTCGCCGGTACCCTGAAAATGGGCAACGATAATGTACTGGGGGATACTCACTTGCTGACCGTTCACAGCGGCAGCAAGTTCGACATGAACGGCCATGCTCAGTCCTTGCGAAACATAGTGACAGAAGCCGGCAGTGTACTGGACTTTAACCAGGGCACCCTGACCATGACAGACGGTTGGGGGGGCAGAACCATTGCTGGTGATTTGACGGGTGATGGGCAACTGATACTGACTAAAGGTGCCCGCGTGATTATTAGCGGTAGTGGCGCGGGAATGACCGCCAACACCACCAATGACTCCGGGAATATTACGTTGTTATCTGCTGATGGTCTGGGCAGCGGCGACGTTGATAACCGTGGTTGGATCACACTCGGCCAGGATGGCGTTAATGCAGCTGTCACCGACTATCATACCGGCTCTATGAACAACAGCGGCACGGTGACGATAGGTTACCGTGACGCCGCATATAAGCCGGTGGCAGGCACCACGCTGACTGTGAATGGCAACTACACGGGAAATGGCGGGCACCTGCTGCTTAATACCGTGCTGGGCAATGACAGTTCAATAACTGATAAGTTAGTGGTTACTGGCAATACCTCGGGTAATACCGATGTTAGCGTCACCAATGCCGGGGGTAATGGTGACTACACGCTAAATGGCATCGAGATTATCAGCGTAGGCGGTAAATCTGACGGTATCTTTACTCAGAAGGGCCGTATTGTGGCCGGGGCTTATGACTATTCACTGGTCCGCGGTACCGGCGACAATAGCAGCAACTGGTATTTAACCAACACAATGCCACCGGTTGACCCTATTGATCCTCCCGTTGACCCCGTGGAT
>NZ_CAWLWU010000002.1:2173072-2234501 GCF_963864895.1 Citrobacter sp. S-77
GGGGAATTCTTCCCGGTTTTTATTTACAGGAATCTCCCTCGAACCTCGTCCAGTATGTTCTGGGCGAGGTGAGTGTTTCCGGCGTAGTGGCGTACATAAAGGTAATGTGCCGCGCTTAAGTTGATAAATTACCTATACATGATGTGTATGGTCGACCGCACAATTTAATCGATCATCTCTGGCATATGAGCGAGTACAAAGCTTAATACTTTCTCTCCGTCCAGCGAGGCATACGGAAGACTTTCTATAACAGCAATGGGGCGTAAGTCACCGACAACGGCTTTGAGCTCAGAGAGTTTGTACTGGATGTGGGGAGCAACCAGAAAACAGTCGAATGCAGGTGCCACACTGGCAAAATTATCCAGCCCAACTGCGCTGATTATCATCTGGTGGTTTTGTGCGTTCGCTATTTTCTGCATTTTTTTTGCCAGAGAATTGGCTGTATTTCCGAATAAGCAACATATTAGTAACTTTTTCATGATTATGTCCTTCAGGGAACCGATCACACACTAATCCCGGTAATCACCGGAAAATGCGTTCTCGATCATGTTTGCATGACAATAATCACAGGCGAAGGATAAAGCTGCGTTTTTTCAGCGGCCTTGTCTATTTGAAATATTTATCTAACGGATCGTGATGAGATTGCTTTCGGTAGAAGAAAAACCATACCACAAAGCCGATTATTGCACCCAGCCCTGAAAGTTTGAGCAAAAGTAGTTTTCGTAACTCAAAGTAATCAGTGACAGTAAGTTCGCCTCTCCACAGATCAATGGCTACACCCGCTACAACAAAATCAGCAAACAACGCCATGACTACAACTGCGATAGCGTACGCACAAACCAGGTAACATAGTGAACAAATCCTTACTTTTGTGTCGACACGCATACATGTCTCCGTTGTTAGTTTATGCAAAAAACGATATCACGAATCCATAGCGATTGTTGATGTTACGGATAAACCTGGAGTAGAACCCCCAACTTTATTCTGTGCCAGATAACCACCAGCTTCAGGTTCGTCAGCCGCCAGATGACTCATCTGCTTTCTCTCATGACAATCAGATATAATGAGGCCATTCATAATTGCGTTGTTTTTTAAAAACGCTATATAAAAGGATGACGGAAATGTCAGGAAAGCATTGGTCAAGAATGGAATATCTTCATCAGACAGTGACTAACCCAAATATTTGTATCAAAGGGACTCATAGCTATTACAGTGACTGTTGGGATAAAGGATTTGAACATTCAGTTGTGCGATATTTGCTCGGTGATGAGGTTAGTAGAGACTGGGAACCTCTTGGCCATCTGGATAAGCTGATTATCGGTAATTTTGTCTGTATTGGCGCGGAGAGCGTTATTCTTATGGGGGGGAACAGTACACATCGGCTTGACTGGATAAGTCTTTATCCCTTTATGGAATCTATTAAGGATGCCTACCAGTTTCGTGGTGATACCGTACTACAGGATGGTTGTTGGTTAGGTATGCGAGCAATGATAATGCCTGGCGTCACCATTGGAGAAGGCGCCGTAGTGGCCGCTGGTTCGGTTGTTACCAAAGATGTACCTCCATACGCAATCGTTGGGGGCAATCCTGCAAAAATCATAAAATATCGATTTCCTGAAAATGATATTAAGCGATTACGGGATCTTGATTTATATCAAATTCCAGAAGAAAGGTTGCTAGAGTTACAACCACTATTATCATCTGGAGATATTTCAGAACTGGAATTGAGAGTCTCCAGCCTCAGAAAAGCATAGCCGTGAGGGTGATACAGTCTGCGTAATAACAGCCCGTATCACTACTAATTTTAACGGTGGTATATTAACTACTATTAATAAGTTTACATAAGTTTTCTTTTTTATCGTTAAACTGTTTCTGTTGAAGTGCTCACACAGGGAAGGGAGTCGAGATGATAAAAAGAACACCGGAAATAGATACAATTTTGCTGGAACTCAATCATTCAATTGATGCTCACTACAAATGGTTGGTGAAAATGTTCCGCTGCGTCGTATCGTCTGACGTCACGCAGTTGGACATTACAGGATCTCACGCGCATTGTGCCTGCAAATTTGGTCAATGGTTAAATAATTCTGCGCCGCAAAATAATGGAGATTGTAGTTATATTGCCGGGATTACATCCGCGCATGAAAAAATGCACTCGTTAGGTAAAGAGTTACTATTGGCGATAGTCGCAGAGCGTAGTCATTCATGGCATTTTGATAGCTTTCAGGACGCGCTATTGTCGTTTACGTCTGCGGTAATGGACTATAAAATATATTTACTCAATATTCGTAGCAATATCGATGTGTTAACCGGGTTGCCCGGCAGAAGGATGCTTGATGAGACTTTTGACCGCCAGTTGCTCGATGCTGAGCCACTTAATTTGTACATCGTATTGCTGGATATCGACCGTTTTAAATATGTTAATGATACTTATGGTCATCTGGTTGGCGACATGGTGTTGCGTAGTCTGGCTGCAAATCTACAAGTATGGACACGTCATGATGAAACCGCGTATCGCTATGGTGGTGAAGAGTTCATTATCCTTATCAGGACGAAGACTGATGAGCAAGCGTACCAGGCGGGATTACGTATTTGCCATTTAATTGGCGGTAAAAAAATCTCATATCCTGACGGCGAACTGAGCATCACTGTGACTGCAGGTATCTCCCGTGTGCACCAGGGGGAAACGCTGGATATCGCTCTCGGGCGGGCGGACAGTGCGATGTATGAAGGGAAGCAGACTGGCAGGAATCGCTGTATGTTTATGGATCAACATCAGCAAATCAGGTTGGTTGAGACTAACGATCGATTGATGCCACGGGTCAGAGAGTGAGTTTTGTCTGGGGAGTTTCGTTTCGTTTAACTTTCATTGGGGTTGTCAATGATAGCATAGACGACTATCCGTTATCTCAGCAGGGAATCGCCTGATAGCGTATAAAGCAAAACACAAATCTATCCATGCAAGCATTTACCGCTGGTCTGTCCGGCGGTTTTTTTTTACCTGTTACGCTGGAAAATTCTTACTGGACTGTGGCGGGTAAAAAAATGGCCCCTTGTGCAGTTACGCTACAAGGGGCCGGTTCGGTGCAGGACTATCGTCGTTCATCAATCATCCCATTTGTGACTAAAATAGGCGGCCAGAAAACCGGAAAATAAAATAATTCCCAGAACTGCCATGAAAATATTCATATTACCTAACATATTAAATTACTCCTTTGCTTTTTGAGTTTCCTCTCTTACCTTAATTTCACCTCGTTTATAACCATACCCTCCATACTTCAAGTTACCTGGGGCTTCGCTCAGTTGTCGCTTGCCAGCAACTCAAATTATTTTGGATATAGAGTAGCAATTCAAACTTAAACAAAGGCTGAACTATGTGATTATTTCGACGGAAAGGTAAGTTTTTAACGCTATTTCGTCGAGGAAAATAAATAATAGTGACGAAAATAATGATGGAATAATGCAGGAACTCAAAAAGCGACTGTCATTATCCCCGTTTGTGATGCTGCAACCGATACAAAGTGTTGCACGTTTCTAATGCAACGCTGTTTCATGGTGGTTCAACTTACCTGGCATTTGAGCCCAGGTGTTGCAGTTGAATTCCTGTATTTGTTTCTAATTCATTGATTTTAAATGGGCTTAAAATATCTGGCATCGTTTTTGCCTTATTACTTCTGAACACCCTTAATTTGCACCGTTTTGTCAGCCCGGCTGCACCGGAGCTTTCGCAAATCATCTTTCAGGAGTGAAATTATGCAGCGTCGTACATTACTAAAAGCTTTTGCTCTTTCGGCCTCTGCTGTGGCAATGGGGCTAAGTTTTAGCGTCCAGGCCGCAGACACTATTAAAGTCGGCATCATGCATTCATTGTCAGGGACGATGGCAATTTCTGAAACACCGCTTAAAGATGTGGCTCTAATGACCATCGATGAAATCAATGCCAGTGGTGGTGTGTTGGGCAAGAAGCTGGAACCGGTGGTGGTTGACCCGGCCTCAAACTGGCCGTTGTTTGCCGAAAAGGCCCGTCAGTTGTTGAGTCAGGATAAGGTGGCGGCGGTCTTTGGCTGCTGGACATCGGTGTCGCGTAAATCGGTTCTGCCGGTGTTCGAAGAGCTAAACGGTTTGCTGTTCTATCCAGTGCAGTACGAAGGTGAGGAGATGTCACCTAATGTCTTTTATACAGGAGCAGCACCTAACCAGCAGGCGATTCCGGCGGTTGAGTACCTGATGAGCGAAGACGGCGGCAGCGCCAGACGTTTCTTCCTGCTTGGTACGGATTATGTCTATCCCCGTACAACTAATAAAATTTTGCGCGCCTTTTTACATTCGAAGGGCGTCGCCGATAAAGACATTGAAGAAGTGTATACCCCATTTGGACACAGCGATTATCAGACAATTGTTGCCAGTATTAAAAAATTCTCCGCTGGCGGCAAAACAGCGGTGGTATCGACCATTAATGGTGACTCCAACGTTCCGTTTTATAAAGAACTGGCTAACCAGGGGCTGAAAGCAACGGATGTTCCGGTGGTGGCATTCTCAGTTGGCGAAGAGGAATTACGTGGCATTGATACCAAACCACTGGTGGGAAATCTGGCGGCCTGGAACTACTTCGAGTCCGTTGATAATGCAACTAATCAGAAGTTTGTTGCTGATTATCGGGCCTATGCCAAAGCGCATAAGCTGCCGAATGCGAATTCTGTAGTGACAAACGATCCGATGGAGGCGACCTACGTCGGCCTGCATATGTGGGCGCAGGCGGTGGAAAAAGCCGGCACCACCGATGTGGATAAAGTACGTGCTGCGATGGCAGGGCAATCTTTCGCTGCACCTTCAGGTTTTACCCTGACGATGGATTCAACCAACCATCACCTGCATAAACCGGTCATGATTGGTGAAATTGAAAGTAACGGCCAGTTCAACGTGGTATGGCAGACCGATGCCCCAGTCCGCGCTCAGCCGTGGAGTCCGTATATCAGCGGCAATGACAAAAAGTCAGAACAGCCCGTCAAAACTGCCAGCAACTGATCTTTTGCCCTCCTGCGGGAGGGCGCAATTTTGGAGAACGCTATCATGAAAGCCATGCGCTTAATTCGTGGCGTGTTGCTGCTGACGTGGCTTTTGCCGTGGATAGCACAGGCAACAGATGCCGATATCTTTACCGCAGCCAGCCGTACTCAACAGGCCGCCTTACTGGAACAATGGTCGCTCAACCCTGAGGCGCAACGTTTACCTGTGCTGTATGCATTGGGGAGCGAAAGTCTGCTGACCGACAGCGCAAAGAATGCGTTTACAATGAATGGCACCCTGGTGC
This sequence comes from Citrobacter sp. S-77, assembly GCF_963864895.1. Classification (NCBI taxonomy): domain Bacteria; kingdom Pseudomonadati; phylum Pseudomonadota; class Gammaproteobacteria; order Enterobacterales; family Enterobacteriaceae; genus Citrobacter; species Citrobacter sp. S-77. The sequence continues at coordinate 2,178,384 of NZ_CAWLWU010000002.1, forward strand.
AACCGCTTGGTGCAGTGACCAGCCCATCCGGGGAGTTAACAAAAATCCGCCTGACTAACCGACTACGTAATCTGGTCGCCGGGACGCTGGCGATACATCAACTTCTAAGTGACAGTGTCACTGAAAGAGTTGCCGCTGCAAGGACATTGCAACGGGAAGCACTTCCTGCCATGTTGCCGTTTCTGCAACAAAGGCTGGCGCAGGAGACTGATGCAGGCGTGAAGTCACAGCTCTCCATTGCACTGGCAAATCTGCAACTCAACAGCACGTTGCCGCAGGTCAGACGCCAGGCGATCAAACTGTTGGCTGAGTCAAATGATCCTGAAACTCAGGCGCGGTTACAACCCTTTACCCAGATTGAATATGAACCTGATGCCAGCGTACGCGCGGCAGCAAGCGAGAGCCTGAATTCCATCGGCCATCGCATGATGATTAGCGATCTTCTTGGGCAGGCGTTTATGGGGTTATCACTGGGGTCAATTTTGCTGCTGGCAGCTCTGGGATTGGCAATTACTTACGGGTTACTCGGCGTCATCAATATGGCACATGGTGAAATGCTGATGCTTGGGGCCTACTGTACCTGGATGGTGCAACAACTGATGATCCACTTTACTCCACAGTGGTTGTCCTTTTACCCGATTGTCGCACTGCCGGTTGCTTTTCTTCTTACCGCAGGGATAGGGATGATTCTCGAACGCGGCGTTATTCGTCATCTATACGGACGCCCTCTTGAAACGCTGTTGGCGACCTGGGGGATCAGTTTGATGCTTATCCAGTTGGTGCGCATGACCTTTGGGGCACAGAACCTGGAGGTTGCTAACCCGGTATGGCTATCGGGTGGCATCCAGGTCTATGCCAACCTGATTTTGCCGTGGAACCGGCTCGTGGTACTTGGTTTTGCCATTCTGGTTCTGTTCTTTACCTGGCTGTTGCTGAATAAAACACGTCTGGGAATGTACGTGCGTGCGGTAACGCAAAATCGCAGTATGGCGGCCTGTTGCGGTGTGCCTACCGGGCGTGTGGATATGCTGGCTTTTGGCCTGGGATCCGGAATTGCCGGACTGGGTGGTGTGGCGTTGTCGCAGCTAGGCAACGTCGGACCTGAACTGGGACAGGGTTACATTATCGATTCGTTTCTGGTGGTAGTGCTCGGCGGCGTTGGGCAACTTGCAGGCAGTGTGGCTGCCGCGTTTGGCCTTGGGATCTTCAATAAAATACTTGAACCGCAGGTTGGCGCTGTACTCGGCAAAATTATGATCCTGGTGCTAATCATTCTGTTTATTCAGAAACGCCCCCAGGGATTGTTCGCGCTGAAAGGGAGGGTTATTGACTGATGACGATGCCAATGACATTAACGTTGGCGCGTAAAGCGCCGCGTACAATGCGGATACTGGGGCTGAGTTTGTTGCTCGCGCTGATTATATTGCCGTTTCTTGCGCTCCTGCCTGCAGAGCATCCGCTGGCAATATCCGTTTGGACGCTGACCCTGGTTGGAAAAATCCTCTGTTATGCCATTGTTGCGGTTGCGCTGGATCTGGTATGGGGATACGCCGGAATGCTTTCTCTCGGACATGGCATTTTCTTCGCGCTGGGGGGTTATGCAATGGGGATGTATCTGATGCGTCAGGCGTCTGGCGAAGAATTGCCCGCATTTATGTCTTTCCTGTCATGGAGCGAACTGCCCTGGTTCTGGTGGGGAACGCAACATTTTATCTGGGCAATGCTGTTGGTCGTTCTGGTTCCCGGTCTGCTGGCGCTGGTATTTGGCTATTTTGCTTTCCGGTCAAAAATCAAAGGTGTCTATTTTTCCATCATGACCCAGGCGCTGACTTTTGCCGGGATGCTGTTGTTTTTTCGCAATGAAACCGGGTTTGGCGGCAACAATGGTTTTACCGGATTCACGACGATTCTGGGGTTTCCCATTACCGCAACCTCAACTCGTGTCGCCTTATTTTTAGCGACCGTAATGCTGTTGGTTCTGGCGCTGTGGCTGGGACTGGCGCTTGCCCGCAGTAAGTTTGGCCGTATTTTGACTGCTGTACGTGACGCTGAAAACCGTCTGACGTTTTGCGGTTATGACCCGAAAGGATTCAAGGTGTTGGTGTGGACACTTTCTGCGGTGCTATGTGGGCTGGCAGGGGCACTGTATGTCCCACAGGTAGGCATTATTAATCCCAGTGAAATGTCGCCAACCAACTCAATCGAAGCGGCCATTTGGGTTGCGCTGGGTGGGCGTGGCACGCTAATTGGTCCGGTATTTGGCGCACTGCTGGTCAACGGTGCTAAAAGCTGGTTTACCGTCATTATGCCGGAGTACTGGCAGCTGTTTCTCGGCCTGATATTTATTGGCGTAACGCTGTTTTTACCTCGTGGGGTGATCGGCTTGTTTCGTAAGGGAGATAAATAATGCTGCCAGATGAAGGACTTTTTACCCGTCAGATGCCCGGCGACCGCTTTCGTAATCAAACTGACCCGGTACTGCAACTGGAAAAAATCAACGTTAACTTTGATGGTTTCCAGGCGCTAACAGATTTAACACTCAACATTGGTGTAGGGGAGTTACGTTGCATTATTGGCCCTAACGGTGCAGGAAAAACGACATTGATGGATGTCATTACCGGCAAAACAAGGCCGCAGAGTGGACGTGCGATTTATGACCAATCGACAGATTTAACCGCGCTTGATTCGGTCGCTATTGCCCGTCAGGGGATTGGGCGTAAATTTCAGAAGCCTACGGTATTTGAAGCTCTGACAGTGGAAGAGAATCTTGAGCTGGCAATGAAAAATGATAAATCCGTGTGGGGTTCCTTACGGGCTTGTCTTTCGGGGGAACAGCGGGATCGTATTCATGACATGTTGGGGCTACTGCGGCTGGATAACGATCGTCGTCGTCGCGCCGGACTGCTTTCTCATGGACAAAAACAGTTTCTGGAGATCGGCATGCTGCTGGTGCAGGAGCCGCATTTGTTGTTGCTGGATGAGCCAGCAGCAGGGATGACCGATGCAGAAACGGAATACACCGCAGAGCTGTTTCGGACACTTGCCGGTAAACACTCTCTAATGGTCGTTGAGCATGATATGGGTTTCGTTGAAACCATCGCTGACCATGTCACTGTTTTGCATCAGGGGCGTGTTCTGGCCGAGGGGAGTCTGCGTGAAGTGCAGGCCAATGAGCAGGTTATTGAAGTCTATCTCGGGCGATAGGAGGTTCTGATGCTACAGGTGAACGAACTGAATCAATATTATGGCGGTAGTCATATTCTACGCGGCGTGAGCTTTGAAGCGCATATCGGCGAGGTAACATGTCTGCTGGGGCGTAATGGTGTTGGAAAAACGACGCTGCTGAAGTGCCTGATGGGGCTCATTCCGACCCGCACCGGAAGTGTAATCTGGCAGGAGAAGAATATCACGCAGCGAAAGCCGCACCAGCGCGTTCAGGCTGGCGTGGCATATGTACCGCAAGGGAGGGAAATATTTCCTCGTCTGACGGTGGAAGAGAACCTGCTGCTCGGATTGTCCCGGTTTCCTGCGCATCAGGCAAAGTCTGTTCCGGATGAAATCTATGCGCTCTTTCCGGTCCTGAAAGAGATGAAACACCGCCGGGGCGGCGATCTGTCTGGCGGGCAACAGCAACAGTTAGCGATTGGTCGGGCACTGGCGAGTCGTCCACAGCTATTGATACTCGATGAGCCGACCGAGGGGATCCAGCCTTCAGTCATTAAAGAAATTGGCCAGGTTATCTCTCAACTGGCACATCGTGGTGATATGGCGATTTTGCTGGTGGAACAATTTTATGACTTTGCCGAACAACTTGCCGACCGATATTTGTTGATGTCGCGCGGAAGTATTATTCAAAGTGGATTGGGAGAAAATATGCAAGCAGAGGGGGTGCGTGGGCTGGTGGCTATCTGAGTAGTGAGGCTACAGAGCCGCCCGGGCTCTGTAGCTGCATGATCAGCAGACCGCTGGCTGACCCCAGGGCTTGGCGCGCATCCCTTTTAGCATCAGTGCCCAGGCAAGGACGATGGCGATAATAAGCACCACAAACAGTGACCAGGATGGCAACGTCGTCAAAATAACGCCACTGACTAACGGGTTTACCGCTGCGCCAAGCCAGCCCAGTGACTGGGCGGAGAAATAACTCGCTTTCATACCCGCCGGTGCAATGTTGTCGATGAGCATGTATTCACCGGGAGCGTAAATAATCTCGCCAATTGTGAAGAATGCTGCGGATATCCCCCAAAGTAGCAAGCTGTTGCCTGAGAAAATAAATCCGACCAGCCCCAAAACGAAGAAGAGTGTCCCTCCGGCCATCAGTGGTCGAATATTGGCAGCAGTGAGTCGGCGCCCGACGGCATATTGCAATGTCACTACCATCGCTGCGTTGACGGGTAGGACGACAGCGACCACTTTTTCGGCAAAATTACCGTCTGCGACAACCATAACGTACTGAGAAATACAGGACGCAAATGCGCCGCCGACAAATGAGGCCAGAAAAGCAGACAGCGTAAACCAACATAATGCTCTATCACGCAGCAAAACCGACGGAGACCATACTGATGCATTCACACCTTCTGATGTCGTTTCTGAACGCTTCACCCAGGTCTGGATAAACACCAGCGGAAAGGCCGAGCAAAGCGCCGCCAGCCAGAAGGGCAAATTAATACTTTGCATCACCAGCAACGTACCGAGCGGTGGACCCACCGTCCAGCCAATGTTAAGTACGGTGTAGTTGAGCGAAAAAATTTTGGTCTTATTGGTGGCAGAGAGATTATCGGCAAACCAGGCTTTCAGCACCGTGGCGAAGACTGAGTAAGCGCAGTTGATCAGCGCAAAAAGCAGAACTACCACCACCACGTTATGCACCAGAGGAATCGCAATAAAGCCGGATGCAAAGCCGGTAATTGCCAGCAGCATATAACGTTTTTTATCGAACTTATCTGCCAGAATACCGAACCCCAGGCTGAAAATGACACCTATTGTCAGTGCGACCGTCATGGCGTAGCCAATCAGATCGACGCTCAGTCCGTATTGACGGTTGAGGTAGATAGTCATAAACGGCAGTGTGGCGCCGCGTCCAATGGTTAGTAATAAAGATGAGGCGAGTAAAGCGAGGGTGGACCTTCTCAAGGTGGTATTCATTTTCCTGCCCGACAGTGCATGTTGTTATGTTTTTTTTAGATATCGGAAAGAAATAGCATGTCAAAAGTGTGATGTACACTCAATAAGTTGTCTGAAAATGCGCTGTATGGCCTACCTGAATTAATGATCTGTTACGGTACAAAGATTTCCGTTACTTTAACTTGTTTACAAAAATTTAATAATTCCAGGGGCGGTAGAATGTCGCGTAAAGACGGGTTGTTGGCGTTACTGGTCGTCGTCGTGTGGGGACTGAATTTTGTCGTCATCAAGGTTGGTCTGCACAATATGCCGCCGTTGATGTTGGCTGGGCTGCGTTTCTTGCTGGTGGCGTTTCCGGCTATTTTCTTTGTGGCGCGCCCCAAAATCCCACTTTCATTGCTGTTCGGTTATGGCCTGACCATCAGCTTTGGGCAGTTTGCGTTTCTCTTTAGCGCTATTAAATTTGGCATGCCCGCGGGACTGGCGTCGCTGGTATTACAGGCTCAGGCTTTTTTTACTATTGTGCTCGGGGCATTCGCCTTTGGTGAGCGTTTACAGGGTAAACAACTGGTTGGGATCGCGCTGGCAGTATTTGGTGTTCTGGTTTTAATAGAAGCCAGCCTGAATGGACAACATGTGGCAATGCTTGGTTTTATGCTGACGCTGGCGGCGGCGCTGAGTTGGGCCTGCGGTAATATTTTCAATAAGAAGATCATGCAGCATACTTCGCGTCCGGCCGTGATGTCGCTGGTAGTGTGGAGTGCGTTGATTCCCGTTATCCCGTTCTTTCTGGCATCGTTGTTCCTTGATGGGGCTGATCAAATCGTCCACAGCCTCGTCACGATTGATATGACGACAATTCTCTCGCTGGTCTATCTGGCCTTTGTGGCGACTATTGTGGGTTATGGGATTTGGGGATCGCTACTGGGACGTTATGAGACCTGGCGTGTCGCACCGCTGTCGTTGCTGGTTCCGGTGGTTGGTCTGGCGAGCGCGGCTGTGCTGCTTGATGAAACGCTAAGCGGGTTGCAGCTTATTGGCGCGTTGTTGATTATGGCGGGGCTGTATATCAACGTGTTCGGCTTTCGTTTGCGCAAGATTGTGCAGATGAGGGGCTAAAAAAAGCCCCGCGGTGGCGGGGCAAAACGAATTATAGGCTGCGCATATTGTAGTAAGGCACGCCCAATTCGTCGGACTTATCGCTTCCGGCCCCCATATGGTTGAAATCGAATGGGGACTGTTCCTGCGCAGGGGGCATAATCATCGCGTCACGATTATTTTGTAGCGTAGGCTGCGCAGTTTGTTCCGCCATGCTCTGGCCCGAAACAACAAGCAGCAGGGCCAGCATTGCAGATGACAGAAGTTTCATGATTTCCTCGGTTACGTCGTTTTACTGGCGATTAGCAATTACATTGATTAAGTGGATGCAAATACCGGGATTCGCCGTGCATATTGGTCATTCGGTATTTATGCGGCGGGACATCAAAATAGTTTTTAAATGTCCGGGTCAGCGTTTGTTGGGACTCAAAGCCGTAACGCTCAGCCAGGTAAAGGATCGGTTCGTTACTTTCTTTTAATTTTTGCGCTATTTCAGTCATTTTACGGCTGCGAATGTATTGACCTAATGAATGGCCAGTCTCTTTTTTAAACATCCGTTGCAGGTGCCATTTGGAGTAACCCGAACGCTCAGACACTTTTTCCAGCGAGAGCGGCGATTCAAGGTTATTTTCGATCCAGTCCAAAATGCTATGAATAGTGATTGTGTCAGTATTGCGTCTGGACATCGTCATACCTCTTTCTGTTTACGGCAGGATTTTCTTAAGCAAATGCTCAAGCGTTGTTACTTCGTCCGCCGTTAAGTTTTTTGTTAGTTCCTGGTGCAGGTCTTGCCCTACTAATTGATGACACTGCTCGCAAATTGCCGCGCCATGCTCGGTGAGTTTCACCAGCACGCCTCGCTTGTCATGTGGATTTGGAAGCCTTTCGATCCAGCCCTTACAGGCCAGCCTGTCGAGCATCCGCGTTAAGGCGCCAAGGTCGACAGACAGCACTTTTTTCAATTCGACAGGGGTAATGCACACCGCGCATCGGATGGAGCAGAGCACCTTAAACTGCGATGCAGTGATATCCAGCGGTGACAGATAGTCGTTTAACAAACGATCTTTTTTCTGATTAACCATGTAGATCAAACGACCCAGTGGGATGATTTCGTTGAACAGATCACTGGTGTTTTTCACAATGGTTGCCCTGGCAAGTAGTTAGTCACGGCTGATATTATTGCTTAGGCAAATATAAGTCAAATGAATGGATCAGCGAATGCCACGTTTTGCTAAAGTCGTGGGTGTCGCTTGCGGTGTGCTTATTTTTAACATTCTGATAATTATGGCTTATGCGTAAAGACGCAAAATGAATCCTTACATCGCTTAAATGGCTTATCCCTGGTGTTTCACCTTATACTTGCCGTTGACGAATAACGCACAGGAAAGATGATCTTATGATGGACTTGTTTAAAGCAATAGGACTGGGGCTGGTGGTCCTGTTACCGTTGGCAAACCCGTTAACCACCGTGGCGTTGTTCCTTGGCCTTGCCGGCAACATGAACAGCGCGGAGCGTAATCGTCAGTCTTTAATGGCGTCTGTCTACGTGTTTGCCATCATGATGGTGGCGTACTATGCCGGGCAGGTGGTAATGAATACCTTCGGGATTTCGATTCCCGGATTACGTATTGCGGGTGGGTTAATCGTTGCGTTTATCGGCTTCAGAATGCTGTTTCCGCAGCAGAAGGCGCATGACTCCCCGGAAGCGAGAAGTAAGTCAGAAGAGCTGGAGGATGAACCAACTGCCAACATTGCATTTGTCCCGCTGGCGATGCCAAGCACTGCCGGGCCGGGTACAATTGCAATGATCATCAGTTCGGCCTCTGCCGTGCGTCACGGTTCTGAATTTCCTGACTGGGTGATCATGATTGCACCGCCGATTATATTCGCGGTTGTCGGGATTATTCTCTGGGGGTGTTTGCGCAGTTCTGGCGGCATCATGCGCCTCGTTGGGAAAGGTGGTATTGAGGCCATTTCCCGTCTGATGGGCTTTTTGCTGGTGTGTATGGGTGTGCAGTTTATTATTAACGGTGTGTTGGAAATTATTCAAACCTACCATTAAACAACAGGCCCGATATTCCTGTCGGGCCTGGTTTTCACTACTGCTGAGGCTGTTCTTCCAGCGTAACTGGCCATTTGCGAAATATAATCACCGCCCATATCAGTGCAATAACGGCAGGCAGGGCACCTACGTAGCCAATCGTAGACATTGACCAGTGCAGGCTCACCTGATTTCCCACCAGCGCTCCTGCGCCAATACCAATATTAAAAATACCGGAGAACAGCGCCATGGCAACATCGGTGGCATCCGGTGCCAGCGCCAGCACTTTCACCTGCATCCCCAGACCTATCACCATAATGGCAATACCCCAGAAAATACTCAGTATGGCAAGGTGCATTTCGCTGTCGGCTGCAGGAAGCAACAGTACCAGGCACACCGTCAACAATGCGATGGCACTACCTATCAGCGCGGAGGAGTATTGATTCCCCAGTTTGCCAAAGATAATGCTGCCGATAATGCCAGCCCCGCCCAGAATCAGCAGTAGCACGGTAGCGAAGTTTGCGCTTAGTCCGGCGACGGTCTGAACGAAAGGCTCTATATAGCTGTAAGCGGTGTAGTGCGCGGTGACTACAATAACCGTCAACAGATAGAGGCTCATCAGTGCCGGACGACGGAACAACAGTGGAAGACTTTTTAAAGAACCGGAATGTTCGCTGGGCAGTTTTGGTAGCAGTTTAACCAGACAGACCAGGGTAACAAGTGCGCCCATACCGATAGCGAAGAAGGTGGTGCGCCAGCCAAAATACTGACCGACGATACGCCCGATCGGCAGACCTAACACCATCGCCAGTGCGGTCCCGGTGGCAATCAGGCTCAAAGCCTGCGCACGTTTACCGGCAGGTGCCAGCCGGATGGCCAGCGATGCGGTAATTGACCAGAAAATGGCGTGCGCAAAAGCAATACCAATACGGCTAATAACCAGCACAGTAAAATTCCACGCCAGAAAAGAGAGCACATGACTGGCGATGAACAGAATGAAAAGGCAAATAAGAAGTTTGCGCCGTTCGACCTGGCTGGTGAGCAGCATAAAAGGCAGCGACATCAGTGCGACAACCCAGGCATAGATTGTCAACATGATCCCGACCTGAGCGGTCTGCATACCAAAACTTTGCGCGATGTCTGACAGCAAACCAACGGGGACGAACTCAGTGGTATTAAAAATAAAAGCGGCAATTGCAAGCGTAACTACCCGTAGCCACGCGACCTTGCGGGAAACAGTGTTTGTTGTCATATAAATTAGTCGGGTTAGTTGCGAAAAGGTGAGGCCATGATCTTAAAACGTTTACTGGCTAAAATACAAACATTTCGTGATTCAGATCTCGTTTTTTGCCCGTATGTTACAGGCTGGTCACGTTGTAATACGAACCGAAGAAGAGATGAGGTCTAATCATAAAGCCATAATAAGTGACGTTGTCACTTATTCGGTGTTGCACATATGACCAGTCTGACGACAGTTATGGCGGATTCACACGTTAAGAGGAGTGAGAATCGCTTCCTTGCCATCGCCATCTGACTGACGTCGGTTAATCTGAGTTTTGTGAGAGTTGAGGGGTCAGTACTTCAATGAACGCCTCCAGTTGCCGCGTCATGCCCCCACGACGCCAGACCAGCCAGGTATTCAGCCAACGCCAGTTTTCACTAAGCGGCCAGGCGTTAACCTGATGATGCCCCGGCATGCTTTCGAGCATTGAACGCGGTATTAGCGCAATTCCGGCTCCGGCGATGACGCAGGCGAGCATGCCATGATACGACTCCATTTCATGGATTGTGCCAGGCATTGCGCGATCGGCATGAAACCAGCTTTCAAAATGGCGGCGGTATGAGCAATTAGCGCGAAAGGCGTAAATACTGCAACCATTGACGTCGCTGGCCCGATGGATCGGGGCGTGTCCGTGGGGGGTGACAATCATCATCTCCTCACGGTATACCGGCATTCCTTCTAACCCTGGGTGAGTAATCGGACCGTCAACAAATGCGGCATTCAGCGTACCTTCCAGTACACCGTCCAGCATGGTGCCTGAGGGGCCTGTTGCCAGCGCAAACTGGATTTTGGGGTAGCGTTGATTATATTCCGCCAGTGTTGCAGGGATGCGGACCGCCGCTGTACTTTCAAGCGATCCGAGAGAGAACAGTCCTTGCGGCTCATCCCCGGCGACAACCATTCTCGCTTCTTGCACCAGTGCCAGGATCCGCTGGCTGTAGCGTAGAAAGTTATGCCCGGAGGGGGAAAGCCTGAGACGCTGGTTTTCACGAATAAACAGATCGACGCCCAGATCGGCTTCAAGCTGGCGAATACGCGTAGTGAGATTGGATGGCACACGGTGTACCTTTGTGGCCGCCTGCGTAATGCTGCCGGTCTCTGCAACAGCATTGAACATTTCCAGTTGCGTCAGATCCATTGTTTTTCTCTATTCGTGAATGGTGTGGTTAATATTATTCATTTTTCATAAAGAGTAAATACGCTCATGATATAACCATATCCTGCGATAAAGAGAGTAAGACCTATGACCATCACAGCAGCAACACATGCTATTTCCGTCGATCCCTCCAATGGCGAAATATTAACGGCGATGCCGTGGGCCAGTGCTGATGAGATTGCACATGCACTAGACCTTGCAGCACGTGGATTCAATGAATGGAAACTTACGACCGTTGCGTATCGGGCGCAGATGCTACGTAATGTCGGACAGGCACTTCGCCTGCGTGCAGAAGAAATGGCTCAGTGCATTTCGCGTGAAATGGGCAAGCCACTCAGACAGGCTCGTGCTGAAGTTGCGAAGTCCGCCGCCTTATGCGACTGGTATGCAGAACATGGTCCGGCGATGCTTAACCCGGAACCAACGCTGGTTGAGAATCAGCAGGCGGTGATTGAGTATCGCCCTTTGGGCACAATTCTGGCGGTAATGCCGTGGAACTTCCCACTCTGGCAGGTCATGCGTGGTGCAGTGCCAGTTTTGCTGGCCGGGAATGGCTATTTGTTAAAGCATGCGCCTAACGTGACCGGATGTGCGGAGATAATCGCGCAGGTGTTTGCTGATGCCGCAATACCTGCTGGCGTCTATAACTGGGTTAATGCAGATAATGCCGGGGTCAGCCAAATGATCAATGACCCACGTATTGCGGCGGTAACGGTGACCGGCAGTGTGCGTGCTGGCGCGGCGATAGGCGCTCAGGCCGGAGCGGCGCTCAAGAAATGCGTGCTGGAGCTTGGCGGTTCCGATCCGTTTATTGTCCTCAATGATGCCGATCTGGATCTGGCTGTTAAGGCCGCTGTAGCAGGGCGTTATCAGAATACCGGACAGGTTTGTGCTGCGGCAAAGCGCTTTATCGTTGAAGACGGGATTGCGGCAGAATTTACTGAACGTTTTGTGGCGGCTGCCAGTGCGTTAAAGATGGGTTCTCCGTTGAATGAAGAGAATGAACTCGGACCGATGGCTCGTTTTGATCTGCGTGATGAACTGCATCAGCAGGTAGAAGCCTCGCTGGCGCAAGGGGCACGATTGCTACTGGGTGGGGAAAAAATTGCCGGCAAGGGTAACTATTATGCTGTGACGGTACTGGGCGATGTGACCCCTGAAATGACGGCTTTCCGTCAGGAGTTGTTTGGTCCGGTCGCGGCGATCACCGTGGCGAAAAATGCTGAGCATGCGTTAGCGCTCGCCAATGACAGTGATTTTGGTTTGTCGGCAACACTTTTCACCGCTGATGAGGCGCTGGCTCAGGAAATGGCCTCACGTCTGGAGTGTGGCGGTGTGTTTATCAATGGCTTTAGTGCGAGTGATGCACGCGTCGCTTTTGGTGGCGTGAAGAAAAGTGGCTTTGGTCGCGAGCTTTCGCATTTTGGTCTGCATGAGTTTTGTAATGTGCAGACCGTCTGGAAAAACCGTATCTGATCTTACTGGTGCCTCTAAGGGGGCACCTGTCTTATTTCTGCCATGTTTCTGTCATTTACTCTGCGTACACTCGCGTTTAACGCTTTGATACAGAAGAGTATTATGAACTTAATGCAAATTTTTCGTCGCCTTGTTTCCCGTCAGTTTGGTCTGTTAACCGGTATTTTCTGCATTATTACGCTGTTCTCTGTTTTGCAGGTGGCGACTTCGTTAATGCTTTCCGATTCTGTCACTGATGCTCAACATAATGAGCAACGTAATCAATTAGCGCTTTTGCAGCAGGCGAAGGTCGATGAGGCGAGGGTTGCGCTATTGTCCGCCAGCGATTTGCTTAACCGTGCCGGGGTCTATTTTATGCAGGACGCCGCTACTGGTTCGGAGGGGAGTTGGCGCCCGCTAATGGAGGAGGCGTATCGCGCACTGACGCAGTCAAAAAATGCCTGGGATTCCTGGATCAGCATGAACCCTCATCAGGATCCTGAACTGATGACGAGTTATCAGCGCTTTTATAGCGGAATTCAGGAACAGGCGGATGGACTGATGCAAACCAATTCTATTGATGCGTTTTTTGCCGTTCCTGCTCAGGCGTTTCAGACGGATTTTAACGAAAACTATGCACGCTTTCAGAAAGATGGCGGACGGCGAGTTGAAGCCGGGCGGCAGCAACTTTTGACCAGTCTCGAAGGGTTGCAGCATCTTTTTTTATTTATCCCTGTCGTGCTGGTAGTCATTGCGATTCAGGTCTGGTGGGGAATGTCCCGCTGGGTTATCACTCCTTTACGGCAGCTAATAGATCATATTGATATTCTGGCGGCGGGCGATCTTTCCCGGCCGACGCCAGTTGTGAGCCAGTTTAATCGTGAGGTTTCACAGCTAAGCTCACGAATTGATGCAATGCAGCAGGGATTGCGTGTGTTGGTGCAGCAAGTTAATGATGCCACAACATCAATGGTGGGGAATATCAGCCAACTTGCGCAAAGTAATAAGCAGTTGTATCAGCAGTCGGCAAAACAAAGTGAGGAACTGAATTCCGTCACTTCGCATATTTCGTTTCTGGAAACTCATGTGGAAGATAACAGTGGTTTTGCCCAACTGGCTAATCAGCGTGCTGTGCAGGCTCGGGATATCGCTGCTGGTGGCGATCGCATGATGGCAACGGTAAACCAGTCAATGCAGGCTATTGTGGCCCGGTCATCAGAAATGCGTGGAATTATAACGCTTATCGACACTATCGCTTTTCAGACGAAAATTCTGGCGTTAAATGCGGCCATTGAAGCGGCGCACGCCGGGGAGCAAGGGCGTGGGTTTGCGGTAGTGGCAAAAGAGGTTGGATTGTTGGCGCAAAAAAGTAGCCAGTCTACTCAGAATATTCAGGCGTTGATTCATCATTCCTTACTGGGGATTGAAGAGGGGTTCAATGCGGTTAACGTGCTGGATGAGAATTTACACCAGGTTATCTCATTAGTGGAAAACCTGGGGGATTTACTGAATGATATTTCAGGTGCGACCCTCAATCAGGGGAGCAGTATTCATCAGTTGACCAACCAGTTGCAGTCGCTTAACCGTGCTGCCATGCAAACCAGTGAACTGGTGAATGCTGCATCGGAATCGTCCCTGCAACTGCATAATGAATCCCATCAGTTAATGCAGGCCGTTGCCAGATTCCGTCTTCCGGTCTGACGCTGAGTATTCAGCTCTGTTATACTCGCAGGCCTTTCAGACCTGCGAGCAAGGAGCATGTTGTGGCCAGGGCCATGGACAATTCAATTTTAGAGACCATTGTGCAGCAGGTTCGCCCGCTGATTGGTCAGGGTAAAGTCGCTGATTACATCCCCGCATTAGCTTCCGTCGATGGTTCAAAACTGGGCATTGCCATTTGTACCGTTGATGGTCAGCACTATCAGGCGGGCGATGCGCAGGAGCGTTTTTCAATTCAGTCAATCTCGAAGGTGCTCAGCCTTGTCGTGGCGATGCGTCATTATCAGGAAGAAGAGATCTGGCAGCGTGTAGGCAAGGATCCCTCAGGACATCCGTTTAATTCTCTGGTTCAGCTTGAAATGGAACAGGGGATACCACGCAATCCCTTCATCAACGCCGGAGCACTGGTGGTCTGCGATATGCTGCAAGGTCGTCTAAGCGCACCGCGCCAGCGCATGCTTGAAGTCGTTCGGGCGCTTAGTGGCGTTTCGGATATTGCCTATGATGCGACGGTCGCCCGCTCGGAGTTTGAGCATTCGGCCCGCAATGCAGCGATTGCCTGGCTCATGAAATCCTTTGGTAATTTTCACCATGATGTCACTACTGTTCTGCAAAATTACTTCCACTACTGCGCGCTTAAGATGAGCTGCGTGGAGCTGGCGCGTACCTTCGTGTTTTTGGCCAATCAGGGTCATGCCTTTCATCTTAATGAGCCGGTGGTCACGCCACTGCAGGCCCGGCAGATTAATGCACTGATGGCGACCAGTGGTATGTATCAGAACGCAGGTGAATTTGCGTGGCGGGTCGGACTTCCGGCGAAATCCGGCGTCGGCGGTGGAATTGTAGCAATTGTGCCACATGAGATGGCGATTGCAGTCTGGAGTCCGGAACTGGATCCCGCGGGAAATTCACTGGCAGGGATCGCAGTACTGGAACAGTTAACCCAACAACTGGGGCGTTCAGTTTACTGATGATTCCGCTTGATCCTCTTTTTTCCCGACTGGCGAAGTCGACATTTCGTTCACGGTTTCGCCTTGGTGAGAAAGAAAGGCAGTACTGCAGAGATAAAGGTGCGCCGGTTATTGAACAACATGCTGCAGACTTTATTGCTAAACGACTGGCACCGGCATATCCCGTTAATGATGGCAAGCAAACACCGATGCGTGGACACCCGGTGTTTATCGCCCAACATGCCACGGCAACTTGCTGTCGCGGGTGTCTGGCAAAATGGCATGATATTCCTCAGGGACAACCGCTGAGCGCAGAGCAGCAACGTTACGTTGTCACGGTAATTTATCACTGGTTAGTGATCCAGATGAACCAGCCATAGATAACATAATCCTATGATACGACTCCTTGTGTTGTGCAGATGTTAAACGCAGTATGAAGGAGTCTATCTAAGGAGCATAAATGGTTACCTGTAAACCCTGTTTTGTGCTGAGCGCGGATCAGATTCTGAAGAGAATCAATGAGCTTGGCGATATCCTTGAGCTGTGCGTGAATGACGGCGCATCCGTGAGTTTTGTTTACCCCTTTAATCGTGATAAATCGCTGCCTTTCTGGGCGAGCGTTGCGCAAAGCGTTACCCGTGGAGAAAGAATCGTTCTTGTTAGCGAAAATTCGCAGGGAACGCTGGTTGGTACAGTTCAACTCATTATCGATCAACCTGAAAACCAACCTCACCGTGCCGATGTCGCCAAATTACTGGTACATCCGTCAGCGCGACGTAGCGGTGTTGCCAGGGAATTGATGAATGCGCTTGAGGACTGCGCACGTCAACAACATAAATCGCTGCTGGTACTCGATACAGCTACGGGCAGTGGCGCTGAGTTGTTCTACCACAATTGCGGTTGGCAAAAAGTAGGGGTCATACCTGACTATGCACAAATGCCTGATGGGGCGCTGACCGGGACCACACTTTTCTATAAAACTCTCTAATTTGTCGCCGGGGATTGATCAAAACAGGGTTTCAATGTATTAAAGTTTGCTAACCTATTGGACCAATTCAATCAGGTTGTATGACTAATCAAAAAGGGAACCCATTGTGCAAACACTAAATCGTCGCGATTTTCCCGGTGCTCACTATCCTGAACGTATTATTCAGTTTGGTGAAGGAAACTTCCTGCGCGCCTTTGTTGACTGGCAAGTTGATCTGCTGAATGAGCATACCGATCTGAATTCCGGTGTGGTCATTGTTCGTCCTATCGAAAGTACATTTCCGCCTTCACTGAGCACACAGGATGGTCTCTATACCACAATCATTCGTGGTCTGAATGAAAAAGGAGAGGCCGTTAGCGAGGCGCGTTTAATTCGCTCAGTTAACCGTGAGATCAGCGTCTATAGCGAATACGATGAGTTCCTGAAGCTGGCGCATAATCCTGATATGCGCTTTGTTTTCTCCAACACAACTGAAGCCGGTATTAGTTACCATGCGGGTGACAAATTCGACGATGCACCGGCGGTGAGCTACCCGGCAAAACTGACCCGTCTGCTTTTCGAGCGCTACACCCATTTCGATGGGGCGCTGGATAAAGGCTGGATCATCATTCCTTGTGAGCTGATTGATTACAATGGCGATGCGCTGCGTGAATTGGTGCTGCGTTACGCTCAGGAATGGGAATTGCCAGAAACGTTTGTGCAATGGCTTGATCAGGCAAACGCATTTTGTTCCACGCTGGTGGACCGTATTGTGACCGGTTATCCGCGTGATGAAGTCGCGAAGCTTGAAGCGGAGCTGGGTTATCACGATGCCTTCCTTGATACTGCAGAACACTTTTACCTGTTTGTTATTCAGGGGCCGAAGACATTAGCGTCTGAACTGCGTCTGGATAAATATCCGCTAAATGTGCTGATTGTGGATGACATCAAGCCGTATAAAGAGCGTAAGGTCGCAATTCTGAACGGTGCGCACACCGCTCTGGTTCCGGTGGCCTTCCAGGCTGGGCTGGATACAGTGGGTGAAGCGATGAATGATGCCGAGGTTTGCGCTTTCGTCGAAAAAGCTATCTATGAAGAGATTATTCCGGTACTGGATTTGCCACGTGATGAATTGGCTTCGTTCGCCAGTGCAGTAACGGGGCGTTTCTGTAATCCGTACATCAAGCATCAGTTGCTGTCTATTGCGCTGAACGGTATGACCAAATTCCGCACCCGTATTCTACCGCAGTTGCTGGCAGGGCAGCAGGCCAGCGGCAAACTGCCGGCGCGCCTGACGTTCGCTCTGGCGGCGTTGATTGCTTTTTATCGTGGGGAGCGTAACGGTGAGTCTTACCCGGTTCAGGATGATGCACATTGGATTGAGCGTTTTCAGCAGCTGTGGGCTCAGCATCATGACCGACAGATCAGCACCGTAGAGCTGGTAAAATCCGTTCTGGCTGTAAAAGATCACTGGGAACAGGACCTGACGCAGGTTCCCGGGCTGGTGGAACAGGTTTCTGCCGATCTGGATACGATTCTGGTGAAAGGCATGCGTGAAGCCGTAAAACCGCTTTGCTAATTTGCTGATCCAATAACCCGGCCCTGGCCGGGTTTTTCGTACTGCCTGATTAGTTACAACATACGGATGTTTCTCTTAAATCATACAGTCTGTGACGCTTGTGCTGACTGTTTCTTGCAGTGGTAGAAGTGCGGAATTAACTGTCGGGATGTGCTTGCAACATTGATCACGATCACGTTTAATGGCGCGGCTTTCACATTTTTCGAAGATAACCATGATCGTTCGACCTCAACAACACTGGCTACGCCTGATTTTTGTCTGGCACGGTTCAGTTTTATCCAAGATTTTTTCACGTCTGCTCCTGAATTTCCTGCTCTCCATCGCCGTTATTATCATGCTGCCGTGGTATACGATGCTGGGTATCAAATTTACGCTGGCGCCATTTAGCATCCTGGGCGTCGCAATTGCTATCTTTTTAGGTTTTCGCAACAACGCCTGCTATTCACGTTACGTTGAAGCCCGGCATTTGTGGGGACAGTTGATGATTGCTTCCCGATCGCTGTTGCGCGAAGTGAAAACTACCTTACCGGACGACGGCGAATTGCGGCAATTCGTTAACTTGCAAATTGCGTTTGCGCACTGTTTGCGTATGACTTTGCGCCGGCAGCCACAGTCGGAACCGCTGGTGAAATACCTCAGTGCGACAGATTTGCAGACCGTGTTTGCTTCGCAGTCCCCGGCAAACCGCATCCTGTTGCTGATGGGGGAATGGTTGGCTGTTCGCAGGCGCAGCGGTCAGCTCTCTGATATATTATTCCATAGTTTAAACAATAGGTTAAATGATATGTCAGCGGTACTGGCGGGGTGCGAACGAATTGCGAATACTCCCGTGCCGTTTGCCTACACGTTGATCCTGCATCGTACTGTTTATCTGTTTTGTATCATGCTGCCATTCGCATTGGTGGTGGATCTGCACTATATGACGCCGTTTATCTCAGTGCTTATTTCCTATACCTTTATCTCTCTCGACACGCTGGCTGAAGAACTCGAAGATCCGTTTGGCACGGAGAATAATGATTTGCCGCTCGATGCTATTTGTAATGCGATAGAAATAGATTTGCTGCAGATGAACGATGAAGCGATTGTTCCAGCTAAGCGCATGCCGGATAAGCATTATCAGCTGACGTAAAAGAGATTTCAGTTAACCTCTTTTTGCCACCATGTCGGTTGCATGTCTGTAAAAGAGTGGAACTCCGGAGCAAGATCCGCATCATTCGGATCGTCAAAACCTCCGACTAATAATGCAATGACGGGGGCGTCATCGATGGCGCCCACTGAACTTCCACACTGCTGACAAAAAGCTCTGCTGGACGTATCCGAAGAACGCCACGTCGTTGGCTTACCGGATTTGCCTGTCCATTCCACATTCCCGGCATTAAACTCAATCCATACTACTGTGGGCGCACCCGTATGCTTGCGGCAAATGTCACAGGAGCAGGTATGTGAATTATTGGGGTTGGTGGCAGTAAAACGAATTGAACCGCACAGACAACCGCCAGTGTAGATTTTTGACATGACAACTCTCGCCAGTTAAACGTTTTCAGACACTAGCAGATGAAAGGCTTTACCACTAGATTCTGATCTTAAAAAGGCGAAGGCGCGCATAATCAATAATGAGATCTGGCCTTCTCTGTATTAGCCTCTGTAATAAAGAGGCTAATATCGAATTCAATGAAGTTAAAAATCGCGTCGGGCAACAATAAACAGGCGTGGAAATGCCAGCAGGATATTACCGTTTTCCTGAAGTGGATACTGTTCCTGTAGAAGTTCATGGTAGCGCGCCAAATAATTACGCTGTTCACTTTCACTCAGCTCCTGCAACCATGGGCGTAGCCCCGTCGAGCTGACCCAATCGATAATCGACTGATGTGACTCCATAATGTGGTAATAGGTTGTGCGCCAGATATCCACGTCGCATCCCGCTTCAGTCAAAATGTCATAATAGGCATGCACACCGGGGAGCGGCGTGCGTCCCCGATCGGGATAACCCTGCTCATAGGCCACTTCACGCATCAGGACATGTGTCGGTTCCTGCCAGTTATCTGGCATTTGCACGGCAAGTACTCCGTTGTAGTTCAACAGGGATACCAGTTGTGGGAACAATTCATAGTGGTCAGGAACCCACTGCAGGGAAGCATTCGCGTAAAGCAGATCAAATGACTGTTCCGGCCGAAACTTGCTGATATTGGCTTCAACAAAGTGGCAGTTTGGCAGCGCTTTACGCGCTTCATTAAGCATGTTAGGTGATGAATCCACCCCGATGATTCTGGCCGATGGCCAGCGCTGATGCAGCAACGTCGTGCTGTTTCCCGGACCGCAGCCCAGATCGACGACTGTACGTGCATTTTCTAACGCCACTCTGCTCAGTAATTCTGCCGCAGGTCTTGTACGTTCGCTGGCGTATTGCAGATAGAGGGAGGGGTTCCAGTCGGCCATGTTTGATTCTCCTGTATGAGATGGAGTCGGTCTGAATCCAGAGCAGGCTGCTGCTCTTTAAGATTACGACATATGGCCGGTCATTACGTGTATTAACCGCAAATTTCTCGTAGAGCATCAATTATTCTTGTGCTAATGGATATATTAATAATATTCAAGCAATTGCCGTCCAGATTCGTCTTCTTCAAGATATTCAAAGGAGAGAAGACGAATTTTGGTATGGTTATAAAACCATTCATTCTCGTTTCGTTGAATAATGTCCCCAGTTTTGAAACATATGCCGGATGCTGCCCGCACGATTGCATATTTCCCATTATTAAACATAACTCTGTGGATACAAAAGGGTTGGCTGGCTTCTCCTAACAGTCGGTTGGCAATGATATCACCTTCAATAAAAACAGCTTTTCTGGTTTTCATAAGCTTTACCTTTAACTTTCAAGATTGGAATGCCTGTTAACCACCAATGCACCAGCATTCTGACGGGCGAAATAGCAGCCCGCAGGCAGGGCACTCCAGAACAGCATCCTTGCGCATTTTCCCGGCTTTTTGATCTGCTATGTGGGCACATACCGGACAGGTTACGTGTACGGGTCTTTCTTTGAATTGTCTGAGTCCATCTGTGTAAGACATAAATTAATGCTCTGTAGAATGTATTATTAATTATACGCCTTTGTTTAATAATATTTGATTTATGTTGTGTATATTTAATCCAGTGCTTGAGTTTCTTCTGGCAATGCAATGCAAGTAAAAAAAGAAGAGAGGATAAATCGCGATGCAGACCGCGTTTGATGTTCTCAGAGATAGTCAGCGCATTAACGGCGGACGTTAATGCGCATATTTAACGAGCTTCAGTTTTGAAGGATATCAACAGTATGAGATTGTCCATCATCCAACAGCGAGATTCTGTCATCAGGTAGAAGAACGCCATCCAGTATGACCTGGTATTCGCCATCACCGCGCGAAACGGTGATGTAATACTCACTGTTGCCATGCTGGTAGGTCATGCTTAAAGATGTCCAGCCATCCGGCAATTGAGAATGAATGGTCAAAACCGTACCGGAACGTTTTATCCCCAGCAGTTCCTCTGTTAGCAGGCGGTATGCCCAACCTGCAGAACCGGTATACCAACTCCATCCCGCACGCCCGGTATGGGGCGCGATGCTGTAAACATCCGCACTCATGACATACGGTTCGGCTTTATAGATTTCTACTCCGTTTGCACTCAACGTGTGGTTTATTGGATTTATCATTGACCACAACTGCCACGCACGCGATGTATTGCCCATTCGGGCAAATGCCATCACTGCCCAGATGGCACCATGTGTATACTGTCCACCGTTTTCTCGCACGCCTGGCAGATAACCCTGAATGTAACCCGGATTAGGCCCGTGACCATCGAAAGGGGGGGTTAACAGTTTAATCAACCCGGCATCGTTATCGACCAGGTGCTTATCCAGTGCCAGCATGGCCCGCGCACTATGGTCCGGGCTGGCTGCCCCGGACAATACGGACCAGCTTTGCGCAATCGCATCAATCCGGCAATCCTGAGAGGCTTTCGATCCCAGCGGAGTCCCATCGTCAAAATATCCTCGCCGGTACCATTCGCCATCCCAGGCTGAGGACTCGAGATTTTTTTGCAGGAGCAGGGCCTGCGAACGGCACATCGACGCGACAGTGGTATCCTGACGTTGTTCCGCCACTTCTGCGAAGCGCTGCAAAATATCGTACAGGAAGAATCCAAGCCAGACGCTTTCACCTTTACCTTCAATGCCGACCCGGTTCATCCCGTCATTCCAGTCCCCGGCCCCGATGAGCGGCAGGCCATGCGGCCCAAACTGTAGCCCATGCTGAATGGCTTTTACGCAGTGTAACCACAGCGATTCTTTTGTGTCACTGATGACAGGGGTATCGTAGACAGACTCTTCCCGGGGAGGGATCGGGCGGCCCTCCAGATACGGGATTGCCAGTTCCAGCACATTCATATCTCCCGTCGCTTCTACATAGTGGCAAACAGCGAGCGGGAGCCAGAGATAGTCATCCGAACAATGTGTACGCACGCCATTGCCGTGAGGTGGATGCCACCAGTGTTGCACATCTCCCTCAGCAAACTGTCTTGAGGCACAAAGCACAATTTGTTCGCGCAGACGTTCTGGTTCAGCATGGCTCAGAGCCAGTGTATCCTGCAACTGGTCGCGAAAACCAAATGCGCCGCCGGACTGATAATAACCACTACGCGCCATCAGACGACAGGCGATTGTCTGGTATAGCAGCCAGCCATTTACCAGCAAGTTAACGGTGGTATCAGGTGTGTGAACCTCGATTTTGTCCAGCACGCTGTGCCAGCAACTGTGTACCTTGTTCAACTCCTGGCGGGCGACTTCTTCATCCAAATAACGGGCGATTGTCACCTGGGCCTGAGCCTGGGTTTCCTCTGCGCCAAGAACAAAAATAAAGGTTCGCTGGTCACCATCAATTAATGTGGTCGCAGACTGTACCGCGCCACATGGATCCAGCCCGGCACCTGTTTTTCCTGAGAGCCTGCGTAATTTTATGGCTGCCGGGTAATGCAGGGAACCATTGCGGCCAATAAACTCACGGCGATCGCCTGTCAGTGAACAATGAGGGCCGCTGACGGCGAAAAAGGCGGTACGTTCATTACCGTTGGCACCGTAAAAATTATTGGCCATCACGCCGCAGCCATCCGGGATATTCGCAGAATGCGTCACAATATGCAGGGCCGATCGGGTTCGCGATTCCCCCAAAGCCCATTCCACATAGCCGGTAACGGACAGTTTACGCGTGCGCCCCGAATTGTTGCTGAGCGTCAGGATCGCCAGTTTGACGGGCTCCAGTTCAGCGACAAGTATCGTCAACTCACTGTCTATACCACTTTCACGATGAGAAAATACGCTGTAGCCGAAACCGTGACGGGTCAAATAATCACCCTGACCGCGTAGCGGTAACGTGGTCGGTGACCAGCAGGCACCGCTTTCTTCATCGCGCAGATAAAATGCTTCACCGCTGCGGTCGCTGACCGGATCGTTTTCCCACGGTGTTAACCGGTATTCATGCGCATTCTCATACCAGCTGTAGGCTTGTCCGGCTTCCGAGATTACGCTACCAAAACGGGCGTTTGCCAGTACGTTGGACCAGGGGGCTGGAGGGGGCGCATTTTCCCTGAGTACAATCTGATACTCACGACCGTCCTGAGAAAACCCGCCGTAACCGTTGAAGTGGCGTAACTGACTGGTATCCGGTGTCCAGTCACTGTGTTGATTGTTCCGAACCGTAGTGTGGGGAATCAGTGGCCTGGCCAGAATTTTGGTTGTATGGATCCGCTGGTTGAGCTGTTCATTAATTCCACCCGCGCGGTCATCAAGGTACAAACAGGCCACACTCATTAGAAGTTGTTTATCCTCGGCGCTCAGATGCTCACCATTACGCACAAAAATCCCGCCGGATTTATCTACCAGATTTGCTTCTGACCCGGCATAAATTAAATCCATGATCTTATTTTGCAGGGTCTGTTGGTAGCCTCCTGGGCTGTTATTCATAATAACCAGATCCACTTCCAGACCTTTCAGCCGCCAGTAGCGATGCGCCTGAATAAGCGTGGTCACCGTGTCGATACTCTCTTCGCTGACGATACTGAGCAGGACAATCGGCAGATCGCCGGAAATCGCCCAACCCCACAGGCCAGACTGACCCCGACGGTTACGGCTGATTACCTGGCTGTCGGCGCGTAATTCCTGGCAGGGGTAAAGCACCGCACTGGCGAGGCGATTAAATAGCGAAGCATCATCTTCACTGGCGTTCATCTGGCGTAATACCACCAGGCTGTGAGACCAGGCGACTTCGAAGACGCGATCAGCGATGGGGCGATCGCGATATTTTTCCAGCAGGGCCAGGCTTTGCTGACGACTTGCGCTGATGCCATAGACGATATCCACCGTCACTGGTTGTCCAGGTTGTAACGTAATTGTATGGCGTATTGCCAGAATGGGATCCAGCACTGACCCTGAGGTATTACTGAGTGGTCCATTTAAGCCAGTGGCAAACGCATTGGCCGGATTTCTGCCGCGCCCAAGAAATTTCGCTCTGTCGGTTTCAAACGAAGCGCCTTTATGGTTATCGCCACGCACGACCATCATGTGAAACAGGCAGGGACTCTGTTCGTCCGGCGAGCGCGGACGCCTGTGACAAAGGATGGCGTCACGGTCATTATCAAGCTCGGTCTGGATAAATAAATTACTGAATGCAGGATGCGCCAGATCGCTTGCTTCAGGTGCCAGTACCACTTCGGCATAAGTGGTTAGTTCGAAGGTTCTTGGCTGGCGACCACGATGTACCAGTGTCAGTCGGCGAAGCTCAATATCATCCTCCGGAGAGACCACAACCTGTGTTCTGACGCTCACTGTGCCGAAATTGCGTCTGAATTCTGCGCCGGCATCGGTAAAAATAACTTCATCACGGCTATCACCATTACTGACAGTTGGTTGCCAGGTATTGCTCCATACTTCTTCGGTCTGCGGATCGCGGATATAGCAAAATGCCCCCCAGTTATCCCGGGTGCTATCGCTGCGCCAGCGGGTGAGGGCAATATCGTTCCAGCGACTGTACCCACCGCCGCCAGCGGTTAACATCAGATGGTAATGGCTGTTAGACAACAGCTGGACCTCGGGTACCGGACTGTCCACGTCGGTGAAAACACGCGGTTCATAGCGAACCGGTTTAACTCTTCCTTCATGAGATTCAAAATGACGGCGCGGGCTATAGAGATCGACTGCATCCGGTACGCGCTCCTGTAACAGCAGGCTTGCTGACTGGAAAGCGGTACTCGACATGAACCGGTCTGCCATTGGAGCATTAAGCAACACGTGGGCCAGTGCCTGGAATGCCATTCCCTGATGGTGCGCCATCCAGGACTGCACGATGGCATACAGTTGTCCGGTGGCGAGGCGTGATGGCGTATAGTCCAGCGCTTCATAGAAACCGTATTCGCCGCGCGCACCGTTTTTGTCCAGTTCGAGCAGATTCTCACAGGCTTTCTGTGGCGCAATCATCAGAGCCAGTAATGTGGCATAGGGGGCAACGACCATATCGTCAGCCAGCCCGCGTCTCAGACCCAGGCCAGGTACGCCAAACGCCTGATACTGATAATTATGCTGAACATCAAAAGCATGATAACCCGACTCTGACACGCCCCATGGCACACCGCGCTCTTTACCCCAGTCTATCTGGCGCTTAACCGCAGACTGGCTCATCTCATCAAGCAGACAGCCGGGCCAGGCAGGCATAACCAGATTCGGCATAAGATATTCAAACATCGAGCCGCTCCATGACATTAATGCGGTTTCATTGTCGATGGTAGTAAACAGTCGTCCCAGGGCATACCAGCTTTTGAGCGGCAGTTGGTTAGTCGCAATGGCGAGAAAACTGGTCAGACGGATTTCAGAGGGCAGGAGGTCATAGTGACTTTTATCCAGCGTATTGGTATCGCCGTTGTAGCCGACGCTGAGCAGATTGGTTGTTTCACTATAAAGGAAGGTGAAATCCATTTGCGCATGGTCGTTCAGTCGTTGCTCCAGTTCAGTGATAATGTCCAGTCTCATGCGTGCCAGGGTGATAGCCGAAGC
This sequence comes from Citrobacter sp. S-77, assembly GCF_963864895.1. Taxonomy (NCBI): domain Bacteria; kingdom Pseudomonadati; phylum Pseudomonadota; class Gammaproteobacteria; order Enterobacterales; family Enterobacteriaceae; genus Citrobacter; species Citrobacter sp. S-77. Next base: position 2,203,824 of record NZ_CAWLWU010000002.1, read on the forward strand.
AGGAGGCGTGCCTTCCCCGGTATGCTTCGCACGGGCAATCCAGCTCAGTGTCGGCAGCGTAGTGGTGTCATACGATGGCGGTAACCAGCCGAGCAAATGTGACCATTCATGACATACCTGAACCAGTTGATGCTCCAGATGCTCTGCCCAGCGCACCACAAGATGACTCTCTTGCTGGCACTGAGCTGTCAGATGATTACACTGGGCGCGCATTTTTTTAAGTTCACTGAACAACTGTACCGGAGGCAATGACATCGCGCTGAGGCAATGTTTGCGCAGCAGTCGCATACCGGTTGGCGTATTCTGTCCCCAGTGCTTCTCCAGAATAGCCATTGTGTCGTTCAACCCGGTCAGTATCTGCTCGCAGTTTAAAACCGGCTGATGACGCATAGCGCTCAGACCTTCGCGCAGAGTCAGTAAATGGCCTGCCATATTGCCGCTGTCAACGCTGGAGATATAACGTGGGCTAAGAGGCGCCAGCGTTCGGGTGTCATACCAGTTGTACAAATGACCGCGGAAGTGCTCCATTTTATCCAGCGTATCGAGAGTGAGCGTCACACGTTGCAAGACTTCGCCACCAGGCAGATAACCAAAATCCCAGGCCGTCAGGTTGGCCAGCAGAGAAAGGCCAATGTTAGTGGGAGAAGTGCGATGCGCGATTGTCGGTTGCGGTATTTCCTGGTAATTATCAGGTGGAAGCCAGTTCTCCTGCTCTGTAGCAAACGTTTCAAAAAAGGCCCATATTTCGCGGCTCGTCTGGCGTAACAACTGTTTTTGTTCCTGATTCGGTGAGAATGTTTTACGTACAGGCTGTCGGCTTAACCAGCTTAACAGCAGGGGAGTCAGACACCACGCTACGCTGACGGGTAGCGCAACGGTCAGAAGCAGTGGAGCAAAATGTGCCGTCAGAGCTGCAAAGGTCACACCGCTTGCCACATTCATCCACATCGCCCGATAAAAACGAAAAACTGAGATATGGGATTGCTGATTATCCGGGCTGTGGCTGGTCCACTGGTTGAGATTTTGGTGACTGATACCGAGGCGCCAGAGCGTCACGCCAATCGCGTACAGCGAATATCCGGCTTCATGCGGTAATAACAAAAAGTTCAACCCGATGCTGGAAAGGCGCTTTAGTGCTCCGGCCGCGACCAGCAAGAGATGTTGTCTTAACGGACGGCGAAGAGGTTTATGCAGCAGATCGTAAGTGATGCTCAACATTGCAGGCAGCAGCCATACCAGTGCCAGCACGCCAAGCCAGTAAAACGGATTGGGTACCAAAAGCACGGAGGAAAACAGCAGTGCCAGCATAGAGGGGGCTACCAGGCTGCGACGCAAATTATCGAATAGTTTCCAGTATGATAGTGCGGATAACGGGTTTTTTCCCCGGCTTCCATCCGCCTTTCTGACGCGAAGTTTTAGCCAGTTCAGCAGTTGCCAGTCGCCACGGATCCAGCGGGTGCGGCGTGCAACGTCCGACAGATAGTTGTTCGGATACTGCTCATAGAGCAAAACCTCACTCAGTAGTCCGGAACGGGCATAGCATCCTTCCAGTAAATCATGGCTGAGGACCAGATTTTCCGGGCAGGTGTTGGTTGTGGCCTGGACAAAGGTATCGACATCATAAATGCCCTTGCCGACGAACGATCCTTCTCCAAAGAGATCCTGATAGATATCTGAAGACATCATTGAATAGGGGTTATTACCCGGAACGCTGCTGCGCATGGCGGCATAGCGTCCCTGGCCATTTCGTGGCATCTCTTCCGCCAGTCCGGGTTGTAAAATTCCGTATCCCTTAACGACTCTTTGACGCTGCGGATCATACTCTGGTCGATTCAGCGGGTGCGCCATCGTCGCGATCAGCTTATGTGCAGTATCGCGTGGCAGAACGGTATCGCTGTCCAGGGTGATGACATATTTAATGTGCCGTGGTAACAAATGGGCGGGCATGTCTGCCACGCTGGAAAATTGTGTTGTGGGATGGCGTAACCAGGTGTTCAGTGATGCCAGTTTGCCGCGCTTACGTTCATAACCCATCCACATACCTTGAGTGGGATTCCATTCAGGTTTTCGGTGCAGCAAATAAAAGCGCGGACGGCTGGCAGGATAGCGCTGGTTTAGCTCCTGCGTCTCTGCGATTGCCAGGTTTAACAGGTCGCTGTTACCTTCAGTATTTTCAAGTGTGGAGTCTGCAAAATCGGTAAGAAGGGCAAAGCAGAGGTTTTTATCCTGATTGCCGAGCCAGCACACTTCAAGACTGGTGAGCAGTTTGCTGATACTTTCATGGCGGGTCAGCATACAGGGAATAGCCACCATTGTGGCGCAATCATCGGGGATCCCGGTTGAAAAATCCATCCGTGGCAGCGGGCGAGGGATTCGAAAACGTGTCGTCGCCTCGCTCAGCAGATCGCTCACTAACTGGCTGACAGCCACAATTAACGGCAATGCCATAGCGATTAGCAACCATCCCATTCCCTGCAGCGCCGTATCGTGCAATATAGCGGCTGTTGTTGCCGTGGTCAGCAGGCTCAGGCTACCCAGCCAGGACAGCAGGGGGATTTTATTGAAACTGTGCCGCAGGCGTATGAGTCCAGGTGTGTCAGCCGACAGTTGAATTTCCAGTTTCTGGCGTCCTTCACCTGCCAGATAATAGCCAATATGATGACCGGGCGTTTCGGGCTCCGCTTCCTGAGAAAGCAAGAGCACTCGGTTGGCCACTTCCAACTCACTGAAGTGACTGTCTCGCGCCAGAATTTCAATAACATGGCGGTAATGATCCCGTGTATCAAAGTGCATTCTGGAATAAATGGCAGCAGGGTCAAGACGTAAGGTCTGTTCAACCACGCTTATCGTCTCGACAAAATCTGCCCAGTTAGTTTCACTTAGTAATCGTAAACCGGCGATGCTGTTACTGACAGAAAGCTGACTGGCAGCAAGCTGTTGATTGAAGCTATGAATTAGCTCATCGGTAGTGACACCCTGTTCAGCCAGGCGCTGCTCAACCCAGGTCAAAGGTAACGCCAGTGCATTACCATGTCCCTGCAGACGACGGACCAGTTCTGCGACAAATGCACTACTCAACGGTGGGCGTGAGCGCGCCATATCGGCAATCACCAGGATTAAATCTGCAGGGGCGTTCTCCGCACACTCGAAAATCCGTGTTATCCAGCTATCTGCCAGGCTACGTTCTTGCTGCGCCTTAACGACTTCCATACTGACGCGACGCAGGTTTTCGATCAGGGCCAGTCGCAACATACCCGGTAAAGCCCAGACTTCCCCTAATGTTAGCGGTGTCACCTGTTGGTAGGCTGAGATATAGCTGGTCATGCTGGCGGTATCCCAGCGTCCGTCGCCATGCGCAATCGCCTCTGACGCTACATCGTATATGCGCGGGCAATTATGGGGAGATGTCAGAGAAGGAAGGCCTTTGCCGAAGCTTTTCGGCAAGTGCTGGCGAACGATACGGATTTGTTCCTCAATCAGATAGTAGTTGTCCAGTAACCACTCTCCGGCGGGCATAATGCTGTTTTTTTTCCCTGCATTAAGCTCATAGCAGTTTTGCGTGATCACGGCTTCATTATCACCAAGACGTTTGAGCAAATAGTAAGGCAGTTTGTCCGGTGATAATTTATGTGTGCGCGCAAGCTTTTGACCGTATCGTTCCATCTGAGGCGTCGAAAACAGCTCTGAACGCAGGTTATTATTATTGTCAGCGGTAGGATCATTAGCCGGAAACGAAACATGTCCGGAGGTATTCGTCAGGATTCGGGAGCGGCTAAACCACGCCCTGGGGTTCATTTTCATAGCGTTGCTCTGATGCGACATAGCGCGCAAGAGCAGTTGTGAAATCAGTTCAGAAACGTTCTCTCAGGATGGGCGTAAGGCATCAGGGATTTAACAGCTGCTGGTGTATGTCTAAGTATAGAACATCGGGTTTGTGTTACCCGGTATCTGGAACTAGCGTTTGGGGACAAACAGAGCTTTACATCCAGGACAAAGCATTGCCTGTTTTAGACGGATTTTGGAGACAGGCTGAGATGATTTTAAGCCGCAAACAGGGCAGGTGATAGTGGTCGTCGATGCACCACTGAAGAACTTCATTGCGTAATCGATAAAGGACATGATGATTAACCTCTCAATGAATGTGTGTCACTCTACCACATCCGATTAAAATTTAATCTGTTTATTTCCCCATATGCACGTCATCATGCGTCATTATGGTTCGACAATACCTCCAGTTTTTCATCCATAAAAACGTCCATACGTTGTGAGCGTAGCGTTGCGGTTAGAAACACAGTAGATGCGGGTTCATATCAATTCCAGATCAATGCAATCCAGTTACAAAAGCTATTCGTGGCGCATCAGCAAAAAAACACCTTGTTAATGGCCTACACCCTCATAAAGGATTATTGACCTTTTTGGGGGTGAAAATTCTTAATTTTGTTTCATTGTGCTGTTGGTTTTTTTGTCTGCTGGTGTGATTTGATGGAGATTGCTATTCTGAATAAAAATCATTCAAAAATATTTGTCAATAAATACCACAGGTCTTGGTTAAAACTGACTTTTTTTGAAAATCTTTGAGTAAGTTCACAATGAAATTAACGCAAAAATATGCAACTGTCATGAGAGAGGAATCTCATATATAACAAAGGCTTTTTCTAGGGGTGTAAAAAACAACCTTTCGATTTTTTATAAAGATTGCACAATATTCTCTATTTTGTTAACGCTGTATTAACATTGTGGGTGTAGTTAGGGATCACAGTTTTTGTTATGCTCCAAATTAATTGATTTTATTGGCGAAGCTCCTATTTCACAGTTTCTTGATTAATCAATCCGTTATGGAAAAAGAAAATTCATTCCTTAATTGATTCGTAGTAAAAACGAATTCTGGAGGAGAGTCGATAAATAAGGAGGCTTATGTGTGGGCTTTTGTACCCTTAAGGCACAACATATTTTATTTTTTATTTGCAGGCATGATCGTATGTGGTACTGCGAGAGCCTATAACGGTACACCGAACACAGCCCGAGTTGCGTATGTGACACTGAAGGAAAGTATTCTTTTCGCTTTTGACCGTGACCCATCAATAAGTCAGCAGGCCGCTCAAATGGGAATTGGTCAGGCGCAAATTGACGAAGCACGAAGTGGTTGGATGCCGCAAATATCACTTAATGGCAATACAGGGCATAGCCAGACAACAGACTCAAGCGGCTCACTACAAAACTCAGCAACATGGGGGCTAAGTCTGACACAGCTTGTCTATGATTTTGGCAAAACGAACAGCGCAATCAGTCAGTCTGAAGCACAACGAGATAGTTACCGGTACCAGCTTATGGCCACATTATCTAGTGTCGCTGAGAAAACGTCTCTCAGTTACGTTGAGGTCAGACGCTATACCGAATTGACACAAGCAGCGAAAGAAAATATTACTGCGCTTAAAAATGTTCAGCACATGGCACGATTGCGCGCAGATGCTGGTCTGAGTTCTACGTCTGATGAGCTTCAGACGCAAGCGCGTGTCGCGGGAATGCAGGCAACGTTTGAACAATACAATGCAGCGCTGAGTAGCGCGCGGGCAAGACTTGCTGTGTTAAGCGGTATTGATGCAGAGCAGTTGCAACCAGTACCTGATGAATTAGTCGTTCAAGAGGATTCTCTTGATAATATTGATTATTCATTAATTCCATCTGTACTCGCCGCAAGGACAATGGAAAGGTCTGCTCAGTATGCCGTTGAAAAAGCAAAATCACAGCACTGGCCGACTCTAAGCCTTAAAGGTGGGCGTACGCGTTATGAATCGGATAACCGAAGCTATTGGGACGATCATGTTCAGCTAAATATTGATGCCCCTATTTATCAGGGTGGCTCGGTTTCAGCGAGAGTTCTCCAGGCTGGAGGGGCACGAAAAATGGCAATGTCGCAAGTCGATCAAGCGCGATTTGATGTACTACAAAAAGCGTCAGTTGCTATGGCGGACTGGTCCGGAGCACACGGCAGAATAAATGCCGGAAATATACAATTGCAGAGCGCTCTGCGTGCTCGCGAGGTTTATAAAAATGAATATACTCTTAGCAAAAGAAGTATTAATGACTTACTAAGTGTTGAACAAGATGTCTGGCAAGCAACGCTATCAAAAATAACGGCTGAATATGATAGTTGGAGTGCCGCAATTAATTATGCTACAGCCCTGGATAATTTATTACCTGCTATAGGTGTTGAAAAAAATGCTGCGGCGAAATTACCTGATCTAAGTTATTAACGAAAATAAAACGCTGTAAAATTGCTTAAAAAAACTGAAGACAATGGGAGTCATTCCCAGAGATTGCTACATCTGAATATTGGCAATGAGTAAAAGATGGTGGCGCCTGCAAGGAGAAAAAATATGAGTTCAGTAAAAATTGTTGATGTCATTATCCGAAAGACGGCTGAAAAAACAGTTCTGACAGGTGAAGGGAACCTCTCTGTTTCTGTCTCTGCACCCTGCGTTATCGAGGTCCATGGTTCTGCACAGGATGTGGCACGCTACGTGCGACAGGGTAAGGATCTCTTGCTTTACATGAAAGATGGTAGCGTGATCCGCTGCAACAATTATTTCATGGACGATCCTGAAGGTAAAAACCATTCAGAGTTGGTCTTTAACGATGAGGATCAACTTACCCATATATCGTTTGCTGAGACCGGAGAAGCGTCTGGGCTTGCGACCACTGAACTGACTTCTCATGCGACAACAATATCCAGTATCGAACCTTTTCTCGAGCAAGGTAGTGCCCTGAGCGATGCGCCGTGGGGCTGGATTGCGGGTGCAGCATTAGGCGGCGGCGCGATTGGCGCATTGCTGGCACATGGTGGTGATGGCAAAACCAAAATCATTGATAACACCAAAGAAGTTGAGAGCGCAACACCGACCTTTTTGGTAACGGACAAAGTGGGTGACAAGCAGGGTGTGCTGAGTGCAAAAGAGGTCACGGATGATAATACCCCAACCTTCAGCGGCACCGGACAACCTGGTGCGACCATTCAGATCAAAGATAGCAGCGGCAGCACCATTGCCAGCGCCATGGTCGGTAAAGACGGGGCCTGGACGGTAAAGCTTCCGACGCAGACGGACGGAGAACACACCTGGTCCGTCGTGCAGATCGACGGCAGTAAAACCACGGCTGCAGGCAGCATTACCGTGATCGTCTCAACGGCAGACGCGACCGTTACGCTCGCCACCACCGCAGACGATAATGTGATTAACGCCAGCGAGCAGTCCGCTGGCTTTACCCTCTCCGGTGCGAGCAAAAATCTCGTGCAGGGAACGGTGCTCACCGTCACGCTGAACGATAAAACCTATACTGCAGAAGTGGGCGAAAACGGCGCATGGAGCGTGAAGGTGCCCGCTGCAGACGCACAGGCCCTGGGTGACGGTACCTGGACGGTCAACGTCAGCGGCAAAGATGTGGCGGGTAATACCGTAAGCGGTAGCCAGACGATTGGCGTGGATACCGTGGCACCGACATTATCGATCGATGCGATTTCCCAGGACAACATCGTCAATGCTGCAGAGCACAACCTGACCCTGACCCTGACCGGTAAAACGAACACGGAAGCGGGCCAGATTTTAACCGTGACGCTGAACGGCAAAAACCACACGGCCACGGTAGGCAGTGACGGCACCTGGTCCGTTACGCTTCCTGCCAGCGAAGTACAAGAGCTGGCTGACGGCAACCATTCGTTGACCGTGAACGTCAGTGACAAGGGGGGTAACGGCTCTTCAACCACCGTCGATTTCACCGTTGATACCGCAGCACCCGTAGTCACGATCGATACCGTAGCGGGTGACGATACTCTCAATACCAGCGAGCAGGGCCAGGCGCAAATTATCTCCGGCAAGGCGAGCGGCGCGGCAGCGGGCGATGTGGTCACGGTTACCCTTGGTGGCCAGAGTTTTACCGGTGTGGTACAGGCCGATGGCAGCTGGAGCGTTGGTGTGCCTGCCTCCGTCATCGGCGCAATGGGTGAGGGGCGCCACAGCATTTCTGTCTCTGTTACCGATGCCTCGGGCAATACCGGCAACGCGACGCACGGCGTGACGCTGAGCGGCAATCCGCCAGAATTCACCATTGATGTCATCAGCCAGGACAATGTTCTGAATGCACAGGAGGCAATGCAGCCGCTGAGCCTGAGCGGAACCAGCAATCTGCCAAACGGCGGCGCCATCACCGTGACGCTGAACAACGTCAACTATCAGGCCACCGTTGAAAACGGCATCTGGAGTGTCCTGGTGCCGGTTTCCGACGTGCTGAATCTGGCAAATACCCTCTACACCGTCAGTGTGAGCGGCACGGACAGCGTGGGTAATAGCGGTTCTGCAGACGCTAATCTGCTGGTCGATACGGTGCTACCACAGGTGATTATCAATACCTTTGCGGGCGACAACCTTGTCAACAACGCCGAAGTGGCTGTGGATCAAACCCTAAGTGGGCGCGTCACCGACGCGGCGGCGGGCGATACTGTTTCCATCTCCGTTGGCGGCAAGAGCTATACCGCCACGGTGGGTAATAATCTGACCTGGAGCGTGACGATCCCGTCAGCGGATCTCAAGGCGTTTGGCGACGGCGATTTGACCTTCAGCGCTTCGGTCACTAATGCGCACGGCAACACCGGCAGCGGCGAACGTGATATCAACGTCAACGCCGAGCTGCCTGGTCTGCGCGTGAACATGATTTCTGGCGATGATGTGATCAACGCCATCGAACAGCAGCAGGATCTGACCGTCATCGGTTCCAGTAGCCATCTGGCCGCAGGCACGCAGATTACCGTCACCATCAACAACGTTGACTACACCGCCGTGGTGAACGCCAGCGGTAGCTGGCAAATTGGTGTTCCTGCGTCCGACCTTCAGGCATGGACGGCAGGGGATATTACGGTCAACGTCAGCGCGCAGGACACGTGGGGCAATACCGTTTCTGCTGAGCACCCCATCGAACTGGATCTGAACGCCGTAGCGGTGACCATTGATACCATTAGCAGCGATGACATGCTGAACACGGCCGAAAAAAGGGCTGAGGTCACGCTGTCAGGTCAGACGCAGGGCGTGGAAGCCGGTCAGACCGTGGTGGTTAAATTTGCCGACCAAATCTTTACCGCGCAGGTGCAGCAGGATGGTTCCTGGAGCCTGACCGTTCCAGCGAGTGCAATGGAACCCCTGATCGACGGACGTGCGCAGGTGAGCGTCAGTGTCACCAATGTGAACGGCAATAGCGCAGAAGCCTCGCGCATCGTCACCGTCGATACGTTGCCACCTACTATCACGTTGGACAACCTGACGCCCGATAACATCATCAATGCGGCGGAAGCGCAGCAGGATCTGGTGGTCAGCGGCACCAGTAATGCCCAGGCGGGGCAGACTGTCACCGTGACGCTGAACGGTAAATCTTACCAGACCACAGTCCAGACGGGCGGAACCTGGACCCTCAACGTACCGGCTGCCGACGTAGGCGCGCTGGTAGATGGCACTGTGACGGTAAGGGCTACTGTGAACGACGTGGCGGGCAACAGCAGTAGCGCAGATCGCGTGGGGCTGGTGGATGCCACCGTACCGCAGGTGACGATCAACGATTTTGTCACCGATACCAATACCGTGAACCAAATCGCCCATTCTCAGGCGCAGATCCTCAGCGGCTCCGTCACCGGCGCGGCAGTGGGTGATTTGGTCACCATCACCATCAATAATGTCGACTACACGACTGTGGTAGACGCTGTGGGCAACTGGAGTCTCGGCCTGCCAGCGTCTGTTGTTCAGGGGCTGGCCGACGGTACCATGACGATTAACGTCTCCGTAACTGACCAGTCCGGCAACACTGGCAGCAATTCGCTGGACGTTGTCGTTAACACCGTGACGCCGCAAATCGGCATCAATATCCTGGCGGCGGATGATGTGATCAATGCCACCGAGAAGGGCGAAGATCTGCTGCTCTCGGGTACCAGCAACCAGCCGGAAGGCACCCCCCTCACTGTTAATCTCAACGGTATCAACTATACCGCCATCACAGACGCTAGCGGTAACTGGAGCGTTAGCGTACCTGCGTCTGCGGTGAGCGCGCTGGGCGAAGTGAACTACACCGTGACTGCCAGCGTCACCGACAGCGTCGGCAACAGTGCCTCTACCACCCACAACGTGCTGGTGGACAGCTCGCTGCCGGTAGTGACCATCAACACCCTCGCGGGCGATAACATCGTTAACGCCTCGGAAGTGACGGCAGGGCAAACCCTGACTGGTAAGGTGAGCAATGCGGCGGCGGGCGATACCGTTACGATTATCCTCGGCGGCCAGACGTACACCGTTACCGTGCAGGACGATCTCACTTGGAGCATGCTGTTAACCGAGAGCCAGTTAAGCGCGCTCGGTAACGGCGAGCTGACCGTATCGGCAAGCGTAACCAACGCACACGGCAATACCGGTTCTTCTTCCCTGGACTTCACCATTGACGCCCAGCTGCCGGGTCTGCGTATTGATACCGTCGCCGGTGATGACGTGATCAACGTGATTGAACACGCGCAGAATCTGATTGTGTCCGGTACTAGCACCGATTTGGCGGCGGGCAGCACCGTCACCGTGACCATCAACAGTAAAGTTTATTCGGCAACGGTACTGGCAGATGGCACCTGGCAGGCGGCGGTTCCGGCGGCGGACGTGTCCCAGTGGGCGGACGGTTCGCTCACCATCAGCGCCAGTGCGCAAGATATCTCCGGCAACCCGGTGAACATCGGCACCGTTGTGGATGTGGATCTTGCCCCGGTGGCCATCAGCATCAGCAGCGTGACCGAAGACAACGTGCTGAATGCCGCAGAAAAAAGTCAGGATCTGGTGTTAAGCGGCACCTCATCGAACGTCGAAGCGGGCCAGAAAGTGACGGTCATTTTCGGCGGCAAGAGCTACACCACAACTGTCGACGTCGATGGTAACTGGAGTTATACCGTTCCAGCGGCTAATTTAAATAGCCTGAAAGATGGCGACGCCAGCGTGCAGGTCAGCGTGACCAACGTGAATGGCAATTCGGCCTCTTCCGCGCAGGAATACAGCGTCGATACCACCGCGCCGACGGTGACCATCAACACCATTAGCAGCGACAATATGCTAAATGCGACTGAAGCGGCGCTGGACCTGACCCTAAGCGGTACCTCAAGCGCCGAAGCCGGTCAGACGGTCACTGTGACCTTCAATGGCAATCAGTACACCGCGCAGGTTCAGGCAGACGGTACCTGGACGCTGAACGTTCCGGCAGCCGACATAGCAGGTATCACCGACGGCAATGCGGCGGTAACGGCGACCGTTTCCGATAAAGCGGGCAACCCGGCGAGCACGGGTTCATCCGTGCTGGTCGATGTCACTGTGCCAAATATCAGCTTCAACATCGTGGCGAGCGACGACATCATTAATATCGCCGAGCACGGCCAGGCGCTGATCGTCTCCGGAAACGTGAGCGGTGCGCAGGCGGGTGACGTCATCACCGTAACCCTGAACGGCAAAGATTACACTGCAATGCTCGGTGGTTCCGGTAACTGGAGCATTGGTGTGCCAGCCTCTGACGTTGGCGCGCTGGTGAACAGTGGCTACACCCTGAGCGCTTCCATCACGGATAAAGCCGGTAACAGCACCACTGCAACGCATGATATTGACGTCTCTCTGACCACGCCAGTTATCACTATCAATACCCTGGCGGGCGATGATGTCATCAACGTCACCGAGAAGGGCGAAGATCTGCTGCTCTCCGGCACCAGTAATCAGCCGGATGGCACCACTATCACTGTGACCCTGAATGGCATCAACTATATTGCCACCACCGATGCCAGCGGTAACTGGAGCGTCGTCGTTCCTGCAGCGAACGTCTCTGCGCTGGGTGAAGCAAACTACTCCGTCACGGCCAGCGTGACCGATACCGCAGGTAACAACACGAATACCAGCCATGGCGTACTGGTGGACAGCGCGATCCCGGTGGTAACCATCAACGCTATCGCTACCGACGACGTGATCAACGCGGCAGAAGTGGTCACGGGGCAGGTTCTGAGTGGTAAAGTCAGCGGTGCGGCGAGCGGTGATGTTGTCACGATTAACATTGGTGGTTATACGTACACGGCGACGGTTCAGGATGACCTGAGCTGGTTGGTAAATGTTCCATTGAGCGTCTTAACGGCTATCGGTAACGGCTTGCTGACTGTGTCAGCAAGCGTGACTAACGGCCACGGCAATACCGGCTCTGGCGAGCGTGACATCGCCATTGATGCCAATTTACCTGGCCTGCGCGTTGATACCGTGGCGGGCGACAATGTGATCAACAGCATCGAACATGCGCAGAACCTAATCGTCACCGGCTCCAGTGAGGGCCTTGCAGCAGGCTCCGCGCTGATGGTAACCGTGAACGGCAAAACCTACGCCGCTACGGTGCTGGCTGACGGCACCTGGAGTGCAGCAATTCCGGCGGCAGATGTTAGCGCACTGGCGGCGGGTACCGTGTCGGTCACAGTTGAAGGCGAGAGCGCGGCGGGTAACCCTGTATCCATCAATCACAACGTAACGGTCGATCTGGCGACGGTCGCCATCAGCATCGATGCCATTGCCACGGACGACGTGATTAACGCAGTGGAAAAAGGTGCGGAGCTGGTGCTGTCTGGCTCAACGACCAACGTGGAGCAGAACCAGACCGTCTATATCACCTTTGGCGGCAAATCTTACACTGCAAGTGTAGATGCCAGCGGTAACTGGACGGCAACCGTACCGACGGCAGATTTGGGCAGCCTGAAAGACGGTGATGCCAGCGTGCAGGTAAGCGTGACCAACGTGAACGGCAACAACGCTTCCGCCGGTCGTGAGTACAGTGTGGATGCGACCGCGCCGACGGTGTCTATCGAGATCGTTAGCGATAACAACATCATCAATGCGACAGAAGCGCAGGTCGATCTGGTCGTGAGCGGCGTGACCAACGCCGAATCCGGGCAGGCCGTGACCGTGATCCTGAACGGCCAGAATTACACCACCACCGTACAGGCAAACGGTAGCTGGAGCGTGACCGTACCTTCTGCGGATCTCGGCACGATTGTTGACGGCGACTACACCATCACCGCGGCGGTTTCCGATAAAGCGGGCAACCAGGCCTCGGCGGATCGCGATGTGCTGGTCGATACCACAGTGCCGAAACTGACCATCAATACCGTTTCTGACGACGACGTGATCAACAGTGCTGAACATGCGCAGGCGCTGATTGTCACCGGTTCCGTGACAGGCGCGGCAGCGGGCGATGTGGTGACCGTCACCATCAACAATAAAAATTACACCGCGACCCTGGATACTTCGGGCAACTGGATCGTGGGGGTGCCTGCGGCAGACGTGAATGCGTTGACTGCCGGAGATTACATCATCAGAGCGGCGCTGACCGATAAAGCCGGTAACAGCAACAGCGCCACGCACGACGTGGAAGTGAACCTAACCGCCCCGGTGCTGACCATTGACGTAATTTCCGGTGACGATGTCATCAACAGCACCGAAAAAACGCAGGATCTGACCCTCTCGGGCACGGCTTCCGGTCTAGCGGCAGGTGCGGTCGTCACCGTGATGCTCAACGGTATAGCCTACATCGCCACCGTCGATACCAACGGAAAGTGGACTACCACTGTTCCGGCGGACCAGGTGGGAGCGCTGGGTGAAGCCTTATACACCGTCACCGCGTCGGCAACGGATAGCGTAGGCAACAGCACCAGCACGTCACACACTGTGAACGTGGAGTCCGTATTACCTGGCGTGACCATCGACACCGTTGCGGGCGACGATGTGATCAACGCCGCCGAACTGGCGAACGGCCAGACCATCAGCGGTAAAGTGGTGAATGCCGAAGCGGGCAACACTGTGACCGTGACGATTGGCGGCAACACCTATACCACGGCGGTACAGGACGATCTGAGCTGGTCCATTAACGTCCCGGAATCCGCATTGAAGGCGCTGGGTAACGGTGAACTGATTGTAACCGCCAGCGTGACCAACGGCGTCGGCAACAGCAGTACAGGTGAGCGCGATATCACCATCGACGCGAACCTGCCGGGGCTGCGTGTAGACACCGTAGCAGGCGATGACGTGATCAACAGCATCGAGCATGCACAGAATCTGATTATCACCGGCTCCAGCAATGGCCTGAGCGCAGGTACAGCGCTGACAGTGACCGTCAACGGCAAAACCTACCCGGCAACCGTGCTGGCGGATGGCACCTGGAGCGCGGCGATCCCGTTAGCGGACGTGAGTGCCTTAGCTGCGGGAACTATCACCGTGACCGTTGAAGGCCAGAGCATCGCCGGTAACCCGGTTTCTATCGACCACAACGTGATGGTGGATCTGGCGACCGTTGCCATCAGCATTGATGCTATCGCGACTGACGACGTCATTAACGCCGCCGAGAAGGGCGCGGATCTGGTCCTTTCGGGGACCACCTCCAACGTGGAAGAGAACCAGACCGTCAACATCATCTTCGGCGGTAAGAGCTACACCGCGACCGTGGATGCAGATGGAAAATGGGCGGCGACTGTGTCATCTACTGACCTGGCTGGCATGAAAGATGGCGACGCCAGCGTGCAGGTGAGCGTCACCAACGTCAACGGCAACAGCGCGACTGCGGGACGCGAGTACAGCGTGGATGCCACCGCGCCGTCCGTGACCATCAGCACTGTTGCGGCTGACGATATTCTGAATGCAACGGAAGCCCAGTCGGATCTCACCATTTCCGGCACCAGTACGGCTGAAGCAGGCCAAACGGTAACCGTGAGTATGAACGGTAAAGACTACACCGCGACCGTCAACGCAAACGGCACCTGGACTCTGGATGTTCCGGCGGCTGACCTGACAGGATTAACCGACGGCAGCATGGACATTACCGCATCGGTAAGCGACAAAGTGGGTAATCCGGCGTCTGTCGACCACAACCTGACGATAGATGTGACCGTTCCTACGGTGACCATCAATACCGTTGCAGGCGATGACATCATTAACGTGGCTGAGCATTCTCAGGCACAGATTGTCAGCGGCTCAGCGACCGGCGCGGCTGCGGGAGATAAAGTTACCGTCACTATCGGCGGCCAGACCTGGACCACCGTACTGGATGCAACCGGTAACTGGAGCGTGGGCGTTCCGGCAAACGTGATTTCCGGCCTCAGTGATGGCAGCGTAACCATAAACGTCAGCGTGACGGATGCGGCGGGCAACACCGGCAACGGCACGCACAATGTGACCGTTGATAGCGGCCTGCCGTCGGTCAATTTCAACGCTATTAGCGACGACAACGTGCTGAATGCGTTGGAAAAAGGCCAGGATTTGAGCGTGAACGGTACAAGCGTTAACCTGGCCGAAGGCACCACCGTCACCGTCACGCTTAACGGCAAACAGTATACAGCAGCCACTGCGGTAGACGGCAGCTGGAGCCTGACGGTTCCGGCAGCCGATCTGGCGGACCTGGGCGAAGCGAACTACACCCTGAATGCAACGGCGATCAACGCCGTGGGCAACGGTGTGAGCAATACTGCAAACCTGCTGGTCGATACCGCGCTGCCAACCGTCACCATCAACACGGTTGCAGATGATAACGTCATTAACGCGGCGGAAGTCGCGGCAGGCCAAACCCTGAGCGGTACCGTGGCCCATGCGGAAGCGGGCAACACCGTTACTATAACCCTCGGCGGCAACACGTATACCGCAACGGTGCAGAACGATCTGAGCTGGTCAGTGAACGTGTCGTATGATGTGCTGACGGCGCTGGGTAACGGTAGATTGAGCATTTCGGCAACCGTGACCAACGGTCACGGTAACACCGGCTCCGGCGAGCGTGATGTTACCATCGACGCCAACCTCCCGGGTCTGCGTGTTGATACCGTTGCGGGCGATGATGTGGTCAACAGTATTGAACACAATCAGAACCTGATCGTGACAGGTTCCAGCGATGGAATAGCGTCAGGTACGATGCTGACGGTTAGAGTAAACGGCAAAGATTATGCGGCAACGGTGCTGGCAGATGGTACCTGGAGCGCGGCTGTTTCGCAGGCGGACGTGAGCGCATGGCCGGAAGGCACCGTGAAGATCAGCGTTACTGGCGACAGTACGGCGGGCAACCCGGTGACTATCAGCCATGACGTCACCGTCGATCTGGCAGTCGTTGCTGTTAGCATCGACGCCATTGCCACCGACGACGTGATCAATGCCGCTGAAAAAGGTGTCGATCTGGTGCTTTCCGGCGCGACAACCAACGTCGAAGCCAACCAGATCGTCACGCTTAGCATGGGTGGCAAAATCTATACTGTGAAGGTGGGTGCCGACGGCACCTGGACGGCGACCATCCCATCGACAGACCTGGTGGGACTGAAAGACGGCGACGCCAGCGTGCAAGTGAGCGTGACCAACGTGAACGGTAACAGCGCATCGGCGGGCCGAGAGTACAGCGTGGATGCGACCGCACCTTCCGTAACTATCAATACCCTTGCGGCTGACGATATTCTGAATGCAACGGAAGCGCAGTCTGACCTGACGGTTTCCGGTACCAGCACCGCAGAAGCCGGGCAGACGGTGATAGTGAGCCTGAACGGCAAAGATTACACCACGACCGTCGGCATCAATGGTAGCTGGACATTGAACGTCCCATCTGCGGATTTGGTAACACTCGGTGACGGCAGCGTCATCGTGACCGCTAGCGTGAGCGACAAAGCGGGTAACCCGGCATCCGTAGACCACAATCTGACGGTGGATGTGACCGTTCCGATTGTGAGCATTAACACCATTGCGGGTGATGATGTGATTAACGTGACTGAGCACGCTCAGGCGCAGATCGTCAGCGGCTCCGCCACTGGCGCGACGGCAGGCGACAAAGTCACCGTCAATATTGGCGGACAGACTTACACCACCGTGCTGGACGCGGCGGGTAACTGGAGCGTGGGCGTTCCAGCGAGCGTGATTTCCGCGCTGCAGAACGGTACCGTGACGGTCAACGCCAGCGTAACCGATGCTGCGGGCAATACCGGCTCTGGCACCCATACCGTCACCGTTGATACCGGGCTGCCGTCAGTTGTCTTCGACACCCTCAGCGGCGATAACGTGCTGAACGCGGTGGAGAAAGGCCAGGATCTGAGCGTGAGCGGCACCAGTGCCAACCTGGCGGAAGGCACCCTGGTCACAGTGACCCTGAACGGTAAACAATACACGGCGACAACCGCTGCAAGCGGAAGCTGGAGCTTGACGGTTCCGGCGGCGGATCTGACCGCTCTGGGTGAAGCAAATTACACTCTGAGCGCGACGGCGACTAGCGCCGTGGGTAACAGCGTCAGCAACACCGCGAACCTGCAGGTGGACACTGGCCTGCCAACCGTCACCATCAATACCATCGCGGGTGACAACGTCATCAATGCCTCCGAAGTGGCTGCAGGCCAGACTATTAGCGGTAAAGTTGCCAACGCAGAGGCGGGCAGTATCGTAACGGTTTCTATCGGCGGGAATGATTATATCTCAACGGTTCAGAGCGATCTGAGCTGGTCAGTGAACGTGTCGTATGATGTGCTGACGGCGCTGGGCAACGGCAGTTTGAGCATATCGGCAACCGTGACCAACGGTCACGGTAACACCGGCTCCGGCGAGCGTGATGTTACCATCGACGCCAACCTCCCGGGTCTGCGTGTTGATACCGTTGCGGGCGATGATGTGGTCAACAGTATTGAACACAATCAGAACCTGATCGTGACAGGCTCCAGCGACGGTCTGATCCCAGGCACCGCGCTGACCGTAACGATCAATGGCAAAACCTACGCAACATCCGTGCTGGCAGACGGTACATGGAGTGCGGCAATCCCGGCGGCAGACGTGGGTGCTCTGGCAGCAGGCACGGTGACCGTCACAGTAGAAGGCCAGAGCACCGCGGGCAACCCGGTGACTATCAGCCATGATGTCACCGTCGATCTGGCAGCCGTAGCTGTTAGCATCAACACCATCGCCACCGACGACGTGATCAATGCCGCTGAAAAAGGTATCGATCTGGTGCTTTCCGGCAGCACGTCCAATGTGGAAGAAAACCAGACCGTGACCATCACCTTTAGCGGCAAGTCTTACACCGTGAAAGTCGATGCCGACGGCAACTGGACTGCAACCGTGCCCTCCGCTGATCTCACCGGACTGAAAGACGGCGACGCCAGTGTGCAGGTGAGCGTCACCAACGTGAATGGCAACAGCGCCTCTGCGGGACGCGAGTACAGCGTGGATGCGACGGTGCCAACCGTGTCAATTGATACGGTGGCAGGCGACAACGTGATTAACAGCGCGGAAGCCTCTGCGGGGGTAGCGATCTCCGGCACCACCACGGCAGAAGTAGGGCAGACGGTGACCGTGACGCTTGGCGGTAAGAGTTACACCGCGCAGGTTCTGCAGGGCGGCGTCTGGCGCGTTAACGTGCCAGCGGCAGACCTGACAACCATGGCGGACAACGGCTACACCGTACAAGTGAGCGTGAGCGATGCGGCGGGTAACACCGGCAGTGCGGATAAAACGATTACGCTCGACACTACGCCGCCAACCGTCAGCTTTAACATCGTGGCTGGTGATGACGTGATTAACAGTCTGGAGCATACCCAGGCGCAAATTGTCAGCGGGACAGCAACCGGCGCGAACGTCGGCGATAAGCTGGTCATCACCATTGGCTCAAACCAGTACACCACCACCGTTGATGCCAGCGGTAACTGGAGTGTGGGCGTACCGGCCAGCGTGATTTCTGCCCTGACTGACGGCACCGTAACCATCAGCGCAACTATCACCGACAGCGCGGGTAACAGCAACACCCAGACGCACAATGTAGTGGTGAATACCGCCCCCGTGGCGCTGACCGTCAACACCCTCAGCGGTGATGACGTGATCAACGCGGCGGAAGCGGGCAATACGCTGACGATCAACGGTTCCAGCACGCAGTTTGCCAGCGGCACGCAGGTGACTGTGATCCTGAATGGGAAGAGCTACACGGCCATCATTCAGAACGACGGCTCCTGGAGTACAACGGTACCGGCTGTAGACGTGGGCGCACTGGGCGATGGCGCGAGCTATCAAGTCTCTGTTTCGGCGCGGGACAGCGCAGGCAACAGTGCTTCGGCGACACATAACATCAGCGTGGAAACCACTGCGCCAGTTGTCAGCATTGCCACGATTTCCAGTGATGATGTTCTGAATGCGGCTGAGGTGCAGCAGCCGCTGACCGTGCACGGTTCTTCCAGCGCAGAAGCGGGCCAGACGGTGACCGTGACGCTGGGTGGCAAAACTTACACTACGGTGGTGAGGAGTGATGGCACATGGACGCTGGATGTTCCGGCGGCAGACCTGGTAGTCCTCAGTGAAGGCACCCTGACAGTCACTGCGTCAGTGAACGACAAAGTCGGTAACAACGGCCAGGCCACGCATACCCTGACGGCTGATACCGTGGCACCAACCGTCACCATCAGCACTGTGGCAGATGACGATATCGTCAACAACGCTGAGCAGTTGGCGGGCCAGACCATAAGTGGTAGCACCACGGCGGAACAGGGCCAGATGGTGACGGTCTCCTTCAACGGCCACAGCTATCAGGCGACCGTGGCGGCGGACGGTTCGTGGTCGGTCTTCGTGCCGGGCCATAATTTCCTCGGCCTGACCGATGGGGATTACACCCTCACCGCGACGGTGAGCGATAAAGCGGGCAACCCGGGCAGCGCCACGCACGAAGTGACGTTGAGCGGTGACGTACCGACGATTACGATTAACACCTTTGCTGAAGATGACATCGTCAGCGCGGCGGAGCACGGCACGCCTCTGGTCGTCAGCGGTGCCACCGACGCACCTGCGGGTCAGACGGTGACCATTACGCTCAACGGTAAAACCTACACCGCAACTGTGCAGAATGACGGTAGTTGGACCTACACCGTCGCCAGCGCGGACGTGACCGCGCTGGCAGACGGCGGTTCATATGTGATTAACGCTCAGGTGAGCAATACCATTGGTAACAGCGCCAGCGCCGACCACACCGTGACAGTTGATTTGACTGCACCATCAATGGTGATCGGTATTGATTCGCTGCAAAATGACACCGGCCTGAGCGCGAGTGATTTCATCACTAACGACAGTAAGGTCATCGTTAACGGCTCACTGACCGCACAACTTGGTAATAACGAGAAAGCACAGATCAGTCTTGATGAAGGTGGGACTTGGATTGATCTGACCGTTACTGGCTTGCAATGGCGCTACACCGACGGCCGCGCCCTGACAGACGGAACGTACCAATATCAGGTTCGTGTGATCGACAATGCGGGTAACGTCGGCGCAACGGACAGCCGGGACGTGGTGATTGACCTGACCGCACCGGCGGCCACGACCATTACTGTGGATTCCGTTACCCAAGATACCGGACTGTCTGGCAACGACTTTATTACCAGCGACAACCAGATCAGCCTGAAAGGAACGCTCGGGGCGGCGCTGGGCAATGGCGATCACGCGCAGATTAGCCTGGATGGCGGTCGCACATGGACTGACGTCAGCGTCAGCGGTCTGAGCTGGACGTATGTCGATGGCCGTACGCTGGCCGATGGTGATTGCAACTATCAACTGCGAATTATTGATAACGCAGGTAATGTCAGCGCCAACACCAGCCAGGTGGTGACTATTGATACCGTCGCACCAGACACCAGAAAAACCATCACCATTGATAGCATCAGCGATGATAGCGGGCTGAGCAGCAGCGACTTCATTACCAACGATACCTCGCTGACGCTGCACGGTTCGCTGGGAGCAACACTGGCCGCTGATGAATACGTTCAGATCAGTATTGACGGCGGCGATACCTGGCAGAACGTAATTGTGACTGGCAACAACAGTTGGCACTACGTTGATGGGCGCACGCTGCAAAACACCACCTACGATTATTATGTGAGGGTAGTGGATGTTGCCGGAAACATCGGTGCTTCCGCGCATCAACAGGTGACCGTTGATACGGTCGCTCCTGACGCGGCTATCACAGTAACAGTGGATAACATTACTGTTGATACTGGGTTCGATAATAATGATTTCCTGACCAGCTCAACGTCGTACACTCTGCACGGTACGCTGGGTGTGAAACCTGGCACAAATGAGTATGTCCAAGTGAGAGTTGATGGTGGGACTACATGGGCCTACGCCACGGTGAATGGGACGAGCTGGAGCTATACCGATACCCGCACGCTCACCGATGGCGAGCATCGCTATCAGGTTCGCGTGGTAGATCAGGCCGGTAACGTAGGGGCGACGACCTCTCAGGTGGTCACTGTCGATACCCAGGCACCGCAGAATGGCATCACTATTGACAGCATTAGCGAAGATACCGGGCAGTCCAGCAGCGACTTCATCACCATTGACACCAAGCTGACCATTAACGGCTCGCTGGGCAGCGGGCTGGAAAGCGATGAGCGCGTGCAAATAAGCCTTGATGGCGGCAATGCTTGGATTGACACAGCCGTGACTAACCAGCGCTGGAGCTACACTGATACCCGTGATCTGGCTGACGGTGATTACACCTACCAGGTGCGGATCGTCGACCAGGCAGGTAACGTCGGCTCTACCTCTTCGCAGGTGGTGACGGTCGATACCACGACGCCAGTCACGGTCGGTAGGGTCGTCAGCTACACCGACGGAGAAGGCGAACGCCAGGGCAGTTTTGGCGCATCGGTGGCAACAGATGACAGTTCCCCTGTGATTAACGGGACACTTAACCGTGCGCCGGACAATGGCGAGATTGTGCAGTTGTATCGTGATAGTGTGCTGCTGGGATTGGTAACGATGAGCGATGCCGCCAGTTGGTATTTCCAGGATAGTGGTTTGAATGATGGTAATCACACCTATATGTTGCGTGTGACCGATCTGGCGGGTAACCACACCGATTCAGATGATTTTGTGCTGAAAGTAGATACTCGCATCCCTACCACCACCGTGAGCATTACCGCCCAGACTACGACAGACACTACCCCCATTCTGAGTGGTTTGCTATCGGCGAAACTGACTAACAGTGAGTATCTCGTTATCAACGTGAACGGTAAAACCTACACCTCTGATTCAGGCGGTGCGGTAGTGGTCGATCCGGATAATAACACTTGGTATTTGCAGATCCCGGACGGCGATGCGCTGAGCGTGAAGAATTATGATGTCACAGCAGTAGTGAAAAGTAGCGCCGGCAACGGTAATACCGTTGATTTGACCACCGGCAGCCTGGTCGTGGGTAATGAAGCATCATTGACACCAGCCTGGTCATTTACCGCCGCGAATGATTCCTATTCTTCCAGCTATATGCTGGATTCGGATGGGCTGTGGACGATTATCGCAAATCAGCAATTCGCATCGGCGGACGCCAGCAGCCGTAACTCTTACACCGTTTCAGGTAATTTTTCTATGACGGGGAATTACACCACGGGTACTTATGCGGATATCAACCGCGACGGGCTGGCAGACGTGCTTGCTGAAGGGACAAGCTGGGACTACATGGCGCAGTTAATCAATAATGGTGACGGTACTTATACCACTACTGTGTTGACTAATACTTCTGTCATACATACTGCGGTGTGGTATGGCGCGGTGGTTGCCATTGATATTCAGGGTGATGGTTACACCGATTTCGTCATTGGTGATGCTGGGGGACCTGATTCCAGCACCTTCATGCTCAATAACAACGGTACGCTGACCGGTAGTTCTAAGTCCGGGACATACACCAACTTTGTATCAGGTTCGACGGTAGGTAGGTACAACAGCCTGATTGAGGCGTCCGGTGTGGATTTGAATAACGACGGAAAAGTGGATATTGCCCAGCATACGACCAACGGGAATAACTCCTATGCGCTGTCGACCATGTTTAACCAAGGCAATGGTTCTTTTACATGGGGGCAAAACTTTACCAATACCATGTACAGCGGCATTAGCGCTGGCGCGGCTTCCAGTGCGGTAAGTATGACGTGGGCCGACTTTAATGGCGATGGTTACATGGACCTGTATATCAGCATGTCCCGTACCTCCAGCGGAACCAGTCAGGGCGGCGTGTTAATGCTGAACGATGGTAGCGGTAACCTTCTTGCAGGCACTGCGGTTGGAACAGCGACCACGGATAAGTTTGTGGGTAACGTCAGCGTGGCGGTGGACTGGAACCTCGACGGTAACATGGACATCATCAAACTGGCGAATAGCGGGCAGTCTTATCTTTACACCAATGATGGACTGGCGGGTACAGCAAGTTTTACAGCTTCAAAATTCAGTACCGCTACGTCAACTCAGGTATCCGGAGCTGCTCTGCTTGATTACGACTGGGATGGTGCACAGGATCTGCTGATTTTCCGTCAAAACGGTACTGTTTTACTGGAGCGTAATACCAATACGGTTGCGCCTGGAACAGCATTGCATTTGAAGATTGTCGACAGCGAAGGAATTAACGCCTTCTTTGGCAACACTGTCCAGCTATACAACTCGGCAAATCAGTTGGTCGCCAGCGAAATCATCAATGCCCAGTCAGGGATCGGCATAAACGATTCCTCGTCACTCATCAGTTTTTACGGTTTGGACCCCAGTGAAACTTACCGTGCGGTGCTGGTTCGTGCCATTAACGGTGTTTCAAGTAATGCAACCTGGGATGGACTGACAGCAGGAGACGGTAAAGAGAGTTATTCCCTGACGGCTGATGCTGCCACAGGCGGACACCACGGAACCCTGACAGGTACCGGATACAACGATACCTTTATAGCTGAGGCGGGGAATTATACCTACAACGGTTCTGGTGGTTGGACGACAACCTCTGAACACGACACGTGGAGCAGTACAGGCGGCGTGGATGTCGTAGATTATCGCCATGCTGCTTCCGGTGTAACCGTCGATCTGGGGCGCTCTACGGCTCAGAGTACCGGGTTCGATACCGCGACGTTGGTTAATATTGAAGGGATTAATGGTTCCAACTACAACGACGTTATTACTGGCAATAGCGGTGATAACCAGTTCGAAGGGCGCGGCGGTAATGACACCTTCAATATCGGCAGCGGCGGTCACGATACGTTGCTTTATAAGCTGATCAACGCTTTGGATGCCACGGGTGGCAACGGCAGCGATGTGGTAAACGGCTTTACTGTCGGTACCTGGGAGGGGACGGCAGATACTGACCGTATTGACCTGCGCGATCTGCTTTCTGATAGCGGCTATACCGGCACGGGATCGGCGAGCTATGTGAATGGCGTGGCGACGTTGGACAGTGGGGTGAACAATCTCACTGACTATATCCAGGTGGTACAAATTGGGAGCAACACTCAGATTCAGATCGACAGAGATGGAACGGGTAGCCAGTTCGACTCGACCATCGTCGTGACGCTTAATGGTGTGCAAACCGATTTGGCCACGTTGCTGGCAAATCATCAATTGTTATTAGCGTAATCAAATGAGCTGCGAGGGTATAAACTCACGCAGCTATTCATTTCTTTACATAAAAATTGATAACAAACAGAAAAATAAAGATTTTTTCTTTTTTATTAGGATTCTGTTCGTATTGATATATCAATTAAATGACATAATTTCGACGCGTGACAATGTTGTTGGATAGGAAGTAGCACTATGAAAACTCATCCGCTTTATGAGCCATGGCTACAAGCCATGCTTATTATTGCGAAACATTACCGGCTTGATTTTTCGTTAGAACATGTCCGGGTGGTGATTAATCACGAAAGCCAGTCACCGCGTCAACAAGTCCTGGAAGATATGGCTCGCCATTTGGGATTAGGATTGAGGAGAGTTTCGGTGAATGCCGAATTACTCGACCCCTGGCGTTTGCCGTTAATTGCTGAGTTTACTGGCGGTCAAATTGCAGTTATCAACCGGATGGATAAAGAGGGGAATGTTAGTCTTCAATTCAGCGGCGATAGTGGTCTTGAAACAGTATTAACGCGAGAGGAGCTTGCAACGCGCCTGCTAGGGGGGGTCGTGCTTCGCCCTCTTGAGTCAACGCCAGACGCACGCGTTGATGATTATATCAAACCTTATGAGAAAAACTGGTTCTGGCAACTGGCGCTGAAAGACTGGCGCCGTTATGGCGATATCATGCTGGTGGCGATGATCGCGAATGTACTGGCGCTTTCAGGCATGGTGTTTTCTATGCAGGTGTACGATCGCGTAGTTCCGTCACAGTCGGAAGCAACGCTATGGGTCCTCTTTGGAGGGGTCATGGTGGCTATTACCTTTGAGTTCATCATGCGTATGCTACGCGTCCATCTTTCAGATGTAATTGGTAAACGCGCAGACCTGCGGATCTCAGAACGCGTATTTGCTCATGCTCTGAGAATTAAAAATGGTGCGCGGTCAAAATCCACGGGCTCTTTCATCGCTCAAATCCGTGAGCTGGAATCGGTGCGAGAGTTGATTACCTCCACGACTATCGCGGCAATTTCCGATCTCCCCTTTTTCCTGTTGTTCGTTTTTATCCTCTGGATGATTGGCGGGCCGCTTGTGCTGGTGGTATTGCTGGCCGTTCCGTTGCTGCTAATCCCTGGACTGCTGGTACAACGTCCGTTAGGACGGCTCTCCAGCGAAGGGATGCGCGAGTCGGCTATTCGTAACGCCACGTTGGTAGAGGCGGTACAGGGTCTTGAAGATATCAAGCTGATGCGTGCTGAGCAGCGTTTTCAAAATCAGTGGAATAACACCAATGATGTCGCCGCTAATGTGGCAATGAAACAGCGTTGGCTAACGGGGTTACTGCTGACCTGGACCCAGGAGGTTCAATCCATCGTTTATGCTGTGGTGCTGCTGATAGGTTGTTATCTGGTGATTAGTGGAGATATGACCACCGGCGCGTTAGTGGGTACCTCTATCCTTGCATCACGCACAATTGCTCCACTATCACAAATTTCCGGCGTGCTCTCTCGCTGGCAGTCAGCGAAGGTTGCACGTAAAGGGCTTGATGATCTGATGCAACGGCCAATTGACGATCCGCAATCCGGCAAGAAAGTTCATAAAGCCCATCTGCGCGGAAATTACGTCATGGAAGACGTGAGTTTCTATTATGATGAGGAAGAAAAACTTGATGTATTAAATATATCACGTCTCCATATTCAAGCCGGAGAACGTATTGCCCTGCTGGGACGTAACGGCTCAGGGAAAAGTACGCTTCTGCAACTTCTTGCGGGTATGCAGGAACCACAGCAAGGTTCCATCTTACTTGACGATATCTCACTCAATCATCTTGACCCTGCTGATTTACGCCGGGACATGCAGCTACTAAGCCAGCAGGCTCGCCTGTTCTTTGGCTCAGTGCGTGACAATATTATAATGGGCAATCCCTTAGCGACTGATGAGGAGATCCATCAGTCGCTGGTGATAACAGGAGCATTGGATTTCGTTCGTAAACAGAAAATGGGTCTGAATTACATTGTAAATGAGGGCGGGGCTGGTCTGTCTGGCGGTCAGCGACAGGCGCTATTACTCGCCCGCGCACTCTTAACATCACCTAATATTTTGCTGCTTGATGAACCGACGGCCTGGCTTGACGAGGTGAGTGAGAAACAGTTTATCGGCAGTCTGAAAGGCTGGTTGGGAAAAACGCGCACACTCATTGTCGCTACACACCGCTTACCTATCCTTGAACTGGTTGACCGCATTATTGTGCTGGATAACGGCCGAATTGTTATGGATGGACCACGAGATAGCATTCTTCGTGAACATGGTATGGCTCCACAAAAAGCGGGCCAACGTACGGTAACAATGAAAAAAGCGACTTCTCAAAAAACGGTAATAAATGAGGAGGGCGTATGAGCGATTTCAGTCGTTTTAACAGTCGTCTTCAGGAGCCTCATCTTCCTCGCTCTAGTCTGGTGGTATGGAGCGTGGTGTCTATGCTTGTTGTTTTCATCGCGTGGGCAGGTTGGTTTCAACTTGATGAAGTTACAACCGGAAGCGGTAAAGTAGTGCCTTCTTCACATGAGCAGGTTATCCAGTCGCTGGAAGGCGGAATCATCCACAAATTGCTTGTTCAAGAAGGCGATATCGTTGAACGCGGACAGCAGGTTGCACAACTGGATCGAACAAAAACAGAATCCAGTGTTCTGGAAAGTGAATCCCGGTTAAATGCGGCGCTGGCAACTGCTTCACGTTTGACTGCCGAAGTGAATGGTACAGAACTTACTTTTCCGGCTGAGCTGGATGATTATGTCGACCTGGTCAGACAAGAGACGGCACTTTTTACTTCACGCCGCGAAAGCCTGGAAAAGGGGGTTGCTGGATTACGTCAGGGAATGACGTTGGTCCAAAGAGAGTTGGCTCTTACTCAACCTTTGGTAAAGCAGGGGGCTGCCAGTAATGTGGAAGTTCTTCGCCTGCAACGGCAAAAGAACGAATTAGAAAACAAAGTGACAGAAATGCAGAATCAATACTTTGTGCGCGCACGTGAAGAATTAGCCAAAGCGAATGCCGAAATTGAAGCGCAACGTTCCGTAATGAAAGGTCGTGAAGACTCTCTAACCCGGCTGACTTTCAACGCACCGGTGAGAAGCATTGTTAAAGATATTGATGTAACGACAGTCGGCGGTGTTATACCGCCAAATGGCAAATTGATGACTCTGGTTCCACTGGATGATCAGATGGTTATTGAAGCGAAAATCTCGCCCAGAGATGTTGCATTCATTCACCCTGGACAAGCGGCGTTAGTTAAAATTACAGCTTATGACTATTCCATTTATGGAGGTCTTCAGGGTGAAGTAATGATGATTTCACCGGATACAATCCAGGATGATGTAAAACGCGATGTCTATTTTTATCGTGTCTATATCAGAACTAACACTAATCACCTTGAAAACAAACAGGGTAAAGAGTTTCCAATATTTCCTGGCATGATTGCTACTGTTGATATAAAAACGGGCAGTAAATCGATACTCGATTATTTGTTAAAACCATTGAACAAAGCAAAAGAGGCGCTACGAGAAAGATAAAAAAAGCGATCGACGTAAATCGAACGCTTGTAACTTATTACAGGATAACACGAAGGGATGGCATAAAATTTAACTATTTTTCAGGATGTAAATTCAGATAATGCATGACATACGAAAAATATAGACCTGTATAGTTTTCGACGAGTTGAATAAATGATGGGTAAATTTCAATCAATCCATCTGCTCTTTCTTTCAGGTAACCCGTGCCTTGGGCAACTTTTATGATTTTGCTGACATGAATCCGTGACACAAAAAATTCTTTGGCCAGTGCATTCGATGAGTAATTAATGATGGCCCCTCGAGTGGTCATATTTTCTATGGCTTGCAAGTAAAGATAAAGCATAATCATTCGCCCTCCATCTTTTCCAATAAATACTCCGACTTCGGGTAGATTTTCTTTGAAGGTCACTCCGCGAAAAAGGTATTGAGCCGCTCGTCTGAAAAAGTCTTGTCGGGGCACTTCATCATCCAGTAAATCTACCGAGATATTATATTCGGGATAGAGCAAATTCAACGGCAAAAACGCGCCAGACATATATCTTTTAAGTTCATCAATTCCTTTTTGTGTTGGCATAATCAGGACTTTTCTTCTGTCTTCCGGGCTACGCCATGTTTTAATTCTGTTCGTCGTTTTCAATAGGGCAATTATTGCGATGACGCTATTAGGGCTGGCTATTTTATATCTGGAACAAAGTTCTTTAATATCTGACACGCATGATGCTTGGTTGCCAAAAATAAAGCAGCACACTGAGAGTGCAATGTTTAACCTTGATTCTTGAAGCATTACTTTGTAGAACAAAGGTTGCTTCTTATAAAGTTTATCATTGATTTGATAATGTTCTCTTATGGCAGCCCTAAATTTAGGATTGTCTTTTATAATGTTTTTTCGATGAAGCAATGCCTCTGAAGGAGTTTTGGCTTTCATATGGTAGACCTATGTTTAATTATTTAAATAATGTTGATGTGTTGATGTGTTCAGATAGCTCGCCATCAATTTATTATACATTGGAAATAATAATATTACTTTTAATATCTAATCATATTATGAACGTAAGGTGATATTTGATAAGTTCACCACAAAGTTCAGAAGTCAAAGAATATCGTAGCCTGGCTTAAATGACATGCAGGAGGACTCAGACACTCTATTTTGATAATGTTCTCTAGCCTTTTCTTTGTTAATTTTTTTAACACAATATCGAGCTGTATACGAAGCCGATTCGAAAGAAAATCCTGCGCCAATGGAATGGCCATGTGGCGATAATTCCCTAAGAATATTGGATATGAACTGATAATGAAGGCGGGCTAATTTCGAGCCATATTCACCATAGCCTAAACAGCTGATTTTATGATTAAAGCATTTACGCAGTAGCTTAAAAAACAAAGTTAAGTTTGGGCGGTAAAGAGTTGGAAGGTCGTATTGTTTTGAGACCAGGTATTGTCTCTGAATGTATTTTGGCATTAATTTTTTTTCGAATCACCTTTATATTAGCTTTGAAGTTAATTCTGATTTTAAATATTACCATCCATTTATCACATAGATTGATTTCAACATGCTTTCAAATTATTTACAGCAATCTGTTAAGTATTCTTTATATCTTTTATGTCTGTAGTAATCATGAGTAGATAAAAATTCCTTATTCTCGACTTTGTAATAATTACTTGAATATAGCAAACGTATTACTGGTCTAACCACAGTTGAGTGCATTATTTGAGAGTCAACTCTCGATATTTCATTCCCTTCAAATTGATAGTCAATGTCACTTTCTCTCTCTAACTCTATGATTTAATTAAGATATTATAATATCTGTTTTTTCATTTGCATTGGTGACAACCTTTCTGAAAATTGTATTTATCTCTGCAAAGCATAACTCGATTACGTCTAATTTAGAATATATCGAATTTGAATCTTCAGTTTTGAAGGTATAATATTATACTCATATACATCTAAAAACTCTCCTCGTTGTCGCGTTTATTTGAATCAGTTTAATAAATTCTAGTGCGCGTCCGAGTCGTTTGTTGTCGACGATAGCGCCCTGGTCGATTTCTGAAAGGCGATCATAAGTGGAGTAGGGAAGAGCAGTCGCGTTGAGCCGGAGCTCTTTTCTCCCATCTGGATAGTGCCAGACTTCGATATATTTCCCGATGGTCCTTCGGCTTAGCTCAGAGTCTTCAATCAGATGCAGTACTTTGTCATATTGCACTGTCAGGGATTTTGAAACACGACGGGGTTCTCCGCCACGTTAAAAATGCTGCCAGATCATCATCATTTTCAAGCGGTTATGGACATTGAAGTTGGGCACGTTCTACACGGCCTTTAGTAGAGCTTGTTTTCGCGCAGATAGTCTGGATAAGTGTGTGTGGCGGTATCAGCCCGGAACTGGCCTACATTCAAAAACAGCTAATGCCGAAGTGGGCAAAAGTTAAAGCACAAAAGAAGAAGCGTTCCAGTTTGCAGTAACCAGAATCACATCCAAGCTAATGCACAGGCTTGTACAATCCAAAATATGAAACAGGTTCTGATGATGTCTGTCAGGTAGATGAAGAAGCTACAAGCCAGCACGGACTCTCGAACGCAGTGAGAGTTTGGCCATAACGCTCCTCGGTCTGAACCAGAGGACGCAAGACAATCCAACTGTTATGCTAACTGAACTGAATTACTATGCACCAGTCTGGCTACAATTCTCGTTACCTGACGTTAG
>NZ_CAWLWU010000002.1:2235968-2240523 GCF_963864895.1 Citrobacter sp. S-77
TGCGCATAATGTAGTACGCGTTATGTTGAAAAGGCCGCTGCTAGACTCTCATCCGGCAGCGGCCTTTTTATACATAACGCCATTGTGCGCACCTATTTTTGTTGCTCTTCCATCTTTTTTAGAAACTCTATTACATCCCCCATAATATAGCCTCTGCTGTTTTTCCTTGGTAGCTTTAACCCTCTGAAAAACCTGCCATTTCTTTCAGCAAGGACAATCTCCATTTCTTTGACCTTTAGAATTCTGGCCAACTCTGTTTTGCTGATTCTGAGTTTCAAGGTTTCACACATAAACAACTTTCCGTTTACATATTATTCCTTTGGTATTGCTTGATTTTTGCTCGATTTAAGTTCGGGGTTCTGTGACACCCGAACTTTACCGTGGTTTCCCACGGTGATTATCTTTTTGTGGCTTTGATGTCTCTTACGGCTTCCTTCATGTAGTTGTCAAGTGTGTAGAAAGCTAGATCCGTCCATTTGTATGGTTTTCCTGTTGCGTAGCTTATTTCAATTGCGGCTTTTTCAAGGGCTAGTTTTTTCTCTTCTGGAACCCTTAAAGATGCATATTTTTTACCATTCATAGCTTTGTCTCGATTTGTGTACCTGTGGTTTGCGCATGATAGTGCATTTGTAGTTCATGTATGTCTATACACTTGTGTACATGTGCACTTAGTCGTATGATGTGTACATGTTTCATTGTGTATTTGCGCACTATGTTTTTTGATTGGTTGAGTATTGAGCAAGATTTTGGTTATCAGCTTCCCATTTTGGGGGACGTTGCATATCAACGCGTTCACCTCCAGAGTGGTGAGGCTAGCTCTTTGTCTCAGCCTGTTTTTCAGCACAAAGGCTCATTTTGTGATGTTGTCAGTATTTCAATACGTGGATCTCTTCTTCGTATGACTGGCAATCCTTCTCGTTGGGGAAGGGTTGATAATTTGTTTGGATTAACAAGCGTAGATGCTTGTGTTTGTGTTTTTAACTCAATTCTTTTGGATTTGGGTTTACCATTATTTACTAAGTGCACTAGAATTTTTCCTTCTCAAACCAAAGAGAATGAGCGTGTTCATTTGATATCTGATGGCGCGATAGTAAAAGAACTTCATATTACTACTAACAAATCTGTTGGTAAGGGAAATGAAGATGATTATATATCTGCATTATCTACTCAGCCTTACCGTAATAGTTTGCCTCGTTTGCATTCTAATGGTAAATCTGTTGATTGGCTTTCTAAAAAAGGTAATGTAAACCTTATCTATCCGTGTGTTTATAATAAAGCTTCTGAATTAGAGCTTCATAGCCTCACAAAAATTAAAAACAAGTTTGGTAGTGATTCTTCTGAATATAAATATTTATTGAATGTTATTGATTATTGTCGTGAATCTGGCATTGTGCGTTTTGAACAAAAATTAAAGTCTAGATTTTTACAGCGTAAAGGTTTGTGTTATTGGGGACTTTCTGATTATTCGTCTTTAAAACTTTTACAGGATGAATTTGTAGAAATTGATAAAAAGATTTCGGTGACATCTATGGATTTTGAAACTATTAGTGAACATTTAATCTCTCAGGGTGTTGTTGACTCTTTGCGTTCTGCTAACACAACAGCAATGTACGCTATTCAATGGATGCATGGTCATTCTTTTGATTTAAATAAAAAACAGGTTCAAACTCATCGCGCTCGTTTGCGTAAAATTGGTATTGATATAGCTCAGAAATGTAATATTTCTAAGTTTAGTTCTGTTGTTGTAAAACACACCAGAGAAATAACTGTTTCGGATTGTGTTATTCCTTCTTGGTATATAAAGTTATCTCATTTACGTGTAGCTTAACATTAGGTGTATTATGATTAAGATTGAAATTAAACCTTCGCAAGCTGTTGCAGATACTCGTAGTGGTGTTTCTAAGAGTACTGGTAAACCATATACTATATCTGAGCAGTCTGGTTATATTTTTCTTGGTGGGGATTATCCTCAGTTATTTAAAATACCTCTCGAACAAGGCCAGGCTCCATATGCGGCTGGTTTATATGAGTTGCATCCATCCAGTATTTTTGTTGGCGATTTTCAAAAATTACGTGTTGGTAAAATTATTTTAACTCCTATTGCAGAGAAGTGATTTGTTATGGAATCTCGTGAAAATGTTATTCTTGGCTCGATTTGTGATGCTAAATCAGGTGGTGATTGCAAAGAAATTAAACTTACTTTTTCTGAGATTCCATACCCGCAACACTCTGCTGATGTTGATTACTCCTCTTTGGCGAACAGTTGGGGTGTTGCGTTTTCATCTGTAGTATTTCTTTATCTATTTAGTTTATCCATTGCTCAAGTCATTAGACTTGTAAAAAATGCTTAGGGAGATTTTATGAAATCTAAATTATTGTTACCTGTTTTGCTTCTTTCTTCTTCTGCTGTTTTTGCTGAGACCTCGTCGTCTTCTACTCCAATTGATTTGAGTCAGTTAACTAACAGCGTTAATTTTCAAGGGGTTATTACTGCTATTATGGCTGTAGCAGCTTCTCTTGTTGCTTTATATGCTGCTTATGCTGGGGTCCGTTGGGTTTTGCGTATGGTCAAATCGTCTTGATTTTATGGGAAGGGAGGGTGAAAACCCTCCTTATATTATGATTAGCTTAAATGACCTTTGGTATATTGTTGCTTTTTTATGGGGATTACTATGCGCTTGGGCTGTGATTCAAGGATTTCGGGGGTAATTGGTTTATTTTTCTGTCTTTATATATTTATTTATCCTTTTTATGCTCACGCTATTTTGCCTTTGTTGGCTTCTAGGGCTGTTCTCTCTACAGTTATTAGCAGGGTTGTTGTTAATAGAGCGGTTCAATCTGCTACAGCTGATGTAGCTTATCCTGTGCTTGTTTCAAATACTCGCAAGGCTATATCCCAATCTATTTTAAAAAAATCATCTTCTATACCTGCTGATTCTTTTTACAGGGGGGTTAGTGGTGGTTTAACTTGGGCGGGTATAGCTTATTCTGCTGGGCAGTTATCCGCTGATTATTTTTCTGGTAATGATTATATTGTTGCTACTGAAGGACGTTCAAATGGTGATGGCACGTATACTGTAACTATTGATGGTGTTGACTATATATCTGATTTTATGCCCTCAAAAAGCAATCCCTTTATTGCTCTTGTTGGCGCTGGTTCGGAAGGCGCCACTATTGTTGAGCAGGGGAAAGTGACTTCTGAGATGGGGCCTTTCTTTTATTATATTACCTCTAATAAAATTGCTTATGGTGGTGCTCAGGCTGTTGCAAATGCCGTATTGTCAGCAAAGGATTTTAGTTCTTCCTGTAAGGGACGTGATAATTGCACAACTTCTACAGGAATTAAATCCATTGTTAGAAATGGTCCTTTTTCTGCTGCTGTTGTTACTTATGACTTAAATGTTACTTTTAAAAAAAGTAATGGCGAAATGACTACCATTACAACTACTCATAAATTTCAGCTTAGTTACAATTCTGATTACAGCGCGTCTTCCTCTAATGATAAAGATTATCAAATCGCATCAGATAAAGATGGTTATTCTGCTTTAGATAAACTAAAAAATATTAGTCTTTCTTTGGATGAGCTTTCTGCTCTGGTTAATAAACTTCTTTTAGATGCATCATCAGAACCTGATTATAAGGGCATACCTTTTTCACCGTCTAATCCTGTTACCAGCACAGAAATCTCAAAGGTTTATCCTAACTCTGGCACTTTAAATAAATTTGACTGGCTCTATCCTGCGCAGAATTCTACAAGCTCTGATGTTAATATAAGCGTGGATAACGCTACTTCTACTTTGCCTGATGAAAAACCATCTGAACCGTCTAAGCCTAACGATACTGATATTAAAGTTGATTTAGGAGATTTTCCTACACCAACTGAACCTGATATTTCTAATATACCTACTGCTTTTGAAATTTTGAGGCCAATTACTGAATTATTCCCATTCTTAAAAGGGTTTGATATCGATTTTTCCGCGCGGTCTTCTGTTTCTTGTCCGGTCGCGTCTTTTGAGTTGTTTGGTAAGGTCTATACGGTTGATACACAGTGCATCCTTTTTGAACAGAATAGGGGGCTTATACAATTGGTATCAAGTATCGTTTGGGCATTTATCTCTATTAGAATTATTTTATCTGCGTAGGTTTTGTTATGATTGTTGCATTTACCGGATTGTTTTCTTTATTGTTATCATCTTTATTCTCCGTGTTGACATTTATTTTGCGCGGAATTGTTTTCAAATTTATTTTATTCTGGGGGCTTTATTTTCTTGTTCATGAGTTTATTGAGGTTGTTTCTTCATGGCTTCCTCAATCTACTGATATCAAAAATTTATTTTCAATTCTTCCTGATTCAGCTTGGTATTTTTTAGATTTGTTTCAGGTTTCTTATGGATTGTCTACCGTAATTAGTGCTTTATTGGTTCGTTTTTTTATTCGTCGAGTTCCTTTTGTTGGGTGATTTATGGCTATTTCAGCGTATGTTGGTGTTCCTGGCAGCGGTAAAACGTATGAGGTTGTTTGCAATGTTATAATTCCTGCTGTTAGTTCTGGTAGA
>NZ_CAWLWU010000002.1:2242290-2319149 GCF_963864895.1 Citrobacter sp. S-77
TGCGCATAATGTATATTATGTTAAATGCAATATCACAGACCGCACGTATTAGTGCCTGCTCCAGTCCCTTGTCTTGTCTCTCCCGGAACAACTTATTTTTGGGCAAGTCAGATAAACTCTGGATCAGTAATATTCAGTCTGATGGTTCGTAAACATCACCGTGGCCCCGTCTCTATAGTCATCATCATATGCGGTGATGATTGAACAAAGCCGGGCATTTCCATCGGGCTGGTAGCTACAACTCTGTTTTAACCAGACGGTTGTTCCCCTAACCTTCAACGATGATTCAAAATCGAGAAACTGCGGATTTCCTGCTGGATAAGAGATAATTTTGTCGGTGTGCTTTTGATAATCGCGAATGCGTACCGGAAACTGACCATAACGGTATTCGAACCTTTTACTCACATCGCTGGTTTCCCGGTTAGTCATTGTCTCCAGTAATCCACGTGAATTGTAACTCAGCAAGAATTTGCCACGGTCATTCTCTAGCTCGGTGATCTGACAATCCTGGTTGACCTTGCCAGTGATTTGCTGACCATTGCGTGAGGTCAGGTTGCCATTATTGTTTTCGATATGAAACTCATTTCCACTTATCTTATCGACCATATTTACGCGAGTGAAACAACCATTACGGTCATACCAGACATCGGTCATGGCCTGTAACTCCCCTGCACTGTTTCTGATCCATTGCAGGCTGTGCTTGACCTTCCCGCTGCTCGGATCGTGACTGAATAACAGTGCGGCATTAAGCACTGCGGGATTGAATAACACCGGCGATGCCGCATATGCATTTATCGTCAGACAAAAGAACGTAGGGAATAGAAATTTTAATTTCATTGTTATCTGCTATGGAGGCTTAAGAAAGTGTGTTCACTCGTGCGTTTGTGATGGTTTAAAACCATGATGAATGTAGAAGTTTTCAACTTCATTAACAAGGGGTATGTATAACAAATGTTATACATACCCAGCCCGAGATCATTACCTCACTTGCGACAAAAAACAGATGGTGAGCGGCTGGTATAAAAATGCCATGTGCTGTTATTGAGTCTTAATATGCTGAAATAAAAGGGTTCTTTTGGCTTGAGATAAAAATTAGGTAGCGTTCTTTCCAGCAATGGATGAATCGTTGTGCTGCCTGTGCTTGATGCTACGTTTTCAGACTCAAGGAAATAATCGTCCTCTCTGCGGATGAAGTTGAACCAGACATTCTGATTCACTGCCAATATCTCCCCGTTATTATCGGTGATTTTTCCGCGCAAAATAGCAACGCCACGGGCGCCATTAAAAACGTATCTCACAGAAATATCACCACGAATATCGGGATACTCCATCATTAATTCCCCGGAACAATCGAAATTTGAGCGCTGCCAGTTCTGGAGTATTAACGTAGCGACGATCGTCATTACCATCGCCAAGATGATGCAAAGACTCCATTTTAAATTATGCTCCCACATTTCGGGACTCCGTGAAATAATAATATGTAATACAGTCATTATCCCGCCAATGACTATATTGTTGTCGACAGGTTAATGCAGAGACCCGCGGAAAATGAGGATACATAGTTAGATAAATCCAGGGATGACTCTGACAGTCCAGCGCACTGGTGTGTATAAATTGATGATGCTGGTCAAATTTTAGTACATCCGGATTCGCGTACCAGTGACATCCCTTCCCTATACTCAGCGGTATATAACGGCTAAGCCGGGAATCAAATTGTGTTTGCCAGGTTGCGAATGAGGCTAAAAAGCAAATGAGCACACCTGCCAGAACCCACCAGAGCGTATGTTTGCGTGGCGATTTTGGTGTTGCTTCTGGCGTCGAGACTGGCGAGATTATTGGGCCGCAGAGAAGATCGTCCATCTCCTGCTCAAGCACCTGCAACTGTGGCTCAAGACGGATCCCTACTCTCGGTACGGTGACGATCAGTTCTTCATTCAGACCAAGCTCTTTAAAAGCGCGACGTAGCAATGAGATGTTCTGATAAAATGTATTATTAGTGACCTGAGCACCATTAATAAACCAGACATGTTCAAAGAAATAATCGCGTTCAATAACCTGGCCCTGCCGTTGTATTAATAATGATAAACAACGAGCTGCCGGGGTATTTAGCGTTAAACGTTTCGTCTCATCTGATTTTGCGTGTAATAGATTGCGCTCTGGCCAGAATACGACGGTACCGTTGAGCAAAAAAACTTTTGCCATCATGATCCCTGAATGTTATTTATTTGAAATTAGTTTATCCTGTGTTAATTCACGACACCTGAAAATCCCCAACGATTTCCTTCATCGTTAATCACCGTAAAGTTTATCTTATTATTCTTCATTTCCGCAGTGGCTAAATTAAAAATCGTGCGCCGGGAATGCGGTGAAACCAC
The DNA here is from genome assembly GCF_963864895.1 of Citrobacter sp. S-77. Classification (NCBI taxonomy): domain Bacteria; kingdom Pseudomonadati; phylum Pseudomonadota; class Gammaproteobacteria; order Enterobacterales; family Enterobacteriaceae; genus Citrobacter; species Citrobacter sp. S-77. The sequence goes on from NZ_CAWLWU010000002.1 coordinate 2,244,666, forward strand.
TATTCCACTTGTGGAATAGTCTCCTAATAATACATTTGCCAGAGTAATGTTCCATGAACTGTCATTTACAGCGTAAATCTCCCCAGCTTCATAATGAAAGCTCAGAAGATTGATGGTTTTTTCAGTCAACACGCCTGTATTTTTCGGTCTCCATAGGACTTTAAGCTGATTTCTAAGCGCTAATCGCACTTTTTCACCAGCCTGAGCGACCTTCATCTCAGGCGGAATTTGATAAACATTAAGCCAGAATAATGATTCGCGATCGCCTGCGAGCCCGCTACCTGTCGTCATGATCCGCAGTTCTCGCTGTTCCCCTGGCTGAATTTTCAATACCGGCGGAAGCACAACAAAAGGCGCGTTCGTTTGGGATGGTCCATTTTCGGGCGATCCGTCATCCACCCAACTTTGCACTACCACCGGATAATCACCATCGTTTACCAGCATCACCGTGCGCTGCGTTTCACCCTGGTTAAAAATCACGCGTGTCGTGCCGATATTAACCGCGGCCTGCGCGCTAAGGACAAACAGCCAGATGCTACTGAATACGCAATAAAACTTGTACATGTGACTGATAGCTCCCCGCCGTTAACGTATCCGCACCAAAACTCGCAAGACGTGCTTCGAAGGTTTCGCTGTAGTAATTCACACCATCCTGACTTCCATTTTGCTGTGTATTACTGCCAATAACCGGCATCCACCCACCTTCGGTGCCACTGCCTGCAGTTGTCACTGCCATAAAATTCACCGGATTACCTGCCCGGTAAACGCGTACACCAACACCTCTGGCACGTCCGGCGGCACCGTATTGCGTATCAAGCAACCAGGTTACCGTTTTGCCTGTGATCAAATTAAAGTTCCAGGCGCTATTGACGCTGCTTTCCGGCGCGAGCAGTCCCATCGCCACATTACTCTTTCCCTTTGCTATGCCCGAAACCACCGTTGATTCACAGGCAAAATCAATCTGGAATGGCGCAGAGGAATATTCCCCTCGTTTGAGCTGGGCCACGGAAATAACCGGCAGATGTACCACCGGAGTAAAGTCCGTCACCTGGCACATTGCCGCACGTTTAATTGTTATGCCGTTATTGTAAAGGCTTATAACCGATGGCCAGTCATAGGCCCAGCCCGCCCAGTTGCTGTTACGGTGAGGCTGCCCTATTTTAATACCCCAGGACGCTGTTCCTGGCCCCCGAAACACCACGTAAGCGTTGGGATTCACATAGCTGTCATAAGTCGCGGATTGCTGCTGATTATAGAAGTAACGAATATCCAGAGTTTTAATTAGCTCCGCGCTTATCGTCGAGAAGTTTTTAGCTTTAATCAGGAAATTACCATTGGTGTCGAGATCCAAATTTTCCAGTGGGCGTTGTTGCCAGCTGTCGGTAAAGATGCTGCCGGTTGCGTCATGGGTCAGGCGCAGAGCCACATTTTTCATCAATGTTAAATAAGCACCCGGTACATCCGTCGCTTCATGCCACCCGCCGTAGTAATCATCGCCGTTAGTTGACCAGGCTTCATACAGCTGTCCGCCGGTATCCGGGGTACAGCGGAAAAAGACCTGTTCCGGATCGTACCCTCCCCCCTTGTGCGCATAGGTCGTAAACGGGATACCACCGCTTGATGTCAGGATCGTACCTGCAGGCTGAAAACCTGAATTGCTGGTGATATCAACAGACTTACTCAGGCCCGGTAGCAGGCCGTTCCAGGCATCGTTTCCGCCGCCAGATCGCCAGTCATTGGCGATACCATCCGTCGGGGCACTCAGGCGGTGAGAGCCCAGAGCACTGTTACTTCCTGATTTGTATGGGTGAATGATGTATTCGCATGCGGCCTGCACTCCAGAGGAAAGCAGAGCTAACAGCAGGATAAATAGTTTCATAACTGTCCTTTTTCCTTGCAGGCCTGAGTTAATGCAATCAGCGGTTCGGTGCGCTGTTGCTCGTTAAGTATCCATGGCAGCGAGCAATCACTGCCTTCGATTGTCAGTAGTCCCTGTTTACCTTCCACACGGGCATACACCTGATTTCCCTGAGCCACCATACCCACGATGCGTCCCCGATCATCGGTCACGGATGCTCCCACCGGGAGTGTCTCTTTGCCGTTCACAGTAATGAGTAGTGGGTAACCAGAAAGCGTCGCAAAACGCAGTTTTACTGCCGCTCCGGCCATTGGAGCGATACGACGCTGGCTCTCCTGTAGCTCAACATGGTTATCCATTTCGCTACTGTCTATGGTCACACTGTTATAGCGGTAAGGTGTTAACGATGGCACCAGTGCATAACCGCCACGATTGACTATCGCTCCCTGTCCTCCACCGACTCTGGCACCTGCCGCTCCCGGCGCTTCCACCAAAGCAAAGGTGTCGCCCACCCACGGCCCTGCGACGACGCCATGGCGATGCACGACTACCGCACCACGTACGCCAGCAGTCCACTGCTGATAGTTCTGTGCCTGTGAAACACTGCCATTCAGCGTGCCGAATGCGGTATTTTTTTGTAGCGATCCGCTCCAGTCGGTCACAGCGCTGGACTCATCTTTAGCCTGCTGCCAGCCCGTGGACAGCGCGTAATTGACCGTCTCCGCGCTATCGAGTGCACCGGACAGTGACACCTGCGCATTGCGCCCGGCCTGCTGACCCTGACTTGCGGACAATGCCACCATGTGCTCGCGCTCTCCAAAGCTGAGTGGCATCGAGAATGTGAACGTTGCGACATTCTCTTTTTGCGCCTGTGTGCTGTCCCCGTTACGCCACCAGGTGTTTTGCCGACTGAAGGAGACGCCAAGCGCCACGCGCCCGAGGGTGGTGTTATACCCGGCCTGCAACTGAGTGCTGTTCCCTCGGTCGTCGTAGTAGTCCATCATCGATCCGGAACACCACAGATTTCCGTAACCACCCAGCGTCTGGTTTATGGTGGCGGTAAACTGGTTACGCTGGCGTAGTGTGTCCGAACGCCATGCTGTATCGCCTTCGGTAACGCTTCGTTCGCCCAGTACATCCCCGTAATCACGATAGCCTTCCGTGGAATAGCGATAACCTGCCAGCGCTACGTGCGTGCCCGTCGGACTAAATGTTTTGCTCCAGTTGGTTTGCAGACGCCAGCCGCTCAGGGACTGAGATGCCATGTGCGCCCGCGATCCAGTAATATCGACGCCAAAAGCGCCCATAGTGGTCGCCAGCACGCCGCCCATCAGCAACGCCTGATAATCATCACCGATACGCAAGGCAGCGTTCGCAGTCAGTAAATTGCTCATTCCACGTTCCAGCGTAAAATCAGCAAACGGAGCGTTGGCTGTGCCGTAATCTCGGGTTTTGCCTGCTACCAGACCGTAGCGCCAGACTCCGGGCCGCAGCGACAAAGGCACACTGGCGTACGGTACGGTGTAGCCACTTTTTTTGCCATCTGCGCCGGTGATTTCAACTTCTAAATCTCCATCCCAGGCCGTATTTGGCAAGTCGTCGAGCACAAATGGTCCCTGCGGCACGCTGGTTTCATAAAGCGTGCGACCATTTTGTTTGACTGCTACACGTGAAGGCGTCGATGCCGTACCGCGGATTTCTGGCGCGTAGCCGCGCCGCGACTGAGGCCACATCCGTTGATCGGTTTCCAGTTTGATTCCGGTAAACGCCATGCTGCCAAGTAAATTGCCTGACGTGTAGCTTTCACCTGCGGTAAGTACGCTTTCCAGTTTTGCGATCGGGTGCTGTAACCAGGTTTGCAGCGCATCCCAGCGTTGAGTTTCTCGATAGTCATCGCGCCGCCAGTTAGCGGAGGACTGCTGACGAAACTGCCAGCTGCCAATATTGAAGCCACTGCTCAGTCCCAGCCAGCCGTAATCACTTTGCTGCCCGCCGCTTTTGTTGTGATAGACGTGCAGGTTATAGTTGCTGAACAACGCACTTTCGCCACTCTGCCACTGTGAAGGAGGTACATAATCCTGCGGTGTCCGTTTAAGGGCTGCCTGTGGAACGCTGAGATTCAAACGCAGCAGGCCCTGGTCGAAATTCCACTGCCCGCCGCTAATACGCGTTTCCGGCTCAAGACAAGCATCTGGCAATGCTTCCATCGACGCCGTAACGCCCTGCTCATCCCAGAATTTAACGGGTAAACAAGGCGCAATACGTCCTTCGGTGTTCGGGCGAAACAGCACATCATCCCGGCCTATGTACTTTCCGTTCAGCCAGATATCCACACTGTAACGCCCGGCGGCAACGGCATCCTGATCGTTGAACTGTGCCAGTCCTTTCTCGTAACCACTTCCGAGCAGTAGTGCCTCGTCGAAAGTGTAAACGTTCGCCAGAACGGGCGTGACGCCGGAAAGTAGCAGCCAACACCAATGTGGATTAATAGCGGACATTATCCGGATTCTCCACCGTCACACGTCCACTTAACGTTGCGCCCTGATCGTTAATCCAGCGCATCTGCGCCTCACTCAAAAGCGACACTTTCGCAGGCCATGATACGGTCGTCCACGGGGCTACCGTTTCGCTCTGAATACGCTGCTTTTTACCCGCCCCGTTGACGTCAAGCGAGGAAAGCGCAAGGTAATAACCACTGTTATTACGCAAAAACAGTTTGCCGTCCTGTAGCCAGACACGGCTAGTCATTGCCATCTCCAGCGGTGAGCCCACCAGCCCTTTTGGTCTCATCAGCACTTTTACGCGGCTGCGTACCAGTACCATCAGTTGATTGTCTGCTTGAGCGCCCTTTTCCGTCGGCGGGATCTGAATGAAGTTAAACCACCACAACGTCTCTCTGTCCTGTACCACCGGTTTTCCAACATATCGCAGTCGCACGGTTTGCCCAGCCTGAGCCGCCAGTCGGAAGACTGGCGGCGTGGTGACAAAAGGAGCATTGGCGGTTTGTGGGACTGATTGAGGGTTACCATCATCCAGCCAGACCTGTACCACGCTGGGGAAATCATCGCGGTTGGTCAGCTGTACGCTGGCTTCCCGGCTGTCAACCGGATAGATAATCCGACTGCCTGTCATGACGACGCTTGCCTGTGTGCTGGCGCACATCAGTATTCCGGCCAAAACTATAGCCAATCCTTTCATCACCCAGAGCTCTCTTACAGGTAAGAGACTGCGTACTGTACGGTACCGATGACCGTACCAGCGTTCGCATTGCCATTTGGGCTGTAATACTGCACGGCATAGTCGTGTTCACCGGTAGTATTACCTGCTGCAACGGTGATCCCGTCAACGGGTGTTGAATTTCGCAGATCAATGACCGCTGTACCCAAACTGTCGGTCATCAATTGCAGCTCAACACCTTGCGCTGTACCGGTATTGGCGAGGTTACCGTGCTGGGTCATATTATTGGCAACGAATACCGTCTTGATATTCAGTGCGTTGGTATCAGCGGTACACCCGGTCACTCCCAGAGTGAATGCTGTCAGACCCGCTACAGAGTCTAGGCTTGTCAGCTCGCTTTTAGCTACAGTAGGCAGTAACACCACCGGGCGTGCGTTCACACCGTTAACGGTGACTTCGCAAGTTTGCTCGGTCACTTCACCTTTAAAAGTGATGGTATTAGCTGAATCAGCATGAGCCGCCGTCTGAGCAAGTAACAATGCAAGGCTACCGGCAACAAATATATGGCTGGCATGGGAGGTATTGATTTTCATATTGTCTATCCTTAAATAAAAATACACTGACATCCTGACCATGCATGCAATATCCCCTGCAATTGAAAGCAGGATATTTATTTGCGGTAGTAAAGAGGTCAGTAAGGTCTTATGGCACCATAGGAGTAGCCCTACGATAATTGGTAGTTTAAGAATTATCTTGGCAAATAAAACCTTTATTTTCTCAAATAACATAAAGAACGATCTTAAATAAGATATGCAATCTTAAAATTCATTGTAACGTATTGATTTGGTTTATTTAATCATGAAACCCTATCTCAAATATAATTTTTCTTAAGGTTGTGATAAGTATATTAAATGCGTAATCGTCATAGATTTATAATGAAATGGATTATCGCGGATAGAGTGTGACTCTAAAAAAATGCCTGGCCCCACTTCACTACGAGCATATGAAGCAAATTGGAGTGGTGTATGATTTTATTGATATATTTAGAATGAGAACAATAAAAGTATTTATATTGGCTGGTAGAAAGCAAACGTCCCGCATTATGCGGGACGAAGGAAATATGCGTTATGAGCGCTTACGCGGCATCATCCGCAATAGCGTGTTATCCTTCCAGAAATAGTGATGCATCAGGGCTGCTGCTGCATGCAGGCCTATAACAAAATAGCCCAACTTTGCCAGCGTCACGTGCCAGGACTTCAGCATATCGACCATATCGAAGTTGGCTTCTGCCGCATGCGGCATGACAATGCCGAACGCTATCCACGGATTCCCCCGGTTGTACAACATCACCAGACCAATAACTGGCAATACGATAAACAGCAAATAGATAATCAAATGTCCAAGATGCGCCATTCCGGTCATCATCGGTTTAGGCTTTGGCACAATTGGCGGTGCCGGGTACTTAAGCCTGACCAACAAACGCGCCACCATCAGCACTAAAATCGTGATACCACAGGAAACATGCACCATGTTGAACCAGGGACGATAGCTGCGAGGCGCAAATCCACGCAGTTCCATCGCACAGTAGGTCGCAATCACCAACAAAAAGACCAGCCAGTGGATACCAATCTGTAGGCCAGAATACTTATTCCCCATAACACTTCCTGAGTAAAAACAATGATGCGTCAACATAACCAGCTTTTGTTAAAAATTCATTAACTTTTGTTCGCTCATTTTCAGTCAGTTACGCTTAACCGCAAAAACAGGCATTGCCCCTGGTGGCTGACTGGTCTATGCCTGGTAGGGAAAATATGTGGTACCGCTTCACCCTGACAGGAGAAAACCATGAGTAAAATTGGCATTAACGGTTTTGGTCGTATCGGTCGTCTGGTATTGCGTCGGCTACTGGAAGTCAAAAGCAGCGTTGACGTCGTTGCCATTAACGATCTGACCTCACCGAAAATTCTCGCCTACCTGCTAAAACACGACTCAAACTACGGTCCGTTCCCCTGGAGCGTCGACTTTACTGAAGATGCGCTTATTGTAGATGGCAAAAAAATCGCCGTTTACGCAGAAAAAGAGGCCAAAAATATTCCGTGGAAAACCACAGGTGCGGAAATTGTCATCGAGTGTACTGGTTTTTATACTTCAACGGAAAAAGCCAACGCCCACCTGGATGCAGGTGCCAGGAAAGTATTGATCTCCGCCCCTGCTGGTGACATGAAGACTATTGTCTTTAACGTCAATGACGACACTTTGGATGCTAACGATCAGATTATCTCGGTCGCATCCTGTACCACTAACTGTCTGGCGCCTATGGCGAAAGCATTGCACGATAACTTCGGTATTCAGCTTGGTACTATGACCACCATCCACGCGTATACGGGAACACAGTCGCTGGTTGACGGTCCGCGAGGCAAAGATTTACGCGCTTCACGGGCGGCGGCAGAGAACATCATTCCGCATACCACCGGTGCGGCGAAAGCGATTGGTCTGGTTATTCCAGCATTGAGCGGAAAATTGAAAGGACACGCCCAGCGCGTTCCGGTGAAGACCGGTTCTGTTACGGAGCTGGTTTCGGTGTTGGGCAAAAAAGTGACCACCGAAGATGTCAATAATGCGCTGAAGAAGGCGACGCTGAATAATGAGTCGTTCGGCTACACCGATGAAGAGATTGTCTCATCAGATGTCATTGGATCACATTTCGGTTCGGTATTTGATGCCACACAAACGGAGATTACTGAAGTTGGCGATCTGCAACTGGTCAAAACCGTCGCCTGGTACGACAACGAATACGGTTTTGTGACCCAACTGGTTCGCACGCTGGAAAAACTCATCAAGCTTTAATACGTTAGCAGATGCCGGGTGGCACCCCTGCTCACCCGGCATCGATATCAGGACTGCAGATAAACAACCTGAGTTTGCAGATATTCGTTCAGGCCGTGTTTGCCGTCTGCCCCGCCAATTCCGGATTTGCGCCAGCCGGCATGGAAGCCTTGCATCGCCTCGAAGTTTTCACGATTAATATACGTCTCACCAAATTTCAGGCCTTTAATTGCCTTCATTGCCGTATTCAGATTTTGCGTAAAAATCGATGAGGTCAGTCCGTAGTCGCTGTCGTTGGCCATCGTAAGCGCCTCTTCCAGCGAATTAAATGACACCACAGGCAATACCGGACCAAATGTCTCTTCGTGCATAATTGCCATCTCCTGGCGCACATCCAGCAGTAAGGTCGGCGGATAATAATATCCCTTTCCTGCCTCTGCTTTGCCACCAAGCACCACGCGAGCACCTTCTTGAACCGCGTGTGCAACTTTTTGTTCCACACGCGCCAGCGCCGCGGCGTTAATCAGCGGTCCCATGGCAATATCATTGCGCTCAGCAGGATTACCGTACTGAACCGCTTTCATCGCCTCACCCAGACGATTGACAAACTGGTCATAAACACCTTTTTGCACGTACACACGTTCAGCGCAGTTGCACACCTGTCCGGTGTTAATTACCCGTGAGTCAACAATGGCTTTCACCGCCAGTTCGAGATCGGCATCATCCATTACGATAGCCGGCGCCTTCCCGCCCAGCTCCAGACAAACTTTGGTAATGTTTTTCGCCGCCGCCGCCATGATTTTCTCACCAGCAACCACACTGCCGGTCATGCTCACCATTGCCACTTTCGGGTTTCCGGCAAGCTCCTGACCTACCGTTTCGCCACGTCCAAGTACCAGGTTAAATACCCCGCGTGGCAGGCCGATGTCATCCACGATTTTAGCGAATGCGATCGCATTATTTGGCGTAAACTCACTCGGTTTAATCACAATGGTATTACCCGTCAGCAATGCGGGTGCCAGCTTGCGAGCAATAAGGAAAAATGGGAAGTTCCACGGTAGGATGCCAGTCGTCACGCCGAGCGCACGCTTAAACAGCAGGATGTTTTCACCCGGGCGGTCACTTTGCAGGATCTCACCTTCATAACGGCGCGCCCACTCCGCCATGTAATCGATATAGTCTGCGGTGAAAGAGACCTCAACATCAGCCAGTTGTTGGATTTTTCCGCCTTCAGCCACAATCAAAGCACTGATTTCGCTGGCACGCTCCCGAATACCGGCAGAAATTTTGCGTAACCAGTTTGCGCGTTCAATGGCAGGTAGCGCTTCCCATTCCGGCTGAGCGCGATGTGCGGCATCAATCGCTTTACGTGCATCTTCGGCACGACCATCGGGAATTCGGGAGATAACCTCTTCGGTTGCCGGATTGATAACATCAATCCAGGCGTCGTCGTGCCAGGTCACAAACTGCCCATCGATATACATAGGATGTTGTACGGGTACTGACATGCGTTTCTCCTGTGATTGATTTGTTTTTAACAAGTAAAACTATTGTTAATTAATATCAATCATGCATGGCACATTGCCGCTGTAATATTGGTTCTGTGAACCGCTTCATAAAAGTGTCAGGGAAAGTGGTCACGAAGAGAAAATACGGGCGGGATTTATGCCCGTTTGCGTAAAAGTTCCCACAAACGGGCAGCGGATATCACAGAGATCGACTCTCCAGTAAGTCAATCATAGCGGCGTCGTTTTGTAGATGTTGCCACGCGTCCTCAATATTCTGCGGAATTTCAACATGCTCAATAAAATCACGACCACGGGGACCATAGCCGGTTTCATCATCGCGCAGACGAGGAAGTTCACCGATAATCAGTGAAAGATAGCGTTCGACCGACCAGAGACCATCAGTGGCCTGAGCAAATCCCACACCACTCTCCTGCTGAGTCAATTCAGGCACAAAACCTGGAAAACTTAACCAGCTTGGCGCATGTGGATCATCTCGCGTTACACGATGAAACGTTGCCATTGTGCGGCGTTGCATGGTTGGGTCCTGTACTACGATGACAGAACGAACGGTTTCTGTGGCCTGACGCAGTAACGCACAGCTAAATCTGGCGTTCTCACCACTGTTTGTGGACTGGTCTTCTACCCAGATTTTTTCCCCCGGAATTTGCCAGAACTGGTGGGCGATATCGGCAAGAATTGCCGCTTCCGCGCGTCCGGTAGTGCGAATGATGTTGTAGCGTGGGTGTTGAATAATAGCGTTATACAAAAAAGTCGTGGAGTGTCCGATACCACCGCTGATCAGCAAGGGAACCTGCTGTTCTTTCGCTATACGACAAGCCGCGTCGATGGTTGGGATCACCGCGTTTCCCGCCAGAATTACGCAATCCGACTGAACAGCGATTGTTTCACCGAAATCATTCTGCGCCAGCCACTGTCCAACGATGTTTATTGCCTTGAGGGTGGTAGCGGAAAGTGTCGGAAACTGTCTCATATTCATGGCTCCTGATCTTTGTTCCTGTAGGCCGGAGAAGACGCGTCAGCGTCGTCATCCGGCACTGCTTTAGCCTGTAATCTGATCCATGGCCTGCAGGATTCGTTTATCTGAAATTGGGTACGGCGTGCCAAGCTGCTGAGCAAAGTAGCTGACGCGCAACTCTTCAATCATCCAGCGGATCTCTTTGACATCATCATCTTCACGGCGCGCAGGTGGCAGTTTATTGAACCACTGCTGCCAGGCCTGCTGCACGCTGTCCACTTTCAGCATCTGCGCACGATCGCGGTGCGGATCGATGGCCAGTTTTTCCAGTCGTTTCTCTATTGCTTGTAAATAGCGCAGCGTATCGCCAAGACGTTTGAAGCCATTACCGGTGACAAATCCGCGATATACCAGTCCGCCCATTTGCGCTTTGATATCCGAAAGCCCCAACGCCATGGTCATATCCACGCGTCCTTTAAGACGTTTGTTGATATTGAAGACTGCCGTCAGGATCTGTTCGACCTGTTTGGCAATCTCCACTACGGTATCGTTCAGTTCAGCCCGCACTTTCTCATGCAGTGCTGTAAAGCCCTCTTCCGTCCACACCGGCCCGCCGTTGGCATCTATCAGTTTATCCACACCGCAGGAGATACAGTCATCTATCAAATCCAGTACTTTGCCGTACGGGTTAAAATACAGGCCCAGTTTGGCTTTGTTTGGTAGCTTCTCGTGCAGGTATTTGATTGGCGATGGAATATTCAGCAGCAACAGACGGCGTAAACCGCACCACATCGCCTGCTGTTGTTCCAGTGGATTATCAAACAGCTTAATAGCAACACTGTCCCGCTCGTCCACCAACGCCGGCCACGCTTTCACTTTGTAATTGCCGCGTTTTTGCTCGTAGCTTTCCGGGAGTTGACCGAAGCTCCAGATATGCAGCCCGCTCTGTTCGATACCATCATCTGCCACTGCGGACAGCGTTTCCTGAACTTTACCTTTCAGCGTATCTTTCAACGCCTGAAGCGAGCGCCCTTCCTGCAGTTTCTTGTTTTTATCATCCACCACGCGGAAGGTGATTTTCAGATGATCGGGTACCTGATCCCAGTGCCAGTCGTCACGGTCGACGGTGACGCCGGTCATCCGGCGCAGTTCACGTTCCAGTGAGTCCAGCAGTGGCAGTTCGAGCGGCGTGACGCGTCCTAAAAAAGCTTCAGCGTAATTTGGTGCAGGAACAAAATTACGGCGCACTGGTTTTGGCAACGATTTAATCAGTGCAATCACTAATTCACGGCGCAGCCCAGGGATTTGCCATTCAAAACCGCTTTCATCCACCTGGTTCAGCAACGGTAGCGGGATATGTACGGTCACACCGTCGGCGTCAGCTCCAGGTTCGAACTGATAGCTTAATCGCAGTTTGAGATTACCCTGATGCCAGAAATTCGGGTAATCCAGCTTGCTGATTTTTTCCGCCCCCTCTTTGATGAGCATGCTCTTTTCAAAGTTGAGCAGATCTGGCGTTTCACGGCTGACCTTTTTCCACCAGCTATCAAAATGACGGGCAGAAACCACATCATGGCTGATACGCTGGTCATAAAATTCAAACAGCGTTTCGTCATCGACCAGGATATCGCGGCGGCGCGATTTGTGTTCTAACTCTTCCACTTCCGCACGTAGTTTCAGGTTGTCCCTAAAAAACGCATGGCGTGTCTGCCAGTCACCTTCCACCAGCGCGTGACGGATAAACAATTCACGCGACAGCGCGGGATCGATCTGGCTGTAGTTCACCTTACGGGCAGCAACAATTGGTAGGCCGTAAACGGTGACTTTTTCTGTCGCCATGACCGCACCCTGCGCGCGCTCCCAGTGTGGTTCACTGTACGAACGTTTGATCAGATGTTGAGCAACGGGTTCCACCCATTCCGGATCGATACGTGCGGCAATGCGTCCCCACAATCTGCTGGTTTCCACCAGTTCCGCCACCATTGTCCACTTCGGCGGCTTTTTAAATAAACCGGATCCAGGGAAGATTGAAAAACGGGCGTTACGCGCGCCGGTAAACTCTTGTTTATCGGCATCTTTCATCCCGATATGCGACAGTAACCCAGTCAACAATGCAACGTGGATCTCACGGTATTCTGCTGGCTCACTATTGACAGGGATCCCCAGTTCTTTCACCACCTGACGCAATTGAGTGTAAATATCCTGCCACTCGCGCACTCGCAGATAGTTAAGGAAATCAACCTTACACTGGCGACGGAACTGATTTGATGACAGCGCTTTTTGCTGCTCACCGATATAATTCCACAGATTCACAAAAGCGAGGAAATCGGACTCTTTATCGTGAAAGCGACGGTGTTTTTCGTCAGATGCCTGCTGTTTGTCCATCGGACGCTCTCGCGGATCCTGAATGGACAGCGCCGAGGTAATGATCATTGCTTCTCGCACGCAACCATGCTTCTGCGCTTCCAGCACCATACGTGCCAGACGCGGATCTACCGGTAGTTGTGATAACTGACGGCCTAAAGGCGTTAACTTGTAAGCAGTTTGCTGTTCATCGGTAGTGATCGCCCCCAGTTCTTCCAGCAGACGCACGCCGTCCTGAATATTGCGTTTATCCGGCGCTTCGACAAACGGGAATGCTGCAATATCACCAAGCCCAAGCGCAGTCATTTGCAGAATAACGGACGCCAGGTTAGTACGCAGAATTTCCGGGTCGGTAAATTCCGGGCGCGACAGGAAATCGTCTTCGGAATAGAGACGAATACAGATCCCTTCTGATACGCGACCACAGCGCCCTTTACGCTGGTTAGCAGAGGCCTGCGACACGGGTTCAATCGGCAAACGCTGGACTTTAGTACGGTAGCTATAGCGACTGATACGTGCGGTACCGGGATCTATAACATATTTAATCCCCGGAACGGTCAGCGAGGTCTCTGCCACGTTGGTTGCCAGCACAATGCGACGTCCACTGTGCGACTGAAAAACACGGTTCTGTTCACTGTTAGACAAACGTGCATAAAGCGGTAGCACCTCAGTATGGCGTAAACCCAGCTTATTCAGCGCATCAGCGGTGTCGCGAATTTCGCGCTCTCCGCTCATGAAGATCAAAATGTCGCCCTGACTTTCGCGTCCCAGTTCATCCACGGCGTCAAAAATCGCCTGCAGTTGATCGCGTTCGGTGTCATCCGCATCTTCCACAATCGGGCGATAGCGTACTTCCACCGGATATGTACGACCCGAAACTTCAATAATGGGCGCATTGTTAAAATGGCGTGAGAAGCGTTCAGGATCGATAGTCGCAGAAGTGATGATAATTTTCAGATCCGGACGACGTGGCAGCAACTCTTTCAGATAACCGAGTAGAAAGTCGATATTCAGGCTGCGTTCATGAGCTTCATCGATAATGATGGTGTCGTACTGCATCAGCATGCGGTCCTGCTGGATTTCCGCCAGCAGAATACCGTCCGTCATCAGCTTGACCATGGTGTTATCACTGACATGATCGCTGAAACGAACTTTATAGCCGATACAACCACCGGGCTCCGTCTGCAGTTCTTCTGCAATACGGTTAGCCACGGTACGCGCCGCCAGACGACGCGGTTGGGTATGACCGATCAACCCTTTAATTCCGCGTCCCAGTTCCATACAGATTTTCGGCAACTGAGTGGTTTTACCGGAACCCGTCTCCCCAGCAACAATCACCACCTGATGGTCGCGAATGGCTTCCAGGATATCCTGTTTTTTCTGGCTGACAGGCAGGTTTTCCGGGTAAGTAATATCCGGCCGTGCCGCTTCACGCAGCACAACCTTACCTGCTGCCAGCTCAATCTCTTTCGCCATCTCCTGGTAAATGGCCTGTTGTGCATCAGGATTTTTAACCTTCTTCACACCATGCAGACGGCGGGAAAAACGCTGTTTGTCACGCAGCATCAGTGGATCCAGCTGTTGCTGCAACATGTTGAAGGTTAATTTCTGTTGTTCTGTCATAGCATTGGAGGGCAGTGCTCTGCCGGGTTAAATCTCTTTTAGATGATAGGTATAGAGTACCACATCGGTGCTTTTCGTGTGTTGTTCAATAATTTCGAACATAGGATTCGATATATTGCGCTATCACTACGGCAGGATTGTGAATAAAGTGTCAATAAGCAACGGGGCACATCCCCTTCAAACACATATAAGGAATCACCCATGAGCAAGGTATTAGTTCTTAAATCCAGTATTCTGGCAGGGTACTCTCAGTCTGGTCAGTTGTCTGATTATTTTGTTGAACAGTGGCGTGAAAAACACCCTGCTGACGAGATCACGGTTCGTGACCTGGCTGCAAATCCTGTTCCGGTACTGGATGGCGAACTGGTGGGTGCTCTGCGCCCGAGCGATGCGCCATTGACTCCACGTCAACAAGAAGCGCTGGCGCTGTCTGATGAGTTGATTGCTGAACTGAAAGCGCATGACGTCATTGTGATCGCCGCCCCAATGTATAACTTCAACATCCCGACGCAGTTGAAAAACTACTTCGACCTGATTGCCCGCGCCGGGGTAACTTTCCGTTATACCGAGAAAGGACCTGAAGGTCTGGTAACAGGTAAACGTGCTATCGTTCTGAGTAGCCGTGGCGGTATCCATAAAGATACACCAACCGATCTGATCACTCCGTACCTGAATGTTTTCCTGGGCTTTATCGGCATCACCGACGTGAACGTTGTCTTCGCTGAAGGTATTGCCTACGGTCCGGAAGTGGCATCGAAAGCACAATCTGATGCAAAAGCGGCGATTGATAGCGTGGTTGCTGCCTGATAATTTCCCCTCTCACCGTCCGGTGGGAGGGTTTTTAACCGGCACTCAGAGCCTGACGGGATAGACTCCTATCTCTTTGTCTGCTTTCCGTGAATACGATTGATGTCACGCCAGATGAGTGAGTAATCCCTGCACTTTGCCAGATTCTCTTCCCAGCAATGGAGTAAAAACTGCTCCGGCTCCGCAACATCCCTGCTTAAATGTTTGAATACCCAACGATTCCAGACATACCACTTGAAAAGCCACATAAGTTAACTCCAGGACGCAACCGGTGATGAAATATATCAGCATCAGTACAGTTCCGTTTGGCAACTATTGCGCTGTGGATGAATAGCTCAGGTGAAAACTAAATCAGTAGCATCAGCCAGAAAGCCCACAGAATGGCAACCATGTAAAACGTCTGGCGACACTGTTTTAGTGCGCCTGACTGACGTTCGGCCAGTGTGAGCGTCTTTAACCTTTCACGCCGCCATATAACGCCAAGAACCTCTCCGGCCAGCTCGTTGTTCTGCGCATTAATGAGCGAAAAATAGCGACCATCAAGCCACACTCTCCAGCAACCAAACCAGACGATAGCGCACAACAGCGCAACGATGGCGCGAGAGATACCTGATGGAGCCGTGAAGATGACCCACACCATCGGCGGGAGGGAAAAAAGCAGGATAAAACGCCAGCTTGCCAGAGTGTGCCCCAGCAAATCACGCTGAATACCGTCGCTTTGTGTTACGTTGTCACTTTCTGTTGCCATTGTTCCAGCATCTCCAGATGTTTATCTGTCAGTACCACCTGTGGACGACGCTGACGAATATGTGCTACCGCCTGCTCTACTGTCGCCTGATGACCATAATGCAAAAGCCACGCCGCGACGGTCATCGCACTGCGCGACAGTCCCAATGCACAGTGAACCAGTACAGTCCCCTGCTCCTGACGCAGTATCTCCAGTCGTTCCACAGCCTGTTGCAGTTCTGCTTTGTTGGGAATAACCAGATCCAACATCGGTACACAAGCATAGGCTCGTGACGCGGTGGCGCGTCCACGCGGAAACTCAAAGGTCATGTCCAGCACTGCGTTTTGCGCGGGGATCCGGCGTGGAAAGCTGCCGAGATAGACCCCCTCAGCAATACAGCTCACCGCTGGCAGGCGGCGGGTAAACCAGCGCATCGACAGCCACATCCCTACGCGCCAAGGAAGTAACAGCCAGTACACGGGGGGCGACAGCCGTCCCAGTTGATCTTTACCTGCGGCTGCTGTGCCAAATCCGCCATAGCCATACCCGACTATCAACAACGATAATGCTGGCCACAGTAAACAGGGCGTTATCAGCGCTCCGGCGATAAAACATATGGCTGCCCCCAACAAATAACGACGCATCAGCTTCAAACGTACCGTATCCGGTTTTTGCCAGTGCCAGCGACGTTGTTCCGGCACCATCCAGTCAATTAGCATTCCTGCCGCCAGTCCGGTAATGATATCGATAAAATGGTGCTGCCAGGTGGTCAGTACGGAAACGGCAATCAGCAAAAACCAGCCGTCGCACAGCCTGCGCCAACCACCAGAAAGGTAGCGACTGAAATGCCGCCACAGCAGCCAGCAGAGGATAATGTGCAACGATGGAGACTGGTTGTAGGGCAAGTCGAACTGCTCGAGCTGAGAAAATAACCACCCTGCTGCACCGCTAACCTCGGGGCGGGTAAAGCTAAACTGGAGCGGAAACAGCAAAAAACCGCCGCAGGCGATAACCGATGCCAGTACCAGACGCAGTACCAGCCTTCGTTGTTCGAAACGTGTAGTACAGACAAACAGCGATAACCCGTAGAACAGATCCAGGCTCCAGTAAGGAAGAATAGTCCACGGAATGAAGGGAATAGCGGACTCCCAGCTAAACACGAGACTTCCGACGTTATGGTACTGAGCATCCTGCCAGGCGGTAAACTGATTGACCTTACCGTAAGTGAGGAAGAAAAATGGAGCCAGTAGCAATAACCAGCCTATCGCCTGGACTATAACCTTACGACGTTCAGGTACCACGGCGCACCGCCATGGAAACGGTGAAAATGCCCCACTCATCAATCAACTGCGCGCACTTATCAAACCCCGCATCACGCACCAGCGCATCCATTTCACCCTGTGTGCGCACGCGCATCACCCACGCTTTGCCATCTTTATGGCTGGTGAGTGACCATGCGATGGTTTTTAGCTGTGGATGCCAGGGCTGTCCGGTGTAAATCAGTACACCACCCGGCGCTATTGCATCCGCCAGTCCGGCCAGAGAATTCTGTACCAGCGAATTTTCGGGGAAAAGCTCGTACAGGCCAGAGACGATCCCCAGTGTAGGACGGGGGTCGAGAGATGCCAGCTGTTGGCGATTGAAGGCATCGCCTTGCTCGAAACGGGCGATGTCAGCCATTCCTCTGCTGGCGATCATTTCCCTTCCTTTATTCACATTCAGATCGCTGTAATCACGCAATAAGATCGCGTTCACCGCCGTTTCACCTTCGAGCGCATCAAGTACATAGCGCCCGTGTCCGGCAGCGATATCGACCACATTAACGGGTGTGCCCTGCTCTGCGAGCCGCGCAACAGCCTGACGAATCAGCATCTGCAAATGGATCTTACGCTGGCGTATCCCTTTCCAGCCGACGCTATTCAGGTAGTTCTTATCAATTAAACGCCCCAGCGCACTGCTGCCCTGAGGCTGGTTACGATAGACATAATCAAGCGTACTGCCCGAGTCAAAACCGGTTTCAAATCCAAGGCGAACACCTGTCGATTGTGTTCCCAGTAGTTTCATCCCGTAGCGCAAACCACGATAGGCAATATCATCGAGAGAATAAGGAGCCGGTCCCCCGTTTAACATCCGCCAGCTATCGGCCCCAGGACTCCAGCGATCCTCATTGCTGTAATCAAAATGCTGGGGTTGTTTCGCGTATAACGTATCAATAAAATTACGCATTTTGTCGAACGCCAGATGTCGGTCTTTCTCCCCCAGCGTATCGTGATAAAACCCCGGCAACACGTGCAGTTCCTTAAGTGGGTTCCGCAGACGCTGGTAAAAATCGATCTGTGGCTGACGATGCACAACAAAATCGTCCCCTGAAACAAGCAACTGCACCGGTAACGTAATGGCGGCGGCATCGCTGACTATTCGCTCTGCCGTCCTGTAGAGATCCAGCAGAATGTTCACCGCGATTGCCCGGGTGATTTGCGTATCCTGATTGAAGCTTGCCACGCGTTCGGGATCGTGCGTCAGATACTTCCCTTTAACGTAGGAGTTAACAAAAAACAGGCCACGCAGGCGATGCATTAACGCCAGCCCTGGGCGGGCAAATGGCACATACAATTTGACTTTAAACGCCGGAGACGCCAATACCAGTCCACGAATGTCTGGCGCATAGTCATGAACCCAGGTTGCGGCTAATACCGCGCCAACGCTTTGTGCTACCACCACCACATCTTCCATTGCGGCCTGACTGTCCGCAGCGGCAAAACGCACGAACTCTTCGACATCCTGCACCGAACGTGCCAGCGACGGGCTATAGCCACGCTGTCCCGGAGAGTGTCCGTGACCTCGTGCGTCCCAGGCATAGAATGCGGTATCCGGCATCGCCAGCTCATCAACGATGTGCTGCAGACGCCCGGAATGTTCGTGTCCACGGTGAAACAGAACAATTACTTTTGAAACAGGGCCTGCCGATAATGCCGGCCAGTGGCGATAAAACAACCCGGTGTTGTCACTGGTCAAAAACCATCGTTCGTCTGGCGCTCGCATGTCAGTCATGAGGAGGCTTTCCTGTCGTTTGTTGCTGTAGCTGCAAAAGCTGCTGTTTGAGATCATCCATCAAGACGCGTTTGTCGCTCTGAAAGCGCAACGTCTCACCAATATTGACGTCAATAAATAGCGGCAGAGGAATGCGATTCCCCTTCGCCATGACGTGCTCCGTACCGCGCAGCCAGACGGGAATAATTGGGACTTCCGGCGCACGCTGACTCAGATGCCACAACCCTGATTTTAGCGGTGAAAGCTTTCCTGGTTCGCCACGCGTACCTTCTGGAAAAAGGATCAGGATCTTACCTTCACGTAATGCCTGTTCGCACTGTGCCAGTGGGTTAGCTTCACCGCCCTTACGTGAAATGGGAATAATGTTGAGAATATTGAGAGCGAACCAGGCCATCGCTTTATTACGCAAAAAATAATCAGCGGCGGCCACCGGATGAACAGATGCCTGGCGGCGGAGCGGAAATAGTGAAAGCAGCGCGAAAACATCCATATGACTGTTGTGATTTGCTACCACGATAGCCGGGCCACGAGTTGGCAAGCGCTCCCGGTGTCTGACGCGCAGCCCAAGCCATAGCCAAATAACCGGCCAGACGATGCACAATGTAAACAGCGTTCGCAGAAATGAGCTCATCATAAGTTAGTAGCAAAAATAGCGAATGAAATGGAAAAACACGGGGGCGGTGAAGATCAGGGAATCGAGCCTGTCGAGGATGCCGCCGTGACCGGGTAACAGCGTGCCGCTGTCTTTCACCCCGATATCCCGCTTAATAGCCGACATCACAACGTCCCCACAAAAACCAGTGACACCGATAATGCACCCCGCCAGCAGCGATAAAGGTACGCTTAGCGGCGTCATTAGTGGTCCCAGTAGTGCTGCTGCGAGCGTAGTGGTTGCTACACCACCGATCAGTCCCGCCAGGGTTTTATTAGGGCTGACTTTAGGCATCACTTTGATGCGGCCAATCGATTTTCCCCACAGGTACTGCGCAATGTCGTTGAATTCCGTTAAGCCCACGAGGAAAAGCACCAGCAGTGCTCCTGTTTGCATACCGTCAGCGGGCAGCACCAGCAGGAACGCAACGTGACTGAATGCAAACACGGTAGTCATCAGGCACCAGTGATGCTGTGAGGCAAAACGCAGAAATCCCTGTGTGTCGCCAGCAATCACCATCCGTACGGGTAAGAATAAAAAAGCATACACCGGGATAAACACCACAAACATGCCGTACCAGTTGATGCCTATCAGCCAGTAGTTAACAGGGATAGCAATAAACATCCACAACAGCGGCATGCGATCGGTATGGCGCGATGGTGCCAGTGTTAAAAATTCCTTTAACGCCATAAAGCTTACCAGCGCAAAAAAAGTCAACGCCAGCCAGTGGGGGCTTAAGATAGCCAGCGAAAACAGAATAATGATCACCCACCAGGTGCGAATACGCAGCGTCAGTTCCCGCCAGTCTTTACCTGGACGTAGCCATACAAGTAATCCGTTGATCAGTGTCGCAATAAGTAGCAGAGAAAAAATAACGGCAAGCGACTTTTCCAGCAGCATCATTCCACCACCTCATCGCGTAATGCACTCTTACAGCGGTTGATCGCCGTCCATAACAGCAACAGCGTTGCAACACCCCAGACGGCGTTATTCCACTGTACAAGTTGAGGCCATAGCGTCAACGCCAGTCCCCATGCGCCGAACACCAGCGCTCTGTCGCTTTTGCCCAGCGGCCCGGCATAGCTGCGCACTCCATTGATAGTTTGTGCCAGCACGCCGCAAAATTCCGTCATCACTGCGCAGAACAGCATCACTATCACCAACAGTACATTGCTGGCCGGGAGCAACATAAAGGGTAGATAAAGCGCAAGGTCTGAAAGAATATCCCCGGTCTCATTGAGAATGGCGCCCAGACGTGACTTTTGATTGCACTCACGTGCCAGCATCCCGTCCAGCGCATTGAGCGCCATCCGCACAAACAGCACGATCGGCAGGAGAACAAATAATTCAGGTTGAGGGAAAAGAAACAGTACCGCTCCTGTCACAAAAGAAAGCACCATCGCTGCAAGTGTGACGTGATTAGCAGTAACGTTTTTTTTGTATAGCCAGAACATTACCGGGCGTAAAAGCGCCTGAAAGGCAGGCTTTATCTGATAAAGCGTCATCATCACTCCTTGATAATTTGTCGGTTTGATTATAGTGGAGCAATGGATCATTGCCCGTCAAATACGCTTGTTGGTTAAAGTAAAACCGGATCCTCTGAACAGACGGGCGATTATTTTTTCAACCATTTACCGTTAATGCCCTGCACGTATTCGCCCGGTTTGGCACGAGCAACCAGTTTCTGTCCAGCCATCTTTGCCACTTCATCAACCGGGATGTTGTTACTTTCAGCAAGTTGCTGATAGCTGGCATTGCGAGCTTTATTCACTTCACTCACCAGCGTCTGGGTTTCAGCATCGGTTTTCAATGCCACGAGATAGCCGTTAAGCGTTTCGCCAACCCGCCCCTGAGTTCGGGCTTCACCCAGCGTTAATGCAAACGCGTTGGCACTCAGCAAACTCAAAATAAGAATGAATGCGTTAAGTGATCTTTTCATCTTCACCTCAGAACAAGTCACTGCGTGATTTCAGCAAACTCTCGACATCTTTATCGACTTTGATATGGATTTCATGCTCGATTTTGACGTTCATATTGATGGTGATGGGTTCTTTGGGGGCCGCCACTTCAATACGCGGAGTACACCCCGCCAGCAGAGATGACGCCAGAAGTCCCAGCATGGCAGCTATTGTTTTCATGGTTGTTCCTCACATTCCTTGCCTTCCGGGCAATGGGTTTCTGGCAGCGTTGCATTTTGCTCGAGCCATGCCTGTAAATTGTCGCCAAAACGCAAACTGCGCCATAACGTAAATACGTTTTCTTCGTGGTTGTAATTCAAATTCACCGTTCCCACTTTGCCATCCACCCGACTATTGCCAGTGACGGTTGCCTGCATCGTTAATACACCCAGGTTATCCAGATTTATTTTCGTCCAGGAATGGGTTATTTCCATATAGCGCAGCCAGTTAATCGCCGCTCCAGCCGCCATGTTGTCTTTAACGACGGCATCCGCAGTATCTTTGTCGATACGCAACGTCATTGGTCCAGGATTGGTAAGCCAGCCGTCTTTGATAATCCATTTTTCATTATTCAGCCACAGAGGCAACGCGCCGCTGACCGGTCCAGACATGGCAAACTGTTTGGGATTAACCGCGCTGATAAGTTCGCTGGAAGAGATATTTTGCACTCGGACTAAGGCCGGATCGTGCTGAGGCATACGCAATTGCTGCATGATGACTTTACCTCCTAACAACTCGGCGCTGACATTGCTGAGCAGTAAAGGATTATCTTCGCTCCAGGGATATCCTCCCTGCAGGTCGGCGGTAATATTTTTCGCTGTCACCTGATTCACGACTTCCGCAATACGTAGTGAAATCGGTCCGCGTGTGCCCAGTTGCCACGCTCCTTCACTAAAACGAAACGGCAGCACAAAATCGACACCATTGATCTGGTTATCGGGCATCCAGGCGCTACCGCCTTTTAATACCCCATGACCGCCCGCCTCAAAGCCCTGTTCCGGGGCGGCGGAGAAAGCAACCTGCGCATACAGTTCCCCTTCGCGCAGGTTAATTTTCCAGTCAGGAGGAACCAGCGGCTGGAAAACAGTGAGTGATTGTTTTGGCCACCAGGCCTGTCCACGCAGGCGGACACCATCCCAGCGCCCGTTTAACTGTACAGGACCAATTGCCCCTGCATGAAGCTGCCCTTTGAACTGGAATACCGTCGGATCGGTCCCATCAACACTGAATTTCAGGGTTGATGGTGGCAGAACGCTTCCGCCCGTAAAGGTGGTTTTTCCAGCATCCAGTGACAACGCGCCGCTGAATGTTGGTTTTGCCGGGTCCCGCACCCACACAATCGGTTGATCCATGATCAGACGTGGCGTTTCCACTTTCATCGTGCCGTATTGCAGTTGGTCGAACCCGGTAGAAAGGTCAAAAAGTTTGAGGGTGTTATCGTGCCATTCACCCTTACCCGCCACGTCCCAGCGGGCGTGCATCGGCGTAAATCCCCCTGTACCCCAGTAACGCCACTGCCAGCGGCCAGCGTCAGGGAGGAAATCATTGGCCAGACCATCAAGATGCAGTTCAAATCCCCCCATCTTGTTTTCATGGGCACGTAAAATGGCCTGCAATCGACCATCAACACCGCGCTGAGTGACCTTCACTCCCGCCAGTGGCCAGCGAATTTCGTCAATATCCAGAGAGTCAATAACGCGTCCGCGGGAACGCAGCAATGCCCCAGGTTCAAAAATCAGTTGCGGATCATTGAGGCTTCCACTGAGCTGTGCGGGTAGCACCGCATAAAAAATAAGATCGCCCTGTTTTGCTTCGCCGGTTAACTGTAATGGCATCTCGCTATTATCCATGGCGAGTTTGCCAGGGCCGATGGTCAGGACAGCGTTACCTTTACCTGCATCACCTTGTGTCAGAACATTTAATCGCCCGCTCACCACCGCGTTTTCCAGGCCAGCCTGCCAGTTTTCAACTTTCACACCCAGCCGACCGCTTAACGGAAATCCCTGATAAGGCCAGTTCCAGCGACCGTCGCTGATAGTCAGTTGCTGGCGGGTGATTTCCCACGGAAGATCGAGCAGAGGATCGGCATTGCCTCGTCCCACTACGATCAGTTGTCCACGATTTTCCTGCCATTCCAGCTCCGCATCCACCAGAGAGGGTTCCTGCGGCAGGCTGAGAGTGGCGACCACATGCCCGCTGATCGGCAGGCCGTCAGGAACCAGTGGCATCGTGAATTCACCCACCAGTTTCACCGGCGGCTGATCTTCAAATGCGGCAACATCAAGTTCATTGACCGTCAGATTTTGACCGTGGAGACGCCCCTGAAATTTGACTTTGTCACCCTGGTAGCGAAGCTGTTGGCTGGTGGGCGTCAACGACAGTGACAGCTTGCCCTGCCACTCCTGCCACGGAGAAAGGATGAGTTTGTCGATGTTAATCCAGGTATTGGGCAACATGGATTGCCACTCCGCCAGCGTTTTAGGTGCGGCGGGAGAAGGTTCCGTTTGCGGCAGTTTGGCCAGACAGGCTGAATCCAGTTCAATAGCCCCGACGTTCAGCAACCAGCGGCTGGGATGTGACAGATCCGCCTGCGTAATTTTCGCCAGCGGGCAGTCATCGACCAGATAACGGAGTTGTGGAATATGTAGCCCATGCCGGGTTAGCCGTGGGCTCTCATCCAGTGCGATGCGCGTACCGACGGGCAACCAAATGCCTGCCAGCGTCGGAACCCACAGGCCAAGCGTCATCAACAACGTCAGCGGCATGAGGATCAATAATAAGAGTAGTGCCAGAGCGGCTTTATATTTACCCTTCATGGGTAGTTAATGTCCTGATTTCGCGAAAATTTAAGCCGGTTTAGGCCAGTATTGTGGCATGTTTAGCTACATATGCCCACCTTAAGAATAGATGCTCCTTAAATATACGTAATATTTATAGAACTGGCATGAGTCAAAGAATTATTGACTAATCATATGCTTAATCATAAAAACCGCATGGCGAGTATGACCAAGTACCATCTGCGCCTGTCCCTTATTCCACTGCTCAATGTATCAATTGCTCATTGGTAAAAGTGTTGTGCTATCTATCTAACAGAAAACCAGGCAGCGGTGGACGAGCAAAGTAAACAGAGCGCAGATTGTCAGGCACTGGGAAGATAAAAATTAGTCAGTTGTTGAAATTGACTAACATGCCCACACTAACAAGAGATGCTCTGGAATTATTCACTATATCTATGACTATCAATTATTTTTTGGATTTTGTAAAATAATTTGAATTGGATTAATGTGATTTTAAAATCACTGGAGAAAGTCTTATGAAACTCGCCATCTATAGTACAAAACAGTACGACAAGAAGTACCTGCAGCAGGTTAACGAGGCTTTTGGTTTTGAACTTGAATTCTTTGACTTTCTGCTTACGGAAAAGACGGCCAAAACAGCCCATGGCTGCGAAGCCGTATGTATCTTCGTTAACGACGATGGCAGCCGCCCGGTTCTGGAAGAGTTGAAAAACCATGGTGTGAAGTACATCGCCCTGCGCTGCGCCGGATTTAACAACGTCGATCTGGATGCGGCCAAAGAGCTGGGTCTGCAGGTTGTTCGTGTGCCGGCGTATTCACCTGAAGCGGTCGCAGAACATGCGATCGGCATGATGATGACATTAAACCGCCGAATTCATCGTGCTTATCAGCGTACCCGTGATGCCAACTTTTCTCTTGAAGGGCTGACCGGCTTCACTATGTACGGCAAAACGGCTGGGGTGATCGGTACCGGTAAAATTGGTATTGCCGCACTGAGGATCCTGAAAGGCTTTGGTATGCGTCTGCTGGCCTTTGATCCATATCCAAGTGCCGCAGCCCTGGAATTAGGCGTTGAATATGTCGATCTCAAAACACTGTTTGCGGAGTCGGATGTCATTTCCCTGCACTGCCCGTTAACGCCGGAAAATTATCATCTGCTCAACCACGAAGCCTTTGAACAAATGAAGAATGGCGTGATGATTGTCAACACCAGTCGTGGTGCGCTGATCGACTCACAGGCGGCTATTGATGCCCTGAAAAACCAGAAAATTGGTTCTTTGGGTATGGATGTGTATGAAAATGAACGCGATCTCTTCTTTGAAGATAAATCTAACGATGTCATTCAGGATGATGTGTTCCGCCGCTTGTCTGCCTGCCACAACGTGCTGTTTACCGGGCATCAGGCGTTCCTGACGGCCGAAGCGTTGATCAGTATCTCTGAAACAACGTTGCAGAACCTGGCACAAATTTCCAAAGGCGAAACCTGCCCGAACGCCCTCTTCTGACCGCTTTGCTCCCCTGCTATCAGGGGAGCATTTTCAGATAACCCCTGATGATATATCCGGCGATATCATTATTATACTGATTGTATTCACATCACGAATGTAGAGAAATTCAATGAAGAAAGTTGTCACGTTGATTGCGCTCAGCATGCTTATGGCTGGCTGTGCGAGCAATGGAAAGGTTTCCGTCAATCGCGAACAGTTACAGCACCACCGTTTCGTTCTGGAAAGTGTGAATGGCAAACCGATAACCGTTGCAAAGAATCAGCCCGAATTAAGTTTTGGCGAAAACATGACGGTGTCAGGCAAAATGTGTAACCAATTTACCGGTCAGGGCAAACTGTCCGACGGCGAACTGAAGGTGAAAAACCTGGCAATGACCCGCATGATGTGCGCCGACCCACAGCTGAACGCGCTCGATGGCATTGTCAGCAAGATGTTTGAGCAAGGCGCACAGGTCGATTTGACGGCTAACCAGCTAACACTGGCGACAGCCGAACAAACTCTGACGTATAAACTGGCTGATTTAATGTAGTCAATACGGAAACTCAGTAGTTTCCACAGCTTCCTGCGGCAAGCGACTGCTCACTACAGCGTTTGCCGTTGGGTAATGCACACATCCCGATGGCTGAACCATCCAGTTGACGGGCAACAGAAAGTGAACCACCAATCATAGCGCAGTTAGCTTCTCCGGAACTGGACATTGCTGCTCTCATACCTGGTGCGACGTGTGCGGCCGTTGCCTGCTGAACGGGTTCACTGCTGCAAGCCGATAATAATAACGCGGCACACCCTACCCAAAACGCTGCGCGCATTTCACTCCCCTCTGAATATTAACCAAACGACACAGCCATAAATAATAGGCAGCAGAAACACTGACGTCGAGAGGCAAGATGCGCATTTATGCGTATCATTTACATTTCCTGCCAATTTTTTGGCTACTCCTTTGATCAAACCATTCATTCTCTTTATTCCAGGGACACAAAAGCGAAAATGTGTCCGGATGGCATTTGCTAAAATAGAAAGATAATTACAGGACTCGCAACTGTTTCGCGAGTCCCCTTTTTGCGCAATGTAAGGGTGTCAGTATGATCACAATTGACGGTAATGGTGCGGTTGCTTCGGTCGCATTTCGTACCAGCGAGGTTATCGCCATCTACCCGATTACGCCCAGTTCGACGATGGCAGAACAGGCTGATGCCTGGGCCGGGAACGGGCTTAAAAATGTCTGGGGGGATACCCCACGCGTAGTGGAAATGCAGTCTGAAGGCGGTGCTATTGCAACTGTTCACGGTGCATTGCAGACCGGTGCGCTCTCTACGTCGTTTACCTCATCGCAAGGTTTGTTGCTGATGATCCCGACGTTGTACAAACTGGCCGGTCAGCTGACGCCATTTGTGCTGCACGTTGCTGCCCGCACCATTGCCACTCATGCACTGTCTATCTTTGGCGACCATTCGGACGTAATGGCCGTTCGGCAGACGGGCTGCGCCATGCTGTGCGCCAGCAGCGTACAGGAAGCTCAGGATTTTGCGCTGATTTCGCAAATTGCTACGCTGAAAAGCCGAGTTCCTTTTATTCATTTCTTTGATGGTTTCCGCACATCGCATGAAATCAATAAGATTGTACCGCTGGCCGATGACACGATCCTC
The DNA here is from genome assembly GCF_963864895.1 of Citrobacter sp. S-77. Taxonomy (NCBI): domain Bacteria; kingdom Pseudomonadati; phylum Pseudomonadota; class Gammaproteobacteria; order Enterobacterales; family Enterobacteriaceae; genus Citrobacter; species Citrobacter sp. S-77. The sequence continues at coordinate 2,272,145 of NZ_CAWLWU010000002.1, forward strand.
GGACTTATGCCGCAGGCGGAGATTGATGCCCATCGTTCCCGTGCACTTAATCCGGAACATCCGGTTATTCGCGGAACATCGGCTAACCCGGATACCTATTTCCAGTCTCGTGAAGCCACTAACCCGTGGTACAACGCGGTCTATGATCACGTCGAGCAGGCGATGAACGATTTCGCCGCCGCGACGGGCCGCCAATACCAGCCGTTTGAATACTTTGGTCATCCACAGGCAGAACGCGTCATTATTTTGATGGGCTCTGCGATTGGAACCTGCGAAGAAGTCGTGGAAGAGTTACTTACTCGCGGCGAAAAAGTCGGCGTGCTCAAAGTGCGTCTGTTCCGCCCATTCTCTGCCAGACATTTACTGCAGGCCCTCCCAGAAACGGCACGCAGTGTCGCTGTACTGGATCGCACAAAAGAGCCTGGCGCACAGGCTGAACCGTTGTATCTGGATGTCATGACAGCGCTTGCCGAAGCGTTTAACTGCGGTGAGCGGGAAACGTTGCCGCGCGTTATTGGTGGTCGCTATGGTCTTTCTTCGAAAGAGTTTGGCCCGGATTGTGTAATGGCGGTGTTTAATGAGTTGAACAACGCTAAACCGAAACCACGCTTTACGGTCGGCATCTATGATGATGTAACGAATCTGTCGCTCCCTCTGCCGGAAAACACCCTCCCCGGTACCGCTAAACTCGAAGCCCTGTTTTATGGACTGGGCAGCGACGGCAGTGTGTCTGCCACCAAAAATAACATCAAAATTATCGGCAACTCTACGCCGTGGTATGCACAGGGTTACTTCGTCTACGACTCGAAAAAAGCGGGTGGTCTGACAGTTTCCCATTTACGCGTCAGCGAGCAACCTATTCGTTCAGCCTATCTGGTTTCGCAGGCAGATTTCGTTGGCTGCCATCAACTGCAGTTTATTGATAAGTATCAAATGGCGGAGCGACTGAAGCCTGGCGGTATTTTCCTGCTCAATACGCCATACAGTGTCGATGAAGTCTGGGCGCGCCTGCCGCAGGAAGTTCAGGCAGTACTTAATCAGAAGAAAGCACGTTTTTACGTGATTAATGCGGCTAAAATCGCTCGCGAGTGTGGCCTGGCGGCGCGAATCAACACCGTCATGCAAATGGCATTCTTCCATTTGACGCAAATTTTACCTGGCGACAGCGCACTGGCGGAACTGCAGGGCGCGATCGCGAAAAGCTACAGCAGCAAAGGTCAGGACCTGGTTGAACGTAACTGGCAGGCGCTGGCGCTGGCACGTGAATCCGTCGCCGAAGTGGCGTTGCAGCCGGTAGACCCTCACAGCGCCAATCGCCCTCCGGTTGTTTCTGATGCGGCCCCTGACTTTGTTAAAACCGTGACCGCCGCTATGCTCGCCGGTCTGGGAGATGCCCTGCCCGTATCAGCACTTCCGCCGGACGGCACCTGGCCGATGGGTACCACGCGCTGGGAAAAACGCAATATCGCCGAAGAGATCCCTATCTGGAAAGAAGAGCTGTGCACCCAGTGCAACCACTGTGTTGCCGCCTGTCCGCACTCGGCAATCCGTGCCAAGGTGGTTTCGCCGGAAGCGCTGGAAAATGCCCCTGCCAGTCTGCATTCACTGGATGTAAAATCCCGCGATATGCGCGGTCAGAAGTATGTACTGCAAGTCGCGCCAGAAGACTGTACCGGCTGTAATCTTTGCGTTGAAGTTTGCCCGGCAAAAGATCGTCAGAATCCGGAGATCAAGGCCATCAATATGATGTCCCGCCTTGAGCATGTTGAAGAAGAAAAAGTGAACTATGACTTCTTCCTCAATCTTCCTGAGATTGACCGCAGCAAACTGGAACGTATCGATATTCGTACTTCTCAGTTGATTACCCCACTGTTTGAATATTCCGGAGCCTGTTCTGGCTGTGGTGAAACACCGTATATTAAATTGCTTACGCAGCTGTACGGCGATCGCATGCTGATCGCTAACGCGACCGGTTGTTCATCGATTTACGGCGGTAACCTGCCCTCAACGCCATATACCACCGATGCCAATGGTCGGGGACCGGCGTGGGCTAACTCACTGTTTGAAGATAATGCCGAATTTGGTCTGGGTTTCCGTTTAACGGTGGATCAGCATCGTGTGCGTGTAATGCGTTTACTGGAGCAGTTTGCTGATAAAATCCCGGCGGAGCTGAATGAGGCCCTGCACGCTGAAGCTACACCTGAGGTTCGTCGTGAACAGGTTGCAGCGTTGCGCCAGCATCTACAAGGTGTTGACGGTGCACAGCAATTGTTAACCGACGCCGACGCACTGGTTGAGAAATCCATCTGGCTGATTGGTGGTGATGGCTGGGCCTATGACATTGGCTTTGGCGGCCTGGATCACGTCTTAAGCCTGACCGAAAACGTTAATATCCTGGTGCTGGATACCCAGTGCTACTCCAATACAGGTGGGCAAGCGTCAAAAGCTACGCCTCTTGGTGCCGTCACCAAATTTGGCGAACATGGTAAGCGTAAAGCCCGTAAAGATCTCGGCGTAAGTATGATGATGTACGGTCATGTTTATGTCGCACAGATCTCTTTAGGCGCGCAGTTGAATCAAACGGTGAAAGCTATTCAGGAAGCTGAATCATACCCGGGCCCGTCGCTGATTATTGCGTATAGTCCTTGTGAGGAGCACGGTTACGATCTTGCGCTGAGCCACGATCAAATGCGTCAGCTCACAGCGACCGGATTCTGGCCACTGTACCGCTTTGATCCGCGTCGTGCTGATGAAGGGAAACTGCCGCTGGCTCTTGACTCTCGTCCTCCGTCAGACGCACTGGCTGAGACGCTGATGAATGAGCAGCGTTTCCGCCGTCTTAACGCTCAGCAGCCTGAAGTTGCTGAACAACTGTGGAAGGATGCTACGGCTGATTTACAAAAACGCTATGACTTCCTCGCGCAACTGGCAGGAAAAGCAGAAAAGAGCAGTACCGATTAAAACGTTTAGGTCAGTAGTAGCCTGAAGTCAAAAAAAAGCCCGAACAGTTGTTCGGGCTTGTCAATTTATTCGCTGGCTAATCAATATTTCTACTAATTCCCCAACGAAAAATAAAACGTGACAATAAAGGCATATAACCTGCGCAGAATATCCCAACAAAATTGACTTGTATAATTTTAATTTTATATATTTAACTTCAATACATTCACGATAATTATCATCATTTCTGTAGTATTATTTGCTTAAGGTTTTACTTAAGGCGTAACAATTCATATTTATCTCTTTACGGAACTTCTCCTTTAGCATGCTTTTACTCCCTATATGGGTAGTCACAGGTAAATAAAAAAACTAAAGGATTATTTCAATGAACAGAAAAGTATTGGCTCTCGTAATTCCTGCCCTGTTAGCTGCTGGCGCTGCTCACGCTGCTGAAGTTTATAATAAAGACGGCAATAAATTAGATCTCTACGGTAAAGTAGATGGTCTGCACTATTTCTCTGATGACGCTAACAATGATGGCGATCAGACTTATATGCGTCTGGGTTTCAAAGGTGAAACTCAGATCAACGACCAACTGGTTGGTTTCGGTCAGTGGGAATATCAGGTTAACGCTAACACGACTGAAAGCGACCATGGCAACAGCTTCACTCGTCTGGCATTTGCTGGTCTGAAATTTGGCGACTACGGTTCATTCGACTACGGTCGTAACTACGGCGTACTGTACGACGTAGAAGGCTGGACCGATATGCTGCCAGAATTCGGTGGCGACTCTTACACCAAAGCTGATAACTTCATGACCGGTCGTGCGAATGGCGTTGCAACCTACCGCAACACTGATTTCTTCGGTCTGGTAAACGGCTTGAACTTTGCACTGCAGTACCAGGGCGCTAACGAAAACCAGTCCCCGGAGCAGGAAGGTACGGGTAATGGCGGCGACCGTAACATGAAGAACTCCAACGGTGACGGCTTCGGTATCTCCTCAACCTACGATCTGGGTATGGGCGTAAGCTTCGGTGCGGCATACACCTCTTCTGACCGCACGAATGACCAGGTCAACCACTCTACTGCTGGCGGCGATAAAGCTGACGCATGGACTGCTGGTCTGAAATATGATGCCAACAACATCTACCTGGCAACCATGTACTCTGAAACCCGTAACATGACTCCGTACGGCGACAGTAACGGTGACGCTAGCAACACCATCGCTAATAAAACTCAGAACTTTGAAGTCACTGCACAGTACCAGTTCGACTTTGGTCTGCGTCCGGCAGTTTCTTTCCTGATGTCTAAAGGTCAGGATCTGAACGCAACTGACGGTGACAAAGATCTGGTTAAATACGCTGACATTGGCGCGACTTACTACTTCAATAAAAATATGTCCACCTACGTTGATTATAAAATCAACCTGCTGGACGAAGATGACAGCTTCTATGCAAACAACGGTATCACCACTGATGACGTTGTAGCACTGGGTCTGGTTTATCAGTTCTAAGTTTGTCAGCCCGCTGGAAACAGCGGGCCATTCTTTTTATGGTAATTCTGTTTTATCTGGATCAAAACATTATATCTGTTGCGTTAAAACGTTTCTTTGATAGATGATATATTGCATTAAGTGCTGTCGTAGAGGATGCCCGCAATGAATCATCACCCCGTCAAATCATCTCGTATTGCATCCGTCGGTTATGACGAATCCTCCTTCACGCTTGAAATTAGGTTTCACCAGATGGGTACGCTGCAATATCAGCATGTCCCAGTCCGTGTTTTTCGCGATTTCCTGAAAGTAGTGTCTAAAGGCCGGTTTTACGATGGAGTAATAAAAGGCAAATTTCCTGAAATCAAAATAAAGTGATGCCAAAATGTGACCTCTGTCATTGTACATAAAGTGCCATTACGCGGTAAGCTTTAGATGGATACTTAAACAGGAGGTTTTATGAACAGAACGATTCTTGTACCCATCGATATTTCAGACTCAGAATTAACTCAACGCGTTATTGCCCATGTTGAAGCTGAGGCAAAAATTGACGATGCGCAGGTTCATTTTTTGACCGTCATTCCGTCATTGCCCTATTATGCTTCTCTGGGACTGGCCTACTCGGCAGAGTTACCGGCCATGGACGATCTGAAAGCCGAAGCAAAATCTCAACTGGAAGAGATTATCAAGAAGTTCAATATCCCGACTGACAGAGTACAGGTGCATGTTGCTGAAGGTGCACCAAAAGACAAAATTCTGGAGATAGCAAAAAAATTACCGGCAGATATGGTGATTATTGCCTCTCACCGCCCGGACATCACCACTTACCTGCTGGGTTCTAACGCCGCTGCCGTAGTACGTCATGCGGAGTGTTCGGTTCTGGTTGTTCGCTAAGCTGTTTGGCCCGCACATCGCTGCGGGCTTTTCATTTCTCACCCTTTTACCCCACGATTCCTGACCTAAATGTGCTGACATTTTTCCCGCTTATCCGTACCATACACGCCACAGTTTTTATATCAGACTTCTTTTTGCCGGACTATCCGGCGTGATGCATACGCTTCTGATGCCACACTATGAATTGAGCCTCTACTAAATGTCGCAAAATCAAGATTTTAGCAAGAAAGAACAATACAACCTGAACAAATTACAAAAGCGTCTGCGCCGTAACGTGGGCGAAGCTATTGCCGACTTCAATATGATAGAAGATGGCGATCGTATTATGGTTTGCCTTTCCGGTGGGAAAGACAGCTACACCATGCTGGAAATTCTGCGTAACTTACAGCAGAGCGCACCAATCAGTTTTTCTCTGGTTGCTGTTAACCTTGACCAGAAACAGCCTGGATTCCCGGAGCATGTTTTGCCGGAGTATCTGGAACAGCTTGGCGTTGAATATAAAATCGTCGAAGAGAATACCTACGGTATCGTCAAAGATAAAATTCCTGAAGGTAAAACCACCTGTTCTCTTTGCTCCCGCCTGCGTCGCGGTATCCTGTACCGCACTGCAACAGAATTAGGCGCCACGAAAATTGCGTTGGGGCACCATCGCGACGATATTCTGCAAACGTTGTTTTTAAACATGTTTTATGGCGGGAAAATGAAAGGCATGCCGCCGAAACTGATGAGCGATGATGGTAAGCACATCGTGATCCGCCCGTTAGCCTACTGCCGAGAAAAAGACATCGAGCGTTTCGCCGAAGCCAAGGGCTACCCGATTATTCCGTGTAACCTTTGCGGTTCACAGCCTAACCTGCAGCGCCAGGTGATCGCCGATATGCTGCGCGACTGGGACAAACGTTACCCTGGGCGTATTGAAACCATGTTTAGCGCGATGCAAAACGTTGTGCCTTCACACCTTAGCGATATCAATCTTTTCGATTTCAAAGGCATTAAACATGGTTCAGAAGTCGTGGACGGTGGCGACCTGGCTTTTGATCGTGAAGATATCCCGCTGCAACCCGCCGGCTGGCAGCCAGAAGAAGATGACAATCAACTGGATGAGTTACGACTGAACGTTGTGGAAGTGAAGTAATTTACGACTCGTTTTATCAGGCCTACAAATCGCGTGAGCGTCTGTAGGCCTTCAGGCTGTGCGCCATCAGGCGCTCCGGCACGACATTTATTTCAGTAGACGAACCCGGCAAGTTTTGCCTTTGATTTTACCGCCTTGCAATTGCTTCCATGCTTTATGCGCTACGGCCTGGCGAACGGCGACATAAACATGCGCCGGATGAACGGCAATCTTGCCTATATCAGCGCCATCCAGACCGATATCTCCGGTCAGTGCCCCTAAAACATCTCCTGGACGCATTTTTGCCTTTTTACCACCGTCAATACACAGCGTTGCCATTTCGGCTTCAAGCGGCACGATTGCGCTATTGCCTGGTGCAGGCAGCCAGTTCAGCTTCAGCTGTAACATTTCGGAAAGAATATTGGCACGTTGAGCCTCTTCCGGCGCACAGAAACTGATAGCCAGCCCGCTGTTACCGGCACGCGCCGTACGTCCGATACGGTGTACATGGACTTCCGGATCCCATGCCAGTTCGAAGTTAACTACCAGCTCAAGTGATTTAATATCGAGGCCTCGCGCAGCAACATCGGTTGCAACCAGTACGCGAGCGCTTCCGTTCGCAAAACGAACCAGAGTTTGATCACGATCGCGCTGTTCAAGATCGCCATGTAACGACAGCGCACTTTGTCCTGCCGCGTTCAGCGCATCGCAAACTGACTGACAATCTTTTTTGGTATTGCAAAAAACAACGCATGATGCCGGCTGATGCTGACTAAGCAATTTTTGCAGTAACGCAATTTTGCCGTGCGCAGAAGTTTCAAAAAATTGCTGTTCGATGGCGGGTAACGCATCAACTGTATCAATCTCGATCGTTAACGGATTTTGCTGCACCCTACCACTGATAGCGGCAATCGCTTCCGGCCAGGTTGCTGAAAACAACAGCGTCTGACGTGAAGGTGGTGCAAAGCGGATCACATCATCGATCGCATCGCTAAAGCCCATATCCAGCATACGATCGGCTTCATCCATGACCAGCGTATTCAGGGCATCCAGAGAGACAGTTCCCTTTTGCAGGTGGTCAAGTAAACGGCCTGGCGTAGCGACAATGATGTGCGGCGCATGTTGAAGTGAATCGCGCTGCGCACCAAAGGGTTGTCCACCGCACAAGGTTAAGATCTTGGTATTGGGCAGAAAACGCGCTAAACGACGAAGCTCACCAGCCACCTGGTCAGCGAGTTCCCGCGTCGGGCACAAGACCAGTGATTGCGTCTGGAAAAGAGAGGCATCAATATGCTGTAAAAGCCCAAGACCAAACGCGGCCGTTTTGCCACTGCCGGTTTTTGCCTGCACGCGAACATCTTTTCCGGCCAGGATCGCCGGCAGCGCAGCGGCCTGAACAGGCGTCATTTCAAGATAACCCAGCTCATTGAGATTCTCGAGTTGGGCGGCAGGCAAAACATTCAGGGTAGAAAAAGCGGTCACAATTTTATCTCGCGGTAAAAACTCACATTCAGCAGGCGCGTATCCTCGCAGATCTCCGCCTGTGATGCGACAATTTAATCGGTTCTTGATCCGGTGGTGGGTCCGGCATCGGTTGCGGACGGGGTATCGGATCGGGTACAGGGACCGGGTCGGTAGGTAACGACTCGGCGTTTGGGACTTGTAGCTGCAGTAATGCAATCAGGCAGGTCATATTATCCTCCAGTCAATCAGGCTGACTCTTTTAGGGTAGACGCTGATTTCCTGCAGGCAAAAAAAAGCCGACTAATCTAAGTCGGCGTCGTACGAATCAATTGTGCTATGCAGTAATTCAAAAAAGGAAGTAAGACAATATGGAGCGCAACGCCCATCGCTTGACGTTGCATTCACCTGCGAGAGAGATATTGCCCCGAATAGGTAGATGGTTTATTGACTTCGCTCAAAAGAATGGGCGTTTTCATCTGCGAAAGGCTCTAAAAAACGTTGTTGTTACAACCATTTACTACGATGCAACCATAAAGTAACACCACCAATCAGGACAACTAACAGAATACAAAACAACGAGAAGCCAAATTGCCAGCCTCCACCAGGAATGCCTCCGAGGTTAACGCCGAATAATCCGGTTAAAAATGTGCTGGGCAGAAAGACCATTGCCATCAATGACATGGTATAGGTTCTGCGAGCCAACGATTCCTGCATAACCTGCGCAATTTCATCCGCCATAATGCCGGTTCGGGCGATACAAGCGTCTATCTCATCCAGACCTCTTCCCAGTCTGTCGGAAATATCCTGCATCCGGCGGCGCTGGTCGTCGGTCATCCACGGTAAACGGTCACTCGCTAAACGAGAGTAAACATCGCGTTGAGGAGCCATGTAGCGACGCATGACAATCAGTTGCTTACGCAGTAATGCCAGAAAGCCTCGTGGCGGGATTTGCTGATCAAGCAAATTGTCTTCCAGGTCGATGATTTTATCATGCAGTTGCTCGATAAATTCGCTGGCATGATCGGTCAAGGCATCGCACACATCGACCAACCAGCCTCCGCAATCATTCGGTCCCGTCCCTTCCTCCAGCTCGCTGACCACATCATCCAGCGCCAAAACTTTACGCTGGCGTGTAGAAACAATCAGACGCTCATCCATATACACACGCATCGCGACAAGCTGGTCTGGACGTTCATCGGTGCTGCCATTAATACAGCGCAACGTGATCAACGTGCCTTCGCCCATTCGGCTTACGCGCGGGCGCATGCTTTCTCCTGCCAGCGCATCACGCACATTGTTAGGAAGTAACGGCGTTGTCGCCAGCCATTGCGCGCTATCCGGATGGGTATAATTAAGATGCAACCAACAGGGATGCTGACTGTCGATAACATCGTTATCATCAAGCGGTTTCACCCCACCTTGGCCATCCAGCAGCCAGGCAAATACGGCATCCGGCACATTAACTTCAGATCCCCTAATGGCTTCCACAGCACCTCCACATACACTCAGCTTTTTCGTTAGTCTAGCCTTCAGAATATGTTAAGCAATATCTCATTGTCCCATTGTGCTGAAATGATTCAGAAAAATGTTCAGATAAAGTAAAAAGCGCCGACGATGTCAGCGCTTTTACAGCAGGATTAGAATGAATGACCATATCTATCCCGTCGACTTATTCCTGTTACAACAGAACTGCCTCTGGATTGTGTGAGTGGATCAGCCACTGAGATAGTACTCAAGCGAAATTTATGTGTTCGGGACTGGAGGTCATTCACCTGACTTTTCAGAATACCTGAAGAGTCAGATAATTCATCGACCATGATGGCATTGCTTTGGGTCACATTTTCCAGTTCAGCCAGGGCTTGGGTAATCTTCGTGATCCCTTTTTCCTGCTCCTGCGTTGTCGTCAGTATTTCACCCATCAACTGGTTTAATTGGCCGGCACCATCGACAATGTCCTGCATATTTTTTTCTGCTTCGCGCACAACAGCTGCACCCTGCTGAACATTGTAATGTGTCTCATCAATTAGCCGTTTAATATTTTTTGCCGCCTCTGCGCTACGATGTGCAAGTATTCTCACTTCACCTGCAACCACGGAAAATCCTTTACCATGCTCACCTGCCCTTGCTGCCTCCACTGCGGCATTCAGTGCCAGGATGTTCGTCTGAAATGCAATGCCATCTATCAGCGTAATAATTTCCGTCATCTGTTCCGCACATTCAGTAATAGAGCGCATATTTGACGCTACCTGCACCATTAATTCGCCGCCCTGACGCGCGGATTGCGTCGCGATATTAGCCTGAGCGCTGGCCATCTGCGTGTTATCCGCATTATTTCGTGTGCTGACTGCGATTTCATCCATGTTTGCGGTTGTTTGCATTAATGCCCCTGATTGCTGTTCCGTTTTAACTGACAGCTCAGCACTGCGCTCGGCGAGTTGTTCTGAGAGCGTCAGCGCAGTTCTTGAGGACGTTCTTATCTCACTGACTAAGGATGAAATATTGTTCGACAAGCTATTAATACCGGGAATGAGCCGACCTGCACAGTTATTTCCGAATTCTGGAATGCTGATTGCCAGATTCCCTGATGTAACCTCTTCGATACTCCTTTTTACGGTATTGATCGGCACCACCAGGTATTTTGTCATGTACCACCACAGACATAATATAGAAATAGCATTTACAATATTAGCGTAAATAATTACATCCAGTCCGGCAGATAATATGAATTCAACGACATTGACGATAACAAGAGTGAACACCAGAAATAAAATAATAAACGTCCTGACACTGATGTTATTTAACATATGATCCTGCTTATCAAGGAATAATGCGGGTATTATTTTTATAGCATCTGCGATGTAGATTGCCATTACTCCATAACGAAACCTGAACATTCAATTAGAGCATGCCGCCTTTTCACTTAAGTCACAGTATTACGCCATCAGTTTATGCTAGCTTGGTATTTTATCCTGATAACGATGAAAATCTGGCGGGCTGTCGATGTTTTGTAATGCCAGCCGGGTTAAGCCCTCCCTTCTAAACCTATAAATTTAATTAATGCTTATATAAGTAAACTATGGGTATTGGCTTGCTATGCATGCTTCAACTAATACTGCGGGTAAAAAAATAAGAGCGCTCCTGGTTTTACCAGGTTAACTGGACAAAACCTGCTAAATTTATCATCACGGCTTTTTTTCGATGGGTAGTATGATGTTGCACGTTTCGTGGGACCCTGTATTGATTGGGATTTCCTTTGTTGTCGCTTTTATCGCCTCTTTTATTGCTCTCGATAGTGCGGGCAAAGTTGCTATATCCAGTCGACGAGAATCTACCTTCTGGCGACTATCTGGTGGAGCAACGTTGGGCATGGGGATCTGGTCAATGCACTTTATCGGCATGCTGGCCATGAAAATGAACATGCCCATAAACTATCACGTTCCCCTCACCGCCTTTTCTTTCTTTATCGCGCTTGCCAGCGCAACCCTCGCTATTAATATTGCGATCTCTGGCAAGACGTTATCGATAAAACGGCTTGCCATCGCGACAAGCGTATTGAGCACCGGCGTGGTGACTATGCATTACGTCGGCATGGCCGCCATTATCGAGCATGCCGCCATTACATGGGATTACTCACTTATACTGCTCTCGGTGATCATTGCTGTTGGCGCATCGGGAGTCGGTTTATGGCTTGCTTTTCATTTACGACAAAATACCCGACGTGTATTGATTAACCGACTTATTGCCGCGCTGATTATGGCGCTGGCAATCGCCTCCATGCATTATACCGGGATGGGGGCGGCGACCTTCACGCACGCAGGGCACGGTCAGAACGACGGGATCGGTACGCTTGAATTGTCCATCTGGGTGTCAGCCATTACTCTGGTAATTCTGGGTATTATGCTGGTTATCTCGATGGTGGACTCTCAACTGCGTACATCCCGGTTGGCTGACAATCTGCATCAGCTAAACTGCCAGCTTGAGCATCAGGTACACTTCGATTCTTTGACCGGCCTGGCTAATCGTGCGCAATTCGACGCCTGTTTGCAGGCCTGCCTGCGGCATTCCAAACTCCATCAACAACGCTTTGCGCTGGTCTTTATCGACCTCGATCGGTTCAAAGTCGTCAATGATACCTGGGGGCATCACATTGGCGATCAGCTACTGATTGCCAGTACTCAACGGATCTATACATGCCTTGATGACACCATGACACTCGCAAGACTGGGGGGCGATGAGTTTATTCTTCTGGTGCCCGACAGTAACAAAGATGCTATCTCCGCCCTGCTTACCCGAATTGCCAGTGTCATTAAAGAACCTTTTACACTGTTCGGACGCACTATCAGGGTCTCGTTAAGTGCAGGAAGCAGTATTTATCCTGAGCACGGTTCAACGCTGCATGAGCTCAAAGTGAAGGCAGACATGGCGATGTACCATGTCAAACAGGCTGGCAGAAACGGCTGGGCGCTTTATTCACCGGAAATGGAGACTATTGCCGCTACGCCTCCCACCTTTTTACAGGAACTGTCGCAAGCGCTTGAGCGGAATCAATTTGAGTTGTGGTATCAGCCGAAATATACCGCAGGCAATCATTCGCTGGCCGGTTTTGAAGCGTTACTGCGTTGGCATCACCCTGAGCGCGGTGTGCTGTTGCCTGCTGAGTTTCTGCCTGCACTTGAGGAAACAGGTCTGATACTTCCTGTTGGTACCTGGGTTCTCCAGCAGGCCTGCTTCCAGTTGCATCAGTGGAAATCTCAGGGTCATGGAGAGTGGACTCTCGCGGTGAATCTCTCACCCGCGCAGTTTGAACAACATGATATCGTCGATATTGTCTGCAACGCTCTGGCACAATATCAACTTTCACCTGCGCAATTAACACTGGAACTCACTGAGAGTACCGCGCTTAAAAATCTCAAACGCAGTGTGGAAGTATTGAATGCCTTTTCTGCTCTTGGGATCATCGTTTCTATTGATGATTTCGGCACTGGTTATTCAAATATATTGATGTTGAAATCTCTCCCGGCCCGGGAATTAAAAATCGACAGAATATTTGTTAAAGATATTAGCGAAAACAACAAGAACACAAAAATCGTGTCTACTATTATTGACATAGCCCAATCCATGAATATGTGCGTTGTTGCTGAGGGAATAGAGACTCCGGAACAGGAAGCGTTGCTAACCCAAATGGGGTGCGGAGTATTACAAGGTTTCCTGTTTGCTAAGCCGCTGCCAGCGCACAGAATCCATGAGTTGCTGCAAACAGAAAGTACCGTTAAAACTAAACCAGTCTTACAGCCATTATCTCACCGTCAATCAATAACATTGTGAGCGTGAACAATAAGAATTAGAGCCTGGCCCAGTAGGCGTACATTATTGCAGCCAATTTAGAACTCTGTCGGGGCCAAAATGGCAAATAAAATAACCTAATGGGACAGGCTCTTATTCGCCCTTAAACCGGCAACACAGCATATAAAGATAACGGGATTATCGATGAGCACAACTGAACTGCATTCACTGGATTTATTAACCATTCCGGTCTGGATCGTTTTGCCCCACACCGAAGAGCTGGTATTCGCCAATGCCGTTGCGCGGGAAATAATGCCTGAGCCGAGCTTTTCCCGACTCAGGAGGGGAATATTCTCGACCCATGCCCAGGCGGATTTGCCGATGTATCTCAGTGATTTGAGAAATCATCACGACATTGTAGAAATTATCACCGTTTATAGGGATGGCGCGGAAATAGCACTGTCCTGCCGCCTGTCTATAAGAACTCTCGCCAACGTTGGTGATGTTATCCTTTTTGAAGGTATTGAGACCCCCAGCGCACAGGGGCTGAAAGCCAGTCGTTCCGCTACCTATCAGCGTAAGAAACAAGGGTTTTACGCGCGTTTTTTTCTGACAAACTCAGCGCCGATGTTGCTCATCGACCCCTCACGCGATGGGCTTATTGTCGATGCGAATTTGAGCGCGCTAACTTTCTATGGCTACAGCCATGACGTGATGTGCCAGAAACACACCTGGGAAATAAATATGCTGGGCCGTCATATACTACCGGTAATGCACAAAATAGCGCATTTGCCTGGTGGCCATAAGCCCTTACATTTTGTTCATAAACTTGCTGATGGCAGCACCCGTCACGTACAAACCTACGCCGGTCCCATTGAGATTTACGGCAACAAACTCATGTTGTGCATCATTCATGATATTACTGAACAAAAGCGCCTGGAACAGGAGCTGGAACGGGCAGCCCTTCATGACGCATTGACCGGGTTACTTAACCGCAGACATTTTTATCAAATTACCGAGCCCGAACAGACACACGCTATATCATTAACTCAGGATTACAGCCTGCTGCTGATCGACACCGATCGGTTTAAGAGCATTAACGATCTCTTCGGTCATTTAAAAGGAGATGAAGTGCTTTGCGCTCTGGCTCGCACGCTGGAATCTTGCGCGAGAAAAGACGATTTGATTTTTCGCTGGGGTGGTGAAGAGTTTGTCTTGCTGCTGCCTCGTACGTCTCTGGATGTCGCCATTAATCTTGCTGAGGTGATACGCGCGACGGTAGCCAGGGTCACTCTTCCTGGTCTGCCCCGCTTTACCGTGAGCATCGGCGTGGCACGTCACGAAGCTAACGAAAGCATTGATGAGTTATTCAAGCGCGTGGACGACGCGCTATATAAAGCCAAGAATGAAGGCAGGAACAGAGTGCTGGCAGCCTGAGGTTGAATCAGTTAGCGGCTACGTTTCGCGTGACGTTCCCAGTTATCCTGTTTTGCCTGCGCCGTTTTACGTAACGCAACATAGCACGCTCCACTGCCACCATGATGCGGCAGTGCGGTGCAATAGGCCTGCACATCGTTAAACTCCGTCAGCCAGCGCGCCACGTAACTGCGTACAATATTGGCATGGGAATTATCGTCACGTCCCTTGCCATGAATAACCAGTACGTTACGCAAACCATCCTGTTGTGCCTGAAGAATAAAGCTGAATAGCATCTGACGGCATTTTTCGACGGGCTGACGCAGAAGGTTGAGGCTCGCCTGCTGAGGATATTTTCCGGTACGCAACTTGTCGATAACGCCATGCTGCAAACCTTCGCGACGAAACTCCAGTGGTACGCTTAGAGGTACGATATCGAGGAAGCCTGTCGAGAGGTAATTATCTAATTGCAGTGTATCGATACGTGCCGGAGTACGCAGGTTTCGTACAGGTTGCCAGTGAACATCAGCGCAGCCTTTCAGAGGTTCAACATCCCCCATTGCCTCAAGAAACAGCGATGCATCATCAAGGTTCATGTTTCATCCTCCAGCGTTTTTGCGACGGCCATTATCATAACCGCGCAGTATTACACGGACAACGGTTTACGGTAATTTCCAATAATTCGCATAGATAACGAGGAGTTCAATAGTGGATCTAAGGGGGTATAGCTGTGTATATCAATGGCGTGATATTGTGTGATCCCGCTGAATTGCCGCGCCTGTAATGAGAGAAACGGATGCTGAATTTACTTGAAGACACTATCGCAACGCCACTGGGGCCACTGTGGGTTATTTGTGACGAGCAGTTTCGCCTGCGCGCCGTGGAATGGGACCAGCACCGTGATCGCATGGAACAACTACTGGATATTCATTATCGTACTGAGGGTTATCGGCGTAGTGCCGTCAAAAATCCCGGCGGGTTGAGCGACAAGCTGTCAGACTATTTTGCAGGAAACCTTAGCATCATTGACTCGCTTGAAACCGCGACCGCGGGAACACCTTTCCAGCGAGAAGTATGGCAAGCACTACGCACAATCCCGTGCGGACAGGTGATGCATTATGGACAACTGGCAGAGAAGTTGGGGCGTCCTGGCGCAGCCAGAGCCGTTGGTGCCGCGAATGGTTCTAATCCGGTGAGTATCGTTGTCCCCTGCCATCGCGTTATTGGACGTAACGGCACAATGACAGGATATGCTGGTGGTGTGCAGCGAAAAGAGTGGTTGTTGCGCCACGAAGGCTATTTGCTTCTCTAGGATCCAGGCAATAAATGCCTTATTCATCACACTTCCACATATAACACCCTCAAATAAAATGCGGTTAATCAGATAGATACAAACATTCAACCAGCTTATGCCTGAATTATTCTCTATTGGGAGTAGCTCAGGCTTACGTGCTCACCAAAAAGATGTTAAAATTGACAAATATCAATTACGGCTTGAGCAGACCTATGATCCCGGAAAAGCGAATTATACGGCGCATTCAGTCTGGCGGTTGTGCTATCCATTGCCAGGATTGCAGCATCAGCCAGCTTTGCATCCCGTTCACACTTAACGAGCATGAGCTTGACCAGCTCGACAACATCATCGAGCGCAAAAAGCCTATCCAAAAAGGACAGACGCTTTTTAAAGCAGGTGATGAGCTTAAATCACTCTATGCGATCCGCTCCGGTACGATAAAAAGTTACACCATTACCGAACAGGGCGATGAGCAAATTACCGGCTTTCATCTGGCTGGCGACCTGGTTGGTTTCGATGCCATTGGCAGCGGCCATCACCCAAGTTTCGCCCAGGCGCTTGAAACCTCAATGGTATGCGAAATTCCGTTCGAAACTCTGGACGATCTGTCCGGTAAGATGCCTAACCTGCGTCAGCAGATGATGCGTCTGATGAGCGGCGAGATCAAAGGCGATCAGGACATGATCCTGTTGTTGTCAAAGAAAAATGCGGAAGAGCGCTTGGCGGCCTTTATCTACAATCTGTCCCGTCGTTTCGCACAACGTGGCTTCTCACCTCGCGAATTCCGTCTGACAATGACTCGTGGCGATATTGGTAATTACCTTGGATTGACGGTCGAAACTATCAGCCGTCTGTTGGGTCGTTTCCAGAAAAGTGGCATGTTGGCGGTAAAAGGCAAATATATCACTATCGAGAACAGCGATGCGCTGGCGGTCCTTGCCGGTCACACACGAAACGTTGCTTAATCTTTCAGGTTAACCTTCTGTCAAATCGTTAAATTTCCCGATTTATTGATTTGGCAGGAGGTTCTCTCCTTTTTCACATAATCCCTTCCCTTTTAAAAAAAGCCTTCAACAGTACAGACGTTTATTACAGTCTGCTGTTTCATTTTTTATTTTCTTTTTAAGCCCGATTCAGTGTAAAAATAATTTGACATCAATTGAAATGTAAAGAAATGAAAATTTAATCTTATTCATAATAAAGTATGAGTGAAGTCGGTCCAGGAAAATCCATAGTTATGATCATAACAAAAATGTAATGTGAGATAAAAACCCCAACAAAATTAAACATTGCAAGACATCGTCTTCTTCCCACCCCGTGTGCCTTGAATATGCCTGCAGATTCAATGGTTCAGGGCTGCCTGCAACTCGCTGAAACTGAATTCATAAGTGAGGTGAATGTATTATTACGACCGGTATAAAGCTCAGGAGAATACCTCTAATTACGTAGTTATATTTTTAGTCATTAAATAAATGGACTTAAAAGACGTAATAACAATTAAGCATCAAATACGACTCATTCTCATGTCAATTTGTAAACAGAAGAATTGAGTGATGATAGCTAAATTAAGGTAAAGATAGGGGTAATTATTATGGCCTCACAATATGACTTTACTGTCACACTGCACGATCTCGCTTTTATTCTCAAGCAGATCAAAATATCAGAAGCCGCAACTAACCCTGACGGCACCATCAATGGTGATGAACTTCGTGAGTTAGTCTCCAGCCCATTGTTACCGTATGGGCTACGCACTGTTGATGGTTCATGGAATAACCTACTGCCGGGTCAGGAGCTATACGGTTCAGCCGATCAGACTATGCCGCGGTTAACAGCACTGAACTGGCAGGACGCAGATCAAATGACCAGTTACACCCAAATCGGTGGGACGGTTATTGATGCTGACCCTCGGGTTATCAGTAATTTAATATCTGACCAAACGGCATCTAACCCGGCTGCGTTGGAAGTTTACAACTCATTAAAAAATGCTCCCGGAGGAGGAACCACTTCGGAAAATGGCAGTTTGTCCATTCCAAACCAGTCTCCAGATATTGGTCTCTCCCCTGCTTTTAATGGCTGGATGACCTTTTTTGGTCAGTTTTTTGACCATGGGCTGGACTTAATACCAAAAGGAGGAAATGGCATTGTCTTCATTCCGTTGCAACCCGACGATCCTTTATACGTAAAAGGATCGCCGACAAATTTCATGGTATTAACTCGGGCACAAGTTGATGAAAACCATGAAACTGTAAACCTCACCACTCCATTCATTGATCAAAACCAAACCTATACCTCCCACCCTTCGCATCAGATTTTTATCCGTGAGTACGTATTAATCGACGGTAAACCGGAACCTACTGGTAATTTATTAGGCGGAGTTAATGGCGGACTGGCAACCTGGGCTGATGTTAAAAACCAGGCCGAAAGTTTGCTGGGAATTAAACTCACCGATCAAGATGTTTTTAATGTTCCACTTCTGGCGACTGACCGCTACGGTAATTTGATTTTAAGTGAAAATGGTAAAGTACAGATTGTTACCACTGGCGGGTTAGTCGAAGCTAACGGTGGTCTATTACCGGATGGAACGCTCCGAACCGGGCATGCTTTTCTCGATGATATTGCACATACTGCAGCGCCAAAATCAGGTCTTGTGGCTGATAGTGATAATGCCATTGGGGGTGAACAACCTGCCGGCACCTATGATAACGAACTGCTCAACCGCCACTTTATCACCGGCGACGGACGTGGTAACGAGAACATTGGTTTAACCGCTGTACACGCAGTATTTCACAGCGAACATAACCGCCTGGTCGAACAATATAAAACTACCCTGCTGGAAACGGGTGATATTGCTCTTATTAATCAGTGGCTGATGCCGTCACACCAAATTACTGAGCTACCGGCAGATACCAGTACCCTGGTATGGAATGGTGAGTATCTATTCCAGGCGGGGCGCTTCTCCACGGAAATGCAGTATCAGCACCTCGTTTTTGAGGAGTTTGCGCGTACCGTACAACCCGCTGTCGATCCGTTTGTCTTCTCTAATACGGCGGATATTAATCCACTGATTTTTGCTGAGTTTGCGCATGTGGTTTACCGTTTTGGACATTCGATGCTCACAGAAACCGTGGCCCGTACCGACATCGATATGCAAAGCGGGGATATCGGCCTGATTGCCGCGTTCCTAAACCCGGTTGCATTTAATGAAATTAACGGTGTCACCGTTACTGACGATCAGGCGATCGGCGCAATTGTGCGTGGCATGACGCGGCAGGTTGGCAACGAAATTGATGAGTTTATTACTGATGCCCTGCGTAATAACCTGATTGGGCTGCCACTTGATTTAGGTGCGCTTAACATTGCCCGTGGCCGGGATACGGCAATGCCGACATTAAACCAGGCTCGCGAGCAGTTCTTTGAATTAAGCGGAGACTCTCAGCTACGGCCATATACCAGCTGGGCTGATTTTACGACGTACCTGAAAAACCCCGCTTCAATCATCAACTTTATGGCGGCCTACGGCCAGCATGAGTTGATTCTTAACGCCACCACCCTTGAAGGTAAACGCGCGGCGGTAAACTTTTTGTTGTTTGGTGATGCCAACAACTCCCCGCCAGCTGACGCAATGGACTTCTTCAACAGTACCGGTGCATGGGCCACCAAAGAATCTGGCCTGAATATGGTCGACTTCTGGATCGGTGGTCTGGCGGAACGTAAAAACGAATTTGGCGGGATGCTCGGTTCGACCTTCAACTTTGTTTTTGAAACACAAATGGAAATGTTGCAGGACGGCGACCGTTTCTACTATTTGAGCCGCGTTCAGGGGCTTAACTTGCTCAATGAACTGGAGGCGAACTCTTTTTCCGCCCTGGTGATGCGTAACAGCGACCTCGGTGAAAACGGTTCCTCTCACCTCCCCGCCAACCTCTTCCAGACGCCAGATCATATATTCGAGGTGAACCGTGTACTGCAAACGGAAATAGATCCTAAATGGGGTAACCCACTGAAAGATTTGCTTTCACCTTTGTTGGTACGTCGTGATCCCGGTGCCGATGTGAACGGTGATGGTTTTGCGGATGGTGGTTACCTTAAATATACCGGCGACGGACACGTCGTGCTCGGTGGTACCGCCGGAAACGATACGTTAATCGGTGGTAAAGGTATCGACAGCCTGTGGGGTGACGGCGGTGATGACCGTCTTGACGGTGGCGATGAAGCGGATGTGGTCCACGGCGGTGACGGTAATGACATCATTACAGACACCGGTACGCCCGTTGGCGATGCCGACTTCCTGCATGGGGATGCCGGGCACGATGTTATTTTCTCCGGCAACGGTAACGATCTGGTCTTTGGCGGCACTGGCAGTGACTTCGTGGTGGTAGGCGAAGATGCACAGGAAGTCTTCTCTGGGCAGGATAACGACTTTGCGCTGGGAGGATCGGGTGGCGACTTCCTGCTGGGTAATGAAGGCGACGACTGGCTGGAAGGTGGTGACGGATTTGACACGCTCGCTGGTGATAACTCTGAGTTGTTCTTCAACAGCACTATTATTGGTCATGATGTCCTGAACGGTCAGGGTAACGACACTGACTACGATGGTGAAGCCGGTGACGACATAATGGTTCAGGGCGCGGGCATTCAACGAAATAATGGTATGGCGGGTTTTGACTGGGCTATCCATAAAGGCGATCCGAACGGCGCTAACTCTGACCTCGGGATCCCTATTTTCGTGAACCAGCAAGAATTTATTCTGCGTGACCGTTTTGACCTGGTTGAAGGGCTATCAGGATGGAAACATAACGATGTGTTAACCGGCACTGAACAGCCCATCGGTACGGCCCCGGTTCAGGGTGTTCCTCTTTCCAACAACCTGACTCAGGAAGGTGCGGACAGAATTGACGGTCTACAGGCTATCCTGGGCGTAGAGCGTTCCGCTAACCCTGATACGGTTCTGCTGAATCCTGATGATGGTAGCGACATTTTACTCGGTGGCGGCGGCAGCGACCGTATAACCGGTAAGGCTGGTAATGACATTATCGATGGCGATGCCTGGCTGAATGTGCGCATTGCCGTAACCGGTATGGCAGGTCTCACCAGTGCCGAGAGTATGGCCGAATTGAAATCTTACATGCTGGATGGAACGTTGAAACCGAATCAACTGTCAATTGTGCGTGAAATCTTGCATGACGGTGATGGCACAGAAACGGATGTTGCGGTGTACCGTGACATTAGCAGCAACTATGCCTTTACCCGTATGGCAGATGGAAGCCTCCGGGTCGACCACGCAACACCAGATGCCGCCTTAAATCTTAATGATGGTATTGACCGTTTACTGAACATCGAAAAACTGGAGTTTGGTAACGGCGAACAGTTATGGGTAACGGCGCAAAAAGCGACTGGCGACCTTGCAATCAATAATGCTGCACCTTCTGTGGGCGACTTACTGCGCGTTAATCTGGCGAACTTGTTAGATGGTAACGGCCTCGCTGCGGATGTGGCAATCACGATGACATGGCAGGCATTTGTTAACGGCCAGTGGCGGGATCAGGCAACCGGGGTGGAGTTCAGAGTGCCGGGATCTATTCAGGGTGCTCCGCTGCGCGTCGTCGCCAGTTTCAACGATCGGATGGGCGATGCTGAAACCTTAGTATCAGCGCAAACCCAGGCGATCATGCCACGCAATCAGGCGACAACCGGCGTGCCAGTGATTAATGACCTGACGCCGACTGAAAGCCTGACGCTTACCGCCGTGGTATCAGGCATCGCTGATGCCGACGGCCTGAGCGGAGGCAATTTCACCTACCAATGGAGAATGAGTTCCCCGACCGGATTCGTCAATATTATCGGCGCGACATCGGCCACCTACACACCCGGTCAGGCGATGGTTGGACGGACGTTACAAGTGGTTGTCACCGTCATTGATGACGAAGGTAACCCCCCTGTTGTTCTGACATCAACAACTACTCAGCCTGTTGGCGACCTCATTGTGGGGACTAACGCCGGTAACACACTGACAGGTACTGCATGGAGTGACATTCTGCGCGGTGAAGGCGGTAATGACACCCTGCTTGGACGTGCGGGTGATGACCTGTTAGTTGGCGGGGCTGGTAACGACACGCTCTCTGGTGAAGCAGGACAAGACACGCTGCAAGGTGATGCAGGAAACGACATGCTTGATGGTGGTTTGGGTGCAGACAGCATGACGGGCGGAGCCGGAGATGACACCTATATCGTCGATGATTTTGGTGACGTAGTTATCGAAGGTGTTAATGGCGGGACGGATGTTGTCCGAACCAGTCTGAGCAGTTATGACCTGAGCGATAACGTTGAAGAATTGGTATTTACCGGAACCGGCAGTTTTATCGGTACCGGGAACGGGATTGCCAACATCATCACAGGTGGGGCCGGTAATGACCAACTGTTTGGTATGGGGGGCAACGACCAGTTGTTTGGTGGCGTCGGAAATGACTTCCTTGATGGTGGAGATGGCGCCGATAACCTGCAGGGTGGAAACGGTAACGACGTCATGATTGGCGGTGCTGGTGCCGATACGCTCTCCGGTGGGAACGGCGACGATATCCTCAATGGCCAGGAAGGAAATGACAATCTGGATGGCGGTGCCGGAAATGACATTTTTGCCTTCGGATCAAACTTTGGGCAAGACCGCATTACCGGCTTTGACAGTAACCCAAATGGCGGCCAGGACTATCTTGATCTGGTATTCCTTGGTATCAACGCGGGTAATTTTGCCAGCAGCGTTGCCATCACCGGAAGCAATGGCAACACCATCGTGACCATCGGCGCTGACACCATTACGTTAGTGGGCGTGAATTCAACCACCGTTAATATCGGTGATTTTTACCTGGAACTCCCAACCACACTTGCCAGTAATAACGGCAATAGTTCATTGATCGTATAAGGAGAAGACCATGTCGCGCCAGCATACGCCAACAGAACTGAATGATGCATTAAAAGGAACGAAACCCACTTTTCTTGTACTGTTATTTTTTAGTTGTGTGATTAATATGCTTATGCTGGCGCCGGCAATTTATATGCTACAGGTTTACGACCGTGTTCTGGTGAGTAAAAACACCACCACATTGTTAATGTTAACCTTATTGATTGTCGGCTTATACATCATCATTGCCATGATCGAATCTGCCCGTTCAAAGGTTATGGTTAGATTGGGTAACCGGCTTGATGTGAAATTGAGCCAACTGATTTTTAATTCGGCCTTTAAACGAAAAGTTGCCACCGGTGACAACAACCCCGCGCAGTCTTTAGCGGAGCTTGACCAGATCCGGCAATTTCTCTCCGGCAATAGCTTGTTTGCGTTACTGGATATTCCCTGGACGCCGATTTATCTATTTATCGCTTTTATTGTCCATCCCCTGTTGGGATATCTTTCGCTCGGTGGAATAACTCTGTTATTTATTCTGACGCTGGTATCAGAAATTGCCACCAAACGCCCTATCCAGCAAGCCCATGCGTTAACTATCACTAATGCCAGTAAACTGAATAAACAGTTGCAAAACTCCGATGCTATCGAAGCTATGGGAATGCTCTCCACCCTGAAATCCAACTGGCAGGAGCAGCATAATAAAGTACTGGTACTGCAAACACAGATAGCAGATAAAACGGCGGGATTAAGCAGTCTGAGTCGTTTTGTTCGGGTACTGCTGCAATCTATTGCGCTGGGTGCCGGTGCCTTACTGGTCATCGGCGGCCATATTACTCCGGGCCTGATGATTGCCGCGTCCATTATTCTTGGGCGAGTCCTGAACCCGGTCGAACAGGTTATCGGAAGCTGGAAACAGTTCGTGCAATTTCGCAGTGCGTGGCACCAGTTATCAAACCTGCTTAAAGAATACCCGGCGCCCAAAGACGTACTGCCCCTGCCGCGACCCAAAGGGAATATCAGCGTTGAGAGCGTATTCGCAGCGGCACCAGGCCAGCATGCTCCGCTATTGCGTAATATCTCATTTCAGCTCGAACAAGGGGAAGTGCTGGGGATTATTGGCCCCTCGGCATCAGGAAAAACATCGCTGGCTAAAGTTCTGGTTGGCGTCTGGAAACCGTTATCGGGAAAAGTCAGGCTGGATGGCGCAGATATCTGCCAGTGGGACAAAGAATTGCTCGGCCCCTCGATTGGCTATCTTCCACAGGATGTTGAACTGTTTGATGGCTCTATTGCGCAAAATATCGCCCGCTTCACGAAAAATGATAGCGAACTGATTGTCGCTGCGGCGCAACTGGCAGGTGTACACGAGATGATCCTGCGTCTGCCCCAGGGGTACGACACGTTACTGGGTGCTGGCGGGCACCAGCTCTCTGGCGGTCAACGCCAGCGCATTGGGCTGGCGCGCGCAGTCTACAATAACCCTGCATTTATTGTACTTGATGAGCCGAATGCCAATCTTGACGACGCCGGTGAATTCGCCCTCATCAAAGCTATTAATACCTTGCGTACACAAGGGCAAACCACCGTCATTATTTCACACAGACCCACACTACTCGGCGTGGTCAATAAGGTATTGCTTCTTAATGACGGAGCCATCCAGGAATTTGGTACCCGCGACCAGGTTTTTGCCAATCTACGGCAGGCCAATATATTAAAACCGGTTGCAACGTCTTCTTCATCCAACAATGAACAAAAACGCGAGGCATGAAGATGAAAAATAAAGACAAAATTGCTGACCATACTGACGCTGCTGGTGTTGATACTAATATCTGGACGCCGATTATTCGCGGGATAATTGTCATTGCCCTCGGTGTAGGTGGTTTCTTACTGTGGGCGATTCAAGCTCCTCTTGATGCTGGTGTGGTCGCGGACGGCACGGTGACGGTCTCGAGCAACAGGAAGACAATTCAACATCTGAGCGGCGGACGGGTAACCGATATTTTTATTAAGGAAGGTGACGTCGTTAAAAAGAACCAGGTGTTAGTGCGTCTGGATAAAATGCAGCTTGATATGCGCTTCAGCGCATTAAATGCCCAATATATTTCAGCAAAAAGTATTGAAGACCGGTTACTGGCGGAAAGAGATGGTCTGGAGGCGATCGCTTTTAATGAGGCACTGACACAACAATTTTCCGGCAATAAACGTCTGGCTGATGTCAGAAACCTGCAAGCCAAACTCTTTGATACGCGACGTAAAACAATCCAGGATGAATTATCGATGATTCAGGAAACTCTCGATGGCCTGGTGGGACAAACGGATAATTTAAATAAAATAAAAGGCTATCGCGATCGCCAGTTCAATCTGATTAGCCGGGAATTAGGCGCTATTCGTGCGCTGAGTGAAAAAAATTATTATCCCAAAGCGCAATTGCTGGTGCTTGAGCGCGAGGCCGCTGAAATATCCAGTAGTGTCTCAGAAGACATTCTGAACATTGCCAGGCTCAAATCACAACAAAATGAATTGAAAATTAAAGCCTATCAGGTGCGTCATCAATATCTGCGGGAAGTAGAGTCTGAACTTACCGAGAATCAGAAAGAAGTGGCCATGCTGGAAGATGAACTGGTTTCAACCCGACATGAGCTGGATAACACGGAAATTCGCTCCCCGATTAACGGTATCGTGCTGGACGTTAAAGTCAGTACCGTCGGAGGAGTTATTCAACCTGGCGAACATCTGATGGATATTGTCGCCGCCGGACAACCGATGCAAATCGATGCCAAAATACCGGTGCATGCCATTGATAAGCTGGCGCCGGGATTAACAGTGGATGTTCTGTTCCCTGCCCTTAACCATGCACTTTTGCCGTCAGTGCCTGCCCGTGTTCTGACCATCTCGGCTGATCGACTAATCGATGAAGCCACTCAGCAGCCCTATTATCTTGCAGAAGTGCAGGTTTCTTCTGAAGGTGCGCGATTGTTGGGCGATTACAAAATTAAAGCGGGGATGCCCGCCAGCGTGACGATAAAAACCGGAGAGCGGACATTTTTAAGCTATCTGTTCAAACCGCTGATCGCCCGCCTGGAACTGGCATTTAAAGAGTATTGATTAAGCGTAAGGAGGCATGGTGTTCATTAGCAAGCACCATGCCTGTTTATGCCATTGCTGGTTGCCCGGCTTTCTTGTAACCTTTCGCTTCGCAAGCCTGCTGCGCTAATCACTCAATCTGGAACTACTGAACTGGACTTCATATGAATGCTCATCTATCTAAAGACCCTTTACATGGCGTAACGCTTGAAATGCAGGTTAATGCGCTGGTTGAGCGCTTTGGTTGGGCTGAGTTGAGCCAACTTATTAATATCAACTGTTTTAAAAACGAGCCGAGCGTTAAATCCAGTTTAAAATTCCTGCGTCGTACGCCGTGGGCCCGCGCTGAAGTTGAAGCGCTGTATCTTGATTCCTTACACGATGTAGCCCCAAAAAACACCACAGCGCCTGCTATTGATCCCTGGGCTAACAGCCGTATTAATAAGAAATAAGAGCCATATCAGATGTCAGCACCCGGTTTTTTTTCAGGTAATCATCAAAAAAAGCTGGCGACACTCATCGCCCGTTCTCGCAATATGCTACCGGTATCCAACGCAAAATGGTTTGCTGCGCTCGTTGGCAGTATGCTTTTACTCGGCAGTTGTTCTTCAGAACCTCCCGGGAAGAAAACCACTCTGCAACCTCCGGTGACAACACCGCAACGCAGCCAGGAACCCGTGCGCGGCATCTGGCTGGCGACCGTTTCCCGTCTGGACTGGCCGCCGATATCCTCGGTAAACATTAGTTCACCAGCTGTGCGCATTAGTCAGCAGCAGAAAGCCCTGACGGATAAGCTGGATAATCTGAAACGCCTCGGGATCAATACCGTCTTTTTCCAGGTAAAACCGGACGCCACCGCGCTCTGGAAATCTAAAATCTTACCCTGGTCAGACACTCTGACAGGGAATATTGGTGAGGATCCTGGTTACGATCCGCTGCAGTTTATGCTCGACGAAGCACATAAACGCGGCATGAAAGTGCATGCCTGGTTTAACCCCTATCGCGTATCCGTCAACACCAAACCCGCAACGGTAGCAGAATTAAACCGGACGTTGACCCAACATCCATCCAGCGTCTATATCCTGCACCGGGACTGGATCCGCACGTCTGGCGAACGTTTTGTACTGGACCCAGGCATTCCGGAAGTACGAGACTGGATCACCGGTATCGTGGCGGAAGTCGTTGAGAACTACCCCGTCGATGGCGTGCAGTTCGATGACTATTTCTACACCGAGTCACCTGGCTCTGCGCTTAACGACACTCAGACTTTCAGAAAGTATGGCCAGGGATTTGACTCTAAAGCCGACTGGCGGCGGTATAACACGCAACGGTTAATCGAGCAGGTTTCGCAGACTATCAAAAAAATGAAACCTGAAGTGGAATTTGGCGTCAGTCCGGCAGGTGTATGGCGCAACCGTTCGCACGATCCGGCAGGTTCCGACACTCGGGGTGCAGCAGCATATGATGAGTCTTATGCCGATACGCGCCGTTGGGTGCAACAAGGATTGCTGGATTACATCGCACCACAGCTTTACTGGCCTTTCGCCCGCGATGCAGCGCGTTATGATGTGCTGGCAAAATGGTGGGCTGATGTCGTGAAATCAACCAATACGCGTCTGTATATTGGGGTAGCACTGTATAAAGTCGGAGAACGGTCATCGAAAGAGCCAGACTGGGCTGTGAAAGGTGGAGTACCGGAGTTGAAGAAACAGCTCGATTTAAACGAGTCTGACCCGCACATTAACGGCACGATCCTGTTCAGAGAAGATTACCTTAACCAGCCGCAAACCCAGGATGCGGTCACCTATATTCGCGACCGCTGGGGGCGTTAGGTGTTGTCCGTCGCTGGCGCTACACCGTTAAGCGGCGGATATTTTCATTAATTTGTTTCTGAATAGTCTTCAGGGTGGCAGGTGTGATCTGCTCGGGGAATTTGTCTTTGGCTGTGTCACTCCATGCCGCGGCATACTCACTGACCCTGTCGATAATCTCGTTCACTCTTTCGGTAGATAGTTCGGCTTCTTTTTCGCCAAGTCTCTGGAGTTGTTTTCTTTCAATATCCAGCGCCTCTCCCATCACATCCATTTGATGATAGCCACCTGGTCCTTCACAGTATGTAACATCGTACGCCGGAGCCAGGGTCCAGTTGCCATCTGCCGACATCAAATAAGCAAAGTTTTTCGGATGATCGTCCCGGTTGTTGAATGCCACATTGAAGACAACCCGTTCAAAGGCTTTTGCTTTCTCCCGGACATCATTGGTGCAAATTTGGGTCGCACGTAAAAAGCTCCGGTAATCGAGAGCACCAGGTATCTGGTAATTGGCTCCGGTAAGTGCCGCCAGACTTTGCATAGGAATACGCATCTCCTGCTGACGGTCAAACCGGCGGGTCGCAAAAGCAGCCTGCCCATCCGGCAGATTAAGCAACCTTATAAAGGATTTAACTATGCTGGCGTGCCATAAAATAAAAACGCCCTCGAAAGAGCGTTCTTATTGTCGTTATCAGGCAATTACCGGCTCGGGCAATCTGAACGAAGAAACCAGCGTGGCCAGCTGTTCCGCCTCTTCTTTCAATACCTGAGTTCGTGCGGCAGCATCATCAATCAACGATGCGTTTTGCTGGACGGTGCTGTCCATTTCGGTAACGGCGAGCGTGACTTCGGAAACCCCTTTTCGCTGCTCTTCGCCTGCGACACGAATTTCACCCATCAATTGCCGCACCTGACGTACATTATTGACCAGTTCTTCCAGACGCTCACCGGCATTATGGATTTGCTGACTACCGCTGCCAACATGAGAAACCGACTCATCAATCAACGCCTTAATCTCCTGGGCGGCTGTCGCGCTGCGCTGCGCCAGCGTGCGAACTTCCGATGCAACAACGGCAAATCCTCTGCCCGCATCGCCTGCCCGGGCTGCCTCGACTGCGGCATTCAAAGCAAGAATGTTTGTCTGGAATGCAATACTGTCGATGACCGCGACAATTTCCACCATTCGTCCTGAAGAGTTGCTGACATTATCCATAGTAGAGATAACTCCCTGCATGACATCTCCGCATCGGTTAGCCGTTTGCGCGGTGCTATCAGATAACTCATCAGCCAGTTGTGTGTTGCTCGCATTTTGATGAACGGTCGCATTAAGTTGTTCCATCGCGGCAGAGCTTTCTTCCAGTGCCGCAGCCTGCTGCGTCACGCGTGAAGAGAGTTCCATATTGCTGTCCGCGAGGCTGACCGCATTATTTGCCACCACCACGCTACTGCTTCTGACGGTGATCAGGATGGCTGAAATTTTATCAACAAACAGATTAAACGCCTCTGCGATAGCCGATATCTCATCTTTACCGCGAACATCCAGTCGGCGGGTCAGATCACCTTCCCCTTGTGCAATGTCATCAAGCGCACGGCGGGTATCATCCAGACGCGAGATCAGCCTGCGAACCACCAGCCAGGATCCTGCCAACAGGATCGTCATAACAGGGATCAATACCTCCAGCACGTCCTGCATCATCACTTTGGCTAAACCAACAATACGTGATTCCGGCGTCACCAGACCGACAACCCAACCGGTATCTGCCATTGGAAACAGCATCACCCGTGATGGCGTATTCAGCACGTTATCGTTTTCAAGCGTAATGGTCTTCACGCCGTCAGCCGCGCGAAGTGACTTCAGACCATTTTCCACCGGCGCGAGCCATTCCGCACTGCGCGCCAGCTCGCTGAAAGTTTTAAATTTCGAATTATCAGCTTGTGGGAAGTAGAGGAGCTGCCCTTGCTTATCCACCACGAACGCATAACCGCCAGTGCTGTTTCCCTGCTGTTGCATAAACGTGGCGACGTTATCCAGACGAATATCGGTGGTAGCCACCCCGGCGAACTTGCCCGACAGTTGGTACGGGATACTACAGGTCACCATATTTACACCAGAACTTGAATCCTGATAAACATCAGACCACAGGCAACTGTTTTGCGAATGGCCTTTCGCATGTTGGTACCAGCTTTCATTGTGATAACCAGCAGATCCTTCTGCATTATAATCATTGGAAAAATCCAGTTTACCCTCAGCGTTTCGCGCCCAGAAAAAGCTACGCTTCTCCACGCCAGCGGTAAACGCATCAGGTTCTGGCCAAATCCCACCGCCGGTAATAATAGAATTGTTATCTTCACCAATCAGGTGCGGTACGACACGTTGATACAAAGATTCATCGTTGGGCAGAACTTCAGCCAGCCGTGACAGACTGACGGTTTCGCCCTCGATACGAGAGAGAACGGTACTCAATTGACGGGTTAAACCTTGCCCCGTTTCTTCGATCAGGTCGGTGTTGATTTCAACGACGCGCGGCTGACCGCGCCAGAGCATAATCGCAACAATAACCAAAGTGGTAACTGCAAGCAGCAGAATGCCACCAATGGTTAAGCGCGTTGAAATACGAGTAGGATACCAGGCCATACAAACTCCTTCTGTAAAAGGCTAACTTTTACCCAGTATCGGCACCGGAGTTTATATCTTTATAAAGTTTTCTTAAGTATTACAAAACAAATTGGTGACGTTGTCACGAATAGCAAAACCCAGCACTTTGGCTGGGCTTTAATACATGCTTAATCTTATTTAGATAATTCTTTTTTGATTTCTTCTTTTATTTTGCTTAATTCACTTTGCGGATGTTTTTTGCAAAGTTCAACGGTCAGAGGCACTGCAGTGGTGATAGTCTCGTTATAGTCTACGAAGTCACCGCCTTTGAAGTCTTCATCTTCATTCAGTACCCAGAAGGCAACCGGAGCCATAGTTTGCGGGTTCAAATCAATAAACTCCTGGCAGCTCATGCCTTTCGGAGTCACTTCAGTTTTAGCGTTATCAGTTGCTGCATTGACGCTTACACTGGTTAACAGCGCTGCGACCAGAACACCTGCTGTAGAAAGGGAGAATTTATTCATTGTAGTACTCCATTTATAATATAGATAATATCTACACTTGCGCTTTAAACCGTTAATGTAGTTCGCAAAAAATAATACCCCTACCGTTAGAAGAATAAAGATGGTCATCATTGATATGGCTGAAATTTATATTTCACATTACTAATTCTGATGTCTGGAGGAAAATGTTGCGCACAATGTGATCGTTCCGACGAAATCAACAGATTGATCCCCCACTTCCCCTGCCTTTGCACCAAAACTGAACTACGCTGCACAAATGTTGATCATTGGTTAATAAATATAAGTGTTTTTTAACAAAAAAACGCAGCGTACCGTTGTCGCTGACATGGCACGCATCCTGCATTGTTAATCAAGTAACAACGAAACAGCATCTGACAAACAACTAACAGCGAGACGGTGATGACATCAAAACCTGAGTTATTTGCCCGTATTGAACAGACGTTTAGTCAGCTAACGCCCAGTGAAAAGCGCGTTGCCGGCTGGCTGTTAGCGCACGCAGCACAGATCCCTTTTGAGACGGCTGATGGTATCGCAAAAGCGACAGGAACCAGCGGCATCACCGTAGGTCGCTATCTACGCAAACTGGGTTTTCGCAACCTGGAAGATGCCAAAACCAGTCTACGAGAATTGCCACTAATCCCCTATCAACCCTGGGGAATGAATGAACGCCTGGATTCCTGGCATCAACAGCAAAGCCTTCCCGATCGCGTACATCAGTCGCTGCTGCTTGAGATTGACGCCATTACCCATGTTTACCAGTTGGCGCAAAGCGAAACATTTTTACGCATTGCACAGCAACTGGCCCACGCAGAAGCCGTGTATATCCTCGGGATCCAGTCCACCAGAGGGATCGCCAATGCCTTTTTTAGTCATCTGGAATACCTGCGCCCAAAAGTGAGTTACTCCGAAGGGCTTTCCGGAAGTTGGGTTGAGTCGCTGAATTCAGGGTTCAAACGGCCTTATGTGGTGATAACCGATACGCGTGCCTACGCCGCAATGTCGCGACAATATTGCCGGGTAGCCAGCGAACGCGGCATCCCGATCGCACTAATAACCGATGTCTGGTGCCCCTGGGCCAGAGACTATGCCATTGATTTAATACAGGTAAAAACCGACACCGGACACTTCTGGGATTCCCTTGCCCCGGTAAGTTGTCTGTTCAACTTATTACTCTCCGCAGTGGTGGCGCAACTGGGCGACTCCCTGGCGGAGCGCCTGCAGGCCAATCGTCAGTTACAACAACAATTTGGTCAATTCGAACAATAAACAGGAACCGTGCTATGTCAGAGACCCCAGAACTGGTCGATCTGTCAGTGATATTCCCGTCACTGCATATCGATCTCAAATATGCCACGACCGATAACATTACCGGCGCGCCTATCTATCGGGAAGCGCGTTGCCTGTTACACAGCGATGCGGTCGCTGGGCTGGCCAAAAGCATCAGCATTGCGCAACTGGCGGGGTTATCCCTGGTGGTATACGACGCGTATCGCCCGCAGCAGGCTCAGGCGCTACTGTGGAATGCCTGTCCCGATCCTCAATATGTCGTGGACGTGGCGATTGGTTCCAATCATAGCCGTGGAACGGCCATCGACGTCACGCTGATGGATGAACGCGGCAATGTCCTCGATATGGGAGCTGGTTTTGATGAAATGCACGATCGTTCCCATGCCTGGCATCCTTCTGTGCCCCCGAAAGCGCAGCGTAACCGACTGTTGCTCAACGCCATTATGTCTGGCGGCGGTTTTGTCGGGATAAGCAGCGAGTGGTGGCATTTTGAATTGCCCAATGCCGCACGCTATCCGCTGCTTGATGATTATTTTTCCTGTTTTACTGCCCCACAAATAACAACACAACATCCCCTTTGATTCTGGAGCCTGGTTATGAAGACTACACCTGCATTGAGATCGTTTTTTCGCCCCGCTCTGATTGCCGTCGCACTGTCGGTGGCCTTGCCCGCCGCCCAGGCCGCCGTACCTAAGGACATGCTGGTCATTGGTAAAGCAGCCGACCCACAAACGCTGGATCCCGCCGTGACGATAGATAACAACGACTGGACGGTCACCTATCCCTCTTATCAGCGTCTGGTCCAGTACAAAACCGCAGGTGGCAAAGGTTCCACAGAGGTTGAAGGTGATTTGGCCAGCAACTGGAAAGCATCTGACGATCATAAAGAATGGACGTTTACCCTGAAAAACGACGCTAAATTTGCCGACGGTACTCCCGTTACGGCTGAGGCGGTGAAGCAATCCTTTGAGCGTTTACTCAAAATTGGTCAGGGACCTGCTGAGGCATTCCCGAAAGATCTGAAGATTGAAGCCATTGATGCCAGTACGGTGAAATTTATCCTCAGCCAGCCGTTCGCGCCATTCCTCTATACGCTGGCGAATGACGGCGCGTCGATTATCAACCCGGTTATCTTAAAAGAGCACGCCGCTGATGATGCCCGTGGGTTCCTGGCGCAAAGCACAGCGGGTTCCGGTCCCTTCATGTTGAAGAGCTGGCAAAAAGGGCAGCAACTGGTACTGGTTCCGAATCCCCACTATCCGGGTCCCAAGCCAGCGTTTAAACGCGTATCAGTAAAAATCATCGGTGAGAGCGCTTCCCGCCGGTTGCAATTGTCGCGCGGCGATATCGACATTGCCGATGCGTTGCCCGTTGACCAGCTTTCCGCCTTAAAACAGGAAGGAAAGGTCAACGTGGCGGATTACCCTTCTCTGCGTGTCACCTATCTGTATCTGAACAACAGTAAAGCGCCGCTCAATCAGGTGGACTTGCGCCGTGCTATCTCCTGGTCAACTGATTATAAGGGCATGGTGAAAGGCATTTTGAGCGGCAACGGTAAACAGATGCGCGGCCCGATCCCCGAAGGCATGTGGGGCTTTGATGAAAAGGCGATGCAGTACAATTTTGACGAAGCCAAAGCAAAAGCCGAGTGGGATAAAGTTGCGACGAAGCCCGACAGTCTGAGTTTTCTCTACTCTGATAATGACCCTAACTGGGAGCCAATTGCCCTCGCCACACAAGCCAGCCTCGGCAAGCTGGGTATAAAAGTGAAGCTGGAAAAGCTGGCGAATGCCACCATGCGTGACCGTGTAGGCAAAGGAGATTACGACATTGCTATCGGCAACTGGAGCCCGGACTTCGCTGATCCGTACATGTTCATGAACTACTGGTTTGAGTCAGATAAGAAAGGTTTACCGGGCAACCGTTCATTCTATGAAAACAGCGAGGTCGATAAGCTGCTCCAGAGCGCGCTGGCAACCACCGATCAGGTCGCCAGAACGAAGGATTATCAGCAGGCGCAAAACATCGTTATTGATGAAGCTGCCTACGTCTATTTATTCCAGAAAAACTACCAACTGGCGATGAACAAAGACGTCAAAGGATTTGTATTCAACCCCATGCTGGAACAGGTCTTCAATATCTCCACCATGAGTAAATAAGCCACGTTTATGCGGAGCCAAATTGGCTCCGCAAGGGGAAGCCGATGACTTTCTGGAGCATTTTACGCCAGCGCTGCTGGGGACTTATCCTGGTGGTCACCGGTGTTTGTGTGATCACTTTTATTATTTCGCACCTGATCCCAGGTGACCCCGCG
Organism: Citrobacter sp. S-77; assembly: GCF_963864895.1. Lineage (NCBI taxonomy): Bacteria > Pseudomonadati > Pseudomonadota > Gammaproteobacteria > Enterobacterales > Enterobacteriaceae > Citrobacter > Citrobacter sp. S-77. The sequence goes on from NZ_CAWLWU010000002.1 coordinate 2,306,556, forward strand.
CGGCTGCTGGCAGGCGATCGCGCCAGCGATGAAATTGTCGAAAATATTCGCCAGCAATTAGGGTTGAATCAGCCGCTGTATGTACAATTTTTTCGCTACGTCAGCGATATTTTTCAGGGGGATTTAGGGACATCTATCCGTACCGGGCGTCCGGTAATGGATGAACTGCGCGTCTTTTTCCCCGCCACGCTTGAGCTGGCTTTCTGCTCTCTGCTGCTGGCGCTCATTATTGGCATCCCGCTGGGCATTTTATCGGCTGTCTGGCGTAACCGCTGGCTCGACCATATCGTACGCCTGATGGCTATCACCGGCATATCAACACCCGCGTTCTGGTTGGGTCTGGGCGTCATCGTACTGTTTTACGGCCATCTGCAGATTTTGCCCGGTGGCGGACGACTGGATGACTGGCTGGATCCCCCCACGCACGTTACCGGGTTCTACCTGATAGACGCACTTCTCGAAGGTAATGGCGAGGTCTTTTTCAATGCTCTCCAGCACCTGATCCTGCCGTCTCTGACGCTGGCTTTTGTACATCTGGGGATTGTCGCCCGTCAAATTCGCTCAGCCATGCTGGAACAGCTTAGCGAAGATTATATTCGCACCGCCCGCGCCAGTGGTTTACCGGGCTGGTACATCATTTTGTGTTATGCACTGCCCAATGCCCTTATTCCATCAATAACCGTTCTTGGCCTCGCGCTGGGCGATCTGCTCTACGGCGCAGTACTAACCGAAACGGTTTTTGCGTGGCCGGGAATGGGGGCCTGGGTGGTGACCTCTATTCAGGCGCTTGATTTCCCGGCGGTAATGGGATTTGCCGTTGTGGTTTCTTTGGCTTACGTACTGGTGAATCTGGTGGTGGATTTACTGTATTTGTGGATTGATCCGCGAATCGGACGAGGAGGCGCTGAATGATGCTTACGCAAGAAACACCAGCCCCATCCCCGCCAGCGCGCCAGCGCGTTGACTGGGCAAAACTGTTCTGGATGATGAAAAGCAGTCCGCTAACGCTGATTGGTGGCGCGATCATTGTGTTGATGCTGCTGATGATGGTGTTGTCGCCGTGGATCACGCCTCACGATCCCAATGCAATCGACCTGACTGCACGTCTGCTTCCCCCGTCTGCAGCACACTGGTTTGGTACCGATGAGGTGGGCCGTGATTTGTTCAGTCGCGTACTGGTGGGAAGCCAGCAATCGATCGTCGCCGGACTGGTCGTGGTGGGTATTGCCGGAGGCGTCGGTTCGCTGGTTGGCTGCCTGTCGGGTGTGATGGGTGGACGTGCTGATGCGATTATCATGCGCATCATGGATGTCATGCTGTCGATCCCTTCGCTGGTGCTGACGATGGCGCTGGCCGCCGCCCTGGGACCCAGCCTGTTTAACGCGATGCTGGCGATTGCGATTGTACGTATCCCTTTCTATGTCCGACTGGCCCGTGGGCAAACGTTGGTGGTTCGCCAGTTTACTTATGTGCAGGCCGCCCGCACTTACGGCGCATCACGCTGGCATCTGATTAGCTGGCATATATTACGCAATTCGCTGCCGCCCCTTATCGTGCAGGCGTCGCTGGACATAGGTAGTGCGATCCTGATGGCTGCCACGCTTGGGTTTATCGGTTTGGGGGCGCAACAGCCCAGCGCAGAATGGGGGGCGATGGTGGCGATAGGTCGCAACTATGTACTTGATCAATGGTGGTATTGCGCATTCCCCGGAGCCGCCATATTGATTACTGCCGTCGGTTTTAATCTCTTTGGCGACGGTATCCGCGATCTGCTGGACCCGAAAGCCGGAGGAAAACAGTCATGACACGGCCTGTACTGGAAATTGAGAATTTACACCTGAGCTTCCCCGGTTATAAAGCAGACGTTCATGCACTAAACCATGTCTCGCTACATATCAACCGCGGGGAGATTGTCGGCGTGGTCGGTGAGTCCGGCTCTGGTAAATCAGTGACAGCCATGCTCGCCATGCGCCTGCTGCCGGAGGGAAGTTATCGAATTCATCAGGGACGCGTGTCGCTGCTCGGTGAAGATGTTCTGAACGCCACTGAGAAGCAAATGCGTAAATGGCGTGGTGAGCGCGTGGCGATGATTTTCCAGGAGCCAATGACGGCGCTGAATCCGACCCGGCGTATCGGCCAGCAAATGGTGGAAGTGATCCGTCATCATCAATCAGTCAGTCGTGGTGATGCCCGCCAGAAAGCCATCGCTTTACTGGAGGAAATGCAAATCCCGGACGCCCCTGAAGTGATGTCGCGCTTCCCGTTTGAGCTGTCCGGTGGAATGCGCCAGCGCGTGATGATTGCGCTGGCCTTTTCCTGCGAACCGGATCTGATTATCGCTGATGAACCAACGACAGCGCTGGATGTGACGGTACAACTGCAAGTGCTGCGTTTGCTCAGGCATAAAGCGCGGGCCAGCGGCACGGCTGTGCTGTTTATCAGCCATGATATGGCGGTGGTATCGCAACTGTGCGACAGGTTGTACGTCATGTACGCCGGAAGTGTCATCGAAAGCGGCCCGACGCAAACCGTCATTCAGCATCCAACACATCCCTACTCCATTGGTCTGCTGAAATGTGCGCCGGAACACGGCCAACCACGCACCCTGTTACCCGCTATTCCGGGGACGGTACCAAACCTGACCTGTTTACCCGCAGGATGTGCATTCCGTGAGCGCTGTTTTGCTGCGGGATCACGGTGTGATGAGAACCCTGCGTTACGCAGTCAGGGGCTATCAGATCAGCAATCCGCCTGCTGGTATCCGCAACTGGAGGCAACGCATGTCTGACATTTTACTGGCACTACAGGATGTCCATGTCAACTTTCCCGCCCGTAAAAACTGGCTTGGTAAGGTGACTGAACGCGTGCATGCGCTCAACGGTATGGACTTACAGATCCGTCAGGGTGAAACGCTGGGTATTGTCGGCGAATCAGGCTGTGGGAAAAGCACTCTGGCGCAGTTGTTAATGGGTATGCTCAAGCCGACTCAGGGGCAATATATCCGCAGCGAGGAGCAACAAACTGGCGCAAGCAGCGGTATGCAAATGGTGTTTCAGGACCCGCTTTCGTCGCTGGATCCTCGCCTGCCCGTCTGGCGAATCATTACTGAACCGGTATGGATCCAGAAACGTAGTCCCGAACGAGAACGTCGCGCGCTTGCCGAAGATTTAGCCCAGCAGGTTGGCATCCGTCCTGAATATCTGGACCGTCTGCCCCACGCGTTTTCCGGTGGACAGCGTCAGCGTATTGCCATTGCCAGGGCATTATCATCAAAGCCGGATGTGATCGTGCTCGATGAACCCACCTCGGCGCTGGATATCTCCGTACAAGCGCAAATTCTTAACCTGCTGGTATCCTTACAGGCGCGCAGAAAGCTGACCTTTGTGCTGATATCACATAACGTGTCAGTTATCCGGCATATGAGCGACCGGGTAGCGGTAATGTACCTTGGGCAAATTGTCGAACTGGGCGACGCGCAGCAGGTTTTGACGCATCCGGCCCACCCTTACACCCGTTTATTGCTGGATTCAGTTCCTAAAACGGGCGCGCCACTGGCAGAAGATTTGCTATTACGTAAAACCGAACTGCCGGGAAATCGTACCTTACCCCAGGGATGTTATTTCCGCGACCGGTGCCCGCTTGCAACCAGCGGGTGTGAACAGAAGCAGTCATTGCTCAAAAGTGAAAGCGGAAGTGAAGTCCGCTGCTGGCGGGCCACATAAGATCCACCACGCGTATCATGCCTGACAACAATATCAGGCACGGTACGCTTTTTTCAGCGAGTCCACTAACACCTCGGAAGCCGTCGACAATTTATGATGCGCAGAGCGAAGAATGCCGATGCGTCGTTGTATAACCGGGCTGTCCAGCTCAATACAGGTTGCGCCAAGTTCGGTCATCTGCGTGCGGCAGAGCGCGGGTACTGCGCTGCCGCCTAGTCCGTTCGCCACCAGTCGTCCGATGGTCACCAGTTGATGGCTCTCCAGTGCAACCTCCAGCGAATGACCACTTTGTACCAGTTGTTCTTCCAGCATCAGACGTACGGCTGAAGGTCGTTGCAGTGTAATGAAATCCAGCGTCAGCAGTTCCTTCCATGTAATTCGCTCCCGGCCTGCAAGCCGACACGTCGGAGGCACAATAGCGATAAACCTGTCCATACCGAGCGGCGTGAAATGGAGGTGACCTGAATAGTCCGGTTCGAAGGCGATCCCCATTTCCACCCGCCCTTCACTCACCATTTCGATGACCTGCTCGTTAATAACATCGTGAACCGTCACATTGATACCGCCATAACAGTCACGAAAGGTTTTGAGTACCGGTGGCAGCACATTAGTGGCAAACGATGGCATTGCCGCAATAGAAATTTTGCCACGTTGCAACGTAAAGCGCTGACGCATCGCTTCTTCCGTATTTTCCCAGTCTGCAAGCAGTTGCCGCCCCATCGTCAGTAGTGTTTCTCCCTCCTGCGTCAGGGTCACTTTACGGGTAGTTCTCAGCAGTAAAGCTCCTCCCAGCGAATCCTCCAGTCCTTTAATCGCCAGACTCAACGCTGGCTGTGACATATTCAGCCGTTCGCTGGCATGAGCAAAATTCAGAGTGTGAGCTACCGCTAAAAACGCGCGTAACTGTTTGATGCTCATTCTCATTTCTCATTCCTTTAACTTGTTGAATACCTTTAATTAACATTAAATTGATAAAAAAACCCAATGAGTGAGTCACAAATTTAAAATTAACAAATCATTTTTCACCCCCAATGATGTCGGCAAGGACAACTGGAGGGGCAAGTGTATGGCTGGACTGGATAAACGGGTCGCCACCTGGCAAGAGGCGCTGGAAGGACTGACCGATAACATGACGCTGCTGGCTGGCGGGTTTGGCTTATGTGGTATTCCCGAGAATCTGATAGCTGAAGTTCGTCGTCGGGAGGTTCAGGGACTCACGGTCGTGTCTAACAACTGTGGTGTAGATGGTTTTGGCCTCGGCGTACTGCTCGAAACCCGCCAGGTACGCAAAGTGGTGGCTTCCTACGTTGGTGAAAATGCGCTGTTTGAGAAGCAGGTACTCAGCGGTGAGCTGGAAGCGATTCTGACGCCACAGGGTACGCTGGCAGAGCAGTTGCGCGCGGGCGGCGCGGGGATCCCGGCTTTCTTCACCGCAACCGGATACGGCACTCCCGTGGCTGAAGGTAAAGAAGTTCGCGAGTTTGCCGGACGTCCGTACATCATGGAACAGGCGATAACCGGAGATTTCGCGCTGGTAAAAGGCTGGAAAGCCGACTGGTACGGCAACGTTATATACCGCCATACCGCACAGAATTTTAATCCGTTGATGGCGGCTGCCGGGCACATCACGGTCGTCGAAGTTGAAGAGATTGTTCCTCCCGGAGAGCTGGATCCCGCGGCAATTCACACCCCCGGAATTTTTGTTAACCGCATTATTCAGGGCAAGTTTGAAAAACGCATTGAGCAACGCACCCTACGGCACAAAGGAGCCTGACCATGTTAACGCGTGAACAAATGGCGATGCGTGTCGCCCGCGAGCTGCGCGACGGCTATTACGTCAATCTGGGTATTGGTATTCCGACCCTGGTAGCGAATTACATCCCCGACGGTATGGACGTGATGCTGCAATCGGAGAATGGTCTGCTCGGGATGGGGCCGTTTCCCACCGAAGATGAACTGGATGCCGACATGATCAATGCCGGGAAACAGACTGTTACGGCGCGTAAAGGCGCGGCGATTTTCGACTCGGCGCAATCCTTCGCCATGATCCGCGGCGGTCATGTCGACCTGACGGTGCTCGGTGCATTTGAAGTGGATACCAACGGCAATATCGCGTCATGGATGATCCCCGGAAAAATGGTGAAAGGCATGGGCGGCGCGATGGATCTGGTGGCTGGCGCAGAAAACATCATTGTCGTGATGACGCATGCTTCCAAAAGTGGCGAATCCAAGCTGCTTCCTGCCTGTACCCTGCCGCTGACCGGCGTTGCCTGTATTAAACGCGTGCTGACCGACCTGGCACTGCTGGAAATCGCTGACGGCGCCTTCATTCTGCGCGAGCGTGCCCCTGGCGTCAGCGTGGACGACATTGTCGCCAGAACCGCAGGCAAACTGGTCGTCCCCGATCACGTGCCTGAAATGCAATTTAACTGAGGAACTGACCATGCAGGATGTTGTTATTGTCGCAGCAACACGTACGCCGATTGGCAGTTTTCATGGTGCGCTGGCTCCGCTTTCTGCCGTTGATCTAGGGACCGTCGTCATTCGTGCCCTGCTGGAGAAAACCGGCGTAGCGCCAGATCAGATTGACGAAGTTATCCTCGGCCAGGTACTGACCGCAGGTTGCGGTCAGAATCCGGCCAGACAGACTGCGTTACGCGCCGGATTGCCGGTTACCACGCCCGCGATAACCATTAATCTGCTGTGCGGCTCAGGTTTGAAAGCGGTACATCAGGCTGTACAGGCCATACGCTGTGGCGATGCGGAAATCGTGATCGCCGGAGGCCAGGAAAGCATGAGTAATGCCCCTTATTTTCTCGACGGCGCTCGTGCAGGTTTACGTCTCGGCCATGCCAGCCTGAAAGACAGCGTGGTGCATGACGGACTGTGGGATGCGTTCAATGACTATCACATGGGGATTACTGCTGAAAACCTGGCCGATAAATTTGCCATCAGCCGTGAGCAGCAAGATGCCTTTGCCCTGCTCTCCCAGCAGAAAGCAGCGGCGGCTATCGAGGCTGGTCGTTTCGCCGCAGAAATTACCCCGGTCAGCGTCCCGCAAGGAAAAAACACACCGCGTCTGGTAGATAGCGATGAGCAGCCTCGCCCGAATACCCAGGCCGACAAACTGGCGCAGCTTAAACCGGCTTTTCGTCCCGGTAATGGCACGGTAACGGCAGGCAATGCGTCATCCTTAAACGATGGTGCGGCGGCGGTGATGCTGATGAGTGCAGCCAAAGCCGCGCAACTGAACCTTCCGATTCTTGCCAGGGTTACTGGCTATGCCGTTTCGGGCGTTGATCCGTCAATCATGGGTATTGGTCCGGTCGAGGCATCGTTGCAGTGTTTGAAACGCGCAGGCTGGACGCTGGATGACGTGGATCTTATCGAAGCCAACGAAGCATTTGCCGCGCAGGCGTTGGCAGTCGGCGAATCCCTGAACTGGGATAGTAACAAAGTGAACGTCAACGGTGGCGCAATTGCGCTTGGTCACCCGATTGGCACATCCGGGTGCCGCATTCTGGTAACCCTTCTGCACGAAATGACTCGCCGCAATGCGACCAAAGGTCTGGCGACGCTGTGCGTCGGCGGTGGTCAGGGTGTGGCGCTGACGGTTGAACGTCCGACAGGAGCACAGCATGCAGACTAATCACATCAGCGTATTGGGTGCCGGTTTAATGGGTGTCGGCATCGCTACCCACTTCGCCCGTTTTTCCCATGATGTCTGGCTTTTCGATACTGATAACAGCAGGATTAATGAAATTACCGCTGTTGCGAACGGCATACTGGATGAGCTCATTGCGACCGACCAGTTTCCCGCCGATGACAAAGAGCAGGTTCTCAGCCGGTTGCACGGAACTACCTCTCTACAGGATATCGCCGCATCGGGATTACTGATTGAGGCTATCCCTGAACGGATTGAACTCAAGCATGCGTTGTATGCGCAACTGGAAGCACTAATAGGACCAGATGCCATTATTGCCAGTAACACCAGTGGCCTGCCGCCCGATGCGCTGGCAGAGAACCTTATTCACCCGGAGCGATTGCTGATCGCCCATTTCTGGCACCCACCGCACTTTATTCCCTTAGTTGAAATCGTTCCTGGCTCGGCAACCAGGACAGAATATCTCAGCGAATTACAACAACTGCTGGTCTCGATGCAGCTTGAGGCTGTGGTACTCGACCGTGCTGCGCCAGGTTTTGTCGGCAACCGCCTGCAGTTTGCCTTACTGCGTGAAGCGCTGCATATCGTCAAGAGCGGCATTGCCAGCGCAGAGGTAGTGGATCAGGTAATGCGAGCCTCACTCGGACGCCGCTATGCGATGGTCGGTCCGCTGGAAGCCGCTGATATGACCGGGCTGTCCACCGTGCAGGACATTTGTCGCCACCTGCTACCGGAACTGGCCACCGGCAGTGACATGATGTCACTTGTCGCTGACAAGGTTGCCCGCGGTGATACCGGTTTGCGCAGCGGTCAGGGATTCTATCGCTGGGATGATTCGCGCAAGGAGTACATCCAGCAACGCCGGGAACATCAGCTGCGCTTTGCGCTGAAGCCATAACGTCTCTTTCTGTACCCCACTATAATAATAAGGAGTCATGATGAGTGTATTAATCGCCCTGGCAGCATTGGGCCTGCTGATGCTGGCAGCCTATCGCGGATACAGTGTCATCCTGTTTGCCCCCATCGCGGCATTAGGCGCTGTCCTGCTCACCGAACCGAGCGCCGTCGGCCCCGCCTTTACCGGCCTGTTTATGGAAAAAATGGTCGGTTTTGTGAAGCTTTACTTCCCGGTGTTCTTACTGGGAGCAGTATTTGGCAAGTTAATCGAGTTATCTGGTTTTTCCCGATCCATCGTCGCCGCGGCGATCAACATTCTGGGCCGTCGTCACGCCATTCCGGTGATTGTACTGGTGTGTGCGTTGCTGACTTACGGCGGTGTGTCGCTGTTCGTAGTGGCCTTTGCGGTGTATCCGTTTGCGGCTGAGTTGTTCCGTCAGAGCAATATTCCCAAGCGTCTGATCCCGGCAACCGTCGCGCTGGGCGCATTCTCATTCACTATGGATGCTTTGCCCGGTACGCCGCAGATCCAGAATATTATCCCGACCAGCTTTTTTGGTACTAACGCCTGGGCCGCACCCTGGCTGGGGCTCATAGGTTCGCTATTTATCATTTTTGTCGGCCTGGTCTATCTCGAGCGCCAGCGGCGCAAAGCTCAGACAAAGAACGAAGGCTATGGCACCGAGCTGCTTAACGAACCGGAAACACCGGATAACATTAACCTGCCTAATCCAGTCATTGCGATTTCCCCGCTGATTCTGGTGGGTGTATTTAACCTGCTGTTTACCCGTTGGATCCCGGTCTGGTATGGCACCAGTCATCAGCTGGAGCTTCCTGGCCTGGCCAAGCCAATCACGACTGAAGTCGGGAAAATTACCGCTATCTGGGCAGTAGAGGCCGCGCTGATTTCAGGGATCCTGTTAGTAGTGATTTTTGGTTATCGCAACATCAAAGGCCGCCTCGCCGAAGGAAGCAGAACGGCTGTCGGCGGCGCGATTCTGGCGGCAATGAATACCGCATCAGAATACGGTTTTGGCGCGGTGATCGCCGCCCTGCCTGGTTTTCTGGTGTTGTCCAAAGCGCTGGCGGCCATTCCTGATCCACTGCTCAATGAAGCCATCAGTATTACCACCCTCGCCGGGATCACCGGCTCGGCATCCGGCGGGATGAGCATTGCATTAGCGGCAATGTCAGACACCTTTATCGCTGCCGCACATGCTGCCAACATTCCGTTGGAAGTCTTTCACCGCGTCGCCTCTATGGCCAGCGGTGGCATGGATACCCTGCCGCATAACGGCGCGGTAATTACGCTGCTGGCCATCACAGGCTTGAGCCATCGCCAGGCGTATGGCGGGATCTTCGCCATCACCGTGATCAAAAGTCTGGCCGTGCTGTTTGTGATCGGCGTCTTCTACACCACCGGAATTGTTTAAGGAGAATCACCATGAACTTAACGGGAAAAACAGCCCTGGTTACCGGATCGACCAGCGGTATTGGATTAGGTATTGCGCAGGTTCTGGCGAAAGCCGGGGCCACTTTGATTCTCAACGGCTTTGGTGATGTTGAGGCGGCAAAAGACGCCGTGGCGCAGTATGGCAAAACACCAGGGTATCATGGTGCTGATCTCAGCGATGAAGCGCAAATTGCCGCGATGATGTACTACGCCGAAAGCGAGTTTGGCGGCGTGGATATTCTGGTCAATAACGCCGGGATCCAATATGTCTCACCGGTCGAGACATTCCCTGTAGACAAATGGAATGCAATCATTGCCATCAACCTGTCCTCCGTTTTTCACACTACGCGCCTGGCGCTTCCCGGTATGCGTGAACGCAACTGGGGACGCATTATTAATATCGCCTCGGTGCATGGGCTGGTGGCCTCAAAAGAAAAATCGGCCTACGTCGCGGCGAAGCACGGCGTGGTCGGCCTAACCAAAACCATAGGACTGGAAACGGCGCAGACTGGCGTAACCTGTAATGCGCTGTGCCCTGGTTGGGTCCTGACCCCGCTGGTACAACAGCAGATCGACAAGCGCATTGCCGAAGGCGTTGATCCGGAAGCGGCACGTAACGCGCTGCTCGCGGAGAAGCAGCCTTCACGTGAGTTTGTCACGCCCGAACAACTGGGTGAGCTCGCGCTGTTCTTGTGTTCAGATGCTGCGGCGCAGGTCCGCGGTGTGGCATGGAATATGGATGGCGGTTGGGTGGCACAGTAAGTTATGTATGCCGGATGCGGCGTCGCATCCGGCCTGCATCCGTCAGGACTTCAACTGATAATCCAGGGTAATTTCTGCGTTCAGAACCTGTGACACCGGACATCCGGCTTTCGCCTTCTGGATGATGTCGTCAAATGTTGCTGCATCGATCCCTGGCACGGCAACCTCACTGTGTAATGCCACTTTGGTTATCGCAAAACCCGCATCCACTTTATCCAGAGAAACATCGGCAGTGGTATCAATAGCGTCTGGCGTAAAACCCGCTTCGCCCAGCATTAACGAAAGCGCCATTGAGAAGCAGGCAGCATGTGCAGCGCCAATCAGTTCTTCCGGGTTGGTGCCTTTCGCGCCTTCGAATCGCGTATTAAACCCATAGGGTTGCTGGTTCAGCACCCCACTTTCGGTAGACACGGTTCCTTTCCCACGCTTAATGTCGCCTTCCCAGTGCGCCTGACCTTTCTTATGGATAGTCATTACTGCTCTCCTGTGTTGTCGTCGGAGTTACAAGTATAGGACGCTGAGGCAAAAGCATGTGTCAGATTGGAATGTTCTGCATTCCCTGCTTAAGCATTGACCTTTCAGAGAAAATGACCGACCATCCAGAAAGCCGTTTTTTTATACATCGGCTTTCTATCAGGTTGTATTTCGTCCGATCTTACGCGGACTCGCCCTTGAAACCAGTAACAGGATTAAGGAGTTAGAATGAAATCGAACCGTCAGGCCCGTCATATTCTTGGACTGGACCACAAAATCTCCAATCAACGTAAAGTCGTAACCGAAGGCGACAAATCCAGCGTGGTCAATGCTCCAACCGGAAGAAAACGCCGCGCTGACAGCAAGTAATTTCCTGCACGACATACGGATTAACGAGATAAACACCATTGCAACCGCAGTGGTGTTTTTGCTTATAAAACCCCTTAACCCATTCACAATGCTTTATACTTCGCCCGTTTCCCTGGCAGACAGGCCACATACGATCATAAAGAGTGCCAGGGACGGTTATTCAAAAAAGAGTGAGTGACATGGAAAACGAAACTAAAAAACTGCGTTCCCTTTATATCCCTTACGCTGGCCCGGTACTGCTGGAGTTTCCCCTGCTAAACAAAGGGAGTGCTTTCAGTGTGGAAGAACGACGTAACTTCAACCTGCTGGGGTTACTGCCGGAAGTCGTCGAGACGATTGAAGAACAAGCCGATCGTGCCTGGATCCAATATCAGGGATTCAAAACGGAAATCGACAAACATATCTACCTGCGCAATATCCAGGACACCAACGAAACCCTGTTCTATCGGCTGGTGAATAACCATCTTGATGAGATGATGCCCGTCATCTACACCCCAACGGTAGGTGCTGCCTGTGAGCGCTTTTCTGAGATCTATCGCCGTTCTCGCGGTGTATTTATCTCTTACCAAAACCGCCACAACATGGACGATATCCTGCAAAACGTCCCAAACCACAATATTAAAGTCATCGTCGTTACTGACGGGGAACGTATTCTGGGTCTTGGCGATCAGGGTATCGGCGGGATGGGCATTCCTATCGGTAAACTGTCGCTGTATACCGCCTGTGGCGGCATTAGCCCGGCCTACACTTTGCCGGTAGTGCTGGATGTTGGTACCAACAACCAGCAACTGTTGAACGATCCGCTGTATATGGGCTGGCGCAATCCGCGTATTACTGACGATGAATACTACGAATTTGTCGACGAGTTCATCCAGGCCGTGAAGCACCGCTGGCCGGACGTGCTGCTGCAGTTCGAAGACTTCGCGCAGAAAAACGCCATGCCGTTGCTGAACCGCTATCGCGATGAAATTTGTTCGTTCAACGATGATATTCAGGGTACCGCGGCGGTAACCGTAGGGACGCTGATTGCCGCCAGCCGTGCGGCAGGAAGCCAGTTGAGTGAACAAAATATTGTGTTCCTCGGCGCAGGCTCTGCCGGGTGCGGGATTGCCGAACAGATCATCGCACAAATCCAGCGTGAAGGATTAAGCGAAGAAGCGGCCCGCCAGCGCGTATTTATGGTCGACCGTTTCGGTCTGCTGACTGACAAAATGCCGAACCTGCTTTCCTTCCAGACCAAGCTGGTGCAAAAA
>NZ_CAWLWU010000002.1:2319169-2413607 GCF_963864895.1 Citrobacter sp. S-77
CTTCCAGACCAAACTGGTGCAAAAACGCGAGAATCTGCAGCACTGGGATACGCAAGAAGATGTGCTGTCGCTGCTCGACGTGGTTCGCAACGTTAAGCCGGACATTCTGATCGGTGTTTCCGGGCAAACGGGTCTGTTTACCGAAGAGATTATCCGCGAGATGCACAAGCATTGTCCGCGCCCGATCGTCATGCCGCTGTCTAACCCGACGTCGCGCGTGGAAGCCACGCCGCAGGATATTATTGCCTGGACTGAAGGTAATGCCCTGGTCGCCACCGGTAGTCCGTTTGCTCCGGTAGTCTGGAAAGATAAGACCTACCCAATTGCCCAGTGTAATAACGCCTATATCTTCCCGGGTATCGGTCTTGGCGTCATTGCCTCTGGCGCATCGCGTATTACCGATGAAATGCTGATGTCTGCCAGTGAAACGCTTGCGCAGTACTCACCGCTGGTACTGAACGGCGAAGGTCTGGTGTTGCCGGAGCTGAAAGATATTCAGACCGTTTCTCGCGCTATTGCGTTTGCCGTCGGGAAAATGGCCCAGCAGCAAGGTGTGGCGGTGAAAACGTCTGCCGAAGCGCTGCAACAGGCGATTGACGAGAATTTCTGGCAGGCAGAATATCGCGACTACCGTCGTACTTCTATTTGACGGTTTTACCCGGCGGCGCCTGCCGCCGGGTGTTCAAAGCTTGCGCGAATCCATAACTTACGATTACACTTTCATCATCGATTAACATTCTGAAAAATAAAAGGAGGTAATTATGCTGTACTGTGAACGTTTCATCGCTTCACATACATTTGGCGATCGCCAGAGCTCAAGCGTTATCGGTATCGTGCTGCGATAACTTCTGCTTGAGCGAAGCTAACTTCTAAATCCCCTTCTCTCGGGCTTACCGGGTTATCGTCAGCGATGTTTGACGAGGCGTTTTCACGCCTGTAACTCTTGAGTAAGCAACAATGAGCACATTACTAACCGCACAATCCTTACACGTTGATACGGCATTCGGCGCGCTTTTCGACGATCTCACCTTTACCCTTAAAAAAGGCGACCGCATTGGGCTAATTGGCTATAACGGCTGTGGCAAAAGCACGTTATTAAAACTGTTGGATGGCACAATTACGCCCACCAGCGGATTAATTGCGCAGGCCAACCACTGTCATCTAGCCCGCGTGGAACAACATTTGCCGGACGACATTCTCCCGCTAACGCTACAGGAGGCGGTTCTTGCCCAGCTTCCCGAACATGAGCGCGCAGCTCAGCAGTGGCGGGTTGAATCGCTTCTCGCTGAAATGGGCTTTACGCCGGACAATTTGCATCTTACAACGCGAACTCTAAGTGGTGGGCAGCACACGCGGCTGCTGTTAGCGCGTGCGCTGATGCGTAATCCTGATCTCTTGTTGCTGGATGAACCGGGTAACCATCTGGATTTACCGACATTGCTATGGCTGGAGCAGTTCTTACAGAAGTGGTCCGGTAGTTTTGTGGTGGTATCTCACGATCCGCAGTTACTGGATGCCGTTACCCATGGAACCTGGATCCTGCGCGATCGCACCCTGCACGCTTTTGATCTGCCCTGTAGCGCGGCGCGCCAGGCCCTTGTCGACCGGGACGTCAGCGATGCACTACGCTATAAAGCTGAGCAAAAAGAGATTGATCGGGTCGCCGCCAGCGCCAAACGGCTGGCCACATGGGGACGGGTTTACGACAACGAAGATTTGTCCCGCAAAGCCAAACAGATGGAAAAACAGGTGCTGCGCCTGAAAGACAGTCAGACGGAAGTGACTGCAGGAAGTCAGTGGACACTAACATTACAGGGGGATGCTTTGCGTGCAGACCGTTTGCTGGAGATGACTCACCTGTCGGTCTCGCCGGCGCCAGATGCTGCAACGCTGTTTTCTATCGAAGGTATCAGAATCAAAAGCGGTGACCGCGTGGCGATTGTTGGCCGTAACGGTTGTGGAAAATCATCGCTATTACGGCTTATCTGGCAGCAATACCAGTCGCAGATGGCGTCCCGTTCACTGGTGTTACACCCTCGTGTCACGCTGGGGTATTACGACCAGACACTGCATCAGCTCGCGGATGACGATTCGTTGTTTGATGCGCTGGAGCCGTTTGCCCCACAGCCTGATGTTCGCAAGATGGCGTTGATTAGTGCGGGCTTTCCGTGGATCCGTCACCAGCAGTTAGTCAGCACGTTAAGCGGTGGCGAGCGTTCTCGACTGCTGTTTGTCGGGCTGACACTCGCCCGCTATAGCCTGTTGATGCTTGATGAGCCGACCAACCATCTGGACATGGAAGGCAAAGAGGCGCTGGCAAAAACGCTGCAGAGCTTTAGCGGTGGCGTGTTGCTGGTCAGTCATGATCGTCACCTTATCAGCCAAAGCTGTAACCGGTTTTGGTTTATCGATGATGGTGAACTCAGCGAATGGCACGATCTGGAAGCGATTAGCGCACGCATTCAGGAAACCGCTGATGAAATAAGCGCCAGTAAAACCCGGGTAAAAGTGGTGCCAGAAATGAGTCCTGAC
This sequence comes from Citrobacter sp. S-77, assembly GCF_963864895.1. Taxonomy (NCBI): domain Bacteria; kingdom Pseudomonadati; phylum Pseudomonadota; class Gammaproteobacteria; order Enterobacterales; family Enterobacteriaceae; genus Citrobacter; species Citrobacter sp. S-77. The sequence continues at coordinate 2,321,702 of NZ_CAWLWU010000002.1, forward strand.
AGCGATGCTGTACTGGAACAGCTTCTGGAACTGGAACAACGACTGGCCGACGATCTCGCGCGCAAGCCAAAACACCAGAAGCCGCAACTTCAGGCGCAATGGCGTAAGGAGATTGAACGACTGAATTCACAACTTGAGTAAACATATTGCCGGATAAGCAAACTCATCCGGCTTACATGCGCAAATGCTCGTGTAGGCTGGATAAGGCAGTAAGCCACCATCCGGTTATTCCTGCGTAGTGCTTTCCAGATATTCCCTGACCTGCTTTTCCTTTTAACCCGTTAACGGCACTATTTTACAAAATAGCGCCCCGTAACGTTGCGTTTAATGGAACACTAATGATAGCGTTCCTCCAGAAGGAACAAGGAAGGCATGGATGATCGTGAACTTCAGGCACAAAGGATTGCGCGACTTGTATCTTCATGGGCGAACATCAGGCGTTATGGCAGAGCATGTCCGGCGATTACGGCACCGGCTCGCTGTTATTGATGCGGCAAGCAGGGTTACAGACATCAATATGCCCGGTTATAGACTCCATCCCCTGACGGGCGATCGTGGTGGAATATGGGCAATTTCTGTTTCAGGCAACTGGCGCATTACGTTTGAATTCGTCAATGGCGACGCGTACATACTGAACTACGAGGACTATCATTGATGAAAATGGCAAATCATCCCCGTCCGGGAGATATTATTCAGGAAGCGTTGGACGAGCTGAACGTCAGTCTGCGCGAGTTTGCCAGAGCAATGGGGATTGCACCTTCAACTGCAAGCCGGTTGTTAACCGGAAAAGCAACGTTAACACCTGAAATGGCGATCAAACTTTCTGTCGTGATCGGCAGTTCTCCGGAAATGTGGCTCAACCTGCAAAATACCTGGAGCCTCGCACAAGCAAAAAAAAGCGTGGATATTTCACGTCTGCGCAAGCTTACCGTTCAATAACGCACGCTTTATGCTGCAACAGCAGCCCGGATAAGCTTGCGCTATCCGGCATGGCATTATTGCTGAGGTTTTTTCTCTTTCCAGGCATCCCAGGCCTGTTTGATTTCTTGCCTCGCCGCGGCGGCGTCGTTAAAACCGTTTAGCTCAACCTTCTTGCGCCCTTCCGGCAGTTCTTTGTACACGCGGAAGAATGACTCCAGCCGTTGCACTTCGATTTTTGGCAGATCGCTCAGTTCGTTGATGTCGTCATAAGTCGGGTCAATTTTACTGGCCGGTACCGCGACAATTTTGTCGTCCTTCTCACCGCCGTCGATCATCTTCAACACGCCAATGGCACGCAGCTTAATCAATGTTCCCGGTGCCAGCGGCGCACGGGTATAGAAAATAACATCCAGTGGGTCACCGTCACCCGCCAGAGACTGGGTAAGTGAGCCATAGTTAGCCGGATAGGCAACCGGCATCGACTGGAATCGATCGGCAACAATAAAGCCGGTTTTGGCATCGGTTTCATATTTAATGATCCCACCTGCCGGGATTTCGGTCACGGCATAAAACTCTTGCGGGTTATTTTCCGGCTGAGGAAATTCAAGGATGTTCTGCGCCTGAGCTGACGCACAAAGAAACAGGCTAACTGCGAGTAATTTTTTTACCAGAAGCATTGTCTTTTACTCTCTATTATTGGAAAGACAACACCTTACGTTTCACAGATGACACAAACATGACGTTTTTTTGGCAAAAAAATGGCGCTACATCGGTAGCGCCATTTTTATCAGCAGAACGTTAATGGGCTATTTCAACCCTTCCTCGTTCTCTTTTTTCGCCTCTTCGCGTTCAACTTCGCGATACCAGCGCGGGTGATGCTTCTTCGCCCAGCGGCGGCTGACCTTCCCTTCGACCATGCCTTTAATCGATCCTTTCACCCAAAATGCCATGTACATATGGATAAGGATGGCGTGCATTAAAATAATGCCTGCCGCGGCGTGGATCAGCAGGCTGTAGCGCACAACCTGCATCGGGAAGAACTGCGCGAAGTACGGACGCCAGATAATAATACCGGTGATCAACAGCACAAAAATCATGCTCATGATTGACCAGAACATCATTTTCTGCCCGGCATTGTACTTACCGACGTCCGCCACTTTGTGTTCATTGCCCTTCAGCACTTCCACAATGTTTTTCAGCCACGGAATGTCTTTCTTATCCGGGATGTTGTGGTGAACAAAACGAACGAACATGAACATCAACGCGACGAAGATCAGCAGACCGAAGAACGGGTGCAAAATGCGCCCCATCTGCGGCGTACCGAAGGTTTGCGTCAGCCATTGCAACGTCGGGAAGAAAAACGAAATCCCCGACAGTGCGACCAGGAAGAAGCAGATCACCACCGTCCAGTGACAGGCGCGGTCGATAAATTTCGTGCGCACAATCATTTTCGACTTACTCATGATGATCCTCCTCGTCGTCGTCCACTTCCTTATTCGGGCCAATACCAATGTAGTGGTAAATCAGTCCGGCGAAGGTGGCGATAAATCCGGCGGCGGCCAGCGGTTTCAGCGCACCTTTCCACAAGTTGATAGAAGTATCAATCTGCGGATCCTTCGGCAAACCGTGGTACAACTCCGGCTGGTTGGCGTGATGCAGAACGTACATAACGTGTGTTCCACCCACACCCTGCGGGTTGTAGACACCAGCATGTTCGAAACCACGTGCTTTCAGTTTTTCCACACGCTGCTCGGCCATTTCCAACATCTCTTGCTTGGTGCCGAAATGTATCGCCCCGGTCGGACAGGTCTTCACGCAGGCAGGTTCCTGCCCAACGCTGACGCGATCCACGCACAGCGTACATTTATACACGCGGTTATCCTCTTTATTGAGGCGCGGAATATTAAATGGACACCCGGCAATACAGTACCCGCAGCCGATACAATGCTCTGACTGGAAATCAACAATCCCGTTGGCGTACTGGATGATTGCTCCGGCAGACGGGCATGCCTTCAGGCAGCCCGGATCTTCACAGTGCATGCAACCGTCTTTACGAATCAGCCATTCCAGCTTGCCGTTCTGTTCAGTTTCGGTAAACCGCATCACCGTCCAGGACTTGGCGCTGAGATCGGCGGGGTTGTCATACACCCCGACGCAATGACCCACTTCGTCGCGGATATCGTTCCACTCTGAACATGCCACCTGACAGGCTTTACAGCCTATACAGGTGGAAACGTCGATTAGTTTCGCGACTTCTGCTTTGTAATCACGTGCCTGAGGCGGCGGCGTGATGGAGTTTGTTGCGGACCTTTTAATGATGTCCTGCGTTTCCATAGACATATGTTCGCCCCCTTACGCCTTCTCGATGTTAACTAAAAACGCTTTGTATTCCGGCGTTTGCGAGTTTGCATCACCGACATTCGGCGTCAGGGTGTTGGCGATAAAGCCTTTACGCGCGACTCCTTCAAAGCCCCAGTGAATTGGGATCCCCACCGTTTCGACCTGCTGACCATTAACATGCAAGGTGCGCAGGCGACGCGTGACTACCGCAACTGCACGAATAAATCCGCGTTTGCTGCTGACCTTCACATAGTCACCGTTGGCAATACCTTTTGCTGCCGCCAGCGTTTCGCTGATCTCCACAAACTGCTCTGGTTGGGCAATCGCATTCAGCAAGGCATGCTTAGTCCAGGTGTGGAAATGTTCGGTCAAACGGTAGGTCGTACCGACGTACGGGAAGTCCTGTTTATTCCCCATACGCAACGCATCCGCTTCGTACAGACGCGCAGCCGGGTTGGAGATAACGTTCGGGTGCAGCGGGTTAGTTCCCAGCGGCGTTTCCATCGGCTCGTAGTGTTCCGGGAACGGCCCTTCCGCCAGCTTATCGATGGCGAACAGACGCCCCAGCCCTTCCGGTTGCATGATAAACGGATTGGTACCACTGCCCGGTGCTGCGTTGTTGAAGTCAGGGATGTCGTTGCCTGTCCACTTCGTCCCGTTCCACTTGATCAACATGCGTTTTGGATCCCACGGTTTACCCTGCGGATCCGCCGAGGCGCGGTTATACAGTACGCGACGGTTCAGAGGCCATGCCCATGCCCAACCCAACGTATTACCCAGCCCTGACGGGTCGGCATTATCGCGGTTAGCCATCTGGTTACCCTGCTCAGTCCAGCTACCGGTATAAATCCAGCAGGAGGATGCCGTAGTACCATCATCACGCAGGAGCGCAAAGCTGTTGAGCAACTGACCTTTCTTCGCAACCAGCACGCCGTTGGCATCATAAAGATCTTCCAGCGCATAGCCGTTATTCTCTTTCGCCACCTCTTCAGAATGCGGCTCGTCCGGTTGCTTATAGTTCCAGCTCATTTTCAGCACAGGCTCGACGCCCTTACCACCTTCAGTACGATACATCTCGCGCAGACGATGATAAATACCGGCCAGAATCTCGCCGTCATTGCGGGCTTCGCCCGGTGCGTCCTGACCTTTCCAGTGCCATTGCAGCCAGCGACCGGAGTTGGCAATTGAGCCGTCTTCTTCTGCGAAGCAGGTTGATGGCAGACGGAACACTTCGGTCTGGATCGATGCCGGATCGACATCGTTAGAATCGCCGTGGTTTTGCCAGAACGTTGAGGTCTCAGTTACCAGCGGATCGATAATCACCAGATATTTCAGTTTGCTCAGCGACTGAACCACTTTGTTTTTGTCCGGGAAGGACGCAACCGGGTTAAAGCCCTGACAGATATAGCCGGTAACTTTCCCGCTATCCATCATGTTGAAGTATTTGATGACGTCGTAGGACTGATCCCACTTCGGCAGCCACTCAAAGCCCCAGTCGTTCTCTTTCTGCGCTGCATTGCCGTAGAAAGATTTCATCAGGCTGACGAAGAACTTCGGATAGTTGCCCCAGTAGTTAACCTGTTCGGCCAGCGTTGCTTTTGGTGTGTTCGCCGCCAGATAGGTTTGCAGATCCGCCTGCTTCTCTGACGGCAGCGTCAGATAGCCTGGCAGGCTGGTAGAGAGCAGACCTAAGTCAGTTAACCCCTGAATATTGGAGTGACCACGTAAGGCGTTTACGCCACCACCGGCCATCCCCATGTTACCGAGCAGCAACTGGATCATCGCCATGGTGCGGATGTTCTGCGCCCCTACGGTATGCTGCGTCCAGCCCAGCGCGTACAGGAAGGTCGTGGTACGGTCGGCTGCACTGGTGGAGGCCAGCACTTCACACACTTTCAGGAAGTCGGCTTTCGGCGTTCCGCAGATGTTTTCCACCACATCAGGCGTGTAGCGGGAAACGTGCTGTTTCAGCAGATTCCACACACAGCGCGGATGGCTTAATGTTTCATCACGTTTAGCGTAGCCGTTTTCATCGAACTGGTAGTTCCAGGACGATTTATCGTATTGACGTTTTTTCGCGTCGTAACCGCTGAACAGACCGTCTTCAAAAGCAAAATCATCCCGCACCAGCAGACTGGCGTTGGTGTAGTGCTTAACGTATTCAGCGTTGATTTTGTTATTTTCAATCAGGTACAGCAACACGCCGGAAAGGAACGTAATGTCCGTACCGGAACGAATCGGCGCATAGATATCCGCAACCGAGGCTGTACGTGTAAAACGGGGATCGACAACAATCAGCGTGGCATCATTGTTGTTTTTGGCTTCCATCGCCCAGCGGAATCCCACCGGATGTGCTTCAGCGGCATTACCGCCCATCACCATTACGACGTTAGCGTTTTTGATATCAACCCAGTGGTTGGTCATCGCACCGCGACCAAATGTTGGAGCAAGACTTGCTACCGTTGGTCCGTGTCAGACGCGCGCCTGGTTGTCTACCGCCAGCATGCCGAGTGAGCGCACAAATTTTTGCGTCAGCATGCCGGTTTCATTACTTGCCGCAGATGCACACAGCATCCCGGTTGAAAGCCAGCGGTTTACCGTTACGCCCTGCTCATTCTTCTCAATAAAGTTGGCGTCGCGGTCAGCTTTCATTAGTTTTGCAATGCGGGAGAATGCTTCATCCCAGCTAATGCGTTGCCATTTATCGGAGCCCGGAGCGCGATATTCCGGGTAGCGCAGACGATTCTCGCTGTGCACATAATCCAGTAATCCTGCGCCCTTAGGACAGAGTGCCCCACGGCTTACCGGATGATCCGGATCCCCTTCGATATGGTAAATCGACTCTTTGGCGTTTTTTGCTCCATCACCCAGGCTATACATTAATAGCCCGCAACCTACGGAACAGTATGTGCAGGTGTTTCGGATCTCTTTCGCACGTAACAGTTTATAGTTTCGTGCCTGAGCCAGTGCCATCTTGGGTGCGAAACCCAATGCAGCAACTGTTGTTCCCGCCATACCGCCCGCGCAGATTTTAAAGAATTGTCTGCGGCTGACGTCCATTGCTTTCCTCTTTTTTGCAGGGATGCGTACACTGACATCCTCAAGTTGCACTGAAAGCGGCAACCAGGAAGATGGCGTGTACAACTTCGCGACGAAACTATCAGCTATATCCATAATTTTTTTGCGTCAAATCAATAACGAAACGGTTCCGCTACTAAATAGTGCAGTTTGTTTAACCTTCGTACCCCCAAGGGGTTAGGCAAAAGGTAATTAGTTGGCGTGTTTTAGTGTAAAGGTGCTATAAATTTCAGCTTCATTTTCGCCAGTACCGTGGACTGAAATTCAGCATGACAAAACAAAAAGCAACGTTAATTGGGCTCATTGCCATTGTGTTATGGAGCACGATGGTAGGACTGATTCGTGGGGTTAGCGAAGGACTCGGGCCTGCAGGTGGTGCCGCGATGATCTTCTCATTAAGTGGTCTCCTGCTTATTTTTACTGTCGGATTTCCAAATATCCGCAAAATTCCTGTTCGTTATTTAATCGCCGGTAGCGTACTTTTTGTCAGCTATGAAATATGTCTGGCGCTGGCATTAGGATATGCCGCAACCCGACACCAGGCTATCGAGGTAGGAATGGTCAATTATCTCTGGCCAAGCCTGACAATATTGTTTGCCATATTGTTCAATGGTCAAAAAACAACCTGGTTGGTAATCCCTGGATTAATTGTCGCATTGACCGGAGTCTGTTGGGTATTAGGTGGTGATAATGGACTCAAACCTGGTGAAATTATCAACAATGTTGCGACCAGCCCACTCAGTTATTTCCTCGCTTTTCTCGGTGCATTTATCTGGGCAACATATTGCACAGTGACCAATAAATATGCGAAGGGTTTTAATGGTATTACCGTGTTCGTTTTACTTACGGCAACGAGTTTGTGGGTTTATTATTTTATCACTCCTCAACCAGAAATGGTTTTCAGCACTCCAGTGACCATTAAGCTGTTTACCGCAGCATTAACGTTAGGATTTGCCTATGCAGCGTGGAATATTGGTATTTTACACGGCAACGTGACGGTGATGGCCGTTGGTTCATATTTCACCCCGGTACTGTCGTCTGCACTCGCGGCCGTATTACTCAGCGCCCCACTTTCGTTTTCGTTCTGGCAAGGCGCACTGATGGTCTGTGCTGGTTCCTTGCTTTGCTGGTTAGCAACACGTCGCGCCTGAAAAAGAAGCTGGGCTTTCAGAACCCGGCTACACTATAATCAAATTATGGATAATTAACGTTCATTTAGCTTGTATTTAATGTTTGCATTTGTTTAATTAAATGTTAAATATGTGATTTATTAATCAATAGTCGAAAGTATTGCAATATGAACAATATTCTTTCGCATGCATATATTACACAACCGAAACTAACGTTAATTAAACCATACGCTCCTCAATAGTCCCCCAGGTAAATATATATATCCAGACAAGTCACATATATCGACTAATACAATCAGTTGTATTATGTAGATCTGGATCACACAAATTCAAATATTCCGTAATATTATGAAACTTATTATTGAACTCATACCACAACGTCATTTAAAAATGGTTTGCCATTGACGAACACCTTCGTTTAGCAATGGTTTAGGAATCACACCAAGAAAAAATTATAAGGATTATTTAGAATGAAACTTAAATTAGTTGCAGTGGCAGTGACTTCCCTGTTGGCAGCAGGTGCGGTAAACGCAGCTGAGATTTATAACAAAGACGCAAACAAACTGGATCTGTACGGTAAAGTTCACGCTCAGCATTACTTCTCTGATGATAACGGAAGCGATGGTGACAAAACTTATGCGCGTCTGGGCTTCAAAGGCGAAACTCAGATCAATGACCAGCTGGTCGGTTTTGGTCAGTGGGAATATGAATTCAAAGGTAACCGTGCTGAATCCACCGGTGGTTCTAACAGCGATAAAACCCGTCTTGCATTCGCTGGTCTGAAATTCGCTGAATACGGTTCTTTCGACTACGGCCGTAACTACGGCGTAGCGTACGACATCGGCGCATGGACCGACGTTCTGCCTGAGTTCGGTGGTGATACCTGGACCCAGACTGACGTATTCATGACCAGCCGTACTACCGGCGTTGCAACCTACCGTAACACCGACTTCTTCGGTCTGGTTGAAGGTCTGAACTTCGCAGCTCAGTACCAGGGCAAAAACGACCGTAGCAACGTACAAGAAGCTAACGGCGACGGCTTTGGTCTGTCTACTACTTACGAATACGAAGGTTTTGGCGTAGGTGCTACCTATGCGAAATCTGACCGTACCGACCTTCAGAACAACCGTAGCAGCATTTTCAAAGCTAACGGTGAAAACGCTGAAGTATGGGCTGCTGGTCTGAAATATGATGCGAACAACATCTACCTGGCAACCACCTACTCTGAAACCCGCAACATGACCACCTACGGTTCCAATGTTAACGGTATCGCTGAAAAAGCTCAGAACTTTGAAGCTGTTGCTCAGTACCAGTTCGACTTCGGTCTGCGTCCGTCCGTTGCTTACCTGAAATCCAAAGGTAAAGACATCGCTGTATTCGGTGACCAGGATCTGGTTGAATACGTAGACTTGGGTGCTACCTATTACTTCAACAAAAACATGTCCACCTTCGTTGATTACAAAATCAACCTGCTGGATGACAACAACTTCACTCGTATTGCTGGTGTAAGCACCGACAACGTTGTGGCTGTTGGCCTGAACTACCAGTTCTAATTTTGTTGTAGTCTGAATGCAAAGCCAGTCCACTTCGGGCTGGCTTTTCTCTTGAAGTAGACTCGGTCATAAGGAGTATGCCGTGCAGACGTTCACAGGTCGTTGTCTTTGCGGACAAAGTCATTTTACCGTTAACGTCGAAATGCTTGATGTCTATGCCTGCCACTGCACGCTATGCCAGAAGTGGTCAGGAGGCATCGCCATGTATCTGGAAGCCAGTGGTCATCCGCTGATGTCGCCAGAGTCAATCGAACCTTCGCACTTTCCCTCTTCAACGCGTGGAGAACGTTTTTTCTGTTCAGGTTGCGGCTGCCCACTGTGGTTTACGCTGACCGACAGCGATCGCTATTTTATTCCGTGGACGTTACTCGAACTTAACGAGGTAGATCGCCGCCGCCTGATTTTAGCGGCAGAAATCTATACTGAAACACAACCTGCGTTCTGGAGACTGACGGGGCAATATGCTCGTCTGAGTGGAAAAGAAGTCGAAGAGATGGATTACCCCTGTCATCTAGCCCACTAGTTATTGACTATTCACCTTCGCCAGACTGAACCACATCCCTACCGCTAACACGATAAGCATGCTGCCAGCGCTGCTCAATGCCACGCTGTGAGACCAGGTAAACGCTTCTCTGGCAGCTGCAAGCAACGCGTCACTCAGGGAAGGTGGAAGCGAATGCGCTAATTGAACCGCCTCGCCCATCGATGATGAAGCGCGCTCCAGCTCCTGCGGATTAAGTCCGGCAGGTGGCAGAATCGATGCGGAAAAACTGCGACTCAGCAACAAACCAAAAATAGCGATCCCCAGTCCGGCACCCAGTTCATAGGCCATGGTTTCGATCGCCCCTGCTGCTGCCGCTTTTTCAGCCGGGGCTGCCGCCATAATAGCTGCGGTTGAAGCCAATAGCGCACTGGCGGCACTGAAACCCAGTAAGGCCATTAAAATCCAGGCTTGTATCTGCTGGGAGCTGAAATCTGTCATTGCCAGTCCGTAAAAGCTGACTGCGCTCAGCGCCATACCTGCCGTTGCTACGCAGCGTAATCCCAGACGTGATACCAACATTCCGGCGATCGGTCCGCTGAATCCGCTCGCCAGCATCACCGGCAACATAAACAGCCCCGCCTGATACGGTGTTAAACCGTGAACAAACTGCAACTCCTGAGCCATCAACAGCTCAAAACCTACCAGCGTTATCATCGCGGTCATGGCCATCACAACGCCGCTAAGGATAATGCGATGCGTAAATAGACGCATATCAATCATTGGGCGCGAAGCAGCAAGCTGGATGCGAACAAACTGCATCAGCAACAGGGCGCCAACCAACAACGTCAGTACAATCACACCGGTCGCGATATGTCCTTTTAACGCAGTTTTGGCGCTATAAACCAGCAACAAGATAGCGACAATCAACATTATCGCATGACCGAAATTTAGCGACTGATCGCGACGTCCTGCCTGGCGCGGAACGTAACGCGCGGTCAATGCCATCACGACCAGAACAATCGGGACATTTATTAAGAATACAGATCCCCAGTAGAAGTGCTCCAGCAGCATGCCGCCGACTAACGGACCAAATGCCGCACCACCGGAACCCACTGCCGCCCAGACACCGAGGGCCATATTGCGGTGGCGTTGCTCGGCAAAGGTCGCACGAATGCCGGCAAGCGTCGCCGGTACGATCATCGCCGCACCGATGGCCAGCACCGCTCTGGTGGCGATGAGCCAGCCGGCAGTAGGTGCAAACGCTGCGGCCAGCGACGCCAGACCAAATAACCCTCCACCCAATAGCAGCAGGCGTTTAAAACCGATGCGATCGCCCAGAGCCCCCATCGGCAAGACCATCCCTGCCATTACCAGGGAATAAATATCGATGATCCACAGTAGCTCGTTACCACTGGCACCCAGCGTCATACTTAGCGTGGGCGCGGCAACGTGCAGCACCGTTGCATCAATCGCAACAGGGATGTAGACCAGCACAATAATCACTAACGTTAACCACTGACGAAACATAAAAATCCCTTCAAACTGAAACTGGACACATGTCCAGCTTTGGCGATCCTACGGAAAATTGAACACATGTCCAACTTTTTTTGTTAGACTGCGAACAACACAGGTACTGGAGGGTGTATGAGCTATTTGAATCGAGATGAACGTCGGGAAGTGATCCTGCAGGCAGCCATGCGAGTGGCGCTGGAGGAAGGTTTTACTGCCATGACGGTGCGACGAATAGCCTCAGAGGCTAACGTGGCAACTGGTCAGTTACACCACCACTTTACCTCCGCCGGTGAACTCAAATCCCTGGCTTTTGTTCGACTGATTCGTACTCTGCTCGATGCTGAACTGGTGAGTGAAGACGCTAGTTTTCGCGAACGACTGCATTCGATGCTCGGCAGCGAGGAAGGTGGGTTCGAGCCTTACATCAAGCTCTGGCGCGAAGCGCAAATCCTGGCGGATAAAGATCCTGAAATCAAAAGCGCCTATCTACTGACGATGCGAATGTGGCACGAAGAGACAACGGCTATCATTATCCGCGGCCAGCAGGCCGGCGAATTTTCCCGCGCACCGGATGCCGCTGACGTCGCCTGGCGTTTAATCGGTCTGGTCTGTGGTCTTGATGGCATGTATGTGCTGGGTATTGCGGAAATGGCCGATCCCGCCTTCACGCGGCATCTGGATCGTATGATAACTCTGGAACTATTTAGCTGAATTAATAGATGAGTTAACAATACATCTTTTTAAGTTTACAATTAGTAACACTTAAACAACGCGTTATTTCCCCATCACACCGCGCTATTGCACTTTTTTATCTATTCTTTCAGTCAATATTCCTAAAACTTTTCAATAGTTTCTAAAAAGAGCTCGCGCGGCTCTTCCTCTGCCTATTTCTTTTTTTCATGAACGACGTGTGCATGTGAGGACAATATGGCACTACAAAATGAGAAAAATAATCGTTATCTTTTAACTGACTGGAAACCTGAAAACCCCGCATTTTGGGATAATAAAGGTAAACATATAGCCCGGAGAAACCTCTGGATATCAGTAAGTTGCCTGCTGCTTGCCTTCTGCGTCTGGATGTTATTTAGCGCCGTGGCAGTGAATTTAAATAAAATTGGCTTTAATTTCACTACCGATCAACTCTTTTTATTAACCGCATTACCTTCCCTCTCTGGTGCAATATTACGCGTCCCCTACTCCTTTATGGTGCCTATATTTGGTGGTCGCCGCTGGACGATTTTCAGCACTGTAATTCTTGTTATTCCTTGTCTGTGGCTCGGATTTGCCGTGCAAAACACATCTACTCCGTTTGGCGTATTTATTGTTATTGCACTGATGTGTGGATTTGCTGGCGCCAACTTTGCCTCCAGCATGGGCAATATTAGTTTTTTCTTCCCAAAAGCCAAACAAGGCAGCGCGTTAGGCGTTAACGGCGGTCTCGGTAACCTGGGCGTCAGCGTAATGCAATTGATCGCGCCACTGGTTATTTTTCTGCCCATTTTTACCTTTTTGGGCGTACAGGGCGTACCACAGCCTGATGGCTCATTACTGTCGCTGGCTAACGCAGCGTGGATTTGGGTTCCATTGCTGCTGCTCTCAACGCTGGCGGCAGGTATGGGGATGAATGACATCGCCAGCTCAAAGGCTTCTATCGCCTCTCAGTTACCGGTCCTCAAGCGCTTTCATCTTTGGCTGTTAAGCCTGCTGTACCTCGCTACCTTCGGGTCATTTATCGGCTTTTCAGCAGGATTTGCCATGCTGGCAAAAACCCAGTTCCCCGACGTGAATATTCTGCAACTCGCGTTCTTCGGCCCGTTTATCGGCGCTCTGGCGCGTTCTGCAGGCGGCGTTATTTCTGACAAATTTGGCGGCGTACGGGTGACATTAATCAACTTCATGTTTATGGCGTTGTTTAGCGGCCTGCTGTTTCTCACCTTGCCAGGTTCAGGCTCGGGGAGTTTCACCGCCTTCTACCTCGTGTTTATGGGACTGTTCCTGACCGCAGGACTGGGGAGCGGATCGACCTTCCAGATGATTGCGGTGATCTTTCGCAAAATCACAATTTACCGGGTGAAACTGCGCGGAGGCACTGAAGAACAGGCCCAGCGTGAAGCGGTGACAGATACCGCCGCCGCGCTTGGGTTTATCTCCGCTATTGGCGCAGTTGGCGGTTTTTTCATCCCAAAAGCGTTTGGCTCATCCCTGGCGCTGACCGGATCTCCCGTTGGCGCTATGAAAATATTTTTAGTGTTTTACATCGTCTGCGTGCTGGTGACCTGGCTGGTCTATGGCCGCAAATCACAAAAAAAATAACAACGTACATACCGCAGGATCGAATGCTTTTGTCGGCCGGATAAGACCTTAGCCGCCCACAATTTCCTGATAGCAACGCTCTCGCGACTCATCAGGCCAGCAGTTCGGTTCACTGTCGGCAAAATTATCGGAGCAGGAGAAATGTCATGAGTAAACTGTTGGATCGCTTTCGCTACTTTAAACAAAAGGGCGATACGTTTGCCGATGGTCACGGACAAGTGATGCACAGCAACCGGGACTGGGAAGACAGCTATCGCCAGCGCTGGCAGTTCGATAAAATCGTACGCTCAACCCACGGCGTCAACTGCACCGGCTCATGCAGCTGGAAAATCTACGTAAAAAACGGACTGGTCACCTGGGAAACACAGCAGACCGACTATCCGCGCACCCGTCCTGATCTGCCCAACCATGAGCCACGAGGCTGCCCGCGCGGGGCAAGTTATTCCTGGTATCTCTATAGCGCTAACCGTCTGAAATACCCACTGGTGCGTAAACGCCTGATTGAACTGTGGCGCGATGCCCTCTCTCGCCAACCGGATCCAGTGCTGGCCTGGGAATCCATTATGAACGACCCGCAAAAGTGCCAGAGCTACAAACAGGTACGTGGACGCGGTGGGTTTATCCGGTCAAACTGGAAAGAGCTAAATCAGCTTATTGCTGCCGCCAACGTCTGGACAGTAAAAACTTACGGCCCGGATCGCGTCGTTGGGTTTTCACCAATTCCGGCTATGTCGATGGTTTCTTACGCAGCCGGAACGCGCTATCTCTCACTTATCGGCGGGACCTGTCTGAGCTTCTACGACTGGTATTGCGATTTGCCTCCCGCATCGCCGATGACCTGGGGAGAGCAGACCGATGTACCGGAATCCGCCGACTGGTATAACTCCAGCTACATTATCGCCTGGGGTTCCAACGTCCCGCAGACCCGTACGCCAGATGCACACTTCTTCACGGAAGTGCGCTACAAAGGCACCAAGACAATTGCTATTACGCCGGACTACTCGGAAGTGGCCAAGCTGTGCGATCAGTGGCTGGCTCCGAAGCAAGGTACCGACAGCGCGCTGGCGATGGCGATGGGCCACGTGATCCTGAAAGAATTCCACCTCGACAAACCCAGCGACTATTTCCTGAATTACTGCCGTCGTTATACCGATATGCCGATGCTGGTACTGTTGAATGCCCGTGAAGACGGTAGCTATGTCCCGGGCCGGATGATGCGTGCCTCCGATCTCGTCGATGGACTGGGTGAAAGCAATAACCCGGAATGGAAAACGGTTGCCTTTAACAGCGCCGGTGAACTGGTGGTGCCAAACGGTTCGATCGGTTTTCGCTGGGGAGAAAAAGGTAAGTGGAACCTCGAGGCGCTGGCTGCAGGCACGGAAACCGAACTGTCCTTGTCGTTGCTCGGTCAGCACGACGAAGTTGCCGGGGTGGTCTTCCCCTATTTTGGCGGTAATGAAAACCCACACTTTCGTAGCGTCAAGCAGGAGCCGATACTGGTGCGTAAGCTGCCGGTAAAACACCTTACGCTTGCCGATGGCACACTTTGTCCGGTAGTCAGCGTTTACGATTTGGTGCTGGCAAATTACGGCCTCGATCGCGGTCTGGATGACGCTCACAGTGCTCATGATTACACCGAAATCAAAGCCTATACCCCGGCCTGGGGCGAACAAATTACCGGTGTGCCGGCCCGCCATATCGAACAAATCGCCCGGGAGTTTGCGGATACCGCACACAAAACCCACGGTCGATCGATGATTATCCTCGGTGCCGGCGTCAACCACTGGTATCACATGGACATGAACTACCGTGGGATGATTAACATTCTGGTGTTTTGTGGCTGTGTCGGTCAAAGCGGCGGTGGCTGGGCGCACTACGTTGGTCAGGAAAAGCTACGTCCGCAAACCGGTTGGCTTCCCCTGGCTTTTGCACTGGACTGGAACCGTCCACCGCGTCAGATGAACAGCACCTCGTTTTTCTACAATCACTCCAGCCAGTGGCGTTATGAAAAAGTCACTGCTCAGGAACTGCTCTCCCCGCTGGCTGATGCGTCGAAGTTTACCGGACATCTGATTGACTTCAACGTACGCGCCGAGCGCATGGGCTGGTTGCCCTCCGCGCCTCAGCTCAACCTAAATCCGTTAACCGTAAAAGCGAAGGCAGAACAGGCAGGCTTGTCACCTGCGGATTACACCGCACAGGCACTGAAGTCGGGGGATATCCGCATGGCCTGCGAGCAACCAGACAGCGGTAAAAACCATCCTCGTAACCTCTTCGTCTGGCGTTCAAACCTGCTCGGCTCCTCAGGTAAAGGGCATGAATACATGCTCAAATATCTGCTTGGTACGGAAAGCGGTATTCAGGGTGAAGCGCTTGGCTCAAGCGAGGGTATTAAACCTGAAGAGGTGGAGTGGCAATCGGCGGCTATCGAAGGCAAGCTCGATCTGTTGGTGACGCTGGATTTCCGGATGTCGAGCACCTGCCTGTTTTCAGACATCGTGTTGCCTACCGCCACCTGGTATGAAAAAGACGATATGAACACCTCGGATATGCATCCGTTTATTCACCCGCTGTCGGCGGCGGTTGATCCCGCCTGGGAATCAAAAAGCGACTGGGAGATTTATAAGGACATCGCCAAAGTGTTCTCAGAGGTGTGTGTTGGACATCTGGGACAAGAAACCGACGTGGTGTTGCAACCGCTGCTGCATGACTCCCCGGCAGAACTGTCGCAACCGTTTGATATTCAGGACTGGCGCAAAGGCGAATGCGAACTTATTCCGGGTAAAACGGCACCCAATATTGCCGTCGTGGAACGGGACTACCCCGCCACTTACGAACGCTTCACATCGCTTGGGCCATTGATGGACAAGCTGGGTAACGGCGGGAAAGGTATCTCCTGGAACACCCAGACGGAAGTCGATTTCCTCGGCAAGCTCAACTACACCAAGCGTGAAGGCGCGGCAAAAGGTCGCCCGCTGATTGACACCGCGCTGGATGCTTCCGAAGTGATCCTGGCGCTTGCGCCGGAAACGAATGGTCAGGTGGCGGTGAAAGCCTGGCAAGCGCTGGGCGCAATGACCGGGCGTGACCATACGCATCTGGCGCTAAACAAAGAAGACGAAAAGATCCGTTTTCGCGACATTCAGGCGCAACCGCGCAAAATTATCTCCAGCCCGACCTGGTCAGGTCTTGAAAGCGAGCATGTCTCTTATAACGCCGGCTATACCAACGTTCATGAGCTGATCCCGTGGCGCACGCTGTCTGGCCGCCAGCAGTTGTATCAGGATCACGCGTGGATGCGCGCCTTCGGCGAGAGTCTGGTGGCCTACCGTCCGCCAATCGACACCCGCAGCGTGAGTGAAATGCGCGAAATTCCACCAAACGGTTTCCCGGAAAAAGCGCTGAACTTCCTGACGCCACACCAGAAATGGGGTATCCACTCCACCTACAGTGAAAACCTGTTGATGCTTACGCTGTCGCGCGGTGGTCCGATTGTCTGGATCAGTGAAACCGATGCTAAAGAGCTGGGTATTGAGGATAACGACTGGATTGAAGCCTTTAACGCCAACGGTGCACTGACTGCCCGCGCGGTGGTTAGCCAGCGCGTGCCGCCCGGGATGACGATGATGTACCACGCTCAGGAGCGGATCATGAATATTCCTGGCTCTGAAGTTACCGGAATGCGCGGCGGCATTCATAACTCCGTGACCCGCGTGTGCCCGAAACCCACGCACATGATCGGCGGCTATGCGCAACTGGCTTACGGCTTCAACTATTACGGCACGGTCGGCTCTAACCGCGATGAGTTCATCATGATTCGAAAAATGAAAAATATTAACTGGCTGGATGATGAAGGTCGCGATCAGGTACAGGAGGCGAAAAAATGAAAATACGCTCACAGGTAGGCATGGTTCTTAATCTGGATAAATGCATTGGCTGCCACACCTGCTCCGTCACCTGTAAAAACGTCTGGACCGGACGTGAAGGTATGGAATATGCGTGGTTCAACAACGTCGAAACCAAACCGGGTATTGGTTATCCGAAAAACTGGGAAGACCAGGACGAGTGGCAAGGCGGCTGGGTTCGCGACGTTAACGGTAAGATAAGACCGCGTCTGGGCGGTAAGATGGGCGTCATCACTAAAATCTTCGCCAACCCTGTCATTCCGCAAATCGATGATTACTACGAACCGTTCACCTACGACTATCAGCATTTGCATAGCGCGCCAGAGAGCAAAAATCAGCCCACCGCCCGCCCGCGTTCGCTAATTGATGGCAAACGAATGGACAAAATTATCTGGGGGCCAAACTGGGAAGAACTGCTTGGCGGGGAATTTGAAAAACGCGCCCGTGACCGTAACTTCAAGGCGATACAAAAAGAAATGTACGGTCAGTTTGAAAACACCTTCATGATGTATCTGCCGCGCCTGTGCGAACACTGTCTGAACCCCAGTTGCGTGGCAACCTGCCCGAGCGGCGCGATTTACAAGCGTGAAGAAGACGGCATTGTGCTGATCGACCAGGATAAATGTCGCGGCTGGCGCTTGTGTATCAGCGGCTGCCCATACAAAAAAATCTACTTTAACTGGAAGAGTGGCAAGTCAGAAAAATGCATTTTCTGCTACCCACGTATTGAATCCGGTCAGCCAACGGTATGTTCGGAAACCTGCGTCGGACGTATTCGCTATCTCGGCGTACTGCTGTACGACGCAGACCGTATTGAAGAGGCGGCCAGCACTGAACATGAGACCGATCTCTATGAACGCCAGTGCGATGTGTTCCTCAACCCTAACGATCCGGCGGTAATTGAGGAAGCACTGAAACAGGGGATCCCACACAACGTCATCGAGGCGGCCCAGCGGTCACCGGTCTACAAAATGGCGATGGACTGGAAGCTGGCACTGCCGCTGCACCCTGAATACCGCACCCTGCCGATGGTCTGGTATGTGCCGCCGTTGTCACCGATTCAGTCAGTCGCAGACGCCGGTGGCCTGCCGCACAATGGCAATATTCTGCCGGCCGTCGAGTCGCTGCGTATTCCGGTGCAGTACCTTGCCAATATGCTCAGCGCCGGAGATACCGGCCCGGTACTGCGCGCGCTGAAACGTATGATGGCAATGCGTCACTATATGCGTTCGCAAACAGTAGAAGGCGTAACGGATACCCGCGCTATTGAAGAAGTGGGTTTAAGCGTTGAGCAGGTCGAAGAGATGTATCGCTATCTGGCCATTGCTAACTATGAAGACCGCTTCGTGATCCCAACCAGCCACCGTGAAATGGCTCGCGATGCCTTCCCGGAGAAAAACGGCTGCGGCTTTACCTTTGGCGACGGCTGTCACGGTTCCGACACCAAATTCAACCTGTTCAACAGCAGCCGCATTGATGCTATCGATATCACCGAAGTGCGCGATAAAGCGGAGGGTGAATAATGCAAATCCTTAAGATTATCGGACTGCTGATGGAGTATCCGGACGAATTGCTATGGGAATGCAAAGACGATGCTCTACAACTGATCGCCAGCGATGCGCCAGTGCTTACCAGGTTTACAACGGAACTGCTAAACGCTCCGTTACTCGATAAACAAGCTGAATGGTGCGAGGTGTTTGACCGGGGCCGCTCCACCTCGCTTTTGCTGTTTGAACATGTGCATGCTGAATCTCGCGATCGCGGCCAGGCGATGGTTGACCTGCTGGCTCAGTACGAAAAGGTGGGGCTACAACTCGACTGTCGGGAACTGCCGGATCACCTGCCATTGTATCTGGAGTATTTAAGCGTTTTGCCTGAAGCCGAAGCCAGAGAGGGATTACAGAATGTGGCGCCAATCCTGGCGTTGCTTGGCGGTCGCCTGAAGCAGCGAGAGGCACCATGGTATCAGCTGTTTGACGCCCTGCTGGCTTTAGCAGGAAGCCCACTTTCAAGTGACAGTGTCACCAAGCAGGTGGGTGCGGAATCCCGGGATGATACCCGTCAGGCGCTGGATGCGGTCTGGGAAGAAGAACAGGTGAAGTTCATTGAGGATAACGCCACTGCCTGTGACAGTTCACCGTTACAAAACTATCAACGACGCTTTAGCCAGGACGTCGCCCCCCAGTATGTCGACGTCAGTGCGGGAGGCCCGAAATGATACAGTATCTGAACGTCTTTTTTTACGACATCTACCCGTATCTGTGCGGCACGGTGTTTATCCTTGGCAGTTGGCTACGCTACGACTACGGGCAATATACATGGCGCGCCTCCTCCAGCCAGATGCTCGATAAGCGCGGCATGGTGCTTTGGTCGAACCTGTTCCATATCGGCATTCTGGGGATCTTCTTCGGTCATCTGTTCGGCATGCTAACCCCGCACTGGATGTACGCCTGGTTCCTGCCTGTTGCAGTCAAACAGCAAATGGCAATGATTGCAGGGGGCCTCTGTGGTGTGCTGACGCTGGTTGGTGGAGCTGGTTTGCTGGTTCGTCGTCTGACAAACTCGCGAATTCGCGCCACCTCATCCACAGCCGATATTCTGATCCTGTGCGTATTGCTGATTCAGTGTATTCTCGGCCTGACCACTATACCGTTCTCCGCTCAACATCCTGACGGCAGTGAAATGCTGAAACTGGTAGGCTGGGCACAGTCAGTGGTGACCTTCCAGGGGGGCGCGTCTGCGCATCTGGATGGTGTCGCATTGATCTTCCGTGTACATCTGGTATTAGGCATGACCATCTTCCTGCTGTTCCCGTTCACCCGTCTGGTCCATGTGTGGAGCGCGCCGGTTGAATATTTTACCCGTCGCTATCAGATCGTTCGTTCTCGCCGCTAATGCTCTGCGATGCCCGGTGGTGCTTGCACTAACCGGGCATACGTTAGCCATACGAATTTTTGCACGCTATGATGCTTCTCCATCCCAGGGAGAACATCAATGAAACCACAGATTTATCACGTCGATGCCTTTACCTCTGAACCTTTTCGCGGCAATTCGGCGGGGGTTGTATTGCATGCTGATGGCCTGAGCGATACGCAGATGCAGCTGATCGCGCGGGAGTTGCGCCATTCAGAAACGGCATTCATGCTCTCCAGCGATGACAGTGATGTCCGGATTCGCTACTTTACCCCCACGATCGAAGTACCCATCTGCGGACACGCCACCGTCGCGGCTCACTATGTGCGGGCGAAAGTGCTCGGTCTGGGAAATACCACCGTCTGGCAGACTTCTCTGGCCGGTCGTCATCGGGTTGAAATTCACGCTGAAGGCGGCGATCACCGTATCACTCTGGAACAGGGTGCGCCGGTTTTTGAGCCCCCGCTGGAAGGCGAAACGCGTGCGGCAATCATCAGCGCCCTGCACCTGACTGAAAGCGATATGCTGCCAGGGGTACCTGTTCAGGTGGCCTCCACTGGTCATTCAAAAGTAATGATCACACTGAAGCCAGAGGTCGATATTGATGCCTTGTCCCCGAACCTGTCGGCATTAACAGCACTCAGCCAGCAAATTGGCTGCAACGGTTTCTTCCCGTTCCAGATCCGCCCTGGGAAATACGAAACTGATGGTCGCATGTTTTCACCCGCGATCGGTATTGTGGAAGATCCAGTGACGGGCAATGCCAACGGTCCGATGGGAGCATGGCTGGTGCATCATAATCTGATGGTGCATGACGGAAAATTATTGCGCGTCCAGGGGCATCAGGGTCGCGCGCTGGGACGCGACGGCATCGTCGATATTGCGGTGACCATCCGCGATAACCAACCAGAAAAAGTGACTATCTCTGGTGCTGCGGTGATCCTGTTTCATGCCGAATGGGCGATTAATCTCTGACGAAACAGATAAGCCGGATAAGGTGTTACCCTGTCATCCGGCTATATTCCGCTTCGCGCTATTTTCCTGCCTCCGGATGGGTATCAAACGCAGCCATCACCGTGGCCAGTTCTGCCTCAGTAAATCCGTGTTTTGCATCGTCAACACCCAGATCAAAGCGTTCCTGCAATAGCATATACAGGCTGGCGACATCGGGTACATTCATCTGCTCGACCGCATGACCGTCCTGGTAATGGGTAAAGTGAAAATTGGTTAACGTCAGCTTACCCCCGTCCGGCAGATGGCGGCACATCAGCAGATGATGACGAAAATGCGATTGTGGCCAGTGTGCTGACCAAAAATTGCCCATCACATAATCGCTCTGGTGCTGCATGACGAGATCAAAGTGGTACATTGATTGCCAGTGTTCATGGTGTCGGAACTGCAGGATCCAGTCCTCCCCCTCCTGAATCAGGCGATACTCACCGTGCGGTGTCTGCTGTTCCAGGTTAGCCTGCAACCGAATAGGCGCCGTCAGCGTTTGTCCGCCAAATCCTACGTCGGCAATCCACTGCTCTCCCTGCAACTCAACCAGTAGCAGGCGATGAGTACGTGGCGGCAGGGTTGATGGATTCGCCAGTACCACACGTCCGAGTAAACTGCGCACCGTAAAACCTGTCTCCCGCAGTGCTCGCTCAAGTACTCCGTTCTGTTCAAAGCAATACCCGCCACGACGAGCGTTCACCAGCTTCTCTTCCAGAGCCAGATCGTCGAGCTGTATCTCTCGGGGTAGCAACACATCCAGATTTTCAAACGGAATAGCGGCGTTGTGCAGTAAATGCAGTCTCTTCAAAGTGTTAATGTCGACTGCTGGCGTACCTGACCAGCCAATACGGGAAAAATAGGCTTTTAAAAAAGGCGTCATATAGCGTTCCTGTTTGTTCAATGTTGTACTTATAACGCATTTTTAATTTTACGCCGGCGATTTTGTGCGCTGGGTCTTGTTGTGGGATGACAAAATCGCTAATACCGTTAATTATGACGCTGTTTTTATCTTTCAGAGGAGTCGCCATGAGTCATTTTCGTCCAGTTGAATTGCATCATGCCAGTCGGCTGTTGAATCACGGCCCTACCATTTTGATTACCAGTCGGGACTCGACGACAGAACGCCGTAATGTGATGGCAGCAGCATGGTCAATGCCCGTTGAGTTTGAGCCACCACGCATAGCCATTGTGGTGGATAAGACTGCCTGGTCGCGCGAACTCATTGAACGCAGCGGCATGTTTGGCATTGTTATCCCGGGCGTTGCGGCAACCAACTGGACCTACGCCGTGGGAAGCGTGTCCGGTCGTGAGGAAGATAAATTCAACTGCTACGGTATCCCGGTGATAAATGGTCCAGTGCTTGGCTTACCGGTGATAGAGACAAAATGTCTGGCCTGGATGGAGTGTCGCCTGCTGCCAGCGACATCTGCACAGGAGAAATACGACACCTTGTTTGGCGAAGTGGTTTCAGCCGCAGCGGACGAGCGCGTATTCATCGACGGTCGCTGGCAGTTTGATGATGACAAACTCAATACCCTGCATCATCTGGGTGCAGGAACGTTTATTATTAGTGGGAAACGTATCACTGCAGGCGAGTAATAGTGCATTTACCGATGGCAGTGAACGACTGCCATCCTGGTCTTATTTAATCTAAAGCCTAATAATCCCACCCTTCCTTGCCGATTCATTAACGCCAGTTATAGTTAATCTTGCACTAACCCAAATATCTATTCAAAACACTATCCGTAAAAGCAGCATCCCCCTTAACACTGTACTTCGTGAAGTATCAGAGAGGTTTTACGATGCAACTTAATAGAATCGCGAAATGTTTTATTCTTGCTGGGTTATTAACATCTTTCTCTGTTCCTCTTATGGCCGCAGAAGCACCAAAAGACGCTACTGCATCCACGCAACAAGCTAACAATGCGCTCTACAACCAACTTCCTTTTGACGATAACACTGACTTTACCGATGCCCATAAAGGCTTTATCGCCCCTATCCCCCAGGAAATGATTAAAGGCGAACAAGGCAACGTGATCTGGGATCCGCAGCAGTACACGTTTATTAAAGAAGGTGATAAAGCCCCGGACTCAGTGAATCCCAGCCTGTGGCGGCAGGCTCAGTTAATCAACATCAGTGGCTTGTTTGAAGTAACCGAGGGTGTGTATCAGATCCGTAACCTCGATCTTTCAAACATGACGATTATCGAAGGTAAAGAAGGCATAACCGTTGTCGATCCACTGGTCTCAGCTGAAACAGCTAAAGTCGGTATGGATCTTTATTTTAAAAATCGCGGTAATAAGCCCGTCGTCGCCGTCATTTATACTCACAGTCATGTAGATCACTACGGTGGCGTACGCGGTGTGGTCGACGAAGCGGATGTAAAATCAGGAAAAGTGAAGATCTATGCGCCTTCGGGCTTTATGGAAGCCGCAGTTGCCGAAAATATAATGGCCGGGAACGTAATGAGCCGTCGAGCCAGCTATATGTATGGCAACCTGTTGAAACCTGATACCAAAGGCCAGGTTGGTGCCGGGCTGGGTACCACAACATCTGCGGGTACAGTCACCCTGATTGCACCAACCAATATCATTGAGAAAGACGGGCAAAAAGAGGTTATAGACGGTTTAACCTATGACTTTATGCTGGCGCCAGGCTCAGAAGCTCCATCAGAAATGTTATGGTTTATCGAAGAGAAAAAACTTATTGAATCGGCAGAGGATGTCACACATACCCTGCACAATACCTACTCTTTGCGTGGCGCAAAAATACGTGAACCACTGCCCTGGTCTAAATACATCAATGAAGCCATCGTTCGCTGGGGAGACAAAGCGGAAATCCTGATGGCCCAACACCACTGGCCAACCTGGGGTAATGACAACGTGGTGAAGCTGCTCAAGAGCCAGCGTGACCTGTATCGATACATCAATGACCAGACGCTACGTATGGCGAACGAAGGCCTGACCCGCGACGAAATAGCCGCTAACTTCAAGCTGCCTGATTCACTGGCGCATACATGGGCTAACCGCGGTTACTACGGTTCTGTCAGCCATGATGTGAAAGCTACCTATGTGCTTTATCTCGGCTGGTTTGACGGTAACCCGGCGACGCTGGATGAACTGCCGCCGGAAGACGCCGCGAAAAAGTACGTCGATTATATGGGCGGTGCGGATGCCATACTGCAGAAAGCAAAAACCGACTATGACCAGGGTAACTATCGTTGGGTGGCACAGGTCGTGAGCAAAGTGGTGTTTGCCGATCCGAACAATCAGGCGGCCCGCAATCTGGAAGCTGACGCGCTGGAACAATTAGGATATCAGGCAGAGTCCGGCCCGTGGCGTAACTTCTATCTCACCGGTGCGCAAGAGTTACGTAACGGCGTGGTTAAAGGACCAACCCCGAATACCGCCAGCCCGGATACCGTACGGGCGATGACGCCAGAAATGTTTTTCGACTACCTGGCGGTACATATTAATGGACAGAAAGCTGGTGATGCGAAATCCGTATTCAACATAGATCTCGGTAACGACGGAGGAAAATACAAGCTGGAGCTGGAAAATGGCGTTCTGAATCATACCGCCAATGCTGAAGCGAAAGAGGCTGACACGACTATCACTCTTAGCCGCGATACGTTGAACAAAATCATCCTCAAGGACATAACCCTGAAGCAGGCTGAAGAAAGCGGTGATGTGAAGATAACCGGCGACAGTGCCAAACTCGAGGCTATGCTTGGCTATATGGATAAATTCGAATTCTGGTTTAATATTGTCACACCGTAAATATATTATTAAACGGGCGGCCTTCCCGCCCGTTTAATCTCACATACTGTAGCCCGGTTTTTTTATCAGCGTCGCCATCTGGGGCGCGATTTGCTCATCCCACACAATTTGCCATGCATCCGGCTCAATTTCATTGAGCGCCACGCTCACCGAGCTCTCTTTACTTTGCAGATGGCGAATGATGACCTCGGTTATATCCGCAGCCAGCGCGGATTTTTGTTCGTCATTCAGGTCGCGGGGAAAACATTTAATATCCACGTGCGGCATAGCAGGTTCCTTATTGTCTGTATTCGGGCAGGTATCTTATGCGGACTCTCGTTCTACCAGATGGAAGCCAACATCAATAATATCGTCATCACGCGCAATATTTTCAATACGGTCGGCAAGCAGCGAGGCGGCACGTTGTCCGATAGCGCGTCGGTCTACGCTGACTGTGGTAATCGAGGGCCGATTGCTGGCGGCAAAATCGAGATCGCCAAAACCAATCACCGCTAAATCTTGCGGGACCCTCAAACCACGGCTTTCTGCCTCCATGATAGCCCCCTGTGCGAGAGTGTCTGAACTACAGACAATGACGTCAAACTCACCCTCGGTAAAAAGCTGGGTCAGGCCACTACGACCAAGGGACAAAGAGGCCGGAAGCGGGACATCCACTTGTGGGACAGAGGAAATCTCATGTCGGCTCAGAACATCGCACAACCCTTGTTTACGCTGACCCGCCCGACGATCGGCCGTCCACAGTAAACCGGGACGACGATAGCCTTTCTTAATGATGTATTCCGCCACTGCCTGCCCCACTTTTTCGTGAGAGAACCCCACCAGCATGTCGACAGGCGTTGGCGTTAAATCCCAGATTTCCACCACCGGAATGGCAGCATTCAGGATCACTTTTTTCAGCTCAGCAGTATGGTGGATCCCGGTGAGTACGATGCCATCAGGCCGACGTGATAACAGTGCAGCCACCAGTTCGGCTTCGGTTTGCTGCGTGTATCCGGCCACACACAACAATATGTGATAACCACGCTCAGCCAGTTCATCACTCAACGACTGGATAGTATCAACAAACATGTTGTTGTTTATTTGCGGCACCACCACAGCAATAAGTTTACTTCGACGTGACGCCAGCCCCCCTGCCAGAGCGTTAGGAATATAGCCCGTAGCGCGCACGGCAAGCATCACTTTTTCTACCGTTTTCGGCCGTACCAGTTGCGGGGTATTCAGTGCCCGACTCACCGTCATAGGAGACAACCCAGCGGTACGGGCAACATCTTCCAGCGTGGGTGCGCGCGAAGGTCTGGAGTTTTTCACTGTCGATGCCCTTGTAAAAATCGCCGATTAAGTTGTGCATTATTCATCATGAAATCGACCAATGCCAGCGGCCTTCTTTTTTACGCTGAGAAAACAGCGGCTTAGCATAGCTTTATCACTTGAAATGTTAACGCAATCATTTGTATTTGTGCATTTTCACACAAAGTATTGGAATGTGACATTACTTACAATATCGTGGCCTTTTATCTCTTGGTTTGTGATCAATTGTTCAAATCAAAAGTAATTCGCTGGCTTAATGATTGCGCCACCATTAAAAATGTTAGCGCAATCATTTATTCATCACCAGGAGAGAATAATATGTCTTTAAGTGCTAATTCCGACGCCGTAACCTATGCCAAAACGGTGAATACTAAAACCGCTGCTGAAACCGGCGATCGTATTGAGTGGGTTAAGCTATCTCTGGCATTTCTTCCGCTGGCAACGCCAGTCAGCGATGCAAAAGTGCTTACGGGTCGCCAGAAACCGTTAACTGAAGTGGCGATTATCATCGCGGAGATCCGCAGTCGTGATGGTTTCGAGGGCGTAGGATTCAGCTATTCCAAGCGTGCGGGTGGCCAAGGGATTTATGCTCACGCGAAAGAAATTGCCGATAACCTGCTGGGAGAAGATCCAAACGATATTGACAAGATCTACACCAAGTTACTGTGGGCAGGCGCTTCCGTAGGTCGTAGTGGAATGGCGGTACAGGCCATCTCCCCTATCGATATTGCTCTGTGGGATATGAAAGCCAAACGCGCAGGCCTGCCGCTGGCAAAACTGTTGGGCGCACACCGCGACTCCGTCCAGTGTTACAACACCTCTGGTGGATTCCTGCATACACCGCTGGATCAGGTGCTCAAAAACGTCGTTATCTCTCGTGAAAACGGTATTGGCGGTATCAAGCTGAAAGTCGGACAACCTAACTGTGCCGAGGATATTCGCCGTTTAACCGCAGTGCGTGAAGCACTGGGCGATGAATTCCCGCTGATGGTGGACGCGAATCAACAGTGGGATCGCGAAACGGCTATCCGCATGGGTCGTAAAATGGAACAATTCAATCTGATCTGGATTGAAGAGCCGCTGGATGCCTACGATGTAGAAGGTCACGCACAGCTTGCCGCCGCGCTTGATACCCCTATTGCCACCGGTGAAATGTTAACCAGCTTTCGCGAGCATGAACAGCTGATCCTCGGTAACGCCAGCGACTTTGTACAGCCAGATGCGCCACGTGTAGGCGGCATTTCACCCTTCCTCAAAATTATGGATCTGGCCGCCAAGCATGGCCGTAAGCTTGCCCCACACTTTGCAATGGAAGTTCATCTGCATCTGTCTGCCGCCTACCCGCTGGAGCCATGGCTGGAACATTTCGAATGGCTGAATCCGTTATTCAATGAACAACTTGAACTGCGCGATGGCCGTATGTGGGTTTCCGATCGTCATGGTCTGGGCTTCAGCATTAGCGAACAGGCGCGACGCTGGACGCAATTAACCTGCGAGTTTGGCAAACGCCCGTAACGTATCTGGCGGGAAATAAAAACCCGCCCTCTTCCCTACATATACGCTCTCAAACCTAATGACAGGAGTGGGTGATGAATACAATAATAAAGCGCACTAAAGTGCGTTACAGCATCCTGATATTTCTATTTCTTGCCACAGTATTTAATTATGCTGACCGTGCGACGTTATCCGTCGTCGCGCCAATTATGAGTAAGGAACTCGGGTTTGATCCCGAAGCCATGGGGCTGGCCTTCTCAGCCTTTGGTATTTCTTACGTTATTATGCAATTACCCGGCGGTTGGTTACTGGATCGTTACGGTTCCCGCCTGGTGTATGGATGTGCATTGATCGGCTGGTCAGTGGTGACCATGTTTCAGGGCACTATCTATCTCTATGCAAGTCCGCTTGTTGTACTGATTATCCTGCGTCTGATGATGGGAGCCATCGAAGCGCCTGCATTCCCGGCCAACAGTCGTTTAAGCGTGCAGTGGTTTCCCAATAGCGAGCGAGGTTTTGTCACATCGGTCTACCAGGCCGCACAATATATTTCGCTAGGTATTATTACGCCGCTGATGACCATTATTTTGCATAATCTGAGCTGGCATTTTGTCTTTTATTACATCGGGGCGATTGGCGTTATTCTTGGCATATTCTGGTTGGTTAAAGTCAAAGACCCTATGCACCATCCTAAAGTGAACCAACAGGAAATTGATTATATTCGTGCTGGCGGAGGCGAACCATCGTTGGGAAATAAAAAGGAACCGCAAAAAATCACCCTGGCGCAAATTAAAAGCGTCTGTGTCAACCGGATGATGATTGGCGTTTATATTGGTCAATTCTGTGTCACCTCGATAACCTGGTTTTTCCTGACCTGGTTCCCGACCTATCTGTATCAGGCTAAAGGGATGTCGATCCTCAAAGTGGGATTTATCGCCAGTATCCCCGCGATTGCCGGATTCATTGGTGGATTGCTGGGCGGGGTCTTCTCTGACTGGCTCTTGAAACGCGGCTACAGTCTGACTGTCGCCCGTAAGTTGCCGGTCATCTGCGGCATGTTACTCTCCTGCGTCATCGTTATCGCCAACTATACCTCTTCAGAATTTGTGGTTATCGCTGCAATGAGTCTGGCCTTTTTCGCCAAAGGCTTTGGCAATCTTGGCTGGTGCGTACTCAGCGATACCTCGCCAAAAGAGGTGCTGGGCATTGCCGGAGGTGTGTTCAATATGTGTGGCAATATGGCCAGTATTATTACCCCGCTGGTTATCGGCATTATTCTGTCTAATACCCAGTCATTTGATTACGCCATTCTGTACGTTGGTTCAATGGGACTGATTGGCCTGATTTCTTATCTGTTTATCGTAGGGCCGTTGGATCGCATAACGTTGGCACCTTCTGCCGCTTAATTTAACCGTATGGCGATATTTCGCCCGCTGTTCCGGGATTTGCACTCCTGCGGAACAGCGTTTTTTTACGATAACACCTTCGACAAGAACTGCTGTGTTCGCGTATGACGAGGATGGTTCAGTACCTGCTCGCTGCTCCCTTGCTCCACGATTTTGCCATCGACCATAAACACGACCTGATCCGCCACTTCCCGGGCAAAACCAATTTCGTGGGTCACAACGACCAGTGTGGTTCCCGATTGCGCCAGTGCTTTAATCACATCAAGCACTTCGCCTACCAGCTCAGGATCAAGCGCAGAGGTTGGTTCGTCAAACAGCATTACACGTGGATTTAACGCCAGCGCGCGGGCAATAGCGATACGTTGCTGCTGCCCACCAGACAAGTGCCGAGACCAGGCATCGGCTTTATGACGCAGCCCAACCGCATCCAGTAATGTCAATGCCCTCTCAGTGGCGGCTTTACGCGACGCCAGCCCGTGCGCAATCGGCGCTTCAATCAGGTTTTCCAGTACGGTTAAGTGTGGGAACAAATTAAAGTTCTGGAAGACATAGCCGACGTTGATGCGCTGGCGCAGGATCTCCGCCTCTTTAAGTTCATACAACCTGTCGCCCTGTCGGCGGTAGCCAATATAGTCGCCATCAATCTGAATAAATCCCTCGTCGACGCGTTCGAGATGGTTAATTGCCCGCAATAGCGTTGATTTTCCCGACCCTGAAGGTCCGAGAATAACCGTTACCGTACCTGGAAGGATCTCAAGAGAAACATTATCCAGCGCTTTATGGCGCCCGAAGTATTTACTGACGCTGGTAATTGAAATATGACCATCAGGCGAGTGGGACATGGACAGCCTCCTGCGACGGGATTTGACGACTACGTTTAACCGCACGGCTCGCGCGAGTGGTATTTATTGCTGAACGTCGCTCGCTGCGTGCCAGTGCGCGCTCGACCAGATGTTGAATGAGCGACAGGACGCTGGTAATGACCAGATACCACACGGCCCCGACCATCAGCAGCGGGATCACTTCCTGCGTGCGGTTGTAGATCATCTGGATGGTATAAAACAGCTCCGGCATCGCCAGTACATAAACCATCGCAGTCCCCTTTGCCAGACTGATAATTTCATTGAATCCTGAGGGTAAAATGGTTCGCAATGCCTGTGGCAGGATGATACGCAGTGTCCGACGCCAGGCTGGAAGTCCCAGTGCGGCGGCAGCTTCATACTGACCGTGATCAACCCCGAGAAAACCGCCACGGATAATTTCGGCGGTATAGGCACTTTGCACCAGCGTCAGGCCAACTACCGCGGTGGAAAACTGACCGAGTACATTGATGGTTTCAAAACTGCCCCACTGAACAGCGGTGAAGGGAATCCCAATCGTCAGCGTGTCGTACAGATAAGAGAAGTTGTACAGGATAATCAGCACCACGATCAGCGGCAACGATCGGAACAACCAGATATATCCCCATGCCAGTCCGTTCAACAGCCAGGACGATGAAAGTCTGGCCAGTGCCAGTAAACCACCAAAAATAATGCTCAACAACGTGCCGATAAGCGTTAGCAATAACGTTTGCCCAAGGCCGGACAAAATGACCGGATCAAAAAACCAGCGGGCAAATACGCTCCATTCCCAACGGGGATTAAACGCCACCGACTGGATAATCACCGCCAGCACAAACAGAGCCACTATCGCGCCAGCGGTGCGCAGCGGATAACGCGCGGGTACGACTTTGATGGTTTCAGTCGTTTTCATTTTCTCTCCTCAGGCTATTTTTGCCTGACCTGCGATGGTCAACAGTTTGGTAAAGCGCAGTCGTCCATCGAATGGCGGTTGACTGTACTCTTCAGGATCGCGCGCAATATCGAATTGCGGATCGTAGCCCTGGCGTAAATAGAGCTGAACGGCTTCCGGCTGGCGAAACCCCGTCGTCAGGTAGATGCGGCTGTAGCCCGCGAGCAATGCCCTGCGTTCCAGCTCCTGCACAACTCGGCCCGCAAGCCCTTGCTTACGCAGGGTACTTTTGGTCCATATGCGCTTAATCTCTGCGGTATCAGCGTTGTAGGGTTTGTAAGCGCCGGTAGCGATAATTTCGCCGTCGCGTTCCAGCACCACAAAAATCCCCTGCGGTGCCAGATACCATTCGGTTAACTCCACTTCGGCATCACGGGAAAAATAGTCACCATAGCGTGAGGCATATTCGCCAAACAGACCGTTAAGGATCGGCTGCAGCTCCGCAGCTTCTGGCGACACCACGCGGAATTCATCGCTCATACAGGTCTCCTTAATCGCCTAAACCCGCCGGATTAATTTCGGATTGCGGGATACGTTCAACCCCTTCTCCCCAGCGGTTCAGCACTTTGTCATAGTCACCATTGCCAATCACACCGTTAAGCGCGGTTTGTACCGGCTGCACTAAACCGCTGTCTTTTTTCAGCGTTACCGCGATATGCGCCGCCTTCGGCCATCCTCCATCCACGCTGCCGACCAGTTGCGTTTTCCCGTTGAGAGCGGCTTTCCAGGCACCGATGACGTTAGGACCAAAATAGGCATCAGCACGGCCTGACTGCAGGGCCAGCGTCTGGGCGGCATCATCTTTGGTATACACCGGAGTAAACGGCTTTAATCCGTTCTTCAGGTTTTCTTCGTTCCACGCCAACAAAATGGCTTCCTGATTTGTGCCGGAACCGACAATAATGCGCAGACCTGCAATATCTTCTGCTTTCTCAATTTTTGTCAGCTGGCTGCCGGTTTTGACATAAAAACCGAGGGAATCTTTGCGATAGGTAGCAAAATCAAACTTCTCTTTGCGCGCCTTGGTCACGGTAATATTGCTGATTGCGGCATCATATTTGCCGGATGTCACGCCCAGCGGCCAGTCTTCCCACGACGTCGGCACGACGTTCAACTCCAGTCCCAGACTGTCGGCAACCAGGCGGGCAATATCGGCTTCACTGCCGATTAGCGTTTTATTGTCATCCGCAAAAACGGTCAGCGGCGGCTGACTCAGCCCGGCAATCGCCACGGTGAATTTGCCCGGTACAGCGAGGCGCAGGTTGGCGGGTAATTGCGCGATCGCCTGCGGGTTTTTCGCCGTATTGATAGGGGTTTTATTGGCTTCCAGGCTGACGCCAGTACCATTAATCGTGACGTCATTTGCCCAGACTGAGGCGCTGAAAGCCAGTGACAGCGCGAGAAGTAATGATTTTTTCTGCATAGCGTTTTTTCTCTTATTGTGTGAGTTTATTGTGTGAATTGATTTGCCGGTGCCGCTAACCCCAGACTTTCGCGCAGGGTTGTGCCAGGGTATTCATAACGGAACAGGCCACGCGCCTGGAGCACCGGAATCACCTGCTCAACAAAGCGTGGGAAGGTATCCGGCGTTCCGCCCTGGATGATAAAACCGTCTGCCGCTTTCTCGTCGAACCACTGCTGTAAGCCATCTGCTACCTGTTCTGGCGTACCGCTAAAACGGGGACGAGGGCTGGCAGCCTCCAGCGCAACCTGCCGCAACGTTAGCCCGCGTTCCCGCGCATTACGCTTGATTTCATCGGTGGTGCTACGAAAGCTGTTTTGCCCCAGATCGCCGATATCCGGGAATGGCGCATCCAGTGGATATTGCGCAAAATCGTGATGTTCAAAATAGCGACCCAGGTAATTCAGTGCGTCGGTAACAGAAACCAACGCGGCGGTGGTTTGATATTGCTGCTCAACATCCTGTTCACTGTCGCCAACAATAACGCTGACGCCCTGAAAAATATGCAACTCATCAGGATGACGCCCGGTGAGCGCTAATTGGTTTTTTACATCCTGATAAAATGCTTTGGCCTCGGCCAGTGAATCCTGATGGGTAAAAATAGCATCAGCATGCTGCGCTGCTAATTTTTTGCCATCTGCAGAAGCACCAGCCTGAAATATAATTGGGCGTCCCTGCGGTGTGCGGGCAATGTTTAACGGGCCGGCAACCTGAAAATAATCGCCGTGATGATTTAGCGTGTGCAGTTTCTGCGGATTAAAAAATTCACCACTGGCTTTATTACGGATAAACGCGTCGTCTTCCCATGAGTCCCACAGACCTTTCACCACCTGCAAATATTCGTCAGCAATGCGGTAACGCTGGGCATGTTCAGGATGCTGTGCACGGGAATAGTTCTTTGCCGATCCTTCCAGTGGCGATGTCACCACGTTCCATCCGGCCCGCCCCTGGCTGAGGTGGTCTAGGCTGGCAAACTGGCGCGCGGTGGTAAAAGGCTCGCTGTATGATGTCGATACCGTCCCGACCAACCCAAGATTGCGGGTAATACTGGCCAGCGCAGATAATACCGTTAACGGTTCAAATCGATTTAAAAAATGCGGAATAGATTTTTCATTAATATACAGCCCATCGGCGACAAAAATAAAGTCCAGTTTACCTTGCTCAGCAATTAACGCCGTTTCTTTAACGAATTCAAAATTAATACTGGCATCGGCCTGTGCAGCCGGATGACGCCATGCGGACATATTACCTGACGCACCGTGCAGAATAGTACCCAGCCGTAGTTGCCGATTTTTAGCCATAGTAACCCCTTACCCAACAGGTAAAATTAAAGATGTTCGAATGCCGTTTTTGCTAAATGGGCAAAATAATTCGCGGCGGGTTCAATTAATCGTTCGTCCGGATTAAATCCCGGATGGTGTAGTCCATATTCACTGGCGCTACCGATACTGACAAATGCGCCAGGCGTATTTTGTAGATAGACCGCAAAATCTTCGCCCCCCATATGGAGATCGGCTTTGTGCGTGGTATAGCCGGACTTTTTTGCCACGTTGGTGGCAATATCGGCCCAGTATGTGTCGTTGACCAACGCACTCGGTCCGGCATGCCAGATAACATCAATTTGTGCGCCAAAAGCGTGAGCAAATCCGGCGGCGATATCGCTCACTCGCTTTTTGACCTGCTGCTGAACTTCAGTGCGATGTGTCCTGAGCGTCCCTTCCAGCTCGACAAATTCTGGCAGGACGTTCCACGTATTTCCGCCCTGAATCCGGGTCACGCTCAGTACCACTGAATCCAGCGTATTAACCTCCCGACTGGCAACGCTTTGCAATACCGTCACCAACTGGCTGGCGAGCAGAATGGCATCTTTACCTTCGTGTGGACGTGCGGCATGTGCGCCTTTACCCGTAACACGCAGCACAAAGCGATCAACGTTGGCGTAAAAAGCGCCGCCCCGAGTGGCAAACTCGCCTACCGGCAAGCCGGGTTCATTGTGCATGCCAAAAATTGCCGCCACGTTTTGCAGTGCTCCGGCACGGATCAACGTTTTCGCACCACCAAAATTTTCTTCCGCGGGTTGAAACAAAATGCGTACTCGCCCCGGCAAATGGAATTCCTGCTGCTTCAGCAATATTGCCGCACCGAGCATGACGCTGGTGTGGATGTCATGTCCGCAGGCATGCATCACGCCAGGTGTAAGCGAGCGAAACGGAACATCGGCATTTTCTTCTATCGGCAATGCGTCAATATCCGCTCGCAGGGCGATAACCTCTTCTCCCTGACCAATTTCTGCGACCAGACCCGTTTTCAGTTCAAACGGTAAAATAGTGACATCCGCACTGTGCAACCAGTCGCGAATACGGGCCGTCGTCGCCACCTCCTGGAGGGAAAGCTCCGGATGCTGGTGCAGTTCGCGACGCCAGTTAATAAGCTGTGAGGCGAGCGACATCAGGCGACCTCCACGGCTGCATGGGCTTTTGCTAATAAACGCAAAGATGTCAGACGCGCATGACCTTCCGCCACCGGGGTATCGATAATGAACTCATCAATGCCGTAGTGCGTATGCAGGTCAGTGAGTTTTTCGATCACTTCCTGCGCAGTACCGTGCAACAACGCCTGCTCGCGTCGGGCAATTTTTCGCGGCGCGCTTCCCGCTTGTGCGGCAAAAGCCAGAGCCTGTTCTTCGCTGGCAACCGTGACGCGTTGGCCATCTTCCAGCTCCACGCCCCAGATCTGCACGTTTTCCGCCAGTTGCGCGGCGATCCCGGCACTGTTTGCCACTATCACCTGTACCGCAACAATCGTTGGGCGAGAGCTGTTGTTTTGCCAGTACGTCAGAACATCTCGCAGTAGTGCTTTGTCACCATTAAGATGTGCAGCGAAGATAAAGTTCCAGTCTGAGTCTGCCGCCAACTGCGCGCTTTGAACGCTGGCTCCCAGAACAAATCCTTCCGGGGGTGTGGGTGGAAGCGGTGTCGGGAACACCGTTTGCGCAGTTTCCTTACCGGTCAGCGACAGCCAGCCATTAAGCTGAGAAAGCTGTTCGGCAAACGTTCCCTTTTCTGTCTGGTTGATGCCCTGCTGTAGCGCCTGTGTTGACAGCGGTAATCCTCCAGGCGCTTTCCCCACACCGAGGTCAACGCGACCCGGGGCCAGTGACGCCAGAAGATTGAAATTTTCTGCCACTTTATACGGACTGTAGTGCTGCAGCATGACCCCACCGGACCCCACGCGGATACGCTGTGTTTGCCCGAGGATCCACGCAATCACCAGTTCTGGCGACGGACTGGCGAGCTGCGGCGTATTGTGGTGTTCCGCTATCCAGAAGCGGTGATATCCCCACTCTTCTGCCAGTTGCGCCAGATGAAGCGTCCTGGCAAGGGCAATGGCGGCGGTTTCAGCTTCCCCTACGGGGCTTTTATCAAGAATGCTCAGGCGATATGACATGTTGCAGGCCCATGTTTGTTAACATGTCTTTATTATTAAATTATCAAATAACCATATAGAAACATTTAATTCACATTTACTCAGCTAAAAAACAGATAACCACCCCTGTTCCCGGCATGGGTAAGATCGCTTCAGAATGGTT
The DNA here is from genome assembly GCF_963864895.1 of Citrobacter sp. S-77. Taxonomy (NCBI): domain Bacteria; kingdom Pseudomonadati; phylum Pseudomonadota; class Gammaproteobacteria; order Enterobacterales; family Enterobacteriaceae; genus Citrobacter; species Citrobacter sp. S-77. The sequence continues at coordinate 2,357,679 of NZ_CAWLWU010000002.1, forward strand.
TGGTCATTCCTGCACAGGCGATGGCACGATTCAGAAAAAATGTCTTGTTTTTACTGACTACAAAATATAATAGGGTCTCTGTTGAGGGTGAACATTCAGCGACATCATTGCTTATCAATTTTATTTTTGCGGAACTCGCCGGGGCCTAATTTAATTTAAGTCAGTTTAACTGACTTTTCAGGTTATGCATTTGTATTTATTGTTTCATATTTATGACAGGACACTAATCACCTGCATTAAAATTTTTATTTGAGATACTTTCGCAGAACTGATGATTAGTAGAGAATGCAGCGTTTCTTATTAAAATGGTTTAAAACGGCTTTTTAATATCCCCTGGTATTAATGCGGGGATCTTTGTATGAATTATACATAACATCATGGGGCTTTTATGAAAAGTAACACGCCCGTTACACAAATTGAGCACGAACTTAACGCTAAAGCGACGCTGCTTTCGACGACGGATAAAGAGAGCCATATTACCTATGCGAACTCCGCCTTTATCGATGCCAGTGGCTTTAACGAAAACCAGCTAATGGGCGAGCCGCATAATATTATTCGCCATCCCGATATGCCCCCTGCGGCCTTCGCTGACATGTGGTACACGTTACAGCAGGGGGATAGCTGGACAGGCATGGTGAAAAACCGCCGACAAAATGGCGATCATTACTGGGTCCGTGCAAACGTCACTCCCGTCTGGCACCATGAAAAATTAACCGGCTACATCTCAGTGCGCACAGTTCCTTCGCGAGAAGAAATAACGGCGAGTGAACAGCTATATGAAAAAATAAATAACCAGAAATTTAAAGGCTTTCGTCTTTTTAAAGGCATTGTTATTCGCCGTGGCGCAATGGCATGGGCCTCTATGTTTAAATGGCTGAGTATTAGTCAACGCGTCAATTATGCTCTAGTTATCGTTGCCCTGCTCTCTGCATTATTAATCTTTACCCCAGTGAATGCGTTTATTCAGGCAGGTGGAATGCTGACATTGTTTGTGTTATTTGGTATTTACCTTAAGTATCAAATTTGTCAGCCAGTTAATACTTTGCTCAGCCAAATGAAGAAAGTGGTCTCCGGACGTAAACCCGATAACTGCCATTTAAATCGTGTGGATGAAATCGGGATGTTGATGCGACTGGTTAATCAGTCCGGACTGAATCTGAATTCCCTGGTTGATGACGTCAGTATGCAGATAGCCGGTATTCGCTCTATTAGCCAGCGCGTGTCAAAAGAAGGCATTGCTCTGCATACGCGTTCCGAAGAAACGTCTGCGGATCTGCAGCAAACAGCGGCCGCCATTGAAGAGATTGGCAGTGCGGTACAACAAACCGCAGATACCGCAGCTCAAACCATGACAATGGCCGATAAGACCAGCGTTAATGCGACAGAAGGCGGCGATATCATGAAGCAAACTATCGCCATGATGCAGGCCATTTCACGCGATAATAGCCAGATCGTCGATATCATCGGCGTTATCGACAGTATTGCCTTCCAGACCAATATTCTTGCGCTTAATGCTGCCGTCGAGGCTGCGCGCGCCGGAGAGTCCGGACGCGGTTTTGCGGTGGTGGCGGCTGAAGTACGAAATCTGGCACAGCATTCTGCGTCTGCAGCCAAAGAGATCAAGTTGCTTATCGAGAAAAACGTCGCGAACGTTAACTCCGGCGTGAAAATGGTGGAACAGACGGAAACGCATCTGACAGGCATGATTGGCGACGTGTTACAGATGTCGATGATGATCAAAGACATTAGCCTGGCGACACGGGAACAAACTCAGGCGCTGGATCTGATTAATGATTCAATATCGCGCGTAGGTATCATGACCCATAATAATGCCGAAATGGTGGAGCGCGTGACCGACGCCACCGCTGATTTAACTCAGCGTTCGTCACGTTTACAACAGGCCGTCCAGGTCTTTGGCATATCCGCATAAAAGGTATGACGCTCATCATGGTGACAATCACGATGAGCGTATTTTTTATCCCCTCACAGTCCCCGTCCCTTAATTTTGCTGAAACGAGACCACAGCCCGTCAACTCAGGCCGCAGAAAAAAGCGCTTTCTGGCTGGTCAGGCTTTGCGTCACTTATCAATTGAATGTAGGATGCTCGGCCGACAGTTTTCTCCCTGTAACACAATGAAGGGTAACGCTGTTTTCGCCGCGAGCTGACTTTCGTATGGTCGCTGCAGGTGCGGCAAAAAGGATTTTGTGAATTTACCAGGCCAACAGGAAAAGTAATGAACACACACAACACGCAAGCCGCGGAACAACATGCGGCAAAACGACGCTGGTTGAATGCTCACGAAGAGGGGTATCACAAAGCGATGGGCAACCGGCAGGTACAAATGATCGCCATCGGTGGCGCCATCGGAACCGGGTTATTTTTAGGGGCGGGTGCACGCTTGCAAATGGCCGGTCCCGCTTTGGCGCTGGTCTATCTGGTATGCGGCATTTTTTCGTTCTTTATCCTTCGCGCACTCGGTGAACTGGTATTGCATCGCCCTTCCAGCGGTAGCTTTGTCTCCTACGCTCGTGAATTTCTGGGCGAAAAAGCAGCCTACGTGGCAGGCTGGATGTACTTCATCAACTGGGCAATGACCGGGATCGTTGATATCACTGCGGTGGCACTGTATATGCACTACTGGGGCGCTTTTGGCGACGTGCCACAGTGGGTGTTTGCCCTCGGCGCGCTGGCGATCGTCGGTACCATGAACATGATCGGCGTAAAATGGTTCGCGGAGATGGAGTTCTGGTTTGCGCTGGTGAAAGTATTGGCCATTGTCATTTTTCTGGTGGTCGGTACGGTTTTTTTAGGTACCGGAAAACCTCTGGATGGTAACACTACCGGCTTTCATCTGATCACCGACAATGGCGGCTTCTTCCCGCATGGTCTGTTGCCTGCTCTGGTGCTGGTGCAGGGCGTCGTCTTTGCTTTTGCCTCCATTGAACTGGTGGGTACAGCCGCCGGCGAATGCAAAGATCCGCAAACAATGGTACCAAAAGCGATTAATAGCGTTATCTGGCGAATTGGTCTGTTCTATGTTGGTTCGGTCGTCCTGCTGGTATTGCTGTTGCCCTGGAATGCTTATCAGGCAGGTCAAAGCCCGTTTGTCACTTTCTTCTCAAAGCTCGGCGTGCCGTATATCGGCAGCATTATGAATATTGTGGTGCTCACTGCGGCGCTCTCCAGTCTTAATTCCGGACTGTACTGCACAGGACGCATTTTACGTTCGATGTCGATGGGCGGTTCTGCACCTAAATTTATGGCTAAAATGAGCCGCCAACAGGTGCCCTGGGCCGGGATCCTCGCCACGCTGGTCGTGTATGTCGTAGGGGTTTTCCTTAACTATCTGGTACCTTCGCAGGTTTTCGAGATCGTGCTTAACTTCGCCTCGCTGGGCATCATTGCGTCATGGGGATTCATCGTAGTATGTCAGATGCGTTTGCGTCGGGCGATTAAAGAAGGTAAAGCGGCAGATGTCAGCTTCAAGTTGCCAGGCGCGCCGTTTACTTCGTGGTTAACGCTCTTGTTCCTGCTGACTGTGCTGGTGCTGATGGCATTTGATTATCCGAACGGTACCTGGACTATCGCGTCATTACCGTTGATTGCCATTCTGTTGGTTGCCGGGTGGTTTGGCGTGCGTAAGCGCGTGGCAGAAATTCACCGCACCGCACCGTAACATTTGCGGGGGAGATCGGATATCCGGCCTCCCCTTTTTTCTGGCGCTTAGTTAGCTTCAATTAACTGAGCAACATCATTGCTGTTAATTTCCCTCGCGTTCCCATCCTGATCGGTATAACTGGTCATCCCTGTGTCTTTATCCAGCTTCGGTTTACCCTGGGTAACAATGGTTTGTCCGCTTTTCGTCGTCATGACGTAATCAGTGGTACAGCCCGCCAGTGTAAACAACATCACACCCGCACAAAGGCAGATAAATGGCTTTTTCATGGTAATCCCGTGTTATTCAGTTAGCCGTAGAGGACGTAGTGTAAGTCCCTGATGTTTGTCAGGCCAGAGATGGGGTGTAACGAGGCGTATCGTGGGGTGTGGATAAATGACTGGAGGGGTTTCCCCCTCCGGGCAATTACAGCGCGATGCGAATAACATCATCCGGCTGAGTCGCTTCCTGCTCGCGTGAAGATTTCTGTTTCACGCTGACATACAAGGTTTTGCCATCACCTGAAAGCGCCAGGCTGTTCGGGAAGGTTGGGGTATCGAATGTTTTGACGACTTTGTAGCTTTTCGCGTCAATCACACTAACTTTACCTGCCTGACGGTGCGTCACGTAGACTTCGTTACGCGCCGGGTTGAACAGTACGGCCAGAGATTCCGGCGCGGCAACTTTAGCCAGCACGTTGCCGTTACGGGTGTCGATAACCAAAACTTCTGCCGCTTTAGAATCGGTGATAAACGCGCGGTTACCCGCCGTATCCAGGCTCAGGTTGATGAAGAAATGCTCTTTCCCGTCATCAAGCAGCTTTTTACGGCTGAGAATTTTGTTATCTGCAGTATCGATGGTAATAAACTCGCCATCGGCATTGGTGGTGTACAAGCGTTTGGCCTTACTGTCGATAGCCAGACCGGTGCTCATTTTACCAGTGTTCTGAATAGTGGTTTTCAGTTTGATCGTTTCACCGTCCACAACCCAGATAGCGCTCTCTTTGCCTATTCCGCTAATGTACACCGTGTTGGTAACATCATCAGCGACCAGTTCACGAGGCTGCAGCGGACGGACATCTTCAGAACGTTTACGATCGTCCAGCACCAGACGCCCTTTCACGTCGCCAGTTTTGGCGTCCAGCGCCGTTACCGCGCTGTTGACGGTGTTACCAAACCATAATGTCTGAGTGGCATTGTTGATCGTGGCACCGAACGGTTTGAGATCGTTATGAATAACCTGGGTCACTTCAAGCGTGACCGGATCAAGACGATAAACCACCCCGCCCTTATCCAGCTTGCGGCTCTGCGATGTGGCAACCCACAGCGCATTTTCTTGCTGGCTGTACGCCATTTCGTAGGCGCCTTTGCCCACGGCTTTGCGCAGCAGTTCTTCCGCAGCCTGCGTGCTAAATGACGATGCAACGAGCAGTGAACCTAACAGTAAAGAACCACGCAGACGCGGTGAAAACAGATGACGTAAAGACATGACGACTCCCTTTGATAAATTCGTATGTTACTGCTTCACATAGCCTCAATGAGCAAAATCATGGTCTTGCTCTTCTTAAGAATGAGAATAGTAATCATTATTTATCTCAAAGTGGAGTGTTAATTCACTTTTTGGCTACAACCTTCTTAATTTCTCCATGAATGATTGCAGGTTATGCTTTTATGAAACAGAGAACAATTTGCCAGGATACATGATGACGTTCACCTCATATCCACTGCTTCTCTACGTGTAATGGAGGCTCATTGTCGCCTCCATTACAACTCTGGCTCCTGGCGCGGAAAATCATCGTTGCGCAATTCATTCGTCAGTGGCGGCCTAACCAATGGAGATTCATCTCTGGCATAGCGCAATTTTGTACACGACGCATACGACCCAGTGTTAAATCCTGTCGGCTTTTGTTCTCAAGCGCGTATCACGCTGATTTTGACGGGCGCGCAAAATCGATCTCGATATTTTTAATATTGTTATCTTGCACAGGTAATACGATGAGTTCTCAGCAAATCTCGTCGAAAAATCAATGTATTAAATACAACCATCTTTACTGATTTTCTTTAGTTTCGCCGCATCTGTAAGCCGAATGTTGAAAGTGAAACAAAATTTATACAATCACAGTTAATGAGATGCGTAAGACGAATATGGAATGCTGTTACTGTAAGCAATTAGCTCATGAAATGAAGCTCATCATCATGATGAACACCTGTTCTAAAATTGAAATCACTATAAAATTTAAGATTTTTTGTTTTTTACCGCATTATATATTCATCGACAAATCCGACACTACCATAACAACATCAATGTAAAAATTTTAACATAAAAGGCTACAATATGAACGACCATGTTAATTTCCTTCTTTGTTTGCGAACTTTAATATTAAAACTCTATAAAAATAAAACCGACCTCGATGTCATAATTTTAAAAGAATATGTATTAAATAACTCAAAATATTTCACTGGCACACCTGAAACCATAAGATTTATTGATGAGCTATTCTATCTGTGTGAAGATTTTAAACGTGAAAATATAAAATCATTTTACATCATTTGCTATGATTTATATGTTTCTATTTTAGACAATACAATCATGGATATTTACTTTTTAGGTGAACAAGAAAGTTTCGTTGAATTTAAGAAGAAGATAAGCAAAAAAAATGTAAACTTTATATTCCATGATATAAAAACATATTCTTTTGATAAGAATGTTATCAAAAAAGAATTATCAGAGAGTAAGTTATCAATTTTTGCATATGATTATTCAGGAAGTACTGTTTTTTTAAAAGGCGGGATTGGAAAACCTTTTTCCTGTCATTTACATGAAAACGCAATAAAACAAAGAGAGTTGTCCATCTGGTATGATTTCCTTTCACATCAATACAATAGATTTATAGATCAAAAATTTAACACTGTCATTTTCGGTTCATCATATGCCTTCCATGCATTAACAGATATAAATTCAATACATTCGACAAGCCTTTCTATTCCAGGTCTGGATATAACAAACGCACACGATCTTTACTTTAAAACAAACACCATCAACCCTATAAACAAAACAATATTATGCTTTGGATTCTATGATCTTTACAAGGAGATTAGTAAAGGGAAATCAATTGTCTATACATATGCAAAAGAAAGCATGAATAAATTCAATGATCGACACTATAACTCAATTAAAAAAACAGAAATAAATGACTCAAATGATACATTAATGCATAAATTCAACACGGAATCTATAGATGTTTTCATTGAGAGTATCTACATTAATCAAAGGAACATTAGTGAATGTTCTTGTCATAGTACAGAAAGTATTGCAGAAAAACTATCAACAATGCAACGTGATATAAACACTGAAAAATTTCTAAATGCAGATAAACACTATCTTGACGGACTCGGTATTGTTGCACAACATAATAAATACAAAAAACATGCAGACTCTTTCAAGTTAAACTGTGAAAGAATCATGGATATTAAAAATGCAGCAGAAAATAATAAAAATCATGTTTACATGATAATACCTCCCGTATCAGTAGCCTATATAGAAAATCTTGATGAACAGATAAAAAACGAATGCAAACGTTTTTTATCTTCCATAGAGTCAAAACATTTTCATATCTTTGATTTTTCTGCCGATAAAGACTTTAACTACACGGAGTTTACTGATGGCCATCATTTAAATATTAATGGAGCTATAAAATTTCGGGAAAAACTCTATTCTGCAGGAGTATTATCGAATAGAGAGTTATAAACATCCAGGATACCCCTAGTTAAGTACGCAGAAACAGGGGCATTATACCTGACAATATAGCCAGCACGAGAGGCTGGATTTAGGGCGCCTATAACTCGTTCCAGCAGAGGCAATATTTTCAATGCCGTAGGCGCCCAATCACCTACCTTAAGTATCATTCATCAGCAAGGCGAATTACGACTTTGCCAAAGTTTTTCCCTGTGAGCAGGCCAATAAACGTTTCCGGCGCATTTTCCAGACCGTCGGTTATTTGTTCACGATACTGGATCTTGCCTTCTTTAACCCACCGCCCCATCTCTTGCTGAAATTCATGAATACGATGGCCGTAATCCTGACTAATGATAAAACCCTGCATCCGAATACGTTTTTTCAATATTGTTGCCATCAACAGCGGTAACCTGTCAGGACCAGTCGGTAACGCCGTCGCGTTATACCCACTGATCAGGCCACAAACAGGGATTCGCGCTGAGGTATTGAGTAACGGCAGAACTGCGTCAAAAACTTTGCCACCCACGTTTTCATAATAAATGTCGATCCCCTGCGGACAAGCCTGCGCCAGCTGTTTTGCGAAATCCTGCGCATGGTGATCGAGACAAATATCAAACCCGAGGACTTCTGTCGCATGGCGACATTTCTCCGCTCCGCCAGCGACACCCACTACCCGACATCCTTTGAGCTTACCGATTTGCCCAACGGTTGCGCCAACAGGTCCGGTCGCCGCCGCAACCACCAGCGTTTCTCCGGCTTTAGGCTGTCCGATATCGAGCAGGCCCATATATGCCGTAAATCCCGGCATGCCGAGCAGGCCCAGCGCCCATGAAGGATGTTCAGGGTTGTCGCCTAATTTTACCAGTCCACTGCCATCGGAAATATCGAAGTCCTGCCAACCGCTGTAGCTCAGGACCCATTCCCCCGTTTTATAGTCAGGATGATTCGATGTGACCACCCGGCTTACGGTGCCTCCTACCATGACTGCACCAATTTCAACCGGAGGAGAGTACGACGGTTCCTCGCTCATGCGGCCACGCATGTAGGGATCAAGAGACAGAAAAACGTTGCGCAGTAAAACCTGCCCTGCACCAGGAGTCGCTACGGTATCCTCTTCAAGCCGGAAATTACCCGGTACTGGCGCACCATGCGGACGTGAAGCCAGTACCCAGCGGCGATTGCGTTGCATTTGTTGACCCATTGATGTTCTCCTCAGCTTTTGGCATGAATCCATCAATAGTAGTTCCCCTCCGGTGGAGATGCTTTCACATTAATTGCCTGCATGGTTTAACCGCACAACCAGGTAAACGCAGGATTGCGAGGTTTCATTGATAAAGCGGCAGTCATTCGGTGGACCGAGTTCCAGGCAATCACCCGTTTTCATTTCATGTCTCGTGTCTCCTTCCACAAACACTAACTCCCCCTGCTGCAACCAGATAAGCTGTCTGGCCTGCACATAGGAAGAGGCTGGCATCGGGATATCACTGCCGGCGGGCAATTCAATCTGCACCAGATCAATGGGCAGATCGCTTCGCGGGGAGACATGGCGGCGCAAATAGTGGCTTTGCGGATCGTGCCAGACAGGCTGATCGGCGAAACGCAGTAGTTTCCCCTCCTGCATTTCAGCACGCGCAATCAGCGTAGACATGCTGATGCCAAAAGCGCCGGACAGTCGTCCCAGCAGCGTTGCTGTTGGACTGCTTTCTCCACGCTCAATTTTATGGATCATCGCCCGCGACACGCCTGCGCGCTCAGCAAGCTCGGTCAGCGACCAGCCGCGAGATTCCCGCTCAACGCGAATTCTTGCACTGATCCGTTGATTTATACTGTCTTCAATAGTATTCATATCGTAATACTATAGTGAACAACGCCTGAGGTTCAACATGTCAATTCGATTCGCCAGCAAAGAAGACTGCACGGCCATTGCAGAAATCTATAATCACGCAGTACTCCATACGGCAGCTATCTGGAACGATCAGACGGTCGATGCCGAAAACCGGATCTCATGGTACGAAGCCCGACAGTTGATGGGATATCCAGTGCTGGTGAGTGAAGAGAATGGCGTGGTCACGGGGTATGCCTCCTTTGGCGACTGGCGTAATTTTGACGGATTCCGCCATACCGTCGAACACTCGGTGTATGTGCATCCGGATCATCAGGGAAAGGGTCTGGGACGGGCGCTACTCAGCAGGTTAATTGATGAAGCCCGCGCATGTGGCAAACACGTGATGGTGGCGGGAATTGAGTCACAGAACGAGGCATCTCTGCACCTGCACAGCACGCTAGGTTTTAAGCTGACCGCGCAAATGCCGCAGGTCGGAACCAAATTTGGTCGCTGGCTGGATTTGACTTTTATGCAACTACAACTGGACGATCGTAGCGAACCGGATGTGCGCGAATGAACCAGACGCTGACACTCTCCTTTCTGATTGCTGCAGGCATCGGTCTGGTGGTGCAAAACACCATAATGGTGCGTATAACTCAGACCTCATCGACAATCCTTATCGCCATGTTGCTCAACTCGCTGGTGGGGATCGTGCTGTTTGTCAGCATTCTGTGGTTTAAACAAGGTGTGGCCGGATTTGGCGAGCTGGCCTCCAGTGTGCGCTGGTGGACGTTAATTCCCGGATTGCTGGGGTCTTTTTTTGTCTTCGCCAGTATTAGCGGATACCAGAACGTGGGCGCAGCCACCACCATTGCGGTACTGGTTGCCAGCCAGCTGATAGGCGGTCTGGTACTGGATATACTGCGCAGCCACGGCGTACCGCTACGTGCGCTGGTGGGGCCGGTTTGTGGTGCGGTGATGCTGGTAGTTGGCGCCTGGTTAGTGGCGAGACGTTCGTTTTAACTGCCGGATGGCACTACGCTGTTCCGGCCTACAAATAACACGAAAATGCAGGCCGGAACCACTCTGTTCGTCAGGGTGTCAAAGGATAGTACCGCCTTTGGTCAGTTGTTCACGACGAACTTCCATATCCTCTTTATATTGACGCCCATGGTGCGCGATAGCCGTTCGCAAACGCTGCTGCTGGGTGTAACGCTCTTCCCGGCTTAGCTCTGCATCATCGCTGAGCGCAATCAGCAGTTCATTCATATGCGTAACAACGCTCTCTCCAATGGCGGCGTCGACACGTGCACTGACCTCATCCAGGTGCGACATACTTTCTCCTTAACACATTAATTTAGTTTTGCTTTTGAAAAATCACTGCCCATCAGACTCACGCTGTATCCGCTGACATTGCTGCGCGTAGCATAAAACGTCTTACCGTTTGCCAGCGCTATCCATGGTGCCTGCTGGTAGAATATCTCTTGCGATTGCTGGTAAAGCGCGGCGCGATCTTCCGGTTTGCTCACCAGTTTCGCCTTTTGAACCAGGGAATTATACTCTTTATCACACCAGCGCGCGGCGTTTGATCCAGTTTTAATACTGTTGCAACCCAACAGTACATCGGCAAAGTTATCAGGATCCCCGTTGTCAGACATCCAGCCAAACAGCGCGGTGTCATGCTCACCCTTGCGCATTCCAGACAGGTATTCTCCCCACTCGTAAGAAACGATTTTCGCCTTTACGCCGACTTTCGCCCAGTCGCTTTGGATCATCTCGGCGATACGACGGGAATTCGGGTTGTACGGACGTTGAACCGGCATTGACCACAGCGTCGCCTCAAAACCGCTCTCCAGCCCCGCCTGCTTCAGCAACGCTTTCGCTTTCTGCGGGTCGTAATCATAATCTTTAAAATCTTTATTGAAGCCCATCATATTCGGTGGGATTGGTGATTTTGCCACCGTGCCAGAACCTAAAAAGACGGCATTGATAATCGCTTTTTTATCGGTAGCGTAGTTCAGCGCCTGACGAACCAGCACGTTATCAAACGGTTTTTTCTCGGTGTTAAACGCCAGATAACCGACGTTCAGCGCATCAACAGAATGCAGTGTCAGGTCGCTATTTTTCTTAATTTCCTCAAACTGCACTGGCGCAGGCGCGGGGATAATCTGGCATTCGTTGGTTTGCAGTTTTGCCAGTCGCGTCTGTACGTTTGGCGTAATCGAGAAGATCAGATGCTTCGTCGGCACCTCGCCATCCCAGTAGTTCGGGTTAGCCAGATAGCGGATTTGTGAATCCTGCTTGTACTGTTGCAGCACGTAAGGTCCGGTACCAATCGGCCAGTTATCGACGTTTTCCGGGGTGCCTTTTTTCAGCATTGCATCCGCATATTCAGCGGAAAGAATGGATGCGAAGTCCATCCCCCAGTCGGCCAGAAATGCCGCGTTTGGTTCATTCAGCACAAACTGGACATGGTAATCATCGACCTTCTTCACTTCTTTGATCAACTTGTCCAGCCCGACATCGTTGAAGTACTCATAGTTGCCCTGCGATACTTTGTGGTACGGATGATCGGCATCTTTCTGACGTAATACAGAAAAAACAACATCATCAGCATTGAAATCGCGGGTGGGTTTAAAGAATTTATTGCTGTTGAATTTTACGCCCTGACGCAGGGTAAAGGTGTACGTTTTACCGTCCGGTGAAATTGTCCAGTCGGTTGCCAGCGACGGTACAGGGGTATTTTTTACCGGATCAAAATTGATGAGCCGGTTGTACAGCACCTGCGAACTGGCCACAAACGATGGACCGGAACTGGCGATTTGCGGGTTAAATGATTCCGGCGACGCTTCAGAGCAGTAAATAATGGTGTCAGTACTGGCCGCGAATGCAGCGCCGGTTGGTAATACTGCACTGAGTGCCAGCGCGAGCAACGTTTTCCTTGCAGTCATGGTTATAAGCCTTCTTATTTTATTATTAACACGATTATCAGAGCATAGCTGACAAAAACTGACTAATAACAAATCACTATCAGGTTATTCTAATCCGGTGTATTTCGCTGATTAATTCGACAGCACAGGTGGAATAATTTCCGTTAAGTCTTTTTCAGGACGTCAAGATTTTTCCCAATACTCTATGCCATGAAAATTCGCCCCTTTTTGCCTCTCTTCTGACGTTTGCTTGTTTTCATAACCCGTAAAGTAGATGTGTGAAGAAGTCTAAGGGATAACAACGTGGCAAAAACTCTCTTGCGCAGCGGCAATTTGGATGACTATCAGGCCGTGGGCGGCGGCGGTCAGGCCGTTTTTGATTCAGCATTGCAAATTCGTGAAACGCTTCGTTTGCGTAAACAGCAGGCGATGGCGGATTGTCTGGCAATTCCACAAATTAACGACAACGGCGATCGGGTTGACTGGTATTCCCCGATCGAGGGAAAAGCTGTCGCGTGGAAAGCCGCGGATGAAGACACACGTTTGCGGGCAATGCGTTATCTGGGAAGCACCCTGGAAAATGCGGCGGCCCTGAGTCGCAAAAGCCTGCAATCGGGTAAAACCGCACTGCAACTGTTTGGTTCACTGCTCGAAAAAGCGATTCAATTTCCGGGAGAGAACCACGTTTTTCTGGTTGATGGTAAGCCTGTCATTACGTTCTGGGGCTTCGTCAATCTAAACGAAAATACCCGTGATGATGTGCTCGATTGCCTGCGAGTCAGCGATGTTCCCCCGGTCGTGCCTGCCCCGGAGCCAGAGGCTGAAGAAGATGTCACGCCGGAAATCACCTTTGCCGAGGCCGATGCACCGTTGCTGACGCCGGTCGTTGAATTGCCTGAACCTGCCGAACCAGAACCGCAAGCTCCGGTCATCATTAGCGAACCCAAGGTTACACCGCCAACTGCACAAATACAGAGTAAGTCGACACGCCGTCTGCCGTTGTGGAGCCTTCCCGTTGCTGCGGTGATTGTCGCTGCCATAGCCGCTCCACTGTTGTGGAAGCAACAAGCTCCAGCACCAGCTGTAGCAGCTGTTGAGACACCTGTTGAGGTCGCAAGAGTTGACAGTAAACCGTTGCCAGAACTGAGATCGGTGTTGCCGTTGCATCGGGCGGAAGTCACTCCAGCAGCCAAAAATGAAAAACCCGTTGACGGTCCCGTTGTTATTGCCGCCATCCCGAAAGATGCGTTGGTCATGGACGCCAACCAGATGAAAGCGGGTACCACACGTTTCCTTAACGGAAACTGGCGCGTAATGGTCGATGTTAAAGATCCGGTCAGCGGCAAAGCGCCATCACTGCGTTATCAGATCCAGACTAATAAAGGCACTGCACGGGTTGTCCATGGCGACAATATTGTGTGTCGTGCAGAGATTTTCTCTGGCCTGCACCAGTCGGGCGAATTAATGATTAAGAGTCGCGGGAATGCACGATGCACTGACGGCTCGCGTTATCCGATGCCTGAAATCACCTGTAAAGCGGGAACCAACGATGTTGCGGCCTGTACCGCGCGTTATGACGATCACGCTGAGATCCCACTGACTATCAAAAAAATAGGTGCCTGATTTTATGTTGGTCAATCTGTGTGATTACAAACAGAGCGTAACGCTCATCGCTAATAGCGGCGTGCAGTTTCTCGATTTCGGACTGACTCCGCAGGAATCCGCTCACCACGGTCGTTTCGTTCGCAAAACGGCAAACGGTCCACTGCTGAGGCTGGATTTCGATCTCACAACGGGACGCTATACCCTGCCAGGTAACACCGGCGGACAACCTGAGGTGGTGAAGCCGGAAAGTACCCAGACGTTACATTATTCGCTGGACGTACTCGATGGTGTCTGGTTACCCCTGCCGTTCCTGCGTTTTAACCCACCCCGCACGTTTGTCGAAGGCCCGGATAACTGGGCGCGCGTACAAGTGCGAAAGCTGGCGCAGCCAGACAGCGCAGGCAACACCCACCGCGTCACTATCGCGCTGGACAGTCAGCTTGCCGAACACGCACCAGCCGCATTGACGCCAAACGAAAACGATCTGCTTAACGGAACGCGATTTGCGCTGGCCTGGCAGGATAACGAAATTGCAGATTTCCTCGACCAGACCTGGATTGACGGCTGGTTGCGAGAGTCCTTCCTGCATCATGTCACGCAGGAAGAGAGCCGTTCAGAGCAGGAGATCCAACTGGCGCTGCGTAACTTCGAATATCAGGCGCACTGGCTGAATTTGCTGGCACTGTTAGGTGAACAGTTATCTGTCCCGGAAGTGAAGTTGGTCACGCATACCCTCAGCACCCCCGCTATTCCTGTCGATCTCATTTTAGATATCGGCAATACCCATACCTGCGGTGTATTGATTGAAGATCACGGGGATGCCAATGACGGTCTGCGCCAGACTGCTGAACTGCAGGTCCGTTCGTTAAGCGAACCTCAGTTTCTTAACGATCCGCTGTTCACCAGCCGACTGGAGTTTTCCGAAGCGCGCTTTGGTAAGCAGCACTTTTCCGTTGAAAGTGGCCGCGATGACGCCTTTATCTGGCCGTCTATCGTGCGCGTCGGCGATGAAGCCCGAAAACTGGCAATGCAGCGTTTGGGGACGGAAGGCAGCAGCGGGATCTCCAGCCCACGCCGTTATTTATGGGATGAAACGCCCGTTTTACATGGCTGGCGCTTTAGTCAGATAAATGGCAAAACCCAGCGCGAACCGCTTGCCACGGCCTTTCCGTTAATGAATCTGATGAACGATGACGGACAACCGCTGTTTAGTCTGCCACAGGATGACCGGCTGCCAGTTTTCTCCCCGCAGTACAGTCGCAGTACGCTGATGACGCATATGCTGTGCGAGATTCTGGCTCAGGCTCTGGGGCAAATTAACAGCGTGGCAACACGTCTGCGCCTCGGATTCCCGGCCTCTCCACGCCAGTTGCGCACGCTGATCCTCACCCTGCCCTCTGCGATGCCAAAACAGGAGCGCGAGATCTTCCGCCTGCGCATGTTTGAAGCGATTGCCCTGGTCTGGAAAGCGATGGGCTGGCACCCGCAGGATGAAGATTTCACCACGCGCAAACAGCAGGAAAAGAGCGTGGTTCCCGTCCCGGAGATCCAGATGGAATGGGATGAAGCCAGCTGCGGACAACTGGTGTGGTTGTATAACGAAGCCATTTCGCATTATGACGGGCACACCGAATCATTCTTTAACGCTCTCTCCCGTCCGGATCGCCAGCCGGAGCCTGATGAAGTCAAAGGTCGCGCGCTGCGCGTCGCATCAATCGACATTGGCGGAGGCACAACGGATTTGGCCGTCGTGCATTATCAGCTTGATGATGGCGTTGGCGCGAATGTCAAAATTACGCCGCACCTGCTGTTTCGTGAAGGCTTCAAGGTTGCCGGCGATGACATGCTGCTGGATGTGATTCAGCGCTGTGTGTTACCTGCTCTGCAAACCCGGTTACAGCAGGCGGGCGTCACCGATGCCGCCGCACTGCTGGCTACGCTGTTTGGCGATTCGGGGCGCATCGACACCCAGGCAATTTTACGCCAGCAAACGGCGTTACAGCTCTTTATGCCGCTCGGTCATGCTGTGCTCTCCGCCTGGGAGCAGAGCGACATTAACGATCCGGTAGCAGGACTGCATGCCACTTTTGGCGAATTGCTGTCTCAACGTCCAACGCGCAATGTGATGAACTACATTCAACAGGCTATTGATCATGCGCTGCCGTCGGGTTCGCCAGTCTTTGACTTGCTGAGTGTCCCGTTACAGGTACAGTTCAGGCAGCTCCAGGAGGCATTGCTGGCTGGACAATTTACCCTTACTGCCCCACTGCACGCTGTCTGCGAAGCCATTTCACACTATCGCTGCGATATTTTATTAGTCACCGGCAGACCCGCCTGCCTGCCAGGCGTACAAGCGCTGATCCGTCATCTGCAACCGGTACCGGTTAACCGCATGATCTGGATGGACAACTACCGTGTACATGAATGGTATCCGTTCAGTCAGCAAGGTCGCATTGGCAATCCGAAATCCACCGCCGCCGTTGGTGCAATGCTGTGTAGTCTGGCGCTGGATCTACGCCTGCCACGCTTTAACTTTAAAGCCGCCGATATCGGTGCGTACTCTACCGTACGCTATCTTGGCGTACTGGATAATACGGTCAATACGCTGCGTGATGAGAACATCTGGTATCACGATATCGATCTCGATAAGCCAGGGGCAAAACTGGATACTCGTCTGCACTTTCCGCTGCGTGGCAACGTGACGTTAGGTTTTCGTCAACTGGCTAACAGTCGCTGGCCCGCCACTCCGCTGTATACGCTCAGTATTAACTCTGCCGAACTGGCGAAAACCATTGCTGGCGATGGCGTCTTAAATGTGCGCTTACAACTACGCGGCGGTACTAAAGAGACAGGCCCGGAATTCTTCGTTCTGAGTGATGCCTGGCTGCAGGATGGCACACCCGTTGCCGCCAATGCCTTAACGTTAAAACTGAATACGCTGGCAGACCGTCGTCATAGCGGCAGCCATTACTGGATTGATAGCGGGAGCGTGTACCTGAAATGAGCAAGATGTTAAACACCGCACAGGCCGCCATCAAATGGGTGACTGAAACACGTCAGCGTACCACACGTCTTGATGATGAAGCGGACGCTCTGTTGGCTCAGCTAACGCTGACGGCAGTTAATGAATCTGCGCTGAATGCGGCATTAACCGCGCAAGGTTGTGTTGGATTATATGGACATTCTCAACCGGCGAAAGCGCATCTGTTATCCGCCCTGTGTAGCAATGACAATGGCAAACTGAACATCACCGCCCCGGACCGTAGTTTTGATTACTTTACGCATATTAACCCCGGACATGCACCGACCAATATGGCGATCCGTTTTACGCGTAAAGAAAACCCGATTGATAGCGAATGGCCTCTGCGTCTACGGTTGATGAGTGAGGCAGAACTGGTACAACTGTTTATCGCGCAGTTCTGCTCATTACCCGACAACCGCCAGGTTGAGAGGTCAATCATTGAAGCACGACTGGAAAAATGGCAGACGCTGCGCCAGCGTCATCCAGTTCAAGGGGTTTCCGCACAAGATGTGGCGGCAATCGGCCGCTTCTGGCGAAACAGTGTTCCCTCCAGCCAGCAGCAAATTGACGATGCATTGTGGCATCACTTTGCCACACTACTTCCCGCACTGGATCTGACTACCCGGGCACACGCATGGGCGTTGCTATGGGGGGAACAACCGGAGCTAACGCAGCAATGGCTGGCGCTGGCACACACGTTGCAGCAGACCGGTCATGCGCAAGAGATAGCCGCGCCGCTAAGTTTGCTGGTCGACCATTTTGGTTTGCCCGCCGAAAACTTCCTGACCCAGGTAGCATTAACCGGAAGTGATGCACAAAGCGACGTGGTCGTTCATCCCATTAATAATAATCAGTTACTCAATGCGGTCAGCCTCTCGCTGGACTCCCTGGCCTTGCTAACGCGTGAACTGGTACTGACAGTTGAAGACAATGTGCTTGGCAATGTGGATCTGCTGGATATTCCTCTTGCACCTGATACGCACCCGCATCCGTTGTGGCGTGCAAAATTAGGCTGGATGCTGGAACATTACCGCCAGCATCTACAACCGGATGTCTTAGTGATCTGCAATGCCGTATCTACGCGTTCACAGACGCCAGCGATTACCCGAACGCTGCTGGGTTGGGTCAACGATACCCAACCGCTGCATGATGCCGCGTTGCCTGGCGTGGTATGGGCGATTACTCCCCAGGACGCACGTTTTACTACGCAGCAAAACCTGGATGAAGCCGTTCAACAATTAATGGGCAAACCCGGATTACACTGGGGCACGTTGCAGGCACTGGACAAACACAGTGTTCAGCGACTTGTTGAATGGTTGTCTCAGGCAACGTCACCGCACCAGCGCGAGGCCCGATTGACTTCCCTTCGCGAGCAGTACCAGCAGCGCATTCGCGAAACCCTGAACACCTGGTTGAATGTTGCTGATGAGGGATCCGGTGCGAGCGAATCAGTGATCCGCCAGTTACAGGCACAGGCGGCAAAACATGGCGAGCTGTTGGATGGTCTGCTGCCGCCAATGCGCAGTTTTGAGTCTCTGCTACGTATTCAGCAGCCACGGGAAGAACAGGTCAGTGGCTTATTTAATGAAGAGATCGATCTGTTTGCTGAGGTGCAGGACATATCGCATCAGCATGAGAATAAAGAAACCGGATATCAGGCGCATAAAATGTGGGTCAACCATGTACGTCAATGGTGCCGCAATGAGAATAATGCGCGCCGTCTACGTCTGGAACCCCGTACGTTAAGGCGGGTTGCCGACATACTGGTCACGACCAGCTACAGACTGCAGATGCCTCAGCAGTTACAGCGTATTATGCAACGCGAGAACGTCTGCGGGGCACAGTTGCACGCCGATATCGGTGATTTTATTACCTGGCTTGGCTATGCCAACGTCGCGGAGGAAAAGCGGCCAGCCAGCAGGATCCAAAAGGGTACGGCTATTTTTAGCGCGCCGATGCAACAACCTATGCTCCGTCTGACAAAGCTGGATGAACAGCCACTGCATGGTGCAAGCCGTTATGTGTACGACTGGCTGGTTGCTCTCTACACTCGTGCTAATGAGAATGTGGGCTATCAACATCCTTCAGATATTACTGAGGCAGACAGGAAACAATTGCTCGCCTTGCTCAGTACCTGAAGCGGCGGTAACGCCGCCATCAAAAAAGAGAAAACAGGAGTGCGACGGGAAAACTCATCGGCCATGTCGCCCCAACTAACACCGCACTCAGAAAGCGAATACGCTTTTTATCGCGGGATAGAAACCAGGTGATGATAGCCGCGACTGCGGCCATCACCGCATAAAAAACCAGCATTTTTTGGTACAAAGACATTTGGGGCATCCAGGCCAGAGGGGAAAATCGCGCGCAATATGCTCTTTTTCATGACTCACATCAAGTTTTATTCATTTTTTTCAGAGAAACGCCTGAAAAACACCCTGTTACCACAATGTTCAGAATGGGTACTATTGCGGTTCGTCTTAACCCGTACTATACCCATAGGGGTTAAATCGAAAGGTGGCAAAAATGAATGTTTCCAGTAAAACTGTTGTGCTGATAAATATATTTGCTGCTGTAGGACTTTTCAGCCTGATATCCGTAAGGTTCGGCTGGTTTGCGTGATGTGATTCGTGTTGATTAATTGCAGCGCCTGCTGGCAGAGAGATGGCGTTCTCTCTGCCTTTAGTATGTGATCTTCCCACTCCACCGCCATCCGGTAAATTATCCTTAATGCGTAATATCCCTAATCCTTCTGCGGCATTAAATAATAAAACCTGGCAATGTGTGTATGCTGTTCAGTAATGCATTTATGGGTGGAATTCGTGGTTCGGGAACAAGGTCCCGTTTAATGCGAAATTAGTCTGACCTCGCGGATAATTCCAACTTACCGCCGTCCAATGGCGACGAGGCCAGTGGCGCGCATAGTATAGAGACACGTTTGCCAATATTTAGCTATCCGTGCCTCTTTCACTGTTCGCGACTGAAGATTTTACTCGTGTTTGATCATCACATGCCGAACAACCGTGTAATCCTCCAGCCCGTAAACCGACATATCTTTGCCATAACCTGACTGTTTTTGTCCGCCATGCGGCATTTCACTCACCAGCGTGAAGTGGGTATTGACCCAGGTACAGCCATACTGCAAACGAGCACTTACCCGATGTGCGCGACCAACGTCCCGCGTCCAGACAGACGACGCCAGCCCGTACTTCGAATCGTTTGCCCACGCCAGCACCTGTTCTTCTTCATCAAAGACGGTCACACTAACCACCGGGCCAAAGACTTCCCGTTGAACGATGGCATCTTCCTGCTTCGCCCCTGCCAGCAGCGTCGGAGCAAAATAATAGCCACCTCCCTCCACTTTTTTACCGCCAGTGATGACTTTGATGTGGCCAAGTGCTTTGGCCTCTTCTACTGCTTTTGCCACGCGCTCAAGGTGTGCTTTTGAACTTAATGGCCCCAGTTCTGTTGATTCATCATCCGGCGCCCCGGTTTTCAGGCTGGCGACAGCCGCGCCCAGTTTTTCAACCAGCGCATCATAAATCCCCTTTTGTGCATAGATGCGGCAAGCCGCAGTGCAATCCTGTCCGGCGTTGTAATAACCAAACGTTCGCACACCATTAACGACCGCATCCAGATCGGCATCATCAAAAATAATGACTGGCGCTTTTCCACCCAGTTCCATATGCGTGCGCTTAATCGTAGGCGCGGTATGTTGAATGATGTGCTCCCCGGTCACAATGGAGCCCGTCAACGAAACCATACGCACTTTTTCATGTCCGGTCAGCGGATCGCCCACCGTTGCGCCTCTGCCGAACAGGACGTTAATGACACCTGCCGGGAAGATATCTTTCGCGTATTCCGCCAGTTTCAGCGCCGTAAGTGGCGTAATTTCTGAAGGTTTGATTACCACGCAGTTACCTGCCGCCAGCGCCGGTGCCAGTTTCCATGCAGCCATCATCAGCGGATAGTTCCATGGGGCAATAGATGCCACCACCCCGAGCGGATCCCGGCGGATCATTGACGTATGCCCTTCCAGATACTCCCCGGCAGCCGACCCGTGCAAGGTACGAGCAGCCCCGGCAAAAAAGCGGAAAACATCCACGATGGCTGGAATTTCATCATTGAGCACACAGTGCAACGGCTTGCCGCAGTTGAGAGACTCCAGCTCAGCAAATGTTCGGGCATTGTTTGCGATGGTATCCGCCAGTTTAAGCAGGAGCTCCGATCGCACTTTCGGCGTGGTTTGTCCCCATGCCGTAAACGCATGGTCCGCAGCGCGAACGGCGGCATCAACCTGCGCAGCCGACGCCTCCGCAATTTCCAGGATAAGCTCTCCGGTCGCAGGGTTGTAAACTGGCTGCTTTTCACCTTCACCGCCGACCAGCTCACCGTTAATCAGTAATAAATGTTGCATAGCAATTTCCCATATTGTCGTTTATTTACCGTTTCCGGCGAGAGTTTCGCCTTCACGCGTTAGCCACCAGGCCCCTAAAATTGGCAGTGTTGTAACCAGCATGACCAGCAATGCCACAACGTTGGTGACAGGAACATCGCGTGGACGTCCCAATTGATTAAGCAGCCATAAAGGAAGCGTTCTTTCATGTCCGGCGGTGAACGTTGTCACGATGATTTCATCAAACGACAAAGCAAACGCCAGCATGCCACCCGCCAACAGTGCCGACGCTAAATTCGGCAATACGACATAGCGGAAGGTCTGCCAGCCGTTGGCACCCAGATCCATCGATGCTTCAACCAGACTCCATGAAGTGCGGCGAAAGCGCGCCACGACGTTGTTAAAAACCACCACCACACAAAACGTCGCATGTCCCACAACGATCGTCAGGAACCCCGGTTCCAGATTGATGGTTTTAAACGCACTCAGCAGCGCCAGGCCAGTAATAATGCCCGGCAATGCAATCGGCAAAAGCAACAACAGCGATATTGCGCTCTTGCCAAAAAAGTCCCTGCGCCACAGTGCAGCCGCTGCCAACGTTCCCAGGATCAGGGCAATGGCCGTCGACAGCGCAGCAATTTTAAGTGACAACGTCACTGATTCAAGGATGTCGCTGCGCTGCGCCGCAACGCTAAACCAACGAAGCGTTAACCCCTGGGGTGGAAAACTAAAAGCAGCCTCCTCGGTATTAAAAGCATAGGTGGCAATAATGAGGATGGGAAAGTGCAGAAAAATCACACCTCCCCATGCAGCCAGTTTGAGTAAAAAAGGTGCGCGTTCAGAGTGCATCGAAAGCTCCCAGACGCTTCACGAACGCCAGATACAGTGCAATTAAGACAATCGGCACCAGGGTGAATGCCGCCGCCATTGGCATATTGCCGATAGCCCCTTGTTGCGAATAGACCATGTTTCCGATGAAGTACCCCGGCGGTCCCACCAGTTGAGGAACAATAAAGTCCCCCAGCGTCAGCGAGAAGGTAAAGATCGAGCCGGCCGCAATACCCGGAATCGCCAGCGGAAGCACCACATAACGGAAGGTTTGGCGCGGACGAGCCCCCAGATCAGCCGAAGCCTGAAGTAACGATGGCGGTAACCGCTCCAGCGCAGCCTGTACCGGCAAAATCATAAACGGAAGCCAGATATAGACAAAAACCAGAAAGCGCCCTAATCCCGACGTCGACAGTGTGTTACCCCCGATAGCTGGCAACGTCAGAAAAGCCGTCAGCACTGGCTCCAGCCCAAGATGAGTTAAAAACCACTGCGCCACACCATCTTTTGCCAGCAGCAGCGTCCACGCATAGGCTTTGACGATATAACTAGCCCACATTGGCAGCATCACCGCGATGTAAAAAAAGGCCTTCATCTTGCCGCTGGTGTAACGCGCCATATACCACGCCATCGGAAACGCCAGAATAGCGCTGGCAATAGTGACAGCTACTGCCATCGTCAGCGTTCGCAAAATGATGTCGTAATTTGCCGGATTAAACAGCGCCTGTAGATTGGCCAGCGTCAAATCTGGCGTAACTGACATGGTAAAATCGTCGAAGGTATAAAAACCCTGCCACAATAGCGTCAGTAATGAGCCAAAGTAGACGATTCCGAACCACATCAACGGTCCGAGCAGCAGCAAAAACAACCCAAAGCCCGGATTACGCCAGAAAAAACCCGTTATCCTGCTCAGGTTTGTCGACTGCACAGGTGAATGTAAGACATTCATAGCCATTCACCTCTCCTCAACCAGCGGTACCATCACGTCACGCGACCACGATGCCATCACCTGTTGGCCCGGTGACAGCGTTGCTGGCAGCGTTTCCCCTGTCAGGTTTGCCTGACTGACCAGTAATTTTTCACCGCCAGCGAGTTTTAGCTCAAACCGTGTCGCTGCCCCCTGATACTGCACCGCCTGGATAATCCCCCGAGCCTGAACCTCGCCGCCGGAATCATTTAACCGAATGTGTTCCGGGCGCAGTGAATACATGCCCTGCAGCCCACAAACATTCGCCGACATCGCCGCATCGAAGACATTTGATGTCCCCACGAAACTCGCCACAAAAGGTGTGCGTGGGCGCATATAGAGTTCACGCGGCGAATCCACCTGCTCAATACGACCGTTATTAAACACCGCTACACGATCGGACATCGACAGCGCTTCTCCCTGATCGTGCGTGACAAAAATGAAGGTAATACCAAGAGACTGCTGTAGTTTTTTTAGTTCCAGTTGCATCTGTTCACGCAACTTGAGATCCAGCGCGCCGAGCGGCTCATCCAGTAGCAGAACGCGCGGTTCATTAACCAGCGCACGGGCGATGGCCACACGCTGACGCTGCCCACCGGAAAGCTGTGACGGTTTACGTTCATAAACGAAGCCGAGCGCCACCTTTTCCAGCGCCTCACGGGCCTGAGCGTGGCGCTGTTTTTTATCAATACCTTTGACCATTAGCCCGTAGGCCACGTTGTCGAGGATCGACATGTGCGGGAACAACGCATAGTCCTGGAAAACGGTATTGACATCCCGTTCCCAGGGCGGCAAATCGCTGGCCTGTTTACCAAAAATTTTAATTGCGCCGCCAGAGAGCTGTTCGAAGCCAGCTATCAGACGCAGACAGGTGGTTTTGCCGGAGCCGGATGGCCCCAGCATAGAAAAAAATTCACCATCATTAATCGCAATACTGACCCCATCGACTGCACGAACATCCCCGTAAAGTCGTGAGACATTGTCAAATTCCACTGCGTACGTCATAAAACCCCCAGCGGAATTAGCGACCGCCCATAATGGCTATGTAATCCTGCGTCCAGCGACTGTACGGAACAAATTTCCCACCTTCTGCGATGGGCGTTTTCCAGAAAGCGATTTTGTCGAAAAAGCTATACCCATTGGTTTCACAGCCTTTTTCACCCAGAAGTGGGCTGGCTTTACAGCCTTCCGGCACAACAGGCAGAGAACCAAACCAGGCGGCAACATCGCCCTGTACTTTCGGCGTTAATGACCAGTTCATCCATTTGTACGCACAAACCGGGTGTTTCGCTTCGCTGTGCAGCATAGTGGTGTCAGCCCAGCCGGTAACGCCCTCTTTTGGAAATACGGTCGCGATCGGCTGGCCTTCACCTTTCAGGGCGTTAGCCTGATACGGCCAGGCGCTGGAAGCCACGACACCTTCGTTTTTGAAATCACTCATTTGCACGGTGGTGTCATGCCAGTAGCGGTGGATCAATGCATGCTGATCGCTCAGAACCTTAATGACCGCCTGATACTGTTTTTCAGTGAGTTGATACGGGTCGCTGATGCCCAGTTGTGGCTGAGTGGCTTTAACGAACAGCGCGGCATCTGCAATATAAATTGGACCGTCGTAAGCCTGTACGCGCCCTTTATTGCTTTTCCCGTCAGGAAGGTTTTGTTCCACAAACACCACGTTCCAGCTATCCGGCGGTGTCGGGAAGGTTTTGGTGTTGTACATCAGCAGGTTTGGCCCCCACTGATATGGCGTGCCATAGACTTTCCCACCAACGTTAAACCACTCACCTTTTACAACGCGCGGATCGATAGTTTTCCAGTTAGGGATAAGCGCTGTGTTAATAGGTTGAACGCGTTTCCCCATAATCAAACGCAGTGAAGCATCACCTGAAGCCGTTACCAGGTCATAACCGCCTTTTGCCATCAGGCTGACCATTTCGTCTGAGGTGGCCGCTGTTTTCACATTGACCGCACAACCGGTGTCCTTCTCAAACTGTGAGACCCAGTCATATTGTTTATCGGTTTGTCCACGTTCGATATAACCCGGCCAGGCAATAATATCCAGGCGGCCTTCCGGTTTATCTAATGATGTGGGGGGTTCGGCTGCATGGGCTGTCATCAGCGTCATACTGAGGGCACACAGACTACTGAGGGCAAATTGCTTGCTCATAACATCTTACTCCTGTCGAAAAATATTGAGCGGCAGCCTTGCCGTAAATATATGTCCTTTCCTAAAAATAGTCGGGGTGTCGTAAGCGTTCCTGCTGGCGCAAGGAAATTTAATCAGGTTGTGAGCTAACGCTCATTACGTCGTGGGCTCTGGCAGGATGACTAAATCTTCTGGAGTATAGACAAGGAGTTAGATGCGCAGGGGGTAATACCAACAACTATTGATATTTTGTATGGTGGCACTCGATATAAATAACTTTGTGGCCTGGCATTCGTTATTTCGAAAATAAGAACGCACTATTCTTTTATATTGAATAGCACGTTCGGTATTATTTCATCATCTCGCGAATTAATTTCCCGAGCAATTTCACTGCCTGCTCCTCGCGCTCTCCCCAGTTCCATGCGGTATTGAAGCGAAAGAAACGTGTCCAGGTCCCCGATGTTGAGAACATTTTACCTGGCGCAATACTAATATGGTGGGCCAGCGCCTGAGTACTGAGTTCCCCCGCATCGAGTGGCTCGGGCAGTTCCAGCCACAGAAAATAGCCGCTGTCGTTATGGTGAATTTTGACTTCCGCCGGAAGATGACGAAGCAGCGTTTGCCAGGCCTGCTGTTTGCGTTCTGCCAGTTGACGGCGTAACCGACGCAGATGCGCGTCATAACGCCGCGTGGACAGGTAATCCACCAGTGCAAGCTGCATTGGAGAACTGGTTGATAAGGTACTCATCAACTGGAGTCGCTGAATGCGGCGGGCATGTTTTCCTGCGGCAACCCAGCCAACACGAAATCCTGGCACCAGGCATTTCGAAAACGAAGAACAATGCAGCACTCTGTCGCCGTGATCCCAGGCCTTTGCGGGCAACGGTTTTTCACGGCCAAAGTAAAGCTCGCTATAAACGTCATCTTCAATCAGCATGACGTTATATTTTTCCAGCAATGCAATCAGACTGGCTTTTTTCTGTGCGCTGAGCGTAAAGCCAAGCGGGTTTTGACTGTTGGTCATCAACCAGCAGGCTTTTACCGGATACTCCTGTAATGCCAGTTCCAGTGCAACAAGGTCGATGCCTTCCTTTACATCAGTGGCCACAGAAAGCGCCTTCAGACGCAGTCGTTCCAGGGCCTGCAACGCACCGTAAAAACAGGGGTTTTCGACAATAACCCAATCACCCGGTTCAGTCACCGCCTGCAAACTCAGGTTGAGGGCTTCAAGCGCACCTGCGGTAATCACAATCTCATCGGGCGAAATAGTGATCCCCTGCTGAGCATAACGCCGTGCGATAGCGTGACGCAGTTCAGCATTACCTGGTGGCAGGTTTTCGATAACGCTCATGGCTGTGGCTGTTTTGCTTACCTGCGCCAGCGAACGGTTAAGCTGCTGCAAGGGAAATAAGCGGGGATCGGGGAATGCGGAAGCAAATGGCATAACAGATGCATCCCTACTGGCCTGCAACATATCAAAAATATAGGTATTGATATCCACGGCTTCATCACGCATGACCTGCACTTGCGGTATTGAAACCTCACGCTCGGGACGTGCAGCAACATAGTAACCCGACTGCGGTCGGGCAATGATCCGTCCCTGGCTTTCCAGTAGCTGGTAAGCGTGTCCGACGGTCATAAAACTCATTCCGCTGCTTACCACCTGCTCACGCAAGGATGGCAGGCGATCGCCTGGCTGCCATACGCCAGACGCAATTTGATCGCGAATTTGTTCCGCCAGCCGCTGATACTTTTTCATTTTTCGTCCTGATATCCGGTGTCGGTGATAACCACGATGTATATCAGTTTACATAATCAACTTATTTTTTATAACTGTTATGGTTAAAAAGAACAGTTCTGTTTCTGCCCCCCGCTGTTCCCCAGGCTTAGAATTGCGCTAAATCAATTTTGCCTGCGGAGTTAAGCATGTTCGGTCTTGACGCGTTTCACCTGGCGAGGATGAAGATAGCCAAAAATAAAATTACCATTTATATATCAAATGGTTATCATATCATTTGACTTGATTTGCAATGAAATATTCATTTTAAAAAGATCCATAAATTCAAGAAGATAAAAATCGTTTTGGGGAATGATTTTAACTAACCTTGAAGGTTCTTATATCTTCTAAGCTTTCCATTTTTCCAATCCTACTTTTCATTTCCCGTTGCCGCGAAAAAATATCATTGTTCCGATCCAACTGTGCCTGGGCCATTGCTGCCGCTAATTCTTCGGCCTGGGCCATTGTCAGGTGTACCGGTTCGTTACTGGCATCATTCCAGACAAACGCAGCGCGGGAGCTTTCCGGGCGTACTGCCATCGTTACAGGGGATAGCCTCGCCAGTGATTCAGGGCCAGCGTTCCATGTGTGGCCATTCCATTCGAACACAAACGGCTGCGCCTCCTGTTCTGTGCGCCACGCCTCGATTTCGCGACGCTTTGCTGCTCTTGCCGCTTCCAGCATTTCCGGTGTCACTATGAATGGGGCAATTTCGCCCCATTTGCCGCTTTGCAGTTCCTGCCAGATTTGCTGGCCTGTCGATGCGGTATCGTCTGCTGTCGCCGTATAAGGCAGCGCTTCGTCCATTTCCTCAAACAACACATCGCAATCAATCGCACCGCTTTCAAGATAACGGGCGTTTTTAATCTCCTGAATATTCATGCTTTCTCCTTACGCAATCCTGACGAACAAACCAATCATTGCCGAAGTGCTTCCGCCAGAGGTGAGCGGCGAACCAGACAGAGCAACGAACGTTCCCGCCATCGGGCACAAACTGAGTGGAGCTATAACCACTTGTGGTGTGGAAGCGTATGAACCCGTTGTACTGTGCGATGCTGTAATAGAGAGAACAGCCAAACGGGAGCCTGGTACGCCAGAACCACGCCAGATTTTTCGGGATGAATCACTGTCAGAGGTACCGCAGTACGCAGCAAATACCAGCCCCCCGATATCGGGGTAAGAGTATCCATTAGCTACTCCGCCGATAGAGCGTAGAGTGTCAGCAACACCCTTCTCGCCAAGCTTCATTTTTTCCCAGCCGATAAGATAACCATTACTGGTTGTCCAGTAGCGGTTATAATAAACATCTCCGTTAATGGTGTATAAAATAATGGCTTTCGCCATATGTTGCGGCTCCGGTGGATTGCGGTTCGCCTCCAGATACCGGATTCTAATCATCCCTGCATTGGTACCGGGTAATACGCCGTTATCTCCCGTTACAGAATACTCTCCCGGCGTAGCTTGTTTTACCCACGCCAGAAAGTCGCTTTCTGATTTAAACCGGATGGCTTCATTAGGGAGGAATATATGGCCAAAGCCGAATGCACCAGGTATGGCCAGCCGACCTTCTGTCCGGTCGTAAATATCACTCTGCGGTTCCATCGTGGCCGCGCTTTTCAGCTCCAGTACTGTGCGCATGTCCTCCGGCGTTTCCTGTGCCAGCAACGACCGCGCCTTTTCTGACAGGGGCGCAAGGGATACGTCTTCATCTGCATTAAAGTACGGGAGAGTGTCAGCACGTTGTGTCAGGTTGCTGAGTGCCGTTAACACAGCATTCAGGGGCTGTTTACCCGCCAGCGCGTTAGTGACAGTTGTCGCAAAGTTTGGGTCGTTACCGAGGGCGGCGGCCAGCTCGTTAAGCGTGTCCAGCGCTTCAGGAGATGAACCCACAAGGCCAGCCAGCAGTTTACGGACAAATGCCGCGTTTGCGATTTCCGTCCCCGTGGCATCATCAGGTGGCGTCGGTGTTTTCGGAATCCCGGTAAAGACCGGGCTGTCAAGTGGTGCTCTGGCCCTGATTAAATTTAAGAAATAATCCTCATTCGTTTTCAGATTCTCCCAGCCAATCAGGCAGCCATTACCCGATGTCCAGTAACGGTTGTAATAAACATGTCCGTTAACGCTGTACCAGGTTATCGCTTTTGCCATATATTGCGGTTCTGGTGGATTCCGGTTAGCCTCCAGATACCGGATTCTAATTATCCCGTTATTGGCTCCGGGTAACACGTAGTTGGCCGCCTCCACAAAATACTCTCCCGGCGTAGCTTGTTTTACCCACGCCAGAAAGTCGCTTTCTGATTTAAACCGGATGGCTTCATTAGGGAGGAATATATGACCAAAGCCGAATGCGCCAGGAATGGCCAGCCGACCTTCTGTCCGGTCGCGAATATCTGCCTGTGGCTCCATCGTGGCCGCGCTTTTCAGCCCCAGATAATCAAGCACCCCGGCTCTGGAGTCCTGGCCTATCAGCACACGTCCAACCGCCGTCAGGTTTGCCAGTGCCATCACATTTTTATCGCTGAAATAAGCCAGCTTATTCCCGGCAGTCATTAACCCTGATAAAGACGTCAGAATTTCACTGAGGGGTTGCTTCCCGGCCAGCGCATTCGTCATGGTTGTTGCAAAATGTGGGTCGTTATCTAACGCCGCCGCCAGTTCATTCAGTGTGTCCAGCGTTTCAGGTACAGAACCTACCAGCGCCGCTATCAACGCCCGGACAAAAGCGGCGTTCGCAATTTCCCTGCCCTTCGCATTTAAATCTGGCGTTGGTGCCATAGGCGTACCTGCAAACACCGGACTGTCTAGCGGCGCTCTGGTCTGTACCTTATCCATGATGGTTTTAACCGCTTTTGGTGTGGCCGCCAGTTCTTCGCTGTCGCTGTCCGTGGCACTGCTTAGTTGCACCAGACCTTTTTGTGTCGTCGTGGCATGGCTCGCGTTCAGACCTTCAACTATCTGTTGTGCGCTGTCACGGTATCCTCTGGCGTCCTGTGCGCTTTTCTCTGAGGCCTGTGCGTTCAGGGTTGTTTCTTCCCGGTCCTGCGCCGTCTGCTGTGCATCCTGCCGCACTTCCTCAGCCAGTGTTTCTGTGTCTTTTTTTAGCTGCTCCGCATCGGCGGCGTGCTTCCCGGCTTCCTGTGCGCTTTCTGCTGATGATTTTGCGCTCTGCTGCGCCTGCGCCACCATTTCCTCAAACCGGGCAACCACATCAGGCTTTAAATCCCCCTCATCGAGGGCAGTCAGGAAGTCATTCAGCGTGCCGGGCTTTGAGTCATAGTAAACAGAGATATCGCCGACACAATATTCATAATCATCACTAATCCACTGTTTGAGATACACGCAGTATTTTCCGACCTGCGCCTCAAACGAATATTCACCGTTATTTCCGGTCACTACATCAGCCACAGTGCGCATCACCACTTCTGATGTATTCACGCGGGATTTAAGAATAATATGGCATCCGGACATGGGGATGCCTGCGCCATTGAGTAGCGCACCAGATATTTGTACAGCCATATATTTCTCGTAGCGAATTAGTTCAGAAAGAAATTTCCGGGAATACAGGCCACTGGATGGCACTATATGAGGCTTTATCGGTTACAGTGCTGAAATCCATAGCCTGTAACGCCTTCGCGTATAGCCGATATTCCTTCATTTTTTCTTTATCCTGATCACTGATTAACCCCAGCAACAGGTCTTTTTCCCATTCAGACGTTTTGCTACTGACTTTGCTCAGTAAAATATTCCGCTCATCTTCTGCTTTAAGGGCATAATCAAACGTGAATTCATCATTCCTGTAAAACCAGTACCCCGAAATATCAATCCGACGATTGGCTGTAATATCAGCAATTTCAATAACACTCATACCTTTAGGATTAATCGCAGAAGCATCTTTCCCGACCCACACAACCCGTCCAGTTTTGATGTAAGCTACTTTAATCGTGTCTGGTGCGAATTTTTTATGTTCTTCGTACCAGTTTTTCCCATCCTCGGAATATAACCAGGCAATACCTTCTTTTTTAGTTAGCATGTATTGCTCTGCTGTTTTAGGATTCCCAATAGTGATATTTTTAAAATGCAACACGGTTAAACACTCCCTACATTGTACCAGGTCCCATTAATTAATTTCTGAATCGGACGTGCATAAGCAGCATCAGGGCTGTCCGGCATTGGCCAGCGAACTGTATCTCCATCAAGTATTGCAGTTAATACGTGTCCATCCGGAGCGGTTAATGATGCATACGAACCATTTGCTGATGGTCCAACCCAGACAACAGCCCCCAGACGAATATCCTGCACACCTGTTCGGTTCTGGATGTAGTTTGAGAGCCAGCCGCCCCAGACTGGCCCGTAGATATTACCGTCTGTAGCAATCTTGGCTGCCCCATTACCAGATAGAACTTCCCCTGTTGCATGGCAGTTTCCGTGAACAACAAGTGAGCGGACGCTTTCATTGTTACCGTTGATGAATCGGAAAACATGTGCTCCATTGGCAAAAACATCAAGAATGCCGTCGCCTTGCTGTTTAAATCCGGTATCGCTGTCTCCCAGTACAATAGAATTTACGCCAAGCGCATTATCTGTGTTTAGCGCAATACTGCCCTCTGCCCGTAACCCATGAATAGTCGCACCATTAGCCATCGTAACCTTGCCGGTAGCAAGATTGACCACAAACGGGCGCAGGTTATTAAATCCGCCATACGGATCTCCACTGTTGGTAAGCATCAGATACAAATCATTGCCGTTCTGATGCCAGAACACTCCATATTCGCCATATATAATCCTGTAGCTGTTCGCAGAAGTCGTCTGCATCTCTCCGGCGCTTTTTACCACCCCGCTTGCATTCAGATCTGGCAAGTTGAGAGCACCAGTCATAGTATCGCCTGATTTTTTTACATATCGCTGATCAAAATCTGAGTAAATATTGCCAGGGTTTATGACGCTGAAATACATTTTTTCGCTATCAAGCACACAAATTAAAGGAATACCCTTAATGATATCATTTGCTGTCAATTCAGATTTATTCCCCTTATAAAGTGGGAATGTGCCCAGAACCTTTCCACCGAGAATCAATTGCAGAGTCACGGCATTAGTGTTGTTTTGAACCGGAAAGACGATAATTGGCGTCCGAAGCGTCCAGTCAGTACTACCATTTACAAAAAACGTAGCTGGTAGTTCAAGCGTCAGTGCGTTTGCTGTGCCACCAGCCACACCTGCAATATAATGCCCGCTCTGGAGTTGAGCTATCTGCACAAAATGGTTTTCAGAGCCGCGCGTAGCAAAGTTCGCCACAACGTCATTCAGATACCAACCTTTGGGCGTGGTACCTTCCTGCCCCCTGACGACATTTAAAACATCACCGCTTACAGATACCAGATGACAGATTTCAAATGCCGACTCTTTATTATCAGTCAGCGTTATTTTTGCGTACACGCGTTGTGTGTTCGATTTGTTTTCAAAATCAGCGGACAGTAATTTTGCAAACTTAGCGCCTGTTCCCGGCATTACAGGGATTTCAGTCTGTCCTGTAGTAATATCGCCAGCAAGCGCAGAAACAACATTATTTCCAAACCCAATAATCATTTTCCAATCACCGTTGTTGCATAAGTATAAATGAAGGGAAGTTTTACGTATTTCTGGTCTATTGCATTTTTGAGAAAATACCCTACTCCATCACCATAATCAGGAATTTGTATTGAAAAAACATTATCTGCGACGGTAACACTTACATCAAACGTGTTTTGTAATGGAGGGTCAATTCCATTTGCCCCATGAATAAATCGCGCCACACGCCGCTTTAACCAGTCAATACAGAAATGAGAACCATCAGCCTTATAAAAATTCCATGTCAGTATTCGTTTAAAATAATCATCAGGAACATACGAGGCTGAACCGGGAACATAATTACGCATCGCTGCATAAGGAATAGCATTGTATTCGATGGTGTCATATGCCCCTCGCGCTATTGCTTCTTCTGACACCTGGAGCAACGGTCTCTCTACTCCGTATATTCCCAGCGCAATCCAGTCCAGTAATTGCCCCGTTATTGACTCCGAAGTCCAGCAAGGCAATGCCAGCTTATTCAACGAATCCAGATATTCCTGCGCAATTTCATTATAAGCATCGAAAAAAGCAACGATATTCGGATCATCTCTGTACTGTACGAAAGGGTAAGCAGGAAGGATTTTATCAGTCGGATATTGCATACTTCGTGACCTGCACCTGCGACGGTATTGTCGAAAAATACGCATACGTATCGCCGTAAACCAGACTTGTATCTTTGGCTGGCTGGACGATATGACCGTTAATGCCAATGCTCACGCTGATGGTCGAAATTAGTGTGGCATCAACCAACAGCTTCACCGAACTGGTGAAAATATCCTGAATCCTGAGCAGATTTATTGGATGCCCGACCGCTATAGAGTTGATGTAATCCGCAACGTTCTGTTGTACGGCCATCGCAATTCCTGCCGGATCAACGTAGTCGTTCGATACCGTATTCCAGGTGATTAGCACCATTACGTTTTGTGATGACGGGATGACGAACGGCACCTGATACACGTCCGGAGGAACCGTGATTGATACAGTGCGTTTTTCCACTGCCGCTCCTGATGGATTGCTTACATCATTGGTCAGCTTCGAAATATCCGGCACCGATTTATAAATGGCATACGCCACATCATAAGGATCACCGCCGCCGACGATTGCAACCCATTTCCCCAACGATGACTGCCGGAACGAAATCAGGTTTTCGCGCACACCGCTTACCGATTTAAGCATCGCTTTAAAGCAGTCTGGCGTTCCCTGCACGCCGAACATGCCGGATTCCATTACCTCTGCACGATATGAGGACCACGTCTGCTCACTTTTCCCCGGAAGACCCGGTGTGATGTTCGTACACGTCACAGGTTGGTCTTTCGGTACAGATGTGACGACCTGCGTCACCGTTCCCTCTGGTACCGCCCACGAACCCGGCATTGTGGCCACACAATAAACCGGTTCGGTCTGCCCGCTTTCTGGAATCACCGTATCGCGCACGACCGCGTACTGATAGTTACCATCGCCAACAATAAATCCCTTCGGAATACCGAATCCCGGCAGACTCGTAAACACCACATATACCGATGTGTTCGTGCTTAATCCCCTTTGGGGTCCATAGATATTGCCAAGTTGCAGCAGGAGCGGAATATTCGCACCGTAGGGACTTACTGAGTTAATAAGGTCTACCCGCGCCTGGTCTATTAAGGCCAGCGCCCCCACCGCTGTACTTGCAAGGTCAGTAATAAGGCCAGCCGGAAGGTTGGCTGTATATCCAGGTACCTTCTCTGCAACTCTGGTGATAAGATTCGCGAGCAGTTCATTGGGTGGCGTAGGCTGCGCACCCGCACTGGTCATAGTAATTGGTATTTCTGACATAGTTAACCTATAAAGGAGAAATGTTGATGGATAACATTCAAAAAGAAAATATCAGACAAGAGAAACCAGATAATATATTTATAATCATAGGCATTATCATTATTAACGCATACTTGCTATTTTTTCGTTTCATTCCAGAAGAATACAGCGGCGCATGTCTGTTTATTTTTGTTCTCTCCATTATTTTCATTGTTTATTTAGATAATAACATGCTCATCAAGTCGGGTTTCTCACCAACCATATCAAAAGCATGGGTTATACTATTTGGAGCGTTCTTTTTTTTCTTGTGGGTTTTTAAACGTTCTGCGTGGATCGGTGACAAGGCTAGGTTGTTTTTTTGGATATTATTAATTTCAATATCTGCATCTTTTTATTACGCATACAATTCTGAAAGTACCAAGGCCATTGCTGAGACGGCATGTAATCTCACAACTCAAATCATGAACGAACAATATAAACGCCCAGAGGTGAAGTGCTTAAGAGTTGTCGAAATTAACGAAATTGACGCCAACTTTTATAAAGCAAGAGCAATTTTTAACGACGGAACAACTCAAAACATTACAATGGATGTCAGAAACGAGAATGGGAACAAGATGGTGTACGTAAGCCTTAACCCCTTAGGTAATTGATTTAACAATTCATTATCTTTACAACCGCGCCCAATTGAGTATGATTGGGCGTATGAGGCGTCGAAACCTCTTTCACGCGGTCCGGACCAACCCCGAAAGTGTTGGATTTTTTATGCCTGTCATTCTGTGATGGCGCTACGTGCTGTCACATCCCCGAACAATGTCGGGAGGGCGACGAATACAACACCCGCAAGGGGAATAAGTCCGCGGTTTCGTGAAGCCGTTTCGAACCTCCTGACACCAAAAATTTCGAAAAAATTTCACGAGGTTTCTATGACTATCCAATTAATTCCCGTTTTCAACGGAACCATCTCAAACGAAACCACCCTTCTCTGCAATGCTCGCGATCTGCATGCCTTTCTCGAAGCACGCAAAGATTTCTCTACATGGATTCGACTCCGCATCGCTGAGTATGGCTTCACCGAAAACCAAGATTTTATTTTGCTCCCCAAAATGGGGGAGCAAAGAAAAGGCAGAGGAGGACACAACCGCAAGGACTACCACCTCACCCTAGACACTGCCAAAGAGCTGGCGATGGTCGAACGCAACGAGAAAGGCCGGCAGATCCGCCGATACTTCATCGAGTGTGAGAAGAAGCTGCGCGAAGATACCGCCAAAACACAAAACGCCCTGAATGTTGACATCATCATGCGCGTCAGAAACGGTTCTGTTACCCACATCGAGCATCATAAATCAGGCTCCGTTATCACCACTGAATGG
Source organism: Citrobacter sp. S-77 (assembly GCF_963864895.1). Classification (NCBI taxonomy): domain Bacteria; kingdom Pseudomonadati; phylum Pseudomonadota; class Gammaproteobacteria; order Enterobacterales; family Enterobacteriaceae; genus Citrobacter; species Citrobacter sp. S-77. The sequence goes on from NZ_CAWLWU010000002.1 coordinate 2,393,328, forward strand.
GCGATTCACTTACTCCGCAAAAGTGGATGGGTTGTCATGCCACGCGATGAACTTCTCAACATGCCGCTGGCCCAACTGATGCCAGAAAATTTGACTCACACCGGAACCTGCGTCCGGTAACTGGTTCCGTTAAAAAACACGACATCGATGTTGTAGGTGGGGTTTGATGCCCCATCTACTTTAGTGATGGCCAGCGATGCAAAATACCCGGCAAACTGCTGCTGAACCATGTTCACGTAGTAGTCCGGGTAAATCTGCTGCACGATGCACTGCTGCGCGGGAATGCCATAATTCGCGTAAAACGGCGACTCCCCTAGCCCCAGCTTTAACGTCTGAATCAGCGTCGTCAGCCAGCCATATGAGAAATCGCCGCTGGCGTCTGACTCTACCGCCACCCATTTTTTATTGCCGTTCGCGTCGGTGACGCGTCCCCATGTTCTCATCGTGCCCCCATCACTTTCACTAACTCTGTCAGCACTGGTGAAAGGGCAAATGCTAAAGCTACGAGTGCAGCGGTGTAATACATGCGTCGTAAAGTATTGCTTTTTGCCACTAATTTTAAGGCTTTCACAATCCAATCTCCTCCGCTAAAATTAATCACGGAAGACCTCCAAACATTCGTAATTCTTCCTTGCTTGCTCAAGGCCGAAACAGAAAGCCCCGACTGCTGGAACAGTTCGGGGCTTTCGCTTTATGGATAGAATTTAAAGTGAACCGGTATTAACCCGGATTTGGTTTCTTCGACGTGATAGTGCTGCCGCCGCTTTGTACACCTACCACATCATGACCATGGCCACTGACGCTCACGCCGTTGATAACGGCATCTTTCTCGACCTTGAGAGGGCCAATCAGCGAAGCTGCGGTATCCTTCATCTGGGCTTTGTCCTGGACGATCGGACCGTTGAGGTGAATTTTCCCGCTCAGAAAAATATCTTCGGCCTCGAGGTAAACAACCTTCGACTTTTGCCTGATTCCTTCCGGCGCCACCGTTACCGAGCTGCTGCCGTCCTCTGTTTTGAGGATTGCACCGTCAGGGCCGTACAAAACGATTTTTCGCGGATCTTCTTCGGACCAGTCCTTGTTTGCCAGTGGCACGAAAAACAGCGGTGTCAGCGACATCGAGTAGGAAAGAGTCGCCATACCTGTCCCCAATCCGGATACACCGCGCAGGGATACATCGGCGGCGATCGTCACTCCCTGATCTCCTGGCTGTATCGGAAAACGGATATACGGGAACGTGGCCACAGGTATTGTTATCTGAGGAAAGTTGATCCCCTCAGGCAGCATATCGAACTGGACAGTGACTATCTGGCCGTTTACCGCCACCACATGACAGGGTAATTCCCGCCCTTTCAGCTCGGCTTGCTGGTTACCAGAGCTAGTCATCATCTCCGACAGCGTTCGGAGAAATGGTAATTTTTGAGCGTTTGACATTAAACCCTCAACCAGTTCTCAGCATAAGCCTCGAAAACCGTCACCCAGGCATCGCCGTCCGCAGTAAGATACGCTCCGATGTGTCTGACAGACTTAATCAGAAATTTTCCGGTGAACGTGGTCGAATTTTTGGAGATAACGCTGGGGGCTGTTGTGTTAGCCATCACAATCGACGCAGCGCCGGAGTAAAGCGCCTCCGGCAATTTAACCACATCACCGCACCTGATCTCGCCCCGCAGAGGGCATTTGAAACTGACAGTAAACGGCGCTATCCAGGTCGGCTGGCCGATCAGTTCATGGGCATGAATTGTTTTGGGCTCTCCCCACTTTGCTGACGCGTTATCATAAATTCGTATTCTGTCGGAAAGAATGCTGATGGAAATCCCGCTATATTTCTTATCGCGCATCATTGCGATTGAAGCACTACGGAGAACCATCGCCAGCGAACCAATGTCTTCGTAGGTTCCATTCCACGGCTCTGGCAAAACGAGGCTGTCGCTGACGGTACAATCGATCAATTTATTCGGAAATGCCTTTTGCAACGCGCGGGAGATAACATCACCCACCTTTTCCCCTGTTCGCCCTTCACCCTTGATAAAGAACGGCTTACCGTCATCGGTTTTGCGTATGATGGGGTTAATGACCAGATTTAAAGTCTGGTTTGTGCCAATCCAGTTGGCGTAGGCCAGATAAATTTCACCATAGATTACTTCGCCCTGTTGTTCCGGGTTTGCCAGTGGTAACCCTGCAACAAAACCGGCTTTCATGCGGACCAGGCATCCCTGCAAATTCACACTTTGCTTCAGCATCTCGATTGGTAATCCGTAGATCGTCAGCATCGTGCCAGATCTGACTACATCCAGGCCGGTTACCTCAAAGTCAAATTCAATATGTAACCCGCAACCTGGAGTCTTACTGGTATCAAAAGGCCCTATAGGTTTTCCGTTGCTATCCACTGGCGGCTTGCCTGTTTTAGGGTTAATGATTTCCAGGCGGTAATAACGCATTACGAAACCTCAAACTGATTAGTGCTTTCACGAAAAATGAGCTTTCCCGGCACAAATGGAAGCGCCAGATTAATATCGTAACCATCAGGGGAAGCAATCAGCGGTGTGTACACAACCACATCACCAGAACTGTCTTTTAGCTCCAGGTAATACCGGTTTGCGTACAGGTTAAATGGGAGTCGGGCAAATAGTTCGTATTTGCCAACTCTGGCAGTGAACTGGAACGGCTCACGCCCGTCAGGTTTGAAAGGAATCAACGTTGTCATATACCAATACCAAACTCCTGCGCAATCTGGTTTTTGATTCCTGACCACGAAAGCGGCCCGTCTTCAGGTATGCCTTTGTCGAATTTATTCAGAACACTCGCCAGCGTCGTTACCGTTTGTTCGACAGCCGATAGCGGCTGCTCAAACTCAAGCTGCCATGTGTGCTGCACCTGCTTGTTCTGTTCGGAAAATCCGGAAGTATCGACAAACGACCGCATCAGACAGCGCGTATAGATGAACGATGGCGTCATAACGGTGTAACAGCCGCCGTTCTGGTTGTGCATGTCGAGTGCCATTTTCAGCGCGGTAAAAGTCATTCCTTTAGTGGCATAACCGCCATTCTCTGTGGAGGCCGGGCGGATCATCTGCATTACTACCCGATTTGGCTTTCTGACGGTCGCATTCGCTGCCGTTACCTGGTTATAGAAATTCAGGTTGCAAATATCCTGCTGGACCAGTGTTGTCCCTGCCATTGGCGTGAATGCGGCCATCGAGCGTGTGCCGATCTCACCATGCAGCAGCCCGTTGGCGATACTCAGGCCTTCGGTCAGAACGGCGATCGGCATCACTCCGCCAGGTATTTTCGAAGCGATGCCGTCAACTAAAAGAATTGGCGAGACTTCAAACGCCAGTTTGAAAGCCTGCCCGAAATAGTTTAGTGACATGGATTACCTCGGAATTAACTGCCCGGCGAGTTGTGCAGAATAGCTGGCCCCCGGCTTCTCAAGAATCTCAAGTTGGATAACGGCTCGCCCGTCAGAATTGTTGGCAAGCATCTGTTTTGCAGCATGTAGTTTGCCTTCAAGCATGGGGCGTTGCGCCCTGAGTTCTGGAATTTCTGATAATGCTTTCAGAAGGTAATTAACAGTCTCGCTTTTTAGGTTCAGAGTGTTATCTTTTCCGACCGCAATATTTCCACCGTTATACTGCGCAAGCATTTTTGCAATATCTCCCTTGTAACGGCTGCTGTTATCAAGGAAATAACGAGCTGCAGCATCGGTAGATTTCTCAGGATCAAAAAAATCCCTGCCATAAAGCCCATAAGCATTTCCGGTGCTTTTGACAAATTGTGATAGCCCCATAGCTCCTCTTTCGCTAATCGCATTGGGATTCCAGCCAGATTCAATACCGATAACCGTCTCTAGCAGATTTTCAGGTAACAGAGCAGCCCTTGCTTTTGCCTGCACCATACCCAGCAATTTATCTTTCTGGCTCAGATTGGCGTTGTTGCTGCCTCCAATTTTGCCAGGCCAAACCTTGCCTGGATTATTTTTTTGCCACTCCTGCACTTCGTTAAAATATTCAAATTTAAATCGCCCCTCCAGCCCTTTCATTTCCTCACTGGTGGTAGGAGTGTCGTTTGTAGGAATAACCAGCCCGGCTACAGTTCCAGCCGTTGCCCCGAGAAGACTTCCTCCAACAACACGGGCGGTAACTCCGGTAGCTGTAGCGGCGACAGCACCAATCCGCGCAGGACCAGCAAGCATTGCCGCACCAAAAAGCCAGGGATGTTCCGCTGCGAATCCCACGAACCCAACAAGTGCCTTAACAACTTTCGCGACATTTTCGGCAAAATTATTCAGGTCGTTATTAAAGTCGGGGCCATTTACGTACTTACCAAGTTTATCCAGCCCTGTTTCTACATCAGTCAGGATCCTTTTAAAATTCTCACCATTAAGGAAATTCAGGCCAGCATTCGTTACTCCATTAGATATTTTGATTAGTTGTTCAGAATTACCCGACATAGCTCCCTGAAATCCACTGGTAAGTTGATCCCAGTTATTTTCCAGGCTACTGGTAAGATTCTGATATTTACTTGTATGTGCAGAGGTGAGCAACGAGTCATTCTGAGAAGCCCGCAATAAAAACTCTTTATTGAGTTCAGGTATTTTGTCCTGATATTTTACAAGCTGATTCGCAAGACCAAAATTTACCCACCCAAGACTTCTCCCCCTCAACATGCCCTGTGTAAGACCTGTACCTTCATACTCTTTTGCAAGAGCGGCAACTCGTTCCAGCAGTATAGGGAGGTTTTCAGTCGCATTTTTATCAGGGTTCATACCCAGATTGAGCAAACCTACACGGGCTGGGTGGTCCTGATCATTCTGCGCATTTGCCAGCGTATTTAGCAGATTGCCAACACCAGAAAAATACGGGGAATAAGTGCTTTCCGCCGCTTTCATTTCTCCCGGTGTGGCGAGCAGTTCATCAGCATTTTTCTGTTTTTCTACAACATCACGGGCCATCATGCCAAAACCGAACGGCCCTGCTACGCCCATAAGCGCGAGTTTCGTCCCCCACGATACGGTGGTTTTAAACAGATTGTTTAACCTCGAGGTGGTCGTCTGTAGCGTCGAATTGATTTGCTTATAAGTTTTCAGCGTCTGCTGAGCATTTTTACCCAACCCGCTGAGATACTTATCAAACATCGTTTCGCCGCGGCCTTTGTAGTTGCTGACAAACGCGTCCGAACTCTTACCCGAACCAATAAAACGCCCTTTCTCATCCCTCGCTCGACCGGATATATCAGGGCCAGTTTTCCCTGCTGTGGAAGCAGGAAGGCCGCTTTGCCTGTTCCTGGCTTCCCCCTGGTGTGGTATTGCCATGGGGAAACCACCCGGACCTATTTTTAACCCGTTCTGATACTTTTCAAATATTGCCTCAAGCCGCTTGAGATGCTCATCATTGACATCCAGCGTCAGCACTGGCATCTGGTTACCAGCCATTACAATACTCCTGCGGGATTTTTGAATTTGAGCAGCTCACGAAACTGAGCTGCTGATTTAATATTCAGACCGGAATCTGCCCAGATTTCGCTGAATCCGGCTCCGGCTGAGTAGTCGAGGATTTCGCTGATGACGTGCTCACCGTCGTGCCAGAACTGGCGGTGGGCTTCAATGTCGGCAATGAAGCGATCCATTCCGTAAGACTCAAGGACGAGCATTGAGTGCCCCATATTCCATTGACTACATCCATAGTCCCCTTCGCCTGATCCGGGGAATTTATCGACGAGACGCATGTAAAAAAAACGAGTTCACCCGCTACTTCATCCAGTTCAACAATTCCGCGCTCGAGTGCAATATCAAGGGGGATCGTCTCATAACCTTTGCCCTCTACTGGATAAACAAGGTTTGCCAGGCGAACGATCTCGTTAACCAGCGTATTACGGACCCCCTTATCACCTTCCCAGGCATTAGAATCACGCGAGATCCGCTCCAGCATCAGAAAAGCGATGCGCGGTCCTGCAACAACTCCCAGCCCCTCGGAGAAAATGGCCGAAAAGGTTTTGCTCAGAATGAAAAAATGCTCTTTGAACACTTCTTTGCTGATCGGCGTGGCATGGACCCAGGCTTTCCCTTTCTCAGTCTGGACGGGAATAATCAGGTTTAAATTTCGGGAGATTTTCATACCAGATCCCACATTTCAGAGTTGATGTAATACGTGCCGGTAATGGTGATGGCCACACCCGGCTCGCCCCCGGCGAAGGTCATATCCTGCACGTTGGTGATTGCAGTGTTGTAGATATCAAAGTCACCAAAAACAGTGCTGTCGCTGTACACCTTCGCGTCGCCAATGGTGGCGTTCTTTTCCCACTGCGCCTTGAATTGTTTACCCAGCGCCTGACTACGCAGCAGATGAACACGCGCCTGTAAAATCATGTACGGCTGCGGCGACTGTACGGCACCTGTCATGGCGGGTAAAAACTCCGTGATATTGCCCTGAAAGGACAATTCGACGCCTTCTTTCGCAAGGAATGAGGCGGAGACATTGAGTTCGGAATGGGAGGTAAATTTAATGCTGGCACGAACCCGGTTAAGGGTACCAACAGGGATCATTGGATTTGGCACGACTCAGATCCTCACGAAAGCTGCATAGTCACATTGATGTTGAAAATGATTTCGGTAAATCCACGCATCGGCGTGTATACGGCAGACAGCCCCGCATAGCGCCCGATACCGTAATCATTGGGGTTGGTTTTGGTGTACTGACGGAAAGGCACTGCATCAACGACCGGCTGGCCATTTACGAGCCCGTAGGAAACGCCTGTATTGAATACGCCCTGTGCGACCTGTTGCAGTCGGTCGATGCCGTCCTGGTTGTAATAGAGCGGATTAATCGGGTTATTACTGCCGTTGATCACCGTGTTAGCGAGCTGCATATCCACGTTAATCTGCACCCAGTCCACCGAATACCAGTACGTCATATCGTTGCCGTCACTGGTTACGCCTTTCACCAGAATGGTGTTAGAAATACCGCCCTCTGCCCCTGTATCGACGTAGTTGATGTTCTGCTTCGTCATCGTAGTCAGGATGGAATTTTTACCCTTGTGGGCGTTTACCGCCTGTAAATAGCGGAATGCCATCGGTGGCACTTTGTTGATTTCCGAAGGTGACGCCGAAACGAAATTCCACATTGTCGCGGCTGCCGCGTTCGTCGCCGGGTACGTATCATCGGCCTGAGCAATAATCGACTTAATGCCCGCATAAGGAGAAACGTAATTGGTATCACCCGGCGTTTTGGTCAGTACGAAGAAATACTGCATCGCTTCGTTGGCGGTGTAGAGTTTTGCCAGGGTGATAAATTCTGCGTTCCCGTCCCACGTCTGCGGCACCAGATACGCGTAGAAACGTTTGAGCGGATCTTCCATATAAGCTTTGAGTGCGGCGATTTCGGCACTGACGCCGGATTTCTGCACGCCAAGCTCCAGCAGGTACGTACCCACCTTGTTACCCTGCGCAAAAAACGTGTTGACCGCCGTCACCAGATTGTCGCCCCCCTCAATGGAGAACTGCCCCAGCGTCGTCGGCGATCCGTTAAGTTGGGAATCAGGGATCGTCCATGTCAGCGTATTGCTTGCCGTCACGGTTGCCGTGAATTCCCCGTTCCAGGCATCCGGAGAGCAGCCGGAAACGATGATTTTCACCTCGGAATTATCATTCCGACCAATTGTCACTCCTTCCGGCAGCGTCATGGTGATATTGACGTTACCGGATGACTTGGCGCCCGGCGCCGCAGTCAGTGAGCCAATGGCGTTTTTCACCAGTTCGCTGATTTCTTTGTCGCGGGTAATGAGTACCGGTTTACCGGGTTCCTGTAATGTTGAGCCGAAGGAAAGAACGGCCGACATCTGTTGAAGGTTGGCGGGAATAGCCCCAATCGTCTGGGACACATTCACCGTAACGATATTAAAGCCCATTATTTGACCTCGTAGTTACAGATCGCTTTTTTGATTAACTGTTGAGAGAGTTCCCGGGTGGTGGTCTGGTAGTAATTCACCTCAAAATCGACGGTTTTTTTCTTTGCCAGCGCGTTGATTTCTACCTGACCGGATTTTGCGTCCTGCGGTACCGGAATATTGGTTACCCCGAATTCCTCATCCTCCAGTGCGCGACTCACTACAGAATCGACAAAATCCAGCGCCATTTTGTTGGTGAAGCCGTAGAGCGTCAGGCGCACCGAATCCTGCACAAGCTGGTATCGCTCGCCGCCATACACGATGGGTGCAACCTGTAACGGCGTACTGTTGCGCACGTCTACCGCGATATACGGAGGACGGAGGTTTTGAGGAACGAGGTATGACGGATAAACCGTGGCGAAATCCTTCATCGTCAGCCAGAGCGGGATGCTGTTGGAAATGATCCGCTCGTTGGATATGTCGTCCGGACAGTCGATGATCTGCGATCGCATGGTCGGCAAAATCGCCATGCCCCGATAGTGAAAAATGCCCGATTGCTGGTATCGGCTTTCCATGCGGGAAAAGGCGAACTGCACGCCGCCATACTCCCCCAGATAGATGCTGTCCGGGTTTTCAGTATTAAAATCGTCGATCTGCTTAATCGGCGTGAAAATGATGTTATTCACATCCCGCGATACCGACTCATCCTGAACGGTAACGATTTGTCGGTGCAGACTGCCTTTAATTTTCAGACGAGCCGGAGACTCGATATTCAGGCGACACAACTCGTCACAACTCACGATTTCCGCATTCACCCAGTACACAAAACCATCCAGCGGTAAAACCTGCCGGACATAAAGCCTGAATGTGATTTCCTGACCTGAGGAGATAGTTTCGACTGCGGATTGAAGAACTGAGGAAAGTTGCGAGCCATGCTGTTGAGCTAATTCCTCAAGGCTCGGCATCGTTACCTATCCACGCTATAAAACTGGTTTTAAACAGCCCGCCGTCAATAAATGACGGACGTCGCTCCCCGGTGTATTTGTCTTTCAATCGTGAATTAACCCCCATTAATGCAGCGTTTGTCGGTACAGGGTTTCCGTTAATGGTCAGCCCGGCCATTTCTTCGGACTCCAAAAACCGATGAAAAATTTCTCTGGTGTCGCCCATCACCTGCATTGATGGCAACGGTGCCTTATGCTTGAGATGATTAATCAGTTGATAAGCCAACATCTCGCCAGCCTCCTGAATAACCTCGTCCTTATGCATATCCCAAAAATGCGTAAAAATTTCGTAGCGCTCTTCCAGATCCTGAGCCACTTCGAACGTGGTTTTTCCCGGGTCATCTCCATAGTCATACGGCTGGTCGATAACCCCAAAACAGACCTTCATGGCGTGTAACCCCATACCGAACCCATCTGCATGAGCACCGCAACAACCTGTCGACCATACGGATCCTGCAGCATCTGCAAATCCATTAGCGTAAGGTTGCTTAATGCATCACTGATGGTGACAGAACCGGATGTGCCCTGGTCGGCTGCCGAGTTCACCAGTCCGTAAACCGGTTTACCCAAATTGAGTTTTTTCCGCAGGGCTGCAAACCACGGACCAGGCGCATAGTTGAGCAATAAGGATGCAGCAGCGTTGTAGACTGTGTGCGTGTAGATAATGGGCAACAATTCCAGCCCCTGATCGTGTGGGATCAATTCCATCGCCGAACGAAAACAGCACTCGAGTGTAGGGTTATCGTCAGCGATGACATGAACCGGCACACCCATTTCGCCACGCACAAAACGAATGAATCCATCCAGTGTCGGGCGAAGATTCATTATTTTTTAACCTTGATGTTACGCTTTGAACTGGGCGGATTGTCCTGCTCGGTATTCACGGCTTCCCCGGTAATTTCCATTTCAATTCCACCGGAAAGCGGTTTTTCACCGCTCTGGATGACGGCCTGATCCACCGCGTTGTTCAGGGACACGGCGCTGGCCGCCAGAATTTCCTCTGACATGGATTTCAGGTTTTCCGTTTTCTGCTCCGCGCCGTCCTCGATGCGCCCCACCGTCACCGGCTTATCAATGGAGTAGCAGATACCAGAAAAATTCTTGTCCACCTTGTCGCAGCGCTGGAAACCGTAAGGCTCATGCTGGCGAATGATGTGATCGATAATATCGGACTGATTCTCGATCATGTGCTGACGGCCTGACGGAATAGTCACACCGAATGACTGCGTTTTTTCAGGGAGTTTGTAGTTAAACGTGTGTGCCTGGCGGGAACAGTTAGCAATATACAGTTTCATGAATTTCTCTCACAAAAAAGGGGGCATCAGCCCCCCTGCACTCAGGTTTATCGTTTATGCGTATTTTGCTGACAGCAGCGTCACCCCTTCCGGACGGAAGTTCCAGCCCGGAGTTGAACGCATAGTGTACAGCGTGGTCAGGCCACCATCCGGCATCGGAGACGGAATTTCTGTCGGTGCCGCCATGTCGCAGAACATGACGTTCACTGCCTCCTGGTTCGGAACCAGCGTCGAGAAAATATTGGTGTTAATGGTATGACGCGCTTCCGGCACTTCAATCGTCGGATTGGTAACGATGATCAAGTCGTTGCCGCCAGCGCCTTTACCAATCAGCGTGTCGTCCTGGCAGAAAATAATGTCATCGCCTGTCGCCTTATCAGCTACGTCTTTAACCATCGTCCCCACGGTTCCGGTACCGCCACCCGGACGCTGGTAACTGGTCAGCTCAACAATTCCGGTCCATTCCAGCGCCTTCATGAATCGCTGCGGACTCAGAATGACGGTCGTTAATGGCTGGCCCAGCAGCAACATGCGGGTTTTCTGGTCAGCAATAAGGCCGAGGAAAAATTTAGCCATCTCGCCAGAATCCCAGGTGGTGTAGGAATCATTACCTTTGCTGTCACTTCCAAGATTCAGCGTCGTGGCGTTCGGGGAGTTGGTGATCCCTTCGTTATTCGCCGCATTCACGCCGTACAGCAGCATATTACGCAGCATCTGAGCGTGCCCCTGACGGTTAGCCAAGCGCAGACCTTCTGTCAGGGAGTAACCCCAGCGATCTGCAGCATCTGTATCGAGATAGCTGTACTGAGAACGGGAGGAAATACGGTAAGTCATCATCCCGTCATAAGCGCCCGCGATGCTGGATGACGGCAACTGGCCCGGCAGAGACTGACTGGCCTGCGCCTGTGAGGTCATGCGCAGGTATTTCTGATAGACCATCAGATCACTAGAGCTGATTTTAACCGATGGAGCACCGCCAGCCAGGACTTCAAATGCGCCGGAAGCCATGCTCTGTTGCACGATCATTTCCGGCAGAACCATAGACGGCGACACGATAGTAGTCGCAGGAGTAAATGCGCTCATTAATTAAAATCCCCTTAAATCAAAAACAGACCACACGGCTTACCGGTTTCCCAGACAACATTGCCGCCGTCTTCTTTTTTCACCGTCAGGTTCCCTTCAACTGAAACCATCAGCAGCTTAATGTCCACCTTCGGATTGGCTCCCGGCGTTCCCGTGTAAACATCAATTTCATTTTTCGTCAGATCCCACACAAAACCACTGGCGGCGACCGTGTTGTTACCATCGGCCAGCGCGACCACGTCCGCACTGACAGGGAGAGGGATGCGGGCACCAGAACCGATCCGGTAATAGTGGACAAAGCCGTCCGCAAGATATAACGGCACCGGATTATCCGGCGTGGTGATGCCGTGAAATGCCTGATTAAAGACCGTGAAGGCGTTACAGGCATTCTGTGTAGCCTGTTTGATAATCGCGCCGTTAACGCTGTCTTTTACGGTGGCGATACACTCCATTACGCCAACACCACCCCATACCGGGGCAGAAATTTTGCTGTCCAGACGCCCTGAGCAGAGTTGCAGACGAATCGCCGGATCATCCTGCGCGTCCCCCTGCATGAGGCCGCGGGATTCAACATTGAAAAGGCCACCAAATGCCCCACGGTTTTTAAACGGATGAAAGTTAATATCAGCCATTGTTCAGGCTCCCTTGAGTGTTAATTTTTGCCAGGCGACGTCCTGGCGTTTTAAACGTTGCCAGCCAGACGTTCGGATCGCCCTGATATTCAGTGATACGACGCCCGGCTTCATCGCTGCGAACGCGTTTATGCAGTTGCCCCAGCGTACTCGTCATTTCTTTTTCAATGGTCTGACGGGCGGCGCTGAAAATAGCGTCCTCGAGCACAGCCAGCGTCGCGGAATCCGCAATCGCGCGAATATTCACGTCTTTATGCGCCGGAGAATGTTTCTGCATGGCGATAAGCGCGCGCTTGCGGTAGTCCAGTGCGTTTTCACCGGAGAACGGCGCTGGCGCGTTTTTGCCGCAGGCACTGAATGCGGAGTCCGCTTTTGCCTGTGCCTCTGCCAGAGCAGAATCGTTGCGTTCTTTTTCTGCGGCTTCATCGGCTTTGCGCTGCTCTTCTGCCGCTTCATCTGCTTTACGTTGTTCCTCCGCAGCGGCCTCGTCAGCCTTACGCTGTTCCTCAGCGGCTTCATCAGCTTTGCGTTGTTCCTCTGCTTCGGCATCGGCTTTGGCCTTTTCCTCGGCCTCTTTTTTCGCCTGTTCGTCGGCATCTGCCCGCGCCTTGTCCCGCTGTTCCAGCGAATCCATGCGCGTGACGACACCGTCGATTTTCTGATTAATGCCACTCAGGGCATCACTCACAACCCCCTTTAACAGGGCCTGGAGTTCTTCTTTTTCCATCTCAATCTCACCTGTATTTGTTACTTCAACCCCTGCGGGGATCCGGTCTTTGTCCCACACGCCCAGCGAGCCGTGGTCTTTTGTCACCAGCGCAATGTGATCGACCAGAAACGGAACACCCTCGATCAAAAAGTTGGTGTCTCCCTCCTGCACCTCCACATTCCCTGATGTTTTGTTGAACACCACAGACGGGCTTGTCGAAACATCCCCCTCAGTGATTTCTTCAACAATGCTCTGGAGGTAAACGCGGCACACCGCCCATACCTCATCGCCCCGGATATACGGAAGCATGACGCTACCGACGATCCGTGATTTAAAATCCTCCTCCGTCAGAACTGCATCATTCGGATGATTTGCGATAACCGGCAGTCCATTACAGCGCCTCAAAAACTCCTCGTTCAGATAGAGCTTCGGATCGCGCCATACGTGTTCTTTCAGCCCGGCGCGATACGCCAGCCCGGTTCCCGTTATGCGCAAATTCACCAGCCACATGTTGGAGAACTTCACCGGAGACGGTACGGTGCCGTCCCTGATGCGCTCCGCTACTTCAAGCTCGGTTAAACTCACGTTTTCCCTTCTCCGTTAAAAATTCGTCGGGTAGTTTCTGAGGGGCATAGATGGGCAACGCATCGCAGCTGCAATAAACCTCCTCTCCGGCAGCGGTGATTTCGTCATAGAAGCCGTAAACGGGCTTAATCAGCCCCTGCTCGAGCGCCCACGAATCACGCAGGAGGTAAATTTTTTCGTCGCGATCTTTGTGGTCAACACGGTAGTCATAGCCAGGACGGCGCCAGTTCGAATGCCAGCGCAGTGCAATAGCGCCGCTTTGAACGGCCAGCAGATACTTAACGTTGCTCGCCAGCTTATGCCCCTGATCGATAGCCACCCGGCGACTGATGAAGTCCATATCCTTAATCGACTTCTGAAACTCAGATTTTCGCGCCCGGCGATCGACATCACTCACCCCGTCCGGAGGAATAGACGTGGCCCATCCCTGAAAACGCTGAATGGTTTTCTCGATGGCCTGTTCGCGGTTGAGTTTTATCAGGTTGGCACTGGCGAAAATTCGCTTGTCGAGTTCCTTGCGAAACTCAGGTTTCAGCTTGTCGAGGGTAACTTTTTTCGGACCGTCTGCGGGCTGGTCCCGTAATGCCCCGCCGTCGATAACCAGACGGCTGTAAATAGCGGTAAGGTGCTTTCGTGCTACGTTATCGTCTGGTGTCTCCCGTCTCGCTGCGACACGCAGTTTCCGGCACCATTCGAGTAATGATTCTTCAGTATCCCACCCATGATTAACGTAGTAGTTAACGGCATCCGTCAGGACTTCATACAGCGTCAGGATCCGTTTCTTTTTCCTCCCCGCCCGGCTGGAAATTGCCATCAGGCGTCTCCTGCTTCGGTGGTTCGTAGTTCGCCAACGCATCCACATCAATGATGAGAGGCGCTTCGCCGTAGGTTTGCGTGGAATTGACCAGGCTCGCCAGCCATTCAGTGACGGCGGCGCGGTTTTCAGGGTCAACCTGTGGCGCTACGGCAGAGAACAGCGCTATCGCCTGTTGAATCACTTTGCTGTCGCTTTCCCGGCGTTTGTCCGGAGATTCCTCCACCAGTTCCTGCCACGTTGCGGTAAATTCACGCCGCCACTGGTAGAACATGGTTTTGTAGTCCTCGGTTATGATGTCCGGGTAATCATTTCTCAGTGACTGGTAAAATTCCTCGTTCCACGCGATGTACTGCACCAGACGCTCGAAATAATCCATCACAGGTTCAATCTGCTGGCGCACACCATCGATATACTGGCTGATAGCTTTCGAATCCTCAGAACCATCAGACCATCCTTTCGAGAAGGCCTCCTCCTTGATGAGAATCGCGGGAACATCACTACCTGATGCAATATCGGAAATGATGTTGTCACGGGCGGCATTTAGCGCCCCGTCGATGTTTTGCAGGTTCAGGGAAGCAATATCGTCCTGCTGACCAACACTAATGACACCGCCATTTTTCGCTTCTTTCAGAACTTCACGCTTTCTGCCAGTGACTTTGGCTACGATGCCGTCAGCTTTTGAGCCATTCTGAGTGACTTTAGCCACCAGCACCCCGGCTTTCTTGCTAACCAGATCGCTGGCCTCCATCGTGTTGATGTAGGATTTCAGGGAATAGAGAACGCGCTGGAACACACTGCGCCCGGTAAAACCATACGTGGAATTCTGGTATTCGAGATAAATCGGCGTGCCGTTGAAAATTTTCAACGTGCGTGATGGATGCCAGTTTTTACCGCTGATTTTCAGAGTCTTATTGGCTTCCTGGAAAAACGGGCTGTTGGGATTCTGGTCGGTCACCATCGAACCGGAAGCGTTCAACGGATCCCACGCATTGATATACACATCATCCTCAGTGAGCCCGAAAGTCGGAAGAGGATCCCGGCATGAAACACTGTCGGTACCCACGCCGATAGCGGCGGCGCCATAGCAACGAGAGAGAAAAAATAGATTTTTAATCTTCTCGTTAACCTTCATACGCTCCCACACCTCCTGGAAACGCCGCACAACCCTCTCGTCAGGGTCCGTCTCCACGTTGTACTGGCGCGGCTTGCACATCGCCATCAGTATGGGTTTTTCGACAAGTTTCCCGCCCAGCGGGTGGTACTGCCACAGCAGTTTACACAGATCATAGCCAATGTCGGTTCCTGGCTGAATTTCTTCAGCTTCAAGAATACGCATCAGCGAAGAACTGAGATTTACAGAAATGTCGATCTCGGCCATCAGAAAAAATCCAGATTTTTACAATGCTTCGTAGTTGCCGAACGCGATGATCAGCCCGTACGTGTAGCAATCGAAAAGGTCGTCCGCGCGTTTGTGCGCGTCTTTGTCGGCCAGGTGGAACCCGGCGATTTGTTTGATGAGGTGGTTCGCGGTTGTACGCTTGAATGAAACGGTTTTGTCGTAAGCCTCGCGGGTAATTTTGCATTTCCCCTGGTAATGGTGGCTGGAAGCCAGCACCGCGCGCTCGTCTTTCCCTTTGCTGGTTAACGCTGATTTAATCGGCGTCATATCCCAGCCTTCGGTTTCCGCTTTCTGGTTGAGGATTGCGCCCATTGCGGCGTCTTCCATGAATACCCCCTGACTCCCGAGGCGGGGGCGACAGAGTTGCGCCAGCCGCTCAAGGTTGTCATAAACACCGGGGATATACTCCGGAAGCAATGACGCTTTAATTTGCGTCACATCCCAGTCGATAACGGTCAGTTTCGGCTCATCGGAATACGTGGACTCATACGCGAAGTAAACCACGCCTGTCCCGTCGTTCTCCGTCCCGCCTTTCAGCGCCGTATCCATTACCGCAAAAATCATGTCGCAGTGTCGCGGCATCTCAACCGGCTGGCCATCCACCAGCAGCTTATCAACATCGAGTAATGCGTCTTTCGACCAGTCAACGAACTTGGCGAGATATTCCTGCTGCCACACGCGCGGCTCCGATTTTTTCTCCGTGTCCTCCAGTTCCTCTTTCGGGATATAGGGATTCGACGAAGTGGGCGCATGGTGCATGACAAATCCCAGAGATTCATCGTGGCACACCGCATAGAAAAAATTACGCTCATCGATGCCGTTTGGCGTTGAGAACACCCAGGCGCAGCCGCGGTAATCGACCAGTGTTGGACGTATTGCGCGGGGCCAGATTTCCTCGAGCATTTCCGGCGATTTGGTGAATGCGGCCTCATCAATCAGCACTGCATGATACTTACGCCCACGCCCGGCCAGTTTGTTGTTATCCGTCACCCAAAAGTCGATACGCCCCCCATTGCGGAGGATGATTCGCTTTTCGTTCTTGGACTGACTGAGTATCAACGGTTGCAGTGCTGCGCAAATCTCGTCCCAGATTTCCTGGTACTGTCGGTACTGAGCGGTAAAAATCCCCACCCTGCCAGCTATCAACTGCCCGGTAGTGGGTACCGCAAATCGTCTGGTGGCGTAACTGGTGGCGATATTCACCAGCATCACCGTTTTACCCCAGCGACGACCGCAACACACAGCATGAAAACGTTCTTCTATTGCCGCAGTCCATGCCGCAATTTGCCCCTCGTGAGGCTTTGGAAGGAAAATTTCAATCGACATTATCCACTCCCGGCATCGGCAGAGAGTTGTGAATAATTATTTGGTTATTAGCGCCACCAGCACCTTTCTTGAGGTTCTCAATCTCAGTGCGCAGTTTTTCATTGCGCAGGCGTTTCCATTCATCATCCAGATCCGTATTTGCAGATCCTTCGCTATTTTCCGGCAACGGCTTTTTCACAGTCGCCAGATACTTCAGGAGTTCGCGACGTGCCGCGCCTTTGTCCTCCATCAGTATTTCAACGCCGAATTTCCCGTACTTCGCCCCGGCATAAAGCAGTCGCGCATCACCATCAAGCATGGTGGTATCGGCAATATGGATTTCTCCCCGACCCTCACCACAGCATTTCGGGCAGTCAGGATTAGGTATGGCGTTATCAACGAATCCGAGGCCGCCGTACTCAGGCGCAGGCTTACCGTCCTTACTGGCCTTCTCTGCGGCTTTGTCAAACTCCGCTATATCACGCCACTGATAGAGGTGATTTTCACCCCAACAATAACGGCAGTTAACGCGGCGAAATTGAGCCAGTTCGTTAGGGTCAGCCTGGACAATGGACATAAGCTGGCCCACCAGTAAATCGAGGTCAGCGGTATAACGTTTCTGGTACTGATTGCGGAACCAGGTGATGGCGCGATAAACCTTAGTATTTCTTAATAGCTGGCTTGCCCCGGCGCTCGCCGCATTCCCCTCAGATTTATACCCAGCCAGGCGGTATGCTTCGATGAGGTTTTTACCCTGAGCAACCAGCATCGCAAACTTTGCTTGCTGGTCTGAAATGCCGAATTCATCGGGATCGAATGAAATTTCCTGGTCGTTTCCTGTAACAGGAGGGACAACAACCACGGACTTCTTTTTCTCAGTTTTTTGCGTTCGCTTTTGCGCAGTTTGCGCAGTTTTCTTTTGCGCACCTTTTTGCGCAGTTTTGCGCACTTCGGTTTGCGCATCATTGATTGGTTTTTTCAGGTAGCGGCGAGCGGTGTTGTAATTTAATCCCTTCGCCTTACACCATTCCTCCTGGGATATGCCGGATCGGGTGTATTCAGCGATGTACTCCTGCCGCAATGCATCCCAGTCCTGTCTGCTCATCAGTTAGTCCTGATTTTTATCCACCTTGAGTAGTTCACGCAGGGCAAAGGCATCACCTTTCCGGGCCAGCTTAAACAGCGCAGCCCTCAGTTCGGCTTCACCTTTGGCTCTTCCTTTTCTGATGTATTTATAAAATTTCCCGAGGCATTCCCGATCCTGTTTCAGTTCATCCAGGTCGATATCGAGAACATCGGCAATCTGCTGCGGTGTCATACGGCACGCAGCCAGAGACTCAATTTTTTGATACGGAATCACTTATCACCCCCTTGTTGTTAGCAGGGTGTCTTCTTCCTGTATTTTTCGTGAAGGATTTTTACTGCAGCGTTGTTCCAGGTGACCTGATGGTGAATACGTTTATGGCTGGCCCCCATCAGTGCGATTTTCACGCATGACGGCGCATACATGACGGAGTAAAAACTTTTAACGTAGGTACCAGAATCCAGATACAGCTCGGTCATGCCGCCGCTGTTTTTCTGCGTCTGCTTCTGTCCTAACTGGACAGCACCAATCGTCATAAATAGTTCACCACGGCGACCGAGATTCGTGTATGTGTTCACGTCCTCGTTAATGCGCCCTATGAATGAGAACGGTCGATCAACCGAACAGATAAAACTGTTCATTGCCTTGCGTTTCACCCAAGCTGCATGACCGCCATTATCACCAAGAAAGTCACCGCCCTGCGCCATAGCGATGGAAAGCGCAGGTATTGATTCGTAATACGCCAGCATTTCAGAAAGGATCGCGTCCAGTTTCCTTATCGGGAAATAGGCCTGGTCGTAGTTCCGATCCACCCGAAACTGGAACTCGTGATAGTCGTCATCGAGCTGGATGTAATATTTACACCCAACCTTTTTTGCCAGGTCCGGACAGGCATTCCTGGCATAAAAGATTGAGCGCCTGTCGCCAAAGTTGTCTGCTTCATCGAAGCGGCTGGCAATATCCGTTTTAGAAAACACCAGCACCTGATCGCCAAACGCCTGAATATACTGCTGCCGGGTTTTATCCTCGTCATCAACAACGATATATATTTTTCCGGTGTAACCCGCCCGGCGCAGGGTTCGGTAAGTCAGCACGTTGTCAGGCCGCCCGTGGGTCAGAATGAATGCGCAAAAATCATCACGCATTTTCCTCCTCCTCATCACCATGCATGATCTCCACCATGCGCTGAGTCATACGGACAAAACCGTGTTCAATGGCTTGCTGGAAATCGATGATCACCAACGCGGACTCTTCAAACAGCGTCTGAATCTCTTCCGGCGCGTGAGCGTAGTAGTCAGCAATTTTGCTGAAATTGAAAACGGTATGCCGCTCTGAGGCACTCAGGAGGAATTTTTCGATCTCCGGATCTAGCCCGGCCCTGCGGATACGCTCTGCCAGTTCCTGCGTTTTCGCGTCATCGTACAATTCAGCGATATCAGGTTTTTCGCCTGACGGCTCATAAACAGGCGTGTCAATTTTGGCAGTGTACGGCTCATCGCCGTTTTCTGTGCCTGTTGTTACCTCTGTCAGCAGGTCGTCAATCTCTGCCTGGTTAAACCCTGTCAGAGAAATATCGAAATCAGCATCCAGCAGCTCGGTTATTTCCAGCTTGAGCAGTTCCACATCCCAGCCAGCATTCATCGGCAGCCGATTATCTGCCAGACGATACGCCCGTTTCTGATCGTCGGTCAGATTTGCAAGGACAATTACCGGAACGGTGTTCATGCCAAGCGATTCTGCCGCCATGACTCGCCCATGTCCGGCAATAATTTCTCCGCATTCATCAACCAGCACCGGATTCGTCCAGCCAAACTCCTTAATACTGGCGACCAGTTGTGCTACCTGCTCATCGCTGTGGGTCCTGGCATTTCTTGCACACGGTATCAGTTTATTTAATGGGCGATAGACGATTGTTAATTCTTCGCACATACAGCCTCGATGTTGAAATTTGAAAAGCCCACCATCGACCAGTGCGCAGGGTGCGCGGCGGGTGCCGATGGCGAACTTTGGCATTATCGCAGCCCCTCATTGAAGGGCTGCTGTAATGCCGGTGATCAATATCTGAATCGTGAAAATAGAAATCAGCATTTATTATTCAAAATACCGCACGCAGCAGAATTTTTTGTTTTCCGGACGCACTGGCCAGCGTCATTTTTCAGTAAAATATTCTGCCTTCGCGAGTGATCAGTTCTGCGCGCACCGCCGAACGCCATCAATAAGCTGGCAGACCTGAGAAGCGGTATCGAAAAGCTGACGCGCCTTATCCAGACTGACACAGCCCACCAACAAAAAAGGCACCAGTATCGCTACCAGTGCCCATCTTGCTGCCGCGCGTGGCGTTCGGTGTGTCCAGTGCTTTCGCTTCATATCACCACCAGCACACTAACGTTTTAACTGAAAATGAGGTCCGTCTTTCAGCGTGCGCCAGTCTCCACCCCATTCAATGGGTGTTCCCAGCTCTGCTGCAGCTTGCTTAAATGCCCT
>NZ_CAWLWU010000002.1:2414010-2532965 GCF_963864895.1 Citrobacter sp. S-77
GGCAATTTTCTCGTATAACGGCCAGTCCCAGGATATCTGGCTGCCGACGTAGGCCACAACATCAACCGCATCACCAGTCAGGTGGCGACTGTTCATCGTCTGGCTTTTTCCTTCGGCAACCAGTTGTTTCTGGCGCTCTTTCGTGCGCAGACCTTCGGTGATACCAAAATCAACTTCCGTCAGTTCCAGAGCGCGACGCACTACCGCCACCAGTTGCGGCTTAACACCTTCCAGATTCTTTTCACTGCGACGACTAAATCTGAATTTTCCCGACATAATTACCTCAGTAATGAAAGGATTTTTGACACATTCCCGCGCGCCCATACCACCAGCACACAGAACAACAGATTAACCAGCACCACCGCCCAGTTACCGGGAAGAGGACGACCGCACAGATAACTGAGCGGCGCGACCGCATAGACAAGCATCAGCGCCCAGGCCAGCCACGACACCAGCGGTTTATGCGTAGAGTCTTTTCGGCGGTAGAAAAAAAGCGCCAGCACGATAACCGTACATAGCGCCACATTCAGCAGTTCTGGAATATTACCTGCCATTGCTACCTCCCCCACGCAGACGGGAGAACAAGCCAGATATCAACGAGCCGATATCCTGCTGATGGATAAACGAGAGGATTTTTACTGACACAACCGACACAAGCACTGCACACAATGCATCAACAGGCGCACTGTCAAAGCCAGTTTGCTTTACCAGCCAAGAGGCCAGCACTTCTGCCCCCAATACGCCGATAATAAACGACACCACAAAATGCGCAGCAATCCTCCAAGCTGAAATCGCCTGCGGCATCGTGGCCACAAACAGCGCCCCGGCAAATGCGCCAAACACAATCCCAAAATCCGTGTTGGTAAACAGACCAAATGCCGTCGCCCCTCCGAGCGCCGCAGCTGTGCCCGTCCCGGATAAGGGTTCAGACATGATTTCCTCCTTTAAATAAAAAGGCTCGCCGCAGCGAGCCTCAGATTAGAGTGCAGGAGCCGATCCCTGCGTTCAAAGCGCTATATTCACTACATATCCAGTATTTGATATTGTTAAATCGCCAAAAGTAACCACATCAAATCTGGAGAATTAAATGAGTGAGTCCAATAAACCATCAGGTGAAAACAAACCACCACAGGCTCCACAACCCAAGCCTGCCGCACCGGCCCCACGCGAAAGGAACCTCCGAACAGGCTACACTTTCGTTGCCGATTCTGCTGAAAACATCAGAAAAAAAGATAAGTAAGCACTGAAATTATAAGAGCACAAACAGGGGTGAGAATTGTAGCAATTCTCACCCTTTCAAGCTCTCGACCGATCCGGGCGTTTTCACATTTCCCCATTTCCGCCATTCTTGTTAAATCAGCCAACCGATATCGCCTCAATATATTCAGAGTCGAACGCTTAGCTGAAAATCCTTTTGATTCGAAATCTGCATAATCAATTTCATCAAATCCTTTATATCCATCATGGTATAACGCATAAGGGGTCGATGAAGCCAGAACACGAGTTCTGACAATAAGGACTCGTCTGACGAGATATGCAGCACACAATGCCCAGTAAACCAAAAATACAGACATTCCTGCAGTCAGGTAATCCAGGGTGGTTCGTTGTGTTAATAACAAAAAAGATGAACCAATACCTGCAATTAATATGCTTAATAATTTCTGACCGTTTTCTTTATTCAGAGCATTGGAGTGATGGATTTCTCGAATGCACTCCTCTCCTTGTTTTTCAAGAAAATCCACAAGGTCATCATCTGCATCAAGAAAATAGTCGTCGGGTAGATTTTTCATTCCGTCCCCAATCACGCATCCTACAATGTGTTCGATTTTACCTGACATTTGGCAATGTAACAGCAGGATCACCAGAAACGACAAAACCCGCACGATGGCGGGTTTCAAATGTGTTCATGTCTGTCATTCGCCTCGCGATACAGCTATGCGAAGCGTACCAGAATTGAAGCAGTTTGTTGGCAAAAAAGCAATAACTTTTTATCGACGTTTCACGTTAAACGCATTTTGCATTGGTATATAAAGCATATACTCCGCAATGTTTAACCAAGCATCAATGCGATTTCTACACGTTTTAAGGCTCCATTCAGGATGTAGCTGATTGAACGCTTCTGCTATCTTTAACTTACTCATCCCCCGCCCCATATAACGTTGGCTCAGGACATTGTATAGCCCAGGATGATCCGCCATTACTTCGCCAATAACCCTGTCGATTATTAATGCCTCCGAATCGGTACAATGTGCCAGCCAGCTCTTTTGCTTACCGTTGATCATATCCCGCAAAAAAGCCTCAAGTTCAGGCTTGTCCAGACCTGCTTTTTTCATCCTCCGGAGCGCCTCGTTAATTGCCGTTTTTGTCAGCTTTTTAGAGGTCAGCAACTGGTTAAACATATTCCCCAGTTTACCGCCACCGATATACGACCAGCGGCCCCACATACGCAATTTTCCCTGAATCCAGACGCTCTCCAGTGTGCTGAGGCGAAGATGTTCTCCGCTTTTTCCGGTGTTTGTTGGGTAAATCATAAAATGCCTTTATCTCTCCAGATTTCTTGCGTGCGGAAAGCGCCTTCTGCATGCATCAAGCGAATCTCTGTTTTCGTGAAGTCGTCGATTTTTACCCTCCCGTCGACAATATCGTGACAACTACTACAGGCGATCGCCGCCTGCATATCATGAGGTTTTGTTGCCGTTCCGCACGTACCAGCCAGCCGGTAATGCGCCAATACGGACGTTTCAGGATTGTGGTTGCAATAGCCTGGAATTCTGACCTGACACATCTGGCCCCGCGCCGCTTTACGTAAATCCGCCATTACGCGAACTCCAGCAGTTGCGCGGCCACATTTTCGACTTCCTCCGGAGAGGAAAATTTACGGAACAGGATCCAGTTCCACAGAACGTTGAGTACGGATTTATAAACCTGCTGAAACTCGGTTTCGTCCATATTCGCAAAAGCGATGGATTTCGCCCTGCGCCCACGGCTACCGTCAGGATAAAAATGCTCAGTGTAAAACCCTGCCTGAATGGTCACCCACTCGCGGAAAGCGTCGAAGGATTTGAGAAGTGCGGCATCGTTGGTTCGTTTTACAGCAACCTTATGCAGGTACTGTTCTGCAGCATCGCTAAGGGCTGGCGTATGCTCGCGCCCGACTGACTCGCAAAGAAAATCGACAAAACCTGAGATCAGCTCCTGTTCTTGAGGCGTGATCGCGCCGCCAGTGGGCGTCCAGTAATCGAAACCAAGCTGTAGAAGTTTGAAAAATCGCTTATGGAATGCGTAGTTACGCACACGCTTAAAGTCGGCGTGTATCCACTCACCAATTTTAATTTGTTGTAAGAAATTGCCACTCTCCGGCGTTGCCGGGAGCAGTAACCCTGAAGAGGTTTGTTTTACAAGTTGTATGTGCGCCATCGTAGTTCTCCGGTGGCGCAGTAGATCGGGGGTTCAGCCCGTAAAGAGTATAACAAAATGAGGTTTATGTTTGGCAACCAGCCCTGACGCATAATTCTTCAAATAGATTTTCATTGCCCATAATGTCTCTATTCGCCATTGGCAAGAATTTAATTTTTTGCCCATACCGATACATAACAGCTCTTTCACTATCAGGGAAATAATCCATTTCCGCTACAACCGACATATCCTCTCGACGAATGACCGCATATTTGCGGCTAATCATTCCCTGCAATTTTTTCACAATTCCTCCTTACCACTAAGGGACAATGAAAATGTGCGTTTTTTTTGCAACTTTTGTTGAGGGCGAAAATATAACGACTGTAACCATTTATTTCACGCTGTAAATTTGATGCATTTCTGTTCATGATCATGGACATTTTTTAGGCGTTTAGTATCTACTCTGATTACTGCTCAATTTTCAAACCGTTATTTTTTCACCTAATAACTGTATGGATATACAGTATCAATTTTTCAGTTCAGATCAAGTAATTGAGCATAAAAAAACCCGCCGAAGCGGGTTAGATGCGGGTGCATTGAGGATGCCTGACACATCAGAGGTGGCGGGAATTTCTCCCCGCCCGGTCTCTTACTCCTCAGGTTCGTAAGCTGTGAAGACAGCGACCTCCGTCTGGCCGGTTCGGATTCGTACCTCGCAGAGGTCTTTCCTCGTTACCAGTACCGTCACAATGACGGTGATACAGATGACGATCAGCGCGATTAACATCGCCTTTTGCTGCTTCATAGCCTGCTTCTCCTTGACCTTTCGGTCCGTAAGAGGCTAATCTAAATGTGTTCAGCATTAGATATGGCCTCGGTAAATGTTAAGCGTCTTGCAGGACGCAGAATGTTTCCGGGGCTTTTCTCTATCTGCCATACGGTGTTCATGCCTGAGACAGATAGCCTCAAGCACCCGCGGCGATTTTACTTAACTCTCCTTTTCACGCAAACCGTTTTTGCTCACAGTGATAAGTCTTTATTGTAATTAATTGACATGACGATTAATCAAAATTCAATTTTTTGTGCTGGCCTTGCGTTTAATATCCAACATTCTTGATGAGTGTGGTGCGCAATCAATAAATTTTGGAGTTGAGTTTTTTTGGCTTTATAATTTAACTCATTTGTCTTATCAATTATCCAATTCCCTGTATCCGAAGAAGCCAGAGCCATGAGTTTATTACACTCTGCATGCATATTAATTATCTCACCAAACATATCTGTTTTTGTTTTTTTATTCACAAAGTTAGTGAAAATACCAGCATGCTTATAAGAATCCATTACAGTATAACGGCCATCACCATCTATATCAGAAGGTTTTGACATCCATTTAAAAACATGAAGGAGAAAAATATTGGCTGTCCAAGGAAATTCATTTCCATCAAGAAACGTTTCAGTAGTCGCTATACTCAGACTTTCAGTAAGATTAGTCGCCCCAATTAAAATAACCTCGGGCTCGCCATCCTTTCTTTTACCCGCCCCAACAAAATTGAACGTACCTGCATAACACTGTCCAAAATAAACAATAGCATTGTTTAAATTAGGTGCTCCTTTTAAAGCTTTGAGAAGTTGATGAGGCGGAATAGGATTTTTTGCATCCAGTCCTTGCGTGCAACCATGACCAGTAACAAACATTACTATGTTATTGTAGTTATTATCACGTAAGTCATTAAAGAAATCTGCTGATGCTTTTGACGCATAAGGATACTTCGAGGCTGATGAAAAAAAATCATCAAAATTTCTGCCAGGGCTATCAATATATATTGATATATCTTGTGGATTTATACCGGCCTTCTCAAGGCATAGCACGCCAAAAACAATATCAAAAACGTGGCGCGATTCAACTTCTTCTTTAGAACAAGGCAAAAACATAACCCATTTCGTACGCTCAGACCTAAGGCTCATACATATCCTTATGATTCGAATGTGTTAAATTAAAAATTTGTTAATATTTAGGAAGCATAGCATTACTGAAAGATGGTGGCTTTGCTATATCGGTAAAGTAAAAAAGCTCATCGATGCTTAAATGTTCAGTAATTTGGGTGGACGTTATTTGCCCTCTTTCATTCAAACCAAATATTTCATCGCCAGTTTTCAGAAAAAACACCACTTCAAATGTTGTGGTTACTTTATGCGTATAAGATTTGAACAGCATCCACTGCCCGAGATTCACACACTCTTTTACTGAATCAGAAGTATCAGGTAACGCTGACGACTGTAGCCCTGTGAATTTCATCATTTATCCTTATGAATCCGCATACGACATTCTAACAACATGGTATTTTTATGAACACAAACTGTGTGATCGAGTTACCGACCACACGGTGAAAATATAACTTTGCGCCTTCGTTTTCGTCAACCCCAGCGACAAATCGAGTACACAACCAGCGCCACCGCCATTGCAATACCAACGGTTGTAAATGCCTCAGGCCAGGTCATTGCTTCACCTTCTGTTGGGGTGGCTCAGGAAGAGGTATCCAGTGGGTAGCGTTCTCTACTTCAGTACCGTCATTGTCCACAAAAGCCGTCTTGTAACCGCCTTCAATAGAGCGACAAACCTTATCCCAAGAACCGGGAAATACATTCCCGAGGGCATCATGCAGAATCACATCGCAAAAATCAGCAGGCACTGCGTCGCCACAGCTTATCCAACCATCCGGCACTACCGGTGCTGGAGGTGCGGTGTAGAGAGGCACATATATATTTGGCTCTTTATCAGCGCCAGGCTGTTCATCAAGTGTAAATGCCTTCCTGGTAAATCGATTCATATAAAGCACAGTCTCTGCTTCCAGTGATGACAAAGCAATACGCGCCAGTTCTTTACCTTCCCCGTGTTTCAGGAATCCGTCTTCAATAATTTCCAGCAGTCGTTCTCTGGTAATTTTGGTCATAATTAATCATCCTCTTCGTTTTCGTCTTTTATTTCGTGAAATGAGTAATTACAGTAATTAAAGAAAACATCTCTCGCTTCGTCTTCTATTTCCTTTTGCGTAGCATCATCCTCCACTTCAAATACGTCTTCATGTATTCCACCAGCAATGCCGGTTTCGATAATTACTTTAAACTTTCGCATTTCCTTACCGCCCTGACGGGTGGCCTCCTGATGCTTTGAGGGCGTAGAAACCCCTCCGGTTAAGGATTGAATTAAAATTTTCAATTGTTTTTATACTATAAAATCAGAATAACATTTCCTGCGTTAATCCTTTGGTACACGCACTCCGCGCAATTTAAAATCCCCGTCATTTAACTTTTTGATAGCGGCGAAAGCATCTTTACAAGCCCCCTCGCTATTAAACTCCTGAGTTTGTACCTGTAACGTTGGTTGTGACTCGCCAATTAAACTTAATGAATGCGGAGATAACATCCAGAAAATTAAAACCCACATTATTCCTCCTTAATTTTAACACCAGCAGCGCGTATTTCGTGACGAGCGTTATCATTACCCGCACACCAACCCTCGGCATATTCCCGGCTAAATCCGCTCATGTGCATAACTTCACCAATGCTGCGTTTCGGCAAGTTGACAACCCGCGCCGCCAGTCCTGCGATGCGCTTCGCCTGGCTATCGACAAATTCAGCTAATGAGCCTTTAATATTGTAGTCCTCACGCAACATGTCGTAGATATCTGCTTTAGTTTCCAGCTCGGCTATACGACACCTTTCATCGTCATCAATCAGGTAAAGGCCAAGGCATACGCCCTCAACCCAACCGCCGAAATCGTGATCATACCGCTCGCATGAGAATTCACCGTCGCTACCCTTTGTTGGAATTGTGTAGCTATCAAACGGGCCGCCATATGTCGGCACATATCCCAATGTTGGGTGCTCAATCCACATGAAGAATTCGCGACCGGTGATCGGACAAACATCAGGTTTCCATTGGCCAGAAACACTTGCCGCTTTAGACAGGTCCGCCAAGCGCTTCTCTGCGGCATCGATAATCCCCTCCAGACGACGGTTTCGGCTTTCTAGTGTTTTAATTTTCTCTTTATCGGCTTCCAGCTCATCCAGCATTGCCAAGACGTTTTTATGGTGCACGCATTGAAGGTAATAAAACCATTCGTCATCAGTTCGCCCATCACGTGCTACAGCGATTGCTGCACGGCGAATATCAGCCAGTGCCTGTTTGTTGAGTGCTGTCATTGGGATGCCTCCTTCACATCGGCGCGGAGGTGAATTTCACGCCCATCTGGAAGCGAGAACACTTTGATGTCATCGGCATGAACAAGAAAATGCGCAACCGCATACAGTGCTTCGTCGGTAACGTCAAACTTATCGCCTACGAACTGACGAGTTCCGGGAGCCAATCCCTTAACTGCGCGTGAACGTCCGGCATAAATTCTGTTGGTGATAGGGCTTTTCATAATGCTGATTGGTTTGCTCATAGTGCGGCTCCTTTGCACAGGTCGTGCATTTCCTGAAGTGTCTGCATATCGACAAGGTCACGGTCTGGCATCTGCGTGTCGTTGTACTTGCTGTAAACTAAGCTGGCTTCGCATACCAGCTCCATTGCTTTTGATGACAGCTCCCTACACTTGCTTTTTGATGCTTCCAGTTCATCCAGTAGCGCCAGTACATCAGGGTCGCTAACATCAACGACAGTGACACGGGACTGTCCATAATGGTCATCTGCGATACTGCGACCTTCTGCGTAGTGACAACCTTTATCGTCGTAGGTTGCGCCCGTACATCCATATGTGATGTGGTTGCCAGATATACGCTGTACTGTCATTTCAGCGCCACAAATGCGGCATTTGGGTACTGGTTGCGGTGAATAACGCTCACGTAGTGCCTGTTTATCTGTCATGCTTATCTCCCTTGGTTATTTCTGCGGTTCTGCGCCGCACTTGGTTTTCTATTTTTCCCGTAATAATGTGTTGGCCATCCACGCGTCAGGCCAGATGGTGCATAGCGAACGACAAGCCGATTTGAGATAGGAATAATTTGTCCGGATTTTGCTATTAACAATTTTGCTC
This sequence comes from Citrobacter sp. S-77, assembly GCF_963864895.1. NCBI lineage: Bacteria > Pseudomonadati > Pseudomonadota > Gammaproteobacteria > Enterobacterales > Enterobacteriaceae > Citrobacter > Citrobacter sp. S-77. The sequence continues at coordinate 2,422,440 of NZ_CAWLWU010000002.1, forward strand.
TGCGGTTATTCACTTTGCCCACCTTTTTTAATCGGCCAAAGCTGCCATTCACCTGGCGGTAAATCATCGGTTACATCATGTGATGCCCATTCCAGAAATTCTTCTTTACTAATTATTGGGTATCGTCGTCCGCTATGAACTGCTGGTCCATCATATTGCACTGTATTTACTCCAAGACGTACAATTTGACGATCATTCACATAAGGTACAAATTGCCCTGCCGGGCGAGGCTTTTTTGCTCGATAGCAACGATTAACCTTTAATTCAATACTCACTTTTTATTCCCCCCATGTTTTCAGGCTTTCGCCGCAGAACGGGCAAAATGAAACTCTAATTGGTGTCCTTGAAAATTCACCAGAACGCAGCATTACAACATCAGGCCCACGGGTTAAATCCTCATTCCAAATCTTGTAATGCAATAGCCCCTTTCGCTGAGTGTTTTCAGCATTTTGTTCAAGTGACCTAGCTAATGCAGAACAAGCCAGAAACTGATTGCCGTTGATTGCGCATTTTGAATTACTCATTGATCGCTCCTTTTTGCTTCTCATCAAACTCTGTTACCGGCTACCCGGCTGCTCCCGAATATTTTGTGTACCTGATACCCTTTCCAGTTACGGCGACACTCCTGCACCGCAACGCTTTTCGGCTCGGTCTGGCGTTCGAGGGCTGATTTTGCAATACAGACTTTTTCCTGCCAGCTCGGTGCCAGTCGGTATTTTTTCCCTTCCCGCTCAAGCCGCCCGTACCGCTGCATGTTCTGAAGCAGGTTGTGGATTTTCTTGTTGGGCACGCCGAGCACATCAGCCAGCTCGCGGGGCGTGGCTTCCCCGTTATCCAGCAGATACCGAATCACTGCCTGTTGGTTTTTGCTGTTCATCCCCCTGTTTACCCCCTGAATCCCGGTGGAATTTCAGTGTCTGGCTCTGAAATCGCAGTGATATTTCGACTGTTTGCCATCGTCTGAAAATCTTTCGGCGGATATAACCCCTGGTACTCGTGGGCAATGCTGTGCCGAATAACCTGCTCCGGTGTAAATCCCTGTTGCCGGAATTTATCCAGTTCGCGAATTGCCCCATTTGCCCCTTGTGCCGTTCTGATCGGTTTTCGCAATGCTTTCCTGAATTCAACCCATTCGCGCCAAAGCGAGACAGGTATCCAATCCGGCAAAACAATTCCCAACGGATCGAATTTTTTTGCTCCCGATTTCCCCTGAGGGGGATTAAGGGGGAGATCTGTTTTTATATCTGTATCTGTATCTGTATCTGTATCTGTATCTGTAGTGACTCGTCGTGACATGTGCGTGACATTTCGTGACTCATCGTGACAACCGTTTATTTCTCCTATCATTTTTTCCCTCTCACGTTGCGCTCGCTTGCGCTCTGCCGGGGTTTTAGCTGTTGGAGAGGTATTACCAATATCCTCTTTGATCACCTGTCGTTTAGCCCATCCCGTAATAACTTCACCATCGAGCACACGTCCTTGCATTGCCTGCAAAATGGAGTCAATTTCGTCTTCTGTCACATCTAACGCACTTGCTAAATCTTCTGTCGTGACATCAGTGTGACCGCGCGTGACATTTCGTGACGCGCTAACAAGCAGGTGAATAAATACAGCCTGTACTGTCGCAATAGGCTGTTTAGATACTCTGGCAATCGTTCGCCACTTAGGATCATTTGGCATGTCATGCCATAATCTGAGCCAGGCATTTGCCATACCAACCTCTCTTGTTATTTACTGGTCACATCTCTGATATTGCTGGCGATAACCGTTCCTCAGCGCTTGTAGCGCTTGAATGGCTTCATCGCATTCACGCTCAAAATCATGTAGCGGAGCACCAAGTAACGAGGCGTTCGCCGCCTCTGTGCTCTCCTTCAGCAAACGAGTTACCAGGTATTCGATACTTTCTCCTGCCGTAATGCGCTTATGCAGTTCTGGCGCGCTTTTTCTGATGGCTTCCAGAATTGCCGGGATTAGAGCAGTAAATTTTTCCTGGTGTTCCTGCGTTTCGAGTTTTCTCCAGCGCTGAAAAATGTTTATCCGGTTCCGGCGCCAGGCTGCATAATCGACCGTCCCGTCATCAAACTCGATACGGTGAATTGCGATATCGGGTCGTACTGGTTGCGCCAGGAATTCGCTGGTAATCATCTGTGTTGCACTTTCCTGAGTTATGCCCGTCATCAGCAACCATGCATTCATGGCGTCCTTGGTTTTCTCATTGCTGATCATCATTGTTCAGCCACACCGACAGTAATCACACTATGCTTATTGGCCGGTGGGAATACATCATCAAGTTCACAATGAGCGCCAAGCCGATTAAGCGTAGAAACAATTTTCCTGCATTCCTCTAGCCCAGGAGTTCGAAAGTTTGCTTCATAGTTTGCAAGTCGGCTCTGTATCCAGCCTAGCTGAATGGCGAGTTGTCTCTGAGACAGACCAAGTTGTTTTCGATATGTTGAAATATTGTTCATCATTACCTCCTGCCCTTATTATTCACATTTCGTGAACGAGATCAACTACAGATACGTGAGTACCAGCAATTTCACACATCGTGATAAAATCGGAGCTATGAAAACGATTGCAGAACAAATAGGTGAGCGACTAAAAGCCACTCGTCTAAATCGAGGATTGAGCATGGGAAACTTGGCAAAGCTATGTGGTTGGTCAGGTTCTTCTCGTATTGCAAACTACGAAGCAGGCACCCGGAGCGTAGGTGCCGAGGATGCGATTATTCTCGGCCAAGTACTTGGTATTTCTCCCGCAGAATTAATGTTCGGCGAACAAGAAAATGCTTATTCATGGTTAAATGATAACCAGAAAAAGATGTTAGAGTTGTTTAACCAGCTCCCTGCTTCAGAGCAAGCACGCATGATTGACTTGTTCGAAATCCGTCTTACAGAGCTTGATGAGTATGTGGAAAAATACCTGAGAAGCAGACAACAGAAAAAATCATCCTAACCCTCTTCCAGTCAAAAAAAGGCTCTCGCTATTTGCGAGGGCTTTTTTTTATCCATCATAAACCCAAAAGTAATAATGCTCACATATTGAGTTGACAAATTACTCACGATATGTGAGCATTTGTCACATCAAAACAACGCCCAACCAGAGAACGGCAGGACAATACCTAGAGTTATCCAGCCACTGAACAGGGCTAAGTAGCCAGCCTGAGGCATACGAACATGACGGCAGTTGTTAATTAGCACAAGGCGCAGTAGATGAAAAAGTTCCGCCACCGGGCGTTAAACGGGAGAAGGAAAGATGGACACCAACGACTACATGAACAGGGCTTACGAAGAATACTTCGAAAGCCTTGACGAAGGAGAAGAAGCACTCAGCTTCAGTGAGTTTAAGCAGGCACTTTCCGGTAAGACAAAAGCTAACGGCTAATATCGAATCGTCTTGTGCAGGGATTCCAGGCGGAAAGCATTAATGGCTCATACTCAGGTTCTATTTTGAAGATGACAGAAACACCGTCGATACTCGAATTGACTGGACGAACGATGCCTGCTTTAACTAGGGCGTTTACATAAGGGTTATCCCAGGAAGCCAAGAAAGTGCGGGAGCGAGTCTTAAGAAAAGGCTCAAGTAATAACAATTGCTCGGTGCTCAATGAATTAAGCGTTTTTAACTTACGTTTCATCTGAGTACCGCGGTGGAACAAAGGTACCACTGACATAAAAAACCGACCAATAAGGTAGGCTACGGCAAAACTGAAAATATACATAGCATACGGGATGCCACTTTCAGTCACGATAAGTTCATGCAGATTATTAGGTGAAAAAATCAGTATCAGAGAAAATATAACAATAGTAATCAAAAGTTGAATAACTTCTTTTTCGGCAAAAAATCTTGCAAATGTTAAACGATCATCTGACATATACATTAAAAATCAACTTACTAAGGTTTTTTTATGTTACCACAGAACTCGCTGTAGGGGTATAGCGAACCACCGAAGCCCGGAGGTGGTTAAATAAATCCGGGCACAACACGAAGGCACATTTCCGATGTTTTCTGAGTCGGTCTTGTCTGTAAATCCAAATAGTGGAAGTGCGCCTCCGGTTGTGAAAACGACATTGCTGTGTGTAGTCTTGGCGGCATCAGTTTTTCTTAGTCATTTCTGATGCCCGCCCTTTTTATAGTGAATTTTGTAGTGCAGTGAATGCGGCTAAGCGCACGCGGAACAGTTAAATACGTTTTTTATCAGTAGGGTGATATCACAGTCCGGCATTAATTGTTAACTGGTTAATGTCACCTGGAGGCACCAGGCACTGCACCACAGAGTTCATTTGTTAAAAATGGAGATACTTATGATTGCTCATCACTATGGAACTGACCTTATTCCGCGAAAAGATGTAAAACCGGGGACCGCCATTAAATATAATGGCCGTGATTACCGGGCATCAGCAAATGTCAGTAAGGGGTTATATGCGTTTAGCCTGCTTGAAAAAACCATAATTAGACATGAGTTTATCGAGGTATACCTTAACCAAAGCGGAAAACCTTTAATGCACTGAGGTTAACCATGAAAATTAAATGTGCCTATCACCTTTGTAATAAAGAAATCGAAGAAAAAGAAAGCGTAGAAAAACCACTACATTTTATGCAGGGAGTTATATCAACCACTGAACTTAGAAAATATTGCTGCGAGCAATGCGCCGTACACGACCAAATGGCGCATGACCTTTAATTAAATACTTAACAAACCATGAATTATGCCAGCAATGGCAGGGATTCATACAACCTAATAACAGGAGTTAATTATGGAAATTAAATTTAATGTAACCGTTACTACCCGTGATGAAGTGGTTCATAAAGTTTATCAAGACGACAAACAAATTGGGTTCATTATTAAAACAAACCGGAAGGATAAACCATATCATTTTGTAGATATGGTCGGAGATTCTGGTAATGCGGAGTCTATAGATAAAGCGGTTAAAAATCTTTGCGTAAAAAACTGGTATATAAATACTGATAAAGAGAAACGTCACGAAGTATTTACAGTCATTTTGGCGATGAAAGCTAGCGGCGAACTCTGACAAAGAAAAAGCCTGCAACAAGTGCAGGCTTATCCCCATTTTTTCATCTGGCGATGTGCTGGTCAGCGACCAAACCGACCAGCCAGAGATGTGACCAGTAAGCACCAAGAGAGGAAGACTTACTGGACGAGCAGGATTTTAATCGTAGTTGAGGTTAAAAAACAATGAGTAAACAGCAAGAATATCCCCTTCTTTATCCTGTCAAAAACGAAGGGGCACGAAAACGCCTCGGCTTCAATAATGGTTTTTACTGGAAAACTGAGGACTCACTGGCAAGGGCGATTCTGCGTGCTAACGTGGCATTAATAGATGCAGGATTTAGTCTGGAGGATTTTAAGAAACCAATACGCGTTAATTTTCCGGTAGAAAATGATATTCCACCAGAAGGTGTATTCGACACGAGATTCTGTAACAACCGAGAACTCGGTGGCGAAGACGGTAAAACACTGATGCTTATTTCCGACAAGAACGCTGATGTTTCACCTGACGATAAAAAAGATGCTGCCACCGATAACACCAGCACAAATGAGGCGGACAAAAATAAACCAGATACCCCTCAGTTAACCAGTGTGCCAACCATGCCATTACAGCACCGCATACTGGCACAGTACGTTGGTAACGGAGAATATCTGTATCACGTCGATGCGGAGCAAAAAGCCGAAATTCTGCGTCTGGAAATGGACACGGAAAACACCTACGTCCAGAACATGATGACTGCCGCAAAAAATGTCGACGCGTTTAAAAATGCCGCCGAAATCGACATCCACAGAGTGGTGAAAGCGTACAAAACAGTTTTCCCTCTCGACAAAAAAGTCCCGGAGATTACCGTGGCAAAGCGTTTTCTTGAAGACTTTTTTGCCACGGAGCACATCGATCGTGGGCTACTGGTAAAAGAATGGCAGGAAAAAGCCGTTCAAATTAACCAGTCCAAATCAGGCACTGAACTTCGTCACCAGCACAAACAAACCTGGAAAACTCTCGACCTGAAGGTAGCCGTCGCATTCTGGCCTGGCGATGTCAAACCAGGGAGCGTTGATGGCAGTGTTCTGCGTTGGGCTAAAACAGAAATCATTGGGAAGGACCGCGAGGACTGGAAGCGCTTCTCTGCCACGCTGCGCACCGTCGACAACATCCTCGAGTATGACGATCAGACTATTTTCCTGTTAGTACAGATGCGTCCGCTCGATATCCACAAGGATCCGGTCGCGCTGAAAAACTACATCACCGAATTTCTGGCAACGCATGCTCAGCCAGAAGTCGCCAGCGAGCAACTACAAACAGGAAGCGTAAATGAAGAAGGAAAATCAGATGATGAAGAAAAACCGCAATCAACTGGCACAGTGGCAGATGAACCGGCAACGCCTGAAACGGTGGAACCGGATACAACTGAACATCATCAGGACGCACAGACGCTGGATGCTCAGCCACAGATAAATTCTGTTGATGCGAAATATCAGAAACTGCGAGCAGAACTGCATGAAGCGCGGGAAAACATTCCGCCCAAAAATTCGGTCGATGTCGATAAGCTACTGGCGGCTGCGCGTGGTGAATATGTGGAAGGGATCAGTGATCCGAATGACCCTAAATGGATACATGAAGATTACAGAGGTATCACCACCTCAAATGAAGGTGAAAAATCGGAAGTACAGACCGAAAATGATCAAGAAACGCCGGAGGAAACGGCTGGCGATAACTTTCAGGAAGATAACGAGAACGCTCAGTCAGACGCTGGCTGTGATGCTGCTGGCGATGCGTCAGATACCGTAAATACACACTGGCCGTCATGGTTTGAGCCGGGCCGATATGAAGCTATCCCTAACGAGGTTTATCACTCAGCTAACGGTATCAGCAGCACAATGCTCAAGGATGCCCGTATCAGCCTGATGTATTACCACGGGAGGCATATGGCCGGAACAATTCCGCGCGAAGAAAGTGATGCTTTGCTCCGTGGACGGATCATTCACAGCTATGTACTGGAAACAGATAAATTCGCTGATGAATATGCTGTTCCGTCACCGGTTCCTGACTCAGTAGTCACTACATCACAGGATTTGGTTGCGATTATCAAAGAGTACAACGCTGCCCTTCCGGCGCTGATGACGCCCGACGAACTTAAGGCATGGATTGAAGAGTACAACGCTACCTTACCTGCTCAGATTCCCATGACTGGAGACAAAGACGCAATTGGCCTGGCGTATATGACATTGCCAGCCGAGTTTAAGAGAGTTATTGGCGACAATAAAAACTTTACAGCCACCGCAATGAAATCCTGCATCAAAGAATATAACGCCACGCTTCCCCCGCTCCTGAAAACAAGCGGTACCCGTGAGCAGTTGCTGGACCAAATCGCAACCGTGGATCCGACGCTGGCAGAGAATGAACGCGCTAAGTTTTTGCCGTACAACGTCAGCGGGACAAAAGAGCAGTTAACTGAAATTGTCCGGAAAATCCGTCCTGATATTGTGACGATTGAAGACTGGCAAAAACAGCAGGAAGTCGCCAACCGTGGAAAGACATTCATCACAGTCGAGATGTATGAACAAGCGAAAAACATCCATGCAGCTTTGCAAAATAACCAAGATGCAGCCCGACTGCTCAACCATCCGGAACGCAAATCGGAGATCAGTTATTTCGGATTCGATGAAGAAACCGGGCTGGAAATTCGCGTCCGTCCGGATATTGAAATCAGGCTGCCTTATGAAAGTATCTGCGCAGATCTGAAATCAGTCAGCCTCGGATATGTACGTCAGGAGCGCCTCAAAGACCGTCTGCACCGGGAAATCATCGAGCGTGATTACCACCTCAGTGCGGCGATGTACTGCGACGTGGCGAACCTGGAAAAGTTTTTCTGGATCTTCGTTAACAAGGATGCGGGCTATCACTGGGTAGCTGTTGTGGAAGCCTCGCCGGAACTTCTGGAACTTGGACGGCAGGAATACCGCCGGACACTACGCCAGATAAACCAGGCTCTGGAAACAAACCACTGGCCCGCGCCAATAACCGAAAGTTACACCGACGAACTAAACGACTTTGATCTTCGCCGTCTTGAAGCACTGAGCATCTGAGGAAGGACACAATGAACGAATTAATTCAGCAAGAAAATATTAACTCTATCGTTGCCATTTTCAGCCCTCAGTCCTTGGCGGCAATTCAGACATTTTCTCAGGTCATGGCCTCCGGCATGGCGACAGTTCCGGAACACCTTCGGGGAAATCAGTCAGACTGCATGGCCATCACTATGCAGGCTATGCAGTGGCAAATGAACCCTTACGCTGTGGCACAGAAAACCTTCGTGGTGAACGGGGTTCTTGGGTATGAGGCACAACTGGTTAATGCTGTAATCAGCACCCGGGGACCATTAACCGGGCGTATCGAATATGAATGGTTCGGTCCGTGGGAAAAAATCATCGGAAAATTTGAAATCAGGAAAAACGACAAAGGGAAAGAATACCGTATTCCTGGCTGGAGGCTGGCCGACGAAAATGGGATCGGTATCCGCGTACAGGCCACACTGCGCGGAGAAAGCAACCCACGCGTCCTGGAATTACTTCTCGCCCAGGCCAGAACACGTAATTCAACGCTATGGGCTGATGATCCCCGTCAGCAACTGGCATATCTGGCGCTGAAACGCTGGGCGCGTCTCTATTGCCCCGAAATCATCCTTGGCGTGTATACCAGAGACGAGCTGGAAGAACCGCAGGAAAAGATCATTAACCCGGTGCAGGAACCACAACACACTTCTGCAGTTGTTAATGAACCCACCGTTATAGATGTTGATGAATGGGTAGGCAACCTGCGAGACAGCATTGAGCAGGCTGAAACAACGGAGCAAACAACGGCTTTACGGCAGGAAGTCGAGGCACAGAAGAATGCGCTTGGTCCACTCTATACCGAACTGAAAGGGAAAGTCGTTCAGCGCCACCATCGCATTAACGCAATCGCGCGTATTGAGAAGATGATCAACGACCTGCCCTCATCAGACGATCCTGACGCTGCGCAGAAATTTGCAACACTGGAGCAGGCGCTTAATGCCTCCAGGCCGCACCTGGGCGACCTGTATGACGCATACAGCACCACACTCTCCGACATGAAACCTGAATACATCAACGGTTAATAATCCCCTGGCGGCTGCAACAAGCCGCCATAGCAGGAATAACAGGCTATGAAGATGAAACCCGCTAACGCACGTGAATTTATTCAGATGGAATACAGTGAATTTCCGGACACCGTTTTACATGCCGAATTATGCCGCGCATGTGCCAGAGCTGACGGCCGCAGCATCAGACGGGCATTAAATGGTTTCGCCAAAGCAAGAATGACAATAGTCAAAAGCCCGGCCTTACGCGCAGCCCTCGAAACGATGGCGACCAGCCAGTTTCCGGAAACGCAGATAACCCGAATTCGCGCCTGTATCGGGCGTATGGAATCCGTGCTAGTCCAGAAATTCGGAGTTAAACGCTCATGAGGTATTACAACGTAAAACCCTGCCCCTTTTGCGGCTGCCCATCAGTGACAGTGAAGGATATTGCAGGCCATTTCAGGGTTAAATGCGATGGGTGCGAAGCACGCTCAGGTTATGAAGGCAGTAAAGCGTCAGCCCTTATCCGCTGGAACAGACGCGCAACAGACAACGTACCTAAGAGTTAAGTTTTAAGAGTCACCAGTATGTACAAAATCACCGCAATTATTGAAAAAGCAGGTAATGCACCGACGTCATGGACCCGCTATTCAAAAGTGAAAATGACCCGGTCCGAATGCGAAAAAATGATTTCAGGTAAGCATGAAGCTGGCGTATCCCGCATAGAGAAGGCAACTCTCAAAAGTTTTGAATGTGTAAAAGTAAAACCGGGCGAACTATGAAGAAAACACAGTGCATGTTTTGCGGAGGATCAGCCACCCTGCTTTGTGATGGGTATATCGGTTTCCCGCCGAAATGCGAAAACGGTTCAGAGTTCCCGGATGTTCTGCATCCATTCACCTGTAATGCGCCGATGTGTGATCGCTGTGGCACAGAGATGATGAAAATATTCGTCTGTGGCAAACGACCATATTCAGGGATCCAGACTGTCGACCACTGCCCCATATGCCTGAAAGTTTTACCACCTTATCCAGAGCACACCAGGAGGATCATTAGCTCTGCGGAACAGGCAGAAAGAATACGCGCTGCACACTGGGCTGGTTTTTCTAATCCGCACATCCAGCACGTAAAAATTTTACAGGGTGGCGGCCAGCAGTCCTTTGATTTTTAAACTTGATCATTAATGTTCAACCCAGACTGCCGCCAGCATTCTATATTTGGTGGCGGTCATGCTGTAAAGGGACATGACCATAGATGGCAAAAACTATTCTGATTCAGGATTGGGCAAAAGGCCCAAATGGATTCGGATATCCACAATCACAATCACGCTTAAATCACCTGGCAAAAACGGGCCAAATTTATCCACCAGCCAAAAAGGATGGAAGGCGATGGGTGGTCGATGAGGATGCTGTTTTTATAGGTTGCGTCGGGAAGGACGAAATTTCCGATGATTTGCCGGAAGATGCCAAAAAACTGGTAAAGAGTGTTATCAATGGCCGCACCACGCAAGCATAACATTAAGATAGAAAATTTGTACGCCAAAATCGATAAACGGAATAACAAGGTATATTGGCAATATAAAGATCCGTTGACGCAATTATGGAGAGGATTTGGAACCAATGAAGTTGCAGCAAAAGCTGCCGCAATCGAATTAAATCGACTGTTTGCCAAACAGCAACTTGAACAAACTTATGCCCTCATTGATACAGCAAAGAAAAAAATTGTGCAGCCAAACAAAAACGAAATGAGATTTAAAGAATGGGCCAAAAAATATATTGAGATGCTGGAAAAAAGACATTCAAAGGGAGAGATCTCGTTATCCACACTGAATGAACGGCGTCATGCTGCAAATGTTTTGTGTTCTCGAATTGCCAACACTCCGCTGAGTAGTGTTGGTTCCCGCGAAATGGCCGCCATCCTTGAGGAATATATCGACGAAGGAAAAAACAGTATGGCGAAACACATACGTTCAAACTGGATCGATATTTTCAAAGAAGCGCAATTTGCAGGAGAAGTACCGCCTGGTTTCAATCCGGCACTTTCTACAAGAAAGCCGAAAGTTGAAGTAACCCGCGCCCGTTTACAGTTGGAAGATTGGCAAAAGATTGTTGAGGTAGCAAAAGTTCGTTACTCACCGTGGGCGGTAAATGCATTGCAGCTCGCTCTCGTCACTGGTCAGCGACTTTCAGATATTCTTGCCATGAAGTTCAGGGATGTAAGAGACGGGTATCTATGGATTGTTCAGGGTAAAACTGGAAACAAAATTGCCCTACCCTTAACGCTTCATTGCGATGCTGTAGGTCTTTCTCTGGAGAACGTCATAAATCAGTGTCGCGATCGCGCGTTAAGTCCCTATCTGGTTCATCACACTAGGACGACGGCGACGATTAAATCAGGTGGCACAATAAACAAGGCTACTGCCAGCACTATGTTCGCTCGATGCCGGGACGCAGCAGGTATTACTCCTCCGGAGGGGAAAACGCCCGTGTCGTTTCACGAACAGCGTTCTTTGGCTGAGCGTCTTTACTCTGCTCAAGGGGTCAACACGCAGGAATTACTAGGACATAAATCGGCCAAAATGACCGAGACATACCACGATGAAAGGAATGATGGCTGGGTGTTTTTGGTGGTTTAATATTAACCAGTTTTGGGGAAGAGTTTTGGAGAGATTTTGGGGAAAGGTCATAACAGTCCATAAACTGTTATGACTTAATAAACGCGGACTGTTTCTGCAACCCAGATGTAGCGCGGCTTAGAATGCAACTCACATAAAAATTATATGGAGTTCTGCATGTTCGGTCTCGATGCGTTTCACCTGGCGAGGATCCAGTTCGCGTTTACGGTGTCCTTTCACATTATCTTTCCGGCTATAACTATCGGACTTGCCAGCTATCTGGCGGTACTCGAAGGTCTTTGGCTGAAGACGAAAAATCCGACCTGGCGGTCGCTGTATCATTTCTGGTCTAAAATATTTGCCGTTAACTTTGGCATGGGTGTCGTATCGGGTCTGGTCATGGCTTACCAGTTTGGTACCAACTGGAGCGGCTTTTCTGAGTTCGCTGGCAGTATCACCGGGCCATTACTGACCTACGAAGTGTTAACCGCATTCTTCCTGGAAGCGGGTTTCCTTGGTGTCATGCTGTTTGGCTGGAACAGAGTGGGACCCGGCCTGCACTTCTTTGCCACCTGTATGGTCGCGCTGGGGACCATTATCTCTACCTTCTGGATCCTGGCATCAAACAGCTGGATGCAAACGCCGCAGGGCTACGAAATTGTCAATGGACAGGTAGTGCCAGTGGACTGGTTTGCCGTCATTTTCAATCCTTCATTCCCTTATCGACTGCTACATATGTCCGTCGCAGCATTCCTCAGCAGCGCCCTGTTTGTCGCCGCGTCAGCTGCCTGGCATTTATTACGCGGTAATAACACCCCGGCTATTCGGGCCATGTTCTCCATGGCGCTGTGGATGACATTGATCGTCGCCCCACTCCAGGCGCTGATTGGTGACATGCACGGACTGAATACCCTTAAGCATCAGCCCGCGAAAATTGCAGCCATTGAAGGACACTGGGAAAACCCGCCAGGCGAACCGACTCCACTGCTGCTGTTCGGCTGGCCTGACATGGAGCAGGAACGTACCCGTTACGGGTTGGCTATCCCGGCACTGGGAAGCCTGATCCTTACGCATAGTCTGGACAAACAGGTTCCGGCGTTAAAAGAGTTTCCGAAAGAAGATCGCCCTAACTCCACCATGGTGTTCTGGTCGTTTCGTATTATGGCAGGCTTAGGCATGCTGATGATCCTGCTGGGCGCATTCGCGCTCTGGCTACGCTACAGACAGCGTTTATACACTTCGCGTCCCTTCCTGAGATTCGCGCTGTGGATGGGACCTTCAGGTCTGATTGCAATTCTTGCAGGTTGGGTCACCACCGAAGTGGGACGTCAGCCGTGGGTAGTTTATGGGCTACAACGTACAGCGGATGCGGTTTCCGCGCATGGCGATCTGCATATGAGCATCAGTTTGCTGGCCTTCTTTGTGGTTTACAGCTCGGTCTTCGGCGTGGGTTACAGCTATATGATCCGCCTGATCCGCAAAGGGCCTCAGGAAGATCCGCCGACCATCCCGCCATCAGGCACTCCTGCACGGCCGCTTTCAGCTGCGGTCCTCGATTCGCAACCTGAGGTGCTCCGCTAATGGGTATTGATTTATCAGTTATTTGGTTTGTTATCATCGTGTTCGCCACGCTGATGTATATCGTGATGGACGGTTTTGATCTCGGGATCGGCATTTTATTCCCCGCCATTCAGGATGCTGACGATCGGGACGTGATGGTCAACAGCGTGGCACCGGTATGGGACGGGAATGAAACCTGGCTGGTACTCGGTGGCGCAGGCTTGTTCGGCGCTTTTCCGCTGGCCTATGCCGTGATTGTCGATGCGCTGACCATTCCGTTAACGCTGATGCTCATAGGGTTGATTTTTCGTGGCGTCGCCTTTGAATTCCGTTTCAAGGCTACACCGGCTCACCGACCATTCTGGGATAGAGCCTTTCTGTGCGGTTCAATCCTCGCGACCTTCACCCAGGGCGTTGTTGTTGGTGCTGTTCTCAACGGTTTTTCAGTCACCGGACGCAGCTACAGCGGTGGAGCATTCGACTGGCTGACACCTTTCACGCTGTTTTGCGGAGTCGGGCTGGTTGTCGCATATGCTCTGCTCGGAGCAACATGGTTGGTTATGAAAAGCGAAAACCCGTTGCAGGATAAAATGCGCAACGTGGCAAAAAAACTGCTGCTCACACTGCTGGTCGTGATTGCCATTATCAGCCTCTGGACGCCACTGGCACACAGCGCCATTTACGAGCGCTGGTTTAGCCTGCCGAATCTGTGGTTCCTGATGCCAGTACCGGTACTGGTTGCGCTTATCAGTCTGTGGATCTGGCGCGCATTGGGCCAGCAAAGCTGCCATGCAGTGCCTTTTGTGCTGACACTCGGCTTGATTTTTCTGGGTTTCAGCGGGTTGGGGATCAGTATCTGGCCGCATATTATTCCACCGTCAATTACCCTCTGGCAGGCTGCGGCACCAGCGCAGAGTCAGGGCTTCATGTTAGTTGGTGCACTGCTGATTATCCCCATAATCCTCGTTTACACCTTCTGGAGCTATTACGTTTTTCGCGGCAAAGTTCAACATGGTGAGGGGTATCATTGATGCAGCAATCGATCTGGAAACGCCTGATGTGGCTGGTGATCCTCTGGGGAGGAAGTGTGCTGGCGCTCGCTGGCGTTGGCATGTTCTTCCGTCTGTTGATGACGGCGGCAGGTTTTAAGTCCTAGGACACTGTGATTCAAGCCGGGTTGTGCTCGCACTTCCCGGAAACTCAAAATTCAAACGATTATTAAACAACTCAGTAATAATTGCCGAGTTTGCGAAACAGATGTTGCCTTTGGTCCGAATAAATATTGAAATAGTCACCAGGCGAAATTATCGCCATTTCTGTTTATTACGTACCAGAGGCTGCATGATGTTTAAGAAAGGGTTAACGGTGTTATTGCTGGCCAGCGCGCTTTTCTCCGGCCAGCTTTTCGCTTCTAATCAGGGACATGAATATCTTCAGGTACAGGATGCCGATCATTTATTACGCCACTCAGCCGACAGCGATGAATTACGTGTGACGGCGGAAGAGTCCGCCGCCGATCTACGTGAGCATCATCACTGGATAAAATCACGCAAGCCCGATACACATTTAAGTTAATGCTTAGCCTTTACGTTTTGGCAGCGTTTTCATCAGATCTTCCGGGCTGACAGAAGCTACAACGCTACCCGGCAACGGCATTTTCAGAATGTGATGCTTAATCTTGCCGATAACGTGCATTTCGCACGGTCGGCAATCAAATTTTAGCGTCAGCACTTCATCACCATTGACCAGTTGCATTGGGGTCGCTTTCCAGCTTTTGATATTTCCTTTTGCCTGTTTCGGGCACAGATTGAAGGCAAAACGCAGGCAGTGCTTGGTGATCATTACCGGGACGTCACCTTTTTCTTCATGTGCCTCATAAGCGGCATCAATCAACTGGACACCATAACGGTGATAAAACTCACGCGCTTTATGGTTATAAACGTTCGCCAGAAAACTCAGATGCGTTTGTGGATACACCGGTGCCGGTTCGGAAACAGGTTTACGGCAGCCACGCTGATAACTGGCCAGACGAGCGGCATCCAGCATATCTACAGCTTCACGCCGGAACTGATTGAGTTGCCCGTTCGGTACGAACAGCGCCCCCGGCAAATTGACCTGAATATCGCGGGCGTAATAGAGCGTTTGCCCCAGTTTTGCCAGGCCATCCTGCAAATTACTCAACGCTTTTTCCGCATTGTTAGCTTCTTCAAACAGGCCGTCCAACGTATGGGTAATACTCACGCCCTCTTCACTGGTGAGAGTCAGGATCAACTGCTCCTGCCAGCCGCCAAGCTCAATATCTACCGCCACCCGGCGTTCGCTGGACGTCTTGGTTAACGCTTGTTGCCAGTTATGATCGAGATTGCGGTTCAGCGGATGGTGCGGGCGAACTTTGTGCAGATCGGCAGGCATGTCATTCGGCCAGACCCGATAACGGTTGTGTCCCGTTTTTTCCACCGTATTAGCCCGAAACCCTACCACATCACGTTTAATTAACACGTTCAGGCCATCGCCGTTCGCCAGCGGTTCCGTCACCTCAACATCAAGATGGTCTTTCGCAACTTTCAGCACTTCTCCGACGGGCAGACCTATAAATTTCGGTGAGTCGAAAGCACCGATATCCCCTTTCCGGGCGTTAACAAAATAATCGGTGCTGCCACGGTGGAAAGTTTTTTCCGTGGAGGGAGTAAAGAAATGCTCAGTTCGCCCCGCAGAAGCCCGGGCCAGATCGCCCCGCTCTTCGATTATCGCATCCAGCATCTGCCGATAATGTGCTGTAATGTTTTTCACATAGCTCATATCTTTGTAGCGACCTTCAATTTTGAAGGACCGCACACCCGCATCAATCAACGCGCCGAGATTGGCGGTTTGATCGTTATCTTTCATCGACAACAGATGTTTTTCATATGACACCACGCGGCCCTGATCGTCTTTCAGGGTATATGGCAAGCGACAGGCCTGAGAGCAATCCCCACGGTTAGCACTGCGGCCAGTCTGGGCATGGGAGATATAGCACTGACCGGAATACGCCACGCACAACGCACCGTGAATAAAAAACTCAATGGTAGCGTCTGTGGACTGATGAATAGCGCTAATTTGTTCAAGGCTTAATTCCCGCGCCAGTACAATCTGGGTGAATCCGACGTCAGAGAGAAATTTCGCCTTCTCTACAGTACGGATATCGCACTGGGTACTGGCATGCAGTTCAATAGGGGGAATATCCAGTTCCAGTATCCCCATATCCTGCACAATTAACGCGTCAACGCCGGTTTGATACAGATCGGTAATTAACCGCTGCGCGGGTTCCAGCTCATCATCATGCAGGATCGTATTCAGCGTCACAAAAATTTTCGCCCCATAACGATGGGCAAAAGGCACCAGATCAGCGATATCTTTCAGGCTGTTGCTGGCATTATGACGTGCCCCAAAACCGGGACCGCCAATGTATACGGCATCTGCGCCGTGTAAAATGGCTTCGCGTGCAATCGCGGTATCACGGGCCGGGCTTAACAGTTCAAGGCGATGAGGTTGCTGACGCATACAGTTGTTACCATCCAATAGCGGCAAAATGGCGGCTATTGTAGTCAGAAGCGCAACGTTTCGGAATAGTTTTCCCGATTAACTGCGCGGGTAATGGATGAGTGAATGAAAGTGAACCGTCTGTTCACTGCTGTTACGATAACTGTGCGCAGTATCTCCGGCAAAACGCACCCCCTCACCGGCTTTTAATGTTCGCCATGCCCCCTCAATGTACATATCGAGCAGGCCATTAATCACTACGACATGCTCAATGACGCCAGTCTCATGTGGGGTAGATTCACTCAGCGCCCCCGGAGCCAATAGGATCGAAAAATGGTCAAAGCAAAGTTGTGGATCCCACGGGAAAAGCGGTGTCACCACCATTGCCTGTTGTTCGGGATCGAATGTGGTCGTGCCGTCGGATTCTGGCGGTGAAATAAAGGTTGAAAATGGGACGTTCAGCCCAGTCGCGATTTTCCACAATGTCGCCACCGTGGGGCTGGATTCATTACGTTCAATCTGCCCCAGCATTGCCTTTGAAACGCCTGTCTCCTCGGCCAGGCGAGAAAGGCTCCATTCTCGCTGGTGGCGCAATGTTCTGAGCGTAGTGGCCAGATATTGAGTTAAATTGTCCATTTATTCCTCCCTTAATCCCCTTCTGCAAAACAATAGCTTACCACTTGTACGCTATAACGCACAGTGATACAGTGACTGACCGTTATAACGCACACGGAGTCTTTATGCGCGCGCTTTCAATACCTTTACCCACCGTCTTATCCGGTTTCGTTGCCGTTCTGGTCGGCTACGCCAGCTCGGCGGCTATTATCTGGCAAGCGGCAATGTCTGCGGGTGCGACAAGCGCGCAAATCGCGGGCTGGATGACTGCCCTTGGGCTCGCGATGGGCGTTAGCACGCTGGTACTGACACTATGGTATCGCGCTCCGGTATTGACTGCCTGGTCAACACCAGGCGCGGCACTGCTGGTCACCGGTCTGCAAGGCTTAACAATTCAGGACGCGATCGGCGTTTTTATTGTCGCTAATGCGCTAATTGTGCTGTGCGGCGTAACCGGGCTGTTCGCCCGTCTGATGAAAATTATCCCACACTCTCTGGCGTCGGCTATGCTGGCCGGGATCCTGCTACGTTTTGGATTGCAGGCATTCGCCAGTCTCAATAGTGAATGGGTTCTGTGCGGCAGTATGCTGCTGGCGTGGCTGGTCTTAAAAGTCCTGGCCCCACGTTATGCGGTTATCGCCGCGATGCTGGTGGGTATCGTCATTGCTCTGATTAAAGGTGACATTGTCACAAATAGTGTAAGCCTGTCGCCGGTAGTACCTGAGTTTATTGCTCCTCATTTTTCCTTTGCCTACAGCATCAGCGTTGCGATACCGCTATTTCTGGTGACGATGGCATCGCAAAATGCTCCTGGTATCGCCACCATGAAGGCTTCCGGCTACTCATTGCCTGTTTCACCGCTGATTGTTTTCACCGGCCTGCTGGCACTGTTGTTTTCCCCTTTTGGTGTCTATTCCATTTGTATAGCCGCCATCACCGCTGCGATTTGCCAAAGTCCCGAAGCACACCCTGACGCACAGCGACGCTGGTTAGCCGCTGCCGCTGCTGGCGTATTCTATTTGCTGGCGGGGATATTTGGCGGTTCAGTCAGTGGGTTAATGACAGCCCTGCCCGTTAGCTGGATCCAGATGTTGGCTGGTCTGGCGCTGTTGGGGACCATTAGCGGCAGTCTGTACCAGGCATTACATAATGAAACGGAACGGGATGCCGCCATCATCACTTTTCTGGTTACCGCCAGTGGGTTAACGCTATTGGGGATTGGCTCTGCATTCTGGGGATTAGTTGCCGGTGGGTTGTGCTATGCGGTGCTGAGATTAGCGCGCCGCGCGTAACTGCGATGGCGTCTTACCCGTAACCTGTTTAAACCGGTTACTGAAATGGCTTGCCGAACTGAATCCACAGGCCATCGCAATATCCGACAAACTGCGTGAAGAATAGCAGACCAGTTGTTGCGCCAGCGTCATTCGACGCTGCATAACGTACTGGTGCGGTGCCATGTTCATTGACTGACGAAACATTCTGGCAAAGTGAAAATCACTTAACGCCGCTTCGCCTGCCAGATCGCTCAGGGTTATCGGGTAAGCAAGATGTGCCTCAATATAGGCCAGTACGTTTCGCAATGTGACGGGAGCAAGACCTCCCGTGACCGCCGGTGCCCGCCATTGTACATTGCTGTAATGCTGGATCAGGTGCGTTAATAAAAGCGAGGATGCAGCGCTGAGCGTGAGATGATTGGCGGGTTGCTGCCAGTCATTTCCGAGCAAAAACTGGCGGTAAACTGCGGTGATCCCGGGGTCGCTACCAAATGTATGCTCATCCAGTGTGAAACTATATGGACTTTTGTCCCAGACTTTCTCACCCACTTCACGTAAATGTGCGTCCGTACAGTAGAGATGAACAAACGACAGGGCATCACGGATGTCCCAACTCGACTCGCTCTCTTTCGGCATCAGACAGAAACGGTCCGGGCCGCCACCGTTCTTCCAGCCCCCCGCCGTCTTGTGATAGCTCTCGTAGCCATCGGCGACATACAAACTGAGCGTATGGTGATCGCAATATTGTGTGATGGTGTCGCGTTTGTTCGACCAGGCCGCCAGTTGGATCCCTGAATGTAACGCAACCGATTCATGCAACACGGCATTATGTTTGCGTAAGTTTTCAAAGGCATCGTAGGGCTGAGACATACCATCACATTCAAAAGAAGTTAGCAGGCTTTTCAGTCTATCTCAGCTATATGTCGTTAACAGCCTCCTTTTCACGCTTGCGGCAAAAAAAGCGCAAGATTATGCAAGTCCCGCGCAAACAGATGAAAGCCCCCTGACTAATGTCATGACACAGTGTATTTCTGAATAAAAAAAGAGAGAGGGTGTCGTATGAACGCACTGTTGTACTGTCTGGTCGTGGTGATATGGGGAACCACATGGATTGCAATTTACCTGCAGCAAGGTCCGGTTCCTGCGCCCGTCTCCATCTTCTGGCGTTTTGCCGTCGCCAGCGTAGTGATGATATTGCTCCTGCTGATGAGTGGCAGACTACGCAAGCTTTCCGGTCGCGATCATCTGTTTTGTCTGTTGCAGGGAGGATGCGTTTTTTGCTTCAACTTCTGGTGTTTTTACACCGCTGCTGCCTGGATCAATACAGGGCTGGAATCGGTTATTTTCTCCATGGCCGTGCTGTTCAATGCGATAAATAGCTTCGTATTTTTTGGTCAAAAACCGCCGGTACGCTTCTATATTGCAGCAGCTCTGGGGTTAACGGGTATCGTCACGCTGTTCTGGCAAGATTTGGTCAACAGCGGGTTTAATCATTCACTGTTGTTGGGAATTGGCTTAAGTGCTCTGGGGACCTTTGGTTTCTCACTGGGCAATATGATCAGCATGCGCCATCAGAAAAAAGGGCTCGAGATCCTGACCACCAACAGTTGGGCAATGCTGTATGGCACATTATTGATTGCGGCGATTGCTGTGGTGCGTGGTGATAACTTCACGCCGCAGTGGACTTTCAGCTATCTCAGCGCACTGTTGTATCTGGCGATTTTTGGTTCAGTGATTGCCTTCGGCGCCTATTTCACGCTGGTCGGACGCATTGGTCCCAGTAAGGCAGCATACAGCACATTGCTTTTCCCATTGGTGGCGCTCACGCTGTCTACATTGTATGAGGGGTATGTCTGGCAGCTCAATGCGATTGCCGGGTTAGTGCTGATTTTACTGGGGAATCTGGTGATGTTTGCACGACCTGAGGCTCTGGTTGGTAAGTTATTTTACCGTCGCCGTACGGCATAGAAAAAGGCACCATCTGCTTGTTGCAGATGGTGCGTTCATCATTATTTTTTGTTGCTGTTCACGTCAAACATTGAGGCGTCTGTCGCCATGTCATCAACAACTTTTTTCAACGTTTCGAACGCCATCGGCGTGCTTTCGTTGTTCAGGTCTTTACCTTCACCCTGACGTACAACTCTAATCACTGGTTTATTGGTCGCCGCATCGATCAACTCACCCTCGAAATAGAGGTGAGTATCCATTGTGCGGTGCCCTGTTACCATTTGAGTACCTGCTACGACCAGCGCAACCGGGACCACTTCATAGAATTGCAGCCCTTCTTTACTGGTTGCTACACCGGTGATCGCCCCACGGAAAATCAGGCTACGCGGACCTGGGGTCGTAACCAGAGGTTTACGTTTAGCAATAGCGGTCTTCATTTGAGTGTTGGTATAGGTCAGCAACTTATCAAGAACCTGCTGACCTACCTGTGTGGTGGGCTTAGGAATCGGATAATACGTTATCGGGTTATAAACGATATTGTCGTATTTGGATTCATTGAAGTTTGGGTCAACCCAACGGAGCACCGGTTGTCCGGTTGCTGATTTAGTTTCCTTCAGGCCAGAATAATCTTTTAAAAACCCAGAGTATTTATCCGGCTGCGTCACTTTTGACGCACAGCCAGATAACGCCAACAAACCGGTAAGCACTGCAACTTTAAATAAAGTTTGAGTACGCATGAAACGATCCCTTTAGTTTTCGCAATGATGCATAAAAAAGGATAGCAAAACGGATTCATTTTGGATGTACTAAAAATGGTAAGCGTCACACATTTTTATTTCTGCGGTCAGCACGATAAAAAAATGCTGCCCGCAGAGAGAGTTATCTTACCAGGAGGGTCAGGCCGTCTTACGCGCCAGCATTGTCGCAAAGCGCAGTTTAATGCGATTGCCGTTTTCATCTGTGCGGTGAAGTTCACCCACATCTTCGTTATATTTCAGCAGATCCCAACCATTGTAATAACGGCGTAATTCACCTTCTTTAAACGCAAACGGGAAACCGACGGTGCAAGGGAAATCATCAGTGTCCATTGCTGCGACGATCAGGTTATATCCGCCAGGTTTAGTACAACGCTGCATATTTTCGATAAGCCCTGGGATTGTTTTCGCTTCCAGGAACATCATCACAACGGTAGAAAGAATAAAGTCGTATTCGCCGTCAAAGCTCAGCGCATTAAGATCCACAACCTTCGCTTGCAGATTGTTCAACCCTTCAGCAGCCTTGATGCGCTCCAGATTAGCAATGCTCATGGGATTTTTATCCCATGCGGTAACGTCGTAGCCGTTTGCCGCCAGGTAGAGGCTGTTGCGACCATTGCCGCAGCCCAGATCTAACGTTTTGCCTGGCGCAACAATTTTTGCCGCTTCGACAACATCGGAATGCGTGCGGGTTAAATCATATTTTTCCGTAAAGTAGTTTTCGTCGCAAAGGGTCATTATTTATCCTCAGATTTCAGTAATGCAGCACGCTCCGTGCGGATGAGCAGTTTTCCCTGCATCAACAATACAAACGTACGTACCAGTAATAGTGCAATGATAAAATTGGTAAAAATAAACAGAGGGATCGCCAGAGTATGAAAAAAACCAGACTCACTGCTGTGCCCTAAATGCAGCCCCGTCGTCGCCAGCGCTGACACGCCGAACGAGAAACTCCAGAAAGAGGCATTAAATGGCTGGGACAAATACCACGGCATCAGGCGTAACATGAAAAGAAGCTGCAGCAGGCCATAGCCAAATAACATTTTGGCCAACGTATCGCCTTCACCGCCATTGACGCTGAGCCAGGCACTACAGGCGACCAGTGCAGGCGCCAGTTGAATACCCAGTGAAGTGCGTAATACAGCAGGTAGTTCGCCTGAACTGCGTAGACGTTGCAGGATAACAGGTTCAAGGCTTAACCATGAGAAGACGCCTGCCCCCAAAAATACCAATCCGGCATCGTTGAAACCCAACGCACCGCAGGCCATGGCGCTGATAAAGTTATTGGCCACGGTCGGCAAATATAACCCCGGCGTTGTTGCTTCCTCTGGATGCGAACCTCTCCAAAGCCCTGCCGTTTGCCAGGCTGCGTACAATAACTGAATCACCACGCCGATACTGAACAATCCCACGGCTAATGGACGATACCAGGGGACAAAGCCAATTGCGACCAGCATCGTTGTGGCAGGGAAAAGACTGACAAAGCTGCTCATCACCGGATGGCGAATTTCTGCCAGCACACTGTGCGGGAATCGCACCAGGCGGGTAAGAAATGCCAGCGTCAACAGACCCCAAATAATCATCGCGAGGATCACCAGACCATCGCCGACCCAGTGGCCGACCGACCATATCTGGCTGGCATATCGCCACGCAAACCCCATACCTATGATGCCCAGTACCATCCCAAAATAACCGGCCGGAAGATTGAGGATCCGATCACTCTCTTTGTTGTTACTCATTTTGTTTATTTTTTAAAGTATATTTGAAATGCATTTTATGGAATTTCTGGCGGTTTAGCCAGCGTGGAAAACTTTGCTACGTTTAACTAAAGTGCGCAACATGGAAATGAGGCTATGACAAAATATCGCCTAAGTGATGAGCCACGCTCCTTCAGTTATCAGGATAATGGCAACAAAAAAAGTGTATTGCTACGCCAGATTATCGCCCTTATTGACTTTAATGACGTTAAAGCCGGGACGCGAGGCGGCTGGATTGACGATGAAAACGTACTGGCGCAGAGCGGCAATTGCTGGATTTACGATCAAAATGCGCTGGCGTTCTCCGGTGCGGCGATCTCAGGAAATGCCCGTATTACGCAGGAAAGCATTATCAGAGATGGCGTACAGATTGGTGATGAAGTCTGGATCGATCGCGCTGAAATAAGCCACGGCGCACAAATACGTGACAACGTCACAGTTAAAGATTCTCTCGTTCAGGGAGAGTGTCTGCTGTCCGGCGATGCATGCATTGAGTGTCACTGTGAAATTATCGCGGCCAAAGGATTAACCCGTGAAAGCGACCAGATTCTGCAAATCTACGACCGCGCTACCCTCAGCAATTCTCGTGTTGTACATCAGGCGCAGATCTATGGCGAAGCCAGTGTCAGCTACGCGTTTATTGAACACCGTGCTGAAGTGTTTGAATTTGCGCTTATAAAAGGCAATGAGGAAAATAATGTCTGGATTTGCGATTGTGCGAAAGTGTACGGACACGCCCGCATACTAGCCGGAGTTGATGAAGATGCTATTCCGACGTTGCGCTACAGCTCACAAGTGGCAGAGCACGCATTGGTTGAGGGTAACTGCGTTCTGAAACACCACGTGCTGGTCGGCGGTCATGCCGAACTACGCGGTGGCCCGATCCTGCTCGATGACAACATACTTATTGAAGGCCATGTCCGCATCCGGGGAGAAGTGCTCATTGAACATCGCGTTGAAATTAACGGGCAGGCCCACGTCGAGGCGTTTGATGGTGATGCTATTCATCTGCGCGGGCCTAAGGTTATCAACGGCGAACAGCGTATTACGCGCACGCCCCTGGCTGGCTTACTCTGAGGCGTTGTCGATGATTCGGGCATAGAGATTAACATCATGGTACACACCATTAAGAAACTCGGCCTGTTTCATACAACCTTCCAGCGAGAAGCCGTTACGTTGCGCCACCCGATTGCTCTCGGGGTTATTTACCCGGCATTTAATGGTAAAACGTCGGATCTCTCCGCGTTGTGCATAGTGATGAATAAAGGCCTGTAACGCCCGGGACATAATACCCTGCCCCTGATGAGCTTCATCCAGCCAGTAACCGATATAAGCGGCTTTGTTCAGCGGTTCTACCTGATTAAACGAGATAACGCCCACCACATCTTCATGCTCAAAAATAAGGAACATTTTGGCGTAGCCGCGTTGATGTAACATCATGTTCCCCTGCACGTTCTTACGCGTGTCCTCCTCAGAACCAACAAACTGCGGCCAGTTCAGCGACTGCTGGAGCCATGCCTTATTTTTAACCACCAGTTGATGTAATGGCGTAACATGTTGTTCTTCTACTGCACGCAGTTCCAGCGTTTCACTGACGCTAATAATTTCCGGCATGTTTATCTCCTTTGCGATCGTTAAAGGGGCATTTCTGACTGGCACCAGCTGATATTAATCTGATTACCACCGTGAATAACACTTTTTTATGCTGTTACAGCAATCACTTAGAGACAATATACCGCGCATAACCCGCTACTCTATTTCTTCGGGCATCTCCCCGCCGAGGGGGAGCCGTAATGATGACAACAACACCCCTACTATTTTGCTAAGGAGCAAGCATGGCAGCACCTTTGGGCCGTTTAGCACTGATCCCGCTGTTACTGATTACCGCCTGTCACCAGCCCGCCACTGATACACAGGCGAGCCCCGTTCCCTATGCGGTAAGTAAGCAACTGGTCGTGGATAATACCACTCTGGAAATTTCTCGTAGCGCGCTGGAATATAACGTTCACAAAGTTCAGCAACTGCTGGGTGATAAAACCCGCATGTGCGCCATCCTGAAAGGAGATGCTTACGGGCATGACCTCTCGTTAGTGACCCCAATAATGATGCAAAATGGTGTTCAATGTATAGGCGTCGCGAGCAATGAGGAAATCAGCACCGTCCGCCAGTCAGGATTTAAATCGCAGCTCATGCGCGTTCGAAACGCAACAGAAAAAGAGATGCGGCAGGCGGCAGATTTTGATACCGAAGAGTTGATAGGCAACCTGGATATGGCTAAGCGCCTGAGTGCCATTGCCCGGGAGAAAGGAAAAACCATCCGTATTCATCTGGCACTGAACTCTGGCGGTATGTCACGCAATGGTCTGGAAGTCAGTACGGCGGCGGGACTGGAAGAGGCTCGCGCAATTTCAGCCTTACCGGGCCTGAAAATTGTTGGGCTCATGTCGCATTTCCCGGAAGAAGATGCTGCGGTGGTTAAACGCGATCTGGCCCGTTTCAACTCACAATCCGCACAGGTCCTCAAAATCACCGGGCTTAAGCGCGAAGAAGTTACGTTGCATGTCGCTAATACCTTCGCCACGCTGACTGTTCCCGAGTCGTGGTTGGATATGGTGCGTGTCGGCGGAATTTTTTATGGCGATACCATCGCCAGCACTGAATATAAACGTGTGATGACCTTTAAATCTGCAATTGCTTCAGTCAACCATTACCCGAAAGGAAATACCGTTGGGTATGACCGAACGTATACCCTCAAACGCAATTCCGTGCTCGCCAATATCCCGGCGGGTTATGCAGATGGTTACCGCCGCGTATTCAGTAACGCAGGACATGTTCTGATCCGCGGCCAGCGGGTACCTGTGTTAGGCAAAACCTCGATGAATACGCTGATTGTCGATGTGACCGATCTGCCACAGGTTGCTTCAGGTGATGAAGTGGTGTTATTTGGCAAACAAGGGAATGCGCAGGTTAGCGCTGAGGAAGTTGAAGAAATTAGCGGCGCGCTGTTCACTGAAATGTCGATTCTCTGGGGTGCGACAAACAAACGCGTACTTGTCGACTAAGCCCCAAACAGGAAGGGCTTCCCATTCTTGCGGAAAGCCCTTTTACACAGCGGAGCAGTTCTATTTAGCCCTCACTGACACTCTCTTTTTGCAAAATTTTGAGCAGGTCTTCCTTCAAGTGGAGTTTCTGTTTCTTCAGGCGAACAATATCCAAACTGTATCCCCGACCATCCGAACCTTCCAGTCTGGAAATTTCATGATCAAGGCTGTTGTGTTTTTCGAATAAAGACAGAAAGCGAGGGTTCTCGGTTTTCAGTCGGGAAATAAGGTCTCTGTATTCTGGAAACATACTTTCTCCCTGTTAGTGGTCAAGAACGTGTACAACAAATACACATCCTCAGCTTACCTGGTTAAACCAGGGAAAAATGAGAACAGGATCGAGTAAATAGTGAACAGACGGTTTTGGGGGAGATGACAGATATGGCTCCCCATCAGGAGAGCCACTGGGCACGCAATTAGCGCATTTCGCGGTCGTCAACATACTGACGCTTATCCGCAGCAGGCGGGAAATACTGATACAGCCAGGTTTCGCTGATAGCATCCCCCTGACAACGCAGGAACATACGCATGTCTACCGGGTCAGTTGAGTCAGATGTCGGATACCAGTCAAACTGAATGCGATAGCCATCAATTGGCTCAACGTAGAGGATCTCAATTTGTTTTGCTTCTCCACTGGAGAGCGTAATGACCGGTTCAATCCCCTTCGGTGCAGCACCTTTCAGATCTCCACCAACGAAATCAATGGCAAAACGACGCGCCCATTTTTCCGGGTAATGTTCGCCCGGCGCCCATCCTTCCGGGAATCCACCCATACCGGTGCGGGTAGCCAGTACGCGCGCCAGCGGTGAGCGCACAGGTGGTTGAGCACTCCAGTAAAGACGATATTTGAACTCCAGATCGTCACCAGCTTTGATCGATTTATCCGGCTGCCAGAAACAGACAACGTTATCCAGCGTTTCACCCGTGGTCGGGATCTCCATGAGTCCAATGGTGCCCTTACCCCACTGGTTGCGCGGTTCTACCCACAGGCTCGGGCGCTTATTGTACCAACCCATGATGTCCTGATAGTGTGAAAAATCACGATCAAGTTGCAGCAGCCCGAACCCTCTCGGGTTGTTATCGGTGTAGGCATTGAACTGCAACTTTTGCGGGTTATTCAGTGGACGGCAGATCCACTCGCCATTGCCCCGCCACATCGCCAGACGATCGGAGTCATGAATTTGTGGGTGAATGGTGTCGCACATCCGACGTTCATTATTGCCGCAGCTAAACATACTGGTCATCGGCGCAATACCGAGTTGCTTGATGTCTTTACGGGCATAGATGTGATTCTGCACATCCATGATCACCTGTGTCTTCTCACAGTGGATCACGAACTTAAACGCACCGGTCACGCTTGGGCTATCAAGCAGAGCATAAACGGTAAATGAGGTTGCTCCCGGTTTAACCGTTTCGAACCAGAAAGCGGTGAAGTCAGGAAACTCTTCTTTGGTGTCGGTATAAGTATCGACCGCCAGACCGCGCGCCGACAAACCGTACTGATAGGTGTCATCCACAGCGCGGAAATAGCTGGCGCCCAGGAAAGAGACCACGTCGCGACGGGCCAGTTCTGGTGCTTTAAACACGCGGAAGCCCGCGAAGCCAAGGTCAGTTTGCCCTTCCAGCTGT
The DNA here is from genome assembly GCF_963864895.1 of Citrobacter sp. S-77. Classification (NCBI taxonomy): domain Bacteria; kingdom Pseudomonadati; phylum Pseudomonadota; class Gammaproteobacteria; order Enterobacterales; family Enterobacteriaceae; genus Citrobacter; species Citrobacter sp. S-77. The sequence goes on from NZ_CAWLWU010000002.1 coordinate 2,450,322, forward strand.
TTAGTACCGACACCCGCATCATTGTATTTGAACAGCTCAGGGCGGAAGTGAATTTCACGCGCCATATGTGTACTGCCATCGACCGAGAACATGCGTACACGGCGACGGAAGCCCATTCCTACATGGAAGAACTGCGCGTCGAGCTGACGATTTTCAACGTTATTCCACAGAGACTGCTCTGCGTCATATTGAATGCTGTTGTAAGCCTGAGGCGTCAGTTTAGCCAGCGTGTCAGGTAATGCACGCGGTGCGCCACCCCACGTTTTTTGCGCTAAATCATGAGCCATCGACTGCAGAACGGAAAAATCGAAACGTACGGTTTTTCCGTCTGCAATGTCAGTTTCTGCCGCATAAGCGGCGCGGGAGAAGAGTGATGCAATACCACTGGTTCCGCACACGGCGGCCATTGCCATTGAACCTTTAATAAATCGTCTACGATTCATGCCTGAAAGTGAGTCCTTCTGGTCGTGTAAATGGTCCCGCGCCGGTCTTAATCAGCGGCAAGAGAGTGCAGATTTCTGACCGCTCACTCTAGACAAAATTCATTAATAATCCAATTGTTGGTCGCCGATTATCTGTACAAAATCGAAAATATTTTATGTCGATGAGAACAGACTGAAACCCGTGTAAATCCCATCAGAGCAAACCACATCGCCGTTTGCTTCGTTCTTCTGCCTCCCGATATAGCGCAAACTCATCGTAAACTGCGCAACCAAGCGCCTGCTCAAACGCATCCCGACTGGCGTTGCCGTGCGTACGCGCTTGTGTTTCATTGCCCAGATTAGACTGGAATATTCCCGCAGCGCTGACCGGTAAAAAATCCTCGTAAGTAATAGGTTGGGCCACCAACCAGCCACGCTCGATCAGTGGCTGAGGATCGTCCTCTGGTCGAATTGCCTGACGATGCGCCTCACCCGATGGCGTTAATCGATAGCGGAACCAGGCCAGCCCCTGCTGCCGCAGTAGAAATTCGCTGTCAGGGAAAGCCTTGAACACTTCCTGAAGATGTAACTGATGCGTCAGGTTATCTTTCCCCGTTCCCGCTTTATTCAGGAGTTCGTCATACAACTGCCTGCCTTTTGGCGTCAGCGCTACGCCACGTTGTTCGATCTCACCAAAGCGCGCCGTGTGGGTCCCGCGCATTTCCCCGGCAAACAGCACCGCTTCCTCCAGCGCTTTGAAGCTGGTCTGGCGCAGCAAAATGGGCACATCACGACGCGGAGGTCCTTCGATGAGAATTTTCGGTTCAATACCGCATTCCGGCATCATCGATTGTACGCGGTCAATATCTAACGTACGCGGCGTCAGGTGATTTATGTGGCAACCGGGGAAACACACCACGTCGGCGATCAGCCGGTGTTCGTTATGCAGCGCGTGATAGGTCTCTTCGTCAACCGTGGCATGCTGATGCCAACGGAATGTTTCCAGTGCTTCATGCACAAACTCCCGTGCCTGTGCTGGCGTGAAAGCACCCTGGGCATCAAATTCATCCAGAAGTTCGTGACAACGGCGAGTAAAAATATCGCGCTTCGCGAGGATCTCTGCAGCCCTTTGACGCAACGCTACATTTTCGATTAATTCGAGCCGTAATAATGAAGTAAATACCCGAAACGGATTGCGCGAAAGAGATGCGTCGTCAATGGGGCGAAACGCTGTGGAATGAACGGGAACGCCGGCCTGAGAGAGATCGTAATAGCTAACGGGATACATGCCCATAATGGCAAACATTCGCCGCAGTGTGGAGAGTTCCTGTGCAGTCCCCACCCGAATAGCGCCATGGCGCTCGACGTTAAGTCGCGCTAACTCATCCGCATTCGCCAGTTTTTCATGTAGCGTTGGATTATTTTCCAGAACAGCCAGATTCACATCAGCGACAAGTTCCAGCAACGTGCCATACTGCGGGACTTCCTGCTGGTACATTGCTGACATTGCCTGCGAAAATTGTTCCCGAATCTCATCTGCCGTGATGGTGTTCGCCATAATGTCATGCCTCCAGTGAATATTACCTGGAGTGTAGAGAACGCCAGTCAGTCCGGTGGGAAGAATTTACAAAGTGTGATCCCGCATAAATTCCCCCACCCACATCGACGATTAACGGAACTTACTGACGCGGTTTTAAGTGTTTTTCCAGCCACGGTAGCATCTGTTTTTTACGGCTTAACATCCCTTCCACCTTGCAGGGTTGCGGCACATCTGAAAGTTCGGTTCCAGCAAACCACAGACTGGTATCGCCCAGATTAATATCGGTCAGCATCAGAACGACCAGTGCGGCATGATTTTCCTCTGCATAGCGAATCATTTCCTGGCGAAGCTCGTCCAGCACCGCGTCAACCTGGTCTAGTGAATACAGCTCGAGTTGCGCCACACAGACCTGATGCCCATGAATTTTGAACGTTTTAATATCTTTATTGAGAAGTTGCCGGGCACTCATCCCTTCCACGCTGGTTTTGGCAGACAGCAGATTACGGCTGAACGCCTCCAGATCAATCCCCGCCTTATGAGTAAGAGCCTCCACTGCCAGACGATCGTCGGGCGTAGTCGTTGGTGAACGCAGCGTGACAGTGTCACTCAGCACTGCACCTAACAGCAAAATAGCCTCTGCTGGAGAAATTTGACTACGTACATCATCCGTCATCAACTGCCACAGCAGCGTCGCGCTACTGCCTACGGGCGTCACCCAGACTTCCGGCGGCAAACGAGTGATTAATCCACCGAGACGGTGATGGTCGATGATCCCGACAACATTACTCTCTGGAAGCGAATCTGGCCCCTGCGCGGGTTCAGTAAAATCGACCAGCCAGACATCCTGATCGGTCAGAGGAAAGGTCAACAGTTCTGGCAGCGCCAGTCCTGCATGCTTAAAAATAAATTGCGTTTCACGGTTAGCTTCCCCCGCTCGCCATGCCGTTGCCTGCTGACCGCGTAAAGTGAGCCAGCGAGCGGCCATTGTAGCGGTGCAAATTGCATCGCTATCGGGGTTAAGGTGCCCTATTACATGTATCATTAATCAGTGCCTTATGATGAGGAATGTCGTGGAAACGAATGACAGGCAAAGTATAACGACTGGTAACGCCCTCTACCATATTGCTGGCCTGGCTGTACAAAACATAAGCAAAATAAATCAATTGTAATTAAAACATGATAAATGTTAATAATATTTTGCTATCAGGTTATCAAAAACAAACAACTTCACTTGTCACCGATACGACTCTGTTTTTAACATCGCTTATGGAAAAAAATGGTCTGTTCAATCAGCGCATTCGATTGCGCCACCTTCATACTTTTGTAGCCGTTGCACAACAGGGGACTTTGGGGCGCGCAGCTGAAACCCTCAACCTGAGTCAACCGGCCCTCTCCAAAACACTCAACGAACTGGAGCAACTGACCGGAGCCAGACTCTTTGAACGCGGTCGTCTGGGCGCGCAGCTAACGGTACCCGGCGAACAGTTTCTTACCCATGCGGTAAGAGTGCTTGATGCGCTCAATACTGCGGGTCAGGCGTTAAACCAAAGAGAAGAAGCGCAAAATGATGTTGTCCGTATTGGCGCGCTGCCTACTGCTGCGCTGGGCATTCTGCCCACCGTAATCGGTCAGTTCCATAAACAGCAAATGGAGACCACACTGCAGGTTGCCACGATGAGTAACCCCATGATACTGGCAGGTTTAAAATCAGGGGAAATCGATCTCGGTATTGGCCGTATGGCCGACCCAGAATTGATGAGCGGCCTGAACTACGAATTATTATTTCTTGAGTCATTGAAACTGGTGGTGCGCCCTAACCATCCGCTATTACAGGAAACCATTACATTGAGTCGGGTAATGGAGTGGCCAGTCGTGATCTCACCAAAAGGTACTGCCCCCAGGCAACATGCAGAAGCCTTACTACAAAGCCAGGGTTGTAAAATGCCGTCTGGCTGTATCGAAACGTTGTCAGCTTCACTGTCCCGCCAATTGACGGTTGATTACGACTATGTATGGTTTGTACCTTCCGGCGCAGTACGTGAAGACCTGCGCCAGGCAGCTCTGGTTTCTTTACCAGTTCCAGCCCAGGGTGCAGGTGAACCGATCGGCATACTGACTCGCATCGACACACCTCTTTCCAGCACGGCGCAAACTTTTATTAACGCCATTCGCAAAACTATGCCGCTGTAATCTACTGCCTCGTCAGACTCATTCTTTCATGGGTCTGGCCCTTCATCTATAATTATAATGAATATCAAAATCAATAATTCATTATTCAGTCCTGTTAGATAGATAATAAAACCTACTACATAAAGCACCTTTTCAAAAAATATAAAACAGCGCTTGCAAGCACAGATAAAATTTACCTCACTCCGTGATTCAATACATTTTCTCAATGTTGAACCACACTTATTAGCAAAACACCCTAAATAAAATCCCAAAATCAATTTAAACAAGAAAATATCATTCCCCAATTAATGCCCATTATGTAATTATCGCCCCTTGGGAAAACACCATTAAGGAAAATAAAATGAAACTTTGCTTTTTAAGTGCTGCAGCCATTCTGGTTGCAGGTATTACCACGCAAGCTCAGGCTGCTGACTTAGCAAACATTGATTTCTCAGGAAATATTACAACATCAACCTGCGATGTCAGCATTGATGGGGCGGGTACATCCAAAGAGATTAAACTCGATGATATTACTGTGTCGTCTATGAAAGCGGCCACCAGCACCCCGGCCCAGAAAGCCAGCTTCGGGATAACCGTCAAAAACTGCGCTGCATCGGTAGCCAACGGTGGTAAAATAAAAGGCCAATTCTCAACGACCGGTAATTATAACAGCACCACTCAGGCACTGTTAAACACCGACCTGTCTGGCGATAAAGATGCTGGTTTCCGGGTTCAGGATACTGCGACCAATACCATCATCGATTTTAAATCCGCATTACCGCAATCCGAAGCAACCTACAGTTCAACCAATGGTGCCGCATTTAACTATACCGTAGGTTATATATATTCAGGTACTGGCACACCAGCCGTAGGTTTAGTTAAAGCGAATACAACGTTTACAACGACCTACCCTTAATTAGTTATCTTAATATGTTCTCTGTAGCTCCCGTTCAACTGGGGGCTACAGCGTCTATACGCAGAAATAAATAAAATGCCAATAAAAAACATATTTACCGTAATTATATTTACAACATTTATTTCATTTAGCGCTCCATCAACGGCCAGTATTGTTATTAATGCCACCCGGGTTATCTACCCTTCAGATGCCAAAGAGGCGTTAATCAAAATGGTTAATCAGGGGCAACAGCCGCTATTAATCCAGTCCTGGTTAGATGACGGACATGAAGACGTCGATCCACAGGCATTAAATGTGCCGTTTATTGCCTCCCCTCCTGTTAGCCGGGTCGATCCGAAACAGGGTCTTACCGTACGTTTAAACTGGGATGGGCAACCTTTACCGACCGATCGCGAAAGCGTTTACTGGTTTAACGCGCTTGAGATCCCGAAAAAAAATAAAGATGCAGATAAATCAAATCAACTGCAGATAGCGCTTAAAACACGCATCAAGGTATTTTATCGCCCGATTTCCCTTCCCGGCTCACCTGCCGAAGCCATTCAACACCTGCAATGGAGCCTGGCCAATCAAGAAAAACAAGTTTGGGCGACGGCAAAAAACGACTCCCCTTATTTTGTCTCTCTGGTGGGCGCTACGATCACCTCCGGGGGTAAAAAGTACAACATTGAACCTGATATGGTTGCACCGTTTTCCAGCGCTCGCTATGCGGTGAAATCACTGACATCAACTCAGATGGATACCATTTCATGGACTGCCGTCAATGACTACGGCGGTAATGTGGAAGCCACCAAAAAGTAAACGCAGGGATAGCATTAATGCAGACTTCGACACGCCTAATTGCTGCTTCTACCTTCATCCTGTTCGGGTTTTGTCAGTCAGGTTTTGCTGATGAAAACTATATTGAATTCAACGACGATTTTATTTTCGGTAATGCCGGGAACAAATCGACGATTAACGTTGCTCAATACGCGCATGGCAACCCGGTAAAGGCCGGGACATATACCGTCTCCGTGTCGATTAATGGCAAGGCACAACAAACCACCGCCGTTCAATTTATCGAAAATAACACGCCGAATGCGACGCCCTGTTTAACGCGAACGCTTCTGGAAGAGGCCAGTATTGATATTTCCCGGCTACCGGCAGCAACAGAGGGCGACGCACAGTGCTATGTACTGGCTGACTACTACCCGTCTTCCAGCATCAGTTACGATCCTAATTCACAAGTCTTGATGCTCACAGTTCCTCAGCTTTTTTTAGTGAGCCATCCGGTCGGTTATGTGAACCCTGCGCGTTGGGATTCCGGCATACCAGCAGCGTTACTGACCTGGAACTTTAGTGGCTATCATAGCGAAAATGAAAGTGATACGTCCGACACTGGCTACCTCGGATTAGGATACGGCATTAACCTGGGGGCCTGGCGTTTACGTTCCAGCGGCGCACTGAACTGGGCTAACGACGATACTGCCTCATGGGATAATTACGATCTCTATTTGCAGCGTGACCTACCGCCCATTCGGGCGCAGCTGGAAATGGGTCAGGTTACCTCGATCAGCGAAGCGCTGGATAGCGTGAGCATAAAAGGGGTTCATCTCTATAACGATGAACGTATGGATCCCCGTGATGGTCGTTATGTTCCGGTGATCAATGGCGTGGCAAACAGTAATGCCAAAATCACGGTGCGCCAGCAATCACGCATTATCTATGAAACGACCGTACCGCCGGGGCCGTTTGCGCTGAAAGATTACTATGTGGCAATCAACGGTGCTGACCTGGATGTAACGGTTGAAGAAGCCGATGGTTCGAAGCGCTTTTTTTCCGTACCTTACGCGTCTGTCGCACAGTTGATGACCAAAGGGGAAGTCGACTGGGATTTCGCCACCGGTACCATTGACAATGATTACAGTAATGACACGCCGTGGGTCATCACCGGCAACGGGAATTATGGTCTGAGTGACATCTTCACCCTGTATGGTGGCCTTCAGGTCATGGAAAGTGATTATCAGGCCGGTATGCTGGGGATGGCGCTCAATACCCGGCTAGGGGCGATAGCCTTTGACGCTATCCATTCCCGAGCCTCCCTGGACGATGTTGGCGATTTACAAGGCGAGAGCTATCGGCTGACTTACAGCAATGTTCTGGACACTACCAATACGAACTTCAGCTTAACCGCGTATCGCTACAGCACCAAAGATTACCTCTCGCTAAACGATACACTCTCATTACAGAATAGCATTGCCAATTACGCTGACGAAAACGATCTCAGCTCTGACAACGCGTATCGCAACAATTATCTCCACTCAAAAAATGAGTTTCAGGTTAACGTCAACCAACCTCTGACCGTCAACAACGAAGACTACGGGTCGTTCTATCTCAGCGGTAGCTGGATCAGCTACTGGGGGGGAACCGGCAACACATCACAGTACTCCATCGGCTACAGCAACACCTTCGGTTCAATATCCTGGAACGTATCGTTACAGCGCAGTTACGACGAATGGGGAGAAGAAAACGATAGCCTGTATGTTGGTTTCAATATTCCTTTCGGCAACGGTAACGACAGTCAGCAACCGCTCTTTTCCAATTTGAGCATGGGCGTGAACAGCGATTTCAGCGACAGTAATGGTTTTACCAGTACCGCCAGCGGAAACAGTAAAGACAATAAATGGAACTACAGCCTCAGTACGATGGGTAACCAGAGTAACGGGAGCGACGATACCTATTCTGTGAGTGGCTACTCCAACTACAACGGAACCCGAGGAACCACCAGCCTCTCTGCCAGTGTCGATAAAAACCACAACCAGCAATATTCCCTAAATAATAATGGCGGGTTGTTGCTACACAGCGGCGGCTTAACGCTGTTACCGGGTAATGTCGATAACCAATCCGCCATTGCCTTGATTGAAGCTAAAGGGGCTGACGGGGCTACAACTACCAATGGCTATAGCGAAATCGACCATGCTGGCTATGCCGTCGCTACCAGCCTGACGCCGTATGCAGAAAATACCGTGGGGCTCGATCTGAGTACGGTGACCAGCGATGTGGAAGTGAAAAACACCTCCGCTGCCGTGGTTCCTCGTGAAGGCGCTGTCGTGAAAGTAACTTTTGCTACCGAAGCAGGCCAGTCGGTCTTTGTCACTCTTCGCCGCAGCGATAACAGCTTCATCCCGCTGGGTGCGGATGTACTGAATGAACAAGGTAAGTCGGTCGGGGCGATAGGGCAAGCCGGGCGAGCCTTTTTGCGAGGGATTGAAAATAATGGGCGGTTGAACGTGGTCTGGGGAAATGACAACCAGAGCCGCTGTCATGTTGATTATCACATTCCGCCATCTCCGGTGATGATCGGTAAATCAATTCATCTGGATAGCTTAATTTGTCAGATGCCAGAGTCAGGGAGATAACAATGCGTAATATTCTGTTGGCCTGTTTAATCCTTAATTGCCCTTTTGTTTCAGCGGTTTCTTATGTGACCGTCAATTTTCGAGCTACTTTGCAGACCACAACCTGCAATATCAGTATTGCGGTGGGTTCAAACACCACCGTTAATCAGACTCTTGATTTTGGCGCATTAACGATGTCGCAGATAGAGGCTCAGGGCAGTAATACGCGGAAAGATTTTTCTTTGCAGTATAACGACTGTTATATCACTAGCTCAGGTTCTACGGTCAAACAAACGCTGAACTGGATACAAACGTTACCCAAGGCCAGTGCTTCATGGAGTGGATACTCTACCGAATTAAAAGGTGGGGAAGTAGGCGTTGCTGCCGTGTTGTATCGTACCAGCGATTTAAACACTGCAATTCCACTTGATCCTAATAATAATGAAAAAATAACCTGGAGCAGTACTGAACGCACTAACGCAAAACTCCCTTTAACATTAGTTTTACGGCCAGCATCCTCGTCAACGACGGTTAAAACAGGAATTTTTAACGGTACGTTGACCTTTACCACGACTTATCAGTAGGCGCGAACATGACAGTAAAAAAATATACGCTGGTATTTTTGCTGCTGATGTCCTCTCCATCATGGTCGGATGTCAATAGCACAACCAATACATTAACCCTAAAGGCCGAGATTGTATCCGGAACCTGTGATATTACCGCTTCTGATGTTGATTTAGGCGATCTGAATATCAATGCGTTTTCTGCCGGTGGTAACTGGGCGGGGCTGAGTGCAACATCTCCGGGCCATGTTGCTACCAAACCGCTGCAGGTGAAAGCGCGCTGCGATTCCGGCTCAGCGGAAAAAACGCTGATACTCAGTTTTCAACCACAGAAAGCTCAGCTTAGCGGTAATCAAATATTCCCCAATGAATATACCGGGCCGACTGGCAGGGTAAAGGCAACGTCTGCGGCGGAAAATATCGGTGTAGTCGTTTTTTATGAAAGTACCAATGTGCTGAATAAAGACAACACGTCAGCGGTTAACTTCACCCGGTATATCGGTTCCGAATCGTCATATTCCGAATACACGTTTCAAGCCCGCTATCAGAAAATTGATCCCTCAAAACCGGTCACACCTGGCGGGGTGTTAAGCCAGGTTAAAATCAGCGTGAGTTATAAATAATGAATAATCACAATTCAATGCATATACGTTCAACGGCCAGACGTCTATTTTTTTCTGCGGGGCTATGGGGATTAAGTGTTCTGATAAATTACGTTCAGGCTTTTGAATGTAGTTTCCACCCGGACAACCAGTCTCAAATTATCACTACTAGCACATTGACCGTGCGTAGTTTCAACCCTAAAAATACCGCGCTCACTCGTTTAGGGGCACTCCAGGATGTTAAGATTGGTAAGCTTGAGTGTGGCACCGGTAATGATGGAGCGGACTGGTATGGATGGTCGGAGGCTTCAAATGCGGCAGGCGTTAAATCCAGTCTTTATGGAGAACACAACAGGGCATTTTGGCCGACAAATATCCCAGGGATATATTATTCAGTACGAATTTATACCGCAGGTGCCTATAGAATCGCTTATTTGCCCCCAGAAACAACAGAAACGCGCCTGTTTGATTATCAAAAAGATGCTACCGATCGTGATATCATCGCAACGATTGAGATCTGGCAATACGGTAGAGTTACCTCTGTGGGCGATGCCCACCCCATTCAAAATGGCTTAATTGGAACATTTCGTGCCGGTTCGCTTGATGAAGGTGACAAAGAAAAGCTGAGAATTAACGTCAACAGCACATCGTTTACCGTTAAATTCGAAACCCCAACCTGCAATTTTACAGCCTCACCAACCACCATTGATTTCGGTGATGTTGGCAATGACAGCCCGCGCAAAACCTTTACCCTGAAAAATAGCGGCTGCGTAAATACCTCTGGGCTTACCCTGAAGCTGACATCAACAAAATCCGCCTATGACAATAAAGGATTAGGGATCCTCGCTAACACTATCGACGCCGCCTCCGGGTGGTGGGCGGCTGGCGGGCGTGGCATAGCTGTCTCATACGAACAAGGTTCGTCACGAACCTATCTTTCCGCCAATGACAGTAACTCTGAAGTCTCTATTAATTTCGGCGATTTTATTACATCGAAAGATATTCCCATGGCAGCCCTACTCACCTGCACTTCAGATAACAAAAAAACCTGTGATAATTATAAGCCCGGAGCCTTCAGCGCAACCGGCACCATTAGTGCAACGTACAAGTAACGGTAAACCCGGTAATGCGCAGTTCCGCATTACCGGATTTTATACTGATTAGAACGTTTCCCAGTTATCCATACCTGCCTTCACTGTGCTGGGTGATGAATAAACCGGCGTCGCTGCTGAAAAAGTCGGTTTAATCACACTCCCCTGTAACCGAAATGTACCAACCGCTTCTGTTAAACGCGCCGCCTGTTCTTCCAGTGATGCCGCTGCGGCCGACGCTTCTTCGACCAACGAGGCATTTTGCTGAGTCACCTTATCCATCTCTGAAATTGCCTGACTCACCTGCACAATACCGCGACTTTGTTCGTCGGAAGCCGCCGCGATTTCCAGCATAATATCCGTCACACGTTTAACCGCATCGACAATATCCGTCATGGTGTTACCAGCAGCCACTACCTCGCCAGAGCCCTGGTCTATCAAGCGAACAGATTCGCTGATCAATCCCTCAATCTCTTTTGCCGCCTGGGCGCTACGACTCGCCAGCGTGCGCACTTCGCTGGCCACCACCGCAAAGCCACGTCCCTGCTCGCCCGCCCGCGCGGCTTCGACCGCCGCATTCAACGCCAGAATATTGGTCTGGAAGGCAATGCTGTTAATCACAGCGGTAATCTCAGAGATTTTCTTCGAGCTGGTCGAAATATTACCCATGGTTTTCACTACGCCAGAGACCATTTGCCCGCCACGGCTGGCTTTACCTGAGGCATCTTCCGCCAGTTTGCTGGCATGGTGTGCGTTATCGGCGTTCTGTTTCACCGTAGCCGTCAGTTCTTCCATGCTGGCCGCCGTCTCTTCTATGGCTGCGGCCTGCTCTTCAGTTCGTGATGACAGGTCAGTATTTCCCGCCGATATTTCACTGGTGCCGCGGTAGATTTCCTCAGCCCCCTGACGCACCGTGCCTACCGTTTGTACCAGCGAACGTTGCATTTTTTGCAGATGATGGCTTAAACGCCCAATTTCACTACGTCCGGTGGGTTCATCCTGCATCGTGAGATCGCCCGTTGATATCTGCTCGATTCGCTGAGCAGCACGCAACAGAGGATGAATGACGGTACGGCGCAGGACAATAAACGTCATTACTGTCAGTGCCAGCGCCAGTACAAATGCACCGAGCATAAATGCCATGCCAAGTTGAGTACGCTGATGGGCCTGCTCACTGAGCAAGTTGGCCCTGGCGGTACGAAGCTCAATGGCTTTCAACAGTACTTTGTTGTAAGTGGAATCCAGCGGTCTGGCCTGCTCATTTTCATGGTTGATAATGGCTTCAAACATCCCGTTTTTAGCGTATTTCAACATAGGTTGCAGGCCGTCGATATAGGCCTTGAAGCTGGTGCCCAGCTCTACATCCAGTGCCTCATCGGCTGGTGTTTTCACCGCGCGAGACATATAAGCCTTAAAACCATCCTGCGATTGCTTAATCCGTTTTTCCGCGTCTGCAATATTGGCTTTCATGTCATCCATTTCAGCAATGCGGCTTGCCGCGCCCGCATGGATCATGTTGATACGCGCAGTACGTAAATGGTTCGAACTGTTAGATAACCCCATCCTGACCTGAATTTCATTCGTTACATCACGCTGATCGCGATCGGCCTGCATAAGGAAATAAGCTGCTAATCCGGAACTTAAAGCGAACAGCAGAAGGATGCCACCGAGAATGGAGGAAAACAGCGGAACCAGTCGGATTTGATGCAGAAAGCCCAGTTTATACTGGGCTTGCATCGATTTAGTGTTGTCCATGACCGTCGACTCTCTTGTAGGGTTAATGCGTGAAAACACGCCCATTAGATAGTCATCGGCAATTCAAGAAGTTTGATTACCGTAAAAAGCGCAACATTCATCACACTTTCACAACATAATTCAAAGAAATTCAGGAAAGTGCCAGCGAAGGGATCCGCTGGCTAATGAATCAGTTATCACCAAAGTGGATCACGGTGCGGATAGACTTGCCCTGATGCATTAAATCGAACGCTTCGTTAATCTGCTCCAGCGGCAAACGATGCGTAATAAAGGGATCGAGCTGAATTTTCCCGCTCATCGCGTCTTCGACCATTCCTGGAAGCTGTGTACGCCCCTTCACGCCACCAAACGCCGAACCGCGCCAGACGCGACCGGTAACCAGCTGAAACGGACGCGTTTTGATCTCTTGACCGGCACCGGCCACACCAATGATGATGCTTTCGCCCCACCCTTTATGACAGCATTCCAGCGCAGCGCGCATTACGTTAACGTTGCCGATACATTCAAAGCTGAAGTCCACGCCACCGTCAGTCAGTTCGACAATCACGTCCTGAACGGGTTTCTCGTAATCATTTGGGTTGACGAAATCGGTCGCGCCCATTTCACCTGCCAGTTTGAATTTCTCAGGGTTGGTATCAACCGCTAAAATGCGCCCGGCTTTTGCCTGAACGGCACCCTGAATAACCGCGAGGCCAATACCGCCCAGACCAAATACCGCAACGGTGTCACCTTCTTTGACTTTCGCCGTATTATGTACCGCCCCGATCCCGGTTGTGACGCCACATCCCAACAGGCACACTTTGTCCAGTGGTGCTTCTGGGTTTACCTTCGCCAGGGATATCTCTGCGCACACGGTGTATTCGCTGAATGTACTGGTTCCCATGTAGTGATAAATCGGCTGGCCGTTATAAGAGAAACGAGTCGTACCGTCCGGCATCAACCCCTTACCCTGAGTGGCGCGGACGGCCTGACACAGATTGGTTTTACCGGACTTACAGAACTTACACTCACCGCATTCTGCGGTGTACAGAGGGATCACATGATCGCCCGGTTTCAGGCTGCTGACGCCTTCTCCCACCTCAACCACAATACCGCCACCTTCATGGCCAAGTACCGCCGGGAACACACCTTCCGGATCGTCGCCAGAGAGCGTAAAAGCGTCAGTATGGCAGACGCCGGTATGGGTAATTTTAACCAGCACTTCCCCTTTCTTTGGCGGGGCGACGTCTATCTCAACAATTTTCAACGGTTGGCCGGGGCCAAATGCTACTGCTGCACGTGATTTCATCTGTCTCTTCCCATTATTGCGAGGTGATGGTGTTTATTTTAGATAAGCGCGAAGAAGATGGCCGATTTCAGCCATGCGAATGGCACGCTGGTCCGGGGTTGTCTCACCACTGACCAGCTCATCTTTCAGATGAATTTCGACCATTTCGCCCATCAGGCCATTGGACGCGCCGCGTACAGCGGCAATTTGTTGCAGGATAGCCAGACACGGTTCGCCGGACTCCAGCGCGCGTTCAAGTGCATCAACCTGACCACGAATACGACGTACACGAGTAAGAATACGTTTTTTATCTTCCGGGGAATGCGGCATACGCCCTCCTGTATACTATAGGGGGGTATGGTAACTTTTTTAATACATCCCTGTAAACATTATTTTTTTGTGGTTTTCAATTACTTAGATAGTTCAAGGAAAAGCCACCATCGGACATAATCGGCCTTTTTAATCCCCCTATTTTGCCCCCAAGTCATATTTTTGCCCCCCAAAATTTTGTTTTGCCCTCCGTATCTATTCCTGGTTTTCTAGCTCTGCTGACGCGTTCCTTAGATGATTGGTGCAGGCGTGTCAGGGAATTACGCTGGAGATGTGTGTAGTTGCGCTGGTGTCATATCTCGTAAATTACAGAGGTACGTCTGCCATTCAGCCAGCGCGTCAGCATCACCCTCCCTGCCACAATTTTGATCAATATACGGTTTTCCGAAACTCTTCCAGGTTGTGCGGCGGCAGGGATACCCGTGGAGCCACAAAAGGCTCCACCGTATTTACTGTATGCTGAAGCTGAATTTTCGCCGTATGGGCAAACAACGGCTGCCGGTGGGTAATCCCTCGCCACTGGTCACGCCGGAAGCGCTGAACCAGAGCTGGTCTGTCGATTTTATGCATGAGCCCTTGGTCTGTGGCCGTCGTTTTCGCACGTTCAATGTCGTTGATGACTTTAACCGTGATGCGTTGTCAATTGAAACCGATCTGAATCTGCCAGCTCTGCGAGTGATCCGTGTACTCGACAGGATCGGGGAAAATCGTGGCTATCCGGTCATGCTACGCATGGATTATGCGTCCGGAATTTATCTCACAGGCACTAGCAGAATGGGCAGAGAAACATGCAGTAAAACTGGATTTTATCCAACGGGGTAAGCCGAAGCACAACGCTTTCATTGAACGCTTTAACCGGACATACCGTACAGAAACACTTGATTTTTATCTGTTCAGAACGCTGAATGAAGTGCGGGGAATCACGAAAAATGGTTGTCAGAATATAACTGTGAACGCCCGCATGAATCACTGAACAATATGATGCCGGAGGAATATCGACAACACCATTATTTGACCGGGTTCTCAAAAAATACATGGAACTAAAACGGGCCTATTTACAACATATCAAGCGCTCTATAAACAAACCCGCCGAAGCGGGTTGATGGTGCGGGTGCGTTGAGGAAAGAGAACACATTAAGAGTGATAGGAATTATTCCCCGTTGATGATTTACCGTGGTTAGCCTATGCAGGCTAAATACGCTGATGGCTCTGTGCTAACTGCTTAATATGCAGATCACATAATGAACCACGAACTATTAAAACAACCGAGACTGACGCATGGCTAAAAATCGTTTATATTGAGATTGGTGATCGCTCGCACCATCATTTTAATAAAATAATGAAACTAAGTAGAATCATTTAAAGTCTTAACATATACTGATATTTTTGGATCTATGATAGCATCCAAATCTTCGGGGATTGAATTATCAGGCATAGAATAAGCAACAGTACCTATATCCTTAAGTACACCAATGAGTTGAGCATTTTTCACTTCCACTGATGACAACCCCGGCTTGAAAAAATCGTCATCAAAGGTTGAATCTGTTGAATAAACACCTATATTATCAACATAAGCTCCAATTCTAACAGCAACATAAAATACTCTTGCTTGAGATGGGGGGCATTTATCTGCAAGACAAGCATAGTAAAACATTTTATCGGCTTTTTTCCTCTCTGATCTGGTTTTTACAAGACAGCAAGCTATGTCGTGAATAACTGATGCGCGTCTGTAGTTTCCTATATAAGGGGAGCCCACTACTGACCAAAAAACCCGAGGGATACTTGCACCATTAATAGTACTGCCATTTTGCGTTACCCAATTTTTCCCATCGGGATCGTTGTACGAGAAATTCTCCAAGATTTCCATATTTCTATTGGGTGTTATATCTGTTAACCAGCATGTTTTGACCTCTCCCTCGAAAAAACCGTATTGAGACATGTTATCCACCTTAAGGTTGTGTTGGGCAGAAGCCTGTGTTTAAGATTGCTAAAAGATTCTTTATGTCGTTTAAGGTTGTAATTGTTTTTTTATAACTGAAATAGGAACCTTTTTATAAAATACCTCTAGCAATTTTATAGAATTATCCAATAGCTTTAGGACAACATCAAACTTTTTGCAAAACTCTTCTGGTAAATTTATTTTTTGTATCTCCACGCTCAATTCATCCAAGGCATCAGAAGCTTGTTTAGTCTCAATGGAGTTGGCATCATAATTGATTTGTGTGATATTGTTAGACATAGCGATACCTCTATCAGATTAGATGGCTTGATAAAAATCAGGAAAGGTTGCTGATTCCCCAGACTCAGGCATTAGTAACTGTCATTTTCTATATTAATAAACGGTACAAAGTTTAATGTAGTAAAATCGTATGATTTAATTAGGGATGGGCGGCACCATCTTACTGCCGTCATTCCAATCCTACTAAATAGCTACTTTCCGTTTGCCAAAATGCGCATTCCCTGATTTTTCCTCACAGAATCGCCGGGCACTATGACATTGTTCGGTGCCGAACCATCCCAAATGACACTCTGCAGCTGGAATACTAATATGACGAGCCAGTCACTGATACGCCTTTCTGCGCGTCATATGCCCATCGCCAGAATCTTTCGAACGGCCTTTTACTGCTCCTATGAGCATCCCTGGTCATCTTATCGGCCAGAGTGACCATGGGTATTGCGGTGAACGGGTGCAGACCTACATATGCTTCACACTCTTCGCAGTAGTACATATACGGCCAGTCGCTGTAATCGCGTCCATACTCTTCCTGATGGGTTGCTGCACGCACCGGATGCTTGCAGAACCTGCATTTGATTGGAATCGGCAACGGGTTGGTTACACAAGCAGTTGCTGACTGGCTCGGATTAAATAGGGTTTTAATTTTCATGTACTGAGTTCTTTGACATTAACTTAACACCCCGGAGGTGCATCGCGTTCTTGCGATAGCTCCCCCAGTCACAGTTCCCCCATATGCCGCTATACATCGCCAAACGATCCATAATTCACAGACTCAGCACGTGCTCCCGTTGCCCGAGTTTAAGATTCGTTCCCCCCCATCGGTTTTATGCTAATCAGGCAGCGAGCGAGTAGCTGATTCAGAATGACCAATTCGCTGCGACACTCTCGCTGTAGCCTGATTTCATCTGGGATTAGCAGATCCACCGCGCACTAGTTTTTTTATCACCATCACGTGAAGAGACTAAAAGAAACCGACTTTTTATTTTTATGAATCTGCGCAGGACAAAGGAAACCTGTATGTACTTAACATATTGTTCATGCTGTACTAATTGAACGGTATTAGGACTTATGTTACTGGGGCGATACATGGCAGGGCTAGCAGACGATAGGCAAAACGAGGAACTTGAGGCGCAGCACACCTTTGTGAAGAGCGTGTTGGCAGAAACAAATGCCATTTTTGGCAGCTCGGCAAACAGAAAATTCGCCAGAGATATGGTGATTGAAGCAATAAAGACGGTACCTCTTGTGGGCGGCGCGGTGTCGGCCACTGAAAAGTTTATTGAAGGCATCGCCGAAATAGAAAGAGAAACAAGGCTTGCCCGTCTTGAAATGTATCTCATGGGGCTAAATTGCAACTATGATGAGGACGCGGAGTTCCGTCAGGAAGATATGCGATCGATAATCAAGAAGCTGGCTGTCGATGATGAGGATGCAAAAACTGAGTACTATACTCGGCTCACACTAAAATTGGGCCGCAAGACTCTCAGTGATATGCCTTCGGATATCCGCTTACATTTCATCCGCACAGTAAGCACGCTGACTCGTTACCAGATAGAGTTTGCCCGCGAAATGAAGATCCGTAAAACTGTGCCAATTTACGGTACCGTCTCACTTGAGGAAGCCGAGGTACTACATACAGGGCAGTCCAGCGGAATGGCAATGAAGGCGGTGCGCGCCCTGCAGAATGAGGGGTTGCTGAAAGAGGCGCCCCGCCCTCCCAGGGCTGGGCCGCCAGCAGAGCCTTTGTTCGACTTCACTCATGACTTCAACGAGTTGATGGAACTACTATTTCACCCAGCTGATTTTGAGCCTGAAGCGATAGGCTTTAAGCGTAAAGACGTGAGTGACATAATCCTCGTTGGTTCACGTCATTTCATCGACAACCTGTATGTCACTTACCTTCCCACAGCTCTTCACAAAGCAGGCATTAACGCCAAAATGGTGAATAGTGATGATAATCATCTGAGTACAGAGTGGGCTCCTTTATATCTCCATACCAATATCCATGATGACAATGGAACAAAATTCATAAAACTATACCTCACACGTGAAGGTAAGCGTCCCATAGTGAATCAGACAGTGAACTACATAAACTGCAGATTTGAAGAAAGGATTTACGGGAGGAACAAAAGCAATAGCCAGCGTGAGGTAGATTTTTTTCTCAAGGAAATGGATCGAGTAGTCAGGTGTGTTGTGGGGCAAATGAAGGAGCTGAACTACTCCGCAAGATAAGGTTTTGCGGCTGTGTCACCTTAACATCCTTCATTATAAAATGGTAAATCTGGTCTTAGGATTTACCATTTTCGTATTTCGTGTGCACGGCTTAGTCCAATTAGTCACCTCCAGAACTGAAGTTGTAAGTATCTCGCATAATCGAGCCATTAACCTTTCGAGATCATCCGGCATAATCAATCTGCCAACGAATGAGATCGCTATGCGTAAAGCCCGTTTTACTGAGCATCAGATCATCGCTGTGATTAAGTCGGTTGAAGCAGAATGAACTGTTAAAGATGTCTGCCGGGAGGCCGGGCTACCTACTACAACTGGAAGTCTAAATACGGCTGCATGGAGGCTTCTGATATTAAAAAGATCAAGGTTCTTGTGGCAGCCCAAAAATCGTATTTGTGAGCTGCCGCAAATTAACAGGAAAAATGTTATCTATATGTTATTTCAAATAGCGTCATTCGGATGTCGGGCTAATTCCCGGAATAACGTTTGGATAATTTTACCGCCACGCGGCTCAATAAAGGTTCCAGAATCAACGCCAGCGCCATTTTCAGCGGACGTCGGGCAACGGACTTCACTGCCCAACCGGCAACGCCTGCAGGACCATAGCGGAGCGCGGTAAGAAGTACCAGCTTGCCTGCTAATTTAAAACCAGGCTTCACCCTTTGCCCGGCACGCTGCCAGCGATTGTTCATCTCAATCCTCACAATTGGCGAAAGCGGCTGCGCAATGTGAACGTATCTGAAGTCACATAACGCTCCATTTCGCGTAAACGATTTTCACTTGCGGTCAGTTCACGATCGACGGCATCAAGCAGTTCGCCGCTCGAGGGCTGTTGTTCGTCGAAAGCGACATTGTCTGGCATTGGATCCAGAACGAAAGTCAGCACGATATAAGCCACTATGGTAAAAAAGGCCAGACCAAAAAAAATCGACAAAACAACCAGGATTCGCACCAGCTTCACCGGAACATCAAGATACTGTGCGATACCGGCACAGACCCCACGAACCATACCCTGCTGTGGAATACGCCACAGTTTTTTGTTCAGGTTAACGCCCCCCATTAGCGGTCCCTCCAGTTAGGATGTTCTGCATCAAGGATGTCTTCCAGCGTCTGAATACGTTCACGCATGCGCTGTGCATCATTACTCAATTCCACCAGGCGCTGCTGTTCGCTTTGCGATAACTCGCCACGACTGGAACGGTTGCTGTAATGCAGCCACAACCAAATCGGTAAAACAAACAGCACAAAGATGGTTAGCGGTATGGCCAGAAATAGCGCGCTCATGTGTACTCCTTACAGGTGATGAGCGGCGGCGCGCTCTGGCGCCGCCAGATGTTATTATTGCTTGTCTTGCTGCATTTTGGCTTTCAACTGCGCCAGTTGCTCGCTGATTTCATCATCTGCTTTCAAATCAGCAAATTGCTGATCGAGAGATTTTTGCTTACCAAAGTTATGGCTTTCAGCTTCGGCTTCCATCTGATCGATGCGGCGTTCAAAAGATTCAAAGCGCGCCATCGCTTCATCCAGCTTACCGCTGTCCAGCTGACGACGAACGTCGCGGGAGGAGCTTGCAGCCTGATGACGCAGCGTCAGCGCCTGCTGACGAGCACGGGTTTCGCTGAGTTTATTTTCCAGCTCGCCAATCTCTTTTTTCATACGTGCCAGCGTGTCATCAACCAGCGTCACTTCATGTTCTAGAGTGGTAATCAAATCAGTTAACTTCTGCTTTTCAATTAAAGCAGAACGCGCCAGGTCTTCTTTCTCTTTGCGCAGCGCCAGCTCCGCTTTTTCCTGCCACTCCGCCTGTTGCGCGGTGGCCAGTTCAATACGGCGAGATAACTGTTTCTTTTCTGCCAGTGCGCGCGCTGAATTCGAGCGAACTTCCACCAGCGTATCTTCCATTTCCTGGATCATTAACCGCACCAGCTTCTGCGGATCTTCGGCCTTTTCCAGCAACGCATTAATGTTGGCGTTCACGATGTCGGCAAAACGAGAAAAAATACCCATAATGTAATCCTCACTTACTGTTCTGATATCGGGCAATGCCCTGCTGATGCTCTAATGCAGCTTGCATGCCAACTTTTTAATTATTTGATTATAAAGAAAATAGTAAATTTTACCTGTTCATGAAATTAGGTTACATTGGTGAATAACACTAACAAATGGTGAATTTCATCATGGCAGGATACAAAGATAATCTTCTTGGCGAAGCTAACAGCTTCATTGAAGTACTGGAGCAGGTTTCTCAACTGGCCCCACTGGATAAACCGGTTTTGGTTATCGGTGAGCGTGGCACAGGGAAAGAGCTGATCGCCAACCGTCTGCACTATCTCTCCTCGCGCTGGCAGGGACCGTTTATCTCCCTGAACTGCGCGGCGCTTAATGAAAACCTACTCGACTCAGAACTGTTTGGCCACGAAGCGGGAGCCTTTACCGGAGCACAAAAGCGCCATCCTGGCCGATTCGAGCGCGCTGATGGCGGGACGCTGTTTCTCGATGAACTGGCAACCGCCCCGATGCTGGTACAGGAAAAACTCCTGCGTGTGATTGAGTATGGGGAACTCGAACGCGTTGGCGGCAGCCAGCCGTTGCAGGTTAACGTACGACTGGTATGCGCAACAAATGCCGATCTGCCACGGATGGTCAGCGAAGGCACTTTTCGCGCGGACCTGCTGGACAGGCTGGCTTTCGATGTAGTGCAGCTCCCTCCCTTACGTGAACGTCAAAGCGACATCATGTTAATGGCCGAGCACTTCGCTATTCAGATGTGTCGTGAAATCGGGTTACCACTGTTTCCAGGATTTAGCGCTCAGGCCAGAGAGACCCTGCTGCACTACCGTTGGCCTGGTAATATACGGGAACTGAAGAATGTCGTTGAGCGATCGGTTTACCGACACGGTACCAGTGATTATCCTCTGGATGAGATTGTGATTGACCCTTTCAAACGCCCCGCCCCCGAAATCCAGCAGTCGGAAACCTCACCAGTTCTGGCACCATTACCTCTCGATCTGCGCGAATTCCAACAGCAACAGGAGAAACAATTTCTGCAAACCAGTCTTGAGCAGGCCAGATTTAATCAGAAAAAAGCGGCTGAATTGCTCGGACTGACCTACCACCAACTGCGCGCACTGCTTAAAAAACATCAGCTTTAGCAAAAGCCGTCGCCCGAACTGCTCATCAAGTGTAGCGACTTTGGGGTGGCGCTTCGTAATAAGCAGCATTCATCTGTTGGGCGCTGCTCGTGCAAACCAGCAGCGTGCCAGAAATCAACCAACAACAGAGATTATTTTTATTAAAAAATAGCTCTCTGTTACATACTGATTTTAAAGATATTTACTTAAATTCTTCGTTACCTGTCACTTACAAAGCTATGTCTTTGATGATTATTATTTGTCCAAATCGTTTATTTACATTACTGTAAAGTAAATAAACAGTTTGTGGAGCGACATATGCTGGCCAGATTTTTTGTTGATAGACCGGTCTTCGCTGCGGTAATGGCCATTTGCATTATGTCGGCTGGCTTGCTCTCACTGTTCACACAATCGGTAGAGCAATATCCTGATATCGCGCCCCCTGGGGTCACTATCACCGCAAACTATCCGGGCGCTTCAGCTGAAACAGTTGAAGACAGTGTGACTCAGGTGATTGAGCAGCAAATTAAAGGGATCGATGGTCTTCTCTACTTCTCTTCCACCAGCAGTTCAGCCGGGCAGGCCCGAATAAGCCTGAGTTTTGCACAGGAGACCGATCCCGATATTGCCCAGGTCCAGGTCCAGAATGCTGTCAATCAGGCAATTACGCGTCTTCCCCAGGAAGTTCAGCAACAAGGGATCACCGTTACAAAGTCTCAAGGGGACAGTCTGATGGTTGTGGCGCTCTATGACCCTTCCCGACAGCTTAGTAATATCGATATCAATGACTTTCTGATCAGTAATCTGCAGGATCCTCTAAGCCGGGTCGATGGCGTCGGGGAAACCACGGTGTTTGGCGCGCAATACGCGATGAGAATATGGCTGGATCCTTATAAGTTAAATAGCTTCGGATTCATGCCTTCTGATGTACAGAGTGCAATTGAAGCGCAAAATGCCCAGGTGACGAGTGGCGAAATTGGTTCCCAGCCAGCCCCTGCGGATCAGTATCTGAACGCAACCGTCACCGTACAGTCTCGCCTTGAAACACCAAAACAATTTGAGAATATCCTCCTTCGTACCAATAGCGATGGTTCCGCAGTTTATTTACGGGATGTGGCAAGAGTTGAGATCGGCGCAGAAAACTATCAGAACCTAACCACGCTCAACGGTTATCCGGCGGCCGGGATATCTATTCAGCTGGCGTCAGGAGCGAATGCATTAACAACGGCTGAAAATGTACGCGCTGAAATAGAGCGCCTGACTCCGCAGTTCCCTCAGGGGGTGATTGCAGCTTATCCCAAGGACAGCACACCATTTGTACTCGTATCGATTGAAGGTGTTATTCATACCCTTCTGGAAGCCATTCTGTTAGTTGTGGTTGTCATGTTCCTGTTTTTACAAAACTGGCGGGCAACACTGATCCCGGCAATCACCGTTCCCGTTGTTATGCTGGGGACTTTCGGAATATTGAGTCTGTTGGGGTACAACATCAACACACTCACGCTTTTTGCCATGGTGTTGGCTATCGGGCTTCTGGTAGACGATACCATTGTGGTGGTCGAAAACGTGGAGCGCATTATGGCATCACAAAAATGCCCCCCCGTAGAAGCGACATTACGTTCGATGAGCGAAATCACCAGTGCTCTGGTAGGTATTGCGTTGGTGCTTTCTGCGGTGTTCATACCGATGGCTTTTTTAGGCGGCTCTGTTGGCATTATTTACCGACAATTTACCGTGACGATTGTGTCTTCAATGATTTTATCCGCTCTGGTTGCGCTAACACTGACTCCGTCACTTTGCGCACATTTGCTTAAACCCGTCCCTCACCAGCAAGGTCGATTTTTTACTTCGCTAAACCGTGGAATTGACAAAGGCCAGAGCGCCTACCTCAGCCTCTTGCAGCGAAGCATATCCCGCCCGGTACGCCTGTATATCCTCGCAGTAATCCTGGTTTTATTAACTATTGGGACTTACCTGAAACTCCCGACCAGTTTTCTGCCGGAAGAAGATCAGGGTTCGGTAATGATTCAATTTGCTCTCCCTGTCGGCTCTCCAATCACACAGACTCAGGCTGTCGGTGATGAAATAAGCCAATATTTTCTCAGGGAGGAAAAGGAAAACCTGAATGTCATCTTTATGGTCACAGGACGCAATAACGCCGGAAGTGGACAAAATGTTGGTATGGCTTTCGCTGAGCTAAAACACTGGGACAAACGCAGTGGTAAACAAAACAGCGCACAATCCATCATCTCACGTGCTAACCAGTATTTTAAAAGCCACCTGCTGGCATCCATTAACGTAACGGCACCGCCAACGGTACGTGGACTCGGCCAGTCGAGCGGTTTTGAAGTCTGGTTACAGGATCAGGAAGCTAACGGTTATGACGCGCTGCTAAGCACTCAACGGCAGGTCCTGAATCTTGCAGCAGATGACGCAAATCTTTCGGCTGTCAGGATCAACAGCCTTGACGAAAAAGCCCAGCTCAGGGTCGATATCGACAGACATAAAGCGCAGGTTCAGGGACTAGAGCAAGCAGACATCAATAGTACATTATCCGCCGCATGGGGAGGTGTTTATGTTAATGATTTTATTGACCGGGGACGGGTCAAGCGGGTGTACATGCAAAGTGATGCTGACTGGCGTACTTCGCCAGAGGATATTTCCGCCTGGCACGTACGGGGGGATAACGATTTAATGGCATCTTTTAGCAGCTTTAGTACCCTGCAATGGACCACGGGTCCCCAGATGCTGCAACGCTTTAATGGACTTTCTTCCGTCCAGTTTCAGGGTAATGCAACTGAGGGGGTAAGTTCAGGCTCCGCAATGGACGCGATTGAGGATGTTATACAGAAGTTTGATGGTTTTGGACTCCAATGGAGCGGCCTGTCATATCAAGAACAATTGTCCTCAGGACAAGCCCAGTGGATCTACCTCGCGACCTGTGCCTTTATCTTCCTGTGCCTTGCTGCGCTGTATGAAAGCTGGGCCATCCCACTGGCTGTATTATTAATCATCCCACTCGCCATTTCTGGTGCCGTCTTCGCTACCTGGATCACCGGCTTAACCAATGACATCTATTTTCAGGTTGGCATGCTCACAACCATGGGATTATCCGCCAAGAATGCAATTCTGATCGTTGAATTCGCACAGTCACAGTATCAGAGCGGCAAAGAGGTTGTCACAGCAACACTGGAAGGAGCAAGTTTACGCTTACGACCTATTTTGATGACATCATTGGCATTTGTTGCCGGGGTAATTCCTCTGGTACTCTCCACAGGAGCTGGGGCATCAAGCCGCCTGGAGATTGGCGTCGCCGTTATTGGCGGTATGCTTTCCGGAACATTATTAACCTTACTCTTTGTTCCACTCTTTTTTATTGCTATCCGCAGGGGCATTGAAAGAATGGCTAATCCCCCGGTACTGGTCGAGAGTGAAAAGGAAACGTAACAGTAAATGACTAAACCACAAGGTCGCCCGATGAAAGCCCGTCCTCGCATTCTTGAGGCTGCGCGTGATATTTTCCTCGAGCACGGCATGGATGTTTCTCTTCAAATTATTGCGGAAAAGGCCAATACAACCAGAACAACGCTTTACAGTCACTTTCCGGGAGGAAAGGATCAGCTACTGGTTGAAACCTTTGCTTTTCTGAATGATAAGCTTCAGCCGTCTCTGCAGCAGTTGCTTGACGATAAACAGCATAATTTACCGGAGCTGCTTCTTGGGATCGCCAGGATGATACAAGCCTATTTTTTCTCACCGGCCAATATTCATTTTCAACGACTGCTCATTCAGGTGCTGGTTCAGCGCCCTGAAATCTTTTCCAGCCTTGCGCAGCGCCCTACTGGCCGGATTCGCGATACGCTAGCCCAGGTTCTGGCTCAGTTTCAGACCGAAGGTAAAATTCAACTGGATGATCCCAATCTGCAAGCAACAGCTTTTCTTGGGGCCATTATGGGCTACGCCCTCCCCGCTGCACTTATTGACCAGGCTCCGGTAGATCCGGTGTGGTTGGATAAGCTGGCATTATCCGCTGTGGAGACTTTTCTCAGAGCGTGGCGATTCAATCGTGCGTAAAGAATAAGAACAAAGCAGTTCTGGCGTCACAATTCGGTTGCCGCCTGTTCACTCCCTATTCCCCTCTTGTCATAACCGTTGGCAAAACGCAGACCAGTTCTGTTAAGGCGTATCCTCGTTTATTGCGAGTCAGATAGGGCATGAAAATGCTAAGATAGTTCATGAGGTATATTCAAAGTGGAAAGCTGGTATGAATGTTGACCAGGTCGCGATGTTGAATTCGTGATTACCACCACTACTACCCCCAAACACAAACGGTAATGGCAAATGTCATTAAATATTAGTAAGATAGCTTCTTTATATAATCCCTTAAAAATTATGCGCCTGGTTTTATCATCTCTGATCGTGATGGCTGGACTTCTGAGTGGTCAGGCAGTTGCTGCGCCTGAGCAGACCACGCACGCTGATATTCGTGACAGCGGCTTTGTCTATTGCGTCAGCGGGCAGGTCAACACATTCAACCCACAAAAAGCCAGCAGTGGTCTGATTGTCGACACGCTGGCCGCCCAGCTCTATGACCGGCTGCTTGATGTGGATCCTTACACTTATCGACTGGTTCCTGAACTGGCAGAGAGCTGGGAAGTGCTGGACAACGGTGCAACCTACCGTTTCCATCTGCGCCGAGACGTACCGTTTCAAAAGACGGCCTGGTTTACCCCAACACGTAAGCTAAATGCGGACGATGTGGTATTTACCTTCGAGCGAATCTTTGATCGCCAGAACCCATGGCATAACGTAAATGGCAGTAGCTTCCCCTACTTCGACAGCCTCCAGTTTGCCGATAACGTACAAAGTGTGCGTAAGCTGGACAACAACACCGTCGAATTTCGTCTGACCCAACCCGACGCTTCTTTCCTGTGGCACCTGGCAACGCACTACGCCTCCGTCATGTCAGCTGAATACGCCTCAACGCTGGCAAAACAGGATCGCCAGGAATTACTGGACAGGCAGCCTGTCGGCACCGGGCCGTTCCAGCTTTCAGAAAATCGCGCCGGGCAATATATTCGTCTGCAACGTCACGACAATTTCTGGCGCGGTAAGCCTTTAATGCCGCAGGTGGTCGTTGATCTCGGCTCGGGTGGCACGGGGCGTTTATCAAAACTGCTCACCGGAGAGTGCGATGTTCTGGCCTGGCCTGCCGCCAGCCAGCTCAGTATTTTACGTGATGACCCTCGTCTGCGTCTGACGCTGCGACCGGGAATGAACATTGCCTATCTGGCGTTTAATACGGACAAACCTCCACTGAATAATCCTGCCGTTCGTCATGCGCTGGCACTGGCGATCAACAACCAACGTCTGATGCAGTCGATCTACTACGGTACGGCGGAAACAGCGGCATCTATTTTACCTCGCGCCTCGTGGGCTTATGACAACGAAGCTAAAATTACAGAATACAACCCGGCAAAATCTCGCGAACAGCTTAAAGCGCTGGGGCTGGAGAACTTAACGTTACAACTTTGGGTACCCACCAGCTCTCAGGCCTGGAACCCGAGTCCATTGAAAACCGCAGAATTGATCCAGGCAGACATGGCGCAGGTTGGCGTAAAAGTGGTAATCGTCCCGGTAGAAGGTCGTTTTCAGGAGGCGCGATTAATGGATATGAACCATGATCTGACGTTGTCCGGCTGGGCGACAGACAGTAATGATCCTGACAGTTTTTTCCGACCGCTACTGAGCTGCGCCGCCATTAACTCGCAGACCAACTTTGCCCATTGGTGTGACCCGGAGTTTGATAACGTTCTGCGCAAGGCGCTGTCTTCACAGCAGCTCGCCTCACGCATTGACGCCTATGACGAAGCACAAAATATTCTGGCAAAAGAGCTCCCGATTCTGCCACTGGCATCTTCACTACGCCTGCAGGCCTATCGCTACGACATCAAAGGACTGGTGCTGAGTCCGTTTGGTAATGCCTCCTTTGCCGGGGTTTCCAGGGAAAAGAAAGATGAGGTGAAAAAACCATGATTATCTTCACCCTGCGGCGTTTTTTATTGCTCCTGGTAACCCTTTTCTTCCTGACATTTATCGGGTTTAGCCTGAGCTATTTTACTCCCCATGCACCTCTGCAAGGCGCATCGCTGTGGAACGCCTGGGTATTCTGGTTTAATGGCTTAATTCACTGGGATTTTGGTGTTTCCAGTATCAACGGACAGTTGATTTCAGAACAACTGAAAGAGGTGTTTCCTGCCACGATGGAGTTGTGCATTCTGGCCTTTGGCTTTGCGCTGATGGTTGGGATCCCTATCGGCATGCTGGCAGGCATAACGCGTAATAAATGGCAGGATCGTTGCATCAGTGCTATTGCTCTGATGGGCTTTTCTATTCCGGTTTTTTGGCTGGCGCTACTGCTGACATTACTCTTTTCACTTACGCTCGGTTGGTTGCCGGTATCAGGCCGCTTTGATCTGCTCTACGAAGTCAAACCCGTCACAGGTTTTGCCATTATCGACGCGTGGATCTCCGATTCGCCCTGGCGTGATGAAATGGTGGTCAGTGCAATCCGACATATGGTGCTCCCCGTATTGACGCTCTCCGTCGCGCCAACAACCGAAGTCATTCGTCTAATGCGCATCAGCACTATTGAAGTTTTCGATCAGAACTACGTGAAAGCAGCAGCCACCCGCGGCCTGTCGCGGTTAACGATCCTGAGACGTCATGTGCTGCATAATGCCCTGCCGCCGGTGATCCCGCGTCTTGGTTTACAGTTTTCTACCATGCTGACTCTGGCAATGATTACTGAGATGGTCTTTAGCTGGCCTGGGCTTGGCCGCTGGCTGATTAACGCGATTCGTCAACAGGATTACGCCGCAATTTCTGCGGGCGTTATGGTGATTGGTTCTCTGGTTATTATTGTTAACGTTATCTCTGATATTTTGGGTGCCATGGCTAACCCTCTGAAACATAAGGAATGGTATGCCTTACGATAGCGTATACACCGAAAAGCGCCCGCCCGGTACGCTACGCACCGCCTGGCGCAATTTTTATGGTGATGCTCCTGCGATGGTCGGCCTGTATGGCTGCGCGGGACTGATGATACTGTGTATTTTTGGTGGCTGGTTCGCACCTTATGGTATCGATCAGCAATTTCTGGGATATCAACTGCTGCCTCCTTCCTGGTCACGCTATGGCGAAGTGTCATTCTTCCTTGGGACTGACGATCTGGGGCGTGACGTGTTAAGCCGCCTGCTTAGCGGCGCGGCTCCTACCGTGGGTGGTGCATTTGTCGTAACGCTCGCCGCCACGCTGTGTGGTCTGGTATTAGGAGTATTAGCCGGAGCAACGCACGGTTTACGCTCCGCCGTGCTGAACCATATTCTGGATACCCTCCTCTCTATTCCTTCGCTGCTGTTGGCGATTATTGTGGTGGCGTTTGCCGGACCGCACCTGACTCACGCGATGTTTGCTGTCTGGCTGGCGTTGTTGCCACGCATGGTACGCTCCGTCTACAGCATGGTGCACGACGAGCTGGAAAAAGAGTATGTCATCGCTGCGCGCCTGGACGGTGCCACAACGCTCAATATTTTGTGGTTTGCGATTCTGCCCAATATTACCGCCGGACTTATCACCGAAATCACTCGCGCACTGTCGATGGCGATTCTGGATATTGCCGCACTGGGCTTTCTGGATCTCGGTGCACAGCTCCCGTCGCCGGAATGGGGAGCTATGCTCGGCGACGCGCTGGAGTTGATTTACGTCGCGCCGTGGACGGTAATGCTGCCGGGGGCGGCAATTATGATCAGTGTGCTGCTGGTTAACCTGTTAGGTGACGGCGTACGTCGCGCGATTATTGCGGGGGTGGAATAATGCCATTACTGGATATCCGCAACCTGACTATTGAGTTCAGGACCGGCGACGAATGGGTGAAGGCAGTTGACCGTGTTAGCATGACGCTGAATGAAGGCGAGATCCGTGGATTGGTAGGTGAATCCGGATCAGGTAAAAGTCTCATCGCCAAAGCCATCTGCGGAGTAGCCAAAGACAACTGGCGCGTTACTGCCGACCGTATGCGCTTTGACGATATCGATCTGCTGCGTCTTTCCGCTCGTGAGCGACGTAAACTGGTCGGTCATAACGTTTCCATGATCTTTCAGGAGCCGCAATCATGTCTCGATCCGTCTGAACGTATTGGGCGGCAACTAATGCAAAATATCCCGGCCTGGACCTATAAAGGGCGCTGGTGGCAACGTATTGGCTGGCGTAAACGCCGTGCAATTGAGCTGCTGCACCGTGTCGGGATCAAAGATCATAAAGACGCAATGCGCAGCTTCCCCTATGAGCTGACGGACGGCGAGTGCCAGAAAGTGATGATTGCAATCGCACTGGCTAACCAGCCGCGCCTGCTGATTGCCGATGAACCCACTAACGCGATGGAACCCACGACGCAGGCACAAATTTTCCGTCTGCTGACCCGGCTGAATCAAAACAGCAATACCACCATTTTACTGATCAGCCATGACCTGCAAATGCTTAGCCAATGGGCAGACAAAATCAACGTAATGTACTGCGGACAAACGGTGGAAACCGCCCCCAGTAAAGATCTGGTGACAATTCCGCATCATCCCTATACCCAGGCGTTGATCCGTGCCATTCCTGACTTTGGTAGTCCGATGCCTCACAAAAGCCGACTGAATACCATGCCGGGAGCAATTCCATTGTTAGAGCAATTGCCTATTGGTTGCCGCCTGGGACCACGTTGCCCTTATGCACAACGCGAATGTATTGAAACCCCACGACTGACCGGAGCAAAGAATCATCTCTACGCCTGTCATTTCCCGCTGAACATGGAGAGAGAGTGAGATGGTAGAAACACTGCTCGAAGTACGTAATCTGAGCAAAACCTTTCGCTACCGGACCGGCTTGTTTCGTCGCCAGACCGTCGAGGCCGTCAAGCCCCTGAGTTTTACCCTGCGTGAGCGACAAACTCTTGCCATCATTGGCGAAAACGGCTCAGGTAAATCCACGCTGGCAAAAATGCTGGCGGGGATGGTTGAGCCTACCAGCGGCGAACTGCTGATTGACGATCACCCGCTGAAGTACGGCGATTATTCCTTTCGTAGCCAGCGTATTCGCATGATTTTCCAGGATCCGTCGACATCACTTAACCCGCGCCAGCGTATCTCGCAAATCCTCGATTTCCCGCTGCGTCTCAACACCGCTCTGGAGCCAGAGCAGCGGCGTAAACAGATTATTGAAACGATGCGGATGGTCGGTCTACTACCCGATCACGTCAGCTACTACCCGCATATGCTGGCCCCTGGGCAAAAACAGCGTCTGGGGCTCGCCCGCGCTCTTATTTTGCGCCCTAAGGTAATCATCGCGGATGAAGCCCTGGCATCTCTCGATATGTCGATGCGCTCACAACTGATTAATTTGATGCTGGAGCTACAGGAAAAACAAGGAATTTCATATATTTATGTAACTCAGCATATTGGAATGATGAAACACATCAGCGATCAGGTACTGGTCATGCATCAGGGAGAAGTTGTTGAGCGCGGTAGTACAGCGGATGTTCTTGCCTCTCCCCTGCATGAGCTGACTCGTCGCCTGATTTCCGGGCATTTCGGCGAGGCACTCACTGCGGATGCCTGGCGAAAAGACCGTTAGCAGGACAAATGCCCTCCTCTGCCGGAGGGCTCTTTTTTGCCTTTAATGGTAGACACTTACCGGCATTAGCGCTTCTACATCGGTAAAAGTGATCGATGGGAATACAGTTCCCTGTATCGCCCATACTCCAGCGTTGATGACTTCGTCGATAAACCGGGCATCGTCAATTCCCTCGACCACAACATGATCACAGTATTCCCGGATATTTTTTATGAGAACCGGAAACATGGGCTTTTCTACCTGGGCGAGAAAGAAGTTACGATCCATTTTCACAACATCAAAACCGCCGCTAACCAGCGGATTCGCCCCGACGCAGCCAGACCCCAGATCGCCCAGCCACAATGCATTTGGACCATCACCAAGAGAGTTAATTAACAGATTATTCAGGCATGCTGTATTCGACAAGAATCGTTCTGAGAGTTGCAGAGCAATAAATGGCATTGCATGTAATGCAGATGTAATGACAGGGTCGCCAATCGCCAGAAGCGCCATTTCGTCAATGAGATTAAGCGTGCAGAAAAGGTTATTTTTCTCAAACCAGTCTCGCTTTTGAGCGATTAACTTTATTTGTTCGAGCAGAAAATGACGTTTTTGTTCACCACTCCACGCTGTAATGATGAAATCTGAATGTAACGGGTGAACCGTGTCTGAAGTAAACCGGGTGAGCATCTCAACACCCAGCAACTTATCCATTGTGTCTCTCATCGGTTCCGCGATGAAATGATAGTGCATAAGACCACTCCAATTGATCATAACATCCTGATAATGCACTTCTAATTACAATCAATCAATAATATCGATCAATACATAGATATTGATCGATAAAAACAATATATCATAACGAACTGAATATGGTCATTATTTTTGTTTTAAGAATCTTCTTACATTGATATGTTTATAAACATCGACTAGCGATAAAATCATGTCATTTTAGCTATTCAGGGTCTTAGTACTGTCACCTTGCCGCCCTGCCTTTCGCTGGTTGGATGAGGCAGAACCAGGGGGGAGTGATATACTCCTCACGTGCAATGTATAGCGACAGGCCGCTCATAACTGACTACAACTCTACAGCCCCCTGAAATACTTTTTGCTGCCAGTAACCGTGTGGTGAATCGCAGAGAAAGATCGTGACACAAGGGGCAGAGAGTGGGATATAATTTCAGACCAATTTCGAGTGACCTTGAAATTGCAATCATAACTCATTGATTGCTAAAAAATAAGTAATGACTATAAGGATTAAAGCTATGGGTTTTCTTTCCGGTAAGCGCATTCTGGTGACCGGTCTTGCCAGTAAACTGTCCATCGCATGGGGTATCGCGCAGGCGATGCATCGTGAAGGGGCTGAACTAGCGTTCACCTACCAGAACGACAAACTGAAAGGCCGCGTGGAAGAATTTGCAGCTCAACTGGGTTCCAGCATCGTCCTGCAGTGCGATGTGGCTGAAGACGCCAGTATCGACACCATGTTCGCTGAGCTGGCCAAAACCTGGCCGAAATTCGACGGTTTCGTGCACTCCATCGGTTTTGCACCGGCTGATCAGTTGGATGGCGACTATGTGAATGCTGTCACCCGCGAAGGCTTTAAAATCGCTCATGACATCAGCGCCTACAGCTTTGTTGCGATGGCTAAAGCATGCCGTACTATGCTGAACCCAGGCTCTGCTCTGCTGACTCTGTCCTACCTGGGCGCAGAGCGCGCAATCCCGAACTACAACGTTATGGGTCTGGCGAAGGCTTCCCTCGAAGCGAACGTGCGTTACATGGCTAACGCGATGGGTCCTGAAGGTGTGCGTGTTAACGCAATCTCCGCAGGTCCTATCCGTACTCTGGCGGCATCCGGTATTAAAGATTTCCGTAAAATGCTGGCACATTGTGAAGCGGTTACCCCGATTCGCCGCACTGTTACCATTGAAGATGTGGGCAACTCCGCAGCATTCCTGTGCTCCGACTTGTCTGGCGGTATCTCCGGTGAAGTCGTTCACGTTGACGGTGGCTTCAGCATCGCTGCAATGAACGAACTGGAATTGAAATAATCTTTCAGACCACCTCCATGGGCGGCGTTGCGTCGCCCATGATTTTCCATTCTTCCGCCCATCTACATTCTGCCATATATACTTTTCTGATATTTATTATCACCTAACAGTCTTTCATCCCCTCATCCGCTTACGCCAGGATAATGCAGCACAAACGATCCGGCGTATGGGTATGACGACGTATCCGGGTCGCCACTTTTTAGACCAAGGATCGCCCATGGAACAACGCCGAATTGAAGGCAAAAGCCACTGGTATCATGAAACTCAGTCCAGCAGGTATCCGCAAGATGCCCTGCCACTGGTGCCTGAAGCCGCGCACGTCGAGGACAGTTTTTTACTGGATTTGACGATACCCGAAGTCGCGCTTTTACCCTTTCAGTCCTGGTTAGAACCTGCCCGTAAACTTGCCTGTCATCTTTTCCCTGCTCACGTTACTCAGAGCCAGTTGCATACATTCAGCGCCTATGAACGTATGAGCACCGCTTTAACTGTCGCCCAGGTTTACGGCGTCCAGCGATTGTGTAATCACTATGCGGCGCGTTTAACACCGCTTCCAGGCCCGGACTCCTCGCGGGAGAGCAATCACCGGCTAGCGCAAATCACCCAATATGCTCGCCAACTCGCCAGTTCACCCTCCGTTATTAACGCGCGTGCTCGTCAGCATCTGGATGAGGTTGGTCTGACAACCGGCGATATTATTCTGATCAATCAAATAATTGGATTTGTGGGGTTTCAGGCCCGTGCAGTAGCTATTTTTCAGGCATACTTTGGTCACCCAGCTCGCCGGATACCGGGACTTGATGTACAACAATACGCGCTAGCGTCAGCATTTAATGATGCCAATGCAAAATGGCATGCCGCATCCTTCCCGGTCGAATATTGTCCCGCTCGTCAGCAGCCCCCGGATCACTCGTCCCCCGAACTGCGCGCATTGACGCCGTTACTGGCTCATTCACCCGAAATACTGGCGGTACTCAAATCACTGGTTATCAGCTCACTGCGCACTGATGTGCAATCAAGATCGTTTTCACTGACCACTCTGCTGACTGCACGTATTAATGGCAGCGTTGCCTGCTTTAATGAATACGCACATTCGGTGCATGAAATGGCCGACGTCATCGCTTTACTTCGCGATGAGGAGCGCGAATTACAGCGCTGGGAGCAGCGACATCCAGTTGAGCGCGTAACCCTACAGGCGGTACAATGGCTGACCCGGGCGCCCGATCGTTTTAGCGCCGCACTGCTAACCCCGTTACTCGATCAGGGTATATCTTCAGAACAGGCTATTAACCTACTGGCCTGGAGCGGATTGTGCGGATGGTTGAATCGCTTGAAAATCGCACTGGGCGAGACTCATTAACCGATCCATTTACTGAAAGAGCGCTTGCTGCGCCAGGCAGATTCGCGTAAAACTGTCAGCCGCTCTTTTGGCCACGAAAATAGACAATTATGCTTCAGGACAACCCGCTGCTAGCGCAGCTTAAACAGCAACTACATTCCCAAACGCCACGTGCTGAAGGGGTGGTAAAAGCCACGGAAAAAGGCTTTGGCTTCCTGGAAGTCGATGCACAAAAAAGCTATTTTATTCCACCGCCGCAGATGAAAAAAGTGATGCATGGTGACCGCATTGTCGCGGTTATCCATACGGAAAAAGATCGCGAGTCTGCCGAGCCGGAAGAACTGGTCGAACCGTTCCTGACTCGCTTCGTGGGTAAAGTTCAGGGCAAGAATGACCGTTTGTCCATTGTACCGGATCATCCGTTACTGAAAGATGCTATTCCCTGCCGCGCTGCTCGCGGTGTGGAACACGAATTTAAAGAGGGTGACTGGGCAGTAGCTGAAATGCGCCGTCATCCGCTGAAAGGCGACCGCACCTTCTATGCTGAATTAACTCAGTTTATCACCTTTGCTGACGATCACTTCGTCCCATGGTGGGTCACACTGGCGCGCCATAACCTCGAAAAAGAAGCACCGGATGGCGTGGCCACCGAAATGCTGGATGAAGGTTTGGAACGTCAGGATTTAACTGCTCTCCATTTCGTCACCATCGACAGTGCCAGCACTGAAGATATGGATGATGCGTTGTATGCCGAAGAGCTGGCTGACGGTAAACTGCAATTAACCGTTGCAATTGCCGATCCTACTGCCTGGATTGCTGAAGGCAGCAAACTGGATAACGCGGCGAAAATTCGTGCGTTCACCAACTATCTGCCGGGATTCAATATTCCGATGTTACCGCGCGAACTGTCCGACGACCTGTGTTCCCTGCGCGCTAACGAAGTTCGTCCGGTTCTGGCTTGTCGCATGATTATTGCTGCTGACGGTACGATCGAGGACAACATCACCTTCTTTGCAGCCACTATCGAATCCAAAGCCAAGCTGGCGTATGACAACGTTTCCGACTGGCTGGAAGGCACCGGGGACTGGCAGCCTGAAAACGACGCGATTGCCGGTCAGATCCGTCTGCTACAGCGCATTTGCCTGAGTCGTGGTGAATGGCGTCATAACCATGCTCTGGTATTTAAAGATCGCCCGGATTATCGTTTTGTTCTGGGTGAAAAAGGTGAAGTCCTGGACATCGTGGCTGAGCCGCGCCGCATCGCAAACCGTATTGTGGAAGAGTCCATGATTGCGGCAAATATTTGTGCGGCACGTGTGCTTCGCGACAAACTGGGCTTTGGTATTTATAACGTACACATGGGATTCGATCCGGCGAATGCTGAAGCGCTGGCCGCACTGTTGAAAACCCATGGTATGCACGTCGATGCCGAAGAAGTATTAACCCTGGAAGGCTTCTGCAAACTGCGTCGTGAGCTGGATGCCCAGCCTTCTGGTTTCCTCGACAGCCGTATTCGCCGGTTCCAGTCTTATGCAGAGATTAGCACCGAGCCAGGACCGCACTTTGGGTTAGGTCTGGAAGCATATGCCACATGGACTTCCCCTATCCGTAAGTATGGCGATATGATCAACCACCGCCTGCTGAAGGCTGTTATCAAAGGTGAAACCATCGCTCGTCCGCAGGATGATATCACCCTGCAAATGGCAGACCGTCGTCGCCTGAACCGTATGGCCGAACGTGATGTAGGTGACTGGCTGTACGCGCGTTTCCTGAAGGACAAAGTCGATTCCGATATCCGTTTTGCAGCTGAAATCATTGACGTCAGCCGTGGCGGTATGCGCGTTCGTTTAGTCGATAATGGCGCTGTTGCATTTATTCCGGCACCATTCCTGCACGCTGTCCGCGATGAACTGGTATGTAGCCAGGAAAGCGGCACGGTGCAAATTAAAGGTGAAGTGGTTTACAAAGTCACTGACGTGATTGACGTAACTATTGCTGAAGTTCGGATGGAAACCCGCAGCGTTATCGCTCGTCCTGCCGTGTAACACACATCGATTCAACGGCCTTTTTCTGTAACGAAAAGGCCGTTTTCTTTTTTTCCGCGCAATTAGCTGCCACGCACTACACTTCTTTCATCCAGTCAGAATTATTTTTTCTATTTTCAGCACACTGACTTTGCTTTTTCCTGAATCTGGATTACACATAAATATATAAATAAAACAATACGTTCAGCCATAATCAACCTGTATGAATCATGGCTACCCTTATTTTTGTGGCTGTATGCGCTTTAAACGGGATAGTACACATCATGAAAGACGTTCGGGAGAGGGTTACGTTGTATAGCTATATAGGCACTCACACCCCCTACTGGCGTTTGTCAGAGGATTGCAACATCCTGCATTTTTCTATCGCCGAAGCGACTGATACCGACCAAACCATCGAGCTTTCACCGGAACAAGCCGATCGTATTCGGGAGATGACAGTCATTACGTCCAGCCTGTTAATGACTCTTCCCATTGATGACGATGATATTCCCGTTCACCTGGTCGGACGGAAAATTAATAAACGCGAATGGGCCGGTAGCGCATCCGCGTGGGATGACACCCCTTCTGTTGCGCGCGATCTGGCACAAGGACTCTCTTTTGCTGAACAGGTCGTCTCTGAGGCTAATTCAGTTATCGTTATCCTTGATCGTCAGGGCAATATTCAGCGATTTAATCGATTGTGCGAAGAGTACACCGGGCTAAGAGAGCGCGAAGTGATCGGGCAAAGCGTCTTCACACTCTTTATGAGCCGCCGTGAAGCAGCCGCTTCAAGACGTAACATCGACGTTTTTTTTCGCGAAGGCAATTCGTATGAAGTCGAACGGTGGGTGAAGACCTGTAAGGGTCAGCGCCTGTTTCTGTTTCGCAATAAGTTTGTGCATAACGGCAGCGGTAAGAACGAAATTTTCCTGATCTGTTCAGGTACCGACATCACTGAAGAACGACGCGCTCAGGAGCGTCTGCGCGTGCTGGCGAATACCGATTCCATTACCGGATTACCCAACCGTAACGCAATTCATGAATTGATTAGCGAGGCGATCGACAACGCGGGAGACACCCAGGTAGGTATTGTTTACCTCGATCTGGATAATTTCAAAAAGGTTAACGATGCCTACGGGCACATGTTTGGCGATCAGCTGTTACAGAGCGTGTCGCTGGCAATCCTCAGTTGTCTCGAGGAAGATCAATTATTGGCTCGTTTTGGCGGCGATGAGTTTATTGTCCTTGCCACTAAAACGTCCCAGAGCGCACTGGAGGCCACGGCATCGCGTATTTTGACACGCCTGCGTCTGCCTTTCCGTATCGGCCTTATTGAAGTGTATACCGGATGTTCTATTGGTATTTCCCTCGCCCCTCAGCATGGAAATGATAGCGAAAGTGTAATTCGCAATGCAGATACGGCAATGTATACGGCCAAAGAAGGTGGCCGCGGACAATTTTGCGTATTCTCCCCTGAAATGAATCAACGGGTATTCGAATACCTTTGGCTGGATACCAATCTGCGTAAAGCCCTGGAAAATGATCAATTGCTTATTCATTACCAGCCGAAAATAACATGGCGTGGCGAAGTGCGTAGCGTGGAGGCTCTGGTGCGTTGGCAATCGCCCGAGCGCGGGCTAATCCCACCATTGGAGTTTATCTCTTATGCCGAAGAGTCGGGGCTGATTGTTCCGCTGGGACGCTGGGTTATTCTGGACGTCGTGCGCCAGGTGGCTAAATGGCGTGATAAGGGAATAAATCTGCGTGTAGCGGTAAACGTATCGGCTCGTCAGCTTGCCGACCAGACCCTTTTTACCGATTTGAAGCAGGTGCTTCATGAACTGAATTTTGAATATTGTCCAATCGACGTCGAGCTAACAGAAAGCAGTTTGATTGAAAATGAACAACTTGCACTGTCGGTTATTCAGCAGTTTAGCCAGCTTGGGGCGCAGATTCATTTGGATGATTTTGGGACAGGATACTCATCACTGTCGCAACTTGCCCGCTTCCCACTTGATGCGATCAAACTGGATCAGGCCTTTGTTAGAGATATTCACAAACAATCTATTTCACAGTCGTTGGTACGAGCCATTGTCGCGGTGGCGCAAGCGCTGAATCTACAAGTCATAGCCGAAGGTGTTGAAAGCGCGAAAGAGGACGCCTTTCTGACCAAGAACGGTGTCAACGAGCGTCAGGGCTTTTTGTTCGCCAAGCCAATGCCGGCCGCCGCATTTGAACGCTGGTATAAGCGTTATCTGAATAAAAAGTTGCGTTAAAGCGGAAGGAGTAAACATATTGAATATGGAAAAATGGACATTCCTGGATGGATCATATCTGTATGTAATTACAGAATATATATTATTCTCCGATCGTTCGGGATAATACTATTTTTCCCTTCTCTTTTGTCATGAATTTCTGCATCATGAAATTCTAACTATTTTGACATTAGGATGACGAACATGTCTGATATCGACGCACAGCGTCTGGCCGAACGTATTGATACCGTGCTGGATATCCTCGTTGCTGGCGATTACCACTCAGCCATCCACAACCTCGAGATTCTTAAGGCTGAACTGTTAAATACGGTCAAAGAAGATACAGAATCTTTGTCAAAAAAAGCCAGGGCCCCGTGGGAGATCTGATGGCATCGTTCTCTGTATGTGATTGCTATCATCAGATTTCAGATAACGCAGTCTCCGTTTAATTTCCGATACGATATCGCTATAAAAAATTAATACTATGAATTCCCGACAACAATCTATTTTGCAGATGGTGACCGATAAAGGCCAGATGAGTGTAGCTGAGCTTGCTAAAGTCACCGGCGTTTCAGAAGTGACGATTCGACAGGATCTGAACACACTGGAAAAACAGAGTTATTTACGCCGTGCGCACGGCTTCGCTGTCTCATTGAACAGTGATGATGTAGAAACGCGCATGATGACCAATTTCACGCTGAAACGTGAACTGGCCGAATTTGCCGCATCACTGGTCAATCCTGGCGAATCAGTCTTTATTGAGAATGGCAGCAGTAATGCGCTTCTGGCCAGAACACTGGCGGAACAAAAAGACGTCACCATCATTACGGTCAGCAGCTATATCGCTCATCTGCTCAAAGAAACTCCCTGCGAAGTCATTCTTCTCGGTGGGATCTATCAGAAAAAAAGTGAAAGCATGGTCGGACCGCTAACTCGCCAGTTTATTCAGCAGGTTCACTTTAGTAAGGCATTTATCGGTATTGATGGCTGGCAGGCTGATACCGGCTTTACCGGCCGCGACATGATGCGCTCTGACGTAGTCAATGCTGTGCTGGAAAAAGGTGCAGAGGTGATCGTGCTTACCGACAGCTCAAAATTTGAGGCAATTCACCCTTACACACTGGGTCCGTTAGATCGGTTCAGTCGCGTAGTGACGGATGCAAAACTCAGTGCCAGCGTGCAAATGCAGCTAGAACACTCGGGATTAACGGTAAACATCATTGATACCCAAGCATAATACTTCACCAGATGATTTGTCAGCAGGCAAATCATCTTCTCTCTGAGACTTATCTGACGGTCCAATTAAGACTTTTTACCTGTCGTTAACAGGATAAAGTCGTAAAATTACTATTAGCGGTATAACAGGAAGTGACTATCACCTGCGTGATTTAGTTGTCATCCCTGCGCAACATAGTTCACGGAAATATCTTTAATCGTCCTGATATGGCGTATCATTAAAGAGAACTGGATCCCGTGAATCAATAATTCAGGAGAAAGTATTATGTTTGTAACGAGCAAAAAAATGACCGCTGCTGTTCTGGCGATTACTCTGGCAATGTCTCTGAGCGCTTGCTCCAACTGGTCCAAACGTGACCGTAACACCGCGATCGGTGCTGGTGCAGGTGCTATCGGTGGTGCAGTCCTGACGGATGGCAGCACGCTGGGGACGCTGGGTGGTGCTGCGGTAGGTGGTATTATTGGCCATCAGGTGGGTAAATAATCTACTGTTGACTGGCTCGATATAATAAGACGTTTACTTTTCTCAGCTCTGTACCATTAGTTCGTTATTTATAAAAAAGCCACGGTCGAATTCCGTGGCTTTTTTTGATTAACCGCCCGCCAATTTAACTTTCATTCCCTTGGCTTCCAGCAACGATTTTATCAGGTCGCGTTTATCACCCTGAATTTCTATTACGCCATCTTTCACTGCACCACCACAGCCACATTTTTTCTTCAGCTCAGCGGCTAATTTAACCAATTCAGCATCATCCTGATCAATCCCGGTAATCAGGCAAACACCCTTACCTTTCCGACCGCTAGTTTGACGCTGAATACGGACAATGCCATCACCCTTCGGGCGGTCAGGCACCACTTTGGGTTCATCAATACGTCCGGATTCAGTTGAGTAAACCAGGCGAGAATTAGAGTCGTTCATTTATGCACCTCGTTTCAGGGAGGCATTGATCATCTTCAAGGTCTGCGCCGGATCATTCGACTGTGTGACCGGACGACCAATCACCATGTAATCTACACCGGCGGAAAGCGCCTGCTCTGGCGTCATAATGCGGCGTTGATCACCTGCCTCACTACCTGCAGGGCGAATCCCCGGGGTGACCAGTTTAAACGGTTGACCAAACGCTTGCTTGAATCGTACCGCCTCCTGCGCCGAGCATACAACACCATCCAGCCCACAATTCTGGGTTAAACGTGCCAGTCTTTCGGCATGCTCAGCCGGTGACAATGTCACACCAAGGTCTGCCAGATCGCTGGCTTCCATACTGGTCAGAACCGTCACTGCAATCAGTAGCGGAGCGTCTTTGCCGAAAGGTACCAATGCTTCACGTGCTGCAGTCATCATGCGTGCCCCGCCTGAAGCATGAACGTTTACCATCCACACACCAAGATCTGCCGCCGCTGCAACGGCATGCGCCGTAGTATTGGGAATATCATGAAATTTCAAATCAAGAAAGACGTCGAATCCACGCTGTTGTAAGTCCCGAACCAACTGCGGTCCAAAAAGCGTGAACATCTCTTTGCCCACTTTCAAACGGCAATCACGAGGATCAATTCTGTCGACAAAAGCTAACGCTTTATCGCGGTTATTGTAATCCAGAGCGACAACGACAGGAGAATCAGTAACAGCACGGGAAGAAGATGAAGCAGTAAACGTCATGACCAGACCTTCTTGAAGATGGCGCCGCTTGCGGCACAAAATGGGTAAACGGCGTGCATTCTACCTGCGGTAATAGAAAATTAACAGGCGCGTTTACATTTCTGCGAGGCGATGTGGCACAGGTGTTTGACACTGTGAATGATAACCACTCATTAGTATGTTGTAACTAAACAAGGCATTTTTTTAAATTACTGTCCATCAAGGCCGCGAATTGGCTTAATGGTTGACCACGAACGGCAGGACGGGCAATGCCAGTACAGCGTATAAGCTGTAAATCCACATTTATGGCAACGATAGCGTGGCTTACTGCGGATCTGCTCACCGACCATATCACGCAGAACCATCAGACTTTCTTTGGCGCGCCCTTCTTCCGCTTCATTAAGGTGATAGTCCATCAGCTTATGGAAAACGCGCATTGTGGGATGACGTTGTAACTGGCGGGTAATGTAGATCTGAGCGGTATCACTACCTTCGCGAGCTTCAAGGATATCAGCCAGCATCAGCTCAGCGGCAGCACCGGTATTTTCCTCAACTG
Organism: Citrobacter sp. S-77; assembly: GCF_963864895.1. NCBI lineage: Bacteria > Pseudomonadati > Pseudomonadota > Gammaproteobacteria > Enterobacterales > Enterobacteriaceae > Citrobacter > Citrobacter sp. S-77. The sequence goes on from NZ_CAWLWU010000002.1 coordinate 2,492,701, forward strand.
CACGACGCAAAAACTCCGCCCACTCATCATTCTTACCGAGCTGCTGATAGCAACTTTGCAGCATTTCCAGCGTTTCGCTGACCAGCTCTTTATCCTGAGAAATTACGCGTTGCAGGCTTTCGACTGCCTTTGCATATTCCCCATTCATCATATACACGCGCCCCATCATGATGGAAACGCGGGCACTGTTTTTATCGGCCGCAGCCCCTTTTTTCAGCAACGTCATGGCGCGATCCATATCGTCGCTACCCATTTGCTGTAAGGCCAGTTCACAGTAAAAATGCGCGATATCTATACGCTGATTATCTTTGCCGAGTTTGACCAGACGTTCCGCCACATCAATGGCTTTCTGCCATTCGCTGGTTGCCTGGTAAATTTGCAATAATTGCTGCAATGCGCCCACGCGGAAATCCGTTTCATCGGTCAGCTGATTAAACATGTCCTCCGCGCGGTCATATAAACCCGCGGCCATGTAGTCGCGTCCTAATTGCTGAACCGCCAGTAAACGCTGCTCATAGGTCAGCGATGCACTTTCCATAAGAGTTTGATGGATGCGGATTGCACGATCGACTTCACCGCGAGAGCGGAACAGGTTTCCGAGGGTGAGATGAGCCTCAACGGTGCCTGTATCCTCTTTCAGCATATCGAGGAACAAATCCACCGCTTTATCTTGTTGATTGCTGAGGAGGAAGTTAACCCCGGCGACGTAGTCACGCGACAGACGGTTAGCTTCATCCTGCTTTGTTTGTTGCGCACTTCTGCGACCCATATACCACCCATAGGCAGCGGCTACAGGCAAAAGCAGAAACAACAACTCCAGCATAAATATTTATTCCTTCACAACCGACGAGTCGGCAGATACCGCAACGTCGGTCGCAGGCGCAAGCTGGTTTTCCAGTCGTTTGATTTTACGTTCGGCACGCGCAAGAGACACACGAACCTTCAGCCAGAAAAGGCCGCAAATTAACCAACCAATAGCAAAACCTGCAGCAAACAATACAGCAAGCAGCGTAGATATACGATACTCACCCTGAGCCAGCAGATAGTTAAACGTTACCTGTTGATCGTTTTGCGCACCTAATGTCACCGAAATAACAAAAATCGCCAACACCAGTAAGAAAATGAGTAAATATTTCACATTACTTCCCGTTATGTGGTTTGAGCGAATAAATCGTGAACAACTTACCGCGTTAAGCCTTTTAAATTACCATTTTCACGACGAGTGCGAAACGGAAAAGCGCCTTACACGTTATGATTTGAGGGCAAATTTCGAAAAATCAATCGTCGTCAGCTTTCTTGCTCGCGCTCTGCTATTTCCTGCTTCTCTTGCGCAGGCGGTGTTAATGGCCCGCATACCCGCTGTGCAAGCCAGGTTGCCAGTGTCACCAGCAGCCAGGATATCAACGTTGCGACGACTAAATCACGTGGCCAGTGCATTCCCAGAAGCAAGCGGCTGCCCATTACTCCAGTCGCCCAGATGAGCAAGAAAACAATTGTCAGAGTACGTCTACGCGGCCACAACAATCCTACCGCCAGTAAAGCCCAGCTTGCAGCAAACATCGTATGCCCGGAGGGAAAGGCAAATCCCGTTTCTTTTTGCCAGTGCTTACGCAAAAACGTTGGAATATCCTGCTGTCCTGACAGTTGTTCTTTTACTAAGTGCCCACGTTCTTTACGTTTTAAAGTGTAGAACTCATCAACAGGAACATGGTGTGTTTTTTCCAGCCAAATAACAAATGGTCGGGGTTCCTGTACCCGGTCTTTAACCCAGGATTTCACACCCTGGCCCAGTAATATTGCCCCTGCCAGGATAGTAAACAGCATAAGTGCAGCTTTCAGACGAAATCTCAGACACCACAAAAACCAGGCACAGAGAACGACATGCGTAATGATCCCCCAGGGCTGAGTCACCGTTTCTGTTATCCAATATAAGGATTTTAACCACCAGACATTGTGGCCTGGTTGCCATTCCCAACCCGATATCCATACTGAAACAGGCATGATCAGCAACAGTGCGGCTCCTGAGGCGGTCCGCTTTGCAATAGACAGCATTGCATCTCCTTTCGTCGATAAGTCTCACAATCATAACTGAAAAAAGTATGTATCGGGAAAATTGACAATTTTGTGCCATTCCAAAAACGAATGCGTTGTCGCAATTAGGTGAACACCATCGCCTTATGGCAAAATAGCGCAATACAGAAGCCAACAGGCGACGGCACTCAGGGTGCCAGCATAATCTGGAGAAATACATGCAGCTTAAACGTGTGGCAGAAGCCAAACTGCCAACCCCATGGGGTGATTTCCTGATGGTGGGATTTGAAGAACTGGCAACCGGACACGATCATGTCGCACTGGTTTTTGGCGATATCTCAGGCCAGACGCCTGTCCTGGCTCGCGTCCATTCCGAATGTCTGACCGGCGACGCACTGTTCAGCCTGCGTTGCGATTGTGGTTTCCAGCTTGAAGCCGCGCTCACACATATTGCTGAAGAAGGACGCGGTATTCTGCTCTATCACCGCCAGGAAGGTCGCAATATCGGTCTGCTAAATAAGATCCGCGCCTATGCGCTCCAGGATCAAGGCTATGACACTGTTGAAGCCAACCATCAGCTGGGATTCGCGGCAGATGAGCGAGATTTCACTCTGTGTGCCGATATGTTTAAGCTGTTGGGTGTCGACGAAGTGCGTTTGTTGACCAATAATCCGAAGAAAGTTGAAATCCTGACGGAAGCCGGTATCAATATTGTTGAGCGTGTACCACTGATTGTTGGCCGCAACCCCAAAAATGAACATTATCTGGACACCAAAGCCGCCAAAATGGGTCACTTGTTGAGCGAGTGATTTCACATAATTGTCGAATAATTCGGCATATAAAAAAGCCTGCAGTTAATTTGCAGGCTTTTTCGCATTTTAGTTCAGCATATTACGAATGACATAGTGCAAAATACCGTCGTTCTGGTAGTAGGTTAATTCCGTGGCGGTATCAATACGACAACGACACAAAATCACTTCTTTACTGCCATCTGCCCGCACCATATTCACCGGAATAATTGCACCCGGTTTTATATCTTGCAATTCCGTAATATCAATCACTTCATCACCGGTTAATCCGAGTGTTTTTCGCGTGACGCCTTGTGGGAACTCCAGAGGCAGGATCCCCATACCTATCAGATTAGAGCGGTGAATTCGCTCAAAGGACTCCGCGATAACTACCCGAATGCCCAGCAGACGTGGTCCTTTCGCTGCCCAGTCTCGACTGGAGCCCGAGCCATATTCTTTGCCGGCAATCACGGCCAACGGAACCTTCTCTTGTTGATAACGCATTGCGGCATCGTAAATAGCCACAACTTCTGTCCCCGGCAAATGACGAGTCATTCCCCCTTCAATGCCCGGCACCATTTCGTTACGAATACGAATATTGGCGAACGTACCGCGCATCATCACTTCGTGATTTCCACGTCGTGAACCGTAAGAGTTAAAATCTTTGCGCTCAACGCCGTGGTTCTGAAGATAACGCCCTGCCGGACTGTCCGGTTTAATGCTGCCTGCGGGTGAAATATGGTCAGTCGTCACGGAATCCCCAAGCATCGCCAGGATTCGTGCCCCATGAATATCCTGTACCGGATCCGGTTTAGCCTGCATGCCATCAAAGAATGGCGATAAGCGAATATAGGTCGAGTCGGACTGCCAGCCGTAGGTGTCTGCACGGTCAACATTGATGGTTTTCCATTCAGGTGTTCCTTCGAACACTTCCGCATACTCTTTATGGAACATCTCAGTAGAGACCTGTTCAACAGCACGGGCAATTTCCCGTGCAGATGGCCAGATATCTTTCAGATAAACCGGGTCACCATTTCTGTCATGTCCGAGCGGCTCTTTCGTCAGATCAATGTTCATATTTCCCGCCAGCGCATAGGCAACCACCAGCGGCGGCGACGCCAGCCAGTTCGTTTTTACCAGCGGATGAATTCGACCTTCAAAGTTACGGTTGCCGGAAAGTACGGCCCCCACCGTCAGATCACCTTTTTTAATCGCGGTTTCGATTGGGTCAGGTAACGGACCTGAGTTGCCAATACAGGTGGTACAGCCATAGCCAACCAGATTGAATCCCAGCTCATCAAGGTACGGTGTGAGTCTTGCCTGCGCCAGATAATCAGAAACCACCTTTGAGCCTGGTGCCAGCGAGGCTTTCACCCACGGCTGGCGTTTCAGACCGAGTGTGACCGCTTTTTTCGCCAGTAGCCCTGCCGCCATCAATACACTCGGGTTCGAGGTATTGGTACAGGAGGTGATTGCCGCAATAACCACAGCACCGTCCGGCAACTGATATTGATGCCCGTTCAGCACATAATCCACAGGTTGACGGTCTTTCTGCGAACTATTCACCTCAAGTTCATTGCTTGCCGCAAAAGCTTTCGGGACATCCCCTAATGCAACGCGATCCTGCGGACGCTTTGGTCCCGCCAGGCTTGCTTCCACATCGCCCATGTCCAGTTCCAGAGAGCTGGTAAATACCGGCTCATCACCAGGGTTGCGCCACATCCCCTGCGCTTTGGCATAGGCACCAACCAGTTCAACCTGTTCTTCGCTACGACCGCTCAGCCGCATGTACTCGAGGGTCACGCCATCTATCGGGAAGAAACCACAGGTTGCACCATATTCTGGGGCCATATTCGCAATGGTCGCCCGATCAGCCAACGGTAGGGTATCCAGGCCGTCGCCATAGAATTCCACAAATTTTCCGACCACGCCGTGTTTACGCAACATCTGGGTAACGGTCAGAACCAGATCGGTAGCAGTGATCCCTTCACGTAATTTCCCAACAAGTTTGAAGCCGACAACGTCCGGGATCAGCATCGAAACGGGCTGTCCCAGCATGGCGGCTTCGGCTTCAATTCCACCAACGCCCCAGCCCAGTACGCCAAGGCCATTGATCATCGTGGTATGGGAATCTGTACCGACCAGCGTGTCCGGGTAAGCCACCCACTCGCCATTTTGCAGTTCACTCCAGACCGCTTTTCCCAGGTATTCAAGATTGACCTGGTGACAGATCCCCGTCCCCGGCGGCACAACACGGAAGCGGCTGAATGCCTGCTGTCCCCATTTCAGAAACACATAGCGCTCGTGGTTGCGCTCCATTTCCAGCCGGACGTTCTCTTCGAAAGCATCATCGTCACCAAAACGATCGACGGTCACCGAGTGGTCAATAACGAGATCAACAGGTGAAAGCGGATTCACTTTTGCCGTATCACCACCCAGGCGCTTAACCGCCTCGCGCATGGCCGCCAGATCAACCACTGCCGGCACGCCAGTAAAGTCCTGCATCAGCACACGAGCAGGTCGATAAGCAATTTCGCGATCGGCATGAGCATTGTTCAGCCATCGCGCCAGAGCATGAATATCTTCTTCAGTAACTGAGTCACCGTCCTGCCAGCGAAGCAGGTTTTCCAGCAAGACTTTAAGTGATTTCGGTAAACGGGTGAGATCACCCAATGATTTGGCAGCCAAAGGTAAACTGTAGTAGCGGTAGGTTTTATCTTTAACCTGCAATGTGTCCTTACTGGCTTCTCGTAGGGTCGACGACATAGCTCCTCCTTAAATGACTGGGTTGGATCCCCTGATTTTCCTCAGGGTTAGTATTAAAGATAACACAAACAAAATGTAACGCTTTGATAACAACTCGAATTGATAAAAGAGGAGATCAGCAAAATGACCGGGAACTATGCAAAAAGAAATGAACTGTAAAGGAGATATGGACGTTGCGAATATGCAGCAGAGTACGTTATGCAATCGCTTACACGTTGTTTTTTATCTACGGGATCTGCGACGTCGTATTCGTCCCAAATTCAAAAAGGCAGGTTAATAATAATTATTATGAACTACACATTGATTATTTCTTCTGTTCTTCTTCATCGAACAAATCAATAAATGCCCGCTGTTGTGGTGAGAGCTGCCACGAATCGGGAATATCCATCACATATTCAGTGTTGGTCTCCTTCTCTTGCTCATTATCCTGATGAGATGGCACAGAGGAGGATTGTTGTTCCTGCGCGGACATGGTTATCCCCAAACTTGCCAAATCACGAGCGCTACCACAATCCAGAACACTGCGGAGCCAAGAAAGACCGTGGACCATGCTTTACGTTTCAGCGCGGGATCCCGGCGTTGTGGCTGGTTTCCAGAAGGCATCGCTAACCTCATACTATCGAAATCACTTATCATTTAGGCACCAAACAATTGGTACAATTAATCACCAGATGAGAGAAATCCTAAAGAAAAAGGTGAAAAAAAGCCAGTTAATTTTCGAATCCGGTAAGGTAAATAAATCAATTGTTTGATCGGATATAAATATTTGAAAGGGTTTTTGGCGAGCTTGCTAATTTGACACTACTTTAGCGGGTATTCCCCATAAATAATATACGGTTTATATATCCTATGGAAAATCATAAATACATTCAGATTTCCCAGCGGTATCGCTATGCGCTTAGCGATACCGTTGAGGTAACATCCGTTATTATTTCTCTGGCAATTTAATATCTTTAAACATGGCTTCAATATCATCGTTAGAACGCAATGCAACCGCTGTATCGACCACATCGCGGGTCAAATGTGGCGCAAAACGCTGAATAAAATCATACATATAACTGCGTAAGAACGTGCTGCGACGAAAACCGATTTTAGTCGTGCTATGGCTGAATACATCATGCGCATCGACACGTACCAGGTCAGGATCGGACACAGGATCGACCGCCATGCTGGCGATAACACCCACACCCAGCCCCAGTCTTACATAAGTTTTGATCACATCGGCATCGGTCGCGGTAAAAACAATGCGTGGCTCCAGACCTGCTCTGTTAAACGCCGTATCAAGCTCCGAACGACCGGTAAAACCAAAGGTGTAGGTTACCAGCGGGTATTGCGCCAGTTCTTCAATAGAAACCGATGATTTACCCGCCAGTGGGTGATCCGGCGTGACGACGATCGAACGATTCCAGTGGTAACACGGTAACATAACCAGATCGTCGTACAGGTGCAGCGCTTCCGTCGCAATGGCAAAATCCGCATTACCTTTCGAAACGGCTTCAGCAATTTGCGTCGGCGACCCCTGATGCATATGCAAAGACACACGTGGATACCGCTCAATAAAGCCTTTAATCACGTTTGGCAAGGCGTAACGCGCCTGGGTGTGCGTCGTGGCAATGTACAGGGAACCTTTATCCGGCCAGGTATGTTCACCGGCAACGGACTTAATGGCATCCACTTTAGACAGAACTTCTCGAGCAATACGGATGACTTCCTGCCCTGCCGGAGTCACCTGCGTCAGGTGCTTGCCGCTACGGGCAAAAATCTGGATGCCAAGCTCATCTTCCAGCATACGAACTTGCTTACTAATACCAGGCTGAGAGGTATAGAGTCCTTCGGCCGTTGAGGAAACATTAAGGTTGTGGTTAACCACCTCAACAATGTAGCGAAGCTGCTGTAATTTCATGTTAAACCATCCAGATTAGCGCCATCAGATCATCGTTTGAGAGCAGGCAGTGTCGCGCTGCTAATACGATTTAATAATAAAAAACTTATTAACTATAACCACTATATCATTTAAATTTGAGCTGTATAGAGATGACAAAAAATAATAACCCTTCAATAAAAAAGGGCCGCTTTCGCGACCCTTTCAGGAGAAATCCAGCTGACAGGTTGTTATTTCTTACCTTCCACCCATTTTCCGTCAACGAAAAACGCCGACCATCCGGTCGCTTTACCGTCTTTCTCAGCGGCAACATACTGCTGCTTAGTTTTACGGCTAAAACGTACCATCGCTTTGTTACCGTCTGGATCAGTCTGCGGTGCATCAGCAAGGTAACGCAGTTTCTCCGGCAGACGATCGCGGAAGCGGTACAGCTCTTCCACTAACGGTGCGCGAGTCTCACGTGATTTCGGGAACGTATTGGCGGCCAGGAAGATACCAGCTGCGCCGTCACGTAACACAAAATACGCGTCCGATTTTTCGCAAGGCAGCTCCGGTAACGGAACGGGATCTTCTTTCGGCGGGGCCACTTCACCGTTACGCAGGATCTTACGGGTGTTTTTACACTCGTCATTAGTACAAGCCATGTACTTACCAAAACGCCCCATTTTCAGGTGCATTTCAGAGCCACACTTCTCACACTCAACGATCGGACCGTCATAACCCTTGATACGGAACTCGCCCTCTTCGATTTCGTAACCGTCGCAAGTAGGATTATTACCACATACATGCAGTTTACGTTTTGGATCGATGAGATAGCTGTCCATCGCCGTGCCACACTTCTGACAGCGACGTTTCGCACGTAAGGCGTTGGTCTCTGCATCGTCGCCTTCCAGCACGTTCAACACTTCGTTTTCTGGCACCAGGTTAATGGTGGTTTTGCAACGTTCTTTCGGCGAAAGTGCGTAACCGGAACAGCCCAGGAAGACACCGGTACTGGCGGTACGAATACCCATCTTACGGCTACAGGTCGGGCAGTCTATGCTGGTCAGTACCATCTGGTTAGGACGCATGCCGCCCTCTTCAGGATCTTTCTCGGCTTTATCCAGTTGCTGAGTAAAATCACTGAAGAAGTTGTCAAGCACACCCTTCCATTCGGCTTCGTGGTTAGCCACCTGGTCGAGACTGTTTTCCATCTGTGCGGTGAAATCGTAATTCATCAGTTCGCGGAAGTTTTCTTCCAGACGATCGGTGACGATTTCGCCCATTTTTTCAGCGTAGAAACGACGGTTCTCAACCCGAACATAGCCGCGATCCTGGATCGTAGAAATGATCGACGCATAGGTGGATGGACGACCAATCCCGCGTTTTTCCAGTTCCTTAACCAGTGACGCTTCACTGAAACGTGCTGGCGGTTTGGTAAAGTGTTGCGCTGGCGTCAGTTCGATTAACGTCAGCTCGTCGCCTTTGTCCACTGCAGGTAAAATACGATCTTCATCGCCCTTACGCAGTGCTGGCATAACTTTAGTCCAGCCATCAAAGCGCAGAATACGTCCACGCGCTTTCAGGCGGAAATCACCTGCGCCCACGGTCAGCGTGGTGGAGTCATATTTAGCCGGTGTCATCTGACAGGCAACAAACTGGCGCCAGATCAGCTGATACAGTTTTTGCGCGTCAGCTTCCATATCTTTCAGCGATTCCGCCTGCACGGCGACATCAGAAGGACGGATTGCTTCGTGCGCTTCCTGTGAGTTCTCTTTACTTGCGTACTGGTTCGCACTCTCCGGCAGATATTTTTTGCCAAAATTGTCGCTGATATAATCACGAACCATAGATACAGCATCCTGGCTCAAATTCGTTGAGTCAGTACGCATATAGGTGATGTAGCCTGCTTCATACAAGCGCTGCGCCATCATCATGGTTTTCTTCACGCCGAAGCCCAAACGCGTGCTGGCAGCCTGCTGTAGCGTGGAGGTGATGAACGGCGCACCAGGTTTACTGCTGGTTGGCTTATCTTCACGTTCCAGTACGCTATAACGCGCTTTCTCCAACAAACTTACTGCGGCAAGCGTCTGTTCGCGGTTAACCGGGCGGAACGGTTTATCGTTCTGATGCGTCACTTCCAGCGGCAATGCATCGCCGGATGGCGTGGTGGTATTAGCATCAATTTCCCAGAACTCTTCTGGCACGAATGCCTTGATTTCGCGTTCACGCTCAACGACCAGCCGCACGGCTACCGACTGTACGCGACCGGCAGACAGGCCACGCGCAATCTTTTTCCACAGCAGCGGTGAAACCATATAGCCCACGACACGGTCCATAAAGCGGCGTGCCTGTTGCGCATTAACACGATCAATGTTCAGTTCGCCCGGTTTTTCAAACGCCTGACGAATCGCATTTTTGGTGATTTCGTTAAACACCACGCGACTATAGCGGGTGTCATCGCCCCCGATCACTTCCCGCAGGTGCCATGCAATGGCTTCCCCTTCGCGGTCAAGGTCGGTTGCGAGATAGATGTGGTCGGCCTTTTCAGCCAGTTGTTTCAGTTCAGAAACAACCTTCTCTTTACCAGGCAGCACTTCATAGCGCGCATCCCAGTTGTGCCACGGGTCAACACCCATACGATTGACGAGAGCGCCACGTTCATCCTTTTTGGGCTTTTTAGCCGTTTTGGTGGAGGTTGAGTCGGCGCTCTTTTTAGTTGCTGAGCCACTGGTCGGCAAATCACGGATATGACCGACGCTGGATTTAACCACGTAGTCATTACCCAGATACTTGTTGATCGTTTTGGCTTTTGCCGGGGACTCAACGATGACAAGAGCTTTACCCATATTCACCTTTACCTAATTTGATTCTTCCAGGAATACGCCGCGCGTTGATTCACCTTCCACTGGCGACGAGACATCGATATGGTCTCTGCGTCGGCGGATATCAACCCTTGTACTGATTGCGCGTTCGTAATGTAACTCTCATGTAACTGAGTTAACAGGATTTTTTGCACGAAAACGCTATAGCACGACGGAATGTTGGTCGAATGTCAAGCAAATCTGTTGCCAGATTGACGAAAGCGTCACACTGTACCTGATAAAATGCGTTACGCAACTTTATTAGCATGCAAAAACAAATCTCGCCAGTAACGACACTGTCGTAAAACCACCGTTTTTGTCAGGGAATATTTGCCCAAAAGCCGGGCTCGGCGTAGACTAATGTCCTTGTTTAAGGAGTAAATAATGCATAAAGACACTCAACCCATCGATCGCGAAACACTGCTGATTGAAGCCAACAAAATCATTCGTGAGCATGAGGACACGCTGGCGGGGATTGTCGCCACTGGAGTCACGCAGCGTAATGGTGTGCTGGTTTTCAGCGGAGATTACTTTTTAGACGAGCAAGGGCTACCGACGCCCAAAAGTACAGCTGTGTTTAATATGTTTAAACATCTGGCGCACGTACTTTCTGAGAAGTATCACCTGATCGATTAAAAGCAAAACGCGAGGCACAGGCCTCGCGTTTTCATTTGTATAGTCTTAAAGCTTACATCAGTGGTTTTTGCCCACGCTGCCACCAACGCAGCAATATGCGATCGGCACTTTCAGCCGCACTACCGGTGAAGCGGTCCATCAGCTTTTTACGCTGCATATAGCGAACGTTAAGCACCTCACGACCGTCCATCAGGCTCAGGATCACCTCGTCGCTGGTATTCACCTCATCCACCAGCCCATTTTCCAGCGCCTGTTGTCCAAACCAGTGCTCCCCGGTGGCAACCTGTTCAATATCCAACGTCGGACGCATGCGATGAACAAAATCTTTAAACAACTGATGGGTTTCGTTCAGATCTTCGCGGAACTTCTGTCGCCCTTCTTCCGTATTTTCACCGAGCAACGTCAGCGTCCGTTTGTACTGTCCGGCAGTATGTAGCTCAATATCAATGTCTTTGCCTTTCAGAAAACGGTTAAAGTTAGGGATCTGCGCAACAACCCCAATTGAGCCGACAATGGCAAACGGCGCTGAGACAATTTTATCCGCCACGCAGGCCATCATATATCCGCCGCTGGCCGCAACTTTATCCACCGTTACCGTCAACGGGATCTGCTTATCGCGCAGACGCTGTAACTGTGATGCAGCCAGTCCATAACCATGAACCACACCGCCAGGACTTTCCAGACGAACAACCACCTGATCCTGAGGTTTTACTACCGCGAGTACCGCCGTGACCTCTTCGCGTAACGCACTGACTTCGTGGGCATCCATACTACCTTTAAAATCGAGCACCCAGACGCGGGGTTTGTCTGATGATGCACTTTCCCCCAGCTTCGCTTTTGCTTTGGCAGCTTTCGCTTCCAGCTTGTGCTTTTTTTTCTGCGCTTTATGCCACAGTTTTTGCTGATGACCGTCCAACAGGGCCATCGACAGATCCTCTTTCATCTCTTTATATTGCTCACTGAGATTGATGACCCGTAATTCCCCACGCTGACGTTTGCGTTGAGTAGCATTCACAATCAGCATGACAATAACCGCAATTGCCACCACGACAGTGATGATTTTTGCCAAAAACAGCCCATATTCAGACAACAATTCCACGTATCCCACCTTGGTTTAACAACGCTACTTTTGCTCAGTGTACAACAGGCGTGTTTGCTCGTCTTGCTTCATCCATTCGGCAGCAGAATCAGCAAAAAGCATGACAAAGTGTTCATTTTGCGGTGTTATTACCTTTGGCTGATTGAAAAATAGCAGGGTTTAAGGCATAAAGCCGACAAGTTATAGCGAACGGGATGGCCAGAGCGTCGCCGAGGAGTAGCCGTGCATTACCAACCTAAACAAGATCTGTTACACGATCGCATTATTCTGGTCACCGGTGCCAGTGATGGCATCGGACGTGAAGCCGCACTAACCTACGCGCGCTACGGTGCGACCGTTATTCTGCTGGGTCGCAACGAAGATAAACTGCGCCAGGTCGCCCATGCAATTTCCGCTGAAAGTAGCTCTACAGCACTGTGGTTTACGCTGGATCTGCTGACCTGCACTTCTGAAGAGTGTCACCAACTGGCGCAGCGTATCGCCACGCATTATCCACGCCTGGATGGCGTTCTGCACAATGCCGGATTACTGGGCGATATCTGCCCTATGAGTGAGCAAAATCCACAGGTCTGGCAGGATGTGATGCAGGTTAACGTGAATGCCACTTTTATGCTGACTCAGGCACTGTTACCTTTATTACTCCAGTCTGATTCCGGGTCGCTGGTGTTTACGTCTTCTAGTGTCGGTCGCCAGGGACGAGCCAACTGGGGAGCATATGCTACCTCCAAGTTTGCTACTGAAGGAATGATGCAGGTTCTGGCAGATGAGTACCAGAACCGCCATCTGCGTGTTAACTGTATCAATCCCGGCGGTACACGTACCAGCATGCGAGCCAGCGCATTCCCGACAGAAGATCCGCTAAAATTAAAAACACCCGCCGATATTATGCCGCTCTACCTGTGGCTGATGGGCGACGACAGCCGCCGTAAAACCGGTATGACCTTCGACGCCCAACCGGGCCGTAAACCAGGAATAGCCCAATGAGTGAAGAACGCTATCAGCAGCGCCAACAACGCGTAAAAGAGCGGGTTGACGCACGCGTTGCCGCAGCCAGTGATGAACGCGGAATTATTATTGTCTTTACTGGCAACGGTAAGGGGAAAACCACCGCTGCGTTTGGTACCGCCACGCGTGCAGTCGGTCATGGAAAAAAAGTCGGCGTAGTACAATTCATTAAAGGCACGTGGCCGAACGGTGAAAGAAACTTACTGGAACCCCACGGCGTGGAGTTTCAGGTAATGGCGACAGGATTTACCTGGGAAACCCAAAACCGTGAATCAGACACTACCGCCTGTCTTGCCGTGTGGGAACATGGTAAACGCATGCTGGCCGATCCTGAGCTGGATATGGTCGTACTGGATGAACTGACGTATATGGTGGCATATGACTATTTGCCGCTTGAAGAGGTTCTCAACGCCTTAAATACCCGCCCTTCGCATCAGACGGTCATTATTACCGGCCGTGGATGTCATCGCGATATTCTGGAGTTAGCGGATACGGTCAGCGAGCTGCGCCCGGTTAAGCACGCCTTTGAAGCGGGCGTGAAAGCCCAGATGGGGATCGATTACTAACAGTAGGCCGGATACGCTTACGCCGCATCCGGCTCCACGCTAACGCCTGATGGCGCGTTGCTTATCAGGCCTACTCATGATTAACCGTTGTTGCTACGACCACCCGGACGACGACTGCTGCCGACCTGGGTGTGGCGCTTAACCGCACGGCGGATCTGGTTCGCTTTCATACGACGTCGATCTTTCTCAACAGCGACTTTCGATGAGGTTTCCGGCTTTAACTCCACCAGCTCACGCAAATAGTTTGTCTGCGCCAGGTCCAGCTCGGTCCAGCCACCACGTGGCAAACCTTTTGGCAGCGGGATATCGCCATAACGCACGCGGATCAAACGACTAACCTGTACGCCTACAGCTTCCCACAAGCGACGCACTTCGCGGTTACGCCCTTCAGTCAACGTAACGTTATACCACTGGTTAATCCCTTCACCACCGCTGAATTTGATCGTTTTAAATGCTGCCGGACCATCTTCCAGTTGCACGCCACGACTCAGATCACGCAGTTTTGCATCATCAACCTGGCCGAACACGCGCACCGCGTATTCACGTTCAACTTCGCGGCTTGGGTGCATCAGACGGTTCGCCAGCTCACCATCGGTGGTAAACAGCAGTAAACCACAGGTATTCACATCCAGACGACCAACTGCAATCCAGCGCGCATCGCGCAGTTTTGGCAAACGGTCAAAAACGGTCGGGCGACCTTCCGGGTCATTACGGGTACACAGTTCACCTTCCGGCTTGTAATACGCCAGAACGCGACAGATTTGCTCCGCAGATTCTTTCACCGAAATCAGATGACCATCGATACGGATTTTCAGACCAGGCGTCACTTCAACGCGATCGCCGAGCGTGGCGATTTTGCCATCAACGCTCACGCGACCCGCTGCAATAATGGATTCAATTTCACGGCGAGAACCGTGGCCAGCGCGCGCCAGCACTTTTTGTAACTTTTCGCTCATAGAGCTTCCTTTAGGTGTCGCCTTCACAGGCGTCGAACAGGAGAATCAACGGCGCCAGTCAGCGCCATTTTAAGGCCGCGTAGTATACCGAGTTGCGCCCTTATAAGAAAGGTTTAACGTCGCCGACGCCTTCACGCAATACCACCGGAGAATCATCGGTTAAATCGATAACCGTTGTCGGCTGCTGCCCGAGATAACCGCCGTGGATAATCAAATCAACCAGCTTCTCCAGACGATCTTTGATCTCTTCCGGATCGGACTCGGTAAATTCACTGCCCGGCAACATCAGCGACGTGGAGAGCATTGGCTCACCCAGCGCCTCCAGCAGCGCCAGCGCGATTGGATTTGATGGTACGCGCAGGCCGATAGTTTTGCGTTTTTCCTGCAGCAGTCGGCGCGGCACCTCTTTTGTCCCTTTCAGGATGAACGTGTAGTTGCCTGGCGTATTGTTTTTAATCAAACGAAAGGCAACGTTATCCACAAAAGAATAGGTCGACAGCTCGGACAGATCGCGGCACATCAGCGTAAAATTGTGCCCATCAGGCAGATGACGGATACGACAAATGCGCTCCATGGCACTTTTATCTTCAATTTTACAGCCTAACGCATAGCCGGAATCGGTTGGATAAACAATCACCCCACCTTTACGCACAATCTCAACGGCCTGGTTGATCAGTCGCTGTTGTGGGTTATCAGGATGAATATAAAAAAACTGGCTCATACTTTCCTCTCTGTAGTCTCGGGCTGTTCCCAAAGATGCCAAACGCCTTCAACGCCTGCGGGCAACCAGAGTTTACGACCCAATTCAATCCACGGGCATGGCTGATGAAAATCAGACCCTTGTGATGCCCACAACTGATGCTGGCGTGCTAACGTTGCCAGATGGGTACGCTCATTGGGAGACTGTTGACACTGCGCGACTTCCATCGCGTCACCGTGATGTTCAGCAAAATGTGCAACCAGTCTTTTCAGCCACTTAGCGCTAAGATCGTACCGGCCAGGATGAGCCAGCACCGCCTTACCGCCAGAATGATGAATGACATCAATAGCTTGTTCTATTGTACACCACTGCGGCGGAACGTAACCGGTTTTCCCGCGGGCAAGATATTTTTTAAATACATCGGCCATAGTGGTGGCTTTTCCACACTCCACCAGGAAACGCGCAAAATGCCCCCGCGTGACAGCTCCGCCATCAGCCAGACGCAACGCCCCTTCCCATGCTCCCGGAATATGGGCTTTATCCAGTCGTTCAGCAATCAATCGCGCTCGCTGCTGACGACGCTCCGTTTGTTCTGCCAGGAATTCACGCATCATGGGGTGTGCAATATCAATATTCAGACCCACAATATGAATCTCATGATTCTCCCAGACTGTTGAAATTTCAACGCCAGAGATCAGGTTTAACGCTAAACCCGAACGTGAAATTTCTTCTCTTGCCGCCGCAATAGCTGCCGTGGTGTCATGATCGGTGATCGCCAGTGTACCGACTCGCATCTCTACCGCACGGTGTACCAACGCTTCTGGCGTCAATCGTCCGTCGGACGCCGTTGTATGACTGTGCAGGTCGTAAATCACTGCGTAATTCGTGTCGCTCAAGGCGGCTCCCGTTTCTATAAATGTCGTATCACGCTCATCATAGCGGTTCCGACAAATTTACTGAAATCAGGTGTTGACTTTATTCCATCGAACTAGTTAACTAGTACGCAAGTTCACATGAAGAAGGTATCTGAGATGAAAGCAACATTTGTACTGCATGGTTGGTGGCGCACTTCCTGATTTCGGGCAGTGTCTTACGTCTGCAATATGCAACCAGATACCAGGCCCGCTAAATGAGCGGGCTTTTTTTTGAACAAAATTAATGAGAATAACGATGCAAACACAAAAACCGACACTTGAACTGCTGGCCTGTGATGCCGCCTATCGTGAGAATCCGACAGCATTGTTCCATCAGGTCTGCGGCGCTCGCCCGGCGACGTTGTTGCTGGAGTCTGCCGATATCGACAGCAAAAATGATCTGAAAAGCCTGCTGCTGGTCGACAGCGCGTTGCGTATTACCGCTTTAGGTGACACCGTCACCATTCAGGCGTTATCTGCTAACGGTGCATCGCTGCTCCCTCTGTTGGATGCCACCCTGCCCGCAGGTGTTGACAATGAGAAACAGCCAAACGCCCGCCAGTTGCGTTTTCCGGCCGTAAGCCCATTGCTGGATGAAGATGCCCGCTTATGTTCGCTTTCCGTTTTTGATGCTTTTCGTTTATTGCAGGAACTGGTCAACGTTCCGGCGCAAGAGCGTGAGGCGATGTTCTTCGGCGGTCTGTTTTCCTACGATTTAGTCGCCGGATTTGAAGATTTACCTCAGCTTGAAGCGGGTAACCGTTGCCCTGACTACTGCTTCTACCTGGCTGAAACACTGATGGTCATCGACCACCAGAAAAAAAGCACTCGTATCCAGGCCAGCGTATTTACCCCCAGTGAAGAGGAAAAACGCCGTCTGAATGCGCGTCTGGCACAGCTGAGCCAGCAGTTAACCGAACCTGCGCCGCCGCTACCGGTCACGGATGTACCAGACATGCGCTGCGAGTGCAATCAGAGCGACGAAGAGTTCGGTGCAGTCGTACGTAGCTTGCAAAAAGCCATTCGTGCAGGCGAAATTTTCCAGGTGGTCCCTTCCCGCCGTTTTTCGCTTCCTTGTCCGTCACCACTGGCCGCTTACTATGTGCTGAAGAAGAGCAATCCCAGCCCGTACATGTTTTTCATGCAGGATAATGATTTCACACTGTTCGGTGCATCTCCGGAAAGTTCACTGAAATACGATGCCACCAGCCGCCAGATTGAGATCTACCCGATTGCCGGGACCCGCCCTCGCGGTCGTCGTGCAGACGGAACGCTGGATCGCGATCTCGACAGTCGTATTGAACTGGAGATGCGCACCGATCACAAAGAACTTTCTGAGCACCTGATGTTGGTGGACCTTGCACGTAACGACCTGGCACGAATCTGTACACCGGGCAGCCGCTACGTTGCAGATCTGACCAAAGTTGACCGCTATTCATTTGTTATGCACCTGGTCTCCCGCGTCGTGGGCGAACTGCGTAACGATTTAGATGTCCTGCATGCTTACCGCGCCTGTATGAACATGGGTACGCTGAGCGGTGCGCCAAAAGTTCGCGCCATGCAGCTTATCGCGGAAGCGGAAGGTCGCCGCCGCGGTAGCTATGGCGGAGCAGTAGGCTATTTCACTGCCCATGGCGATCTGGACACCTGCATTGTGATCCGCTCCGCGCTGGTGGAAGACGGCATTGCCACCGTACAGGCCGGTGCCGGGATTGTTCTGGATTCTGTTCCGCAGTCTGAAGCCGATGAAACTCGTAATAAAGCACGTGCGGTTCTGCGTGCTATCGCTACCGCGCACCATGCACAGGAGACATTCTAATGGCTGATATTCTGCTGCTCGATAACATCGACTCTTTCACCTATAACCTGGCAGATCAGCTGCGTACTAACGGTCATAACGTCGTCATTTACCGTAACCATATTCCGGCACAGACGTTAATTGACCGGTTAGCGACTATGAAAAACCCGGTACTGATGCTCTCGCCAGGCCCCGGTGCGCCAAGCGAAGCAGGCTGTATGCCGGAGCTGTTAACCCGTCTGCGCGGTAAGCTGCCGATCATCGGCATTTGTCTGGGACATCAGGCGATTGTCGAAGCCTACGGTGGATATGTGGGTCAGGCTGGTGAAATTTTGCACGGCAAAGCCTCCAGCATTGAGCATGACGGCCAGGCTATGTTCGCAGGTCTGGCGAATCCGCTGCCGGTAGCGCGCTATCACTCGCTGGTAGGCAGTAACGTTCCAGCCGGACTGACCATTAACGCCCACTTTAACGGCATGGTGATGGCGGTGCGCCATGACACCGATCGCGTGTGCGGTTTCCAGTTCCATCCTGAGTCGATTCTCACCACCCAGGGCGCACGTTTACTGGAACAAACGCTGGCCTGGGCGCAACAGAAGCTGGAACAAACCAACATCCTGCAGCCAATTCTGGAGAAACTGTACCAGGCTCAAACGCTCACACAACAGGAGAGCCACCAGCTGTTTTCCGCCGTAGTACGTGGTGAACTGAAGCCCGAACAACTGGCCGCTGCGCTGGTGAGTATGAAAGTGCGTGGTGAGCATCCAAATGAAATCGCTGGTGCAGCCACCGCTCTGCTGGAAAATGCCGCACCGTTCCCGCGTCCGGACTATCTGTTCGCCGATATCGTTGGTACCGGCGGCGACGGCAGCAACAGTATCAATATTTCCACCGCCAGCGCGTTCGTCGCCGCAGCCTGTGGGTTAAAAGTAGCTAAACACGGTAACCGTAGCGTATCCAGTAAGTCTGGATCCTCGGATCTGCTGGCGGCATTTGGCATAAATCTGGATATGAACGCCGATAAATCCCGGCTGGCGCTCGATGAACTGGGCGTCTGCTTTCTGTTTGCGCCGAAGTACCACACCGGTTTTCGTCACGCAATGCCGGTCCGCCAGCAGCTAAAAACCCGCACGCTGTTTAACGTACTTGGGCCGCTGATTAACCCGGCGCATCCGCCGCTGGCGCTGATCGGTGTCTACAGTCCGGAACTGGTACTGCCGATTGCCGAAACGCTGCGCGTACTGGGATATCAGCGTGCGGCCGTGGTTCATAGCGGCGGAATGGATGAAGTTTCACTGCATGCACCAACCATCGTAGCTGAGCTGCATGATGGCGAAATCAAGAGTTATCAGCTGACAGCGGATGACTTTGGCCTGACGCCATACCATCAGGAACAGCTGGCAGGCGGCACCCCGGAAGAAAACCGTGACATTCTCAGTCGCTTGTTACAAGGTAAAGGTGAAGCCGCTCACGAGGCTGCTGTTGCCGCGAATGTCGCCATGTTAATGCGCCTGCACGGTGAAGAAGATTTAAAAGCCAATGCGCAAACTGTGATTAACGTACTGCGCAGCGGAGCGGCTTATGACCGTGTCACTGCACTGGCAGCAAGAGGGTAAATGATGCAAACCGTTTTAGCGAAAATTGTCGCAGACAAGGCGATTTGGGTAGACGCCCGCAAACAGCAACAACCACTGGCCAGCTTTCAAAATGACGTTCAGCCTAGCTCCCGTCATTTCTACGATGCGCTGCAGGGGACCCGCACCGCGTTTATTCTGGAGTGTAAAAAAGCGTCCCCGTCAAAAGGCGTGATCCGCGATAACTTCGATCCGGCTCAAATTGCGGGTGTGTATAAACATTATGCTTCAGCGATTTCTGTACTGACCGACGAGAAATATTTTCAGGGAAGCTTTGATTTCCTGCCAATTGTTAGCCGCATCGCACCGCAGCCGATCCTGTGTAAGGACTTTATTATCGATCCTTACCAGATTTACCTGGCGCGTTATTACCAGGCGGATGCCTGTCTGCTGATGTTATCGGTATTAGACGACGAGCAATATCGCCAGCTCTCCGCCGTGGCTCACAGTCTGAAAATGGGCGTACTGACGGAAGTCAGTAACGAAGAGGAACTGGAACGCGCGATTGCACTTGGCGCAAAAGTCGTCGGTATTAACAACCGTGATTTACGTGACCTGTCGATTGACCTGAATCGCACCCGCCAGCTGGCACCGCGACTGGGTCACGGCGTAACCGTCATCAGCGAGTCCGGCATCAATACCTACGGCCAGGTACGTGAACTTAGTCACTTCGCCAATGGTTTCTTGATTGGATCCGCGTTGATGTCCCATGACGATCTCCATGCCGCGGTGCGTCGCGTTCTGCTCGGCGAAAATAAAGTGTGCGGCCTGACCCGGGCGCAGGATGCAAAAGCTGCGTATGAAGCAGGTGCGATCTATGGCGGGTTAATTTTTGTCCCCTCTTCTCCGCGCGTCGTTGGTGTTGAGCAGGCACGTGAGGTCATGGCAGGCGCACCACTACAGTATGTCGGCGTGTTTCGTCATCACGATATTGATGACGTGTGTGTAAAAGTCAAAAATCTGGCGCTCACAGCCGTGCAATTACACGGCAACGAAGATCAGACATATATCGATACGCTGCGCGCCGCATTGCCGGAA
Source organism: Citrobacter sp. S-77 (assembly GCF_963864895.1). Classification (NCBI taxonomy): domain Bacteria; kingdom Pseudomonadati; phylum Pseudomonadota; class Gammaproteobacteria; order Enterobacterales; family Enterobacteriaceae; genus Citrobacter; species Citrobacter sp. S-77. The sequence goes on from NZ_CAWLWU010000002.1 coordinate 2,513,357, forward strand.
CACGTGCAAATCTGGAAAGCGTTAAGCGTTGGTGAGTCACTGCCTGCCCGGAGCTATCAACATGTTGATAAATACATTTTCGACAACGGGCTCGGCGGCAGCGGTCAACGTTTTGACTGGACACTTTTAGGCGGACAATCGCTGGATAACGTTCTTCTGGCTGGCGGACTTGGCGCAGATAACTGCGTTGAGGCAGCTAAAACCGGCTGTGCCGGTCTCGATTTCAATTCTGGCGTAGAGTCGCAGCCGGGCATCAAAGACGCTCGTCTTCTGGCTTCGGTCTTTCAAACACTGCGCGCATATTAAGGAAAAGGACATGACAACATTACTCAACCCCTATTTTGGTGAATTTGGTGGCATGTATGTGCCGCAGATTCTGATGCCAGCGCTGCGTCAACTGGAAGAAGCATTCGTCAGTGCGCAGAAAGACCCTGAGTTCCAGGCTCAGTTTACCGATCTGCTGAAAAACTATGCGGGTCGTCCTACTGCACTGACCAAATGCCAGAACATCACCGCAGGCACAAACACCACGCTGTATCTCAAGCGTGAAGATCTGCTGCACGGCGGTGCGCACAAAACCAACCAGGTGTTGGGCCAGGCGTTACTGGCAAAACGCATGGGGAAAACCGAAATCATCGCGGAGACCGGCGCGGGTCAGCACGGTGTTGCGTCTGCTCTCGCCAGTGCTCTGCTGGGCCTGAAGTGCCGCATTTACATGGGTGCAAAAGACGTCGAACGCCAGTCGCCAAACGTCTTCCGTATGCGCCTGATGGGTGCAGAAGTGATCCCGGTACACAGCGGTTCCGCCACGCTGAAAGATGCCTGTAACGAAGCGCTGCGCGACTGGTCTGGCAGTTACGATACCGCGCACTATATGCTCGGTACGGCGGCTGGCCCGCACCCATTCCCAACCATTGTGCGTGAATTCCAGCGCATGATCGGGGAAGAAACCAAAGCGCAGATCCTGGAAAAAGAAGGCCGCCTGCCGGATGCGGTTATCGCTTGTGTCGGCGGTGGTTCAAATGCTATTGGCATGTTTGCTGATTTCATAAACGACGCCAGCGTCGGTCTGATTGGCGTTGAGCCGGGTGGTCACGGAATTGAATCCGGTGAACACGGCGCACCATTAAAGCATGGTCGCGTCGGGATTTACTTCGGTATGAAATCCCCCATGATGCAGACCGAAGAGGGACAGATTGAAGAGTCCTACTCGATTTCCGCGGGCCTGGACTTCCCGTCAGTCGGGCCACAGCATGCTTATCTGAACAGCATCGGTCGTGCTGACTATGTTTCGATTACCGATGACGAAGCACTGGAAGCCTTTAAAACGCTGTGTCTCCATGAGGGAATTATTCCGGCACTGGAATCTTCTCACGCCCTGGCACACGCATTGAAAATGATGCATGAAAACCCGGAAAAAGAGCAGTTGCTGGTGGTCAATCTCTCCGGTCGCGGCGACAAAGACATTTTCACCGTACACGATATTCTGAAAGCGCGAGGGGAAATCTGATGGAACGTTATGAAAGCCTGTTTACCCAGTTGAAAGACCGCAAGGAAGGCGCTTTTGTCCCTTTCGTCACCCTCGGCGATCCTTCTGTTGAACAGTCACTGAAAATTATTGATACATTAATCGACGCCGGTGCCGACGCACTTGAACTTGGTATTCCGTTCTCTGACCCACTGGCTGACGGCCCGACAATTCAGGAAGCCACATTACGTGCGTTTGCAGCAGGCGTCACGCCGTCGCAGTGTTTTGAAATGCTGGCGCTGATTCGTCAGAAGCACCCTGCCATTCCTATTGGCTTGCTGATGTACGCCAATCTGGTCTTCAGCAAAGGTATTGACGAGTTTTACGCTCAGTGTGAAAAAGTCGGCGTGGATTCTGTGTTAGTGGCTGATGTGCCAATTGAAGAGTCAGCACCGTTCAGGGCTGCTGCATTACGCCATAACGTTGCACCTATTTTCATCTGCCCGCCGAACGCTGACGACGAACTGTTACAACAGATTGCCGCCAGTGGCCGCGGTTATACCTACCTGCTTTCGCGGGCAGGCGTAACAGGTGCAGAAAATCGGGCTGCGTTACCGTTGCACCATCTGGTCGAAAAATTGAAAGAATACAATGCGCCTCCCGCCTTACAGGGCTTTGGTATCTCTGCGCCTGAGCAGGTAAAAGGGGCGATTGAAGCAGGTGCTGCTGGCGCCATTTCCGGCTCAGCGGTTGTCAAAATCATCGAAAAAAATGTTTCAGCTCCGGAACAGATGCTGTCTGAACTGAAAGCTTTTGCCAGTGCGATGAAAGCCGCCACCCGTCAGTAATTTATAAAGCCGCCAGAACTTCCTCTGGCGGCTTTTATACTTTTGCCAGTTTCATCTTATACATTTCGTTATCCGCATTCTGGATTGCCACATCCAGCTCACCATTAACTTCTGCAATACCCCATGACACCGACAGCGGCACTGTATGACCATCCACCACAAATACGTGGCTGTTGACCTGCCCACTAATACGCTCGGCTATGGCAAGAGCATCGCTCGCCTGGGAGCGAAACAGCAGGATCATAAATTCATCCCCACCGGTGCGGATCACGATATCGTGACTGGTTCGGGTGTTAGACAGCATTCTGTTGGCAATAGTTTGCAGCGCACGATCCCCAGCCGCATGACCCCAGGTGTCGTTGACAGCCTTGAACTTATTACAGTCCAGCAGCACCACTGAACAGTGTGATAAATCCCGTCGTTTGATAATGTCGAGGATCTTGCGATTAAAACAGCCGGTCAGGGAGTCGATATATACCTTGAGATCACTCTCATTAAGCCATGTTTTCAACGAAAAGCTGATCATAATGAAGAAGAATGGCGCCAGGAGAATAATAATCCCGGCCTGGGGATCCCGCACCATAAATCGGCTGAGTGAGATTGAATAATGCAGGGCATATTTTTCTGACAAACTTCTGACCGAGTAGTGGGCGCCATTACATTTTCCGGATAAACAAAGACTATCCAGGTTGAGTAAATTGACCAGCGCCACGTTAAGTCCCGCCGGGATCCGATACTCAAACGCGTTCGCCAGCGCCTCCTTTAGTTCCGGCTTCGCATGGTCATAAACCAGGTACGCCACAATATGGTCAGTGACTTCTTTACCTGAAAGATCGTAGATATAACTCACCACGCTAAACGCCTTTTCACCGGTAATTTTATCGGTATAAAAGTTCGTTGAACTGAGAGCTTTGTTTTTGACATTTTTTTGCAGTAATCGGGTATAAAAATCGACGGGCGGATAGAAAAAACTGGAAACATCCTTCGCCATCTCAGAATCAGAATAATTGAAGTTACGAGCATCGGCAGGCATAAACCAGTAAAAATAGTCAGCATCCTTGGCGATGATATAACGATGTGCATCGAAGGTCCCCGGATTCAGCTCGTTCACCTTCCCTCGAATAAACTCAGCCGCCGTGTACATACACAGAGCCTGACTACTGATTTTTTTGGCGATAATACTCCCCGATGCCGAATGTACACGCGCTCGATCGGCATTGATTCCCCATTCGTCCTTATTCCGCGGAACGAATTGCGACATATCGCCACATTGCCCGGCATTTCTGATGTGATGATAGCGTTCCCCAATTGCATCAGAGAGAAGTTCATTGTCGTTAAAAATGTCCATCATGCGCGATTGCAGACGGTTGATCCCTTCACTCGCAGTGGCCATACGTTGTTCGTAAATGATAAACAGGAACAACGAGGTAAATATCAGAGTAATCAGGCCCGATACCAGCAATGCCTGCCTGTTTCTGAGCTTATCCTGCACAATCTTCACGAACCCACCCTGATAGTTAACAGTATGACCAAACCAATTACCCGCTTATATTGTTGCATAACAGCCCTGAGTGCTTGTCAAAGATGTCAATTATTCTGTTACTGATGATAAGGTGAAGTCACACCGTCTCCGAGAGATAAAGTTACAGATTTATTTAAAAAAAGCACATTTTTTGTTAACAAAAATCACAAGTTAGCTATCACCAGCGATCGGACAGGCCGCCCGACAATCGCTTACGCCCGCAACATAACCAGTTTCGATTTCATAGACAGGGCTGGAGCTGCAGCGAGAATTTGTTTCAGGCGATAAATTTGCTTAAAGAGTAGCATTACATTGAAGGGGAAAAGGCCGGATGAGAAGTACAGAACATAAAAAAAGGAGACGGAAGTGCCAGTAATGATGGCGCGGCACTGGCTGGCCAATTCGCATTACCCTCGTGACATAAATCGTTGGCAATACAGAAAATCAGGGACCAGAATGGGTGCATCCTCTGTCAATACCGCGCCGATTTCCCCTTGCTTTGGTTCCCCCCTAAATTAAACGCTTTGAGAGGGAAGCAGCGGAAGTTGAGACATCAATGATGTCTCAGTTGTCCATTGCTATGTTTAGGTCCTATTCGACCTGCCTCTATCAGAATTTCCTCTATGAGTTCTTCAAGGCACTCCTTTCCATGATGATCACAGACAAGATGCACCTGTCGGGAAATTTCTTCGTGCTTCATACCATCACATAATGCTGCCTTGAGCATTAAGGTGGCCCATCGTTTTGCTTCAGAGTGAGTTAGCATAACCCCTCCCGATATTTGATACCTCTATAAGCGTAGCTGTCTGGGTGTGAATCACCGGACTTTCCTGGCTTCATAAGTCTAGCGGACTCGAAGAAGATCTGCGTATCTGGTGGTATAACGAGGAGAGAGCATTTCTCGCTTCATCTGCCACTGTTGCTGGATCCCCTGCCCGGCGAAATACAACGTCCCTCTGCCCTCTTTAGCATTCAGGAGATCCAGTACCTCCATCAATTTTTCACTGCCTGCACGCGGTGCGTTATCATCAAACAAATTGAGCTGGGCCACGCCCTGGCTGTAAAAATCACCCAGCATGACTCCCGCTTTCTGATAGCGGTATCCAGTTTTCCATATGGCATCCAGGCTTCGTATCGCTGCAGCAATGATATCCCTGCTGTCCTGAGTTGGAGTAAGCAGCTTCACCGATGCACTGTTACTGTAAAACGGTTCATTCAGCGCAAATGGCGAGGTTTTAACGAAAACGGATATGAATCGGCAATATTGATGTTCGCTACGCAGTTTTTCCGCAGCTCGCGACGCATAGCTGCAGATAGCCTGACGCATAGCCTCATATCCGGTGATCCATTCACCAAACGACCGGGAACAGACTATTTCCTGTTTAGCCGGTGCAAATTCTTCCAGCGCCAGACAAGGTTCAGCACGCAATTCACGTACCGTTCTTTCGAGTACGACAGTGAAATGCTTGCGAATAAAACGGATGTCGGTATCAGCCAGATCCAGAACCGTTTTAATCCCCATGCTGTCCAGTTTTTTGCTGATACGGCGACCCACCCCCCAGACTTCATCGACAGGCAATGCAGCCATGAGTTTGCGCTGTCGCTCAAGATTCGATAAGTCCACAACACCGCCCGTCTGCCGCGGCCACTTTTTTGCCGCATGGTTAGCCAGCTTGGCCAACGTTTTGGTCTGGGCAATGCCGACCCCGACAGCGAGGTGAGTGCGCTGTTGTATCGTTGCACAGATTTCCCTGCCGAAGTCGGTCAGATCACGACAATTCCTTACGCCCGTCAGATCGCAGAACGCCTCATCTATACTGTACATCTCCACGCGGGGGGACAACTCTTCCAGTGTGGCCATCACCCGGAGACTCATATCCGCGTAGAGTTCATAATTACTGCTAAAACACACTACTCCGCAGCGGCGAAACAAATCCTTTTGTTTGAAATATGGATCGCCCATTTTTACCCCAACGGCTTTTGCTTCAGGACTTCGGGCTATAACACAGCCATCGTTGTTTGACAGAACGACAACCGGCCTTCCCTTCAAATCTGGCCGGAATGCCGTCTCACACCTGGCATAAAACGCGTTCACATCAACCAGTGCAAACATGATTAGACAGTCGCTTTTACGATAAACGTCACCACACCAAAGACATCCAGCGTCTCCTCGCTACCCAGCAGAATGGGAGCGTAGGCGCTGTTCTCCGGTTTAAGCATAACTGTCGGGTGAAGTTGCAGACGTTTAACCGTGAATTCACCATCGATAGCAGCAATAACAATATCGCCATGAACTGCTTTTCTGGAACTGTCGACGACCAGCAAATCACCATTACTGATCCCTGCCCCAATCATGGAATCCCCGGAAGATTTTACAAAATACGTTGCGCTGGGGTGACGCACTAACAACTCATTCAGGTCAATACGCTTCTCAACATAGTCCTGAGCTGGCGAGGGGAATCCGCAGGGCACATGGTCACTGAATAGCGGGAAGCTTTTGATTTCGCGGAGTTCCGCAGGCTGGAAAAACAACATGATGATCTGCCTTCACAATAACTGTATTTATATACAGTAGTATTTTATGGAAAACAGATCAAGAAAGGGATGTCCATGCTGATTTTGCCTGCTGCAGGCTTAACGATATTGCGGTTCATCCTGTCGCATTTTTGCAATCAAGTTACCGAGTTTTTCCTGTTGATTACCATCATCATCGAAGTTATCTGCCGCTAACCATTTTTCGTAGGCGATGCGCAACGCAGGATACTCACCGTCAATGATTGAATACCAGGCGGTGTCACGGTTGCGCCCGCGGTACACAACGGCCTGGCGGAAAATGCCTTCAAATCGGAAGCCGAAGCGTTCTGCCGCCGCTCGGGACGGAGCATTGAGTGAGTCGCACTTCCATTCCAGCCGGCGATAACGGAGCTCCTCAAAAACATAGCGAAGCAGCAGCGCCATAACCTCCGTAGATATACGCGTACGCTTCATGCGCGGCGAATAGGTCACATAGCCGACCTCAATGACCCCGTTAGCGGGATCAATCCGCATAAGTGCAACCGTACCAGACGGCTTGCCGCTGGCCTTATCAATCACAGCGTAATGCAGCGGATCGCGCAACGTTTCGGCACTCAGCAGACTGGTGCGGTAGGATACTTCACTCTCGAAAGGTCCTGACGGCAGATAGGTCCAGTCGCGCTCATCCGGCGCTTCGCAGTATGCCTCATAAAGATCAGCTGCATGACGTTCAGCGCTGATGCGTTCAAGCCGACAATAGCGACCTTCCAGTGATTTTTCACCGGGAAGTTTCGCGCCACTCCAGCCAGAGAGTTCGGCGCCGACAGGCTGGTTAAAGCGATTCATTATATTAGTCATGGTGACGATCAGCTCCTTTGAGACGGGATCATTAACAGAGTCAGAGGATGAAATAATTGTGGTATCCTGAAAAGAGCCACGGTTTTAGTTTTTGATGGGTCCACGACATATGTTTGATATCACCGCCCCTCTGACGCCGGGGGTAATCTCCCCAGGCGGTGAACCGCTATCTCTGCAAAAACAGCTTACAGAGCGTATTCAGCAGGCGATTCTGAGTGGCCACCTGCCAGCGGGCTCGAGCCTGATATCATCCCGAACGCTGGCAAAAGAGCTCGGTGTATCGCGGAATACCGTTGTGAACGTTTATGAACACCTGGCAGCAGAAGGGTATATTCTGGCCGATCGCCAGGGCACTCGTGTGGCATCCCTGTCAGGCGCCGACCGCAAAAACGTCTCCCCGGTATCGCCGGACACGCCCGCAGTCCGTCTGGCTGATCGCCTCAGACCGATTCTGGAAACCCCGTTACAACCGGTACACGATGCACTGTTATCTCCCGGCATGCCCGCAATCAGGGAATTTCCTCTGGCTGCCTGGCGACGCTCCCTTGACCGGGCGGTCAGGCAGTTGCAATCCCACTCGCTGGGCTATAGCGAACCGGCAGGCGAACACACTCTACGAGAAGCGATAGCAACGCATCTGTACGTTGCGCGCGGAGTGCGTTGCGATGTTTCCCAGATAATCGTGACTGAGGGAGCAAAACAGGCGCTGGAGCTTTGCGTAACGCTGCTGACAGATCCTGGCGATACGGTCTGGATGGAAGACCCCGGCTATCGTGGGGCAAAGGCAGCATTCTCTGCTGGTAATTTGCATACGGTATTGATGGCGGTGGACGAAGAAGGTATACGCGTACCAAAGGATCCATGGACGACCCATACACCAAGGCTAATTTATACCTCCCCTGCCCATCAATATCCCACCGGGGCGGTGATGTCCGTCGCCAGACGACTGGCGCTGATTTCAAAAGCCAGCCGCACCGGAGCATGGTTGATAGAAGACGACTACGATGGCGACTTCAGGCACTCTGGCGGACCGATAGCCAGCATGCAGGGACTCGTATCACATACGCCTGTACTCTACATTGGCTCGTTCAGTAAGACGATGTTTCCCTCCTTAAAGCTGGGATTCCTTGTACTTCCTGCGCGCGTAATGGCACAGGCAAAAACGGTATTGAATGAAATTCTCCGAAATGGCCAACAATTGCAGCAGATGGCTATGGCTGATTTCATGAAAAGTGGAGAGTTTGGCCGACATCTGGGGCGGATGCGACGACTCTATCGCGAGCGCCAGCGTATTTTACGCGAGGCGCTGATAGCCGACTTTTCACCAGATCAGATTCTCGGGGGTAAATCAGGAATGCACCTGACGCTGAAGCTGGCAGCGGGAGATGATGACAAAAGGATCGCTGAATTAGCCCACCAGCATGGTCTGGGCGTTCAGGCTTTGTCATCATTCTGTACGAGGCCCGGTGCGGTTTCTGGTCTTGTGATTGGCTACGGAAATACCTCCAGTAACGATATTCCGGCGGCGATCGGCATGCTTACAAACCTGATTAAACAAGAGCGGAACGTCAGTACATGCCGCAGTTAAGCGTGAGCGTACGTAACATCCAATTTAAACCTTATGATGCATGAGTGTGACGCACAGGGAATGCGGGGAGTACCGCATTCTGTAGTACTCGTCCGGCATCAGAAGAGAAAGTTAGTGTCTCACCCACGATTTGTGTTTCAACAATTCTCCCGTCGTCCATCACCATCACCCGATGGCAAAAACGTTCGACAAGGCGTAAATCATGGGTAATAAACAGGCAGGCAGTGCCAAACTGCTGTTGCAGTTTTTTGAGCAAGCGAATTACGCCAGCTTGCAGCACCAGATCAAGGTTAGACACCGCTTCGTCCAGAATTAATAGCTTAGGCTCAACGCTCAACGCCCGTGCGAGACAGACACGCTGTAGCTGACCACCGCTGAGCTGTGGCGGACGTTTGTCGAGTATGCTGTCGTCCAGATCAACCGCTTTAAGCATTTCGTTTGCACGCACGAGTTGTTCTGTTTTACTAAGTGATAGCAGGTGGCGCATGGGTTCACGTAAAATATCACGTACGGTTTTACGTGGGTTAACGGCACTAATGGAGTCCTGAAATACCATCTGAATATCCCGGCGAAATACTTTTTGCTTTGTCCGATTCAACCGGGTGAGTGGCTCTCCCCGCCAACTGACGCAACCCTGAGTCGGAGATTCTAAACCAACAAGCAAACGTGCCAGTGTGCTTTTGCCACAACCACTGCGCCCCAGCAAAGCAACCGTTTCACCGCTTTTAAGTGTTAATGAAACATCCTTTAATACAGACTGATGCTGGTGTCTGCCGCTCAAATTCGCATGGGCATACTGATGTGAAATACCCGTGACCGTCAGTAGTGTCATAAGACTAACTCCATGCCGTACAAAGCAAGATGTGCAGAAACCAGATTACGCGTGACGGTATGTTGAGGCGTCCGAAACAGAGTTTGAACGTCGCCGTACTCAACGATATTGCCATGATCCATTACCGCCACCTCGTCGGCCAGTCGCGCCACTACGCCCATATCATGGGTCACCAGCAGCATCCCTGGCGCACGAGTTTGCATAATGCTGTCCAGCAAATCGAGAATGCGCGCTTGCGCGACCACGTCCAGATCGGTTGTCGGTTCATCTGCCACAATAAACGGCGCATCACACAGCACCGCCATTGCAATCATCATGCGTTGCAACATACCACCACTCATTTCAAAGGGATAAAGAGTGAGAACACGAGCGGCATCCTCTAACCCCACGGCCTCCAGAGTCGTGATAAGCGTGGCATCATCTGCAGGTTTCCCAAGCACGATGCAGGTTTCCCGCGCATGTGCAGCCATGGTTCGCAGCGGATTAAATGCGCTGCGTGGGTTCTGCATAATTGTCGCAACTTTTACACCACGCAGATCGCCAGGGGAAACCGGTTTACCATCTGCAAGAACGGCTCCCGCAGTTTGATGGACACCCGACGGAAGAATGCCGAGCGCGGCGGCACAGGTTAGCGATTTTCCGCTTCCACTTCCCCCTACCAGTGCCAGTACACGTCCGCGTTTAAGCGACAGTGACACGCCGTTGACCAGCGGTTTCTCTGCATGCAGAACAAGATTTTGCAGCTCAATTTGTTGTGGCATCAGTGGGCATGCTCCGTGACGAGATGGGGATCCAGATGATCACGCAGTGCATCCCCCACCAGATTGAAGGCCATTACGCTGATAAACAGCGCCAACCCTGGCCAGAACATTTGTAGCGGCTGAGTCCAGATATACTGGCGAGCGTCGTTGATCATGACACCCCATTCGGCAGTTGGCGCGGTCACACCGAGGCCAAGAAATGACATTCCCGCCACGTGCAGCATCATATGACCAATATCCAGAGTTGCCAGGACGAGCAATGAGGGGATCACCGCTCCGGCCAGATGGTCGATAAATATTCTGACATTACCGGCGCCGGAAAGTCGGGAAGCGAGCACAAATTCACGTTGGCGTAAGGAGATAACCAGGCTACGTACCATTCGTGCATACCATGCCCAATGCGACAGAGCGATAGCTATAATGACATTGGTCAGTCCTGTACCCAGCACACCGACGAGGAAAAAAGAGAGGATTGAAGTCGGAAAAGTCATAAACATATCCGCGACACGCATTGTGGCCTGATCGACACGGCCGCCAATCAATCCTGCGCTTCCTCCGACGATTAGCCCCAATGTCAGTACCAGAATTAAACAGGCCATGACCGAACCGAGCGACACCCGGGTTGCTGCCAGCAAGCGGGAGAAGATATCGCGCCCCAGATGATCAGTCCCCAGCCAATGCTGGCTATCGGGGGCTAACAGACGCGATGGCAAATCAATTGACTGCGGATCATAGGGTAACCACCACTGGCTGGTAAGCGCAATCACAGCCAGCAAAACAATAACGATCAGTGCCAGACGTACCGACCAGCGTGAAGAGAGGTAAAAGTTCAAGAATGCGCTCCTTCATGACGGCGAATACGTGGATCTACTGCGGCATTCAGTAAATCAACCACCAGATTACAAACAACAAATACCACCACCATAATTAGCGTAAAGCATTGGATCACCGGATAATCACGGTTGAAAATTGCCGATACGGCATAACGTCCAACGCCTGGCCAGGCAAAGATATTCTCAATAATCATCGTTCCACCAATCAATTCGCCAATGTGCATTCCCACGGCGGTGATCATCGGTAACGAGGCATTACGCAGAATATGACGGCGTTCGATTTGCTTCTCGTTCAGGCCGCGCAGACGCGCCCAGGTAACATGACGCTGCCCGGCAACCTCTAGCATGCTTGCACGCAGCAAGCGGGCATTAATCGCCAGCGACATAAAAGCAATCGACACAGCAGGAAGAATGATGTACTGCCAGCCGCCGTAGCCCAGCGCGGGCAGCCACTTCAAATAAACCGAGAAGAACATGACCAGCAGAAAAGCGAGCCAGAAGTTGGGCATTGATACACCAAGAAAGGCGATTATCCGCACAACAAAATCTGGCAGGCGGTCGCGATGACGAGCAGCCCAAATTCCCAACGGTACAGAAGTTAGCAGGATCAGTACCAGTGCAGCGCCCGCCAGCTGTAAAGTGGCAGGCAGAAAGTGCATCACATCATCCAGCACCGGGCGCTGAGTAGCAAAAGAGATACCAAAATCCAGATGCACGGCCTTCCACAGCCAGCGACCGTACTGCACAATGAGTGGTTGATCCAACCCAAGCATGACTCGTGTGGAAGCCACCATATCAGGCGTTGGGGGCAGGTTAGATAAACGTAAGTAATCAAGTGCCGGGTCGCCGGTTCCCAAACGCAACATTAAAAAGATAACCACTGACGCGGCGAAAATCATCGGAATCAGCAGCAGAATTCGCCGTATAGCATAACGCAGCATCAGTGTTTCACCGGTTTTATCTGTTCAAACGGGATTTCCGAGGCAATCGGTGCGTAAGGGATCTCCCCCAGGCCAGGTTTAGCAACCACCATCATCGACATATAACTGATTGGTAAGTAAACCGCTTCATTATGCAAACGGGTCAGAATGTCACGATACAGCTCCTGGCGCTGAGTTTTATCTGTGGAAATCAGCACGTCACCAATCTCTTTGTCGATTTGCGCTTTGTCGGGAAGACCAAGCTGGGCCTGGTAGTCAGCATGGGATGGTACACGCATTGAACTCATGAAAGCATGTGGATCATACGGCGCCCCCCAGGTGCGATTGAAAATCATACCAAAGCGACCATCGCGCTGACGGGCGTATATACTGCTCTCCTCTTCCCCGACCAGAGCAACATCCACACCAATCTGGCGCATATTTGCCTGCATAATCTCAGACATTGATTTGCTGAGCGCATCGGTACCGACATAGGCCAGTTCGATATGTAACGGTTGACCGGCTTTTTCTCGAATTGTTTTTCCGGCGGGCAGAGTCCAGCCAGCTTGTTCCAGCAAAGATTTTGCGTGCTGTGGATCGTATTCGCGCGGCTTCAAACCGATATTGGCGTAAGGGACGGATGGCGCAAACAGCGTATCTGCTACCTGCTGAGTACCGTACAACGCATTTTTTATCAGCGTTTTTTTATCAACTGCATAATTTAATGCTTCACGCACAACCAGTTCATTAGTTGGTGCTTTTGCTGAGTTGAGCGCCAGCATCACGGTTTCAACAGGTGCTGAAAGCTGCGTTCTGTATTCAGGGTTCTGACTGAAGCGTGCGAAGGTATCAAGAGGCAGTAGCCCTTCATTTCCATATAACAGATCGATATTACCTGTTTCAAAAGCGACAGCCCGTGTGGTTGGATCCGGGATCACTTTAACAGTAACCTTTTGAATTTGAGGTTTTCCACCCCAGTAATGCTCATTGCGCACCAGCACATCATATTGGTTGAGTTTCGATTCTTTCAGCACCCAGGGCCCGGTGCCAACCGGCGCTTTAATTCCGTTCAGGGTTTCGTTATTTTTAAACTGAGAAGGTGCAATAAAACGAAAAGGTCGCGGCAGGGTCAACTCTTGCAGGAAAGGATAGTACGCATCCTTCAGTGTGATTTGCAGTTCATTTTTACTTAACGCTTTAACATCCGTGATTTGATTGGTTAACTCCAGCCAGGCATGCCGTTTACGGTTATCCAGTACTGCGCGGAAGTTTTCCACTGCGGCCTGAGCATCAAATTCTTCACCGTTAGAGAATTTAACATCATCACGTAAGTTGAAAGTCCAGGTTTTACCGTCTTCCGAGTGACTCCAGCTTTTTGCCAGCCACGGAATTACCGAACCATCCGCCTGATATTTCACCAACGGCTCATAAATCATGCTCTGAGCAAACATCTGGTTAGGTGTATAAAGATGTGGGTTTAACGGCCCCACATTCACCGGCCATGCAGTGGTGATTTCATCGGAGGCTGCTGCCTGTGCAAAAAAAGGCGCGCATGCCAGCAGCGCTATGAGTGTGCGGTTTAGTCTGGACAAGATGGTGCCCCCGAAGACGATAGATGTAAGTTAAAAAAGTATGATGATTTTAGTAATTCATCATACTTTTTAATTGTTCGGGATCAATGCCAGGATAAATAAGCTTTTCGTTATCAATAAATTTTGTTGGGAAGTAGCAGGAAATTCGCGACTGGCTACGACAGCGACATGTGGGAAAGAATAGAGAAAACTGGTCGGTAAAAGGCCTTCATATCGCCTGGCTATCATCAAGATCACAAATCAGAACCAAATCGTCGTATGGGTTAAGTGAGAAGTCCGCAATCAATAATGCCCCTGCGGGATACCATCATCACGGCTGAGAATGATTATCGTTATTGATTTTCCTTTCGTTCTTGTTAGCATGCTGCTTGCGGATGGAACGTTGTTAACTACAGGAGCGGAGCCTTATGGAATCAGGGATGACACTCAAATACTATCTTAAAAATAGTGTGTGGAGCGTAATAGTAATTGGTGTATTTTTCTATTCCTGGATGAACAACCCCGAGAGTGAGTTGACATATCAGTTATTCCTCGCTGTGTTGATTAACTCGTTTTTATTCCCTTTTTCAAAGTATATTATTGAAAAAACCGCCCTTTTGTTTTCAAAAAAAGAATTCTGGCAACGAGACTTCTTCACTAGCTCCACAGGAGGCAGTTTAGTCGTTATTTTTGAATTTTTCTGTTTTATCCTGACAATTCCAGTTTGCATATTATTTTTAGCTGTGAAATCTGTTAAAACCCTTTCAAAATTATGAGATTTTAATGCTTAAATGTCTCGGTCTCTTAATCAAATGGGGAGCCGGTCATAAAAGGCTCACCGGCTAAAGCGGTGAGCTCGTTTGGTTATTAACGTATCACACTAACATTTTCCAGTTTCACTGGATTTTCAGGTTTATCTCCCAATTGCTGAGTAACCGGCACGAAGACGTTGAGATCTTGCAGCCAGGCAAGTTTGTCACGACTTCCCGGTTGCCCTTCATTAGTTGCATGACACTCCACTAATAGATATTTCCCACTAAACTCAGGTGCAATGCTATGTGCATCTCCCTCTTCCGTTACGTCGCAACGTAGCGCTGATGCAGTGACTTTCTTATTGAAGTCAATACTGTCCCATTGAGCCTGATATTGTTGACCAGCCACTAACGGGAAACGCAGGTCCGTCTGCAATGTGTTAAGCAATGTAGTGCTACTACTAATAGACATGGTGAACTTCAGCTGTAGCTGATTACCCAGAGTTAAACGTTGCACCGTCCAGATACCATAATCTTCCAGTTTGCGTATATATCCATCCGGTTGTGCATCCAGTTGTACTTTGGTCTTGCCAAGCGCACTAACTTCGGTATAACGAATCTGTTTAAAGCGAGGAATCGCCCATGGTTTGATCAATGACTGAGTCTGGTGCTCAATAGCAGCAGACAGAGGGAATTTATTCAGCCACTGCGGATTATTATTACTCAGTTCGGGCATTGATGGCCCCATCAATGTTGAGGCTTGCTTGTTAGCGGCGGGTATAAAATGCCCTTCGGCTTTGAATGATTTCCCCGCGGGTAACTGGCAGAGTTGCTCAAAGCGTTGTGCCTTTTGCGTGTTAATTTTGAAGTCACTCTTACGACGGACAATATCAGCAGTGATAAGTGAGTCCGTAACGCGACCCTCACTGTCGAAGTTCATTAACGCTACAGCATCTCCTTGATGCGTTTTACAATTATATAAGTAATGCTCAATCTTTAATTCCAACGGTGCATCATAAGGCGGTTCCCAGATGATATCAGCAAAGTCATACCCCATACGTACCGACAAAATATCACCAATGCGCTGGATGTTATTAACATCGACAAGTTCGGTAATGCCGACTGTATCCGTGGGAGATAATCTTTCCCAGATTGCATCTTTTATCGGTAGCTGGCAAACCGCGCGTATATCCTCTTCCGTCATTTGCTTATCATCTTGAGCTGGAGCAAAACGGAGGTAACTGTTGCCGTAATAGCGAGCTTTGGTAAATCCCTCCTCATTCAATAAATCCTTGTAGAGAAGCTGTGCCTTACCCTGTTTACAATCAACGGAACGCCATTGCTGAGCCGTTTTTCCGTTATTGAAGTTTAGCGACACCATATAATTCACACGATCGTGAATTCTGGTTACAGACAAGGGGTTAACACCACCACCTATCAATGCAGGTTTATCAGTAGCCTGAACGAGAGAAAACGGCAACAGCGCCAGAAAACAAAGTGGACGCACTAAAGGTCGAATACAATACATATATGTTCCTTCATATATTGATTAAGAAATAAAGGTATCGGCATCAAGGGATAAATTATTAGTCTGACGCATCCTATCACTAAACTCGCGTGAGGATAGTGACGGACGCTCCTGGCACTTATCAGCCCTGGTGAGGTAGCGCACCGTTATGGAGGTATCGGCAGTGGAGGTGCAAATCCTTTCATGCGGACAATAATCTCCTTTAAGAACCCACATCTACGAAACCGGAGAAACGCTTAAACAGAAAAACGCCCCGCTTACCGCTAAAGATAATGACTTCCTGCAGACAAAGGATGTTGCTGGCCATCATCACAGGGCTGCGCTTGGCCGATCTTTGTAATATGAAATGTTCAGATGTCCGAGATAATCACCTCTTCGTTGAACAAAGCAAACAGGTGCAAAAATCACGACACCTTTAAAGTGACACTGTAACAAGTTCAACATTTCTCTTGAGGATGTGATCGCTCAGTGCCGGGACAGGATACTAAGCCCGTATTTACTCCACCACCAGAGCCCTTGTTCTTTCCATGAGCAACGTTCTTTGGCTGAAAGGATATCCAGTGAGCAAGGGATCGACATACAAATTTTGTTAGGTCATCGCAGTAAAGCAATACGTGAACATTACAACGATACACGTGGGAAAGAGTGGGTAAAACTGGCCGGTAAACGACCAGTTTTACAGAGGAGTTTTGCAGAAGAGATTAAAAACGATAACCCGCAGAGAACATAAACACCCACGGATCGAGGCGCACACTGTCATGCTGCTGAGCACCAGCCAGTTTATAGCTCGCGGTGGTATCGATATCCATGTACCACACAGACATGTTAATCAACCAGTCACGATCGATCAGATAATCCATACCCACCTGCCCCGCTGCGCCCCAGGAGTCTTTCAGGCTCAGGTCCGATAATCCGGTTTCTTTGCCGTTATTATTAAACCCTTCGTCAAAGAAAGTGGTGTAGTTAACACCGACACCAACATAAGGACGCAGTTTGCTGCTGGAGTCACCAAAGTACCACTGCGCCATTAACGTCGGCGGTAAGTGATGAACGGTCGCAATATCCCCCGTTGTTGCCGTTCCGATTTTATGACGGAACGGCGTCGCTGCCAGCAATTCAACACCAATATTGTCAGTTGCCATATAGGTGAATGTCAGTCCCAACTGAGTGTTATTGCTGACATCAAAGCCGCCTAAGCTTCCCAGCGTACCACCCGCGCCTTCCGTTGGTCTTACTGTTGCAGAACCTGCACGAATAAAGAACTCCCCGGCTTCATGCGCAAATGCGTTTCCAGAGAGAAGAGTTGTTAAAGCCAATGCTGCAACTGTTAATTTTTTCATGTCCGCTCCATCGTTATGGTTATAAAAGCGGAGTGAATATACCTACAATGGAGTAATAAATGATCTAACACAGATCACATTGAGGCCAGTAATTTAACATTTATTGATCCAGATTAAGTTAGAACTTGCATTCAAAATCCAGGTTAAATTATTTCAGATCAATTTTGATATATTTTCGCCACGCAAGTATTTTCGCCAGTGTGCTGTACAGAGAACACACAACGTTGTTGCAGGATGCTGAAGTCATAGCCAAAAATTACCGGAGCTTTACAAAGATATGCTTTTCAATACATCTTGCGATGCTGCCACTGTAGAGTTATCCAGGGTACAATTGCCCGCAAATGAACACCTGCAAAACTCAAGGAGAGTGCATGTCTATCACGGCGAAATCCGTTTACCGTGACACGGGAAACTTTTTCCGTAATCAATTTATTACCATCTTGCTGGTATCGTTATTGTGCGCGTTTATCACAGTGGTGTTAGGGCATGCCTTTTCTCCCAGCGACGCACAGATTGCGCAACTCAGCGAAGGAGATCAGTTAACCAGCAGCGTGGGTCTGTTTGATCTGGTGCAAAACATGACGCCAGAACAACAGCAAATCCTGTTACGCGCGTCTGCAGCATCGACATTTTCTGGACTTATTGGTAATGCCATCCTCGCGGGCGGCGTCATTCTGATGATTCAGTTGATTTCAGCAGGCCATCGGGTCAGCGCATTACGCGCCATTGGTGCCAGTGCACCGGTATTGCCCAAGCTGTTTATTCTGATTTTTCTGACTACCTTGCTGGTGCAAGTCGGTATTATGCTGGTTGTCGTCCCCGGCATTCTGCTGGCTATTCTGCTTGCCCTCGCGCCAGTGATGATGGTTCAGGATAAAATGGGTGTCTTTGCGGCCATGCGCAACAGTATGCGTCTGGCATGGTCTAATATGCGACTGGTAGCGCCTGCAGTAATCGGTTGGCTGTTGGCAAAAACGCTGCTGTTGCTGTTTGCGCCAAGTTTTGCAGTACTAACGCCGAACGTTGGCGCGGTGCTGGCGAATACGCTGAGCAATATGATTTCTGCCGTGCTGCTGATCTATTTGTTCCGCCTGTATATGCTGATTCGCCAGTAAACCCTGAACGCATCCGGCCTTCCTGGCCGGTGCTTTTTTGATTACGGAATTGAAGAATGAAGCAGTTTCTTGATTTTTTACCGCTGGTTGTCTTTTTCGCTTTTTATAAGCTCTACGACATCTATGCGGCGACTACAGCGCTCATTGTCGCTACCGCAGTGGTTTTGATTTACAGTTGGGTCCGCTATCGCAAGGTCGAGAAGATGGCGTTAATCACTTTTGTTCTGGTTGCCGTATTTGGCGGCCTGACCATTTTCTTCCACAACGATGAATTCATTAAATGGAAGGTAACTGTGATTTATGGTCTGTTTGCTGGCGCGCTGTTATTTAGCCAGTGGGTGATGAAAAAACCGCTGATTCAGCGCATGTTAGGCAAAGAGTTGACGCTGCCACAGCCGGTATGGTCAAAGCTTAACTTAGCCTGGGCCGTCTTTTTCATCCTGTGCGGCCTTGCAAATATCTACATCGCATTTTGGCTACCACAAAACATTTGGGTCAATTTCAAAGTATTTGGTTTGACCGCGCTAACGCTGTTCTTCACGCTGCTGAGCGGAGTTTATATTTACCGCCACCTGCCGCAGGAAGACAAATCGTAATATCTTTCGCCAGATCTGCGGATCTGGCGAATTTTCATCCGGAAGCATTCCTCATTGCCATATCCCCTCTTTTCCACTGCTCTGCACACCGCATCAGCTCTGTTCTCAGCCCGCAAATCATAGTAGCATCGCGCCTGTAATCTTTCTCTACAGTCGGTTCTACAATGACAACAACGAATAACACCCCTCAGGGTGAACTGGTTTTACGCACTCTGGCCATGCCTGCTGATACAAATGCTAACGGCGATATTTTTGGCGGCTGGCTGATGTCACAGATGGATATTGGTGGCGCTATTCAGGCCAAAGAGATCGCACATGGCCGTGTGGTGACGGTGCGAGTTGAAGGAATGAGTTTTTTGCGCCCGGTTGCTGTGGGTGATGTAGTCTGCTGCTATGCACGTTGCGTGAAACGCGGCACTACTTCGATCAGCATTAATATTGAAGTCTGGGTAAAGAAAGTGGCGTCAGAGCCTATCGGTCAGCGCTATAAGGCTACTGAAGCCCTGTTTATCTACGTCGCGGTTGATAAAGACGGCAAGCCTCGTCCGATACCGGTTCAGGCG